>OY762933.1:0-2470000 GCA_963666765.1 Gammaproteobacteria bacterium
GAGCGGGCACTTCTGTCAAGCGCACTACCTATGCTATGCACTACCTATGCTATCGTGGTCATACCAATTGGCCGATCGCTATTCGGGAGGCGGGTCAGTAGGTCGAATCGACTAACTTTCCCGCACAACTCTTGAGGGGACTTAAATGAGGTCAAGGGTATTCTTTTGTTCTGTTGCGGCATGCCTGGTCGCAATTCCCGCCGGACTCGGAATCGTCTCGACCGCGCAAGCGCAGGAAGACGTGCTCGAAGAAGTCGTGGTGACCGCGCGCAAACGCGAGGAGAGCCTGCTTGAAGTGCCGGTGAGCATTACCGCTATTACCGCGGCGGACATCGACGCCAAGGGCATTACCGATTTCGCGGATCTCGTCGACTTTTCGCCCGGCTTCTTTTTCGCCGAGCATTCGGTCGGCCGCGGCGACCGGTCCAACCGCCTTCTGGTGATTCGCGGCATGCGCATTGAGACCGAGGATGATCACGTCCAGCCGGCCATGGTGTTCATCGACGGCGCTCCGATGATGGGCAGCGTCATCAGCGGGCTTGAGGACGCCGAACGCGTCGAGGTCGTCAAGGGTCCGCAAAGCGCGTACTTCGGCCGGGCCACCTTTTCCGGAGCGGTCAATTTCGTTACCAAGACGCCATCGGAAGAGTTCACCGGCAAGGTCACCGCCGAGGCGGGCCAGTATGGGACCACCAACTTCGGACTTCAGCTGGAAGGGCCCCTGAGCGAGGGATTGTTCTATCGCGTGTCAGGCAGTTCCTATCGCACCAGCGGCCACTACCGGCTGGGCAACAATCCCGATCAGAAGCTGGGCGCCCGCAAGACCTGGAACATGGCCGCTACGCTGTACGCCACGCCTACGGACCAGTTCTCCGCCAAGTTGCGCGTGCATCACTGGCAGGACGATGACGGGCCCGGCGCGGCCTTCGCGTACGGCGAGGGCAACGGCGAGCACTATTTCAATTGCAATCCGCAGGGGTCCACGCTGCTGGAGCGCAATGGCGGCAATACCTGGATCTGCGGCGAGGCGCCGTTTCCCCAGGCAAGCGAGATCAATGCCGATTTTGAGTTGAACAGCAGTAAGGAAGGCGTGCTGAACGGCATATCGACTCCGGGGCGGCCCGGCATCGTGAGTCCCTTCGATCCGCCGTTTCTGGATGGTTTCGGAATGGCGCGGCGCGCCTGGAACGCCAGCCTGGTCATGGACTACGAATTCGCCAATGACATCTCGCTGGCCTCGATTTCGGCGTTTCACTCCAACGAGTGGATGGTGCTGGACGACGTGGACCGCCGCGCCACAGCCAGTGTCGGAGACATCAGGGACACGGGACTGCTGAACAACCGCGACCTCAGGGACTTCAGCCAGGAATTGCGGCTTTCCGCGGACCAGGGGCGCTGGCGGTGGCAGTTGGGGGCCAACTATTTCGACACTAGCGGCGTGCGCTCGACGGGCCTTAAGTTTCTCTTCTGGACCCAGGGACTGGGTGTCGGCAACTCGTGGGACATCCAGACGACCGGCCTGTTCGGTTCAGTCGGATATGACTTGACGGATCAGTTGAGCGTGAGCGTGGAAGGGCGCCAGCAATGGGACAAGGTGGCCGAAGGCGGCGCGACCAGCGCATCGAAACTGTCGGACACGTTCACCAGCTTTACGCCGCGCGTGATCGTGGACTACAAGGCAACTGAGGACATCACTTTGTATGCCAGTTTTGCCCAGGGAACCCGTCCGGGCACTTTCAATGCGAACCTGGTCGGGCGGTCACAGCAGGAACTGGACCAGATCGAACAGCAGTCCGGCGCCGGTCTTACGGTACCGGAAGAAGAACTGGACAGCTTTGAGCTGGGTCTCAAGGGCAGCCTGATGGAAGGACGCGCATGGGTAACTGCAACCGTCTATTGGGCCGATTGGAAAGCGCAGAGCTCTTCGGGCGCCTTTGTAACAGCCCCCGACGGATCAACCGACTTCGTCGGCCTCACGACCGTGGGCGGCAAGATCGAGCTGAATGGATTCGAGTTCGAGGGCGCGCTGGCGCTGACCGACAAGTTCAGGGTTGACGCCACCTTCAGCATCAACGATTCGGAAATCGTAAGAGGCCCGTGCACCAGCCACTGCCCCGTCCTGCTCGGCATCAACAACGTGGACGGACTGGGCAAGCGGACGCAGAAGAACCCCAGGAACCAGGGTTCGCTGGGCCTTGCCTATACGGATCAGCTCAACGACCGTTATGACTGGTACGCCCGCGTGGACTACATCATGACCGGCAGCCGCTTTGCCGGAAACCCGAACCTTACCGAGACCGGCGACAGCCACCGCGTGAATGTGCGCGCGGGAGTCGAGAATGACACGATGCGCGTGGAAGTGTTTGGCAAGAACGTCTTTGACGACAGGACCTTCACGAACTACCAGATCCTGCATGACTTCGCCTATCTCGGGCCCCGTCGCATACTGACCGCCGGGCTTCCCGACAAGGCGGCCTGGGGCGTGCGTGCGTCGTACAACTTCTGAGCGAAACGGTGACGAGCGGCGGTGTTGGAATAAGCGGTCCGCCGTAAGCGAATGATTACAAGGCGCGAGATGCTGAAGACTGGCATCGGCGCTGCCGGGGCGGCCGGCGCGATTGCCGCCTCCGCCCCGGCAGCGGCAACCGAACTGACGCCGAACAACCTGTCGGAACGCGTCGAACGCGTGCGGGCCGGGCCGCTCATGAACCTGGAGCAGGCCTACCGGGTAATGGAAGAGGAGCAGCTGGACGGGCTGGTCCTGGCAGAGCCGATCAACGTCTTTCATCTGACGGGGCACTGGGGGTCGCTGGCCAAGATGGGCTACCCGGCGCCGGCGTACGCGCTGCTTTCGAAGGATCAGCGCCAGGCGCCCGGCCTGGTAATGATGCAATTCATCTACTACTACACCTATTCGGACGGCCACTTCGATTTTCCCCTGCAGACCTGGCTGTTTACTGGCTGGGACCGGCGCCTGCAGGACGCCAGCGAGGCAGTTGCGCCGGATGGCGAGCCTCCCGCCAACCCGCCGTACATCTTCGAAGACAAGGGCCAGGTGGAGCTGAGGGAGATCGAGCGGCACCGCCGCAGCACCCTGAATGCCGCCCTGTCGGAGCAGAAGCTCAGCGCCGATGCGCGCTGGGCGCTCGTAAATGCCGTCAAGGGCATGGGTCTGGACCGGGGCCGCATCGGTGTGGACCACCTGGTCGTTAATGCGATATTCGAGACTGCCGGCCTTGACGCGGTTCCGGTTCACGCCGACCGGGCCTTGCGTAGGATTCGCGCGATCAAGTCGCCGCGCGAGATCGAGCTGATGACGTTTTCGGCCCAGGCCAATGCCGAGGCCGCGCTCGCGGCAGCGAAAGCGGCGCGAGCAGGGGCCACCTATCAGGAATTGCGCGCGGCGTTTTACTCGGAGGCCGCAAAGCGTGGCAACCTGGGGGTGTTCATGCAGGTGGACACGATCGGCGCGGAGACCGGCGACGGCGAGTTCCGGGACGGACAGGCGTTTCAGATCGACTGCGTGAGCCACGGCTTTCATTACCACGGCGACTACGGCCGCACGGTATTCCTTGGCGAACCCTCGCGCTCGATGAAGTACGCCACCGACGCGATCGCGCTGGGTTGGGACGCAATCATGGAAGCGCTAAGGCCCGGATTGCGCTACTCGGAGATTCGCGCCATCGGCGTGGAAGCTCTGAAGAAAGCCGGTTTTGACCTTGACGTGGCCTTCACGCCGCACAGCGTGGGGCTGATGCACACCGACGATCCCGGGCGCGCGGACAGTCCCTTCTACGTCAAGGAAGACGTGGTGCTGGCCGAGAACATGATCATCAGCGTGGATTGCCCGGTGCGCAATGTGGGACTGGGCGGTTCCGCCCACCTGGAGGACCTCACGCTGATCACCGCCGACGGCGGGGTTCAGATCAACGACACCGGCGATCGCGTAATCGTCGTGTAGCCTCGAATTGAGGGCGTTCCGCCCTCGGGATTCGAGTATGGCTGCGGCTGGGACCGCTCAGTCCAACCATGAAATCTCGGCGTCTATAACCGAATTTTCATGGTAGGATGATGCCCGTGATCCTCAGAAGCCGGCACATCAAAGAGATCATCAGGCGCCTTCGAATCTTCGAGGTCGTGGCCATTCTCGGACCGCGCCAGATCGGCAAAACCACCCTGGCGAAACAGGTCGCCGGACGCTATCACACGCAGTCGCATCATTTCGATCTCGAAGACCCGGCGGCCCTATCCAGACTTGAGGAAGACCCCAACCTTGCGCTGAAAGACCTCAAGGGTTTGATCATCATTGACGAGGTGCAGCGGCTGCCCAATCTCTTCCCGCTGCTCCGCGTGCTGTCCGACCGGCGTCCGCGGCCAGGCCGATTTCTGGTTCTGGGAAGCGCATCGCCGGACCTGTTGCGTCAATCCTCCGAATCCCTGGCCGGAAGGATCAATTACTACGAACTGAATGGCCTGGGGCTGGATGAGATTGGTGAGGGTCGCATTAGCCGCCGCTGGCTTCGCGGAGGCTTTCCGTCCGCGTATCTCGCACGATCGCAACGTAATTGTTTCGAATGGCTGGAGAGCTTCTGCCGAACGTTCATGGAGCGCGACCTGGCCCAGTTGGGAGTGCGAACTCCGGGGGCGACTCTTCGGCGCTTCTGGGCGATGCTGGCGCATCGGCACGGCCAGACATGGAACTCTTCGGAGTTTGCGCGCTCCTTCGGCGTCGCCGATACCACGGTGCGCAGATACCTCGACATCCTCACCGATACTCTGGTTGTTCGCCAACTGCCACCCTGGCACGCCAACCTCAACAAGCGCCAGGTTAAGGCGCCCAAGGTCTATCTGCGGGATTCCGGGCTGGCGCACCATCTGCTGGGTATCCATAACGCGGCTTCACTTGATGTCCATCCTTCAAGGGGCAGCACCTGGGAAGGCCTGATGCTGGAACTGATCATGGAGCAACTTGCGGCCACTGGTCGTGAGTTTTACCACTGGCGAACGCATACCGGCGCGGAACTCGACCTGTACAGCCGTCTCGGTAGCGAGCAAGTGGGTATCGAAGTGAAGCTGTCCTCAGCGCCTTCCGTGACTCCGTCCATGCGTCACGCCCTACGGGACCTCAACCTGGATGAACTGATCGTGGTTCATGCCGGCGACTCCTCGTACCCGCTGGCCGATCGCATCCGCGCCGTGTCTGCCCACCGCCTCCTCACCGATCTCCCGGACCGCTGACAGCAGTCTCTTCAGGTAAACCTCGTATTTCAGGGGGCGTCCTGCCCCCTGAAATGTAATTTGGCCTAGAAGGTGGGCCGCCAGCTGCCCCGGACGTAGTAATAGCCGCCGTTGAAGCCGAACGGAGACTGTTCCGGGTAGATCAGTCCGGCCACCTCGCCGTTGGGGTTGGTGCTGGGGTACTCGTCGAAGAGGTTCTGCGCGCCCACGAGCACCGTGAAGTCCTCGCGCACGTCCCAGGACACTTCGGCATCGAATACCACGCTCGTGTCGGGATAGAAGGACACCGATCCGTCATTGGTGGGCGCGTCGTAGTACTCGCCGTAATAGCGCGCCCGCGCCATGAACCGCCAGGGACCCTGCAGGTGGGTCCAGGTGGCCGTCAAGCGGACATCCGGGCGTCCCTGTTCGATCTGCAGCCGGCGGTTCTCACTGGTGAAGTTGGAGTCGAACTTGGTCAGCTCGATGTCCGACCAGTTGGCGACCACCGTGAGGCTGGAAGAACCGCTGCCCAAATCAAACGGATAGGTGGCCACCAGATCGATGCCGGAAGCCTCCACCGTCTGCTGGTTGGAGAAGAACCGCACCGACGAGAAACTGGTGGCGTCGGTCACGCCGGCCGCCAGCAACGCCTGAATATCGGCATCCGTAAGCGTGAAGCGGCTGGTGAAGGCGATGCGATCCTCGATCTCGATGTTGTAGTAGTCCAGCGTCACGTCCAGATCACCCAGATTGAAGACAGCGCCTACCGTAAGGTTGACCGATTCCTCCGGCGTCAGCGCCTTGGCGCCCTTCTGCTGCGCGACCGGATTAGTTGGCGGCAGCGTGGCGATGTCGGCCAGCATGCCGGCCTGGAATTCGGTTGTGACGTTGCGCAGGTTGGCCTGCCCCGCCGTGGGCACCCGGAATCCGGTGCTGGCCGCGCCGCGGATGGCGAATGAGTCGGTCACCTGGTAGCGGGCCGCGAGCTTGCCGTCCAGTGTATCGCCGTAGTCCGAGTAGTTCTCGAAGCGCAGGGCTGCGCCCAGCAGCAGCTGGTCGGTGACATCCGACTCGAGGTCCACATAGGCGGCCTTGGCGCTGATCGTGTTCTCGCCGGCGTCGCCGGGCTGGAACCCGGGGAAGCCGTTGGAACCAACGCCGAAGCCCTGCGAGGCCAGTCCAAACTCAAGGTTCGGGTCGATGAACCAGGAGTTCGGCTCGCCGCTTTCGATCTTGAAGGTCTCGTCGCGCCATTCCAGGCCGATAGCCACGTTGACGGGACCGGCGAAGCCGAAGTCGAAGGGCCGGGACAGATCGAAGTTCACCACGCGGTCGGTTTCGGTGTAGGCGCCGGCGTCGTAGTAAGTGTCGATTTCGTTGCGCTGCGCCAGAAGCTGCGGGTTGATGGTGTTGTAGATGTAGAACTGGGCATTGCTGCGCCCGGCGGTGACGCTGCCGTCGTAGCGCCAGCCGTTGCGCCACTCGCCGCGAATGCCACCGGCCACGCTGGTGTCATGCACGTAACCGCCGAACTGCGGCGTGAAACCGCCGGGGAACTTCTCGATCAGCGAGTAGCAGTTCGGATCGTTGGCGATCTGCGTCAATGCCGATTGGTCCGCCGCATAGTTGACGATTCGAACCAGGGGACAGTTGCCCGTCCCGTCTCCGGACAGATCCGCCACCTTGACGGTGCGCGTTACGCCTGCTCGGTTGGCAACCGCTGAGCCGTCGGCGTAAAACAGGTCCTCGCCCTTGTCAAGATCCCCCTGGCCAGGAGAGACCAGGTTCCCGCTGTCTCTTTTGAAGACCGCATTGGCATTTGCATCGAGGACCGGACCGCGGAAAACGCCGCCGCGGGTGTGCGGATTACGAAAATAGAACCCGCCTTCCACCTGGCGCTTGGCCCAGTTGCCGAAGGCGTAGAACTCGCTGCCGCCGCCCATCTCGGCGCCCAGGTTGGCGAAGAACTTGAGGTCGTCGGAGATTTCCGGCGCCCCCCAGATCTGCGCGGCCGGCTGCCGCACGTGGGTGTTGCCGGCGTCGATCAGCCCCTGCGCGTCGCCGCGCTGCGCGCTGCGGCTGGTGGGATCGGATTCCTTCCACTCGAAACTCAGGTTGACGAAGCCCGAGCCGGTGAGCGGCAGGCCCACGTTGCCCGCCAGTGTCATGGCGTCGCCGTCGCCTTCAAAGTGGGTGCCCCACTTGGCGTCGAGGATGGCGCCCTCGGCGTCTTCCCTGAGCACGAAATTCATGATTCCGGCAATCGCGTCCGAGCCGTATTGCGCCGAGGCGCCGTCGCGCAGAACCTCAAGCCGGTCCAGGGCGATGGCCGGGATGGCCGACAGGTCCGGGCCGTGCGAGCCGCCGGAGATACCGGCTCCAAGCAGGGCGATCACGCCCGCGCGGTGGCGGCGCTTGCCGTTCACCAGCACCAGCGTCGCGTCCGGCGGAAGCGAGCGCAGCGTTGCCGGGCGGATGAAAGTGGCCGCGTCGCTGATCGGCTCCTGGGCCACGTTGTAGGACGGGATCATGGCCGCGAGCAGCGAGTCCATGTCCGAATCGCCGTGCGCCCGGAACTGATCGCCGCCGATCACGTCAACCGGCACTGGTGAATCCGCGGCCGAGCGGTCGCGCCGCCGCGATCCCACCACCACGATCTCTTCGAGCGCGGCCGAGGAACTGGCCTGACTGGATTCATCCTCCTGGGCTATGGCCGGGTTAGTGAACAGCCATGCGGAAAAGAGGAAAGGAACAGAAAAAATCGAGAATATGAATCGCTGCATTACGACTCCCCCCATCTTAGATTCAAGATGCGCCGCATTATACTAACAGGCCGCGCTCAAAACTGCCACAGAGTCCGGCCTCGACCGCCCATCAGGGGATTTGATCGCAACCCGCCGCACGAGCCCCAGCCGGGGCCTCGCGAACTCCATATTCATTGTCTTGCGCCGCCTTTGCGGTATTCTCTTGCGAATTCTTGCGTGCGACTGATGGGGCATCCTTCATGAAGGAGGCAAGCGCAAAAATGGCGGCAATCCTGCTTGGCGTCCTGTCCGCGTCCGCGGCAAACGCGGACGAACTCCTGGCCCGCGCCAGGGCCATACACGAACGCGTAATCACGATTGACACGCATGTGGACATCCCGCCCGATTTCGGTACCGAAGCCTACGACCCGGCGCAGGCCAGACCGCCCGGCCAGCAGGTCGATCTCCCGGGGATGGAAAGCGGCGGCCTGGATGCGGCGTTCTTCATCATTTTCGTAATGCAACGGGAGCGCACGCCGGCAAACTATGCGCGCGCCCTGGCCGACGCTTTCGTCAAGTACTCCGCTATCCGCAAGATGACCGATATTGACTACCCGGACCGGATCGGACTGGCGCTGACCGCCGCGGACGTACGCCGCATCAACGCCGAGGGTCGTCGCGTTGCCCTTATCGGTATCGAGAATGGCTTCTCCATCGGCCGCAACCTGGACCTGCTGGACGTCCAGTTCGAGTTCGGTGCGCGCTACCTGGGCCTGCTGCACAACGGCCACAACGACATCGGCGATTCCGCCGTCCCCAACCTGGCGCTGGACGATTCCGGGTCCGAACATGGCGGATTGAGCGAGTTCGGCCGCACGGTGATCCGGCGCGCCAACGAGTTGGGAATGATGGTGGACATATCCCACTCCTCCGAAGCCACGGCGATGAATTCGATCGAAGCGTCCGAGGCGCCGGTGATCGCCTCGCACTCGGCCGCCAAGGGCGCCTTCCCGCATGCGCGCAACCTGAGCGATGAAGCGCTACTGGCGATGCGGGACAAGGGCGGCGTGGTGCAGATCGTTGCCTTCGATTCGTACCTTCGCGCCACTCCGCCGGAGAAGACCGCGGCCATGGGCGCTCTTTACCGGGACATGAACCTCGGGAATGCCGCCGACTTTGCCCGCATGCCCGCCGAACAGCGCGAAATCTACTACTCGCGTCTCAGTGAGATTATCCGGATGCCGCCCCGTGCGACGGTGAAGCATCTCGCCGATCACATCGACTACGCGGTCGGGCTGATCGGGATCGACCACGTGGGGATTTCATCCGACTTCAACGGCGGCGGCGGGATCGAGGGCTGGGACAACGCCGGCGAGACACTGAACGTAACGGTTGAACTGGTGCGGCGCGGTTACTCCGAAGAGGAGATCGCCAAACTCTGGGGCGGGAACCTGCTGCGGGTAATGGAAGCAGTCGAGGCGGTCGCGGCCGGCTCAGAGAGGGAGTGATCCGCCTCCGCCGTTTTCGCCGCCCGGTTTCCTGAGCGTCAGCGGGTCTACATCTTCGAGCATCCCTTCGCTTAGAACCTGGACCTTTTGTTCGGCTTCCTTGAGCACTTCCTGACAGCGGCGCGTCAATTCCACGCCGCGCTCGAACTGCCTGATCGCCTCGGCCAGGGGCAGGTCGCCTTTTTCCAGATTGACGACGATCTGTTCCAGGTCTTTCAGCGCTTGCTCCAGGCCCTGAACGCCCTCGGCCGGTTTCTCTTCACTCATTCGGGCTTGACCTCCGTGTTTGCATTTTAGCCGGGTGAAGGGTTTGAGGGCGGGACGCCCTCGTTCCCGGTTCAGCGCATGTTTTCCCCGGCCCGTTTCGCCAGCTCTTCCGGTGTCAGTGTTTCCTGGTGCGTGGCGATGCACCAGGTGTTGCCGGTGGGGTCCGTCACGATGGCGTTACGGTCGCCGTAGAACATGTCCTGAGGCTCCTGCACGGACTTCGCCCCGGCCGCGAGCGCCTGCGCATAGGCGGCGTCCGTGTCCGGCACATAGACGTACAGCATGCAGGGCAGCGGCGGGAAATCGTCCTGCGCGCGGCCCATCATCACGTAGGAGTCGCCGATCAGGACCTCCGCGTGGCCGGTCTTGCCGTCCTGGTTGGGGACCCGTTCCTTTTCTTCGGCGCCGAATGCGGCCGCAAGAAAATCAACGAGCTCGTCGACGTTTCCGACAACCATGTACGGCGTTACCGAGTGGTAGCCGTCGGGAATGAAATTCACAGCCATGAAGAGCTTCTCCTGTTCGCGTTTGCATTCGTGCAGATGTTGAGGCAGCGAGGGTACTTATTCACACGAACTGCGACAAGCGCTCCGGCATGCGCGTCGATCTGCGCATCCCCCTTCCGATGCCGGCGCCGTATGAGCCTGCGGGTCTTCAACAGGCGACGATTGAGGCTAGAATATCGAGGGCGCGCTTCGGTTTCCGAAGGGCGCGCCATACACGCGAAATTGCCATAGGAAAGATGAGATGACTTCGAACCAGGACTGGTGGCCGAATCAGCTGAACCTGAAGATTCTTCGCGAAAATTCTCCCGCGTCGGATCCCATGGGCACGGATTTCAACTACGCCGAAGCGGTCAAGACCCTTGACGTGGATGCGCTGAAGCAGGACATCGAAGAAGTGATGACCACCTCGCAGGACTGGTGGCCCGCCGATTACGGTCACTACGGACCGCTCTTCATCCGCATGACCTGGCATGCCGCCGGCACCTACCGCATCAGCGACGGCCGCGGCGGCGGCGGTTCCGGCGACCATCGCTTCGCGCCGCTGAACAGCTGGCCCGACAACGCGAACCTGGACAAGGCTCGCCGCCTGCTCTGGCCGATCAAGCAGAAGTACGGCCGCAAGATATCGTGGGCCGACCTGCTGCTCTTCGCCGGCAATTGCGCCCTGGAGTCGATGGGCTTCAAGACCTTTGGTTTCGCCTTCGGGCGCCCGGACGTCTGGGAGGCCGACGAGACCGACTGGGGCGCCGAGGAAGAGTGGCTTGCCGACGAGCGCCACAGCGAAGACGGAGAACTCGATGAGCGCCTGGGCGCCGACCACATGGGATTGATCTACGTGAACCCGGAAGGGCCCGGCGGCAAGCCGGACCCGTGCGCAGCGGCCCGGAACATTCGCACTACGTTCAGGCTCATGGCGATGAACGACGAGGAAACGGTTGCGCTTATTGCCGGCGGGCACACCTTCGGAAAAGCGCATGGCGCGGCCCCCGACAGTCACGTCGGCGCCGAACCCGAGGGCGCCAGTATCGAGGAGCAGGGCTTCGGCTGGACGAGCAGCTTCGGCAGCGGGAAAGGCGGCGATACGATCACCAGCGGCCTGGAAGGCGCCTGGACCGAAAACCCCGTGAAGTGGGACAACAATTTCATGGAGAACCTGCATCAGTACGAGTGGCAGCTGACGAAGAGCCCGGCCGGCGCATCGCAGTACGAGCCCGAGAACGCTTCCGATGTGGCCACCGTGCCGGATGCGCACGATCCCTCGAAGAAGCACGCCCCCATGATGCTCACGACCGACCTCTCGCTGAGGATGGATCCGGACTATGCGTCGATTTCGAAGCGATTCCTCGAAAACCCGGATGATCTTGCAGACGCCTTCGCCAAGGCCTGGTTCAAGTTGCTGCATCGCGACATGGGGCCCAGCAGCCGGTACCTGGGACCGCTGGTTCCCACGGAGCCGCAGTTGTGGCAGGACCCGGTCCCCGACGTCGATCATGAGCTGATCGGCGAGCAGGATATCGCGGACCTGAAATCAAGGGTTCTGGCCACGGGCCTGTCGGTTTCCCAGCTGGTTTCGACGGCCTGGGCCTCGGCGGCAACGTTCCGCGGCACCGACAAACGCGGAGGGGCGAACGGAGCCCGCCTCCGCCTCGCGCCGCAAAGGGACTGGGAAGTGAACGACCCGGCCGCGCTGGCGAGCGTGTTGCAGATCCTGGAGCAGGTCCAGTCGGAGTTCAACGATTCGCAAACCGGCGATAAGAAAGTCTCTCTGGCTGACCTCATCGTATTGGCCGGGTGCGCGGGCGTCGAGCAGGCGGCAAGGAACGCCGGACACGACGTCGAGGCGCCGTTCTCGCCCGGGCGTACAGACGCCTCTGAGGAGTGGACGGACACGGAGTCATTCGCCGTGCTGGAACCCACCGCAGACGGGTTCCGCAACTATCTCCAGGGCGGGCAACAGGAAACAGCGGAGGCGCTGCTGGTGGAACGGGCCTGCATGCTGACGCTGACCGTTCCGGAGATGACGGCGCTCGTCGGCGGCCTGCGCGTGCTGGGCGCGAATACCGGGCAGTCGCAGCATGGCGTACTCACGGATCGCCCCGGCGCCCTGAGCAATGACTTCTTTGTGAATCTGCTCGACGTGAACACTCAGTGGGAGGCGTCGGCCGCATCGGAAGACATTTTCCAGGGAAGCGACCGCACGACTGGAGAAGTCAAGTGGACCGGCACCCGGGTGGACCTCGTCTTCGTTGGAGCTCGGAGCTCCGGGCCATTGCGGAAGTCTATGGATGCGATGACGCGCAGGAGAAGTTCGCAAGTGACTTTGTGGCCGCCTGGGACAAGGTCATGAATCTGGATCGCTACGATCTCGCATGATCCCGGCGACGTTGGCGTAGTACTAGGGCCTGTTAACGCTATGCGATGCCGCTCTGTTGAGTCTGTCACAGCGCCAATCAAGGCGCGAGGAGCGTAGTTTGGTCATTCCAAATGAGCAACGAGCAACGCCGAGTGGCGCTGTGACAGACTCAACCCGCCGGGCCGGGCCTGTTTTCCCGCCTGGCGGCGTTGCCGCTCGCTTATGTGGGCTGGCCACACAGCGCTCGCAGCGCCTTGCCAGTCAAGATAACAGGCCCGGCAGAGCGGCATCGCATAGCGTTAACAGGCCCTGGTCTCGTGTGCATGCGGGCAAGTGAGGTGTAGCCAGAAACTGCAGAGCCTCAATCCGCCGGTATTTCCCGGACGGGGAGCAGGGGCGCGGGTGCGCTATCCGCGCTACAATCGGATTGAGTCACTTCCCGATTCCATCCGACTGACCTTGCTGAAGGATTTTCAGGTCTGGCACTGACATGAAGGCCGCCTATCGCGCTGACGACATTGAAGTCCTCAGCGGCCTTGACCCCGTTCGCCGCCGTCCGGGGATGTTCACCGACACCGCGCGCCCGAACTACCTGGCCCACGAAGTGATCGACAACAGCGTCGATGAGGCGCTGACCGGGCACTGCAAGCGGATTGACGTCACGCTGCATGAGGACGGCTCGCTTTCGGTTGAGGACGACGGCAGAGGAATGCCTGTGGACGTCCACGAGGAGACGGGGCTGACCGGCGTGGAACTGATACTCACGCGCCTTCACGCGGGGGCCAAGTTCTCGCGCCATCAGTACCGTTACTCGGGCGGGCTGCACGGCGTTGGCGTGTCGGTGGTAAATGCCTTGTCCACGCAGCTCAAGGTGAGGGTCCGGCGCGACGGCAGCGAGTGGCAAATGGAGTTTGCCGGTGGAGAGCCCCAGCGAGCGCTGGAAGATGTAGGGACGGTTGGAAAGGGCAATACCGGCACCTGGATCCGGTTCTGGCCGGATTCCCGGTATTTCTCGAAGGACAGTTTTCACCTGCCTACACTCAAGCGCGTATTGCGCGCCAAGGCGCTGCTTTGCCCAGGCCTGAGCGTTTCGCTGACAACCGAGACGGATGGAGCGAAGAACGAGTGGCGTTACGAGGACGGGTTGTCGCAGTATCTGCAGGAAGAATCCGGCGATGGCGAACGGCTGCCGGATGAACCGCTGCGGTTTTCGCAGCACGACGACGAGGAAAGAACGCTCGATTGCGTGGTCCATTGGGCCGAAGACGGTTCCAAGCGGGTGGAGGAGAGCTACGTCAACCTGGTGCCCACGCCACGCCACGGCACGCATGTCAACGGGCTGCGCACCGGACTCACCGAGGGGTTGCGGGAATTCTGCGAATTTCACAAGCTGCTGCCGCGGGATGTGAAGATTTCCCCGCCGGACGTGTGGGACGGGGTAAATTTCGTGCTGTCGGTGAAGCTCGCCGAACCGCAGTTCTCCGGGCAGATGAAGGAGTCGCTGGCGTCGCGGGACTGCGCCGGATTCGTGGCCGAGGCGGTGCGCAGCCGCATGGCGCTGTGGCTCAATCAGCACTCGGAACTGGGGGAACGGATTGCCAAACAGGCGATCGCGGCGGCCCAGCGGCGGCTCAAGGCCGCCCGCAAGACGCCCCGGCGCACGCCGGTTTCCGGACCGGCGCTGCCGGGCAAGCTGGCCGACTGCGCCAGCACGGTGCCGGACGAGTGCGAGATATTTCTGGTCGAGGGCGACTCAGCCGGCGGCTCCGCCCGCCAGGCACGGCGCCGTGAATACCAGGCCATACTGCCTCTGCGCGGCAAGATCCTGAATACCTGGGAAGTGGATTCGGCGGACCTGAACTCTTCCCAGGAAGTGCATGACATCGCCGTCGCGCTCGGGATCGAGGCGGGCGACAGCGACCTGGGCAATCTGCGCTATCGGAAGGTTTGCATTCTCGCCGACGCCGACTCGGACGGGCGGCATATCGCCACACTCATCTGCGCGCTGTTTGCGCGGCATTTCCCGGAACTGGTGCGCCAGGGCCACGTTTACGTAGTCATGCCCCCGCTGTACCGCCTGGACGTAGGCAGGGAAACCCACTACGCGCTGAGCGACGAGGAGCGCGACGCGATGCTGCGCCGGTTCAGAAAGCGCAAGGTGTCGGTCACGCGCTTCAAGGGCCTGGGCGAAATGAGCGCGAAACAGCTTCGCGAAACCGCCATGGAGCCTGATACCCGCCGCCTGATCCAGCTCGAGATGGGTGCGGGAGACGACGCCTTTGCGGTGCTGGACATGCTGCTGGCCAGGAAACGGGCTCCGGACCGGCGCGCCTGGCTGGAAGACAAGGGCGATCTCGCCGCCAGCTGATGGGCGGCCCGCAACTCACCCTGGCGCCGCGCGAGAATGCGGAGACGCGGCCGCTGGCCGAGTACGCCGAGCAGGCGTACCTGGATTACTCCATGTACGTCATCCTGGACCGGGCGCTGCCGCATCTGGCCGACGGCCTCAAGCCCGTGCAGCGGCGCATCGTCTACGCGATGAGCGAACTGGGCCTGGCGGTCACGGCCAAGCCGCGCAAGAGCGCCCGCACCATCGGCGACGTAATCGGCAAGTTCCACCCGCACGGCGATTCGGCCTGCTACGAGGCCATGGTGCACCTGGCCCAGTCATTCGCCTATCGCCACCCGCTGGTCGACGGCCACGGCAACTTCGGCGCGGTCGACGACCCCAAGTCCTTCGCGGCCATGCGTTACACGGAGGCGCGCCTTACGGCCTATGCGCAGACGCTTCTGGCGGAGCTTGGCCAGGGCACGGTGGAATGGACCGACAACTTCGACGGCACGCTGAAGGAGCCGGAACTCCTGCCGGCCCAGTTGCCCAACGTGCTGATTAACGGTTCCTCGGGCATTGCGGTGGGCATGTCCACCGATATCCCGCCGCACAACCTGCGGGAACTGGCCGTGGCGCTGGAGCGGATCGCCGCCCGCCCGAAGCTGCATTACGACACGCTGCTGGGCCTGATTCCGGGGCCTGATTTCCCCACCGGCGGAGAGCTGATTACGCCGGCGGCGGAGATCCGGGAGATCTACCGCAAAGGGCAGGGCGTGCTGCGGGTACGCGCGGCCTGGAAGCGCGAAGAAGGCGCCGTGGTTGTCCACGAATTGCCCTGGCAGGTGTCCGGCAGCCGCGTGCTGGAGCAGATTGCGAAACAGATGCGCGCCAAACGCCTGCCGATGCTGGAGAACCTGCGCGACGAGAGCGACCATGAGAACCCGGTGCGCCTGGTGCTGGCGCCCCGTTCCGCGCGCGTCGACGCGGAAGCGCTGATGGCGCACCTGTTCGCCACCACCGACCTGGAAAGGTCCCTGCGGGTGAACATGAACGTGATCGGCGAGGACGGGCGCCCGCGGGTGCGCGACCTGCGCGACCTGCTGGTGGAATGGCTGAAGTTCCGCCGCGCCACGCTGCGCCGGCGGCTGAAGCATCGCGAAAACCAGGTTTCCATGCGGCTGCACGTGCTGGAAGGTCTGATGATCGCCTACCTCAACCTGGACGAGGTCATCCGCATTGTGCGCTACGAGGAGAATCCCAGGGACCGGCTGATGGAGCGCTTCAAGCTGAGCAGGGAACAGGCCGAGGGCATCCTCAACATTCGCTTGCGCAACCTCGCCCGCATCGAGGAGGAAAAGCTGCTGGCGGAACAGGACGAACTTGAGGCCGAACGCGAAGAGCTGCGCACGACACTTGCCGACAAGTCGAAGTTCGACAGACTCATGATCGACGAGTTCCGGAAGCTGGCCGAGACGCACGGCGACGAGCGCCGCACGCGGATCGTGGACAGCGCCCCGCCGGCCGCCGCCTTTCAGGACGAGGACGTAACGCCGGCCGAGCCCGTGACGGTCGTGCTGTCGCGCCACGGTTTCGCCCGGACCGGCAAGGGCCACGAACTCGACAGCGCGTCCTTGAGTTTCCGTCCCGGCGACGAGCTGCTCTGCGATCTGCCGTGCAAGTCGAACCAGCAGGTCGTGTTCCTGAGCAACGAGGGGCGCGTCTATACGCTGCCGGCGCACAGCCTTCCGTCGGCCCGCACTCACGGGGAACCGCTGTCCAGCCGTTTCAACGTGGCCGACGGGGCGCGCTTTGTCGGCATGCTGGGGGGCGATCCGCTATCGCGCTGGCTGGTTTGCGGAACCCGTGGCCACGGTTTTCTGGCCAATACCGGCAAGCTGTTCTCGCGTTCGCGTTCGGGGAAGGCGTTCCTTAACCTGCCTGAGGATTCCCGCCCGCTGATGCCGGTCCCGGCGCTGGAGTCGGACAGCCGTGTGGCAGCCGTATCCGAGGACGGACGACTGCTGCTGTTCCCCGCGGAGGAATTGCCGGAGGCCGCGTCCGGCCGGGGCGTGCTGCTGATTGGACTGAAGAAGAGTGAACGATTGGCCGCCGCGACGGTCATCGGGCTGCGCGACCGTCTGATCGTGCATTGCGGCGAGCGCAAGATGACGCTGCGCGGCCAGGCGCTGGAGGGCTACCTGGGCAAGCGGGCGCTCAGGGGGCGCATGCTTCCGCGGGGTTGGCAGAAGAATGTGACGAGACTGGCGCGCGATCCGTTTCGCGGCGGATAATATCGCCCACCCATCCCGGGATTTCCGGACAGATCCAGGAGAAGCGCATGCTCATCATCACTCAGGAACCCTGGCACACGGAGGCCGCCGGCCCGCGGCTGCTCAGCCTGGGCGAGGCCGCCACCCTGCAATTCGGAGACATCAGCGGAGGATTGCTGCTGCTGCCCCTGGGCGAGGCCGACCCGGATGCGGTTCGCCCCGAGCAGGAACTTCTCGCGGAGATAGGGGCGTCTTCCGAATACTACGGGGTGTACATTGCCGGCGCGGCGCCGGTGCTGGCGGCCCATTCCGACAAGCCGCAAACGGTGGGGTTCGTGGTGGGGCCGGACGGCTATACGGCGTTGCGCGTTCCGAAGATCACGCCGGACATTCTTGAGGGATTCAGCGATACGGCCTGCGAGCTGGGCAGGCCCGCCGACCTGCCCGTCGTTCAAACGCCGCTCGGACGCCTCGGCATCCTTACCGGCGAGGACGTCCTGTATCCGCATTTCGCGCGGGTGCTTGTGTACAACGGCGCCGAAGTGATCCTGAACCCCTGCCGCGAGCGCCGCGATGCCGGTTTCGACAGCCGCCGCCGCTCGCGCCGCACGCGCGCGTACGAAAGCTCCGCCTACGTCGCGGTCGCCACTCCGCACTCATGCCTCTCCGGCGACGTGAACGTGCGTTTGCCCTGCGCTTCGGGGCTGTACCTGCACGACCAGCAGACGGTTGAAGAGGCCGGCCAGGGCGAGAGTTTCCTCAAGCCCGACTTCAGCATCGAGTTTCTGCGCCGCAAGCGTTCCACGCTGTTCATGAACCAGCCCGTGTACATGCGCAGCATGCTCTACGCCCCCGGCTACCGGCAGGCCGCCCTTGCCGATGAGGCCGACGCACCGGCGATGCCGGAGACCCGCGGCGGCTGGCGGAAAGAAGCCGCACGCAGGATCGCCGCGCAGGCCCAGGCCAACCGCGTTGACGGGCCGACCGAGGACCAGTACTCGGCGCTGCTGGTGCAAAACGAGTTTCGCGTGATCCACATGGACACGCCGAATCCCGGGGAAGTCCTGCGCCGGAACCTCGACGAGGCCATCGGCCTGGCCGCCCGCAGCGCTTTCATCCCCAACGTAAGGCTGGTGTGCTTTCCCGAATTCTTCATGACCGGCTCCGGCGGATTCGGCAAGCGCACGCCGAAGACCCTGGAACGCATTGCGATCACCTATCCGGGGCCGGAGACGGATGTCCTGAGCGAGTTCGCGCAGAAGAACCGCGTGTACGTGGCCGGCTCGACATTCGAAAAGGACTCGCGCTTTCCCGAACGCGTGTTCAATTCCGCCTTCATCCTCAACGATTCCGGCGACCTGATACTGCACTACCGCAAGCTGCACTGCGCCGATATCTGGGGACAGTTGCCGGACACGACTCCCGGCAGCATCTATTCGCGGCTGGTCGAGGAACTGGGCTACGACGCGCTCTTCCCGGTAGTGGACACGCCGCTAGGCAAGCTCGCCGCCATGGTGTGTTTCGACCACACGGTGCCGGAGACCGCGCACATGCTGGCGAAACGCGGAGCGGAAGTGATCATTCACTGCACTTCCGACCCGCACGGCGCGGGCCGCCGGCCGTGGGAGGAGTGCCGCATGACCCGGGCCCATGACAACGGCGCCTACATTCTCGCGCCGCGCCCGGGCGGAGAGTATTTCGACCCGCAGGCCGTGCATCCGGGCGCCTTCCTGCGCGGCTACACGCGCATCATCGGCTACGACGGCCGCTTGCTCGGCGAGGCCGACACTTCGGGCAAGGTGAGCTTTCAGGCCAACCTGGACCTGGCCGAGCTGCGACGCTATCGCGCCAATGCCACGGCCAACCTGGCGGTCTGGGACGAGCCGCGCAGCTATGTGGACTGGTACGAGAAGGGCCACGGCCTGCCCGCCGATCTTTGGGCCGGCGATCCCCAGGAGAACCCGTATGCGAATTTCGCCGCAATGAAGGCCTCGCTGGAACGCTTCTACGGCGAAGGGATCTACCTGCGCCCCGGGTCATCGCGAACCGGCGCCGAAACCGACGCCCGCAGCCTAATATAATCCGCGGCTGTGCGCCCGTAGCTTAGCCTGGATAGAGCATCTGGCTACGAACCAGAAGGTCGGGAGTTCGAATCTCTCCGGGCGCGCCATTTCCCCAATGTCGGCTCTGATCGGAGTGGCATGGCGCTTGCGGCCGCAGTCCACTCAGGAGGAATGTCTTGACCATCGCAGGAAGAATCAGGCACCTGACTCGGATCGGCCTTTCGCACATGAACGAAGCGATCCTGGACGTGTTGTTTCATTCCCATGGGCAGCCGGCCGGGCTTACTGCCGCGGAAATTCACGAGCGGATGGGACTGGACGAGAACTTTGGAAGCCCGCCCTACGCTGTCGTCGAAGGCCTGCTTTGCCACCTGGAGAGTGAAGGCAGTGTCATATCCTCTTCGGCACAGGGCGCGGAAGGTGAAATCACCTGGCGACTGAAGGAACCGGAATACGCGCAGCGTTGCGACTAGTGTCGTGTCACGCCTGTATACTTGTTCGGTGGAGTGGGAGGGGTTCAAATGACCGACAATCCCGGCTACACGGCCGATTTCATCAAGTCCGACACGGACCGGGCGACGTTCATGAAGGATCCGGCGATGGATCATCTGATGACGGCGCTGGTATCCGTGAGCACCGAGCTCTGGGTACAGGCCCGGCGCATGAAGATCATGGAGCGCTTGCTGGAGGATCACGGCAAGGTGACCCGCGAGATGATCGAGGGGTATAGACCCAGCGCCGAGGAGGAGGCCGCCTGGCGGGCCGAGCGCGACAGCTTCATCGAGCGGACCTTCGGTTCGATCACCGTGGGCTACTCGGGCGACGGCCAGCCGATGATGCAGTTCCGCAATCGGTACGACACGGACAATCCGCCCCGGAGAGGGCAGGAAGCGCCCGCTCCCGGGCAGGGAGGTGAGGCCTCATGATGAACCGACGCACGATACTGGGCGGCCTGGCCGCGGCGTTCTCCGCCACTGCGGCTGCGCGCAAGGCACGCGCCTCCACAGCCCCTCAGCCTTCGCTGCCGTACGACGTGGAGCCGCGCGGCGCCGTCGGCATGCAGGAGCGCTTGCCGAGCCTGGATCTGGAGAGCCGGCATGAGTTCCTGACCGGTTTCAGGGCCTGGGCTCAGGGACCGCTGGGCAGGGCCGCGCAGGAACGGGCAAACGCCATCTTCGAGGCCGAAGGGATTGACCCCGAGGGCGACGTTCCTCTGGAGCAGGTCCAGGCGGTCCTGGAAGGCGACCCCATCGTAGGCGCCAGCGTCCGCTACTGGATCACCGGTCAGCAGCACTGCTGGAAGCTGATTCAGGACGAATTCCACGCCAATGCCGATGCTTACATGGCCGAGCTGGACGCCGCCGACAAGGCTGGCCCGGGTTCGGTGACGCTGGACCCCGAGTTCAAGGTTCCGGAATACGCTTCCCACGAGATCCACATCCAACCCGGCGGCTATGTCGGCGATCCCTTCGCCGGCTACATCTATCACTACGGCACCAATCACTTCCGCCTGGGAGACAACGACCAGGACCAGCGGCAGAAGCTGGTGGCTTCCACGGCGGAACCGCCTGAAGACGGCCGCCTGCTTCGCATCCTCGACCTGGGCTGCGGCCCGGGCCGGCTGACCGTCGCGCTGAAGGACCGTTTCCCGGACGCGGAGGTCTGGGGCGTGGATGTTTCCGGCCCGATGGTCCGCTACGCGCATATGCGCGCGGCCGATCTCGGCAAGGACGTGCACTTCGCGCAGGCCCTGGCGGAAGAGACCGGTTTTCCGGACGGCCATTTCGACATGGTGTTTGCATACATCCTGTTTCACGAGGTGCCGGCGTCCGCAACCCGGGCGATCGTAAAGGAAGTGCACCGCATTACGCGCCCGGGCGGTGTGTTCCAGTCGATCGACTTTCCGGCCGAACAGCGCCCGCCCACCCCCTATCGCAGTTTCCGCCGCTGGTGGGACCACCGCTGGAACAACGAAGTGTGGCGCTACGAGTTTCAGGACCTGCATTTCCCCAATGAAATCGCAAATGCTGGGTTTGCCGTGCGCAAATCCAAAAAGGGCATGGGGTTTCTCGGGTCCATTCACGCCACGCGCAACGCCTGAAAACCAGCGCACCTGACACGAGTCAGGGCCTGATAATGGGCCCTGACCAGTCCCATGAGAATGGGAGGAGAAACTATGAATAGACGTCCCGAAGCACTTCCGATTTGCCTGGCGGTAGCCGCGGCATTCCTGTTCGGACCTGCGCAGGTCAATATCGCCTTCGGCCAGGAGGCCCAGCTCGAGGAGATCGTGGTGACCGCGCGAAAGCGCGAAGAAGCGCTCCAGGACATTCCGCTCGCGATCACCGCGTTCACGTCGGAGGAGCTGCAGAAACGCAGTATCCAGAACATGCGCGACATCGCGCTTTTCACGCCCGGATTCAACTTCGAGGATTTCGGCGGCTCCGGCGGGACCACGCCGGTAGTGCGCGGCACAACCCAGGTGTCGATATTGCAGTCCGGCGAGCAAAACGTATCGGTTTTCTTCGACGGCGTATATCTGCCGCGCAGCTATGTGACCGACCTCGGCTTCGCCAACATGGAGCGCGTCGAGGTAGTCAAGGGCCCGCAAAGCGCCCGCTACGGACGCAACGCCTTCATGGGAGCGATCAACTACATTCCCAGGCGGCCCGGCGATGAGTGGGATTTGCAAGGGCAGGTCGTGGCCGGCAATCACTCGCGTTATGACTGGGCGGGCACGGTGTCCGGACCGATTGTCCCCGGTCTGGTTTCGGTACTCGCGGGATACGATTACTCGGAGTTTGACGGCACCTGGAAGAACACCCACCCGTACGCGGACATCGATTTCAAGCAAGGCACAAACGACCGGCTGGGCGGACATGAGCGCGCGGTGGCCAGCCTGTCGGTGCGCGTTACGCCTAGCGACGACCTGGTCATCGACCTTTCCTATTACGACTACGACTTCGACAGGGAACACCGGGCCCAGAACTTCTTCGCCGAGCTGGGCGCGGACAGCCACTATCTGAACTGCGGCCAGTGGAATCCGGATGTGCGGCCGGCGGGGAGACCCGGCTTCGGCTATGGCGGCCAATGGTGGCGCCTGTATTGCGGCGAGCTTTGGGTGGACACCATCCCCAGCGACCCGAGAGGATACGCGAGGCAGTTGAATGCGCAGTTCACGCGGGGCTCGGTCAACTGGGCCATCAGCGATTCGATAGCCGTGGAATACATATACGGCCAACTTGAGGCGGATTCGAGGACTCTGGGCTACAAGGACCTGTTGCCGGGGTGCACGTTCGCCACCCCGCCGCTGCCCGGCTGCGTTTTTGAAAGCGGTCCCATAGGGGACTTCGAGGTTGATTCCCACGAGATCAGGGTGTCCTGGGACACCGGCGGACCATTGCGGGCTGCCGCCGGATATTTCTACACGAAAAGCCGGGATTTCTATACCGCCAACTTCACCACCATGTGGCCGTTGACCGCGGTGCCCACGGAGCCGGTGGATATCCTGGACCGGTCGGCATTCGTTGTCTACGTGCCCTTGAGGAATCTCGAGAACAGGAACAAGACAACCTCCCCGTTTGTCGAGATCAGCTATTCGTTCATGGACGATCGGGCGCGCATCAGCGCGGAGGCGCGCTACTCGAATACCGACAAGTTCGAGGGAAATCAGCCCTCCCCCGGGATCGACGGCAACCTGGAGTTCGCAGGGGTGACGCTGGAGGACGAGTTTTCCTCGTTCACGCCGCGGATTACCTTGGAGTACGATGTCAGCGACGACCGGCTGCTGTTCGTTTCGGTCGCGAAGGGAGTCAAGTTGGGCGGTTTCAATGCCTCATCCGTGCGGGAGGAGGACCGCACCTTCGACGAGGACCAGAACTGGACCTACGAAATCGGCTCCAAGAACATTCTCCTGGACGGGCGCTTGCGCCTGAACGGTTCGCTGTTCTGGATTGACTGGTCGGATGTGCAGATCAGGGCGCAGGACCCCGGCAACCCGAACGACCTGTCGCTATCGCTGACCGCTAATCTGGGCGATGTGAGCTCCAAGGGTTTTGAATTGGAGGCCGCCTATGCGCTCTCGGAGAATCTGACCGTCAGCGGGTCCGCCTATTTCGGCGACGCCAAGTACGAGGAAGGCACTTTCGACAAGCGTTGGGGCGGGCTGCCCTCGGTTTGCGACGATATCGTGTGCCCGATCGACGGCCACGTGGGCGGCAATCAGATGCAGCGCCAGTCGAAGTGGCAGGCGACATTCGGGACCGAATGGCGTGACGAGCTGGCGTTGGGTTTCGCCGAGGAGTACTTCATCCGCCTCGATATCGCATACCAGTCCAGGCAATACGCCGACGCGATGAACCTGGCCTGGGTGCCGGAGCGCAACATCGCGAACGCCAGCATCGGCGTTATAGGGAGTTGGTACGAGGCGCGGCTTTGGGCCCGCAACCTGTTTGATGAACTGTACGTGTCCGGCGCCACCGTG
Source organism: Gammaproteobacteria bacterium (assembly GCA_963666765.1). Lineage (GTDB taxonomy): Bacteria > Pseudomonadota > Gammaproteobacteria > Steroidobacterales > Foliamicaceae > Foliamicus. The sequence continues at coordinate 23,747 of OY762933.1, forward strand.
GGCGTGCCCAACAGGCAATACAACGCATACCTGGGCGAGCGCCGCACATTCGGCCTGACGCTTGTCGCGAACTTCGACACCTTCGTGAACTGACCGGAAGCCCGTCAGCAATGACGGGCTTCGAAAAAGTTTCAGTCGGCGAGTGCGCCGTATACGCCTTCGCGCAGGCGGAAGACCAGTTCGTCTGCGTCCGGCCCGAGGTATTGAGTCATGGCCACGGCGACGATGTTCTCGACCGGATCAAGGAAATACGTTGTGTTGGCGAGGCCGCCCCACACCAGATCACCCGGCGATCCCGGGACCGTATGCACGCCGTGGGGCAGGCGCACGCCGATGGCCAATCCCCAGCCATAACCGGCGAAGGGCTTGGGCGGAACGAACCCATCGGCGAAGGAGACGGTGCCCTGCTCCGCCCCCAGGGCATTGGTGCCCATCTCAGCCACTGTACCGGCTTTGAGAATGCGTTCGCCGTCCAGTTCGCCCCCGTTGAGAATCATCTGGCCGAAGCGAAGGTAGTCGGGAACAGTGGACACCAGTCCTCCGCCAGCGGAGAAGAATTTGCCCGGTTCCGTATAGGTACTTGAGGGCAGCGCCGACCGGGGTTGCAGGGCGCCGGAGTCATCGGTCCCGTACACCACGGCCAGGCGATCACTGGAACCGCGGCGCACCCAAAAACCGGTGTCGTCCATGCCCAGCGGTCCGAACAGACGGCGGGCAAGAAAATCATTCAGGCCACGCCCCGACACTCGCTCCGCCAACGCGCCGAGCACATCGGAGTGATAACCATAAATCCACTTCTCTCCCGGTTGCGCCAACAGGGGATAGGTCGAGAGCAGGTCGATCATGTCTTCCAGGGTTTGGTCGAGCGAAAGTATTTCCCGCTGTTCAATCCCCACACCGGCCGGCCAGCTGGGTGCATAGCCCAGACCCGCAGTGTAGTTGTACAAATGCCGGATGGTCATGGGCGGATCCTGCGGCACGGTGCGCACCACCTGATCGCGCCGGAGTTCGGCAATCACCTGCATGTCGGCAATTTCCGGCAGATAGTTGGCGACGGGATCGTCCAGGGCCATGGAGCCGTCGTCGACCAACGTAAGGATCGCCGCTCCGGTCACGGCGCGGGACTGGGAATAGATCCGGAACACGGTATCCGTTTCCATCGGCAAACCCGCTTCGACGTTGCGCTGCCCATAGGCTTCGAGCTGGACCAGCTTGCCGTCCTTGACCACGCCCCAAACCACACCCGCGCGCCGGCCGTCATCCACAAGACCGCGCATGGACGCCGCAAGATTGGCCAGACCGGACTCCGTCATGCCCACGTCGGCCGGTTGGGCGCGTGGCAAGGGATCTTGTGCGGCGGTAATCCCCGCACTTAGCATAAGAGCCAGTGCGGCACAAAGGGTCAGGCGTTTCATTGGATGGGTTCCCCGATCTTGGTTTTCGATGCCGGCCGGATTCCTGCCAGGGCACGGGGAATATTACTTCAGCAACTTTTCACGCTCCCACCGGCCGTTCGCGATGCACCTGATCCTGTTCGACATCGATGGGACGCTCGTGGATTCGGACGAGTTCGACTCGGAGCTGTATGTGCAGGCCGTCCGGGAAGTTCTCGGGATGAAGATCGATGACGACTGGTCCGCTTACCGAAATGTGACCGACGGCGGCATTCTGGATGAAATCATCGAAAACGCGGGGCTGAAGGCCGATCGGCGTCGTTTCCAATCCGAGGTGAAGGCGGTTTTTGCCGAACTGGTTTCGCAGTACCTGAACGAAAGGGAAGGGCGCCTGCCGCAGATTGATGGCGCCGGGGCCTTTCTGGCCGATCTCGAGTCACTTCCGGAAGTTTCGATGGCGCTGGCCACGGGTGGATGGGAGGAAACGGCCCGGATGAAGCTTCGCGCCGCCGGCCTGGATCGCTACTCCGTCCCCCTCGCATCGGGATCGGACGCACTCACGCGCGTAGAAATAATGCAAATCGCCGAGAAACGGGCGCTCGGTAGCCGAAAGGCGAATCGGCGAACCTACTTCGGCGACGGAATCTGGGACAAACGGGCCAGCGGGGAACTCAGCTACGACTTCATTGCCATCGGTGACAAGGTTCAGCACCACGCCCGTTACCCGAATTTTCGCCGAAGCGCAGCAATTCTGGCCCAATTGGGCTTGAACGGCGCTCCATAAGCACGGTGATCAGATCAGGCGCTCGATTCCGGGGCAGGAATCGAAGCCGCGGTCCAGGCTGAGGATGCGGCTAACTCCGGCGTTTCGCATTACCGCGACATGCAGAGCGTCGCGGGCCGAGAGGCCTACCACCGATGCCAGAATTTCTCTTGCCGTGCGGATTTGCGCCATCCCGAAAGTCAGGACATCGTCGGCTATTGAATCCAGGCAGTCGAAGGCCGGGTCGATGGCGTCCGGACGGTCGATAGCCGTGTATCGGTGCAGGATCTCCTGGTACGCCTCCACATCGGTCACGAAGCGCGCCCGCGCCCGGATCAACTGGTCCAGCAGTTCCCTGAGGCGATCCTTGTTGGGATGTGCTGAGCCAACCAGGTACATCGGAACACTTGAGTCAACGAATATCACCGCGTCAGATAGCCTTGTTCTATTTCGTCCAGCATGACGTCAATGTCCGCGGTGGGGAATTCGTGCCGGCATGCCTGCGCCACCGCCTGCAGCTTGGTATCCACCGCCCGGCGCCGGCGCCGACGCGCCTGCCGCAAGGCCTGACGCACCCACTCGGCCACGGTCATGCGCTCTTCGCGCGCCGACTGCTGCAGCGCCCGATACTCGTCGTCCTCGAACAGGACCTGTAATCGCTTAGTCATAGAAATGAGTGTATGTGACTCATGAGTAATGAGTCAATTGCGATCCCCTTCCTTTCCTACAAGGCGAGCTCTGTCCGCCAATGATGGCGTGTGTATGATCGCTTGCGTGGGACGGTCGCTCGGCAAAATTGCGTTCGCATACTGTGTGGCTGTTTTCGCTGCTATGGCACAGGCGCAGGCGCCTGAGGAGTACTTTCCGGGCCGGTTGATGTTCTCGGCGGAAGAGGAAGCGCTCTACATGTGGCGCTACGAAAAGGCGCAGGTTCGCAGGGCCCCGGAAGAGATTTACTTCGACCAGGAAGCGACGATCGGCGCCGATGGCTGGATTCCGCTTCCGGCCGCGGCGCCTGGGCAGGGCACGATTTCGGAGCAGGCCCTGAACGACGCTGAACGCTACGCCGAAGTCAATAATTCCAATGCGTTCATCGTCTGGCGCAACGGAAGGATCGAGCGCGAAACCTACTTCGGCGGCCATAACCGGACATCGCCGATCGTCTCGCATTCCCTGGCGAAGCAGGTCACGGCCTTCGCGATCGGGCGCGCTCTGGTGCTGGGCGATATAGCGTCCCTCGATCAGCCGGTGGCCGAATACGTGACCGAATGGAAGGGCGATCCTCTGCGCGAGAAGATTCTCGTTCGCCACCTGCTGGACATGCGCGCCGGCTTTCTGCCGCAGCTGCCGCCCCAGGGCCCGGAAGACGTGATCTCCCGCACCTTCCTGCATCCGCGCCACGACGAAATCATCGTCGCCGAATATCCCGTCATCGACGAGCCCGGCACGCGTTACGAATACAACAACGCCGCGGGCGACATGGTGGCGGTGTTGATCGAACGAGCCACCTCACGCCGGTACGCGGAATTCGTCGGTACGGAAATCTGGCAGAAGGTCGGCGCGATGGCCGGGACGGTCTGGGTCAACCGCCCGGGAGGCATGGCGCACGCGGGTTGCTGCATGCTGGCGCCGGCGGAGAACTTCCTCAGGCTGGCGATCGTCATGCTCCAGGACGGCGTTTGGGAAGACGAGCGGATTCTGCCGGACGGTTACGTAAAGGAAATGATCACGCCCACCCCCGAGAACCCGTATTTCGGCTTGAGTATCTGGGTGGCCGGGCAGTATACGGAGCGGCGCGGTTTCGCCAACCCGGACCGTGGCATGCCGCAAATTCTGCACAGCGAGCCTTATCTCGCCGCCGACCTCTATCTCTTCGACGGCAACGCAAACCAGGTTGTTTACGTCGTTCCCTCCCAGGATCTGGTGATCCTGCGCACCGGCCTGCCACCGCTGCGCGACGGCAACGCCGAGTGGGACAATTCCTGGCTTCCCAACACGATCATTCGCGGAATCACCAGGGATCAGCGCCCGTCCGCGCCACAGCGCTAGTCCGGCGGCAGGTACCAGATCGGCGAGGTCCAGGCCATTTCCTGGATGGTCTTGGGCGCATCGTTGTCGCAGGCGTCCGGACGCTCATCCGCCGGCAGGGCGATGCATTGCGCCCAGCTCCAGCGCAGGGTGGGCACCTCCACGGCTCGCAGGTAATAGTACGAAGCCTCGGCCGGATCGAACTCGGGGTCCTCGAACACAGCGCACAGCGAGTCCGAGCCAGTGCCGCTCCATGCCCCGGTCTGCAGATCCGCTTCACCCTCGGTGTTCTCCTGCCCGGCCACGTCAAAGACCTTGTAGTGGGCCTGACCGCCGGCGTTGATCCAGCCCTTGATCACCTGGAGTTTCTGCAGTTGCGCCGTGTCGGGGTCCTTCACGGCGCTCACGAGAAGTTGCGGCGCGGCGCCGTCAGGTCCATCACTCAGGTCGCCGCCCATGGGGATGCCCCGGGCATAGCTATGCGCCGCCCTGTCGCTCATTTCGCAGGCGTTGTCCGCAAAGTCCCAGCCTGCGAACAGCCGGGGCTCGATGCGAGTTCCGGTGGTGCCGAACACCTCCTTGCGCCGCAACGACTCGAAGATGGCGTCGCGCGAGTTTTCCACGGCCCATACGCCGGCCAGACCACCCGGATTGGCACTCAGCCCGAAAGGCGAACTCCCGCGGTCGGACAGCCGGGTCTCGAAGTCGGTCTCCGGCGCCAGGTGCCCTGGCCAGTCATGCTCATGCGTGTCGCCGGTAGTTGAAATGTGCCCGTCGGTGGAGGCGATCACGCCCATCTTGTAGGAGTTGACGCCGATCACCGCCTGGTCCTGCAAGCCGGTCAGGAGAACGCTGCGGAAGAAATCGTTCTTCGAAATACACCCGGTTCGTACAAAGCCGCGAGTGCCGATTTCCCCTTCTTCACAAAACCGGACAACGGTCGGTTCGCCGGCGAATGAGAACGCCTGCCTGCCGACGCTGCGCACCTGTTCCTGCTCGCACAGTTCGTCCTCGGCGCCGAGGATATTCGGCAACCCGTTGAAGCACTCGGAGTTGCCCTTGTGCTGGAACACCTCCATGACCGGTTCCATGGCATTGCGCAGTTCGGCTGTCCTGCGTGCCGTGTCGCTGGACTCGAACCGGGAAATATAGGAGGGAAACATGGCGCCCGAACTCAGGTTCGAGTTGTGAGGGATCGCCAGCACATCGCATCCCTCGACGCCTTCAAGGCACTGCTCTGTCAACTGGTCCCACAATTCGATGTCCGTGGGTGACTCGATGTAGGAGATCGCGTGCTCGGGCACCCGGTCATTACGGAATATGACGTTGCGGTGGTAGTTGTTGCTTTTCGGCGTGCCGGTATGTTCGTAACCCACGAAGGTGGTGAAGCGGCAGGCCGAGGTCCGGTCGTAGGCCTCTTCGGCCATGTCCCGGGTGCTCTGCCACAGGGAACGAGACGCCTCAAGACAGTCCGAGCCGTCTTCGCCGCAAACATCCGTTACGCGCTCGGGGTTTTCGCTGATGACAATGCGAATGAAAGGCGACAGACCTTCTCCGCTTTCGCCGCGCAGGAACCTGCAGGAGTTGACGTCGTACACCTCGCTGTCTTCATCAAAACAAAGCTTCATCTCGCCGAAGAACTCGGAGTGATCGGTGACCGCAGCGAAATCCAGCGGACGCTCAAGTTGCTGAGTCATGAGCACGCTGCCGTCCTCCCCGTAGGGCGGGATCGGAATGGCCTCTCCTTCGGCGAAACGATACGCGTCGGCCGGAGTGGTTCTTGTACCGAGGGGACGGGCGTCATACGAGTAGGCCGTATGGATGTGCAGGTCGCCGAAATATGCGTTGCGGTTGGCGTTGCGGTCGACGCAGACCTCCCGATCCTCGGTGTATGTCACCAGGCTTGCGCCGGGCTGCGCTTGTCGGGTCTGCAGGGATTCAGCAGACACTGCCTGCTGCCCCAACCCACATAGCAGGAACGCAAGAATCGATAAGCCAGACGGCTTGTGCGGCATGAGTCCTCCTCCCCAGGTTTGGATGAGACCGGTCGGCTGGATATAGTGTGGCACATGTCATCCAGCGCCGAAGGGACATGCACGGCTTTGTAGAAGTCTCCGGCGGGCTGAGGATCCACTACGTCTCCATGGGGCGAGGCCGGCCGCTGGTGTTCATTCCGGGCTGGACCATGGATACGGGGTGTTTCCGGGAGAACCTGGGGCCGCTGTCGGCGGATTTCCGGGCGATCGCCTACGACCCGCGAAGCCATGGCAAGTCGTCCCGGACCGAATCCGGACACGACTACAGGCAGCACGGGGCGGACTTGGCGGCGTTTCTGGATGCACTTGAACTGAAGGACATGGTGCTGCTGGGCTGGTCGGCCGGCGCCTGTGCCGCCTATTCCTATTTCGAACAGTTCGGATACGGTAATGTCCGGGCGTTCGTCAATATCGATCAGCCCCCCAAGGCGGCAAGGGAAAAGCCCGACGACTGGGGAATCAACTCAAGTGAGCAACTGGCGCAGTTCGCAGAGTTCATGGCGTCGCCGCAAAGGGAGGAGTTCTCAAGAATGGCCGCGCCGACCATGTTTCTTGACCCGTCTGTCGACTCGGCGTTTGTCGAAGAATTCGTTGCCAGCTCGATGAGCACGCCGCAACCCGCGGCTTCGCTGTTGCTGCGGGAAGTGAACCACAGCGACTACACGGAGGCCGCCAGGGAGGTGGCTCGGCGCTTGCCGGTGCTGCATATCGTCAAGGAAGAGCATGGGCAGGCCGCCCGGCGCTGGATCGAAGCCAACGCACCGCGCGTTGCATTGTGCGTGCTGGGCGCCCACATGATGTTCCTGGAGTTCCCTGCGGAATTCAACGCCGCCGTCACCCGCTTCCTCAAGGAACGCCTGCCCGCTTAAACCGTCACAGCGGCTCGCTGCAAGGCAGCGAGGCTCACCTTTCAGCCAGCTGCCGCCAGTGGTTCGATTTGATCCAGATTGCTGTTTGCGCGGGCGCGGTCGAGGTCGTACATCTTTTGCAGATTGAGCCAGTATTCGGGTGTCATATCCAGCGCTCGTCCGATGCGAAGGGCCGTGTCCGCCGTAATGGAGCGGCGCCCATGCACGATTTCATTGATCCGCCTAGGCGGCGCAGCAATGGCTTTCGCCAGGCGATATTGACTGATGCCAAGTTCGCCCAGAATCTCGGCCAGGTGTTCGCCCGGATGAATCGGATTTAAGCGGCTCATTGCCCGTTCCTCAGTGATAGTCAGTTATCTCAATGTCCATTGCGCCTTGCTCCGTCCAGCGGAAACACACGCGCCACTGATCATTGATACGAATGCTGTGCTGTCCACTTCTCTCGCCCTTCAGCGCCTCAAGGTGATGTGACGGCGGAAGCCTGAGGTCCGGCAGAGCGCCTGCTGCAACTACTCGCTGAATTCGCATCCGTGCTCTCCGCTGGATGTCCGCCGGCAGCCGACGTACACGCCTTCCGTCGAAAAGCCGCTTGGCACTCCTGTCCCTGAATCGCCGCACGCTCGGATATTAACGCATAGGGTTAATAGTCGCAATGTGACGAGTGAAAACGCGCCTCGTGTTCTTGCGCTTGTAAGACCGCGCCAAGGTGGTCTTTGACCTGGCGGTGCAGGGCGGCGATGCTCTCAAGGCCGTCGAGTTTCAGGAAGGTTTCGTCCGCGGCGCCTTCGAACCCCGCGCGCACCTTGTCCAGGAAACCGGGTTCCTGCTCCTCGATGCTGCTCCACTTGCCATCGCGCCGCAGGATCCGTTCATGGCAATCGCGCGTGGGCACGTCGAGAAACACGGTAAGCAGCGGCTTGGGCACGCCCCTGTTGTGTTCCCTTACCACCTCGGGCTCGATGCCGCGCGCGAAGAAAAAGGCCTCCGCCGAATAGTAGTAGCGGTCGCAAAGCACGACGCTGCCGGCCGCAAGCGCAGGTAAGATCACTTCCCGGACATGTCGCCGCCGGTCCTCGGCCGACAGGCGCACCAGGTTCAGCATCCCGCCTTCGGCGACGTTGGTACCGAAGTAGCGACGGACCGCGGGGTGGCTGCGATAGCTGTCGGTGGGCTGTCGCGTGCAGAGCACCGAATGGCCCCGCTCGGCCAGCCATGCTTCCGCCAGCCTGAGCTGCGTGGTCTTGCCGCAGCCGTCAATCCCGCAAAACGCGACCAGCGCTCCCTTGCTGGCTGTCGTGTTTCCCATCAGACGGTTGAGCCTGACGTGCTCAACGTGCTATCCGAGCACGCCATTGGGCGCCGCCGGGATACTCGTAATCGGCAACGGACTGCTCGCGCATTCGTACGCTGAAGCCGGGCGCGGCAGGCGCCAGGTAAGCGCCGTCCCGCACCACGCAGGGGTCTTCGAAATGCTCGTGCAGATGGTCCACGTATTCGATCACCCGATCGCCGATTTCGCCGGAAATCATCACGTAGTCGATCATCGAAAGGTGCTGCGCATATTCGCACAGGCCCACACCGCCGGCATGGGGGCACACAAGCTTGCCGAACTTCGCGGCCAGCAGATACACGGTGAGGACTTCGTTGAGCCCGGCAAGCCGGCAGGCGTCGACTTGTACCACGTCGATCGCGTCGCCGGCGATGAACTGCTTGAAGAGGATACGGTTCTGGCAATGCTCGCCGGTCGCCACCTGAATCTCACCAATTCCTTCCTTGATCTTCCTGTGGCCCATGACGTCGTCCGGGCTGGTGGGTTCCTCGATGAACCAGGGTCTGAATGGCGCAAGATGCCGCATCCATTCAATGGCCTCATTCACTTCCCAGGCCTGGTTGGCGTCCACCATCAACACAACGTCGTTGCCTACGGTTTCCCGAACGATCCGGCAGCGCCGGATGTCGTCCTCGACGCTGGCGCCGACCTTAAGCTTGATGTGCCGAAATCCCTGGCTCACGGCCTCGCGGCATAGCCTGCGGACCTTGGCATCGTCATAGCCCAGCCAGCCGGCCGATGTTGTGTAGGCGGGATAACCGCTTTCCTCCAGGCTGCGGATTCGCCGGGCACGGGTTGCAGCCTGCCTCTCGACAATGGCCAGGGCCTCGTCGCGGGACAGCACATCCTCCACGTACCGCAAGTCGGCGCAGTCCACAAACTCTTCGGGGCTCATTTCCACAAGCAGGCGCCAGACCGGCTTGCCCTCGGCGCGGGCCCACAGGTCCCAGACGGCATTGGCAATCGCGCCGGCGGCCATATGCACGACGCCTTTTTCTGGGCCGAGCCAGCGAATCTGGCTGTCGGATCGTAGATCGTTGTAGAACGCCCCGATATTGCCCCGGATCTCGTCGAAGTCCCTGCCGAGAATGAGATGACTCATGGCTTCGACGGCCTTGCAGCAGATATCGTTACCCCGGCCGGTCGTAAAGATCAGGCTGAAACCCTGGTTGCCGTTGTCAGTTTCGATGACGACATAAGTGGCGGAGTAGTCCGGGGCCTTGTTGGTTGCGTCGGATCCGTCCAGGTGATCGGAAGTGGGGAAACGCACGTCGCGGGCGGACAATCGGATGATTCTGTCGGGCATGTTCAGTTCTCTGCCAGGTCCCCCCATGCAAAGCTATTCCAGAAGCGGCGATGAATCAACGAGCGGGCCTGCCCGAGCGGGCCTGCCCGGAGTCCGTCTACGCGTCGTTGGGGCTATACTCAGACTCATGAGTACCTTGAACCGATACACGGCGACTGTGCTTGCTGGATTGGTTTTGGTTGCCGCGGGGTGCGCCGGTCCAGATGATGCCGAGCAGGCCGAATCCCGCGCCGCAGAAGAAGACCGGCGCGCGGCGGTAGTTTCCGAGTTCGAACGCGCCGTTGACGAGGCGCGGTTTCTCCGCGACGACATCGCCGCCTTACGCGAGGACATGAGGGCTGTGCGGGATGCGGCGAACGACGAGGTCAGGCGTGCTTCCCGCGACGCTGCCGACCTGCGTGACGAGATCGCCGCGATTCGAAGTGAAATGCAGGCATTGAGCGACGCCGCTTCCGAGGCCGAACGCAGTGCGGAGGAAGCCAGAAGGCTGCACGACGAGATCGCCGCGATGCGCGATGAACTGACCAGCGCCCTGGAGGCGGCCGAATCGGCCGGAATCAATTCCGCTGATGTCTCCGCCGCGCTTGGCGATGCGGACGAATACCCTGATCCGCTTGTGTATGACGACGAAATCGGCAGCAGGGCATATCCGTCACAGGGGCAGACCGGGAACCCGGTCCGGGTGATCTACGGACCGACCTACCGGCAGCGGCCTTTCGCGGCGCCGCCCCGCGGCTATGGTCGCGACGCGCGGCCTCCAAGTCGTTCGCGGGATGCGAAGCGTTCCGCTTCAAGCGTGACCGACACGAAGCCGGTGGCGCCGAGAGGGCCGAGGGTTGCCGACAAGAGGCGGCAAGCGCCAGCTTCGGGGCCCGCTGTGCATACGTCTCGACCGGCTGCGCCGGCTTCGCGGCCCGCTACGCCTGCATCACGACCTGCAGCGCCGGCCCCAAGACCTGCGCCTGTTCCGCAGAAAAAGGCCCACGTCCCCAAACCGGAACGATAAGGCGACATTCCCTCGCCTTCTCGACTAATGCTCCGCCCCGGGCGCGGGCTCTTTTTGACCCGCGAGGAGCCCGGCTAACCGGCGCCGGATTGGCCCTCGGATTGCGGGAAAGGGGTTCGCCAGCCTTCCAGCCAGCCTTCGATGCGGGCAATCCTCTGTTCGACCGATGAAACCCGTTTGTCCAGGCCGGAAATGTCCTGGTGCAGATTCCGCCACACCAGCAGGATCGCGCCCAGAATGGGTATCAGGATCGAGAAAACCGTTGCTAATACTTCTCCGTCCATGAGAGCCTCCTTGGCTTTGAATTGCACGCAAACTATACCACGCAGCAACGATTCGAGGAGGGCGGGACGCCCTCGTTCCCGGAGGCTTTCCGGTTACTCACGTGCCCGCTTAGACTAGCCGGCGTTATGAAATTTCACTCCCAGCACTACTTCGTCGGCGAGCAGGCCGACCAGACTCCGGTTCCCGAGCAGTTCGAGGCCGGCCCTTTCAGAAAATCCCGCCCGCCGGAACCGCTGCGTTTCGAGGTCAACATGGTGGCCGAGGCGCACAGCAAGCAGCAGAAGACCGGGACCGTGCAGGTCAACATTCCCGGCTTCAGCCCGGTCACGCTCTATTGTGACGAGCAGCCACCCGTGGGTGACGACCAGGCGCCGCCGCCGCTGGCGTTCTTCACCGCCGGCATCGGCTTTTGCCTGATGACGCACATGACCGACATCCTCAACACGCGCAAGATCGAGGTCACCTCGATGCGCCTGGAGCAGCGCGTGCGGTTCATGACCACGCTGGGGACCATGCGCGAACTCGGCCACCGGACCACCGGCGAGTGCGAAATGGTCGAGACCCACGTCATCATCGACAGCCCGGAGCCCGCGGAGCGGATCCATGCGCTGCTGGAGGAGGCGGAAGGCTCCTGCATGGCCCACTACGCGCTGCGCAACCCGGTCCCCTGGTCAACACGGCTGGTGCACAACGGCGTGGAGATTGACGCCCGCAGCAGCGAGAGTTCCTGACGTGAAGTGAAATAATAGCGACGCGCGGGCAGGGACACGCTGCTGGCGATTCACAACATGGGCCAGGGGTGCCGCTACTGCACCGTCTGGGCCGACGGCTTCATCGGCTTTCTCCCGCACCTGGAAAACGCCATGTCGGTGGTGTTGCTGTCAAAGGACCCTCCGGAACTGCAGCGGCGGTTTGCCAACGAGCGCGGCTGGCGCTTCCGGCTGGCTTCGCACGACGGCGGAGAAAACGTCTACTAAACGGGCGCTTTCGCCAAATTCGCATTCGCTTGTCCGAATGTATGCGTTTTGCTAGCATATTGCACTCATCTCGGAGAGCTGCAATGGGCACACTGACAATTCGCAACCTGGACGATCGGGTAATCGAGACATTGAAGGCGCAAGCGAAGGCAAATCATCGCTCCCTCGAGGGAGAAATCCGCCATGCACTGACGCAACGCGCGAACCCGCTTGGACAAATTGCGGAGTTTCGCGATCGCACACGTCAACTCCGGTCGCTGACCACCGAACGCAAACAGACGGACAGTGTCGAACTGCTTCGTGAGGACCGCAGGCGTTGAGAATCACCGTCGATGCCAGCATTGTTATCAAGTGGTTTGTCGCGGAATCTTTGTCCCGGGAATCACGGCTACTGCTGGCTCGGCACATGGAATTTCAGGCTCCGGACCTGTTGATACCGGAATTTGCCAACACGATCTGGAAGAAAGTACGCCGGGGCGAAATTGCCCACCCGGAACCGTTTTTCCATGAATTGCGCAGCTTGTCCGAGCTGATTGCGCTTTATCCTGCCGAGGTGCTCATTGAACGGGCATCGCATCTGGCCATTGAAATGGACCATCCCGTTTATGACTGCCTCTACCTCGCATGTGCCGAGGCCTCCGGCACAGCCTTGGTAACGGCCGACAAAGCCCTGGTGGACAGGGCGAATGAAAGTCAATCGGGCCTTGAGGTTCGCTACATCGGGGCATCGGCCACGGTGCGCTGGATCAAGGAAGCGATTGCTGCGTTCGGCTAGCCCGGATCCGTGGCTACGGGTTCAATTGCTTTCCGGTCGTGAAGCCGCCGTCCACGTATATGTTCTGACCGGTGATGTAGCTCGCCGCCTCCGAGCACAGGAATGCGACCGTGTCGGCTATTTCATCAGGGGTCCCGGCGCGCTTCATGGGACGCGCCTTCAGCGTCGCATCCAGTACGCTTGCCTTGCCCGGCGCGTTCAGGTGCGAGGTCATCGGGGTCGTCACCAGCCCGGGGCAAACGCAATTGGCGCGGATGTTGCTGCTCGCATAGTCGACGGCGATGCACTTGGTCAGCTGCGCTACTCCCGCCTTGCTCGCCGCGTACGCGCTCATTCTTTCCGGCGCAAGGCGTCCGTACACGCTGCCGATGGTGACTATCGCCCCGCCCTCGTTTTTCCGCATGTGAGGAATGACGGCGCGGGCAACAAGGAAGGCCGAGGTCAGGTTGACCTGCAGGACATTGGCCCAGGTTTGCGAGTCCAGTTGCGTCACGGAGCCATACCGACTGATGCCGGCGCAATGAACGAGCGCGCCCAGGCCTCTTGAAGGGATGCCGAAGTCCTGCACGCACTCATGCACGGCATCTTCGTCGGTCACATCCACCGTTTCGAAGCGTTCAAAGACGGAAGGGTCGGCGGCCTCGTTGAGGTCCATGCCGAGCACGCCAAAGCCGTCCTGCTGAAGTTTCTGCGCGCATGCAAGGCCTATGCCCGAAGCAGCCCCCGTAACAAGCGCGCGCTTTTGCTTGCGAAGGGTCATGGGTTCGCTATCTTAGAGCGCAAGGGCGTCGCAAGGCACATGCTCGCTGCTCCGGGTATGCCCGCTTACGTGGCCGCTGAGGATTTCGGGCTCTTCAGAAGTTCCAGGTGGCGCGCACGCCGATTTCCCGGCCACGCAAGGCGGTTACCGTGGCGCCGCGGCGAACGAACAGGTTGGAGAAGAGGACGGGAACAACGCCCAGGTCCAGCCCGGTCCCGCCACTGGCCCAACCCGCCTCATCGAACAGGTTATCGGCAAACAGTTCCAGAGTGGTTGTTTCTCCGCGGATTCCGAACTTGAAATTGACCAGCGTATAGGCCTTGATCCAGTTGATGTTCGACGGATCGGCGTAGGTCTTGCCCTGGTGCAACACGTCGCCGCGCGCGTACCAATCCCAGTTGGAGTTCAGGGTTCCTGCATATGTGCCCGACAGGCTGCCGCTCCATTCCGGGAATTGCGGCAACTGGTTGCCGTCCACACGGTAGCCCTCGGCGTTGGACAGACCGAAGAGCGCATTGACCCCCGAAATCGCAAAATCCTTGTACGCGGCATCGGTGTAATTGAGGGTTGCTCCCAACTGGAAGTTGTCCAGAATCCGCCAGTCGGCCTGGAGTTCAAGACCGCTCACGTCCGATGCGCCCGAAATCAATGCGCCCTGCAGGCCGGTCGCGCCGGGCGGGAGAAACGTAACCGCGGACTTCATATTGGACCAGTCCATGAAGTACGCCGCGACTGCGTACTGGAACGTCCCGTCGAAGAGCACCTGCTTGAGGCCGACTTCATAGTTATCAAGTTCTTCGGGGGGAATCGCTTCCTGCAAACCCGGAAACTGTTGCTGCACTGTGGCCTGGGCATCCGGCGGCAATGCGCGGAAGGTCCCGTTGAACTGACCGGGCAGCGTGCCTTGCGAGTAGCTGACGTAGGCCGTCATGTCGTCAAGCGGTCGGTAGCTCAGAATCAGCCGCGGAAGAAACTTCTTCGATGTCAGTGATTCCGGTTCGCCCGGGTTGAGGAACTGGCCGCCGAAGGTGGTGACCTTGTCGCTTTGCCAGCGACCCTCGGCAGTTGCCGTCAGATCCTCGGTAAGATCGTAATCTAGGGACCCGAAGATGCCGAAGGTCTCGATCCTGTCGTCGTCGTTGCCCGAGTTCTGTGCTCCCACTACACGAAGCGAAAAAGGCACGGGCAGGATATCCAGTGAAAGTTCGTTGGTCGCCTCGACGGCATTTGCGAACGCAGCCCGAATCTCCTGCCGGTAGTAGTTCACGCCCACCAGACCGCGCAACCTGCCGCCGGCGTTGTAGCGTACGCGAATCTCTCCGGAATAATCCTCAAACGCGTTGGGCGGGGCCATGTAGACCGATTCCGCATCCGTAAAGTCACGATCGGCGATTTGCCGGATGTCCTGTTCGTTAAATGCCAGATTGCCCGATACGCTCAGACTTTCGGAGGCTTCGACGTCGAAGGTTATCGCGAGTCTGAGCGTCTGTCGGCGTAGTCCAAAGTGATCCAGGTAGGGCGCCTCGTCGATTTCGGGGATTCCCAGGCTGTTCTCCACGAACAGGGAGCGGATATCCACTTCGGGAAATCGGCCGACTGCCGGGAACGTGGTAAACGTCGTGTTGGCGGTAACCCGCACGTCTTCCGGTAATCCACCGCACCAGTAATCAGCCTGCAGAGTGACGTTCCTCGATGTGCCCGAGGCATCCAGAACATTCAGCGGTGTCCCTGCCGCGCAGTTGCTCTTCGTGAAGAACTGGATCGTGGTGGCGGCCGGCTGTGTGTCTTCGTCTTCGATAAAGGAGGCGCGCAACTTGATTCGTGCGGTTTCCGATGGCGTAAAGAGCAAGCTGGCGTGGATGGCATCGGAAGTTTCCTCTCCGAGTTTGCCGCCATCGGTGGCGGTCTCAAAGGCGCCGTTCACGAAGCCCGAAGCGGTCATACGTCCGCTTATCAGGCCTTCCACGACAGGTCCTTCGATCATTGCGGAAGCCCGGTAGCTGCCGTAATCGGAACTGTACTCCGCGGAGAATCTGCCGCTTAATCTATCGGACGGATCAGCCGTAATGTAGTTGATGGCGCCCCCGAAGGTAGATCGACCAAAGTGCGCCGCCTGCGGGCCTCTGATGACTTCGACGCGCTCGACATCTTCCAGGCCGATTGATTGTGCCCCCCCCCCAGGACGTAAACACCGTCGACGAAGAGTGAGCCTACCTGGTTGGACGGCAGTGTGCTTTGCGTTGTCAATCCCCGGAAACGGATCGACGTTACGTAGCGGCCGGCGTACTGAGTGCTGGACTGGCTGTTGTAGTCGAGCCCAGGGGAGAAAAGGGTGAGATCTTCGAGGTCGGCAATGCCGGCCGCTGCCAATTCCTCCGAGGTGAAGGCCTGCACGGAAAGGGGAATATCGAGCAGCCGCTCCTCGCGCTTACGCGCGGTAACGATGATTTCCTCCAGTATCGCTTCCTGCGCGCTCACACTTGAAAGCGGTACCAAGCTTGTCGTCAGCAGGGCCACCGAAAGGGGCAACAGGATCGATCCGAGGGCGAAGGGACTTGCATGTCCACAGGCTGAAAGGAACTTCCTCATGGCGGCAGCCTCGGTCTACGGGAAAAACAGTATATATCACCCCTGTCAGAAGCGCCGTTTAGACTTGGAAAGCGATGAAAATCTCAACCGTAAGGCAGCTTTACGGCAACCGGAACTTCGCCCTGTTTTCGGTGGGCAACGTGTTGTCGCTTACCGGGAACTGGATTCAGCTGGTGGCGGTTTCCTGGCTGATCTGGGAACTGACCCATTCCACGGTGTGGCTGGGGATCGTGGCGGCGTCTCAATTCGTGCCGATTTTCTTGGTCAGTCCCCTGGGGGGCGTGCTGGCGGACCGCCTGGATCGCCGCCGGCTCATTCTCTTCAGCAACGGCGGCGGCCTTGTCTGCGCGCTCGCCATGTTCGTCATCTTCAGCACCGGCCATCTCAATGTTGTCATCATCTGCATTATCCGGGCGTTGCAGGCGATGTTTCAGTCGCTCGGGCAACCGGCGAAACTGGCCGTGGTGCCGAGGCTCGTGCCGGCGGCGCAGCAGACCGCGGCCATAGCCGTCGGCAACATCAGCCTGCACGTGGCCCGATTGCTCGGTCCCATCCTCTCCGGAGTGGTGGTTGCGTTCAGCGGGATCGGCCTGGCAATGCTGATCAACGCCTTGAGCTTTATTGTCTTTATTTCCTGCATTGCGGCGATTCGACTGCCGGAGCTGGCGGGCCCGTCGGCCGGTCCCACGGGGCGCAAGGCCGGGGCCTTCGGCGAGGCGATCGAGGGGATGGCCTATCTCGGCCGCAACAAGACCATTCTCATGACGGTCATTCTCGCGGCCGTGATGGTCCTGTTTGCCCGCCCGATCATGTTCATGCTGCCCGCCTATGTGGATACCGTGTTCGCCCAGGGTATGGCGGGGCTGTCCGTATTGATCTCCATGAGCGCCGCAGGGAGCATCCTGGGCGGCCTGTCCATGGCCCGGACGCAGCACTCAGGCGGACTCATGAAAGTGGTGCTGTTGAGCAGTCTCGCCATTGCCGCCGCCGCGATGTCGTTTGCCCTCGTGCGCGAGTACTGGGTGGCGGGCGCTTTCCTGGTCGTGCTCGGCTTCATGAACGTGGTCTTCAGCGTGTCCTCGCAATCGCTGGTGCAGCACGCGGTCGACGAGGACACCCGGGGCAGGGTGATGAGTTCCTGGTTCATGCTGAACCGGGGCGGTCCGGCCCTGGGGACGTTCTTCTTCGGTATCGTGGCCGAACTCATCGGTTTGTCGTGGCCGGTCATCCTGGGCGCCGGCGTTATTGTGATGACCGTGCTGCTCTGCCTGCTCTACCGCAAGCGGGCCCTGGAGAAGGAGAACATTCGCCCGGCGGCATGAGCGCCGCATAAGCTCCTTCGTTTAGGATGCTGCAAACGCAGAGGTGCGCCATGACAACTCGAAACGACATCCCCGTTCCCCGGATGGTGCGCAAGGACGGCACCTATCCGACCGTCGCCCTGCGCCGCGACAAGGTGTCCATCAACATCGTGCAGACCCGCACCCGACCGGTCGACCCGGACGATCCGGAGCCGCTTATTCGCGACAACCTCGACTACACGCTCAACGCGATCGACAAGGCGCAGGGCAAGGGCCGCGCGGACCTGGTGTGCTTCCACGAGTTCCCCCTGCAGGGAGGCGGCAGGAAGAACCGCGAGCAGTACCTGAAAGTGGCGCGCTATCCCGAATCCGGCGAAATCGAGGCCATTGCGCTCAAGGCGAAGGAATACGACTGCTATATCGCTTTCGGCTGCCTGATCAAGGAAGAGGACTGGCCGGGCCACGTGATGAACATGCAGCTTCTTGTCGGCCCGGAAGGCAATATCGTCGCCAGGCACTGGAAGCAGCGCGCCAAGCGGGGAACGTTCCGGCACAGCGAGCAGATCACGACCTGCATTTACGACGTATTCGACCGTTTCGTGGAAATGTACGGCTGGGACGCGGTGATTCCCGTCGCCCGGACCGACATCGGGAACATCGCGATGTCGCCGGTCCAGTACGAGCCCGAATTGTTCCGCGCCCAGGCGCTTAAAGGCGCGGAAATCCTGGTGCGCCCCGCAACCGGCGGGTTCCGCTGGGAGGACACCCAGATGTGCTCCTACCACCACGATGTCTTCACCGTCGTGGTGAACAATTCACTGAATATCGGCTACGAGAACAAGGAATTTTTCGTGGAGAACGCGCCGCGCAATGACTGGGTCGGAAGGTCCTCGATATTCGGGCCCAAGGGCGAGGTGCTGGCCAAGGCCGGCCCCTTCGAGACCCGGCGCCGCGCGGTAATCGACATGGCGGCGTACCGCGAGCGTCACCGGATTCCCGATTTTCACATCAGCATGTACCGTCACGTCTTCGACCAGTACGAAGAACGCTATCAGCCCAACACCTGGACCGGGTACCAGCCGGACAATGCGCGCGAAGCCGCGGACTACCTGCACAAGCAGGCAGCCTGGCACAGCTTCTGGTACGACTACTGACGATGCAGCGCCGGTCGCACTGACAGGCTAATCCGGGCGCGGGAATGTCGTAGGCACCACTGGGTGGACCCAGTTCTTCGGGTCCTTCCGGCGGGCCGGCGAAGGGATGGAAAAATGCCTGTAGCGCCCGTCGCGCTCCAGCTTTTCGAAATCGATTTCCCAACCCGCCTTCACCTTCTCGAACAGCACTCTGCGAAAAGCCGTTTCGAGCTGGTCGGATTCGACCAGGAGCTGGTGCGCCATGGAGCGCGGCACGAACTTCGGTTCCACCGAAGCGACCGCCTCGTAGTCTTCGCGGAAGGCCAGCCGGATACCTTCGAGGCGCGCTTCATCGTGCTCCTCCTCCATCAGGTAATTGCGCGCCTGGTGCATGAAGATCCGGGTATTGCAGGGATCGACCGGAGTGCGCGCGGAAACCGTGACCTGGCGGATGTTGCCTTCCCGCGTTATGTCGATACGGTGCGAAATGCCTGCCAGGTAGGAGTCGGTGGAGGCAACCGTATTGCCCCTTTTCTTCGACACGAGTCTGGCAATGTCCTCGCTCACCTGCTTGTGCTTGGGCGGGACCCGTTCGCGGGTGGCGTTATGGCCTCCGAAGGCGTTCTCGACCAGGGGAACGATCTGCACCTTAGGCGCGCTGCGCCGGCCGAACCGCGAGTGCACGAATGCCGGATGCGCGCTGTCGAGCGAATTCTCATGACCACGGGCCCAATTCACGTCGGCGTCAAACTCGATCGAGACCACGCGCCAGTTTTCCTTGTCGTGGTATTCGGGGAAAACGGTCGTCGGGATGGCTGGGCGCTCTTCCTCCTCCAGGTCCCCCAGGAAAACCCATACCCAGTCGAAATGTTCTTCCACGGGATACGAGTCCACCCTTGCGCGCCTTGGGATGGCGGTATCTTTTCCGAGGGCGGGAATCTCGACGCACTGGCCCTGCGGATTGAATTTCCAGCCGTGGTAGCCGCAGGCGATGCATCCGGACCCGTCCAGTTCTCCGCGGCCTATGGAACCGCCGCGATGACAGCAGGTGTTGGTCAGGCAGACGGCCTTGTTTTCCGGAGTGCGGAAGAGCACGAAATTCTGGCCTAACATACGCACAATCAATGGCTTTTCCGCATTCACTTCATGGCTCTTGGCAGCCACATACCAGTTGTTCATCAACATACTCGTCCCCTTGTTGTCCGGCAGGCAACCATTCGGTTCGACGATCAGGTGTGGATTTAATCCTTCATTCTATTGCCGTGTCACGGTGAGCCCGAAAGATGCTGCGTACCGGTAAGGAATTCCTGTCTGGATTGAAGGATGGACGCAGGGTCTACATCGGGGGCGAGGAAGTGGAAGACGTTGTCGAACACCCGGCGTTCCGGGGCGCCGCCCGGACGCTTGCCGGGCTGTTCGACCACAAGGACGACCCCGCCAACGCCGAGCCGATGTCGTTCGAGGAGGAGGGCGAGAGATTCTCGTCCTATTACCTCAAGCCCCGGTCGAAGGAAGATCTGGTCAAACGTTCCCGGGCGCACTACGCGATCGCCGAACGAACATACGGTCTTTTCGGCCGAAGCCCGGACCATGTAGCCAGCTTCGTGACCGGGCTCGCGATGAACCCGGAAATACTGGACCGGGACGGCGATTCGTATTCGGGCAATGTCACGGACTACTACGAGCACCTCAGAAGGAACGACCTTTATGTCTCGTATGCTGTGCATCCGGCTCCCCAGTCCAAGAACGAAAACATCTTCGGCGGCACCCAGGGATACCAGGCCGTACTGCAGGTAGTCGGCCAAGACGACAACGGCGTCATCCTGAACGGAATGAAGATGCTGGCCACGGCGGGCGTTTTCTGTGATGAGGTCTGGATCGGAAACCTCACGCCGATTTCGGATGACAAGAAAAAGGAAGCCATCACCTGCGCGGTTCCGATGAATGCCGCAGGGCTGACCCTGTGGGTCCGCAAGCCCATGGAGCTGTATGCCGCCACGGAGTTCGACAGCCCGCTGGCGTCGAATTTCGACGAGAGCGACGTGATGCTGATCTTCGATGAGGTACGGGTGCCCTGGGAGCGCGTTTTCGTTCACGACCGCGCGGCGCTCTCGCGGGAGATCTACGTCCGGACCGCCTCGCACACGCTCGGCAATCACCAGTCCAATGTGCGCTTCCACGCAAAACTGAAGTTCATCGCCGGCATCATCCACAAGATCACGCAATCGGCCGGCGTCGACAAGATCCCCGTGGTGGCGGAGAAACTGGGAAGGCTTGCCGCGTGGGAAGCGGCGCTCGGCGGGATGATCCAGGGCCAGATACAGGACCATGAAGAGCTCGGCAACGGCTATGTGAATTTCAACCGCCGCTACATGTATGCCGCGCTGAACTGGTGCCAGGAGCATTACCCCGAGATCATCGCGATGATGCGGGAATTGTCCGGCGGCAGCGTGTTCCAGATGCCCGCCGACATCTCGGTAATGGAAAACCCGGCGACACGCGACATCTTCCGGGATTACTGGGCGGCCGGAAACGAGTCCGCGGTGGACCGCGTCAAGCTCTACCGCCTGGCCTGGGACATGTACGGCAGCGAGTTCGGTTCGCGCCAGCAGCAATACGAGAACTTCTTCGCCGGCCCCTCATTCATCGTGCGTAACCACAGTTTCCGGGAGGCGCCCTGGAGCGCGTTTGGCGCGGCAGTGGACGGTTTCCTGGACAGCATCCCGGTGCCCGGGGACTCCGAATGAACGGGACCAGCGCTGGACCCAAAAGCTAGCTTGTCGGACATCGATCAAGTCCTGATTGCGCCAATACTTGGCAATCTGTTGATTCAGGCGGCCTGCTTCCCGGAGATCGCCTCGCGCAGACCTTCAAGAAGGCCTTCCATGTGGGCCATGCGCTCGCGCAGTCGTCCTACTTCCTGCGTCAGCAGCGCTATCTCGCCCTGCAGGGTTTTGCCTTGCTCGGCTATCTCGCCCCGCAGGGTCTTGCCCTGCTCGGCTATCCCGCCCTGCAGGGTCTTGCCCTGCTCGGCTATCCCGCCCCGCAGGGTCTTGCCTTGCTCGGCTATCTCGCCCCGCAGGGTCTTTCCCTGCTCCGCAATCTCGCCCCGCAGGGCCTTTCCCTGCTCCGCAATCTCGCCTCGCAGGGCCTTGCCCTGCTCCGCAATCTCGGCCCGCAACTCCTTGCGCATCCCCACAAGGTCCGCGCGCAGCCATGCGAACAAGCCAATCATGAGCGTTGCCAGGGCAACTGCCGGCATCCAATCCATGCTGTCAGTTTACGCTACGAAGACCTCACGGCAATGACAAAATAGGGCTCGTTTCGCCGGAATTAATAACTGAACGAGAGACTCACGCCGCACTTCGCCCCCTCGCGCGGCGACTGCGTAGATCAGGGTGTTCTCGTTGGGCTGGTAGGAAACGATGCCGCGCGGCGGCATGAACATGAATTGCGGGATTCATGACGCCTATGCGATCGCCGGCGCCCTGATAGACACGCTGAAGGGTGGCCCGGCGGGTATGCTTGAGCAGCGCGCCCGGGAGCGGCATGAAATTGCACGAAACGAACTCATTCCACGCACCGATCACAGGGTCGCCAACGCAAGCGACTGGCTTCGCGAAGTACGCGACTGCGCGGGCGATCCGGGCAAATCGCGAGAATTTCTCCGGTCCGCATCGATGCTGGATATGGCCCCGCCCGTGAAGCCGCGCCGGAAAAGCGTTGCCGGCTGATCCCGCAATGACCCGGCAGGTGGGCGTGGTCGTCCCTCCCGCCAACCCCACGGTGGAGCCGGAGATGGCCCGCCTGCTTCCGCGGGGCGTAACCATGTACGTGTCGCGGCTGCCGCTCATGTCCGGCAAGCCGCTGAAGGAGCGCAACCGCTTGTACGTAACGCATTATCGAAAAGCCATCGAGTCCTTCGGCGGCTTGAAGCTGGAATCGGTGCTGATCGCCGTCACCGGCCCGTCCTATCGCCTGCTGCCGGAGGGGGACAGGGAACTCTGCGCCGACCTGAGCGCGGCGACGGGCGTGCGCGTGATTACGGCCAGCCTGGCCATTCATGAAGCGCTTCAGGCACTGCGTTGCGGGGAGATCTCCCTGGTATCTCCGTACCCGGACTGGCTGACCTCATTGGGCAGGGGCTACTGGGAGGCGGCCGGCTTCCGCGTGGCCTCCATCGCGCGCGTCTTCGGTGAAGGCGAAGGCCCCGGCGCCTACGAAGCCACGACGCCCCAGGTCGTCAAGGCGCTGAAATCCCTTGCGCCCAGGGAGAATTCCGCCATCGTGCTGTCGGGTACGGGCATGGTGACGCTCGATGCCATCAGGACCGTTCGCCCCGCCTTCCGAGGCGCTGTTCTGTCATCCAATCTCTGCGGCGCCTGGTGGCTGTTGCGCAAGGCCGGCCTCGAGTCGGGCTCGGCGCTCTTCGATGCCGTTGCAGGGGAACTGCTGGCGACGCCGGTTACAACGTGAATCGCGTCTCAAGGTCTCCGTTCAGGATTGCATCGATGATCTGGCGGCTCCGTTGGGCACCGATCACGGGCGTCATGTACTCGCGGGCCTTGGCGATGACCTGCCCGGCGCTCATCGGCCTGTCGATGTCGCCGGTAATGGATTCCACCCGGTAACTCTGTGAACGCCCGCCCGTGCGCAGGCGGAGGACGGCGCCGCGGTCGCGGATGTCCGGACTGACCGTCACCCTGATCCTGCTCTCCAGTTCCCGCTGCTCTTCGTTTTCCAGCGCTTCGGGCAGATAGGCATCGGGGGTCAGCTCTCCGGTCCGCAATGCGTACGCGAGGCCGTAGGTCAGGCTGAACTGGGCCTGTATCGGCGTTTTCGGGTGCCTGTTTCCGCAGTACGTTGCGGCCTCCTGGTAAGTCTGAAGTTCGATGGCCTCGATCTCGCCGGGGTCGGCGCCGGGATTGTCCCTGCGCCACCGCTCGGCGCAGGCCACTCCATAGTGCACGTGGCGAACGGCGGCGTAGGGTTTGAGATACCCCTCGAGAATGTAGAAATCTCTCGTGTCGTTCAACGCGGAGGCGCCGGATTGCTTCGCGCTGAAGTTCAGGACATTGGTGGCGTCAAACGCCCCTGCCGGCGCGGTGATGCCCGCGACGGCCGATTTCGCATAGAAAATCCCCATGGCTGCGCCGTGGGCCGAATACGTGTTGCGCGCCGTGCAGCCTTCGGCGACCGGCAGGTACAGGCTGCAGGGCATCTGACAGGCGGCCATCGCCAGCGCGTTTTGCGTCGTCCTGAGGTCCGCATCGAGCAGGCGGCAGGCGGCCGCCGTGCCGGCCAGCGATCCCCAGCCTCCATCCACATGCATGCCCGGGCGGACCCGCAGGGCTTCGCCGAAGCGCCCGCCGATTTCATAGCCGAAGACGATTGCGCGCAAGACTTCGCCCAGCGTTGATTCAAGCGCGCTTCCCAGGGCGCCGGCGGAGGCGACAGCGTGCAGCCCGGGACGGCCGTGCGCTCTCGCGAGCCCTTCACATGCTTCGTCCCAGCAGGCGGCCAGGCCAAGGACAAAGGCCGCTTCCGACGGGGCCAGGCCCTGTTGCGCGCCGGGAAGGCGAACCGGGCCGGGCGCAATCCGCGCCAGTTTAGCCGCCAGCGCCGCCGGTTCCGGCTTGCCCAGTCCCGATACCGCACAGGCCAGCGTGTCGACGAGCAGCAGCCTGGTTTTGGCTTCGACCTCTGGCGTTTCGGCAAGTTGAACGCTGCCCAGCCACTCCAATAGCGGGTCAATGCGAATCGTCAATGCCTTTCCCGAAGCCGGGCTCGCGCCACCGTTTTCGTTGTTCGGTTCCATTGGCCTGTACGCAATACCCGTTTCAGACGTGGTGGCAGGCCACCCGCGCCCCGTTCTCGCGTGGCGCGAGAACGGGCTCGCGCTTGATGCAGTAGTTCGTGGCGATCGGGCAGCGGGTCCGGAACACGCATCCGGATGGCGGGTCGATGGGGGAGGGCAGTTCGCCCTCGAGAATCACCCGCTTGCCGTCATCCTGCGAATGCAGGTCGGGAACGGGAATGGCGCTCAACAAGGCCTGCGAATAGGGGTGAGATGGCGAACCGAACAGCGTGTCCCGGTCCGCAATCTCCACGAAATGACCCAGGTACATCACGATGATCCGCGTACAGACGATACGCACCACCGACAGGTCGTGGCTGATGAAGATGATGGAAATCCCGTGCTTGCGCTGGAGGTCCTTGAGCAGGTTGATGGTCTGTGTGCGGGTCGATACGTCCAGGGCGCTGACCGGTTCGTCGCAGATGACCAGCTTCGGACGCAAGATCATGGCCCTGGCGATACTGACCCTCTGACATTGGCCGCCGCTGAACTCATGTGGGTAGCGATTGAGGAATTCGAGGTTCAGGCCCACGTCCTGCATTGTTGCCAGGACGGCGGCGTTGATGTCCTCGCGGCTCAGTTCCGAACGAAAGCGCCGCAGCGGCTCGGCGATGATGTTGCCTATGGTCATGCGCGGATTCAGGCTCGAGAGGGGATCCTGAAACACCACGCCCAGGTCCCTGCGCTTCTCGTTCATCGCCTTTCGGTCCAGCCTCGTGAGGTCTTCCCCCTGCCAGACGATACGTCCGCGCGTGGCCTTGATGAGCTGCAGTATGGCCCGCGCCAGCGTTGATTTGCCGCAGCCCGATTCCCCCACGATACCCACAGCTTCGCCTTCCGCGACGGTGAACGAAACGTCATCCACGGCTTTGAGCGACACGTAGCGCCGCCGAAGACTGCCCCCGGCCCGCGCCGGGAAATACACCTTGAGGTTTTCGACCCTCAGGAGTGTTCTGCTCATTGCGGAAGGTCCAGGTGGCAGGCCTTGAGGCGCTGCCGCCCGCGCAATTCGGGCGTTTCCTGCCGGCAGCGGTCCACTACATGCGCGCAGCGCGGAGCGAAACTACATCCGCTGGGCGGGCGAGTGGCAAGCGGGGGTTGCCCGTCGATCATCGGCAAAGGCTTGTCCGGGTCCCAGTCCGGACGCGGGACGGCCGCCAGCAGCGCCCGGGTGTAGGGGTGCTGCGGCCGCATGAATATCTCTTCGATCGGTCCCTGCTCGACAATCCGCCCCGCGTACATGACGACGACACGATTGCAGAGCCCGGCGACAACGCCGAGATCATGGGTGATGATCACGATGGTCGTTCGCTTTTTCAACGACTTGAAGAAGTCCAGGATCTGCGCCTGGATCGTGAGGTCCAGCGCGGTCGTCGGTTCATCCGCGATCAGGAGATCGGGCTTGCACAGCAACGCCTGGGCGATCATGACGCGCTGGCGCTGTCCTCCCGACAACTGATGCGGATACATCTCGAAGCGGCGCTTCGGTTCGGGTATCTGGACGATCTCCAGGACCTCCATCACCCGCGCAGTGATTTCTTGCCGGCTCATGGCGGTATGTTCCTGCAGGACCTCGCACAGTTGCCGGCCGATCCGCATGAATGGCGTCAGCGCGGACATTGGGTCCTGGAAGATCATGGCTACCCTTGAGCCCCGTATCCGGTTGAGTTGCTCCGCCGGCGCATTGAGGATTTCCTTCCGCCGGAACCGCACGCTGCCGCTGCTGACGCCGTTGTCGGCCAGCAGGCCCAGCAGGGCCATCGCCGTCTGCGACTTCCCCGAGCCCGATTCGCCCACGATGCCGACGCAATCGCCCTGGTGAATCTCAAAGTCCACGCCGTTGACCGCGAAGACTTCTCCGTCCTGCGTGTCGAAGCGCACATGCAGGTTTTCGCAATGCAAAAGCGGTGCGCTCATCTCTGGTTATCTTTGGGGTCGAGCGAGTCGCGCAGGCCATCGCCGATGAAATTGAAACAGAACAGGGTGACGACCAGGAAGGCCGCGGGAATGACGAGCAGCCAGGGAGCGGTGCCGATCTCGTTCGCGCCCTGGGAAATCAAACGGCCCCAGCTCGTGAAGGGCTCCTGCACCCCGAGGCCGAGAAAACTCAGGTAACTCTCCACGATGATGTTGATGGGAATCAGCAGCGTCACATAGACGATCACCGGTCCGATCACGTTCGGGATGATGTATTTCAGTATTATCGTGGGTGTTGACAGGCCGGCCGCCCGGGCGGACTCCACGTACTCCTTTTCCTTGATCGAGAGCGTTTGCCCGCGCACGATGCGCGCCAGCGTCAGCCACTCCACGGCGCCTATGCAGATGAAGATCAGCAGGAAGTTGTTGCCGAAGATGGTCACCAGGATGATGACGAAAAACAGCGTGGGCAGGGAATACAGCACGTCCACCACGCGCATCATGATGTCGCCCGTCGGTCCGCCCCTGTAACCGGCGACGGCGCCGTAGAGCACGCCGATGATCAGCGCCACCAGGGTGGTCAGCACCCCGATGGTCAGGGAGATCCGGGCGCCGTAGAAGGTGCGCGAGAACATGTCGCGCCCGTTCACGTCGGTGCCGAACCAGAGGGTGTTCTCAGTGGTGGGCGGCGACTGAATGTAGTCCCAGTTCACTTCGTCCAGGCTGTTCGGCCAGAACTCGGGGACCAGGACGGCCAGCACCGTGATCACGCCCAGCACCCAGAGGCTCGCCATGGCTGCGCGGTGCCGGCGGAAGCGGGTCACGGCGTCGTTCCAGAGCGAGCGACCCTGCAGCTCGCCAACGCCGCCGCCCCCCGGGTAACCCATTGCGGCAGGCCCGCTCATCGGGGTCGGACCCTTGGATCCAGGTAGCCGTAGATGATGTCGGCCAGCAGGTTGAGCAGGATGATGAGCGAGGCGTAGACGATGACGATTCCCAGAATCAGGGAATAGTCGCGGTTCAATGCGCCCTCGACGAACGCGCGCCCGATGCCGGGCAGGCCGAAGATCGTCTCGATCACCACCGAACCGGTCATCGCGCCGGCGATCGCCGGCCCCAGGTAGCTGACCACCGGCATGCAGGCCGGCCGCAAGACGTGCCGGATGATGATCTTCGATTCGCGCAGGCCCTTGGCCCGGGCGGTGCGCACATGCTGTGCGCTCAGCGATTCCAGCATGGAGCCCCGGGTAATGCGCGCGATGCCCGCGATCGAGGGCAGCGCCAGAGCGCAGACGGGCAGGACAATGTGCGTGAATTGCCCGCCGTTCCAGCCGGAAATCGGCAGCCAGCCCAGGTACAGGCCGAAAAACAGGGTAAGCAGCGGCGCCGTGACGAAGGTTGGAATGGCCACCCCGGTCATCGCAATCGCCATGACGGTGAAATCGGCCGCGGTGTTCTTGCGCAAGGCGGCGACGATGCCGCTCAGCATTCCGAAAAACAGCCCGATGGCGATGGCCGTCAGACCGAGCTGCGCGCTGACCGGCAGGCCTTCGGCAATCAGTTCCGCGACGTTCCTGTCGCGGTAGACCAGCGACGGGCCCAGGTCGCCCTGCGCGAGCCGTCCGAGGTAGTTCGCGTACTGTTCGAGCAGCGGCTTGTCCAGGTCATAGGCCTTGCGCAGGTTCTCGATGAGCAGGGGGTCAAGGTCCGGAACCAGGTCGAAGGGCCCGCCGGGCGCAACGCGCATGAGAAAAAACGAGGCGGTGATGATGACGAAAAGGGTCGGGATGGCGACCAGGAGACGCCTCAATGCGTAGTTCAGCACTTTCTTGTCCGCCCGGCCCCCGGTCCCGTTGTCCTGCATCCGTCTGCCGTGAAATAATCCACAGGAACCCCACACAGGACAGCACACTGGATGACTGATAACGGTAAATCGAAACCGGCGCTTCCGCAAGGGATTCCCGTGCCGCAGCGGGTGCGGTGCTTCATCGATGGGAAAAGCGTCGCCGGCACGGGCGTTGAAATCCCGATCATCTATCCGGCTACCGAGGACATCATAGGCACGCTCGAGGAGGCGGCCGCCGCGGAGGTCGATGCCGCAGTGACGGCGGCCCGGGACGCCTTTGACCATGGCCCCTGGCCCGAGATGGGCATTCCCCGGCGCAAGGAGGTGCTGCTTTCGATGCGTTCGCTGCTGCTGGAGAACGCGGAGGAGCTTGCCGTCCTGGAATGTCTGGATACCGGCGTGCCCATCCGCACGATCCGGGGCCGGAAAATGGACCGGCTGACCGGCAATTTCGAGCTTTTCGCCGAGAGTCTGAGCATGATGGCCGGCCAGACCTACCAGCAGGACAGGAAGTTCCTGACCATGGTGACGCACGAGCCGGTGGGAGTCGCAGCCCTGATCGCACCCTGGAATTCGCCCCTGTCGCTGGCGACCACGAAGCTGGCCCCATGCATCGCCTACGGCAATACCTGCGTGCTCAAGCCGTCGGAGCACACGCCCATGGCGCTGGCCCGCATGGTGGAAATCCTGCACGAGGCCGGCCTGCCCGATGGCGTCGTGAACCTCGTGAACGGTCGCGGTCCGGTGACGGGAGCCGCCTTGGTGGAACACCCCGGGGTTGACCTCGTTTCCTTTACGGGCGGCACCGAAACGGGCCGCTCGGTGATGTCGTCGGCCGCCGGTAACCTCGCCCCGGTGGCGCTGGAACTGGGCGGGAAGTCGGCCAACATCATCACCGAGACGGCGGACTTCGAGCAGGCCCTGGACGGCGCCCTGCTGGCGATTTATTCAAACAACGGCCAGCAGTGCCTGGCGGGGTCGCGCATCCTGGTGCAACGCTCCATCGCCGACCGGTTCATCGAGCGGTTCGTGGAAAGGGCCGGGCAGATCCGGCTCGGCGACCCCATGGATCCCGATTGCGAAATGGGACCGCTGGCATTCAGGGAGCATTTCGAGAAAGTGCTTTCCTACGTGGATGTCGCCCGGGCCGAGGGGGCCGAGTTGCTGGTCGGCGGGAAGCGCGCCGAAGAATTCGAGGCCGGCTACTACTTTGAGCCCACCGCGGTGCTGGCGCCTTCGAACGGCTTGCGCGTCTGCCAGGAGGAGATTTTCGGGCCGTTCGCGGCCATTCAGGTCTATGACAGCCTGGACGAGGCCATCGCCATCGCCAATGACACGGAATTCGGGCTGGTGGCTTACGTTTGGTCGGAAGACCTGCACACGATTACGCGTGCAACTCAGGCGCTGCGCGCCGGGACGGTCTGGGTCAACACGCCCCTGGTGCGCGAGGTGCGCGCGCCCTTCGGAGGCTACAAGTCTTCGGGCGTCGGCCGTGATGGCGTGCGCGACTGCCTGGACTTCTTCACCGAACAGAAAACAACCCAGATTCCCGTCGGCAAACTGTCCCTGGCCAGGCTGGGCGCGGGTTCCTGATGTCCGGATCCGATGGCGGACCCTGGCCCTATAATGAGAAAACGCACCACAGGCCACGCTGTTTGAGGGGCAAGTCCCTCAAGGGGGAATCATGAAGAAACCGGGGCCCCACGCCATGCTGCCGGAGATTTCTCAGGAGGAGCAATCGAGGCTCAGCTTCTTTGTTTCGCTGAGCGGGGCCGCCCGCAAGGGACTCAAGCCCGGCAACGAACTGATCTACGAGCGCGACGCCAGGCCGGCGTTCGTCGCCGAGCACGGCCGCGAACCGGCCACCGTGGAAGAAGTGCGGGAAGTGATGGAAAAGCAGGAGTTCTACCAGATGTGGACCGCGCTTTCCCGCTCCCAGCAGGAGCAGTACGTGGACTGCACCGGAAGCATCGTCGAACGCCAGCTGCCGGACCTGGTGCGCAGGTTCCGGGAAATTTCCGGCGATGCGAAACTGGGAAGCCTGGAGCTGGACCCGGAGCTGGACATCCCCTATTACCAGAAGGAGTCCCACCAGCACTGCGTACCCCTTTCGTACTACGAGGAACTGGGCAAGGACGACGTGTACTCCGGCGCCCGCGCCGATATCGGTTCGTACGCATACAGCCGGGGTCTGCGCGGCCTCTACAACGAGGACAAGGGCTTGAGCGGGTCGAAGTTCCTGAACGAGAACTTCCCCGACCTGGATCCGGAGCGAATACTGGACCTCGGCTGCATGTCGGGCAACAGCACCGTGCCCTACGTCGATGCCTATCCCCAGGCCGTGGTCCATGCCATCGATCTCGGCGCGCCGCAGCTCCGGTATGCCCACGCCCGGGCGGAATCCATGGGCAAGCGGATTCATTTCTCGCAGCAGAACGCCGAGAGCATGAAATTCGAGGACGGCAGTTTCGACCTGGTGGTCTCGCACATCCTGTTTCACGAGACCTCCAGGCAGGCGATTCTCAATATCCTGCGTGAGGTGAAGCGGGTCCTGAAGCCCGGCGGCGTGTTCTTGCACGTGGAGGTGCCCGTGCGGCGCGACACTCCGTTTGCGCAGTTCCTGGCCAACTGGGACAGCTGGTACAACAACGAGCCGTTCTGGGACATCCTGGCCCGGACCGATGTCAAGGCACTGGCCCTGGAGGCGGGATTCGACGAGGAGCGCGTCTTCGACCGGCCGGTCTATTCCCAGGCGCCCGGCGGCGTGTTCCGCAAGGGCGACGGCTGGTGGGGGTTCGGCGCCCGCAACTAGTGTCTGCCGGCAGGCGCGGGCAAGAGTGAACGGGCGGCACGGCTCATATGGCGAATAAGGACGACTTCAAACCACGCCCCCGGGCGCCCAGGGGTGTGCGGCCGTTCGCCCTGGGTGACCGACACCTGGAACGCGTGCTGAGCATGCTGGTGGCGGTGGCGGCCGAAGTCTCCGTCGTGCATGACCGCTACGACACCCTGTCCCGGATCCTTGCCGAAAAGGGCATGGTCAAGCTGGAAGACCTGGAGAGCTTCGTTCCCGACGACGAAGTGGAGGCGCAGCGCGAAGCCTGGAGGCAGGCGTTTCTCGGGCGCATGTTGCGCATACTCCAGGAGGACCTGCAGGAAGATTCCCTGGAGGAGCGCGAAGAGAACTACCGCAGGCTGCAGGAGAAGCTGGCCAGCCGCCCGGTGTAAGACCCAGATCTCTTGCTCGTGGGGTTATCGGGCCGATAATTTGATAACGCAGTCCGCTAGAGGCTCTACTTTTTCCCGGCGTTGCCGGCGAAGGTCGTGCCCCTGGCAAAGCGCGGCACTTCGTCGTGAACCCAGCCCTTGGGATCCTCCTTGCGCACAGGCGAGGGGATCGCCCGATAGCGGCCGTCAGCCAGGGCCTCGGCCCAGGCCTTGCGATCGATCTGCCAGCCGCGTTCACGCATCCTGGCCATCAGGTTCCAGTAGAGCTGAATCTCCGAATCCTCATCGTAGGTGTAAAAGCCGTTGGGGTCGGGTCCCACCGGTGCAATGCGGGGTTGCTGCGCTTCGGCGATCGCCTTGTCCTGGCGCACCTGCATGAGATTGCGCTTCAGGTGCTCCTTGTCGAGTTCGGGCTGCAGCATGAAGTCACGAAAAAAAATGTAGTGCATGGCCGTCGTTTGCTCGTCGATCGGCGTCGAAAACTCATAAAACACGTTGTGCATGCCGCTGCCGATGCCGCCGATTTCAACCTTGCCGTAAAGGCTGATCCCCGCGACGCGGAATTTCATCCGCGACTCGACTTTCCTGGCCTCGTCGCCGTCGCGCAATTTTTCCCATTCCCCGCCCTTGCGAATACGCGATGTCGGGTAATACACAAGGTCGAATCCGTCGTCGCCTTCCGTCAACTCAAACGGCGGCGGCGCAATGGGATTGTCCTGGTTCTGGAATTCGATGCCATGAACGACGGGCAAATGGACGAGATCGAGATTTGAAAATTTCGCCCAGTGATAGTTGGTTTCCCAGACCTCGCTGTGCGTGGTGGAGCGGAATCCGTCGTCGTTATATTCGGGCATGTCGATAATCGTCGCCGCGCTTTCGGGCTCGTCGCCGAGAAACGCCCAGATCAGGCCGTACTTTTCTTCCGTGGGATAAGCGTCGATCTTGACGCCCGGCGCCACATCCTGCGGATTCTCATTCCGGCGCGAGGCGATCTCCGTGCACTTGCCCTCGCCGTTGAAAGACCAGGCGTGATAGGGGCAGGCGATGGATCCGTCGTCCTTGCACTTGCCGTTGGCCAGGCTCCCGCCCCGATGAGGGCAGACATTGCTGAGACAGACCGCCCTGCCGCCCGGCTCGCGGTAGAGCACAAAGTCGCAGCCCAGCATGCGGACCTGGAGGGGTTTCTCGTTAAGATCTTCGCTTCGCGCAGCGACGTACCAGACATTTGTGAACACCGGGCCTGTCTCCTCTTTCTGATTGGTTAGGGGAGCGCCGGAACGGTCATTCGTCCCGGCGCGGGTAGGTGGTGGGTATCGGCTTTGCGATCCAGTTTTTTGGGTTCTCGCGACGCAGCGGGCAGGGAATCGCCAGGGCGTTGTAGCGGCCCTGCCTTGCCGCTTCGTCGATGTCGATTTCCCAGCCACGCCTGGCCAGCTTGTAGATCAGTTGGCGGAAGGGCGCCTCGTTCTGGTCCGACGCAACCAGCAACTCGCCGGACATCGTCCTGGGCAGGTAGCGGGGATTGACGTTCTGCGAAACTACCGTGTCCTCGGCCGCCGCCTTCATCCGGCCCTGGAGCCGCTCTTCATCGTGTTCCGGACCGGTCAGGAAATTGCGCACCTGGTGGCTGAAGATGCGCGTGTTGTCCTGGTCGATCGGGGTGCGGGCGGCGAAGGTGATGTGACGAACGCCGTTGCTGCGCTTGATGTCGATCAGGTGCGATATCCCGACAATGCTGAACCAGGTATAGGCCTTGTTGTTGCCGCGTTTCTCGTCGATGACCGATTTGGTCATCTCGCTCAGGTTCCTGTATTCGGCCGGCGGCCGCTCGCGGTAGGTGCTGCTGCCCCACTCATGCGCGACGGGCTCGACCAGCATCAGCTTCGGGTCCCGCTTGCTGCCGAAGCTGGCGTGCACGAACGAGGGGTGAGACCCGTCGATGGAGTTTTCCTCGCTGCGCGCCCAGTTGTATTGCACCTCGTAGTTGAGGTGCACGATGCCCCACTTCTCGCGGCTCTTCATCGCCTCGTCATAGTACGGATAGTTGTCGGGAATGGGCGGGCGCTCGTCTTCGGGGAGGTCGCCCAGGAAAACCCAGATCCAGCCGTAGCGGATCTCGACGGGATAGCAATCGACCCGCGCGCGCCTGGGAATCTTCACATCATCGCCCAGCGCCGGTATCCGCGTGCACCGTCCCCGGCTGTTGTATTCCCAGCCGTGATAGCTGCAGGCGATCCGCCCGTCGTTGACCTTGCCGAGGCCCAGCGACCCGCCCCTGTGGGAGCAGGTGTCGTTGACGCAGACGACTCCGTTTGCCTTGTTGCGGAATAGCGCGAACCATAGGCCGAGCATCTTCACCCGGTAGGGCTGGCCGACCTTGACATCGTCCTCGGTAGCGGCAACGTACCAGTTGTTGATCAACATGCACGTTCTCCTGGCGGACGTTCCGAATATGCGCTGGCGGCGCGTTGATATGATACACGGCACGGCCTGAAACACGGTCAATTCAGCGGAGGCTGACCTTTCCAGAATGCACGGCCAAGCTCTCCATTCGTCGCGACATGACTGAGCCGGGTACTCCCGGAATGCGCCCCGAGGTCCCGACCGCAGAAGAATTTGTCGACCGGGCCCGGGCGATCGTTCCGCAGATCAGGATGCGCGCGGACGATGCCGAGCGGATGCGCGCCCTGCCTGACGACATGATGGCCGCGGTCAGGGGTGCGGGCCTGCTGCACGCCTTCATTCCCGAGAGATACGGCGGCTACAACCTCAACTGGGGCCCGCAGATCGCGGCGGGGCGGGCGATTGCCGCGGGATGTCCCTCGACGGCGTGGCTGGTGTCCGTTGTCGGGTCGCATGCCGGCTACGTGGGACGCATGCCGGAGCAGGCGCAGGACGACGTGTGGGGCGGCGGCGAGGGCGTGTTGATCGCTACCGGAGCGGTTCCCATCGGAGTGGAGGTCCGGCGCGTGGCCGGCGGTTTCAGGGTCAGTGGCCAGTGGGCGTTCTGCAGCGGGGTCGATCATTCCGCCTGGGCGCTTCTCAGGGGCACGCCCATCGGCGAAGAAGACGGCCCGCAGCGCTACATGCTCTTCCCCAGCGAGGATTTCTCGATCGTCGATGACTGGTTTGTTTCCGGCATGCGGGCAACGGGTTCCAAGTCCGTGCGTCTGGACGATGTGTTCGTGCCCGACTACCGGACCCTGGCGCTGCCCGAGTTGTTCGCCATGCATCCGCCGGGCTCGAAAGTGAGCAAGGGGCCCGTCTACAGCTACAGTTTTCGCGCTTATGCCGGTTCGGCGCTGATGGGGCCCATCATCGGCGCGGCGGAGGCCGCTCTCGACCTGTTCATCGACGGACTGAAGGAGTCCGGCAAGGACCTGGCCGACCCGTACGTCCAGATGCTGGTGGGAGAAACCGACGCCGAGGTGCGGGCGGCCGGTCAGCTTCTGGACAATGTCCTGAAGACGCAGAACCATTACGCGACGCGGATGCTGCCGGTTCCCATGGAGCACAGGGTGGCGTTTGTCCGCGACCGGGCTTTCGCCTGCCGCCTGAGTCGCCGGGCGGTGGACAGGATGGTGCGTCAACTGGACCTTCAGCAGTCGCTTTCCGATGCGCCGCTCCAGCGCTACCACCGGGACATTCACGCGATGTGCCAGCAGATCGGCATCAACTGGGACCGAAACATGACGAATGTCGCCAGGCAGATCCTGGGCCTGAAGACCGACATTCCCTATCTGAACGAAGCCTGATGGTGTCCGCGTCCCTGATGGAAACGTTGTCGGCGCTGGCCGGTGAATTGCGCACGGGGCGCAGGACTGGTGAACTCTTGCCGGCGCTGCGCGACGAGGGCGCCTTCGCCTTGCTGCAGCCCGAAAGCCGGGGCGGGCGGGAAGCGGCGTGGCCCGATTTCGTTTCGGCCACCCGGGAGGCGGCCGCGGTCTGTCCCGCCGCCGGCTGGTTGATCGCCACCTGCGGCGTCAACGCCGCGCTGGTGGCGCGCATGCGGGAAGCCGCGCAGGAGCGGGTGTGGTCGCAAGACCCGCGGGCGTTCATTGCCGGCGCGGGGCAGCCTGTGGAGAGCCAGGTCGTCAAGACGAACAAGGGATACCGGGTCGACGGGCGCTGGGACAATGTCCTCGCCGGCGCATCCGCGAATTGGGTGCTGGCCTCGTCCACTTTCGACGGCAGTCCCTGCGTTGTGCTGATTCCGGCATCCCGACTGGATGTGGAAGACGCCGAAGCCCGGGTGCTGCGGGGTTCGGGGTGCGCGCATGTGCGCGCCGACGGCATCGAAGTGCACCGGGATTTCCTGATCGCCGTCCCCGACCTGTTTGCCGATAAACCGGATGTCATTTATAGGAAACCCATATATAATACTGAGTTATATGGCTTTTATATTTCCGCACGACTGGGCGCCCTGGTGGGGGCGGCGGAAGGCGCGTACCGTGAGTACGTGAACATCACCGAAAAGTGGGTGAGCGGTATCGGTGGCCACCAGGTCGCGAAATTCACCCAGGTGCAGGTGCGGCTGGCGGAAACGAACGCGGACCTGGCGGTTGCCGCCTTGTTGCTGGACCAGTCCACCGCAGCGCTGCAGGGCTGCATCGAAAGCGGCCGCCCCCCGGACGAGAGAGAGCGCGCGGAGTTGCGCCGCAACAACGCCTACGTGGCGCGCAAGTCGCTGGAAAGCACTGAGAGGCTGGTGGTGCAGATGGGCGCGCGGGGACTCCTGGACAGCAACCCGGTCCAGCATTTCTTCGTCGATATTCGCGCAATGGCGGCCCACGAGAGCATGGAGTGGGCTTCGAACATGTCGGCCATGGGCAAGTCCCTGCTGGGGCTGGAAACGGAATCCTGGCCGGCGCCGGATTCCCTCTTCGCCGGCGGCTGAGCGGCGAACGGCCAGGGAGCAACGACGAACGATGAACGAGAGAATCATCCCGGCGCGCAACCCGCGGACCGGGGTTGTCGACTATGAGTTCAAGGCGATGTCCGGGTACGGCGTTGAGCGCGAAGTCGCGGACATGCGCGAGCATCAGCCGGCATGGGACGCGCTGGGAATCGAGGGGCGCAGCGAGGTGCTGCGCCTGTGGGGCGCGGCGGTCGAGGAGCGCAGGGAAGCGCTGCTGGAAGCCCTGGTTACGGACACCGGGCGCTATTCGCTCTCGCGCGGCGAAGTGCTGGGGGTGGACAGGAGAATCGAGGCCTGGTGCGCGCAGGCGCCGGAACTGCTCGCAGACCGCGAGCAGGTATCGCGAGTGAACAGCGACGTGGTGCTCGCCAATCAGTATGTTCCCTACTGCGCCGTGGGCGTCATCAGTCCCTGGAACTTTCCGCTGACGCTTTCACTCATCGACGCGCTGCCGGCGCTGTTCGCGGGCTGTAGCGTCGCCCTCAAGCCCAGCGAAGTCACGCCGCGATTCATTCGGCCGCTGGAGGAGAGCATCCGGGCCGTGCCGGACCTGGCCCGCGTGTTCCGGATACTGCCGGGCGACGGCGAAACAGGCGCCGCCCTGGTCGGGCAGGTGGACCTGATCTGCTTCACCGGCAGTGTGGCGACGGGGCGCAAGGTCGCGGCGACCGCAGGCGAGCGATTCATTCCCGCCTACCTGGAACTGGGCGGCAAGGACCCGGCCATGGTCATGGAGGGCGCCGACCTTGAAAGGGCCGCCGACGCCATCATGCGCCAGGGCGTGCTCAACAGCGGCCAGGTATGCCTGTCGATGGAGCGGGTCTACGTACAGGAAGGCGTTTTTGGTGAATTTCTGGATCTTCTGGTCGCCAGGGCCGAAAAGGTGCGGCTCAACTACCCGGACATGCACTCGGGTCATATCGGCCCGTTGATACGCCAGGGCCAGGCAGCCGTCATCGAGGAGCACCTCGCCGACGCGGTCGCCCGCGGCGCCACGGTCCATTGCGGCGGAAAGATCGAGAATCATGGCGGCGGGGACTGGTGCGCGGCCACGGTGCTGAGCGATGTCAATCACCGGATGAAGATCATGACCGAGGAAACCTTCGGTCCGGTCATTCCGGTAATGAAGTTCTCGGATGCGGACGAAGGCATAGCGCTCAGCAACGACAGCGACTACGGCCTTTCCGCGGCCGTGTTTGCGCGAACCGACGAAGAAGCGCTGGACATCGCGCGGCGGATCAACTGCGGCGGCATGAGCATCAACGACGCGGGGCTGCAGTCGGTGACTACCGAGTGCGAAAAGCAGAGCTTCAACTATTCCGGCCTCGGCGCTTCCCGCATGGGGCCCTCCGGGCTGTTGCGGTTCTTCCGCAAGAAGGCGCTTATGACCCAGAGGGGCTACCCGCGAACGATCGATGAGCTCGGCGAGATTTGATGTCGTCATAGTCGGCGGCGGCACGGCCGGCATTCCCGCCGCCATAGCCGTTGCGCAGCGGGGCGGGAGGGTGTGCATCGTGGAAGCGACCGGCGCGCTGGGCGGCACATGCACCATCAGCTGGGGGCAGATGAGCGGCGCCGGCACCCGGATCCAGGCGGAAAAGGGCATTGCCGATTCCTGGCACGACCACTACGAAGACGCCGTTCGCATTACCCGGGGCACAGCCAGGGACGAATTCCTGCGCCTGGCGACGCAAATCCAGGGGCCGCTGATTGACTGGCTGGAGGAAAACGGCTTCGAAATGGCCCCGGAAGTGCCCGGGATTCTCTACGCGCACGAGCTCTACACGGCGGCAAGGCTTTACTGGGGCAACGAGCGGGGGCAGTCCATCTGCAAGGTGCTCTTCAATCTGCTTGAGCCGCTAGTCGAAGACGGAAAGGTGACCGTTCGCCTGAACACGGCGATGCGCGAGATCGTGGTCGATGACCATGGAGCCGTGACAGGCATATCGACCGAAAGCGGGGAGCGGATAATCGCCCGGAGCACTTTTCTGACGACCGGCGGCTATTCGGGAAACAGGGAGTTCTACGAGCGGATGCATCCGGGCGTCAAGCTTTATCCGGGCACCTGGGAGCACTCGAAAGGAGACGGCATCAGGGCAGCCATGGCCATCGGCGCGGCAACCTGGAACGAGGAGAATTTTTCGCTGGGAATGGGCGGGATTTACGACAGCACGACGCAATACCCCCGCTATTGCGGGATCGGCGGCCTGACTCCGCAGGTGCGGCTGCCCTGGGAGGTCCTGGTCAACCAGGAAGGGCTTAGGTTCATGGCCGAAGACCACGAGAGCTACGAATACCGGGCGACCCATCTGCGCAAGCAGACGGACAACCGCGCCTGGCTGGTCTTCGACGAGGCGATCCGGCAGAACGCGCCCAGGGTTTTTCTGCGCTGGTCCGGCGAAACGCTGAAGAAGCTCTACAACAACGGGCGCACGGTGAGAAAGGGTTCAAGCCTGGATGAGCTTGCCGATCGCTGCGGAATAACGGACAAGGCCGCCCTGGCGAACACCGTCAGGGAATACAACGAGTCCTGCGAAAGCGGCCGGGACGACTTCGGCCGCAAGTATTTTCCGCAAAGGATCGGCGCCGGGCCTTTCTACGCGGTCGAGATTGCCAGCTACGCGGTGCGCGGCAGTATCGGCATCAAGGTGGATACCGGGTTTCGGGTGCTCGACACGGAGGACAGGCTGATCGGCAACCTGTACGCGGCGGGCGAAATCCTCGGAGGCGGACTGTTCGGCGCCGCGGCGGTCGCCGGCATGGGGATAACGCCGGCGCTGGCGTTCGGCCAGTACGTTGGCGAGAAGCTGATTCCGCTTGGAGAAAACTAGCAGCCCGTGGCAGAACCCCGCGTCGCACCGAGACGGGCGAGACGCCCGCCTGGCAAGGCGCGAGGAGCGCGCATATCGGGCATATGCAAGCGACGAGCAACGCAGTCCAGGCGGGATGGATCGCCGGTCGAATGCAGCGGGGCTTTTGCCACGGGCTGCTAGGCGGCCTGGTACTCGGTCAGGCTGAGCATCGAGCATTTCAGCCCGGTGTTCAGCTCGTTCACCACCTCGCCCGTTTCGATGTTTCTGCGTTGCAGCAGCCCCTGCGTGAAGTTGCTCAGGTAGAAATGCTCGCCGTCCAGGGCCAGTTTCGCGCGGGTCCAGCCCTTGTTGAACGGAACGTCGTAGTTCCTGAGGATTTCCCCCTGCGGGCTGAACAGGACGGCGCCCGAGCTGCAGGCCATCAGCACTTCGCCGCCGGGAAGAACGCCCATGCCATAGGTCCTGAGGGCGTCGTCTTCGCCAAAGGTCAGGAAATCGTCCAGTTGCCGCCGTGACTCCGTGTCGTAGCGGCAAAGGCGCCGGCCCGACTCGGAGACGTAATAGATGGTCCTGTCATCGGGTGCGATCGCCAGGTTGCTGATGCAGTGCCGGCCGCGGCGCCCGCCGTCGATCTCCACCTCGAAGAAGCTGACGGCCTCGGTGTGGGGATTGAACCGGATCAACTTGCCGTCGCCGAATTCATCCTCGATGGGCGCGCCGTAGAGCGAATGGACGCCGATCACGATGTCGCCGTTTTGCGCCAGCGCCATGTTCCCGTAACGCCGCACCGGCAGGTAACTCGTCAGGCGGTGTTTTTCGCCTGAGTAGTCGTAGAACAGCAGGCTGTTCTCCTGCGGGTTGGTGGCGTAGAGCCGCCGGTCGTTGGGGTTGTACATCAGCCCGACCAGCAACCCCGACTCGCCGGTCCAGAGCTCGCCCTTGGCGTTGAAGTCCCGGTCGTAGTGGACGATCCGGCACAGTCCCGATATTCCCTTGCGGAAATCGATATTGCCCTGGTCGATTTCGTTCAGCGCCAGGAAGAAGTCGCCCTCCCTGACGTTGCCGAGATCGACGGTATCGCGGCGCTCGCCGGAGTCACTTCCCATTTTGCATCTCCTTCCCCTGCCTAGCAGCCCGTGGCAAAAGTCCCGCTGCGTTCGACCGGCGATCCATCCCGCCTGGACTGCGTTGCTCGTCGCTTGCATATTCCCGATATGCGCGCTCCTCGCGCCTTGCCAGGCGGGCGTCTCGCCGTTCTCGGCGCGCCGCGGGATTCTGCCACGGACTGCTAGGGGGCCTCACGGATGCTCAGGTCCCTGGCCATCTTGGGCGTATAGGTGTTCCTCCAGCCCTGCACGCGTTTGTTCACGAGGAAGGCCCTGGATTGGAAATACGTGGGTATGACCGGGAAGTCGGCCATGACCTGCCGTTCGATTTCCCTCAGGTACGCCGTGCGCTCTTCCGGCGTCCGTATGGTGTCGGCGATCACCAGCCGCTCATTGATGTCGGCGTTGGAATAGCCCGAATA
The DNA here is from genome assembly GCA_963666765.1 of Gammaproteobacteria bacterium. Taxonomy (GTDB): domain Bacteria; phylum Pseudomonadota; class Gammaproteobacteria; order Steroidobacterales; family Foliamicaceae; genus Foliamicus. Next base: position 64,406 of record OY762933.1, read on the forward strand.
GTTGCGGAAACTGTCTCCCCTGACCAGCGCAAAGAACGAAACCGGGTCGGGGAATATGGAGTAGTACGTGAGACGCATCACCTCGTAGTCCCTGGACGCGGCCCGGTTCATGAGGTCGCGCGCGCCGGCGGTCTCCAGTTCGGCGTCCACGCCGGCGCGCTGCCACATCGAACGGTAGGCCACGGCCAGGCGCCGGTCCTTCTCGACGGGCGCGAAATTGAAGGTGAATCGAAGCGGGTTGCTGCGGTCAAAACCCGCCTCCGCGAGCAGCCTTCGGGCTTCCGCCCAGCGCTCTTCCTGCTTCATCCCGCTGAACCTGGGGGGTTCGCCGGGGCTCCCCCAGATTGCGTTCGGGACGACGGAATAGGCGGGCTCGTCACCGGTCCTGAGCAGCTTTTCGACGATGACGTCGCGGTCGATGGACAGCGACAGCGCCTTGCGCACCCGCAGGTCATCGAAGGGCGGCCGGTTGTTGTTGATGACCAGGTAGCAGAGGCCGATACCGCGCGCCAGGCGGAATTCGTCGGGCCGGGTCTTGCGCAGGCTCTCGTACTGGTTGGACGGGATATTGAGTATCACGTCCAGCTCGCCGGCCAGGTAACGCTTCAGCGAGGTGGTGGGCGAGGGGACGGGGTAATAGAAGACCTCTTCGATGCTGACCTTGTCCGCGCCGTGGTAATAAGGGTTCTTCACCAGTTGGTAGTAGGTGTTGGTGACCACCTTGTTGAGCACGTAGGCGCCGTTGGTGACCATGTTGCCGGGCTGCGTCCATTTCCTGTCGTGTTTCTCGATGGCGTGCCGCGGCACGGGCGCATTGCTGTACGAGGCCAGCAGATGGATGAAGTAGGGCGCCGGACCATCGAGCGTGATTTCCAGCGTCGATGGCGAAACCGCCTTGACGCCCAGCGAATCGACCGGCTTCTCGCCCAGCGAAATGTCCCAGGCGTTCAGGACCGGGAACAGCGCGCTGGCCCCGCGGGTGCCCGACAGCGGATCGAGAATGCGCTGGTACGACCAGACGAAATCCTCGGCGGTAATCCGCCTGCCGTCGGACCATTTCGCGTTCTCGTTCAATTGAAAGGTATAGACCCTTCCATCCTCGGAGATGGTCCAGCTCGCGGCGATCGCCGGCACGATGCTGCCGTCCGGCGCCCGCGTTACCAGGCCCTCGAAAAGGTCGTACATGATGGCCCCGGCGGAGTTGCCGATCACGTACTGCGGATCGAAGGACGGGAGTTCGACATTGGTCCCGCGCCGCAGCACGCCTGCCTCCAGCTCCGGCGCATGGAGCGGGACAAGCAGCAGCACGGCCAAAAGCAGTCGCAGGGTCGTACGTCTCATGCCTGACACTTTACCTTCCGTGGCCCCGCGTGTCTCGCGGGCGGCGCTCGCCGTTGTGCTCAGCGCGCCATCAGCACGACAATCCGGCCCGGCCCGTCGTCGGACGGGTGCTGGATATAGACATCGTCCTTGCCGTTGTTGTCGAGGTCGGCAATCCTTGCGTTGCGTTCGTCGCCCGGCATGGGCGCGGCGACGGTGATTGCCCGCGGGGCCACCGGCTCGCGTCCGGCCACGCCCGGAAACACGCTCAGTTCGTCCCAGCGTTCCCCGATCAACAGGTCCGATCGGCCGTCGCCGTCCACATCGCCCGTGAGAATCGTCGGGAACAGGGGGCCCCGCTTGTCCAGCGGTTTGAACGGGCTGCGAACGGTTCGCGACCAGTCCGGTTTCGTCGAGTGTTCCCCGTCCCGGATCCGGTAAAACGCGAGATCGATGGATATCGAGTTGCCGATCATGGCGCCGGCCATGTTCCCGAGGCCGATGTCGACGGCGGCGATGGCCGCATCAGTCACGCCGTCGCCATCGAAATCGAGAAAATCCTGTGCCGCATAACCCCAGGGCTGCAAGCCGCCGGCCTTTCCCGGCGAGTCGAAGGAAGCGTCGGCATCGGCCGGGAAGCTCGTGCCGCTGGACCCGGGGCGGCCGAAATGCACGTTGTAGCGGCCGCGCAGCCGGAATGGGGTGCGGCCGGCCAGCGACAGGGTGACGAGATCGGCCACGTTGTCGCCGTTCAGATCATGAAACCCCTGCAGGACCGTGTGTTCCGTTCGGGGGCCGAACCCGAGCAGCATCGAAGGCACGCTGGCGTCGCCGAACTGGAAGGCGAGTCCGTAGGAGCCGTCGAAGTCGAATTCCACTTCGGTCGCGAAGGTTTCCGGCGAGTGCCTGAATCCTCCCCGTTCATCCTGACGGTGGACCAGGAAATGGTCCCCGTTCCAGAAAACGATGTCCTGGCGGCCGTCGAGGTCGTAATCGAAGCGATGGACGCGGCTTAAGTACCAGGGCAGGTTCTCGGCCGTGATCCCGACCTGCGCGTAAGTGCGCTTGTCCCCATAGGCCTTCGCGTTCGCGAAGGGATCGCCGGGACCCAGCTTCAGCGCCTGGCCGAAGGAACCGTCCTCGGACTGCAGGGACAGCCAGAAGCCGTCGGTGTCCGGCGCCAGCAGGTCGTCGCGGCCATCGCCGTTCAGGTCGCGTGCGATGTTGAGATGCGGTATGCCATCCTCGCCGGACGCGCGGTAGGGGATCCTCACGCCAACGAGCGGCCGCTGCCCGCCCGACTGCGGATCGAGCCACTTCACGCTTTCGCGCCGATAGGTGATGATGCGATCACGCCCCGCAATCCTTGCGACGTCCACGAACAGCACAGGCGGGTCGAGCGCGCCGTCAAGCGTCGTAACCCAGTTCCCCCCGTCGAACGCGACCAGCCGTATGCGGCCGGACCGGGCCGGGTCCACGCTGACCACGGCAAGCTGGGCGCGTCCGGAGCCGTCGAAGTCTCCTGCGAGGACGGTCTGGTGCAGCGCTGCCGGCGTGGCGATCTCGTGCGTTTCGAACATGGCGTTGCCCTCTTGCGCCGGCTGAGCCGAAAGGTATCCGGCCAGTGCCGGCAAAAGAGCAGGAGCGACGGCAAACCATCGCCGTTTCATTCGGAACCTTCCTGTAAGCACCATGTATCGCAAGCCGGGATTGAAGCGCACATCCTGCCAACCATAAACGCAAACGAAATGCGGATGACTGATAATCCGCCCTGAAATATCTCGTGGGAGAATGCCGCTTTGAAGATCATGCTGAATCGCTTTGCCATTGTCGTGCTTGTGTGCGGCGCATTTGTTGTCGGCTGCGGGCCGCAGCAGGAATCCGGTGGTTCCCCGCGACAGTCTCAATCGTTCGTGCGGGTTGCGACCGCCGAGGGCGAGGTCCAGGGGACCGCGGCCGAGGGATTGATCGAATACAAGGGCATTCCCTATGCCGCCCCGCCCACCGGCGACCTGCGCTGGCGCGCGCCGCAGCCTGCGGTCCGGCGGGACGCAGTCCTTGTCGCCGACCAGTACGGCAATCGGTGCATACAGCGGCCGGCCACCGAAGGCTTTGCCATGGAGGATGCCTTTACTCAGCCCGGGAGCGAGGACTGCCTCAATCTGAACATCTATCGCCCGGACAATGCGGATGCGCAGTTGCCGGTGATGGTCTGGATCCCCGGCGGCGGGCTCACGGCGGGTTCGGGCTCCCGGCCGGTCAACCACGGCGGCAACCTGGCCCGCCTCGGGGTGCTCGTCGTTGCGATCAACTATCGTCTCGGCAGTTTCGGCTTTTTTGCGCACCCGGAGCTGTCGGCGCAGGACCCCGACGGGGGGCGCCTGTTCAACTACGGACTGATGGACCAGATCGCCGCGCTCGAATGGGTGCGGGACAACATCGAGGCGTTCGGCGGCGATCCCGGGAACGTGACGATTTTCGGAGAATCCGCCGGCGGCTATTCGGTTTTTGCCCTGGTCGCATCGCCGGCGGCCCGGGGGTTGTTTGCGAAAGGCATTTCACAGTCCGGATACGGCCGCAGGGGGCAACCGCGGGTCGCTTCCCTGGCGGGCGAGGGAGAAGCGCCCATTGAAGAGATGGGCGTAAAGCTGGCGGAACGGCTCGGAATACCCCAGGCCAGCCTCGACGAACTCAGGGCCCAGCCCGCGGAGAAGATCGTCGAGGCGACCGACTTCAGCAACTTCATCTCCCTGGCCACCGACGGCGCAGTCCTTGTGGATGACCTTTGGCCCGTCTACGACCGGGGCGACGCCGCGGGCGTTCCCCTGATGATCGGCGCCACCGACTCCGAGTTTTCGATGGGCCCCTCGGAGGGGCGCAGGGAGATACTGGCCCGCTTCATGACCGATGAAATGTTCGACGCGATGACGCCTTTCTACGGCAATGAAGAGCAGCGCGACATCTACATGTACAGCGATTTCGTGTTTCACGGGCAAAACCGCGGCATTGCCGTGGCGCACGAGAAGGCGGGCCATGCGGTGTACGCGTATCGCTTCGCCATGCCGGGCGTAGGCGTGGAACGACGCGAACTGAACGGCGAAACCATCTACGGCGCTTACCACGCGGGCGACCTGCCGTACATGTTCGGCAATTTCACCGGCGATCACTTCGATCCGACCGATCCGGACGAAACGCAACGTGCCGTCTCGCAACAGATGATGCGCTACTGGACGAATTTCGCCCGCACGGGCAATCCCAACGGTGAAGGCCTGCCGGAATGGCCGCTGGCGGAATACGAAAACACCATGTACTTCACGCCCGACGGCGTCATTCCGCGGACCGATTCCTGGATTGAGCGTCTCGACAAACTGAACGAGTTCGTCGGAATGTGACCGGGCGCGGTACTGGCAGTCATCCCCCGGAAGCTGCTTGCTGTTTTCGCTATAGGTCGACGCTCGCCATGCCGGGTGTCCGGCGCCGCTTCGGCCTCCATCCTCCGTCGGCCCATTTCATGGCGGCCAGCGCGCCTGCTCCGAACAGCGCGTAAGAAGCGATCAGCGCGTATAGCGTTCCGTCGAAGGTGTAGCCCACCAGAGCTCCCAGCGGCACCGAAACCAGCGTGGACAGCGAGGCCACCACAGCCGCGCCCACGCCGGCGATATGGCCCAGGGGCTGCATGGCCAGCGCGCCAAGGTTGCCGAACAGCAGCCCGATGCATACGAATACGAAAAAGAGGAAGGCCATGAACAGCCAGAATGGAAGCACGCCCTCGAAGGCGAACGCCAGCCCCAGGCACACAACCGACGCGATGGTGGCCAGCAGCATGGAACCCCGCGACAGCTTGCGCATGCCGAACTGCATCACCAGGCGGCCGTTCACGAACGCCGCGGCGCCCACGGCCAGCGCCAGCACCCCGAAATACAGGGGGAACAGCGCGCCCGTGTCGTAAACGTCCTGGAAGATCTGCTGGGCCGTGCTCAGGTAGGCGAGAAACGGCGCAAACACGCAACCGCTGGCCAGTGTGTATCCCAGCGCGACCCGGATCTTGACGACTTCCACCACCGCCCTGCCGATCGCGCGTGGGGAGAGCGGCCGGCGGCGTTCCGAAGGAAGGGTTTCGGGCTGGCGAATCGCAAACCATAGAAACACGATCGCGGCCACGGCAAAGAAGACCGCGAATATGGCCCTCCAGCCCCCGAGCATTTGAATCCACTGCCCCAGCGCCGGGGCGATTGTCGGAACAATGATGAATACCCCCATCGTGAACGACATCAATCGCGCCATCTGACGACCCGCGTACTGGTCGCGCATCAGCGCCATGGTCACCACCCGCGGCGCCGAAACCCCGATGCCCTGCAGCACGCGCCCGGCGATCATCATCTCGAAGCTGCGCGCGAAAATGCTCATCAGACACCCGGCCATGAACAGCGCGAGGCCGGCATGGATGGCGGGCTTGCGTCCGATTCGATCGGACAGGGGGCCGAACACGATCTGGCCCATGCTCATGCCCAGGAACACCGCCGTGATGACGAACTGCACGTCATTGCGATGCACTACACCAAGGTCTTCGCCGATCGCCGGGAGCGCCGGCAGCATCGCGTCGATCGCCAGCGCAACCAGGGAAATCAGCAGCGCGATCAGCGGTACGAACTCACCCGTACGCAGGGCAGGTTTAGCGGCAGGCTGGCTCATTCTTCCTCGTGGGGTATGGGCGCCGTGCGCGTCAGGAGGGCGCCGGCGCCGATCAGACAGTGGGACCTTGCGAATTGTACGGCCTCCCCCGGGCGGGAGCGCGTCCCGTCCAGGCAAAGAGCGCGTGCCGCCAACAATAAAGGGCAGAATGCGTGCCTGATGAACGCACCAGGTCAGCATACCGCCCCTTACTGGAACTGGAACGAGGCGCGCCGGGCATTGCTGGGCGCCGACCCGGTGCTGGCCGGGCTCATCCGGGCCGCCGGCGCGTCCGTGCTCAAGCCCCGAAACGACGCCTTCTATTCGCTGTCACGCTCCATCGTCGCGCAGCAGATCTCCGTTCATGCCGCGGAGGCCGTGTGGGGGCGGCTCGTCGCGGCCGTGGGCGAAATCACACCGAAAGCCGTGTGCAATCGAACCGAGAAAGAACTGCACGAATGCGGCCTGTCGCGGCGCAAGGCCTTCTATATGCGTAACCTGGCGGAGCATTTCAGGAACGGCGCCCTGGGCGGCAATTCATGGCATCGAATGGACGACGAGGAGGTCATCGATACCCTGGTCCTGATCAAGGGGATCGGCCGCTGGACGGCGGAAATGTTCCTGATCTTCCATCTGCTCAGGCCGGACGTTCTTCCCGTTACCGACGTCGGCATCCAGAAGGCGATTGCACGCCACTACAACGCCGGAGAGCGCCTCGCACCCGACGAACTGATCGCCCTTGCGGAGCCCTGGCGCCCCTGGCGGTCCGTCGCCTCCTGGTACCTGTGGCGCAGCCTCGACGAGATCCCGGTCGAATACTGAGTCAGTGCCGGGGATTGTCGACTGGGACAGGGCGTATCATCGGGGCAGGGCAGGCACCGGGAGAGGGAACATGAAGTTGAATCGACGCACGGCACTTGGCGGACTCGCCGCCTCGGCCCTGGCGGCGCCCGCAGTGGCGAATGCGGCGGACAGGCCTGAGGGCCACGTCCCGCCCAGGCCGGAGATCGAGGGCGGGGCGCTCGTCAACAAGGACCGCGCCTATGCGGTGATGGAGGAATACGGGCTTGCCGGTCTTATCGCACTCGATCCCATCAACGTCTACTACATGACCAACGTCAGTACGATCGGCGTGCGTTTCATTACCGAATACCCCGGTTTCGCCGCCATGTCGCCGGACCCGGACATGCCGATTTACCTGGTTTCCGGGTCGTCCGCCGCCTGGGACATCGCCAACCGGGACCGTGAGACGGCCGAACTCATGCCCTACGGATTCGGCGGCTGGAACGAGGCGGAGTTCAATTCCGACGGCCTCCCGGTCGAACCCACGGACGGGCGCACCCGCCACTATCACTTTCGCGACGACGTCGAGCTGACGTCCCGTGAGCAACGCTGGAAGGAGGCCTCGGACAGCTTTCGCGACGATATCGCCGCGGGCGCCGCCTGGGGACTCGCCCGCGCGCTGAAGGCCCAGGGCATCACCCGGGGGCGGGTGGCGGTGGACGACATTCGCATCGCCCACTTCCTTTCGCAAACGGACCTTTCGGACGTGGAATGCGTCGACGGCTACGGCATTTTCCAGCTCATCCGCATGGTCAAGACCCCGCAGGAGCTGGCCTATCAGAAGCTCGGGAGCTGGAACAACGGCGAAGCCTGCATGGCCACGATCAACTCCCTGCAGGCGGGCATGCGTCATTCGGACGTGGAACAGATATTTCTCGCGGAATGCGCCATCCGCGGCAACCATGTCGACAGCGTCATCGCCGGCATGCCCGGCGGCAAATTTCCCGACGGCGTGCTGGTGGCCGGAAAGCCTTATCTGATCGACTGCGTGAGCAACTACAAGGGTTATATGGGCGACATTGCGCGAACCTTCTTCATCGGCGAGCCGCCGAAGGAAGTGGAGATGCGCCGGCGCGCCAACCAACTCGCCCGCGAAGCCGTGTTCGACGCCATTCGGCCGGGCGTGAAGTACTCAACCCTGCGCCAGATCGGCCTGGACACCATGATCAAGGCGGGCATGCCCGCGCACGCGGTGTTCGTCACGCCCCACTCGGTGGGCCTGCAGCACGACGACAATCCCATGCGCATGCCCGGGTGGTTCGGCGTCGAGGCGTTCGACCACGTGCTGGAAGAAGACATGACGCTAACCGTCGATCTGCCCTACCTGGAGGTGGGCTGGGGCTCCGGACACAACGAGGACCTCTTCCGGGTCACGAAGTCCGGTTACGAGCCGTTCAATACCGAACGCGACCCGTTCGTCGTTCTCTGACTCCAGCGATGCACCGCCTGGACTGAGTGCGCCCGGTCGCCAGGCGCCGGGGTTCTTACAGCAGGTCCCAGACCTCGAAGGCGACCCGTTCGCCGGACTCCATGGCGCCTTCCATGCCGCGATTGGCGGTGGCCGTGTGTTCGCCGCAGAAGTGAATCCGCCCGGCCGGCTCAATCAATGCCGGCAGGCACTCGATTACCTGCCCGGGCGCCCAGATCGCCCAGTCGCCGCCGGCGTAGGGATCGGTCTGCCAGGACTTCATGCCCGCGAGTTCGAGCTTGCCTTTGGCGGCGGGACGCAATTGCTCATAGGCATCCCGCACCCGGGCCATCCCGGCCTCGTGCCCCAGCGTGTCCAGGCGGTCCGCCAGGTGCCCGCGGGCCCAGGCCATCAGGCAGGTCACGGAATTGGAATCCTCGCCTTCGCGTAACGCACGGATTTCGCCGGCGTCCGTGTCGGTCCACATTGCGGGATTCAGTCCGTCCTCTTCCCAGAACGGGCTCGTGGGCACCATGATGACCTTGGTGATCTTCTGCACCTGCACGGTGCGAACGGCCTTGGCCTTGGCCGGCGGCAGCAGCGGGTCGAATTTGACCCAGCGCATGGTGGGAATGGGCAGCGAGCAGATCACGCGCGACGCCCGGTACACGCTGCCGTCGTGGCAGTGCACCTCCACGTCCGATTCGTTGTTGCGAATGCCGATGACCCGCTTGCCGTAGTGTATTTCGCCGTTGAGCGTGCCGGCCATGACGTCGGTGAAGCGCTGATTGCCGCCTTCGACCTTGTAGGCGACGCGCGCCACGTCGCTTTGCAGCTTGAACCAGGCCTGGACGAAGTACCACATCAGCATGGACACGTCGTGCGCCGAGGTTCCGTACTGCACATTGGTGTTGTAGTTCAGCTCGATGGCCGCGTCGCTCCAGCCGAGTCCCTTGAAGAACTCGTAGGCCGAGCCATCGAACCGGGCGCTTTCCGGCTCCGCCCAGTCCGCAAACGAAGCCAGCGGGTTGTGCTCGGCAATCACGCTCTGGAAATAACCGCGCCCGGGGAAGCGGTCGCGGGCGCCGGCGGGCATCACATTGAGCGGATGCGTGGGCCATTGGTCACGCGGAATGACCTCCCCGTTCAACGCAAGTTCCACCCGGGCCGGGTCGCGGTGCGCCTCCGGCGACATGTCCCGGCGCGCATGATGATCGATCAGCGGAATGTCCAGACGGCGGGCCGTGTCCTGCATCCGGGCGTAGGCGCCGAGAATGGAATCGCCGCCCCATTCGGGGTTGCCCGCCACGCTCTCGTGGCTGAGCAATCGCCCCCCGGGCCGCTCCCGACCTTCAATGCAGATCGCCCGCACGCCCAGTTCTTCGAGCATGTGCATCGCGTTGAGGCCGGACAGTCCCGCGCCGATGACGATCACGTCGGGGTCCGCCCCGGCAGTGGCTGCGCGGGCGACGCGCGTGCTCAGTCCCGCCGCCACGCCCGCCTTTACGAAATCCCGCCGGCTGATTGCTGTGCTCATTGCGCCTGTGCCTCCTGAAGTGCCGGTCATGTTATATCCGCGAGCACCGCGGAGAGCAGGGCGTTGAATGTCTCCGGATCTTCCAGCATCAGGAAGTGCCCGACGCCGGACATTTCGAGGAACTCGAATTGCCTTGCGTTCGCTTCGAGTTGCGTGATATCCGTCGGCAGGAAGTCCGAGTTGATCAGCACCAGCGGAGCGTCCAGCGACGCGACCACCGCGGTGGCGTCGTAGCTGCCGCTGGCCCGCCGCGCGCCAACCGCCGAGGCATAGGGCGCCGCGGCCATGTCCGCCTTCACCCATTCCCTGATGGCCGGGTCGCTCTGCTCGACGAAAGTGCGGTCCACGAAGTTCGCGATAAAGCCCGCGTAGTCTTCGGAGAGCTGTCCGAACACTTCTTCCTGCCTGTCCCGAGGCGTCTCGCGGCCGCCGCTGTGAAAGGTGTCCACGCCCACCATGCCGACCACGCGGTCGCCGAGCTGCCTGGCGGCCTCCACGATGACCTTGCCGCCCATGGAATGGCCGACCAGCACGACGTTTTTGAGGTCGAGCGCCGTTACGACGGCGGATACGTCCTCGCCGAAGGCCTGCATGGTCCAGCCGGTGCGGTCCAGCCCCGATTCCCCGTGGCCGGCCAGGTCCACGTTCACCACGCGATGGGACCGGGCGAAGTGATCAATCTGTCCCCACCAGTAGCTGCGGTCGCAGTTCCAGCCGTGCACGAAAACCAGCGCGGGTTCGCCTGCCCCCAGGTCGTCGTAATGAATGGTCACGCCGTCGGCCGAAAGTACGGTGAGCGCATTCGCGTCGGCCGCGGCATCGGCCGCCGCCGGCGGGGCTTCGACGGGCGCATCGCCCGGCGCGCATCCCGCGAGCAGGCTCAGCGCAAGCAGCAGGGCCGCGAATTTGTTCATGCCCACCAGGCCATCCGGAATCCGGAATCCGTGCTGCGGACCCTCCCCGCCGTGGGCGTCGGAAAATGCGCTGGCAGCAGCCAGGCGTCGTCTTCGGCCACGGTGTTGAGCGTTTTCAGGCGGGTTTCCGCGGACATTGCCGGGTCCCAGCAGAAGCAGCTCGACCACTCCGGCCGCTCGACCTGTATGGGATGATGGATCACGTCGCCCGTCAGGTAGGCGCGCTCGCCGCGGTCTTCAAGCCTGACGATCACGTTTCCGGGCGTATGGCCCGGCGCCCCGATCAGGTCGATCCCGTCGGCGACTTCATGGTCGGTCGCCACCACCACCGCCTGCCCCGCCTCGAAGACCGGCGCGACGCTGTCGGCCCACGATCCGTGGTTGACCTCGTCCGCTGGGCTGGTCTCCAGGACCTTTTGCCAGTGCTCCACCTCCGGTTTCGCGAACAGGTATCGCGCATTCGGAAAGGTAGGCGCCCATTCGCCGTTCTCCAGCCGCGTGTTCCAGCCCACGTGATCGACGTGCAGGTGGGTGCACATCACGATGTCGATGTCTTCCGGGGTCACGCCCGCGGCGGCCAGGTCTTCCAGAAAGCCGCCGCGGCGCTGGTGAAAATTGGGGTTGCGCGGCCGCGGTTTGTCGTTGCCGATGCAGCAGTCGACCAGAATCGTCAGCCCCGGGGTGCGTACCACGATGCTGTGATAGGACAGGACCAGGAAATCGCGGTCCCGGTCGAAAAGTCTGGGGTCCTTCGCCGCCGCGGTGGCCCGCAATTCTTCGCGGGTTGCGCTCGGGAAAAGGGATTCCGCCGCGTGCAGCGCTCCCTGCATCTCGACAATGCGATGCGCCCGGAACGGGCCCGGAAGCGAGAAAACGTTGCCCGACACTCGGCGCTTAGCAGCCCGTGGCAGAATCCCGCGTCGCGCCGAGAACGGCGAGACGCCCGCCTGGCAAGGCGCGAGGAGCGCGCATATCGGGCATATGCAAGCGACGAGCAACGCAGTCCAGGCGGGATGGATCGCCGGTCGAACGCAGTGGGACTTCTGCCACGGGCTGCTAGCCAAGGCGCCAGGGAATCTGCTGGGGCCCGTGGTACTGCTCCACCGAGCCGTCCTTCCGGTAGAAGATGTTCTGCACGAAGGTGCCGCTTTTCTGGCTGCGCACGATCACGGCCGTGGCCCGCTCGCGGTCGTCGTTGTATTCGGCGTGTATCTCCCAGGGCCCGATGCAGTCCACGTGTCCAGCGCCCACCTGCATGGTTTCGGTGGCTTCGACCTCGGCGCGGCTCGGCAGGTCGCCGGGCTTGCCGCCGTCGGTGCGGCGAAAGCGCAGCACCGATTCGGCGCCGTCCAGCACGCCGTAAAGGGTCCAGGACCGGCCGTGATCGTGCACGGTGGTCTTCGCCGCCGGCTTCTTGATCAGCCCGTTGATGACGAAGCCGTAGTCCGGGTCCTCGTAGAACAGCAGGTTGGCGTGCTTGCCTTCCAGGCCCAGCCTGGCGGGGCTGGTCGGCCAGCTCTCGGCATGGGTCTTGAGATCGGGATCGGCCAGAAGCTCCTTCAGCAGGTCGGCCGCCTTGCTCCAGCGCGCCGCCTCGTCGGGCTCGTTCTCGTGCAGGTCCCGCAGCCCCGCGATAAAACCCGCCACGGCCGGCAGCATGGGCCCGCTCATCAGAAATCGAGGCTGACGCTCACGCCCGCCTGGCGCGGCATGGGAAGTCCGGCCAGCGCCACGGCGCCGAACCGGAACCCGGTGGTGAGCGCGTCCTCGTCGAAGAGGTTGTTGACGAAGACCGTAAGCCGGCCCGTGCCCGTATCGATGCCGCCACGAACGTTTACCAGCGTGCGTGGCTCGATCGTTTCGAGATTCAGTTCGTCGATGAACATCTCTCCGCGGTAACTCACGTCGACTCCGGCAAATACCTGGCTCTCGCCGCCAAAACCGCTGAAGGGCGAGGTGTACTGCAGGGACGCGAAAAGCGAGTTGTCTGCTGTGCGCGGCGTTTCGTTCCCGGACACATCGGCGTCGCCCAGCACCGTGATGGCGTTGTTGGACTCGAAGACCTGGAATTCCGTGTCGATCCAGCTATAGCCCAGGCTCGCCGACCAGTATTCGCTCAGGATGGCGGCCACGGAAAAGTCCGCGCCCATTACATCGGTTTCCCCGGCGTTGATGAAATAGCTTCCGTAGTTCGGGTCGGGGTCGTTGAAGCGGTACACCTGGTTGGTCCAGTCGATAAAGTAGCCGGCGGCCTGGAAGTTCAGCCTGCCCTCCATGGCGGTCAGCTTGGCGCCGAACTCGTAATTCCACATTTCCTCTTCGTCCACGATGAAAAAACCGGGCGGCGCGGACGCGTTGAAGTTGCCGGGCTTGTTGCCCTTGGCCGCGCTGAAGTAGAGCAGTGTGTCGTCGCTGAGCTGATACTCGGCCAGCAGGCGGGGCAGGAAGGAGTCGAAATCGTCCGATTGGCTGCGATTGGCCTCGGGGACTTCGAGTTCTATTTCTTCGCCCTGGAAGCGTCCGTCAAGACTCAGCGTCAGGTTGTCGGATACGTCGTAGGACACCGAACCAAACGCCGACAGGGTGGTGGAAGTCTTGAACGACGGCGGCTGGCGGAAATTGCGGATCCGGGCGGTATTGAAATCCTCGTCGAACCAGGCCGCCCCGGCCAGCCAGCGCAGCCGTCCCTCATCCGGCGATGCGATGCGAACTTCCGCGAAGCTCGACTCGATCTCGCGCTCGGTTACCGTCTGAAAAAGGTTGCAGTCAGGACCCGAATAGGGGCCCACGCAGAGGAACCAGAGACCTGCCAGTGCATTGGTGGGTGCGTAATCCCCGTCCGCCTGGTTGACCGTGTCCTCGCTGCCGGCGCCGGCAATGACGCTCAACTCGTAACCGTTGTTCAATACGTAACTTGCGTTCAGGCTGACCCGCCGGGATTCCGACTGGATGCCCGGGTTCTCCAACTGGTCGATCTGTCCCCCGATAACGGAAAGGGCCGGAAATTCCAGCTCGCCCATATTCAGCGCGGTCGTTGCCCGCGCCGCCTCGCCGAACTCCGCGTCGGTGTAGCTCACCATCAGGTCGGCGGTGAACTGCTCCGACGGCGTCAGACGCAATGTGGCGGAGATGGAGTCAATGTCCTGCTGTCCCATCTTCGCGCCGTTGGTGATGTTGGTATAGGGGCTGCCCTGGCTGAATGTGCTGGCGCTGACGCGAAACAGCACCTTGTCTTCGGCTATCGGCCCGGACAGCGATCCGCTCACCTGGTATTCGTTTTCCTCGGCGATCGAAAGCCGCAGATTGCCCTGGAAATCGTTGGTGGGCTTCTTGGTGATGTAGTTGATGGCGCCCGAGAAGGAAGCCCGGCCGAACAGGGCGCTTTGCGGGCCCTTGGTGACTTCGACCCGCTCCACGTTGTCCAGCATCACGGTGTACAGCGAACCGGACACGTAGATGCCGTCGATGAACTTGGAGGAATTCTGAAGCGTGGGGTCGCCGGTGTTGGTGGATACGCCACGGAAACTGGGTGAATCGCCGCGTCCCTCGGCCTCGTAGCTCTCGTAGTTTACGCCCGGCACCGCGTTGATCAGGTCGGCGATGGTGGTGTAGCCGGCGCGCTCAATCTGCTCGGCGCTGAACGCGGAAATCGTCAGCGGAATGTCCAGCAGCGATTCGTCACGCTTGCGCGCCGTGACCACGATTTCCTCGAGTTGCACACCCTGGGCCAATGCCGGCTGGCTGATGGGAAGCGCCAGCGCGAGCACGGCAATCGGTATCAATAAGTGTTGTGGCTTCATCTCGGCACTCCCAAGTCTTTGGCCCCAAGAGCCGGAAAGGCTCTCGACCCGGGCAATTTAACACACCGACCCAAACGTCGTGTCACTATGTGAAATCTTTGGGGATTATTTGGTAGGCTCTGCCGCCGACAGTTCTATTTCAATCCTGGGGACGAATGCAAAAAATAAGAATAAGCAAAACGACGATCAAGGCGCTCTCCATCCTGGAGGAGTTAAACGCGTTGGGGGAAGCCCGCAACTCGGAAATCGCGGACGCCCTGGAGCTTCCCCGCCCAACCTGCTATCGACTCCTTCAAACGCTCTGCGAGGCCGGCGTGGTTCTGAGTGATCCCAATACCCATGTGTACCGGCCTTCCGAACGAGTGCTTGCGCTGAGTTGCGGCTTCGAACAGGAAACCTGGGTTTCGTTGTGCGCCAAGCCGCACATGAAGCAATTGGGGGCCGAATTGCTCTGGCCCATTGCCATTGCAACGCTGTCCGGTCCTTCAATGGTGCTGCGTGAGACCACCGATCCCGACAGCCCGCTGGCGGTACGGCGTTACCTGGCCGGCAGGCGGGTGGGATTGTTGTCCACCGCCACCGGGCGCGTGTACCTGGCTTACTGCTCGGCGCAGCAGCGCGACATATTGATCCAGGTACTGCAGAAGTCACGAAAGCCGGAGGATTTGGCGGCCAGACGACCAGCCGCTGTGGCGCGCCGCCTCCGCAGGATCAGGCAACAGGGCTTTGATACCAGCCGTCTTCAAAGACAGTCGATTTCCTGGGGAGCCATGGCCGTGCCGGTATTCGCACGGGGGCAGATTCTGGCCAGTTTGAGTGCGCGCTACATCCGGAAGGCTGTGACTCGGGAGGCTGAAAAGGAAAAACTGCTGCCGCAGCTGCAGGAGACCGCCAAACGTATTGGCGCAAGTTTCGAAGCCTCTTCGGGCGACGCTATCGGCCGCGAAGTGAACCTCTCCGTTGCATCGAATGAGCGCCGTAAGAGTCTATGATTGCGCGGTTGTGAGTCATTCGGTCAAGCCGCCCGGCATGCTGACGCCCCTGGGCAACCCGGGATTTTCCATGCTCTGGTCGGCCAACACCCTCTCGCTGACGGCGTTCTGGATGACGGAGGTGGCCTGTGCCTGGCAGATGCGCGTCATGACCGACGCCGATCCCCTGCTTGTCGCGTCCGTCTATACGGCCCTGCAGCTTCCGATCATGTTCCTGGTCATTCCCGCCGGAGTCATTGCCGACCTCTCGGACCGGCGGCGCGGGATGATGTGGACCCATGCCTGGCTGGCTTTCAGCCTTGGCGTATTGCTCTGGTTGACATGGACAGGGCGGATAACGCCCTTGCTCCTGCTGGTCTGCCTGCCCCTGATTTCCATCGGGCTGTCGATGCGCATGCCCGCGATCGCCGCGCTCATACCCGACATGGTGCGCACCGACCAGATTCCCGCGGCGGTGAGTCTCAACAACGTGGCCCAGAACGGTTCCCGCCTGGTCGGCCCGGCGCTTGCGGGAGCGATCATTGCCGGCCTGGGCGTGGCCGCCGTCCTGGCGCTCAACACGGCCATCATGGCCCTGATCGTTCTGATGTTCCTGCGAATGCGCTATCGCCCGGAGAAGAGCGATCAGGAGGTGAAACCGCAACGATTCCGTGACGCCGTGAAGGAAGGCGCGCTGTTCGCCGCGCGCACGACCTGGAAACGCAACATACTCATCCGCCTGTCCATCTTCTTCGCCTGCGCCGCGGCCATTCCCGCGCTGATGGCCGTGCGCTTCGACAACAGCGAGACCTACGGGATCATGTACGGCTGCTTCGGCGCGGGCTCGCTGCTGGGTGTGTTCGTTATCGGCAAGCTGGGCTACAAGCGGCTCAACAACAGGCTCAACGGCGGACTTCTGGTAAGCGCGGTCTGCATCATGCTGTTCGGCGTGGTTGACGAGCCGCTGCAGGCGGGGCCGTTGCTGGCCTGCATCGGGGCGAGCTGGCTGTTCTGCATGAACAGCATCATGGTCGCCGCCCAGATGCAGCTTGAGCCGGGTATGCGCGGGCGCGGTCTGTCCTTCATATACACCCTGGGAACCGCCAGCCTGGCCGGCGGCGGACTGTTGTGGGGAGCGGTGGCGCGCGGCGCCAGTCCCGCCGTGGCGCTGATTGCATCCGGCGCCTGTCTGCTGCTGGCCCTGGCCGCTACCTACCGGCTGAGCATCGCCGGCCCCGAAGGCGCGCTCGCGCCGTCGGGTTAGAGGGTTTTCAGGTAGGCGATGATGGCCGCGCGGTTTGCCTCCTGGGGCAGGCCCACAAAGGCCATGGAGGTGCCGGGGACCAGGGTCGCGGGACGCAGCAGCCAAGTGTCGAGTTTTTCTTCGTCCCAGACAAAATCCTGCTGCCTGAGCGCATCGGAATACAGCGAATCCTCAAGGCTCGCCGCCGGCCGATTGAGAATGCCCGCCAGGTTCGGCCCGATCTTGCTGCCCTTGACCTCCTCGGTCGCGTGGCAGGCCTGGCAGAACACGTAGAGCCGCTTGCCGCGCGTCACCAGCCGGGGGTCCAGAGGCTCGGCTGCGGCGGTTTCCCCGGACGGCACCGCGTCATCGGCTGCAGTCGCAGAAGGAAGGACTGCGATTGCAAGAAACATTGCCGCGCACAGGACGCTTGCGCCGAATGTGTTCCTGATTTTCATGACATTCATGCCCGTTGAAGGATTTCGAAGGCCGCCCGCTCGCCGCTTTCCATGGCCGATTCCATCCCGAATTCCATCCGCCGGGTGTGTTCTCCCGCGAAGTGCAGCCGATCGTGCGGAACGATCATTTCCCGGGCGAAGCGGGCGATCTGGCCGGGAGCGAACATGTGGCGGCAGCCCTGGATCAGCGGGTTCTTGCGCCAGCCGTACAGCGCCATGAAGCGGAACTTGCCGGCGGCAGCCGGGCGAATGCGGGCGATCTCCGATTCGATCAGGGCCAGCGCCTGGTCGTCCGGCAACTGGTCGATGCGCGCCGAGGTCATTCCGGTGAAGGTCAGAATGAACCGGTGCTTGTCCTCGCCCGGCCGCTTCTCCATGACCCACATCGTCTGAACGGTCCCGTCCGTCCAGAACGACGGTTCCAGCCCGTCCTCTTCCCAGTACGGCTCCTTCACAAGGCCATACGCGCGGGTCGTGCCGCGATAGCCCAGCGTGAGGACCGCTTCGGCCTGGCGCCCGGCGAATCCCGGAGAGACGGAAATATTGCGCAGGGTAGAAAACGGCACAGCGGCCACCACGAAGTCCGCGCGGTAGCGGCTGCCGTCGAGGCAGCGGATTTCCGCGTCCGGTCCGGACATGTCGATCGCCGCGGCCACCTTGCCCAGGCGGACCCGGTCGCCGAGCGCCGCGGCCATGGCTTCCGGCAGTCTCGAAGTGCCGCCGGCGATGTTGCGGATTGCGGGAATCTCCTCGTCTTTCTCGTTCGTCCCTCCCAGGCCGAACGCCGTGTCCGTGTCTTCCGACTCCGTCCTGCCGAAATTCGCGTCGAACACGGTCCGGGTGCGCTCCTGCATGATGGCGAGGCTGGAAGTCGTGCGCAGGTCCAGGTAGTAGCCGGCGAACCGCAGAGCGGCGGGCGAAGCGCCGCTTTTCCGCAGCAGTTCGAGCATCGAGACGTCGTAGGAGAAGAACTCGGGCGAGAGCCAGTCATCCAGTTCCTTAAGCGGGTTCAGCCGGCCGAGCAGGGTCATGCCCACCAGCGACGGCGGTATGTCGCGCTCGTTGTCCGCCAGCTTGTTGACCGGCGAGTCGGCCCAATCCCCGGACCGCACCCAGGCGCCGTCCACATGGTTGGACATCGGCATGATGAAACGGTGCTGGGGGATGAGCTCGAGGTCCAGGCGGGAGCACATGTCGAGCACCCGCGCATACGAACGGCCGATCTGGCTGGCGCCGTATTCGGGACGCGTTTCCACTTCGTCGCCGGTGCGGGCCCGGCCGCCGACGCGCTGCGAGCCTTCCAGCACGATCACATCGAGGCCGAAGTCGGACAGCAGCAATGCGCTGTTCAGGCCCGAGAGCCCGCCGCCGATGACCACCACCGTGGCCTTCTCCGCGGCGAAACCCTTTGCCGGCCGCACGAGAGGGTAGGAGAGCGACAATGCGGAAAGCGAGAGCGCTCCCTTCAGTACCTGTCTGCGCTTCAAGTTCAGCTCCGATACCCTGGGAGGGGGGTCGTCCCGACCTCCGCGAAGGCGAGACACCTTCGCTCCCGGGAGTATAGCAATTACACCTGGATCGACTCTGACTTGCGGCGGTCCGTCTCCGCCAGCCGCCTGGCCTCCTTCGGCTTCAGCGCGGGGCCGTAGACGCGGCTGGAAGTGACCGGCGCGTTGGGATCGACGCCGCTCGGCCGGACGAACACGCCTCGCGCGTAGAAGCTGTCGAGCCGTTCCTTCAGCGGACCGAAGCCGATGTACGGGTTCTCCAGCGGATCCGGTCCCCAGAGATTGTTGGGCAATCCGACCTCGCCGGCGTAGATGTGCGCATAGACCTCCGGGTCGTCCCACAGCGGCAGGTTCGTCATGGGGTTGGCGCGGGCGCGTTGCAGCGCCTTCAGGTCGATGGCGCCGGTGAGTATGCACCCTCCCGGTCCGTCCGCCACGCCCTGGATCGTGCCGTCGAAGTTGACGACCTTCGAATGCCCGCGCATCTGACTCGTCGGGAATTCGCCGTTGCCGTGATGAAAAAACTCCGCGCCGGGCATGGCGGACAGCACGTAGGCGGTGTTCTCGAACCCGCGCGTGGCGCGTGCGGCATCCCAGCCCGACCGTTGGCTGCCATGCCCTTCAGAGGTGGGGTGAATGATCACTTCCGCTCCGTACTTCGTCATCATGCGCGCGATTTCCGGGTGGGCCTGGTCGAAGCACACCATGGTCGCCAGCCTGCCGATCGGCGTATCGGCCACCGGGAACAGGAAGTCGTAGCCGAAGATGTCCAGGTAGCGGTCATATACGCTGCTCGGCGTGGTGTCCGGCAGCGAACCCCAAACGTCGGCGCACTGGATCTTGCGGTAGCGATGAATGAGATTGCCGGTGTCATCCAGAATAAAGGCGGAATTGAACACATGCCCGGGCAGCCTGTCGTCGATCTCGAAGGTGGAACCCGCCACGTAGACCTTGTGCTGAAGGGCGAAATCCTGCAACAGCTCCATTTCCGGGCCCGGGTAGCGTATGGCCAGGCGCTGCAGCGTGATGGGCGAGCGATAGCCGTGCCCCCCCTGGCCATGCATGAAGAACTCGGGCATCACCACCAGCTTGATGCCGGGGTTGGACGCCAGCCGTCCCGCCAGCCGCAGCGCCCTTTGCGTGTTCCTGCGGCGCAGATCGTCCGCGTCGTGTTCCCGCTTGATGATCTTGCCGACAGTCTGCGTCAGGATCACGTCGTATTGCTCAATGCGGTCGGGCTGCGACGGAGCGGGGTTCTGCGCCAGGCGGCGCTCGCACTCGGCGATCCACGCCTCACGGCCCCTGGGCGGGCGCGAAAGCGGTTCGGGACGCCGGTCGATGAGCCGCTGGTAGCCGTCGGCGTAGAGGTTCGCCCTGAGATGCAGCGGCTGCACGGCGAAAATCTCGTTGCGGCGGCGCCTCAGCCGCTCGATGTCGAGGTCCGGCAGCAGCAGGTCCGCCTCGCCGGCGGCGTGGGTGGTTGCGCCGTTGAAATCGATCAGACTGGAGCAGCTTGGCCCCTGGGGCGTGCCGCCCAGCGCGCCGGCGACGGCCACGAAGGAGGTGTTCTCCCAGGCGCGGGCCCGGCGGGCGTTGCGGCGCGACTGGAACAGGTGATCGCTGACCTCGGCCACCGGGTTGAGGATGATCTCGGCGCCGGCCCAGGTGAGTGCGCGTGCGTAGTGCGAGAACAGCACGTCCTCGCCCGGCAGTATGCCCACCTGGCCGATGGGGGTGCTTGCGATGCTGAAATCCGCGGGCCGGCCCACGGGCGCCGTCGAGTCCTCACCGAAACCCGTTACGAGGTCCGGTGAGATTTTCGGCACGGTGAGCAGCGGTTCGCCTTCCGCCGAAAGCAGAAAGCCGATAGTGGTTACCCCGTCATCGCCCGCCACGCCGGCCGCCCCGGCGAGCATGACGCTCTCGGTGGAAGCGATGTCGCCGAGCGCCGCCAGCAGCGTGTCCTGTTCCGGGGCGTCGTCCGCGGGGGCCGCCCGCGGTATCAGCAGAAGAGGTTCCGCCTTCGGATCGAGCTGGCGCCGGCGCACCAGTTTCATGGCGTTTTCCACATGTTCCGCGAGCGCCTCGGTGTCCGTAGCGCTCCAGGCCCGTTGCGAAATGATCAGCATGTTTGCACTCCCGATTGATTCACGCCGGCTTGCCGGTTCAAGCCGTACTTGTGCCTTCGGCTTTCAGCATAGCTTGCAGCCGCCGGTTGATTTCCCGCTGCTTCTCCAGCGATACGTCGAACTTTGATACCACCCACAGCACCAGGAAGCACCCCAGAACGCAAAATCCGGCGGAGAAATACGCCAGTGCCTCCACTTTTTCCCAGGGGACCGAGCCCACCGGCGCGCCCGCCGGAAAGCTGATGATATCGAGGTAGATTCCGGTCAATAGCACCATGACCGCGCCTGCGGTCTTGATGGCGAAACTCCCGAACCCGCTGATCAGCGCCTGCTGCCGCATGCCGGTGTTGACTTCGTGCTCGTCGGCCACATCGGAGCCCAGCGATGCGATGGCCACCAGGTATATGCCCAGCAAGACTCCCGCCGCCATGAACATGCCGATGAGCGCAAAGGCCAGTTCCCGGGACGCCGGCGGCGGCAACACTCCGAATACCGGCAGCAGCACCGCCAGCGCCGTCAGGGCGGTGAATCCGGACATGCCCACCGCAATGCAACGCTTGCGGTCCAGCGTCTTGACCGCGAACGGCAGGACGATCGCCCCGGTGGCGGCGCCGATGGCCTGGGCCGAGGCCAGCCAGCCGGTCAGGTCGGCCGGCGTTTGCCACAGATAGGTGATCAGGTGCACCCGCAGCACCGAGATGGAACTGATGGCGAAGAACACCACGATGGCCAGCATTAGCGAACGGCGGACATTCGGCGTTACGGTCATGGCCGAGATGACGGCCTTGAGGACCGCGACCGGCCCGATGCGCGGCTTCGGCCTCGGCGGCTCCAGCCGTTCGATCCCGACGACGGGTTTGAGCGTTCCGGCGATGTTGATCATCATGGCAAGGACTGCGACCGTGGCGAAGGCGGCGGCAAAGGGCGGGTAGTTGGCCGGGTCCAGTTGTCCCCGCGAATAAGAAGCGCTTTCCAGAAAGAAGTAGCCGAAGGCCAGCAGCGGCAGGCCGATGCGGGCTCCCTGCATCCCGACGGTGCCGAAAGCCTTGATTCTCGGGCGCACGCTTATATCGCGGCTGAGCTCGGCGCCGACGGCCTTGTAGGGCACATGGAACAAGGTAATGAACAGCCGGTTGAGAACGGCGAAGAGCAGCAGCCAGGCAAACAGTCCGCCCTGACCGAGTCCTTCCGGCGGCACGAACAGGGCATAGAAGCAAAACCCGAAAGGCACGACGGCACACATCATCAGGGTGTGCCGGCGTCCATACTTCCAGCCCTGGGCGCGGTCGGACAGAAAGCCAACGTAAGGATCGGATACGGCATCGACGATGAGCGCAATCAGAATTGCGACGCCCGTCAAGGTGCCAGACAGGCCATGCACCTGGGCATAGAGAAACAGGACGAAGGCATTCCAGGACCAGTTCTTGATGCTGTCGGGAATGTTGCCGACCCCAAAGGCCGCCATGGTGTGCAGCGGCGTCTTTAGCTCAAGCTGGTTGGCCCCGGAAGGGCCGGGATTGCCGGGCGCGCTCACGCCTTGCCGTCCTCGCCGATCCACTCAGCCATTTCGGGGCGGTACTTGTGCAATTGCTCCAGGTACTCCTGCGGCAGGCTCTCGACATCGCGCGCCTTGTGCCCGGAGGCGTGCCAGACGGCAATGCCCGCGTTCGCCGGCATGTTCATCCAGCGCTGAAACGGCGCGACGAAGGTGGAATTGAACCGGGTCTCCAGGCGCGGCGCAGCGAAATCGGCCGCCGCCGCCCGGTCCAGAAAACCCGTTGCGAACTCCTTCATCGGAATCGGCCGCCCTTCGGGGCGGTCCTTGTAGCCGTTGTGCATCGCATAGTCGCCCTGAGCGGTCCACATGAGATGGATGACTGCCTCGAATCCCGAGTTCTCGTCCCTTTCCACGACGCCGCGCTCGTCCAGGAAGACGATCCGCTGCGCTCCGGAGATATTGGGCTCGACGGTGAGTTCTTCCCCGGTAATGGGGTTGCGCCAGGGTTGGCCGCTCAGGGTCTCGTTGGTCTCGGGGGCCTTGAGCAGGGTGAAGATCCGGTACTGGAACTGGTATTCGCCGCCGCCGAGATCGACTATGCGTTTCATCTCGCATCCTTCCAGGCGGAACAGCATTTCGGGATGGCGGTCCGCGTATATGCCCAGGTAGGCGCCGCGCCACCATTGCGGCGAGATCCGGCCCGACAGGTCGCCCATGGAACGCAGGAAGTTGTGAAATGCCTTCTGCGGATCCAGCATCCAGTCGTCCTTGAGGTCCGGCGAATCCTCGAACTCCGCCCCGAAACCCGCCGAGGGCAGGAAACCCGCGATTCCTGGAAGCAGGCCCAGCCCGGCCGCGCCCAGCAACCCGCGCCGATCCATCAATAATTGTTCGTTGTTATTCATTCAACCCCTTTTCTCCGGGAGCGAGGACGTCCTCGCTCCCATCACGGCAGGCGCCCCATGGCCTTGAGCCGGCGCGCGAACCTCGACGGCTCGCTGTCGAATTCCGGCGACTGTTCAAATCGGTCGCCCAGATCGGCGCGTGCAGCGGCAAGGTAGTCCTTGTCCAGTACGTCCAGCGAGGTGATCTTATAGCCTTGCACGTGCCAAAGCAGGTGGCCGGCGTGGTCCGCCATCTCCATCCACGGGAAAAACGGCATCAGGACGTGGCCGGCGAAGTTGGCCGGCACGCTGGTCCGGTCCGGGTCGGCGAGGTCGGCGCTGCGGGCAAACATCGTGAGCTTCGAGCCGGCCGGCGGGCGGATGAACTCGTCCGGCCACTTGTTCTCGCCCTGAAATGACACGGTCTCGCCCACATGCCGGACCACGACGTCGAATTCCGAGCTGGCGT
The DNA here is from genome assembly GCA_963666765.1 of Gammaproteobacteria bacterium. Taxonomy (GTDB): domain Bacteria; phylum Pseudomonadota; class Gammaproteobacteria; order Steroidobacterales; family Foliamicaceae; genus Foliamicus. The sequence goes on from OY762933.1 coordinate 88,059, forward strand.
AGAAATCCGGGTAGGCCTCGCGCATGACGCGATAGACCACGCCACGCGGCGAGATCTCGCGTCCCTCGGTCATGCGGCTGATATTGGGCCTGACGGTGTTGCGCGCACCCGTGAACGGGTTGTCGAATTCGCGCATCACGAGATCGCTTTCAAAATCGCAGTAGTAGCTGACCAGACTGTCGAAGCTCAGGAACTCCGTGTCGGAAAGCGGCCTGATCCACTGCTGCTCGCACCCCTTCACCCGCACGGCCGGTACGAGTCGGTCGGGCGGCAAAAAGGCGTAGACCTCGGCGCGCGTGGCCCAGATCACCCTCCCCGAGTCCAGCCGGCCGCTGGCCTTGACGAAGGTGCGAACGCGCGACCCCAGGTCGTCGAGGTCGAGTTCGGGGTCGTTCGCGGCCGTTGCCGCGGCGGCCGGCATTGGGGCGCCCCAACCGGCGGCCAGCACGGCGCTGCCGCCCAGCATGCCCAGGAGCTGCCTGCGGTGCATCGGCGCGTCAGCGTTCATCAGGCATTTGTCCCGCAATCCCTCCACCGCGCATCGCGGTCCCCAGGGGGCAACAGTGTACGAGACACCATTCACCACATGGACCGAGGGCGTCCCGCCCTCGAAGGATCCTCAACGCGTACACTTTGTCCTCGCACGGATTCCAGTGTTGCACTTATGACACGACGCATCAGCCGGCGGGACGCGCTGAAGGGCTTGAGCCTCGCCGCGGTAGCGCCCGCGCTCGGCTGGCCCAACGCCGTGCGCGCCACGACGCAGTCGGACGTCATCGTGATCGGCGCCGGGCTCTCGGGACTCTACGCCGCCTCGCTGCTGGCGGAAGAGGGCGCCAAGGTGACGGTGCTCGAGGCCCAGGACCGTTTGGGCGGGCGCCTGGAGAGCTTCTACGACCTGCCCGGAGCGCCGGAAGCGGGCGGCGACAGCATTCTGGGCGGGTACGCGCGCGTGCAGGCCACCGCCCGGCGGCTCGGCCTGCGCCTGATCGACCATTCGTCCAAGCGCGGACTGTCAAAGGCGGAAATCGCACTGAACGGCGAAATCATTCCGCGCGTGGCCTGGCCCGAGCACCCGCTCAACCTGCTGCCGGACGGTTCGAAGAGCGAGTTTCCGGGTCGGCGGTTCTTCGAGAAAGTCGTGGAAGCGAACAGCCCTCTCGCCAGCCACGACGACTGGCTGCTGCCGGAAAGCCGCTCCCTGGACGGGTCGGTTTACGAGTTCCTGAAATCGGTGGGCTGGAGCGACGGCACGATCGCGCAGAACTACGAGACCAACATCGGCCGCGGCACCTCGGCCCACGATTGCTCCGTGCTGACCTGGTATTTCCGCGTTGCCTGGAATGAAGTGCAGCGCCAGTTGGGCACGCTCTTCGCAAAGGTCGAAGGCGGCAATCAGCGGCTCCCGGAAGCCATGGCCGCAGCCTTGCCGGGCGACGTGCTGCTTCAGCGCCGCGTTACCGGGATTTCGCAGGACGGGCGAGGCGTCGAAGTCCTCACTGACGACGGCGAACGGCACCTGGCGCAGCAGGCCATCTGTGCGCTTCCCGTCAGCCCGCTGCGCTGGATCGGCTTTGCCCCCGTCCTGCCGCCCGTGCTCGCCCGGGCCACGAAAGTGCTGCCCTCGATGATGATCACCAAGACTGTCCTGCACGCCGAGAAGCACTTCTGGGAAGACGACGGCCTGGATCCCGCCATGTGGACGGACACGCCGCTCGGCGAGGTGCGCGCGCTACGCCAGTCGGCGGACAGCCCCGAGATCACCGGCCTGATCGCCCGCGCGAGAGGCTTCACCGCCCAGCGGCTGGACCAACTCGGCGAAGCTGCGGCGCGCGAACTCGTCGTAAGCGAGTACGAGCGCCTGCGGCCTGCGGCACGGGGCATGCTCAAGGCCGTGGGCTACAAGAGCTGGACCATGGACCCGTACGCCGGGGGCGCATGGACCGAATGGCGGCCGGGCCAGCTCCACGCCTACCTGCCTGCGTTCTCGGATCCTTTCGGCCGCCTGCGTTTTTGCGGCGAACACACGGCGGTGTCGAACCGCGGCATGGAAGCCGCCATGGAATCCGCCGAACGCGCCGCCATCGGCGCGCTTCTGGAACTCTGACCTCAGCCAAAAGGTTATAATGATCATTATATAGATGAAGGGCAATATGCCTGCTTTCAAGATCACCACCGTTGGCGCGTCGGCCGGAATCATTCTCACGAAAGAGGCCCTGGCGCGGTTGCGCGTCAAGAAGGGCGACAAGCTGTACCTGACCGAAGCCCCGGGCAATGCCTTTCGCCTTACTCCCTACGACCCTGAATTCGCGCGTCAGATGGAACAGGCCGAGCAGGTCATGCATGAAGACCGCGAGGTGCTGCGCGCCCTGGCGAAATGAGCGGCGCCGAAGAGCGCGCCTGGCGATGGGTTGCCGCCGGCGTCGTTTACGCCATACACGACAGGCAACTCGCCGAGCATGGCGGCAAGGCCGGCATCCGCGATGAGGGCGCCGTCGAATCGGCCCTGGCGCGACCCGTCAACAAATCCCTCTACGAGGATGCCGATGCCGCCGGACTGGCGGCCGCTTATGCCTACGGATTGGCAAGAAATCACGGCTTCAATGACGGCAACAAGCGCACGGCCTGGGTCACGGCGCGTGTCTTCCTGGCCGACAACGGCAAAGCCATCAGCTTCGATCGCCGTGAGGCGATTAAGACGATGGAGGGCGTCGCGGCAGGCAGGATCAGCGAAGAAGAACTCGCCGAGTGGTTCCGCCCCAGGCTTGAGCGGTGAGGATCACAGCAGTTCTCCAATAGCAGTCCCATTCAAGCGGTTCTGGAGCGGGATTCGCGGCCCGGTTGCGGGCTGCTTCCGCCACCGGCCCATCGCATCGCGCCGAAGGCCGCTACTCCGAACAGCGCGTACGCCGCCGTCAGCGAATTGAGCGTTCCGTCGAAGCGGTAGGCCACGAACGCGCCGAGCGGCACCGAAATGAGCGTGGGCAAGGAGGAGACAACGGTCGCTCCAATGCCCGCGATGTGGCCGAGCGGCTCCATGGCGAGCGCGCTGAGATTGCCGAACAGCAGGCCTGTCCAGACAAAAACGAACAACAGGTAGGTCATGAACAGCCAGAACGGCGGCACACCGCCCAGGGCAAAGGTAAGCGCCCACGCCACGACGGACGCTATCGTGAAGGCGACGATGGCCATTCCGGACAGCCGCCGCATCCCGTACTTAAGCACCAGGCGCCCGTTCACGAACGAAGTGCCGGCGATAACGAGCGCCAGCGACCCGAAGTAGAAGGGAAACATCGCGCCGGTCTCATAGACATCCTGAAAGATCTGCTGCGCGGAGCTTATGTAGGCCAGAAACGGCGTGAACAACATGCCGGCGGCCAGCGTGTAGCCAAAGGCGGTCCTGATTTTCAGGACCTCCACTACGGAGCCGCCGATGGCCCGCGGCGAGAGCGGCCGCCGCCGCCGGGCCGGCAGGGTTTCCGGCTGCCGGATCGCCAGCCACACCAACGCCACAGCGGCGATGCCGAAAAAGGACGCAAAGATAGCGCGCCAGCCGGCCAGCCACTGGATCCCCTGTCCCAGGGCGGGTGCGATCGTGGGCACGAGGATGAAAAGCGACATGGCGAAAGACATCAGCCGCGCCATCTGCCGCCCTTCGTACTGATCCCGCACCAGCGCCATGGTCACGACGCGCGGCGCGGATACGCCGATGCCCTGCAGGACACGACCCACGATCATCACCTCGAAGGTGCGCGCGAAAACGCTCATCAGGCATCCGGCCATGAAAAGAATCAGGCCTGCGTGTATGGCCGGCTTGCGCCCGATACGGTCCGACAGCGGGCCGAACGCGAACTGACCCACACTCAGGCCCAGGAACACGGCCGTTACGACGAACTGCACGTCATTGCGATGCGCCACCCCGAGGTCCTGGCCGATTGCCGGAAGCGCCGGCAGCATTCCGTCAATCGCGAACGCGACGATCGAAATCAACAGCGCGATGAGCGGAACGAATTCGCCCGTGCGAAGGGCAGGGGGGGCTGCAGCCTGGTTCATTCCACGTCCCTGGCGACCCTCAGCCCAAGGTTGAAGTTGCGGAATTCGCCGAGCGTCTCTTTGGCGCTCTCGTCCAGGAACTCCAGTGCTCCGAAAAAGCGAACGGCCGACCGGCTGAGATAGGCGGGCGCGCTCAGGCTTCCCCCTCGGACCACGCGGACTTCGCACTCACTCGAAAGCCACGGCGAGCCGTCGGTTGGGGCCCCGTCAAAGCTGTCGCGATAACAGTCTTGCGTCCATTCCCAGACATTCCCGTGCATGTCATACATCCCGAACGCGTTGGGCGCATACGAACCCACCGGGGCGGTCTGAACGCCATATCCGTCGTCACAACTTACGTATTGCCAGTTGGAGCCCCTGGAATCCGGTTCGGCGGACACGTCAGGGACGTTCGCATAGCGGCAGATCTCTTCCTCGCTGTCGCCAAAGAAATATCGCGTCGTGGTTCCGGCGCGGGCCATGTATTCCCATTCGGATTCCGAAAGAAACCGGTACCGCTCACCGGTCCTGCGGCCCAGCCAGTCGATATAGGCACTTGCGTCGTTCCACGAAATACAGACCACGGGTTGATCCTCGGCCTGAAAGAAATTGGGATCCAGCCAGTTCTTGCCCGTGACGACTTCTCCTCCCTCGACGCCGGTCCAGACCACGCAGGCATTTCCGGAGTCGTGTCCCGTCTCCTGAACAAATCTTGCGTACTGGCCAACCGTGACTTCGAATCGGGATACGGCTATCGCTCTGGAAATTGTGACGAGCCTTTGCGGACCTTCGTGATCCATCCTGCCGGCTTCCGAGTCGGGCGAACCCATGAAAAAGACGCCGGGCGGAACGACGGTCATCTCCGGACAGTCGGCGCAGTCCCTGAAGATGGAACCCGGCTCGCCCGGGTCCGGATGTCCGGAACCTGCCGCCGGCGCCATTGCAACAGCAATCAATGACAAGAGACAAAGAACCTTCAAGACCGCCTGCACCTTTACAACGCAAAGCTCGGCACCTTAGCATTTTCCCGGGATCAAGGACTAATGCAGCAAGAGGAGTACGCCATGCCCGATCCGTCCACGATGAACCGCCGTCACGTGCTGGGAGGGCTTGCCGCCACGGGCGCGGCCGGTCTTGTTTCGCCCGCCGGCGCTGCCGCCGAGTCGGCGCGCCTGCGCATGGGCGTGTCGGTGCCGCCGCCGATCCTTGGGCCGCGCATGAACTTCGAGCAGGCCGACAAGGTCATGGCGGAGCTGGGGCTCGACGCCATCGTCCTGGCGGGCGGCAAGAACGTCTATCACGCCACGGGGCTTGATCTGACGGCCACGAAGATGGGCCATACACCGGGGGTCTACGCGCTGATCACGCGCAACCGGGACCAGCGCCTTTCGTTGATCGCGCCGACCTTCCTCTACTACTACACCATCGCCATGGACCACCGGCATTCGGACTTCCCCGCCTATCTGTATGCTGCGCCGGGTGCGGAAGACACGGAGGACGCGGAACTGGGCTTGGACGAACTGCCGCTGTATCCCGATATCGAGCACGAACCGCTGGACTTCATCGAGACCACGCGACTGAGCATCGTCGAGCGGGCAGTGCGCTCGGAGGCGGCCCGGCCGAATCTCAAGTACGCTCTGGCCAAGGCCCTGAAGGACACCGGCGCGGCCCGCGGGCGCATCGCAACCGACGTGCAGCCCGTGATCCGCAACGTGACCGAAGCCGCCGAAGACGCCACGGTGGTCAGCGCCGACGACGCGCTAAGGCGCATCCGTCCGGTCAAGTCCGACGTGGAAATCCAGCTCATGCGCCATGCCGCCCAGGCCAATGCCGAAGCCGCGCTGCAGGCGGCCTCCACCGTGCGCGCCGGCGCCGACGTTCGCGAACTGCGCGCCGTCTTCTTCGCGGCCGCCGCGGCGCGGGGCATGCGCGGCGTGTTCATGGTCATCGACCGGGTCAGCTCGCCCACCTACTCGGCCACGCTGCGCGAAGGCCAGTGCTTCTCGATCGACTGCGTAAGCGAATACATGGGCTATCACGGCGACTTCGCCCGCGCGATCTACATCGGCGAACCTTCGAAGCACATGCAGAAAGTGTCCGAACTCACCGCCAGGTCCTGGGACCACGTGCGCGAGAACCTGAAGCCGGGTGTGAAGTTCTCGCAAGTCCGCAGCATGGGCCAGGAGGCGCTGCGCAAGATGGGCGCGGACTTTTCCATTTCGTTCAGCCCGCACTCGGTGGGGCTCTATCACACCGACCACGTGGGCGCCATGGGCTCGCCGCCGCGCGAGGACATCGTGCTCGAGCCGCGCATGATCCTGAGCGTGGACTGTCCCATGGGCGCCACCGGAATGGGTGGCTCGTCGCACCTCGAAGACCTGATGCTGATTACCGAAGACGGGGCCGAACCCATCAACACTATCGGCACCAACGTGGTGCGGGTATAGTGCGGATTGGCTTGGAAAACCTCAAGTTATGAATAAATTAGTCCGATATGGCGCCATTGCGATTGGCGCCGCGATGATGTCTTCGCACGGTGTCCCGGCCCAGGAGGCCGGTGACGTTGTAGACGACAGCAACGCTTCCGGAGAAGTCCCTCTTATTGAAGCCCTCGTTGCCGCCGAGACGGCACTTGGGGCGGTCGCGCCTGAAGAAACGCTCAATGTTGCCGCCGCCGTTGCAATCAGCGCTACTGTTGCGCCCGGGAGCAGCGGCCCGGAGAGCGGCATGGACATGGAATCCGCGATGGCGGCTCTTTCCGAGACAGCACCGGAGGAACTGGCTGCCCTCCTTGCGGTAGCCGAAAGCCTGAGGGCCGTTGCTCCGAGCGAAATCGAGGCGACTGCGGCAGCCGAGCAGAGTCTCGCTGCCGAGGCGCCAGCCGAATTCATTGCCTATACGCGCGACCTGATTGCGCTGTCCGCTGCAGCGCCGGAGGAGGCTGCCCAGGCCAATATGGCCGAAGTATCGCTTGCCGCTGCGGCGCCGGAAGAATTCGCAGGCTACGCCGCTGCATATGCGGCTGCAGCCTCCTCGGACCGGGATGAAACCGGAGCCGCGCTTGATGCTGCAACCTCTTCACTGTCGGCTGCCGCGCCGCTCAAGTACGCTGCCCTGTCCGACGCAAACACAAGACTCTCGAGCGCAGCGCCCGAAGAGTTCAGGGCCCGCGACGCCGCGGAAATCGCCATGGCAGCTTCCGCTCCGGACGAGTACGCCGCTCTCCACGCAGCCCTGGCCCGACTGGCGGCAGCCTCCCGGTAGTGACCGGGGGCGTCAAATGGTTTAGGGTTGCGGGGGGCTTCTCACTACCGCCGTTACTTCATGAATGATCCTTCCGCCCGGGCCGGGCAAGAACACTCGCAATTGGCCGCCAGACTGTCGAAATACTGTCGGGCACGACTGGGCCGCGCTCTCTTGGAGCTCTGCGTCTCCGGGGTCCTGTTTATGGGCTGCTGGCTGGGGACATTGTTGGGCACCGCGTACGTGCATTGGCTTTTCGCGCTGCTCGCCCTGCCGTCGGGATTGTTCCTGGTGCGCCTTTTCATAATCCAGCACGATTGCGGTCACGGCTCCTTCTTCCGCAGCCGCGCCTGGAACAACCGGGTTGGCCGCGTCATCGGGGTTCTCTGCTGGACGCCGTACGCCTATTGGCGCCGCCTGCACGACGGCCACCATGCGACCTCGGGCAACCTGGACATGCGCGGCACGGGCGATATCGCCACGCTCACGGTCAGCGAATACCGGAGCCTGACGCCGTGGGGCCGGTTTCGGTATCGCCTCTACAGGCACCCGATCGTGCTGTTCGGGCTTGGACCCACCTATACCTTCGTCCTGAAAAACCGCATGCCGCTGGAACTGATCCGCGACCTCAGGGATGGCTGGATAAGCGTCATGAGCACGAATGCCGCCATCGCCGGCCTCGCCGTTGCCGCGTCGCTGGTCGTGGGTCCGATAACCTTTGCCGTCGTTCATCTTGCGACGGTCCTGTTTGCCGGCACCATCGGGATCTGGCTGTTCTACGTGCAGCACCAATTCCAGGAAACGCAGTGGGACGGCCAGGAAGAGTGGGATTTTCGCCGGCAGGCCATCGAAGGCAGTTCTTTCTACGACCTGCCCACGCCCCTGCGCTGGCTTACGGGCAACATCGGCATCCATCACATTCACCACCTGAGAAGCCGCATTCCCAGCTATCGGCTCTACGAGTGCCTCAGGGACATCCCCGAACTGCGCAAGGTCAATCGCCTGACCATGTGGAACAGCTTCAAGTGCGTGTCCCTGGCCTTGTGGGACGACCGGCAGAGAAAGCTGGTCTCGTTCCGCAGCCTCCGGGCGATGGCGGCGACGCAATAGCAGGAAGGCGCCTGCGCCAATCACCGCCGAGGCGTTGCCGTCGGCAAGGATCAGGACGGCAATAGCTAGTCTTGCAGTGTCAGGGCGACACGAAAGCCGATCAACTGGCTGTGGTAGTAGTAGTGATCGTTGGCTTGGGCCGCCGCACGTGTCCAGTCCGTTCCGGAGACCCATGCTCCGCCTCGCGGCACGCGAAACTCGCACCTGCCATCGTCTTCTTCCAGCCACGCCCGGCCATCGGTGGGGACTCCGGACATGTCGTCATGCGTGCAGTCTTCCGTCCACTCCCAGGCGTTGCCCAGCATGTCGTGGAGCCCCCAGGGATTGGGCTTGAAGGAGCCCACGGGCGCGGTCCGTTCATAGCCGTCGTCGCAGGCGAACACCGGAGCGTAGTCGTAGAGCCTGCGAAAAGTATCGTCGGCCACGTTCGCATATTCACAGGCGTCGGCGTTTGCCGGGCCCCAGAACCACGGCCCGCGGGTTCCGGCGCGCGTGGCGTATTCGAACTCCGTTGAGGACAACAGCCGGTATGGTTTTCCGGTCAATTCCGCAAGCCAGGCCACATAGGCGGCGGCGTCTTCGAAGCTCAGGCAAATTGCCGGATGATTCTCGCGCTGGTCATACCCGGGCTTGTCCCAGTCGTGTTCGAGGACGTAGCCGATGACCCGGTCATAGGTCCATGTATTGCACCCCACGCGAGGCTCCAGGTGCGTGGACTCGTAACCCGTCGCTTCAATGAATATGCGGTACTGCGCTCGCGTGGTCTCGTTCTTCGAAACGGCCAGCTTGTAGCCGATGCCGACTTCGCGAACGAATCCTTCGTTTCCCTTGCGGTCTTGCGCCCAGGGCTCCGAGCCGAGCACTGCCGTTCCTGATGGAATGACGATCATTTCAGGACAATGGTCGCAGTCTCGAAAGGCCTCGCCGACCTCCTGGGCGCGAGCCTGTGCCACCCCAAAACAGGTCGCCACCACAACAAATACGCCTGCCAACCGCATGATTGCCTTCATCGAGCACTCCAACCGCCACCGGAACAACGAGGCACTCTAACAGTTCGGCGCGGGCTCAAGCGTTGTCGCGCAATCCGCTGATGCCGCGCACGGGGCCGCTTGTTTCTCCGCCGGGCAGCAGCAACTCAAACTCCAGGCCGCGCAGGGCGGCGGGCCGATAGCCGGGCACGGTGTTGAAGCGCTTTCTTACGCTGTGGTGGATCAGCGGGAGTGCGTCGCGACAGGGCCGGTCGTTGTCATTCACGCACACGCGCCGCGGCGCCTGGTCTCCGGCCTTCGCCACCAGTCCGCCGTGCTCGTGCAGCGTGCCGGTGGCCATGGGGTTGATGACGAAGTCGTCCACGTCCATTTCGGGCAGGCCCTTGCCCTGGTCCTCGGCCAGACCCTGCTTTTCCAGCAGGCCGCGAATCGTGTCGCGGTCCCCGTCGTGAATTCGGATGCCGCCGCCCAGCGCCTTGCGGCACTCACCGATCATGAACTCCAGCGCCAGGTCCGACAGGCCGTCGTGCCAGTAGCCGCCGCCGATGTCGCTGTGCACGCCCGGGAACCACACTTCCAGGATCCGGCCAGGGCGCGACTCGTCCCTGTTGATCAGCGTCGGCGTAAAGGTCACGCGGTCTTCGTCCAGTGAGACGATGTGAATCGCCCGCAGCACGCCGTCATGCAGCGTGCCATTCTCGAAGACGACGTCGGTGCTGATCTTCTCGCCCTTGCGATGGATGCCGTCCATCGCCGCAACCGTGTCGAACACGCCGAGAAACGCAACTTCGCGACCGGGGTCTTCGCGCAGGATCGTGGCCACGAACTTGCGGGCCAGCGCGGCGCCTCGGCTGAAACCGAACACCGCCACGCGGTCGCCGTCTTCATACGCCTCGTCGAAATCCTCTTTCGCCTCACGCATGATCCGGGCGGCGTCGCCCCAGCGCGGCGCAAAGGCCATGTTCACCACGCTGCGGCCCACGGAATACAGGCGGCCCACGAGCGGGATCCGCAACTTGCCTTCCCGCGTGCCGATGCCGTTGTAATAGAACGCACGTTGCCCGTCGCCGTCGGGCGTTTCCACGCCGGTCTCGCCCGACTCCAGTCCGCCGCCCATCAGAACGTGCAGCTTGAGCACGTTGCTGATGCTCTCGTCCTGGGCGAATTCGCCCGCGTCGCTCGGCTCGTTGCCCGTGCCGTCAAAGTTGAATACAAGTGTCCTGGCCATTGCGTCTGCCCCTCGCTTGCGGTGTTGTATGAGTTTCAATAAGCCAGCTATGACTGGCTCTTTAGTCCGAAAGCATTATTACTTACAGGGATTTGTTGGCGCAACCAAGCGCAGGCGGAAACGGGCGCTTGTGGATCCTCGAACAGGATTGCGTAGCCGGCAAGGGCATTTCCGGATGATGGGACCACCGTCTTCTGACTTATGAGTCAAAATGATCGCAAAACCGGAGCGGAAAATTATGCGAAGCTCAATTTGCGTCACGTTGGTCCTGCTTGTAGCCGCGTGCTCTCCCGGCGCCGTCGGAAATCAGGAAGCCAATGGCGCGGATCCTGCGGGCGATGCGGCCTATGACGGGGTCTATTTCAAGCGGGGCAATGTCGTGGTTTCGGACCTGGACAGGGCCTGCAAGATCTGGATCGACCTGTTCGGCATGCAGATCGATACCGTGTTCACCCAGGACGCCGATTCCCTGGCTTACGACCTGTTCAACGTTCCGAAGACGGCCCGCACGCGTTTCGCGACGCTCAACGCCGGTCCTGAGCAGATGCGCACCCTGGGGATCTACGAAGTCACCGGCGTGCCGATGGAAGCACAGGACGGGATCCGCCGGGGCAGCGTGGTGATCAATGCCAACGGCCGGCTGGACGCGATCAGGGCCGCCTTGCCCGGAATGGGCCTGAGCATGCTGCGCGAGAAAAAGCTCGTGACCGTCGATCAGCAGGTTGGGACCGAAACCGGCTTCTACGACTGGGACGGCAACCTCATCGTCCTCTACGAATTGCCGGACGCGCTCTCGCAATAGCGCCACCATTGCTGTAACAGGGAACCAGGTCAGTGCAGTGTCAGTTGTTGCCTTGGGACGCCGACGTCGCAGCGATTTTCCTCGGCTCCGACTCCCTCCCGCCCCGGCACGTAATTCCAGTAATTGCGGTTCGGAGAGCTGGCGCGGGGTTCGGTTCTCAGTCAACGTCGCGCGCCACGCGAAAACCGAAACCCGATCCCGCCGATTCCGCGCGTATGGGCAGGCGCGTCGCCACCCTCAACAAGCCGGGAAAACCGGCCCAGGACCCGCCTTTCGCCACCCACGCTCCGCAGGGGCGCATGTCATATGGAGTTCCATCCGCTGGCGCGTCCGCGTGACCCGTGGCATAACAGTCCGCCGTCCATTCCGAGACATTGCCCCCAACATCGTAGAGACCGAAGGCGTTCGGCTCGAAGCTGGCGACGGGCGACGTGAACGCATACCCATCGTCGCAATCCGCGAACTGATCGTAAGGAATATCCGGGGCCACCTTGACGAATGCCTGGTCGGCGCCGTTTTGAAATGCGCAGGCTTGGGTCCAGTCTTCACCCCAGAACGCAGGGAACTTCGAATTGGCCCGCGCAGCATATTCCCATTCCGCCTCGCTGGGCAGGCGGTATGCCTGTCCCGTCCTGACGCTCAACCAGTCCAGGTAGGCCAGCATTTCGGCGCGCCGCAGGCACGGCGCCGGATGGTCATCGGAACCGCCGATGCTGTCATCACGCCAGGAGAGCCCCGGCTGCGTGGGCCAGCCCTCACTGGTGAGGTGAGAACAGCCCTCCAGGGTTTCAAAGCCCGTCTCTTCCACAAACTCCGCAAACTGGCCCCGCGTGACTTCAGTACGACCGATGGCATAGGAGCGGGCAATCGTGATCGTGGCGACCGGCGCCTCCTGCGATGCCATGAGTTCGGGCATGCCCCAGGCCAGCCCCTCGGCCTTTTCCGCACCCATGACGAAAGTGCCGCCCGCCGGAATCACGACAAGCTCGGGACAGGATTCGCAGTCCCTGACGATAACGGGCTCCGCCAATACGCATACGGCGTTCAGCAACATACAGACGAAGACCGCAAACCCCAGGCTCATGGGGTGGGAAGCGATGGAGCTGCCGCTCCTGCGCGGCTGGTTCACCGGCTCTGCGGCGACGCCTGCGGCGCTGCGGTATGGGGCAACTGCAAGGCGTCCGCATCGAAGGTATAGACGGCATGAAGTCCGTCGTCGACCGGCGCCATCTTCAGCGCCTTGTGCACGATCAGGGCATCGGCGAAGTCCGCTTCGGTTTCGCGATAGGCCTGCAAGGCGCTGAAGATCACTTCATCGTTCTCGAAGCGCACGTTGGGTTCCTGCAGCAGACTCCCCACGAAAGCGATGACGTCGGTCCTGGCTGCCCGGTAGCGCCGCCCGAGCAGAGTCCACACGGCTTCCGCCAGCACGACATCCGTAATGAGAACGCGCTCACCGCTTTCGAACAGCTGACGCGCTTCTTGCGCCTGCGTGGCGTCGTCGCGCAGGAGGTACCGCAGCAGAACGTTTGTGTCGACCGCGATCACGACGTGCGCGCGCGTTTCGCTTCAAATGCGTCCTGACGCGACTGCTCTTCGGACACCGTCTCGTCCGACTCAAGATGCTCAAGACATCCCCACGCGCTTCCGGGCGCCTGGCGAACGATCGTTATACGCCGGTCGGAAACAAAGCTGCGGTACTCGTCTCCGGGCCTGATGCCGGCCAGGCGGCATTGATGGGCGGGAAGAGTGATCTGGCGCTTGGCACTGACCTTGGGCATGATCGGTTTCCACGAATCTGGCTATTGGGGTAGGGAATTATAGATATGTCTTTACCTTTCATCAATATGTAAAGAAGAAACTGTAAAGAACAAACCTAAGTGGCAAGAGCCAAGCGCCCGGCGCATGGACGCAAGCCCCTGATTCGACAGCATTGGAACGAACGTTGCGCGCCGGTTTAGCATGGGAGCAATAGCACCCCGGGAGGTTCGACATGGGTTATATCGATGGTTTCGTGTTGGCGGTTCCGACCGCCAACAAGCAGGCTTTCATCGAGCACGCGCGCGGCTTCGATGGCCTTTTGATCGAGCTCGGCGCCACCCGCGTGGTCGAATGCTGGGGCGACGACGTGCCCGACGGCAAGCACACCGATTTCCGCAAGGCGGTCAAGGCGAAAGATGACGAAACGGTTGCCTTTTCCTGGATCGAGTGGCCCGACAAGGCGACGCGCGACAAGGCGATGGCGCGGATGGACGAGCTGGCGAAGACCGACAGCCGGTTCGATCCGGACAAAAACCCGATCCCGTTCGACGGCAAGCGGATGATCTTCGGCGGATTCGACACGGTCTATGAGATTTGAGCCGGCCCGGGCGAAGGACCCGAACATGGGTTACCGAATGATCAACGCCCGCTCCAGAACACGGCGCCGGGCGACGCTATCGAAGCCTGCACCGTGCTGACCACCTTGGCATTTTCAGGACTAACGGAGTGCGGTAGGAATGCCAATCTTCAAGACATTTCCACCTCGCGATGACTTTGTATTCTTGTTCCTACAACAAGTTCCTGCATAATATGGGACTTATGAAAGCCTTCAGCGTACGTGAACTGAAGAACAACCCGTCCGTGGCGCTTCGCGCGGCGCGTGAGGATCCTGTCATGGTGCTGAACCGCCACAAACCCCAGGCTCTGCTCGTGCATCTCGACGACGATACGCTGCTGGCGGAGCCCGGTATCCGGCGGGCGCTCGCCACGGCCCTGTATCGGGACCAGAGCCTGTCTCTTGGCCACGCCGCACGATTCGCCGGTCTCGCGATTGGCGATTTCGTCAGCCATTTGTCTCGTAAAGGAATTCCCGTAGTAAGAGGAACCGCAGAAAGCGTGCATGAGGACACGGAGGTAATCACCGCATGGCGGAAAGGCTCGTCGCAGCAGACGCCAGCCCCCTGACCGGGCTGGCTGCGGCCGGGGCGTTCCATCTGCTCCGGACACTGTTTGATCAAATCACCGTAACGGCAGCGGTTCGCGACGAGGTGTTGGCCGGCAGTCAACTGCCAGGCGCCGACGAGCTCGCGGAGGCCATTCGCGACGGGTGGATCAATGTTGTTGACGTTCCTCCTGACTTGATCATATTCGCTAACCTTGACGCTGGAGAAGCGAGCACGCTCACTCTGGCGATCAGGCACGCGGGACCCTGCCTCGTCCTGATGGATGAACCAGCTGGTCGTTCGTACGCTCAACGGCACGGCATAACCGTAACCGGTCTGGCTGGTATGTTGGTTGCGGCCAAGAATGCACGCTTAGTGCACAGCGTTCGGCCATTACTTGAGCGCTTGCTGGCCAGCGGATTCAGGCTTTCGGACGAGATAATCAGCGCCATTCTTGTACAGGCTGAAGAAGACTAGCAGCAACACGCACAATTTCGCGCTTGGCGGTGGGGTGGATGTGTCAGGCAATGGCAATGACTTGGGACTGGCCGTCGGTGGTGCAGGTGAGGACGGGGGTTAGCGGTTCGGCGTGTTGACCGGACAGCTCGCGCAGCGAGGCGAGGAAGGCGACTGCGATAGGGGAGAGGTCCTCGCGGGCGAGGCCGACCAGGGGGCCGCGGGCATGGGTCCAGGATCGAAGATCCGCGAGCATTTCCGAGTGAAGATTGCGCGCTTCGTCCAAGAGTGATTTGTCCGCAGTGCGGTTGCGACGTTCCAGTTCCAGGCGAAGGTCATTCAACTGCTGCCAGCGATTGATGAAGTTTGCCAATTCCTTCTCGGTCATCCTAGCAGCCTGTCGGGCTTAGGGTTGCCGTAGTGGGTTGCGGTGCCGCTCCCCACGGCCTCGAATGGCCGCCCTGGGGACCGCATTCGACGGGCGGGAAATTCCGGCAACCCGGCCAGCGCCCTCCCGGGGTTCCCGGAAGCCGACGAAAGCGCCCCAGGAGGCCGAAACAGGCAGATACGACTCGCCGGATCATCGGTTTACGCCATTTTCAAGCGGTGCAATCGCTTGCAGTTGTAGGCCAGCGTCACCAGGGCCCACTCGCCCTCCACCTTGTTCCGGCCCCGAAGCAAAAACCGCCGAAATCCCATCGCCTCCTTCACGATCCCGAACACCGGCTCCACCGTCTGCTTGCGCAAGCGATACAGCGCCCGGTTCTCTTCTGTTTCCATCTTCTCCTTCATCCGCTTGAGCCATTCCGCCTTCGGCTCCTTCGCCGCCTGGCCTTCAACCGGTGGACGAAAATCATGCGCACGGCGACGATCCTCCGTCCCGACCGCCACCAGAACCTTAAGGCCCCGGCCTTCCAGCCGCGCCACCTGCGAACCCGACGCATAGCCGTTGTCCGCCAACACCCGGCCGGGTTCGCCCAACGCCTTGGGAATCGTCTCCACATCCGCAACCAACTCGCGCCTATCGCTCGCGCAGGAACTCACCCGCGAACCCAAAACCAACTGGCTTCCGTGCGCATCCACCACCGCCTGCGCGTTATACGCCTGACGCCATTCGCTGCGTTTGTTCTTGCGCATCAGCGCACTGTCCGAATCCGTCAGGTTGATCTGCTCCTCCGGCCTCGGCTCCTTACCCGGCTCCTTGATCTTCGCGCCCTTGGCGCGGCCCTCGCGCTTGTCGCGCGCCGCCACCTTGCGCTCATACGCCGCCCGATCCAACGCCGCCTGCGAACGCGCACGGCGATCCAACTTGGCGCACGCCCGATCCAGCTTCGCCTTCAGCTTCTCGCGACGCCGCAAATCTTCCGGCAAACTCTCCGCATCCGGCCCCGACTGCGCATCCGCACGCTCCGCGCGGCCCAGCAAGTCCTCAATCTCTCCGCGCAACTGCTCCCGAAGCGCATGGGCGCGATCCCGACGGAGGCTGTTGCGCTTGCTCGCGTTGGCGTCCACCTTCGTCCCGTCCACGCTCACCGTGCCCACCTTCAGCAACTGCAACTCCCGCGCCATCAGCAATACCCGCAAAAACGCCTCCCCCACCGCCTCGAAGTTCTCCCGCCGAAACGTGCAGATCGTGTCATGATCCGGATGACAGTTCGCTGTCACATACCGAACCCCAATGTCCCGATACGTCGCCCGCTCGATCCGACGCGAACCGAATATCCCGTGCGCGTAGCAGTAAATCAAAAGCGCCAGCATCATCCGCGGGTGATACTGCGCCGAACCCGTGCCCCGCTCGTTCACCTTGAACGATTCCATCGGAATCCGCTCCACCGCCTCCAGAACAAAATGCGCCAAGTCGTCCGACGCAACCCACTCGCGAAGGTCCGGAGGCAAAAGGTAGGCTTGGCTCGAATCCCGCTCCACAAACTTCGGCATCTCGATTACCCTATGGCCTGGACCGACCCAATTGTAAGAAAATACAGCCCCTAAGTCCGACAGGCTGCTAGCGTCCGTGTAGTTCAGTTGAACCGCCAATGCGTCCGCCGACTCGGTGGCGGTCACGAAGTTCAACAGACTGTCCACGCGCATCGACTGCTTCTCGCCGAAAGCGACCGCTTCCTCCGAGACTGATGCTTCCGCTTCAAGAACATTGATCTGTCCGCCCAGGTCATGCTCCACCTTGATCTGCGCCGAGAGCTTGCGCTCGGAACCCAATTCCAGGCCGAACAGGTTGAACGTAATCCCGGACTCTTCGTCATCGTCGAACACCTGCTTGAATACGCTGTCCCGCAGAGTAATGGCGCCGTCCGGGCTGTCGGCGGCAGCCTTCATCGCTGCCCGGAAGTCTCCGGCCAGCATCTCGCGATAGAGCTCCCCCGCCTGCGCATTCTCCGGATTCAGGTCGAATACCAGCAGCGCTTTCGTCTTGCTCTCGCGAACCACGACCCGCGCAAATCGCGCCGCGAGCTTTGCTTTCGCCACGCCGTTAACTGCACCCTGGAGTCGTTCTTCCATCGCGCGGTAATGGGTCAGCAGCTTCTTGAAAGGCGACATCAAAGCCGCCGCCGTTTTGTCCACCTCCGCCGCCGCATCCTCGCGGGCTTCGGCAAACTGCGCCAACGCTGCAGCAATGGTCTCGGTGCTCCCCTGGACCTCCAGCACTACCGCGAGTTTCTCTTCCATTTCGTCGTTCAGCGATTCAAGAGCGTCGCGCGCTTTGCGCCTCACCAGCTTGGCGATATCGTCTGCACGATCCGACGCAAATTCGACCGTCGCAAAGGCTTTTTCAAGGACGGCATCGACCTCGCCGTCCAGCACTTTTGCCCAGTTTTCCGTCCTCAAGCGCGTCGCGTCCAACACGGCGCCAGCCAGACCCTCGGCCAGACCCTCCGCGTCACGACTGCCGAATACAACGCCCAGCAATTTTTGCGCCGGAGCGTCCAGCGACTTCATTTTTTCCTTGAGTTTCTGCTCGAATATCTTGCTCGGCTGCGAATACGTACTGACCAGCTCTTCAAGCCCCTCGGGCAACTCCGTGATTCTTTGCATCACGGGCGCCACCGCCTTTTGCAGCCCGCGCACCCGCACGTCCGCACCCAGCGACAGCGACCGCCGGTTCCTTTCCCAATCTGTGTCGGTCAGGCGCAACCGCAGCCGGCCACCCTTGATGCGTCGAATGCCGAGCTTGAAGCTGCCTTTCCGGGTCCAATCAACCGCGTAACGCAAGCGATCCGGCCCGAGGATGACGACGGCGTACAACAAGTCGTGTTTTACGACTGGGGCATCGGCAGCTACTACGCCAAGGTACGCGGCGGTGTAAGCGGCCTGGGTTTGATGAAGAACGTCCAGGACTGCTACCGCTTCATCGTTCATAACTACGACGCCGGCGACGACATCTTCCTGTTCGGTTTCAGCCGTGGGGCCTATACCGTGCGGGCGCTGGGCGGGTTCCTCAACAAGTGCGGAATCCTCAAACGCGGGAATGCGGAGATGATTCCCGACGCATTCGCCTTCTACAAGAAGAACTCGATCAAGCCAGGGTCGGCCGATGCCCAGGCCTGGCGCCGGGAGCACAGCGTCCGTTCCGAGAGCGGCTACCGCGGGATCGTCCGGTTCGTCGGGGTATGGGATACCGTCGGGGCGCTGGGCATCCCAACCCGAGTGCTTGCATTTGTCGATCAGAACGATCTCTTTTATGACGTAGAGATCGGAACCAACGTGAAGGTGGCGCGCCACGCCGTAGCGATTGACGAAAAGCGGGAAGATTTCGAGCCGACCCTCTGGAGCGCAAAGGAGGCCATGAGCATGAAGCAGGTGTGGTTCGCGGGCGTACATGGCGATGTGGGCGGCGGCTGCAAACCAAGGGAAGGAAAACTCCTAAGTGATATCCCGCTGGCGTGGATGGCGCGCGAGGCGGAGGACCACGGCCTCTCATTCGAGCCACACTTGCGCCAAAGCCTGCTGGAAGATCACACTGCGGGCGCCCACCGTTCATATAAGGCGTTCTATAAGCTGCTCGGCGCAAAAGTGCGGAAGATTCCCGAGGGCTCTGCCGTGCACTCTTCAGTGAGGAGTCGTTACGAGGGACAACAAAAGCAGCCTGAGCCCCTGCGGAATTGGCTGGAAGCCAATAACGGCTGGGGGCCGATTGAAGAATGAGGCGCACGGCTTGCTCGCAGCAAGGCGCTGAATCCATGGGTGTATCTGAATGGCTGGGTGTCCGCCGCTCAGGATCAGCTGGAACTAAGACGTCCAGGAGCGCCGTTATGCGCTTCGCACTGTCAAGCAGCGGCTTCGCCAGGCGTTGTTCCGCGAGGCCGTGATCAGTGCCTATCGGGGTCGCTGTTCGCTTTCCGGACTGCCGGAGAAACGGCTGCTCGACGCCGCACACTTCGTTCCTGACGCCAACGAGCAGTTGGGACAGCCCGTTGTGCCCAATGGATGGATTACCGCTGCCGAAGATCCATCAGGCAGCTTACAAAATCAGACTTCCCATGCGGCGCTTGGGCCAGGCAGCGCTGGGCAAGACAGTTTCATTCCTCGTTTCATAATTGGCCAGGACGATAGTCTCGTGGATCCAGGCATGCGTTATAGAACGCCTCATCCATCCTGAACCAATCAGTCTTGTCGATGCCTCGCGAAGCAGTGGCATGCGACCCTGAGGGAAATGCGGAGACGACTTTTAGCCACCGATCCTCGGAACGGGAAACCGCACGGATTTCCCGGGCAACCTCGACGAGATCCTGATCCTGGCTAAAGATAATGACCACATCCAGCTTTCCCAAGCGCGCCAGCCGCACCGCATCCAGACCCAGCCGGAGATCAATGCCCTTTTCTCTTGCGACGTAGACTTCTTGAGAAGAGCCGTCGGATAATTCCACTCGCTCACTTCGGTAGTGAAGGGTTCGCGACGTGACAATTATTCCCCTGCGCTTCATCGTCAATAGACGGTTATTCCAATAGCCATGCCACATTGGCGATCTTTCAGCGATGGGAATGCCTGTGTAGAAACGAACGCCGTGATTTGCCCAGCCCCTTGCCTTACAAAGCGCATCACTGAGCTTTTGCGGATCAAAGTTCGGGTGATTGTGCCCGAACGCCGCTTTGGCATGATGGAATAGATTTTGGCCGTCAAAGAATGAGACGGCGCGTTTGTAGTCCGGTTCCCGAAGCATAAAAAATAACCCCGTCGGGGCCTTGCGGCAAGTCCGACGGGGAGGAAGTGTTAGAGAAGGTAACGCGTACTCGGAATACTGTCAATAGCCAAATTCAGCCAAATTCAGCGTGTCAACGCAAAGTACAGATGCCCGCTTTTCGGCACGTTACCGTGTCCGATCTGGGTGGCTAACCCGCTTCAGCCGGTAGCTTTCGCACCAGGCATCCTGCCCTGAAATCAAGACCAACGCGTGAGCTCCAGCGACACCGACATCCTGATGCGCCTCGCCGCCTTCGAGCGCGTCAGGCTCCTGAGCAAGATGCATGATTACCTCACGCAAAAGGAGTTGCGCGACGGGTTCACCTTCGACGATGAGCGCGTCCCCCTCGTGAACCCGCAGCGCGGGATCTTCAAGCCGAGGAGCATGCGTTAGCTGCTCTCGATCAGGACTGTGTTTCCTCGCCCCGGCGGGCGGGTCTGGTACGAAGATCAGCGGGATGTCCACTGCCAGATCTTCGAAGGCGACGACGCGATCGACTATGCCTTTATTGGGAATGACCCGAACGCCGCCGACAACCAATGGCTTCGGGCGGCATACGAAAATCGGATCCTGGTGATCTATTTCTTGGGCATCTCGCCCGGTTGTTACCAGGCCATTGTGCCGGTGTATGTGGCGGGCTGGGATGCAAGGGCGCTTAAAGCTCGGATCGTGTTCGGCGCTCAGGATCAGCAGGAACTTGTGGCTTCCCAGGATGTCCAGGAGCGCGGTTATGCGCTTCGCGCTGTCAAGCAGCGGCTTCACCAGGCGTCGTTCCGCGAGGCGGTGATCAGTGCTTTTCGAGGCCGCTGTTCGCTTTCCGGACTGCCGGAGAAACGGTTGCTCGACGCCGCACACATCATTCCTGACGCCAACGAGCAGTTGGGACAGCCCGTTGTGCCCAATGGACTACCGCTGTCGAAGATCCATCACGCAGCCTTCGACGCCTACCTGATCGGCATCGTTCCCGACTATCGCGTGCACGTTTCGGACCGCCTTTTGGAGCAGCGCGACGGCAAGATGCTTGAAGCGCCCAAATTGCTGGACGGAGGGAAGGTTCACTTGCCGCGCCGATCCGTAGACCATTCGGATCGAGATCGGCTGGCGCAGCGCTTCGAGCTATTCGAGAAAGCCGCATAGTGCTAGTGAAGGTCTCCCCTGGCTCTGGCTTGATCTCCGTTTCTCGGGTTACTCAAAGTTTGTCAGAAGTCGCATCAAACGTGGTCCAAACTTGGCCCGACAAATGCATCATTTTCTTGCTTGACGAACCGGCGGGAAAAGTTGCAAGCTTGGTCTTGGGAGTGAAATGGAACCCGACCAAACTGGTTTTTCGCCAACTCTCTCCGCTGCAGTTCAAGGACCGATGCTCAAGAGCAGGTCATGAATCAGCTGATTTAACTGATCGAAGGGATGCGCTTTCAAAGCGCCGTAGACATCATGGCCAAAATCCTTAACGACGTAGAACTTACACGCCTGCTCGGCACGGTAATCGTTGACGGTGACGAGTCTTCCATTCGTCCAAACTCATACATTTTGCGTTTAGGAGCGCAGGGAGAGTTTCTGAATACAGGGAAGGAATTTGAACTGGGCGCCGGTAAGAAGGGCATCAGAATCCAGCCGGGACACTCGGTTGGAGTCACCGCTCACGAGACGCTTGACTTCACGAGGAACACCGTTCAAGAGATCTTTCCGGGCGAAGACCTTCACGGCATTCTGAGCCCAACCACCGATCTTTCGCGGGAAGGCATCGGCGCGTCTACCACCCAGGTCGACGCGGGGTATTTCGGAACGCTGAATTGGACGCTTACGAACTCATCGGCACAGGAACGCCGTTTTGTCCACAAGGAGCGCCTCTACAGACTCACAATACTCAGGCTTCAAGAGGGAGAGAGTCCAGACAGGGTCTACGCAGGAGACTATCAACACCAGAAGGGGTACTTGCGATCAGCGCGCACGGGCGCGCCGGTCGGAATGAAGGAAACGGAATGGGAGGACGCGTCGGTAAGCGGTGGACCCGAAGAAATGCTGGACAACCTTATTAATTCCGGATATCCATGGCAGTTGCTGGGCACGCGATTAAAGGAGATTGATCAGCAGTTCAAGACTGTCACCCAAGAGTATGCTGATATTGATGACGCTATCAGGAAACAAAGCACTGAAATCAAAGGCATCCGTGAAACTCAAGGCAGCACGCCCGATACCGTCCGGCAGATTTTGCGAGACGAGGCGGGCGCGCTACAGAATCGATGGCTAATCGGCGTAGGTTCGATACTTGTCTCAATCGCGGGCCTGTCCATTGCCTTGCTGTCAAGCAAGGTCGTGCTGGCTGCTTTCCGTGAATATGGGCCTCTCATTGGCTTTGGATTAGTGGTCATCGGCGCGGGGGCGTTGATAGTCATTTCTCGGCGGAAATAAGCGGTGGTGCTACCAACTGATGGACAGACATGGCGTCAAAACAAAGATGTCTGTCCCCATTGAATTTCCCGTTGGCTTCGCTCCAACGAAATAGGAATAGAAATTGAGGACTACACCAAAGGCAGAAATGATCCTTCAGGCGATCTGCCACCTATTCGCATTTGTGCGATTTGATTCTGCCACCTAGTCTGTCCACATGCGTGGCGGTCGCCACGGCGGGGGATTCTATCAAGGGCGCTCTATCGGGCGCGTGAAGGTGACGAGCGGTAGGCCTGCCCCGTGGCTTGTGGCGGCCCAGCCGCTAGAAGGTAGGGTGGTTGTCTTAGAATGCGCGGCTTTACGCCCACGCTGCACGCTTAGTGTCGGGCGACAGCACTACCGCTGATAAGATTCCGCGGCCTGATAAGTATGGGAGGAAGGCACAATGAGAAATCGCGTTTTGATGGGTTTTGCGGCAGTGGCTTTGCTGGCGAGCGGATGGCTTTTCGGTTCGGGTGCGTTTGCTCAGGATTCCGCCGAGCCTGCTGCTGCGCCGTGTGTCGCTCCGCAATGGACGATTCACGGCGGGGAAGGCATGCCGACTTTTCTGTTGAATACGGAAACCGGGGCCACCTGGCGCTATGATGCGTTCCAAGGTGGCTGGACCCTTGAGCGCCGCTAAGGGTGCCAACCTGAAGCTGCATTGATTGATGGATAGCACGAGCGCCCCTACGCCACAAGCGCCGGCAGAAGATTTGCTTAGGAGGTTGGCGCTCTGCCAGTTTCTTTCCTCCGAAGCACAACGTTGTCTGCGCCGTCCTGATCAATACTCTCCAGGGGTTGCTACTTCCCTTGCGCAGGACGCGGTAGAAGCCTTTCTCCGCTGCTTGGCTGAGCAATTCAAGATTCCGCTAAAGCCCTTCGAGCCGTTTGATTCTCTTGTGAATAAAGTTGGCGAAGGCCGTGAACCAATCCCTGGTCATAGGGCAGCGATGACAAGACTTAATAAGGCACGAATTAACTTTAAACACTTTGGAATAAATGTGCCGCGTGAGGAAGCCGTAGTGTTTCAAAGAAACGCACAGGCATTCTTGAATGATGTTTGTTGGGATCTTCTCCAAGTTGATTTTTCGGCTGTCTCATTGGTGGATGCGATTGGCCACGATGACACGGAAAAACTACTGCATGAAGCAGAGGAGGCACTACGCGATGAGGGTTACGAGCGGGTAGTTCAATTTTCGGCGAGGGCGGCGTACACCTACTTGAAGTATCGGGCTCGGCTGAGCGGTCGAGACGAGGCTTATCTGGGTGCAATTACTATTGGCGGGAAGGTTCTTCCGTTGCCAGAATATGTCGATGGGCAGGAAGTTTCTATGGGAGTTCTTCGAGACTTGACCAAGTCGGCTGCACGCACTCAGCGGCAGACCCAATCGTTACTAATGCTTCTCTCAAGGGGTGTGGATATTGCATCCTTTTTTAGGTTTCAGACGCTTGCGCCGATCACGCACCAAACCCAAAATGGAGATTTTTACCAACCTGGGGGGCTGGGAAAGAGAGAGGGAATTTCTAGAGACGATGCACAGTTCTGTATACGTTTTGTTATTGACTTTGCCTTGCAACTGAGAAGAACTTCGGCGGTGTGAACACGCGGGAGATGATGGCGCCCGGCAGTTTTTCTAGTCCGGCTCCGGCTTGGTCGGGGCTGGGCCATCCTCTTGTGCTGTCAATGCCGAAGTGAATTTCCCCAGTTGTTGGAGTGACCCCCTGAAGTTGGACACTTCAGTGGTAACTTTCGCGTGAAATGCGCAATCTGTTGGACGGGGGGCTTTGCCGTCCGGATGCGTCGGCAATCCAACCATCAAGATCAACAACTGGGGATTATTACTTCGGCAGCTGGCCACTTTCGTTTAGAACGTGGCTACTTTCGATTAGAACAGGTGGCCACTTTGCTTTGGAATACGCACGCAATAGAATTCTTGCCCATGGTGACGGATTCTGAAACTGAGGAGTGACAAAATGAAGCGTCCACCGGATCCCCCGCGTCCACCTTTAGCGCCCGCCCCTCGTAAGATTCGAGTAACTGTTCAGGATGGTGTTTCTCCCAAGCCCGCGAACGCGATGAAGCCGGCGCCTCCGTCCCCGCCACCCAAGAAGAAGTAGCTGTTTGAAGCCGCAAGACAAACTCCCTTGGCCTCGACCTGGCAGTCCCAGGGAACCGAGAACCGAAGAGCGGGGTGTTTCCCCCAAGCCGCCGGGAGGCGGAAAGCCGAATCTTCCAGCTGCGCCGTCTAGAGGCCATCTCATAAATATTTTTTGGCCAGGATCATGAACGCGGCGAGTTGGAGGAAGGCCAGGAAGTTTTCGGCGTAATACTCGAATCGGGTGATCAGCCGGCGGTAGTTCTGCAGCCATGCGAACAGGCGTTCCACCTTCCAGCGTCGCTTGTAGCGCCGCAACGGGCGACCGTCTTGAGTTTTCGGCTTGGTGCGATTGCGCCGGTGCGGAGCAATCAGCGTCACGCCCAGCGCTTCGCACTCGCGGTCCAGCGGGTCGCTGTCGTAGGCTTTGTCGCCAATGAGTTTGTCCGGCCGGCCGTGGGTGGCGCTTGCGCGGATCAGGTCGCGCACGAATCGGGTTTCGTGCGGCGAAGCGCTGCCCGTGCATACGGCGACAGGAAGACCAGAGCGGTCTGCAATCGCCATGACCTTGCAGCCCTTGCCCCGCTTGGTTTTGCCGACC
Organism: Gammaproteobacteria bacterium; assembly: GCA_963666765.1. GTDB lineage: Bacteria > Pseudomonadota > Gammaproteobacteria > Steroidobacterales > Foliamicaceae > Foliamicus. The sequence goes on from OY762933.1 coordinate 113,171, forward strand.
CCGGCGCCCCCTTTTTGGCCGCGCTGAAACTGCCATCAATGAAGCACTCGTCGAGCTTGATCTTGCCCCGCTGTTCAAGGTCCTGGGCCAGGGCGCGCAACAGCCGATCCATGACGCCGGATCGGCGCCACTGCTGAAAGCGGCGATGGCAGGTCTGATACGGCGGATAACGGTTGGGCATCTCCGACCATTGCGCACCGGTGCGCAAAATCCACAGGATCCCATTGAGCACCTCCCGCGAATCGCGCCAGGGACGCCCCCGCCCATCGGCGCGCCGGGGCAGCTCGGGAAGCAACGGCTCGATGAAGGCCCACTGGGCATCGGTGAGGTCTTGCGCCATGAGAATCTCCGACTATCCGCATAATCGGGATCAACAAAGTAACATAACCTGTTCGTATTTATGAGATAGCCTCTAGCAAGAAATAGAGTCTCCTTACGTCTAATCTCAGCGCCAAAGGTTGGCGCAAATCACCGGTAACTTTCAAGTGAAATACGCAATGAGCCAAGCTGATGTGTAGAGAAAAACTGATAGGCATTGTCCTAAAAGCAATTGATTCTCTTGCTAGCGAGGAAGCGATATATATTCTTAGCGATGTGAGCGAGCGAAGTGTTTGTGCTCGACTTGCACAGAGAATGGAGGTGCTAGCTCGAAACCATATGACGGGCTATTACGCGGACGTGGAGAACAATCGCAAACAATACGGCAGAGTCAAGACCATACTTGGTGACAAAAGGAAAGGAGTCAAGGTCACTTGCGACTTGATTCTCCATAGCCGAGCAGAGATTCCTGAACAGGACAACATAATTGCCATTGAAATGACCAAAGCCGTCCAGACTGAAAAAAAGAAAAATCGCGATCGTGCGCGACTTATGGCGTTGACAAGGTCAAGTCACCTGGATGGGGAACAAGTTACCCTATCCGTTGATGAGACCACTTATCCTGAGCACGTATGCGGATACCAGCTCGGCGCATTTGTAGAACTCAATTTGCGACGGAAGACTATCACGATTGAGTACTTTGCGAACGGACGCCGTATTGATCGACTTGATTGCATTGAAGTTGGTTAGCCTCTCTGCAAAATCCTTCGATTACCAGTGTGAGCCTCAAAAGCCGCAAGCGATGAAACGCATTCGTAGTGCCTTGGCGCTTGGTTGCTCGGCTGGATCCTGCGGCACGCGCAGGGATTGGTTCTTGTAGCCCCAATAGTTGCTGTCCCGGAGTTGCTTTTTTACTAGAACCGTCAAGCTATCGGGATCGATGGTTATCAGGCCGCAGTCGAACAGCGTGTGAATGTCGGCGCGGAGCAGAAGTCCGTTGGTTACATGGTTCGTTTGCGGGCCCTGGTACGGGTAGATATGCGCCGCTTCCAGAACATCTGGAACAGAGCATTCTGTAATCGCGCACTTGCTTTCGTACGCGCGAAGCAAAGATTGCCGAAACGCTCTCTGTCCGCGGCGTTGCGCGATCGATCGCATAGTCCGTTGTCGTGCGTCATCGACCGTTGCCGGGTCGAAGGCGTCATCGTCTGCAGCGTCCCATGAAATGGTTTCGATACGGCTGCTAACGCGCTGCAGCACGAAATTGGTGGGCCTGCGTCCAGTGTGGCTAATGTAAGCAAACGGCCCAAGGTATCGGAAGCCATATGGGGGGTATTCGTTCTTGCTCTCCCGGAAAAAAACGAGTATTTCCAGGCCTCGGGCGTAGTGCTCGATTATCCAAGCGTCGGTGCGTCCCGCCATTTGTCCCTGCCAGTGCAGCGTGTCACCTTCAAGGCGATCAAGATAGGGCGTGCGGTCGCCTGGCTTGTTCTCGGTGATAAAAAGCCAGACCGAGGCGGTTCCTTTTGGATGGAATACTCCAGTGCGAATCGTCGCATCCCTTATGCCGAATAGCCTGCTCAGGCCGGCGCGCGTATAGATTTCGCCCGGCGTCAAACGCTCGGATGTCAATTGGCCGTCTGACATGGACGGGCTATCCAATTCGACCCGAAAGCCCAACTGCTCTAGCCTTCGCTTAACCGTTGCCGTGCCGCCACTGAAATCTTGCGCCCGCATCGGCCCCAGATCCGGCACAGCGTAGCCGTGAGCCGCGCCGACAATGGCTTTGGAGTCGTATCGGTTTCCGTCGTGAACGAGCCAGTAGCGGCGAGAACGGCCAAAGCCGTATTTCTTTAAGAACGGTTCGCGGCCGATGCCGTCGTATTCCTCGATTGCCGCAAGCACCGGCTCACGGTTCGTGATGTTGGACAAGCCCATTGTTATTCTTCTTGTTGGGCGAGGCTCCCAGACGAAAGCCCCTTGTTATTGGAAGCTCACCGGAGACTTAGCGTTATCGTCTTTGCTGCCAGCGATGAACGACATTTTATTTCCTCCGTGCCCGAGTCAATCAGCTCTCTAGTTTTGGCATATGCGCATATTGCGGGGCAAGAACTCTCTAAACCGTCCAAGAACCCAGATCATCTCGCCAATCTTTAACGCCCCATCCCACCTCTGTGCTGGTCGATTTCGCGTCACACCACAGGACTCATCCTCTTAAATCCAAAGTAGCTCGGATCAGGGGGCACGGTGGAGTCCTACGCCCACAAGCATTGAAACCAGCCACAATTATCGTAAAAACACGATTAATGATCCTTAGTTATTATATATATGATAAACTTGCCCGGGAATGGATTTGCCGAACGCAGAAATTGCTCGCCGTGTGCGACAGCGCATGAAGCAAAAGGGCCTGACGCTAATTACGTGTTGTGATGCCTTTAATTCCGCGTATTCCCAGGAGATAGACGCACACGCGACAAGACCCCTGAACAAGGACTTTCTGTCACGAGTCGCTCGCAATAATTTCAAGGTCTGCTCGCCGCGCATATCAAAACTTTGCGAGTTTCTGGACATTCGCGAAGGAACTGGTTCTCACGGTCCGCTGCAAGTGCTTTCTGATCAGGTTCGCCAATTTAGAGAGCAAGCAGCCAACGACATTCAGTTTCGAAAACGTTATTCAGCAATAGAAAAGTTCTTGTCTGGGCTAAATCTTCAGAGACTGCTTGATGAGTACTGATCTTAAGTTCATTGATCTCTTCGCAGGGCTTGGGGGGTTTCATCATGGTCTGTCTAAGGCTGGGGGATTTGAATGTGTCTTTGCATCCGAGATTGACCGGCGGCTACGAGATTTGTATGAGGCCAACCATGGACTTAGAGCAGAAGGTGACATAACGGAAATACATGTTGAGGCGATACCCTCGCATGATGTTCTGTGCGCCGGCTTCCCCTGTCAGCCCTTCTCGCTTGCAGGATCAAAAGAAGGCGGTAGATGCCCAAAATCTGGGAGGCTAATTGAGCATGTAGTGCGGATCACAAAGCACAGGAAGCCAGAATTTCTGATTCTGGAAAATGTACCCGGACTGATGACGGTGGCAAACGGTTCAGTTTGGAACTACATAAACACCACCCTAAGAGAGCTGGGATACAAACTCGAGCACAAAGTCATATCTCCACTTGATGTGGCGGTTCCACAAAACAGGAAACGGCTATTCATCGTGGCCAGTTTGAGTTTTGACGTGACTCGCGTGTTTGATTGGCCCTCAGCCCGAAAGCCGAAGCATCTATCTGAATTCCTCGGCTACGCCCCACACTCATACAAGCCAGTGGAACCGAAGAAGCACGATCAGCTTAAGAAGTGGCAGGAATTGCTGACGAATTGTGTGCTGCCGGCAGAAATGCCAATCCAGTCCATTGCAGCGCCCGAATTTGGCGCGACATATCCTCTGGATTTCTCTAAAACGGATTTGAACGATTTGCGACAATTCCGCGGTGCTTACGGACAACCGCTGCGCGATTGTGCCAACTGGAATGAAGCACTAGAAAGAATGCCAAGCTATTGCAGAAAACAGCGCAGGGTGCCTACTTGGTTAACGCAATCGGTGGAATTCAGTCGAGATTGTTACAAGAGAAACAAAGCGTGGCTGGACGAATGGCACATTAACTTTGATAAACGCTACAACAGCTGGCAATTACTTGAATGGAGAGGAGACCGTAGGAAGCGCGTATTAGGCCAACACCTGCTGCAATTCCGCGCATCTGGGATACGTGTCGCAAAACCGCGTACACTTCCGTCGCTCGTCGCAATGACAGCGACGCAAGTGCCCATAATTGGTTCTGAAATGCGCTACCTATCGAAACGCGAAGCGGCAAGATTCCAGAATCTGCATGATCTAAAGGAGATTCCGGCGGTGGATAGCTTTGCGTTCAGAGCGATTGGTAACGCTGTCAATGCCAAAGTTGTCGAGCACATTGCGTCGAATATTAGAAGACTTCACTTCACAGGAAACGCAACAGGGGGCGCATGATGGCAAGGAAGAATTTTGAAGTAGACGTTTCGCCGGAAATGCAGCTGTACAAGATCCTGCAGCGTCAATCCTACGGAATAGAAACAGCGCTTGCCGAGTTTGTCGATAACTCGGTTCAGTCCTTTAGAGACATGCGCTCCGCGATAAAGGCAATTGAGGGATCGGAACCAGAGCTGAAAGTAAGGATTGTTATTTCATCAACGGAGAAGCAGATCACTATTGAAGACAACGCCGGTGGAATCAATCGGGAAAATTTTCAAAGAGCGATCCGCATGGGTCATGGACGGAAGTCCGGCCCGAATCGGGACAGCCTTTCTGTATACGGCATTGGAATGAAATCCTCGGCAATTTGGTTTTCTAACCGGTGGACAATCGAAACATCCGCATTGGGGTCACCGGAGAAATTGACGACCACGTTTGATCTTGACCAGCTTCTCGCGTCGGGCAATACAAGAATTGAAGTTAGCACCAGCCCGGAAGAGCAAAAGAAACATTACACAAGAATCACTATCAAAGATAGTCTGCGCGACCTAGGAGCTTGCGCCGTAGGAACGGCGATAATGGGGGAAGTTTAAGGCCAAGGGTTAGAAGAGATGCCGACGACATTTCGCCCGTATGATCCCGAACAGATGCTGTTGATGCCGCCAGCTTTGCAGGACTGGCTGCCGGCGGGTCATTTGGCGCACCATGTGAGCGACCTGGTGGACGGGTTGGACTTGGGGGTGTTTTACGCGCCGTATGAGGGCGACGGCCGTCGCAAGTCGCCGTATGAGCCTTTGATGATGCTGAAGGTTTTGATCTATGGGTATGCCACGGGTGTGTTTTCCTCGCGGGCTTTGGCTCGCAAGCTGGAGGAGGATGTGGCGTTTCGGGTTTTGGGGGCCGGCAACTTTCCATCTCACCGGACGATTTGCGAGTTTCGGCGCCGTCATCTGGACGATTTCAAGCGTTTGTTTGTGGAGGTGGTTTGTTTGGCGGGCGCGGTGGGTGCGGTTCGCTTCGGGACGTTATCGATTGACGGGACGAAGGTTCGAGCGTCCGCCTCCAAGCGCAAGGCGATGAGCTATGGGCGGATGGTGGCCGAGGAGAAGCGCCTTGAGGCGGAGATTGAGGCGCTGGTGGGCCGTGCGGGCGCGTTGGACGCGGCAGAGGACGAGCGTTTTGGGGTGGACGTTCGGGGTGACGAGATGCCTTCGGAGTTGAAGCGGCGCAAAGACCGTCTCAAGGCGATCCGCGAGGCGAAGGCGCGTTTGGAGGCGGTTCAGCGGGAGAAGGACGATGCGCGCGGGCGCGTACCGGGCAAAAAGCGGAACCCGAAGGGCGGCCGCCCGTACAAGCGCGCATACGGGGAGCCGGACGAGAAGGTGCAGAGCAACTTCACGGATTCCCAGAGCCGGATCATGAAGACCTCATCGGAGGGTTTTCAGCAGTGTTACAACGCGCAGTTGGCGGTGGATGATGCGCATCAGTTGATTGTGGCGGCTCAGGTGACGGCGAACGCCAGCGACCAGGGTCAGTTGCTGCCGCGCCTGGACGAGGTGAAGGCAGCGTATGGGGCGGTGCCGGAGCGGCTGTTGGCGGACGCGGGGTATTGCAACGAGCGGGATTTGTCGGCCTTGGAGGATCGGGGTGTGGACGGCTGCGTGGCCCTGGGCCGGGAGGGCAAGAAAGCGGCGGAGACCGACGCCGAGGCGCATCCGGCCAAAGCGCGCATGGCGGAGAAGCTGGCGGGTGAGGAAGGCCGCGCGCAGTATGCCCGGCGCAAGTGGCTTTCGGAGGCGCCTAACGGCTGGATCAAGCAGTCGATGGGTTTTCGGCAGTTCAGTGTGCGCGGTCTGCGCAAGGTTCGAGGCGAGTGGGCCCTCGTGTGTCTGGCGCTCAATATCAAGCGGATGCCGGGGCTTCAGGCGGCGTGAAGCGAGGGAAATCAGCCCCACAGGGCCTGCTCACCAGGCCAATGAGCCGCGCGGAGCGGCCCGATCGGCCGGATTCGTGGCGCACGCCCCCGAAAAATGCTTGGGGAAAAGTGAATCCACTCCCAGACGGGGGCGAATCCGCTAACGACCCCAAAGAACTATCCTACGGCGCAAGCTCCTAGCTGATCAAAACAAGCAATTCGAAGATTCAGTGTTGCCGTATCTTCAAGAAACCTTCTACAAGTTCCGGAATGTGTTCATAGAAATCGAGCACGACCATCTGATTCTCCAAACCACGGGAGCTCAATTGGACGAACCATCACCTTTGGTTTATCCGCGCGTCAATAAGAATGGCGACAAGCTGTCGGGAACACCAGTTAAGTGGAAAAAACAGCTTAATTTTACTCATGACAAAAAGCCCGTAAGGGGCTTCATCATGATTACGAATCCAGGTTCCTATCATGGTTCCGGCATTCGGCTCCTCCGCAACCACCGGGTGATTTACGGGACCCGTGGGGGTGGGCGGCAAAACAAGCCACAAGTTTTGCTGGGAACGTCAAACAAGTATGCCTCACAACGCATATATGGCGAGATTCATCTCAATGACTTCCCGGTTAACTTCATGAAAACAGGCTTCGACATCAGTATGGAGTCTTTGTACCGAGCGATTAAGTCGCAAATTACGGCTAGACCGCCGCATGTCGAAGAGGACTACGTTCAGCAAGCAACCAACTTCAGAAAGAGTAAGGCAACACCTGACCCCAAACCTAGACGCAAACCTAGGAAGAAGAGCAGACTAAAGCGCGATCCCAAGGCCGGGAAGGAAATACCCTTCTCTGAGGACCTCAATAAGTCATTGGACAAGTTACGCAACAAGAAGTTTTTTCGTCTTTACAGTTCTCTCTGTAGCATCTCCTTAATTGACCATCCGGTGCTCGCGTACGTTGGAACCTGGACGTTGCTTGAAAGCCTGGCCACAGAAATGGGGAAAAATGACGGTACCTCGTTTAATAGCTTTCTCAATTCAAAGGTAGGACAGTTCACTACTGATAGGGGCCTGCGGAACGACTGCAAGAACGTAATTAATGACATTCATGCGAAGGGCAATATGAACAAACACAGTGGGCAGTACGAAGCGATGCATGCACAACAACTTGCAAGTGATTTTCCAACGATCGAGAAATTCTTGATACATTGCGCCGAAACGTTGGCCCAAGCCACGCCCTGACTCCGAATTCTCTCGATGTTTTCGTCCGCTAAACGTCGCGGGCTACTATCCGGCGCGGTGGAGTGAGGGTCATGCCCTAGGGCATTGCTTCACTAGAAGCACTTAGACTTGGTCATTTTTACGAAAGGTCGCCTCATCCGCACGCGGGAGGTCTTCTCGACGGCTCAGAAGGAAGACGAGTCGGTGCATTAGACGGTCAGTGAGCAGGCGCGCAGGAAGCGCCTGCCTGCCCATACGTAGGATTTACCGCGTTGGGTCCGGACCGCACCGAACCCTACGATCCCAGCGATCCTTTCGACAATCACTTCGTCTTCGCAAACGCGCAGGCGAATTCCTCAGGCGACGACTACTGACTGGCGCAGTACGGCTGGATCCTGACCTGTCCGCCGGGCGAACCCTCAGCGTGCCTCCACCGTAACAACCACGTTGATCGTTTGCGCATCGCGCAGTAGCGTCGTGGTAACGGCATCGCCCGGCGCCAGCGTCTTGAGGAAATCGGAGAAAGCGCCGAGGCCGGCCACGGTCTCACCATTCATCTCCACGAGTACGTCGCCGGCCTGTATTCCGGCCAGCTCGGCCGGGGAACCGGGTACCATCGATTCCACCCGCACGCCGTCGGCATTGTGGGTGAAGTCCGGCACGGTCCCGAAAGACACGCGTCGCTGTCCTTCAGTGTTGGCCGGCTGGTCATCGGAACCCTCGGAACCCTCGGAACCTTCGGAACCCGCGGCTGCCGCGCTGCCCGCAAGGACCATGGGCTCCTCGCGCTGAACCAGGTAGCCGGTCGCTTCCTTGACGAATGTCGCGACCTTGACCATGCCGGTGGCGTTGACCTTGTCGGGCGTGTCGGTGGGGCGGTGATAGTCGAGATGGGTGCCGGTGAAGATCTGCACTCCGGGTACGCCGCGCTCGATGAAGCTTTGCTGGTCTGACGATGCGGCGGCGCCGGCGATGCTCTCGCTGGGGATGCCGGTCACGGCGCTGACGCCGCGGAACACGAACGGCCACTCCATTGCGCTGCCGGTGGCCAGTACCGATATCGGCTGGTCTTCCAGCCGTCCCACGCTGTCGAGATTGATGACGCCCACGATGCCTTCCAGCGGCGCGGGGCGCGGATGTTCCGCGTAGTCGCGTGAGCCCAGCAGTCCGGCTTCCTCGGCGCTGAACGCCACGAATGCGAGATTGCGCTCGGGGGGCGCTCCGGCGGCGAAGTTGCGCGCCAGTTCGATCAGTACGGCCACGCCGCTGGCGTTGTCGTCGGCGCCGGGATGGATCCGGCCGGCATCCGACTGCCGGGCATTGGGCCAGCCGCGTCCGAGGTGGTCGTAGTGGGCGGTAATCAATACGGCTTGGTCGGCATAGGCGGGATTGGTCCCGGGCAGGTAGCCGATAACGTTGTGGACCCGGTGCGGTTGCCCGTCTTCACCCTCCACGACGGTGAAGCCCTGGAGATAGCCGCCGTCGTCGCCGGCGGCTGCAAGGCCGGCGTCTGCGAATTCGCCGGCTATGTAGGCGGCGGCTTCTTCCAGTTGTGCTGAGCCCAGCCCGCGGCCTTCCATCTCGGGCGAGGCGAGGTAGTCCACGTGTTGTTGCAGCCGTTCTTCGGAAAAGACCGCCGGGAGTTCGGCGAGCGGTTTGCGGGCCGGCGGGGTCGCGGCGGCGCGCTGTTCGGCGCTGCACAGGTCCACGCGCAGCGGCGAATCGCTGTTGGTCCACTCGCCGCTGGCGATGTTGGCCGGCTCGTCGCCTTCGAAAGCGAGGTAGGAATACTTGCCGTAGTGGGGCAGCTTGGTCGCGATTCCGGGGAAGGCTTCGACGGGATCGACGACGATCCAGCCGACCGCCTTGTTGACGTTCGTGGGATGCCGGCGCACCGCCACGGTCGAATGGCCGGCGGCGGGTATCGCCCGGCCCTTGAACTTAAGGCCGGTGTCGCTGACCGTCAGTCCCAGCGTGGGGTCCGACTGAAAAAGCGCTTGGGCGAAGCGGTTGTCCCGGCCCAGGACCCAGGCGGCGGCGTCGACCGGCAGTTCATCGGCGTCGATGTCGCTGTCGAGCACGATCGTCATGTCCTGCGTCGGGCTTCGCCAGCGTTCGACCATCTCGCGATATGCGGCGCGGGTCGCTTCGTCAGCGGCTGCCGGCAGGATGGCCAGGAGCTTGCGGTCGCCGAGCACCTGGCCGATCGACGGTGCGGTTTCGCGCGCATCCAGCAGCCGGAACAGGTCGAATTGCGGGTCCACTTCCAGTAGCTGGGGCCGGGCGGCGGTCCCGAACGAGAATGGCGTCGCTTCCCCGGTCACGCTCAGCACCTGGGTCTGAAGTCCATCGGCGGTGGTGAGGGACAAGGGCGCCTGCAATGCGAATTTCGTGCCGGCCTGGACCTGGCGCAGCACGCCGGTCACCTCGAAACCGCCGTTTGTGGTCCGGACCTCGACCGCATCGAGGCGCAGGTCGGCCGCGCCGGGGAGTTCCACCCATTGTTCGAAGAACCGCTCAAGGTCCCGGCCGGATACCTGTTCCAGTTGCGCGCGGATATCGCCGAAGCTGGCCTTGCTGCCGCGGTGCTCGCGGTAAAAGCGCGCCAGCGCCGTCGTGAACGCTTCGTCGCCGAGCTGCCGGCGCAGCATGTGAAACCCCATCAGCGTCTTGCCGTAGCCGACGGCTTCGGTGGCGGCGCTGTGCCGGGAACGGAACTCGGTCAACGGGAAATCGCGGCCGTCACGGACGAAATCGCGGTATTTCTTCAGCGTGTCGCGCCGGTACTCCGCCGCCTGGCCCGCCTGCTCCTTCATCAGGTGATCGGCCATGTAGGCCGTCAGTCCTTCGCACCAGTTGCCGGTGGGGTAATCGACGAACACCGAATTGCCCCACCAGTTGTGCAGGATCTCGTGGGGATAGGAAGATGTCAGGATGAACGGGAAGCGGATGATCTGCGGTCCCAGCAGCGTGAACGACGGCATGCCGTAACCGGTCTCCCAGAAGTTCTCCACCAGTGCGAACTTGCCGTACGGATAGGGCCCGATCAGTGAGCGATACATCTCGATGTAGCGGGCGGTGGCGGACAGATACCTCTCGGCCAGCGCCGGATCGGGTTCTCTTAAGTACGCCTGCGCCGTGACGGCGCCGGCCGCTTTTTCGTACGGCGTCAGCGGACCGCCGACCAGGTAGATCTCGTCCACCAGGCCGCCCGAATCCCAGTGCGCCTGTCCAGCCGGGTCGCGCGAAGACCCGTTGCCCTGGCTGATCAGGCGCCAGCCGTCGGGCGCCGCGGCCGTGAGCTCGAAGCTGACCAACTCGTCGCTGAAGTACGGGTACCAGAGCGTTCCGCCGGCAAGATAGACGCCATCGTCGTTGACCGTGCCGGCGGTTTCCGAGAGGCCGCGGGCGTATTCCTCCTCCGGGGAGCTGAGCGGGAAGTTGAGTGTGCCGCCCTAGCTGAGCTTGAGCGTGCTCGAGCCCTCGGGCAGCGTGACCCGGTAGCGCGCGATCGCGTCGAGTGCCCCCAGCACCGCGCTGGAGCCGTTGATGCCGGTAAAGCCGCCTTGCTCGTAGGGCAGGCGGGTCACGCTGGGGTCGGAGTCGTCGATCTGCAGGGCCGACGTCAGGAGAAACTCGACCGTGCGTCCGGCAAACTCCGGCGGCAGTTCGACGACGGCGGACACGTTGAGTTGGTGAGTGGCTGGTTCGATGCCGACATCGAGCTCGTAGCGCGTTTCGTTTTCGGCATGCGCCGTGCCCGCCGCCAGGAAAAGCAGCAGCAGGATGGAGCGCCAGACGCGGTGGAAATCAGTCAGGCGTTGGTGGAATGTAAGCATGGTCATGGTAGGTGCGCGCTAGCGGTCGGTTTCCGCGGGCACAAGCACGGTTGCGAGCGCCGCAAGCTTTAGAGTTGATCTCATTGTGGGGTGATCGGGCCCTCCTTCATGCCGCCGCCTGCCGCTGGCGTTCGCGTGCCAGATCATAGCTGCCCTGCATACGCACCCAGTGTTCGGCCGTGCCCCAGCCTATACGTTCCAGGGCAAGCGCCATTGACGCGGAAACGCCAGCTCGGCAATTCAACAAGCGCGATAGTGTGATTCGCGAAACTCCCAGCCTCGATGCACATTCGGTGACGGTCCAGCCCTCCGCTTCCATGTTGTCGCGGGCAATTTCTCCGGGATGTGCGGGGTCTATCATTTGCATGTTGCCTCCTGATAGTTGTTAGTGATAGTCAACCAAATCGATATCCACCGCTTCGCCGCTTCGAAAACGGAAAACGATGCGCCAGTTATCTGATACGCGCATGCTCCACTGACCCAACCGCCGGCCCTTCAGTGGATGCAGGCGGAAGGCCGGATGGGCTAAATCCGCTGGCCGGCCCGCGTCCTGCAAGGCAGTCAGCAGCCTGCGGATGCGGGCCAGATGACCGGGATTCAATCCGCGTGTTTCGCCTCGCTCGGAAAATCGGCGCAATCCCTTGTGCGCGAATTTCATCTTGCGGAAGTGTATCGCGATGCGATACGCGATTCAAGCGCCTGAAAGCGCAATTGGCCACTCGCCGCAGATTTCCGGGCGCCGCGGGCCTCGGCTTTGGCTTAGCCGGGAGGGCAGTTATAGTGTCTTCAAAGTACCTGCAAGAGTATGCCGCACCATGACCGATACGCCTGTCAGCACCCCGCCAGCTTCCACAAGCGATGAACGTACGTGGTCCCTCCTGCTGCATATTTCGGCACTTGCCGGGATGGTCTTCCCGCTTGGCAACGTGATCGGACCCTTTGTGTTCTGGCTCATCAAGAAACCGGAGTCCGAGCTCATCGATCGCCACGGCAAGGCGGCGCTCAACTTCCAGATCAGTTCGACGATCTACATGATCGGAATGGGACTTCTCGTGATCGTCCTGATCGGTCTCCCGCTGCTCATCGGCTACGTGGTCTTCTGGTTCATCATGGTGATCGTGGCGACCATTCGCGCGGCGGACGACAAGGATCCGAACTACCTGCTGAGCATCCCGTTTCTCAAGTAGGCCGCATGCTCGGGTCGCTGCTTCGGCCGACGTTTCGGCCAACTTGAGGCGCTTGCCGGACTTTTCGGTTTCCCGCGCCTTCCGAATCCGTTGGTTCACCGCCTGGCCCCCCTGATAAAGCTCCGGGTTCATCCGGTATTGGCGCCGCCAGGCAATGGGGATTCATACGCATGATTTCAGCCGTATCCCTTGCTGCGAGCCGTGTTACGCTGAATCAGGCCGATTGAATGCGGGGTCACGAAGGCATGGGCACATTCTCGGTGCAGCTCCAGGTGGGGGACCCCTCGGGTCACCGCTTCGAAACAATCGAGGCCATGGTTGATTCGGGGGCGACCTACACGGTATTGCCTGCGTCGCTATTGGAGCGGCTCGACGTCGATGCTCACGCCACTCGGCATTTCATGCTTGCGGACGGAAGCCGGGTTGAGCGCCGTTTCGGGAGAACCTGGATACGGATTGACGGCAAGGCGGATGTTTCGCCCGTGGTGTTCTGGGACGAGGAAGCGCTGCCGCTGCTGGGCGCCGTCACACTGGAAATACTGAGCCTCGGCATTGACCCGGTGAATCGGAGGCTAATTCCCGTGGATGCCTTGCTGCTGCCCGCATTGGCTCGGGCAGAACAGGCCGCTCAACGTCCAATCGCCTGAAAGCGCAATTGGCTACTCGCCGCAAATTTCTGGGTGCCGCGGGTCTTGGCCTCGGCTTTGCCGGTCTCATCCGTACGCAGGACGTCTTCTCGATGGCGCAGGAGGAGGAGGGCGGCAAGGTCAACCAGACGGTCAGTGAGCATGCGCGCAGGGAGAGCCTGCCTGCGGACGCATTCGACCTCCCGCGCTGGGTGCCGGAGCACACTGGGCCTTACGATCTGGGCGATCCGTATGACAACCACTTCGCTTTCGCAAAGGCGCAGGCGAACCTCTCCGGCGATTACTACTGGCTGGCGCAGTACGGCTGGATTCTGATCTGTCCGCCTGGCGAGCCGGCTTATCCGTTTCTGGGGCGCCTGACGCTGGCGAAGGTGTTCGTTACGCCTGCGGATCCTTCGTGGGCGCCGGATGTGGGCGAGTTCGATTACACGATGTGGGCGACGTTCACGACCACGCACGTGGATCCGAGGGACTTCAGTCCGGTTTCGCGCAAGTTCAATCCGTACATTGGCCGCGACATCGACATTCCCACGATTCACTATGCCGACCGGCTGGTGTACCGGCTCAACCAGTCGATCATCGTTCCGGGGGTGGACCCGGCGTTCTACACGCAGCCCTGGGACGAGGAGGGCGGGTTCTCGCAGCACCGTATCGACACGGGCAACGAGGTTACGTATACGGTGCTGGGATCGGCGCAGAAGCCGGGGCCGCAGCAGCCGCGCTGCGACGTGGGTTTCTGGACGGTCAACCGCGACGAGCTGATGGACCCGGCGAAGCGGGCGATCGATACGCGCAGGGACTACTCGGTGATCCAGAAGGTGACGGAATACGCCTGGTACGGGGTGGAACCGGGCGATCCGGCGCAGCTATTGGTGCATCTGACGGGCATGAAGACGCACGATCCGGCGAAGATGCCGTCGTTCATCCGCACGCACGTGATGGAGCGGTTCCCCGACCGCTTCCTGTAGGCGCGAGGCGCCGCTTCCGAACTGGCGGCGCGCCATCCGTCGCGCGCCGCCTCAGGCCGCGCTGTCAGAAGCGCCAGGTGGCGCGCAGTCCGTAGGTCCTCGCGTTGCCCGGGAAGAAGCGGGCCACGGTGATGCCGCAACTGCGGCAGGCGAAGCCGGACGCCGGGTCGGTCACGATAGTGACGCTGCTGTTGAAGTCCTCGTCAAACAGGTTCTCCGCCCAGAGCGCGATCTCGTAGCGCTCCGATTCCAGGCCGATGCGCAGGTTTGTGAGGTTGATGTCGCCCTGGTCGAGCTGGTTGAGGCTTAAGGAATACTTGCCGGCCTGGTGGCTGGTGTCCAACCGCACGTAGGCGTCGAAACCGCCGATCAGGTTCGGCCAGGTGTAGGTGCCGCCCAGGTAGTACTGGAAATCGGACGTGCGTGGCAGTTGCTGGCCGCCCACGTCGGTACTGCAGGCCATGGTGGGCGGGTAGGCGGGAGAGCGCTGACCGCAATAGGACTCGATCGCCCCATCCGTCACGCCGCTGTCGAATTCGGGATTCAGCCAGGTTACGGCGCCGCGGAATGTGAGGTTGTCGGTAACGTTGATGGTGGTGTCGATCTCAATGCCCGAGGAGGTCGCGGCTTTTGCGTTAACGACCGAGCTGCCGATCAAAAGGCTGGCCGGCGCGGTAATCTGCAGATCCGTCCAATCGACGGTGTATACGGTCGCGTTGAATATGCCGCGGCCGCCCAGGATCGAGGTCTTGATTCCGGCTTCATAAGTCCAGTTCGATTCTTCCCTGAAGGTTGCAAACGGCGTGTCGGCGAATGCGGGACCGTTTGTGCCGCCCGACTTCACGCCGCGCGCCGCCGACGCATACAGCAACGTGTCGTCATCCCAGGCGTACTCATAGGTAACACGCGGCGTTGCGTAGCTGAAATCCGAAGCGGCCGATGTCATCGACTCGGGGAAGTTGGGGATGAAGAAGATCTGGACTGTCCTTTCCTCCAACTGGTCTTCCTGGGTGTAGCGGATCGCCGCGGTCAATTTGTGTTGGTCGTTCAGGGCGTAGGACACCGAGCCGAACGCGGCCTTTACGTCCGTATCCAGCCGTTCCGGAACGAACGAAATGCGGCCCACCTCCATGGGATTGTCCAGCAAGGTCGAGATGCTTGAAATGACGCCGCCCGTTAGCGTGTCGAACATGGCGCCGCCGATCAGCCAGTCCAACGGTCCGTCGCCGTTGGAAGCCAGGCGTACCTCGTAGGACTGCTGTTCCGCCACGTCGCCCGCGTTATTGGTGAAGAACTGCGCCGAAAAACCCAACGGCCCCAGCGGAAGCGTCTCGGCGACCGGGTTGGAGACGTTGTCGAACAGGGTGGAGTATTCCGACTCGGAGTGCGAGAAGTTGACCGTCAACGTGGCGAATGCGAGGTCGTATTCGACGTTGATATAGGCGAGGGTGAAATCGCCCGCCTGGCCGTTGCCCAACCCGTTGAGGCTGGGTGCGTCGCCTTCCTGCAGGCCGCCGCAATACAGCGAATGTAATACGCGGCCATCGGGCAGGTTGTAGGTGGAGCCGCAGTTATTGCGGGACGCCGGAATGATGATGAGCGGCGGCTGGTCTTCGTCGATTTCGGTGCGTGCGGCGAACAGCTTGATGCTCAAGTCTTCGGAGGGATCGAAGATCAGCGATGCGCCGTACGAGGACCGCTCGTTGTAGCCGCCGAGCTTGTCTCCGTCGCGCACGTTGGTAATCGTGCCGTCGAACTCGCTGGTCGCGGCAAAAAGGCGCACCGCGGCGTTTTCTCCAAGCGGGAAGTTGACCGACCCGCCGATCTCCCAACGCCCGGCGTTGCCGATCTCTGCGGAAAGCCTGCCGCCGACGTCTTCGGTGGAGGGGCTGCGGGTGACGTAGTTGATCGCGCCGGCGAAGGTGTTGCGTCCGTAGAGCGCGCTCTGCGGCCCCTTGACGACCTCGATCCGCTCCAGGTCCAGCACGCCGAATTCCAGCGACGAGCGGTTGTTGAGGAAAACGCCGTCGATGAATACGCCCACATTGGCCTGAAGACCGATCTGGTCGGTTTGCCCCAATCCGCGAATGGTGGGGGTATTGAAGGCGCCGATGTTCTGATACGTCAATCCGGGCGTGATCTCCGCCAGGTCATCGAGCGCATAGACCGAGGCTTTCTCCAGCTCTTCGCCGGAGATTGCCGTGATCGACAACGGGACTTCCTGCAGGTTCTCCGTGCGTTTCCGGGCGGTGACCACGATCTCTTCGAACATGAGATCGTCCTGGGCCAGGGCCAGGTCGCCCGCCAGCATTCCGGCAACGGCCATTACGGTGGGCAGGACCAAACGCGTCCGAGTTCCTGTAAGGCCCCTTATCCGGGTCCGAACTGCATGATTGGTCATTTTGAATCTCCCAAAGCCGCTGTTCCAAAGTGTAATTCATAGTTGCGCGGCTCCTGATGCGAAAATTGCATGACGACATACGGCGTACTCATGTTCTCCCCGGGAACGGGGGCGTCCCGCCCCCGTTCCCTCCAGGCTGCTATATTCGACCGGCGATGCAGCCCAAACGGAGCCGTCCAATGCAAAAGCAAACCACCCGTGAACATCAGGCCACCGAAGCTCCGGACCATGCCGCAGAGGCTGCGGACCATCATGATCCCGTCAGCCATCATGACCCCGTGCGACGCAGCATGCTCGCTGCACTCGGCGGGACACTGGGGATACTGGCCGGTTCCACCCTCAGCCCACTCGCCGCCCAGGAGGAGGACAAGGAATCCGAGGGTGTCTACCGGGACGGTGTGTTCAGTTCGTACTACCGCCCCAAGCGGTTCGAGAACAACGAAATGGACGGGCGCCCCTGGATCGCTGACGAAAAAGGCAACTTCGATACCAACGATCCCTGGCACAACCGCCTCGCCAGAATGAAAATGTCCAACAATCTTTCCGGTAAACGCACTTACGTGCCGATGCTCATAAGGAAGGTTCTTGCCAGGGACAACACCCCCGGCGGCGTGTTGCTGGGTTCCGCCGCGATGTTCACCTGGCAGCTCCAGGTTCCCGACCCGGATGAATTTCCCGATGCGCCGGAAGGCTCCATGGTGATGCGCACGGTGTATACGGCGCTCTATCTCGACCCGAAGACCATGGAGCCGGTTGAGCGTCTCGTGAATCCCTTTAACGGCGTAGCGATGGAACTTGAGGATTATCTTTCCATCGAGACGTTTCTGCTGTATCCCACGGGCGGCTCACGCCTGGTGCAGGAACCGGAGTTCATGGACGACGATCCGGACGCCGCCAGGCTGACCCTGATCAAGCAATGGGGCGATGACGCCATATTGTTCATGGGCGGCGCCTACAGCGAGCCCGGTCTTCATCAGCCCCGCTTTACCGAACTCCAGTGGCGTTGTTCCTTCGCCGACCTGATGGACCCGGAAAAGGACCTGATCGAGTCGGCCTACAGCTTTACGGGCGTAAGCAAGGCCTATGAGAAGCCGTGGACGGGCTACTCCCATGAAGACGGCGAGATGCTGGTCGATTCCGCCATCGGCAGGAAATATCACAGCGTCGAGGACATTCCCGACTACCACAAGCGCGTTCTGGTGGAGAAGTACCCGGATCGCGTTTGAGGGGCGCCCCCGGGAGCGAGGACGTCCTGTCCTCCCCTGGGACCGAAGGGTGTCCCGCCGTGGGGGCAGTGCCCCCACTCCCTCAGCGGGCGGCGAGGCGTTTTACGTAGTTCTCGTAGGTGTTGGGCTCGCGGCCGAGGATCCAGCGCAGGACGTTGGGATTGCCGTGGAAGCCGAACCGGTCGTAGTGTTCGTTCATGATGAGCATCTGCGCCACCCGGTCTTCGCTCGCGCCGGCGGCGCGGGCGTTCTTCTCGACCTGCTGAAGGCTCACGGCTTCGGCGCGGATTTCCCGGCCCAGGACCCGGCTGATCACCGCGGCCATGTCGCGCTGGTTCAAAGCCTCCGGTCCGGCCAGCTCGTAGGTGGCGTAGAGATGCCCCGGCTGCGTGGCAGCGATCGCGGTGGCTTCGGCGAGGTCGCGGAGGTCGGCGACATTGAACTTGAGATCGACATTGAACGGCATGGCGTGAACGCCCGTGTCCAGGACTTTCTTCCAGATCATCGCCAGGTGCTGCATGTAGCGGATCGGCTGCACGATGGTGTAGGGCAGGCCGGACTCGATCAGCTCTTCCTCGGCGTCCAGCTTGAGGCGGTGATGGCGCACCGCGCGCCGCAGCGGGTGCATGACGGAGTAATAGACGAAGCGCGACAGGCCGTGGGATCGGGCGGCCTTGATGAAGCGTCCGGTGATTTCGACCTCGTTGGGATGCATGGGCGGGCCGATATGGATGATCCCGTCGCAGGAATCCATCGCGGCGTCGATGGTGGACGCGTCCTCCATGTCGCCGAGGGCGAATGAAGCGGCGCCGAGTTCCTTCAGCGCGGGCCACTGGCCTTCGTCGCGCACGAACACCTTCACGTCGGCGCCCGCGCTTGCGAGCGCCTTTAATACCGCGCGGCCGGTTCGGCCGTTGGCGGCGGTCAGCAGGATGGTCATGGTTGTCGTGTTCCTTTGCTTGTCTCAGCGGTCGACCTGCCACTCGCGGCAGGACTCCTCGATGACCGGGATGATGTTCTCCACCGTCGGTCGCTGGGTTTCAGTCTGACGCAAGACCAGGCCGGCCTCGCGCACCAGCGCGGAGCCGTCCATGCGTATGGTCTTGATCTCGCCGTCTTTGAGCTCCTCTTCGATCCAGCGGCGCGGCAGCATGGCCACGTACTGTCCGAGCAGGACCAGCGACTTGAGTGTGTTGAGCGAGGTGGCCTCGATCGCGACGGAAACCGGAGGGAGCGATTCCGCGGCGAAGAATTTATCCAGAAAATCAACAATATGCGGATGTTTTATGATGGCCCATTGAGCATTCCTCAGGTCCTCTGCCGTGATGTCTTCCCTGGATGCCAGGGGATGGGAAGCGCCGACCACGAACTCCGTGCGGATTTCGAACAGCGGTTTCAGGATCACGTCCGGGGGCACGACGCCGGGTGGGAAATTGGACAGCAGCACGTCGATTTCGCCTTCCACCAGGCCGGCCACGAGTTCTTCGAAGAAGCCTTCGGTAATGCGTACGTGGAGGGAGGGGAATTCCGCCGACAGGTGCGGAATGAGATGGCTGATCAGGGTAGGGGCGAACAGGGCGGCGATCCCGATATGGACGTGGCCCTGCTCGCCGTTGGATACCGCGGTGACGTCCAGAAGCGCGCGTTCCGCCTGGTTGATGATGATCTTGGCGTAGCGGTAGAGGACCCGTCCCGCCTCCGTGGGCGTGATCGAGCGGGGGCTCCGAATCAGGAGCCTGGCGCCGATGCGCTCCTCCATCTTCTTGATGCTGCGCGTCAGCGCCGGCTGGGTGATGTACTGCAATTCGGCGGCGCGCGTGATGTTGCCCGTGTCCACCACGCAGACAAAGTGGCGCAATTGCTTGATGTCGAATTTCATGAGAAGGCACGGATTAATATAATTATGAATTATGGCTTGGTCAAATTCGCGTCCTGAAAATTATGAAATGCCTGCGACCGGCGTGTCGCGTCGCAGGCTGATCCCGCTTGCGGGCCTTGGGTTTCTGGCCCTCGGCCCGTTGCGCCCGCTTGCCGGGCAACTCCTCGCGGCGTCCGGCGCGCTTTCGGCAGAGGAACAGCGCTCGTACCTGCGGCTGGTCTATTCCGGGGTGGACGACGAGGTGATCTGGTCGATCCTGGGTGTCAAGTACGGGCGCGAGGGCAATGAACTCACGCCACTGTGGAACACCAACACGATCGGGTTCTCCCGGATCAGTTATCCGGAGCAGGGCGGTTATCGCGTGGATACGCTGGAAGTGGTTTTCTACACCGACCTCGTGAGCGGCGAACGGCTCGGAATCTGGCACAACCCCTACACGTCGCGGGAAGTCGAGGTAATCGTGCCCGCGCCGGTCGCCGTGACGTCATATCACTCCGGGGTCGGTCCATCCGAGCGCGCGTCCGCGGGCGGCATTCGCATCGCCGAGTCGGTTCAGCCGCCGCGCACGATTGGAGGCGACACCTGGGTGCAGGTGGAGAAACGCGTCGCGGTCACGCCCGATCAGGCGCGCGCGCCGGTCTTCACCTCGACGGAGTTCATCGATTACCGCGGCCGAACCTCGGACCTGCATTCGGAAGCTCCGCGCGTTGCCTCAACGCTGCAGCTGGAGATTGTGTCGGACTGGCTGCCGTGGATGGAAATGAGCGACCGCCCCGGCGGCCTGTACACCCGCGCCGGGGGAGCCAAGCTGTTCGCACTGGACGACGCGCCGGCGGCTTCCCTTGAGCTGCTCGAACGCCACTACCCGGCAATCGCGGAGGACCCGTTCGGATACATCGCTGCGGCGCTGGCCGGCGG
This sequence comes from Gammaproteobacteria bacterium, assembly GCA_963666765.1. GTDB lineage: Bacteria > Pseudomonadota > Gammaproteobacteria > Steroidobacterales > Foliamicaceae > Foliamicus. The sequence goes on from OY762933.1 coordinate 133,699, forward strand.
GCCGTGATCCGATCGGCGGGTGGCGGGGTTGTGGCGCCCCGCGGCCCAACGGGCGGACGGGACGATCAGACCCGGTCGTCGTACTTGCTCAGCACGTGCTTGTGCAGCAGGTCCGGAATGCGGTCGATGGAATGGACCTTGCGGCCCTCGACGGCCCAGAGCAACTGGGTCTCGTCGGGTTTTTCGACGCCCAGCCAGGGTCGCTCCCAGGCGCGCATGAGTCCGGTGAAGTTGTAGCGGGTCTCCACCAGCGGCTGCTCGGGGTCGATGAGCTGCGCGTAGTTCGTGGTCCACCATGAGGAATCCGCCCGGGGCTGGTAATCGCCCTCGCCCTGGAACAGTCCGGCCAGCACGAACGCCACTTCGTCGCCGAAGCGGACGTAGGGCGTGTCCGGCTTCTCGTCGGGGTTGTAGAACTCGGCAATATCGATGTCGCGGCCGCCGCCCATGGGGTGCAGCAGGTAGTTCATGGCGAACACCGAATCCTCCACCGTGATGGTCTCGCCGGTGTAGGGGTTCTCGAGCTGCTCGACGGGTTCGAAGGTGTACGGGTCCAGGATCGTTCCGGTGTACAGCGCGCGCTGAATCATGGAGCCTTCGCGGGCGTCCTCGAATTCGTCGGTGGTCGCCTTGTGAAGCTGCCAGGTCCACAGGCCGCAGTGGCCGAACATCGGGTGGGCCGGCGCGCCCTGGGGGCAGATATAGGCGCGGGAGAACATCGGCACGTAGGTCTTTGCCCCGGCCAGGTTGTTGGTGGCCTTGATCTTGGCGTACCAGGCGTCGCTCGGATCGGTGAGGTCGAGGGGACGGTCGAACTCGACGACGGCCGGTTCGGCGGTCGCGGACGACCGGGGCAGGCCGTTGGGGAGCAGGTCGCTCGCTTCGTCCTGGGCTCGGGCCATCTCCGAGCGGACCAGGCCGCTTAAGGCAGTCATGCCGGCGATTGCGCTGAGCGAACGAACGATGTCACGGCGCTGTTCGTTGATTTCAGGGAGGTCGTTGCTGTCACTCATGCGAGGGTCCTCTTGGCGAGTGCTGTTTCCGGGGCACGCGCTCGGGGTGCTTTACGAGAATCCGTTCCCGCACCAGAGCGGGCAGTTCGTCGATCGTGTGCACCTTGATGCCGGCCTTGCTGGTGACGATCCGCGTGGGGTCGTCCACGTCCAGCCCGGTCCAGGCATAAAGCGCGGCGTAGGACGATGCGGTGAACGAGTAGCCGGCCTTGAGCCGCAGGTGCGCGGGGTCCATCAGGTGGGCGTGCTTCACCTGCCACACGGAGGTATCCATGCGGGGCGGACGCGACTCGGTGGGGGTGAAAAGCGCGATGTTGGTGAAGTGGACGTCATCGCCGAAGCGGTACCACCTGAGGTCTTCGGTGAGCGTGGGGTCGTGCGGGACCGGGGCGAGATCCATCGGGATGCTCAGCGCGAACTGCGTGGGCGCCAGCGTCAGCTCCCGGTTCATGGCCGGTACTTCGATTGTTTCGACGGGGCGCAGGGTGGCGGCATCCAGGAATGCCCGCGTGTACGAGCCGTGCAGCATCAGCTTGCCCTGCTCGTATTCTTCGCGGAAGTCCGGGCCGCCGGTCGTGAGGAAGGACACGTTCAGTTCGAGTTCGTTGACGAGCGGGTAGGGCGTTTGGTCCGGCGGCATGACGAAATGCCGGGTCATGTAGGCGCTGTAGGCGTAGTCGCCGTTGAGGCTGAACGAGGTCTTGATGCGCGCCAGCCGCAGGCCCTGGGGGTCGTCGAGGTCCAGCGCTCCCGGCTGCTCAAGCGTGGCGAGCGGCTCCTTCAGCGCTTCCGCGGGCAAGGCGTGGGGGAAGCCGGCCGGCGTGTAGGCCTCGGACGCGCCCGTTTGCGGATCGTCCGTTTGGCTGCGGGCGAACGCGGCGCCGCTCATCAGCCCGCCCATTGCGACGAGCAGAGTTCGCCGGCTGATTTCGCTGGTCGCAAAGTGAGTCATGCGTGTGGTTTCTCCACGCTCCGATGCGCGCAATGAGTTCATCGTATCGCGCGCCGGCGTCCGTGTCGCATAAAAACCGCTTATCAATGAATGTCGAACCTGCATTTTGAGGGCGCCCGCGCCGTCGTTGACAATGGGAGCGGGCTGAAGGCTGGAGGACGCCATGCGTTACCTGCTGGGATTTTTCCTGGTGCTGATTTCGTTCTGGACGCACGCGGATGCGATTCGAACGCAGATGATCGAGGGAGGAGGGGGGCTGCCGATCGCGGTCACGAGCAACAACCGCGCCGACGCGCCGCGGATTGTCTTCGTGCACGGCTTTCTCGGCAGCACGCTCAACTGGCACAAGCAGTTGCAGTCCGGTCTCGCCGACGAGTTTCACCTGACCGCGCTGGACATGCGCGGGCACGGCGCCTCGGCCAAGCCCTGGCAGGCCGAGCACTACCTGGACATGCAGCTCTGGGCCGACGACATCAGGGCGGCGCTCGAGGCCGGCGGCTCCGGCGCCGGCGCTGGCGCCGGCAAGCCGCTGCTCGTCGCCTGGTCGTACGGCGGTCATTTCGTGCTCGACTACGTGCGCTATTACGGGACCGATGCCATCGCCGGGATCGTGTTCATAAGCAGCAATGCGGGGTTCGTGCCCCGGCCGGAGTCACCGATGACGCCGGAACGCGAACAGCAGATCGCGCGTTCGACGTCGGCGAACGCGGAAACGCTCATGGAATGGACGCAGGGCTACCTGGATCTGATTATCGGGGACGGCGAGCTGCCGGCGGCCGAAATGGACATGCTGCGCGTGTCCGCCATGATGACGCCGCACTACGTTCGGGTGTTCAACCGCGAGCACCGCTCGGACAACAGCGACCTTCTGGAAGCGGTCGATGTGCCGGTGCTGTTCATCGTGGGCGGCAGGGACATACTGGCCAACCGCGAGCAGATCGAGTCGATCGCGGCCCGCCTGCCGCAGGCCCAGGTGTCGGTTTACGCCGACTCCGGCAACATGCCGTTCTGGTTTGCCTCCGAAAAGTTCAACCGGCACATCGCGGAGTTCGCGATGTCGCTGAACCGGCGCTAGCAGTCTGCGGGACTTCTGCCACGGGCTGCTAGGTCCGCACGCGCCGGAAGTCTGTCAGCTTGCCGGTCTCGCTGATGGCGAGGCCGATCCCGCGGGTCGGCTCGATCGTGTTCAGGACGTGGGCGAAGCCGTAGTAATACATGAACAGCCGGCCGTCGTCGTGCGGCACGAGCTGCGGGTAGGCGACGCCGCCGCTGTCGAAGTTGTTTATCGGCCCCATGTGGAGAACGGGATCGTCGAATTTGCGGCGCCAGAGCAGGCCGTCGTCCGACTCCGCGGCGCCGATCACGCGCGGATAGCGCGGCAAACGGGCGTCGAGCGCGGTATAGAGCATCAGCCAGCGGCGCCCGGCGGGGTCGGGGTTTGGCAGGATGTGGCGCGTGTTCGATCCGCCCAGTTCCCAGCGGGCCGGATCGGCGCTCCATTCAATGTTGCCCAGCACCCGCCAGTTCACCAGGTCGGTTGACTCGGCGACCTTCGTTTCCCAGTAAACGATGCGCGGCGACAGCGTCGTGTAGTACATCAGGAAACGCTCGCCGTCGTGAATCCCGTTGGGGAAGGCGCCGTAGATGTTGTCGCCGATGTCCACCGAAGCGCCGCCGGTCGCGGCGCCGCGAATCCGGGTCCAGTGAATGCCGTCCTTGCTGCGGGCGATGCCGGGCCGGCAGCGGTAGCCCTTGAACTGATAGCCCTCCGACACGGGGTGTCCGCCCAGCTCCGTCGGCGTCGTGCTGTCGCCGCCGAAATACCACAGCAGCCACTCGTCGTTGTGCCGCAGGATGTCGCCGCTGCCGATGTGGGTGGAATCGAACGCTTCCGGATCGTCGCTCCAGTCCATGATCGCGCCGCCCGTCAGATGTCCCTTGTAGCGTTCCCAGGCAATGCCGTCGGCGGACTTGGCGAGCGCGATCCGGCCGGTGCCGAAAGCGGGGGCGACGCCCTCGGGGTAGTTGTTGTCGCGGGCGTAGTACCACATCCACCAGGACTGGTCCTCGTCGTTCCAGCGCACCGTCGCGCCGCCGTTTTTGGCTTCGTCGCACCAGCCCTCCGGGCCCTTGCCGAGTATCAGCCCGGGGCTGGAAGCGGTTGCTGACTGCGCCCGGGCCCCTGGCCAGCGCCCGGGAAGCACGACGCTCGCCGCGGCAATCCCCTGTATCAGTCGCCTGCGTGTAGTTGCTTGCATGGATTTGTCCTCTAGAAGCGGTCCTTGCGTTTTCGAACTTCCGCGAATACTTCCACGTCGTCGGCATCCTCCATGCCCAGTTGCAGGCGGATTCCCTCGCTGTCCGGGCGCAGGAACGGGTTGGTGCGTTTCTCCTGGTGCATGGTGGTGGGCACGGTCGGGCGGCCCTCGGAGCGCAGGCGGTCCACTTCTTCCATGCGCTTGACCAGTGCGCGGTTATCCGGGTCCACGGTGAGCGCAAAGCGCCCGTTGGTGCGCGTGTATTCATGCGCGCAGTAGATGCGCGTGCGCCCGGGCCAGTGCATCAGCTTCTGCAGCGAGTTCCACATCTGCCCGGGCGAACCTTCAAACAGGCGGCCGCAGCCCATGGCGAACAGCGTGTCGCCCACGAAGGCGGCGTCTTCGTGGGGAAAGTAATAGACGATGTGGCCGCTGGTGTGGCCGGGGGTGTCGTAGATCATCGCTTCGGCGCTGCCGAATTCCAGCGTCTCGCCTTCGCCCACCTGGAGGTCGATGCCGGGGATGCGCGCGGCGTCGGCGCCGGGGCCGACGATGACGCAGCCGGTGCGCTCCTTCAGCCACAGGTTGCCGCCGGCGTGGTCCGGATGGTGGTGCGTGTTGAGGATATGCGTGAGGCGCCATCCCTTGCGCTTGAGCTCGCGGTGGATGGCCTTGGCGTCGGGCGTGTCGATGGTGGCGGTCAGGCCGGACAGGCGCTCGTGGATGAGGAAGCCGTAGTTGTCCGACAGGCAGGGGAACTGGTGAATCTGCAGCAGCGCCATGGTGTGTTCGCAGCTTACGTTTCCCTGAGCCGGGGCCTGAGCTCGGCCAGGTTGCAGGGGCGGGTGCGGGCGTCGAGCTGGGCCTCGATGAGCTTGTCCCAGCCGGTGGCCACGGCGTTGCGCGAACCCGGCAGGCAGAAGATGAAGGTGCCGTTGGCCAGGCCCGCCAGGCAGCGCGATTGCAGCGTTGACGTGCCGATGTCCTCGTAGGACAGCACCCGGAACATCTCGCCGAAACCCTCGATCTCCTTGTCGAGCAGCGGTTCTACGGCTTCGGGCGTTCCGTCGCGCCCGGTAAGGCCGGTGCCGCCTGTAGTGATGACGGCGTCGATGTCCTCATCGGCGATCCACTGCGACACGACTGCACGGATGCGGTAGCGGTGGTCCGGTTCCAGCAGGCGCTGGTGCAGTTTGTGACCGGCGCCCGCGATGCGCTCCACCAGAAGCGCGCCGGAATCGTCCGTTTCCAGCGTGCGGCTGTCCGAAATCGTCAGCACCGCGATGCTCAGCGGCAGAAAGGTGTCCGGCTTCTCGCCCAAGGTCGCGCCCTCCGTGATCACCGAGATTTTAGTTCAGTTGGTGAGGGCGGGACGCCCTCTCTCCTTCGCACTCTGGACAAGTCGTAGTCGACTTGCCGGCGGAGCCAAAACTCTGCATTGGACCATCCGGCCTTTTCCAGCCGTACGGCCATTTCCGGTGATATGGCCGCGTGTCCGTGCAGTACGCGCGAGAGCGAGTGCCGTGCTACGCCCAGGATTCTTGAAGCGTCGGTGACGTTCAAACCCAGCGGTTCAAGGCAATTTTCCTTGATGCTAAGGCCTGGGTGGGGTGGATTCTTCATGGTCATTGAGCTCGCCTTTTCTTAGGTGTTTCCTCTCTCGTAAAGTCGCTTAAGTCCACGGTGTTTGAATCGTCGAATCACGCTTGAGTGAACCTCGTAACGGTACACTCATCAAGTTACTTTGCTTTCCAGTTTTCCTCTTGGCGCAGTCAAGCGTCAGCATCCTCACCCAGTTCCCACTACGCTCCACGCGCGTGCTCCACGTTGGTGTTGGCCATCTTCGCTTCCTGCGCAGCGTACGCGTCATTCTCCAGTTCTTCGGGAGCGCGGAGCAAGTCTTCCCGAATACCCAGTTGTCTGCATAACCGGTTCATTGCTGCGTCATGCGTCTCGATTTCTCCATCGGCCAGGATGTGATTGACCTTCTTGCCCAGGGCAACCAGTTCGCGTGTAACCAATATGGTTCGATGACAGTTGAGAGGGTCCTTTTCCGCGCACATCAGCGCAATGCGCATCTGCTGGCTTCCGTCCAGTACGCGCTTTATTCCGGACCGGAAAAGGCGGGTCGCGGCCAGCTTGCGAAACTGGACGCGCCCATTCTCGTAGCAGGTCGGATCGGCGCTTCGGGCGCCCAGTTCCTTGCCGAGAAACACATACGCGATTCCGTTTGCCCTCAGCGATTCCTTCAGCGCCTTCTTATTGAAATGGGGATGCCTGCGGCTGTAGGGCGTTGACCGCACATCGGCCACGGCACCGATTTTGCGCCACAACAGCAAGTCCACGAAACGCGCCAGTTCGTGCGCCGAATGACCGATCGTAAAGATTGCGGTTCGCCGTGCTGCTTTCTTCGTCATCATATTCTCAATACAGCAACCGCTCTTTGTTCCGGGACTCGGCCATTCGATTGTAAGTGACGGGCAGATTGGTTGTGTGTGTATTGATTATTGGTTATATTGCATACACTTTACTCGGGAACCGGCTTATGCCACGTACGACAACTTTGACGGTTCGGCTTGGTGGTGCGCTTCGCGACTTCGTGTCGGCCAATGTTGGGGAGAACGGCTCTTACGAGAACGTGAGCGAGTATGTGCGTGATCTGATCCGGCGCGACAAAAAGCGGTCGGAGCGCGAGGCTTTCGAGCGATTGAAAGCTGAATTGACCCGCGCCTTTGCAGCACCGGATGATTCGTATCATCCGCTTTCCGCATCCCACGTTATTGCCAGGAATAAGGCTCGGGTCGAGCCATGACCGTTGTGCGCGTCCAGGGATCGGCCGCACTTCGCATCGACGAAATTTACCGATACTCATTCGAGCGTTGGGGAGAAGCCCGGGCTGATATCTACATCAGCGGCCTGTTCGATGCGTTCGAGAGGATCGCATCCGGTGGGGTCGCATCACGTCCGGTTCCGGCGGAATTCAGCGTGGACGGCTATTTCTTCCGCTACGAGAAGCATTACGTATATTGGAAGTGGCTGACCAACGGTGATATCGGTATCGTCACCGTGCTGCACGAACGCATGCACCAGCTGGGCCGGTTCCTGGAGGATCAAGGGGACTGACCTCGGGAACGAAGGCGTCCATGCAAGGGGGTGGGCGCGCGGCGCTCGGGCTGGTAGGCTACCGGCCCATGGATACCAGCAAGAGTGTGATGACGGACCTGCCGGATTTGCAGGCCTACTGGATGCCGTTTACGGCGAACCGGCAGTTCAAGCGCGACCCGCGTTTCGTGGTCGGCGCCCAGGGGATGTACTACACGACGCATGAGGGCGAGCAGATGCTCGACGGCGTTTCGGGGCTGTGGTGCTGCGCCGCGGGGCACTGCCATCCGCATATCGTGGCCGCGATCCAGGAGCAGGCGGCGAAGCTGGATTACTACACGGCGTTTCAGATGGGCTATCCGCGCACCTTCGAGCTGGCCAACCGGCTGGCGGAGATGGCGCCGGAGGGCTTGTCGAGCGTGTTCTTCACCAATTCCGGTTCGGAGTCGGTCGATACCGCGTTGAAGATCGCGATCGCCTGGCACCGGGTGCGCGGCGAAGGGCAGCGGGTGCGGCTTATCGGGCGCCAGACAGGCTATCACGGCGTGGGTTTCGGCGGAATTTCGGTGGGCGGCATCTCTTCGAACCGCAAGCTGTTCGGTGCGCTGCTGGCGGGTGTGGACCATATCGGTCACACGAAGGACCTCGATCACCAGGCCTGGAGCCGCGGACAGCCGGAGTGGGGTGCGCACCTGGCCGACGAACTGGAGGAGGTCGTGGCGCTGCACGACGCCTCGACGATCGCCGCGGTGATCGTGGAACCGATCGCCTGTTCGGGCGGCGTGCTGATCCCGCCGAAGGGCTACCTGGAGCGTCTGCGCGAGATTTGCGACAAGCACGGGCTGCTGCTGATCTTCGACGAGGTCATCACGGGCTTCGGGCGCACCGGCGAGGCGTTCGCTTCGCAGACCTTCGGCGTGAAGCCCGACATCATCACGCTCGCAAAGGGGCTCACCAGCGGAGCGGTGCCGATGGGCGCAGTGATTGCGCGCCGCGACATCTACAACGACTTCATGCACGGCCCCGAGCAGCTCATCGAGTTCGCGCACGGCTACACGTATTCGGGCCACCCGCTGGCGGTGGCGGCCGCGCATGGGGCGCTGGACGTTTATGAGGACGAGGGCCTCTTCGAGCGCGGCAGGGAAACCGGCAAGCTGCTCGGCGACGCGCTGCAGGCGCTCAAGGGCAAGCCCTACGTCATCGACATCCGCGATTTCGGGATGCTGGGCGCGGTGGAACTGGAGCCGGTGCCGGACAAGCCCACGGCACGCGCCCAGGAAGCCTTTCGGCTGTGCTTCGACAACGGCCTGCTGGTGCGCACGACCGGCGACACCATCGCGCTGTGCCCGGCGCTCATCGCCGACGAGTCGCACATCGCCGAACTCGTGGAGAAACTCGCACGGGTCCTCGACTCACTTTCCTGATCAGTCGGCGCGTTCGACGCGCTCCTGCACGTCTGTGTCCGGCGGCCGCGGCTGGGTCGCCCGGAGTTCCTCAGCTTCCGCTTCGTCCACAATCCCGCTGGACAGTGCGAAGTCGATGTACTCGTCGGTATTCTGCGCGCCCAGCGGCACCGGGCGCTCCTCCCCCAGCACCGGCGGCGCCGGCGGGCCGTCGTAGCCGCTCAACTGGTAGCCGGCGCTGTCTTCCGAGTGATAGGCGCCCAGCGTCGGGATATTGTCCTTGTCCGGATACAGCACCGCCGCGGCGCCCCCGTATCCGGCGAACCGGCCCGCGTTGCGGTAGATGAACCAGACTGCGCCGTCGCGCGTGGTCGTGGTCTTGAGCGAGTCGGAACGGGTCGGGATGGGGTAATGGGTGAAGGTGTCGGCCTCCTGGTCGTACATGGTCAGGTAGTTGTCGTTGGCGGCCCAGATGTTGTCGTTGACGTCCGCTTCGGCGTTATACGAGGCGGCGTACGGAACGCCCATCTTGCGCCGGAACACCTCGCCGGTTTCAGGATTCAGCCGATACAGGATGGCGTTGTCGAAGGCGCGGTTGCCCCAGGTGGAGGTCCAGATCATGCCCTTGGAGTCTACGCCCAGCCGGCGTATCGACGAGGTGGCGTCGTCCTCGACCACGGGGTAGTGCCGGAACTCCTCGGTTTCGGGATCGAAACGCGACACGCCGCCGTTGTGGTAGTCGGAGAACCACACGTGGTCCTTGTGGTCGACGATGATCCCGTAGGGGCGGCTGCGCATGACCGGGACTTCCCAGTAGACGATCGAGTCCGTCGCGCGGTCCCATTTGCCGAGTGCGCCGCCGGGGAGCAATGAAAGCCAGAGGTTGCCCTTCGAATCGAAGATCTGCGTGTTGCTGCCCAGCAGCGGATCGTCGGCCACCCAATGATCCACCTTGCCGGTTGCGGGATCGAGACGGCGCACGACGTCGCCGGAATACCACACCGTGCCGTCGGTCTGGTCCACGACGATGCCGTGGCCTCCACCGTGGCCTTCGAAGGCGGTCTGTTCGCCGGTGCGCGGGTTGAACTTCACGATGCAGCAGGCGGTGTAGGCAATCCACACGTTGCCGTCGAGGTCAAAGTCCACCTGGTGCGGCCAGGGCCAGACCTCGTACTCGTCGGACTCGCGGTAGATGTACTCGACGAACATGGCCTTCTTCAGCGCCTCGTAATCGAGTTCGGGTTCGCGCGTGAGCTGCACCACCACCGGAGGACGGTCCGCGGGAAAGGTCTCGGCGAGGTAGTCGACCAGGATGTCCCGGTCCTCCGGCGGCAGGAATTTCGGATCGAAATATGAAGCCTTGCCGGGCCGGCCGAATGCGGGGCCCTGGTACATGCGGTCCACCACGACTTCCCAGGCCTGCCGGTCCTTCGGCGCCCGCGAGCCCGGATACGCGCGCGAAAAGTCGTTGTATGAGAGCAGCTGAATCGTGTGGCAGCCGTGGCAGGCGCGTTCGAGAATGTCGCGCCCCGGCCCCGGCGGATAGACCTCGTCGTAGGGCAGAATCTCGGCGCCGGGGTAGTTCATGCCGCCGACGTAATCGACCACCGGGCCCACGCCCGTCAGTGAGAAATCGAGTTCCGCCGCATCGCCGGGTCCGATGTCGATGCTTACCGTCTGGCTGTCGAATCCCTCCAGCTGATCGACCGCCCGGCGTATCGTCACGTCGTAGCGGCCCGGGATCATCTTGACCGCGCGGTATTCGCCGTCCACGACGAACACGGTGTAGGCGAGGTCCTTGTCGGTGTTGTAGGCGTACACCACCGGGAGCAAACCGTCGACGGTTCCCGCGACTTTGCCGGATAACTGCCCGAGTCCGTCGTCTGCGGAGGCGGCAGGCGCTTCGGGACCGGAGGGCTCTCCGGAACAGCCGGCGAAAAGAAGCAGGCAAAGCCCCGCTGCAACACAATTACGCATAGTCAGGCACCACAATCCAGCCAGAGCCCCAAGTGTATGCGCTCTCTCCGGGAGGAAGGCGCCCCCCTGGCAGTGAGGGCGCCCCCCGAGGGAGGGCGTCCTGCCCTCCTGGACGGGCCTCCAGGTTGACAGCCGTGCCGCTCATGCCACCATTGAGCACAATTCGGTACCGGCGTCCCTGAGTGCCGGCCGGCAAGAGCGGGAGAGGGAGTCCTGGCCATGTGGCAACCGAAGCTCATCATGATGAACGGCAAACTCATGCCGTTGGAGGACGCGCGCCTGCACCCGCTTTCCCTTGCCGTCACTTATGCGGCAACGGTTTTCGAGGGCGTGCGCGCCTACCATCTGCCCGACAGCGGCCAGTTCGCGTTGTTCCGGCTGGACGACCACCTGCGCCGCCTGCAGGTGGGAATGAAGCTGATGCGGTTCGACGGCGGCTACGACGCGGAGTATCTCACCGGGTGTCTCGCGCGGCTGATCCGGGCCAACGAGCCTGATTCCGACGCCTATATCCGGCTGCTCGCCTATATCGAGGGGACCGGATTGCTGGCAACGACCGGCCCGATCGGCTTCACGGCCGCCGTCATGCCGAGGAAGACCCCGGAGTTCGCCGCCACCGGTATGAGCCTGGGCGTGAGTTCCTGGCAGCGCCTGGCGGACAATGCCAGCCCGCCGCGGATCAAGACTACGGCCAATTACGTGAATGCCCGGCTGGCTGCCCACCAGGCCAGGGCGGACGGCTACGACGGCGCGCTGATGCTTACGCCGGATGGAAGAGTATCCGAGGCGCCGATCGCATGCTTCTTCATGGTTCGCGACGGGAAACTGATCACGCCGAGCACCGACAGCAACATCCTGGAGAGCATCACCCGGGACACGATCCTCACGCGCTACCTGGAGCTCACGGGCGAACCCGCCGAGGTGCGCACGATCGATCGCAGCGAGCTCTATTTCGCCGAGGAGGCCTTCCTGTGCGGCACCGGCCAGGAAATTCTGCCGGTCACTTCAATCGACCGCCTGCCGGTCGGCGATGGCAAGGTCGGTCCTTTAACCGACAGGCTGCGGCAGGACTACTTCGACCTGGTTCGGGCCAGGACAAGCGACCACCCGGAGTGGCGAACGCTCATTTAGTCGGCCCGCTCCAGGCGCTCGTCCACCGCATCCGCGCCAAGCTGGCTCGCTCTCATGACAGCCGCCTGCGCTTCGTCGAGCAGGCCTTTCTCCAGCGCGAAGTCGATGTACTCATCGGCATTCAGGGCGCCCAGGGGCACCGGCCGTTCCTCGCCCAGGACCGGGGGAGACGGCGGCCCGCTGTAGCCGCTCAACTGGTAGCCGGCGCTGGTCTCGGAGTGATAGGCGCCGAGCGTCGGAATATTGTCCATGTCGGTATACAGGACCGTTATATTGCCGCCGTAGCCCGCGTACTTGCCGGCATTGCGATAGAAGAACCAGATCCCGTCGTCGCGCGTGATCGTGGTCTTGAGCGTGTCCGAGCGCACCGGGATGGGATAGTGGGTGAACTCGTCGGCTACCTGGTCGTATTTGCTCAGGTAATTGTCGTTGGCGGCCCAGATGTTGTCCTGGCTGTCGGCTTCCGCGTTGTAGGTGGCCGCATAGGGCACGTCCATCTTGCGCCGGAAGACTTCACCCGTGTCCGGGTCCACCCGGTACAGAATCGCGTTGTCGAACCCGCGGTTGCCCCAGGTGCCGGCCCAGATCATGCCCCTGGAATCGACGCCCAGGCGGCGTATCGAGGTCGCGGCGTCATCCTCGACCAGGGGATAGTGCCGGAATTCCTCGGTCTCGGGATCGAAACGCGTAACGCCGCCGTTGTGATAGTCGGCGAACCACACCTTGTCCTTGTGGTCGACGATGATGCCGTACGGGCGGCTGCGCAGCACCGGCACCTCCCAATAGACGATGGAGTCGGTTGCCCGGTCCCACTTGCCGAGTGCGCCGCCGCCAAGCAGCGAAAGCCAGAGATTGCCCTTGGAATCGAAAATCTGCGTATTGCTGCCCAGCGCACGGTCCTCGGCCACCCAGTGGTCCACCTTGCCGGTCTTCGGATCGAGATGGCGAACGACATCTCCTGAATACCAGACCGTGCCGTCAGTCTGGTCCACCGCTATGCCGTGTCCGCCGCCGTGGCCTTCGAACGCCGTCTGTTCGCCGGTGCGCGGATCGAACTTCACGATGCAGCAGGCGGTGTAGGCGAGCCAGACGTTGCCGTCCAGGTCGAAGTCCACCTGGTGCGCCCACGGCCAGACATCGTATTCGTCCGACTCGTGGTAGATGTACTCGATGTACATCGCCTTCTTGAGCGCCTCGAGGTCCAGTTCAGGCTCCCGGGTGAGCTGCACCACCACAGGCGGCCGGTCCTCCGGAAAATGTTCCGCCAGGTAGTCGACCAGTATGTCGCGGTCCTCGGGCGGCAGGTATTTCGGATCCATCAGTGTCGCCTTGCCCAGGCGGCCGAATCCCGGTCCCTTGTGCATCCGATCGACACTCACCGCCCAGGCGGCCTTGTTCTTCGGCGCCCGCCCGCCCGAATAGGCGCGCGGGTAGTTGTAGGGGATGAAATTGACGTTGTGACAGCCGTGGCAGGTGCGCTCGAGGATCTCACGGCCCCGACCCGGCGGATAGACCTCGTCGTAGGGGAGTATTTCGGCATTGGGATAGTCCACGCCCCCGACGTAGTCGACAATCGGACCAACGCCCGTCAGCGAGAAATCCACTTCGGCCTCATCGCCGGGCCCCAGGTCGATGCTGACCGTCTGCGGGTCGAAGCCTTCCAGCTGGTCGATCGCCGGCCGTATCGTCACGTCGTAGCTGCCGGGAATCATCTTGACGGCCCGGTATTCGCCGTCCACCACGAACACCGTATAGGCGAGGTCCTTGTCGTTATTGAAGGCATAGACCACCGGGAGCAGTCCCTCAATGGTCCCTTCCACATTTCCGGACAGGCGCGCCAGCCCTTCGTCCTCGGCGGATGCGGGCCCGCCGGGGCCGGACGACTGTTCGGAGCAGCCGATCAACGCCAGCAGGCAGAACCCCGCTGTCGTCAGTCTCGTGAGTGAATTCATTGTTCGGTCGCTCCGCTTGTAGTGTCGCCAGCCCAGTGTAACCCCGGGGTGCTACCGGCGAGTGTAGGGGTTGGCCACGTCGCCGCCGGAGTAATACCAGACGCTCTTTGTCTGCAGGTATTCCTTTATCGCCTCCATCCCGTTCTCCCGGCCCAGGCCGCTGGCCTTGTAGCCGCCGAACGGCGTCGTGTAGCTGGTGGAGCGATAGGTGTTGACCCACACGGTCCCGGCTTCCAGGCGCTCCGACACCTTGATCGCCCGCCGCAGGCTCTCCGTCCACACGCCGGCCGCCAGTCCGTAGTTGACGTCGTTGGCGATGGCGATCGCTTCCTCGTCGTCTGTGAAGCGAAGCACCGCGAGGACCGGGCCGAACACTTCTTCCTGGGCAATGCGCATGTCGTTGGTGACGTCGGCAAAAACAGTCGGCTGCACGAACAGGCCCTGGTTCCCATCCGGGGCCGGAACGCCGGCGCCGCCCAACACCAGGCGAGCGCCTTCGTTCTTCGCAATTCCGATGTAATCCAGGATCTTGCGATATTGAGGCTCGGTCGTAATCGGGCCCACCTGCGTTTCCGGCGACATGGGGTCGCCGATGCGCGCGTTGCCGGCAAGACCGACAAGGCGCTCAAGAAACTCATCGTGAATGGAATCGTGCAAGAGGAGCCGGGAGCCCGCGATGCAGGTCTGGCCGCTGGCGGCGAAAATTCCGCTTATGGCGCCGTTTACCGCCTGGTCGAGATTGGCGTCCTCGAAGACGATGTTCGCCGACTTGCCGCCCAGTTCCAGCGTGACTCTCTTGAACCCGGGGGCCGCGTCGGTATTGACCCGTGCGCCGGCGGCCTCACCGCCGGTGAACGCGATTTTCCGCACCTTTCCGTGGCGCACCAGCGGTTCGCCGACTTCTTCGCCCAGTCCCGTGACCACGTTGATCACGCCCTTGGGAATGCCTGCCTGCTCCGCAAGCGCGGCGAACTCCAGCGTCGAGGCCGAGGTGTATTCGGATGGCTTGACCACGATGGTGTTGCCCGCGGCCAGCGCCGGCGCGGCTTTCCAGGCCAGCAGCAGCAAGGGCGAGTTCCAGGGCGTGATGCAGGCGCACACGCCGAGCGGCTCGTGGCGGGTCAGATTGAGCACATCGGGCTTGTCGATGGGCGGCGCCGAACCTTCGATCTTGTCGGCCAGACCGCCGTAATAGTGGAACCACTGGGCCATGTAGCGGCACTGATTGAGGACCTCGGCATGCAGCTTGCCGTTGTCCCGCACCTCGATTTCCGCCAGCCGTTCTGCCTCGCCGGTGAGGATTTCCGCAAACTTTCTGAGCTTGAGTCCGCGCTGTGTGGGATTCAGCGCGGGCCACTCGCCTTGCCTGAACGCCTGGTCGGCGGCTTCCACAGCGGCCTCGACATCGGCGCCGCCGGCGCGCGGAATGCGGGCCCAGGCTTGGCCCGTGTACGGGTTCACCGTCTCCATCCACTCCTCTGAGAGCGGATCGGCCCACGCGCCGTCGATGTACAACTGGTATTCCTGCATCCTGAAACCGTCCGAGCATCAAACAGTCCATAATACAGACAGCAGCTTCCGGAAACCCGCTTGCCAGCAGAACGATTTTCAGCGCTCCAGCTCGGGGTTGCATGGCGCCGCTTCAACGGTCTCATGGACGAAACCGCCCAGACCTTCGTGAGGACTTCGTTCTCGTCGGTGGTGCGCGACAACTGGGACCTGGCGGTGGGGTTGATGGACAGCCGGGGCCGCCAGTTCGCGCAATCGTCGCGCAGTATTCCCTCGTTCATCGGCACCATGCCGCGCACCCTGGCGGTGATGCTGCGGCGTTATCCCGCGTCGTCGCTCAATCCGGGGGATGTCCTGATTTCCAACGACGGCTATCACGGCACCGGCCATCTCAACGACATCACCATGGTTCGTCCGATTTTCCGGCGCAAGCGCCTGATCTGCTTTATCGGCAGCGTATTCCACACGGTGGACATCGGCGGCGCGCCGTCCGTCACCGCGCGCGATTCCCATGAAGAAGGCCTGACCATACCGGTTTGCAAGATCGTGCGCGATGGGGCGGAAAACGAGGATGTCATTGCTTTCATTACCGAGAACCTGCGCGCCCCGGAAGAAACGCTGGGCGATATCCGGGCCCAGTTCGCCGCCTACGAAATGGGCCAGGCGCGTCTGCTGCAGATTCTCGATGATGAGCGCATCGATGACCTCGATGCGCTGGTGGAAGAGATCCTCGACCGCTCCGAGAACGCCATGCGCCGGGCGATCGAGGCGGTTCCCGACGGCGTATATCGCGACAGTATCCGGGTTGACGGGTTTGAGGAACCGCTGACCATCCGCTGCGAAGTCCGCATCGAGGGCGGCAGTCTCAGCGTCGATTACGCCGGCACTTCTCCGCAGATCAGCCGGCCGATCAATTCGGCCATGAATTTCACCCGCGCATACAGCGCCTATGCGATCAAGTGCGCCTTCGATCCGACCACGCCCAACAACGACGGTTCGTTCCGGCCGGTCACGATCACGGCCCCCGAAGGCTGCCTTGTCAACCCGCTGCGCCCGGCCCCGATCTGGGCGCGGCACCTGTCCGGCCACTACCTTCCGCCGGTGATCTTCAGCGCTCTTTCGCAAGTGATGCCCGAGCGAGTGATCGCCGATTGCGGTTCGCCGCTGTGGAACGTCTATTTCTCGGGGCGGCACGGCGACGGGCGTCGTTTCGTGAAGATGTTCTTCATGAACGGAGGGCACGGCGCGCGGCCCCACCAGGATGGCCCGGCCTGCCTGAGCTTTCCCAGCAACGTGGCGACCGTGCCGGTGGAACACTTCGAGAACAGCGTGCCGCTGCTGATCACCGAGAAGTCCTTGATCCCGGATTCGGGCGGCGCCGGGCGCTATCGCGGCGGCCCGGCGCAGCGGGTGGCCTTCAGGGTCACGTCCGAACATCCCGTCACGATGACCATACGTCACGAACGGGTGCGGTTTCCGCCGCGCGGCCTGCTGGGCGGCTCGCCGGGCTCGCCCGGCCGCGATTACGTCAACGGCGAGCGGATCGCGGCAAAGGTGCGCATGGATCTTGAGCCGGAAGACCTCGTGACCTTCGACACGCCGGGTGGTGGCGGCCTGGGTCCGCCGCGGGAGCGCGAAGCGGCCAGGCTCGAAGCGGACCTTGTGAGCGGAGTGGTGACCCCGGCTGGTGCGTCGGCCGCGTACGGTTCAGGAGCGGAAGCCGGGGAAGAGCAGGGTGGCTGAGCCTTTCCGCGTGGGTGTCGACATCGGCGGCACCTTCACTGACCTGGTCCTGCTCGATTCGCGCAACGGCGCGATCTTCAACGAGAAGGTCCTGACCACACCGCAGGACCCGTCGATCGGCGCTCTCGAGGGACTGGAGAAAATCCTGGGCCGAAACGGGGCGCGTCCGGGCCAGGTGGGACATCTCATTCACGGCACCACGCTGGTGGCGAACGCAATCATCGAACGTCGCGGCGCCCGGGTCGCGCTGATCACCACGGCTGGTTTCCGGGACGTCCTGGAGATCGGCACCGAGTGGCGTTACGACACCTACGACCTGTTCATGGAATTGCCCCAACCGCTGGTGCCCCGGCACTGGCGCTTCGAGGTCCCGGAGCGTATCGGCCCCGAGGGCAAGGTGCTGGAAGCCCTCGACGAAGAGGCGGTCGTGGCCGTTGCCCGCGAGATCGCGGCGGCCGGGGTCGATGCGGTGGCGATTTCGCTGCTGCACGGATTTCGCAACCCGGTGCACGAGCAGCGCGTGCGCGAGATCATCCGCAGGGAAGTCCACGGTCCCGTGGTATGCATCTCAAGCGAAGTGATGCCGGAGATCGGCGAGTACGAACGGACCTGCACCACCGTCTGCAACGCCTACGTGCTGCCCGTGTTCGACCGCTACCTGAACCGGTTTACCGAGGGACTGCGTCGCATGGGCATCGACAAGGACCTCTACCTGATGCTGTCGGACGGCGGCACCGTTCACCAGTCGACCGCGGTGTCGCACCCGATCCGGCTGGTGCAATCGGGCCCGGCCGGGGGTGTGCAGGCGACCACTGCAATCGGCAATCTGGCCGGTCACCGCGACATCCTGAGTTTCGACATGGGCGGCACCACCGCCAAGGCCTGCCTGATCGACAACGGCGAGCCGCTGCGCACGACCGAATTCGAAGTGGCCCGCGTCTATCGTTTCAAGAAGGGCAGCGGCATACCGCTCAAGCTTCCCGTGATCGAGATGATCGAGACGGGCGCCGGCGGCGGATCCATCGCCACGGTGGACCACCTGGGGCTGGTGCGGGTCGGCCCCGAGAGTTCCAGCGCCGACCCCGGGCCCGCCTGTTATGGGCGTGGCGGTCGCCACGCTACCGTCACCGATGCGGACCTGGCGCTGGGCTATCTCGCGGCCGACAGTTTTCTGGGCGGCGACATGCGGCTCGATGTCGAGGCGGCATCCGGGGCGCTGGTCCGCAACGTGGCCGAACCGCTCGGCGTTTCGGTGACGGAGGCCGCCTGGGCGGTGCATGAAACCGTCAACGAGAACATGGCCCAGGCGGCCATCATCCATGCCCTGGAGAAGGCCAGGAACATCGGCAGTTACACCATGCTGCCCATCGGCGGGGCCGGCCCGGTCCACGCCTGCAACATCGCGATGAAGATGTCCCTGCCCCGGGTGGTGTGCCCGCTGTCCGCCGGCGTCGCTTCGGCTTTCGGCTTCCTGGTCTCGCCCACCTCGTTCACGTTCGTGCAGGGTGGCGTCATGCTGCTGGACGCGCTCGATTTTTCCGGGATCGGCGCGATGCTCGCGGGCATGCAGCGCGATGGCCGCGAACTGCTTTCGGCCGCAGGCGTGGACCAGGACAGCGTGCGCGTGGAGTGTCTGGCGGCGATGCGCTATATCGGCCAGGGCTACGACGTCGAGGCTCCGGTGGACGACGAGATGCTCGAGGCATGTGATCGCGCGGCGATTCGCCGGGCGTTCGAGCGTGCTTACGAGGCGCAGTTCGGCCGGGTCGAGCGGGACATGGCGGTGGAGGTGGTGTCCTGGAGGGTCGTCGTTTCAGGCCCGCGCCCTTCTATCGAACTGGCCGCAGCGCCAGGCGCGCCGGCATTGGCCGAGGCGCTCAAGGGGCGGCGGCAGGTGTACTTCGGACCGGAAACCGGGTTTGTCGATTCCTCCGTCTACAATCGATATGCCCTGCTGTCGGGCGACGCTTTCGAAGGGCCGTGCATTTTTGAGGAACGCGAATCCACTACCGTAGTGCCGCCGGGCGCGCGGGCCTCAGTTGACCCGAACCTCAATCTCATCATCGACCTCCCGGCCGAAAAATGAGCAGTCGCGCCGCTGCTGCAACTGCCCTCCGGCATCGGCCAGGAGCCTCACGGCAATCGGCGGACTGATGCAGCAGGTGACGATCGCCGAACTGCTTGCCGATGCGCTGGCCGCGCATGGCGTGTCGCGCATCTTCGGCGTGCCCGGCGGCGGAAGCAGCCTGGACGTGATGGAGGCGGCAGCCGGCAGGGGCATCGAGTTCGTGCTGACACGCACGGAGAACGCCGCCGTGATGATGGCGGCTGCAACGGCTGACCTCGCCGGCACGCTGGGCGCAGCGCTAACAACCAAGGGCCCCGGCGTGGCGAACGCGGCCAACGGGGTGGCTTGCGCGGCGCTGGACCGCTCGCCGGTGATGCTGATCACGGACGGATTCACCGCGCAGGAGAGCGGCTACGTCACGCACCAGGTGTTCGACCAGGCAGGCATGCTGGCGCCGGTCGCCAAGCGAAGCAGCCGCCTGGAAACCGAAGATGTAGCGGCGGAGATTCTTGGCCTGATCGAGCTGGCGAAAACGCCGCCGTTCGGACCGGTGCACGTCGAGATCGCGGGGGCGCATGGGCGCCGTCCCGTCGCCGCCGGCAAGTCAGGGTTCAGCCCGGCCAATCGCGAAGCGGACACCGACGAGGATGCGTTGGAGCAGACCGGAGAATTGATCCGAAAGGCGTCGCGGCCGGTGATCGTCGCCGGGCTGGAGGCCAGGCCGCCCGGTGTTGCGTCCCGGCTCAGGGCCCTGGCCGAAGCGCTGCGCTGCCCGGTCCTGACCACCTACAAGGCGAAGGGTGTGTTGGACGATCAGCACGAGCAATTCGTCGGTATTTTCACCAGCGGCAATGCCGAGTCCGAGTGTGTTGAAAAAGCCGACCTGATCGTACTGGTGGGCCTGGACCCGGTCGAGCTGCTGCGCATTCCGTGGCGTTACGAAAGCCCGGTGGTGGACATCGCCGAGGTTCGGCATCCGGTCCACTACGTGGAGCCTGCCGCGGGAGTCTATGGCCCGATAGCCGCGGCCTTGGCGCGACTGAACGGCGGGCTTTCGGAATCCGACTGGCGGCTTTCCGAAATCGCCGAATTGCGCCGGCGACTGGCGGCGCGCCTGGACTACCCTCAATGCGCCGGTCTGGGCCCGCAGCAGGTGGTCGAACTGGCGGCGCGCGCGGCGAGCGATGCGGGAGTGTCACCGCGCATTGCGGTGGACGCGGGCGCCCACATGTTCTCCGCCATGGCGTTCTGGCCGGCGGCGCGGCCGCAGGATGTCCTCATTTCGAACGGCCTGGCGACAATGGCCTATGCCCTTCCCGCGGCGATTGCGTCCGCCCTGCACGAGCCGCAACGCCCGGCCGTTGCGTTTACCGGGGACGGCGGACTGCTGATGTGCCTGGGCGAGTTGTCGGTGGCCGTGCAACAGGCGGCCCGCCTGGTCGTGATCGTGTTCAACGACCAGTCCCTGTCGCTGATCGACATCAAGCAGCAGCAACGCGGCTTGCCCGAACGAGGAGTCCGCTGGCAGCCGCCGGACTTCGCGGCGACAATGGAGGGCTTGGGCGGCCGGGGTTTTCGAGTGGATAATGCCGACGATTACCATGCCGCGGTCGCGGAGGCCCTGAGGAACGAAGGACCCTCACTGATCGACGCCAGGGTGAACCCGGAAGGTTACCTGGCGCAAATGGAATCGTTGCGCGGCTAGCGTCGTGACAGGAGGCCAGGCGCCGGAGCGCCGGCAGTACCAGGAGCACCCGAATGGAAAATGGGCATTTTCAATTGCCGCCCGATATTCAGGAGATCGTCGATCTTGCGAAACGCATCGTCAGGAACGAGCTGATCCCGCTGGAGTCCGAGTTTCTGCCCCATCCGGCGCACGCCTTCGGCATCAAGGAAACGACCAACCTGAAAAGGGTCTTCGGGCCCGACGTGGTGCAGCGCCTGGTGGACATTTCGCGCGATACTGGCCTGTGGTATCTCATGGTGCCGGAGGAGCATGGCGGCTCGGGACTGTCGATGCTTGCTCAGATCGCCATTCTCGAGCAATTCAACTACACGGCGGTGCCGTTTCCGTTCGCGAATGTCGCCAACATCCTCTATCAGTGCGAGGGCGACCAGGTTGACCGCTTCCTGAAGCCGGTCATCGAGGGCGATATGACGACCTGCTTTGCCCAGACTGAGCCTAACGCGGGCTCCGACCCGGGCGGCATGATGCAGACGCGGGCCGTGAAGGACGGCAACGACTGGGTGCTGAACGGCACCAAGATGTGGATTTCGGGGGCCGCGGAATCCGACATGATCATGGTGCAGGCGGTGACCGACGCGGAAAAACGGCAGCGTGGCGGTATCACGATGTTCCTGGTCAAGCGCGACAATCCCGGCATGCTGGTCGAGGAGCCGGGGATCAAGACCTGGCTCGGACCGCATGCCTCGCAGTACATCGTCCACTTCGAGGATTGCCGGGTGCCGCAGTCCGACGTACTCGGCGAAGTCGGCAACGGTTTCCGGCTCGGGCAGCGCTGGCTGACGATCCACGACCGGCTCCTGCGCGGCCCCTATGCGCTGGGCAAGATGCAGCGCGCGCTGGACATGTCGATCGAGTGGTCGAAGAACCGGGTGACCTTCGGCAAGCCGCTGTCCGAACGTCAGGCGATTCAATGGCACCTCGTGGACATGTATATCGACCTGGAGGCGCTGCGTTCCCTGACCTACCAGATGGCGGCTCGCGCCGATGCCGGCGAGGACATACGCACCGAGGCCGGCATGGTGAAACTCACCTCGATGGTGTGGGGCGCGCGGACGCTCGACAAGGCCATCCAGATTCATGGCGCAATGGGCGAATCGCTGGAGTTGCCGCTCACGCTTTTCTACCGCTACCTGCGCCACGGACAGATCGGCGGCGGCGCCAACGAGATCCAGCGCATGCAGATTGCCCGCAAGCTGTTGCGCGGATAGCGGCGCGACGCGACACCAGTTTCGATAATGAGTTCCCCGGCTCGATGCGCCCGCGTCCGCGTCCTGCGCCGGACCTTCGCCATCCCGATCGTTGCGGCGGCATTGCTGTTGGTGGCTTGTGCCGGGGACACGGGCAGCGACGAGTACCCGTCCAGGCCCGTCACCATCATCGTGCCCTATGCGCCCGGAGGCGGCGGCGACACGTTCACGCGCGCCATTGCCGCGCAGGCCGCGAATATCCTCGGCGTAAAGATCTTCGTGGAGAACCGGACCGGCGGGGGCGGCACCATCGGGGTCGGTTCCGTGGCGCGCGCTGCCGCCGACGGTTACACGCTCGCGTTCATTTCGACCAGCCCGGTCGTGATGGCGCCGAATTTTCTCGACGTCCCCTACGACCCGGTGCAGGACCTTACCTACCTGACGCAATACGTCGTGTCCGTGCACCCGGTGCTGGTGGGCGGAGGGTCTCCGTTTGAATCGTTCTCGGCATTGCTCGAGTTCGGGAGGGCCAATCCCGGCCGGCTGCGGTGGTCCAGCGCGGGCATCAACGGCGCGCCCCATGTGGCGACGCTGGCGGCATTCCGCCAGGAGGGCGTGGCTGCCACGTTCGTTCCGATGCAGGGTTCGTCCGAGGTCCTGGCGGGCCTGCTGGGCGGAACCATCGACATGGGCGTCATCTCCGACTATTCCGGCGCGCTGGCGGCCGGCGACGTCCGCGTGCTGGCTGAAATCGGCCCCGAGCCGATAGCCGAACTGCCGTCGGTGCCGACCTACGAACAACTCGGCTATCCGCTGGCGCCCACCATATTCTTCGGGCTGGCCGGACCGGCGGAACTGCCGGACGATGTGGTCGCCCGGTGGGACGAAGTCATACGCATTGTTACGGCGTCGGCGGCTTTTTCCGATATTGCAGGCCGATTGAACGGCAAGGTGGCCTACCTGGGCCACGAGGAATTCGAGCGCCACGTGCTGGGCGACATTGCGGCTGCGCGTGAGGCCCTGCGCTCTCTGGATGAAGGCGAGTGATGCGGGTCCGCCCGGAATCCATCGCACTGGGTGGTCTGCTGGCCGCAGCCGTGGTGTTCGGGCTCTGGATCCTGCCGCTGGGCATCGGCCTGAGCGCCGCCGGCGAGGGCACGGGCCTGTCTCCTCGCTTCATGCCGCAACTTGCGGCTGTGGCAATGGTTGTGGCGCTCGCCTGGGGCCTGTACCGCTCGTTCGTCGCGCCGCAGGCTGCCGATGGGCCGAATGGGGATCGAGAGGGTCTTGCACGAATACCGTTCGGCGCGTGGCTGATTTGCCTGGCGTTTGCCGTGTTTGGTTTCGACCTGGCGGGTTTCTATCCTGGCGGCATCTGCATGGCGATCCTGCTGACGCTCCTGCTCGGTGAGCGAAGGCCCTGGATCATCGTGCTGTTTCCGGCCCTGCTGCTGGCGGCGATCTACCTGCTGTTCGAGTTTGCCCTGAACGTGCGTTTGCCCCGATCCGGCCTGATACCGGGCCTGCCGATCTAGCAACGGTCGCCACCGTGGAAAACGTCCTCGAAGGCATTTCGCTGGCTTTCAACTTCAACGCGCTGGCGGGAATTCTTCTCGGCATCGTGCTTGGCCAGATCCTCGGCTCCATTCCCGGACTGACCGCGGCGATGGCCGTGGCCCTCTTGGTGCCGTTCAGTTTCTATTTCGACCCCTGGGTGGGCATCCCGATGATGCTGGCCATGTTCAAGGGATCCCTGTTCGGGTCGAGCATACCGGCCATCCTGCTTCGGACCCCGGGAACGCCGGCCGCGGCCGCCACGGTCATCGACGGCAATCCCCTGGCGCGCCAGGGCAAGGGCGGCAAGGCGATGCACACGGTGCTGTTCGCCTCGGTATTCGGCGATTCCTTCTCCGACATCGTGCTGATCTTCGGCGCCGGCACACTGGCGGCGGTAGCAATCCGCTTTGGGCCCTCCGAGTACGCAATCCTGGTGTTCTTTGCGCTGTTGAGCCTGATATCGCTGCACCGCGGCAGTTCCTGGAAAGGGATCGTGTCGATTACCGCCGGCGTGCTGCTCGCGTGTGTCGGGCTCGACCCCATCACCGGCACGCCGCGCCTGACATTCGGCAACGCGGAGTTGTTCGACGGGATCGGCCTGATCCCCATGCTGATCGGGTTTCTGGCAATCTCGGAAGTCTTCCGGCAACTGGAGCAGCCCGTCAGGCGTCTTGGAGAACGAACCATGAAGTTCTCGTCCCGGCCGGAAGACAACCACTTGTCCGGCAAGGAACGGCGCGCGCTGCTGCCCACGCTTTTTCGCAGCTCGGCAATCGGCACCATCACGGGCGCCCTGCCCGGGCTCGGCTCTACGGTCGCGGCGTTCATCGCCTATAACGAGGCGCGAAGGACTGCGGCCAGGCCGGAAGAATTCGGGAAAGGGTCCCTGCACGGCATTGCGGCGCCGGAGGCGGCCAACAATGCGGTGGGCGGATCCAACCTGATTCCACTGCTGGCTTTCGGCATTCCAGGCGACGTGGCGGCCGCGCTCATACTCGGCGCGCTACTGATTCAGGGGATCACGCCGGGCCCGATCGCCTTTCGCGACAACCCGGCGCCGATCTACGCGATTTTCGTCGCCATGCTGCTGGCCAACCTGGTCAATTACCTGGTCGGCCTGGGCTTCATACCGCTGGCCAAGAAGATGGTGTCGGTGCCGAAGCGGCTGCTGTTTCCGGCCGTGCTGGTGCTGGCGTCCGCCGGCGCCTACGCGATGCGCGGCTCGCTGTTCGACGTCCAACTGATGTTCGTGTTCGGGCTGGTCGGCTGGGTGATGGCGAAGTACAAGTTCCCTTCGGTCCTGCTGCTGATCGGCTTCATTCTTACGCCGATTTTCGAGCGTTCGATCCGCCAGACGCTGATCCTGGTCGAAGCGGCGGATGGCTGGCTTGCTTTTGTGGCCAGCCGGCCCGTACTGATGATCCTGCTGGGCGCTCTGGCAATTCTGGCCGTCGTCGTTATCCGCCAGCGACTGAAGATGAATCGCTACCAGCTGCCTCAGGAACCCGCCGACAGCAGCTGACGATAGAGGCGAGAGGAAACGCCGACGGGCGCTAGTCGAGCTCGATCTCGGCGCTCGTCAGTATGGCGGCCAGCTTGCGCATGTTCTCAAGGCTGCGCTGCTGGTCTTCCTCGTTGGCCGCGATGCAGCAATCGGAAATCACGCTGACCGCGAAATCACGGTCATGAGCTTCCCGGGCCGTGGATTCCACGACCATATCGGTGGCGACGCCGGCAAGGTAAACATGCGTTACGCCCATGTTGCGCAGTGACAGTTCCATCGGCGTGGCGTGAAAACTGCCGACCCG
Source organism: Gammaproteobacteria bacterium (assembly GCA_963666765.1). Classification (GTDB taxonomy): domain Bacteria; phylum Pseudomonadota; class Gammaproteobacteria; order Steroidobacterales; family Foliamicaceae; genus Foliamicus. The sequence continues at coordinate 159,106 of OY762933.1, forward strand.
GTGCTTGGTAATGACCAGTTCCTCGCCCTCGGGTGCGACTTCATCGACGAATTCGCCGCCCCAGCCGCTGAGATCGAAAGCGCCGAATTCGTGCGCCTGTCCCATCAGCGGGGATCCCTTCGGACTCTGCGCGTAGCCCGGATAGAAACCGACCCGCACGTGAACCACGGGGAGGCCGGCTGCACGAAACCGGTCCTGGACGGTGCGCACGCGCGCCAGGGTGCCATGCTCGGCATCGAAGGCCGCGTAGCCCTTGCCCGAAACCTTGCCTTCGGAGTGGACGATATCGTTCTCAAAATCAAGACAGATCAGGGCTTTCATCGCAATGTCCTTGCAGGGCCAAGGGCAGGGAATTGCCCATCGTCCCGGGTGAATTGAGAGCGCATTCTAGGTGGGCCGGCAATCCTTTACAAACCCCAATGCGCGTGCGACCATGCGGAAAGCCTCAGGGACGCGCAGGCTGCATTATCACTACCTTGGGGAAATCGGGCGATGTCATCATCCAACTGGAAATTCTTCCGCGGTGCACGCCGATTTGTCGTGTCAGCCGTGTTGATCATGTCGCTCGGCGCCGATTGGGCGCTAGGCGCACCCGCAATTCCGGGCACGGCCACGCTCACCGGAACGGTATCGGCCGAAACGCCGTTCACCGCGGCGCAGGTTTATGCCAAGAACCTCGACCGGAACATGCTGTACACGGTGTTTACCCACAACGGAAAGTACCGCGCTCCCAACCTGTTGCCCGGCGGCTACCGGATCTGGGCCGAGAAAGACGGCCTGACGTCGCGGCACGAGATGCTGAGGATCCAGGGCGAGGGTGATATCGAGCTTGACCTCGCGATGGCCCCGGGACCGGACAATCCGCTGACCCTGAAGGACAGTTCCAAGCCGGGGCCGCAGTTCGGCGGCGTCGGCGGCGACGCGCAGCTGGTTTCCTATGACGAAATGTATCCGCCCGGGCCGGGCAGGGACCTGGCCGAGCCTTCCTGCCTGACCTGCCACGGCCATTCCTTCCTGCCGGCGCACCGCATGGGACGTCCGCAGTGGCACGCCATGGTCGGCCTCATGATGGATCCCAGCGGGCCGTTCGCCGATCCCGATTCGGCCCGCAGCATTACCGACGAGGAGCACGACATCCTCGCGGATTACCTGACGGACAACTTCGGCCCGGACAGCCCGGCCAGGGTATTGCGCCTGGACGTCGAATATCCGCTGGACGAAGAAACGCTGGCCTCGGCCATGTTCATCGAGTATCTGACTCCCCTGCATCCGGGTGCCGACCTGTCCCTGAGGTCCGCCAACGAGCCCTTCAAGCATCGCCTGCACCGGCCGATGATCGACAACGACGGGAATATCTGGGGTTCGAACAGCCTGATCGGCTTGAGCCGCGTCGATCCGCGCACAGGGCAGTGGAGCCACTTTCCCATCGGCTATGACGAGAACAATCCCGAAACGGACATGTACGGCAAGAAGAAGGGTGATCCGGATTCGGTCTGGTCGTACATCTTTCCGCATGACCTGACCATAGACCGCAACGGCCATGTGTTCTGGGCGGAGTTCCAGGGGCAGCACCTGGGGCGGCTCGACCCCGAGACAGGGAAGATCGACCGCTACCCGATGGATCCCGAAGGCGTGGTGGTGGACGAGCGGGGCGTGGTGGGCAACATCCGCGGCCACAGCCCGCACATGGCCGAAAACGGCGACGTGTGGTTCACCGCGATTCGCGGCAACAAGCTCGGCAAATGGGACCACGAGACCGGAGGCATCACGCTGTGGGAAATTCCCACGCCGCACTCCTTCCCGTACGGAATTGAAGTGGACCAGCAGGGCTTCGTCTGGTTTGCCGAGCTGTTCGGCTGCGCCGTCGCCAGTTTCGATCCGGAAACCGAAGAATTCACGGAATACCCGTCGCTGATGAAGCCGTGCGCGATCAACCGTCTGGCGGCGGACTCGAAAGGCACGATCTGGTACTCGGTGATCAGTTCCGGAAGACTGGGCCGGCTGGATCCGGTGACCGGGGAGCAAACGGAATACGACGTCCTGCCCTTTACCCCGGTCAAGGCATCAATGCCCTACGGCATCGTGGCCGATCAGGATGACAAGATCTGGTTCGGGGATGGCGGACTGGGCGGCGCCCTGGTCCGGTTCGACCCGGACACGGAAGCCTTCACCTATTTCCCGGAGCCCCGCCAGGCCGACAATCCCAACCTGGACGTCACCCGGGAAGGCGCCATCATTTTCTCGACCCGCTCAAACAACCAGGCGGCGCTGGGAATCTTCTATCCCGACGTCTCGAAGATGACCGGCTACGGCGCCTACCGCTGATTCAACCTCACAAGGCGACTGTCAGAACTCGAAGCTGGTCCGTATGCCGTACGAAGGCCTTGGGAGCAGACCCGCCATCATCATCCGGGCAAAGGGGCCGCTGAGCCCGGAAAGATCGGGGAACAGCTGGAGATTGGTATAGCCTTCTTCCTTGAGCACGTTGGTGCCGTACAGTTCTATCCGCCAGGCGTCCATTTCCATGCCCACCCTGAGATTCAGGGTCGCGAATGACGGGGTTTCGGTAACGTTGGCGTTGGTCATCCAGGTGTTTCCCCGATAGATCACGTCGCTTCGCGCGAACCAGTCGCGCCCCGACGGCAGTTGGTCCTGATAGGTAAGCGATAGCGTGCCGCTGGTCTCGGGATACCGTGAAAAGGCGTTGTCCAGGCCATCGATAGTGCGGTCGCCGAACAGGTTCAGCGCGTCCGGACTCTCGAAGTCCTTGATCTCGGACTTGTTGTAGCCGAAAGTCCCGTCGACGACCAGGTTCTCCGAAAGAAGCACTGTGCCCTGCAATTCAAGGCCGGACAGCTTGGCCACGCCGCCGGTCGCGTTGACCTGAACACTGTCGGATTCACCGGCGGCATTGATGTACGTGATGATTTCCGGAGCGATGACATTATCCCAGTCCGAGAAATAAACGGCCGCGCTAATCTGGACCCGGTCGTTCCACAAGAAAGTCTTTATGCCGAACTCAATGTTCGTAATCTCCTCCTCCTCGACGAAAATCCCGCCGCCTCCGGCAGCGGCAATCTGGTCCAGCTCACCCTGAGTGAGCTGGAGGAGCCCGGCGTTGAACTGGCCCGGGTTGGTACCCTGTGCAAAAGTTGCATACAAGGTTGTGCCTTCCCTGGGCTTCCAGTCCAGAATCACGCGTGGCGTGAAGCTCTTGAACGTATTCTCCAGCGGTGTGCTGCCGACCGTGCCCTCAATGACTTTGTCGCGCTGATGACGCGCCTCGACATTGAGCGTGAACTGGTCATTGATGTCGTAACTGGCGGCGGCAAAGACAGCCGATGTTTGCGGGTCGAAGGTGCTCACATTGGGATTCGGATTCGGCTGTCTTCCCCAAAGTGCGGAGAAGCCCTGGAGTCTGGCCTCGATCTCCGTGTAACTCACGCCGGCGATCCAGCGCAGCCGCTGGTCGGCGGCGGAACTGAGGCGAAACTCCTGACTGAAGTCCTTGTTCGAAGTCAGGGACATGCTGTACGAATCCGCCGATGAGGGTGCGACCAGGTAGTTGCCGATCAGGCCCGCTGTCGGACGACGATCGAAGTCCTCGAAACTCACGTACTCGTTCTCGTGCGCGGCGGTGATCGATGAGAGTGTCAGACCGTTGGCGAATTCATAGTCCAGCACCAGACTGATTTCGTGGGCGTTGCGTTCCAGGCCGAACTCGCGCGGCACGTCAAAAATGAAGGCGCGCCTGATCGTATCGTTGAAAAACGTTGCCTGAAGTTCCGGAGTCAGGGTTGTGTCCATGCCGATATTCCCGTGGCCCAGAAACGGCACCTCGCCACACAGCCACGCGCCCCCGCCGGCCCCACGGCCGGATAGCATGCAGTTGAACAATTCTGGGTTGTCCGCGATGTTGACTGCCGCGCTGGCCGACGGACCGTCGTCATCCTTCCACTGGTGGAATCTGAACTTGGCGCTGAAATTGTCGGTCGGAGTCGCAAACAACGACAGCGCAATGTCTCTTGTGGACTCGGCGCCTAGCCGCTGTGTTGCATTGGCGGAGTTGCGGTACTCGCCGTCGGTCTCGTACTGGCGGGCGCTCAATCGAAACGAAAGCTTGCCTGCTACAAGCGGCCCTTCGATTTGCCCACCCATATCGGAGGTGCCGAACCGGGCCACCTCGGCCGAAATCCTGCCGGCCCACTCGCTGCTCGGCGTCTTGGTGACGGCGTTGATTGCGCCGGAAAACGTCGAGCGTCCGAAATAAGCGCTCTGCGGGCCCTTGATTACTTCGATTCGCTCGTAGTTTTCCGTGCTGCCAATCTCGGATCCGAGTATCGGAGCGCCGTCTATGAACACGGTTGCGCCTTGGCGGGTCTGCCGGTCGGTCCGCGGGTTCATGCCCCGAAAGATAAGACGGCGATTGAAGCGACCGCCCCTGCCGACCGAGTGCTCCGAATAGTGAAAGCCTGGGGAGAAATCAACAATATCGGGTAATTCATCCAGCGCCATGGTCTCGATGTCGCTGGCACCGAACGCCGTAACCGTCAGCGGCACCTCGAACAGCGACTCTTCGCGTTTGCGCGAAGTAACGATGATCTCTTCGATGAACAGTTCATTCTGGGCGCCGGCATCCTGCGCGGTGGCGACAGGCGCGAGCACTGGTGCGGAAAGAAGCAGTGCGAATGTGAACGGGACGGTGATACGGGACTTGGTCATGGCAGACCCTCCGGCGGCGACTGGGCCGCGGTGCGCAGCGCAAGTCGCAAGGCCTCGGGCAAATCTGTCACAACCCGGTCCGGCACTTCCTGAGGGGCCGCCGGAAAAAGAAGCCACACATTTACAACAAGTTGCCGTCGAGAAATTCGCAGCTTGTTGAAAGTGCCTCCATCCTAGCTGGACTTACCAATTGTTACAAGTCAAGGTTAGTCCGCACCAGGCAAGGCTGGGCTGACTAGCCGTTCCAGCGGAAGATGCGTGCCGTTGCTCCGGCGGGGAATTGAGTGCGACCTGCGGGAAGCTGGGCGAAGCCGTCGGTCTGGGCGATTGAAGCGAAGTCTCCCGAAGTATTTGTCTGGCGCGGTTGAGCGAGCAACTGCCCGTCCTTGCTGGTGGAAAACCGTGCCGGGAGGAACCAGGTCAATGCAGGTTTGAAGGAGACGGCTTTGGTAAGCGTGGCATAACAAGCGCTGGCGGGACGGGCGCCCTGGGCCTTGCCGAGAGCGGGGATGACGTAGCGGCGCAGGCAGACCAGGCTGGAGACGGGATTTCCCGGCAGGCCGAAGATGGGTTTTTCGCCGTGCATGCCGAACCACAGGGGGAAGCCGGGGCGTTGGCGCACGCGATGGAGCGCCGGCCTTGCGCCCATTTCGGTCAGGACACCGGGCACAAAGTCCCGGGCGCCCTTCGAAACGCCGCCGCTCAAGATCATCGCGTCGCTCTCCGACAGGGCTTTGCGTATACGTTCCGCGAGCGCTTCCGGATCGTCGGGCGCATGCATGGCCGCGACCCTGCCGAATCCGTGGCGCTTGAGCAGCGCCGACATGGCGGGGCCGTTGCTGGAGCGCACCTGCCAGCCTTCGGGACGCGTGTCCAGCCCGACGAGTTCGTCGCCGGTGGACACCAGGGCGATGCGGGGGTCCGGGGCGACGCGTGGCCGCGCCACGCCGTTCGCGCTCAACAGCGCCATCTCCACTCCACCGATGCGCTGGCCCTCCTTCAGGAGCAGGGCGCCGGCCCGGCGGTCCGACCCTTGTCTGTGGATGAACTGGCCCCGTTTCGGACGGTAGCCGTCGTCCATGCGTATTCCGCCATTCGTATCGACGAGCCTCTCCACGGGAACGACCGTGTCGGCGCCCTCGGGAATCGCCGCGCCGGTCGCGATTCGCCATGCCACGCCCGCGCCTGACAGGGCGCCGGGGGCCTGGCCGGCGCTTTGCACTCTCTCGACCGGGAATTCCCTCTGTCCGGACGACCAGGAGCGCCAGACCATGGCAATGCCATCCATGGTGGCGCGGTCGTAGGGCGGCAGGTCGCGTTCCGCGAGTACGTTCTGACGAAGGATGCGGCCGGCTGCGGCGTCAAGCGCAAGCGGCTCGGCCGGCCAGGTTGGCACGGTCTGCAGGACAAGGCGCTCGGCCTGGGCGACGGAAAGCTCGGTTTGCATCAGCGTGTAGGTTACCCCTTGGGAACGAGGACGTCCCGTCCTCGGCGAGGGCGGGAGCCCTCGTTCCTAGGGAAGATTGCGAGCAGCCATGGCCTTGCGGTAGATGGGCAGCAGGCGCCACAGGAAGAACAGGCCCAGCAGGCCGCTGATCCCCCCGACAATCGCCATCGAGTAGTGCAGCTTCAGATCATTGGCGAACACAAAGTCCGTGATCAGCGCCACCGATGTGCTTCCGAAGCCCATGCTCACGAGGGCCACGATGAACAGGTAGATCGCGCTGGTCTGCGCGCGCATGGATGGCGGCGTGAACAGTTGCAGCGTTATCACCGCAAGGGGAAATACCCAGCTTCCGAAGAACAGCAAGGGTGCGTACATGGCCAGCGAGTAATTGGCATCGGCAATAAGCGGAGTCACCGCGGCCGTCGGCACGAGCAAAATCGTGGCCATTATGGCCGAGCGGATGGTTCCGCCGCGATCGCCCTGACGGTGGAGGTAATCGGCATGCAGGCCGCCGACTATGGATCCGATGCAACCGAACGTGCCTACCACAAGGCCCAGCCTGAGTCCCACCGTGGCCCGCGGCATTTCGTGGATCCGAATGAAGTACTCCGCGCCCCACACCAGGACCGCGTTGAAGAGCAGCGAGAGCATGCAGAACGCGGAAACCAGGTTGCCGTAAATCGCAATGTTCTTTTTCAGGAATTCAATCAGTTGGGGTATTGGAACGCCGCCTTCGACGGCGCCCAGGCGGGCGGGTTCGCGGAAGGTAAGGCAGAGCAGGGCGATCACCAGGCCCGGCAGGCCCACGATCACCAGCGTTGCCCGCCAGGCGGACAGTTCTCCGAGCAGCGGAAATTCTAGCGGCGGGCCCTGTTCCAGCGTGCCCACCAGCCAGCCGCCCAGTATCACGCTCAGTCCGTAGCCCACGAACAGGCCGGTCTGGTAGGCGCCGATCGCCCGGCCGACCTTCTTGCGCGGGAACAGGTCGGTAATCAGCGAGAAAGCCGCGGGCGCCAGCGCGGCTTCACCCACGCCTACGCCCACGCGCGCCAGGAACAGGGAACCGAAACTCCGCGCCAGCCCGCAGAGCGCGGTCATCAGGCTCCAGAGGGCAATGCCGGCAGCCACGATGTTGCGGCGGTTCGAACGGTCGGCCAGCCGTGCGATGGGTATGCCCATCGTGCAGTAGAAAAGGGCAAAGGCGATGCCCTGCAGGAGGCTGAACTGGGTGTCGCTCAGATTCAGGTCGGCCCGTATCGGTCCCACCATCAGGCCGATGATCCATCGGTCGATCAGCGCAAAGGTGTACGCCAGGGTGAGCAAAATCACCGCGTACCAGGCACCGTATCTATTCAGCCTGTCGATTTGTTTGGCCTCCCTCCGGTTTAGCCGCGTAGCTTACGCCATCCCCGGGAGCGAGGGCGTTCGGTGCGCGGCGATTCGATCCCGCCCCTCTTCGCCCCCTTCTTCCGCGAGACGCATGGATCCATCCATGGAGCTCGGTTCCGCCATCCATGGCTCACACGCTCCCGGAAGAAGGGGGCGAAGAGGGGCTACGGCCGGGCGAGAGGGCATCCCGCCTTCGCGGAGGGCGGTACGCCTTCCTTCCTGGGAGGCTATTCGGAAAATTGGAGGAGGACGCCGGGAGCCTGGACAGTCAGTTTGATCGCGTCGCGCTGGTACAGCTTGCCGGCCGCGGCGAGCGTGTCAGCGGTCTGATCTAGGCTGCGGGTTTGCAGGTGCAGGGTGGTAAAGCCGCTGGAATCGTCTTCAGCCTGCCTGATTTCCAGGTATTCCGGCGCGTCCGCGCGGCTCAGCGGCCTGAACCGGCGCTCGGCATCGCCCGTGTCGGTGGCGTGCAGCGTCATGCCGGTCAGCTCGACCGCGCCATTGGGATGCGCGTTCATTTCCTGCCAGAACACCAGTTCCGGCGTCAGGTGCTGCACGTAGCCGCACAGCGCTTCGGGAAAGCTCTCGGACGGCAGCGCCAGCCAGCGAAAGCGCGCCACAGCGCCGTCGGCATAGTGCAGCGCCCGGCTGGCCTCGCCCACGGGCGTGGGCTCCTGTCCGGCAGTTACCGCCTGCTGCCGGATCGCGCCGATATCCGCGGCGCGAAGGATCAGGATGCGAATGGCCGGATCGTCCTCCAGCCAGGCGGCCAGGTGGTGGTCGGGCCCGGGCCGCGTGACCTCGCTCAGTTCCACGTAGGTCGAGCCGAAGATGAAATGCGCACTCTGCTGGCCGAGGCTTCGTTCGCTGCCGTCGGGAGCCGAGCCCATCAGCTCTACGGGGTCGGTAACCCGAAAGCCCAGCGCCCGGAACGCAGCCACGGTGCCGTGAATGTCCGGCCCCACCAGGCCGACGTGATCGATATCGAGCGCGATCCGCGTCAAGAAGCGCTCTCGGCGGCGATCTGCCGTTCGCGTTCGTCCATGCCACGACGGTAAATCGACAGCAGGCGCCATAGCAGCAACAAGCTCAAGGCACCGCTCAGGGCGGCGGTTATGGCGATGGAATAATGGAGCATGCCGTCATCGTGAAACACGAAGTCGGTGATCAGCGCGACGGCGGTGCCGCCGAAGCCGATCCCTGTCAGGTTAACCACGAACAGGTACACAGCCGAGAACTGTGCGCGCATATTCGGCGGCGAGAAGAGCTGGAGCGCGGTGGTGGCCGGCGCGAACACCCAGCTTGAAAAGAACATCAGCGGCGCCAGCAGCACCAGCGACAATTCGCCGCTGGGCATCAGGGTGGCGGCGGCGCCCAGGGGCAGCGCGATGGAGGCGGCCAGCAGCGCCGAGCGGATTGCTCCGCCATTGTCGCCGCGGCGCTTGAGCCAGTCGGTGTGAAGGCCGCCGCAAATGATCCCGAAACCGCCGAAGAATGTGACGATCAGTCCGATGTACCAGCCGGCGTCGCCCCGGCTCATCTCGTGGATCCGGATCAGGTATTCGCCGAACCAGGCCATGACCGCATTGAACAGCAGCGTCAGCATCGAAAACGCGCCGAAGTGCAGCACGTAAAGGCTCGCGTTCTGTCCGAAAAAGGCGCTCACCTGGCTCAAGGGCACGCCGCCGGTTCTGACGCCAAGCCGCTTTGGTTCCCGGAAGGTAAAACAGAGCGCGGCGATGGCCAGGCCCGGGAGGCCAAGGATGATCAGCGTCAGCCGCCAGGGCGTGAGCTCGCCCAGGACCGGCAGCGTCACCGTATCCAGCATCCCGATCAGCTTGCCGACCAGGATGAAGCTCAACCCGATGCCGATGAACACGCCGGACGAGTAGATGCCCAGCGCCCGGCCCAGCTTTTCGCGCGGGAAGAGGTCGGCGATCATCGAGTAGGCGGCCGGCGAAAGCGCCGCTTCGCCCACGCCCACGCCCACGCGGGCCAGGAACATTGCGCCGAAGGTGCGCATCAGGCCGCAAAGGGCCGTCATCAGGCTCCAGACGGCGATTCCCGCGGAGATGATATTACGGCGGCTGGCACGGTCCGCCAGCCAGGCGATGGGGATTCCCAGCAGCGTATAGAAGATCGCGAACGCGAAGCCCTGGAGAAGGCTGAACTGGGTGTCGCTGATGCCCAGTTCGGCCCTTATCGGGCCCACCATCAGGCCCAGCACCGAGCGGTCGATAAACGACAAGGTGTAGGCGACCGTGAGGACGCCCACGACGTACCAGCTCCTGCGGCTCATGTTCTGACTGGGAGGAAGAACGTCGCCGCCCCCCTGGGAACGAGGAGGTCTCGTCCTCGTCGAGGGCGGGACGCCTTCACTCCCGGGAGGGCGGGACGCCCCCCCGTTAATCAAAAGCCCACGTGAACCTGCAGCGCCATCGAGCGGCCTGCGCCGGGGTAGCCCAGGGCCGCGCCGATGCCGGCAAGGTCCTTGGTGCGGTCGTTCAGCGAGGTATACCGCACCGCGTTCTGGTAATACTCCTTGTCCAGCAGGTTGCGCACCACCATCGAGACTTGCACGCCGTTCAGGAAGGTGATGCCGGCGCGAAGGTTGGTGAGCATGACGCTTTCCTGACCGACTTCGGTCTCGTTGAACTGGTTGTGGTAAACCTGCGAGCGGTAGGCGACCTGGGCCGTGGCCGAGAACGTTCCGGGGCCGATGTCGGTGCTGTAATTCAGCGTGGACGTGACCGAGACCTCCGGCGCGTTGACCAGGTTGTTGCCCTCGACGTTGATGACGTTGGGCACCCGCCCGGCGTCCGTCGTGATGAACCCGTAACGGCTTGCGAAATCGTCATACTCGGCGTTGAGCACCATGGCGGACAGGTCCCAGGTGAACTGGTCGGAAAGCACCGTGGATACGTCCAGTTCAAGGCCCGTGACGGTGGCTTCCGCTGCGTTGGTTACGCGGACCGTGCCTTCGGTGAAGGTCGAAACCTGCAGGTCGGTGTAGTCGTAGTAGAACACCGCGACGTTTGCGATCGCGCGGCCGTCGGCCAGCGTGGACTTGCCTCCCGCTTCCAGGTTCCAGATGTACTCGGGATCGAACGCGGGTTCGGGCCCCAGTGAATTGGTACCGCCGGACTTGAACCCACGGGTCAGCGTGGTGTACAGCAGAATGCTGTCGCTGTAGTCGAACTTGAGGCCCAGCTTGGGGGTGAATGCGCTCCAGTCGTCTGTGGAATTCCGGCCGCCGAAATTGAGGGTCAGGTTCATGGGATCGCTGGGACCGAACAGGCCGTCGAAATTGCCGGGGTTCAGGCCACGCAGGTTCCAGTCTTCCTTCTCCTCGTTGCTGTAGCGCACCCCCACGATGCCGTCGAGGCGGTCATTGAAGTGCCAGGTGAGCTCGCCGAAGCCGGCCCAGACATCGGTCTTGTTGGTGGCGAAAATGTTGAACGCGCCGCCGAAGTTGATGGCCGGGAGGCCGAGGGCCTCTTCCTTGTCCTCGGTGAAGTAGTACAGCCCGGCGATCCACTCGTAATCCGGGCAGTCGCAGGCCAGGCGGATCTCTTCGGAGAACTGGTCCGTGTCGCGCTCGAAATGCGTCTGGGTCACGAAGATCTCGGTCCCGTCGGTGTTGAACCGAAAGCTGTCCTCGAACTGGCGGTAGCCGGTAATCGAGGTCAGCGTCAGCCCGCCGCCCAGGTCCGCCGTCACCTCGGCGGTAATGCCGCCGATGGTCCACTGCTGGAAGCTGTCCACCTCGTTGCGCGTCTGGTCGAAGTCCGGAACCGGCTGTGCGCCTTCGGCCGCCGAGCGGTGTAGGTCACCGCGCGGGCGGATGGTGAGGTTGTCACCGTCGAAGTCCGTGTAATCGCCGATGACCTTGGCGCTGATCGTGTCGGAAAGCGCGAAGGTGACCGTCGCGCGGGCAGCTATGGTCTCGCCGCCGTCGATTTCGTCGCCGCCCCTGGGGTCCAGGTCCTCGGTGAAGCCGCCGTCGCTGCCGTAGCGCACCGCCAGGCGGAAGCCCGCGTTTTCGCCGATCGGGCCGCCGTAGGCCGCTTCGCCGTCATAGCGGTTGAAGTTGCCGAGCATGAGGTTCACGTAGCCTTCGGATTCATCGCCGGGTTCGCGGTGGATGATGTTGATCACGCCGGCGGTGGCGTTACGGCCGTAGAGCGTGCCCTGCGGCCCGCGCAGCACTTCGACGCGCTCCACGTCGAGGAACTGGTTCAGGCCCATCTGCGCACGGCCCTGGTAGACGCCGTCCTGGTGCACGGCCACGGACGAATCCTGGCCGATGCCGAGCAGGTTGGTGCCCACGCCGCGGATGTAGAGCTGTGCTTCGCCGCCGAGCCGGCTGAAAACCAGCGAAGGCACGTCGAGGCTCAGGTCCTCGATTTCATCCAGCCCGCCACTCTCCAGCAGGTCGCCGCTGACGGCGGTGATTGCCAGCGCGGTGTCCTGGATCGATGCCTCGCGTTTTTCCGCGGTGACGATGATTTCTTCTAGGATGCTTTCCTGTGCCGCCACGTTTGCCGCGGTCATCATGCAGCCGCTGATAAGTGCGGCCAGCGATAGCCGCAGTAAACGAGTTTTCATGCGTACTTCTCCTGTTAGGGGTTCATAAAAATGCGGCGGCCCCTGCGGCCGCCAGAATCGGAGCATGATAACGGATTGCGCGTGCAATACCTAATCCCCGTGAGCGAGGGCGTTGCCCTCACGGCGTCCCGCCCTCCACGAAGGCGAGACGGCTTCGCTCCCGGAACTCACACCTTGAGTCGTACGTTGCCGTGCCGGCGAAAGGCGGCTGCGACCTGGTCGAACACCACGCCCACGCGGATCACGCTGAAGTCGCGGAAGTCGATGATGGTGCTGGAGTGGCCTTGCGGGTTGGCGTATTTCGACAGCCCGTAGTCGAAATACACGCTGGCCGCTTCACGCACCGGCGCCTCGATGTCCTCGTAGCGGTATTTCGAGCCCTGCAGCGACGTGTTGGCCGACGATCCGAATACCGGCATGCCGCGCTCCCAGGACTGGCGCGCGATCTCGTTGTGGAACTGCCCGGCGTTGAGCAGCATGTCCATGGTCTCGGCCTTGGTGGACGACTGCATCACGAAGGGATCGACGCGGGCGAAGAACTCGTGTTCCGTGCGAAACGGCGCGACGATGGAGAAGGGGATGTCCTCCTCGCGCACGATGGTCGCGGCCAGGTCGTGCTTCCAGTCGTCCATGACGTGGATCGCGCGGCTCATTGCGGTGTTGGCGAACAGTCCGCCCGGTTTCTCGTAGCTGCGCTTCTTGGCCGCGTAGATGCGCCGGATGCCCGGCTCGGTGCAGGCGTTGACCGCGTAGGCGACGTCCAGCGGCGCGATCGCGACTTCGCCGGCGGCGATGGTGTCAAGCAGCAGGGCCACGTCGGCCTGCAACTGTTCGGTCGGGACCGGGTCGGCGGTGGTGCGTTCTTTGGACATAAGCAAATTCAGGAGCAGAAAGGCGTAAGAAGGGAATCAATCAGGCGAAGACCGGCCAGGTTATCCAGCCGTGCGGCAACCTCCTGGCCGCTGATGCCGTTGTCGCCGGTGGTCAGTCCGTCGAACTTCGCGATCAGGTCGGCGCGATGCATGGGGTTGGCCGGCGTGCCGAGGCTGTCCAGCACGTCGGAGCGGCGCGTCTCGCCGTTACGGGCCTTCAGTTCAAGCCAGCTCCCGAAGTGTGAGGGAAAGGCCGCCTGCATGCCGGCATCGGCCACCGCCTCGACGCGGTCGGCGATCGCCAGCGTGCGGGGGTCCTCCAGCGCCTCGCCCATGAAGCCGGCCACCGAGCTCGGACCGTGGTAGAGCGCTGCGCCCAGCGTGAACGGCAGGCTGTATTGCGCGGCCATCTCGGAGGTCGGGCGGCGCAGCATGTGCTGGGTAACCATGATGTCGGGACCGCCCACCACGATGGAATCGATCTCCCGCGGATCCAGGCTGAAACCGCCGGTAACCTCGGCGAGTGCGTCGAGCGTCGAGTGAAACAGGCGGCAGCAGGGGTAGGGCTTGTAGCTGATTCTGTGGATCTCCGGCCCGTCGGGGTGGGGGCGGTTGAGCCGCTCGGGATCGGAATTGGCGCCGAAGTTGCTGATCAGGCCGTAGCGGCCCTCCAGCGCCTGCTCGGGCCCGGCGATGCCCAGCGAGGCGTGTTCCGCGGCCATCACGCCGTGCAGCGCGGCGTAGCCGCCGTGCAGGCGCTTGACGGTGGTGCCTTCCGGTTCCTGGCTGAACTGCATGGAGCCGCCGGCCATGGACAGGACCAGCCCCCAGCCGCGCGCCAGTTCCCTGGGCGGGAGCTTGAGCAGCACGGCTGCCGCCGCCGCCGCGCCGAAGCCGACGAAAAGGCTGGTGGGATGAAAGCCCAGTTCGATGGTCTCGGCCGCGTTGGTGGCCGCGCCCACGCGTCCGACCGCCTCGTAACCGGCGTAAATCGCCGCCGCGAGTTGCGGCCCGCCGAGCCCGTGGTGGGCGGCGAGCGCCAGGCTGGAGGCGATCACGGCCGCGCCAGGGTGGCTGACGGACTCGTCATGGGTGTCGTCAAGTTCCAGGCCATGGGCCGCGGTGGCGTTCACGAACGCCGCCAGGGCCGGGGCCAGTCGCATATTCGACGCCAGCAGCGGAGCGTTGCCCGAACCACCGTGCGGCGTTGCCCATTCGTGCAGGCGCCGGCCCCAGGCCAGCAGCGAACCGGCGTAGCAGCAGCCCAGGTGGTCCAGTATCAGGTTCCGGATCTGCCCAAGGTCGCGCTCCGCAAGCGGCGTGTCGGCCACCGCCAGCAGTTCCTCGGCCAGCGCCAGGCTGCGCGCGTTCCCGGCGACGGTCACGAGCGTTTTTCCTGGGGAGGGCGGGACGCCTCCTTCCCGGCGCGCAGGGTTAAGGTTGCGGCCTCATCCGGCGCGCCGCTGTCGGGGTCGATCACTACGCCGTAGTGCTCGCGCGCCTGCTCGCCGGAAAGCAGGCCGTCGAGCACATCGGCGGTCACGCTGCGGGGATCACGCTCAAACGGGTCGCCGTAGCCGCCGCCGGACACCAGCGTGATCTCCAGCCGGTCGCCGGCGTTGAAACGGGCGTGCGACACCTTGGCCGGCAGTTCCTGTTCCTCCGCGGCGCCTGGATTGACCGTCACCCGGCCGGGCAGGCCGTCGCCGCCGCCGAAGATTCCCCGCGGCGGGTCGCCGGAGCGGTTGTCGCCGGTGGAACTCACCGCCGCGCCCTCGAGAAAGCGCCAGGTCTTGACCGCGCCCATGCCGCCGCGCCACCGTCCCGGCGCCGGCGCCTCGTCGCGCAGCTCGTAGCGTTCGCACAGCATCGGCGCCGACAGTTCCATTTCTTCCAGCGGGTTGTTGCGGGTATTGGCCATCAGCGTATCCACGGCATCGAGTCCGTCGCGGCCGTGGCGGCCGCCGTACGAGCCCTCGTTGATCTCCACGTTGATCTGGTACTTGCCCCGGTACGACTCGAACGAATACACGAAGCAGGAAACATTGGCCGAATTGCCCCCGGTGACCCGCTCCGGCAGGGCCTCGCTGAGCGCAAGCAGCACCTGGTCGGGAATGCGGTTGATCTGGGTGAAGCGGGCTTCGCAGCCGCGCGGGTAGATCGGGTTGAAAATGCTTCCTTTCGGCGCGTGGGCGTAAACCGGCCGGAAAACGCCGTCGTTCTGCGGCACGCCCGCGCCCTCGGCGGTCTCGTCCAGCAACAGGGCGCGCACCGCGAAGTTCACCGCCGGCAGCACGCTGCCCTCGAAGGGGCAGTTGAAGCCGGTGGCGGTCTGCGGCGCGGTGCCGGTCAGGTCCACGCAGATGTCGCCGCCTCGCACCAGCACGCGCGTCGCGATCTTCAGCGGCTTGCCGAAATGCTTCCCGTCGTCCTCCAGCCAGGCGTCTGGCGCCGCGTACTCGCCGTCGGGCAGCTCCTCGATGCGCGCACGCATCCGGCGCTCGGCATAATTCATCCACTCTTCGGCCGCGCTCATGACACGGTCCAGGCCATGTTGTGCGACCAGCCCGGCAAAGCGCCGCTCGCCCAGCCGGCAGCAGGCGATCATCGCTTCGAGGTCGCCGGCGTTGGCCTCGGGCGTGCGCACGTTGTCCATGATGAGCGACCACAGGCCCTCGCTCCGCTCGCCGGCGGCGTGCAGTTTCACCGCGTCCAGGATCTGGCCCTCGGCGAAGAAGTCCGGCACGTCCACGGAAAACCCGGGATCGGCGGCCCCGATGTCCACCATGTGGCCGGTGCAGCCGGCGAACCCGACGTGTACGTCGCCCACGAACAGCGGCAGCAGCACGCCGTAATCGGGGCTGTGCGAGGCGCCGTAATAGGGGTGGTTGTGGAGATAGACGTCGCCGGGCCGGTAGTTTCCCCGGTGCTTGCGGTCGATGCCGCGCACGTAGGCGGGCAGCGAGCCGCAGTGCATGGGGGTGGAATCGCTCTCGCACAACTGCCGCCCGTCGAAGTCCAGCAGCGCCGCGCCGATGTCGCGGGATTCGCGCATCACGCTGGAATAGGCCATGCGCACCAGGAGTTCGGCCATTTCGCGGGCGATGGAGTGCAGGGCGCCGCCGATCACCTGCAGCGAGACCGGATCGACCTCCACCGGGTTCCAGCGCCGCTCGCCGTGCCGGCCCAAGCCGGTGCTGCGCGCCTGGTCGAGTCCGGGCCAGAGTTTCATGTCGGGAGGGAAGGCGTCCCGCCTTCCGCAAGGGCGGGGACACCCTCTTTACCGGGGGTCAGCCGGAGGTTGGAATAGCGGTCCACGCGTGCCTGCCAACCCGGGGGGATTGCGGTGGTGGTATCGGACTGCTCAACGATGGCGGGGCCTTCGATCCGGTGGCCCGGCTTGAGCCGGGACCGGCGATAGAAGTCGGTAGGCCGGGGATCGGTCAAGCCGGGAAAGCGGCAGGGCGCGGTCAGCAGCGGCTCGGTGTCCACGGTGGCCGTCTCCGCGGCGTGCGCGGATACGAGAGGCTTGCCGGGCACGTAGGCGGATACGCCGAGGTTGATGACCCGCACCGGCATGTCCGGGTATGCGCGCAGATAAGCGCGCTCGTGCTCGGCATCGAAGCGTGCGCGCAACGCCCCGGCCCACGCGGCATTGATTTCGCCGGCCGGTGTCTCCACCGCCAGTTCGTTGCCCTGGCCGGCATAGCGGCACTCGGCCAAGAGTTTCAGGCGCACTTCATCCGCGCCGAATCCGTCGCCTGCAAGCCGCCCGGTGGCCTCCCGCGTCATTTCATCGAACTGGTCCGAGACCGCCCTGTAGTTCAGATCGTCCAGGTCGCTCCACAGCGTTGCCTTGAATTCGTAGCGCACCTGCGCGCACAGGAGCCCGCCGGCCGCGCCTACGCCGGGATGCGGCGGGACCAGCACTTCGCCGATGGCGAGCGCCCCGGCCACCGGCGCGGCGAAGGCCCCGCCTGCGCCGCCATAGGCTATCAGCGTGAATTCGCGCGGGTCAAAGCCCTTGGACACGCTGGCCAGGCGCATCGCCTCGACCATGTTGTTGACCGCGATATCGAAAATGCCTCCGGCGGCGTCCTCCGGCGTCAGGCCCAGCGGCTCCGCAACGTGCCGGCGGACGGATTCGCGGGCCCGGTCCGGCTTCAGGGTGGGCACGGCGTCCGCCAGGTGGGCGGCGCGGTACCAGCCGCTCACCAGCAGCGCATCGGTTACGGTGGGCTGTTCGCCGCCCCTGCCGTAGCAGGCGGGGCCGGGATCGGCGCCGGCGCTTTGCGGACCCACGCGGAACATGCCTTCGGGGTCCAGCCAGGCGATCGAGCCGCCGCCGGCGCCCAGCGTGGCGATGTCCACCATGGGCGTCATCACGTCATAGTCGCCCACCTGGGTATCGAGCAGGCTGCGCATGCGCATTTCGCCGTCCGGCGCCACGCCGATGTCCGCGGACGTGCCGCCCACGTCCAGTGTTATGACGTTCCTGCGCCCGATCTCATTGCCGGCCTCGATGCCGGCGATCAACGCGCCCACCGGCCCGGAAAGCAGGAGGTTCACCGGCCGCCGGTAGGCCTCGGCCGGCGCGACCATGCCGCCGCCGGAGGTCATCAGGCGCAATTGCGCCGGCACGCCGGCCTCCTCCAGCGCGCCGGCGAAGCGGCGCACGTAGCGGCCGGTCACGGGGCCCACGTAAGCGTTCATCGCCGTGGTGGAAAAGCGTTCGTATTCGCGCACGAGTGGCGCGATCTCGTGACTGGCGGTTATGTACGCTTCCGGGAACTCGCGCCGGGCGATTTCCGCGATGCGCTTTTCGTGCTCCGGGTTCAGGAAGGAAAAAAGGCAGCACACGGCGACGGATTCGACGCCCTGGTCCTTGAGACGCTCAATGGCCTCGCGCACGTCGTCCTCATTCAGCGGCACTTCGACTTCGCCGCCGGGAGCGCGGATCCTCTCCCGCACTGTCATCCGCCAGCGGCGCGGGGCCAGGGGACGGCTCTGGCGGGCGATTTCCTGGTAGTGCGAGAAGTTGTACGGCCGGTCCTTGCGCCCGATGTGCAGGACGTCGCGAAAGCCGCGCGTGGTGATCAGGCCGGTCTTCGCTCCCTTGCGCTCCAGCAGCGCGTTAGTGGCGACGGTGGTGCCGTGACAGCAGAACTCGATGTCGGCGAAATCCAGCCCCGCCTTGCGCAGCAGTTTCTCGGCGCCCTGCATGGCGGCGCGGGCCGGGTCCCGCGGGGTAGAGGCGAGCTTGTGGGTCGCCAGCACCTGTCCGTCGCGGCCGGCGGCTATAAGGTCCGTGAACGTTCCGCCGATGTCGATGCCGATACGCGCCAAGATGCCCGCGCCTCTCCGCGCGCCTGATAAGGACGGCGAATTTTCGCACAGTGGCGGTTGCGGCTGACACGCTGGCTCCGTACCAGGTCGTGTAAGGTTCCGGCTGCCATGGGCGCGCTGACCGAATCCATACTCGACTTCCTGTGCGGCGACCTCCCCGCGCGCGCTCCGGTAGGGGCCCGCCGTGTCGCCATGACCGGGTTCGTCGACTGCCTGGGCGTCGCCCTGGCCGGAGCGGACCAGCCGGTGACGCGAAATCTGCTCAAGTCCGACGGCGGAGGCAATCTCGAATCCCGCCTGCTGCTCAGCGGCGATCGAATGCCGGCAGCCGCCGCCGCCCTGATCGGTTCGGCCGCGGCACACGCGCTCGATTTCGATGACTACGCCTTCGCCAATCACACCAGCGCCGTGCTGGTTCCGCCGATCCTTGCGGAAGCCGAAGTGGTGCGGGCCTCGGGCGCCAGCATGGTCGAGGCCTACCTGGCGGGGTTCGAAGTCTGGAGCGTCCTGGCGCGGCGTGAGAAGGACTACATGCAAGGTGCGGGATGGCACCCGACCGGCGTCTATGGACCGGTGGGTGCGGCCGCCGCCCTTTGCCGGCTGCGCGGCATGTCCCGCGGCGAAACGCGCAACGCGCTGGGCCTTGCCGCCGCCGCCGGGGGCGGCGTGATGGACAACTTCGGGACCCAGGCCAAGCCCTACCAGGCCGCGCGCGCGGCCGAGGCCGGCCTTGTGGCGGTTCGGCGCGCGCTGGCCGGACTGGACGCGGGGGCCCACGCGCTGGACGGGGCAGGGGGCCTCCTTCAGGCGGTATCGCCATCCGGGCGCGTGGACCGCGCCTCGGCGGCGCCGGAACTCGGCCATGATTGGTACATGGCCAGGCACGGGCTGAACATCAAGCCCTACCCAGTGGTGGGCGCGGCGCAGCGCTGCGTGGACGCGGCCCTGCAACTGCGCGCCGACCACGGACCGGGTCCCGCGGCGATCAGGCGGGCGACTGCGCGCGTCAGCGAGGGACACTCTTCGGTCATGCAGTTCCGGCTACCGGCCGACGCCATGCAAGCCAAGTTCAGTCTGGAGTTCGCGGTCGCTGCGCCGCTGATCTTCGGACGCCTGGGCCTTGCGGAAATGCGCGACGATTGTGTGCGGCGGGACGACGTGCAGGCGTTGATGCGCAAGGTGGAGCGCAGGGAAGGCCCGGACGACGATCCGGTTTACCCGGTCGGGGCGCGCCAGGACACTGTCGGAGTTGTGCTTGACGACGGAACCGAACTCGAGAGCCAACCGGTTCATCGCTACCGGGGGCACGGGCAGAACCCGCTTTCATCGGGCGAGCTGCGCGCCAAGTTCATGGATTGCGCAACGGCTACCGGCGCAGTTCCGGCTGAACTCGCAGCTGAACTGTTCGAGCAGTTGTCGCGTCTGGAGGAACTGAACGGTGTTGAGTCTATACCAGAAATGACGATATAAAAGAGTGATATATCAATACATTGCTGAGTTATTCTTAATTTTTATTTAAGTTAAGGGTTACTAGCCCGCCAGCAATTCCTCCAGCGCCGCGGCCACTGCCAGCACCTGCATGTCCGCGAACCGCGCTCCTACGAGTTGTACGCCTACCGGCAGACTCGCCGGACCCTTCTGAGCCGGAACCGTCACGCACGGCAGGTGCAGCGCCGTGAACAGCCGGTTGAACGTGGCCTCGCCGTTTCCCTCGCTGCGAAGGATCGCTTCACCCGGCACCGAAGCCGTAAGCCAGGCATCGTAATCGGCCAGGCGCTCGTCGAACACCGGGCGCAGGCCGCCGATCCCGTCGTAGGCTTCGGCCATCAACCGTGGCGTGATCCCGCGGTTGACCTCGACTTCCTCGATGATGTCCTCGTGCAGCCCCTGTTTGCCGGCGCCGTGTTCGGCCAGCAGCGAGATCCGCGCTTCGCCATGCATGATCACGTCCTGCCACTCGTTCAGGTTGTCGGCGGCCGGGATCTCGTCCACCGTATCTACGGTGTGGCCGGCCTCCGCCAGCTTCCCGGCGGCGGTCTCTACGGCCGACCGGCTGGCCGGTTCCGCGTCCGGCCAGTAGGGCGTGCGGTACAGCCCGATGCGCAGGCTCCGGCCGTCTTCCGGCGCCTGCCATTGGCCCAGGTTCAGGACTTCTGCGGTCCGCGCCAGCAGTTCCACGTTCTCCGCCATCCAGCCCACCGTATCGAGGCTGGGCGCGTGCAGCCACAGTCCCTGCACCGGCACCCGCCCGTAGGTGGGCTTGAATCCGGCCACGCCGCAGAACGACGACGGCCGGATCACCGAGCCGCCGGTTTGCGTCCCCAGCGCCATGGGCGCCATGCCGGTGGCGACGGCGGCGCCGGAGCCGGCCGACGAGCCTCCAGGGGTGCGCGCGGGGTCATGCGGATTGGTGGTGGGCGGGTCGCGGCCGATCCCGGCGAATTCAACGGTGTCCGCCTTGCCCAGCAGCACGCAGCCGGCCTGGCGCAGAAGGCGCACGCAGGCGGCGTCCTGCTCGGCCCGGCGGCCCTCGTAGCGCGGCGAGTTGCGCTGCGTGGGCAGGTCCACGGTATCGATCACGTCCTTTACCGCAAACGGCAGGCCGTGCAGGGCGCTGCGCGGCCCGCGCAGTTCGCGTTCGCGGTCGCGCGCGCGCGCCTCGCCCAGCGCCCGCTCGGCGTCGAAGGCCGCAAACGCCCGCACTTCCTTCTCGCGCCTCCCGTAGCGCGCAATGCAACGCTCGACCGCCTGCTCGCTTGACAGCTCTCCGCTCGCCAGCCTGTTCCAGATCCCGCGCTTTACTGCCATGCCGGCATTATTCCAGCATGGCCGGCATATTGCAGCCGCCGGTTTTGGGGATTGCCGAATATCCTCCATCAGGACAGGGCTTGCGGTTACGATAACGCCCGGATCCGGCCGCAAAGATGGAAATCAAGGGAGAACAAAGCCTGGCGCACCCGCGGGAAGACGTGTGGGCGGCGCTCATCGATCCCGAAGTCCTGGGCGCCTGCGTGCCTGGTTGCCAATCGTTTGAAAGGGTTGGCGAGAATCAGTACCGCGCTTCCATGCAGGCCGATATCGGCCCGGTCAGCGCACGATTCGCCGTCGAAATCCGGATTGCCGATCCGGACCCGCCACGCTCGTACCGGCTGGAAGGCAGCGCCAGGGCGCCGGTCGGATTCGGCCGGGGCCAGGCCGACGTGCGCCTGGAAGAAGACGGCAAGGGCGGAACCGCGCTCAGCTATTCAGCGAAGTTGCAACTCGGAGGAAAACTCGCACAGGTCGGGTCCCGCCTTCTGTCGGGCATAACGCGGAAGATTGCCGCCAACTTCTTCGAGCGTTTCGCGCGGGTGCTCGACGGCAAGTTGCCGGCCGGCGCGGCGGCGAAACGGACCGGCGAATCGCAGTTCGGGACCGCGGTTCGTCGACTTTGGGAGAACCGTGCGTTGCGCTGGGTGGCCCTGGCCGTACTGATCGTCCTGGGCGCGCTGGCTGTTTTGCTGTCGTTGACCTGATGATTTTTCGCGGGGAGAAGATTCATTCCCGCACTCGATTTATGGAGGGCCCGGGGATACTCTCGCGCCTCGCATATGGAAGCGTTATGATCGGCAGTGCTGTGCCGGAACAGCACAGTCGGCCCCGGCGATAGCCGGAAAAAATGTATTCGTAAGTTAAGGAGGGGCTGGAATGGACGCAAAGGTTTCGTTCACGCTGAACGGCAAGAGCGTCGATGCCGAGACTACCGGCGCGACGCTGCTGGTGGATCTGCTTCGCAACCATTTCGGACTGACCGGCGCCCACGTGGGTTGCGACACCAGCCAGTGCGGCGCCTGCGTGGTTCATGTCGACGGCGTCTCGGTCAAGAGCTGCACCATGCTGGCGGCGCAGGCCGAGGGGCGAACGGTAGAGACGATCGAGGGCCTGGCCAGCAACGGCGAACTGCATCCCGTTCAGCAGGCGTTTCATGAGCACCATGCCCTGCAATGCGGATTCTGCACGCCGGGCATGATCATGAGCGCGGTCGATCTGCTGCGCCGAAACCCGCGGCCCAGCGAAGTCGAAGTGCGTGACTGGCTGGAGGGCAATATATGCCGCTGCACCGGCTATCACAACATCGTGAAGGCCGTGCGCGCGGCGGCGGCCGCAATGGGTGAGGAGGCGTCATGAGCGGCGAAATGGGAATCGGCGTCTCGGCGCCACGCACCGAGGACCGGCGCTTCATTACCGGCAGGGGCCGGTATGTTGACGACATCAACCTGCGTTCGCAGCAATATGCCTGGTTCGTTCGCTCCCCCCACCCGCATGCCGAGGTGCGCGGCGTGGACGCGGCGGACGCATTGAAGATGCCGGGCGTTACGGCCGTGCTGACGGGAGCCGACATGCAGGCCGACGGTGTCGGGCCTCTGCCCGTGGCCTGGGGCATAACCAGCAGGGACGGCTCGCCCGCCTTTGAGCCCGAATTTCCGGGGCTGGCCACCGATCGTGTGCGCTACGTGGGCAACGCGGTGGCGGTGGTCGTGGCCGAGTCGCGGTCCCAGGCCCGGGATGCCGCCGAGATGGTGAGCGTGGACTATGGGGAACTGGAGTCCGTGGCCAGCGCAACGGCCGCGCTGGAGGAAGGCGCCCCCCAGATTCATGAAGGCGCGCCCGGCAACCTGTGCTTCGACTGGGAGTGGCTGCCGGCGGCCATGGCGCCGGACGCCAGGGCGAACACGGACAAGGCCTTCAAGGAGGCCGCGCACGTCGTATCGCTGGAACTGGTCAACAACCGCCTGGTTCCGAACGCCATGGAACCCCGCGCCAGCCTGGCGGACTTCAATCCCGCCACCGGTCAGCTCACGCTGTACACCACCAGCCAGAACCCGCACGTCAACCGCCTGCTCTTGTGCACCGCCACGCTGAAGATGCCGGAGCACAAGGTGCGGGTCGTGGCGCCGGACGTCGGCGGCGGCTTCGGGTCGAAAATCTATCACTACGCCGAAGAGCTGACTGTGTGCTGGGCCTCGCGGCGGCTGGGCGTGCCGGTGAAGTGGACCGCCGAGCGCAGCGAGTCGTTTCTGACCGATGCGCAGGCGCGCGACCATGTGACCCGCGTGGAACTGGCGCTGGATGCCGAGGCGCGGTTCACCGGCCTGCGGGTGGACACCATCGCCAACCTGGGCGGATGGCTGTCGGCCTTCGGTCCGGCCATTCCCACGGTGTTCTATGCGCCGTTGCTGGCTGGGGTCTACAAGACACCCAACGTCTACGTCACCGTCAAGGGCGTGTTCACCAACACCACGCCGACCGATGCGTACCGGGGCGCCGGGCGTCCGGAAGCCTGCTACGCGGTGGAGAGGGTCGTGGAAGAAGCCGCGGTGCAGCTCGACATGGACCCGGCCGAACTGCGCCGGCTGAATTTCATCCAGCCCGACGAGTTTCCCTACCAGTCACCGGTCGGGCAGCTCTACGACTCGGGCGATTTTGAAGGCTGCCTGGATCTCGCCAGCAAGCTGAACGCCTACGACGAGTTTCCCGAGCGGCGGAGACAGAGCGAGAAAAGGGGCAAGCTGCGCGGCCGCGGCATGTGCTTCTACATCGAAGCCTGCGGCGCCGCGCCTTCGCAGGCCGCCGGGCAACTCGGCGCGCGCGCCGGGCTCTACGAGGTAGCCACCGTTCGGGTGCATCCCACCGGCAGCGTGCAGGTACTGACCGGGGCTCACAGCCACGGGCAGAGCCATGAGACCACCTTCGCGCAGATCGTCGCGGAGCGCCTGGGCATCGATTTCGGCAATGTGGAAGTGGTTCACGGCGACACCGGCGAAATCCCGTTCGGAATGGGGACCTTTGGCTCGCGTTCCCTGGCCGTCGGCGGAACCGCCCTTTACAAGGCCATCGACAAGGTGGAGGAGAAGGGACGCAAGATCGCCGCCCACTTGCTCGAAGCGGAGGCCGACGATATCGAGTTCACCGAGGGCGAGTACCGGGTGGCCGGCACCGACCGTGCGGTGTCCTTCGGGGATGTCGCGCTGGCGGCGTACGTGCCGCACAACTATCCGCTGCAGGAACTGGAGCCGGGGCTGGAAGAGACCGCGTTTTTCGATCCGGAGAATTTCACCTTCCCGTCCGGATGCTACATCTGCGAGGTGGAAGTGGACCGGCAAACCGGCCAGGTCGATCTGCGCGATTTCGTTGCCGCCGACGACTTCGGCAACATCATCAACCCAATGGTGGTGGAAGGCCAGGTGCACGGCGGGCTGGCGCAGGGCATCGGGCAGGCGCTGCTGGAGCATTGCCTGTATACGCCCGAAGGCCAGTTGCTCAGTGGTTCGTACATGGACTACTGCATGCCGCGTGCCGACGATTTGCCGAATTTCGTCGTGGCGACGCGCTGTACGCCCACACCCTTCAACCCACTGGGCGTCAAGGGTTGCGGCGAAGCTGGCGCGATCGGCGCGCCGCCGGCGGTCATCAATGCCGTTCTCGACGCGCTGCGCCCGCTGGGCGTCAGGCATATCGACATGCCGGCCACGCCGCAGGCCGTGTGGCAGGCGATACAGTCCGCGCGGTCCGGCGGGTAGAGGAGGATAGAGCGATGCGCGAATTCAATTACTACCGCGCGGGTTCCGTGCGCGACGCGGCCAAGCGCCTGAGCGCGAGCGGGAACGCCATGCTGCTGGCCGGCGGAATGACACTGTTGCCGGCGCTCAAGATGCGCCTGAATCAACCCGGGGAACTGATCGACCTGGCCGATCTCGGCGAACTCAAGGGCATCAGGCTGAGCCGCAAGGGCGCGCAGGTCGGCGCCATGACCACCCATGCGGAGGTTGCGGAGAACGTGGAGTTGCGCGCCGCGATTCCGGTCCTGCCGCATGCGGCGGAATCGATCGGCGATCCGCAGGTGCGCAACCGTGGAACGCTGGGCGGTTCGCTGGCCAACAACGATCCCGCGGCCGACTACCCGGCGGTTGCGCTGGGACTGGGCGCCACCATCATCACCAACAAGCGCAAGATTTCCGCGGACGACTTCTTTACCGGGATGTTCGAGACGGCGCTGGGACGCGGAGAGATGGTCACCCAGGTGCTGTTCCCGATACCGCAGCAAGCGGGCTACGCGAAGTTCCCCAATCCCGCCACGCGCTACGCGCTGGTGGGCGTTTGCGTGGCGCAGTTCAAGACGGGTGTTCGGGTGGCCGTGACCGGCGCCGGCGCATCGGTTTACCGCCTGGAGGATTTTGAGGACGCGCTGAGTGACGAGTTCTCCGAAGTCGCGCTGGACGGGTTGACCGCTTCCTCGGCGAGCCTGAACGACGACATGCATGCTGGCGCCGATTACCGTGCGCACCTGGTGGGCGTCATGGCCCGCCGCGCCGTTGCAATGGCCCTCGACTGAGGTTCGGCGCTCCTCCGGGAGCGAAGGCGTCTCGCCTTCGACGAGGGCGGACGCCCTCGCTTCCGGGCAGGTGGATATGAATATGAACGCGTTACCGGAGTCCGTGGAGCAGGTTCACGGTCTGCTGGAAGGGCAGGACTACATCGCCGGCGAGCGCCTGAGCACTGCCGTTTTTCTGGCGCTAAGCCTCAAGCGCCCGCTTTTCCTGGAGGGAGAGGCCGGTGTCGGCAAGACGGAACTGGCCGTCGTGCTGGCCGCGGCGCTCAAGCGCCGCCTCATCCGCCTGCAGTGCCATGAGGGCCTGGACCTGGCCGGGGCGGCGTACGAATGGAACCATGCGCGGCAGATTCTGGCCATTCGTCTGGCCGAGGCGGAGGAGCGCGTGGACGATATGTCCGGGGACCTCTATTCGCGCGAGTTTCTGATCGAACGCCCGCTGCTCGAGGCGCTTTCGCCCTGTCCGGAGGGACCGCCGGTGCTTCTGGTTGACGAACTGGACCGGGCCGACGAGCCGTTTGAGGCCTATCTCCTCGAATTTCTGTCCGATTTTCGTATGAGCATTCCCGAACTGGGAGAGATCCGGGCGCCTGAGGCGCCCATCGTGGTGCTGACTTCCAATCGCACCCGCGAGGTGCACGACGCGCTCAAGCGCCGCTGCCTGTACTGCTGGCTGGACTACCCGACGCAATCCGCCGAGGACCGCATACTTCAGGCCCGCGTGCCGGGACTGCCCGATGCCCTTCGCGCCAGAGTTGTCGGCTTCGTCCAGGGCCTGCGCAAGGAAGGCCTGTTCAAGTCGCCGGGCGTGTCGGAGACGCTGGATTGGGCGGAATCGCTCATGGCCATGGGCGCCCGCGAAGTCGATACGAAAGCGGTCTCGGAAACGCTCGGCGCCCTGCTCAAGTACCAGGAGGACCTGGAGCAGGTCGACGAGTCCGTTGTCGACCGGCTCCTCGCAGCCTCAGTGTGATCAAGCGGGACGCTCTCGCTCCCGGGAGGAGCGACCCGGCCCTGTCGCATCGCATCGTCAGTTTCGTGCGCACGCTGCGCGCCGCGGGTTTGCCGCTGGGCGTGGGCAAGAGCGCGCTGGCGCTTGAGGCCGCGAAGCGCATCGACATCGGCAACCGCGCCGAGTTCTCCGCTGCGCTGCGCTCGGTCCTGACCGTCAGTCCCGCCGAGGGCGTGCTGTTCGATTGCGCTTTTCCCATGTTCTTCGGCAACTCCGCGGCCTTTGCGCGGCTTGGCGACCTGCATGAGCTCGGTCTGCGTTCTCTGGGCGACGTCAAGCCCCCGCCGGGAGCCCTGCGCCTGCTGCGCGCCATGGACAGCGCATCCAACCTGATTGCCGCGCCCGGCGCCCAGCGGGCCATTGCGGGCGCCGGCTATTCGCCGCAGGAACGGCTCGCCTCCAGGGACTTCGCCCAGATGACGCCGGAGGAACAGGACCAGGCGCGCGAACTGCTGCGGCGCGGCGTGCTCTGTCCCAGGCGCAAGGGAAGGCGATACAAGGCCGCCGCGCATGGAGCGCGGATCGACCTGCAGGCCACTTTGCGGGCGGGCCTCGCGTCCGGCGGCGAGCTGGCGCAACTGAAGCGCAAGACGCGCCGTGACGAACCCATGTCGCTGGTGCTGCTGTTCGACGTTTCAGGCTCCATGACCACCTATGCACGCATGGCCATCCATTTCGCCCACGCGCTGTGCAGCGCCCGCCGCAACGTCGAAGTGTTCGTTTTTGCAACCCGCCTGACCCGGGTGACCCGCGAACTGCGCGGGCGGGATGGGGACGTGGCGACCGCCGCGGCGCTCGCGGCCGCCCCGGACTGGGAAGGGGGCACGCGCATCGCGTCCGCCATTGGCCAGTTCAACCGGCAATGGTCGCGGCGGGTGCTGGCCCGGCCCGGCATGGTGCTGCTGTTCAGCGATGGCCTGGAGCGGGCCTACGTCGAAGAACTGCGTTTCGAGGCGGCGCGCCTGCGGCGATCCTGCAAGCGCCTGGTATGGCTGAATCCGCTGCTGGGCTATAAGGGTTTCCAGCCGCGGGCCCGCGGCGTGCTTGCGCTGCTGCCCGCCGTGCACGAGCATCGCGCGGCCCATAACGTCGAAAGCCTGCTGGGGCTTGCCGACGCGTTAGAGTAGGCCGCTACACTTGCGCTGTAGAGTGGAGAACCATCAAGATCAGCACATTTCCATTGCCATAGTCACCGGAATGCCCCACAAGCTGGAATTTCCTGCTATTGATATAAGAATGCCGCGGCACTGGAAACTCGGTTCAGTGTGGAGCGCACCTCGTATAGCAAATCGTCTGCTGGAATATCAGGGTCTTGACCGGCCATCTCGTATCCCAGTGCCATTGAATATTCCGAGAAGGCAATTTCATACGACAAACGTCGAAACGCCAGATCCTCCGGACCACCCGTCTTGAGTGCTTTAGCTACGACTGGATGATCAAGATTAATAATGATCCGCAATGCTGCATCGTCATATACAGATCGTGCTTCGTCAGAACCCAGGTTTTCGTAGCCAACGCTGAAGCCGCCTTTTGGTTTCCGGCGTTTTCCTGATCCTCCCGATGGTGATACGCTATCGACACCCGCCGGATTTGGTAAGCCGCTTGCTTGCAATTGAGGATTGGGGCGGTTTTGTGGTTTCCTCGACTCGGTGACGGTTGTCATTTCAGGCTTGTCCACATCGCCCGGAGTGTCAATTCCTTGGATCCAAGATGAATGGTCCTCCCCAGCTGATTGTCCAGAGCCAAACAGGGAGGTTGCCGAACCCGCTTTTGATGTGGCTGAGCGAATTTCCGCTAACCGATCTTGCACTCGCCGAAAGTCATCGTTCAGGACATCAGAGATCTTATTTGCTTCCGCCGCCAACCTACGTGCCTGTTCTGATCGCTGTTCATTCCTATAGTCCTCAGCTAATTGTTTTCGAACCCTCTCCAGGTTTGCACCGAGAAAGCCGACCAAGACACGAACAACCGGGTGCTCTGGGTTTAGTTGTAAGGAGCGGGAATCGTCATAGGGCTCAATCCGAGATTCGAAAGTCTCTATTGCCGGCACGTCAATTTCGCCAAACAAATAGGAGCCGTGATCCTTCCGCGTTATTCCACAATCTTCGATTCCCACTAAATTCCCGACGCCTGCCGAGATGCGGATTCCCCGATCGAATTCTTCCAGAGGTATTTTCGAAACCTTGACAATTAGTTCAACATCGCCAATGACTTTGCTCTGCTGATCTGATGGTCGAAACGAATGAGTTGCCGCCGTGTCTGGTTCTTTGTAGTCGCAGACATGGTCGTTGACAGCCACAAAAGGCGCTGAACTCCGAAACACCTGAAGGTGCCGTTCAATGTAATCTACTATCGCTGGCATCGGAATCTTGTTTACAAAGATGTCCGAAATCGTGACTAACGTACCGTTGGGAAGTGTCGTTGGCTCGCCAGAAACAATATGCGTAACAGGAATGTCTCCCCCATCCGAAGCTTCGATATCCTCGCGCGTGAGTGCCGTGACGTTGCGTAATCCGTCTCGGCGGGTCTCGATTTTGAGGCAGTTACCAATTCCGAATGCGGCAGATTTTCCCGTGCCGAATTTTCCTCTGCCAGGTCGTCCTCTGGCTCGCTCGATATTCTCCGCATGCATGGTGAAAAAATGCTCCAGCCCCTTTTGGTCCATGCCGCGGCCGTTATCGTCTATTTGGATGACCTTCTTTCGCGGAAAGAGCGTCACCTGCACGCGCGGCGATACGCCACGATCGAGGTATTGCAAACTGTTAACTACGTATTCCCAAATGACGGCGGGCACATTCTTGAAAGCCGCCGCGGACGAGAGTAAATCGCGTCCGACATGTGACGTTAAAGCTAGCGGACTATTGGTATTCATTGCTATTCACCTTTACTCACTAACTGCGACATGTCTGTTAGGAAACTCGAAATCTCAGGGTCATTGCTAAATAAATTCAACAATCGATCGATTTTTAGACTCAGCATATCGGGCTTCGTATAACTATCAATCCTAAATATTTCTTTGGCCTGAGTAGCCTTAACGGATTGCGGATTCTCCTGCCATTGTCGCCATGCTGCGGACGACTGCAGTCTCTTGGATTCTCGATCGGTCCGTACCGTATCGACTGAACCAGCACGACGAGATTCATTGGATCCCAACGAAAAATCACATTCAAGTAGATTGAGGTTGGCCTCAATCCACTTGTTGCCTGTGGCTGTAAGCGCCCAGCCTTTCCGCCCTGATCCTCTCAATAGTGTTCCCTTGTCGGGCTTCTTTGCATTCGACAAGCAAACCCGGACTAACTCAAGATTTATCTGTTTCGGGTACTTGCGCCAGCCGAATCGACGTGGTGCAAGTTCGAAAGCCTTGATGGCAACATCTTCCGTGTCAATGAATCTCTGAGCGCCACCTAGCTGGTAGACTGCTAGTGTGACTATTTCTGATTGTCCAATCTCTTTTGTCAAGTGTTTATTTGAATATTTTGACATGGCAATATACTATAGCATCTACTTCAAGTATGTTTCTTGGGATGTAAACATTGACAAATGGTCGGGCCTGGGGCTTACCAAGCGTCCAGCTACTTCCCGCATCTCTAGGAAAACTGTGGGCTGGCGAAGAGCTGCCGTCTTGGGTAGTTACGCTAGGGCAACTACCGTCGGGTGCAAGAATAGAGGACCTATGTAGACCACTACCCCTTGAACTTGAAGCAAATCACTTTGGTCGTTTGGTGAGGTTTGTTCTTAATCTCGTGCGAGGGCGAATCGGATCGATTGACTCAATCCAAACCGTTGAAACTGATTTTTTCGCAGGACTTCGACCGGAAAAAGTACCGTGGTCCCGAAGAACTGAGAGATGCTTGCGACAAGCAGGCCTGATGGAACGGCCATCTGACCTATGTCGGCTCACCTTTGGTGACTTACTACGGATTCCAGGTATCGGAATTCGTTCCGCACTTGAATTTGCGGTCATGCTCGAGATTTATTCTCGACGCGCATCTGAAAGAACTGGAGTCGATACTATTGAGATGATTGATGAGAAAGAACGGAGACGGGAACTTCTAGTGCAAGAAGCGAGTGATCTTGATCAGCCGAAGACATATGTCTTGACTCAAGATTCCGATCAGCAGGTCTTGACTCTAGACGGGGCGCCAAAAGAGCAACAAGAGGACATATTAATTGACGCGGCTATTCAGCCATGGGCAGATCAGATTAGCGGTAGTGATCGGCGTTTTTCGGATCTTCTTGGTTCTAGTTCTGTCGTATTGATTGAGCGCATCGAAGACGCGTTGGATCGAGATAATGCTGCCGAAGCCGATGCTCTTGCCCGTATTCTCGGCCCGTTAAAGGAAAGAATTGAGAGGATCGAATCTCTATCCTTGGAAGACGCGTTGCTGGAACTCTTCAATGCGGCCACTGGAGACTCGCGCGACCGAAATCGTGAATTGATTCGGCGGTTTGGATGGAATGGTGAGCCACCAGAAACGCTCCAGCAAGTTGGTGATCGCCTACGCGTAACGCGTGAGAGAGTCCGTCAAATTCAATCCCGAATCGTTCGCAATCTACCAACGCATTCCGTGTTTCTGCCCCAGCTGCAAAGCGCGGTTGATGTCTTGGAAGAAGTTAGCCCGATAGCAATTGAAGATGCCGCCAAGTTGCTCCAGGAACGAGGAATCAGTCGGCGTCCTTTCCACCCGAAGAGCGTCATAGTTGCAGCTAGCGATTGCAACATTGTGACGCCCTTAAGAATCCAATCGATCCGCAGAAAGAAGATTGTCACAGCCAAAACTGGCGATAGAGTGGTAAGACGCTTGGCCTCTATAGCACGTGCGCAGAGCGGAGCAAGTGGCGCAACTGATGTGCTTGGAGTTTTGGACCAAGCCATGAAAGAAGAACTGATCTTTGAAGAAGAGCGCGCCGCCCGGTTGATTCGCAGCCTTCCGGACCTCCAATGGCTTACAAACGATTGGTTTTGTGTCCGTTCAGTCCCAATTGAGCGAAATCGTCTTCGCAATGTTGCCCGGAAGATGCTCAGCGTAACCTCACCAATCCATGCGGGAAAAATCCGAGCAGGTATGCGAAGAACTGTGACTTGGCGAAACGCAACTTGGAGCCAACACCGTTGGCCTATGCGTGCGCCACCCGAAGTTGTTGTTCGACAATTTCTTAAGAATCATCCGGAGTTTACGGTTGAAACTGAAGGCTTGGTCTATCCTGCAGAAGAATTGGACTACCGGAATGAGCTTGGCGCTGCAGAATGCCACATGGTTGATGCTATTCGTTCTACGCCTGCCGGAGTATTGGATCGACAATCAATTCGAGATAGTTGCATAAGAAAGGGGGTCAATCCGCATACGCTAGAAGTGAGTTTGACCTACAGCCCGGTAATAGAACATCTTGGCGTTAACCTTTGGGCGATTGCAGGGGCGAACGTTGATCCCGCCGCCGTCGAAGCCGTTAGGAAAGCGAACGCTTTGCGGCCGAGGGAGAAACGCATAAGCGATTTCGGTTGGACCGATAAAGGAGAAATATGGATTTCTGTAATTATCCCCTCCTACCATACGTCATCATTTGTCTTCGGCGTGCCAGGCGGAGTCAAGAAGTTCCTAGTTGGCCAACGGTTTAGAGCAAGGGATGACTTGGGGAGAGCGTATGGAGATGTTGTCGTGAACCCTGAAGGTACTGCCTATGGGGCAGGCCCCCTGCTTCTTCGAAAGGGTGCTGACTCGGGAGATATAGCCCTGTTCAGATTTGATCTGTCAGGAAATATTGTCACCATTAGCGTTGGTGGTGATGAATTATCAGAGGGTTGATAAGGAAGGAGTTAAGGACATCATTCCTTTCGAGGAGAAAAACCCAATGCTCCACCGTGCCGCTAAGCGTCGCTCGCT
Source organism: Gammaproteobacteria bacterium (assembly GCA_963666765.1). Taxonomy (GTDB): domain Bacteria; phylum Pseudomonadota; class Gammaproteobacteria; order Steroidobacterales; family Foliamicaceae; genus Foliamicus. The sequence goes on from OY762933.1 coordinate 191,753, forward strand.
ATCCGCCCAACTGCTTGCCGCTGATCCGGTTTGGCCGTACCCGTTTCGCAATCCCCCAAAACAAGAAGAGCTCGAAAATACGACCGGACATTTATGTGCTCTAAAATCGGACAAGTTTTGTGCTCTCTACACGAGCAAGGAAAGGCGAGCGTTGCCGCTATATGGTGGAACCCCTATAATCCGGAAAGACGGACGCAATGTTGAAACCTCTCGAATGGATTGGGTCAAGCAAAGCGGATCTGAAGCAATTTCCCGATTCCGTGCAGGATCGCATGGGCTTCGCGATCTACCAGGCGCAGGCGGGTCTAAGGCACCGCGACACCAAAGTGCTGAAGGGCTTCGGTTCCGGTGTCCTGGAGATTGTCGTGCGCCACGACGGCAATGCGTACAGGGCGGTTTATGTCGTCCGTTTCGAAGCTGCGGTCTATGTCCTGCACGCCTTCCAGAAGAAGGCGAAGCGGGGTATCGTCACACCCAGGAAGGAAATCGAGCTGGTCCGGAACAGGCTCGGTGCGGCCAAGAGGCATCACCGCGAAACGCTTGAGGGAAGACAAGACAATGAACCCATCTGATTCGAACGTGGAGGCCAGCAGCGGCAACGTTTTTGCGGACCTGGGGTTCCCCGGGGCCGATGCCCATCTTCTAAAGGCGGAACTCGTCAGCCGCATCGACGGCCTCGTGCGCCGGCGTGGCATCAGCCAGGCTGCGGCCGCGCGGCTGCTCGGCCTTGCCCAGCCGGACGTCTCGCGGCTGCTCAGGGGCGACTTCCGCGAGTATTCACTGGAGCGCCTGTTGCGCCTGCTGACTACGCTTGGCTGCGACATCGACATCGTTATCCGCCCGCAGCGCTCGGCAACGGGCGGCAGGCTGCGCGTGGCCGCTGCCGACACGGGCTAGACGCGCAAGGGTGAGCGAAGCGAAGGCAGGGACGTCTTTCAGGAGTCAGGTTGGACTGCGTGCCGCCCGGAATCGTGCCCCGCGAGCTTGAACTGCCGCATAGGCACTATCACAACTCCGTTACCGAGCGGGCTTACGTCGAAGAACTGCGTTTTGAGGCGGCGCGCCTGCGGCGATCCTGCAAGCGCCTGGTATGGCTGAATCCGCTGCTGGGCTACAGGGATTTCCAGCCGCGCGCACGCGGCGTGCGCGTGCTGCTGCCCGCCGTGCACGAGCATCGCGCGGCCCATAACGTCGACAGCCTGCTGGGGCTTGCCGCCGCGCTGGAGGCTTGTTGAAATGCAGCCTGCTTTCGTCCGCCTTGAACGCTGCAACACCTGCAACGGAACGGCCATTCAGGTCGTCAGCGTGAGTCCCGAGTTTTCCAGCCGGAGGAAGTCCGCTTCATTGGCGGTGGCGAGGGCCGCGCCGTAAAACAGGGCCGCGGCCGCGATCATGCAGTCAGGCAGCGAACCGCGGCGGCGACCTGATTCGTTGAACAGGCGGGCCGCGATTGCGGCCTGCTCCTCTGTAAAATTGTGGCGCTGTCCCACGACTTCCCCGGCGAATTCCAGTTCATCCGGCGTGAGTGGCCCGCATAGCAATTCGGCCCAGGCAACCGCGCTCATACTCAATGGTTCGCCGGCTTCGACCCACCCACGCAATCTCCGGTCTTCCGGCGACCCGTGGGTAAGAGCCCGGATCAGGAAGCTGGTGTCCAACTGGATCATTGCGCTTTCGAGAGCACCCGCTTGCCGGTTTCGAGGCGCTCATCGTTTACTTCCTGTTCCCACCCCGAGAGATCAACCCCCCGCTCCCGCACGGAGGATTGCAGCCGGTCCAGCGCGTGCAAGGGGCCTGTTTTCTCCGGGCGGGTACTGGAAGCTGCAATGCGAATGGCCCTTCGCAGGACTTCAGACTTGGAAACCCTCCATCGCTGCGCCAGCGCTTCAAGCGTACGGACTGAGCCCACATCGAGGGTGTAGGTTGACTTGATAGTGGGTATGGCCATACTCAAAGTATATGGCCATATATATGCTCGTCAATCTACATTGCCGTATCGGATTGGGGCCGGGCAATTGGGCTACCATTGAGGGTAATGTTTATCAGCATGCACATTCTGCCGCATCCAGGCGACACCGTCATCCGACCGCGGCGCTCGGCAACGGGCGGCAGGCTGCGCGTTGCCGCCGCGGACACAGGCTGATACCGCGATGGTGGGCGAAGTGATGGCTGAAGGGGCTTTCAGTCTTAAGGATACCGAGGCGATAGCCTGGGAGGGTAATCCGGGGATTCCGGGGTTCAAGCGCCGGCTGCTGTTTCGTGACGACGCGATAGGCGCGGAGGTCAGGATGGACTACGTGCCGCCGGGAATCGTGCCCGGCGAGCTTGAGTTGCCGCACCGGCATTATCACAATTCCGTGACCGAGCGGGCCTATACCCTGTCCGGGGATTTTCCGCACTGGGAATTTTCTTCGGTCGAGGACCATGCGGGCGAGTTGATCGTGTTCCGCCGTCATCTGTTCATGGACCGGCCGCCCAGGAGTATCCATGGGCTTTTGGCGAAGCCGGTGTCCGAAGCGGGGGCGGTGGTCCTTTACTGGAACACGGGGCCGGGCACGGGCGTGGCTGAGCCGGAAGCGCCGATAGAAACGGTAACGCTTCCTTTCGACGGCCGCGCCGAGAAACTCCGAACGGACTTTTCCGACGCGCGGATATTCAACAGCGGCACGGTCGCCTGGCGGGCGCATCCGAGTGTGCCGGGCTGGAAGTTCAAACCCCTGGCCGAAGCCGTCGAGAATTCCGGCGCTGTCAGCCTGGTGCACATTCCCGCCGACTGGACCGGCTCGCCCGGACGCGTGGAGGCGCAGGGCGGTGCTCCATCGCCCTGGCTGTTCGTGGTTGCCGGCGACCTGAATCTTTACCTGGCGGAGAACGGAGCGCGCCGCGAGCTTGCGCTGCGGGAAGGCGCGTTTCTCATGTGGCGCGCCGGAACGGCGCCGGCCGTGCCGCCCGAATCGGCAAGCGACGGCGGATGCACGGTGCTGTGCGTCGGCCACGATCTGTCGGGCCACGGCTGACGCACGTAACCCCGGGAGCGAGGGCGTCCCGCCCTCCACCTGGGATCGAGCGCGTCGCGCCTTCGCGGAAGGCGAGACGCCGAGAGGGCAGTGCCCTCTCTCCCAGGCTGGAGGCTAATCCGAGTCCAGGCAGGCGGCGTTCAGGTCGGCGCGCGTCGGCCAGGTGTCCGGTGACTGGCCGCCGATCGAGTCCACCGCCACCGTAAACAGATTGGGCAGCACGGCGTCGTCCCATTCCGGCCCGTCCTTGCCGGTGCGCAGAATCACGAGTTCCCGCGAAGGAATCATGTACAGCCGCTGGTCGCCGGCGCCGTCGAGGAAGACGACATCATCGGCCACGAACGGCTCCGAGTGCAGGTTGCCCATGAACTCGATACCCGGATCGTACTTGCGCAGGGGCTCATGCGAGGTCCCCAGCCAGAGCTGCATGCCGTAGTTCTCGTTGGCCGCCGACGGCGTGGTCATTTCATCCACCCAGCCTTCCGGAATCATCTGTTGGCCCGCGTAGCAGCCGTTCTGCATCAGGGCCTGGCCGATCCGCGCCCAGTCCTCGATCGCGGTCCACATGCAGCAGTCGGTATGCACCATGCCGTCTTCCCGGTCCAGAAGAAGCCAGCCGTCGCGCAGCCCGAGCGGCGCCCAGAGCCTTTCCGAAAGGTAGTCGGCAAAGCGCTTGCCCGTAGCGCGCTCCACCACGATTCCGGCGACCTGGCTGTTGGGATTGGCGTGCGAGAAGGCCGTTCCCGGCGGCGCGTAGATGCCTACGTCCAGGTTGGCGGTAACGATGTCGGTACCCATGGTCCGCGCCAGGCGCGCCGAGCCCGGATAGAAGGCGAATGTCTCCTCCAGGCCCCCGGCCATGTTCAGAAGGTCGCGGATGGTAATGGCGCGGCGTTCGTCCGTGTCCCATTCCGGGAGGAAATCCGCCGCCGGCTGATCGACCGACTCCATGTGGCCGTCGGCGATGGCGTGGCCCACCATTATCGAAGTCAGGACCTTGGTCAGCGAATGGGTGCTGAATTCCGACTCCGCGGTCTGGTCGTTGAAGTAACTGGCATGGGCCAGCCGCCCCTTGTAGAGCACCACCAGCGAATCGCTGTCCTGCTGCTCGGCCCAGGTGGCGGCTTCCCGGGAGACGGTCGGATCGATCGGGTTTTCCGCCTCCGGCCAGGCCTTCAGCGGAATCGTGTCGCTGCCTGTCACAAGTTCCTGCGGGTCGTACCAGGCGCGCGCGGGGCTCATGGGATTGCCGGTCAGCGAGATGGCGTAGCGCTTGGCGTAGATGCCGTACCAGCCGAACCGCGCAGGCAGAAAAAACAGAATGCCGATCACTGCGATGACGATCAGAATCCACTTGCCGGTCTTGGCAAGTCCTCTGAGTATGCGTTTGAGCATGGTGTCTCCTTGATTATTCGTGGGCCGAACGGCTGGTGTCGTGTCCCGACTCTAGTTCGGCGCGGCTCCCGCCGCGTCGTCGGTGGGCCGCCCGGGCAGTATTCCGCCGTAGAGAATCGCCCCGCCGTACATGGGCGACTGCCACAATTGCTCGGAAAAGCGCGGAATGGCCATGGCCGCGACCGGGAAGCACTGGACGAAGTAGTTCGGTCTTATGGGAAGTCCCTGCAGGGCGTAGCAGAAGAAGTCGCGGTCATCGATGTGCCAGAACCCGTCCACGCCTTCCATGCTGGAGCTGACCGAGCCGTCCTTGTTGTAATAGGCGTCGAAGACGAATTCCCGCTCCTCGTCCACCCAGCGGAAGTGGGTGGTGTTGTGCATCAGGTGGTTCCAGAAGCTCGGAAAGCGCTCGGCGGGCGACTCGCCCCTGGGCGTTTCGAGGGCGGCAATGTCGATTTCCGGGCGTGGCCAGTCCGCGCCGCCCGTTTCCATCATCATGAAGGAGATCATGGCCAGGCGGTCGCGGTCGGGCACCGGCTCGGGAATGAGCATGGTGTTGCCGGGCAGGTAGTCGTCGGGATTGGCGAGCCAGTCGTCCACCCGGTCCGGCGTCCAGGCGAACTCGACTTCCTTGAGCGTCTCGGAATAGCTGAATTCCTCCCGCGAGCCGGCGGTCCGGCCGATCACCTGCCACAGGTTGGGCCCGGCCAGGTGCAGGGCGTCTTCGGCGAGCGTGTGGCAGGCGCTGCAGCGTTGCTGAAAGGCGAGGCGTCCTCGTACGTAATCGGCCCCGGCGAGCGCCTCGCGGGTGAGACGTTCCTGAGCGTCGGCCGACGGGGCCGGCAGGCCCCAGGCGATTGCCAACAGGGCGACCGCTGCGGCGGCGCGTTTCATGTCATTGCGCTCCGGATTTCTGCCACGCATAGACTAACGGATTCCGCGAATGATCGCGTTCGGAATGAAGGCTTCGTCGAAGCCCTTGTCGCGGGGCGGCGGGTAACCCATGCGCAGCACGATGAGGTCCAGCTTCGGACTGATCCAGACGCGCACCTTGCCGCCTCCGTCCAGGTAGAAAAGGTCGTCAACGGCAAAAGGCTCCGAGTGACTGTTGGCAAAGTTCGGCGGCATGCTCGGGTAGTACGGGCGCCGCTCCATGAAAACCGTGTCGGTCCAGATCTGAAAACCGTAGTTCGGGTTGGGTTCCGAGCCGGTGAGCATCTCATCCACCCAGCCGTCCGGCAGCAATTGCGTGCCGTCGGGCAGCCGCCCGTCTTTCATCAGCAGATGGGCCACCCGCATCCAGTCCGCGGGGGCTGACAGAAAGCAGCAATAGGAGATGACATTCCCCTCGACACCGTCGAGGCGCATGGCGCCGCGCTGCGCGCCCATGGGCCGCCAGAGTTTCTCCCCCAGGTAGTGCGCGAAGTTCTTCCCGGTGGCCCGGTGAATGATCATGCCGGCGAGCTGGGTATTGGGATTGTTGTGGGCAAAGGTCTTGCCCGGTTCGTTTGCCAGTTCAAACGAAAGCACCGTGCCGTAGATGTCGGACCCCTCCACCAGCTGCATGCTCTTGGAGTACGGCTGCGGCCCCTGGCCGCGCTGCCCGAACGGAAGCTCCAGGCCGGTCGTGTTATGCAGCACCTGGCGCACCGTGATCTGCCCGCGCGGATCGCCCTTCCATTCGTGGAGGTAGTTCTCGACCGGGTCGTCGAGGCTCCTGATGTCGCCGTCAGCCAGGGCAAAGCCGGCGACGATTCCGTGCAGGGTCTTCACCCAGGAATGAGAACTGATCGGCGAACTCTCGTGAAATCCTTCCATGAACTCGGCGTGACGGATCTTGCCCTTGTGATAGATCATGAAGGCCTGCGTTTCCCGTTCCATGGCGTAGCCCGAAGCAGCGGCGATTGCCTCGGGGTCGATGGTGGCCGGCTCGCCCGGTTCGGCGCCCGGAAAGAAGGGTTGGGAAACGCCTCCGTCCACCAGGATCATGGGGTTGTACCAGGTCTGGGGCTGGCGGAACGCGGTCTGGTCGGGCTGGTCGCGCCAGCGTCGCCAGAAATGAAAATCCTGCGCCTCGACCTCGTTGACCCAGTCCACCCGGGCCTGGATTTCCTCCGGCGTCATTTGCCTATTCGGCTGCCCTTCGGCGGCCATCGCGCCCGCCGCGAGCAGCGCCGCGGCGGAAATCCCCAGTATCGTCTTCATTGCCTTGCTCCCTTTCATTTCAGCCCCGCCAGCAACAGATTGGGAAGACGCGCGTCATCCCAATCGGTCGCCAGCGCGCCGGTGCGAACGATTACCATGTCGGCGCTCGGAATGATATATACGCGCTGCCCGCCGAAACCGTCGAAATAAGCCACGTCATCGGCCGCGAACGGCTCGGAATGGTAGCCCCGCAGCGTAGCCTTCGAGTTATAGACGCGCTGCTCGACGTGTTCATTGCCCAGCCACGTGAGGAAGCCGTAGTTCGGATTGTTGGGCCCGGGCGTGCGAACTGCCGCGATCCATTCCTCCGGCACGACCTGGAGGCCGTTCGCGCGGCCGTTGTCGAGGTGCAACAGGCCCAGCCGCAGCCAACCGCGCGCGGGAATGTCGAGGCAGCAGTAACTGCGCGCCATGCCGTCCGCGGTATCCATCTGCACCCAGGCGTCGCCGGCCCCGAGCGGCTTCCAGAGCGCCTCCGAAAGATATTCCGCGTAACCACGCCCCGTGGCGTTTTCGATCACCAGTCCGAGGATGAGCGGATTGATGCTGTTGTATTCGAAGCTCGCGGCCGGCGGCTCCACGGCCGTTTGCGCCAGCGTGGTCGGGCGCATGTCCTGGCCGATCAGCAGGCCCATCATCGGCCCCAGGCTGCCGAAGGCAAAGGTCGGGAAATCGATCCCGCTGCTTTGCCAGAGCGCCTGGCGAATCGTGATTGCGGAGCGCTCGTCGCCTGCCCACTCGGGAAGGTAATGACTGACGGGATCGTCCGCCGAGGCAATGTGTCCTTCGGCGATGGCGACTCCCACGAGCAGGGCCACCACCGACTTGTGCATGGACTGGGTTGAAGTGAGCGTGTTCTCGTCCGCGCCTTCGTAGTAGTGCTCAAGTTGAATCCGGCCGCCGCGCCATACGATCAGCGCATCCGAGCCGGTCTCGGCGCCGTAGTCCAGCGCCGCCTGCAGGCTCTCGATGGACAGGGCGCTCTCGCCTAAGGAGGCTTTCGGCAGGGGTGTTTCGGGGCTTCCCGGTACCCGCTGCATGTGCCCCGGCCGCTTGCCGGCGAACTGCCCGAAGAAGCGAATGGTTTCGGTTGGTTTTGCGACGAGAAAACCAAGCATGATCAGCAGAACCAGGCCAACGATTCCGCCCACCGCCCAGGCGATTGTCAAACCGAAGATGCGCAGTAATTTCTTCACCAACTGCTCAGCAGCCCCAACAGGGTTCGTAATCATAGCCGGGGAACGGGGCGCCTTGCCCTCAACGAGGCAGTAACGTCCATGTTGCGGTTTTTCTATTGTTCGACCCGGGCCGTTGCGCGTTGTCAGGGCCCGCGCGGGCTAGAATTTGCCAATCACGCGAATCTGCAAGAGACGATGACCGCAAGTTCATACGCCAGCAACTCCGATGCACTGCGCGCCCTGGTCCGGCCCGACGCCGTGCATCGCGACCTGTATATCTCCGAGGAACTCTACGAGTTGGAACTTGAGCGCCTCTGGCGCAACACCTGGATCTACATGGGTCACGACAGCCAGGTCCCGAAGCCGGGGGACTTCTATACCGCGGAAATTGCCGGCTCGCCGCTGGTCATGCTGCGCGGCCGCGACGGGGAAGTTCGCGTTTTCCTGAACCGCTGCGCGCACAAGGGCACCCGGGTGGTCAGCGCGGTCGAAGGCACAGTCGGAAGCACGCTGCGGTGTCCGTACCACGGCTGGACCTATCGCCTCGACGGCAGCCTGCGCACGGTACCGCTGAAGGGCGGCTATGACGGCACGGAATTGCCGCGAACGGCCCACTGGCAGGGACTGGCGCAGGTACCCAACGTGGAAATCTACCGCGGCTTTGTGTTCGTGCGCCTGAGTAACGAGGGCCCGGATTTTCGCGAGTATTTCGGCGATTCGCTGAGCTCCATCGACAATATGGCCGACCGCTCGCCGGAGGGACGGCTGGAGATCGCCGGCGGCGTGCTGCGCTATGACCACGACTGCAACTGGAAGATGTTCGTGGAGAACCTCAATGACGCCATGCACCCGATGGTGGCGCACCAGTCCTCGGCCGGTATCGCCAAGCGGCTTTGGGAGGAGGAGGGCGACGACGGGACCCCGCCGATGGTGGTGCAGCAGTTTGCGCCCTTCGTGAACGACTACGACTTCTTCGACGGGATGGGCGTGAAGATCTACGAGAACGGCCACTCGTACACAGGCGTGAAGTTCTCGATCCACTCGAAGTACTCGGCGGTGGCGGAATACGAGCGGCAGATGTTCGAGGCCTACGGCGAGGATCGCGCCCGTGCCATCCTGGGCGAGAACCGCCACAACACGGTTTACTTTCCCAGCCTGACGATCAAGGGCGCGATCCAGGCGATTCGCGTGGCCCGGCCGCTGGCGGCGAACAGGACGGTGCTGGAAAGCTGGACGTTTCGCCTGGCGGGCGCGCCCGAAGAGCTGCTCAAGCGCACGATGACGTATTCGCGGCTGATCAATGCGCCCACTTCGGTGGTCGGGCACGACGATTTGCACTGCTACAGCGAGATACAGAAGGGGCTGCATGCGGAGGGCAACGAGTGGGTGAGCCTGCATCGCAACTACGATGCTGCCGAGATCGACAACATTGCCGGCGTTTACAACGGCACCAGCGAGGTTTCCATGCGGGGTCAGATGCGCGCCTGGCTCAAGTACATGCTTCCCAAAAGCGGGGCTGCATGATCCCGCCTGTTTCGCATCCCCCCTTTCCCGGGAGACGCATGAACCCGTCCATGGGGCTCGGCGGCGACATCCCTGTCGCCGACGCTCCCGGGAAAGGGGGGATGCGAAACAGGCTCGCGTGGGCGCGGTTCCAGGTGACCCGATCGTGATTAAGAAGGGGGAGTTGGCGCGGTTCGTTTATCGGGAGGCGCGGCTGATCGATGAGAAGCGGCTGGACGAGTGGTACGAGCTGTTTGCGGAGGACGCGCTGTACTGGATGCCGCTGGTGCGGGGCCAGACGGATCCGCACAGCCACACTTCGCTGTTCTGCGAGGACAGGTTCCTGCTCAAGGTGCGCATCGAGCGGCTGAAGAACCCGCTGTCGCATTCGCAGCAGCAGCCGAGCTTCTGCCAGCACGTCCTGCAGCGTCCCGAAACCGTGCGCAGCGACGACGAGGCACGGGAATACGAACTGCGCACGCCCTTCGTCTACCTCGAATCCCGGCTGGACGAGCAGTTCACGCTGGGAGGCGTGGCGCATCACACATTGCGCCGGGAAGACGGTCAACTCAGGATCGCGGTCAAGCGCATCGAACTGTTGAATCGCGACGCGGCGCTGCCGTCGATACAGCTTTTCCTGTGAGCATCGCAGCCCCGGGCAGCGTGGCGCGGGTCCTCGAGGAGGCATCTCGACGGCACGGCGAAAAGCCGTTCCTGCGGATTACCCGGGACACGGCTGAGCGTACGGGGATCGAGCCAGGCGATCTGAGCTATGCGCAGGCGTGGGATCGCACCCAGACGCTTATCGGCGAATTCGAGAGCCTGGCGGACGGCGCTCCGCAACGCGTGGCGCTGCTGCTGGAGAACCGCCCGGAGATGTTTCTGCACTGGCTGGCGCTGAATGCGCTGGGCATTTCGGCCGCGCCGCTGAATCCGGCCTGGCGCTCCGCGGAGCTTGGCTATGCGCTGGCGCACAGTGAAGCACGGCTGGTGATCGCCTTGCCGGAGCGCGTGGACGAATTGCAGGCGGTGGTGCGGCAGGAAGGGCTTGACGTGCCGGTGCGCGCGCCCGGCGAGGAGTTGCCGCGACTGCGATCACGGTCCGGGGCCGGTCGGCAACCGGAGGATGCCGCCGATCGTGAATGCGCGCTCCTGTACACCTCGGGCACTACGGGAAAGCCCAAGGGCTGCATGCTCGGCAACCGCTATTTCACGATCATCGGCGACTGGTACACGGCGCTGGGCGGCCTGTGCGCGCTGGACAAGGCAGGGGATTGCCTGATCACGCCGCTGCCCATGCACCACATGAACGCGATGGCCTGCTCGACCATGGTCATGCTGGTCAACGGAGGCTGCATTGTTCCCCTGGACCGGTTTCACCCGCAGAGCTGGTGGCGGGAAGTCAGGGAATCGTGCGCAACCATCGTTCATTACCTGGGCGTGATGCCGGCGATCCTGCTCAAGCTGGAGGAAGACCCGCTGGAGCGCCGGCACAGCGTGCGTTTCGGGTTCGGGGCCGGCGTGGGCAGCCGCCAGCACGTGCCGTTCGAGGAGCGCTTCGGGTTCCCGTTGGTGGAGGCCTGGGCGATGACCGAAACCGGCGCGAGCGCCGCGATGATCGCGAACCACGAGCCGCGCAAGCGCGGAACGGCCTGTTTCGGCCGGCCATTGCCGGCGGTGGACGTTCGCATCGTCGATGACGAGGCCAAGGAAGCGCCCGCGGACCAGTCGGGCGAGTTGTGGGTGCGCCATGCGGGCAGCGACCCCCGGCTGGGTTTTTTCTCGGGTTATTTCAAGGACGCTGCGGCCACCGAGGCCGCCTGGGAGGGCGGGTGGTTTCATACCGGCGACATCGTGGCGCGCGACGCCGATGGCGACATGCATTTCATCGACCGCAAGAGCAACATGATCCGGCGAAGCGGAGAGAACATCGCCGCCGTGGAGGTGGAAGGGATCCTGGCCGACCACGATGCCGTCGCCGAAGCGGGGGTTGTGGCGGTGCCCGACGAAATTCGCGGGGATGAAGTGTTCGCCTGCATAAGACCCAAAGGCGGAAGCGGGGAAGCCGGCGAGGCGGAGTCGCTGGCGGAAACGCTGGTGCGGTATTGCCTCACGCGGCTCGCCTACTTCAAGGCGCCCGGGTACGTTACGTTTGTGGATGCCTTGCCCCACACTACGACGGAGAAGCTGGACAGGGCGGCGCTGAAGTCATTGGCCGCGGAACTGAAAGACCGCGGCGAATGCGTGGACACGCGCTCAATGAAACGGCTTTCGCCGAACCCCGGGAAGGAGGGCGTCCCCGCCCTCCACGAAGGCGAGACGCCTTTGCTCCCGGGTGGCGTCGCGTCCGCAACCCCCAGAGGAAGGGCGTCGCGCGCAACATGAGCCGTCAAGATTACGAAGGCGTCGCGCTGGTCGCGCCGGTGACCGTGCCCTACCGGCGCTATTCCACGCGCGACGCGCACTGGTGGATCGCCCGGGCCCTGGCGGGGCTGCTGAAGGACACCGGGTTGAACAAGGACGACATCGACGGCCTGGGCATATCGAGCTTCACCCTCGCCCCGGACACCGCGGTCGGCCTGACGCAGCACCTGGGGATGTCGCTGCGCTGGCTGGACCATGTGCCCATGGGCGGCGCTTCCGGCGTCGTCTGCCTGAGGCGGGCGGCGCGCGCGGTACAGTCGGGCGACGCGGAAATCGTCGCCTGCATTGCCGGCGACACCAACCATGTCGACACCTTCCGGCGCACGCTGTCGACCTTCAGCCGGTTCGCGCAGGATGCTGTGTATCCGTATGGTTCGGGCGGCCCCAATGCCAGCTTCGCCTTCATCACCGACTGGTGGATGCGGAAGTTCGGAGTGCAACGGGAGGATTTCGGCAAGCTGTGCGTGGCCCAGCGGCGCAATGCCATGGACAATCCTTATGCGCTGCTTCGCAAGCCCCTGGACCTGGATGCGTATCTGAACGCGCGCGTGATTGCCGAGCCGCTGCACCTGTTCGACTGCGTGATGCCCTGCGCCGGGGCCGACGGCTTCCTCGTCACGACGCCGGAACGCGCCAGGGCCCTGGGCCTGGAATCCGTGCGGCTGCTGGGCGCGATCGAACGGCACAACGCCTTTCCGGACGACCCGGTGCAGGTGCGCGGTGGCTGGGAGGCCGATCGCGATGAACTGTGGGAGCAGTCCGGGGTGGGGCCCGGCGACATGGACTTTTTCCAGGCCTACGACGACTATCCCGTGATTACGCTGATGCAGATCGAGGAACTGGGCTTCTGCCCGTCCGGAGAGGGTGCGGCCTTTGTCCGCGAGCACGAATTCGCCTATGACGGCGACTGCCCGCTGAACACCTGCGGCGGACAGCTATCGATGGGCCAGGCAGGGGCGGCGGGAGGCTTCCTCGGGCTCGTCGAGGCCATGCGCCAGCTCTTGCGCCGCCCGCTCGGCAGGCAGGTAGCGGACGCTACGCATGGCGCGGTCTCCGGATTCGGCATGATCAACTACGATCGCGGACTCTGCAGCGCCGCTGCGGTTCTTGCGCGCCCCTAGCAGCCCGTGGCAAAAGTCCCGCTGCGTTCGAACGGCGATCCATCCCGCCTGGACTGCGTTGCTCGTCGCTTGCATATGCCCGATATGCGCGCTCCTCGCGCCTTGCCAGGCGGGCATCTCGCCGGTCTCGGCGCGACGCGGGATTTTGCCACGGGCTGCTAGAAAATGTCTTCAAGACCCAGGCTCAAGAACCCCGTCCTGCGCACTCGGCAGCCGCTGACGCCGCCCATGCCGCGCAGCCGCGCCGCCCTGGGCCTGACTGCGCAGGCGGCCGAAGGGCGTTTCGCCTTGCAGCGTTGCGAGGAATGCGGGCAGGTGCAGTATCCGCCGGTGGACAGTTGCCGCGCCTGCTTCTCCGGGGAATTGTTGTGGACGCCGATGTCGGGCCGGGGGGAACTCCTGACCCACACGAAGTTGCATCACAGCAACGATCCGTTTTACCGCGAGCGCCTTCCCTGGCGCCTGGGGCTGTTGCGCCTCGAGGAGGGACCGGTAGTGGTGGCTCACCTGCACCAGGAATGCCCGCCACCGCCCGCGCCGGTGCGGGTAACGGCTAAACTGGACAAGGCGGGAAGAGGCGTGCTGGTGGCGCTGCCCACCGGCGATACACGAGACATGAGCACAGATCCACGGCACGGCGAATTTTCTTGCGATCCCAGGTTCCGCAAGGTCCTGGTGACGGACGGCAAGAGCCGGGTGGGCCAGGCGCTGGTTCACGAGCTTGCGGAGGCCGGCGCGGCGGTGATCTGGGTGGGCCAGGCCGAGCCCTGGAAGAAATACGATGGGCAGGAAGCGGTCGGGAAGCTGCCGCAGGTAACGGTCGTGCCGCTGGACCTGACGGACGAACGCGGCGTCATGCGCATCGGGGCGGAGATCGGCGCACGGGTCGACATTCTCATCAACAATGCCGAAGTGCACCGTACGGAAGGAATCGCGACCCGGGCCGGCGCCGAGCTTGCCCGGCGAGAGATGGAAGTCAACTACCTGGGCCTGTTGCGGCTGGCTCAGGCCTTCGGCCCCGCAATGCGGTCCCGCGCCGCCGATGGGGGCGCATCGGCGGCGGCCTGGGTCAACGTGCTGAGCGTGTATGCCTTGAGCAACTATCCCCCGCACGGCACCTATTCGGCATCCAAGGCAGCGGCGCTTTCGCTTTCGCAGTGCCTGCGCGCGGAAATGCAGGATTCCGGCATCCGCGTAATGAACGTGTTCCCAGGTCCCGTGGACGAGGAATGGAACCAGCCCATGCCGCCGCCCAAGCTGGCGCCGGAAAGGCTGGCCCGGGACATTGTCCTCGGCCTGCGCGACGGCGTCGAAGACCTCTATCCGGGGGACGTGGCCCGCGAATGGGTCGAGCGCTGGCGCGACAACCCCAAGGTGCTGGAGCGCGAACTGGCGCTGGAGGCGCAATGAGCGCGCCGCGCGTGTGGCTTACCGGCGCCAGTTCCGGAATCGGGGCCTGCCTGGTCAAGATGCTCGCGGAGCAGGGCAGCGAAGTGATCTGCTTCTCGCGTCGCCCGGCGGCGATTGACTCGGCCGGGGTGACATCGATCGCGGTTGATCTCTCCGATCCCGAAGCGACCCGGCAGGCATTCGAGGAAGCCGCCGCGCGCGTGCCGGCAAATCGGCTGGTGCACAACGCGGGCGTGATTCGCGAAAGGCCGCTGCCGGAAGTCACCCAGGACGACATGGACGCGCTGTCGCGCCTGCACATGGGCGCCGCGGTGGCGATGGTGCAGGCCAATCTCGATTGCATGCGCGAGGCCGGCTGGGGCCGCATCGTGCTCATGTCCAGCCGCGCGGTCGTGGGGCTGGCCGGGCGCACCGCGTACGCGTCCACCAAGGCCGGGATGCTGGGCCTGGCGCGAACCTGGGCGCTGGAACTCGCGCCGCTCAAGGTGACCGCAAACGTCATTCTGCCTGGGCCGATCGCCGACACCGAAATGTTCGATGACGTCGTCCGTCCCGGAAGCGAACGCGCCAGCCGCCTGGCCTCGTCGATCCCCCTGGGTCGCCTGGGCCGTCCCGAGGACGTCGCCCGCGCCGTCATGTTCTTCCTGGACCGCGGCAGCGGTTTCGTGACCGGGCAGACACTGTACGTTTGCGGCGGCGCCTCCGTCGGTTCGCTGACGCTTTGAACGACCTGCTACAGGACCTGTTGGCGGGCATCGCCGCGGACAAGCTCAGGGTCGTGGACCTGACGCACACACTGAACGCGTCCTTCCCGCAGCTCAGCCTGCCGCCGGAAATGGGCCAGGCGCTGCCTTTCCGAAGTGAAGAGATTTCACGCTACGATGGCCGCGGTCCCGCCTGGTACTGGAACAATTTCACGCTTTGCGAACACACGGGAACGCACTTCGATGCGCCCGTCCACTGGGTATCCGGGCGCGAGCTGCCCAACAACACGGTGGACACGATTCCGCCGGAGCACATGATCGCGCCCGCCTGCGTGGTCGACTGCACCGAGGACGCGGAACGGGACGCCGACTTCCTGCTTACCCGCGCGCGCATCGAGGAATGGGAGGCGAAGCACGGCCGGATCCCCGCGGGCGCCTGGGTGCTGATGCGCACCGGCTGGGCGCGACGGGTGAATGATCCGGTGGCGTTTCAGAACTACGACGAGATCGGCCAGCACACGCCGGGGCCGGACGTGGGCTGCGTCCGCTTCCTGATCGAAGAGCGCGACGTGCTGGGTTTCGGCACCGAGACCATCGGCACCGACAGCGGCCAGGCGCAGCGCCTGAACCCGCCGTTCCCCTGCCATTACTACATGCACGGGGCCGGCAAGTACGGACTGCAATGCCTCAACAACCTGGATCGCCTGCCCGCGACCGGGGCGGTGCTGATAACGGCTCCACTGAAACTCGAAGAGGGCTCCGGCAGCCCCCTCCGCGTCCTGGCCCTCATCCCTTCCGATCCATAGTCACAGGGCCTTCTTCGTCTGACGACGTTTGGGCATCGCTCGCACCCTTGTGTCCGGGAGACGCATGAACCCATCCATGGGGCTTGGCGGCGACATCCCTGTCGCCGACACTCCCGGACACAAGGGTGCGAGCGATGCCCACCTCGAGCCCTGGAAATTGCAATACCAATGCCGGCCTTTATCAATCGACATGCAACCGTCTTTGAATCTGCGGCATCCTTTATAGCGACAGAGGCCGCCAAGGCCATAGCCCAGACAAGGGAGACAGACCGATGAGGAAGATTTTGACGACATCCGCAGCGCTGCTGCTGGCGTTCGGCGCCACCGCCGCCCAGGCCCACGATCCCGCTGCCCAGCGGACCGACAGGCTCGGCGAGATGCTGGAGCTTACCGACGAGCAGAAGGCCCAGGTGAACGAGATTTTCGCCGAGGCGCAGGAGC
This sequence comes from Gammaproteobacteria bacterium, assembly GCA_963666765.1. GTDB lineage: Bacteria > Pseudomonadota > Gammaproteobacteria > Steroidobacterales > Foliamicaceae > Foliamicus. Next base: position 207,957 of record OY762933.1, read on the forward strand.
AGCGCGAAGCCTTGAGGGAGCAGTCAAGGGAAGAGCGCAAGGCGGCCCTTGAGCAACGCCGGGCCCGGTGGCAGGAGATCAAGTCGATCAACGAGTCCACCCGGGAGCGGCTCTCCGCAGTGCTGACCGACGAGCAGAACGCGCAGCTTTCCGACAGGCGCGAGGGCATGAGAAAACGCGCGATCATGCGGCGCGGTGCGCAGGGAAGAAGCTTCGGCCGCGGCATGGAGCGCAGAGGGGACATGGGCCGGCGCATGATGAGGCAACGTCACAAACAGGAACAGGCAGAAAACCCCGCCGCCGAAGAATAGACCCCTCCTCCCCCCAAAGCGGCGGGGGAACCCGGGGCCCCATGACGCAGGGGCCCGAGCGAGCGCCGGCGCAGCCAGGGATGGAACTGCGCCGGCGCATCTCCCGTACAATCGCCGGATGCCCGAAATTACGCTTCCCGACGGCAGCCGCCGCTCCTACGACGAGCCTCCCAGCGTGGCCGAAGTGGCCGCCGATATCGGCCCCGGTCTGGCGCGCGCGGCACTGGCCGGGCGGGTCGGCGGGCAGCTCGTGGACACCGATTTCCGTATCGAGAACGATGCCGATGTCGCGATCGTCACCGCCCGCGACGCCGACGGCCTGGAGATACTGCGGCATTCGACCGCGCACCTGCTGGCGCAGGCCGTGCAGGAGCTTTTCCCCGGCGCCCAGGTGACCATCGGGCCGGTGATCGAGGACGGCTTCTACTACGATTTTTCCTACGAGCGCGGTTTCACTCCGGAAGACCTCGAGCGCATCGAGAAGCGCATGAAGGAGCTGGCGAAGGCCGATTTGCCGGTGTCGCGCGAGACCGTTGCCCGCGATGAGGCCGTGGAGTTCTTCAAGTCCATCGGCGAACACTACAAGGCCGAAATCATCGCCGACATTCCCGCTGACGAGGCCATCACGCTGTACGGCCAGGGCGATTGGAAGGACCTCTGCCGCGGCCCGCATGTGCCGTCCACCGGGCGCCTCAAGGCCTTCAAGCTGACCCGCACCGCCGGCGCCTACTGGCGCGGAGACTCTTCCAACGAGCAGCTTCGGCGCATCTACGGCACCGCCTGGGCCGATTCCAGGTCGTTGAAGGCCTATCTCAAGCGCCTGGAAGAAGCCGCCAGGCGCGACCATCGCCGCATCGGCACGGACCTCGACCTGTTCAGCATCCAGGAGGACGCCGGCGGCGGGCTGGTATTCTGGCATCCGAAGGGCGCCCGGATCCGGCGGGTCATCGAGGACTTCTGGCGCGAACGGCATGGGCGGGCCGGCTACGAATTGCTGTACACGCCGCATATCGCCCTGGAGGACCTCTGGGACCGCTCCGGCCACACCGACTTTTACCGCGAGTCGATGTATTCGCCGGTGGAGGAGGAGGGCAGGGGCTACCAGTTGCGGCCCATGAACTGCCCCTTTCACATCCTCATCTACCGCAACCGGCTGCGTTCGCACCGCGAACTGCCGCTGCGCTGGGCGGAACTTGGGACCGTCTACCGGCGCGAGATGTCGGGCGCGCTGCACGGTCTCATGCGGGTGCGCGGCTTTACCCAGGACGACGCCCATGTCTTCTGCACCGAGGACCAGATCACCGAAGAGATCCTGCGCATCCTGGACCTGGCGCTGGAAATTTTCGGCGCGTTCGGTTTCGAGGACCTAAACACGGTGCTGGCGACCCGGCCCGAAAAGGCCGTCGGCACGCCGGAAATCTGGGACCGGGCGACCGTCGCGCTGGAGTCGGCGCTACGGGAAAAGCGGATGAGCTTTGAGGTCGATCCGGGCGGGGGCGCCTTCTACGGCCCCAAGATCGACATCAAGATCCAGGACGCCATCGGCCGCGAATGGCAGTGCTCGACAGTGCAGCTCGACTTCAATCTGCCGGAACGCTTCGATCTGGAATACGTTGCCGCCGACGGCGCGCGCCGTCGGCCGATCATGATTCACCGGGCCCTGCTCGGCTCGCTGGAACGGTTCTTCGGCATTCTCATCGAGCACTACGCCGGCAAGTTTCCGTTCTGGCTGGCGCCGGTGCAGACGGTCGTGCTGGCCATTACCGAGCGCCAGGAGGCCTATGCCCGGCAGGTGCTGAATGCCTTGCAGGACGCGGGATTGCGTGCCGAGGCCGACTTGAGAAGCGAAACGATAGGCTATAAAATCCGCGACCACACTTTGCAGGGTGTTCCCTACCTCCTGGTCCTCGGTGATCGTGAGGCGCAGGAAGGCAATGTAGCCGTGCGGTCCCGCGAGGACGGCGATCTCGGCGCCATGTCTCTGGATGATTTCATGGCCGGGGTTGCGGCTTGAAGCAAGGACGCTCTGCAAGGGGTTGACGAAAACTTAGCTGCCCGGAGGATATCAATATCGCTCAAAAGAAGCGGATTCTTCGCAACGAGGAGATCGAAGCCTACGAGCTTCGCGTAATCGGCGATGATTCCAAACAGATCGGCGTCATGAAACGCGAGGATGCGCTTCGTACTGCCCAGGAACGAGGTCTGGACCTCGTGGAAGTGGACCCCAACGCCACCCCGCCCGTTTGCAAGATACTCGACTACGGCCGTTACGTATTTGAGCAGAACAAGCGGGCTCACGCGGCAAGGAAGCGGCAGAAGCAGATTCAGGTCAAGGAGATCAAGCTGCGGCCCGGCACGGACAAGGGTGATTACGACGTCAAGTTGCGCAACGTGCTGCGGTTTCTCGAGCACGGCGACAAGACCAAGATCACCTTGCGCTTCCGTGGACGGGAAATGGTGCACCAGGACCTGGGAGCGAAGTTGCTGGAGCGGGTGCGCGACGACCTCAGCGAAGTCGCAATGGTGGAGCAGGAGCCGAAACTGGAAGGACGGCAGCTGACGATGGTGATGGCGCCGCGCAAGAAGAATTGAGCCGATTGAGAGCCTTGAAGACGATATGCCAAAGCAGAAAACCAATCGCGGTGCGGCCAAGCGCCTGAAGCGAACCGGGGGCGGTTCGTTCAAGAGGGCGCGCTCGCATCTCAACCACATCCTCACCAAGAAGAGCAGCAAGCGCAAGCGCAAGCTGGGCTCTCCGGCGACGGTAGCCAAAGCGGACGTGGAGAACGCCAAGCGGCTTCTCCCTTACGCGTAGACGGGTTCCGGCTCACCGCAGGCGGCCAGCGCACCCACCGGAAACGATTCAGAGGCGGAATTCAATATGGCCAGGGTCAAACGTGGCGTAACCACGCATGCAAGGCACAAGAAGGTCCTGAAGAAGGCCAAGGGCTACCAGGGCGCGCGCAGCCGCTCCTACCGGGTGGCGCGCCAGGCCGTCACCAAGGCCGGTCAATACGCCTACCGGGACCGGCGTCAGCGCAAACGCAACTTTCGCGCTCTTTGGATCGTGCGCATCAACGCCGCGGCGCGCCAGCACGGCATGTCCTACAGCCGTTTCATGAGCGGATTGCGCAAGGCGGAAATCGAGCTGGACCGCAAGGTCCTGGCCCATATCGCGGTGCATTACCAGGAGGCGTTTGCCGATTTGGCGAAGCGCGCTGCCGCGGCTTAGTGTCCGTCCGGCCGTTGGATGCGGCGCTCATGGGGGAGCTTCAGAAAAGGGTTCGCGAGGCGCTCGCGGAAATTGAATCCGCCGCCACGCCGGACGTGCTGGAAAAGCTCCGGGTCCGGCTGCTGGGACGCAAGGGCGAGATTACCGCGCAACTGAAGGCGCTGGGCTCATTGCCGCCCGGCGAGCGACCGGCGGCGGGCAGGGCGGTCAACGAAGCCAAGAACGCGTTAGGCGCCGCAATCCAGGCGCGCAAGCAGGCCCTGGGCGATCGTCGCCTGGACGAGGAACTGAAGGCGGGCGGCATCGACGTGACGCTGCCGGGACGCGGCATCCGGCCGGGCGCGCAGCACCCGATCACGCGCACCATCCGGAGGATTCGCGACATCCTTACCGGGGCCGGGTTCAGCGCCCGTTCCGGGCCGGAGGTGGAAGACGAGTTCCACAATTTCACCGCGCTGAACATGCCCGAAAACCATCCGGCCAGGGCCATGCACGACACTTTTTACCTGCCGTCCGGCATGTTGCTTCGCACCCATACCTCTCGGTGCAGATACGGACCATGCTGGCCGAGGGCGCGCCGCTGAAGGTCATATCCCTGGGCAGGGTGTTCCGGCGCGACTCCGACCAGACGCATACGCCGGTTTTTCACCAGGTCGAGGGACTGGCGGTCGACGAGGGCGTGAGCCTTGCGAACCTGAAGTCGCTGCTGCATGAATTCGCCGAACGTTTCTTCGAGCGCAAGGTGGAGGTACGGTTCCGCGCGTCGTACTTTCCCTTTACCGAACCTTCCGCCGAAATGGACGTTCGCTGGGGCGACGGCGGCTGGCTTGAGATTCTCGGCTGCGGAATGGTGCACCCGGAAGTGCTGCGCTACGGGGGCGTGGATCCGGAGCGTCATACCGGCTATGCCTTCGGCATGGGCGTGGAACGCATGGCCATGCTGCGTTACGGGGTCAGGGACATTCGCCGCTTTTTCGAAAACGATACCCGGTTCCTGGGGCAGTTCGCGCCATGAAGATCGATATTGCATGGCTGCGCGAGTGGTGTAATCCGGAGGTGGACGACGAGGTCCTGGCCCACCAGCTGACCATGGCAGGCGTGGAAGTCGACGGCCTTGTTTCCGGGCCCGATGGATTACGCGTTCTCGAGCTCGCGCTGACGCCCAATCGGGCCGACTGCTTCTCGGTCCGGGGCGTGGCGCGCGAGGTGTCGGCGCTGTTTTCGGCGACGCTTGCGGCAAACGACGTGAAGGCGATTGCCGCGCAAGGCGATGCGCGCAGGGAATTGAGGCTGCTTGCGCCGGAGGCCTGCCCGCGCTTTGCCGGCCGCGTGATCGAAGATTTCGACCCCTCCGCCAAAACGCCCGGGTTCATCCGGCAACGGCTTGCCGCCGCCGGGGAACGGCCGCAGCACCTGCTGGTGGACGTAACCAACTATGTCATGCTCGAAATGGGTCAGCCGATGCACGCCTACGACCTCAAGCGTCTGGACGGCGATCTCTGCGCACGCTGGGCGGAGCAGGGGGAGTCGCTGACTCTCCTGGACGGGAGCGAGCTGCAACTGGATTCCGATGTGCTGGTGATCGCCGACGATAAGCGGGCGGTAGCCGCAGCCGGCATCATGGGCGGACTCGGCAGCGCCGTCGGCGACGACACCTCCGGCGTGCTGCTGGAGTCGGCGTTCTTTGCGCCCGCCGCAGTCGCCGGAAGGGCCCGCAGGCTGGGGCTGCAGACCGAAGCTTCCCTGCGGTTCGAACGCGGCGTGGACCCGTCCGGCCAGGTCGAAGCCATTGAGCGCGCGACCGAACTGATACTCGCGGCGGCAGGCGGGACGCCGGGGCCGGTGATCGATTCGCTGGCCGAGGGCCACCTGCCGCCGCGCAAGCCAATCGAGCTGAGACGGGAGCGGCTGGCCGCGCTGCTGGGGGTGGCGTTGCCGGACGAGGACGTGTCCGGCATTCTGCGCCGCCTGACCATGACCGTGGAAGCCCTCGAGCGGGGCTGGCGGGTATCGCCGCCCTCGTTCCGGTTCGATGTGGCCAATGAAGCGGACCTGGTGGAGGAGATCGCGCGCGTTCACGGCTACGAGAACATTCCCGAGATCCCGGCGAAATGGAGCGCCCATCCGTCCGCGGCCACCGAGCTTGAACTCGATCCGGACCGGGTGCGGGCGCTGCTGGTCGATCGCGGCTACTACGAGTGCCTGAACTACAGCTTCCTGGACGAGGAATCGCACAAACTGTTTCATTCCGCCGGGAAGGAGATCGAACTGGCCAATCCGCTGTCCGGAGAACTGTCGGTATTGCGCCGGTCGCTGTGGCCGGGACTGCTGCGCAATTACCAGGCCAATCGCGACCGGGGGGCCGCGGACGCCCGCCTGTTTGAAATCGGCGTTTGCTTTTCCGGTGCGCCGGACGACATCCGCGAGGAAACCTGGCTGGCCGGGTTGCTGGCGGGCGGGGCGATGCCGGAACAGTGGGGCGCTCGCAGGCGCGACGCGGATTTTTTCGACGCGCGTGGCGACGTGGAGGCCATCCTCGGAATGGGTGATCCCGGCGGGGAATTCGATTTTCAGACGGCCGGACATCCCGCCCTGCGCCCCGGACGCGCGGTCAGGATTCTTCGCGGCGAGGATGAAGTGGGCTGCCTGGGTGAGCTGCATCCCGAACTGGCCGAGGGGAGCCCGGCGCCGCAGCTGTTTGCGCTGCGTCTGGATGCAGTGCTGAAGTCCCGTCCTGCCCGGGTAACCGCAGTTTCCCGCTTTCCCGCCGTGCGCCGCGATCTTTCCCTGGTTGTGCCGCCCGCGGTGAATGTGGGCGATCTCACGATTGCCATCCGCGCGGAAGCCGGCGAATTGTTGCGCGAGGTGATCGTTTTTGACCTGTACGAGGATCGCAAGAGTTTGAACTCTGATGCAAGAAGCGTTGGTTTAGGCTTGATTTTTCAGTCAATTTCGCGCACACTTACCGACCGGGAAGTGGATCGAACCGTTGGGAAGGTCGTGTCCCTTCTCGTGGAGAAGTTTGGGCTCGGCGTTCGGAAATGAAACGAAACATGCTTACCCGCGCCGGGATCGTCAGTTCCCTGCACGCCAATATCGGCATGAGCAAGCAGGAGAGCGCGATGGTCGTCAACGCGGTGTTCGAGAGCATCAGCGACGCGCTGGTCGACGGAAACCGCGTGAAGATTTCGGGTTTCGGCAATTTCGACCTGCGCGACAAGGGCGAGCGGCCCGGCCGCAATCCGCGCACCGGGGAGAGCATTCCGATCAGCGTACGCAGAGTGGTGACTTTTTCCGCGGGCCAGAAACTGAGGCAGCTGGTGGAAGCGGGTGCTGGACCAGATTGACCGGGACCTGAAGCTACCGCCGATTCCGGCGAAACGCCTCTTTACCATCGGCGAGGCCAGCACGCTTTGCCAGGTGGAGCAACATGTGCTGCGCTACTGGGAGAAGGAATTCCCTCAACTCAATCCCACCAAGCGACGCGGCGGACGCCGCTACTATCAACCGCAGGACATCATGCTGATCCGCCAGATCCGGCATCTGCTGCAGGTTGAAGGCTATACGCTGGCCGGCGCCCGCCAGCGCCTGGAAGGAGAGGATTCACGTCAGGACCAGAGTCATCTGAAGCAATTCGTTCGCCAGATGCGTGTCGAGCTGGAGGAACTGCACCGTTTGCTTCGCTAGCGCGGCCGCCACGCGATAGAATCTGCACCCGGTCCGGGGCGTGGCGCAGTCTGGTAGCGCACCTGCATGGGGTGCAGGTGGTCGGAGGTTCAAATCCTCTCGCCCCGACCATTTTCGTTACTCGCCTTCGTTTCCATCATGCGCCAAGTAGTGCAGCGTAGTTCCCTGTTAGTGCTGGTGACCGCAGTCACTGCGGCGTTCATCCTGCTGCTGACCGACCTCCTGCTCGCGGTCTTCTGGGCCGCGGTGCTGGCGATCCTGTTTCACGGGCTGTACCGGCGCCTCCTGCCACGCATGTGGGGCCGGAAGTCGCTGGCCGCAGCCATTGTTCTGGCGATCGTGCTGGCCGGCGTGGTGGCGCCGGTGCTGCTGCTGGGATGGGCGGTAGTGCGCGAGGCAAGCCAGTTCTACGCCGCCGTCGAACGGGGTGTGCTGGACCCGGGGGCGGTCCTGGATACGCTCGGCGCCTGGCTGCCCTGGGCGCGCGAGGTCCTGGACAACTTCGGCCTGGATTTCGAAAAGATGCGTTCCGGATTGACCTCCATGGTCGGCAACGCCGCCCGTTATGCGGCCACCGGGCTGGTGGCCGCGGGGCAGGGCGCGCTCAAGCTGATGCTGCAATTGGCGGTCATGCTTTATTTGCTGTTTTTCTTCGTGCGCGACGGCGAGAAACTCGTCGACTCGCTGGTCCGCATCCTGCCGCTGGGCGATGAGCGCGAATACCAGTTGCTGGGTCAGTTCGCGACCGTGTCGCGGGTGAGCGTAACTTCGCTGATCGTGATCGGCGCCGTGCAGGGCGGACTCGGCGGCATTACGCTGGCGCTTCTGGGCATCGGCAGCCCGGTCCTTCTCGGAGTGCTCATGGGGGTCCTGTCGGTCATTCCCGCGGTGGGACCCGGCTTGGTGTGGGCGCCGATTGCAATCTGGCTGTTCGCCTCCGGCATGTGGGTACAGGGACTGATCCTGGTCATCGTTGGGGTGCTTGTGGTGGGGCTGGCGGACAACCTGCTGCGGCCCATGCTGGTTGGACGCACCGCGCAGTTGCCGGACTACGTCATTTTGCTGGCCACGCTCGGCGGACTGTCGGTATTCGGGTTTTCCGGACTGGTCATCGGGCCGGTCCTGGCGGCGCTGTTCTTTGTTTCCTGGCGACTGTTCGAAGAGGAATTCTCGCCGCCGGAAATCCGGGATGAGCCATGAATACACAGACCGTCCACCGCGAGTTTGCCTCGATAGTCGGCGAGCGGCATTGCATTGCCGACGCTGCGCTGCTTGAGCCCTATCTGGAAGAGCCGCGCGGGCGCTACCGCGGCAGGTCGCGGCTGCTGGTAGCGCCGAAGGACGCTGGCGAGACCGCCCGCGTTCTGTCCTCCTGCAATGCCCGGGGCGTCGGCGTGGTGCCGGTGGGCGGCCGCACCGGGCTGTGCGGCGGCACGCATTCGAACGCGGACGAGGTCCTGCTGAGCCTGCACCGGCAGCGGCGGGTGCGCGAGCTAGGCGCCGGCAGCCTGACGGCCGAGGCCGGTTGCGTGCTGGCCACCCTGCAGGAACGCGCCGATGAGGCGGGCTGCCTGTTTCCCCTGAGCCTGGGTTCGGAGGGCAGTTGCCAACTGGGCGGAGTGCTGTCCACCAATGCCGGCGGCATTCACGTGCTGCGCTACGGCATGGCGCGCCAGATGGTGCTGGGGCTGGAAGTCGCGCTGCCCGACGGCCGCGTACTGTCCGATCTGAAGCCGCTGGCCAAGGACAATACCGGCTATGACGTCAAACAACTCTTCATCGGGTCGGAAGGGACCCTGGGCGTCATCACCGCGGCGACGCTGCGCCTGTACCCGCGTCCAAAGGCATGGATTACCGCGCTCGTGGGCGTGGCCACGGCCGATCAGGCCGTCTCGCTCTTTCGTGCGGCGCAGTCGGCGCTCGGAGAGGAGCTCAACGCCTTCGAACTGATTTCACGCGGCGCGGCGCGGCTTTGCGAGGAGCACCTGGAGGACGTCCCGATTCCCGGGGGCATCGATGCGCCCTGGCTGCTGTGCGTGGAACTGGCCGGCGCCGGTGAGGAATCCCTGCTGGCCGAACGTTTCACCGAGTTCCTTGAATCGGCCCGCGAGCGCGGCGAGTTGCTCGAAGCCGTATGCGCGGTCAGCGAAGCGCAGCGCGATGCGATCTGGCGCCTGCGCCATGGCGTTCCCGAGGCGATGCGGCGATCGGGCCCGGCCTTGCGCCACGACCTGGCCGTGCCGCCGGAACGCATTGCCGAGTTCCTCGATTCGGCGCGCGAGGTTTGCCGCGAACGCCTTCCCGGCGCGGAGGCGCTGCCGTTCGGGCACGTGGGCGACGGCAACCTGCATTATTCCGTTCCCTGTCCGCGGGATATCGACCCGGACCGCTTCTCCGAGCAGGGCCGGCTGCTGAGCGCCGAACTTCGTGAGCTGGCCTGGTCCATGGACGGCAGCTTCAGCGCCGAACACGGTGTGGGGGTGCTGCTGAAAGACGAACTGGAACGGCTCGGAGATCCGGTGAAGCTCCAGGTGATGCGTGCGCTCAAGCGGGTCCTGGATCCGGGCGGGATCATGAACCCCGGCAAGGTACTGAGCTCATGAGCGCGCCCTGGGTAGTGCTCAAGTTCGGCGGCGCCAGTGTGGCCACGGCTGCCGGCTGGGACACGATCGCGCGCCTGGTGCGCCGCCGCCGCGAGCAGGGCGCAAGGCCCATCGTGGTGCATTCGGCCGTGGCCGGCGTTACCGACGACCTCGAGGCCCTGATCGGGCTGGCGCGGCGCGACGAGCATGGGGGCCTTGAGAAGGAGCTGGGCGATCGTCATCGCGAACTGGCCCGGGAAATGAACATCGACGATTCGGACGCCTGCCTGGGACCGGAACTGGAAAACCTGGCGCAATTGCTCCGCGGCATAGCGTTGACCGGCGAGGCAGGCTACCGGGCGCGGGTCAAGGTGCTGGCGCTGGGCGAACGGCTTGCCGGGCGGCTTGCAGCGTCGGTGCTGGAACGCAAGGGCATCCGGATTTCCCCGGTGAATCCCGCGAGGTTGCTGCGGGCAACGGCGCGGGACTGGGCCAGCGAACGCGAATCCATGCTGCACGCCGTTTGCGAGCACGATCCCGACCCCGAAGCGGCTGCGCTACTCGAGAGTCTTCCGGGAGTGCCGCTTACACAGGGTTATATCGCCCGCAACGGCGAAGGCGAGGAGGTGCTGCTCGGAAGAGGCGGTTCCGACGTGTCGGCGGCCGCTCTGGCCGCATCCATCGGCGCTCGGCGCCTGGAAATCTGGACCGACGTGCCCGGCATATTCAGCGCCGATCCCAGGGTGATCAGCGGCGCGCGGCTGCTGCGCAGGCTCAGCTACGCCGAAGCGCAGGAGATCGCAACGTCCGGTGGCGGCGTGCTGCATCCGCTGTCTATCGCCCCGCTGCGCGACGGCCGCATCGGCATGACCGTGCGGTCCACGCTGCACCCCGAACTGCCCGGCACCAGCGTGGGTCCGGCCGAGGAATCGGACAGCGCCAGGGTCAAGGCGGTCATGCTGCGCAACGGCGTTCCGCTGGTGTCCCTGGAAACGCTGGGCATGTGGCGGCGGGTCGGCTTTCTGAAGGACGTATTCGCCTGCTTCGGCGACCTCGGGCTTTCCGTGGACCTGGTTTCCACTTCGGAAAGCAACGTAACCGTTACGCTGGATACCGATCCCGAGGCGCTCACCCCCGCGCTGATGGCCCGGCTACGCTCCGAGTTGGAGCGCATAGGCCAGGTGAAGATCACTACCAATACCAGCGTCGTGACTCTCGTAGGACGGCGCATCCGGGCGGTCTTGCACGATGTCGGGCCGGCGCTGGAGGCGTTTCGCGAACAGCCGATTCACCTGTTGAGCCAGGCGGCCAGCGATCTGAACATCAGTTTCGTGGTGGAGCCGGCACAGGCCCGCAGGCTGGCGCATCGTCTGCATGGCCGGCTGATCGTGCCGGAGGACAGCGACGAACTGTTCGGTCCTGCCTGGGAGGAGCTGACCGAGCCGGCGCCCGTCCCGTCCACCGGCGCCGACGCGCCATGGTGGGTCGAGCGGCGCGCCGAACTGTTGAAGCTTGCGGCCGAGCGCGGCGCGACCTACTCCTACAGTCTGGATACGGTGGCGGCCCAGGCGGAGCGGCTCAAGGGCATGGAATCGATAGATCGCGTCTACTACGCGATCAAGGCCAACCCGAATCCCGGCGTGCTCAGGCGCGTACGCGACAGCGGCCTGGAGTTCGAGTGCGTGTCGCCCAATGAAATCCGGCTGCTGCGCGAGCTGTTCCCGGAGCTCGATCCGGGACGCATCCTCTTTACCCCTAACTTCGCGCCGCGGTCCGAGTACGGCGAGGCGCTGGAAGCCGGCGTTCAGTTGACGGTGGACAACCTCGGCGTGCTGCTGGAATGGCCGGATTTGTTCGCCGGAAAGGACCTGTTCGTTCGCCTGGACCCCGGTGTGGGGCGCGGGCTGCACCGGCACGTGCGCACTGCCGGCGTGCATTCCAAGTTCGGGGTTCCATTATTCGAAGTGCAGCGGGCCGCCGCGGCCGCCGCCGCGGCCGGCGCGCGGGTTACCGGGCTGCATGCCCATATGGGAAGCGGCGTGATGGATCCCGGCGCCTGGTCCCCGATCGCGCAGACGCTGCTTGAGTGCCTGGAGCACTTTCCGGATGTTCGCGTGATCAATCTCGGCGGCGGACTGGGCGTACCCCAGCATGGGGGCGAGCAAGGCCTGGACCTGGCGGAGCTGGACAGGGACCTGGCGCGCTGCCGCGAAAACGCGCCCCGCGAACTGGAATTCTGGCTCGAACCCGGCCGCTATGTCGTGGCCGAGGCCGGCGTGCTGCTGGCGCGGGTCACCCAGGTCAAGGGCAAGAGCGGCGCCCGCTACGTGGGCGTGGAAACCGGGATGAACTCGCTGATACGCCCGGCGCTTTATGGTTCCTACCACGAGGTGCACAACCTCAGCAGACTGGAGGAACCGGCGACGCGGCTGGTGAACGTGGTCGGCCCGATCTGCGAGAGCGGCGACGTGCTGGCTCGCGATCGCATGCTGCCCGAGTGCCGCGAGGGCGACGTGCTGCTGTTCGCCAACGCCGGCGCCTACGGCCGTGTAATGGCCTCGAATTACAACCTGCGGGAACCCGCCGCGGAGGAGGTGATTGAGTGAACATCGAAGGCAGAGGCGCTTCGGCGGACTTCCTGCTGGAGCTTGAAGCGGTTATCCGCTCGCGCGCCGGGGCGGCGCCGGAAGAAAGCTACACGGCAAGACTGCTGGGCGAAGGCATTCAGCGGGTGGCGCAGAAATTCGGCGAGGAATCGGTGGAACTGGCGCTGGCGGCGGCTGGCGGCGACCCGCGGGCGGTGCGCGCCGAGGCGGCCGACGTGATCTATCACCTGCTGGTGCTGCTTGAAGGCTCCGGCGTTTCGCTCGCCGAGGTCCTGGAGGAACTGCGCTCCCGCCGCTGACCCCTATTCGCGCACCGCCACGTCGCGGGTGGCCAGGTACTCCTTGAGATCGGGGATCGCGATCTGTCCTGAGTGAAATACGGTCGCGGCCAGCGCGCCGTCCACGAGCGCCCGGCGAAAGACTTCGACGAAGTGGTCCGGGGCCCCGGCGCCGCCGGAGGCGATCAGCGGGACGCTGCAGCAGTCGCGCACCGCGCACAGCTGTTCGACGTCATAGCCCTGCCGCACGCCGTCCATGTTCATGCAGTTGAGCACGATTTCGCCCGCGCCCCGGTCCTGTACCTCGCGGACCCAGTCCAGCGTATCGCGCCCGGCCTCGCGGCTGAGCGACGGGTCGCCGGTCAGCTCATGCACCTGCCACCGGCCGTCGCCGCCACTGCTGTCGACTCCACTACCACGCATTGCGAGCCGAAGCGGCGGGCCAGTTCGCCGATCAGGTCAGGATCGGCCAGCGCCGGGCTGTTGACGGAGATCTTGTCGGCGCCGTTCATCAGTACTTCCTCGGCCCCCGCGACATCGCGGATGCCGCCGGCCACGCAGAAGGGAATGTCCAGTACCTCCGCCACGCGCAGGATCCAGCTTCGGTCCACGGAACGGCCGTGCGGACTGGCGGTGATGTCGTAGAACACGACTTCGTCGGCGTGTTCCTCGCGGTAACGGCGCGCCAGGTCCATGATCTCGCCCATGACGCGGTGCTCGCGGAATCGCACGCCCTTGACGACCAGGCCGTCGCGCACGTCGAGGCAGGGAATTATTCGCCGCGCCAGCACTGTTCCGCTTCCTCGGCGCTGATTCGCCCTTCCAGCAAGGCCTTGCCGGAGACCGCCGCCGCCACCCCGGTGTCGGCCAGCGCCTTGAGGTCGTCGGCCCGCGATACTCCGCCGGAGGCGATAAACGAGGCCATGGGCGCGCGTTCAACGCACTCGGAGTACAGGTCCGTATTCGGGCCGCTCAGCATGCCGTCCCGGCTTACGTCGGTGCACAGGAACCATTGGAAACCCTGGTCCAGGAGCAGATCCAGCAGTTCCCACAGGGAGCGGCCACTCTCCTGAGCCCAGCCCCGGGTCAGTACTTCGGGCTCGCTGCCGGCGCGCACATCCAGCGCTGCGACCAGGTGGTCGGAACCGTAGCGTTCCACCCAGCGGCCCGCCCGCGATGGATCCTCCGCAAGCGCACTGCCGCTCACCGCCCGTTCCACTCCGCTTGCCAGGACCGCCTCTAGGGAATTGCCGTCGCGTATGCCGCCGCCCACCTGCACGGCAAGCGTCGTCTCCGCCACGACGCGAGAAATAATGGCAGCGTTGTCCCGCCGGCCGGAGCGGGCGCCATCGAGGTCCACCACATGCAGGCTGCGGGCGCCCAGCCGCGACCAGTTCCGGGCCAGCTCCAGGGCGCCGTACGAATAAAACACCGCGTCGTCGAATCGGCCGCGGCGCAGGCGCACCACCCGTCCGCCCATCAGGTCGATCGAAGGTATCAGTTCCACGGAAGTTCAAGGAAATTCTTCAGCAGGCGCTGCCCGTGCCGCCCCGAACGTTCCGGGTGAAACTGCACGCCGAAGAAATTGTCCCTGTTCACGACAGAAGCGAAGCGGCGGCCATGCTCGGTGTCGCCCACACAGTGCTCGCCGGGCGGTGCGGCGTAGCTGTGAACGAAGTAGAACCAGGAACCGTCCGGGATGCCGTCGAACAGGCGCGAATCCGCGCGCCGATCCACCTGGTTCCACCCCATGTGCGGGATGGTGTGCTCGGGAGAAGCTTCGAGCAGGTCAACCAGACCGGGTATGACGGCAAGGCAGGGCGTATCGTCCTCGCTGGAGCCCTCATAGAGCAACTGCATCCCCAGGCAGATACCCAGCACGGGTTGCGTCAGGCGGGGTATGAGCTCCAGGAGGCCCGCGTCGGCCAGCCTTCCCATGCCGGCCCCGGCGGCGCCTACGCCCGGCAGGAGTACCCGCTCCGCGCCTTCGATCCTGCGGGCGTCGCGCGTGAAGTGCGCCTTCACGCCCAGGCGCTCGAGGGCGAACCGCAGGGATGCAATGTTGGCCCCGCCGCAATCCACTAGTGCCGTGTCACGCCCGTATCGGCGCATCAGCGTGTCTCCCGTTGTTCGCGGCAAGACGCGTCCCGCCGGGAATGGCGCCTCCCATTGCCAAGGGGCGCAACGCGGCCGCGGGCAACGGGAGACGCGCCCTTCGGGAGCGCGCCTGACGCGCCGATACGGGCGTGACACGGCACCAGTGCCACGTCCCGGTCCACCCGGGCCGCATCCGCGTTCACAGGACGCCCTTGGTGCTGGGAATGTCCCCTCCCTCGCGCGAAATTGCCTGGCGCAGGGCCCTTCCCACGCCCTTGAAGCAGGACTCGATCATGTGGTGGGTGTTCTCGCCGCGCACCCGGATATGCAGCGTGGCGCCGCTGGCCTCCGCCAGCGAACGGAAGAAATGCTCGACCAGTTCGCTCGGCAGTCCTCCGACGCGGTCCCGTGCGAATTTGCCCCTGAACTTGAGCCACGGGCGCCCGGACAGGTCCAACAGGACCTTGACGTCGGCTTCGTCCATGGGCAGCTCGGAAGCGAAGCGGCTGATTCCCCGCCGGTCGCCGAGCGCGTCCTTAAGGGCTGCGCCCAGCGCCAGGGCACAGTCCTCGACAGTGTGATGCTCGTCCACCTCCAGATCGCCCTTGCAGTTGAGCTTGAGCCCGAAGCCGCCGTGCTTGGCCAGCTGCTCCAGCATGTGGTCGAAGAAACCGATTCCGGTGGCCACTTCGGCCCCGGGCGGTGCGTCGAGATCGACTTCCACGATCAGGTCCGTCTCGCGGGTCTTGCGGCGCACGCGGCCGATCCGCGGCGCATCGACGATCCCCCGGACGACCTGCTCCCAACTACCCGGTTGCCCGGCGTCGACCCGGAAGCCACGCACGCCCAGGTTGTCGGCGAACTGCAAGTCGGTGTCGCGGTCGCCGATCATCACGCTGGCGTCGCGATCCACCGGTCGCGTGCGCATGAATTCATTCACCAGGCCGGTGCGCGGCTTGCGGCATTCGCAGCCGTCTTCGGCAACGTGCGGGCAAACGAAGACTTCGGCAATTTTGATCCCCTGGGAGGCGAGCAGCGTCATCAGGAACTCGTGCGGGCCGTCGAAGTTTTCCTGTGGGAAGCTGTCGGTGCCGAGCCCGTCCTGGTTGCTGACCATCACCAGTTCGAAGCCGGCATCCTGCAATTTCCGCAGCGCGGGCACGACGCCTTGCGCCAGCCTGAGCTTCGCAAGGCTGTCGACCTGGAAGTCGGCCGGCTCCTCGATCAGGGTGCCGTCACGGTCCACGAATGCGATGCGCGCGCTCATGCCGCCGCCCTCAGCGTCGCCAGCAGGCCGTCGTTCTGCTCCGGCGTGCCCAGCGTTATGCGCACGCAGGACTCAAGCCCCGGTTCGTCGGGAATTCTGCGCAGCAGGTAGCCACCGTCGCGCGCCGCGGCGGTGAAGCCATCGGCGTCGGCGACTTTCAGTAGTACGAAGTTGGTGCGGCTGGGATACACGGTCGTTACCTGAGGGAGTTCTGCAAGCCGTGGGCTGAGGCGTTCGCGCTCCTCGATGACAAGTGTTGTACGGCCTTGCATCCTGACCAGGTTTTCCGGCTTCAGGGCCTCGAGCACGGTGTGCTCGCACAGGGCGGAGAAACTGTAGGGCGATTGTACGCGGCGGATCAGCCCGATAATCTCCGGGCAGGCAATCAGGGCGCCGCAGCGCACTCCAGCCAACCCCAGGGCCTTCGAAACCGTGCGCAGGACAACGACGTGCGGGTGGGCCGTGATCCACTCGGCGCCCGGGTTCTGGCCCGCGAACTCGCAGTAGGCGGCATCAAGCACCACGACCGTTCTTCCCCGAGCGTGTTCCACCAGTTCCTTGAGGTCGTCCGGGTCCATCAGATTGCCCGTGGGGTTATTCGGGGAACACAGGATCAGGAGCTTTACATCATCGGACCAGACCGCCTTGATGGCCGGCACGTCGAGCGAGAAGCCGTCTTCGGCCCGCAAGGGGACTTCGAGGACCCGCGCGCCCTGCAAGCGGCCGTACCAGCGAAACATCTCGAATGACGGAGGACAGAAGATCGCACTGTCCCGCCCGGATTCGCAGAAGGCCCGGTACAGGCAGTCGATGCCCTCGCTGCTGCCGCGGGTCACGGAAACTTCCTCCGGCCGCACGCCGTAGTGTTCGGCCATGCGTTCGGTCAGCTCCGCAGGGTACAGGAGCGGGTAATAGTTGAGCTTGCCCGGCGCCGGGTCGTAATCGGGCGCCCAGGGCAACTCGTTGGCGTGCAGCCGGGCCAGGCTCGGCGTTGTCGGCGCCTTGTAGGCCCGGCCCTTTTGCACGGCTTCCCGCGCCAATGATGTGATCCAGCTCATGATGCGATTCCCGGCACAGGGAAAACCTCAAGTTAAATCAGCGTGTTGTCAATTGGCGGCGCGGATGGGTGCGAGAGAACAGGGGAGTGATGGATTACGTTGTCGCCATCACAATGGAAGTTTCTATAGTACCATAAGACTCTGTAATAATTGCTGTTTTCTGAGCTCTTTACGCCTTTCCGCCCTTGCGCTTCCAACCCAATTACGCTTCAATACCGCAGGGAATCCAACCTGCAAAGGGTGATTCTACTCACGTTCCGCAAAGGGGAATTCTGATTGGCTCGGGCTAGAGACAACAAGCACACACCTTCGACGCG
The DNA here is from genome assembly GCA_963666765.1 of Gammaproteobacteria bacterium. GTDB lineage: Bacteria > Pseudomonadota > Gammaproteobacteria > Steroidobacterales > Foliamicaceae > Foliamicus. The sequence continues at coordinate 225,392 of OY762933.1, forward strand.
TCTGGGCAGGGACGACTGGTTGGCGGCGGCCCGGGATGCATTGATATCTGAGGGCAAGGATGCGGTTAAGGTAGAGCGCCTCGCGAAACGCCTCAACGTGACTCGTGGCGGCTTCTACTGGCACTTTCGGGATCGCGACGACCTCCTCGATGCCCTGCTGCGGTCCTGGGAGAAAGAAACCAACGTACTATTTGAAGAGGCGCTGAAAGGCGATCACAGCGACGGCCTCGGAGAGTTCCTCGCCCTTGCGCGGAGTTGGATCAACGAGGATATCTACAATCCAAAATATGACTCCGCCGTTCGCGACTGGGCGCGGGTGTCCAAGCGGGCGGAAAGAGCTGTCAGGAGAGTCGATCGCCGCCGGATTGATTTCATTCAACGTATCTATAGCGATATGGGGTACTCCGAGGACGAAGCATTCATAAATGCCCGCATCCTTTACTTTCACCAAGTGGGCTATTACACACTTGGAATCGGCGAAACCAAGGCCCAGCGACGCAGATTGCTGCCGCTGTATGTAAAAGCGTTTACCGGAACAGAGGTCGCATACGAGGACATTTTTCCCGATCAGTGAAGTTCCCATCCACTGCGCAGCGCCTTTAGCGCGGCGCTGATGTGCTTCTCCACCATGCTTACCGATATACCCATGTGTCGGGCGATCTCGGCGTAGCTGAGTTCGAAAGTTCTGCTCAGCAAATACGCTTCACGGCAGGCAGGCCTAAGTTCACCGAGAATCCTGCTGACGTTGCGGACACATTCTTCGGCCTCAATCATCTGCAGGGGGTCCCCATTTTGCGCGGAAAGCGTAACGTCGTCTTCGTGGACACAGTTTTCGGCGAGCTTGGTCGCGCATCGCCGTGATTTATCGCGCAACAGGTTCTTCGCTATTGTGAAAACATACGACTTGAGCGAACGGATTTTGCCAACATCTTCGTGCCGGACGATACGCAGATACACGTCCTGGGCAAGATCTTTCGCATCGTCCGCGCAACGCAGATTTGCCCGCAAGTAACCGATCAGGGCGGATCCGAATTCTTCGTACGCCCGCGTTGCCAGAATGCCGGCTTGTAGATGTTTGTGTTCCCTCGGTAACAGGGAAGATCTCGGATCGTATGAGACAGCCATTTCCGTACCTGCGAAAACCGTAAGGCCCTTGCTCAATGCTCTCAGGACCTTCTATACATACGTGTATGGACAGACTATACAGTAATGTATAGAAACTATGCAACATCGTATGGAGAATTTGATTTATGCTGCGCGCTCTGCGTTAAGCTGGTGGAAAAACCGGGCCCAACACACCCATCAGAGGCATATTGTTCCAACTCGAAAAGTCTGTTTCACGCAAGATGCTTCTGAGGTGGCCCGATATGACTGGGTCTTGAGCCAAGGAACGCAGCAGAGATCCTGATGGGAGCAGTCGGCTGCGAATTTACGGGTGTCGACCGTGCATCGAGAGTGATGGCGGACAGCCTGATCTGGGACAATCATGGCTGTATGCCCCTGCGTGCCGGCGATTTCGATTTCCTGCCTCAGTTAGCGCGATATAAGCGGTCCGGCGTCGACATCGCATCGTTGAACGTCGGCTACGATGTCCTGCCCTGGGAAAACACGGTTCTCGTGACGGCGCACTTTCGCAAATGGATGAGGGAGCACTCCGACGAATACCTGCTTGTTGAGTCTGTGGCCGATATAGAGGTGGCTCTCGGCAGCGGCAGATTGGGAATCCTCTTCGATATCGAAGGCGGTTGCGCTCTGAATAAGTCGATCAGCATGGTTGAGTTGTACTACGAGCTCGGCGTGCGCTGGATGCTGATCGCCTACAACCGGAACAACGCCCTGGGAGGAGGCTGCCAGGACGATGATCAGGGCTTGACTGGTTTCGGCTGCAAGGTGCTCGATGAAATGGCCCGTGTCGGCATGGTTGCCTGCTGCAGCCATACGGGCTACAAGACCACGATGGACATAATGGAGCGCTCTGCGAACCCCGTTATCTTTTCCCATTCAAACCCGTTCGGCATATGGGAGCACGCGCGCAACATCAGGGACGAACAGATCACCGCCTGCGCCGAGACCGGCGGCGTCATAGGCATAAACGGGATTGGCGTTTTCCTGGGCCGGAATGACAGCCGAACGGAAACGATCGTTCGGCACATTGATTACGTCGTGCAATTGGTGGGCCCCGAACACGTCGGTATTGGTCTCGACTACGTGTTCGACCAGCAGGAACTTGATGACTTTCTCAAGAAGAATCCGGAAACATTCCCGCCAGCGCTGGGTTATCGCGATGGGCTTGCGATGGTCAGGCCCGAACAGACTCCGGAAATCGTCGAGTCGCTGATCAAGCTCGGTTACTCGAATCGGGATCTGCGCCTGATTCTCGGCGAGAATCACCTGCGTATCGCGAAACAGGTCTGGAAGTAACAATTCCCCTGTAAAGGTGTGTGATGTAGCTCGTTGGGTGCTGCTCGCTGCGGTCGTGCATGCGGCTGTACAGAAGCGGCGACAGCAGGTACACAATTACACTGGTGCCGGCGGCAATAAGCCCGAACAACTCGAAACTGTTCGTGTACGTCGCCAGCGCCTCGTCAATGCTCTCGATTTCGCGGCCCGCTTCGAGGCTTGTGAGCTTGGCCAGCTGCCCCGCGACAAAGCTGCCGATCGACAGCGAAAGGAAATAGGTGCCCATCATCATGCCGACCACCCGCTTCGGACATAGCCGGGTGATCATGTTCATCGCTATGGGCGCCATGCAAAGCTCGCCGCAAACCATCAGGAAGAACACGGCGACAAACCAGAACAGGGCAATTTTGTTGCCGCTGCCGGCTGATGCGGCGCCGATCACCGGCATGAAAAAGGCTGCGCCGATCAGCAGGATGCCAAGCGCGAATTTGACCGGAATATTGGGATTGATATTGCGATTGCCGAGCGCCGTCCACATTATTGTGTACAGCGGCGCCAGCAGGATGACGAAAATTGCCGGCAGGGCCTGCAATTGCGATGCTTGGATCTCGGTCCCGAATACCGTGCGATTAACGAGGCGGTCGGAGAACAGATTCAGAGAGCTGCCCATCTGTTCATAGAACGACCAGAACAGTATCGAAATTGCGATCAGCGCCGCGACGACCAGCATCCGGTCACGTTCAGTTGGGGTGCATTTGTAGAACGAGAAATACAGAATCCCTATTGCGAGTATTGTCCCGAAGCCGCCCAGGGCAGTGCCGACAGCCTGCTGGTTTTGGATCAATTGCCACGCAACGATCACCATGACGCCGGCGCCTATGTAGTTGAGCCACTCGCGATTGATGCCGGCGAAGACGGGCTCCTTCAGTTTTTCAGGATCAGGCGGCTCGGTGTGTCCTTCGAGTAAGCGTTGGCCCCAAAGAAACAGCAATAAACCGGCGAGCATGCCGATACCGGCGAGACCGAAGCCGTAATTCCAGCCATAGGTCTGGCCCACGTAGCCGCAAAGCAGTGGCGCGACGGCCGCACCAAGATTGATGCCAAGGTAGAAGATCGTAAACCCGGCATCGCGACGGGGATCGTCCTTATCGTAGAGCGCGCCGACGATGGTTGAGATGTTGGTCTTGAGAAATCCGACGCCGGAGACAATCAACGCGAGGGACAGGAAGAACAGATTCAGGTAGCCGCTGTGCCGCTCGACGATTGCCTCACCGCCGGCGAGGCGCTCCATTGCGGGAGGCCCTTCGAATGCCATCAGCAAGTGGCCGGACGTCAGCAGAATCGCACCAACGGTGACTGCTTTTCGAGAACCCAGATAACGGTCCGCGAGAATGCCGCCTATGACCGGCAATCCCCACGCGAGCGCCGTGTAGGCACCGTAAATCGCGTAGCTCTTTTCGTCGGAAAAGAGGAAATGCTGAGTCAGATAATAGATCAGCAACGCGCGCATGCCGTAATAGCTGAAGCGCTCCCAAAGCTCCGTTCCGAAACAGATCATCAGGCCTTTGGGGTGATTGAGTGGGGACAGGGACATCGTCAGATTTCCTGCTGCCGTCCCGTCAGGTGTTCGAGGAACCAGCCGACGTAACGCGCGGTATGGTCTATGACTTCCGGATAGCTGCGGATACCGTGCCCGGCGGTCGGATAGGTAAGCAGAACCGATCGCACGCCGTGCTCAAGTAAAGATCGGTGAAACTCCAATGCCTGGGTGGGCGGTGTGTTTTGGTCGCGGGCGCCCGTGAGCTGCAAGGTCGGCGTCTTGACCTTCCCAGCAAACATGGCCGGGCTGCGATCGAAGAACTTGCCGCTGGCCATATAGGCGCTACCTTCAAGAAAATACTCATCGAAGTAGGGAATCTGTGACGTCCGATGTTGGCTATACCAGTTGGATACGCATGAAATCGGCACCGCTGCGGCAAACCGGTCATCCTGCGTGATCAGCCATGCCGACATGAAGCCGCCGTAGCTGATTCCAGTAACTCCCAGCCTGTCCGGATCGGCGACTCCGTGCTCGACGAGGGCATCGCAGCCGGTCAGGTAATCGTACGTATCTTCGCCCCCCATATCCCCCTTAACGAGGCGCGCGAAGTCCTGGCCGCGGCCGCTAGAGCCGCGCGGATTTGGATAGAGCGACGCAATACCTTGATCGGCCAGCACCTTGGCGCCGCGCAAGCGGCCTGCCCAGCGATTGCGGCACTGCCAGACCGGCCCACCGTGGATATCGACCACCAGCGGGAATGGCCCATCGCCTTGCGGACGAATGAGCCAGCCTTGAATTTCGAGATCGTCACGAGCGATCCAGACCACCGGCTCGGTGACTGAGTTGCAGAACATCGGATCACGACTTGCCTTGCTGGCGAATGAGGTGATGACCGAATAGTCGCCCTCCTTGAGCGAAACGAGCTCAGGAGCAACGTCGTAGGCTTCGCCAACGGCTATCGCACCGCCATTTGGGGACGCCCACACGCTTGGGTACCACGCGCCGAATGTGCGATCCGTGCCGTGCCAGTGCGTTGTGATTTTGTCTTCGGCGACCGAGTATTCGGCCACGACAGTCTCGAAACCGCGGTGCCCCGCGTATACCAGATTATGGTCATCCCGCCAGATTGCGGACGTAACTTCGACGCCATCCGTGTCGATCACCGATGTGTCGCCAGTTTCCACATCAACGAGCTTCAGCGTTCCGCAGACGATGCCACGATCACTGCAGACAGCCTCCGTTATGCAGGCGTAAGCGCCGGAAGGGGACGCCGCCGGTAGCCCGATTTGATCCCGTGGGCTGAAAGCCACTCGCCCGTCGCCTCCGTCCAGCCTGAATCGTCGCAGCTCTGCCTGATACCAGGAGCCTTCGCTGTGCGAGTCGGTGACGATGCACAGAAACCCATCCTCACCGAGCCAGCATGCTTCCCAGTAATTCAGCCCATGGGCCGAGACCTTGCGTGTAACGCCCGTTTCGGTGTAGTGAACGTAGATACTGCGCCAGAGGTTCTCGGCATCGCCCGTGTCGATGCTGGGCATCCAGGCAGGTAATTCGCGCTTCTTTGCCGAGATCTTTGCGCCACCCTGATAGCCTGCAAGATCCGCGCCGAACCCAGCCACGCCGAGGAGAATCTTCGATCCGTCGGGTGACCAATGCATGTACTCGACGAAGCCCTCGATATTGGGGGTTGCCGCGGGATTATCGAGATCGTCGGATTGCGCAAGGTACAACTGACTTTTTCCTGCTGCAGCCCGATCCGAAAGGAATGCCAGCTTGTCACCGTCTGGCGACCAGCGCGGCAGCCGGTCATTGTTGGCAGGACAGGGGAGCTGCCGGACTTCCCCACTGTCTACTTCGACAATGCAAATGCGCGTGACGGGCGCCGAGTCAAGATCGTTGAACAGAGTGCCCGTGAGCGCGACGCGCTGGCCCGAGGGTTCGATGCAGGCATCGGCGGCGTCGGTAACTTTATTCCGGCCCGGCGCGTGAATAGCGCGAAAGTAGTCCGCGACTTCGGCGTAAAGCGTTGTTTGTCGTATTTCCCGGTCCATTTGTCCGACTTGTCGCGTCAGGCGTCTACGGGCGGCCGATGCCGCCAAACGTCAAGTGACTTTTCCATGGCGCGCGCAACTGCAAGCATCTTCCCCTCTTCGAACAGGCGCCCGTGAAACGATACGTTTTGCGTGATCGTGTGTTTCGGTCCTGTTGGATTGAACGGAACGAAGGCAATAGAGCGTGTCGGACTTCTATCCAGGCCGGCCCGAAATGACACGCCCGGATGGCCAGTGAAGTTCATTGCAAGCAGTAATTCGAAAGACCCGTAGGTCGGAGCGAACAGCATGTCTACCTTGCGGAAGATCTGTTCCATCGCGTGCATCACCAGGTGTCGGAATCTCTCCAGTTGCAGGTAGTCGACAGCCGAGATCAGGTGAGCCCGTCGCCAGCTATTCGGCCAGTTCCAGGCTTGTTCAGAGGGCAGCAGCTCGTCCTGGCCATTCAGCGTCAGTTCTTCGAAAACTGCGGCTGCTTCAACTTGAAGATTATCGATCAGGTGTTGATAGGGCAGGTCCGGCCAAGCGATTTCAACCAGATTGACTCCAGTACTCTCAAGGACGTGTAAGGCAGTTTGGTGGGCCTTTGCTGTTGGCACCATGGCGCCCGGGCCGAATCCCATCCGCTCGAACCAAATCGGCGAATAACCCACTGTGATTTCGCCAAGATCTGTTTGGGCGTCGTATTCAAAGCCGACATCGATCGAAGCGGCTGACGTCGGATCAGGTCCATTTATGGCGGCCAGCACGATGGTTGCATCTTCAATCTTTCGGCAAAGCGGTCCGATACGCTCGAGGCTGGGAGTCAATGGCATGCCGCCTTTGACAGGTACACGGCCGAAGGTCGGCCGGAGGCCGACAACGCCGCAACGGTCCGCCGGATTGAGAATGGAGCCAAGACTGTCCGTGCCTATCGAAAATGTGCATAATCCGGCGGCTGTCGCCGCCCCGGAGCCCGTGCTGGATCCGCCCGCTGCCTCCTCCGGGTTCCAGGGATTTCGGCACCGACCGCCGAACCATTCCGCGCCGTTTGCGAGCGTGCCCGTCGCCAGCTTGCCCAGGAGCACTGCGCCGGCCTGACGGAGCATCGTGGTGATCGCAGCGTCCTCGGCGGGCACCCGGTCTTTGTAGATACTCGCGCCCCAGGTTGTTGCAACTCCCGCTGTATCGAAGACATCTTTGAGGCCGTACGGAATGCCGTGCAGCGGGCCCCGGTATTGACCATTTCGCAGCTCACGGTCACAGGCTTCCGCCTGCGCCCGCGCGACATCCTCTGCGACCGTGATATAGCAATACAACGATGGAGCGATCCGACGGATACGCTTCAGGTAGATTTCTGTTAACCGGCGGCTGGAAATCTGGTCGCTCTTGATCCACTCTCCCTGCTCGATTACCGATGCGAAGGCGATGTCAGCGTCGTCTTTCGGCAAGACCGACGGCCTTGAGGCGGACAAACGTATCTTGTCCGGCTGCTCGGCGTATTCCACGCCGGGCAAGCGTGGATCGAAAATGAGCGCGGGCTGCAAATCGAGTGGCAACGGCTTTTTCTTGCGTGCGGTGGCTATATCGACCTGTTCCTGAATCGAGTTGACCAACATGTTTCGTTCGGACGGGGTGAACGCGAGGCCGTGCAGCTTCTCGGCCGCCGCGATGGTTTCTGCAGTTACGCCGCCGTTGTCGGGGCGCTCGCTGGCCGAAGCGCCGACACTGCCGGCGAGGGCAATCGATGCCGCTGAGCCGCCAAGAAAAGTCCTTCGACTGAATGGATTCACCCGGTCACCCTGGCTTGTATTTTTCGGTGTGCTTCAACATATCGTGGTGCAGTTCGGTCATTGTGCCGTAGCCGGCAGCGAGAACCACGTGGCGACCGCGGCTGATCGTTCGCTGTGTTTCATTGTTGTTGTTTCCGTATTCCGCCTATATTGCAGCGTTACCGCTAATGACGCATTCGAACCCCATTTCCACAATAAGACAACCAGACAAAATGGGGTGCCGGCCGGTATCCGCGTCCTTATACGAACACGCAAGGGGAAGCCGTATGATCCGATTTCACAATTGTTGCGTCGTGCTTGGCGTAATCTGCGCTGTCGTTGCTGGCTGCAAGGCGCCCCGCCAGGGTACGGTGACAGCGGAACAATATGCGTTGGCCGAGCAGTGGCTGCCGGCCAATGCAATGGCGAAGGTCAGAAATCTCAATGTATCGCCCGCCTGGATCGGTCAATCCAATCGATTCTGGTATCGGCGCGAAACGGCTGAAGGCCATGAGTTCGTTGTCGTGGATGCCGAGACGGGAGCCAAGACTCCCGCGTTCGATCACGAGGCAATCGCAGCGGGCCTCACGCAGGCCGGAGTCGATGACACCATACCAACCTCGCTGCCGTTCAGTGTTTTTGAATTCGACGACTCCGAATCGACGATTTCCTTTGCGGTGGGCGAGGCGCAGTACGTTTGCGCCGTGGACCATGGCAAATGTTCCACTGAACCGGCAGCGGCTGGGGACCCCGGCGTTCTCGCATCACCAAACGCCAAGCTTGGAGTACGCTCGCGCACGGGGAACCTCTACCTGATCGACCGCGAGACGGGCGACGAAACCGCTCTTACGTCGGACGGCGAGCCGCACTTCGGGTATGGCATTTACTACGGCAACTGGTACTCCAGTCATATTCCGCGGCAGCGCGCCGGTGGCGATGAGGCTTTTCCTCCAATGGAAACGCATTGGGCACCGGATTCACGACACATTCTTACGACGCGTCTGGATGAGCGTCACGTCCAACCCTATCCTCTGATCGTAACGTCACCACCCGACGGTTCATTCCGACCGGTCTTGTACTTGCCGCGGATTCCGCTGGTCGGGGAAGAACCGGCCAGGTTGGAGTGGTTCGTTATCGATACGTTGACAGGCAAGAAGGTTCTTCTGAACCTGCCGTATGAAGAACTGCTCCATGTTCATCAGGACATGCTCGCGATTCGCAAATTCTGGTGGGGTGAGGACCTGGACCATCTGTACGTTGCAGCGTACGGCGATACCATTAGGTCAACTCACTTTTTTGAAATCGAACTGGCGACCGGGGCGGTTCGGCGAGTTATCGACGAGTCCATGCATCCGCGTAGCGACTTCAGTTCGTCCTCGTACGATCCACCGAACGTGTTCCTTAACGAGCGAGCCGACGAGGTGATCTGGTGGTCGCAACGGGAAGGATGGGGACACCTGTACCTCTACGATCTCGGCTCCGGGAAACTCAAGAACCGAATAACGGAAGGCGCCTGGCTGGTTCGAGACGTGATCCGTGTGGACAAGGAAGCCCGGCGTATCTACTTCACCGCGAACGGTAAAGAGGGCGGAAATCCCTATTTTCGCTACCTCTACGGCGTGAACTTCGATGGGACGGGACTTGAACTGTTGACGCCGGAGCCTGCCGATCATGTTATGGAATCGCCGAACATTGACCCACGGTTCCTCGCGGCATTCGGGGGGGAGGCGCCGGCAAATTTCAGTCCCGATGGGCGATTTTTCGTATACGGCTATTCAACCGTCAGGCAGCCGACAAAATACGCGATACGCCGAACAGCGGACGGCGAACTGGTCTCTCATTTCGAAGAGGCGGATGCGAGCGAACTGTACGCGACCGGCTGGCAGGACCCGGAACCCTTCGTCGCCAAGGCGGACGACGGCGTGACGGACCTCTACGGCGTGCTTTACATGCCACACGGTCTTGACGAAACCGGGTCCTATCCGATCATCGACGCGCAATACGCGAGCCCTTTAACGGCTGTTGTTCCACACAATTACGCGGGCATCTTCACCGCGCCGCCAGCGCTGACAAAAGCCGGCTACATGACTGCACTCGGCTTTGCGAGCGTGATTGTGGACGCGCGGGGCACAACGTATCGCGACATTTCCTTCTCCCACCACTCCTGGAAAAACCTGCACCAGATCGGTTTGTACGACCATGTTGCGGCCATCAGTGAACTGGCGAATCGCTACCAATGGATGGACATCGACAGGGTTGGCATCCATGGCGGCTCGTATGGCGGCTGGGTCACGTTCCGCGCGATGTTCGACTTCGGCGACTTTTTCAAGGTTGGCGTGACGTCGGTACCGCCCGCGATCATGCACGGTCTGTACCCCGACTATCACTGGGAGGCCTTTCACGGCGAAGCCGTGTATGAGGATGAATCAGAACTGAAACCGACGCCTGCGTCGAAACCGATCAATTGGCAGAACGCGAATGCAGTGGAGGAGGCGGCTGATCTTGAGGGCAAACTACTGATCTTGCTTGGCGAAATCGACGAGAACGTGTTTCCTGCAAGTACGCTCATTGTTGTTGATCAACTCATCAAGCTCGACAAGGACTTCGAAATGTATTACTACCCGAATACGTCGCACGCGATTGTCAACACCCATTCCATTCACCGTTCGATGGACTACTTCGTTGAGCACCTCATGGGTTTCGAGCCTCCCGAATATCGTTTCAATATGGATGACAGGTAGCCGATTTGTCCCGATGAGCGAGTTTTCTCCTTTACAATCCTCCGGCCTGGCCGCCGCGGCGCGGATCTGTTGCCGCATTGAGAAATCCGGTTGCAGAGTCCCGCCAGGCTTGCTGGTAAGAACCCATGTGGAAGTCGTAGGGCGGCAATGGCTTGAGTTTGGCGCCGAGCCTTGCAAGATCTTTAAGTGTCGCGGTTGGAATGCGTGACTCGATCTCGATCGTGTAATCGTCGCGCATCGGCAGCATGCGCGGCAAGACACCGGCTTCGTACGGATCGAAGTGGTAATCGAGGTTGTTCGACAGCATTTGCGGCACGGTGCAGTGCACGTTTCCGGGCGAGCCGAGCGACAGAACAGGCCGGCCACCCTTGAACACGATCGTATTGCTCATCACCGAGCGCATGCGGCTGCCGGGAACACCCAGCCAGCCTGCAATACTTGCGTTCATGTTGAATTGAGCGTGGCTGCCGATCATCGGTACGCCGCCGACGACCATCCCCGGAATGCCGCCGGATTGCAGGGTATTCATCATTTGCACCCAGTTGCCGTGTTTGTCGACGCAGGTCAGTTCACAACTGCCCGCCGGCTGATCCAGTTTCTTCTCCGGCGAACCGACCGCCCAGCCGAACGCCTGCAGTTGCCCCTTGTTTGTCGTGAGCTCAACGTGCTTTGTCAGGTCCACCCCTTGCTTCGGTAGCGATGCCCTAAAAATTCTTGCGATGCTGGCGTGATACTCCTCCGACATCCAGACATCCGACGGTACGCCGAAGAATTCCGGATCGTGCAGCTGCCCCAGCTCGAAATGGGCACGACGCAGCGCCTGGGCCATGAAATACAGGCTTTCCGCCGACTCGGTGTAATGGCCCAGCGACGACACGTTCAGATGGCGGAGAATGCCGAGCACGAGGCAGCAGTAGATACCCTGGCGCTCCGGCGGCGCAGTTTGCATGATCTCGTAGCCTTTGTGCTCGTACTTAAGCGGCTCGGTCCAACGTGGCGGGTTATTGGAGAGGTCGCCGATTTCGATTCTCCAGCCGAGGTTGTTGGCAAGCTTGACGAACTCCCTGGCCCAAGCGCCCTTCGTAAAGTGGTCCGGACCCTCGCCCGCAAGCCTGCGCAGCGTCTTCGCGAGTGCGGGATTCTTAAGTTTCTCGCCGACCGAGGGCGAAAAGCCTTTGGGTGCAAACAGGTCACGCATCTCGGGAAACCAGACATTTCCTTCGAGCTCGAATTCCATGACCGCGCGCTGGAATTCGTCGACCGGAAAACCGTCTTCGGCCCAGGGAATGGCCGGCTCGACGAGCGATTTCCAGGGCCGCGTGCCAAAGCGCTCATGCATGGCCTGAAGGCCAGGCATGAAGCCGGGGATGCAGGCCATCGGCGAGCCCACGGCAACACCCCCAACGCCCATCGGATAGGTGCGCATCGGGGGCAGGTCCGGGTGGAGCGTGCCCATGCTGTTGAGCTGGAAGGTTTTTTTCTTTTCCGCATCCCAGTACAGCCAACTGACCGTGCCCGTGTGGTTGGTCATTTCGGGTTGCACGGTCGCCTGCACGATGTTTCCGGCGACGGCCGCATCGACCGCATTGCCGCCGGCGGCAAGCACGTCCAGCATGGTCTGCGTCACGATGGGGCTCTGGCTGCTGGCGACGGCCTGCTTGCCGCGAATGACTTCCTTGTCGCCCTGTCGATTTAACGGCGGCGTGAGCGCTTCACCGACTCCTGCAGCCTCGGATTCCCCGTTCGTGGCCGTCAAACCGGCCGCGGCCAGGCCAATTCCGGCCGACTTGATGAAACTTCTCCGGTCAGTGCCCATCCAGAGTCTCCTCAACTGAACATCATTACGTGTCTTCCACCAGTCTCTTGAGTACCAGCAGTTCCTCCTGGAATCGCTTCCGGTTAGGAGCCGTCACCTGTTCCCGTACTGCGGTAATCCGGTTGTCCGGAACGTCTGGCAGGCGGTTTATGGAATATACGTCGTAGGTGACCATCGTGCCGGCATCGTTCGGAAACAATGTCCATGCGGCATAGCTGACATCCCCTTTGGCGCCTTCGTCAAAGTAGATCGCGATCACTTTGCGTTTGCCGGGGATGAGGGCGATGGTTTTGACGAAGAATTCGTATGCATTGGCGCCGCTGCGCCCGCGGACGATTTCGACTTCACCCAACTGGTCCGGTTGTCCGGCGTGGTACGAACTTTCCGCCAGCTTTTTCCAATCGCTGGTATCGAGGATGTACGGCCAGATAGCGTCCGGTTTCGCGTCAATCTGTACGGTTGAATGCGTGATCAGGTAGATATTGGCTGTTTCGGATTCTGCGGCCACAATCACATGCGTCGCCACGAAGGTGATCAGGGCCAGGCCGGCTTGACGCAATCTCCGATGCATCGAAATCAGTACTTAGTCATTACGAATGATCAGGCCGCCGAGCATGACGAACTCGACGTTCTCCAGAATCGAAATGTCGTCTAATGGATTGCCCGGCACGGCGATAATGTCGGCCAGCTTGCCCACCTCCACGCTGCCGATCTGGTCCTCAAGATCCATCAACCTTGCGCCGTTGATCGTACCCATGACGATGGCATCCATCGGCGAAACGCCTTGTTTGACCAGCGCCGAAAATTCCCTGGTGGAGTATTCGTGAGGGAATATCTGATCCGAGCCCAAAGCCATTTTGACGCCTGCCCTGTACGCTTTCGGAAAGCTAACATCCCGAACCTTCGTGACCTCCCGGGCCTTGGCCATGCTCTCCGGGTTAATCCCACGGATTTGGCCTACCTCCAGGATGTAGTCCAGGACGTATACGGTCGGCACCAGCCAGGTCCCTGACTCGACCATCATCTCGATGGCTTCGTCATCCATGAGTGTGCCGTGCTCCACGCTGTCGAAGCCGGCTCGAACGGCGGTCTTGACGGCACCTGCTCCATGTGTGTGCGCAGTGATTTTCTTGCCGTGACGATGGGTCTCGTCCGAGAACGCGGCGAGTTCGGCGTCGGTGAACGACTGCACCCGCGGATCGTCGCCAAGGGACATGACGCCGCCTGTCGCATATACCTTGATCCAGTCGGCGCCGTACTTGAGTTCGCGGCGTACGGCCTCGCGAACCGATTCTTCGCCGGCCTTGATGACATGTGGCACCGTGGGTATACCGCTATCGGGAGCGATATTGTTTCTGTCGCAATGTCCACCCAGCGGGCAGATCGCGTGCGGCGCCACCTGCATTCGAGGTCCCACAAACCAACCATTGGCGAATGCATCGCGCAGAGTGATCGCCCCGAAACCGATGTCGCCGTCACCCGGCACTCGCAACGTTGTGAAGCCCTGCCGCAGCATCGTCTGCGCATTCTTGAGGCCGCTCAGCGTTTTCGCCGCACTGGAGGAGTTCATACTCCGTGCGCCGGTCATCAGGTGCGTATGTGCGTCGATCAATCCGGGCAGGCAGTATGAAGCGCTCAGATCAATGCGGGCGACGTTGTCGGGAATAGCGTCAAGCTGACCAACGGAGATGATCTTTTCGTCACTTACAACGATCGTGACCTCGGGCAGTACTTTTTCGTCGACACTGTCGATCAAAGCGCCGCACTGAATGGCCACCACGCCGGCGTGGGCCTTAGCGCCCAAGAGTAGCGTAGCCAGTAGCAGCAAGCGCGCGCGTGGTGAACTCAATGCAAGGCCGCGCCTAGTAGTCATTTCGTATTTCCTTGCCACCCTTCATCACGAATCCCACCCTTTCGAGGTGCGTAATGTCGGCCACCGGGTCACCTGATACGGCGACAATATCGGCCTGTTTGCCTGCGGCAAGTGAGCCGATTTCTTCTTCCAGGCCAATGAGTTCGGCCGCCGTAATTGTTCCCGCTCGTATGGCGTCCCATGGCGTGATACCGGCTTTGACCATGCTCGCAAACTCGCGATTGGATTCTTCATGCGGAAATATCGGATCCGAGCCCATCGCGATCCTGACGCCGGCACCGTACGCCTTGATCAGCGCCGTCTTGTGCATCTTGGCGACCTGTACGGCCTTTTCGTAGTTGTTGGCCGTGATACCGGGACCGATACCCTGTTCGAGAATCCAGTCGAGCACATAAAGAGTCGGTACAAGCACGACATTGTTTTGCTTCATGATCGCGATCGTCTCGTCTTGCAGCATCGTGCCATGTTCAATGGAATCGAAACCCGCTCGCGCGACGGTGTTGCCAGCCTGATCGCCATGCACGTGGGCGGCGATTCTTACGCCGAGCCGGTGCGCTTCGTCGGCGAACGCGAAGATTTCGTCGTCGGTCCAGCCCTGAACGCGAGGATCGTCATGCTGCGACATGACGCCGCCACTGGCCGTGATCTTGATCCAGTCGGCGCCGTACTTGACTTCCCGACGCACGGCCTCGCGAACGTTGTCGACGCCCGCTGCGACGATCGTGCCCGCGATTTTGGGCCCGTCCGATCGCATCGTATTGAGATCGACATGACCACCGAGCTCCGACAGTGCGTGCGGAGCAACCAACATTCGGGGGCCGTCGAAATCGCCCCGCGCGATTGCATTCCTGAGATCAATGCTCGTGAATTGATAATCGATGTCTCCCGTCACGCGGATCGTCGTGAAGCCCTTATTCAACATGACCTGCAGACGTTTTAGGCCGAGTAGCGCGTTTGCTGCACTGGACTTTTGCAGAAAATTGTCGGCGACGGTGCCAACGCTCGAATCAATGAACAGGTGAACGTGCATGTCCATCAACCCGGGCAGGCAATATTGTGCGGTGAGGTCGATGACGCTTGCATCGCCCGGCACCGTAAGTTCAGGGCCGATATCCCGTATGACGCCATCGGTGACCAGGATGTCCTGTCTGTGAACCAGTCGATTGCGTTGGACATCGACGAGAGTCCCACAGCGAAGCACCGCCGAGTCCGCGAATGACGCCGTAGCGAAAAGCCCCAGCAGCAGGGCGAATGACAAGCGGCGCATCATGCAGCGATCGCCATCGCGTTGCGGCGGGGATCACCGCAGGCATAAGCCATGCCGTCTGTTGTCATGAAAACACCTTCGAACGAGCCATGGTGCCAGTTCCAGGGGTTGACGATGTCCCACCGGATGCCCCGCGCGGCGGCCGCGTCCCGCACTTTCCGCGGAACATCGACTTCAATCAGGTATGCTCCGGGCAAGTCTCTTGACCCCGCCCCGAAACGTGGCCGATTGACTGATTCGGCTATAGGGATGCCGAAGTCCAGGATGTTGGTCGTATTCTGCAGCACATTCTGCAGGAGACTGACGCTTGGCGAACCCGATGCCAGCACCGGGCGGTTGCCGTCGAAGACAATGTTCGGGCAGACGTAGGCAGAAATCCTGTCCCCGGGGCCCGGCATGACCCGGCCGAAATGCGCGCCCGCAGCCACAATCGTTACGCCGCCGGCAAACAGGCCGTTTGACCAGGGCAGCGACATGCACGAGTGCAGGATCGTGGCGATGTTTCCTTCCTTGTCGACCGCGGTCACATGGTTGCTGCCCGTTGGTGGTGGTGGATCGCCGGCATCGAGTTTCTGGTCCATCTGCATGAGTTTGAAGCGCATCTCGGCGTATTCCTTGCTCAGGATTACCTCCATGGGCAGCTCGTGCGACTCGGGATCGTGCTGCCTGAAGCCATCGAGGTAAACCTGCTGGGCGATACGGGTCATATGGAACAGCGACTCGGCAGAGTCGGTCGGCGGCCCCAGCTTCTGCAGGTCCAGCAGTTCGACCATGTTCAGAATCTCGATCATGTGTGAGCCGCCGTGATCAGGCGGCGGGGATGCGACGATACGATAGCCGCGGTACGTGCCTGTGGACGGCTCCTGCCAACGAGCCTCGTAAGCCTCCATGTCGTCCATCGTCAGCACGCCTCCGGCATCCTGAACCGTCTTGACCATTTCCTCGGCGAACGGTCCGCGATAGAAGTATTCATTGCCCTCGTTGAGCAGAGCTTCAAGCGTGTCGGCAGCGCGTGTCTGGACGAGGACATCGCCCGGACGCGGCAGGGAATTGTCGCGCATGAAGATCTCCTGGCCCTGCGGTGTCCGCGCGATCTTGTGAAATTCAACGAATATTTCGCCCCAAAGGAATGGATGAATCTCAAAACCGTTTCGAGCGTAGTCGATCGCGGCGCGCATAACGGACTTCTTCGATGCCTTGCCGTACTTTTCGTGGGCTGCTTCGAAACCGGCCCAGAATCCGGGCACGGCGACGCCCATGCCCGTGGCCAGCGATGCGGCCGAGAACGCGTTGATGTCAGCCATTGGACGGGCCGCGCTGCCGTTGACGTAGGTCGTCTTGCCGCTCCCGGCGTCCAAATAAAGCATCGACAGGACACCCGTGATTCCCGTCATATGCGGTTCGACAACGGTCTGACACACTGAGGTCGCTAGTGCCGCGTCGGCTGCGTTACCACCCGCCCGAAGCATGTCTGCGCCCGCCCGGCTTGCCAGCGGGTGCGAGCAAATGACCATGCCATCCTTGCCGGAAGTCGGCGTCTTGCGGCCGAAGTGGGCCAGGTCCAGCAAACGCCGCCTTTCCGCCTCCGAAACCGCCCCTTGGGCCATTGCCTTTGAAAGACCTGCGCCGCCGGCAAGACCGGCGACTGCGACCCCGGAAAATGCGGTCTTCAGGAATCTCCTGCGGCTTCTCAAGTTTTTTTCCATCACGACACTAGTAGGCCTGGGTTAGACCCATCGGGCGTACAGAGCCGTCCTCCGTGGGTGCAGCCGAATCCGAGCTGAGCAAACTGCCGGTCTCGGGGTCAAGACCCGCCGCCAGCCAGAATCGAGGGCGGCCCGGTGCGGGCGTGAACTTTTGTCCCAATGCCTTGATCCTGGCGATGACTTCCGGCGAGAACTCGGCTTCTACGGCCCGGAAGCCCCCGTCAACCAGGCCGTTTCCAAGAAATGTTGGTGAGCTCACAGCTTCATTTGGCGTCATGCCGTATTCAAGCACGTAATAGAGGCCCTGAACCGTTTGCTGATGAAGATCAGAACCAATCGAGGTGGAACCGAGATGCGGCTTGCCGTTCTTGAGCACGATCAGAGGATTGGTCGGGTCAGGCAGCCGGTTCCCCGGTCCCGCTTTCATGATCTGCTTTTGCTGAAACCATGCGGAATCGGGAATCGACACACCGTCGATGAAAATTCCAGTGCGCCCGAAACCCACTGTGTTGATGCTGTGCACGACTGAGGCAATATTGCCCCACTGGTCGATCGCCACTACGCCGGCAGAGTGTCTGGGAGACTCGTCGGCAACGCGCTCATCGCTGGCCCGTTGCAGAAAGTCACCGTTGGTCTCCTGAAGTTGTTTCCAAATGAAGTCCGCCGTCTCTCTTCGGCCCCGTGCCTCAAGGCTGAGATCCACATCCGGGTACAGTTCTTCGCGTTCTTCGGCGGTCAGGTAACTGAGTGCCGGCACTTCAAGGATCTTCCCGTACCAATAGAGCGCTTCGCCCGATTCGTAGTGCTTGTCGGCGTAATGGCGAAGATCGGCGGCTTTAAGCAGATTCAAGGCTTCAATGGTTTGGGTGCCCCCGAGGGCGGGCGGAGCATAGCCGGCAATCTGATAGTCGCCGTAGGCACCGATAATCGGGTCGCCCCAGATGACGCCATAGTCGCTCATGTCCTTGAGGGTCATCTTGCCGCCTTCGGCGCGTACCATCTCGACAAACTTTCTTGCCCATGGCCCTGTGTACATGTAGGCGGCGCCGTGCTCGGCAACATTTCGCAGCGTTTTGGCAAGCGCTGTTTGCCGAAACGTGTCGCCGGGCTGTAGAAACTCACCGTCTTCGCCCGTAAACACCGCCCTGGTCTCGGGCAGTCTGTTCAATACGTCCTTGTTGGAGTCAATGACGGCGGCAAGATAAGCGTCGACGGGGATGCCGTTCTCGGCAAAGTAAATCGTCGGTTCGAACAGGGTTGCCCAGGGCAGCTTGCCGAAGCGATCATGTCCTGCCTGCGCGCCAGCCATGAATCCAGGAACCAGCGCGGTGCGGCCATCGGGCTTGATCTGTTGCATGACCTGCATGAAGTTGCCGCCCTTGATGGCTTCTTCGATGTCGACTCCCGAAATCGATAACGGGTCGTCTTCTTCCTGCACCGTGTTGTAGCCGGCGTTCATCGAATGCAGCCGAGCCGAATCACCGTCGTAATAGACCATGGTCCAGATGCCCGCGTAGCTGATCGCGGAACCGCCGGTGAGCAAGGTCTGCATCAGCGAGGTTGCAATGACCGCATCCATCGCGCTACCACCTTGCCTGAGCGTCTCGATTCCGACGTGCGTCGCGAGCACCCCGCTTGTCCCTGTCACAATGCCATTGGACCCACTAACGGGTAGTTGCAGCGCGGACTGATAGGCTGGCCCGGCTCCAAGGTCGATGTATTTGTCGAGCTCTTTTTCGCCCCACCGATCAACGTTGAATGATACGGCCGGCGCCGTTGCAGCGGGGTTCGCCGTTTCGGTC
Source organism: Gammaproteobacteria bacterium (assembly GCA_963666765.1). Taxonomy (GTDB): domain Bacteria; phylum Pseudomonadota; class Gammaproteobacteria; order Steroidobacterales; family Foliamicaceae; genus Foliamicus. The sequence goes on from OY762933.1 coordinate 244,339, forward strand.
CCGCAAGAACCAATAAATGGAATCGTAGCGAACAAAGCAATTGCAGTGATGCTAGAGGTGGATCTGTGCATTTCGGGTCCTCAATCAAAATGGGGCAGGCGCGAACGCCGCGCCTGCCCCCAAAGTAACGGGCATTAGGTGACCGGTCAGAACCTGATACCGAACTGGAGTCCGCTTTGGCGCGGTGCGCCGGGATACTGTGTCATACCGTACTCGAAGTAATAGAACTGGTGCACCAGGTATTCCTCGCCGAATACGTTATTGCTGTACAGGTTCAGCCACCATCTTGTATCGCCGCCCGGCGTGTAGCGGACTCCTATGTTCGTCAAGGTCTTGGAGTCCGCGCAAAGCTCGTTGTAGAGATCGAAACAGTAGCTGCCCGTCCAAGCTGCCGTGGCTGAGAAACTCAGTGTGCCGCCGGCGGAAAGTGGGTGGTCGTACGTTGCGCCCAGGGTCGCGGATGTTTCGGGAGAACGAATGATATTCAGCGTTCCGAAGTCAATGGTTTCATTCCCGACCAGGCTGCTGATCGTCGGAAGCAGGTTGAGGCTGACCAGGTCTTCTTCGTTGAACTCCTCAATCGATGGATCGATGGACATGAAGTCTAGGGTAAATGACAGCTCGTCGGTCGCTTGCAAGGTAATGTCGAATTCGACGCCTGTCGTTTGCACGCTTTCGAACGTTACCGGCACCGACGTTACCGGCGACATCGACATCGGATCCGGATCAAGGGCCCGCACCACGGTTGTGTAGTTGCTGTAGTCATACCGGAACGCCGCAACATTGAAGATCATCCTGTTATCGAAGAAGAGTCCCTTGAATCCGAGTTCGTACGCATCAAGGAGCTGCGCAGGGCCGAGGATGCCGAGGGACGGATTGAATTCGCCGCTCGTGAAACCCTCGGCCCAGTTCAGATACCAGAGCCTGTCTTCGGCGGAACGAAACTCTATGCCGATCCGTCCCGTAAGTTCGTCAAACGATCCTGAATTCGAACTCTCGAAGGTTGACAACTCTCCTGTTACAGGGAACCCGAAGTAATTCGCACCGTCCTGAAGAACCGAGATTTCCTCATCCGTGTATCGCACGCCAAGGGTCAGCGTCCATTGTTTGCCGATGTCCACTTCAAAATTGGCGTAAGCGGCATCGGAAGCTACATCGCGAAGATTCGTAAACGCGTTATAGGTCACGTTGCCGAAGAACAACAGCCCGTTTTGTTCGAGGATTCCCCCGGGCGCGAAGTCGATGGCCTCAATCGGCCGGCCCAGGATGCCCTCGACAATGCCGCCGGGGCCGTAGTAAGCAGGGAATGGAGGACGCCCTGTGAAATCAAGTCCGAACGTCGTCAGGTTCAAATAAAAGCCGGTGCATTCGCCGGCCTTGAATCCAAGGATGGGTTGCAGGAAGGCCTGCGCGAAAATCGTCCCGGCGAACGGGCCGCTTGTAATTCCGGGATTGCAGTTGGCCAGCGCGGCGAGGTCTGCATTTCCCCGGAAGCCGCCATCGAGGAACCACTCCTGATCGAAGCGGTACAGGCCGACGACGCCCCGCACTCTTTCGCCGTCGTAATTGACGGCCAATTCCTGGGAAAGAGTTTCATTGGTCGTATAGCCCGGATATTGCGCCATCGGCGCGGACGTGCCGTCGAGGTCGATCAGGCGGTTTGAATCGGTATCGAAACGAGAGCTGATCGACTTGATCGACCACTTGTCGTTTAAATTGAATATCAAATTCAGAATTGCGAAGGTCTCCTCGTGCGTGGAAACCTGCTCCGAGTCGGTTTCGACCGTATAGATGTCATCGTCGATGTTGAGGTCGTAAATCTGGTTGAGTGCCCATACCGGCGTGCCGGGGACAATCACCGCGCCTTGCAGGAATGGACTGGAGGAATCATTGTCCGAGTCACTGATCGTGAGCTTGGCGGAAAATCGCTCGGTTGGTTCCCACATCAAGGTCCCACGAAGTGCGAGCAGATCCTGGTTGAGCGTGCCCGGATTAAGCCGGTCCTCCACGTAATGTTCCTGTTCACCGAAGGTTGCGGAGATCCGCGCACCGAACGTATCGCTGATTGGGCCCGAAACCGCTGCGGTCAGGCGCCGGGTGCGATAGTCGCCGAGCGTGGCGTTGATTGCGCCTTCGAAATCCTCCGCCGGTTCCTTGAGCACGATATTCATCGCACCGCCCAGCGTGACACGTCCCCACAGCGTGCCCTGCGGCCCTTTGAGCGTTTCGACACGCTCGACGTCGACAAAACTCGACATCACCGATGTAGCCTCGGCAACATAGGCTTCGTTGATGTACAGGCCGACACCCGGGTCACGGTTGAAAGCTGATCCACCCTGTCCCCGCAATCGAACGTCGAGGGCACCGGTCCAGCCATTTTGGCCCATAATCGTCAGGGACGGCGCCAGGTCAGCCAGCCCCTGGAAATCCTGGATACCGGCCGCTTCCAGCGATTCTCCGGAAAACACGTCGATTGAAATCGGCACATCCTGGATGTTTTGCTCGCGGCGCTGCGCGGTTACGATGATCTCCTCAAGCAGTTCCGCTCCCTGCGCGAGGGACTCTGTGGGCGGTAATGCAAGAGCAAGGAAAACTGTGCTCGTGACCGCAAAAACCGCAACTTGTGGTGCTTTCATAGCTCCCCCTCAATGACAAACGCAAGGATATCGCCCGAAAGCCGGGGTTCTGATACCTAAGACGCAACGAATTCCGAATCCCTCAAAAGTGCGGCAAGTCCGCCGCCCGGCGGAAAACGGACTCGGCAAAGCAGCTTCCCGTCGCGTCTACGTGTCCTAGTTCGACAACGCCGATGCTATGTAACTGTCCACCTTGGCTTCCAGTACCACAAGCGGCTTGGCGCCGTCCGACAAGACGACCTCGTGATACTCACGGATGTCGAAGGCATCACCCAGAGCTTCTTCGGACCGATGCCGCAGCTCCCACATTTTTTCGTAACCGAGGCGATAGGCCAGTGCCTGCGCCGGTATACTCGTCGCGTATCGAAGGGTTTCTGATGCGATCTCGGAATCTGACTGAATGACGTATTGGCGCATGTACTTGTGCGCGTCCTCAAGCGACCAGCCCAGTGCGTTCATTCCTGTGTCGACGACAAGCCGCGATGCGAGAAAAATCTCGCCGATGTACCGTCCATAGAGTTCCTCGGGCGTTTCGTACATGTCCATTTCGATGCCCAGGCTGGCCGCGTACTCGGCCCAGCCTTCGGTGAAGGCGCCGACCGAGTAATTCTTGCGATAGTCCTGCAAGGCTTCGTTTTCTCCTTGGGTGGCAAGATGGAAATGGTGACCGGGCAATAGCTCGTGGTAAATCAGAGAGCCTGCCCACACCAGGCTGCGATTCGGCAAGTTGGAGGCGTTGTAGTTGTAATAGCCGACAGGGTCGGCTGCAGTCGGTTGGCTGTAATAGCCATATGTCATTCCGGCTTCCGCAGCCGGCGGCAAACGGCGTACGCCATACGCAGCCTCAGGCCAAGAGTGGAAGTATGCATCGAGCTTGGGTTCAATTCGTTTGATGTATTCCATGAATCGCTCTTCCACTTCGTGCGGCGACTCGGCGAGAAACCGTGGGTCATTTCTGATCCGGTGGTTGAATTCGCGTGCGGTGCCTTCGAATCCCAGTTCGTCACGAATCGCCTGCATGCGCGCGGAGATGTCGGCCACGGCTTTCTTGCCTCGCTCGTGGATTTCCTCCGGAGACAATTCCAGTGTGGTATTGCTGCGAATGCGGCGCAAGTAAACTTCCCGACCACCGGGATATTGATGCAGCCCGACATCGTCGGGAGCCTGGCGTTCATAGTCGGCTCCAATTCGATCAAGTAGTTGATCGAAGCCTGCCAGCACCCGCTCCTGGATGATCCGGTCTAGTGCGGCAGAGAATGCCTGTCTCTCATCGTCGGTCAGCGCGGCCAGCCGCTCTTCCGCAACTGACAGTTGTGTTGATCCTGTGTCCCTGATTCCGGCCCAGGTTGCGCGAGTCGACTTGAGCGCCGGCTTGGGCAGGTACAAGCCTCTCTCCACCTGGCCTTCGATCTTGACGATAAGCTGATCGATCAATTCCGCGTATTCGTTGACCAGATTGAGGTAGCGGTTCGCCGCGGCTTTGTTGGGAAACCGGTGGATGGCCAGTGCCTCCTGGGCAAAGCGAAACAGGTATGGGCCCAAGTAGGCGGTTATGTCGAATTGCAGCCAGTAATCATCGTCATTGACGCTTATGTCCGCGAGTTCGAATTCCAGTATCTCGTAGGTGATGAGATCGTCGCCGCTCAACGCCGTGCTGTCGATGGCGAAGAGCTTCGCCCGCCAGGACGCGGCTTTGGCCAGATTCTCGTAGTGATTCTCCAGCGTAATGTCTTCAAATTTCTCGATCGGCAATCCTTCCTGCAATCGCAAATATGTCGAGTTCTCCAGCGTGTCTGCCCAGACCTCATCGGCCAGGTCGCGCAGAAGCCGCGTTGAGTCGGCATGAGTCAACGCTTCCGGTTGCTCCGGGCGTTCCTGGCAAGCACAAAGAACGGACACCGCTGCCAGCGCGGATAATGCGCGCGGCAAAACGCGGTTCGTCAACATCGAACAGTCCTTAAGATGCGATCGCGTCATTGGGTCGGAATCCATGTGCTGGGATGTTGATATAGACGCGGAATCGGCCTGAACCCGCATTGCGCATGATCGTATTTGAATTGAGGGGCTTAAGTTGGACGGCGTCTTAGATTTCACGCAGGTCAACTTAGATCGATGGGTCATACTCCGAAATTGCGGGGCTATTCGTTTCTTTCGCTAGCAAAGAACGCACTGGCAGGCCACCGGCGCTGGCCGGTCGCTTGGCGTTCACCGGAACTGCGCAAGAATTATGACGTCGTCATCATTGGCGCGGGCGGCCATGGATTGGCGATCGCGTATCACTTGGCATTGGATCACGGCATAAGCGATGTGGCCGTCATCGAGAAGGGCTATCTCGGCAGCGGCAACTCGGGCCGCAACACACAGGTAACACGTTCGAACTATTTCTGGCCGCAAAGCGCCCGTTTCTTTGACCACTCCCTGAAACTGTATGAAGGTCTGAGCCAGGCCTTGAACTTCAACGTGATGCTGAGCCAGCGTGGCATTCTGACGCTCGCGCACAGCCATCATGAACTCGAAGGCATGCGTCGCTGGGCAAACGCGATTCGAATCAACGGCATCGACTCCGAAGTGTTGTCACCGATGGATATCAAACGCATAGAGCCGCTCCTCAATCTGGATTCCTGTTACCCGATCCATGGTGGTTTCATCCAATGGCGCGGCGGCATCTCGCGCCACGACGCCGTTGTTTGGGCTTACGCCCGCGCGGCCAGTGCCTTAGGCGTCGACATCATCCAGCAATGCGAGGTCAAGGGCTTCAACATTAGCGACGGGCGCGTGATCGGAGTAGAGACTACCCATGGCCAGGTCGCCGCGGATCGCGTCTGTATGGCTGTCGCAGGGCACACAAGTGTTTTGGCCGGGAAAGCTGGATTGCGCGTGCCGATAACGAGCCAGGCGCTGCAGGCAATGGTCAGCGAGCCGGTGAAGCCATGCCTCAGAACGACGATCCTGTCACCGTCCATCCATGTCTATGCCGGACAATCGGACCGGGGCGAGATCGTGATTGGCGGGTGCGCGGATATCTACAATAGCTATGCGCAACGCGGGGGTTTGCCGGCGATGGAGGAAAACATTGCGGCGCTGGTCGAGTTGTATCCGTCGCTGAGCCGTTTGCGACTGACGCGGCAGTGGGCCGGTATCGTTGACATCACGCCGGACACGACGCCAATCATGGGCAAGACTCCGGTGCGAAATCTTTACATTTCAGGCGGCTGGGGCACTGGCGGTTACAAGGCCATCCCGGCTGGCGGCGATACGATGGCCTATACGATCGCCAACGACGATCCGCATCCCCTGATTGCCGATTTCGGACTCGAGCGATTTGTCAGCGGTGCGATGATTGATGAGGCCGCCGCCTCGGGAGTCGCGCACTGATGCTCAGGATCGACTGCCCCTACTGCGGCACCCGCGACGAAGCGGAATTCACTTTCGGTGGCGAGTCCCACGTTGAGCGACCGGGCCCTGAGGCCGGCGATCCCGAGTGGGCCGACTACCTCTTCAATCGCGACAACCCGAAAGGTGTGCATTTTGAGCATTGGTGTCACGCCTTCGGTTGCGGCCAGTGGTTCAATGTGGCACGCGACACGCTCACGCATGAGATACACCTCGTCTACAAAATGGACGAAGGCAGGCCGGATCTCGAAACAAGGGAAGATACTGAACGCAGGCACTCGGCATGAACGCGGGCCAGCCATTCAGGCGTGCTGACGGCGGCCGCATCGATCGATCGACGCTGGTGATGTTTACCTTCAATGGCCGGAGCTACGAAGGCCATGCCGGCGACACGCTTGCCTCGGCCTTGCTCGCCAATGGCATTCGCACCGTCACACGAAGTTTCAAATTCCACCGACCGCGTGGAATTTTTTCTGCCGGCTTCGAGGAGCCCAATGGATTGCTCGGTGTTGATGTCGGTTCGGGCATGATCCCGATCACCTGTGCGACGCTAATGCCGTTGATTGCCGGTCTTCGAGCAGAGACCCAGAACAGTTTCCCGTCGGTGAAATTCGATTTCGGCCGGATTTTCGACTACACGCGCTTGCTCTGGCCGGCGGGCTTTTACAACAAAATCTTCAAATGGCCGAACTGGCGCACGTTCGAGTGGGCGATACGCAGGACTGCTGGATTGGGTGCGCTGCCGAAGGGTGCGGACAATTCCCGTTACCGGCACCTCAACACGCATTGCGACGTACTGGTCGTTGGCGCCGGTTCCGCCGGCCTCAATGCGGCGCTTGAGGCAGCTCGTCGTGGTGAAGATGTTCTGCTTGTTGAGCAGGACATCGAAGCCGGTGGTTCTCTGCTGTTTGATCCCACCGGTATCAAGGGTCAAGCGCCGGGCGAGTTTCTAGACGCCGCGCTGAAGGAGCTGCGGGCGGCGCCAAGCGTACGCATCATGTTGCAGTCGACCGTGGTTGGCTATTACGACCACAACGTCCTGACGATTCACGATCGATCTGCCGCATACCGTGGCGACGCATCGGTCGAGACATACTGGAAGGTTCGGGCAGGACGGGTTGTGCTCGCTACGGGGGCGATCGAACAACCGCTGATGTTTGGTAACAATGACTTGCCGGGCATCATGCTGGCTGGCGCCATGCTGCAGTACGCGAATCGCTATGCGGTGCTGGCCGGTCGTCGCATTGCCGCTGTAATCAACAATGATCTGGCTTGGCGGACCGTTATTGCGCTGCAGGACTCAGGCGTGGAGGTTGCCTCTATAGTTGATGTGCGCGGCAAAATCAGCGCTGACCTCGTTGCAGCCGCAGAGGCCCGCGGTATCGACTGTCATGTTGGTGCGACGCCTCTGAAGGCGCGTGGCTCCAGAACGGTCAGAGCGTTACGCGTGGCCACATCGGACGGCAAGACGGAATTAGTCCAATGTGACGGCATTGCCGTCTCCGGCGGCCTCAATCCCACGGTGCACCTGTTTTCTCAAGCGGGCGGCAAGTTGCGTTACGACGAATCCCGTGCGTGCTTCGTGCCGGATCATTGCGCGCAGGCTCTTGACGTGGTGGGGGCTGCAAAAGGCGACTTTGTGATGCCGGAGAACTACCGGATCCTGCCGCGTACCTTCGCTCCCGTCGACACGACAACACAGTGGGTGGACTACGTTCATGATGTGACCGTATCGGATCTTGAGCTCTCCGTCCGCGAAAACTTTGTTTCGGTCGAGCACATGAAGCGCTATACGACGACCGGCATGGCCGTCGACCAGGGCAAGACCAGCAACCTGAATGCCTTGTCGGTACTTGCTCGATTGACCGATCAACTACCTGGCCAAGTGGGGACCACGACATTCAGGCCGCAATTCATGCCGGTCACGCTCGGCGCGGTCGCCGGTAACCGGCGCGGTGAGTTCTATGCGCCAGCCCGGCAGTTGCCTGCCCACAATTGGCATGTTCAGCAGGGCGCTGTCTTTGACGAGTACGGCGGCTGGAAGCGCCCTGCGTTCTACGGCGCCGATCGCCGCGCGAGCATTCGGGAGGAAGTACTCAAAATGCGGCAGGCAGCAGGTCTGTTTGACGGCTCTCCGCTTGGCAAGATCGAGGTAAAGGGACCGGACGCGGCCGAATTTCTCAGCATGATGTACGTGAACACCGTGCACACGCTGGAGGCTGGCAAGGCTCGCTACGGCTTGATGCTGAACGAAAACGGAGTCGTTATGGACGATGGCGTGTTCGTTCGCCTGGCCGGCGATCATTTTCTTGTCAACACCACGTCGGGCGCCGCGACGCGAATTGCCATGTGGCTGGAGGAGTGGCGCCAGTGCGAGTTTCCGCGCCTGCAGGTGATAACAAATGAGGTTGCCGCACAGTGGGCAGTCGCGACTGTTGCGGGCCCTCAGGCGCGTGGAATACTGCAATCGCTGCCGGGCATGGTCGATCTGGATAACGAGTCTTTCCCGCACATGAGTTTCGCCAGCGGATGCTTCGAGGACGATGTTCCGTTCCGAATCCAGCGCGTGAGTTACTCTGGTGAATGCAGTTTCGAACTCAGCGTGCCATCGAATCATGGTGAAGAGTACTTCCAGCGCATCATGGACATTGGTGAGCCGAACGGGTTGGCACCCATCGGTATTGAGGCCATATTGGCACTGCGCATAGAGAAAGGCTTCCTGCATGTGGGGGTCGATACCGACGGCATGACCAACGCGCTTGACGTCGGCTTTGGCGGCATCGTCGCCAACAAGAAAACGGATTTTGTTGGCGCGCGATCCCTACAGCGGGCTGAAGATCAACGGACCGACCGCCGCCGGTTGATCGGTTTCGAGGTTGAGAACGGAACCGTATTGGCCGGCGCTCATTTTGTCAGCGGCAAAAGGATCCGGCGCAGCGAAGGCTTCGTTACATCGGTGTTCGAGAGTCCGGTCCTGGGCAAGACGATTGGCCTTGGACTGCTTGAACGCGGCTTCGATCGCAAGGGAGAGACAATTGAGGTATTTGACGACGACCGGCTTGCGACTGCGCGTGTTGTCAACCCGTGCTTCTATGATCCGGATGGGGAGCGCATGCGTGGTTGAGCAAGCATCCAGGGATGTGACTATAGAGTTGATCGAGGATCGTACCATCGTCATGCTCAAGGTCGCGTTGGGCGCGGCCGACAAGACGGTCAGGCGCCTCGCGCTTGCGGGGCCGTCGCAGGCGGTCGGAGGGGACCCTCGATCTTTGTGGCGTGGTCCGGACTCCTGGTTCCTGATGAGCAGCAAGTACTCCGGGGCCGTTCTGATCAAGGATTGCGAGAGAAAGCTCGACGGAATCCTGCACAATGCGGTGGATTACTCGGCGGCGCTGATCGGTTTCAGCTTGTCCGGTCCCGGCGCCGAGGAGCTGCTCGCCTCCGGATCTGGCGTCGATTTCAGGTTTGAGAGGTTTCCGCCAGGCAGTTGCTGCCGGACACAACTGGCCCAGATAGGCGCCACGATTGTCGCGGCTGCGAAAGACCGATTCGAAGTATTCGTGGAAAGTGGCTTCAGACGATATATCCTCGATTGGATGAACGATACGTCGAACATCGCGGTACTAGCCTCAACAGCCCAAGAACATTAGAAGGATTGCTGCCATGAAGAAACCGGTGAAAGTCTCACTTATCGCCGCAGGCGTTCTCATACTGGTCGTGCTTGTCGCGGCGTCATATCTGTATCAGGCGGGACAGGATTCGTCGGCGCCGCCCCTTGTCAAGGCGCCACCTTCGCGCGCGGCGCCGGCAACACTTGGCGACGTTGATCTTTCTCCTGCGAACTGGGACGCCGAGGAAAGTGCGGCTTTGTTCGAAAGAAACTCGCTAATGGGTGATAGCGACGCGCCGGCGGCCGGAAGCAACGGCGCAATCGCAGGCACAACCGGTGCGCCGGCGGTGCACGCGGGATTGACTGCGCTGCAGAACGGCGGCAACGCGATCGATGCTCTGCTGACCACGTCGCTGGCCCAGATTGCGTTGGCGATGGGTTCCTGGGTCAGTTATGCCGGCATTCTTGAACTCGTCTACTACGACGCCGAGTCGGGTGAGGTCTACAATCTCAATGCCGGGTACAACAGCTTTCTTGGCGAGGATGATCCCTCGTCGATTCCTTTCGGCACGGACGCCGAGGGCAACCCAAGCCCGAGCGGTCGTACGGCCCTGGTCCCGGGTTTTTTCGCAGGCGTACAGTCAGCCCATGAAAAGTTCGGCAGGCTTCCGTTCGCTTCGCTTTTCGACCCGGCCATATACATCGCCGAAGAAGGCATGACGGTCACTGCATTTCAGGCGGGCATGTTTGACTCTCGCAAGGACGTGTTGTCGCGACTGCCGGAGACAAGGGCGGTATTTACGAAAGCTGACGGCACGTTCTATCGTGAGGGTGAGCTCCTGAAGCAATCGGCCCTTGCGGACACGCTGAAAGCCGTTGCCAGGCAGGGCGCTGACTACGTTTATCGGGGTCCTTGGGCCGCCAAATTTGTGGCGGCCGTCCAGGCTGAAGGCGGCAAAGTCACCATGGAGGACATGGCGCGTTACGAGGTGATCTGGCAAGATCCCCTGCAATACGACTTCGGTGATTACACGCTGTATATGCACGGTCGTCCGGCGCAAGGCGGCACTCATCTTGCCGAGGCGCTCAACCTTGCGAAAGTATCTGGGCTTGCCGACATGGGTGACTATCGCGAATCGCCTGAAGCGTTCTTCTGGTTCACACAATTCACGCACGCGTTCGGCATAAGTTTCATACCAAGTGCCGCAAGAGGCACCTTGTTTTTCGGGCTGGACACGGGAATGCAGAACCGCGCAGAAGAGGACTATGCGCACGCGCTATGGGACAAGATGTCAAGCGGAGATTTTGCCATTACGGCTGCGCCGAATGAGGATCCGAAGCACTCGGATGCGATTGTAGTCATCGATCAATGGGGCAACATCGCCGTCGCTACCCACACGATAAATACGGCATCATGGGGCACGACAGGCATTTTCGTCGATGGTGTATCGATACCCGACTCGGCTTCTTTCCAGCAGGCTGCGCTAGCGGAATTGGAGCCGGGATCGCGATTGCCCGACCCGACCGAACCGGTGATCATGTTCAGGAACGGCAAGCCGTTTGGCGGGTTCTCGTCTATCGGCGCAGGGCTGCATCAAAAGACGTTCACGGTGCTCTATAACGTCATGGCCTACGGCGCCAGCCTTGAAGAGGCCCTATCCGCGCCATCGACTCACCTTCCGGCCTTCAATACTGAGGGGTTCATGAAGCCGCCCACGGTGCAAGTGGTTGAAGGCGAGTTTGCGGCCGAACTGCTGGATCAGGTTCGGGCAATGGGTCTGGACGTAAAGGAATTCCCCAACACGCTTGACGCTCGCGCACCCCGAGGGTATGTCGTAGGGGCCATGATCAACGAAAACGGCGATTATCAAGCGGTTGCGCCGAGATTGCTGAACGCGCCGGCAGAGGCCTACTAGCGCCGCGGGGCGAATCTCCGGCGCACTTCCGCGGCGCGTGCGTGGGCTTCCAGTCCCTCGGTGCGGGCCAGCGTGGCGATAGAGTCCGCAATACTTCCCAGTCCGGCCCGCGAAAGTTCCTGAACGCTGATGCGCTTGTAAAAGTCGGCAAGCCCGAGGCCGCTGGCCCAGCGGGCGCTGCCGTAGGTGGGCAGCACGTGATTGGCGCCGTTGCAGTAATCGCCGCTGGATTCCGGCGACCAGGGCCCGAGGAACACGGCGCCCGCGTTGCGGACTTTCGCCATCAGCGAGCGCGGGTCGGCGACCTGCAGCAGCAGGTGTTCGGGAGCGTAGCGATTGGCCAATTCGACGGCCATTTCCAGGGAATCCACGACCAGTAAAGCGCCGGACGACAGCGATTTCTCCAGTACGTCGGTGCGCGGCAGGGTGCGCAACTGCCCGGCGATGGCTTCCTGGACCGCCGTGGCCAGCTGCTCGTCCAGGCAAAGCAGCAGTACGTGCGCGTCCTCGCCGTGTTCGGCCTGGCTCAGCAGGTCCAGAGCGACGAATTCGGCTCTTGCGCTGTGGTCGGCGATGACCATGGCCTCGGTCGGGCCCGCGGGGAGGTCCTGTGCCGGTCCGCCCGGCTCCATCGCCGCCTGCTGCTTGGCGGCGGCGACCCAGCGACTGCCTGGCCCGAAGATCTTGTCGACCCGGGGAACGCTTTGGGTGCCGTAGGCCATCGCGGCGATCGCCTGGGCCCCGCCCAGCTTGAACACGCGGTGCACTTCGCACTGTTGCGCCACGTAAAGAATCGCCGGGTTGATGCTGCCGTCGGCGGCGGGCGGCGCGCAAAGAACACGCTGCGGGCAGCCGGCCAACTGCGCCGGCGCGGCCAGCATCATGGCCGTGGAGGGCAGCGGGGCGGACCCGGCCGGCACGTACAGGCCGACCGCCTGCAAGGGACGATATCGCAGCTCGCAAACCACGCCGGGGACCGGCTCGGTGCGGGAATCCTCAGGCTTCTGGGCCGCGTGGCAGGCGCGGATATTCTCAAGCGCCGCCTGAATCGCCTCGCGCTGTTGCCTGGTCAGCAGACCGGCTGCTTCCGCGATCTCCTCTTCGCCGGCTTCGATGTCGTCGAGTTGCACGCCGTCCAGCTCCGCTTCCAGCGCCCTGAGCGCCTTGTCCCCGCCGTCGCGCACCTGTTCCATGATGTCCTTCACTCGCGCCTCCAGCGCAGGGTCGGCGGGGGCTGCAAGGCGCTCAAGGACCGCCCGGCGCTGTTGCTCGTCCAGGGCGCTCCAGTGGTAGAGAGGCGGGATCGGCGTCATTCCAGCATCTTCTCCACCGGCAACACCAGCACGGAACTGGCGCCGGCATCCTTTAAGGCCTCCAGCGTCTCCCAGAAGATGCTTTCCCGGCATACCGCGTGTACTGCCACGCGGTCGTCTCGCCCTTCAAGGGGCATGATGGTCGGGGCCTCGGAACCGGGAAGCAGCTTGGCGATGGTGGCAAGCGCGGCGCGCGGGGCGTGCAGCATGATGTACTTGGTTTCGCGGGCCTGCATGACGCCGTCCATGCGGCGCTTGAGCAGTTTCACCCAGTCCCCGCGCACGGCCGGCAACTCAGCGGGGCTCAGCAGCAGCGTGGCCCGGCTCTCCAGCACGGTTTCCCCTTCCCTGAGCTGGTTGGCCGCCAGTGTCTTGCCGCTGGAGACCAGATCGCAGATCGCCTCGGCGCGGCCCAGGCGCGGCGCCAGTTCCACCGCGCCGGAAAAAGGAACGACGTCGGCATTCACGCCCGCTTCGGCAAGAAACCGTGCGGTCAGCCGCGGATAGCTGCTGGCGACCCGGAGGCCCTCAAGATCGCCGACCGTCCGCGCCCCGCCATCCCTGGGATAGGCCATCGACAGTCGGCAGTCGCCGAAAGCCAGGCTGCGGATGCTCGTGGGGGCGGGCTGGCCGCTCTCCAGCCCCAGCCGCTGCTCCTCGGCCACGTTCAGGCCGACGATGCCCAGGTCGCAGGCCCCCTCGCGCACCAGGCCCGGAATCTCATCGTCGCGCACCAGCAGCACGTCCACGGGCATGTTTTCCGCCACCACCAGCAGTTCGTCGGCGCCTTGCGTGAGCCGCAGGCCGCAGCGCTTCAGCAGCGCCAGTGAGTGTTCGGTGAGCCGGCCGGACTTCTGTACTGCGATTTGTACGCGCTCGCTGCGCTTCCATTTGGATGTCATTGTTTCAGGCGGTCCAGCACCGCGTCGGTGAATTCTTCCGTTGACGCGGCCTGCCCTTCGCCCGCAATGTCGGCCGTGCGCACGTTTTCGGCGATGGCGGCGGCGACTGCCGCTTCGACCTCGCGTGCGGCCCGGGGGCTGTCCAGGCTCAATTCCAGCATCATCGCCACGGAAAGGATCATGCCGCAGGGGTTCGCCAGGTTGCGGCCCTCGATATCCGGCGCGGTGCCGTGAATGGGTTCGTACAGGGCCCGCCGGCCTTCTCCCACGGACGCCGAAGGCGCCATTCCCAGCGAACCGGTCAGTACCGAAGCTTCGTCGGTGAGGATGTCGCCGAACATGTTTTCGGTCACCAGGACGTCGAACCGGGCGGCGTGGGTCAGCAGGCGCATCGCCGCGGCGTCCACCAGCAGGTGCTCAAGCTCGATTTCCGGGAACTCGTCTGCCAGGACGCGGCTGGCAACCGACCGCCACAGGCGCGAGGTGGCCAGCACGTTGGCCTTGTCGATGGAAGTCACGCGGCCGCGGCGCTTGCCCGCGAGGTTCGCCGCATAGCGCACGACCCGCTCGACTTCCTCGCTGCTGTAGCTGCACAGGTCGCTGGCCTTGTCGTCGCCTTCCTGCTTGTCGCCGAAGTAGACGCCGCCGGTGAGCTCCCGTACGACGATCAGGTCCACGCCGGCCAGCTTGTCCGCGCGCAGCGGCGAGGCGTCGGTAGCGCCGGGCAAGGGCCGTATCGGGCGAAGGTTGGCGTAGACGCCGAGCAGCGCGCGCAGATTCAGCAGGCCCTGTTCCGGGCGCAGGGCCGGATCCGCCGGCGGCGGGCCCGGCAGGCCGACCGCGCCCAGCAGTACCGCGTCGGCCTCAAGGCACAGGTCGCGCGTTGCGGGGGGGAAGGGATTGCCGAGCTGTTCGAGCGCGCTGCCGCCGAACGGCGCCTCGCGCGTTTCAATATCCAGCGAGTGCCGGGCAGCCGCGGCGCGCAGCACCCGCAGGCCCGCGCACATGACCTCCGGCCCGATTCCGTCGCCGGGAAGAACGGCAATGAGGGACGTCAATGGCTGGCCTCCCAGGCGCCGATCCGGTCGCGCTGCTGAAGCAGGTAACCGAGTTGATCGACGCCATTCATCAGGCAATAGCGCGCGAAACGGTCAATCTCGAACGGGCAGGGCGGCCCGTCGGGAAGTTCGACCTGCGCCTGCTCCAGGTCGATCGCGATTTCCGCTCCCGGGTTGGCCAGCAGCCAGCGGTGGGGCTCTTCATCGATCACGACCGGAACGAAGCCGTTCTTGAGCGAGTTGTTGCGGAAGATGTCGGCGATGCTGGTGCTGATCACGGCCTTGAGCCCGATGTCCAGCAGCGCCCAGGGCGCGTGTTCGCGGGAGGAGCCGCAGCCGAAATTGTCGCCCGCGACGAGGATGGTGCGGTCCTGGTTCTCCGCGCGGTTGAGCACGAAATCGGGGTTGAGCTCCCCGCTCTTGGCGTACCGCCAGTCATGGAAGGCCGCCTCGCCCAGGCCGTCGCGCCCGGTGGTCGTGAGGTAGCGCGCGGGAATGATCTGGTCGGTGTCGACGTTGTCGATATCGAGGACGACCGTGCGCGACTGGATGCGGATGATTTTTTCCATGACGCTCCTCGCTCAGCCGTCCATCAGCTCGCGCGGGTCCGCCACGCGGCCCCGTATGGCGCTGGCCGCAGCGGTCAGCGGGCTGGCCAGGACGGTGCGCGCGCCCGGACCCTGCCGGCCTTCGAAGTTGCGGTTGCTGGTGCTGACGCAGAGTTTTCCGGCACCCACCGTGTCGCCGTTCATGCCGATGCACATCGAGCAGCCGGCTTCGCGCCATTCGGCGCCCGCCGACAGGAAAACCTCGTGCAGGCCCTCGGCCTCGGCCTCGCGCTTTACGATCTGCGAACCGGGCACCACCAGCATGCGCACGCTGTCCGCCACCCGGCGTCCGCGCATCAGTTCCGCGGCGGAGCGCAGGTCGCTCATCCGGGAATTGGTGCAGCTGCCGAGAAAAACGATGTCCACCTCGCGTCCCTGCAACGGTTTGCCCGGCTCCACGCCCATGTAGGCCAGCGCCTTGTCGATGGCGGGATCGCCGCTTCCGGGCACCGGTTCGTCGATCTGCGCCGACATTCCGGGATTGGTGCCGTAGGTCACCATCGGGCGGAGTTGCCCGGCATCCAGGCTGACTTCCCGGTCGAACTCCGCATCACCGCGGTCCTCAAGTTCGCGCCAGCGGGCAAGCGCAACGTCCCATTCGGCGCCGGCCGGCGCCATGGGGCGCCCGTGCAGCCATTCGTAGGCCGTATCGTCGGGGGCAACCATGCCGGCGCGGGCGCCGGCCTCGATGCTCATGTTGCACATGGTCATGCGCTGCTCCATGGTCAGCGCCCGGATGGTTTCGCCGCGATACTGCAGGACCCGACCGGTTCCGCCGCCAACGCCCAGCTTGCGGATGATCGCCAGGATCAGGTCCTTGGAGGTCACCCCGGGACCCAGGCGGCCGCTCACGTTTACCGCCAGCGCTCCCGGCCGGCGCTGCAGCAGGCACTGCGTGGCGAGCACGTGGCCCACCTCAGTGGTGCCGATGCCGAAGGCCAGCGCGCCGAAGGCGCCGTGGGTACTGGTGTGGCTGTCTCCGCATACCACCGTGTGGCCCGGCCAGGTGGCGCCCTGTTCGGGACCCACGACGTGCACGATTCCGCGTTCGGGACTGTCCAGGCCGCGCAGCTCCACGCCGAACTCCTCGCAGTTCTCGATCATGGCGCGGACCTGGGCGGCCGCCGCGGGCAGCGCTACCTTCTCCAGTTCCGCCAGTGTGGAGGCCGGCTCCGTCGGCGTCGAGTGGTCCATGGTCGCCAGCGTGCGGTCCGGCCGGCGCACCGGCAGGCCGTTCGCGCGCAGGACGTCAAAGGCCTGCGGCGTCGTGACCTCGTGCACCAGGTGCAGGTCGATGTAGAGCACCGCCGGCGTTTCCGGCGTTTCCGGGACGACTTCGTGCGCGTCCCAGATCTTGGAAAGCAGGGTCTGTCCCGACATTCTGATCAGTCCTCCCTCTCGATGTCTTGCACCGGCTCAAGCCATCCGCGCGGATCGTCAGTGCGCCCGTCGAACAGCCCGAAAAACGCATCCTGCAGGGCCCGGGTCAGTTCGCCGGGCTTGCCGTTTCCTATGGTCAGGCGGTCCAGGCTGCGAACCGGCGTGATTTCCGCCGCCGTGCCCGCCAGGAACACTTCGTCGGCAATGTAAAGCACTTCGCGCGGCAGGGCCTCCTGGATGACCGGAATGCCCAGCCCCCTGGCCAGCTTGATCACCGTGTCGCGGGTAATCCCCGGCAGGATGGAGGCGGAGTAGGGCGGGGTGTAGAGCTTGCCGGCCACCGCCACGAAGACGTTTTCGCCCGCGCCTTCGCTGACCAGTCCGTCGTGGGTCATTGCGAGCCCTTCGACGTAGCCGTTCTCCTGGGCCTCCAGCGTGACCAGGACGCTGGAAAGGTAATTTCCGCCCGCCTTGGCCAATGCAGGCACGGTATTGGGAGCCACCCGTTGCCACGATGTGCAGCAAATGTCCACACCCTCGTCCGTACCGCCCAGGTATGAACCCCATTTCCAGGCGGCGACCGCAACATGCACGGGAACGCTGGCCGACGGCAGGATTCTGAGGTCGCCGGCGCCGCGAAATGCAATCGGACGGATGTACGCGCCTTCCAACAGCCGGTTGCGGGCGATGACCTGGCGACAGGCGTCGTTCACTTCGTCCGGCGTGTACGGAATCTTCAGCCGGTAAATCTTGGCCGAGTTGTACATTCGCCGGGTGTGCGCACGCAGCCGGAAAATTACCGGCCCCAGGTGGCTTGCGTAACAGCGAATGCCCTCGAAGACCGAGGTGCCGTAGTGCAGCGCGTGCGTCATGACGTGCGTCTGGGCCTCCATGTACGGCTTGATTTCGCCGTCGTGCCAGATCCATTCGGCTTGTGCGCTCATGACTTTGGGATCTCCAGTAGGTGAAGGAATCGCCGAAAACTGCGGCTCGCCGCGATTTTACGGCCCAAGGCGCCTTCGCGGCCCCCGTTTGGCGGCTTTTCCGGAATCCAGCCGCGCCTTGGCGCGCAGCACCCGATTGAGCACTTCCAGCAGGGCCTCGGCGCCGGCTTCCACGATGTCGGTGCTGACGGCGCGGCCGCGATACGAGGAGTCGCCCCAGCGCGCCGTAACGGTGGCCTCGCCCTGTGCATCCTCGCCCGTCGTGACGCTGCGCACGTCGAAGTGGATCAGTTCGACGCTCATTTCGGTTGCCCGTTCCAGCGCCTTGAAGGTGGCGTCGATCGGACCGTCGCCCACGGCCGCCTCGTCGCGCTGCTCCCCGCTGTCGTGTTCCAGGCGCACGGCCGCCACCGCCAGGGTGCTGCCCCCGGTGTTGATGCGCAGTTCGCGCAAGCGCCAGGGGCCCATCGCGGCGCTGTCCTTGTGCACGATCAGGGCCTCGATGTCTGCGTCGAACAGCTCCTTCTTGCGGTCGGCCAGTTTCTTGAATTCGATGAACGCCCGGTTCAGCTGGTCCTCGCTCAGTTCGAATCCGAGCTGGCGGGTGCGGTCGCGGAAGGCGTGCCGCCCGGAGTGCTTGCCCAGCACCAGGTTGGAGCGGTGCATGCCCACCGACTCGGGACGCATGATCTCGTAGGTCTGGGAGTGCTTGAGCATGCCGTGCTGATGAATGCCGGCTTCATGCGCGAAGGCGTTCTTGCCCACGATGGCCTTGTTGCGCGGCGGGTGCATGCCGGTGACGCTGGAGACCAGCCGGCTGGCAGGGTAGAGCCCGGTGGTCTCAATCCCGGTCTTCAGGCCGAAGAAATCGGCGCGCACCTTGAGCGCCATGACCACCTCTTCCAGGGAGCAGTTGCCGGCGCGCTCGCCGATCCCGTTGACAGTGCATTCGATCTGCCGGGCGCCGCCCACCACGGCCGCCAGGCTGTTGGCGACCGAAAGACCAAGGTCGTCGTGGCAGTGGGCGCTCAACACCACGTCCTCGATACCGGGAACCGTGGCGCGCAGATGCTCGAACAGCTTCCGGAACTGCTCCGGCATCGCGTAACCCACGGTGTCGGGAATATTGACCGTGGTGGCGCCGGCCTCCACGACCGCGCTGACGATTTCGGTCAGGAACTCAGGCTCGGTGCGCGAGGCGTCCTCGGGAGAGAACTCCACGTCGTCGCAGGCCTGCCTGGCCAGGCGCACGCCCTCCACCGCGCGGCGCAGGACCTCCTCGCGCTCCATTTCCAGCTTGAACTTGCGGTGTATCTCGCTGGTCGCGACGAACACGTGGATACGCTTGCGGGCCGCCGGTTCCAGGGCCCTGGCAGCCTGCTCGATGTCGCCTTCGTGGCAGCGCGCCAGTGAACAGATCGTGACCCCCTTGATCGTGCTGGCCACTTCCCGCACGGATTCGAAGTCACCCGGCGAGGCCGCGGCAAAGCCGGCCTCGATGATGTCGACCCGCATGTCACGGAGCGCCCGCGCCACCTTGAGCTTTTCGCGCAGCGTCATGCTGCAGCCCGGCGCCTGCTCGCCGTCGCGCAAGGTGGTGTCGAAAATGCGAACGCGATCCTTATTGGCTTGCTGGTTCATATTGAGGTTCTCATGAGGTCGTGGTATGCCCACAGAAAAAACCCCGCATCCGGTGTTCGGTTAGCGGGGTTCGAAAAGAGGCGTTTTGAGTTGCCCGGGCCTATTCCTTACCCCGCTTTCGGTGCCCCGCAAGCAGTGCGAGCGCAGCCGGACGCAGGCCAATGGCGGCTGCGTGGAGGCTCAGGGTCGGGCGGCGAACGTTCATGTGCGCGGATTATGCGTCATGCAGCCCGCATGTCAAGGCCGGCGCGGGCCGGCGCGGGCGGAGGGACAGGCGACCGGCCTGAACGGGGGCCGCGAATCGGGGCCCTTGCCGAGCCCCGCCGTCACGCTCCCGAAACACGCGTAAACCCCAAGCTGTGCTAATATCCCGTGCCTTGCTTCAGGCTGGTCTCTTGGAACCGCCTGATCATTATGTACCTGCTTTTAGAGATGTACAAGGGGAGCTTTTGATGAAGCCAATTCTTAGGGGGTCGTTGTGCGCCGGGGCGCTGCTGGCTGCAGCCGCGCTGGCGGGAGCCACGACGCTGGGGGAGATCGAGGACGTTCAGGCCGATCGGGCGGAGGCCGGCAGGCAGTCCCAGAATCGGATCGACGACATCGTCAAGGAAACCGACTCGCTGGAGACCGAATACAAGCGGGTGCTGAAGGAACTCGAAGGTCTGAAGGTCTTCAACACGCTGATGCAGCGGCAGATCGACCGGCAGGAGAGCGATATCGGCCTGCTGAACCAGGCTATCGACGAAGTCGAGGCAACCGGCCGCCAGATGCTGCCGCTGATGGTGCGCATGATCGAGTCGCTGGACATGTTCGTCGAGGCGGATGCGCCTTTCCTGCTGGATGAGCGCCGTGGCCGCGTAGGCACCCTCTATGAATTGATGGAGGCCGAAAACGTCACGGTTGCCGAGAAATTCCGCAAGGTTCTCGAGGCCTACCAGATCGAGAACGACTACGGCCGCACCATCGAAGCCTACAAGGCCTCGGTGGACCATGAAGGCGGCACGCTGGAAGTGGACGTGCTGCGCATCGGCCGCGTGTCGCTTGTTTATCAGACCGCGGACCTGAGCGCGACGCGCATGTGGGATCACGATTCCAGGTCCTGGGTCGATCTGGACGGCAGTTACCGCAACCAGGTGCGCCAGGGCCTGCGGGTCGCGCGCAAGCAGGTTGCTCCCGACCTGTTGCTGCTGCCTGTTGCTGCGCCGGAGGCTGGATAAATGACGATGACAAGAACAATTGCCGGCTCGATGCTGGGCCTGCTGCTTGCGGTACCCCTGCAGGCGCAGGACGCCCTGACGCTGGACGAGTTGCTGCGCCTGGTGGAGCAGGGCGCGGTACGCGATAACGAGGAAATGCGCACCCGCGAGGAGCAGTTCCGCCAGGCTCGTGGAGAGCAGCAACGACTGCTGGACGAGGCGAATGCCGAAAAGACCGCGGAGGAGCGCCGCAGTCAGCGCCTCGAGAACGCCTACGGCGAGAACGAGCGCCGCATCGCGGCGCTGAAGCAGACCCGCGACGAACGGCTTGGCGCACTGAAGGAACTGTTCGGCGTAACCCAGCAGGTCGCCGGCGATGCGCGATCCAAGTTCGAATCCTCGGTTACCAATGTGCAGTACCCGGAACGATCGGCATTCCTGACTTCGCTCGTGGAGAAGCTGGGATCGGGAATCGAGTTGCCTTCCATTGACGAGATGGAGCAGCTGTGGTGGGAACTGCAGCGTGAAATGACCGAATCGGCGAAAGTCGTCCGCTTCAATACCGATGTCATCTCGCTGGGCGGCGAACGCGAGCCGACCGAAGTGGTGCGGGTCGGCCTGTTCAATATCGTGACGGACGGCAAGTACCTGACTTATCGCCAGGAAACCGGCAACGTGACCGAGCTGGGCCGCCAGCCGGAGGCCGGCCGCTTTACCGGCAGCACGGAAGACCTTCTTGGCGCGGATTCCGGTGATGTGGTGCGGTTCGGACTGGACCCGACATTGGGCGGCGTGCTCAACTCCCTGGTCGGCCGCCCGAACCTGGTGGAGCGTATACAGCAGGGCGCCCTGGTGGGTTATCTCATTATTGCCCTGGGCATTATCGGACTTCTGATTTCACTGGAACGCCTGGTGAATCTGTCGCTGGCCAGCCGCAAGGTAACGGCGCAGCTTCGAAGCTCCACGCCCTCCGACGACAACGCGCTCGGCCGGGTGCTCGCAGTCTATCGGGACAACAAGGACGTCGACACGGAAACGCTGGAACTCAAGCTGGGCGAGGCCATCTTCAAGGAAACGCCCAAGCTGAACCGGGCCTTGCTGTTCATACAGATCATCTCCGTGGTGGCGCCGCTGATGGGACTGCTGGGCACCGTCACCGGAATGATCAAGACCTTCCAGGCGATCACGCTGTACGGCACCGGCGATCCCAAACTGATGGCGGGCGGTATTTCGCAGGCCCTGGTGACTACAGTGCTGGGCCTGAGTGTCGCCATACCCATGGTGCTGCTGCATACCGTGGTGAGCGGGCGCAGCCGCCGCATCGTGCAGATCCTGCAGGAACAGAGCACCGGCATCGTGGCCGAGCATTCGGAAGCACAGCACAAGGCGCCGGCCTGACGCCGCGGAGTCGGAGGATTTGACTGACCGGATTCGTTGACCATGTTTAGCTGGTTCTACGACGCTTTCGAGGCGATCCGCGATTTCATGGAACTGGGCGGAGATGTCCTGTTCCTGATAGCGCTGACCATCTTCCTGATGTGGATGCTGGTCTTCGAGCGGCTGGTGTTCTACCAGGTGGAGCTGAAGAACCGCCGCAACGCCATCTACGCTGAATGGGAAGCGCGTAACGAACGCCAGTCCTGGGAGGCCCACCAGATCCGCGATCGAATGATCTCGGAATTCAAGATGGCCGTGAGTCGCTCGCTGCCGATCGTGCAGACGCTGGTGGCGCTTTGTCCGCTGTTGGGGCTGTTGGGCACCGTAACCGGAATGATCGAAGTGTTCGACGTCATGGCGATTGCCGGCAGCGGCAACCCGCGTTCCATGGCGTCCGGCGTATCCAAGGCAACAATCCCCACCATGGCGGGCATGGTGGGCGCCCTTTCGGGAGTTTTCTGGACCACCTACCTCACTCGGCGCGCCGACCGCGAGGTGGAGGACCTGGAAGAGCACCTGACAATGGATCACTGAGACCTGGTCCGCACGCAAGGGGTTAACTGGAGTAAGCACTAATGCGCAGATCCATCATTCAGGCCGCCGGCGAAGAAGCCAAGGCCGAGATCAACCTCACGCCCATGCTGGACGTGGTGTTCATCATGCTGATCTTCTTCATCGTCACGGCTTCCTTCATCAAGGAGGCCGGCATCGACGTGAACCGGCCGGATGCGCCTACCGCCGTGCGGCAGGAGAAGGCCAACATCCTGGTGGCCATCAGCGCGTCGAATGAAATCTGGATCGACAGGCGCCGAATCGATCCCAGAGCGGTGCGGGCCAACATAGAACGCCTGCACGCGGAGAACCCGGAGGGTTCGGTTATTATTCAGGCAGACAAGCGGGCGTACACGGAAACCCTGGTCGGCGTAATGGATTCCGCCCGTCAGGCCGGTGTCTTCAACGTGTCGATTGCGGCCAGTGAGGATTGATGCGATTCGCGTCAAACGATTCGCGTCAAACGATTCGCGTCAGACGGTTCGCGCCACCGGTTCGCGTCAGACGTAGACCCCGCTATCCGCGAGCAGCAGTGGAGATGGCTATATGACAGACCAGAAACAAGTCAAACGTAGAGTCGGGCGGTATTTCGTGGCCCTCGCCATCGGAAGTTTCGCCGCGCTGTCCCTGCTATGGGTCATGCAGTTCCTGATCGCCACCGGCCAGGCGGCGATTACCGAGGCGCTCGATGCGCGATTCGTCGATTTCGTACGCGTGAAGAGAGAGGAAGTCACCGAGATCAAGGAAGACAAGCCCGAGCGGCCGCCCGAAGTGGATGAACAGCCCCCCGACCTTCCGCAGCAGGACATGGACAATTCGGACTTCGATTCGTCGGTGGCGGTTTCGGCGCCGAATCCGAACATGGATGTGGGCCTGGACAGCGAGTTGGGCGATTTCAGCCTGGCCGAGGGCGATTATCTGCCGATCGTGAAGGTGGCGCCCATGTATCCGCGCCGGGCGCAGTCGCGCGGCCTTGAAGGCTACTGCGATCTCCAGTTCACCGTTACGCCGCTGGGCACCACGGCGGATGTGAGCGTTATCGAGTGCACGAGTTCCCTGTTCGAACGCGCGTCCGTGCAGGCTTTGCTCAAATTCAAGTACAAGCCGCGCGTGGTGAACGGCACGGCTATCGCCGTTCCCGGGCTGCGGCACAGGATAACCTTCCAGATTGAAGATTGACGCCGTGAGCGCGAGGTTCAACATGATCTTCGCGGGGCTTGTCGGCCTCGCGCTGCTTGCGCCGGCGGGATTCGCCCAGGCGCAGGAAGGAGAGCAGGAGGAGCAGAAGACGCGGCGCACGGAGGCCATGAGCGAGAGGGTGCACAGGCGTTTTTCCAAGGCGCAGGAGGCGCTGGAACTCGAGGACTACGCCACTGCGGAAGCAATGCTGCAGGAGATCACCGAACTTCGCGGCCTGACGCCCTATGAACGCGCCCAGACCAGCAATTTCTACGGCTTTATTCACATCGAAAAGGAAGACTTTCCCAGCGCGATCCGGTCCTTCCTCGGCGTAATCGAGATCGGCGGCCCCGGGGAAATCCCGGAAGGCCTGTATTACCAGACCATCAGAACGCTGTCGCAGCTCTACATGCAGGTGGAGAACTATCCGGAGGCCGTCAATTTTGCGCGCAGATGGATCGATTCCCAGGAGAGTCCGGTTCCCAAGGACTACATGCTTCTGGCCATGGCCTACTTCCAGATGGAGGATTGGCGCAATGCGCTGGACAACGTACAGCTTGCGATAGAAAGGGCCAGGCAGACGGGCGACGAGGTCGAGGAGAACTGGTGGCGCTATCTGCTGGCCGCGCACTGGGAGCTGGAGGAATTCAACGAGGCCCTGGAAGTCAGCAAGACACTGCTGACCAACTGGCCCAAGAAGCAGTACTGGATGCAGGTTCAGGGCCTTTATTCCATTGTGGAGGATGAGCCCAGGCAACTGGCCGCATTCTGGAGCTGCTACGAACAGGACCTCTTGGACAGGAGCAACGAACTGGTGACCATGGCCCAGTTGTTCATGCTGGCGGAAGTCCCCTACAAGGCGGCGGTCGTAATGCAGAACGGGCTCGACAGCGGAGCCATCGAAGAGTCGGCCGTGAATTACCGTATCCTGGCGCAAGCCTGGCAGCTGGCGCGGGAGGACCGCAAGGCGCTTGAACCAATGCGCAAGGCGGCCGAGAGCGAGGAGGACATGGAGGACAAGGGAGATCTCTACATGCGGCTGGCGGAAACCTATAACGCCCTGAGCGATTACGACGACTGCGCTTCGGCGGCGCGCCAGGCCCTGCAGACAGGGGAACTGGATAGCGAGGGCAGGGCCTATATGCTGCTGGGACAGTGCCTGTTCGAACAGGAAAAGTTCGACGATGCGAGCGATGCCTTCTCACGCGCGGCGCGCGACAGCGATACGCGGAGAACGGCCACGCAGTGGCAGAACTACCTGAGGAGAGAGGTCAAGCGGCGTAGCGACCTCGAGGCCCGGCTGGCCCAGTACGGCGGCTGACCCGCCACAAGCGTTTGAGGAAGGGGTATTTCAATGCCCACGGTGCATTTCGTTGATTGCAAGGGGAATCCCCGTGATATCGAGGTTCCGGAAGGCTGCACTCTCATGGAGATTGCCCTGGAGAACGATGTTGAAGGCATCGTGGCGGAATGCGGCGGTTGCTGCGCCTGTGCCACCTGCCACAGCTATATCGACGAGGAGTGGGTCGACAAATTGCCTCCCATCGACGACATGGAAGACGCCATGCTGGATTGCGCCCTTGAGCGCAAGCCCAACAGCCGGCTGACCTGCCAGATCCAGATGACGGCGGACCTGGCCGGCCTGAAGTTACGCGCGGCGGATAACGAAGCCTGAGCCGGGAGCGAGTCCGGAAAGGAGGGCGTCTCGCCCTCCACCCTCTTTAGAGTTTGCCTTCCTCGAACTGGCTGTGCACTTCCGCGACCGGAGGCATTGCGGCCACCGGGGTTGTTTCTTCGTATTCGTTTTGCACCACGCGCATGACGCGTTCCACGTAGCGGCGGCGTGCGTTCTCCCTTTCCGCTTCCGCCTCCTCGTCCGGCTGAAAGCCGTCGATGTCCTCCTGCCTGAAGAGGCCGCCTTTCTCGATCAGCCGCTCCACGCTGTCCAGGCGGTCGCGCAGCACCGACACCTCTCCGACCAGGGTCATGAGGATACCCAGCAGCCGGTCGACTGCAGGATCGGAGAAGTAGCGCGGGCGCTTCCCCTTGGCGGTGCGGCGCAGGTGGGGTGCGTCCTCGCCCGAACTCATGCCCGGGTCCCGGCCAGCACCTTGAAGCTCATCTCCTCCTTGGAGTAATTCCGCTGCGAGATATCCAGCTCGGGCTTCATCAGTTGCAGTCCTACCTCATCGGCAGGCCAGCCGGCTTTGCGCGCCTCGGCGACGAGATCGATGTCGGTCATGCAGCGGGCGAAGGACTCGTTGTTGTTGTAGCTCTCCCAGTCGTGCATGAACTGATCGAAGAGGGTGTCGCCGCGCGGGATGTCGAAATGCAACATGCGCCCGCCGCTGCTCAGAAGCCGCCGCGTTTCGGCGAAGATCCGCGGGAGGGCCTTCTTGGACGTTTCGTGCAGCATGATGTGCGAGACGATCAGGTCGAAACTGCCATCGTCGTAATCCGTGCATTCTGCATTCTGCTGGCTGAAGTGAACGGCCACACCCAGCGACTCGGCCCTGACGTGACCGTAGCGCAACATCGGCGCGCCCACATCGATGGCGTGCAGCTCCGCCTCCGGAAACGCCCTGCCCCAGGGCAGCGTGCTATTGCCCGCCCCGCAGCCCATGTCGAGGATCCGGCGCGGCTTGAAATCCGGCCAGATGCCGCGCATGCCTTCGCACAGCATGCGGCCCAGGAAATCCGCCTCCGGCCCCCAGCCTCCCGCCATGTACATCTGCAAGCCGGTCTCGTAGAGGGCGCCGGCCGTGATGTCGTCGGGGACCTGGTCGGTGTGATAACCGCCGGGCTGAATGTGAATGTCGTGCACCGAGTGATAGCGTGGAATCTCAAGGTCGGGATTCAGCGTCAGGCTGCCGCCGGCATCGCCGTTGGTGGCGCGGTAGCGTTCGATCATTTCGGGAAGCTGCCGTTCGACCGTATCCACCGTGGCGTCCCACATCATCTCCTGGCTGCGCCGTGTCATCGCGCTCCACATCTGGTAGTACGGTTCGTGGTTCATCTTCTTGCGAATTTCGTCGCGATGCTGCGGCGGCCGCCCCGTCTCCTTTTCGATAGCCGGCTTGATCTTCTCTTCGTAGAGCGAGAAGTTGCCGGGCATGATGGCGCCGGACAGATGGGCCCGGAAAGCACGGACGAAGTCCATGCGAGAGGCTTCGTCGTGATTGGCGTCAGGTGTCAGGGCGTGAACGTTTCGAAACATTTCTTTTGCCTCCTGTAAGCGTCAACTGTCGTCTGCGCCTGGGAGCGAAGGCGTCTCGCCTTCGTGGAGGGCGGGACCGCTGTGAGGGCAATGCTGTGGAGGGCATGCCCCCGCTCCCAGGACGGCTTGAATGAGAATAGCACGAGATCGCGGAGGACTTAAGCAGGCGCGATGAGCTCCACCCACTCTCCGACAGGACCGCGCCACATGCCGGCTTCGCGACCGAAATAGGGTGCGCCCTGCTGACCTGCCAGCCTGTGTTCTCCCAGCGAATCGGAAACAAAACTCACCATGCTGATCGACGGCGGCAGCCAGCCGTCGCGAACAGGGCGCGGCTCGGCGTTCTCCGGCATGGAGTCGAGTTCGATCAGGTTGCTTCCGGAAAGGCTCATCGTGCTCAGCATGAAGCGGTGATCGTAGGGCAGCCCGTAAACTTGCCCCATGACCGTGATCCGCACCGGCCGGGGTTCGCCGTAGGTCAGTCCGAAGCGCTCGCCCCAGGCGTCGCCCAGCATTTCCACCGAGGGCCCGCCGAGGATCACGATGAAGGTGCGGTCGACGAAATCCACGGCCTCGGGCACGTCGAATTCCGTTCTGCGCTTGAACATGGTGAGGTAAAGGAATTCCTTTGCGGGACCCTGGACCTGCATGGCGCGGATGGCGTCGGTGATGGACAGGTCGGCGGGCGGCCCCAGGATGTGAAAGGGAGTGCCCAGGAGTTGCTTTTCCAGTGCGTCGGTGTCCTGGACCATCAGTTCGGCGGCGTTCCACCCCCAGCAGCGATAGGCGGCGTAGTCCTCCATTGCCGGTTGCTCCACGAACCGGAAATGAAAGCCGGTCGTGGTGGCCGGCGCCATGAGCAGGAACTGCGCGCCTTCGACCGCCTCGGCGCCCCAGAACTTCGCCAGTTCCCCCGGGACCCGGCCTCCGCCGGTCGCGCGGTAGCCCAATAGTTCGTAGGCTTCTTCCATCGCGCCCAGGTCGGGCGCGGCAATCGTTACGCAGGAGATTGGGCCGATCATAGTGAATCCAGGTATTGGCGGGCCTGGTCGATGCCGATGACCTCGCCGAATTTCTTGCTGATGTCGAACAGGTTCGCCTCGTGCGGCCGGTCGTCGCGGTCACCGGTGGCCTCGCGAACCACGATCGGGATGTAGCCGTGCTGCAGCGCATCCACGGCCGAGGCGCGCACGCAGCCGCTGGTGGTCAGCCCGCAGATGAGCAGCGTATCGACGCCCAGCGAGGACAGTGTGGCCGCGAGGTGGGTGCCGAAGAACGCGCTGGGGTATTTCTTCACGATCACCACTTCGCCCTCGGCAGGCTCCAGGCCTTCGCCGAAGGCGCAATACGGCGACCCCTTGACCAGGTTGGCCAGGGCAGGCACCTTGCGGTAGAACACGCCGCCCTCCGTGCCGGCGGCGTCATATTCCACGCAGGTATGAAAAACGGGTATGCCCGCCTTGCGGCATTCGCCCAGCAGGTTTACCGCCTGGGCAAGTTCTTCCTCCACGCCCGCGTAGAGCGAGCACTCGGGGTCCAGGTAGGCGCGAACGAAGTCGATGATAAGCAGCGCGGGCCTTTGTCCCGGCTTGAGTGAGCCGCCGAATCCGGCCTGGCTGTAGTCCTGGTTTAGGGTCTGTTCACACAATGCGCTGCTCCTCTGTTGATTCTGTCCCGGCGCCAATCAAGGCGCGGGGTTGGTTCCACCATGATCGTCAGATGATTCCCTGTTTCTTCAGTTCGGCGAGCCTGGCGTCGTCGTAGTCGAGCAGGCCGCGGTAGATGTCGTCGTTGTGCTGTCCGATCTCCGGCGCCGGTCTCCTGATCTGCCCGGGCGTGAGCGACAGCTTGGGCGCTACATTCTGCATCTTCAAATCGCCGAATTTCGGATGCATGACCGAAACAATGGCCTCGCGCGCCTTGAAATGTGCGTCTTCGAGCATTTCCGGCGCCCGGTAGATCTTGCCCGACGGAACGCCGTTCTCCGACATCAGCGCCTCCAGCTCAGCGGCATCCTTGGTCGCGGTCCATGCCGCAATGAGTTCGTCGAGTTCCGTTTGGGTCTCGCCACGGGCGGCGTGGCTTGAGTAGCGTGGATCGTCGGCCAGTTCCGGCCGCCCCATGGCCGCGCTCAACCGCCGGAACACGCTGTCCTGGTTGGCTGCGATCAGAATGTAGGTTCCGTCCCGCGTGGGATAGATGTTCGAAGGCGCCACCCGCGGCAGGATCGAGCCGGTGCGCTCGCGGATATACCCGGCCTGCTGATATTCGGTGACGAGCGATTCCATCATGTTGAGCACCGCCTCGTAGATCGCGGAATCCACGACTTGCCCTTCGCCCGTGCGTTCCCTGTGATGCAGGGCGGACAGCGCGCCGATGCATGCAAAAGTGGCTGCAAGCTGGTCGCCTATGCTGATGCCTACGCGGCTCGGCGGGCTGGAGGGATCGCCGGCGACGTAGCGCAGGCCGCCCATGGCCTCGCCGATGGCTCCGTAGCCGGCGCGGCTGGAGTAGGGGCCGGTCTGCCCGTAACCCGAAACGCGGATGAGTATCAGCGCGGGATTGATGTCGTGCAGTTCTTCCCAGGAAAGGTTCCAGCGCTCCAGCGTCCCGGGCCGGAAATTCTCCAGCAGGAAATCGGCCTTTGCGATCAACTCCTTGAGGATGTCCTGACCCTCCTTTTCGCGCAGATTCAGCGTAATCGCCTTCTTGTTGCGGGAAATCACCGGCCACCACAGCGACATGCCGTGGGCCTTTTCCTGGCCCCAGTCGCGCATCGGGTCCGGCCGGTCCGGCGCCTCCACCTTGATTACTTCGGCGCCGAAATCGGCCATGAGTTGTCCGCAGAACGGGCCCGCCAGCAGCGCCCCGAGTTCAATCAGCCTTAGATCGGCCAGTGGGCCGGCCTTGTCCGTCATGTTGCAGTTTCCCCTGTTGGTTCGAGAAGCCCGGCGCTACCTTGTTTCCGACGCCGGGGCGAGATGAAGTTTGAACATACATTGTATAGAATACGCTGCCTTGGTTTGAGGGGGACTGCGTTTCGATGACAGCCAGCGCGCGCCGCGTTTCGATTGTGGAAGTGGGACCACGGGACGGCCTGCAGGCCGAAAAGGTGCTGTCCACCGAAGTCAAACTGAATTTCATTCGACGTGCCGTCGACGCGGGAATACGCAAGGTGGAAGCGGTCAGCTTCGTCCACCCCAAGCGGGTGCCGCAAATGGCCGACGCCGAAGCCGTGGTGCGCGGCCTGCCAAAGGGCGACGACCTCATCTTTATCGGCCTGGTCCTGAACCAGAGGGGCTTCGAGCGCGCCCGGGATTGCGGCATCGATGAAGTGGGCATGGTGGTGGTGTCCAGCGACACCTACAACCGGCGCAACCAGGGCGTCTCCAGCCTGGAATCCATCGAGGCCTGGCTGAAGATCGCAAAGCAGGCGAAGAGCGAGGGGATGCGGGCCAACTGCATGGTCTCATCCGCTTTCGGATGTCCCTTCGAGGGCGAAGTGCCCCCGGAACGGGTGGTGGAATATGCCGAACGCGTAGCCGAGGGCGACCCCGTGGAGCTGGGGATCGCCGATTCCATCGGCGTGGCGGTGCCCGCACAGATCACCGACGTGCTGGGTCGCATTTCGGAGCGGCTGCCCGGCCTGCCGATCCGCGTGCATCTGCACAACACGCGCAATACCGGGTTGGCCAATGCGCAGGCGGCGCTGGATGCCGGCGTGGCTTCGATTGACGCCAGCATCGGCGGGATCGGCGGCTGTCCGTTTGCGCCGCTCGCAACCGGCAATATCCCCACCGACGATCTCTTGTACCTGCTTTCGCGCTCGGGAGTGGAGACCGGAGTGTCGCTGAAGAAAATCATCGAAACCAGTGGCTGGCTGCGCGAACAGCTCGACCACGGCGATTTGCCTGCCATGTTGCCGCGCGCGGGAATCTTTCCCGACGTGGCATTGGGCGCGCAGGCCTGATCTGACATATATAACGGAGAAATAGCATGAGCTTTCGCTTAGGCGTGGATGTGGGCGGTACGTTTACCGACCTGCTCCTGGTAAACGAGCAGTCGGGGGAGACCTACACCGCGAAAGTGCCCAGCACGCCGGAGGACTCGTCGATCGGCGTGTCCAACGGCATCAGCCGGGTCTGTGGCGACGCCGGCGTCGATCCTGGCGACATTACCCATGTCATGCACGGGACTACTGTGGCCACCAACACCATTCTGACCGGCACCGGCGCGAAAGTCGGCCTGGTCACGACCAAGGGGTACCGGCAGGTGTTGCAGATCGCCCGTTCCTTTGTTCCGGGCGGCCTGGGCGGATGGGTGATCTACAACAAGAGCCTGCCGATTGCGCCCCTGGCGCTGACCATCGAAGCGGACGAACGCGTGGGTGCCGACGGCTCGGTGGTGCATGAACTCAACGTGGAAGCCCTGGAGGCGGAACTGCGGAAGCTGGCCGGACGCGGCGTGGAAGCGCTGACCGTGTCGCTGATCAATTCCTTCGCCAACCCGGCGCATGAGCAGCAGGTCCGTGAGGTTGCAGAGCGCGTGCTGTCGGGCGTGCCGGTGTCCCTGTCTTCGGACGTGGTTCCGGAAATGCAGGAATACGAACGCACCATCACGACCGTTGCCAATTCGTATGTGCGGCCCAAGGTATCCACTTATGTGCGCAACCTGGAGCAGCAACTCAACGACACCATGGGCGGCGTACAGCTGCACGTGCTGCGTTCCGATGGTGGTCTGGCCTCGGCGGAAGCGGCGGAGGCCTACCCGGTGAACCTGCTGATGAGCGGCCCGGCGGGAGGCGTGTCCGGCGCAATCTGGATTGCAGGGCAGGCCGACCACAATAACCTGCTGACCTTCGACATGGGCGGCACGTCCACGGACGTGGCGCTGGTGCAGAACGGTCAGGCGCAATTGCGCCGCGAGACCACCGTAGGCGACGTAACTGTTCGAGCGTCCTCGGTGGACGTGCGCACCGTGGGCGCCGGGGGCGGCTCCATCGCCCACGTGCCGGAACTGACCGGCGCGCTGCGCGTCGGCCCGCAGAGCGCCGGCGCCGATCCGGGCCCGGCGGCATACGGCAAGGGCGGCGAAGCGCCGACCGTGACCGACGCCAACGTGGTGCTCGGCTACCTGCCTTCGGAGGTGCGGCTGGGCGGCGACATGAAGCTGGAACGCGCCAGGGCCGAAGCCGCGGTGCAGACCATTGCCGATGCCCTGGGACTTTCGCTCATGGAAGCGGCCTCCGGTATCGTCAGCCTGGTCAACGAGAACATGTACGGCGCATTGCGCCTGGTATCGGTGGAACAGGGCCACGACCCGCGCGAATTCGCGCTGATCGCCTTCGGCGGAGCCGGTCCATTGCATGCCAATGCGCTGGGCAAACTGATGAGTTCCTGGCCGGTGATCATTCCGCCGGGGCCCGGCGTGTTGTGCGCCTACGGCGACGCCACCACGCGGGTGCGCAACGAAGCGTCGCGGACCTTCATCAAGCGTTTCGGCCGCACCACGGTGGAAGAGGCAGTGGAGATCTTCGCCGACCTGGCAAATCAGGCTTCGGAGGCCCTGGACCAGGAAGGCATCCCCAGCGCCGATCAGACACTGAGCTACCAGGCGGACATCCGCTATCACGGCCAGGGTCTGCTGCTGACCGTCGACTTCGAGTTGGACGATCTGCGTGCTCAGGGGCTGGACGCCATCGGCAATCAGTTCGACCGGATGCACGAGCAGTTGTTCACCTTTGCGCTGCCGGAGGACAAGGAACTCGTCAACCTGCGCGCCGTGGCCGAGGGCAAGCCCACCATGGTGCGCGCTCTGAAGGTTGCCGGGGGGGATGCCAGCCCCGCGGCCGCCGAGATGGTCTCGCATGAAATTTATGTGGATGGCGGAATGCAGGACGCAATGCTGTATGACCGCTCCAAGCTGAAGGCCGGTAACGTGGTAACCGGCCCGGCCATCGTGCTGGAGATGGATTCGACCACCCTGATTCTCCCCGGTCATGCGGGGCAGGTGGACGACTACGGCAACATCCTTATCACGCCATCGAATTCCTGAACGGGAGCTACCCAATGCCTGCACAAATCATAGAAAGCCGTCCACGCCCCTACAACCGCGTGGAACTGGACCCCATTACGCTGGACATTATCGAAAACGCGATGCTCAACGCGCGCTGGGAGATGGACGCGGTGCTGTTCCGCACCGCCATGTCGCCCGGAATCCGCGAGCAGCACGACGAGTTTCCCATGATCGCCAACCTCGACGGCAAGATGGTCGTGGGACAGTTCGGCAGTTTCATTCACGGCTTCAAGGAGGCCTACGACGGGACCATTGAGGAGGGCGACATGTTCCTCACCACGGACCCCTATGCCTGCAACGGGGCCGTGAGTCATGCCAACGACTGGCTGCTGCTGCGGCCGATCTACAAGGACGGTCGCCTGATCGCCTACGCCTCGATGTTCGGCCACATGACCGACATCGGCGGCAAGGTGCCCGGCAGCCTGCCGACCGACGCCCGGGAGATCTTCGAGGAGGGCGTTCGCGTGCCTCCGGTGAAGATTTACAAGAACGACGAGCTTCAGGAAGACGTGCTGCGGCTGATTCTTCACAACTGCCGT
Organism: Gammaproteobacteria bacterium; assembly: GCA_963666765.1. GTDB lineage: Bacteria > Pseudomonadota > Gammaproteobacteria > Steroidobacterales > Foliamicaceae > Foliamicus. Next base: position 277,935 of record OY762933.1, read on the forward strand.
CTGCCGCACTGGAACCGCAGCGACTTTAACGCCATCGTGGCCGCCATCCGCACCGCGGAGAAGCGTGTGCTGGAAATGGCGGAGCGTTTCGGCGACGACGTCTATTACTCGGCACTGGAAGAACTGCTGGATCGCAACAAGCGCGCCATGGGCACGTTGATCAACATGACGGTTCCGGAGACGAAGCAGTATTTCGAGGACTTCATCTGCGACGACGGGCTCGGCATGGGGCCGTACAAGATCAAGTGCGCAATGTGGCGTGAAGGCGAAAAGGTGATATTCGACTTCGAAGGCACCGATCCGCAGTCCATTGGCTCGGTGAACTTCTACCTGAACGAGGAAATGTTCAAGATGTTCGCCGGCGTGTACATGATCATGGTGTTCGATCCGCAGATCATGTTCAACGACGGCTTCTATGACCTGATGGAAGTCCGTATCCCCGAGGGCACGCTGCTCAAGCCCCGGTTCCCTGCGGCATTGTCGTGCCGCACCCACGCCCTGGGCCGCATCTTCGATGTGCTCGGCGGATTGCTGGGGCAGGGCAACCCGGATTTCCTGTGCGCGGCCGGTTTCTCCGACAGCCCGCACTTCATGTATTCCGGTTACCGGCGCGATGACGGCGAGTGGTACCAGCTCTACCAGATCGGCTTCGGCGGGATACCCGGCAAGCCCTTCGGCGACGGCCCCGACGGCCATTCGCTGTGGCCGAGCTTTACCAACGTGCCCAACGAGTTTCTGGAGAGCTACTTCCCGCTGCGGATCGACATCTACGAGACCTTGCCCGACAGTGGCGGTCCCGGCCAGCACCGGGGCGGCAACGCCCTGCGGGTGGGCTACCGCTTCCTGGAGCCTGGCGAAATCTCGATCCACGACGACCGCTGGCTCACCTATCCCTGGGGCGTTAACGGCGGCCTTCCCGGACAACGCAGCCAGAAGATTCTGCATCGCACCGATGGCAGCGAGGAACTGCTGCAGTCGAAGTGCGACCGGATCAAGGTGGAACCGGGCGACCTGCTGTACTTCGACACCTGGGGCGGAGGCGGCTGGGGCGACCCGCTCAAGCGGCCGGCCGAGCAGGTGGGCTTCGACGTGGCCGCCGGACTCGTGTCGGTTGACGGCGCGCGGCGTTACGGCGTGGTGAGCAACGATGAAGGCGAAGTGGACGAGGCCGCGACCGAGAAGCTGCGTAGCGAGATGGCCGCAGAGCGTGGCGACACGCTGCTGTTCGACTTCGGAGGCACCACCGAGGAACTCAAGGCCCGATGCGAGGACGAAACCGGACTTCCGGCCCCCGCCGCCCCCGAATTCCCAACCTGGTTCAGCTCCGCCGCCTGACTTCCGAGACACGTCAATGCTGGACGAGGTGTAAAGCAAAGATAAGGCTCACCGCATGAAGATACGAGAGCAGCTCTTGGTTGCCGTGCTCACTGCCTTGTTCTTCTGCAGCGGCTGTATGAATATTCAAGGTGCAAGCGTTGCCAACGCGGAAGTGAGGTCGAAATGCAACTCTTTATGGCTTGAGTGGGACTTTTGGGTTCCTTCCGCTGATGTTGATATCGTATCCCTTTGCTTGAACGCGGGTGTGGACGTGAATGCCCGCGCTGGTGATGGCCATACCGCCCTGCATTTTGCAGTGACGAGCGCCAGCCCCGAAGTCGTAGAATTGCTTATAGGCCGTGGCGCGAATGCGAATGCACGTAACTCTGCGGGCGCTACGCCACTTCATAGGGCAGCGGCGTTACCTAGGTACGTTGCAGAGCTTCCACTTTACTCTTCACGTCAGCTTCGGGCCGCCGCGCTAGATGCGAATTTAAACATCCTCATGCTGTTGCTAAGAGGGGGAGCAAGCGTAGATGCACGTGATGACGCCGGTGCCACACCTCTTCATTTTGCGGCTGATGCAAACCCAGCGGCTTCAGTCACTCTCTTGTTGCTAGAAGTGGGTGCGAATGTCAATGCCCGAAATGACAACGGATCTACCCCCTTGCTCGCCGCGATGAAATGGAATTCCAATCCCGAAGTCGCTCTCGTGTTAATGGCGACTGGGGGTCTTGGCGAGTGGGATACCGAAAACGATTTTGGTGAAACGCCTTTGAAAGCCTTGGCCGCAAGAAATACCGACTTCCAAGAGCATTTGGCTGATAGAGCCAAAGAACTTCGAGCCCTTATGGAAGAGGATGCCCGCTAGTCTCTGCTAAGAGTGCCATTTCACGCGCAGCTACCAGCCTATTGGGGAAATGTACGCCGGCATCGATACCGGGACAGTTAATGTCAAGGTGTCACGCTTTCTCTTGCGGTGGTCGAGCTGGTATGTAACTCCTCTTGAGCGAAAGAATTAGGTTGTGTACAGAGTTCTGCATGGGTTGCTCATGTGGCAGATGCATGAGCGTTTCGCCCGGATGGTATTCAAGGTGTTTTCCAGAATATTTTGGATTCAACAATCTGACTATTTCTCGTAGCTTATCGTCAAGATAAGCTCTCTCTGGGTATCCGCTCACTTTTGCCATGCACTTTTCCAAGTCATGTCCAATTCTTTTTACATTGCGAATAGATGCGCCGTTCTTCAAATGGATAGACTTGAGCGCCAATTCAATTGCATGTCCGTATAAGTAGGTCATAACTAGCCGCAGTTTTGTCGCCTTTCCGGAATCGACGATTACTAATGCGGCATCTGCAAAATACTTGGCGTAAGTCAGGAATGCTATATGCGGATATTTGGAGTCCATGGTTTTCTTCCGAAATGTAATAACACACTGAATTATATAGAATAATAAGGCTTCTCTTCGCCCCCACGGTTTCGATATTGCTGCCGCCGCCGAAAACGCAAGATATTGATAAGCCCACCTAGTGACGTCATTGATAAGAGGTTAGCTTATGGATACGAAGCACTACAGCACCTTGATCGAGTGGAGCGATGAGGATGGTTGCTTTATCGGCAGTGCCTATCCCCTGGTAGGACAATGCTGCCATGGTGAAACGCGAGCGGAAGTCGCGGGCAAGTTGGAAACGATCATCGAGGATCTGTTGGAGGACCCCGACTGGCTGAAGAATATGCCGGAAATCTCGGCCAGGGAGTACTCCGGCAGGATTACCTTGCGCGTCAGCCCGGAAGAACACAAACTGCTGGCTGCCAAGTCCGCCTCGCGCGGCCTGACCATTAACCGCTTTCTCAAGGAAAAGGCGCTGGGGTAGTCTCTTTGAGATTACAAGAATTCTTACTCACGGCCGGTAGCGACTCAGAGAAATGCCGCTTAGGAATTCGTAGTGCCTGACATTGGCGGTGATCAGTGTAAGGCCGAGATCTATGGACATGGCTGCTATCAGCGCATCGGCCAATTATGCTGGTCACGGCTGAATGTAGCGGTCATGCGCTTTGTAGAACTTCCGACGCTCCGATAAGGGGTAACAGTCGAAGCAGGACTTCGCGGTACGTGCTTATTGGGGCGCGCGATATTTTCTGGACCTTTCGGTCCCTCCACGAAAGAGTTTGCACCAGGCTGGCTACAACGACGGATGGTTGCTCCAGTCCCGGCAAGGCAACTTCCGTAGCGCCGCCTCGGATGCTGGTGCTGATTGGGCAGCAGATCAGTAGACCGGTTTGTTGATTGTAGTCCTTGCTGCTGAGAACAAGGGCCGGACGGTATTTCCCTATTTCCCGTCCTTTTGTCGGTTCAAAATCCAGCCAGACTATGTCCCGCCGGTCAGGCAAGTAAGATTGGGCGACCATTGCACGGTTCGCTAATCGCCGAATTCAAGATCCGTGAGACGAGGCAGTTCATCAGCGTGTGCCGTTTCAGGAGTCAGGCCGTTGAGCAGCTCGCTCTCGGAGTAAATGAGTGTCTCTCTGCGCCGGTTCACGGGTTTGACTACCAGTCCGCGCTCGCTCACGTCCACGGTCACCGGGTCGCCGGCGCTGAAATTGGGCACTGTCGCCATTAGTCCCGAAACCCTCAGGGCCAGACTGTTACCCCATTTCTTGATTTCGGTGCGAACCTGCATATTCGTGCTCCGCAAATGACCGCCTGTAGTGTATCCGATGTAGATACGCCGTCAAGCCGCCACGGCGGCCCGTCGCGGCGGCCCGCTCGGGATTCCGACTGGTGGGCAAACCCCGTACCCTTGCTCTTCGAGCATGCCGAACACAATAGCTCAGTCATACATGAAACCAGGTGATGGACATGGCTGCAACCAGGCCATCAGGCGTCATTGGTCGCATTTACGCTGGCGAGCAACTCAAAATCGCTGTCTGCTGATTCCAGTGCCGCGCCATGGCGCCGGGCGCAGGCTGCTATGGCTACATCCGCCGCTGGAACGGTTACTCCCTGGGCGCGAGCGTGGCGGGCAAGACCATAAGCGGCTGATCAGACTTCTTCATCCATAGGGGATAAGGGGAAGCGCCTGCGCGAAACGGCGCAATACTCGCTTTTCTCGGTTACCGCGCGCACCGTTCCAAAGTTCCAGCTGCACGATCGGACACCAGTTCTGCAGCCACGGCGCTGCACGCATCAATCCGGCGACAGTTTCTGCAGTTGCTCCTGGAGATCGATGCTTGCGCCGTCGTCGGCATTCCGGGCGACGAAGGTCTTTCCCATCGCGGCCTCGTTGTTCAATTAGGCAACCGTGACGGTCGCCAGGTCTTCGCGTTCCAGCAAGCGGCGATATGATCCGCCCTGTTCAAGAACGATGGGCTTTTGTCCGCCGGGATTGTCACGCAGGCCCGGACCGCGCACGATCGTATAGGTAAGGCTGGAGCTGCGGAGGTAGTCCTCGGCGCGTCCCTTCCATACTAGGACATTGCCGAACCGCTCGTTCAGCGGCGAATCCGGATTGCCGGCGCTCGCCGCCGAAATCATCACGTAGCGCTTTACGCCGATGTTTCGCGCCACATCGATGAGATAACGGGTGCCGATCCAGTCGACATGTTCCGGGTCGTTCCGCCCTTGCGCTTCCGTTGCGCCGTGTGCGGTTATCACGAAGTCGACGTCCCTGACCGCGCCATCCACGCTTTCCTGGACGTCAGGTCCATACGCCGCCAGTTGAAGCTGTCCCCCACCGTCGCTGCAGCCCGTTCGGGATTGCGGCTGGTCGGCGCCACGTCGTACCCCTGCTCCTGCAGCATGGTGATGATGAAACGGCCCGTTCCGCCCGAGGCTCCCACCACGAGGACTGTCTGATTTTCCTGAGAAAGGACCGGAGTCGCCAGGGTCAGACCAATTATGCTGAACAGAAAGTTGCGCCGGGCAATAGTACCTTTTATTTGAGATCCCCAAATCAGTGCCGCTGCACCATTCTGTCACATGTCACTATTCAGGCAGAATGAGTGCTCCATATAATCCTGCCTCAACTAGGGGAGGGCAATTTGCCTCTGCATTCGCAACCACGGGAAATGGCCGCGCGGGGTGTGCATGATGCCGCGTTTCGTGTGCTGCAGGCGCACACCGGCACACCGCAGGGAATTTGCGTGGTCGATATCGGTGCAGGCATGGGCGCATTTTCGCGCCGCCTGCTCACGGCTGGCTATTCGGTACTCGCTTGCGACCTCTACCCTGAGTTTTTTCGCGTTCCTGAGATCACCTGTTTACCCGTAACACCCTCTGGAGAATTGCCGTACGCGGAGCACAGCGCGGACGTGGCTGTCGCTCTGGAGCTATTTGAGCATATCGACGGCCACGAAACCCTGCTCAATGAAATTCATCGCGTGCTCAAACCGGGTGGAACGCTGTTGGTAACCACTCCGAACATTCTCAACCTAAAGTCTCGCATTTCTTTTCTGATGACCGGCTTTCTCTACAATTTCCCGCCGTTGGATCCGGATATCCAAGACCCGGTTCATCAGCACATCAGCCCCTTTTCCCTGGACCGTTATCGATGGCGGCTTCGGCAGTCGGGTTTCGAGCTGGGGAGCGTCTCGGTGGACCGCTACCGGCTCAGTTCGCGCATTTGGGCCTTTCTTATCCCGCTGATACGGCTTGTAACCTGGCGGGCCGCCCGGCGTTCCTCAGGCGTGCGTATGCAGAACATGACGCGCATACTTTTGGGCAGAATCCTGATCTTGTGCGCTACCCGATCCTGATCCTGAAACAGACTGCCAAGTATCTGTTTCGCTGGCCCTGAGCCAAGGACCGAATCCTGTCGGCAGGGCCATGGGGCCAGTCACTAACGAGCGTAGAGGGAATCAGGATACCGGAAATTACAGCAACCGCGCCGCCTTATCAGTCCGGCAGCAGGCCTTGTAGTTGCTCCTGAAGATCGACGCTTGGGCTGTCGGTGGTGTTCCGGGCGACAAAGGTCTTGCCCATGGCGGCCTCGTTGTTCAGTGTCGCGACCGTGACGGTTGCCAGGTCTTCGCGTTCCAGCAAGCGGCGGCCCGATCCGCCCTGTTCGAGAACGATGGGCTTTTGCCCGCCGGGATTGTCGCGCAGGCCCGGACCGCGCACGATCGTATAGGGAAGGCCGGAACTGCGGAGGTGGTCTTCGGCGCGTCCTTTCCATATCAGGACATTGCCGAACCGCTCGTTGAGCGGCGAATCCGGATTGCCGGCGCTCGCCGCCGAAATCATCACGTAGTGCTTTACACCGCTGCTCTTCGCCACATCGATGAGATAACGGGTGCCGATCCAGTCCACCTGTTCCGGGTCGTTCCGCCCTTGTGCTTCCGTTGCGCCGTGCGCGGTTATCACGAAGTCGACGTCCCTGACCGCGGCATCCACGCTTTCCCTGGACGTCAGGTCCATACGCCGCCAGTTGAAGCTGCCTCCCACCGTCGCTGCAGCCCGTTCGGGATTGCGGCTGGTCGGCGCCACCTCGTACCCCTGCTCCTGCAGCATGGTGATGATGAAACGACCCGTTCCGCCCGAGGCTCCCACCACGAGGACTGTCTGATTTTCTTGAGAAAGCACCGGAGTCGCCAGGGTCAGGCCAATTATGCTGAACAGAAAGTTGCGCCGGGCAATAGTACCTTTCATTTGAAATCCCCAAATCAGTGCCGCTGCACCATTCTGTCACATGTCACTATTCAGGCAGAATGATGGGTTCCGGAGGCAAGAGGGGAAAACCCATTATGAAACTGGCAGGAGCGTGCGCGGCGAGCCTCGCGATTGCGATGGTTGTCGCCGCCTGCATCGAACAGGGTTCGGAGAACACCGGGTACGACAGGCAGACAGCCCGGGATGAGATCTGGGAGAAGGAACAGGCCATTTATGCTGCGCGCGGCGAAGGGGACCTGCAGTACTACGTGGACAATGCCTCCGAGCATTACATGGGATGGCCGCCGGGCTGGCCGTCGCCATCGGGCATCGACCAGTTACGGGCGGGCGTGGAGCAGATGCGCGGAGTGGATCAGGAGGAACTCGTCATGGAGTTCGGCGACATCACGTTTTCCGGCAACGCGGCAGTGATCTACTACAGCACGCACCGTACCCGCATGCCCACCGGCGAAAGCGTGGATCAGCGGTTCGATATCGCCCACGTGTGGGTCCGGGAAGAGGGCGAGTGGCGGCTGCTCGGTGCGCTGGGCCGAACAAAGGTGCAATAGGCTAGGGATTGCGTCCGCCGGGTTCCTGCTTCCCCCTGCCATTTGTCCTCGCCCCCAGCCGGACAGCCGGAAGTATTATGAGCGCCCCGCTTTGCAAAGGAGGGTGATTGATGAACGACCGGCACAACGAGCCTTGGTGGGCGGTAGTCGGCCCCGACGAGGGCGAATCCCTTTGGCAGCCGCTTCCCTCTCGCGGCTATGTCGACCTCAAGCTGACACCGGAGAATACGCCCTATGACGGCTTTACTTCGGGTACGCAACTGCTGCCTCCGGGCTGTCACATTCGTGAACACGGCCATCGGCGAAACCACGAGTTGATTTTCGTCCACAAGGGCAGCGGCCGGGTCGAAATCGAGGGGAATGAGTACCCGCTCACGGTGGGTTCGACCGTGCTTTTCGGCCGCTACGCGCGCCATATCGTCGAGAACACCGGTGATGAGGACATGGAGTTGTTCTGGGTCTTTCTGCCGCCCGGCCTGGAGCACTGGTTTCGCGGTATCGGCAGAAAGCGCCGCCGCGGAGAACCGATGCCCGACGCCTTCCCGCGTCCCGAGGGCGTCGAGGAGCTGATGGAATGGATGCGGTTCGTGCCGCCCGCCAAACGGCCCGCCGATTCGGAGAAATAACATGTCCATACTCAGCACACGACTTGCGGCTCCGGCCCTCGCCCTGGCGCTCGGCGCTTGCGCGGGTGAATCCCCGCCGGCTGATACCGAGGCGGCAAGGGAGGCCGCGAAAGAGGCGATCTGGGGCAAGGAGCAGGCGGTCTACGCCGCGCGCAGGCGGGCTGACCCCCAATTTTATATCGATAACGCCTCGGAGCAATACGTGGGCTGGCCGCCGGGCTGGGATGCCCCCGAGGGGCTGGATCGGCTGCGGGCGGGTGTGTCCCGGGTGGAAGGGCAGGTTCACGAGGAACTCACGCTGGAATTCGGCGGCATCGCCGTTTCCGGCGACGCGGCGGTCATCTACTACACCACGCACCGGACCCGCCTGCCTACGGGCGAGGAGGTGAATCAGCGGTTCCATATCGCCCACAACTGGGTGCGGGAAGAGGGCGAGTGGAAATTGCTCGGCGCGCTGGGTCGCTCCGCCTCGCCGGGCTACGACCCGGAAATGGCGAGGGAGGATATCTGGGCGAAGGAGCAGGCCATCTTTGCCGGGCGCAGCGAAGGCGATATGCAGTTCTACGTGGACACCGCCTCGGAACAGTACCTGGGCTGGCCGCCGGGCTGGACCACGCCCTCGGGGATCGATCAGCTACGCTCCGGCGTGGAGCAGATGCGCGGCCTGGACCAGGAGGAGCTGACGCTGGAGCTTGACGGCATCAGCTTTTCCGGCAACACCGCGATCAGTTTTTTCAGCACGCACCGCACCCGCATGCCCACTGGCGAGGCGGTCGACCAGCGATTCGAGAACATCCACGTGTGGGTCTATGAGAATGGGCAGTGGAGCCTGCTCAGTTCCATGGGGCGCCCCAAGCTCTGAGTCAGTCCTGCGCGGGAAGCGGTTGCGGGCGCAGGCCGGCCCGGATCTCGTCGTCGAGTCCGCGCAGCAGCGTATTGATCAGGTAGGCGTTGTCCCATTCAGTTTCGGCGGGAGGCCGGTTGCCCAGTCGCGCAACGACCAGGCGCGCCGAAGGGACAATGTAGATCACCTGGTTGGAGTTACCGTCGAAGAGGAACAGGTCGTCAGCCAGGTACGGTTCGCCGTGAAGGGTCCTGCCTACCGGTAATTCGGGATTTGCCGCTCCGCGGCCCCTGATGTAGTCGCCCGCCACATAGACGCCCATGCCCGCGTGCGGATTCTGCGGCGTTGCGGTGCTCATTTCCCGCACAAAACCCTCCGGGAGCAGGCGCCGCCCGCCTGCCATGCCGTCGTTGATCAACAGGATCGCCAGCCTGAGCCAGGTTTCCGCCGGCAGCATCCAGCAGCAGCCTGCGTGCGCGGTCCCGCCCTCGCGGTTCATCCACACCTGACCGCCTGCCGCGCCCAGCGGCTTGAGCACTTCCTCGGCGACCCAGTCCTCGTACTGCTCGCCGGTCGCCCGTTCGATGAGGGGCGCCACCAGCTCCGAATTGGCGTTGGCGTAGTCGTAGCGGCTGCCCGGCTCTCGCACAAGAGGGTATTCGTTGATGAGGACTTCGTCGTGCCGGGGATGCAGGTACGCGCGGTTGAGAACGTCGTCGATCCCGGCGCCCGGCGCCTGGCGGAGAAGTCCCGAGCGCATATCCAGAAAGTGCCGGACTCTGATGGCGGCCTTCGGCGTGTCCCGCCATTCGTGGAAGTAATTCGCGGCGGGCTCGTCCACAGACGCAATATGGCCCTCCTGAATCGCACGTCCCACGGCGATGACCGACAGCGGCTTGGCCAGCGAACGGGACACGAGCGGTGTCCCGGCCCTGGTGTCTCCGAAATACCGGGCCGCCTGGATCAGCCCGTCCTGCCAGATCAGCAACGCGGTCGAGTTTGTCCTTGCCGCGTACTCCATCGCTTCTTCCAGGGCATCGGGAGATACCCTCGGCATCTTGGCCATCACCAGCGCTTGCGGCGGGTTCGCCCCCGGCACGTCCTGCAGAGTGTCATAGAAAGGCAGACCCATGCCGGAGGCAGGATCGGCCAGTCGGTCGAACCGCTGCCGGTACAAGGCCTCGTCCGCCTCGCTGTAGGCCGGAACGGCGGTTTCCGCGAGGTCCTGCGACAAAGCCGCCGCCGGCCGGCCCGCAAGAAGAAAGAGGCTTGCGCAGAGGGAAAGGGCGAGTAGTCGCACAGGCGGATTCATCAACGGCGAGTATATGCGGCGCCGGGCGCAGCATAATATGCCCCCGGCCTGCCGTCCAGAGAGACCGGTGGGATCAGGAGCCTGGGAGCGCATACTCATATGTCCTACGACAGCGTTCGGAATCGATGGCTGGAGGGCCCGGAGGCCTTCTGGGCCGAAGCGGCGGAAGGCATTGACTGGACAAGACGATGGGACAGGGTCCTCGACCGCGGCTCGCCATCGGGGCGGTGGTTCCCGGGCGCGGAGCTGAATACCTGTTACAACGCGCTGGACCGGCACGCGGACTCCGGGGCGGCGGACCGTACGGCGCTGGTTTACGACAGCGCCATGACCGGCGAGATCCGCCGCTACACGTATGCGGAGCTTCGCGATCAGGTGGCCCGCCTGGCCGGGGCCATTCAGGCGGCCGGCCTTTCGCGCGGCGACCGGGCGCTGATCTACATGCCCATGATTCCCGAGGCGGTCATGGCCATGCTGGCCTGCGCCCGTCTTGGGGCGATTCACTCGGTGGTCTTCGGAGGCTTTGCCGCGCGCGAACTGGCGACCCGGATAACGCAGGCCCGCCCGAAGCTGATCCTCACGGCCAGTTGCGGCCTGGAGCCCAATCGCGTTGTCGAGTACAAACCTCTGCTGGACGATGCACTGACCCAGACCGCGCATCGCCCGGAGCTTGTCGTCCTCCTGCAGCGACCGGAGCTCGCGGCGGAACTGAAAGCCGATGGCGAGGTGGAATGGACGGAGTTCGTGCAAGCTGCCGAGCCTGCCGATTGCGTCCCCGTGAAGGCGACCGACCCTCTCTACATCCTTTATACGTCCGGCACGACCGGACAGCCCAAGGGCATCGTGCGCGACAACGGCGGGCATGCGGTGGCGCTGCACTGGTCGATGAAGGCGCTGTACGGCATATCGGCCGGCGACGTGTTCTGGGCGGCCTCCGATATCGGCTGGGTGGTCGGACATTCGTACATCGTCTATGCGCCGCTGCTGGCCGGCGCCACTTCCGTGCTGTACGAGGGAAAGCCGGTGGGCACGCCGGATGCGGGCGCCTTCTGGCGGGTTGTCGGCCAGCACGGCGTCAATGCGCTGTTCACCGCGCCGACCGCGATTCGCGCGATCAAGAGGGACGATCCCGAGTTGACCCACGCCGGGCGGCACGACCTGAGCGGCCTTCGGGCGCTGTTCCTGGCCGGCGAACGATGCGACCCGGATACGCTGGAGTGGTCGGGGAAGGTGCTCGGAGTGCCGGTAATCGACCACTGGTGGCAGACCGAGACCGGCTGGGCGGTTGCCGGAAACCTGCTGGGCGAAGGCCTGTTCCCCGTGCGGGCGGGCTCGGCCGGCAAGGCGCTGCCGGGCTGGGACGTGCGGGTCGTCGATGATTCGGGCGCCGAAGTTCCGGCGGGCGAGACCGGCGCCATCGTGTGCCGGCTTCCCTTGCCGCCCGGAGCCCTGCCGACGCTCTGGCAGGCCGCCGAACGGTTCCGGGAAACCTACCTGGGCGACTTCGACGGCTGCTATACGACCGGAGACGCCGGCTACATGGACGCCGAGGGCTATCTCTACGTCATGACCCGGACAGACGATGTCATCAACGTGGCCGGGCATCGTCTTTCGACGGGCGCGCTGGAGGAAGTGCTCGCCATGCACCCGGATGTGGCCGAGTGCGCGGTCACCGGTATTGCCGACGCCCTGAAAGGGCAGGCGCCGCTGGGATTCCTGTGTCTGAAGTCCGGGATCTCGCGGAAAGAGGATGCGGTTGTGAACGAGTGCATCGCCCTGATCCGCGAGCACATCGGCCCGGTGGCCGCTTTCCGCAAGGCGCTGGTGGTGGATCGATTGCCCAAGACGCGCTCCGGCAAGGTCCTGCGCGGCGTGCTGGCGAAAATCGCCGACGGCCTTGAGTATGCGTTTCCCGCCACGATCGACGACCCGACGATCCTGGGAGAAGTCGAAGCGAAGCTCACAAGCGCCGGGATTCGCGCCGAATGAACGCCGGCCCTGACGGGCGCCGCGGCGCCGAAACAGGTGGAAACTCCACGAGGGCGCGCCAGGGCGGCCTTTCCGGTGAAGGCTACGGCTGGTACGTAGTCTTCGTGCTGTGCGTGTGCGGCGTCGTGGCGTTCATCGACCGGCAGATCATCAACCTGCTGGTGGAGGACATCAAGGCCGACCTGCTGGTCAGCGACACGCAGATCAGCCTCCTGCAGGGTTTTGCCTTCGCGGTCTTCTATGCGCTGGTTGCAATCCCCCTGGGGCGAATCGCGGACAGTACCAACCGGCGCCTGCTGATTACCGCCGGGATCTGCGCTTGGACGGTTGCTGCGATCTGTTGCGGTCTGGCGCAGACCTATGCCCAGCTATTCTTCGCCCGGATGATGGTGGGCGTCGGCGAGGCGGTACTCACGCCCGCGGGTTTCTCCCTGCTGGCCGACTTGTTCAAGCCCAGGCGGCTGGCCCGGCCGATCAGCGTTTTTACCGCCTCCAGTTTCTTCGGTTCGGGCATTGCGCTGATGGTGGGCGGATACATCGTCAACGCACTGCAGGCCGCCGACGGAATTTCGCTGCCGTTTTTCGGGCCGCTGCGCCTGTGGCAGGCCGTGTTCATCCTCGGCGCCTTGCCGGGCATTCCGGCCGCCGTGTGGTTCTTCCTGTCGGTGCGGGAGCCGCCCAGACGCAAGGCGCCTGCCAGCCTGCAAAGCTCACATGCATACCGGCGCGGCTTTCTGGAGGCCATGCGATACATCGGCAACAACCGCCGCCTGTTCCTGTCGATTTATGTGGGTATTTCATTCCTGGCCGCGGCGCAGTTTGCGTTGGGGGCCTGGATCCCGGCGTTTTTCATTCGCACCCATGGCTGGTCGGCAGGAGACATCGGCTACGCCCAGGGCTTTGTTTTCCTGGTCTGCGCCACGATAGGCGTGGTCGGCGGCGGTTGGCTGACGGACGCCCTGCAGGCCCGCGGCCATCGCGACGCCAATCTCAAGACCTCCACCTTCGGTGCGCTGCTGGCAATGCCTTTTGCCGTTGCGATACCTCTTGCGTCCGATCCGATGGTTGCGGTCGCATGCCTGGCGCCGGCGGTGCTGTTCGGCGCCATGCCCTTCGGCGGCGGCGTGGCGGCGCTGCCGATGGTCTCGCCGCCGCAGTTTCGCGCGCAGCTCGTGGCGATCTACCTGCTGGTTGCGAACATTCTGGGCCAGGCCGGCGGCCCCTGGCTGGTCGCGCAGTTCACCGACCGCGTATTCGCCGATGAGGCTGCCGTGGGATGGTCGCTGATGATCACAGTGCCGCTGCTCCTGGCCGTCGGAAGCATGTTTACACTGGCCGGCTGGCGGCCGCTGCGCGCGCAGCTGGCCGAAGCCTCGGCTTAGCCTTGCCCGGCAGCTTTCTCAGGAGTTGATCGCTCGCAAAAGGCGGGACAGTTCGCTGTTGTACTGTTCCGCCACGGTCACCGTGCAAAAGTGCCCGCCTTCCGGCAGCATCACCCGGCGGGCGCCTGGAATCCGCTCGGCAAGTTCCCGCGCCATGCCGGGGGGCGTGAGGACGTCGTCTTTTGCCGAAATGACGCCGGTCGGGACGCGGATTCCGTGGATTTCCTCTCTGAGGTCGTGCGTCATGACGGCATTCAGCCGCCCCAGTTCCGCCTCGACCCCCGGAAACACCTTGAGACGCTCCGTGACGATCTTCTCTCTCCCCGGGTATGAATCCTCGATTGCCCAGGCCGGGGTGACCAGCAGGGTGCCGGAGAACAGGTAACTGTCGGCGCCGGCGTCCAGCAGGATTTTCCGCCGGAGCTGGAACAGTTCGACGAACAGCGGCGTAGGCCCGGCCCAGCTTGAACTGAGAACCAGCGACCGGATCCGGTCCGGCGCCCGCAGCGCCAGGTGCTGCCCGATCGCCCCGCCGGTGGAATGACCGACCAGGTGCGCCGCATCGATACCAAGCGCGTCCATCAGCGCCAGCGCATCGTCCGCCATTTCGCCGACGCTGCTGTGCAGCGACGCCTCGGGGCTGCGCCCCACGCCGCGATGATCGTAGGTGATGACCCGGTAGCGCTGCGAAAAACAGGCCGCCTGCTTGCGCCAGAACGTCCCCGATCCGCCCAGGCCCGCCACCAGCAGCAAGACCTCCCCCTCGCCTTGCTCCTCGACGAAAAGCTCCGCCTCCCCAACGGAAATCAGTGGCATACCGTAATTTCTCGAGAAATCAGCGTCGCGCCGGTTCTTGGATCACTTGCGGAGTCGGCACTGCGCAAGCCTTTCTTCACCTCCTTCTTTCGGGAGTGTTGGAGCCATGGATGGCGTCTCCCGAAAGAAGGAGGTGAAGAAAGGCGAGATCAAAGCGCCACGCCCGGAGTGCTGCGTAGGGAGGAATTGGCGGGCAGGATGCCCTCGTTCCCGGAGAGGTTGCGCTCTACGACCAGGACAGCGTTACCGCCTTGGTCTTCGTGTAGAGGTCCAGCGCCGCCTCGCCGAATTCGCGTCCCCAGCCCGACTGCTTGTTGCCCCCGAACGGCATCGTCGGATCCATGGCCGCATGGCAGTTGACCCCCACCTGGCCGGCATCGATCAGCCGGGTCATGCGCATTGCGGTCTCCAGATCGCGGGTCCACACGCTGCCGGACAGGCCGTAGGTCGTGTCATTGCCGCGGGCCGCCAGCGACTCGAAATCCTCGTCGTCGGAAAAAGTCTGCATGGAAATGACCGGTCCGAAGACCTCCTCGCGGACAATCTGCATGTCCGGCCCGCAGTCCGCGAACAGCGTCGGCTCGATGAACCAGCCGTCGCGGTCCACGCGATTGCCGCCAGAGACCCGCCGCGCGCCTTCCTTCTCGGCGCGAACGATCATTCCCTCGACCCGCTCGCACTGACGTTCGGAAATCAACGGTCCGATCATGTTGGCCGGGTCCGTGCCTGGACCGATCTGCATGTTGCCTGCGAACGCGGCAATTCCCGCCGCCAGGTCGTCGGCGATCTTCTCATGGACGAACAGGCGGCTGCCGCAAACGCAGTTCTGGCCCGACAGCAGAAAACCGGCCATGGCCACTCCGGGGACGGCGGACGCCAGGTCCGCATCCGGGAAGACAAACACCGGGGACTTTCCTCCCAGTTCCAGCGAGACCTTCTTCAGGTTGCCCGCCGCGGCCTTGACGATGATTCGCCCGACCTCGGTGGAGCCGGTGAAGGCGATCTTGTCGACGTCATCGTGCGCGGACAGCGCGGCGCCGGCTTCTTCACCCAGCCCGTTGACGACGTTGAACACGCCGTCGGGAAAACCGGCCTCCCGGGCCAGCTCGGCCATCAGCAACCCCGCCATGGGCGCGTCTTCGGCAGGCTTCAGCACCAGGGTGCAGCCGGCGGCCAGCACCGGGGCGATCTTGAGCATTTCCATTCCGAACGGGTAATTCCAGGGCGTAATCGCGCCCACCACGCCGATCGGTTCCCTTAGCGTGTAGGCGAGCAGGTCCCTGGGCGACTTGCCCAGGGCCGCGGACGGCATGGTCTTGCCGGTGATCTTGCTGGTCCATCCCGCGTAATAGCGCAGAAAAAGGGATGCAAACGGTGAAGCGCCTTCCGCGATCATGCGCGGCAATCCGCCGTCCAGGACCGAAAGCTCGGTAATCTGCTCCGCGTTGCCTTCCATCAGCTCCGCGAACCTGAGCATTAGTCTGGCGCGCTCGTCCGGCGCCAGCGCGGACCAGGCCGGCAGCGCCGCGCGTGCGGCCGCTACCGCGGCGTCGACTTCGTCCTGTCCGCCAAGGTGCAATTGAGAGATTGTGTTCCCGGTCCCCGGGTCCAGCACGGCGCGCAATGGCCCGCTGGCCACCCGTGCGCCGTTGATGAAATGAGCCTGCGGCCGGTTCAGCCGCTCGCTCGTTTGGGTTGACGTTTCTATGGCGATGCCCCTCCTGACAAGGATTGCTGATTCTATGCAGCGCGGCTGACACCGTAAAGTCGCCATTCATCGCATTTATGGCAGGCCAACGCGTTTTCTATTGGCGGTTTGGGACAGGTCTCGTGTACATTTGCCGGATAACCGCTGCGACGGCCTGACTGACCATGACCACATTGCCCGAACCGTGCCGCCCCATTACCACCGAAGAAATGGAGACCTACGAGCGCGACGGCGTCGTTTGCCTGCGGAGCATAGTGGGGCGGCGCTGGATCGATTCGCTGATTCCGGCCGCCAGGCGGATTGCCATAGACAACGAGGATTTCGGCCTCTTGCCCACCTACCCGGGCCGCTACATGTCGCGCAAGGTGCCGGAATTCCGGAAGTTCGTGTTCGAGTCGCCGGTGGCCGAGGCGGCCGCCCGGGTGATGAGGTCGGGCATGGTGCGCTTTTTCTTTGACGAGTTCTTCGTCAAGCCTCCGCGCTCCAGCAAGAAAACCATATGGCACTGCGACCGGATGGGCTGGCCCACGGTCGGCAAGATGGTGCCCTCGATATGGGTGCCGCTGACGCCGATCGCCGAAGAGAATTCGCTGGAGTGCATTGCGGGTTCGCAGAGCCAGGACGTGCGCTACTGGCTGTTCTCGCCCAACGCCCGGCAGATGCAGCGGCCGGCCGACCGGGAGCCGCATCCGGATGAGAACAAACTCCGCGCCGATCCCGCCAACCGCTTTCTGAAATGGGCGATGGACCCCGGCGACATCCTGATTGTGCATCCATGGACGCTGCATTATTCGCACGGCAATAATGCGGACGACTGGCGGATCGCACTGTCGATACGGGTCTTCGGGGACGACATTCGCTGGCATCCGAGACCGGACTGCGTAAACCTGGCCGGCGTCAGCTTCGATGAAATGATCGAAGGGGAGCCGCCGGGGGGACCGCTTTTCCCGGTCCTTTGGTCGCAGGAAGGCAATCGGGATGGCGATGCCGATTTCCCTACCGGCTTCGCCACCAGCTGGAGCCGTGAGCGGCGCACCGACATCAACGAATACGAAGCGTTCAAGCGCGCGATGGAAGCGCAGAAGGCGGGCTGACGGAACATGTACGGGCAAGGCCGGGGAGGCGAAGCATGAATACCAGACACGATGAACTGTCCCGGGCGCAGATGGAAAGCATCGGCTTGCCGGGCCCGGGCGAGGAGCCGCACTTTCTTCCCCATCCGCTGATGGACCGCCTGTTTGAGGCGGTCATTGTGCTTGGTGGGGAGTTGTGGATCGAGCGGGATCGGCGCAGGGCGCTGGAGAGTTTGCTTCATTCAAAAGGGATCGTGGCGCCGGAAGAAATCGAGAACCACTCGGAGGCGGATACCGAGGAGAGGAAGCAGGAACTGTCGGCCCTGGTGAACCGCCTGCTGGATCCGCTGCGCACCATGCAGTCCGAATCAGGGACTGCGGCAACATAATCTGCGGCCCCCCGGTCCGCTCAACCGATCAGGAAAACCAACATGCAACAGCGAAATGCAGGCAAGCACCCCGAGCCTCCGAGAAGGGAGGACGCCAGCCACATGGAATACATGACCGAGGTTCGCAACTTCGCGATTCGGTCGTGGTTCCCCCGGATTGCCGGGGAGGTCAGCAGCATTGCCGCCGCGGCCGGTTTGCCGCCGGCCATCACGCGAGATGAATTTGCCCAGCTCGCGCCTCAAGTCGATCAGGTCCCGGCGGTGCAGGGATGGAAGCGGCTCATGCGCAGCCAGCAGCAGCTGGCCTGGCAAAAGCTGCAGGATTCCTACGCCGCAGACCGCGAGTACTGGGAAGGGCAGCTGACGGAGGCGGAAGAGCGCAATCCGGGCCGCCTGCACTACGATCCGGATTTCGTGGCGCCGGAGTCCGCCTGCCAGGACATTCACCTGCAGCCCGGCGGCTATTGCGGCGACAACCTGGCGGGCTATGTCTTCTATCACGGCACCCGGGTCTTCTACCAGGGCGACAACGACTTCGATGAGATCCACGATTCCTGCGCGGACGTCATGAAGCTGCCGGCCGACGGGCAAGTGCGCCGGGTCCTCGATCTGGGCTGCTCGATCGGGCAGTGCACCACGGCTCTCAAGGAGCGGCATCCCGATGCCGAAGTCCGCGGTCTGGACGTGGCGCTGCCCATGCTGCGCTACGCGCACATGCGCGCGACCGACATGAACGTGGATGTGCATTTCCACCAGGGCCTGGCGGAGGATCTGGAGTTCTCCGACGGGATGTTCGACACGGTATTCGCCTACATCCTTTTTCATGAAGTTCCGAAGCACACTTTCGAGCCGATCGTTCGCGAAGCGTTCCGCGTGCTGCGCCCGGGCGGAACCTTTACGGTGATCGACGCGCCCAATGCCGACCGCCTTCCCCCGCCGAACCGGATGTGGGCCGCGTATGACGCGCAATACAACTGCGAGCCTTTTTCGCCGGCGTTCGGTGCAGCCGATTTCACCGGACTTCTCGCGAAAGCCGGCTTTGAGGAGGTCGAAAAAGGTTCCTCGGATTCGTTTCTTTACAATACGTTCGCCGTGAAACCCCTCTGAACCATGGGCGGCAATGGTCCGGCCGCTGAAAACGCGGCGCTGATCGAAGCGCTGAACGAAGCGGTCGGGTCGGACCACACCAAAACGTCCACCGAGACGAGGGAAGTCGCCTCGCAGGACGTTTACCGCAGCGGCGAAATGCCGCTGGCTGTCGTCAGCCCCGGTTCCACCGGCGACGTGCAAGCCGTCCTCAGGGCGTGCATGCGGCACAACACGGCGACTTTCGTGCGCGGCGGCGGAATGTCGTACACGGACGCCTACCTTCCCGACCGCAAGCAGTCGATCATTCTGGACACGTCGCGTCTGACCGCGGTTCGCGAGATCAATGCGCGTGACCTGTACGCCACGGTGGAGGCCGGCTGCACCTGGGCCGCACTCGATGAAGCGCTTTCGGAACAGGGCCTGCGGAGCGTCTTCTGGGGACCGATGTCCGGCCGCGTGGCCACCGTGGGCGGCGCCATGGCGCAGGGGGCGGTAACCTTCGGTTCCGGGCGCCACGGGCCTTCGGTGAACGCCGCACTGGGCCTTGAGGTCGTTCAGGCCGACGGAAGCCTGGTCATTACCGGCACCGGCGGTCAGCCCGGGCACAGCGCCTTTCTGCGCGAATACGGCCCGGACCTGACCGGGCTCTTTTGCGCGGACGCGGGCGCACTCGGCGTAAAGACGGCCGTGACGCTGCGGCTGGAGCTGCGGCCGGCCGCCGGCGAAGGCTTGAGTTTTGCCTTTGACGAGTTTTCGGAGCTGGTCGGGGCGATCGAGGCCGTTTCACGCTTCGGCCTGGTAACGGAAGTGTTCGGCGCGGAAACGGCGCTGATGCGCCTGGCCGCGGGGCGTGCTGCGCTAAAACGGGACGCCGGCAGGCTTCTGGCCATCATGCGCGGCGCGTCCGGGCCGGTCCAGGCCCTGCGCACGGGGTTGCGGGTGGCGCTGGGCGGGCGCCGATTCCTGAATGCAGCGAACTACCTGGTGCATTTCCTCGCCGAGGGAGCGGATGCGGGCGAACTGCGCATGATTCTTCGGCGGATACGCAGGGCGGTTGGCGGCCGGGGCGTGGAAGTGGCCAACACCATGGCCGAGTATGCGCGGTCGGCGCCGTTTCCGGACCCGATGATCGTGGGACACTCCGGGCGCCGGCTGCTGCCGCTGCACGCGATCGTGCCGTTTTCGCGCGCCGTCGGTCTGCACGAGGAATACCTGCAATACCTGGAGGACATGCGCAAGGAGTGCGAAGAGAAGCACGTGGACGCATACGTGGTGTACAGCGTCAGCGGCAAGGCCGCGTTTCTCTGGGAGGTCGTGATTTACTGGGACGACGAGTGGCTGGCCTTCCATCGCCGCTACCTGCCCGATGAGGTGCAGGGAGTTGTCAGCGAGGGCCAGGCGAACCCCGAGGGCCGTGAGCTGGTGGAGCGGATGCGCGTGGATCTGATTGAGTTGATGTACCGCCACGGCGCAGCGCATCTGCAGATCGGCCGCGCCTATCCCTACGCGAGGGACCGGGACCCCGGCGCCCTGGAGCTTCTGCGATCCGTCAAGCGGCAGGTTGATCCCAAGGGGCTGATCAATCCCGGCGCCCTCGGCATCTAGTTGCCTGCCGCGGACGAGATTGCGATTGTCGGCGCCGGAATCGGCGGGCTGGCGCTTGCGCTGGGTTTGGCCCGGGCCGGCAGGCGCTTGCGCGTTTATGAGCAGGCGCCCCAGCTCAGCGAGATCGGTGCGGGGGTTTCACTTTCGCCGAACGCCGTAAAGGGGCTTCGATACCTGGGCGTGGGCGAGCGCCTGGAGTCGTTGGCCGACGAGCCGCCGACCCAGGTCACGCGCCACTACGCAAACGGCAGGGTGCTGGTGAACTTCATCCGCAAAAGGACCCGCGAGCAATTGGGCGCGCCGTACCTGCAGGTCCATCGCGCCGACCTGCATGATCTTCTGCGCGACGGGCTGGCCTCGCTGCAGCCGGATGCCCTGGTTCTGGACAAGGAACTGACGGCCGTTTCGGATGATGCGGCAGGCGCATATGTGCTGGGTTTTACCGACGGTTCGCAGGCGGGCGCCGATTTGCTGGTGGGCGCCGACGGACTCAAGTCCACCGTGCGCCGCGAGGTGTTTTCCGAACCGGAACCGGAATTCTCCGGCTTCGTGGCCTGGCGGGGACTGGTAACCCGCGACGAACTGGGCGCCGAGCAGTCACGCCCCGGCTCCATGGTATTCGTGGCGCCGGGACGCATGTTCGTTCGCTATCCCGTGCGCCAGGGAGCACTGCAGAATTTCGTGGCTTTTTCGCGGGTCGATGGCTGGACCGCCGAAGGCTGGTCGCAGACGGGTTACATCAGCACGGTGCGCGATGTCTTTGCCGACTTTCACGATGATGCGCGCGTCGTTCTGCGCGCTTTTTCCGGCGAGCAGTGCCACAAGTGGGGGCTTTTTTCACGTCAGCCTTTGCCACGCTGGGTGAGGGAGCGGGCCACCGTGCTCGGCGACGCCGCCCACCCCATGCTGCCCTGGTTAGGCCAGGGAGCGGCCACCGCGATTGAGGACGCGGTGATTCTGTGCCGCGCGCTGATCGAATTCGAAGACGCCGACGACGCCCTGCGACGCTATGAGAATGCCCGCCGGGAGCGTGTGAACGTGATTCACCACGCGTCCCTGTCCGGCGGCGAACGCCTGATGCAGCAGGACCCCGACGAACTGGCCCGAAAGCCGGTGGTCACCGAGGAAACGATGGGACTCTCGCTCTACGATCCCGCAACCGAACCACTCTAACGCGAACGGCCGTCAGGGGAGCGGGTCGAGTTCTCCGGCCAGGGCGTTGGTGACGCGGGCCACGAGGGCGCGGCCGCGTTGATTGAGCCGCTCCTGCTGTTTTTCGTTCGGCTTGTAGGCCTCGATTTCATCGCTCACATTCAGGCCGTGGCGCTCCAGAACCGCTTCCAGTGCGGCGATACGGTCGATCAGGACGTAGAGCTCGTGCGTGAGGGTCATCACGGCCTGGCCGACGCCCGGCATGTCGTCCGCCGTGAGCGTCGGGCGGTCCGGGCTGTTGAAGGATCTGGGGTCGTCGTTCATGCCGGCTTGCGCGCTGTAACAACGTAGGGGTAGGGATAGCCCTGATTGCCCAGGGCCCGGCCTTCGACCTCTTCGAAACCGGCGTCCTCGAGCGCGGCCACCAGGTCCAGGCTGGCGGATTCGCGCCAGAAGGGCTCGCCGCCGTAGCGCGCGAGCTGGTCCGCCTGCCATTCCTGGACCCTGTTCAGGTGCGCGTAGCGCGCGACGTCGCTCATCAGCAGGTCGCCGCCGGGCCTCAGCACCCGGTAGGCCTCGGCGAAGGACGCCCGGATGGCGTCGGCGGGCAATTCGTGCAGCAGGATGTAGGACGTGACCAGGTCGAAGGACTCGTCGTCGAAGCCGGTGTCCTCGGCGGCGCGCAGATACAGTTGCCAGCGGTAGCCGCATGCGTTTCCGGTGCGCAGCGCGTGCTCCAGCGTGCGGATCGAGACGTCTACCCCGATGATTTCGGCATCCGGATAGGTCTCGGCCAGCGCGTGGGTGAAGTGGCCGGTGGAGCAACCCATCTCGAGAATCCGGTCGTAGCTGTCCTTCGGCGCCAGCCCGGCCACCATGCTCCGCTGCGTGAAGATACCGCCCGGGTAGGTTGCGTCCACGATGTGCTTGTGGACGATTTCCCCGTGAACGAAACCCATGTAGGGGTGCCCGTCCCATCCGCCGCGGGTGCGGTGAATCTCAACGCCGTCGAAATAGTCCGGGACCTCGAAGCCCTCCTCGGCAACAAGGCGCGAGGGCCCTTCGTCGTAGCGGGCCAGCAGGTCGGTGACGTCCGGCTTCAGTTCCTCGAAGGCGTCCATCGCGATCAGGCCGTGCTGGCGCGAATGCCATTCGCCGATGGTTTGCTGCACCCTGTAGCCGGGTTCTCCGGACAGGGCGCCGGTTACGGTTTCGTGGCGCTCGTCCAGGTCGTCCGGCAGGTCGGCGCCTTCACCGAAACGGCTGTTCAGTTCTTCCTGGACGCCCTGGCGCACCCGCGTCGTGCCGTGAAACATATGGGCCAGGAAATCGACGGAGGCGCGCCCACGCTGGCGGAGCTTCGGATGCAGGGTGTTTTTCATGACTTTGCGTGCTCCATTTGTTCGAGTTGTGCCCTGGTGAGGCGATAGCGGCTCAGAATGAACATTGCGGTCAGGCCCATCGCAGTGGGTATGTAGGACATTCCCAACAGCAGCGCACTGCCGACTTCGGGCGCTTGCAGCGCGTCGTCCGGAAGGTCCCGGTCAAAACCCGCAAACTGCAGAGCCAGGCCGATAATGAGCGGGCCCAGGGCAAAGGTGAATTTCTCCACGAAGCTGTAGACGGCAGTGTAAACCCCCTCGCGCCGTATGCCCGTCCTGCGCGCATCGTACTCGATGGTGTCCGTCAGCATCGACATGGCCATCACGATGTTGCCGCTGCCGGCGATCGCAATGATCGCCGCCCGCGCCAGGATCGCGGGCAAGGGTTCCCCCGGTCCGGCCAGCATCCAGCTCGACACGGCGATTACGTAGCAAAGAGCGGCCAGGAAGTAGGTCTCACGCTTTCCGATACGTTTCGATATCGCGACCAGGATCGGAGTGCCGACGATCGACATGGCGGTGAAGACGACTCCGTACCAGAAAAGGATGGCGAGCGGCATCTGCAGGTAGTGCTGGACAAAGAACAGGATCGTCGCCTGCGAAGCCGCGATCCCGACCAGTTGCGCGGCCTTGACCCCAATGAGCAGCAGGAAGTGCGGATTCCTGCGGATCGGACTGAACTGCCGGAACACGTTGATTCGCTCGACGCCGGCGTCGGTAAACCGCGCCCCTGCGGTGCCGAAGTAGGTCGTCAGCATTGAGGCGAGAATGATGGCTCCGCCGCCGGCGCCCACGACCGAGTAGGTGACCCAGTTGTAGGGTCCAAGCCGTTCCTGCAACAGGGGCGGCACGGAGGTGGCAAGAAAAATGCCGCTGGCAATGAACACCATGCGGTAACCGTGAATGGCCGAGCGTTCGTGATAGCTTTCGGTCATTTCCGCCGGCATGGCCATGTAGGGAACGTTGAACAGCGTGTAGCCGAAGGTATACACGGCCAGCGCGGCGAATATATAGGCTGCGGTCAGCCATTGCTGTGCAAAGATCGGCGTGGTGAAAATGAGTATGAAGGAGCAGGTCGATACAAAGGCGCCGGCCAAAAGGAACGGACGCCGGCGGCCTCTGGGAGATTTGATACGGTCGCTCCAGCTGCCCACTACGGGGTCGCTGATCACGTCCAGCAGCTTGGTCAGGAAGATCAACGATCCAGCCAGCGCCGGGGCGATGCCCAGCACGTTGACCATGTAGAACAGCGCCAGAACGCCGATTGCGTTCATCAGCAGTGCTACGCCCAGCGCGCCGGTTCCCCAGCACACGCGTATGCGCTGGGAAATCATGACGCCGGAGGCGCCGCGGCAGTTCGGGTGCTCAGTCCGTGTTCCAGGGCACGAGCCGGTCGACCAGCGCCGAGCCGTGGACCATGGTCCGCAGCGGAGGCATCGCCAGAAGCGATTCAGGGAAGGTCGGGGCGGGCGGCGAAAGGGCGTCCAGTTCCGCCAGAGTCTCCGCGTCCAGCTCCAGGTCCACGCAGCTCAGGTTCTGTCCGAACTGCTTTAGGTTGCGTGCGCCGACGATCGGAATGACCGGCGCGGGACGCTGCAGCAGCCAGGCCAGCGCGACGGTCGCAGGCGCGGCGTCCAGGCGGTCCGCCACCTTCTGCAGGCCCTGAGCCACCTTGAGGTTGTGCGGAGTCAGCATGCGCGAACCCATGGGTCCGCTCAGGCGTCCTTCTCCCTCCACGCTGCCGTCCTTCGAGACGGTGTACTTGCCGGTCAGCGCGCCGAAGAGCAGGGGGCTCCAGGCGGTAATCGCCATGTTCTGAAACTTCGCCAGCGGGAAGAACGCGTTCTCGATGGTGCGCTCGGCCAGGTTGTACTGCAGCTGGAAGGCGGTGAATTGCGTCCATCCGCGCTGCTCGGCCGCCGCGTTCATCGCGGCGACCCACCAGGCCGGAGCATTGGAGATGCCTATGTGCAGGATCTTGCCGAGCCGCACCTGGTCGTCCAGCGCGCGCATGATTTCCATGGGCGGGGTCATCCCGTCGGCGGCGTGCACCCAGTAGAGGTCAAGGTAGTCGGTCTCGAGCCTCTTGAGGCTGCCTTCCAGAGAGCGGACCAGGTTGGCGCGGTGATTGCCGCCGGCATTGGGGTCGTCCGAATCGGTATTCATCGAATATTTGCTGGCCAGGATGATCCGCCTGCGGTCCTCGCCCATGAAGCGGCCCAGCATGCTTTCGCTGGCGCCCATGCCGTACATGTCGGCCGTGTCGATGAAGTTTCCTCCCGCCTCCAGGTAGGCGTCGTATACGGCGCGGCAGTCCTCCTCGTCGGCATACAGGTGGGCGGCGCCTCCGAAGGTCATGGACCCCAGGCACAGTTCGGAAACGCGCAAGCTGCTTGCGCCCAGTAATCTCAGTTTCATTCGAATCTTCTCCCTATGACCGGTCTTCGCCGGGTTCGCGCGCCAATTGGTGGTATTGGGGATTGGGTGTCATGCCGGTGGCCATGGCCACGCGGTTGCTGAAATTGAAAAAGCCGGTGACATTGGCGATGTCCCAGATGTCCCGCTCGCTGAATCCGGCCTCGCGCAGCCGTGCGCGGTCTTCCGCGCCGGTCTCCTGCGGGCTGGCGGTGGCCTTCCAGGCGAAGTCCAGCATGGCCCGCTGGCGCGGCGTTATCTCCGCCTCGCGGTAGTTCATCACCAGCACCTCGCCCAGCAGCGGGTCCCCCGACAGTTTGCGCACGGCCGCGCCATGGGCGACCAGGCAATACAGGCAATGATTGGCCGAGGACACCACCACGGCGATCATTTCCCGCTCCAGCTTGCTCAACCCCGAGTCGGCCAGCATCAGTTCGTCGTAGATATCGCGAAAGACGCGGAGCTTTTCGCTGCTGAAGGAATGGGCGGTGAGCACGTTGGGCACGAAGCCCAGCTTTTCCTCGCACAGCGCGAAATAATCGCGCAGGTCCTCCGCAAGTTCCTCCCGCGGCAGCGGCGGGATGTCCAGGGCCATGACCTCGTCGCGAATACTCATGTCGCGTTCTCCCGGTGAGCCGCGAAATCGGCCTTGCCGGCCTGGATCAGGTCGTATATCTCCTGCGCGCGGCCGCCGATGCGATCGATCAGCTTCTGGTGCGAGCCCTGCGCGGCTTCGCGCCACCGCGCCTTCTGTTCCGCGGTCAGGCTGTAAAAGGTAACCCGGCCGGCATCCTGCCATTCGCGTTCCTGGCCGGCAATGACTTCCCGCACGATGTCGCGGTTCTCCTGCTGGCCGTCCAGGGCGTTAGCCAGCACCTGGCGCACTTCCTCCGGAAGGGAGTCATACCATTGCGAGTTTGCGAACTGCACGCCGGAGTCGTAGGCGTGCCCGGTCAGCGTGTAGTGCGGCGCTTCGCTTGCAATGCCGGACAGCAGGTACTGTCCGGCGCCGCTCTGGCCGCACTCGATCAGGCCGGTCTGAAGGGCCGGCAGGGTCTCGTCAAAGGGCAGGGGGATGTTGTCGGCGCCGATCGTGCCGGTAAACACCTGGGGCGCGATTGCGGTGGAAGCGCGCATCTTTACTCCACGGAATTCCCCGGGTTCGACCCTGGGTTCGCGGCAGTAGATATGGTTCCAGCCCACCTCACTCCACTGCAGGAAGGTCAGTCCGCGTTCCGCCAGCATTTCGGTGAAGACCGGGGTCAGGTAGTTGTCCGTTACGAAGTCAACCTCCTCGTAGCTGTCGAAGAGATACGGAGCCAGAATCACGCTCAGCTCGGGCACTACGCTGGACATGCCGTGCAGAGAGGTTCCCGCATACTGGATCCGTCCGCGCCGGGCCTGGGCGAGGATGGTCTCCTCGGTCCCGAGCTGCCCGTTAACCGACATCTGCAGTTCCAGCCCCGGGTATTCGGCTTCGTGGACGCGGCGTTCGAAGCGCCTCCAGCCGTCATGCCAGGGCGTGTCGATGGCGCCGGAAGCGCCGATCACCACCACCAGCCTGCCGTCGTCCTCCTGCGGGCCGGAATCGCCCCCGCAGGCCGCCAGCAACAGCGCCGCCAGCAATAGGCCTTCCCGTCGCCGGAAAGGCCGCGATAGGGCGGTGATTCGGTCGAGGATTGTCAGACGTCCTCTCCGCCCACCTCAATCAGGGTCCGGCCGTACAACTCGCGGTTCTCGAAGGCCGCATGCATGGCTGGCGTTTCGTCCAGGCCGGCAACCCGCTCAATCGGGATTCGCCATTGGCCGGTGGCAAGCTTTTCCTCTATTTCGGCGTCTTCCGCCTGCCGGGTGCGGGCCTGGTGGAAGAACTGCACAAAACCGGTAACGCTTATGCTCTTGCCGATCAGCAGGGAAAGGTCGGCCGGCGGGGCCAGGCCGCCCATCGCCCCGATATAGATCACGTTGCCCAGCGGCGCGCAGGCGTCGTAGTTGCGTGGCGCATTGGGGCCCTGCACGCCGTCGATGATCACGTCGGCGCCGCGGCCACCGGTGATTTCCTTGACCTGCGAGGGCCATTCTTCGGAGCGGTAGTCGAGCATGTGATCGGCGCCGAACTGCCTGGCCCATTCGCCTTTTTCCCCGCCACCGACCAGTCCGATCACCGTGGCTCCGGCCTCCTTGGCGATCTGCGTCGTCATGATGCCTACCGCGCCGGCCGCTGAATGCACGACCACCGTCTGGCCCGGCTGCACCCGTCCCGCCGAGTGCACCAGGTGCCAGGACGTGGGCGCGCAGGTCGAAAAGGTCGATCCCAACTGGTAGTCGAAGCGGTCCGGGATGGGCACCAGGCCGGCAGCGCGCGCTATGGCGAATTCGCCGTTGCCGTTCCATTGGCCGTTGGCGGCCACGCGCTTGCCCTTGAGCGAGGCGTCGACGCCATCGCCGGTTTCCACGACCCTGCCCGAGTACTCGTATCCGGGCACGAACGGAAACCCCGGGTGCATCCACTTGATCCGGTCGGCCCTTGCATGCGTGTCCAGCGGATTGAGCGGCGCGTAGGCTACCTGTATCCGTACCTGGCCCTCGCCCGGAGACGGAATGGGCAGTTCCTTCATTTGCAGGGATTCGGGGCCGCCGGGCGCTTCGGCGACGATGGCGCGCATGGTATCTGACATCAGGGGTTCTCCCTCCAGGGAAAAAGAGGGCATTGTACCCACCGGCCACCGCTCGCGTGGTTGCCGGTCAGCAAGTTATGCGTGGCCAGGTTGCGGGGGGCATTTGCGCGGCTCATGCCCGTTCCAGGGCTGAATGAAGCCCGGAAACCGCCCGTATGGTTCCGGTTGCGTTTCGTTCCGGCTGATGGTCGCTTGCCCCGGACGCCCGGTTGCGCTCGACGCCTGAAAGTGTTGCTACAATGCGAACGCGACGCATGTGCGGATTCTGGGACGCGGGGGGCTTTGGCTTGACTTGGAATAACGGCAAACGCGTTCTCGCGTACCTGGTGGTCTTATGCTGGTCAGCCGCCGCCGGCAGCCTGTCCGCGCAGCATCTTACCGTTGTGTCCTGGGGCGGCGCCTACGCGAAAGCCTGCGAGGAGGCAATTTTCAAGCCCTTCGAGGCCGAAACGGGCATTGAAGTGCGAATCGAAGATTACAACGGCGGTCTGGCGCAAATCCGGGCGCAGGTCGATGCCGGGAATGTGTACTGGGATGTGGTCGATCTTGAGCTGTCTGACGGCGTGCGTGGCTGCGACGAGGGATTGCTGGAGCCTCTGGATACCACCAGGCTGGCCCCGACGGCGGACGGGTCCGCCGCTCGTGATGACTTCTACCCGGATACCCTTGGCGAGTGCGGTCTGGGCACTGTCTTCTATTCGACCGTGTTCGCATACAACAACGAGGAAGTGGGCGAGCAAAAACCTCGGACCATCGAGGACTTTTTTGATCTCGAGAAATTCCCCGGCCGGCGCGGCATGCGGCGGGCGCCTGCGGTCAACCTCGAGTTTGCGCTCCTGGCGGATGGTGTTGCAGCCGGGGATGTGTATTCCGTGCTGGATACGGAGCAAGGCGTTGAACGCGCATTCCGCAAACTCGATAGCATAAAGGACCAGGTGATCTGGTGGCAGGCCGGGGCGCAGCCGGCGCAGATGCTCGCCGATGGCGAAGTCGTGATGACCACGGCCTACAACGGCCGGATATTCAATGCGCAGGTGATAGAGAACCAGCCCTTCGTGGTGGTCTGGGACGGCCAGGTGCTGGACACGGGGCAATTCGCAATCGTTGCGGGCACGCCGCGGCGTGCCGAGGCGGAGAAGCTCATGGAGTTTGCCTCAAGGCCGAGTTCTCTGGCGGGACTGGGACGCTACATCGCCTACAGTCCCACGCGGATATCCGCGGAGCCTCTGATTTCGACCCACCTTGAGACGGGTGTTGAAATGGCTCCCCACATGCCGAATTCACCCCGGCACACCCGGCGCGCCCTGCGCAGCGACTGGGCCTGGTGGAGCGAGCATGCCGACGAAATGAACGAGCGCTTTGTGATATGGCTGTTGCGATAGCCCGGCCTGTTTTCCCGGAGGCGCCGGGCGTGACATTGCCGATCAGGCAAAGGACCGCCTTATGGCTTCTGGCGGCGGCCAGCGTGATAGTTTTCGCGGACTCCGCGTACGGCCAGGGTAAAACACTCGGCCACATCTACGGTCAGGTCACGTCAAGCTCCGGCGCGGTGGCCGGCGCCACGGTCACCGCCTGGCACCCCGACACCTCCGGGGTGCGTAGCACGATGTCCGGCGCGGATGGGCGCTATCGCTTCTCGGCCCTTGCGGTGGGCCGCTACGCGGTGTCCGCAGCGCTTGGCGGTCTGCAATCGGACATCGTTCCGGCGGAGGTGAACGTTGGCGAAGGGACGTCCGTTGAACTGCTCTTGGAGAATCCCAGGGCGGTGGAGGAAATTGTCGTTTTCGGGGAGTCTGTATCTCCGCTTGACTTTACCCGCGCCGAAACCGCGCGAGTCGTGACTTCCGGAGACATTCAGCGCCTGCCCATCCCAAGGGATCAGAACGCCGTGGTGCTGATGGCGCCGGGCGCGGTACAGGGCGATTCGGCGTTCGGGACGGCAGGCGACGGCGCCCATTACGGCGCCGGCTCTGCGTACGCATCGCTGGGTGGCGCCTCGGTTGCGGAGAACGTGTACTACATCAACGGCATGAACGTAACCAATTTCCGCAATGGTCTCGGCGCCAGCACCATTCCGTTCGAGTTCTACGATCAGTTCCAGATCAAGACCGGCGGCTACGGCGCCGAATTCGGGCGCTCAACGGGAGGGGTTGTAAACGCGGTCACGCGCAGGGGTTCCAACGATTGGCGATTTGCCGTTGGCGGTTATTTCCAGCCGGATTCGATGCGCGGCGACGTGCCGAATGTGGAGCATCCTTCGCCCACCGTTGCGTATGACTCGGCGGACGGCTTTGACCAGAGGGACGATTACAGTACGTTCGTTTCCGCCGCCGGCCCTGTCGTCCGCGATCGCCTGTTCGTCTATGGCATCTACGAGTTCAGGGATGTCAGCGTCAACGACTACAGCGCCTCGGGCCGGCTTTACAGGGAGACCGACAATGACGGGTTCTGGGGGCTGAAGCTCGACTGGCTGCTCGACGACGATCACCGCATCGAATACACCGGGTTCTCGGACAAGAGGACCGTGGACCGCAGCAGCTTCGTCTGGGATGCGTCCACAAACGCGGCCGGCCGGCGGTTCGGCGAGACAGCGATCGCCCGTGGCGGCGACAATCACATCTTCGCCTACCGCGGCTATTTCGGCGCCCGCCTGGCCGCTACGGCACTTTGGGGTATGAGCAAATATGATCTCACCTCGGAGTCGCCGGCGGACGCCACTTGCCCCGCCGCTTATGACTTCCGCTCCGGACGGTTTATTCAAATCGGCTGCTGGACGAACTTCACGAAGGCCGCCGCGGACGATGAACGCGAGGTCACTCGGGTGGATGCGGAGTGGGTGGCTAATGAACAACACCTTATCCGCATCGGCCTGGACCACGAACGGAACACCTCGTTCGACGATCTGGCGTATTCGGGGGATCGCTATTACCGGTATTACACGGTTGCCCCGGGGGCGGTATTGCCGAGTGGGGGAGTCGTGCCCGATGGCGTGACCGAAGTGACCCGCTATCGCGAGTACTTCAGCAAGGGCCACTTTGATGTCCTGTCCACGGCCTTCTACGTCGAAGACGAATGGACCATTGCTTCCCTGAACGCGACCTTGCGTATCGGCGTGCGCAATGAACGGTTCGATAACCGCAACGCGCAGGGACGCACGATTGTGAAAATTACGGATCAGTACGCGCCGCGTATCGGTTTCTCATGGGACGTCGGAGGAAACAGGAATTCCAAGGTCTTCGCCAATTACGGACGCTACCACCTGCCCTTGGCCAGCATCATTAACGTGTTTTTCGGCAGCCCCGAGTTTTACACCGAAGAGTGGTTCGTGCTCGATCAGCCGATCGCTGCGGATGGCGGCACGGTCCTCGGCGAAGCGATCGGCGAAACTGTGGTGTTCGATGATGGCGCGCTGGCCGATGTGCGCACTCTGGTGGACCGCGACATAGAACCCATGGCGCAGGATGAGTTCATCCTCGGTTATGAGCGGATCGTGTCGGACTATATTCTCGGCATCACCTTTACCTGGCGTGATCTGGCGCAGGGCATTGAGGACATCACGACCGACGAAGCTCTCGGCGCTTACGGCGCGTTCAACTATGTCATCGCCAATCCTGGCCGCGGTTTGCGCACCTACTATGATCCGGACGGCGACGGCAGTCTGGACGAACTGACGCTGTCCGCGGCCGAACTGGGCTTCCCGGCCATGAAGCGCCGATACAAGGCGGTGACGCTGGATCTGCAGCGGCGTTGGGACGGCGTGTTTTACGCCCGGGCTTCGTACACCTGGTCGCATAGCCATGGCAACTACGAGGGCAGGGTGCGCAGCGAGACGGGCGAGGATCTCGCCGGCGCCACTACGCAGTTTGATTTCAGGGGGCTGCTGGATGGCGCCGACGGCGATCTGCCCAATGACCGGCGTCATCAACTGAAGATGTGGGGCGCCTGGGAGTTTGCCGGCGGCTGGCAGGTCAGCGCCGCAGTGCATTTCTCCAGTGGCCGTCCGCGCAACGCCTTCGGCTACCATCCTGACGATCCCTATGCACGGCTGTACGGCCGGCTGGCATTCTTTCGGCAGGGACAGCCGGCGCCTCGGGGCTCGCTGGGAACCACCTCCAACGTGTACCGGCTGGATCTGGGTCTCAAGTACACTGCGGACGCCTTTGCCGGCGGTACGCTCACCGCCCGGCTTGACGTTTTCAACGCGTTGGACCTCGATGCGGAAATCGAAGTGGACGACTTGGCCGACCGCTGGGGGGATGGGCAGGCGTCGCCCACCTTCGGACTGGCGACCCGGTTCCAGCAGCCGCGCACCGTGCGTATAGGACTGCGCTATGAGTTTTGAGTCCGGCGCGTCAATACACGTCGGGGAAACAGCACGGACAGGCGCAATACCCGGTATGGACTGTGCTGCAGAGCGTGCGCGCGGGCGCGGAGCGTTTCGCTATGCCGGGTGCGCATTGCGCCACACGCCGCCGGGAGTATAGACACGGCTGTCCACCGTGGTCTATTGTCCGCTTTCGTGGCGAAATTAATCACGGAGGTTCGCCGGATGCATCTGATCAGGCAACTGACAAGGCCGCTTGTGCTGGCGGCGATGATCACTGCGGTTTCCCCGGCCGGCGCGGAAACAATTGCGGTTATCGGCACCGGCATGATGGGCGGTTCTATTGGGCCCCGCATGGCGGAGCTCGGGCACACGATCGTCTACGGCACGCGTGATCCGGGCAGTGAGAGGATCCGGACTCTGCTGGACCGCACGCCTGGAGACGCCAGCGCCAAGTCGCAGGAAGAAGCCGCCGCAGAGGGAGAAATCGTATTTCTGGCGGTTCCCTGGTTTGCCGCGGAAGATGTAGTGACGCGACTTGAACCGCACATGGCCGGCAAGCTGGTCATCGATGCCGGCAATGCGGTCCGGGAGGGCCCTGAGGGATTGCCTCAGCCCGTCGCCGGGACCTCTTCGGGCGAAATGGTGCAGGATGCGGCGCCGGACGCCCGGGTCGTGAAGGCCTTCAATACTGTGGGATTTCACATCGTGCTTGATCCGGCGCGCGCCCACGGCCCGGTTACGGTAATGGTGGCCGGGAACGATGAGGCATCCAAGCATTGGGTCATGGACCTGGCCGGCGAACTTGGCTTCGAGACCATGGACGTGGGGCCCATTCGCATTTCGCGAATTCTCGAAGGCATGTCCGCGCTCTACCGCGTTCCTCACTTTGCCGACCGCAAGCACGATACCTTCGAGTTTCATCTGCGGCGCGTAGCGGAACCCGAGCTTGAGGAAACACGCGCCATCCGCGGGCGCTGAGGGTGCCTGCCGGTTTCCGTCCCGGAATTCTGCCGTTCGCGTTCCTGATCGGCCAGGTGACGCTTCTGGGCCCGGTTCTCGCCGGGGACGGCCGACCTGATGGCTACCAGCCCGGTCAAGTATTCCAGGATTGTCTCAACTGTCCGCGGATGGTGGTCATTCCGCCGGGGCGGTTCATCAAGGGTTCGCCGCCGGGGGAAGCGCTTGGGGAGGGTACGCCTTTGCGGGACGCAGCTAACGAGACGCCCCAGGAACCTGCCAGCGTGGACGCGGCGTTTGCCGTGTCCGTCACCGAAGTAACCCGCGCGCAGTTTTCCCTTTTCGTTGCCGAGGAGGGCTACGAAACCCAATGGCAATGCATTACCTGGAACTTTCAGGCGAATCAATGGGGCGCGCGCGGCTCCGTGTGGTCCTGGTCGAATCCGGGTTTTCCGCAGAGTCCGGACGAACCCGTTGTATGTGTGAGTTTCACCGATGCACAGGCCTATACTCAGTGGCTGGCCGAGAAGACGGGAAAGCCGTACCGGCTGCTGAAGGACGAGGAATGGGAGTATGTCGCCAGAAGCCGGACCCAGGCCGCGCGGCCCTGGGACGGCATCGGCGTATCAAACCGCCGCGTAGCGTGCGCTTTTGCGAACGTGATGGATCTGGATGCCGCCGATTACCTGAAAGCAGATCCCTCCGCCGCGGACAGCCATTTCTTTCCCTGCCGGGACGGGTATCCGCTTACAGCGCCTGTCGGAAGATTTCCGGTCAACCGCTATGGGGTTTACGACATGCTGGGAAATGTCTGGGAATGGGTGGATGGATGTATGTACACGGTCCCGAGCGCGGGGGAATCCGCCAGCGAGGATTGCAACGAGCGGCTGATACGCGGGGGCGCCTGGCAGGCCAAGGCCTGGTACGTCCGGTCCGCGAAGCGTGACTGGGCGCCGTACTGGCTTCGCAGCGCCCGGGTGGGGCTGCGCGTCGCGCGCGACCTGAACTAGTGTTGTGTCGATGGTGAGCAGGAGGAATCTGCGGTGAAGGACGACGCACGGCGCTTTCTTGCTGTCCTGTACCAGGTGGAGCGGGCCGTTGCCTGCACCGCTTTCGCCCTGCTCGTGGTGGTGATCTTCAGCGACGTGGCGATCCGCGTGATCAGCGGTTCCGGCCTGTACTGGGCGCGACAGATCGGGGTGTACGCAAACATCATCAAGGTGATGTTCGGCATCGGGCTGGCATCCGCCGCGAACTCGCATCTAAGGCCGCGGTTTGCCGATGGCTGGCTTCCAAAATCCTGGGGGCCGTTTCTCGATCATTTCAGCGAAGTCCTGATGACGCTTTTCTGCCTGGTGTTCACCGTGGTTGCGTTCGACCTGGTGCGGGAGACCTACCTGCTGGACGTGCGTTCCGTGGTCCTGCGCATCATCGTGTGGCCAATTCAGGGCGTAATTCCACTGGTCTTTGCGCTCGCCACGCTGCGCCACGGGCTGTACGCGCGATGGCCGGACCTCAAGCCGCCGGAGCAGGGCGCGCTGGCGGATACGCAAACGGAGTTGAAAACATGATCGGCGCGCTGAGCATCGCGGCCGCCGCGCTCGTGCTGCTGGCGCTGCGGCAGAACCTGCTGGTCGTACTGGGCGTCGCCGCCGGGCTGGCCTATGGGTTCTGGGGCGACGGGCAGATACAGAACATCATCAACGACGGCTGGGACGGTCTCAATCGTGACGTGCTGCTGTCGATCCCCATGTACCTGCTGGCGGGAGCGGTCATGGCCAGAGGCGCCATCGCAAGCCGACTGATCCGACTGGCGCGGGCGCTTTCGGCGCCGGTTCCAGGCGGCCTTGCGATCGCCACGGTTCTGTCATGCGCCATGTTCGCCGCCGTGACCGGTTCAGGGACCGTGGCCCTTTTGGCCATTGGCGCGGTGATGTATCCGGCGTTGCTGGAAGCCGGCTACAGCAAACGCTTTGCCCTCGGCGCCCTGTGCGCTGCCGGCACTCTGGGCATCGTCGTGCCGCCCAGCATTCCGCTCATTCTGTACGGCGTCATGACACAGACTTCGATTTCCGAGCTGTTCATTGCCGGCATAGGGCCTGCCCTTTTGTTGACCGGCTTCATGAGCGCCTATGCAATCACCCGTAACTGGCGCTTCCGGCTGGGCGGATGGCGCCTTCCCGATATCGCGGCTGCGTTCAAGGAGGGGATCTGGTCACTGCTGATGCCGGTCATCATCCTGGGAGGTATCTACAGCGGCTTTTTCACTGCTACCGAGTCCGCGTCCATCGCCGTGGTTTATGGCTTCTTTGTCGAAATCGTGATTCACCGCGAAATGCGTTTCAAGGATGTCATCGACGTCTTTACCAGCACCACGCGCCTGATGGGTTCGCTGTTTCCGGTCCTGATGATGGCGCTGGCGCTAAACGTATTCTTGACCTACGAGCAGGTTCCGGACATGGCCGTGGAATGGCTCACGGCGCGCATTGACTCGCTTCCCGGTTTCATCCTTCTGATGAACGCCTTCCTGCTGCTTGTCGGATGCTTCATGGACATCGGCTCGGCCATTCTGATCCTGTCCCCGTTGCTTCAGCCTATCGCGGTGGCCCAAGGCATGGACGCCGTGCATTTCGGCGTGGTGATGGTGGTGAACCTGGAGATGGGCTACCTCACACCGCCCATGGGATTGAACATCATTGTGGCCATGACCGCGTTCAACGAGTCGTTCGGGGAGATTTGCCGGGCGGTGCTGCCGTTTCTTGCACTCATGCTGATTGCACTGGTCATAGTCTCGTTCTGGCCTGGTCTGGCGCTGTTTCTGCTGCAATAACTGTTGAAAGAACAGTCCTGCTCATTTGGTCTCCAAACGTCAAGCGGTATACCTCTCTTATAAGGTAAAAATAATTTACATTATAAGAAAGGTATAATCTATATACCTTCTAAGAGGGGTATATAGATATGGTGCGGCAAACCACTATCCGCAGCGCCCGAACGCTGGGGGCCGCAGTATACGCAGCCCGCAAGAAGAAAGGCTGGCGGCAGTCTGATCTGGCCCGGCGTGCATCGGTGCGTCAGCAATTGATCTCCGATTTGGAGAACGGTATTCGCACCCCCAGGCTCGACACTATGGTGAAGGTGCTTGCCGCCCTGGACCTGGATCTCAAGGTCGCCGCCCGGCAGGCCAGGCCATTTGATCCTTCGGTGTATTGATATGGCGCGAAGCGCATCCTTGAGCGTCTATCTCGGCAGCAAACTGGTGGGCATTTACGTCCGCAAGGCCGACGGGGCAACGGTTTTCCGGTATCACGATTCGTGGCTGAATTCCGAGCTGGCATTTCCCATTTCACTGTCGCTGCCTTTGTCCTCGCGCGAACGGACCGGGCTGGTTGTCGATCGGGTGTTTGACGGCTTGCTGCCGGACAACTCGGATATTCGCGAGGCTCTCGCGGCTCGCACCGGCGCGGAAAGCGATGGTGTATTCGATCTCCTTGCCGAACTCGGGCGAGACTGCGTGGGCGCCTTGCGCTTCCTGCGCCCGGGCGAAGAGGCTGAGAGTCCAAAGGCGATGCGTTCACGCCCATTGAGCCAAGCGGATATCGCGTAGCGCATTGCTGGCCTGATTCAGCGTCCGTTGGGCGTGGCCACCGGGGTTTCGGAAGGCAAGGAGTTTCGCATCTCCCTGGGTGGCGCCCAGGACAAGACCGCGCTGTTGCGACTCGATAACGTCTGGCGCCTTCCTCTGGGAAGCACGCCGACCTCGCATATTTTCAAACCGGCCATGGGGATCCTCCGTGACGGGATCAGCCTTGCGGATTCGCCCTGGAACGAATGGTTCTGCCTGAAACTGTGCGCGGGTTTTGGTCTGGCGAGCGCCAGGGCGGAGATCAAGCATTACGACGGCAAGCCCGTGTTGGTCGTCAAGCGGTTTGATCGTCAATGGCGGGACGGGGTTCTCTATCGCCTGCCGCAGGAAGATCTCTGCCAGGCGCTCGGCGTGGCCCCCGCGAGAAAATACGAATCGCATGGCGGCCCAGGCATCCGGCACATTCTGGATTTACTCCACCAGGCCAGCACGCCGCATGCCGACCGGCTGGCTTTTTTGAAGTCGCAGATCGTCTATTGGCTGCTGTCCGCTCCGGACGGCCACGCGAAGAACTTCTCGATCTTTCTTCGGCCCGACGGGTTTTCACTGGCTCCGATCTACGACGTGATGAGCGCCGCGCCCTACCATCCGAAGCTGGCCGCCCAGAAGATCAAGCTGGCGATGGCCATAGGAAACAACCGGCATTACCGCGTCCACACAATCCTCCCCAGGCACTTCTATCAGACTGCCCAGGCCGCCGGCATCGCGGAGGCCGAGGTCGATACACTGTTCGATGATCTGGAGAAATCCACCGACGACGCTTTGCAGGAGTCTTTCGTTGCTGCAGAGCGCGCCGGCATGCCTGCTCAAACGAGGGATGCGATCGTGGACACCGTACGTGGCCATGTGCGATTGTTCCGTCTGGCGCCGACGGTGCGCGCGCCAGTCTGATCTCATGCATCCAGCGACGAAGAGTAGTCGGTGCCGGTTTTTTTCAGCTAGTTTTGGAGATGTTGCGGGCATATTCGGGTTAATGCGGTAATAATTGCCGGCTTGACTTGAGTCAAGCGTTCGGGGAACCACGTTCCTTACCTATACCCATGACTTGGACTGTTCATAAATTCGGCGGCAGCAGCCTGGCCGACGCGCGCGGTTTCGAACGCGCGGCCGGGATCGTGCTGGGCGATCCGGCGTCGCAGGTGGCCGTGGTCGTGTCGGCCATGCAGGGCGTGACAAACGCGTTGTTTGCGCTGCTGGATCGCGCGATTTCCGGCGACGACGAGTGGCAGGGCGCCCTGGATACCCTTCAGGAACGGTATTCGGCGGTCTCGGAAGAACTGATTTCGGACTCTGAACGGCGCGGCGCGCTGCTCCAGGCGCAGGCGGGGGAGTGCCGCGACGTGGCGGACATTCTGCATTCGGCCGTGCTGATCCGATCGGCGGGGCCGCGAATGGAGGCCCTCGTGTCGGGATGCGGGGAATTGTGGTCGGCGCGCCTGCTGGCGGCATTGATCAGCGAGCGCGGCGCGGAGGCCGGTCGGCACGCCAGGTGGCTGGACGCGCGTGACGTATTGCGCGTGGAGCCCGGCGAGCTGGGCGTGGTGGTGGACTGGAAGGCCTCCGGGGAACACCTGAAACGTCTTCTCAAGGAAGATCCCACCCCCGTGCGCGTGGTCACCGGATACATCGCCCGTGACGGACGCGGGCTGCAGATGACCCTGGGCCGCAACGGCAGTGACTTCTCGGCATCAATATTCAGCGCGCTGCTGGACGCGGAGTCGCTCACCATCTGGACCGACGTGGAGGGCGTGATGAGCGCCGATCCCGCGCGGGTTCCGGAGTCGCACGTGATCCGCGAGCTGTCCTACAACGAGGCCATGGAGCTGGCCTATTTCGGCGCCCGCGTGATTCATCCGCAGACCATGGGTCCGGTCGTGAGCAAAAAGATCCCGGTGTGGATTCGCTCAAGCTTCAAGCCGGATCTGCGGGGTTCGCTGATTTCCGCCGAGGGCGATCGAAACGAGCCGGTCAAGGGCATCACCATGATCGAGAACGTCACGATGCTGAGCCTGGAGGGTTCGGGGATGATCGGGGTGCCCGGGACCGCCGACCGGCTGTTCCATGCGCTGAGCAAGGCGCAGGTTTCGGTGCTGCTGATTACGCAGGCGAGTTCGGAGCATTCGATTACGTTTGCGACTCCCGAGGCGCACGCGGACCGGGCCGAGAAGGTCACCCGCGATGCCTTCGCCCAGGAAATGGGCCTGGGGCAGGTCAGCAGGGTGACGAGGGATGACGGCGTGAACGTGCTGGCGCTGGTGGGCGACGGCATGGTCGGCATTCCCGGGGTGGCCGGCCGGTTCTTCAGCGTGCTGGGACGCGCCGGAGTCAACGTGATCGCGATTGCCCAGGGATCGTCGGAACGCAACATATCCGCCGTGGTGACCGGCGACAGCGCGACCCGGGCGTTGCGCGCCGCGCATGGCGGGTTTTACCTTTCGCATACCACGCTTTCGCTGGGGGTGATCGGCGTGGGCAACGTCGGCGCCGAACTGCTGGACCAGATTGCCCGGGCCGCGGACCAGTTGCGGGAGAATTTCAACCTGGACTTCCGGGTGCGGGCAATCGCCAATTCAAGCCGCATGCACCTGGCGTCTCGCAGCCTTGATCCGGGCAGCTGGCGCGAGGCGCTGGCTGATGACGGCGAAACACTGGACCTTGAGCGTTTCATCGCGCATGTAAACCCCGATCACCTGCCGCATGCGGTGATCGTGGACTGTACGGCCAGCGAGTCGATCAGCGACCGCTACGCCGATTTCTTCCGCGCAGGGATCCACGTGGTGACGCCCAACAAGCGCGCACAGAGCGCGC
Source organism: Gammaproteobacteria bacterium (assembly GCA_963666765.1). Taxonomy (GTDB): domain Bacteria; phylum Pseudomonadota; class Gammaproteobacteria; order Steroidobacterales; family Foliamicaceae; genus Foliamicus. The sequence continues at coordinate 317,664 of OY762933.1, forward strand.
CGCACCAGGCCTACGAAAGTCTTCACGAACTACGCCGCGCAAACGGCGTGCACATGCTGTACGAGACCAACGTGGGCGCCGGGCTGCCGGTAATCGAGACCCTGCGCGACCTGATTGCCACCGGCGACGAGGTGCTGGGCGTGGAAGGCATTTTCTCGGGCACGCTGGCCTATCTTTTCAACGCGCTGGACGCCGATTCGGATTTTTCGCAGGTCGTGCGCCAGGCCCGCGATGCGGGCTATACGGAGCCGGACCCCAGGGAAGACTTGAGCGGTATGGACGTGGCGCGCAAGCTGCTGATCCTGGCCCGGGAGCTGAAACTGCGCATGGACCTGGCCGATGTGGAAGTGGAGAGCCTGGCCCCGGAAGAGCTGTCGGAAGCCACGGTCGAGGAGTTTCTCGACGGGCTGGGCCGCTATGACGGCGATATGCGGCGGCGCCTTGAACAGGCCGAGGAAGAGGGCTGTGTTCTTCGTTATGTCGGAAGGCTGGATAGTGAAGGCCGGGCGTCGGTGCGGCTGGAGACGCTGCCCAGGGACCATCTCTTTGCCCGCCTGCATCTCACCAGCAACATGTTCCTGTTCCGCACCGCCCGCTACAGCGACAGCCCGCTGGTGGTTCAGGGGCCCGGAGCGGGGCCGGAGGTGACTGCCGGAGGCATTTTTGCGGACCTGCTGCGCCTGGCGCGGATGCTGGGCGCGCCGCGCTAGCGGCAATTGCAATGACAGCGTTCTACAGCACCCGCGGCAGCGGTCCCGCCAGGCTCGAAGCCGTGCTGCAGACCGGCACCGCGCCGGACGGCGGCCTGTTTGTGCCAGAGCGCCTGGCGGCCTTCGAACGCGGGGCGCTGGCGGAAACGGCCACTCCGGCGGAGCTGGCCCAGCGCATGCTGGCTCCCTATTTCGAGGGGTCGTCCCTGGCCGGCGCCTTGCCGGAAATCTGCGCCGACGCCTTCGCCTATCCGCTTCCACTGGTGGACTTGTCGCCGGCGGGCAACGGCGCGCGACTGCAATTGCTGGAGCTGTTTCACGGCCCGACGGCGGCGTTCAAGGACTACGGAGCGCGGTTCCTGTCGGCGTGTCTGGAGCGCATCCTCGTCGACGAGCCCGCATCGTCACAGCCGCTGACCATCCTGGTCGCCACATCGGGCGATACCGGCGCGGCCGTTGCCTCGGCGTTTTCCGGCCGGGACAAGATCCGCGTGGTCGTGCTCTTTCCCAAGGGCCGGATTTCGCCGCGCCAGGAGCACCACCTGGGCTGCTGGGACGAGAATGTCCAGGCGCTCGCCGTGCACGGCGCGTTCGACGACTGTCAGCGTCTTGTCAAGCAGGCTTTCGCGGATTCCGGGCTGCGCAAACGGGTGCGGCTGGGCTCGGCCAACAGCATCAATCTAGGGCGGCTGCTCCCGCAAAGCGCCTATCACGCCTGGGCCGCGATCAAGGCGGGCCAAGGGAGCCATTTCGTCGTTCCCACCGGAAACATGGGCAACGGTGTGGCCTGCCTGTGGGCGCGCGAGATGGGTGCGGGCATCGGCCGCATCCTGCTGACGACCAACGCCAACCGCACGATCGGCGACTACCTTTCCAGCGGCGAATACCGGGGGCGCGAAAGCATAGGCACGCTGGCCAACGCCATGGACGTGGGCGATCCCAGCAACATGGAACGGCTTCGCCACCACTTCAACGGCGATGTGGGCCGTATTCGTGACGCCGTCAGTGCCACGAGCGTTGGCGATGAGCGGATTCGCCAGCGGATCCGCCGGGAACACGAGGATTCCGGGGTGGTGCTATGCCCTCATACCGCCGCCGGCGTGGACGCCTGCCGCGAGATACTTGCCGAAGCCGGTGCGCCGGACGGCAACTGGGTCATCGCCGCCACCGCCCATCCCGCCAAGTTCGAAACCGTGGTCGAACCGCTGATCGAGACTACGGTTGCACCACCGCCGCAACTTGAAGAACTGCTCTCGCGCCGTTCCAGCCACGAGGAAATACCTGCAGAGCTTGCCGCGCTCACTCCCTTTCTTGGCTAGATTGCGGCATTAGCGCGTTATCGATTGCGACGGCGCGGAGCCGGGCCGGGCGGTTCTCAAGCCGGGACCAGTAATCCACGAAGGCCGGGCGCTTTTCCAGCGAACCGAACTGGAAGCCGAAGCCGAGATGCGATCCCACGTACAGGTCTGCTGCGCTGAAGTTCGCTCCCGCAATGAATTCGCTTGCGCTTACCGCGGCTTCGAGCGTGTCGAGGACCAGCTCCAGGTTTCCGTAGCCGATCATGGACTCACGTTCCGGGGGGACCTCGAGCTTCAAAGCCATGTTGATGGTTGCTGACTCAAGGGGGCCGGCAGCGAAGAACATCCACCGGTAGTAGGCGCCGCGCTCCTTCGGCGGGGGCGCCAGTCCCGCTTCGGGAAACGCGTCGGCCAGATAGGCGCAGATTGCGGCGGCTTCCGTAACCACGATGCCGCGATGCCGGATCGTGGGTACCTTGCCCATGGGATTGACGGCCAGGAAGTCCTCGGATTTCATATCGGGGCCGTACTGGAGCACCTCGGTGCGGTATTCGGCGCCGACTTCCTCCAGCATCCAGCGCGCGATCTGTCCGCGCGACATGGGATTCGTGTAAAGGATGATTTCTTCGCTCATGGGGAACTCCCGTTGAAAAGCTGTGCAGATTCTATTGCTGACTTGCATTTCCGCGACTGGCGCTATCGCGTACGCGGGCTGTAGAGCCGATTCTCGATGCTATTCGAGCCCGATTAGGCCAGGGGTTTCCCGTGCTCCACTGCCAGTTCAAGTTGGCCGGCCAAGGCCGCGCGCCGTGACTCCGGCGGCGACAGGTTACGGAAGGTGCTGCGCCGGAAAGGTCAGGCCCGTTGCCGGCTGGCGCGGCGGCGCTCTCCCTGGGTCAGGAGCTTTTTCCGCAAGCGGATATTGCCCGGTGTTGCCTCCACGAGTTCATCGCTGTCGATAAACTCCAGGGCCCGCTCCAGGGTCAGACGCAGCGGGGGGGTCAGAATGAGGTTCTCGTCGGATCCCGCGGCGCGAATGTTGGTGAGTTGCTTGCCCTTGGTGGGGTTGACCGGGAGGTCGGCGCTACGCTTGTTCACGCCCACGATCATGCCGTCATAGACTTCCTCGCCGTGGCCGATCAGCAAGCGTCCCCGGTCCTGGAGCTTGAACAGCGAATACGCGAGGGCCTTGCCGTTTACCATCGACACCATGGCGCCATTGTTGCGCTGGCCAATCTCGCCGGGCGCGCACCGATCGTAGCGCTCGAACACGTGGTAGAGCAGGCCGGTTCCGGCGGTTGCGGTCAGATATTCGGTCCGAAAGCCGATCAGCCCGCGGGCCGGGATCAGGTAGTCCAGGCGTACCCGCCCGCGCCCATCCGGGGCCATATCCAACAGTTCGCCACGGCGTTCGGCCAGGCGGCTCATGACAGCGCCCTGGTAGGCTTCGCCGAAGTCAACGGTCAGCCGCTCCCAGGGTTCGCACAGCGCGCCCCCGATTTCGCGCTCAATCACCTCGGGGCGCGAAACCGCCAGCTCGAAGCTCTCCCGACGCATCGTCTCGATCAGTATCGACAGGTGCAGTTCGCCACGGCCGGAAACGCGAAATTTGTCCGGGTCGGCGGTGCCCTCGACCCGTAGTGCGATGTTGTGTTTCAGTTCGCGCTCAAGGCGCTCGCGGATCTGGCGGCTTGTCAGGTATTTTCCCTCTCGCCCGGCGAACGGCGACTTGTTGACCTGAAATGTCATGCTGATGGTGGGCTCATCCACCTGCAAGGCAGGCAACGGTTCGGGACGGTCCTGGTCGCAGATGGTTTCGGAAATCTTCAGGTCGGCGATACCGCTGAAGGCCACGATGTCGCCGGCGCCCGCTTGCTGCACCCGGTTCTTTTCCAGGCCCTCGAACCCGAATAGTTCAAGGAGCCGCCCGGAGCGTGCCGAGCCGCCGGGTTGGACCACGGTGATCGGGCGGTTGAGGTCCGCGAGGCCTCGAGAGATCCGGCCGATCCCCAGCACGCCGACGTAAGCATCGTAGTCGAGGCTTGAAACCTGCAGTTGCAGCGGCCCATCCGCATCGACATCGGGAGGCGGGACATGCTTGACGATCGCCTCGAACAGCGGGCTTGTGTCGCCGCTTCTGGCCGTGGGGTCGGTGCTGGCATAGCCCTTGAGCGCGGACGCATAGATCACCGGAAAGTCGAGTTGCTCATTGGTCGCGCCCAGTCGATCGAACAATTCGAATGTCTGCTCCATTACCCAGTCCGGGCGTGCGCCGTCCCGGTCGATCTTGTTGATGACCACCAGCGGGGTAAAGCCGCGCGCGAAAGCTTTCTGCGCAACGAAGCGAGTCTGCGGCATCGGACCCTCCACGGCATCAACGAGCAGCAGCACACTGTCCACCATGGACAACACCCGCTCCACCTCGCCGCCGAAATCCGAGTGCCCCGGCGTGTCGACGATATTGATACGCCAATCGCGCCAGGAGAGCGCGGTGTTCTTCGACAGAATCGTGATGCCGCGCTCGCGTTCCAGGTCATTGCTGTCCATCGCCCGCTCCGGCAGCACGGCGCGGGAATCCAGGGTGCTCGACTGCCGCAGCAGCTTGTCAACCAGCGTGGTCTTGCCATGGTCCACGTGGGCGATGATGGCAATATTTCGGAAGCGGTCCTGGCGGAGCATGATGTCTTGGGGCTTGTTGACGCTATGGGGAGCCGGTCTGCGCCGTTTCGGGCGCGGGCCAACCGAAAAGCGCGTGCGTGTTGCGGCGGCTGGCGGCGGCCAGTTCTTCCGCGTCCACGTTCATGTGCCGGGCCAGGGCCAGGGCGACATACGGCAGGAACTCGGGTTCGTTGCGGCGCTTTTTCCTGGGCTTGACGTAGGGATGGCGGGGCAGGAGGTAGGGACTGTCGGTTTCCAGAAGCACGCGGTCCGGCGGCAGCACGGCAATCGCTCGCAAGAGGTCCTGGTTGCGGCGTTCGTCGCATATCCACCCGGTAATTCCGATATACAGCCCCAGTTCCAGGTAGCTCTCGATTTCCTCCGGCCCGCCGGTAAAACAATGTGCTACGCCACCGGCCTCGCGGAGCTCATGTTCCTTCAGGATTGCCAGAAAGTCGTCGTGCGCTTCGCGCTGATGGAGAAAAACCGGCTTGCCGTGCTCGACCGCCAGTTCAAGCTGGCCCGCGAAAGCGGCACGCTGCTTTACCGGCGGCGACAGGTTGCGAAAATAATCCAGGCCGCACTCGCCCCCCGCCACCGCCAGATGATTGTTAAGCACCCGGCCCAGCCTCTGCCGGGCCCGTTGGGGCGAATCCGACCATTGGGTAGCCAGATGTGGATGAATTCCGGCAGTACACCGCAATGTTTCCGGGTCCTCCTGCGCCAGGGACAGCGCCCGCTCCGTTTCTTCCAGCCCCGTCCCGGTCACGATCATGTGCTGCACGCCGGCTTGAATGGCGCGTTGCTTTACCGCTTGCCGGTCTTCGTCAAACGACGCGTCCGCCAGGTTGGCGCCAATATCAACCAACTTCACTGGCGTGTTCCCTTCGGGGCTGTCTCGGAATGCAATGCGGTGAAGACGTCCCCGGCGATTTCCGTCCGCATCGGGTCAGGCGCCGCGCCAGCGGAACATGGTTGCGCCGATGGTCAGGAAGGCGGCAGTGATGCCGGTAAGGATGAGCAATTGCGGCAGCACGTCCATCACTCCCGCTCCGTACAGCATGATCTCGCGCGCAGCCGTAAGCGCGTGGGTCAGCGGAAAGATGTTCGATAGCTGCTGCACCCAGCCGGGCGCGCCGGCCAGCGAAAACCACACTCCGGACAGCAGCATCATCGGCCAGGTGACCATGTTCAGCAGCCCGCCCGCCAGTTCCTCGCTTGTCACCCGCGCCGCCATGGCCAGCCCGATCGACACCAGGCTGATCGAAGCCAGCACCGCCACCAGGAACAGCGCCAGCCCGCTGCCCTCCATGCGAATGTCCAGCAGCAGGCGCGTGGCCCCGTAGAGCAGCAGGGTGACGAAGATCGCCAGCATCAGGCGTGAAATGATCTGGGCGGACAGGAATTCCACCGGCCGCAGCGGGGTGGCCTTCAGGCGCTTCAAGAATCCGTTCTTCCGATAGCGCACCACCACGTAGCCGACGCCGAACAGGCAGCTGAACATGATGTTCATGCCGAGGATGCCCGGGATCAGCCAGTCGACATAAGTGATCGGATCGCCGCTGGACTGCTGCCGCTGCCATTCGCCTTCCTGCGATGAAGCTTCAAGCAGGCGCTCGGCGAAGTATCCGCCGGGCGACTCAGGATTGATCCAGTACGTTCCGGAGTTCAGGTTCAGGGCCAGGTCGAGCTGATGGTTGGCGACCTGTTCGATCGCCTGCTCCCGGTCCATGGCGATGAAGTCGAAATAGCGGGTCTGAAGGTAGGGGTGCGCGGCCGTGTTGATCTCCTGTTCGGCCTGCACCAGCCCGACCTTGTAGGCCGCGCGGTCGCCGCCGGAGAAGATCGCCGCCATGCCCGCCACCAGGAGCAGAGGCATGGCCACGTTCCAGCCGAGCGTGGCCTTGTCGCGCAGAAACTCGAGATTGCGCGCGTGCAGTATGGCGAGAATGCGTTGAATCACGATCTGAGCTCCTTGCCTGTCAGGTCCAGGAACAGGTCCTCCAGGCGGAAGGGACGAATGTTCAGTCGGCCGAGAGGCGCACCCGCGCGGCTCAGCCGGGTAATGGCCTCGTTGGCGTCATCGGTGTGAATTTCCACCAGCCCGTTGCGCCGGTAGGTGTGGAAGGGGAACTCCGGGGGCAGTTCCTCAAGGTCGGATTCGGGCAGTTCCAGGATGATTTCCTTGTAGTGCGCTTTCAGAAGCGTGTCCGGGGCGCCCTGCGTGATGATCACGCCCTCGTTCATGATCACGATTTCATCGCACAGAGCCTGCGCTTCCTCCATGTAGTGCGTGGTCAGCACAATGGTCTTGTTGCGCGCGCGGATACGCTCCACCAGTTCCCAGAAATTACGCCGTGCCTGCGGGTCCATGCCGGTTGTGGGCTCGTCCAGGAAGAGGATTTCCGGATCGTTCACCAGTGCGATGGCCAGCAGCAGGCGCTGGCGCTGTCCGCCGGACAGTTTGCGGTTGTCGCGCTTCTCGAGCTTTTCCAGCGCGCAGTCGGCGATCACCTGGTCGATATCGGCGCGGCGCCGGTACAGCCGGTGGAACATTTCCAGGGTTTCGCGCACCGTGATGAAGTCCTGCAGGGCGGCTGTCTGAAATTGAACGCCGGAATCCTGGCGGAATTTCGCCCCGGCTTTCTCACCCTCGTACAGCACCTCGCCGGAAGTGGCGGGCGTTACGCCTTCGATGATTTCCACGGTAGTGGTCTTGCCGGCGCCGTTCGGCCCGAGTAGGCCGAAGCAGCAGTTGCGCGGCACATCGAAGGAAATGCCGCGAACCGCCCGAACCGCCCCATAGTCCTTGACCAGTTCACGCACCGCGAGGATTGGCGGCCCCGTCACGCGTGGACCTCAGGCCGCCAGGCGGCGCAACACGTAGGGAAGAATGCCTCCATGCCGGAAATATTCGTGCTCCTTCGGCGTGTCGATTCGCGAGCTCGCTGCGAATTCGACCGTGGAACCGTCGGTGCGCGTGGCGCGCACCATCACGTTTGCGCCGTTCGGGGCGGAGATGTCGAACGTTTCGCTGCCGTCCAGTCCAAGGCTTGCGGCATCCGTCCCTTCGGGAAATTCGAGCGGATGCACGCCCATGCCCACCAGGTTGGAGCGATGGATTCGCTCGAAGCTGGTTGCGATCACCGCGCGCACGCCCAATAGCGCCGTACCCTTGGCCGCCCAGTCGCGCGAGGAGCCCGAACCGTATTCCTTGCCGGCCAGCACCACCAGCGGCGTTTGCTCTTCGCCGTAGCGCATGGCGGCGTCGTAGATGCTCATTACCTCGCCGTCGGGCTGTAGCCGCGTCCAGCCGCCGTCCACGCCGCCTGCCAGGCGATTGCGCAGGCGGAGGTTCGCGAATGTCCCGCGCAGCATCACTTCGTGGTTGCCGCGCCGCGAGCCGTAGGAGTTGAATTCCCGGGGCTCGACACCCTGTTCGCTCAGCCATTGACCGGCCGGCGAGCGGGCAGGGATGGCCCCGGCAGGCGAGATGTGGTCTGTGGTGACCGAGTCGCCAAGCAGCGCCAGGACCCGGGCGGCGGTGACCGCCTGCGGTTCTTCGGGCCGCGTCGACATGCCGTCGAAGAAGGGCGGGCGGCGAACGTAGGTCGAGTCCTCATTCCAGGGATACCGGCTGCTCGCCGGACTGTCCAGCGCATTCCAGCGTTCGTCGCCGTCGAATACGCCGGCATAACCCGCCTCGAACTGCGCCGCGCGCACGTGCTTCGCCACTTCAGCCTGTACTTCGGTGGAGTCGGGCCAGATATCGCGCAAATAGACGGGTTGACCGCCGGAATCCACTCCCAGGGGGTCATTCTCGAGGTCCACGTCCATGCGCCCGGCGAGTGCCCAGGCCACTACCAGGGGAGGGGAGGCCAGGTAGTTGAAATACACCAGCGGATGAATCCGCCCCTCGAAGTTGCGGTTGCCGGACAGCACGCTGCAGCCGCCCAGGCCGGATTCCTCCACATGACGGGCGATGTCCTCGCGCAAGGGCCCCGAGTTTCCGATGCAGGTCGTGCATCCGTAGCCCACGATCTCGAAGCCCAGCGCCGACAGGTCGTCCAGGACGCCCGCGGACTCAAGGTAACGGGTGACCACCCTGGAGCCCGGCGCCAGGCTGGTCTTGACCCAGTCCGGAGGCTTGAGCCCGCGCTTGCGGGCAGCGCGCGCAAGCATGCCGGCCGCCATCATTACCGACGGGTTGGAGGTATTCGTGCAGCTGGTTATGGCCGCAATCAGCACCGCGCCGTCTCCGGGCCGCTCTTCCGTGAATGGAACGGAGGTCCCGCTACGTTCCTTCAGCGCCGAGGCGAAGGCCTGTTTGCTCTGCGTGAGCGGGATCCGGTCCTGCGGGCGCCGGGGACCGGCAATGGACGGCACGACGGCGTCCAGGTCGATATCCAGCGTATTGTCGAACTCCGGATCGGGACTGCCGTTGTCACGCCAAAGGCCCTGCGCGCGGGCGTAGGCCTCCACTAAGGCCACATGCCGTCGGTCACGTCCTGTCAGCTCAAGATAGCGTATTGTTTCACTATCAACAGGAAATATGGCACAAGTGCTTCCAAATTCCGGCGACATATTGGCCAGAGTCGCCCGATCCGCCAGCGAAAGGCCGTTCAGGCCCTCCCCGAAGAATTCCACGAACCAGCTCACGACGCCCTTCGCGCGTAGCGCCTCGGTAACCGTAAGCACCAGGTCCGTGGCGGTGGCGGTGGGGCGCAGGCTGCCGTGCAGGCGCACGCCCAGCACCGGCGGAGGGAGCATGGTGATGGGCTGGCCGAGCAGCGCCGCTTCGGCCTCTATCCCACCGACGCCCCAGCCCAGCACGCCGAGCCCGTTGACCATGGTGGTATGAGAGTCCGTGCCGACCAGCGTGTCCGGGTAAACCAGGGTCTCTCCGTCTCGTTCGGCGCTGAAGACCACGCGCGCCAGCCGTTCCAGGTTGACCTGGTGAACGATCCCTGTATTGGGAGGTACGACCTTCAGTTCGCGGAAGGCCTGCTGGCCCCAGTGGAGGAAGGAATAGCGTTCGCGATTGCGCTTGAACTCCAGCTCGTTGTTGCGGGCCAATGCATCGGGACTGGCGTAATGATCGACCTGCACCGAGTGGTCCACCACCAGTTCGGCTGGCGCCAGGGGATTGATCGCCTCGGGATCGCCTCCCAGGGACTCCATGGCGTCGCGCATGGCGGCCAGGTCCACGACCGCCGGCACACCGGTGAAGTCCTGCAGGATGACGCGGGCGGGACTGAACTCCAGTTCGGACTGCCCGGTAAGCGCGTCAAGCAGCCCGTCCACGGGAGCGTTCCCGTCCGCGCTCCGTAGAAGGTTCTCCAGCAGGATCTTGCGGCAGTAGGGCAGTTTCCCCACCCGTTCCGCGCCAAGGGAAGTGATGTCGTAATAGCGGTACGGTTGACCGTCGAGAGTGAGATTGCGAGTACGGCTGGTGTTCATATATTTAATGTAATGTATTAATAGTGATTTCTATATCCTTGTTTCACCGTCAATTATTTCTGGAAGACGGTAAAGCCAGACGAAGAACAGCATGCCCAGTTGGGCGATTGCAGGTATGGCCACCATGCAGATCAGCACGGCCGTAACGGCGCTGGCAGGCTGGTTCTCCGGAGCAAGGTTGGCGTCGAATCCGGAGGCCCCGAGGAACAGGCCCACCAGCAGCGGGCCGGCGGAGTAGCCCAGCCTCTCGACGAACACGTAGACCGAGGTGTAGAGGCCTTCCCGACGCAGCCCGGTGCGCTCCTGGTCATGGTCGATGGTATCCAGCCACATGGCCTGGGAATACAAGAGGATCGCGGACCCGAAGAAACCGCCGACTACGCCCCGGGCCATCAGGAACACGATCAGCGCCTCGCGGCTCCACTCCGGGCCCACGAGCAGCCAGGTCAGGCTGGCCAGGGCTTCTCCCGCCGCGCCGATCAGCACGCCACGCCGCTTTGTCATGAATTGCCCGCACCATTTCCAGAACGGAATGCTGCCAAGGATGGTGAAGGTGGTGGCGAGCGCGAGCCAGGGAAGCAGCGTAAAGGGTTGCTTCAGAACCACCGTGAACATGAATACGGAGGTGCCGCCGGTCACGGCCAGCGCAATGAACTGGGTGCACTTGGCGCCGATCAGCAGAACGAAGGGGCGGTTGGCGGCAACGGTGCGCACCTGTTGCCACAGCGTAAGACTGGGCTGCTTCTCGAGCGGCGCCGCATAAGCGGAGCGGGTGCCGAAGAACGGAATCAGCATGAAAACCAAAACCAGGCATCCGAACATGAGCCCCATGCTCTGATAGGCGCCGGGATCGGTGTCGCCCCCCAGCACTTCCACCAGCGCTGGGGCGGCCGCGGCCCCCAGCATGGCGCCCACCATCATGAACGCCGAGCGGTAGCTCATCAGGCTGAGCCGCTGGATTCGATTCCGGGTCATTTCCACCGGAATGGTCAGATAGGGCACATTAAAGATCGTAAAGCCCAGCGAATAGAAGATCAGCACGATCAATACGGCGCCCCAGGCAGGTGGCAGGCCTCCGAAGAGTGTGTGCATTGAAAACACCGCCGGCAGCGAGGCGCCGCAAATGACCGCGCCCAGCAGGAGGTAAGGGCGCCGCCGGCCCATGGACGTGTCGGTGTGGTCGGTGACCCAGCCCATCACGGGGTCGCTGAACGCGTCGATGAGTCGCGCCAGCGTGATCAGCAGGCCCGCAACCGCCGGGTCCATCTTCAGCACCAGCGTCAGGTAATAAAGCGCAAGCGCTGTGAACACGTTGAGATAGCTGATGGTGGCCAGCGAGCCCGCGCCCCAGGTCAGCCGCTGGGCGAAGGGGACAGTCGGGGGCTCGGTCGCGGGGGAATTCAAGATGCAGCTACCCTGGCGAAGGCAAAGAGGACGTATTCTACGGGGCGCGCCGGTTTGGGCCTAGTCCGGGGCGCTTGCTTTCGCCGGGCGTATGCGCGTATGTTGCGGCAATGGATTCGGACAGTCCCTGGAATGAGTTCCGCCGGGGGTGGAAACCCTTGGCATCCGCCGTCATCGGCAAGGCGTTCAGCTTCGGCACCATTCCGATCTACGTGGTGGGCGTCTTCACGGTTCCGCTGGGAGAGGCCTTCGGCTGGTCACGCGCCGAGGTGACTTTCAGTTTTACCGTCGCCACTTTCACCTCGGCCAGCCTGTCGCCGCTCGTCGGCTGGCTCTGCGACCGGTTCGGTTCCCGCCCGCTGGTGCTGGTGGGAACCATCGGGTACGGACTGGGCATGGCGATCATCGCGACCAGCAGCGACTGGCTGCTGCGCTATTACGCGTCCTGGTCGCTGGCGACCATGCTGGGCGTAGGCGCCTCGGCGATAGCGCTTACCCGCTTCGTGGCGGGATGGTTCGAGCGCAAGCGCGGCATGGCCCTCGGCATCATGCTGATGGGCAGCGGACTTACCGCTTTTGCCGCTCCTCCGTTCGTGGCCAGCCTGATCGAGAACTTCAGCTGGCGGGCGGGCTACTTCGGTTTGTCGGCGGCGATCCTGCTGATCGGCGTTCCGGTGGTGGCGGCGGGACTGAGGGACGCCCCGAAGCCGGTGGCGCCCGTCAACACGTCCGGGAACGCGGACGCCTCCAACGGAGGCGCGCCGGTGCGCGGCTTTCGCCTGGCCCTGGAGAGCCGGGCCTTCTGGCTGATGTCGATTGCCTTTTGCGCCGCCACTTTCGGCATTGCCGGACTGATTTCCAGCTTCAATCCGATCCTCCGGGACGTCGGCTATGGGGCCGCGCAGGCCGGGGCGCTTACCGGCCTGATCGGTCTGTTCGTGATGGTGGGAAGGCTGGGCGTGGGTTATCTGCTGGACAGGCTATGGGCCCCCGGACTGACCTTCGTGGCGCTGGCCTGCGGCGCCATCACCTGCGGCCTGCTGATTCTGCCTGCGCTTCCGGTGTGGCTGGTGATTCTCGCTGCCTTCTGCCTGGGCCTGGCGGCCGGCGCGGAGTGGGACGCCCTGTCGTATCTTGCTGCCCGCGAGTTCGGTCTTGAGTCCTACGGCCGGGTGTATTCGCTGCTGGTGGTAGGTGTGGCGGTCATAACCGCCATCAGTCCTCCGATCTTCGGTTACGCCTTCGATCAGACCGGCAGCTACCGCTCGCTTTTGCTGCTGTCTGTCGTACTGCTGGTGCTGGGCCCGGCGTTGCTTCTTTTCCTGAAGAAAGGCCGCGGTCCCGTCGCGGGGCACTGACACAGCCCGGATGGGCCCGAACAGTCCCTGGAGCGAGTTTCGCCGCGGCTGGCGGCCGCTGGGTGCGGCCCTGGTCGGCAAGGTGTTCAGTTTCGGCACCATCCCGATTTACCTTGTGGGCGTGTTTACGATCCCGCTGGGGGAGGCCTTCGGCTGGTCGCGCGTCGAGGTGGCCCTGAGCTATACGATTGCCACTATGACCGCGGCGAGCCTGGCGCCGCTCGTCGGATGGCTTTGCGATCGCTACGGCGCCCGCTCCCTGGTGATCTGGGGCACGGTGGGCTATGGCCTGGGCATGGTGATCATCGGCACGAGCAGCGACTGGCTGCCGCGCTTCTACGCTTCCTGGGTGCTCGCAACCATCCTTGGCATGGGCGCTTCCTCAATCGCGCTCACACGGTTCGTGGCCGGGTGGTTCGAACTCAAGCGTGGCTTGGCCCTTGGCATATTGCTTTCGGGAAGCGGACTGGCGGCCCTGATACTCCCGCCCTTTGTCGCAACCCTGATCGAGAACTTCGACTGGCGCGCGGGCTATTTCGGAATCTCGGCGCTCATTTTCCTGGTGGGGGTTCCTGTCCTCGTCCTGGGTTTCAAGGATGAACCGGGCAAGCAGCCCGAGCGCCCGTCCAGGGAAAACGAAGCGCCTGCCCGGGCGGGGCAGGTCAAGCCCAGCTCCGGATTCCGGCTGGCGATTCAGTCCCGTACCTTCTGGATCATGGCGATCGCATTCTGCGGCGCGACCTTCGGTGTCTCGGGGCTGGTTTCCAGCTTTGCCCCCATCCTTGAGGACGCCGGTTATGCAAGGGCGCAGGCCGCGGCGCTGACCGGCCTGATCGGGCTTTTCATCATGGTGGGAAGAGTGGGCGCCGGATACCTTCTCGATTACCTGTGGGCGCCGGGCCTGGTTTTTGTGACCCTGACCATTGGGGCGGGCGCCTGCGGATTGCTGACCTTGCCGGAACTTCCCGTGTGGATGGTGGTGTGCGCGGCGTTTTGCCTGGGAGTGTCCGCGGGCGCGAAATTTGCCGCCTTGCCCTTCATGATTGCGGGCGAATTCGACCTTGCATCCTACGGGCGCGTGTACTCGCTGATCATGATCTGTCAGGCTTTCGTGACCGCGGTCGCCCCACCGATATTCGGGCTCACCTTTGACCTTCAGGGTTCGTATCGTCAGGTGCTCTTGCTGGCGATGGTGCTGCTGGTGCTTGGGCCGGCGCTGCTGTTGCTGTTGAGGCGGGACAAGGCTGATTCTCCGGGGTAATGGGTCGGATCCAAAAAGGCCTTGCAGCTCAAGGGCTTCGACGCGAAAGCGTATAATCGGAGCACGGATGAAAGTTCTTCGACGCGTACTGCTTGCACTGACCGGCGCCTTTCTGGTGGTACAGCCGGCCCTGGCTTGCCATTGCCTGGAGGACTTGCTGGCCCACAGCCGAGAGACGGTTGCCGAAGATCCCTCCTGCAACGAGTCCCCTCAGACGCGACATGCTGATTCGCAGCACGGAAAACCCTCGAAATGCGCCGATTGCGGCGACTACGAATCGGCTCCCGCACCTTTGGCCGCCAAGGCCGTTGCATCCGGTCATCTTCCCGAGTTCAATCCCGCGCCGGCAATTGCGGGCCATCCCGCCGTCTCCGTTCGCCCGCGCACGGTTCGCAATATCGGACCTCCGCCCGCAATCGCAAGGGCCGTTCAAACGCCTGTCCTCCTGAAACAGCGCCTCTTGATCTAGCCGTCGAGCGCAACGCTCGCACCGGGCGGGCGCCCGGTGCGCACACCTGTTGGCTCACTTCCCTCAGCGGGAGATCAAGATGGCTGAAAAAAGTCAAAATTTCCTTTCCATAATTGCGTGTTCGCTCGGCCTCGCGCTGGGTGCGCCGGCCCTTTTCGGGCAGAGTTTCCCCGAGCTCGAGTCGCGCCTGAGAGAACATCCGGCGCTTGCGGCCATACGCCTGCAATCCGAGGCCTACCGCGAGGACGCGTTGGCCGCGAAGGCCTGGCCTGATCCTGTCGTGTCGGTGGGAATCAACAACTTTCCCCTTTTCGACCCCTCGTTTCGCACGTATCTGCCCACCAACAAGGCGCTGGGCGTCAGCCAGCAGATACCCAATCAGGGCGCGCGTGCAGCGCGTTCAGCGCAGGCGGGGCAAAGTGCCGCCCGCAACCAGGCCCTAGAGGCCATGCAGTTTGCGAGCATGCGCTCGGAGTTGATCGCCGTCCTGGTCGGGCGGCGCCGCATCTCGGAACAGGTTGAGCTGTTGCGGCGCCAGGACTCCCTCTACACCGAATTGGAACAGATCGTCGAGGGCGAGATTTCCGCGGGCCGGCCGGTCCTTTTCCGGCTGGCCGAAATCGACCTGCAGCGGGCGGAAGTGGCCCGTTCGCTGTCCGACCTCGAGGGGGAAAGAGCCGATACGGAAGCGCGCCTTTCCGACCTGGTCGGGGGCGCCGGCGATGTGTCCTTGCCGCCCCTGGAACCCACGGGCTGGTCGGGGAGTCCGGACGCCTTTCACGCCGTGCGCGTGGCCGAGGCGGAGATTGCCGTGGCCGAGGCCGGCGTAATGCGGGCGCAGGCCGCCTGGAAACCGGACTGGGGCCTGCAGTTGACCTGGCAGCAACGCGATTCCGGCGGCACGGACGTTCGCTTTCCCGGCGATGACTGGGTCTCGGCGGCCGTGACCTTCAGCGTTCCGCTTTGGGGCAACCGTTCGCAGGCCCCGGCCCTGCGCTCGGCAAGGGCGCGGCGGGAAAGCGCCGTCAATCGGCGATCGGCCGCCGCGAGGGCCGGCGCCGCGCGGTATGCGGCCCTGGACGCCAGGCGCCGTGCTGCCGAGGCTGCGATTGAGGCGCTGGAAGCGAAGGTCTCGGCCATTCGTGAACAGGTGGCGGCGCAGCGTACGAAGTACGAATCCGGAATAGGTGACTACTCGCCGATCATCGACGGCGAGCTGGCCGAACTGATCCTGCTGTCCCGGATCGCGGGCGAACGGGCGCGGCGGGACAGCGCGCTGGCCCGACTCAATTCCCTCCTGGTGACGTCATGAAGAATTCGAGATTGTCATGCGGCGCCGCGGTGCTCTTTATGCTCATTGCCATCAGCGGCTGCGGAAACAACGGACCCACCCCTGAAGAGGTACAGTTGGTGTCCCGGATCACGGCGCCGGCGGAGCGGACATACACCTGCCCGATGCACCCGCAAATTCTTTCCCCCGATCCCGACGGACAATGTCCCATCTGCGGCATGGACCTCATAGCCGCCTCACGCGGGCCGCAACCGGGTCAGCCCCGGGGCCCCGAGCTGCAGGTTTCGCCGGCAATGATCCAGATCATGGGCGTGCGCACGGCCCCGGTGGAGACCGCCTACTTCGATCAGTCCGTGCGGGCGTTCGGCAATGTGGTAAGCAACGAGAGGCTGGAGTCGGTTTCGGTGTCGCGGCTGGAAGGCTGGATCGAGGACCTTGCAATTCGCGCCGAGGGCGACGAAGTGGCGCGCGGCGCGCTGCTTTACCGCGTGTACAGCCCCGCGTTGATCGCCGCACAGAAGGATTTTCTGGCGGCGCTGGAGGCCGGCCGTCAGGCACGCATCGACTCCGGCCGGCAACGGCTGTTATCCGACGGCATGCAGGAAGCCGCCATTGATCAGCTGCTTGAGCGACGCGAGGTGATAGAACGGTTGCCGGTGTATGCGGAAGCCGCGGGAACGGTTGAGGGCCTGGCGGTGCGGGATGGCGACTACCTCAAGCCAGGAACCGAGATCATGCGGCTGCAGTCGTACGCGCGGGTCTGGGTCATTGCCTCCATTCCCGAAGCCGACCTGGCCCTGGTGTCGGCCGGCCAGCCGGTCTTTCTGCATTTCCCCAGCGCGCCCGACGTGGCCGAGCAGGGAAGGGTCGATTACATCTACCCCACGATCGACCCCAGGACGCGTACCGCGGACGTTCGCATCGAAGTGGACAATGCCTCGGGAGCACTGCGCCCCGGCGCCTACGCGGACATTCAATTCAGCCTGGGCGCCGGTGAATCGCGCCTGTCCGTACCGACCGAGACCCTGCTGCGGGACAGCCGGGGAGAGCACGTGATCGTTGCCCTGGGCGCCGGCCGGTTTGCCGGCCGGACGGTGCAGACGGGCGTCGCGGGGGGTGGCCGCACCGAAATCCTGGCGGGGCTGGCCGCGGGTGAAAGTGTGGTCGTGAGCGGGCAGTTCATGCTCGACTCCGAGGCCAACCTGCGCGAGGGCCTTGCGAAGCTGGATTCGGAGGCGGACGAAGGCGCCGCAGACCACTCAATGCATAGGCACTAGCCGTGGCGGAGTATCCCGCGGAAAAGCTGGCCGGCCGGAACCCTTCGGACTCGGCGATCGCCGGCCTGATCGCCTGGTCGGCGCGCAATCCCATCATCGTCCTTACGCTGGCTGCGGGGCTTGCGCTGGCGGGCTGGCTTTCTCTGCAAAGGACGCCGCTGGACGCCATCCCCGACCTGACCGACACGCAGGTCATTATCCGCACGGAGTTCCCGGGACAGTCGCCGCAGATCGTGGAGGACCTGGTGACCTACCCGTTGTCGGCGAACCTGCTCGGCTTGCCGAAGGCCAGGGACGTTCGGGGCTCCTCCATGTTCGGCACCAGTTTCGTCTACGTAATCTTCGAGGACGACGTGGACCTGTACTGGGGGCGGTCGCGCGTGGTCGAGGCGCTTACGCGCCTGCGCGCGGAATTGCCGCCGGGCGCACGGCCGCAGATCGGACCGG
Source organism: Gammaproteobacteria bacterium (assembly GCA_963666765.1). Taxonomy (GTDB): domain Bacteria; phylum Pseudomonadota; class Gammaproteobacteria; order Steroidobacterales; family Foliamicaceae; genus Foliamicus. The sequence continues at coordinate 335,297 of OY762933.1, forward strand.
ACGCAACCGGCGTGGGATGGATATATCAGTATGCGCTTGTGGACGACACCGGCCGCATCGACCTGGCCCAACTGCGCTCGTTGCAGGACTGGTTCCTCAAATTCGAACTGGCGGGTGTCGACGGGGTGGCCGAAGTGGCCTCGGTGGGCGGATTCGTGCGCGAGTACCAGGTGCTGATCGATCCCAACAAGCTGCGCGCGTACGACGTTTCGATCCGGCGAATCTCCGAGGCCGTGGGTGCGGCATCCAGCGAAGTGGGCGGCCGTGTGCTGGAGCAGGGCGAAAGTGAATTCGTGATCCGTTCCTCCGGTTACGTGGAGGACCGCCTGGATCTGGAGCAGGTCGTGGTGTACGCGGAGGACGGCACGCCGGTCACATTGGCTGACGTTTCCCGCATCGTGGAAGGTCCCGCTCTGCGCCGCGGCATCGTGGAGCTTGACGGGGCCGGCGAGGCGGTCGCAGGCATCGTGATCATGCGCGACGGCGAGAATGCACTGGAAGTCATCGGGCGCGTGAAGGCCAAGCTCAGGGAGCTTGAGCGCGGGCTGCCCGATGGCGTACGCATCGTCACCACTTACGACCGCTCGCCGCTGATCGAGGGAGCAGTCTCCTATCTCATGCGCAAGCTGATCGAGGAGGGCATCGCCGTCGCGCTGGTGATCGTCATTTTCCTGCTGCACATCCGCTCGGCGTTCGTGGCGCTGATCACGCTGCCGCTGGGCGTGCTGGGCGCTTTCGTGATCATGTCCGCCCAGGGCATCACGGCGAACATCATGTCCCTGGGAGGAATCGCCATCGCCATCGGGACCATGGTCGACGCCTCGATCGTCATGGTGGAGAACGCCAATCGCAGGGTCTCGGAAATCGGCCCCGGTTCAGGTTCCGGCGCCAGGACGCGGGCCGTGATCCAGGCTGCTCGCGAGGTGGGCCCGGGACTCTTCTTCTCCCTGCTCATCATTACCGTTTCGTTTCTCCCCGTGTTCGCGCTGACCGGCGAGAGCTACCGCCTGTTTGCACCGCTGGCATTCACCAAGACCTACGCGATGGTTTTCGCTGCCCTGCTGTCGGTAACGCTGGTGCCGGTGCTAATCCTTCTCCTGTTGCGTGGCCGGGTCCGGGTCCGCAACCCGGCAAGCGAATTCGCGGCCCGCCTGTACGCACCCTGTCTGCGCGCGGCCCTGCGCTACAAATGGGTCACCGCGGCGGTAGCCGCCGTGCTGATCGCCAGCTCCGCCGTTCCCCTGTCGCGCCTGGGGTCGGAGTTCATGCCGCCCCTGTACGAAGGCGAGCTGCTGTACATGCCGACCACGCTGCCGGGCGTGTCCTCCACGAAGATCCGCGAAGTGCTGGGTCAGACCAACCGCGTGATCGCCGCGGCGCCGGAGGTCGAGAGCGTGTTCGGCAAGGCGGGGCGCGCGGACACGGCAACCGACCCGGCGCCGCTGACGATGATCGAGTCCTGGATACGCCTCAAGCCGCAGTCCGCATGGCGAGAAGGGATGACGCCGGAGAAACTTGTCGAAGACCTGAACAGCCGGCTCGGGATGCCGGGCCTGGTCAATTCCTGGGGCTACCCGATCAATATCCGCATGGACATGGTCTCGACCGGTGTGCGCACGCCGGTGGGCGTAAAGATCACCGGCGACGACCTCGACGAACTTGAGCGTCTCTCACGGGAAGTGGAATCGGTGGTCGGCTCGGTGCCGGGCACCCGTTCGGCGCTTGCCGAACGGGTGCTGGGCGGCAATTACCTCGAAATCCAGCCGGAGCGCTCGGAACTTGCGCGGCGCAACATCGACATGGGTGTGTTCCAGTCGGTGATCCAGACCGCGCTGGGGGGCATGAAGCTGGCCGAGAGCGTGGAAGGGCGGGAGCGCTACGACATCATGCTGCGCTACGACCGGCCGTTTCGCGAGACCAGCGCCGATCTGGAAAACATCCTGGTTCCGACGCCCACCGGGGCGCACATACCGCTGGGCGAACTGGCCCGCGTGACCTTCACCGAAGGACCCCCGATGATCCGCTCGGAGAACGCACGCCTCACAAGCTGGGTATTTGTGGATATCGAAGGGCGCGACCTGGGCGGTTACGTGGCCGAGGCCCGGCGCCTGGTTGATCGCATCGTGACTCTGCCGCCGGGTTACGCCATCGAGTGGTCGGGCCGCTATGAGCAGATTCAGGCGGCGGCCGAACGGCTCAACGTCGCCATACCGTCGGCGACCGGCCTGATCTTCCTGCTGCTCATGCTGCATTTCGGCCGCCTTGATCGCACCGCCATGATCATGCTGTCGCTGCCCTTCGGCCTGATCGGCGGCCTGTGGGCGGTATGGCTGGCCGGTTACAACCTGTCCGTAGCCGTTGCGGTCGGCTTTATCGCCCTGGGCGGAGTCGCGGCCGAAACCGCCGTGGTCATGGTGATGTACATCGACAACCACGTGCGCGAGGACAGGCCCGTCAACCAGGAAGAGCTGGCGCTGTCGATCAGCGTTGGTTCCGCGTTGCGCCTGCGGCCGATCCTGATGACCGTGCTCACGGTGCTGGCGGGGCTTTCCCCGATCTTCCTGACCGACGGGCTGGGCGCCGACGTGATGCGCCGCATCGCACTGCCCATGCTGGGCGGGATGGTTTCGGTGACCGTGCTTACGCTGCTCGTGGTCCCGGCGGTGTATTTCGCCTGGGTCGGACGCAGGCTACCGCCCGCCGCGCTCGACGAGTGACTGCCAGGTGAAATCCTCGGTCCAGGGCGCGCCGGCCACGCGCCGCACCAGACGGTCGCGCTCGTCCTGCAGGATCTCGCCGAATTCCGGCGAGGGAGCGTAATCGTCAATCGCCTCGGCGTCCAGCAGTCCTTTTTCCTCGAGGATTTTCTCAAGGACCATCACCCGGTCGCGCAGGATCCAGAGCTCCGAGAGAAGCTCCGTATTCATGCGCAGCAGGCGATCCAGGCTCTCGTCGCCGGTAAGCGGGCGGTTCGGCGGTTTGGTCATGCCGGGAGCGAGGGCGCCCCGCCCTCCCTATGCGAAGCGCTCAAGGCTTGGTTGCAACGTTGACCCAGGGATAGCCCCGTGAATCCAGGGCGCGCGCCTCAAGCACCTTGAAGCCGACCTCTTCCAGGACTGTGGACCAGTCCATCGAGCAGGCGGCGCTGAAGAAGGGCTCTCCGCGGTACTCGCTTTCCCAGTCCAGTATCGCGGCCTGAAACGCGTCCACCCGGCAGAACGGAGGCGGGTCGTTGATCACGATGTCGCCGCCGGGCTTGAGAATCCGGTACGCCTCGCGGATCGTGTCGATGCTTACCTTCACCGGCATTTCGTGCAGCAGGGCGTACATGAGCACGGCATCGTACGACTCGTCCGGCTCGCGCGTGTCGCGTGCGTCGCGCTGTTTCAGGTGAATGGGTATTCCCATGTTGCGCGCGGCCTTGTGCCCGCCCTTGAGCAGCGACGTCGAGATGTCGCTGCCGGTCAGTTCGGCGTCGGGATACACCCTGGCGCAGGCTGCCAGCGCTCCCAACCCGCCGCATCCGGGCTCGTAGATGCGGTCGTAATGGTCTTTCGGCAGCAGGCTTACCACGTCCACGCGCTGCCGGCGGATGTCCTGGTCCACCTCAACGGCCGCATAGCCGCCGCGGGAGAACACATGCGGGGCCACTCCAGCCATGAACATCGGGGTGGCGAGGTCGTAGCCGTCCCACCCGCCGGGTTCAAGGTGCCACTCCACGCCTTCGTAGTACTTCGGTATCGGCACGCTGTCGTCGAGTTCCAGCGAACCGCCCTGGTATTCGGGCTCGCGGCTCAATAACTCTATGCATTCCTCGCGCTTTTCCTCCACTGCGGGGATCGCACGCACGAAATTCTCTTCGGCCACGTAGCGCTGATACAGTCTTTCGTGCTGATACGCCGGACATTCCAGCGCCGCCTTGCGGGCTTCGCGGGCGCGCTTCAACTGGGCGCGCGGTTCCGGTTCGATCTCGGCCTCGAGAAGCTCTCGTCCCTTCTCGCTGGCGGCGAACTGTTCCCGCGCAACGTCGCGAATGTGGCTGGAGGAATAGTGTTGCAGCGAACCCAGAAACTGCAGGCCCGCGCGGTGTCTTTGACTGATGTGGATCATGTGGGTCTCCCCCGGTTGGCAGCGCGCTTAGTTTAGCGCGGAAAAAAGAAAGAGGTCTTGTTCGTTCCGATCACTCTCTCCGGCGGTCTTCAATCTGGATGCAGCCCGGCCCTATACTGCCTTCAGGCCAAAACAGGGAGCACACCCATGCGCAGATTTCTTGTATTGCTTGCCGGCGTTCTTTTGCTTGCCGGCGCCCGGGCGGACAGCCACAAGGCCGAGCCGGGCTACGCGACCCTGATACGCACCACGGTGCTCGCCCGCCTGGCCGACCTGGGGCCATCCATCACGTTCTGGCGGGACGTAATGGGCTTTGAATACGCCGGCGATCCGGAACCCCGCACGGGCTTTGCCCATCCTCTGGGCTGGAACGAAGACTCCACCACCTACTTCACCACCTTCACGTCGAAAGACGGGGCCATGTTTGCCCTGCTGATGGTGGAGGACACCCCGGATTTTCCCGCGCTTGACCTTCCGGAATCAGGGACGGCCTATGGCGGCATGGTGCTGGTGCATATGGGCAGGAACATCGGCGACGTTTACGACCGCGCCGTCGCGCATGGCGTCGACATCGTCAAACCCTACGGACCGTCCCGCACCGGCCGCTCCATGACCATTCTGCTGCGTGCTCCCACGGGCCACATGGTCGAGATCTATGAAATGATCGAGCCAGGCTAGCAGCCTGTCGGGCTTAGGGTTGCCGTAGTGGGTTGCGGTGCCGCTCCCCACGGCCTCGAATGGCCGCCCTGGGGACCGCATTCGACGGGCGGGAAATTCCGGCAACCCGGCCAGCGCCCTCCCGGGGTTCCCGGAAGCCGACGAAAGCGCCCCAGGAGGCCGAAACAGGCAGATACGACTCGCCGGATCATCGGTTTACGCCATTTTCAAGCGGTGCAATCGCTTGCAGTTGTAGGCCAGCGTCACCAGGGCCCACTCGCCCTCCACCTTGTTCCGGCCCCGAAGCAAAAACCGCCGAAATCCCATCGCCTCCTTCACGATCCCGAACACCGGCTCCACCGTCTGCTTGCGCAAGCGATACAGCGCCCGGTTCTCTTCTGTTTCCATCTTCTCCTTCATCCGCTTGAGCCATTCCGCCTTCGGCTCCTTCGCCGCCTGGCCTTCAACCGGTGGACGAAAATCATGCGCACGGCGACGATCCTCCGTCCCGACCGCCACCAGAACCTTAAGGCCCCGGCCTTCCAGCCGCGCCACCTGCGAACCCGACGCATAGCCGTTGTCCGCCAACACCCGGCCGGGTTCGCCCAACGCCTTGGGAATCGTCTCCACATCCGCAACCAACTCGCGCCTATCGCTCGCGCAGGAACTCACCCGCGAACCCAAAACCAACTGGCTTCCGTGCGCATCCACCACCGCCTGCGCGTTATACGCCTGACGCCATTCGCTGCGTTTGTTCTTGCGCATCAGCGCACTGTCCGAATCCGTCAGGTTGATCTGCTCCTCCGGCCTCGGCTCCTTACCCGGCTCCTTGATCTTCGCGCCCTTGGCGCGGCCCTCGCGCTTGTCGCGCGCCGCCACCTTGCGCTCATACGCCGCCCGATCCAACGCCGCCTGCGAACGCGCACGGCGATCCAACTTGGCGCACGCCCGATCCAGCTTCGCCTTCAGCTTCTCGCGACGCCGCAAATCTTCCGGCAAACTCTCCGCATCCGGCCCCGACTGCGCATCCGCACGCTCCGCGCGGCCCAGCAAGTCCTCAATCTCTCCGCGCAACTGCTCCCGAAGCGCATGGGCGCGATCCCGACGGAGGCTGTTGCGCTTGCTCGCGTTGGCGTCCACCTTCGTCCCGTCCACGCTCACCGTGCCCACCTTCAGCAACTGCAACTCCCGCGCCATCAGCAATACCCGCAAAAACGCCTCCCCCACCGCCTCGAAGTTCTCCCGCCGAAACGTGCAGATCGTGTCATGATCCGGATGACAGTTCGCTGTCACATACCGAACCCCAATGTCCCGATACGTCGCCCGCTCGATCCGACGCGAACCGAATATCCCGTGCGCGTAGCAGTAAATCAAAAGCGCCAGCATCATCCGCGGGTGATACTGCGCCGAACCCGTGCCCCGCTCGTTCACCTTGAACGATTCCATCGGAATCCGCTCCACCGCCTCCAGAACAAAATGCGCCAAGTCGTCCGACGCAACCCACTCGCGAAGGTCCGGAGGCAAAAGGTAGGCTTGGCTCGAATCCCGCTCCACAAACTTCGGCATCTCGATTACCCTATGGCCTGGACCGACCCAATTGTAAGAAAATACAGCCCCTAAGTCCGACAGGCTGCTAGCGCGGAGTTTCCTCTATCGAAAGAACGAACAGCCCGCGCTGGATATCGCTGACCAGGATCGTCCCGGAAGGCAGGTAGGGGTACACGCTCCAGGCGCCTTGCAGCTGGGGCCCGTCGTTATCCGGAAAAGTGTCGAAATAGGCGATTTCCTCTATTTCTTCCTCTGCCAGATCATCGAACTCCAGGACCCTCAGGCCGGTCGAGTAGTTGGCTTCGAAAATGCGGTTGCCACGCACATAAAGGTTGTGATCGGTTGCGCGCGTACCCAGGTCATGGGCATACAGGTGCACCGGCGCCTCCAGGTCGGATACATCGAACACGTGGGTGCGCGTGGACAGCCCCAGGTTGGATTCGTCCAGTTCATCCCCCAGCAGAAAATACCGGTGGTCTTCCGTTAGCCATCCCTGGTGTACGTAGGCGAGTTGCGGATAGGTTGACGTCGAGAGTGTGACGGGCGCAGACTTGTCGGTGACGTCCACCACCTCGACATGGTCCTCGTTGGAGCTGAAGCAGATTTCCCGGTCGCGGTGCGCCGCATCGAGCCCCCTGTACACCACGCACTGCGTGTCATGCGTTGTCGCCGCGTCGTGACAGCCTGCGAACATCGGATTGATCGGCGTCTGTACGTTGATGATGTGCAGACCGCGTTCGCAGGTTTCCGTCGATGCGGCGAAGCCGAAGCCCGTCTCCTCGTTGATCGCCAAGTTGTGCGCATGCTCGAAACCGTCATAGACCATGTCGGGGGAAAACTCCGCCGGTCCTGAGAGTCCGCGCAAGCGGGTCAGATCGAAAACCTGCATCCCGTGCGCGCCGGCGGCATCCGCGACGATGTAGGCGTGATCCCGGTAGACTTTGATGTCCCGCCAGGTGGACGCCACGGTTTCCGTCGGCAGCCTGCCCAGGAATATCGGCATTTGCGGGTCGGAAACGTCCACGAAGGCCGTGCCGTTGGACATGCCCATCAGCGCATACTCCTTGCCGGTCTCGGAATCCGTCCATCCCCACAAGTCGTTGCCCATGGTTCCTTCCATGCTTTCAGGGGCGAGCCGGCTTTCGAGCGAGATGCCCATGCACGAAAAACCCCCGGCGCTGCCGTCGACGCAGCTCGCCGGTCCGCTGTCGGAAACCGGATCCGGATCCACGACGAGGGGAGGCGTGGGGGGAGGAGGCGGCGGCGTAACCGGCGGTGGCGGTGGCGGAGGGCTTGCTTCGCCCCCACCGCCACCGCAGCCGGAAAGGAGCGCGGCCAGGCCGATCACCGTGGCGGCGGTGCCCGCGATTCTTCTATTCCGCATTCCGCGGAACATTTCTCGGTTTCCGATTCGCAAGACGCCTTTAATCATCCCGAGGGGCAGTTGCGGTGCATCGGACCTCTTAAGCTCCGGGCAATAGGTGGAGACGAACCCCGGTCCCGCGTAAGAAAAACAGCCAGCAAGACGTTGGAGTCCACGGCTGCTATTACTCCCCTCTAGTCTCCTCAATGTATTCGTCAACGCTGACTTTTTTGCCGAGAGCGTCCTTGCCCAAAATGCCATAGACCCGGTCCACCGGGTGTTGGGCTTTTGTCCGCTTCCTGATGAGCAGCCCCTCGCGGGTAGGGCTGATCTCGACTTCCACGTTCCGGTGCATCCGGAAACGGTCCCGCAGGGGCTTCGGTATGGTGATCTGACCGCGCTCGGAGATCCGCATAGTATTCCCCGTATGTAATGCTGAGTCATTAAATCGTACTTTCTCTTGCGCCTTAGCCGCAACCTGCGGCGGTCTTCACCGGCGGCGGTCTTGTCGCATTTCTCTACTCACGCAACAATCCGACGAAAGCCTAAGACTAGTCAGGAGGACGCCTGACTTAGCTGTGCTCGCAAGTGTGATGAAAGCTCGTCGGAGGCCGTGGCAAATGCTTCTAATTTTCTGAGCAATTCTTCCATTCTTGCCCTTGACTTATCGTCCGGGTTCTCTGGTGTGAAAACCTCCGTGCCCTCCGCAATGGCCCTAATCGCCCGTATATCAGCTTCCTCATCTCTTGCGATTGCCTCCGCTAACGCTACCCAATCCCGGGACCTATCCACCGCATCCTGGGCCGCATTCGCCAGACAATAGCGAATAAGTGCTTTCGCTGCAGAGTCAATTTCAGACGCTTTTTCAAGCCATCGCTTGGTTGCATCGCTCTCCTCGTCCTGTTCCACTGCCGAACTTGCTTGAGCAAAGTAACGCGGCGTTGGATCGTCTAGGTCCAAGCTTCTCAGCGCGCGGAACACTCGTTCAAACTCCCTGAACGGACGTTGACCATTCGGTAGTTCACTTCGGTGAGCCCAAAGTTTCAGAATGGCGTTCCTGCATTCGGACATCTCTTGGTCACGGGCATCGCCGGTAGCGGACTCCGCCGCTTCCATTTTCTCGGCTACGTAGTGGGCCATCCAACGGCCAAGCGTATCAACCGATTGATCCAGGCCAAGCTCGTCAACAAGCTTCTTGCCAAGCGCGACGACGCTGTCAGAGTGAATGTGTTCGACCATCTTCTGTCAGAAGAAAAATCCTGTGTTCTGGAGGGAAATATCCGGGCGAGTCATACTCGCGCGTGTCGTGTTTGAGCCGAAGGAGACGGCGCTCTATCTGGACTTCTACAATAAGGTCCATTTTCACTTTTCCAAGCAACTCGACGATGAACGCATGAGAAGTTTGAAGACGCCTCCCGTATTCGCTTTCCGTATCGTAGTACTGACTATCTTCGTTTTCGCCGCTGGACCAAATTTGCGACCATAGGACTTCCTTTCGCGCTCCGTCAACTTCAATCTCCCAGACACGAGATTCCGTGTCTGACTGTAACTGGAAAAGATCACGCACGAATCCGGCGGGCTTCAGCGGCGGATACCGTATGGCTCCTGCCCAAGGATCAACTTCGTCTTGTCCTGTCTCAGGCTCAGGGTCTTTGATCCAACCCTGTAGCCTAAAGCCCGAGTCGTCAATTTCCAGCTCGTCCCTTGCATCAGGTATCCGGTAATCCCTTGGGTTAGTAGCTGTTTGTAAAGCCCTGAGCAAAGCAAAAGAACGATCAGACGCAACCAATGCACTTGCGATATAGACGCTTTCCTCTCGCTGTCCGGAGATAGCCTGCCAGGAGCCCCATAAGGTCCATCTATTTCCCCCAATGCCAAGGACCCGGTCAAAATCCGATCGCTTCACAGACGAGCGCCAGTTTTTCTCTTGTTTTTCGTCTTTCCAACTCGGCCATTCAAGCGGCGCGGGGTCTCTTCGATCAGCGAGCCAGTAGCCGTCCTCTCGGGAAAGCAGGTGCCGTCCAAGCCACCCACTGAATTCATTCTCGGGTTCCTCGGGGTCTTGATGACGAGGAACCCTTTCCAGTTGCTTGCCGGCCACGACCATCATTGCGTGATAGCCAAGGTAGAAGCGAAGGTCGTCCGTTCTTGGATAGGAGCCGTGAGAATGCCACGTTTCGCGGTTGCGAAAGATTTTGCGCCGATTACGTTCGTCGCTCCCCCAGTCCCCATGCTGTGAGAGTTGCCAGTCATCGCAGATCGTTTTCTCCATTTGGTGCTCGATGTATGGAACGCTCTGTGCAAAATTCATGGCAAGGGAGTCGAACCAGTACCGGGTCATATCGTGGTTGAAGTGGAAACGGCGGGTTTCGCTCCTCTTCGTCGAATCGTGCATAACGCGGTGATGCCGCGTTGACGATACCGTAGGTAATTTGGAGTCGTTAACGGAAACAAGCATGGCGGTGATTTCCTCTTTCGATTCCGTATTGATGTGTCCACTCTGAACCAAGGCAAGAGCAGCCTTTGCCGCAAAGTGTCGAATCACGACATGCGGTTCGTCCTTGAGCGCAAAGTGAATGAAGAATTTCCAGTAGGGGGCGAGCACGGTCGGGTTTTCGATTGAAGAGCGAGCCAAAGCGATCATGAGCCATTGCCGCCCGTTCCGATGATAGAAGTGAAGGCTGGAATCGGCGAACGGCCCGCCGTTTCCGTTCCTGGCGAACTCAACCAAGCTATCCAGAACAGCTCTACCATTTAGTGCACAGAGACCTCGCACCACATGAGCGGCTTCCCATCGAAGTTCGCCTTGTGGGGCTGACAACGCTGCCCAAATGTATCCTGCGATAGCTGTATTGATATCGGGCGGTGGGGCCAGAGTTGCGGTCCAGGGACCATCACCGTCGTTATCGTCGAGAGCATCGCTAAAGAGATCGAGGCCGAAATTCAACGCATCCAATGCCTCTTCGCGGGACAAGTGAGAGGCCAATAATCCTACGAGAGTGAATAGGCGGCGAGCGTCAAGAGTTTCGGATCGTTTGCCGATAGCAGCTATAACATCCAGCGTCAGGTCTGCCTCCGAAGTCCCCGATAGCTTGGAAGCGAGATCTATTGGCAGGGGCCAATAGGTAAATTGCCAATAGCGGTCCCTGACGATCTTCATGCAATATCGGCGGCAGAGTATTCGAGTTGTATCTGCAATGGACGATTTGACGGCTTGTCTTTGGCTCCAATTTCTCGGTATTTGCTCAAGAAACCACTTGAAGTCGTAACCGTTAAATTCAATAACATTCGGGAATGCTTGAATGACTTGGACTGCTTTGACGGTCGGGATTCGCTTGAATAACTCAGAAAAGAACTCTTCATAGTGGAAAGGCGGATCGTTATTCTTGAAGTTGGCGTACGCACGGGATAGCCCATTTGACGTGTGAAGTTCCAAGTCGAGGAAAACAGTGTCCCATTTGATCTCATCGTTTCCATCGCTCCTTGCGCCTCTTTCGCCACCCGAGCCAGTGGCGTCATCGGCGGTCGCCCCCCGGCGCGTCGCAAGTTCGATAAGTGAATCAATTTCAGGTATGCCCAGACTGTGTTCCCCGGCTGCCTGTTTCAGATGCTTCCATGTCGATTCTGATTGGTCATCTAGGCGCATGTAGCCAAAAACAAATTTCAGCGCCTTTTCGCGGTCGGAATGAATTGGGCAGGCCGCCAACACCATCCTCGTGTAAGGGCCGTAATCCCAGGGCGCGCGAAATCCCAAGAAAGCGGCGGCTGTCTTGGGGTCTATGCAGCGACGGCGAAGAAGGAAGTCGTTGACGTACGGAATTAACCTATTATGCTCCCCAAAGTTCCGGTCGCGCCACCGGCTCAGAATCGCAAAGCAGGATGATGGGCACAGAGCGGCAATTGCTTCCACCGTGTGATCCCAAAGGAAATGCTTGTCGCGATAGACATATTGATATGCAAGTTCGGCTCGTCGGGCCAGCCTGTAGGCGGTCTTTGAAAAAGGCTGCTCAGGATTTGCGGCACTGTCTGCTAAATCCAGAATGGCTGACCAACGATCAACGATTTCATCTCCAATTTTGCTCGTCACCTCAATTGCCTTGTTGAAATACTCCTTCGCTTCTGATTGGTCGGCGGCCAGAATAGTTCTAGCAAGTTCTACGTAAGTCTGCGCCTTGGAATCGGCATCCTCCTTGGCATCTTTAATGCGTTCAAACGCCCGTCGAACAAACTCATACGCAAGATCCCCGGAACTCGGCGTATGAACGGCCAACCTTGCGAGCCTTTTCCAAGTCGGGACGTACAAGGGGTGATTCAGATCTTCCAACCAAGCCTTGAATTCCTCTAAGGCGGTCTTGTCAATCTCGCTACTGCAGGTCAGGATTTCAAACCAGACTTTTGCGATCTCATCCGAAGTATTTGATCTGTCCTGATAGAAGTCGCGCGCCGCACTGCTGGATGCCTGACGAGTTTCAGTGATTGCTGCTGCCAAGTAGGCAGGGTCTATTGGGGACAGAAAGTTTTTGGCCCACAGCTTGTACCACGGCAGTAACGAGCCAATTCGTTTCTTGAATTCCTGAAACTCGTTGGAGGAGTGGGAGGCTCCGCTAGTCTCAAATTGCTCCTTAAGCTTAGTATGAGCCAAGTCAATCAACTGTAGATCTTCACCCTTCAGCGCTGCGTGCAGGGCATAGGTGCGAAGATGTGGAGAATGTTGCCGGCTGAATCGTGAGGCCAAGCCACGTGGCGGCGATTCGGGCAAGTGCCTACGCAAAACCGAAGCCAATACATTGTTGCTCTTGAGTTGGTAGGCAAGAGCTGATTCGATAAGGGCCGTTATGGAGGGGAGGACGGTTTCCCCATCTCCAAGGTTACTTTCGCTGATTTGAACCCGTTTGCTCATTACCAGGCGCAGGGCGCGCCCTATGGTCTGCGGCGGCGGATGCCTATGCACTGACTGCAACTCAAGGCCGATTGCCAGCAGCAGGCAAAAATTGTTTGTGGCGGCAAACGCCAGACGATCTATCTCGTCATATCGCTTATGGTCGATCAAGCGCCGTGCAACTATGCGGCCTGCGCTGTATGAAACCTCCCTAGGTCTCCATCCACGCAACTCGGCGGCGCAGCGTTCCGCGCCATGTACATTGAAATGGGCCAAGGCCAGTTCTGCAATATCTTCCTCGGCGACCTGCTCGCGCTTTCGCTCGTGCTCAGGCAGGCGGCTCCAGTTAGCAAGCCAGTCGTAGGCTGTTCGAAGGCGACTGCGCGCGTCTCCATGAAAATCGGGATGGTAGGAAAGAAGGCTTGCTTCGTACGCGTGATGGGATCCGGTCCATGTCTTCTCGGCAGCTTGTTGTTGCGCGATCCCGTCTCGGTTCTCAAAAATTCTTCTCGCAACAATCTCCTGAATTCGCTCCGGCCCCAGGAATTTCGCCGCGAGATCAGTATTCTCGCGCAATAGGGCCTGCTGTCGTGTGTTGCCCGTAGTTTCCTGAGCGGCCTTCAGGGAGAGCTTGGCGGCATCGGCAAATCGTTCTGCCTGAAGGCTTGCCTTAAGCGCAAACTGCAAGCGTTGAAGCTCTACATCCCGTTTCTCAATGAGATTGGTTGGAAGTAAAGATGAAGAAAGAGCAAGGTTGATCAACTCGCCTAGTTGTCCACCCTCGAACATCAACTGCGGAAGGGTCGAGGCCACATACGCACTATCACGGGCGAAAGGCCGTAATTTTTCGATGAATTCAGACAGTCGTTCTTTGCTTGGCGAAAAGCGTTCGCGAAACCATGTTTCAACCGGTTCGTCCCTGAACTGAATTGCGTCCTCGCGAATAAGGAGTGGTCGGCCAAGGTCACTCGCAAAACTTCGGACCGCTGCGGCCTCTAAGCCGGAAACAGCCGCAAGCACCTTCAGCGGGACAAACGGTCGTAGTGTGGCGAGAGCCTCGCAGATCAAGTCTATTTTTTCCTGCTCGCCTCCTCCCACGGTATCGCGCAAATCTTCCACCGCTTTTCTTAGCAGCGCGGCTATCGTGTCGTCCACGGTGGTTGGATTTGGCCCTAATGAGCGGAGTACTGCCGCTAGCGAGATGCTTTGGCCCAGAGCAATCGCTTGGACACGGGGGTTCTGCGAGGTCAGTTTGTGAAATTCCTCAATGTCGCTGTCTGACGCATGGGCATGTGTATTGCGGAGAAACGAAGCGGTTTCGTCTCGGCTGAACGGCTCCAGTTCGAGTCGCAAAGCGCGCGCTGGGGGATCAAGGAGATCTTGCCTCTCCGTTCTGCATAGAACGACCAGCCGTGCGCCTTCAGGGAGAGACTCTCGCAGTAAATCTCGCGCAAAGGAATGTCCGCTTTCAAATTCCTTTGCGGCAAGCTCCGCATTATCGGCAGCATCCACGATAACGCATAGGAGTGCCTGTGTGTTCTTGGACCTGACCGCAGCGATACTTTGTCGCAGCCTATGAGAAAAAGCTCTCATGTAGTTTGTCTCGTCAGCGTTAGATGAAGGAATCAGCGGGTCACAAAGCCTGCGCGCGGCCAGTTCGTTGGCGATTTGAATAAGGGCGTCTTTGTGGCGATGCCGTAGGCTTCCTCTACGCCTGTACTCTCCATTGCCAAAGCAGTCATAGACCACCGCTGTCGAGCCTTCAGGCAAATGATGGCTTATTCGCTGCGATAGGACGGATTTCCCCACCCCCCCGTGAGCGTGGATGACAATGGGACTTTTGGCGGAAACTATCTGATCAACAAGATCGGTTTCCTGGGACCGGGCTATGGCGTCTTGCGTAGCATCAATCCGGGATGGAGCCGGGAAAAGGTCTCGTTCATCCACTCCTAACACCCGGAGTACATCCATCTTTGTGATGCACGGGTTGCTCGCATTTTCGGAGAGGGCTTTTCTTGTCACCAATTCCTTGAGATGAACCGGGGCGTCAACATCGTTTCCGGGGAGGTAGGCTCTGGTTTCTCTAGCTAAGTCGGCACGTTGAAGCAAATAACCGTCGTTCTCGCCTTCAAGGTCTAATAGCTTGCAGAATGCCGAAAGATCTTCTCCGTAGAGGGACGTGAACTCTTCCAGCTTCTTCAGCGTGTTCGGATGGCGGCTGGCATTTCCGGATGCCGCATCCTCAACCGCTTCCATGAATCTCGTGCTAATAGGGCGATTGGAGATAAAGCAAAACTCGACAGGCGTAGTAAAGCCGCCTTCCGCAAACCTCCGCTGAAGCTCTTGGTATCTCTCGGAGAATCCCCGTATCGTTTTCTCCAACCCGCTAGGAGGCCATGGTTGAGACGGATTCTGTGTCGAGTGCTTGAGCTGAATATATCGAACACGCGTCGCTTTCTTGAGAGCTTCGCTTCCGTAGTATTCGCCAACGTCAATTTCTTCTTCCCCGGCTTCTACGGCCCCGCCGCTTTTCATTTCGTCCGGAGAAGGATCCTCAATAGTTATCGCAGTCAGGCCATCTTTCGCGGACAGCAACCGTAAACAGCGACGGGCTGCCCACAGATAGTGAAACTGGTCGCCGTCGCGGCTGAATCGGACTTTGAGACTATTACTCACAGGACACGTTCGTTCCGTAAGGCAGTTTCATGCCCAACCTGCTGTGCGGTCAAGACGCGCGTCATGACCGCCAGCGACGTCGTCTCAAGCGCGGGCCAGCAAATCGTCCAGGCTGGTAGCGACTTCGTAGCGGGCCACGGGCTCCCGGACTTCAAGCGCCTTGAAATGCTTCTTTCCGCATTTGATCTTCCCCAGTTCGCTGCCGCGGAGGTCGGCCGGAGCGGTGCTTCCCTTGGTTTCGACCACGAAGTAGAGTTGTTCGCCGGACTCTGAATCGATCAGAACGGCCCAGTCGGGGTTGTAGCTGCCGAGCGGCGTGGGCACTCTGAACCAGCCAGGAAGCTTGGCGTACACCTTCACCGCGATGTTCCTCTCAAGGTCTTCCGCGAAGCGTTTCTCGGTTTCCGATTCGTAGGTCACCTTGTCGTAGATTGATTTCTTCGCATCGAGCAGGTGCTTCATGTAGCCGGTGATCTCCTCCTGATTGAAGAGCTCTTGCGCGTAGTATGAGTCGTCCCCGACTCGCTGGTACTTCACGCCGTCCACTAAAGCTCGCCGTTTGCAGCCATTGATGGCCTGTGCAGCGTGCTCGATGAACATCTGCGGGTTCCGTTTGAAATCGGTAAGCCGTTCGCTGTCAGTGAGTATGCGAACAAGGCTGCGCCGCGTAAGCTGTGTACGGTCCTGAAGCTCAGTCAGCAGATCAGGCAGTTCGATGGCGTCTTCACGGAGCGTGATTGTCTGCGCCCCGGAGATTTCAGTTGCCTCCACGCCTGCCTGGCCAATACCGAGGTCGGCCTTGCGCCACTGCAATCTGGTTTGGGGGATTGAGAGTTCGTCGCGTAACGCCGCCGCGCATTCCGTCAACAGAGCTTCGCTGTCAAAGGCCACGCGGTACGTCGTCTTATGCTTGATGCGGTCCCACAACTCCTTGAAACCAGGATCGTCAAGCATGGCTTGGCGCGGACGCACAGTTTGGCGATCATCCGCGTTCCTAATTGCCAGGCGCCCGGCAATTTTTCGCAGGATGGAAATGACTTCTGCTTGCTGTGCGCCAAATTCCGCCGGCAGAACGAAACTGTCGTCCCTCAGCGCCGTGCGAAGGCTGTCCTGTATGCGTCCTTGCGAATCGACATAGCCGTGCGCCCGCAAGTGGTCGTATAACGCCTGGGATTGGTCGAAGCCGAGAGGTTTGGTTTCTCCGTTATCGCCGGCAACCGGAATCTGCGCAAACTGGTGTGGCCCGACAACGCCGAATCGGAACCCCGTATCCTCCTCGATCTCGTGCTGCAGGTTCTCGGCGAACTCCTCATAGCTCTCCCGGGCGATCACGGTGAGTGTGTTCACTTCAAAACCGCGCAGCCGCTCACCCTGCTGGTTGACACACAGGCGCAGGCCGCGACCGATGGTCTGGCGCCGCTCAAGTTCACTGTGCATGTCGCGCAGGGCGCAAATCTGAAAGACGTTGGGATTGTCCCAGCCCTCACGCAACGCGGAGTGGGAGAAGACGAACCGAAGCGGTTCATCGAGACTGAGCAGCCTTTCCTTCTCCTTCATGATGAGGTTGTAGGCGCGTTCAGCGTTTTTTCGATTGGCCTGATTGTTTTCGGCCGTGTCCGTCCAGCCGCCTTTCCTATCGATGGAGAAGTAGCCTTCATGAACGTCTTCGGGGTCGGATGAAATACCCGCCTCCTCGAACAGGGACGCGAAATTGGGGTTGCGCGCCAAGCGCCGGTACTCCTCCTCGAACATCCGGGCGTAATCACCCTTTAGCACGGTTCCAGCCTCGTTGTAGCTGCGATAGTGCCGGACCGAGTCCACGAAGAACAGGCTCAGCACCTTGATGCCTCGCCCCCGCAAACGCGTCTCCTTGTCAAGGTGCTCTCTTATCGTCCGTCGAATCATTTCGCGCGCAACGGCGCCCGCGTCCACATCGCCGAAAGCCTCGCCCTCACGGAGAAAGTGCTCGCCGCCCGGGATTCGAAGCTCAACGAATGCACTGCCTCCACCAACCCGGATTTCTCCGATGCGACAGTCGCGATAGACGGCCCGGCCGGTTTCCTGTTCGAGGTCATCGCCGTCCTGCACCGTTCGCTGGCTGCGCCGCACCCGCCCCGCGGCGCCTTGCACGTCGAGTTCGACCTTTGCGCTGATGACGCCGCGTCTGTTGCTGGTTGAATTCAGCCGTACGTAGGGCCGGTTGTGAGCGTTTTCGACCGTGGCGGCCGCCACTTCGATCTGCTTGACCAGTTTGCGCTGGTAGGCATCTACGGCGTCGAGCCGATAAACCATGTGGTGCTTGTCCAAATGCGTGGCCGAGTAACGCAGCGTACAAAGCGGGTTCATCGCGGCGAGCGCCTTCCGGCCCTGACCCTTAAGGCCGCCGTCCACACTTTGTGGCTCGTCCACGATCACAATGGGCCGGGTGGCCTTGATGAGGTCGATCGGCTTCTCGCCGCCGGTCTTCTCGCTGTCTTTGTATAGATTGTTCACGGCCTTCTTGTTGATCGCGCCCACCGTCACCACCATGATCTGGATGCTCGCGCTGGTGGCGAAATTGCGTACCTGGCCAAGCTTGGCCGAGTCATAGAGGAAATATTCGTACGGCGCGCCCGAGTAAAGCGACCGGAAATGATCGCGCGTTATCTGCAAGGATTTGTAAACCCCTTCCTTGATCGCCACAGAGGGCACCACGATCACAAACTTGGTGAATCCGAAGCGCTTGTTCAGTTCCAGGATGGTGCGCAGATATACATAGGTCTTGCCGGTCCCCGTTTCCATCTCCACCGTGAAGTCGCCCGAGTCGAGATTTGCCGATGGCGGCAGGCTGTTGCGAAGCTGGATGTCGTTCAGGTTTTTAAGAATTCGATCATCGGGCAGAGTAAGCTGATTGCCTACACCCAGGTCATTCTCCGTGTTTCCGGAAAATGCCAGCGAAGCCTGCGTGACTTGCGCTACCGTGAATTCCGTCCGGCAAATCTCCTGCCCGCGAAACAGGTCGCAGACTGCCTCGATCGCTTGCAATTGGAAGTCGAGGTCAGGCTCGAAGCGCAGTTTCATCGGGAACGCAAAGGGATCACGAAAGCCGTGCGGTCATGGTCTCGACTGTCGCTGTTTCGGTCGCAAACGGAAATCCCGGAAATTGCCGGCGATCATGCAAACATTAGGCGCTCGCCTTTGGGTTCCGGGACAGGACGCCCCAACTCCCGGGCCCGGTCGATCCAAAACTCCATCGCATCATTAATGTTCAGCAAAGCAGTCTGCTGATCGTCGCCGTGCGCCACGCACCCAGGCAACTCGGGAACTTCAGCAATGAACGCCTGATCTTCATTGCTCCAATAGAGAATGATCTCGTACTTGTGCATCAGTCTTCCTCCCCCAATTTGTATTTCAGAATCAAATGCCGAACCTGTCTCACTTGATAGGGTTTGACCTGTCCGCCTTTGCTCTGAAGATTGAGGATTTCCATAATGCCGTCCTTGTCGAAAAGATGATGGCTCCCCCGAATCCGCTCGGAAAAGCCAAAATGGAACAGTAGAGCGCGCAAATCCGTGAAGCGAATATTCGCGTCCGACCGTCCCCGGATAATAGATTGCAACAGGCGCTCATGTCTGCCCATAGTTCCTTGCCATCAGCCGCCTAAAGGCTGCGGACGTTTGCCAGGCCGCGCTGATTAAGGATGGCGGCGACATTGGTTTTCGCAATGTCGTCTGCGAAGGCACTGTCGCGGAAAACGACGGTGGTTTCGCCAACATGTTCGATCCCCGCATGCAAGTCGGCGATTCCGGCAGCCAGCGGTTCGGCGCCTTCGCTCGTGATGCGCTCATCGAGGCAGGCGATCAACGTTCCGCCGCCCACCAAGTGTACGGTCTTGTCGGCAATCGAGTGTGTTTCGATGGGCACGCAAAGATCAAGGCCGAGTTTCAGCAACAGTTCATAGAGGATGTCCTGCTCGGTCCGCCCGGGCCTGATGTGGTCAATGGCCTCTTGCAACGCGCCTTCGAGATCATCCGGCATCGGGTCCCAAGTACGGATGTTGGAAGTGTCCAATTTGAATACACGAAAACCTAGATCGCCCTCGTAGTTCGAGTTCTTGTCCTTGATCTTTTCTGCAGCACGGCGAAGCCGTTCTTTGGTAATTTCAGCTATCGATACAAACTCATCATTGCCAGCTATCTGTTCGGGCAATTGAACCAATATGAAGCGGCGGCGTCCGAGAGTCTCTTTGTTTAACTCCATAACGGCATGGCCTGTCGTGCCACTTCCCGCGAAGAAATCCATAACCACAGCGTCTTGATCGTTACCGGTGGCCGCTAGCACGCTGTCATAGACAGCCCAAAGGCTCTTGGGAAAAGTAAACGGTGCTTCTGGCAATAGCTCCCCAACAATCCTTGTTCCGTATTTGTTCGCATCGTATCTGCTATCCATCCACACTGTCTTGTGGAGGCCAAAATTTTTTCCAATCTCGATCTCATAACCTCGTTTCGTTCGCTTTGCCCTCAGCAGATGGCGAATAGCGTCGACTGATTGTTGAGCATATCTCCATTTGCGCTCGACGCCCGCGTTGTCAATCGGGTACACATATGTCAAACCATCATGGCTTTCTGTCTGTGAAGGATGGAATTCATCACTGCACACTTCGCCAAAGCCCACAATCGTGCCTTCTTTTACTATTACTGGATAGAAGCAGTTCTTGGCATCGCTCCTAAGAGACTCTCCTCCCCAGTTTCGGAACTGGGACCAACTAATCTCGGCCTCTTCAATCGCTTTGTCACTAATAGCCTTAACTCCACTCGGATACACAAAGTATCCGTACTCATGAACGTAGGAGAAATTCTTCCCCTGAACGCCTCTTGGGTTGTGGATTATCGGGACGCATACGTGCTTATAGGTTCCTTCCTCGAATACTTCTCTTAGGACTGCTCCCAACTGCGCCACTTCATTGTCGTCAATTGTGCAAATCATCATGCCGTCCTTGGCAAGAAGAGTGCGCGCAAGCTTCAGTCGAGGGTAGATCATGGAAAGCCAGTTTGTATGAAATCGGCCGTCGGCGACGGGGTTGCTTATTTGCCGTTCCTTTCCCTCCACTTGTCCAGTGACCTCAAGATAGGTGCGAACACCGTCTCTATAGTCGTTGGGATAAATGAGGTTATTGCCGGTGTTGTAGGGCGGGTCGATGTAGATGAGTTTTACCTTGCCCGCGTAGCTTTTCTGCAGGAGTTTGAGCACTTCCAGATTGTCGCCTTCGATCATGAGGTTCTGCGTAGAGTCCCAATCGACGCTGTCTCCGGGACAGGGGCGTAGCGTGCCGGTGGAGGGGGTGAGCGCGAGTTGCCGGGCGCGGCGCTTGCCGTGCCAGTTGAGGCCGTACTTTTCTTCGCTGTCGTCCACAGTGTCGCCGAGCAGCTGCCGGAGCACGTCGAAGTCCACCTTGCCTTCAGTGAACGCGTCCGGGAACAAAACCTTCAGCTTTTCTTGGTTTTCGCCCACAATATCGGCGGAATGTGTTTCCGGGTTGCCTGGGGCTATCTTGTCCATGTCGCGCGTATTATGCAGTCGGGAGCAGTTGGGCACCGGGTAGGGAGGCCATCTTGCGATCCAGTGTCAGCGTCGCTCTAGCCGATGCCCGTGTTGCCGCATGGACCGCTTGGGGCGCGACCGCCCTGCCGCCCGATCCAGTATAGTGGCCGCCCGGAAGGGGAGCACGGTACTTTGAGAGAAGACGTTAACCTGCAATGGCGAATTGCGGCGCGGCCGGAAGGCAACGTGCGCCCCAGCGACTTCGAGCTGGCGGAACGGCCAATTCCCGTGCCGGGACCCGGCGAAATGCTCGTGAAGACGCGTTACCTCGGTCTGGCCCCGGTGATGCGCATGTACATGCAGGGCCTGAATCCCTCGGGAGAGACACCACTGGACATAGGCGACGTGATTCACGGGCGCGGGGTCGGCGAAGTGGTGGAGTCCAACCATCCGGACTATCAGCCCGAGGACATCGTGCAGGGCCAGATTGGCTGGCAGACGTGGAAGGTGACGGCCGCGACGCCCAGGGAGCGGTTCTTCAAGTGCAGGGACTACGGCCTGCCTTTTTCGCTGGGCGCCGGCGTTCTCGGGATGACGGGGGTAAGCGCCTATTGGGGGCTTATGGATTGCGGGCGGCCCAAATCCGGCGACCTGGCGGTCGTGTCCGGCGCGGCCGGCGGGGTAGGGTCGATCGTGGTGCAGATGCTGAAAATTCACGGCTGCCGCGTCATCGGCATTGCCGGCGGACCCGAGAAATGCCGCTTCATCCGGGAACTCGGCTGCGAACAGGCCATCGACTACAAGAACGAGGACGCCTGCGCACGGGTAGGGCAGCTGTGCCCCGACGGAATGGACCTCTACTTCGACAATGTGGGCGGCGATTTGCTCGCGGCCTGCCTCGACAACCTTGCGCTCGGCGCGCGCATCGTGCTGTGCGGTTCGATCTCCGAATACCTGAGAGGGGAACGCTTCGCGCTGTCCAACTACCTGAACCTGCGCCGGGTGAACGGCAGCATGAGCGGATTCTTCGTCTACAACTACCAGGACCGCTTCGGCGACGCGTTCGACGGACTGGCGGCGTGGATAAAGGCAGGTAAGCTCAAGCCCATACAGGACGTGGTGGAGGGGTTCGAGAACATGCCTGACGCTCTGGCGAGGCTGTACGATGGGCGCAACGTGGGAGTGCAATGCTGTAGTGTGCGGGGTGAGCCCGATGGCAACTAAGATCTTGCGAGGGCGAGACGTCCTCATTCCCGGGGGAGAGACGGAGAGAAGACACTGATGAACACTGCGATCGCCGCCCCCTATCCGCGCCCTGCGTACCGCTGGTACATGGTGGTGCTGCTCACGCTGGCCTACTTCATTTCCTACATTGACCGAACGGTGATTGGCCTGCTGGTGGAGCCAATAAAGGCGGACCTGGGCTTGAGCGACGGCCAGATGGGTCTGTTGCTGGGCGCGGCCTTCGGCATTTTCTACGCCACCATGGGGCTGCCGCTGGGTTGGCTGGCGGACCGGACGCGCCGGGTGACCATCGTCAGCAGCGCGATTGCGCTGTGGTCGGCTGCGACCGCGTTTTGCGGGCTGGCGAGTAATTACCTGCAGTTGTTCCTGCTGCGCATGAGTGTCGGGGTGGGGGAGGCGGCCCTGAGTCCGTGCACCATGTCGATGATCGCCGACAGCTTTCCCAAGGAGGGGCGCGGCAAGGCGATCGCGGTGTACTCGATGGCGCTTTCCCTGGGCACCGCCACCGCTTACTACGGGATTGGCGCGTTGCTGGCCGCTTTGCGTGGCGTGGAGATTCTCCATTGGCCGCTGGTTGGCGCCATCAAGCCCTGGCAGGCGGTCTTCATTATCGTGGGGCTTCCCGGTCTGCTTCTTTCCCTGGTCATGCTGACCGTGAGAGAGCCGGTGCGCCGGGACCTGAAACAAGGCACCTCAATCGCACCTTGGCGCATGTTTCGGCATTTGTTGTCGCGTTGGACGACGTTCCTGACTTTCCTGCTGCCGTTCTGCCTGATGACCACGGTGGCGTACACGCACTTCTGGATGCCTGCGGTATTTGAGCGCACCTGGGGAATGGAGACGCCGGAATTCGCCCAGATCAAGGCCATCGTGACGCTGGTTTGCGCTCCCGCCACCGTTTTCGCGGCAGGCGCCTTGTCGGATTTCCTGGTGCGCCGGGGGCGGGACAACGCACCCTTGCTGATCGCCGTGGTGGGCACGTTCATCTTCGTGCCTACGGGCTTTCTGATCGCCCTGATGCCCGGTACGACATCGGCATTCGTTGTGCTGGGCGCCAGCCTGCTGGGCATCGCTACAACCACGTCAACCGGCGTAACAGCGCTGTTGATGATTACGCCCGCACAATTCCGCGGCCAGATTACGGCGGTCTATTACATGGCGATAAGTATTACCGGCCTGATGCTTGGGCCTTCCACCGTCGGCTGGCTGTCCGACTGGTTCAACGGCGGCACCGGGTTTGCGGGTTTCGATGCTTTCCTGGAATCGGTGATGCCGGGCGTGACCGGCGCCAATAGTCTGGCGCTCGCATTTGCCACCGTACCGCTGATTTACGGCACAGTGGTGCTGGCGCTGGCGCCGGTGACGCTACGCAACTTCCGCCGCGAACTCGCCCGGATACGGGAGAGCTAGCGGTTTGAGGAAAGGTCAGCGGCGATTTCTGTCGCCGCCGTAGCCGCCACGGCCACCGCCGCCACCACCGCCGTAACCGCCGCCGAAACCACCGCGGTCGCGGCCGCCGCCGCCAGACCTCTTTTGCTGCGGCCTGGCCTCGTTCACCCTCATGGGGCGACCGTCATAGTCAGTGCCGTCAAGATTCTCGATGGCCGCCTGGGCCTCGGCGTCGGTGGCCATTTCCACGAAACCGAAACCTTTGCTGCGGCCCGTGTCACGATCGCTGATCAGCTTGCAGGACTCGACAGTCCCGGACCCGGCGAACTTCTCCGTAACGGAACTTTCCGTTGCCGAATAAGGCAGATTGCCTACGTACAATTTTCTTCCCATGATTCCTTCTAAAGAGTTAATGAATGCCTACGCGCTAATGGGCAGAATGCCCATCGACCCGCAAGAATTGCGGATAGGAACGTATATTCTAGCGCGAGAGTGGAGTCCTGGGAATCACCTGTCGGAAACAGGCGTCCGTTGCATGCCGTGCGTGCCGGAGAACGAGTCCGGTTTGAGATCGTTCGGCGCCGCTGCAGTCACCGCGTCGAACAGGTCGTTTTCGGTGGCAATGGTCCCGGCGCCGACCTCGGCGATATTCGTCCAGTCATCCGTGGTGAACAGCTCGTCGGTGTAGTCGCTGAAAGGGTTCTTGCGCGGCGTCATCAATTCCGACACGATCCGGTGGTAGCCTCTTAACGCTTGGTCAAGCGCGGCGAAATCAGCGCGATCGGACTGGCGGTAGGCTGCGAGCGCCCCTGCAAGCCGCGCATTCTCTGCCCTGGCTCTTTCCTGCCGTACAGCGAGTGTTGCCAGTGCTTCATGCACTTCGGAATTGTCCTGTGGGACGCGCTGCTTCAAGAGGCCGTGGATGTTCATATCGGTGAGGTCGAGCCGGCGCATGGAGTTGACCAGGTAGTCGGCGCAAGCTTCGAACAGGGCGGCGAGCTTGTCGTCTCCCGGTTCGGTCTCCTCCAGTGCTCCCTTCAGGGTTTGGCGTACCTGGACCTGCCGGCGGCGCTCCCGGCCCAGCTCGGCCAGGGGATTGAAGTCCGCACTCACGATTGCCTCCTCGTTTGCCTCGGCCCCGGCGGGCGAAAGCGCGAGACTGCACGCAGTCAATGCGGCAAAAAGTGCCTTCATCGGATGTTGTACGCCTCCCGGCCGCGCCTTGCCGATAATGCTAACAGTTCGCGGCCGGCGCTCCCTAGGCCTCGGCGCGCTCGATGATCCCGCCGCCCAGGCATTCCTCGCCGCGGTAGAACACCAGGTACTGGCCCGGCGTCACCGCCCACTGGGGATTCTCGAAGCGAACCAGGCAGCGGTCGGGACCGAGCAGCCGCGCGTCGCAGGCAGCGTCCTCCTGGCGGTAACGGGTCTTGGCGCTCAAGCGCATGCTCGCCGGGAGCCCATCCGGCACGCCGCACACCCACCTGAGCTTGCGCACGGTGACCATGCGGCTGAACAGCAGCGGGTGATCGCGCCCCTGCGCCACGATCAGCGCGTTGGCGCGCAAGTCCTTGCGCACCACGTGCCAGGGTTCCGGTCCGCATCCCGGCATTCCTCCCAGGCCCAGGCCGCGCCGCTGTCCGATCGTATAGGCTGCCAGTCCCCGGTGTTCGCCTATTTGCTTCCCGCCAAGCGCGATCATCGGACCCGGCTGCATAGTGAGGTGCTGCGAAATGAACTCCGGAAAGGAGCGTTCCCCTACAAAGCAGATACCCGTGCTGTCCGGCCGCGCGTAGTTCGGCAGGCCGCGCCGGTGCGCGATGTCGCGCACTTCCTCCTTGTCCAGCTCGCCCACCGGGAAAAGGCAGCCGCTGAACGCGCTTCCGCTGACCGCGTGCAGGAAATAGGTCTGGTCCTTGTTGCGGTCCCTGCCGCGCAATAGCCGCGTCGTGGCGGCTGAATGCTCCAGCCGCGCATGATGCCCCGTGGCCAGCCGGCCGGCGCCCAGCCGGCGCGCTTGTTGCAGACAGGCCCCGAACTTGATGCGCCGGTTGCAGCCGATGTCGGGGTTGGGCGTGCGCCCCGCCCGGCACTCCAGCAGCATCTCCTCGAAGACTTCCTGTCGGTACTCCTCGGAAAAATTCAGATGGTGAAGCGGGATGCCGAGTTCACCGGCAACGCCGGCCGCCGCTTCAAGGTCCTCGGCGGCAGGGCATGAGCCGTCGGGCTCGTCCCAGTTGGTCATGTGCAGGGCTTCCACCTGGTGGCCCGCATCGATCAGGCGCAACGCGGCCACCGCGGAATCGACTCCGCCGGAAATCGCCACCATTACCGTGCCGGACACGGCAGAATCTCACTCCGCCAGTTTCTCGGCGATGCCCGTGTATGTTGAAGGTGTCAGGGCGAGCAGTGCTTCGCGCGCTGCATCGGGCAACTCAATCCGTCCTAAGAAAGTATGCAAGGATGTTTGCGTAACCGCCTGATTACGTGAGACTCTCTTGAGTTGTTCGTAGGCGTCCTCGCAGCCATGGGCGCGCATGACCGTCTGCACCGCCTCGGCCAGCGTTTCCCAGGCGCAGTCGAGGTCACTCGCCATCTTGCGCTCGTCGGGCGAGAGCTTGTCCAGACCTTTCTGCACTTCCGTCCAGGCCAGGAGCGCATGCCCCAGGGCAACGCCGAGGTTGCGAAGAACCGTGGAATCGCTCAGGTCCCGCTGCAATCGGGATATGGTGAGCTTTTGCGAAAAGTGTCCGAGCAGCGCATTGGACAGCCCGAGGTTTCCCTCGGCATTCTCAAGATTGATGGGATTGACCTTGTGCGGCATGGTGGACGAGCCGGTTTCTCCACCGACCGACTTCTGCCGGAAGTAGCCCATCGAAATATAGGTCCAGGCATCGCGGCTGAGATCAATGAGAATGCGGTTGATGCGCGCAAGGGCATCGCAATACTCCGCCACCCAGTCGTACGGTTCGATCTGGGTCGTTATCGGGTTCTGCTCAAGGCCAAGCCCGGACAGAAAGCGGCGGCTGACATCCGGCCAGTCCACGTCGGGACAAGCGGCGTAATGCGCGTTGTAGTTGCCGGCGGCGCCGCTGCACTTGGCCATGGCTGGAACATCGCCGAAAACGGCAAGCTGGCGCTTCAGCCGGTGCACGAATACCGCCAGTTCCTTGCCCAGCGTGGTGGGGCTGGCCGGCTGGCCATGGGTGCGGGCCAGCATGGGCAGGCCGGCGTGCTCGCGGGCCATGCATTGAAGCTGCCCGATCAGGGCTGCAAGCACCGGGGCCAGAATGTCCGACCGGGCCCTGGACAGCATGATGCCGTATGCGCTGCTGTTGATGTCCCAGCTCGTGCAGGCGAAATGCAGCATCGGGATGCGGCCGGCCAGGGAATTGTGCTCGCGGAGGCGTTCGGCCAGGTACAGCTCGACCGCCTTGACGTCGTGTCGGGTCTGCTGCTCCAGCTCCTTCACGCGTTCGGCTGCCGCCGGACCCAGGTCGTCTTCCAGATTGTTCAGAAATGCCGCTTCGCCGGCGCTCAGGGGCGGGGCCGGCTCGAATGCATCTTCCGCGCACAGCGCCCGCAGCCAGGCAAGTTCCACCTTCAGCCGCTGCCGGATCAGGCCCTGCTCCGAGAACAGCTCCGCAAGCGGCCGGACCGCTTCCGCGTAGCGCCCGTCCAGCGGCCCCAGCGCGCTTAAGGAAATCACGGGGCTCGAATACCGGGACATGATGAAGGGCGGCTATACTCCGAGGCGCGCATCATACTGCAACAGGGGTAGTTCGTGCGAAAGTTCAGAACCGAACGCGACAGCATGGGAGCGCTCAAGGTTCCCTCCGATGCGCTTTGGGGCGCCAGTACCCAGCGCGCATTGGAAAACTTCCAGATCAGCGGCAAGAGGATGCCGCGCGCGTTCATACGCGCGCTGGGCCTGATAAAGGGGGCCTGCGCCTCGGCGAATCGCACCCTGGGCCTGCTGGACTCGCCCAGGGCAAACGCCATCATGAAGGCGGCCGATCACGTTGCCCACAGCATCCACGACGAGCACTTCCCCGTGGACGTCTTTCAGACCGGATCGGGCACCAGCAGTAACATGAATGCAAACGAAGTGATCGCCAATGCTGCCAGCTCACCCAGGGTCAAGGTGCATCCCAACGACCACGTGAACATGGGGCAGAGCAGCAATGACGTCATCCCGTCGGCGTTGCATCTTTCCGCGGCCCTGGAGGTAAGCGAGCGGTTGCTGCCGGCCCTGGACCACCTCGCGGCAACGATCGAGAAGCGCGCCTCCGAATACGGGGACGTGGTCAAGACCGGCCGCACGCACCTGATGGACGCGATGCCCCTGTCGCTGGGCCAGGAATTCGGAGCCTGGGCGGCCCAGCTGCGTGACTGTTCGGTTCGATTGCAGCAGGTGCTGGATTCCAGGCTCAACAAGCTGGCGTTGGGTGGAACGGCGGTCGGCACGGGAATCAACGCCCACCCGGTGATGTCGGGACTGGCCTGCCGCTGGATCAGCGAAAAGACAGGCTTAAACGTGACTCCGGCCGGCAACCGGTTCGAAGCGATGGCGGGTCAGGAGACGGTGGTGGAATTGTCCGGCCAGCTCAAGGTGGCGGCGGTCGCGCTAATGAAGATCGCCAACGACCTGCGGTGGATGAACTCCGGGCCGCTGGGAGGGCTGGGTGAAGTCACTCTGCCGGCGCTGCAGCCCGGTTCAAGTATCATGCCGGGCAAGGTCAATCCGGTGGCCTGCGAGACTGCCATGCAGGTGGCGGCCCAGGTGATCGGCAACGACACGGCGATAACGGTCGGCGCACAGTCGGGCAACTTCCAGCTGAACGTCATGCTGCCGATGATTGCGCGCAATGCGCTGGAGAGCATCGGCATCCTTTCGGCTGCGTGCCGGATGCTGGCCGACAAGGCGATCGCGGGTCTTTCGGTCAACAAGGAACGCCTGGCGGCGCTGCTGGAGCGCAACCCGGTGCTGGTGACGGCATTGAACCCGGTAATCGGCTACGACAAGGCCACGGCCATCGCCAAGCGCGCCTATGCGGAGGGGCGGCCGATACTGGACGTGGCGGCCGAGGAAACCGATTTGTCCGAAGAGCAGTTGAAGGGCATCCTGAACCCGGTCACCCTGACCAGCGGCGGCATTCACTCCGAATAGCGGTGCATTTCGGCCCATTCGAGCTTCAGCCAGGGGGTGAAGCGTTCGGGGTGGCGTTCGATCTCCTGCGTCAGTTCGTCCGGCGCGATCCAGCGCCAGGCGGCGATTTCGGCCGGGTCGGGAGCAAGCTCGCCGTCGAAATTGCTTTCGAACACGTGGCATAGCTCGTTTTCCGAGTAGCCGGCGGAATAGCGGGCCTTGTACAAGAACTTGTACAGGAACCGGGTTTCGCAAGCGATGCCCAGTTCCTCGTGCGTGCGGCGCTCGGCGGCGGCGGGAACTTCCTCACCGGGCAGCGGATGGCCGCAACAGGAATTCGACCAGTACATCGGCCACAGCGGTTTGGCGGCGCTGCGCTGCTGGAGCAGCAGCCGACCGTCCGGGCCGTAGACGAACACCGAAAAGGCCCGGTGCAGGAGGCCGTCTCCGACGTGGCATTCCAGTTTTTCCGCCACGCCGACCTCACGGTCCTCGGCATCGACGAGTATCAGGTTGACGGGCGCAGTCACTGCACCAGCTCCACCTGTCCTTCGCCGGCGGGGAGCTTCAACGCGATGGTTCTTGCGCCGGTTTTTTCGATCGACTCCTGCACCGTCCTGCAGCTTTCCGCGCACAGCGCCAGCATGGCGCCGCCGCCGCCCGCGCCGGTCAGCTTGGCGCCCAGCGCGCCGCCCATGCGCGCGGCGTCGATCAGCTGCTCCAGCTCCGGAGTGGCGAGCTGCAGGCCGTTGAGAAGGCCGTGGTTGATGTTCATCAGGTCGCCGAGTTCTTCCAGTTGCCCGCCTTCGAGGCATTTTCGCGCAGCTACCACGAGTTCGCCGATCTCGTCGAATATCCGGTCGTAGATTCCCGGGTTGCGGTCGCGCGCCGCCCGGACGTTTTCGACGGTGACTGCAGTGAGGCTTTCCTCGCTGCTGATGCCGATGACGAAGTACGTGTCCGTTCCGGCCACGACCGGTTGTATGTCCGGCGGC
Source organism: Gammaproteobacteria bacterium (assembly GCA_963666765.1). Taxonomy (GTDB): domain Bacteria; phylum Pseudomonadota; class Gammaproteobacteria; order Steroidobacterales; family Foliamicaceae; genus Foliamicus. The sequence goes on from OY762933.1 coordinate 364,828, forward strand.
GTGTCCTTGCGGTAGAGCAGCGTCGTCTCATAAGCGGACACGGCGTTGTCCACTCCGCTCGCTTGGCCGTGCGCGAACTGTTCGCAGGCCCAGGCGATCTCGTTGATCCGCTCGACGCTCAGGTCCAGTTCGAAGCGCTGGCTCAGGGCCCGGATGATGGCGACGGCCATGGCCGCGGACGACCCGAGGCCGACGCCGCGGGGCAGGTCGGAGAAGACGGAAATGCGCATCGACTTGCCGGCAAGCCCCAGTTCCTCGAGTATCTGCAAGGCCGAACGTTCCCACGGGCGGCGCCTGCGCGTGTGGGACAGGCGGTACTCGAGCCCCCAGCCCGGAACCGCCAGCTGGATGCCGTCCTCGCTGTCGCTGATCTGGGCCCGCACGTGGAGCGGAACCGGGCAGGCCAGCGCCGGCTGGCCGAATACGGCCGCATGCTCGCCCAGCAGGATCAGTTTGCCGCCGGCCACGCCCAGCCGGGCCATCGCCGCGTCGTCCAGGGCCGGCAGGTTGCGTTTTCTTTCCAGTTCGCCCAGCACTTCGCGCGCGCGCCAGACTTTGACGTCCCCTTCGCCGATCAGGCGCTCGAGGACTTGGTCGAACAGTTCCGGCGGCGTGCCGGCAGCCTTCACGACGGTGCGCGCATGCAGGGTCATGTGCCCGGCCTGTATGCCTTCGGTGACCAGCGCCCGCAACGCGGAGAAGTTTTGCGCCAGCCCGACCGCGGCCATGACCTGCGCGAGCTCCTGGGCCGACTCCACCCGCATCATTCGCAGGAACAACTGAGTGGATGGGTTGGCCTCAAGCGAGCCGCCGACTATGCCCACCTTGATCGGCATCTCCAGCCGCCCGCACAGCGCCCCGTCCTCGCCGCGCCACCACTTCGAAAGCGCCGTGTAGTTGCCGTGGCGCGCCGCCCAGGCGTGCGCGCCGGCCTCAAGCGCCCGCCAGTCGTTACCCGTGGCCAGGGCCACCGCGTCAATGCCGTTCATGATGCCCTTGTTGTGCGTAGCCGCGCGGTAGGGATCGACCGCGGCCAGTTCGGCCGCCATGGCGATGCCGTCGCGCACATCTTCGCCGCTTTGCCCCTTGCCGCCGAGCAGTTCGACCGGTATCGCCACTTCGGCCCGGGCCAGGGCGCGATCGCTCAGGTTCGAGAGAATGCGCATGAACACCCGGCCTCCGCTCATGCTTTCCACCAGGGCCGACACGCCCTCGCACATGCTGTTGACGAGATTGGCGCCCATGGCGTCGCGGGTATCAACCAGCAGGTGCAGCACCAGCATTTCGCCCTCGCCGCCGGGCATGGCGCGCCGGTGCACCTCCACGTCCACCACGCCGCCGCCTCTGGCCACCATGCGCGGGTGAATGCTGTTGGCCAGGCGGATGATCTCTTCCCGCCTCGACAGCAGGTCGGCGGCCGCGTGGGCCGGATCGGGCACGTTCAGCACCTGGATCTGCCCGATCAGTACCGGGTCGTCCGCTTCCGCGGTGATGCCGCCCGCTTCGCGCAGCAGCTTGGCGGCGGAGCTCAGGGCGGCAACCACCGAGGGTTCCTCCACCGCCATCGGGGCTACGTAATCGCGGCCGTTGATCAGGAAATTCAGGCCAAGTCCCACCGGCAGCCCGAGAACGCCGATGACGTTTTCGATCATCCGATCCGCGCGGGCTGCATCCAGACTGGCGCGGCCCCGGGCCAGGTCCTTGAAGTCCGCCTCGTTCACCAGGCCATGCTCGAGCGCGGTCTGCACCCGCTCGCGCGGTGTCAGGCGGTAAAAGCCAGGTATGCGGGACCCCTTCAAAGTGCCGGCAATTATACGGAAGCGGCCTGTTGCGCTTTGCGGAAGATTCACGCAGAATTCGTAGCGGTATTGGGAGGAATCATATGAAATCGCTCCAATTCGCGCATGTGCGCGCATCCATTCTGGCAATTTTCGCCGCGAGTCTCACGATCCCGGTCTACGCCCAGGAACTCGAGGAAATCGTGGTGGTGGCGCGAAAGCGCGAGGAATCGCTGCAGGAGGTGCCGATCAGCATTTCCACCTTCAACGCGGAAGACCTGATGGTGCAGGGCATCGACAGCCTTGAGGATATCGCCCGCCAATCCGCGGGGATCATCTTCGACAAGGGCTTCTCGCCGCAGGACACGCGCGTCGTCATGCGCGGTTTGTCGCCCACGCGGGGACGCCCCAACGTGGCCGTGCTGCTCGATGACGTGGACGTGTCGAGCGAGGCGATACGGACCTCCGGAAGTTCGCTCACGGTAAATCCACGCCTGATCGATATTGAACGCATCGAAATCGTGCGCGGACCGCAGTCCGCGCTCTATGGACGCAGCGCTTTCGGCGGCGCGATCCACTATGTGACCCGCCGGCCCGGCGCGGAGCGCCGCGGGCAGTTGTCGGTTGACGTTTCCGCCGAAGGCAAGAAGGAGATCATGGGTTCGGCCAGCGGCCCCTTGAGCGACAACTTCTTCGTCGGGTTCAACTTTGCCGCCTGGAACGAGGACGGCTATTACCAGAACACCGTGACCGGCGCCGACATCGGAGGCCAGCAGGGTGTGGGCTTTACCCTGACCGGGGCGCTTGACGTTGGGGAGCGCGCACGGTTCACGGCGCGTCTGGAGTATACCGACGACGAGTTTGAGCCCTCAGCGGCCACATCGTCCGCCATACGCATTCCGCTCCATACGCCGGCGCACACGCTGGGGGTTCTTTTTCATCCCGACGCGACCTCGGTCGATCAGCCGTTCGGACCCATTCCCGGTATTGACGACGTGCCGATAAGGCATAGCCCCGATCCCCGAACCGGCGAGGAGTACCCGGGAACTACGCGCGAGGTATTGCGGGGAAATCTGCGCGCCGAGTTCGATTTTGCCGGCGCGATGCTGACCTCCATTACCCACGTTGGTTCCGTTGATGCCCAGCAGTTCCACGACTCTCAGCGCGACGGCGATATCTCCGCCCCGGTTCCGCCCTTCGGCATCAGTGTGTCCGGTGAAGTCAATTTCGTTACCGAAACGGACCTGTTCAGCCAGGAATTTCGACTGACTTCAACGGGTGAAGGTCCTGTTTCCTGGGTGCTGGGAGGGTTGTACTGGAGCGAGGAATACCAGCACGACGAGTACTCCACCACCTGCATCAACTACGGCTTCATGCCGCCCTTCTTTTCGATGGGGGTCCCCAATTTCCGCCTGCGGATTGACTGCGGCTACTGGGTGGCTCGCATCGGCAGCGAAGTACCCAGGCACGCCCTTCCCTGGAACCGCGAGGTTGCCCACACTTCCGCGTACGGCCTGGTGGACTGGCAATTTGCGGAAGCCTGGGACATCGGCCTTGAGGCCCGCTATGTGAGCGAGGATCTGGACATGTCGGGCCCCTCCGGCGGCACCCTGATCGGCAACGCGTTTGGTCCCTTTACTGAGTTCCCGGCGGAGCCCCATGCGATTTCCGCCGAGGAAGACGACAGCTACCTGGCGCCCAAGGTGGTTTTGCGTTACCGGCCTTCGGACGAACAGACCTATTACGGCTCCGTCTCGCAGGCCATCAAGCCGGCCGGAATCAGCACGCTGGTGGGACCGGAGGGATTCAATCCGGACGTGCTGCGTTTCGAGGCCGAGAAGATGAGGGTCTACGAGTTCGGCTGGAAGACGAGCTGGATGGACAATAGCCTGCGTTTCAACGGGGCGGTTTTCTATCAGGACTTCACCGACAAGCAGCTCACCTCGCAATGGCTGCCGCCGAGCGGCATCCTGAGTACCCGCCCCGAGAACGCTTCGGCGGCCCTGATCAAGGGAATCGAGGTGGACGTGTCGGCGGTGCTTACGGACAATCTCATGATGCAATGGGGCTATACGCTGCTTTCGACCGAATACGACGCATACGACAAGTTGAGCAGTTCACTCAACGACGTGGTGCGCGGCGGCGCCTGCGAGCTCGTAACGCTGGGAGGCACCACAACCTGCCTGGTTGACCTGACCGGCAACGAGGTCGAGGACGTTCCCCGGCACCAGTTGTTCGCCGGCCTGTCGTGGCGCTCGGGGCTGGCCAACGGCGCGGAGCTGATGATTGATTTCGATGTCCAGTACCAGGGTTCCCGCTGGATGGACGAATGGAACATCGTGGAATTCGAGAGCTACATGCTGGCGGACTTTCGGATAGGTCTTTCGCGGGATTCCTGGAGCGTCATGGCGTATGTCGAAAACCTGTTCGACGACGACACCCTGCGTAGCGGGACTTCAGCGCCCGACTTCGCTGCAATCGGCATCGTTTCCGGATTTGTTCCGCCCCCTCGGGTACCGCCTCCGGGACGTTTCTTCTTCACGCTGCTGTTCCCGAATGCACTGACGCTGTACTATCCCGACCCGCGTGAATTCGGGGTGCGCGCCAGCTATACGTTCTAGGCAGTCGCAAACTACTCCAGCGCCGGCGTGTGCCTTTACGCACGCTGGCGCTGTCGCTTATGCTGGCGGCGCAACGCCCTGGTAGCTCAGCTGGATAGAGCGTCCGCCTCCTAAGCGGAAGGTCCCAGGTTCGAATCCTGGTCGGGGCGCGGTACACACCTCTCCCTTTCCCCCTTCCAGGGCTCGCCGGGAAGAAGCTGGATCAGCCTCCGCGTAACCGTCCGTGCCGCCTCCGAAGGGTTCCACTGGAAGCTCGGACGAGCAAGGGCGCTCATGTCGGCGCTGAACTGCGGATTACGCAGCTTGCCGGCAAGGTTCCGCTCGAACAGCGCGCGGGTGACCGCAACACCATCGCGAGCCATGTAATCTTTGAACGCCGCCACGATCTTTCCGGCGTTGCTTCGCTCGTCATCGAGCCCGGTGGCCAGATCAAACAGATCCCGGCCTTTGCAGCGCTGATAGAGCGCCCTTAGCTTCGTAGCCAGCAATTCGTCGAGTTCGAAAGTCGTGATCTCGGCCGTCCCGGTATACCACCGCGAATCGACGCAGAACGCCCGTTTCGTGAAGCCCAACACTGCAAAATGTTCGCGGGTGTTGATCTCGACCTTCAGACGCAGGCGCATTGCCGGCACATCTTCGGACCAGAAACGATAGCCGAACGTCACGCGGCCTCGCGATTGCTTCCACTGTGCTTGGCCTAGCCAGGGATCGAGCGCGCTTCGCAAGCGGTCCATCAATGGGCCGGCGGGCCCCGGTTCCACCTGCACCAGATCGATATCCTCCGAGTAGCGGGCGGGCGGCGTCAGGTAGAGCTTGTAGAGTGCGGTTCCGCCCCGGAAGGCCAACGCCCCGGCGAGCAACGGGTCGGAGAATATCTCTACCAGCGCACGACTGATGACCAGATCCTGCTCGATCTGGAAGTCCTCGTTCCACGGCGCCCGCTCCCGCCATTCGTTGATGTAATCCCGCGGGATCACGCTTCGATCTCAATGCGTGCGTTCGCGAACAGCCGCCAGTCCTTCGATCTGGGCGCGCCTGCGGCATCGTTGCCGGGCAGGAGTTTCGTGAAGTTTCGTGCGCGCCGCCCGACATGTTCCTTGAGAAGCACGGCCTTATCTCCGGCCCCCACATGCTCGATGAGGTAACCCAGGCGTTGCGCCCAGAGGATCGAAGCGGACTGCGATGCCTCGACGAGACGCCCCGGATCAATATCGTCTCTCAGCTCCGAGAGCACGCCCGCGACCCGGTCCACGCCGCCGGCGCGATGCATGTAGCCGACGAGATCGACCACTGTCGCTTCCACGCTTGAGACCGTGATCGTTCCACGCGGATTGTTGAAGCGCTCCACCGGAACCGCAACGAGATTCTTGCGGGAAATGAAGACCACCTTGACCGAACCGCACGTGATCGCCGGCCGATTCCGCTCCAGGACGACCTGGAACTCCTGCGGGCGATGGTGAGCCGCGCCGTGATACTGCGCGGCGGAAATAAGCCCGACATAGTAGCGGATATCGCGGCGCTCCATCAGCGCGGGGATGAACTGGTCGGCAGGCAGGCAGCCGAGCCGCCGGTACTCTGGCGGCACGATGACGTAAAACCCGCGCGCGGGACTTGCGATCTCCCCCTTGGCCGCCAGGCGGCTCAGCGTCTGGCGCGCCGCCGCCTCGGAGACGCCAAGCGCCGAGCGAAGCTCGGACGAGGTAAAGTGGTAGCGACCGCGAGCGGCCATATCCACGATGATGTCATGCGCGCGCGGCGCGGCAGATGTATACATAACTAAAATAAAGTAGTGGTATTAGTCACATTAGTCTATTGTAATAGTAAATGATATGCCCAACGGTTCGCGCTTTAGCCTTGCAGTTCCAGGTCCCGGCCGCTGATACTCGAACACTTGTTCTAGACTTTCTAATCCTGGTCGGGGCGCATTACAGTACGCTGGGTTATCCGTCAGGTCTTGGGAGCGCGTGCCATGAACCAGAAAGCTACTTTTGAGGGGCACTACAAGGAGGCGAAGGGCAGGGAGGGGCTGGCCTGGCACCATGCCGAACCCACGCGTTTCATTCCCCTGGTTCACGAGTCGCGCAATGAACCCGGCGCCGCCGTCGATCTGGGGTGCGGTACCGGTGTCGATACCGTGGCCCTGACGAAGCTTGGCTGGACGGTCAAGGGCATCGACTTCATGGAGAAGGCGATCGCCATGTCCACCCAACTGGCCGAACAGGAAGGCGTGGCCGTGGAATACATACTTACGGACGTGCTGGAGTGGGAACCCGGCCAGCAGTTCGATCTGGTGGTGGATTCCGGACTCATGCACAACCTGCCCAGGGAGAATCTGCTGGAATACAAGAGCCGTGTTCTTCGCTGGCTTAAGGAGGACGGTGATTTCATACTGGTCCACTGGGAAAGCCGCGGCGACCACGATCGGCTTTTCAACGGACCCAGGCGTTCCGGCAAGGAACAGTTGATCGCCTTCCTGGCGCCGGAGTTTTCGTCGGTTGAGCGGTTCGAGCGCAAGGAATCGCGTGTGTGCCGTACCTGCAAGGGCGAGACCTGTGACAACAGGGGCGAGTTCTGCAGGGGTGTCGGTCCGGAAATCTCTATTGCCTACTTCTGGTTCCGGCGCTAGACGCCGGCGAATTCTGTTTCACATTGCGCCTGAGTACTAACGGGAGGGGACGTGTTGGACATCATGAAACGGGCCTTTGGCGGCGGCGAGGCGCTGTCGGTTTCGCGGCGTGACGCGCTTGTGCTGCCGGTCGCCGCGGCGGCTGCATCGGCACTCGCGCCATTGCGCCCGGCAAACGCGGCGGCGCACCCGGAAACCACGTACATGCCGCCCTCGGAAGGGCGGGTGCGATCGGAATTCTTCACCCTTGATGACCCGCTGGACAAGATGACCGCCGAGTTCCGCATCTATCGCGATCTGGCCGACGAAGCGGATGTGCTGCTCTGGTATCACTTCACCATGTTCATCGTCGCCGAGGGCCGGCGCGTGGAGCCCGTAGTCCGCTACGAAGGGATCGAGTTCTCACACCACAAACGCATCGACACGCACGTTTACCGCGTGCACGGCCACAACACCTCGTATCCGCGCCACCCGGTGACGGGCGAGTTCATTGAACGTGTTCACAATCCCGTAACCGGCAAGACCGTCAGGGTGGATCCAACCATCCTCACCGAGGATCCGGGCATGCTGTATTCGCCTCAGGGCAAGCACCCGCTGGACCGGGAAGGCGACGACTACACGCCCACCAACACTGTATTCCGGATCGAAGACGACATCGTGAAGGCGGAACAGATCCGCGTGCCGCCGGATAACTGGCTGACGCCGTTCATCGAAACGTCGCACAACTGGACGGCGCGGTCCCTATTCGAGGACCTGTCGATCACACGCTTGCCCATGGGAACCGCCGGCGGCTACGTCTTTCCGTACCCCCGCTGGCTGGAGATGGGCGATATACCGGGGCACATGTTCGCCATCTGGAGCGGTAAAAAGCTCGATGGCGTGCACCAGTTGCCTGCCGAGTACCACGCCCGCATCGAGCGGGACAATCCCGAGCTGCTCACCGTGGACCTGACTCCGTTCGGAGACTGAGAGGATGAACTTGGCCGAGGCCCTCGGGCAGCGCCGCTCGGAGTGTCAGTGCGCACCCTGTCCGAGGCGTTCTATCAGGTCAGGTCCGTGAGATCCAGATCCAGCGCCTGCGCCAGGGCCTTCATCGTGGGCAGGGAGCCAGCCCGGCTGCCGCCCTCGATCTGCGAGAGATAGGAAGCACTGATACTTGCCCTGCGGGCTAATTCCTTAACGCTCAATTTGCGATATTCACGCCAGACCCGAACGGCGCTTTCGCCGTCAAGAATACGGTCAGTGAATGCCGAGGGAATCATCTCGTCCTGCCCTTTGGCAAGTCGCTCTATAGCCTTGTCATACGCGCGGATATCCGTCAGTTCTTCGGCGCTTCGAAGAAGGTGGCGGTATTCCTCCAGCGGTAGTACCGCCATCTGTTCGCCAGCCGGTGTGCTAATGATTTGCGGATCGGTCATAACAGTTATCTCCTAGGAATAAATGCTCCCTCGCGGGCCAATATCGAGTATCCGCATTGTCTTGCCATCCAGATCGAAAATCGCCCGCCACTTTCCGATGCGTAACCGATAACCCTTGCGGCTTTTCAGCTTTTTTGCCTGGTGGGACCGGGCTCTTGGCCGCTTTGCGTAGTCGGTAATCGCAACACGAATTCGTGCTTGCTCCTTCGTTGGAATCCTCTTGAGGAAGTTGAGAGCTGACTTGCTGTAAGCAATGTCATGCATTTAGGTATCATAGCTAATAGCAATCTCAAGGGCAAGGCGGGCAGAGGAACAGGCGGGCAGAGGGCAGGGCGGGTCAACCGAAGTGCTCGAGGATGGTGTAGCGGGAGTGGCGGCCTCCCAGCGTCGAGTCCACCAGCACGAACTCGTTTACCGGCCAGTGCATGGGTGAGGGCGGGTCCCTGGGCGTCAGGCGGTTGACCTTGCGCGCCAGGGTCATGTGTGGAATGAAAGCCCGCCGCGCGCGCGGCAATCCCAGTTCGTGCGAGATACTGCCGAGGTCGCGGGCGAGTTCCGCCAGTGCAGGCGGCGTTTCGTGCAGGCCCAGCCAGAGCGTCCTCGCGCGCTGCCAGTAGCCGTATTGGTCCAGCGTCAGTTCGAAGGGGTCAAGCGGGAGTGCCGCGACCCTTTCGATCAGGGGCGCAACGAGGTCGTCCGGAGTCGGACCGAGGAAGTGCAGCGTCATGTGCAGGTTCTCGGCCGGAGTGGGCTTGCCGCCCGTGCCGCGCACCTCGGCGCGGCTGGCGCGGACGATGCGGGTGCGCAGCCGATCCTCGGGCCAAAGCGCAAAGAACAGACGCCTCTTGCCGGAACGGGACATTGCGCGACCATATCACCCCAGCCTTGCCGGGGCAGGTTAAAGTATGTAAAAAGCGCGGGCATTGGGGGTGTTCCTATGTCATACCTTTTTACTTCACAACGCGAACTGCCGGAATTCAGGCACCTTGAAGCGGAGCCGCTGTCGGGGGCGCTGGGCGCGACGATAAGCGGCGTCAACCTGGCTGACGATCTGCCCCAGGACGTGATCGACGAAGTTTACGCAGCGCTGCTGGAGTTCAAGGTCATCTTCTTCCACGATCAGGAGATGACCGACGAGCAGCATCTCAGGCTGGCCCGAAAGTTCGGTATGCCGCAGGGCCCGGGATCGATACCGCAGGTCGAGGGCTATCCGATGATTCGCCTGCAGCGCATGGATGAGTACCAGACCATCGGCGGCGACGTGAATTACCACACGGATGACATCTTCCGCGACTATCCGTCACGCATGTCCATTCTCCGCGGCCTGAACATGCCGGCCGGTGGCGGCAACACCATCTGGTGCGACATGGAGAAGGCGTACGCGAGCCTTTCGAAGCCCATGCAGAAGTTCCTGGAGGGGCTGACCGCGGAACAGACCCTGTCGAAGAACTTCGGTCAGGGCATTCTTGAGGGCGGGGGCGCCCAGGCGTACGAGGACATGATGAAGCGCAACCCGCCGGTGGTGCACCCGGTGGTCCGCAGGCACCCCGATACGGGTCGTAAATGCCTTTACGTCTGCCAGATGACCACGTCTCGTATCATGGAACTGAACCAGGACGAAAGCGATGCGCTGCTGGAGATGCTGCTGGAACACAGCTACCAGCCGGAGCACGAGTGCCGTTTCTTCTGGCGCGACAACTCGGTGGCGATCTGGGACAACCGCTGCACGCAGCACCGCGGGATCAACGATTTCTCGCCGGCGTTCCGTCTGATGCACCGCATCCCGATCATCGACGACCGCCGCCCGTCGCTGAACCCCGACGGGGAACCGCGAATGGAGTACGACAGGAACGCCGACTTCATCCGCGTGGAGGACCTGTTCGTCAACAAGCCCGAACTGACCTACCACGTCGACGGCGAGGAGCCGGCGCAGGGAAATGGCGCGGCTGCGGAATCGGGCAATGGCGCAGCGCAACCGGAAGACGAATATGCCGTGGAGATCGACTCCAGGTTCCTGAACAAGCTGAATGAGAACAGGCACGGCATGGTGTTCACGCCCGGCGCGGCTGCCCGGCTCAAGAAGATTCCCCGCATGTTTCGCGGGGCGGCGATCAGCGCGGTGATCGACGAGGCACAGAAGCTGGGAAGCACCGAAGCAAACATCGCGATACTGGATGCCGTGCAGGCAAAGCGGCGCGGCGGTTGATTCAGGCGAGCGGCTGCGTGAGCCCGGGAGCGAGGGCGTCTCACCCTCTTTCCCGGGTGCGTAGCTCATGAGCGAGACGAGAAAGTTCGGTCCGATCGTCCTTGCGGAGGGCTACACGCGGCTGAACGCGTTCGGCGTGCTGCTTGGGGGATTCTCGATCATCCCCCTGCTCGCCTTCATGGGCCTGATCATGCCGACTCTTCTCAAGGAGGTATTTCAGATTGACCCTGCTTTTCACGGACGTATGACGGGTAATCTGGGGGTGCTGCAGGAAGTAATAGTGATTGCGCTGATGGGGGTGGTCGGGGCTGCGTCCGACAATTTCGGCCGGCGCGTGATCATGGTAGCGGGCCTTTGCCTGGTGGGCCTCGGTCTTCTGCTTTACCCGCTTGCCGAGAACGAACTGCAGATTTACGGGTACCGGGCGATATTCGCGCTCGGAGCCGCGACGGCTCCCATCATGTATGGGACTTCCATGCAGGACACGCCGGCGAACCGTTCCCGCGGCCAGTTTATCGGGTTCGGCAGTATTGCCACGGGCGGGGGTGTCATAGTGATGGGTCTGACGATTGCGAGGCTGCCCGAATACCTGGTCGCGCGCGGTTTGACTCCCGAAGACGCCGGCATCTACACCTGCTGGTGCATGGTCGCTTTTGCTGCCGTCGTGGCGCTGATGGTGCGTCTGACCTGGCGCGCCGGCCGCGTGGTAGCGGGGGAACCGCGCAAGCCCGTCTGGAAAAACGTGGGGCAGGGGTTCTCCGAAGCCGTCCGGAATCCGCGGATGACCCTCGCCTACCTGACTTCGTTCGCTTCCAGGGGCGACCTGGTCGTGATCCTGACTTTCCTGTCGCTTTGGGTGGTTCAGGACGGCTGGGACGCAGGCCTGTCCACCGGCGAGGGCACGAGAAGGGCCGGCATCATGATTGCAGCGATTAATGGCATCGGGCTTCTCGTGGCTGTATTTATCGGCCGGTTTGTCGATCGCGTCAACCGCGTTCTTGCGGTGTGTATTGCGTTTGCGGTTGCCGGCGCCGCATATCTGGGCATGGCGATGGTAGCCGACCCGTACCGGAACATTGCGCTGGTCGCTTGCGTATTTGTGGGTATAGGCGAGATTTCCGTAATCATCACCGGCAACGCCCTGCTGGGCCAGGAGGCGCCCAAGGCGCGACGTGGCGCCGTGGTCGGCGTGTTCGGTCTTATCGGGGCTGTATCCATCCTTTGCACAAACTATTTCGGCGGCATCATCTTTGACAAGATCAGCCGCGTGGCGCCGTTCGTTATGATGGGCATCGTGAATCTCATCGTGGCCCTGGTTGCACTCTTCGTGCTGATCCGCGCACCGGGGATGTCGGCCCGGGAAGTCCGCACCTCGACCTGATCGCGCGCCGTGAATGAAATGAGCGAACCCCGGCGAATCGGCCCGCTGACCCTGACGGTCGGCTACACCTGGCTGAACGCGGGCGGCGTCATGTTTGCCGGGCTCACCGTCATACCGCTACTGGGCTTCATCGGTTTTATCCAGCCGTATCTCCTGACGGAAGTCTTTGGGATCACGGAAAACCAGGGGCAACTGACGGGGCAACTGGCGTCCATGCAGGAGATCGTGGTCCTGCTGCTGATGGGCATTGTGGGTGCGGCTTCGGACAATTTCGGCCGACGCGTGATCATGGTCATCGGCCTGGGCTTTGTGGCGCTGGGCCTGCTGATCTACCCGCTGGCCCAGAGTGAATTCCAGATTTTCGCCTACCGCGCAGTGTTCGCCATAGGCGCCGCGATTGCCCCGGTAATGTACGGGGCGTCGCTGCAGGACCTCCCCGCCAACCGTTCGCGCGGATTGCTTCTGGGCATCGGCAGCATTTGCACCGCTGTGGGCATGGCGGTGATGTCGCGGAATATCGGCAATCTGCCCGGTTACCTGCAGGAATTCGGAATCAGCCCGGCGGATGCGGGTATCTACACATGCTGGCTGATGTTCGGGTTTGCGCTGCTCGTCGCGCTGGTGATCCGCCTTGCCTGGCGTTCGGGACGGGTTGCGCAGAACAAGCCGCGCGCGCCCCTCTGGAAAAACGTCGGCAAGGGGTTTTCCGAGGCCTCAAGAAACCCCCGGATCGCCCTGGCCTACATGACATCCTTCGCTTCCAGGGGCGACCTCGTGGCCGTGGGCATATTCCTTCCGCTGTGGGTGGTCCAGCACAGCAATGACGTGGGGCTGACCAGCGCCCAGGGTATGCAAAGAGCGGGCATCATGTTCGCGCTGGTGTTCGGCACCAGCGTTTTGTGGTCTCCCATCATGGGATTCATCGCCGACCGCCTGAATCGGGTGGTTACCGTGTGCATCGGTTTCAGCATGGCCGGAGTTGCCTATTTTTCCATGTACCTGGCCAAGGACCCCTTTGTTACTGCGGCTCTGTTGGCCAGTGTTGCCGTGGGCATCGGTGAGATTGCCGCGCTGTTATCCGGCGGCGCCCTGCTGGGGCAGGAAGCGCCCAGGGAGCGGCGGGGCGCGGTGGTGGGCGTGTTCGGACTCGTGGGGGCGTTTTCGATTCTGTGCACGAGCTTCATTGGCGGAATCGTGTTCGACAAGATCGGCAGGGGCGCGCCGTTTGCGATGATGGGCGTCATCAATTTCCTCGTGGTGCTGGTTGCGCTGTTCGTGCTGGTGCGGGCGCCGGGCATGTCCGCGAAGGAAGTCCGCGCCTCGACTTAGCGAGCCCGCGCGATTTCGCCGATCCTGATAACGGGGGCCGCCGGCTTCATCGGCCACGCGGTCGCCCGTGCGCTGCTGGCCAATGGCGGGGACGTTGTCGGGCTGGACAACCTGAATGCGTACTATGATCCGGCGCTGAAGCACGCCCGACTTGCCCGGTTGCGGCAGCATGACGGTTTTTTGTTTCACAGGCTGGACCTGACGGACCAGCATGGGATGCAAACCTTGTTCGCGAAGCACCGTTTCCGGCAGGTCGTGCATCTGGCGGCGCAGGCCGGCGTGCGCTATTCGATTGATGCGCCGCAGCAATACATATCCAGCAACATCGCCGGCTTTTCAACGCTGCTGGAGTGCTGCGTCCGGAACGGCGTGCGGCATCTGCTCTATGCCTCGTCCTCGTCGGTGTATGGCGACACGGAAAAGACGCCCTTTTCCGAGGAAGACGCTGCCGACCGACCCAGGAGCCTGTATGCGGCCACCAAGCGCGCGGGCGAGCTGCTGGCCTATGCCTATGCCCGTATACATGGGCTGCCCAGCACAGGCATTCGCTACTTCACGGTGTACGGTCCCTGGGGACGCCCGGACATGGCGGCGATGACGTTTGCCGGGGATTTGCGGGCGGGACGACCGCTTAAGGTATTCGGAGACGGGCGCCAGAGACGTGCGTTCACGTATATCGACGATGCCGTTGAGGGAACGCTGGCCATACTTGAGCGCGGAGCGCCTGCCCGTCAGCCTGCGGCGGCGGTCTACAACCTGGGTTCCGATCAGGATGTGGAACTGCTGGAATTCATCCGGGTTCTCGCCGGGGAAATGCGCTGCGAGTACGAGATCGAGTTTCATCCGGAGCCGCCCGGCGAGATGCGGGCGACGCTGCCGGAAATGTCCGCCATGCGCCGGGACTTCGGATTCGAGCCTGGAACGGAGCTGAGGCGGGGCTTGCGCGAGTTCGCACGCTGGTTCCGGGAGTATTGCGGATAAGTTCCGCGGTTCGGGCTGCTAGGGTCGCAGCGCCGGAAGCTGGGCCCAGTTTGCGGGATCGGCACTCGCGGTGCAGGCGCCGCTTGAGTCGCGCGATGACAACAGCACCCATTCGCGGCGATGGGCGTGTCCCAGGCGCAACCCGCTCTCCGGCCTGAAGCACGGCTGTCGGTGTTCGGACGGCGCCAGCAGCCGGCGCTCTCCGTCCATCGCCAGCCACGCGGCCGCCTGTTCCATTTCTGCCTGTCCGGAAAGCCCGCCGGCCTGGAAATGCACGACCGGCCGGTCAAGATGCAGTACCTGCTGGGCGCGCCAGTGAGCCAGCCCCAACGAGGCGCCGGTGGGCATGGCGTTCAGGGCGCGGGCCGCGATGGGGCCTCCCGAGCGGGCGTCATTGATCTGGGGTTGCAGCGCCCAGCCCCAGACTTGCCAACCGAGAAGCATGAACGCCGCGAACATTACCGCAGAGCGGCTCGACGGCACAGCCAGCACGAGCACGGCGCCGGTCAGCGCCGCGAAGAACAGGGTCCAGATCGGTGCGGCCCCGGTCTCGTACCTTGCCGACAGCTCGGCCAGCCGTTCCACATCCACGAACAGCAGCCAGGCGGAGCCGGCAGCCAGGACCAGCGACAGCAGCAGCGCCGCGGTGCGCAGGACGCGCCCGCAGGACAGGCGGTTCGCGAGCTCGGCGAGGTGTGGCGCCGACAGCAGCGCCAGTGCGGGCGCCGCCGGCAGCAGGTAGACGCCGCGCTTGGCGGAACTGACCGAAAAGAACATAAGGACCAGCGCGATCCAGCCCCCAAGCAGGACGACGCTCGCGTCATGGTCGCGCCAGCGGCGCGCCCAGCGCACGGCAAGCCAGGGCGACAGGAGAACGAGCGGAAACCAGGCCCATGGAATGACTTCCACGAAGAAGTACCAGAACGGCTGGAAGTGGTGCCAGGGGTCGGCGTAGCGTGTAATGGTCTGACGAAACAGCAGGTTGTCGAGGTAACCGGCGATTTCAGGATCGCCCTGGGCCTTGAGCATCAGGGGGACCAGCCAGAGCGCAAGGGGCGCGAAAAACGCCACCGGCCCCGGCAGCCAGCGCCTGCCGCCTCCAGTCCGCGGCAAGCTCCAGCCGGCCCAGTGCAATCCGGCCCACGGCAGGAGCACAAGCAGCGGCAGAAAGCCCACGCCCTTGGTCATCACACCCACCCCCGCGGCAAGGCAGCCGAGGTAAAACCAGCGCCAGTCCGGCCCCTTCAGGAGGTGGCGGAGCAGCCCGTAGAGGCTCAGCGTGGTGAAGAAACACAGGACCGCGTCGATCTGCGCGCTGCGGGCCTGCATCGCGAACTGCAAACAGGCCAGCAGCCCCAGGGCCGCCCACCAGCCCGTCTCGCGCGACCACAGCCTCCGGGCCAGGTCCCAGACGAGCGCAAGACTGCCAATGCCGGCCATCAGCGACGGCAGCTGGAACCCGGGGCGGAGGCCGGCCAGCCATTGGGCGGCGGCCAGCAGCCAGAAATAGACCGGCGGCTTTTCCGCGTAGATCACGCCGCCGAGCCGGGTCACCGACCAGTCGCCCGATTCGAGCATTTCCGCTGCGATCAGCGCGTAGCGGGGCTCGTCGGGCGCCCAGGGATCGCGCAGGCCCAGGCCCGCGGCGATCATCATCAGGGCGGCCGCAGCGAGCCAGATTTCGCCTTTCCTGATTTCCAAACGTCAGGTGGACTCAAGCTGGCCGCGGCGGTGCAGGAGGACCAGGTTGCGGACATAGATCAAGGCCCCGGTGGTCTGGCCGAGAATGAACACAGGGTCGCCGCGATGAATGGCGTAGCTGAGCAGCGTGAGTCCGCCGGCCAGGCTCAGGTACCAGAAGGCCCGCGGAATATGGCTGCGGCCCGCGCGTTCGCTCACGATCCATTGGTAGAGGAAGCGCGACGCGAATATGGCCTGCCCGCCGAACCCTACCGCCAGCCAGACCAGGTCAGCGCCAGGCAGCGCCAGCCATTGCTGAATCAACTCATTCATCGTGTCGTATCTCCTCGGATGTTCCGGGACGGAAGCGCCGTCTGCCGAGCCACCAGACGCCCAGCAGGTCGGCAATACCCGCCCAGAGCCGATTCCCCAGGCCGTATTTTGAGCGCCCCGCGCGGCGCGGATAGTGCGCCACCGGGCGGGAAACGGTTTGCAGACCCTGCCGCAGCAGGAGCGCGGGCAGAAAACGGTGCATGTGATCGAACCGAGGCAGCGCCAGGAAGTCGTCCCGGGCCAGCACCTTCAGGCTACAGCCCGTGTCCGGCGTGCGGTCCTTCAGCAAGGCGGCGCGCACCGTGTTGGCAACGCGCGAAGATGCCCGCGTCAACCAGCCGTCCCTGCGCTCTTGCCGGTGGCCCATGATCATGCCGGGCGCCCGATCGCCTTTCCGGAGCATTTCGGAATATAGCCGGGCCAGGTCGGCTGGATCGTTCTGCCCGTCCGCGTCGAGAAAACCCAGCCAGGCAAATCGTGCGGCGTCCGCGCCGGTGCACATGGCGGCGCTCTGGCCCCTCCGGCTCAGGTGCCGAACCACTCGCAGCCTGACATGCTCGTCTTGCAGATCGCACAGCACGCCGGCGCTGTCGTCCCGGCTGCCGTCATCCACCACGATCAGCTCCCAGACGTCCAGACCAAGAAAGGCGTCGGCCACGCCGCGCACCAGCCCGGGCAGGTTGTCCGCCTCCTCGTGGGCCGGCGCCACGATGCTGATTCCCGGTTCGTTCATCGGGTGCGTATTGTCTCATTGTGGCTATGTTCAGTGTGGAATTACGTGTCTCGCAAGAGGAGGGTGCCGGGTGCGGTGCCGGCTCTACCAAGCAGGATGAAATGCCGGCCGTTCTTGCTATATCAGTAAAGCACTTGCACGCCGCGCGCTTCGAGCGCAGGCACAAGGGTCCCACGAGCCGATTCGTCAAGCGGGTTTTCCCGCAAATCCACGAATTCGAGTTCCGGCAACTCCGCCAGGGACGAAATGTCCGACACCCCGTTACTGTGGAGGCTCAGTGACTTCAATTTCGTCAATGTCGAGAGCATCGAAATGTCCGAAACTGCGTTTTCCCGCAATTGCAGCGTGGTCAGTTGAGTGAGGCCGGACAGCGGAGAGAGATCGGAAATGTTATTGCCGTCCAGTACAAGATCCTTGAGTTCATGCAGGCTCGCCAGCGGCATCAGGTCTGATATCTGGTTCCGTCTCAGGTATAGCGAGGTCAGGTTGGACAGCGAAGAGAGGGGGGACAGATCCGAGACGCCGCTCTCGTCCAGGGACAAACTTGTGAGCTGCGTCAGGTTTCCCAGGGCGGCAGTGTTCGCCAGTATTCCCAGGGCGCCAATGTTCGCCAGGCTTCCCAACGTGCCATCGTCCCCCAGATTTCCCAGGGGGCCAAACGCGATTGATGGAAACTCGGCAGGTTCATTGCCGCTGAGGTTGAGCGAAGTCAAGGCAGGCAAACCCGACAGCGGCGTGAAATCCGCAATTTGATTCCTGTAAAGCGACAAGTCGCGCAGTTCAGTCAGGTTGGTGAGAACTGTAACGCCATTGATCTTGTTTCCGCCGAGATTCAGGTGCGACAGCTTGGTCAGGGATTGCAGGGGTGAAATGTCGGTGATCTCGTTCTCGCTCGCCGACAACGTGCGTAATTCGGTGAGCCCGGATAAGGGAGAGAGGTCCGAAGCTCCAACGGAATCTATCCTCAGCGTTCTCAGCATGGTCAATCCTGATAACGCTGAAAGATCCAGAATTTGACGATTGGAAGTCAGAGTGAGACTTTCCAGTCCGGTCAGGTTGGCGAGAGGAGTGAGGTCGGAAGCGCCGATCGAATCCAGCCTCAGTGATTTCAAAAGGCTTAGTGTCGATAGTGGCGAGAGATCCGTAATCTGGCTATTCGAGGTGAGACTCAGATAGCTGAGCATGGTCAGACCGGAAAGGGGAGACAAGTCGTGAGCGCCCATTTGATCGAGCGCTAACGATTCCAGGCTTGTAAGTCCAGCCAGCCCCGATAGCTCTACCAGGTCCGAGTTCGAACTCAACGTCAGTTCGGTCAGGCCCCTGAGTGTGGAAAGCGGCGTTAGGTCCGAAATCTCGTTGCTGGCCAGGTTCAGCGATTTCAAGCCGGTTGCGGCCTCGATGCCGCTGAGGTCTGTCACGTGGGACCGTGACGCATCGAGCTCATGCAGCATCGCGACTTTCTCCGCCGCCGTCGTCTCCGTCTCCGTGCTTCTGCCGGGAGAGCTTGACGTGCCTGTAGTTTTCCTGACAGCCGCTGCAAGTCCACTGTCCGAGAAAAGTGCGCCGATGTCCCCGCCATCGCCTTCGTCGCCCTCGTCGCCGTCGTTGTCCTCGTCGCCCTCATCGCCTTCGTCGCCGTCGTTGTCCTCGTCGCCCTCATCGCCTTCGTCGCCGTCGTTGTCCTCGTCGCCCTCATCGCCTTCGTCGCCGTCGTTGTCCTCGTCGCCCTCGTCGCCCTCATCGCCCTCGTCGTTCTCGTCGCCCTCATCGCCCTCGTCGCCCTCATCGCCGTCGTCGCCCTCATCACCTTCGTCGCCCTCATCACCTTCGTCGCCCTCATCACCTTCGTCGCCCTCATCACCTTCGTCGCCTTCATCGCCTTCGTCGCCTTCATCGCCTTCGTCGCCGTCGTTGTCCTCATCGCCCTCGTCGCCCTCGTCGCCTTCGTTGCCTTCGTCGCCTTCGTCGCCCTCGTCGCCGTCGTTGTCCTCGTCGCCTTCGTTGCCTTCGTCGCCTTCGTCGCCCTCATCACCTTCGTCGCCCTCGTCGCCGTCGTTGTCCTCGTCGCCCTCGTCGCCCTCGTCGCCCTCGTCGCCCTCATCACCTTCGTCGCCCTCATCGCCCTCGTCGTCGTCATCATCATCGTCATCGTCATCGTCGCCTTCGTCGTCGTCATCGCCTTCGTCGTCGTCATCGCCTTCTTCAGCGTGAGCTTCCTGGATACCCAGGATTGAGAGGACCTTTCCATCGAGAAAACCCGGAGACACACTGACCAGCATCGCAGCCACGAACAAGACCACTTGTTGAAGGATGGAAGGCTTAATGGTTTTCATGCCGGGTACCTCGCCTGATAATGCGGGAGGAGAATTCTTCGGTGGGCATTTGGCTATTTCCGCTTTGCCTGGGAAAGGTTGAAGCTCACGACTATCCGATCGGCGTCCTTGCCTTTTGCCCTGGATCGGTTCGGAGCCACGGTGTGGTACAGCCAACTGGGGAAGATCAGCATTCTCCCGGCCACCGGTTTGTACTGGACCTTGGTCCAGCAGATTCGCGGGCGCTTTCTGTTGGGGATGTATTTGACAGGACTCATCAGGTTCTGGGTGCGCGGATCGATGAACTCGATTTGGCCCGAATTCCGGGGCGACTGGACGTAGTAGACGCCGCTCCAGATGCAGCCTGGATGAATATGGGGCCGGTTAGAGCCGCCCGGTGGATTGACGATCGACCACATGGTGCCGATCCTCAGTCGATAGGACCTGTGATATCCGAGCTCTCGGGACATCATGGCCGCAGTCGCGTCGACGCATTCGACCAATCCCGCATACCTGGGGTCCTTGTGCAGCTTGACCTGGCTGTGCCACCCCCCCAGTTCCGCGTAGTTCGACTTGCGCACCCCTGTTCTGTCGCGTTCTCGTTCGGCATAGATCGCTTCGATCAGGCGGTTGTTCAGAAGTTCGCTGTCGGGAATATCCAGCGAGAAAACGAGCGTCGGAAAGTAGCTCGTCACCTTGAAGGCATTCACAAGCGAACCCGCCGCCAGGCTGTCGTTCGAGGCTACGCGCTTCGGAGATTCGCCAGTCACTTCATCTACCCATGGTCTGCCATGAACAATGCGCCCACTCGGTAACTGAGACGCTCTCAGGAAGGAAAATCAATCGGTCGCGGCCAGGATTTGCAGCCGATTGGCCCGCTAGAACGGTTGTTTCACTTGAAGCGCCAGCGGAATCCAATCGACGGGGCGTAAGGCAGCACCGCCACGTCTTCAAAGGCGACATCGTACGCCTCCAGGGAGTCGCTCGCCGAGAGCGTGTAGTCAATGCCGCCAATGTTCTTTCGGTCCAACACG
The DNA here is from genome assembly GCA_963666765.1 of Gammaproteobacteria bacterium. GTDB lineage: Bacteria > Pseudomonadota > Gammaproteobacteria > Steroidobacterales > Foliamicaceae > Foliamicus. The sequence goes on from OY762933.1 coordinate 385,260, forward strand.
TTGGTCGCTTCGATGAACACGTTCAACGCATGGGACTCCCAATCCCAAGTGCGGCTCACCCGCATGTCCACGGAGAAGTAGCGACGCAATTGATGCGCGTTCCATTGCAAATCCAGCGCTTGCCCCGCCGCAATTGCAGCCGGCAGCCGAGTGGTCTGCCAGCCGGGATGCAAGCGCAGCGTTGCTGATGCGGACCAGGAATCGCCAGTCCAGATTGCGCCAGCCGCCAGCGCATAGGATTGATTCCAGCGGCGCTTGATCCATTGGCCGCCCACCTGGTCCTCCACTTTCGATCGCGCCAGGCTGAGCCAGGCCTGCAATTGCGCGGCCGGATCGTATTGCAGCGTCAGCTCCACGCCGCTGGCGCGCGCCCTGGTGGGCGCCAGCGCAATTCGGTCGGCGGCGATTTCGGGCAGCAGCACCAGGGGATTGAACAGGTTTTCGTAGCGCAGGGCCATCCGCCGGAAGTCCTTTCGGTAGACGGCAAGCTCCACGCTCAATCCCAGCATTTCGTAGCGCTGCTTCAGGCTGGCCATGAAATGGTGCGCCCGCTGCGGGCGCTGAAATTCGTCCAGCCCGTCTTCCACCTGCAACTCGTGAATCTCCTGCGCCTGGGAAAAAACACCAGCCGCCAGCCGCAATATCGACCTCGGCCCCAACTCCACGCCTACCGAAAGCCTGGGATTGAACTGATGCTCGTGGTTTCGGGCGGCGTACCCCCGATAATCCCAGCGCAGGCCCGCGTCAACCGCAATCCGCGGGCGCGGTTTGAAGCGCGCCGAGCCGTACGCATGCCCCCTCATTCCCCGCGGGCGGCTCCGGATGGCGCGCTGCGTATGCCTTGAGGCGCCAAGCGCCGCAGCCAGCACGGTGCTGCGGATGCTGGCGGAGTATTCGTATTCCCCCTGAGCATAGCCAAGGCCTACGCCCCATTCCGCGGCCGCGCCGTCCCATTGCATCGCGGCGCGGTGCGACAAATTCAGATCGTGAAAAACCCGCCGATCATCCACGGCGCCGCCGCCCGCCCACGGATCGGCGAAATGCGCTTCCCCGGATCGATGGTTGCGGTAAATGCGGGCGCTCAGCAGCGATTCGGTTTCCATGCCGGAGGGCCAGTCGCGCTCGTAGCGCAGCCAGGTTTGGGCGTTGTAATAGTGCGAATCGGCCTGCTCGCCAATGCCGGAATCCGAATCTACGAACTCAATATCGTTGTTATAGACCAGCGCGGCCAGCGCGATCCGGCGGCTGCTATCCAGCTCCCACTCCAGGCGCCCGTATCCGTCGGCGTAGTTGGGCAGACCGACATCCGGGTTGATGCGCCGGGTCAGCACGTCCAGGTTGCCCCGCCGCAGAGACAACAGCCACCGGGGGCCGTCGCGTTCCGCTCCGCCATGGGCGGAAAATCCGGTGTTCAGCAGGCTGAAAGTGATCGAGCCCCCTGCACCCGGCGGAATGTCGGCGGGTTCTATGTCGATCACGCTGCTCATTCTGTTGCCGTATCGTGCCGGAAGGCCGCCGGTATGCAGATTCACTTCATGGACAATTTGCGGATCCAGCACGGAGAACACGCCCTGGAAGTCCTCCAGGTGAACGGGCTCCACCAGCACGACGCCATCGAACAGCACCAGGGTCTCGTTGCGCAAGCCGCCGCGCACATGGGGCATTGCGCCCACTCCAATGGAGCTTACGCCTGGCAGGTTGATGGTCGCCCGCAACGCCTCATCGCCGAAGGTCGGCATGGACTGGATTTCGCCAGCGCCCAGTACATGGCGCGACACCTGGCTCTGCTTGCGGAGCGCCTTGCGCTCGCCCGTGACCAGCAATTCCTCAAGGCGTGGCGCCAGAGCGATGCGCAGGCCGGCTTGCAGATCGGCGTCCGTGGCCGGCGCGGTTCGCCGGACGTAGCTCGGATGTGTGACCCGGATGCGGGCCGCGGTTCCCAAATCCAGCGCAAAATGGCCTTCCGCATCAGTGGTTGCATGGGCTGCGCCGGCCTGCACTCGGGCGCCCGGAACAGCTCGTCCGGTGCTCGCATCGGTGACTCGGCCGCGGATGGTTCGGTCCTGCGCTTGCGGCTCCTCGGCAGGCACGGCCAACGCACTTCGCGCGATCCGGAAAACGCCCTCGGCATGGCCCGGCAGCAGCGCCAGTCCGATGTTCCGCAGGCCTGCCTGCAGCCTTTCCAGCGCATCCGCGCCGCCGCCATCCGCACTCAACCGCGTGCTTGGGCGCACCAGCTCCCTGGAATAGATGAATTGGTATCCCGCCGCCTCATAATCAGTCAGCACCGAACGCAGCAGCCGCCCCTCAAGGGCGATATCCGGGTCCGACTTGTCGGCAGCCTGCGCCAGCCCGGCTTGGGCGAGCAACAGGATCAGCGCAAGCCGGTAGGCGGAGGCTAACGCCAAAAGTCAATCAGCAGCCGGTGCTCTTCCGAGGGAGCGATGCGGAATGAAGCGGTAGTTTGCAAAATTGAAGCAATGTGATCGCGGCTAACAAGGATGGCGGGAATGGGCGGGCCGTGCAGCGTCACTACGGAAGCGCGCTGCTTCACGGCCTCGCTGCGGAAGGCAAGCTCCAATCCGCACTCGCGCGCCGCCCAGTCGAGGAAGTCGAGCACGCTGGACGACTCCAGGGCAAACGGAGGCTGCGACAGGTGAATCCATTCCCAATGCCCGTCGGTGCTCAACAGTGTTTCCTCCGACCGCAGTTCCAGTCCCTCGAACGCCAGAACCGCACCCGCGCCGCCCTGCGCGGCAGCGGAATGTACCAGTCCGCCGGCATCCATGCGCAACTCGCCCTCGCGGACGGCCACCCGCACCTGTTCGCCGCCAACTTCAATTTCAAACTGGGTGCCCAGGTTCTCCACCCGCAGGCCGCTGGGCGTTCGCACCTCAATCCGTTGCTTTCGGGAATCCACGAACAACCTTCCTTCGCTCAGCATCACGCGGGAGTCAGACTGCAATTCCAGGCGGGTGTCGGCATCCATGCGCAAGGCAAGTTGCTCACCCATTTTCACCAGCATTCGGCCCTCCTGAAAGGTTTGCAGCGTCGCGCCCGCGGTTAGGAATTGCGGCATGCCGCGTCCTGGCTGCGCGATTGCATAACCGCCCGTGGCATAGGCGATTTCGGCCACCAGGGGCGCGGCCGAGCCTTGCAGGCGCCAGGTGAAAACGCCCGCCAACGCCAACGCAAGAGCCAGCCCGCCAAGCGCGGCAACCCTCTTGCGGTTGAAGCGGCTGGTTGACTCGGGAAGATCCAGCCACGTCTTGTGCATCGCGGCGTATACCCGCTCTTCCACCTCGCGCGGCGCTTGGGCGCGCGGCCCGGCGGATTCCAGCAGGCTACGTAATCCGGCGTCATTCATGCGCGATCTCCCAATTCAGATCGCGGTAGCGGCGGGCGAAAGCCGCCCGCGCCCGCGCCAGCAGTGATTGGGTGGCGAGCACGGTCCGGTCGAGCTTGCGCGCTATCTCTTGCACGCTGTAACCCGCCAGGTACTTCAATTCGAGTGCGCTCGCGTAGTCGTGGGGGAGACATTCCAGGGAAAGGTGCACCAAATGCCGAATCAAATCCGCTTCCACGGCTTCTTGATGCGAAGCGATATCGCGGCGTTCCAGAACAGCCTGCACGCTTGGCAAATCGACGCTGAGCAGTGCCTTGTTGGCCTTGCCGTTGCGCCGATGCCAGCCGATGATTTCATGGTTACAAATCTGGCAGAGCCAGGACAGCAGCGACGCCTCGCCGCGGTAGCCGGCCAATCCGCGAAGCGCCCTTATCATCGTGTCCTGCACGATGTCCTCGACATGGCTCTCGGCATCGCTGCCTCGTGCGCGGAACAGGCAAAAGCGGTAAATTCTGGGAAAATACGCCTCGTAAAACTCATCGAACGCGCCCTTTTCCTTGCGCAGCACGCGCTTCGCAAGACGCTTGTCCGCAATGTTGAACACAGGCACACCCGGCATCCACTGAATATAGCAGACAAGGGCCGGCGCCCATCGGCCAGGCGTTCCATCGTAGCGATAGCGGCCATGTGCTTGTTAAGACGCGCGTTCCAGTCGCTATCATTCGCTTCAGGTTCCGATGCCGGTTGCCTTTGACTGCGGGAATCAGCGTGGAAGTGAGGCGGAACCGATACAATGGCCGATGCCATGACCGGCTCTATCGAACGCGCCTACCGGGAATCTCCGCTGTTTGCGAGTAACGCTCCTTATGTGTTCGATCTGTACTCCGCCTGGCGGAGAAATCCCGAGGAAGTAGCCCCGCACTGGCGCGATCTGTTTGAGAGAATCGAGGCCGGCCGGCCGTTGCCGACCCGTCTTCCGAATGGCGGCGGGACGTCGCCCGGGAGTAACGGAAGGGCAGCGCCCGCATTGCGGGCCGGCGGCTCGAGGCAGGGGGCGGTGGTGCGGCTCATACAGCTTTACCGGCTGCGGGGTTATCGCGCCGCGCGCGTCGATCCGCTGCAACTGAATCCCAACCTGCGCAGTCAGGCGCCCAAGCTGGAGTACGCGGGCCTGAGCGAGGCGGACCTTGATGCCGTGTTCGACACCGGGCGTTTCGGCGGCGCCGAGAGCCGCCAGTTGCCGCTGCGAACCATCGTCGAGCAACTTGAGCAGGTTTACTGCGGCGACGTCGGCGTGGAGATGGCGCATGTGTCCCGGGCCCGCGAGCGCCTGTGGCTGCGCGACCGGGTGGAAGCGGCGAAGCTGGCCGGGCGCCCGCCGGATCCGGTAAAGCGCGCAATTCTGCGGGAACTGATCGCCGCAGAGGGTCTTGAGCGTTACCTGCACACGCGCTACGTGGGCCAGAAGCGCTTTTCGCTGGAAGGCGGGGACAGCCTGATTCCCATGCTCTACGACCTGATCCAGCAGGCCGGCGCCAAGGGCCTGCAGGAAATCGTGATCGGCATGGCCCACCGCGGAAGGATCAACGTGCTGGTGAACGTGCTGGGAAAGGCGCCGCAGGACCTGTACGCGGAATTTGCCGGCGAAGCGGAGCCGCTATCCGGCAAGTACGGCGACGTCAAGTACCACATGGGTTTTTCGTCGGACGTGACCACGCCCGGAGGCCTGGTGCATGTCGTATTGGCTTTCAATCCTTCACACCTCGAAATCGTCAATCCGGTCGTTTTAGGCTCCGTGCGCGCACGCATGGACCGGCGGCGCGACAGCGAGGGCGACGAGATCCTGCCGGTGCTGATCCACGGTGATGCGGCGGTGGCGGGGCAGGGCGTGGTGACCGAAACCCTGCAGCTCTCTCAGGCGCGCTCGTTTACCACCGGCGGTACGGTGCACCTGATCGTCAACAACCAGATCGGCTTCACAACCAGCGATCCGCAGGACGCGCGTTCCACGCCGTACTGCAGCGATGTCGCCAAGATGATCGAGGCGCCGGTAATCCATGTGAATGGCGATTCTCCGGAGGCCTGCGTTTTTGCGACCCGCCTGGCGCTGGAATACCGCCAGGCGTTTCACAAGGACGTGTTTGTTGACCTCGTCTGCTACCGGCGCCATGGACACAACGAGGCCGACGAGCCCGCCGCCACGCAGCCGCTCATGTATGAGCGCATCCGCGGCCATCCCACCACCCTGCAGATGTACGCCGACCGCTTATGCGAACAGGAAGTGGTGACGAAGCAGCAGGTAATGGCGGACAAGGCCGAATACCGCAGGCGCGTGGAGGCGGGCGACCCGCTGCCGGAAGCGACTGTGGGTATGGTCGGTAATGAGTTCACCGTGGACTGGGACAACTACCGACAGGCGGATGCCGCTCAGGAAGTCGATACGGCCATCACGGCGGAAGGCGTAGCGGATCTCGCTGAACGGCTCGGCGCCGTGCCGGAGGGCGTGCGCCTGAATCCGCGGGTGGAAAAGGTCGTGGCAGACCGGCTGCAAATGGCGCGCGGCGAAATCGACATGGATTGGGGCTTCGGCGAACTGATGGCCTACGGCAGCCTGCTGCGCGACGGCTACCGGGTGCGCCTGACGGGACAGGACAGCCGCCGCGGAACGTTCTTTCACCGCCATGCCAGCCTGATCGACCAGCGCAGCGGACGCGCCTATTCGCCGCTGGACGACGTCGCGCCGAAGCGGGGCGCCTTCACGATCACCGATTCGCTGCTCAGCGAGGAGGCGGTGATGGGCTTCGAGTACGGCTATTCGACCACCGATCCGGACTGCCTGACGATCTGGGAAGGGCAGTTCGGCGACTTCTGCAACGGCGCCCAGGTAGTGATCGACCAGTTCATCGCCTCGGGCGACACCAAGTGGGGGCGCATGTCGGGGCTGACGCTGTTCCTGCCCCACGGCCAGGAAGGGGCGGGGCCCGAGCATTCCTCGGCCCGGCTGGAACGGTTCCTGCAGCTTTGCGCGCAGGGCAACATGCGGGTGTGCGTTCCGTCCACGCCGGGCCAGATGTTTCATTTGCTGAGGCGCCAGATGCACAACCGGGCGCGTCTGCCGCTGGTGGTGCTGACGCCCAAGAGCCTGCTGCGCAACAAGCTGTCGTTCACGCCGATCAAAGCCCTCAGCGAGGGGCGGTTCGAGCGGATCGTCGACGAGATTGACCAACTCGAGAACGTCCGGCGGCTGGTGCTGTGCAGCGGGAAGCTGTATTTCGACCTGCTGGAAGCACGCCGCGAAGGCAACGTCCGGGACGTGGCCATCGTCCGCATTGAGCAGCTTTACCCGTTTCCGCACGATCTCTGCGAGGAGCTCCTCAAGCGCTACGCGGACGTCGAGGACATTGTCTGGGCGCAGGAGGAACCGAAGAACCAGGGCGCCTGGTACCGGGTGCGCGCGCGCCTGGAACGCTGGCTGGTCAAGGGCCAGCGCTTGCGCTACATGGGCCGCGCCGGAGCGGCTTCACCGGCGCCCGGCTCCATGCAACTGCACAGGCTGCAGCAATACGCGATTGTCGAACAGGTTCTCGATCGCGACAGAAAGGCAGCTGTTTGAGACGGCAGCAGGACAGGACACTGGCTATGAGCAATTCAATCGAAATTCGAACGCCGGAACTTCCCGAATCGGTGGCCGACGCCAAGGTTCTGGCTTGGCACAAGTCGGCGGGCGAGTCGGTGGTGCGGGACGAAAACCTCGCCGACCTGGAAACCGACAAGGTGGTGCTTGAAGTGCCGGCGCCGGCGGACGGTGTGCTGGAGAAGATCCTGGCCGAGACCGGAGCGGTCGTGAATGCGGGGACGCCCCTGGCCTTGCTGGACGTGGCAGCGGACGCCGGCGCCCCGGCTGACGACGCGGACGACGCGGCCCCCACAGGCAGGGAAGCGCAGGCGGAAACGCAGCAGGCGGCCGGCGGAAACGGCGCCGTTGCGATGTCGCCCGCGGTCCGGCGCCTGCTGGAAGAACACGATCTCGACATTTCCTCGATCAAGGGCAGCGGCAAGCGGGGCAGGGTCCTCAAGCGCGACGTGCTGGCGGTGCTGAGCAGTGCGGCCGGCGCGGCCACCGCGGCCCGGGTCGAGGAACCGGACACTGCGGCAGCGGACGCTGGTGAAACGGTCGAAGAGCCGACCGTTCCCGCCGCGCTGCCGGCCCGGCGCGAGCGGCGCGAGACCATGAGCCGCCTGCGGGCCCGCATCGCCCAGCGCATGGTGGAATCGCAGCGCGAAGCGGCCATGCTGACCACCTTCAACGACGCGGACATGAGCGCCGTGCTCGATCTGCGCCGCCGGCACGGCGAAGCCTTCGAGGCCCGGCACGGCGTGCGCATGGGCTTCATGAGCTTCTTCGTGGCCGCCAGCGTCGCCGCCCTGAAGCGCTATCCGGTAGTCAACGCCAGCGTCGAGGGCGATGAGATCGTCTACCACGACTACTACGACGTCGGCGTTGCCGTATCCACCGACCGCGGGCTGCTGGTGCCCGTGCTGCGCGACGCCGACCGGCTGAGTTTCGCCGACATCGAGCAGAGCATAGGCACGTTTGCTTCTCGCGCGCGAGAAGGAACCATCGGGCTGGACGAGCTGACCGGCGGCACCTTTACGATCACGAACGGCGGCGTATTCGGCTCGTTGTTGTCCACGCCGATTCTGAACCCGCCGCAGAGCGGAATCCTCGGCATGCACCGGATCGAGCAGCGGGCCGTGGTCGTGGACGGCGAGGTCGTCGCCCGGCCGATGATGCATCTCGCACTCAGTTACGACCACCGCATTGTCGATGGCCGCGAAGCCGTGCTGTTTCTCTCCGAAATCAAGAAATCGATTGAAGATCCGGCCCGCATAATTCTTGGTATATAGATAAGATAATAAAGATATATGACTGATAAATATGATGTTGTTGTAGTTGGTGGGGGTCCCGCCGGCTATGTGGGAGCGATTCGTGCCGCGCAGCTCGGCATGTCCGTGGCCTGCGTGGATGACTGGCGCGACGACAAGGGCAAGCCGGCGCTGGGCGGCACCTGTCTCAATGCCGGCTGTATTCCTTCCAAGGTCCTACTGGAGTCGTCGGAGCTGTATCACCGGACCCGCGAAGAGTTTGCAGGCCACGGCATCATGATCCCGGAAGTGAAGCTGGACCTCACGGCCATGCAGGGCCGCAAGAACCGCATCGTGCGCCAGCTGACCACCGGAATCAACGCATTGTTTCGCGCCAACGGGGTGACGCCCGTGAGCGGCCGCGGCAAACTGCTGGCCGGCCGGCAGGTGGAAGTCACTCCGCACGACGGCGATCCTCACCTGCTGCATGCCGGGCACGTGGTCCTGGCCGCCGGCTCGCGGCCGGTGGAATTGCCGATCGCGCGGTTCGACGGCGAATATATCGTGGATTCTGAAGGCGCCCTGGAGTTCGACCGGCCGCCGCAACGGCTGGGAGTAATCGGTGGCGGCGTCATCGGCCTGGAGCTTGGCAGCGTATGGAACCGGCTGGGCTCGGAGGTCACGATCCTGGAAGCGATGGACCGCTTCCTGTTCATGGCCGACAGCCAGGTTGCCCGCGAGGCGCAGCGACAGTTCAAGCGCCAGGGACTGGACACGCGCCTGGGCGCAAGGGTCGAAAGCGCCAGGCGCGTCGACGATCATGTGGAAGTGCGCTTCAGCGACCGCGAGGGTGATCATCACATCACCGTGGACAAGCTGGTGGTGGCGGTCGGCAGGGTGCCGGCAACCGAAGGCCTGATCGACGAGAGCGCCGGGATCGTCCTGACCGAAAGAGGCCACGTGCAGGTGGACGAAAATTGCCGCAGCAGCGCCGACGGCGTTTGGGCGATCGGCGACCTGGTGCGCGGGCCGATGCTGGCGCACAAGGGGTCCGAGGAAGGCATGATGGTGGCAGAGATGATTGCCGGGCGTTCCGCCGAGGTGAATTACGGCGCGATTCCTTCGGTGATCTACACCTCTCCGGAAATCGCCTGGGTGGGGCAGACCGAGGAAGAATTGCAGCAATCCGGACAGGCCTACAAGGTGGGGGCATTCAACATGGCGGCCAACGGCCGGGCCAAGGCCATGGCGCAGGACGCGGGTCTGGCAAAATTTCTCTCGGACCCGGACAGCGACGCGATCCTGGGCGTGCACATCGTCGGACCCATGGCCGGCGAACTGATCCAGGAAGCCGTGCTGGCCATGGAGTTCGAGGCCAGCACCGAGGACCTGCAGCGCACCGTGCATGGCCATCCGACGCTCTGCGAGGCCCTGCACGAAGCGGCCCTCTCCGTCGACAAGCGCGCCATCCATGCAATAAACCGCTAAGCCGGGACCGAGGGCGTCCCGCCCTCAAAAGCCGGGACCGGGACCGTCCCGCCTTAACTCCCGTGCTGGTATCATGGGGGTCCCATGGCGGGGCACTCAAAGTGGGCCAACATCCAGCACCGCAAGAGCCGGCAGGACGCCAAACGCGGTCGACTCTTTACACGCCTTGCGCGCGAAATCGCCGTAGCCGCGCGCATGGGCGGACCGGACCCCGTCAATAACGCCCAGCTCCGGCTCGCCATCGAGAAGGCGCGGGCCCAGAGCATGCCCAAGGACAACATCAATCGGGCAATCAGCCGCGGCGCCAGCGGTGGCGAAGGCGCCGACCTTGAGGAGGTCACCTACGAAGGCTACAGCGCCGGCGGCGCCGCGATCCTGCTGCGCTGCCTGACCGACAACCGCAACCGCACCGTCGCCGAGGTCCGCCACGGCTTCAGCCGGCACGGCGGCAACCTGGGCGCTGATGGCGCCGTCGCCTACCTGTTTAATGAAGTGGCCGTGTTCACCTACTCGGCGGGGGCGAACGAGGCGGCGATCATTGACGCGGCGATTGAGGGCGGCGCCGAGGATGTGGTCAGCGACGACGACGGGACAATTGAGGTGCTGGCCGACCCGCGCGACTTCACCGGCATGCTGGAAGCGCTGCGCGCCGCGGAACTGCCTCCGGAAAACGCCGAAGTCACGATGCGCGCGTCGATGGACGCGCCGCTGGACAACAAGCGCTCGGAGCAGGCCCTGAAACTTCTCGAGTACCTGCAGGACCTGGATGACGTGCAGGACGTGTGGACCAACGCCGAACTGCAGCCTCTGGAGGGGGACTGAGCGGTGAAGGCTCTGGTGAGGATCCTGGGTGTGGATCCCGGTTCCCGATTCACCGGCTGGGGAGTCATCGAAAGCGACGGCATGGAAAGCCGCTACGTGGCCAGCGGCTGCATTGACTTGCCGCGCGGCAAACCGATGGCGGAACGGCTGGCGCAGATCTTCACGGAGCTGGGCGACATCGCCCGCAATGGGAGGATCGATGAAGCCGCGATCGAAACCGTGTTCATGAACAAGAACGCGCAAAGCGCGCTCAAGCTCGGCCAGGCGCGTGGCGCCGCGCTGTGCGCGCTGATCATGGCGGGAGTGAGCGAACCGGCCGAGTATTCGCCACGGCGCGTGAAGCAGGCCGTGTGCGGGTACGGCGCCGCCGGCAAGGACCAGGTGAGCGCGATGGTGGCGCGTCTTCTGGACCACGACGGGGAATTTACCGAGGACGAGGCCGACGGACTGGCGCTCGGCATCTGCCATGCGCACCATCGGCGCATGGCGCAGGCGGCGGAGCTTGCCCTGAGCCAGGAAGAAGAGGCCGTTTCATGATCGGGGCCCTGAAAGGCAGGCTGCTGGCGGTGGAGCCGCCGATGATCCTTCTGGACGTGCACGGCGTGGGCTTCGAACTGCAGTTGCCGCTCAGCGACATGTCAGAGCTGCCGGCGGTGGGGCAGGGCCTCAAGGTCTCGACGCAACTTGTGCAGCGGGAAGACGAACTCAGCCTGTACGGCTTCCGGAAGCCGGCCGACCGCGCCTGGTTCCGCGAACTCATCCGCGTTCCGGGCATCGGCCCCAAGCTGGCGCTCAATATCGTGTCGCAAAGCGGCGTGGCCGAATTCGCGGAACAGATACAGGCCGGCGACGTCAAGGCCCTGACGCGCCTGCCGGGCATCGGTCCCAAGACCGCCAGCCGCCTCATCGTCGAGATGCGGGGCCGGCTGGAAGCAGTTCCGGTGCATGGCGAGTCCAGCGCCGCCAGCCTGGCGCTCAAGGCCCTGACGGGGCTGGGCTATTCGCCCGTGGAAGCCGGGCGCATGCTCAAGCAGGTGGGTGATCCCGGCGGCCGCGACGTTGAGGAGCTGGTGCGCGAGGCGCTGTCGGGAGGCATCGGCGCGTCGTGACGGACAAGGACGACCGCACCAGTGACGAGCGGATCCTTTCGGGGGAGCTGCGGTCGGACGAGCGCGAGGTGGAAAATTCGGTCCGTCCACGGCAGATGTCGGAGTTTCTTGGCCAGCGCCAGGTCAAGGAACGCGTCGAGATCAGCGTGGCGGCGGCGGGCAAGCGCGGCGAGGCCATGGACCACACGTTGCTGTATGGTCCGCCGGGCCTCGGCAAGACCACCCTGGCGCAGGTGATCGCGCGCGAACTGGGCGTGGGTCTGCGGCATACATCCGGGCCGGTCCTGGAACGGCCCGGCGACCTCGCCGCGCTGCTTACCAACCTCAAGGCGCGGGACGTGCTGTTCGTGGACGAGGTCCACCGTCTGAATCCGGTTGTGCAGGAGCTGCTGTATCCCGCCATGGAGGACTTCCGTCTCGACATCGTGATCGGCGAGGGGCCTGCCGCTCATACCATGCGGCTGAAGCTCAAGCCCTTTACCCTTGTGGGGGCGACTACCCGGGCCGGCCTGCTGTCATCGCCGCTGCGCGACCGCTTCGGCATACAGGAGCGGCTGGAGCTCTACTCAACAGACGAGCTGCAACGCATCGTGCAGCGCTCGGCGGAAATCATCGGCATCCCCTGCACGCCAAGGGGCGCGTCGGAGATCGCCGGCCGCGCGCGGGGCACGCCGCGGGTGGCGAACCGCCTGCTGAGGCGGGCTCGCGATTACGCGGAGGTGCGCGCCGACGGCAAGGTGAGCGGCAAGACCGCCGCCGCCGCCATGGAGCTGTACAACGTGCATGCCAACGGCCTCGACCGCATGGACCGGCGGCTTCTGGGCGTGCTGATCGAGCGCTTTGACGGGGGACCGGCCGGCGTCGAGGCGCTGGCTGCCGGAATCGGGGAGGACCGGGGTACGATCGAGGATGTCTACGAACCGTTCCTGGTCCGCGCCGGCTTCGTTCTGCGCACACCGCGCGGCCGTGTGGCGGGTCCCGCTGCCTACGCGGCCCTGGGTCTCAGCAGACCGGGAAAACAGGGCGATAATCCGCCGCTGGAAGGATTGGATATTTGAGGAACAGGTGATGCTAGAGGCGAGGCGCGAATGTGGGTGAAGTAAGCGTAAACATGGGTTTCTGGGACCTGATCAGCCAGGCCACGCTGCTGGTGCAGATGATCATGGCCCTGCTGCTTGCGGCGTCCATACTGTCCTGGGTCATCATCCTGCAACGGCGCGTGATCCTGGGCAGGGCCGAGCGCGACCTGGGCGATTTCGAGCAGGCGTTCAAGCAACGCGACAGCCTGGAATCCCTGTTCGTCGCGCTGTCGCGCAACAAGAGCCGCAGCACCACCGGAATGGCCTGGGTGTTCGAGGCCGGCATGCGCGAGTTCCATCGCCAGGCGGCGCGCGGCAAATCCGACCCCGAGCGCCTGGTTGAAGTCGGCCGCCGGGAGATGCGCCTGGCGCAGATGAACGAACTGGAACGGCTGGAGAGCGGCCTTCCCTGGCTCGCAACCATCGGCTCGGTCAGCCCCTACGTGGGGCTGTTCGGGACGGTGTGGGGCATCATGAACTCCTTCCGTGCTCTGGGCAATGTCGATTCGGCCACGCTTTCCCTGGTGGCGCCGGGCATCGCCGAGGCGCTGATCGCGACCGCCATGGGCCTATTCGCCGCGATTCCCGCGGTGATCGCCTACAACCGCTACGCCCACCGCGTGGGTAACCTGGAAATCCGCTACCAGGCCTACCGTGAAGAGTGCGTGACGCTGCTGAGCGAGCACGCCCACTCCGATCTCGAACTGGGGGAATAGGACGGACATCGTGCGCCGCCGCCTCGTCAACGAAATCAACGTCGTGCCCTACATCGACGTCATGCTGGTGCTGCTGGTGATATTCATGATCACCGCGCCCCTGCTGACCCAGGGCATCCGCGTCGACCTGCCGCGGCTGGCCGCCGAGCCGCTTCCCCAGGACCTGATCCGCGACAACAGGCCGCTGGTGCTGACCGTGGACGCCCAGGGCCGGATGTTTCTGAATATCGGCGAGGACCCGGAGGAAGCGCTGGCATCCGCGGTCGTGGTGGCGCGTGCCGCCGCGGTGCTGCAGCGCAAACCGGAAACCCCGGTCCTGGTCCGCGCCAGCGAGCAGTTGCCTTACGGGGACGTTGTCACGGTGATGGGCCTTCTGGTTCGTGCCGGCGCGGACAAGGTGGGCATGGTAACAAGGCCCCTGCCCGCGGAGGAATGATGGATCGCTTCAAGGCGCTGATTGAGCGTGCGATCGAGTCCCTGCGAGCGGGTCCCGTAGCGCGCACTCCCGGCGCCAACCCGAACGCGCCCCCGCTGCCCATGCTGCGGCCCTGCACGTATTCGGTCGTGGGGCATGTGGCGGTGGTGGCGTTCATGCTGATCGGTTTTGCCGGGCGCATCGAACCGGACGAGCCGGCCTTCGGCACCATTGCCATCGACGGCATCGTGCTGGACGACGAGGCCGTCCAGAAGGAGATTCAGCGCCTGGACGAACTGGAGCAGGCGGCGGTCATAGAGCGCGAACAGGAAGTCGAGCGCCTGCGCCGGCAGATCGAGGAGCAGGAGCAGCGCCAGGCGCGCCAGGAACAGGAGTTGAACGCCTTGAGTTCGCAGACCGAACAGGCCCGGCGCGACTTGAGCGAACAGCAGACGCAGGCCAGCCGCCAGCTCAGCGAAATGCAGCAGCGTCAGCAGGAAGAGGCCGAACGCCTTGAGCGGATCGAGCGGGAGCGCCAGGAAGAGGAGGAGAGGGCCAGGGCGGCCGCGGCCGAGCGGCAGCGGGCGGAGGCCGAGCGGCTGAGGGCTGAGGAGGAAACCCGCAAGCTGGCCGAGGAAGCCCAGGCGGCGCAGCGCCAGCTGGAAGAGACCGAGCGCCGGAAACGCGAGGCCGAGCTCGCGGAGCGGATGCGCAGGGAAATGGAAGAGGACCGGCGGCGCCAGGCGATCGAGTCCGGCCTGCTCGACGAGTACAAGGCCCGCATCCGGCAACGGATCGAGAGCAACTGGCAGCGTCCGGCCAACAGCAGGGAAGATCTATTGTGGGTGGTGCTGCTGGATATGTTGCCCGGAAACGAAGTCGGTGGCATTCAGTTCGAGGAATTTAACGGAACCCCAACGGATCTCCGCTCGATCGAGGCGGCGATATGGAGTTCTTCACCGCTACCCGCGCCGCCGGACCCCACACTATTCGACCGGCGCCTGCGCCTGCGCTACCCACCCCCGGAGGCCGGTCAATGAGATTGTGCGAACTTCTCTCGCGTGCTTTCCTTCTCGCGATCCTCGCGCTCCTCCCGCTGGCGGCTTCCGCCCAGCTCGACATCGTCATTACGCGCTCCAGCCAGCGGGCAATCCCCATCGCGGTCGTTCCTTTCGAGTGGCGCGTCACGCTGGGTCTGCCGTATGACTTTGCCGCGATCGTCGAGGCGGACCTCGAGCGTACCGGGCAGTTTGCGCCCATGGGCCGCGAGACGATGATCACCCGGCCGACGCGTTTCAGCGAAATGCGGCTGGATAACTGGCGCATCATGGACGTCGAGGCCGTGCTGGTGGGCCATGTGTCCGGCAGCGAGGCGAACCCGGCCATCGAGTTCGAACTGGTGGACGTCTATGCGGGCAAGTCCCTTCTTGTATATCGCCTGCAGAGCACCCGCGACACTTTCCGGGCCACGGCCCACCGGATCGCGGACCTGGTCTACGAGCAACTGACCGGGGCCCGGGGCATGTTCTCCACCCGCCTGGCCTATGTGCAGGTGGCGCCGGGCCGCGAGGAGTTCCGGCTGATCGTTGCGGACGCCGACGGCCAGAACCCGATTGTCGTGCTGCGCTCGGCGGAGCCCATCATGTCGCCGAGCTGGTCGCCGGACGGCGCCTACCTCGCATACGTTTCGTTCGAAGCCGGCTATGCCGAAGTCTTCGTGCAGGAAGTGGCGACCGGCAATCGCCGTCCGCTGTCGCCGGAGCGGGCCACGAGCAGCGCCCCGGCCTGGTCGCCGGACGGCAAGCTGCTTGCGGTCGCGCGCAACGTCGACGGCAACAGCGACATCTACGTCTATTCGATTGACCCAGGTGCGCCGCGGCGCCTGACATTCCATTCGGCCACCGAAACCGAACCGGAGTTTTCCGCGGACGGCGAGGAGATCTACTTCACCTCGGACCGCGGGATCGGCCCGCAGGTGTATGCCGTTTCCGCAGAGGGGGGCCGGGCGCAACGGGTCAGCTTTACCGGTTCCTATAACGCGCGGCCAAGGCTGCAGCCGGACGGCAACCGGATGGCGGTCGTGCACCAGCAGGACGGGCGCTTCCGGATTGGCCTTCTGGACCTGCGCGACGCGTCGCTGCGCCTGCTCACCGACGGCCCGCTGGATGAGTCGCCGAGCTTCGCCCCCAACGGCCGCGCCCTGATATTCGGCGCGGGCACCGCCGCCGGCAGGGGGCTGGGCGTCTATTTCATCGACAGCGGCGTGCTGCGCCTGCTGCGAGCGCCCGAGGGAATCCTGCGCGAACCCGCCTGGGGCCCCCATGAATCACAAGCAAATCTGCAAGGACCAACGCCATGAAACGAACGACTAACGCCTGCCTACCCATCCTCCTGGCCGTCGTGCTCGCTGCCTGCGAAACCGCCGGCACCGCGGCGAAGCCTGAGTCGGACGCCGACCCGGCGGACAACGGCGCCCCGACAGCCGCCGGCGGAGCCACCGCCGCAGGTACGGGCAGCGGCGCCAGCGCCAGCGGGACGATGATCAATCGCGAGGGGCCTCAAGCCGTGAGTGAACCCGGGCGTAGCCCGAACGGGGAATGGATCGGCGGTCCCGAAGGTACGCTGGTGATCTATTTCGACTACGACCGCAGCTCGATCCGCGCGGAATACGGCGAAGTACTCCAGGCCCACGGCGCCTGGCTGGCAGCCAACCAGGGCCAGGCCGTATTGCTCCAGGGGCACGCCGACGAACGTGGAACGCCCGAATACAACCTGGCGCTGGGATCACGCCGGGCAAACGCCGTGGTCCAGGCGCTGACCGCCCTTGGCGCCGGCGGTGCACAATTGAGCGCGGTGAGTTTTGGCGAGGAACGCCCTGCCGCGGAGGGAGCCGACGAGATAGCATGGTCGAAGAATCGCCGGGTGGAGTTGGTATATGAAACGAACTAAATGGCCGGTCATGGCGGTAACGTTCGCGCTTGCCGCCGTGCTGGCGGCGCCGGCCGATGCGCAACGCCGCCGCGACCGCGAAGTTCTTGAGGAACTGGAGACCCGGGTAGGAGTACTGGAGCAGCAGATTCGCGCCGACAACGTCGTGGCGCTGATCAACGCCCAGGATGAACTGAGGCGCGAGATTCAGGCGCTGCGCGATGCGGTCGAGCGCCTCGACGGGGAGCTGCGGCGCAACGCCGAGTTGCGGCGCAGCCAGTACGCGGCGCTGGACGCCCGCCTGGCGGCGCTTGAGGCCGGCGGATTCACACCCGCGCCGGCCGTCCCCGAGGATGCGGCCGGGCAGTCCGCGGGGCCAGCCGACGCTGCGAGTGCGGCTGAAGGGCCGGTTCCCGGGGCGCAGCCGGCCGAAGCCGCAGAGCCTGCGATTGAGGCCGGAAGCCAGGAGAACTACGAGCAGGCCCGCGAACTTCTCAGCCAGGGCCAATACCAGGCGGCAGGAGCCGAGTTCATGCGCTATCTGGAGGCCAACCCGGGCGGGGGACTGGCGTCCAATGCCCGTTACTGGCTGGGCGAGACCTTCTATGTTCAAGGCCAGTTCCAGGAGGCCGGCGCGGAGTTCGCCCGGGTCGTGTCCGACTACCCGGACTCCAACAAGCTCCCGGACGCCCTGCTCAAGCTCGGATACACCCAGGACGAGCTGGGCGACCCGGAGGCTGCCACCGGGACGCTTCAGCGCGTGCGCCAGGACTTCGCCGGCGCCGACGCCGCCAATCTCGCGACCATTCGCCTCGCCCAGATCGAGGCCCGCTCCCGTTAGGCTACTGCCATGACCTCGCGCCGCGCGTTCATCATGAGCGGTCTCGCCCTGGGTTCGTCCGGCTTCCTCGGCGCCGGACTCGCCGGCGCGGCCGGCTCGGCGCGCGCCCCGGACGAGAACCTGCTCACCATTGCGGTATTGGGCGCCACCGGGCGCACCGGCAAGCATGTTGTCAAAGATCTCACGGCGCGCGGGCATGCGGTGCGTGGTATTTCCAGGAGCGCCGGTCAGCAGCCCCCGCAAGACGGCGTAACCTGGATCAGCGCCGATGTGCGCAAACCGGAAACACTACGCCCGGCGCTCGAGGACGTGGATGCGCTGGTGTATGCGGTGGGCGTGACCTTCTCCGAAGTCGAAGTCAGCGCTCTCTACGATGTGTATCACACAGGTGTTGCCGATACGGCGGACGTGGCCGGACAGACAGGCGTAAAACGCTTCGCCCTGCTTTCGTCCGCCGGACGGTCGCCCGCAAGCGAAATGCCCGAGGCACTGCGTCCCTCGATGGATGCCAAGGCCAAGGGAGAAGCTGCGTTGCGCGCTTCCGGAATCCATTACACCATTTCGCGCACTCCCGGTTTGTCGAATCGGCCCGGCGGCGAGTACGGCATCATGCTCCTGCAAACCGAACCCATCCCGCCCGGCGGGCCCTACATGATCTGTCGCGAGGACAGTGCTTCGGTTCTGGTCGAATGCGCGGTGAGCGAAAAGGCGATCAACAAGACCTTCACGGTCCTGAACGCCATCACCCCCGAGGTCGGAGCCTGGCGCGACGCCCTGCAGCATCTGCGACAGGACCCGCCGTTACAATTGCCGCCCACGGGTCGTTAGCTCAGTTGGCAGAGCATCTGGCTTTTAACCAGTTGGTCGCAGGTTCGATTCCTGCACGACCCACTTTTGTATAGTAATAAATACTGATAAAACAAATAGTTAGAATATCTCTGTGGTATCTGTGCCACTTATAGTGCCACTATTGGGTGTGAACCATGTCACTTTCATTCGGCCTTACAGCCTCTTCTGCCCTGCAGGAGCTTCGCGATGCAGCAAGTGCCTTCCGGCACGATGAACTCAATGAAACCCTCGGTCGAGATTGTGCCCAGAAGGCTTGGCATCTGTGTGACCATTTCTTTCACGAGAGCGGGGCAACATCGGGATTCCCAAGGTTGGGTTCCTTGCAGGATCACGTCAGGAACGTGTGCCCGGCACTCAAGTACCTGCAAGAAATCTGCATCGCCTCTAAGCATGGCACGATTACTAGTTTCAAGCCGTGCGTAATGGACACAAACAAGCTCGACGGCGACTTCTGCCGCGACGACTTTGATCCACACGATTTCAACGTTCCACGGCTGGAACTCACCCTCTCCGGCGGGCAAAAACTTCTGTTTGATAATGTGCTCGATTGTGCCGTGTCTTTTTGGATTCAGTTCTTTCGTAGGCACGGACCGACGTGACAGCCGAAGACGAGGTTCGCTAGCTCATCCGCGACCTCGAATACCTGGTTCGGGCCAACAACGCGGCCGCCCACGCGCGACGCCATAGCGCCCCGGTTCAAGGGCGACGGGATGAACGGCTATTTCGTAAACGACCGCGAGGACCTGGTCGAGGACGTCTGCGCGCAGTATTGGATCAGCGGCCACGTGCACGACCCCTACCGGGCTGTGGTTGGCAATACGCTGGTGTTGGGCAATCCTGCGGGTTATCCACGCGAAGCGCCCTAGGGCGGGCTGTTCCGGGCGGATTTCGCAATCGACGTGGAGCCGTTGGCGTTAACGGAGTTCGAGGACTGAAGCGGCACGGAGATGGTTTTTCTAAGGCGAAACGCCGTTTTGACGGGCCTCTCTATTCCTGCGTTGCGTATTCTTCCTGAATCGAGCCCCTAGCATCTAAAAATCGATCTTGAATCGGAGAGAACCCTCATCTGTCACGACCGTGTAGCACTCGCCGGGCCAAATCTCAACTTTACATGTAACCTATTGTTAAAAAAGTGTTTTATTCTCGTTCTGATGGTCTCGCCCGACATTCTAGCCCTCAGCGCTTCGTTTTGCCCGGTAGTTGTTCGGGACTATATGCTGAAATGCATCTCCCTTCTCCTGCCCTATGCGCATGGTGCAGAATAGAACTATGAGACTCGTCCGCCTTTCGTCGGGCACCCAATGTATCGGGTAACTGCGCAATGCCGACCATCTCTTACCTACTAGTAGCACTATCGAAGTCTTGTCGTCTATGCGTTGGTACCCTGTGCTGAGTCCACATGGATGTAGAAAGGCCTTTAGGCACAGGACACTCAACGTGGTCAGTAGCGCAATGCTAGTTAACTCAGGCCCGTGAGAGAGCTAACCTTTAAGGTCTCTGCAAAGGCAGCTCGTCTGTTTGGTCGTGAGAACGCTTCCACCGCCGAAGCCGCTATCTCTGAATTAATCAAGAACGCTTACGATGCAGATGCAACCTGCTGTTTCATCTGCTTTCTCCCAACTTATTCTTCACTTCCCAGCACGCTTTCTTACAGTGAATACAACTACCTCTTAGATCGTGACCCTGACATCAAGAAATACTATCGTTATATTGAAGAAGATAGCGTTCAATTGCGACTATCCGGTAATACTGATAAGGAGTCCGCATACTCAATAGTTAGCCGCCTCCGGGACCTATGGGTTATCGATGACGGCACAGGTATGTCCACAGGCATCATTGAGCGATCTTGGATGGTCATTGGAACCAACGAGAAAGAACAAAACGTGATTTCCGGGAAAGGGCGCGCTCGAACAGGGGCCAAAGGAATCGGTCGATTCGCACTGGACAGACTCGGCAGTCACGGCACGGTGTACTCAACGTGCGAAGACTGTGGGGAGGCGCGGTCCATCAAGTGGCAAGTGGATTGGAATCAATTCGACATGGAGGGCAGTATCCTTGATGAAATACCCTCCGAACTTCACGAGGACGGCGAGTCGCTACGCGATGTTCTGGAACCCGTAAGGCAGTTCTCCAAAATCCATCAAGCGCTCAAGGCAATTCCCGCAGAACACTGGGATACTGGAACGGCAATCAAGATTAGTTTGCTTCGCGACGATTGGTCACGCCAGAAGGTCGATCAGCTCAACACGATCCTTGGCACGCTCATTCCGCCCCTAAGGCAGAGGGAGCTGAGCATCTTTCTATTTGACGCTGATGCCGCCGAATCTTACGGTCGTGTGGATCCCGTAATTCTCGAAGACTACGACTATAAGCTTGAAGCATCCCTAGACGGAACGGATATGATCCATTTCACCATCTACAGAAACGAACTGGATGTGGGGGCCATCGATCCGGAGCTTTTCAGAATGGGGGACATGGGTGATCCACCATTCGACGACCAATCCTTCCAGGCCAAGAAAGTCACCTATAGCCGTAAGATCGCCCAACTGTTTGCCGGCACGGCCCAGGATTTTCACCGAAAGGTCGAGGAAATTGGTCCGTTTTCTACGCAACTACTCTTCTACAAACTACGGTCTCCAAACCGTCGTGATTCCAAGATTTACCCATACCGCCCCGTCCGCTCGGGCGGTCGCAAAGCATGGTTAGATCAATTCGGCGGGATCAAGATTTACCGTGACAATTTCGCAGTCCGTCCCTATGGCGAAGCAGGCAGTCGGGCATTTGACTGGCTGGCGTTAGGACATCGTGTTGCAGTCAACCCTGTGGCCGCTTCTAGGAAGGGTTGGAAGGTCAGTCCCCAGAACCTTGCCGGAACGGTCAGTATTTCTCGAGAAGCAAACAAGGTACTTTGCGATCAAGCCAATCGCGACGGCATTATCGAAAATGAGCATTTCGGTATATTCCGAAGCATCATCCTGCGAATCATCCAAGAATTTGAGAATGATCGAAGCCACATCCACAAAAACCTAAACAAACTCCATAAACACAAGCACAAGACAGAGGCAGCCAAGTCCGAAGGATCCAAGACTGCGAAACGGATTGTCGACCAAGGAGGAACGCCAACCGCTGGCGACGCAAAGCAACTCGCGGAAGCCTACGTAGCGCAAGAGGAAGAAATCCGCGAGCTTAAGGACGAGCAGTCTATGCTGCGCGCCCTCGCGACGGTCGGAACAGTTCTGGTTTCCTTCTCGCACGAGATGGGGCAGCTGCAAAATACAATGGGATCGCGATCCTCAGCGCTGGTAGACATCCTCAGTAGCTATATTTCCCCGGACGAGTTTCACGATGTACCAGACCCGTTTAACCCTTACGTAATGCTGCAGGAATGGGAGTATGCCGATACGCGAATCAAGCAATGGTTTACGTTTGTCTTGTCCTCCATCCGCGCCAATAGGCGCCGGCGCAGACGGGTGTCGTTAAAGAGCCATCTCAGACTTGCCTCAGGTCTTTGGGCTGGATTTTTGGCGCCACGGGAGATTGAACTTAACGTCACATTTGAGGATGAGGATGAAGCCTATCAATTGCTCGCATTTGAAATCGATCTCGACAGCATTTTCAGTAATCTAATTCTGAATTCTGTAGAGGCACTCTTGTCGAGTCGTCATAATGGGCCACGGCGGATTGAGATACACGTTGGCTCCGTAGCTGAGCTCTTGCAAATTGACTATTCCGATAATGGTCCCGGACTCGACCCGTCCCTTAGCGACCCGAACCAGATCTTCAGTTACGGCGTGTCCACCAAGAGGGGACCAAGCAATGAGAGCGGAACGGGTTTGGGTATGTGGATAATGAACGCCGTTACGCTGGAGTATGGTGGAAAGTGTCAGATACTGCGCTCTCCAGATCAGCAAGGATTTCACCTGCAGTTGACCTTACGTGGACTTTAGTTGAAGGAATACCTCATGCCAGAAATTGTCTATGTGGACGAACAGCCATCGGAAGCAAACCAAGTGTTACGGAGTGCCGTCAACTCTGGATATTTCACGCAGGATCAAGTGACTGCCGTGCCCCCCAACCCAACTCTAGAGGAGACTATCGAGTCGATCCTACCCCATGGCTGCAAGGCCCTCATAGCCGACTATCGACTGTCAGAGCACATGGCAAGCGTTCAATTTACGGGGGTGGAACTAGTGAGGGAGTACCAACGACGCTTTCATGAGTTCCCGTGTTTCGTTGCTACTTCCTTTGCCGACGAGGCGATTCGGGAGTCCATTGATGCAAATATTGTCTTTCCAAAATCGGAATTTCTGCTCGCTTCAGATTCGAGTGAGTCCTCAGATTCCGAGGTTCCGTTCTTTCTTCGCGTACGTAGGAAGGTTGACGAATACACGTCACTCATGGAGTTAACAGTTTCTGAATTCAACAAACTCGCTGCAGCAAGTGCCAAAGGTGAATTAGGGAGCGAGAAAGTGGAACGTCTACTAAGACTAGACGACATGGTGGAGAGACTTCGCGGACAGCATTTGGCGCTACCCAGCCATCTAAAAAAAGGGCAGGCGCTCGCTACGTTTGGCGACCTAATCGAAAGGGCCGAAATGCTGATCCACAGGATAGAGAATCAACTCAAGGGTGAATCCTAGAGATGACTCTAAAGCAACTACCGTTTCGACTGAACGTACCGTCACGCTCGAAGCCGCCTAAGGCGAGAAATTACCGGAACCATAAGTCCCAACTGAGGAAGGATTTTCGCAGTAGATGCGGGTATTGCGACAGCCCCGATTTGCACTACGGCGGTCCAACGGGATCGCACATTGACCATTTCGCACCGCAGTCGAAGTTTCCGGAACTCGCGAATTGTTACGAAAACCTAGTTTATTCGTGTCCCTTTTGCAATCGAGCAAAATCGAACAAATGGGAAGGTGATGATTCCGCTATCCCCAACGACGGCACTCGTGGCTTTGTGGATCCATGCGGCCCGGAGTTGGAAGATCACCTGGCGCGAAGTACGATGGGAGCAATCGAAGAATTGTCTCCCCTCGGTGGCTACCTTGCTGACAATCTCCAACTTCGCCTTGCGCGTCACCAGTTCATCTGGCAGGTAGAACGCATCAAGGCGCTCGCCAAAGTACTAATTCAACTAAAGGGTCAGATGCCCCGCGAAAGCCTTGATTATTACGAGTTGGCGGACGCTATAAGTGAGTTTTTCGGGAGTTACCTCGAGTACTTGCCTCTCATTCATGAGCCGTAATAGGCAGAAACTCCTTAGAAAGGGAGTTGTCTATACGCCTCAAACTATAGCCAATGAACTAACAAGAGTGGCGTTGGAGAGTTGTAGAGGAACCCCAACGAGGGTCCTAGAACCTAGTGTCGGTGAAGGGGCTTTTCTCAATTCCCTGGTCTCCACGGAGATTTCTGGATTATCCATAACCGCCATAGACACAGACGAAGTGGTAGTGGGGCGGGTCCGAGACTGTTTTGCGGACATTGACGCAATCCATGGTGATTTTCTTGACTATGCACTGCAAGAGCAGAAGATTACTTTTGACCTAGTCATTGGCAACCCGCCATTCATTAAGCGTGCCGATTTTAGTTCCGGCTTCCGCGCTAGGCTGGACGAAGCCAGCGTGCGCGTTGGTTTTCCGGCGGCGGAGATGAAAAACTCATGGGCGGTATTCGTCATCCTTGCCGCAGACCTGATCGCTGAAAGCGGAGTCTTGGCGTTAGTGCTTCCACAGCAATTCCTCACCGCTCATTACGGTCGTGCAGTCCAACTTCATTTGGCAAAGAAAGGTTTTGAACTCGATGTTTTTACGCCTGATTCCAATGGTTTTCCCTCGATTGAGCAAGACGTCATAGCGTTAGTTGCGCGCCGCACAACTGATGGCTTTGGAACGGTCCGTGTGTCTCGCGTTATAGAGTTTCGAGACCTGAAGCCATCGGCCTCTGCGACGGTCGACATGCTTGAGAGCAAAGCAGCTTCAATCGATATCAAATCCGTATTGCTAGACACAGATACGACGAAAATACTTCGGCGGCTGCAGCGCGACTGGCCAACCATAGGGGATTATTGTGAAAGCGCCGCCGGTATTGTTACCGCGGCTAACCGTCACCTTATTTTGCGCGAAGACGAAGTAAAACGGCTTGGTCTTCAGCCTTGGGTCCGGAGGATTCTGCAGAAGAGCAGCTACCTGCCCGCAGGCCCAGTTTTTTCTGCGGAGGATGCGGCTCGTCTGTCTCATTCGGTTCCCTGCAATCTCGTCGACTTTTGTCCGGAGGACTCACGGCCGCTGTCGGTTCAGGCACGCAGATATATTGAGGAATGTGAGAGGCGCGGAATCCATGAGAGATACAAGTGTCAAAGACGTTCTCCTTGGTACAACGTTCCTATAGTGCCGGCGGGGGATGGCTTGTTTTTCAAGCGAACACACGCGTTCCCGCGTTTTTGCGTGAACGAAGCATCCATTCTCGCCACCGATACTGCGTATCAGGTGCGCATGATCAATGAGTATGATGTTCGTGATCTTTGCTTCTCCTTCTACAATTCGGTCACACTTTTGTTTGCCGAGATAGATGGAAGGTCATACTTTGGCGGCGTGCTTGAATTGACCCCTGTCGAATTTCGAGGGCTTCCGTTGAAATTGGTAAGCCCCACGCAAGAAGAGTTCGTGGAATTCGCGAGTTCCTTTTCGGGGACGATTTCTAGTGCTGAGGTGATTTGCGAATTAACCGACCGGCGATTATGTAGAGATCTTGGAATCTCTTGCACCGAGATGAGTCAAATCAAGAAAGCCTTGAACACCCTGCGGCTGCATCGACGCAGGCATAGCATTGGCAATCAAGAGAAAATTGCAGGACAAACCGCCTCGTGAGAATTGGTGGCCCAGAGAAGGTCAGAAATTCGCTGACGATCTGGCCCAGGAAATGGGGGCCTCTCAATACAAGGAAATCCCACATCCGAAAGGGCTCGGATTACAGGGGAACGGTCAACGATCGCACTAAGTTCATGCGCTTTGCCCAGCTGATGCTCGATTGAAATACCGGACTAATTTCGCTGGGTTCTATCGGACTTGCGTGTAAGCGAGCATTGGTTTCCTCAGGAACTACCATTTACTCCTGAACACTGCGTGTCTGAAGGTTGTTTTTTGCAACCACCTCTCGCAATTTACTTTTTAATTGTTCGGGCAGGTTTTCCTGCAAAAGATGCAGGATCATTTCGTACGAGTTGACCCATGCCCACTGGGGCAGATATGCGTCCAAGCAGACAAGGAATTCTGCGGAGGCGCGCGGCTGTTTTTGCCAAAGGTCTGATTCGGCCAGGTATACAAGCGCTGCGGAATGCTCAAGTTCCATCTTGGGCATTTTGGCCGCGAGCGCAACCGCTTCGGGGAACAGCCCATCCAGCGCCGTGGACAGCAGGGATTCAGCCACCGCCTCAAGCCTTGGCTTGAGGCATTTTTCCCAAACCGTGTTGAGGTCGTGATGGCTGCAAACTGGAATGCTGTTCGCGCCCGGGCGCGTTTCTGTGTCACCGGCCCGAGGCCAGCGGCTTCCTTGAGAAAGCTGCAGGGGGGTCGCCGCCATGCAGCCGAATATCTTGACCACCTCTTCACCCAAGCCGGCTTCGCCGCACCGTTCCGCCAGCCAGGCCAAACCGTGTTGGATCACAGCTGGCTGGTCAAAGGGAACCGTAGCAAGCAGCACGATGACCCACCGGGACAAGTCCCCGCTGCTTACATCCTGCTTCTTGTTGAGGCCCACCGCTATGACCAACTGGTGCCAGAAAGCGGGGTTCAGGCGCAGGGAAGGGCGCTTGGCAATGAGGACGAAAAGCCAGTTGGCATGCTCGCACGCGAACGTTTGCGCCAGCCAATGTCCCAATGCCATATCCCGGTTGCCCAGCGCCTCCGTTGCGAACAAAGCATTCAGGTACCCACGCGCATCAAGCCATTGAATCCATTCGGGCGGCGTGGCGCTATTTGTGAAGAACTGCATTTTCGTTAAATCCGAAAGTGCCTCCGCCATAACGCCCATTTCCTCCTCGTCGAGCGAAGGTCCATTTCTGGCGAGTTCAGCGATCTCTATCTGCCAATCAAGAATGTTGCGCTGAACAATCCTCGCGAGGCGATAGATGCCTTCGTCCAGAGCAGCGTGATCGCCGCTGGAATCCATCGGATAGGAAATCGGCTTAATTCCCAGCCGCTCCCATCCGTCTTTTTCGGATTCATCCGTGAGTGCAAAGCGCGGCTGAGTCTTCCCCGCAGGCAGCGCGCGCGTCAGATATTTCATGATGACATCATCATGGCTGTAGCCGACAAACAGGACTGTGAAGGACTCGAACACCTCCACAAGAAAACGGCGTGCCCATCCTTCCGTCAGGTAGGCTCGGCCAACATCCTTGTCGGTGAGCACCATTCCGCGCGGATGGCCGACGGCACCATGCACATGCACGATGCCGACAAAATCGCGACCTAGCGGCAATGCCGGCGCCTGGTAAGCCTGTAGCATTGAGTCGCAATCGGTCTCCGCCGCCTGTTCGAACAATGCGTCGTAGTTCGTTGTGACGATACGGACGCAGCTTGCACCCTTGGAGAGCCTCAAGAGATCGCGATGCAGGGGGGTTGGCTTCGTATCACATCCAAGGAGTATTTGCTCGGCACGTTCCCTAACTTTTACCCCCTCTTGTTCAAGTCTTCCCAGAAAGCGGTCTGTCGGTTCATTGTGACCAACCTCCTTTCCGGCCCCGGCGGCAATCTCCGTTCCCAGCGCCTTGAAGTCGGGGAGGTTGGCGGGTGGCCCCATGGACACGCCGGCTCCCGCGAAAACGACCAGGTTGCCGCCACGCAAGACGTCCAAAAGGCCTTCGGGGAAATCAATACCGGCTATTCTCATTTCTGTTTATCTGGATACTTTCCTGCAAGAGCCGAATGCCGGGGCGGGCGGCGGCCGAACGAAGACGCGTTCGAGAACATCGCGATTATAAGATCTGAGGCACTTAGTTATGGTTGATCTTCCCCCCATAAACCGGTCCATTCGAGCTGAGGTTTTCCCCACACATGAAAGCCCACTACAAAGGGTGCTCGGGTCCAGGGGAACGGTCAATGGCCACGCAGCGATAAGACGCCACTATGGCGAGAGCTTCCTTACGAAGGGTAGGGCAGAATACCGCCCGGACAATCCCAATTGAGGGTCCCATAATGCCCAAGAGAAGAATCACTGTCGCGAAACTGCTGGAATACGAGGAGAAGTTGGTCGAGCTAATCGATCGAGCGTCGAACGTGACCGCTTTGGCAAAGGAGCGCCTTGATGCGGTTCCTGCGATTGAGGAGCACATTAACAATACAGTTGCGCTTGTCGAAAAGAACCGTTCCGAAGTGAACTCGCGAATTGAGCAGCACCTCGGCGATGCGCAATCTCAAATCAATCAGCACGTCACTGATGCGCAGTCACATGCGGCCGCGGCCCAGTTGCATGTGGGCCGTGCACACTCGAATGAACAACAAACGAATAACATACTGGCAACATGTGAAACGTCCAGAAAGAACATTGCGAGATTGGTCAGCGAGTCACAACAGCATCGCGACGAAATAGCCGAATTCCATGATGAGAGTGCTACTCAGAGAGACACTCTTGCCAGGCTCATAGAATCGGCAGAAGGACTTGCCAAACAGCTTGAACATTTGCTTCCAGGAGCGACCAGCGCAGGCTTGGCGTCGGCCTTTAGGAAACGGAGGCTCGTATTCGCAAGGCCGAAACTTGTTTGGGTCTTTACGCTGGGAGCATCGCTAGTAGGCTTGTTCTTGGTTGCTTATCTCGATCCCGCACGCGCTCAACTCGGAGAGCTAACAATTGCGAACGCGAGCGCGTATCTGTTGGGCCGACTGCCTTTTGCCCTTCCACTCGTATGGCTAGCACTATATGCAGGTAGGAGACACAGTCAGGCCCTTCGGTTAGAAGAGGAGTACGCTCACAAGGAAGTGCTATCTCGATCCTTTGAAGGCTATAAAAAGCAAATTGCTGAACTTGAAGGCAGTGAATCCGGCAACAAACACACTTTAGAACTGATTGGCCATACATTAAGGGCCATGGCCTTGCATCCTGGCAGGATCTACCACGGCAGGCGTGATGAGGGCCATCCGATATGGTCATTGGTGCGCCGACCTCAGCAGTCACGCGATAGCGATTAGCTCTGGCCAGGAACTTCCGAAGATCAGAATGATGCACACTCGATGAGCAACGGCGGCCTCAACTGGATCGCGAACTACATCTGGGGCATCGCCGACGATGTGTTGCGCGACCTCTATGTGCGCGGCAAGTACCGCGACGTGATCTTGCCGATGACAGTGCTGCGCCGTCTCGATGCCGTGCTCGAAGATGGCAAGCCGGCCGTTCTCGAAATGAAGGAATCGCTCGATGCCGCTGGCGTCGTCGAGCAGGATGCCGCTCTGCGTCAGGCGGCCGGCCAAGCCTTCTACAACGTTTCGCCGTTCACCCTGCGCGACCTGCGCGCGCGAGCCAGCCGCCAGCAACTCGAAGCCGACTTCCGCGCCTGGCTCGACGGTTTTTCCCCCAACGTGCAGGACATCCTCGATAGTTTCGAGTTCCGCAACCAGATCCCGCGCTTGTCCAAGGCCGACGCGCTCGGCGCTTTGATCGAAAAACTCACCTCCCGCGACATCAATCTGAGTCCCGATCCCGTCAGAGACACCGATGGCGCCGTCCTCCGCCCGGGCCTGGACAACCACGGCATGGGCACGATCTTCGAAGAGTTGGTGCGCCGCTTCAATGAGGAGAACAACGAAGAAGCCGGCGAACACTGGACCCCGAGGGACGCCGTGCGGCTGATGGCCAAGCTCGTCTTTATGCCCGTTGCCGACGACATCGAGTCCGGAACCTATCTGCTCTACGATGGCGCCTGCGGTACCGGCGGTATGCTGACCGTGGCCGAGGAAACCTTGCAGGAGCTTGCCGCCGAGCGCGATAAGAAGGTCTCCACGCACCTCTATGGTCAGGAGATCAACGCCGAAACCTATGCCATCTGCAAGGCTGATCTATTGCTGAAGGGCGAAGGCGAAGCGGCCGACAACATCGTGGGCGGCCCAGAGCATTCGACATTGGCAAACGACGCCTTCCCGGCCCGCGAGTTCGACTTCATGATTTCCAATCCGCCCTACGGCAAGAGCTGGAAAACCGATCTTGAGCGCATGGGCGGCAAAAAGGGCATGCGCGACCCGCGTTTTCTGATCGAACACGATGGCGATCCGGAATACTCGCTCGTCACGCGCGTGAATGACGGCCAGATGCTCTTCCTCGCGAACAAGCTCTCGAAGATGAAGCAGCAGACAAGACTCGGCAGCCGCATCGCGGAGGTCCACAATGGCAGCTCGTTGTTCACTGGCGACGCAGGGCAAGGGGAGAGCAACATCCGCCGCTGGATCATCGAGAACGACTGGCTGGAGGCGATTGTCGCGCTGCCACTCAACCTGTTCTACAACACTGGCATCGCAACCTACGTGTGGGTGCTGACCAACCGTAAGCCCAAGCACCGGCGCGGTAAGGTGCAATTAATCGACGCCAATGCTTGGTATCGCCCACTAAGCAAGAACCTCGGCAAGAAGAACTGCGAACTAGGCGAGGACGACATCGAGCGCATCTGCGAAACTTTTCTCGCCTTCGAGGAGACCGAGCAGAGCAAGATCTTCGAAAACGAAGTCTTCGGCTACTGGAAGGTGACGGTGGAGCGCCCGTTGCGGATCGCGGGTGCCGAAAAGCGCGCCTACAAGCCCGCCGAGATCAGACAACTCAAGGAAGAAAGCGTGCGCCACGAAGACGCGCCACCAATCATCCGACGGATTCACAAGCGCGGCAAAAAAGCCGAACCTCTCAAAGGATTGTTCGAGGACAACGTTAACGGTAAATCGGTTGTCGTCGAGTACGAGCCGGACACGGAGCTCCGGGACACCGAGCAGATTCCGCTCAAGGAGGACGGCGGCATCGACGCCTTCCTCAGCCGTGAAGTCCTGCCTTACGCCCCGGACGCCTGGTATCGCCCCGATTCGGTAAGGATCGGCTACGAGATCAGCTTCAACCGCTACTTCTACAAGCCGCAGCCGATGCGCGCGTTGGCGGAAATCCAGGCTGATATCCTCGCCCTGGAACGCGAATCCGCCGGGCTGCTGCCGCAATTCACCGTGCGCGAACCGAAAGCGGACTATGCGAGCCGACCCAGAATCTACGTGGACACTTCAGTTATCGGCGGATGCGAGGACGAAGAATTCCGTGGGGCTTCACGTCGGTTGTTCGAGGAATTCAAGTCAGGAAGGGCGACGGTTGTATTGTCCGACCTGACCTTGCGGGAACTTGAGCGCGCTCCTGAGCGCGTTCGGTCGTTCCTGGACCAAGTTCCGTATGAGTATAAGGAAACAGTATCGGACTCGGGCGCCGCAGAAGAACTCGCCCAAGCCTATGTCGAAGCTGGAGCGATCAGCGTATCCAGTCGAGCGGACGCTGCTCATGTAGCGCTTGCGACATTGAGTC
This sequence comes from Gammaproteobacteria bacterium, assembly GCA_963666765.1. GTDB lineage: Bacteria > Pseudomonadota > Gammaproteobacteria > Steroidobacterales > Foliamicaceae > Foliamicus. The sequence continues at coordinate 416,253 of OY762933.1, forward strand.
GCGCAGATGTTCTCGCAAGCTGGAATTTCAAGCATATGGTAAATTGGCGTCGCATCAGGTCCTACAACGAGGTGAATCGCGAAAGAGGGCGTGATTCAATCGATATTCGAACTCCGCGGGAGGTCACCCTTGAAGACCGGTAGATCCGAAAAATCGTTCGACTGTGTCGCTTTCATGAGGCAGGAGCGGTCGCGGCTCAGCCAGAAGATGAATTCCATGAGCGGTGAAGAGTTTCGTCATTGGCTGCGCCATCACGAGTATTCCGATCCACGCCTCGCGAAACTGGCGGCACAGGCGCGCCCGGTCGGCACGAAGCCGGAATAATCCTTATTACATTCGCTTGCGCTTTCTGCGAGACGAAGCGATTGAGGCGTGACGCGGCAGCGACATCGACATTGCTGAGGCAACAAGTCGGTCCGCTCTATCTCGTCTCGGACGAAGCAATCTCGCTATGAAGCTGTTGCGCGATCTCTCAAGCGAGATGGTCAGGAAACTGATGGCGCGATGTCCGTGAAACGCTCTTCGGGTGAATCGATTACTGTGCACCTGAAACCCTATAAGCGCATGAAGGACTCCGGCGTTAAGTGGTTGGGCGCGGTACCGTCGCATTGGAAAGCCGTCCGCTTGAAATCCTTGATGACCAATGTGGTTGAGAGAGCCAGCACGGTCAGGCAAAGCCGGTTGTTCGTCGCATTGGAGAATGTTGAGAGTTGGACAGGTAAACTCGATAACTTGGAGCCGAGGTTCGGCGGCTCGGGTCAAAACAAGAGCTTCAGAACCGGGGATGTCCTGTTTGGCAAGCTGCGTCCTTATCTCGCCAAAGTCACACGGGCTCAAACGGGAGGTTGCTGTGTTGGCGAATTTCTCGTCCTGCGTTCGCGAAGTAGCGAGTACTTCGATGGGGCATATGCTGAACAACTATTGCGTTCCAAGCTGGTGATTGACGCGATCAACAGCTCCACCTACGGAGCGAGAATGCCACGTGCCGAATGGTCGTTCATAGGCGGTATGCGAGTTGTTCGCCCGCCCCTCCCGGAACAAACCGCCATCGCTCGCTTCCTAGCCCACGCCACCGGCCGCATCGAACGCTGCATCCGCGCCAAGGAGAAGCGCATCGTGCTGCTGGAGGAGCAGAAGCGGGTCATCGTCCACGATGCCGTCACGGGCCGAATCGATGTCCGAACCAGCAAGCCCTACCCAGCCTACAAGTCTTCCGGCGTCGAGTGGCTTGGCGACGTCCCGGAACATTGGGACGTTTCTGCATTGCGCCGCAAGTATTCGCAGTGTCTCGGCAAGATGCTCGATACCTCGCGGATCAGGGGGGACCACTTGATCCCGTATCTTCGAAATCTTGATGTTCAGTGGGATCAAATCAATGTTAAAAATCTTCCAGCGATGGATATCGCCCCAGACGAGTACGAGCGTTACACGCTTCGACAGGGCGACCTGCTCGTTTGCGAAGGGGGAGAAGTTGGACGCTGCGCGATTTGGGCAGGTGAGTTGGAAGTCTGTGGGTTTCAGAAGGCTCTCCACAGGCTCCGGCCATACGATGCGCGCCGAGATTCGGTCCAATTCCTATGTTTCGCACTTCGCGTAGCGGTGCAGCGAGAAGCCTTCAACGATGGCCACCTGAGCACTATCGCGCACCTGACGGGAGAAAAACTGAGAGCACACCGGTTTCCGTTTCCGTCAACATCAGAGCAAGAGGCAATAGTGAGTTTTCTTACGGCTGCGTTAGCAAGGTGCGACCGGTCTCTTCATGGCCTTCATCGCCAGATTACGGTGTTGAGAGAATATCGCACCCGTCTGATCGCCGATGTCGTTACCGGTGAGCTCGACGTGCGTGAGGCGGCAGCCGAACTGCCGGAAGTCGGGCCTTACGCCACTAACGTCGCGGGAGATAGCGAACTTGACGCGGACGATGCTGCGCTTGTCGGGGAGGCAAACGTGCCGATGGGGATCGCAAGCTGAGCATGCAGACCCCTGCGGAGCCCAGGATCTATCACATCGTCCATGTGGACAGACTTGCATCGATCATTGCAGATGGCGCTTTATTGTCCGATGCGCGTGTGCAAAGTACGTCCCGGCCCGGAACAACCATCGGCATGGGCGAAATCAAGCAGCGGCGATTGACGAACCCGGTCAAATGCCGCCCGGGACTCAGTGTAGGCGAATGTGTGCCGTTCTATTTCTGCCCGCGCTCGGTCATGCTCTACGTGATCCACATGGCCAATCATCCGGAACTTGAGTACCGAGGCGGCCAGGGGGCTATCGTGCATCTCGAAGCGGGCCTCTACGAGGCGGTTGCGTGGGCGGAACAGCAGGAGCGCCAATGGGCATTCACTTTATCCAATTCGGGATCGAGTTACTTCGAGGACCGTTGCGATCTGGAGAAATTGGACGAAATCGATTGGGACGCGGTTAGAGCGAAATCATGGTCGCACTGCAAAGAAGAGAAACAAGCGGAGTTTCTGGTCGAGCGCTCGTTGCCTTGGAGCCTGTTCAGGCGAGTTGGCGTCCGTTCCACAAACATTCGCGAACAAGCACTCGACGCCATGCGGGCAAGCGCACACCAGCCCGCCGTCGTGATCAAGCCCGGGTGGTACTATTGACGCAAGTGGGAGGCTACCGATGATTCGCTTCAGGATCGGCGACATTCTGGCCGAAGATGTCGAGGCGTTGGTCAATACGGTCAACTGCGTAGGCGTTATGGGGCGCGGGATAGCGCTTCAGTTCAAAAACGCGTACCCGGAGAACTTCCGTGCCTACGCAGAAGCCTGCAAGCGCGGTGAGGTTCGGCCCGGCCACATGTTCGTGTACGAGACCGGCGCGCTCACCAACCCGCGCTACATCGTCAACTTTCCAACCAAGCGCCATTGGCGAAATAACAGCCGGATGGACGATATCGAGTCCGGGCTGAAGAATCTCGCAAGCGTTATTCGCGAGCGCGGTATCCGCTCAATTGCCCTGCCGCCGCTTGGCGCTGGTCTGGGCCGGCTGGAGTGGGGCAAAGTCCGGTCGCGCATCGAACAAGCGCTGATTGAGTTCGACCATGTGGACGTGGTTGTGTTTGAGCCGCGCGATGCGCCCGCTACGGAACGGATCGTGCGAAGTCGTACGGTCCCTAAGATGACCGAAGGACGAGCTGCATTGGTTAGTCTTATGGATCGCTATCTGAGAAGTCTGCTCGATCCTTTCATCACGCTGCTCGAAGTCCACAAGTTGATGTACTTCTTGCAGACTTCCGGAGAACCGCTCCGGTTGAGATACCGGAAGGCAGAGTATGGCCCGTACGCAGAGAATCTACGGCATGTACTGAACGCGATCGAAGGTCACTTTATATCGGGGTTCGGCGACGGTGGCGATGCGCCGGAAAAGCCGCTTGCACTCCTGTCTGGAGCCGTGGATAAGGCCAGCGCATTCTTGGAAGGCTGTGCGAAAACACGCGAGCGTTTCGACCGAGTCGGTTCGCTCGTCAGCGGATTCGAATCGGCTTTCGGCCTCGAGCTTCTCTCGACGGTGCACTGGGTTATCGAACACGATAAACCCGTATCCGGGGCCGATCTGGTCAGACGGACGTATGCTTGGAACAGGCGCAAGAAGCAATTTTCGGCCCGGCAGATCGTGCTGGCGGCGGATGTCCTGCGAGAACACCGCTGGACCACAGCCCGCTTCTCCGCTGTGCAGTGACGGCGCGAGCCACACTCTTGGTGCAAGTTTCAGAGATTTTGTCGAGTGGTTTTCCGGTCTCGACAAGGAGCAGGTTCGCGCTGTTCTCGAACATGAGGCGCAGGCCCTGAGAATGGCGCGGGCGCGTTGAGGCGGTGGTCCGCAGTCGCGACGCCGGACAGCATTCGAGCCGGGCAGTTTATTTGACAAGTTACCGCCACAAACCGTACCTTCCACGCGTGGAATTATCCTAATATATTGATATATAAGAATTTCCACCTCACCGATTTTATTTGACGGTTATTTGATGGCGGAATCGTGACCACCGATACTTCCGAATACGGCCTCGAAAGCCTGATTTGCATGGCGCTCGCTGGCGACGCCTGTGCCCCGCCGGCGCCAGGCGAGGTCCGCGAGCCTGCCACCGGTTACGGCGGCGTCGGCTGGAGTTGCGGTAGCTACCGTGACTACGACCGCGAATACTGCGTTGATCAGGCGCAGCTCGCCGCTTTCCTCGATACTACGCAACCCGAGGCTGCCGAAGCCTTCGCGCTCGCCGAGGACGGTCCGACCCGACGCAAGTTTTTCGCGCGGCTGCAGGGCGAGATCGCGAAGCGTGGCACGATCGATGTGCTCCGGCACGGAATCCGTCACGGCGCGCATAACCTCGCGCTCTTCTACGGCACACCATCGCCCGGCAACATGCAGGCCCGGGAACAATTCGAGCAGAACCGCTTCACCGTCACGCGTCAGCTTCGCTATAGCCGTAACGAAACGCAGCGGGCGTTGGACATCGCACTGTTCATCAACGGTCTCCCGGTCATCACCTTCGAACTCAAGAACAATCTCACCAAGCAGACCGTGAGCGATGCGGTCGAGCAATACCGGAGAGACCGCAATCCGCGCGAGAAGCTGTTCGCGTTCGGCCGCTGCGTCGCCCACTTCGCGTTGGACGAGTCTGAGGTGCGCTTCTGCACCGAACTGAAGGGTAAGGCGTCGTGGTTTCTGCCGTTCAACCGGGGCTTCAATGACGGCAGCGGCAATCCGCCCAATCCGGACGGGATCAAGACCGACTACCTATGGCGCGAAGTGCTGACCCGCGAGAACCTGACCGATATTCTCGAAAACTACGCGCAGATCGTTGAAACCAAGAATAAGAAGACGGGCCGCAAGACGCGTAAGCAAATCTGGCCACGCTTTCATCAGCGGGACGCTGTGCGTCAGCTGCTTGCAGACGTCGCCAACCACGGGGCAGGGCACCGGTACCTGATCCAGCACTCCGCCGGCAGCGGCAAGAGTAATTCGATTGCCTGGCTGGCGCATCAGTTGATCGGGCTGCGCCGGGACGCCTCGGATGTCTTCGATTCCATCATCGTGGTCACCGACCGGCGCATCCTGGACAAGCAGATCAACGACACCATCCGGCAATACGCCCAGGTTGGAGCCACCGTGGGCCATGCCGACCGCTCGGGCGATCTCCGTAAGTTCATCGAGGACGGCAAAAAGATCATCATTTCGACAGTGCAGAAGTTCCCGTTCATTCTCGATGAGATTGGCAACGAGCAGCGGGGGCGTCGCTTCGCCATCATCATCGACGAGGCTCATTCAAGCCAGGGCGGGCGTACCAGCGCGGCGATGGCGCAGGCGCTATCCGAAGTCAGTGCGGAAGGGGAAGCCGAGACATTCGAAGATCGGATTAACGAGCTGATGGAGTCACGCAAGTTCCTTCCGAACGCGAGCTACTTCGCTTTCACCGCCACTCCCAAGAACAAGACGCTGGAGATGTTCGGTGCGCCCGATCCGCAGCCCGACGGCAAGGTCAAGCACCGCGCCTTCCACAGCTACACGATGAAACAGGCGATCCAGGAAGGCTTCATCTTGGATGTGCTGGCGAACTACACCCCGGTCCGGAGCTACTACAAGCTCACCAAGACCATCGAGGACGACCCCGAGTTCGACACGAAGAGGGCACAGAAGAAGCTCCGGCGCTTCGTGGAAGGCCACGGCCACGCCATTCGCCTGAAAGCCGAGATCATGGTCGACCACTTTCACGACCAGGTGCTGGCGCACCACAAGATCGGCGGCGAGGCACGAGCGATGGTCGTCACCAACGGGATCGAGCGGGCGGTCCAGTACTTTCACGCCATCCGCGAGTATCTCCAGGAGCGCAAGAGCCCGTACCGGGCCATTGCGGCCTTCTCCGGCGAGCATGAGTTCGGCGGCGCGAAGGTCAGCGAGGCATCGCTTAACGGGTTTCCCCCTCGCTCGATCCCGGAGAAGTTCCAGGAGGATCCCTACCGTTTTCTTGTCTGCGCCGACAAGTTTCAGACCGGCTATGACGAGCCGTTGCTGCACACCCTGTACGTAGACAAGACGATGTCCGGAATTCAGGCGGTGCAGACCCTGTCGCGCCTCAATCGCGCCCATCCGAAGAAGCACGATGTCTTCGTGCTGGACTTCCTCAACGATGCGGAGACGATCCGCGATGCGTTTGCGGATTACTACCGCGCGACTATCCTCGCAGACGAAACAGATCCCAACAAACTGCACGACTTGCAGGCTGACCTGGACGGCGCGCAGGTGTATACGCCGGGACAGGTCGAAGACTTTGCACGGAAGTACATAGGCGGGGCCGATCGCGACAAGTTGGATCCGATTCTGGACGCCTGCGTGGCGGTCTACAAGAACGCACTCGACGAAGACCGGCAGGTCGATTTCAAGGGCAAAGCCAAGGGCTTCGTGCGGACCTACAACTTTCTCTCCTGCGTTCTGCCCTGGACCAATGTGGCTTGGGAGCAGCGTTCGATCTTTCTCAACTTCCTGATCCCCAAACTTCCGGCGCCGCAAGAGGAGGATCTGTCAAAGGGCATTCTCGACTCCATCGACATGGACAGCTATAGAGTCGAGAGACAGGCGGTACAAAAGATTTTGCTGCCCGATGAGGATGCGGAAGTCGATCCGGTGCCGACTAGCGTAGGCGGCCACCGGCCCGATCCGGAACTCGATCGGCTTTCGAACATCATCAACCAGTTCAACGACCTGTTTGGCGACATAGCATGGGCTGACGGTGACCGCGTGACGCGGCTGATTACGGAGGAAATTCCCTCACGCGTGGCCGCGGATACCGCTTTCAGGAACGCCCGGCAGCACTCGGACCGTGAGAACACGCGCATCGAACACGACAAGGCCCTTGCGCGCGTGATGACTTCGATGATGAAGGATGACAGCCAGTTGTTCAAACAGTTTATGGACAACGACGGCTTCAAGCGCTGGATGACCGACACGGTGTTCGACCTGACTTCGAAACACCTTGATGCGTCATCGCAATAGCGCAGGAAACGGCAAAACGAGTTGCCAAAGGCCAATGTCTTGACATTGATGTGACTTCAATTCCCGGATAGTCTGGGTCGATTATGAGCTCCACCTCCAAAAGGAAGCCTCCAAAAAACCCGACGGTCTACGCAATGCTCTGGGTCAACCGGCGTTGCGTTGCACAGATTTCTGAGTTCTTTGTGTCGGAAGGGATACCAGAGGCCTCAATAGAGCCCCGCATGCATCTAACCGTTTACCAAGCTGACTGCCTCTTGCCGGGCTTGCCGGTCGGCACGCAATCACGGCGAGTGCGAATTGAGGCGGATACCGAGGAGACGCGGTTCATGGTCTTTGCGCGTGGTGGAATAGTTGCGCAGCCACACATTGACCCGGCAAAGAAATCGGTTGGTATTCGCTTCAGGAAACCAAACGAGGCGACAGACGCGATTCAGGCATTGCGCCGTCAAATGTGCCAGTTGGAGACTCCCGAAGTAATCGGAGATCGCCAACGGAGCACGGCTTGGAAAAGCTGTTTTGGGGCAAGGAAGTACTTGCCTCACGTCTTGTTTCTTCAGCCAGGCAGCGGAATTGATCGGGACCTTAAGCCACTCGCGACCTCGTTTCGTTCCCAAATTCGAACCATAGAGTTTGACCGGTACCAAGTCATCACGCGATTGCCGCCAAGCGACCGCTTGCGGACTCCTTTAGGCGCGTACTTCGATAGTTCCTGAGTCTGGCGGCGCCAAACGAGTGATGCGGCTGGACCCGCGAGTAAGATGGCGCGCCCATGAGTATCCGGGACATCTACGAGGCCGCTTCTTTCCAGGACATTGGGGGCCGGGCCGAACAGCAGGACCGCATCGAAGTTCTGTGGAGCGATGACGCTTGCCTTACGGTCCTGGCGGACGGGATGGGTGGGCACATTCGAGGCGCATTCGCCGCGCAATCGGTTATTGATGTGGCAGGCGACCTATTCTCTGAGGCTTCGCAATTTCCGGCCGCGGACCTGTGCAAAGTGATCGTCGAGACTGCTCACAAGATCATCAATACCGGAGGAAAGGGACTTAAGTTCCCAGGCAGCACGTGTGTCATGCTCCACCTCACCCCGTTGCGGGCTACCTGGACGAATGTTGGCGATAGTCGACTCTACCGCTTTCGGGAGAGCCGATATCTCGATCGAACCGCGGATCACACCGATGTGGACTTGGCCCGATTGGCCGGGAGGCTCTCCGAAGAAGAAGCAAGAACCCACCCGGGCAGGAACCGTCTCTTTGGGTTTCTGGGTGGTCTGCAGTGGCCGCGATTTAACATCCAGTCTGCAGACGTTGCCGAGGGCGATAGTTTCCTGTTGTGCAGCGATGGGCTTTGGGAACACACGGACACCGAGGAACTGGGGGTCGTGTTCTCCGCGAAAGAACTCTCCCACGCGTTACGGGAACTCGTATCCGCAGCTCATTCCCGGGGTGGGGCGAATTGCGACAACATATCGGTGGCCGCGGTTCGATCGCAGCAGGGAAGTGATCTTTCTTGATATTTTCATCATTTATGCTATTTTCACCGCATGGTGAATATAAGCCAAATAACGAAAGAACATGAATTCCATGTGGCGAATTCCGTTCGCAGCCTACTTGCCGCTGTGCCGAACGTGGAATTTCATTCTGCCCATTACGACCGGGCGGTCGATGACACCTTCACGGTCGATGCACTGATCGATTTTAGCTGCTCCGGTGAAGGGTATTCACTCGTCATTGAGTTGAAGTCTAATGGAGCTCCACGCTTTGTACGGGCAGCGGTCTATAAGCTCGAGAGCTTCGTCGCGCGAGTGCGTCAAAGCAACAAGGCGATTGCCCCACAGAGATTCATTCCAATGCTTGTCTGTCCGTACCTGTCTCCAGAGTCGCGTGCCATTTGCATCGACTACGATGTTGCCTACTTGGATTTTTTCGGGAACGCGCGGCTTACATTTGACCGCGTCTTCATTGAGCGAACTGTCCCCGGCAGGCCAATACCTGAAACCCGTGCGCTACGTTCCATCTTTGGCCCTAAGGCGGCAGCCATCTTGCGCGTCCTGCTGCGCGACCCGGGCCGGTCCTGGCGCGTCGCCGATCTGGCTGGGCAGGCCAAGGCGAGTCTTGGCCATGTAAGCAAAGTTCGCAAGGCACTACTGGATCGCGAATGGCTTGAGATCCGGAATGGCGGCGCTGTTCTTGTTCGACCAGATGCGCTGCTGCGCGAATGGCGCGAGAATTATCGCCGACCGGCTGGCCAATCCATCACCGCCTATACCCATCTTCATGGACAGCCGCTCACCGAGCGGCTGCGGCGGAAGCTCAACCCCTACCCAGAGCGTCCTCGCGCGATTTACTCATTGCATTCTGCAGCTCAGTGGCTTGCGCCTTTTGGCCGGAGCGGCACTGCAACGTTTTATGCCGACGAACCTGGCTCCGGAGTACTGAAGGCAGCATTGGAGTTGACGCCTTTGGGACGAGGGGCGAATGTTGTTGTTCATATTCCGACGGACGAAAACCTGTTCGACGACGCGAGTGAACCGAGCCCGAACGTGTTCTGCACCAATCCCATCGTGACTTATCTTGATCTTTGGAATGGCAGTGACCGCGACCGGGAGGCTGCGGAGCACTTGGCGGGAGAGCTTTTCCCATGGCTAGATTAGAGCCGCAATTCGCCTCCGACTATAACGATCGGACAACGATCGCGGTCAAATCGGTGCTGGTCGAGATCGGTCAGGTCCTCGGGAGTTATGAGGGCAAGTTCGCCGTGATCGGTGGCGCCGTTCCCTGGCTGCTGCTGCGCGAAGCAGAGATGCCGCATGTCGGAACCATGGACGTGGATCTCAGCCTGGATCCGGAAGCGCTGAGCGGTAGCGAGTACGCTCAGCTTATCGAATTGCTCAGAAAGCAGGGCTACCAACAGCGCGAGAATCTGGCCCGATTTCAACTTGTGCGCACGGTGCCTGCTCAAGACGAAGGGCCCGGGATCGATGTCGTTGTTGATTTTCTGATGCCGCGAGACGCTACCATTGCAAGGAACGCGCGTCCGCTCGTTGCCAACTTTGCGGTGCAGCGCGCCGATGGCGCCGAACTGGCCCTGCGGTTTCGTGAACTCGTTGCCATCGAGGGCGATATGCCGGATGGCGGGCGCAACCGTATTCAAATCGCCGTAGCGTCTATTCCCGCACTATTGGCCATGAAGGGATATGCCATTGCGAAGCGGATTAAGCAGAAGGATGCGTACGACATCTATTACAGCGTCCGCAACTTTCCGGGCGGTGTCGTTGCCCTGGTTGAAGCAACGCGGCCACTCCTCGAAATCAAGACGGCGAAGAGGGGTTACCTCCACATTTCGGAGAAGTTTCGTCAACTGGACGATTTCGGACCGACGAGCGTGCGGCAGTTCGTTGACAGGTCCGACATGCTTGGAGAGCGTACCCCCGCTCAATGGCAGCAGGACGCTTTTGGGCAGGTTGACGCCTGGCTCTCGGCGTTGGGCATGAGGTGAACCGTGTCTTCTGCCGCAAAAGACAGGATTCGCTCCATGGACATCACCATCATCGATCGTGTATTCGACATGGAGGGTGGCTATGTGCTCAATTTTTCGAATCGGACCTTCGCAGATTTCTTTCACGAGGAACTCGGTGTTGACATTGATGATCCCCGTTGGGCCGCTCAGGGTGGCAGCAAGGCCAAGCGCCTGCGTTACTACCTGCGTCAGGCAAAGGCGAAAACTGCGCTCGATACGCTCAATGCACTATGGGAATACCGTGAGGCGAGTGGTGTCACCGTCGACTACCCGGAACTGGATGATTCGGTGCACACCGCTTACTTTCGGATCATTCAACGGCTCGGCGGCGAGGTACCGCCACCGGCGGCTCCCAGAGCTAAGACAAGAGTCCCGCGTGTTGATCCGACCGTGACCGCGGCGCTCGCTGCCCGTTTGCTCACGGTATCCACTATGGATTCGCAAGCCCGGGGCTATGCCTTCGAGAAGTTCCTAAAGGAGGTGTTTGATGCCTATGGGATGGCACCACGCGCCTCTTTCCGTTTGAAGGGAGAGCAGATTGACGGTAGTTTCGTTCTCGGCGAACAGACCTATCTGCTTGAGGCGCGATGGAGAAACGAGCGGGTCAGCGTGGAGACATTGCGCGCCTTTAATGCAAAGGTAGAGAATAAAGCGCGTTGGTCCCGCGGCCTGATTATTAGCCAGACTGGGTTTACAGCCGATGGCCTCCACGCCTTTGGGCGCGGCAAGAGCCTTGTGTGTATGGACGGACTCGATCTGCACGAGATTCTGTCTGGGCCGATTGACCTGGCTGATGTCATCGGAGCGAAGGTCAGGTGCGCAGCCGAAACGGGTGTGGCATTTGTGCCGGTGCGTGATCTCAATATTGCTGCTCCCGCGTGATAGGAATATTACGGCGAAATGGACGGGAGATGCGGAAGGCCGCTTGGAAGGGGTGTATGAAGAAGCGATAGGGAAGCAACCGCCACCGCTTTGGCTAATGTTTAGCCCCATCCGCGGCTATGGAGAAAATTCATCGGAGATACAAGAATGAAAGAACTGTTGGGATTTCTCGCGGCATGCGTCTTGGCAGCGGCAATCGCGCGTGCCGATATCGTGGATCCCCGCTTGTACCTGCCGTCCCCCGGAGACGAGGTGATCGACAGCGGCGTAATAAATGTGTCCCGCCTGGATCAGGCCATCAGTAGTGAGGAATTCACCGTAATCCGCCGTGCGGATGGAGGCCGGACGATCGTCAGTGTCGTGACCGCCGCGGATAACAGCTTTGATATTCAGGCGCGCTGGGACTATGACGCCGACGAACAGGCCGTAAGCGCAACCGGTTGGGGAAAGCATGCCGATGAACCTGTGTTCGAGGTGACTTTGGCAAGAGACGCCGATGCAGCCAGCATGTCGGTCGAATATGAGTCCGGCGAACAGGTGACGTACAAGGGAGAGTGCCCACAAGGTTGCCTGATGGACATGATGCCCGGCGCCATACCGCAATTCACCATGTCGCGCCGCTATGACGCCGACAGGGGAGGTGTACAGGATTTTCGCTGGATGGCTTTTGTGCTGAACCAGGACATGAGGTCATTCGACGTCGTCGTCAGCTTTGCTCATGTGCGGGATTTCACGCTTGCCCGCGCCGATGGATCGGAGATAACCGTTCGTCATTTCGTGTTTGACGAAAAAGGCTCGCTGGACGGCGTCGGCGAGGAATACGAAACGCACTCGAATCTCTGGGTGGATGCAATGCACCACCCGATCAAGTTCAAGGTCGGCGAGACCTTTGGTCTGCGCGCGGGCTTTGAAGATATTGATGACCGGCTGGCGCCTCATTAAGGACTCGCGGGAGCGAGCGCGTCCCGCCCGCACCGGCAAGCAGCCGCCACATGCTGGCGTGACGCGCATCATTCGTGTCCGGCCGCTGTAACCGCGTGGCCGGCAACTCGCCCGTATACTGCCCGCTTCATGGCAAGCAATAAATTCCAACCGAACGGGAACGGGCAGCTTGGCGGATTTTTCCGCAGCCTGTTCAGCGATCCGCGCGCCGTGGGCGCCGTTGTGCCGAGTGGTCCATCGCTGGGCCGGCTCATGGCTCGCGGCTGCGAGGGGGGCGCGCGCGTTGTCGAGGTGGGCGCGGGAACGGGCGCGCTGACCACGGCGATCCTCAATAGGGGCGTATCCGAAAGGGACCTCTGCCTTTTGGAGAGTGACGAGAGGTTCGTCGCAACCCTCCGGGAGCGCTTCCCCGGCGCGCGCATCGTGCAGGGTGACGCTACATCGCTCGGCGAGCATCTGGAGGATCTGATGGGCCAGGTCGATTTCATCATCAGCGGCTTGCCGCTGCTGCTGTTTTCGGATGCCAGAAAGCGCCGGCTGCTGGCTTCGGCCTTCAGGCTGCTCGGCGAGGGTGGGGCCTTTCATCAGTTCACCTATGGTGGCGTCTGTCCCGTCACCACGCGCATGCTCGACGGCCTCGGACTCAGGGCATCACGTCTCGGAGTCGCCGCCTTGAATGTACCCCCGGCATTCGTATATCGAATCCAGCGCACATAGCCCTCGGCCGGCGCCTCATTCAGGGTTGGCGCGGGCCAGTGCGGTTACCTCGTCGAACACGCGCAGGAAGTTGCCGCCCCAGATGCTGGCGATTTCCTGTTCGGAGTAGCCGCGGCGGACCAGTTCCGCCGTGACGTTGGGCACGTCGCCCTCGTCCCTCCAGCCGGCGATGCCGCCGCCGTGGTTGAAATCCGTGGCCAGCCCCACGTGATCGATCCCCAATAGCCCGACCACGTAGTCCACCTGGTCCACCAGGTCGGAGACGGACGCGCCGGGCAGGCGCTCGTTGATCTCGCGGGTTTCCCTGAAGTAGGCCTCCCGCTGTTCGACCGTCTCGCGGCGGTTGCGGCTCAGCAGATCCAGAATGGCATTCGAACGTTCGGGGCTGGGTTCCTTGAGGTAGCCGTCGAAGGCCACGATGTGCACGACGCCGCCGGACGAGCCGACCGCCTCAAGGGCCCGGTCGCTCAGGTTGCGCGGATGATCCACCAGCGCCTTCACCCCGACGTGCGAAGCCACGACCGGCGCGCGGCTCAGGGCGACGGTCTGCAGCAGGGCGTCCTCGGTGATCTGCGAGACGTCGATGATTGCGCCCAGGTCGTTCAGCCTGGCTACCAGTTTCCGACCCGCGTCCGACAGGCCCCCGTGAAGCGCCGGCCCGTCGCTCAGGGCAGGGCTGGGGCGCGCTGAATCGGCGAACTGGTTATGCCCGAGGTGGGTGAATCCGACCATGCGCACGCCGGCGGCGAAAAACTCATCGACGTATTCGCCCGCGGCGCCCAGGCTGTAGGCGTTCAGCATGGACATGAGAGCGCTGCGCCGCCCTTCGGCCGCATGATTGCGCAGATCGTCCGCCGTCAACGCCAGGCTGATGCGTTCCGGGTACATATCAAGGGTCATGCGCCGGATGGCGGCGGCCTTGGTGCGGGCCTGTTCAAGCGCCTGGGCGTAGCCGGTCTCGTCCAGGGGGCCCTGCGACGCAAATACGGCAAAGGCGGCGGCGTCAAGCCCGCCCCGCTCCATCTTGGGCAGGTCCACCGGTTCGAAGCCGTCCATGCCCGGATCCGATTCCTCGGTCGCAAAGGACAGCGAAATGTCCACGTGGGCGTCGAGGGTGAACACGCGATCATGGAGCGCGCGAATATCCGGCGACACCTGCCCGTCTGCGGCGGCGGCCCAGGCCAGGGCCGTTGCCACGACCAGTGTCCGGCGCATCAGGTCAGTTGCGCGAAGATATCGGCGACCAGCTCCGGGTGGGTCAGCATGCCCCCGCGCGGGGTGTCCAGTTCGATGAATTGCCATCCGGGCCCCCGCGCCGGGCCGACCATGAAATCGCTGGTCATGGAGTATTCCTGGCCCACGCAGTGGATGTAGGTGCGCGGCAGGCCTTCCCAGCCGCCGTTCTCAAGCTCCAGTTCGTCCGACCAGGCGCGCATGGGGTGCAGCGTGATCTTTTCCTTCAGAAGCGCCTGAAGCTCGGGCTCGGAATCCGGCACCACCATCTTGAGCGGGTACGAGTCGAAATAGTCCATCTGGTAGCCATCGACGAATTTCTCCATGCGCTTGATGAAGTACTCGGAGAGCTCGCCCTCGGGCGTACGGCTTACGCCGCTCATGCGGCCTTCTGTCGGAACCAGCGCATCGAAGAAGACGATGCGGCGTATCCGCTCGCGCCTTTGGTCCGCCACGCCGGTGATGACCATGCCGGCGAAGGAATGCCCCACGAGGATGACGTCTTCGAGGTTCTCGAAGTCGATGATGTTGACGATGTCCTGAATGTGGGTGTCGAGGCCCACGTCCGGGCTGGTCATGTGGATGCGGTCGCCGCAGCCGGTCAGTGAAGGCGCATAAACGTCGTGTCCGGCGCGCTCGAGGATGCGGCGAACAAACCGCCAGCTCCAGCCGCCCAGCCAGGTACCGTGCACGAGGATGAAGGTCTTCGATTCCTCCCCGGCCTTGGCCCCGGACCCTGCGGCCGTAGCTACAAGCGCGGCGCCTGCCCCCGCGAGCGTTTGCCGGCGGGTCAGTTTCGCGTTCTTGTCGCGCACGCCGCTATGCGGGCTTGGTGGCGTTCATCACGCCGAAGCGCGGCAGTGCGACCGGACCCTCCTCGTTGAGATCGAACCCGGCGGCGCGGACGAGGTCCTGCAGCCCGTTGCTGCGGTACTTGATCGTCCACACCTCGTTGTTCCAGCGATGGTCCCACCAGCGGCGGTACTGGCCGTATGCCGTGCGCGGACGCGGGTTCTTCAGGTTGAAGTCAATGGGGTAGAAAATTCCCCCGGGACGCGTTATGCGGTAGGCCTCGTTGACGATGTCCTTCGTGCCCTGCGGCGAGACTTCATGCAACATGATGTAGCTGGTCACCAGGTCGAAGTAGTTGTCGGGGAAGCGGGTGTCTTCGGCCAGGCGCTGGGCGAAGTTGACGTCCAGCCCCCGTTCCACGGCCCGCAGATGGCCGTAACGCACCATCGGCCCGCCCACGTCGATGCCCCACACTTCCGCATCGGGGAAACGCTCTTTCAGCGCCATGGCCAGCTGGCCGATGCCGGTGCCGATGTCCAGGATGCGCTTGACCTTGCCGTCCGCCGGTATCGGCAGCCCGAAGGCCGCCGTCATGTGCAAGGCGTCCTGGTCGTTGCGGCCGGTATAGAAGCCGTTGGTGCCGTAGTCGTACATGTGCCCCGCGAAGTCGTTGCCCACGTAGCCGCCCGGCTGAATGTGGATCTCGTGGCGGGTGTAGTCGGGCATCTCGAGGTCCGGGTTCAGTTCCAGCGTTCCCGGCCCGCGGTTGTCCACCGCTTCCATCTCGCTCAGGTAGGTGTCGGCGTTGTTCTCGCACTCGGTCCTTATGTTGTTCCACGACAACTGCTGCACCGACATCCATGTGCGGGTCCTGGCGCTGACTACAGGATCGTCCTGCAATAGCGCGATCGCGTCCTGCATCGATACCTCCGTGTCCGGCGCAATGCCCTTGCTGGCCAGAATGCCGTCCGCGCGCTTGCCGGCGGCATTGCTCAATGTCTGGTTGGCAAAGGTGCGCATCGACATCAGGAAGTCCATCCTGCTTTCCAGGTCGATTTCGGGAAGGCGCTCCATGCGCCCGTTGCGGCCGCGTGGCGCCAGCGTGCCCGGTACGTTCCCGGGCGTCTTGGGCGGAGGCGGCAGGTCGGCGCGGGCGGAGCGGCTCGCGAACGGCGCCGCCGCCAGCGATGCCATTCCGGCGAACAAACCCATTACGGATCGTCTGTTGATCATCTCTTGCTACCTCCTAAAACTGGCGTTCTTCGCCGAACGGACGTGCGCCCGACGTGTCGCGCGACAGAACGCTGTAGACCCGCTCGACCATCGCCACGCGTTCCGCTTCCCACGCCTCTTTCTCGGCGTCGGTCGGCACGTAGGCCTCGATCATGGCGGTGGTGGCCTTGCCTTCGGTTTCCAGCAGGCGCTCGACCACCTTCATGCGCTGGCGGTCGGCCCAGATCTCCGCTCCCAGCGCGATCACCACCGACATCAGGTTGTCGATGTGCGGGTTTCCCAGGAATACGGCGGCATCCGTGTCCGCCGGAATGAATGGCGCTGCTCTGGTGCGCCCCTTGTCGACTTTGTCGCTCATGGTGTTTCTCCCTATCCTGGCCGATCACGCGGAACCGCGGATTTACAGAACTGCGGCTCGCGAAGAACCGGCATTGGCGCCGAAGCGTGAATCGCCATTTGAAGATTACCATTCTTTTTTAAGGCAATGGCGCGGGCAACGGTAAAATACTTGCTGCACGAACCACCGTCGGCAGTCACGCGAGGCGCACATGAACGATCCGCAATACTTTGACCATCCGGTGCTGGACCACCTGGTGGAAACGGTGATGCGGCTCGGCAGCGAATTGTGGACCACGAGACGCCGTCTCGAGCTGCTGGAGAAGGCGCTGGCCGATGCCGGAACCTTGCCCGAAGACGCCGTGGAGCTTTACCTGCCATCCGCGGAGGAACTCAAGGAAGAGGCTGCGCGGCGTGACGAGTTTGTCCGGCGTGTGTACGCCGGATTCGCCCGGGGCGGGGAAGTGCAGGAGGCCCCGCCGGAACCGTAGGGAGAAAGAAATGGATCGAGGACAACTCGGAGGGCAGAATCGCCTTCCTTCTCTGGATGCCGAGCAGCGTCTCGGCTTCGCCCTGAGCTTGCGCTCAATGATCACCGCCGGCGGAGTCAGCGCGAAGTCGCGCGCGGCCGGTGCGGAAGCCTTGCAGGCAGCCGGAATCCAGGTGGATGACGTGGATGGCATCTGCCGTGTCATGGACCGCATCCCTGATACGCAGATTCGCAACAGGATGCTGCGCAGCCTTCAGGAAATGACCTGGGACTCCGCCTTCAGCGCTATCGACGCGGACCGCGAACGGATGGAGCGGGAGTTGCTGGCCGATTCGGACGAGTCCTTGCTGGCGCTCGATCCCGGCCTCGAAATGCCGGACTACATCAAGTTCGACTTTCACCTGCAGCCGGGCGGCTATGTTGGCGACTCGCTGGCCGGCGAGATTTATCACCACGGGACCAATGCGTTCTACATGGGCTTCAACGCGGGCGACATGATCCACAACGGCCTGGTGGACTGCGGGCAGGAACCCCTGAACGGCGGCGTTTCGCGCGCGCTCGACCTGGCCACCGGCATCGGCCAGTGCGCCACGGCGCTCAGGCAGCGCTATCCGGATGCCGAGGTCTGGGGCCTGGATCCGTCCGAGCCGCTGCTGCGCTACGCACACAAGCGGGCGAAGGGCATGGAACTGCCGGTGCGTTTCAAGCAGGCGAGGGGCGAGGCCACCGGTTTCGCCGACGGCTATTTCGACCTCGTCAACAGCTACATCCTGTTTCACGAGATTCCGTTCAGCGCCACCGAGAAAGTGGTGCATGAGATGTACCGGATCCTGCGTCCCGGCGGCGTGTTCAACATCTACGATTTCCCGGTCGGCGATCCGATGACGCCGGAATCGCGCTACATGTTCGAACTGGATCACCGCGACAACGGCGAGCCCTGGTCGATCGACCTGATGGAGAGCGACTTCGACGGCCTGCTGAAGTCCGTGGGCTTCGAGATCACGCCCGGCCCGCGGCAGTTCCTGGTGGTGAAGACCTGGCACTGCCACAAGCCGCAGTGACGCGCGCGTGCTGCGCGCCCTGACCATTTCCGGCGCCAGTGTGAACAAGCTGGCGAGCATTGTTGGCATAGTCGCCGGCATGCTAAATTTCCGCGTCAGGCGTATAAGGGGTTCCTTGATGATGAGGATGCTGCATCGATATGGTGCGTTTTGGTTTGCAGTCCGTTTCGTTTCTCTTGGCGCCGCCGTTTCGCTATCCGCATGCGGGGGTTCCGGTTCCGACAGTCCGCTACCACCGCTGACTTCTTCTCCGAGCATCAGCGTCTCCACCACCAGTATCGAGGCGGAGGCGGATGGCGAGCGCGTATCCGTCGATGTGTCCAACGATGGTGGCGGAACGCTGAACTGGACGGCTGCCGTCGCTGACGGCGTGGATTGGGCCCGCATCTCGGGCGGATCCAGGGGAACCAACTCGGGAACCGTTGAGATCGAAGTTGACGCCAACACGGGCGCCGCTCGCGAGTTCGAATTGACCGTGTCGGGCAATGACACCACTTCCAGCACCGTTGCGGTCCGACAGGCGGAAGCGCCGGCGGTCCTTGATCTGTCGGCCTCCTCCACGGAATTGGATGGCGAGGGCGGCGCCGTCAGCCTGCAGGTGCGCAACACCGGTTACGCAACGATGCAATGGACCGCCCGCCTGCCGGACGATGTGGACTGGGCCTATATCGAAAGCGGCGACTCCGGCACAGACTCTGGAGAGATCATGGTCCGCTACGCCCTGAATGGCGGCGAGGATCGGGAACTTGAGGTTGCCGTGACCGCGGCGGCGGCCTCCAATTCGCCGCAGTCGCTGGCGTTGAGCCAGGAATGGTTTGGTGTGAGCGCCTGCACCTACACGGAGGCCCGCAAGGAAGTGTTCGACATCCTCCGGGACGTTTATTACTTCAACGATGAGGTGGAGCAGCAAGCAAAATACGACAGACTATTTCTGGATGATTTCAGCAATATCGATGCGCTTCTGGACGAGATTCGCTGGATGCCCGAGACGCTTGACCGCGGGTTTAGCTACTGGCTGACCAAGAAGGAGTCCGAAATGCTGTTTGCCGGCGAGGCGTTTATTTTCGGGTTCCGCATGCTTGTCATCGTCAACGAGTCGGATCAGCCTCTTTATCTTGAGATGCGCGATGTCTATGAAGGGTCTCCGGCAGGCGACGCCGGTCTCAGGCGGGGCGACAAGATCCTGGCTCTGAACGGCAAGACGGTCGATGGCCTTACCTTCGAGCAGATTCAGGTTGAACTGGGTCCCAACGAGGAAGGCTACGAGGTCGAGGTCGAGGTGGAAACGCCGTCAGGCGCCCGCAGGGCGTACCGCATGGCCAAGCGGCTGGTTGAGCTCCGGACCGTGCCGGAGGAACACGTCAGCATTTTTGATACGGACGCAGGCAAGGTGGGCTATCTTCACTTCAGGACCTTTTTCGGTGATGCGAACGAACGGTTGCTGGAGGAATTCGCCGGCTTCAGGTCCGAGGGTGTCCGTCATGTGATCGTTGACTTGCGCTACAACGGAGGCGGCAGCGTGCCGATCGCCCATGGCCTCGCCACGCTGATCGGCGGTCCGGAATTGTTCGAGAATCAGACGCAAACCTTACTGTCGAGGCGGATTCACAACCGTGTTCTCGAATTAAGCGGCTGGAACCAGAGCACCTATTTTGGATGCGGCGTATACGGAGCGCCCGATCTGGTGGCGAGATGCGAGAACGAATCGTCACTGCGGGATCTGGAAAACGTCATTTTTATCACCAGCCGCGGCTCGGCTTCCGCCAGCGAGCTGGTCATTACCGCGCTTCAGCCGTATGAGAACGTCGCCGTGGCCGGGGACCGCACCTATGGCAAGCCCGTGGGGCAGTATGGCTTCGACTTTTGCCTGGTGAACCCGGACGATCGGTTCTCCGGCGTGGGAACGCTGTGGCCGGTGTCCTTTGCAACCGTCAATTCCGAAGGCTTCGAGGAATATTACGATGGCATTCCGGTAACCGGCGGCTGCGAAGCGCCGGACGATCTCAGCCATCCGCTTGGCGACGCCCGGGAGGATCGAATCGCGGCGGCCTTGCGCTTCATCGAAACCGGCAGTTGCGGCGCGTCCTCATCCTCCCGCCTCGCCAGACGAGGCGCACAAATGCAGCCCGGCCCAGCCCAGGACCCGGTCACGCAGTTCTTCGGTAATTGATCCTGCGCCGGCAGGTTCCCGCAACTGTGAGCAGGCTCGGCCACTATCTTGGGATTGGATGTTCAGCTTGCGTCACTTTCGTAGTCTTGTCTGTTCTGGTTTCCGCGTGCGGCGGTTCGGGTTCCGATGCGCCGCCGCCCGCTCCTCCAAGCCTCGGTCTTTCCGCGACCAGCATCGAAGCTGAGGCAGCGGGAGAAACCGTTTCCGTAAATGTGTCCAACGGTGGCGGCGGCACACTGAGCTGGACGGCAGCCATCGCCGACGGCGTGGACTGGGCGCGCATTTCGAGCGGATCCAGCGGCAGCAACGCCGGAACTATACAAATCGAAATCGACCCGAACCTGGACGACATGCGCGAGTTCGAACTGACCGTGTCGGCCGCCGGGGTGGATTCAAGCACTGTGGCCGTCCGTCAGGCGGACGGTCGCCCGGCTATTGAGTTTTCGGTCGACAGCACGGAACTGGACGGAGAGGGCGGCAGTCTTTCGCTGCAGGTGCGGAATACCGGCATCGCGCCGATGCAATGGAGCGCTGCCCTGCCGGATGGCGTGGACTGGGCCAACATCCACCGCGGCGAGGAAGGCACGGATGCCGGCGAAATCGTGGTCCGTTACGATTTGAACGGTGGCTTCGACCGCGAACTTTCGGTGAGGGTTACGGCCTCCGCCGCCGTTAATTCGCCCCAATCGCTCACGTTGAGCCAGCAATGGTTTGCCTCATCGGCCTGCACGTTTCCCGAGGCCCGGGCGGAGTTTCTCGAGCTGATGAAGAAGTGGTATTACTTCAATGATGATCCGGAGCAGAAGGCGCTTTACGATGGCCTGGATATTGACGACTACGCCAGTCTCGACGCCATTCTGGAAAGCCTTCGCTCGCGGCCCCGCGATCGGTTCTTCAGCTACTGGTTTACCGCCGCGCAAGCCGACAGGCTGTTCGACGGGCAATACCCCAGTTTCGGCTTCTTTGGCTGGGTAGCCCTCAGTGTCAACTTCAACACGGGAAGGCATGAAATCCTCCACTATCAGGTTGCCGATGTCTATGCCGATTCTCCGGCAGGCAATGCGGGACTCGAACGCGGGGACAGGATCGTGAGCCTGAACGGCAAGCGGATCGATGAAATGAGCGATCCTCCGAAGGTCCACGAAGAAATGGGCCCCGACGAGGAAGGCGTGGAAGTAAGTTTCGAAGTCGAGAAGCAATCAGGCGAGCGCCTGAGATTCAGCATGACCAAGTCGCTCATTGATTTTCCCGCGGTTCCGGAGGAACACGTGCGAATGTTCGATACGGACGCGGGAAGAGTCGGCTATGTGCATTTTCGTGGCTCTGTCGGAGATGCGAACGAGCGGCTGCTTGAGGAATTCGCCGAATTCAACGCCGCCGGCGTCAGGAACCTGATCGTGGACCTGCGCTACAACGCCGGGGGCAGCGTGCCCATCGCCAATGGGCTCGCCACCCTGATCGGCGGTCCTGAACTGTTCGAGAACCAGACGCAAACAGTGTTGTCAAGGAGCGTTCACAACGAGCAGCTCAGACTGGAAGGGCGGGACAGGACGACCTATTTCGGATGTGACGCCTATCCCACCCCGGACATGGCCGCACGCTGCGAGACCGAAGCGTCAATACGCGATATTGAAAACGTGGTGTTCATCACAGACATCCTTACCATCTCCCCCAGCGAACTGGTCATTGCCGCGCTTCAACCCCACGAGAATATTGCCCTTGTGGGCGTTCGCACATTCGGCAAGCCGGTGGGACAGTACGGCCTGCGCTTCTGCCTGGCCGATCCGAACGACATGGATTCGCGGCAGGCTGAACTATGGCCCGTGACCTTTGCGAGCGTCAACTCGGAAGGTTTCGGCGACTACTACCACGGCATTCAGGTGACCGGGGGCTGCGACGTCGATGACGACTTAAGCCGTCAATTGGGCGACCCCGAAGAGGCCCGGATCGCCGCCGCCCTCCGTTACCTGGAGACCGGCAGTTGCGGCGCGCCCGAGTCCTTCCGTGCGCCGGCGCAGGGCAGGATAGTAAAGGGCCTGCCGCGCGACCCGCGCAAACGGCTACGGGGTCACTAAGCGGCGCGGGCCTGCAGTTGCGCGGCGGTCTGCTCGCCGATCATGCGGCCGAAGGTCATGGCCGGCATCAGCGACATGCCGCCGACGAAGGCGGCGCCTGACAGGCGCGTGAATCCGAGAATTTCGCCGGCGGCGTAGAGGCCGCCTATCGGCTTTTCGGACTGGTCCAGGACCTGGAGGTCGCCGTTGATCTTGACGCCGCCGGGACTGATCACGGTTACGCCCACCGCTTCAATGCCGTAATACGGAGCCCGCTCGATGCGGCGCGGCAGAAAAAGGCGATCGAAGTCGGGGTCCTCGTGATTGTCGACGGCTTCGTTGTAGCGCGTGACCGTTGCCACGAGGTTTTCCGGGGGAATGTCGAAGCGGCCAGCCAATTCCTCGATGGAGTCGGCTTTCTGGAACGCCGGGTGTGTGTTGAATTCGGGACGCAGGTCGCGGCCCTGCTTGTCCAGTACGCTCATGGGCGTTGCGTTCTGGCGAATGCCTTCGTCGAATACGATGACCATGCGCATCCCGGGTTGCTTCAACAGCGAGGTCTCGCTGTAGTGAATGCTTGGGTGGTCTTCGCGCAGGAAACGTTTGCCCTGGCCGTCCACGTAAATTTCCCATGGCGCCCGGTAGGCCGGGGCCAGTTGGAAGAACCAGGCGCTCAAGGGGTTGTCCGGGTCCTGCAGGAAACCCGCGAAGGTGGCCAGAAACTGGTCGGTGCGATCGATCTTCGCGCCGATGTCACGGGCCGCGATGATCCCTTCGCCGCGCGAAAACGGGTTGCAATGGGAATGCAGGGGGTAGGGCGTGACCTCGTTCCATAGCTCCGGATTGGCGGCGTAACCGCCGGTGGTCAGCGCCACATTCGGCGCCCGGAATTCGAGTTCCTCGCCTGCGCTTTCGGCTTTGACGCCGATAACGGCCCCGGAAGCGGAAGTGAGCAGACCGGTCATGCGGGTCTGCAGCCGCAGGTCGATCGCTCCCGACGCCACCAGTTCCCGATGCACCGGCTCGATCACCTTGAGAATCGAAATGGCCTGCTCGTGGCCCCAGACGTAGCGGCGCGTGGTGTAGGGTTCGTGCACCATCCCGGCGACCGGCGTTTCCGGCGCCAGTTCAAGCCCCAGGTCCATCAGCCAGTGCAGGGTCTCCGCTGCGCCGCCAATCGCAAGCGGCCCCAGGACCGGGTCTATGCCTCCGTAGGCAATGCGCTGGGCGTCGCGGTAGTGTTCTTCGGCGCTGTCCTCGATGCCCAGCGCGGCCTGCTGGCGCGTGCCCGCGGCGCTGATCTGGCCCGACGACCAGTAGAGCGTGCCGCCCACGCGCGTGTCGGCGTCGATCTGCAGCACCCGGGCGCCGCCCTGGGCTGCGAATATGGCCGCCGGCATGCCCGCGGAGCCGGCGCCGACCACGATGATGTCGTATTCCTTGCTCATGACTTGTCTCCGGTCATCTTCAGCAGCGGCTGGATAAGGTCGATGGGGAGCGGGAACACGATGGTGGTACTGCCCTCGTTGGCGACCTCGGTGAGCGTCTGCAGGTAACGCAGTTGCAGCGCCTGCCCCTCCTTGCCTAGCGTGGCCGCGGCTTCCGCCAATTGCGTGGCTGCCTGCCGTTCGCCCTTCGCGTGAATGACCTTGGCGCGCCGGGACCGCTCGGCCTCGGCCTGGGCGGCGATCGCGCGGATCATGCTCTCGTCCAGGTCCACATGCTTGATCTCGACATTGGAGACCTTGATGCCCCAGGCGTCGGTGTGCTGGTCGAGAATTACCTGGATGTCCTGGTTCAGCTTGTCACGCTCGGACAGCATCTCGTCGAGGTCGTGCTGGCCGAGCACCGAGCGCAGCGTGGTCTGCGCGAGCTGGCTGGTGGCCTCGAATACGTTGGCCACCTGGATGATGGCGCGCTCGGGGTCCACGATACGGAAGTACACCACCGCGTTTACCTTGACCGAGACGTTGTCGCGCGAGATCACGTCCTGGGTGGGCACGTCCATGACGATGACGCGAAGGTCCACCCGCACCATCCTCTGGATCAGCGGGATCACGATGATGAGCCCCGGTCCCTTGACTTTCCAGAACCGGCCGAGCAGGAAAATCACCCCTCGCTCGTACTCCGAAAGAATTCGCACCGAGGCGATTATGAGTACGAGAATGATTATTCCCGCAATAAGATAAGTTAACATTTTTAACTCCTTAACCCGTTTTCTTCAACAAAGAGAATAAGTTTGGACGCGCCGCTGGCGCGGGTGGTGAATCCCCGACTTCCAGCCGCAGTCCGTCCACCGACTGCACGTACAGTTGCTGTCCCTTCCTGACCGGCGTCTGGCTCGTGGCATGCCAGCGTTCGCCCTGGACCAGGACCGGGCCGGCGCCCTCGAAGTCCTCCAGCACCGTGGCCCTGCGGCCTGCCAGGCCTTCCCGTCCGCTCACCACCGGTCTGCGCCGGCTGCGCGCCAGCACCACGACCAGGCCGAGCATGAGCAGCCCCGCGGCCAGGCCGACGCCTCCGATTACGCGCAACGGCGCCTCGAAACCGGGAATGCCGGTGTCAAAAAGAATGATCGATCCCACAACGAATGCCACGACTCCTCCAGTTCCCAAAACCCCGAAGCTGGGAGTAACGGATTCCGCCACGATAAGACCCACCCCCAGGGCCATGAGCGCCAGTCCGGCGTAATTAACCGGCAGTATGCTCAGGGCATACGCCGCCAGGAGCAGGCAGATGACGCCGATGACGCCCGGTATCCAGGTGCCGGGGTTATACCCCTCCAGCAGCAGCCCGTAAAGGCCGACAATCAGCAGCAGGTAGGCCACGTTCGGGTTGGTGAGGATCGACAGGAAGCGGGTGCGCCAATCGGGCTCGAGCCGTTCAACCTGTATGCCGGCCGTCTGCAGGCGGATTTTCTCGCCGTTGATGTCCACTTCGCGGCCGTCGGCCTTCTCCAGGACCTCCGCCAGGTCGTTGGCGATAAAGTCCGCGACGTTCATTTCAACGGCTTCCTCGGCCTCCAGCGTCACGCCTTCGCGCACCGCCTGCTCGGCCCAGTCGGCGTTGCGGCCCCGCAGGTTGGCCAGCGAACGTATCCTTGATACGGCGTCGTTGACAACCTTGCGTTTCATGGCCTCAGCGTCGATCTCTTCCGCCGTCTTGCCCGGAGAATCGTCGCCGTCTTCGGCCGAATCGCCGTCCTCGCCGCCCGAGTCTTCCCCGGTTTCCGATTCTTCCTCGGAAGCCGCAGTTTCATCGCTCTCGCCGGAAGATGTTTCATCCTCGGCGGCCGCTTCATGTTCGTCGAGCAGGACCGCGCCGATCGAAACGCCCGCGACTCCCGTCTGGCTCATGCTCACCGGGGTGGCGGCGCCGAGGGTCGTCGTGCGGGCCATGGCGGCGACATGGCTGGCATAGAGGATGTAGGTGCCGGCGCTGGCGGCCTTTGCTCCGCTTGGCGTTACGTATACGGCGACGGGCACGTCGGAAGCCAGTATCGCCTTGATCATGTCTTCCATCGCGATCATCAGACCGCCGGGCGTGTCGAGTTCGAGGACCAGGATTCTGGCGTTGCGCTCCTGCGCGGTCTCCAGGCTGGTGATGAAAAACTCGGCTGTCGCCACGCTGATGGCGTCGTCAATTGTGAGCACCAGCGCCAGGCCTGGAGACTCCTCTTCGACGGGTTCTTCGGAAGCATCCTGCGCCGGTCCGGCACGCCACAGGAAGACGCCCGCAAGTACCAGCAGGGCGGACGGAAAAAGGAACCTGCGCGCTTTGGAAAGTGCTTGCATAAAGGGCGTAGCATCATAGCACGCAAGGGTGTTCGCCGTTAGAATCCAGGGTTAGCCCGGAAAAACCGCACGGGGGGTGAGAAATGAAGCGATTACTGACGTTCGCCGGCCTGCTCATGGCACTGTCCGCGGGCGCGCAGCAGGACATGGAAAACGTGACGATCGAGCCGCTGGCGGACCTCGACGAGCGCTGGAGCAGCGGGTTCATCGACGGCCAGGGTTTCACCCGGGCAATCGTCGCGGGCCTGAGCGGAGGCTGAGCATGGCTTTCGCGCTCACCGGCAAACAGGCAACGGACCAGTGGAGTCCGGACGGCTGGCTCAGCCGGGAGACTACGCAACAGCCGGAATACCGCAACAGCGAGGCGCTGGACGCGGCGCTGAAGGAGCTGGCCGTGCTGCCGCCCATCGTGACCAGCTGGGAGGTCGAAGCGCTGCGCGAGTCCATTGCCGAGGCGCAGCGGGGCGAGAGCTTCGTGCTGCAGGGCGGAGATTGCGCCGAGACCTTCGAGGAATGCACTTCCGACATCATCGTGAGCCGGCTGAAGGTGTTGCTGCAGATGAGCCTGGTGCTCAGCTACGGTCTGCGCAAGCCGATCGTGCGGATAGGACGCATGGCCGGGCAGTACGCCAAGCCGCGCTCGGCGCCGCTGGAGTCGCGCGAGGAGGTGTCGCTTCCGAGTTTCCGCGGCGACCTGGTCAACCGGGAATCATTTACCACCGGCGACCGGGAACCGGACCCGCAGCTCCTGCTGCGCGGGTACGAACGCGCCGCGCTCACGCTGAATTTCATTCGTTCGCTGGTGGACGGCGGCTTTGCCGACCTGCATCACCCCGAGAACTGGGACCTGGACTGGGTGAGTCACTCCCCGCAATCGCAGGGCTACGAGAAAATCGTGGACCTGATCAGGCGTTCGCTGGACTTCATCGAGCACTCCACCGGGCGCGATATCAGCCGCTTGCGCCGCACCGACTTCTACACGTCGCACGAAGGGCTGCTGCTGCACTATGAGCAGGCCCAGACGCGATACCTCGATCACCGCGGGCTTTGGTACGACCTGACTGCGCATTTCCCCTGGATCGGGATGCGCACCGCGCAGCCCGACGGCGGGCATGTGGAGTTTTTCCGCGGTGTGGCCAATCCCATGGGGATCAAGATCGGCCCGGGAATGACGCCCGAGTGGCTGCTGGACCTGCTTCGCATCCTGAACCCGGAAAACCAGCCGGGGCGCATCACGCTGATTCACCGCATGGGCGCCGGCAATGTCAGCGAGGTGCTGCCGCGCCTGATCGATGCGGTGCAGCGCGCCGACGCTCTGGTCCTGTGGATGTGCGATCCCATGCATGGCAATACCGAGACGGCCTCCAACGGCCGCAAGACGCGCAGGCTGGGTAATATCGAAGAGGAGCTGAGGCAGGCTTTCGAACTGCATGCGCGCGCCGGTACCCGCCTCGGCGGGGTGCACCTGGAACTGACCGGCGAGAACGTGACCGAGTGCGTCGGCGGCGCGCGCGGACTGGACGAGGCTGATCTCGACAGGAGCTATCGCACCCAGGTCGATCCGCGCCTGAATTACGAGCAGGCGATGGAACTGGCCATGCTGATCACGCAACAGGCCGCCGCGTAATATCGGCGCCGATGAGCGCCGAAAGCAGAGAAGACTTCAATCCGGGGAAATTCCTCGAGAGCCTGACCCGCAACTGCGGCGTGTACCGCATGCTGGACGGCAAGGGCGTCATCCTGTACGTGGGCAAGGCCAAGAACCTGAGGCGCCGGGTGGCGTCGTACTTCGGGTCGCGCAGCCATCAGCCGCGTATTCAGAGGCTGATGAACCGCACCCGGCAGGTGGAAGTGACCGTCACGGAGACCGAACAGGAAGCGCTGCTGCTGGAGTGCAACCTGATCAAGCGCCACAAGCCGCGGTTCAACGTCTATCTGCGCGACGACAAGAGCTATCCGTATATCTACTCCACCACCCGCGATCCCTTTCCGCGCTTTGCCTTCCATCGCGGCGCCCGGCGCGGCAAGGGCCGTTACCTGGGACCGTATTCGAATGCCGCGGCCGTGCGCAGCGCGCTGAGCCAGGCGCAGAAGCTGTTCCGGATCCGGCTGTGCGAAGACTCCTATTTCCGGCGCCGCAGGCGGCCTTGCCTGCAATACCAGCTGAACCGCTGCACGGCGCCCTGCGTGGGACTGGTGAGCGAAGAGGAATATGCGGCGGACGCCGGCCAGGCGCTGATGTTCCTGGAGGGAAAGAACGAGGCCGTGCTGGAGGACCTGCTGGGTCGCATGGAGGGCGCGGCGGCGGAGCTGGACTACGAACGCGCGGCGCTGCTTCGCGACCGGGTGGCCGCGCTTCAGCGCATACAGGCCAGCCAGTCGGTGGCGGGAGGGGCGGCGCGGGACCTGGACGTGGTCGCCGTGGCTGAGAGCGGCGGCGTCTTTTGCGTGGCCGTGCTATGGATTCGGCGTGGCACGCTGACCGGCAGCCGGCTGTTCTTTCCCCGGGTCGTGCCCGGTGTGGAGACCGGCGAGGTCCTGAGCGCCTTCATTTCGCAGCATTACTTCGAGCGCGGCGCGCCGCGGGAAATCATCACCGGCGGCCCGGTCAGCCGGCGGGGCCTGCTGCAGAGCGCGCTGGGCATGCAGAGCGGCCACCGCGTGGCGGTTCGCTGGCAAGTCCGCAGTTGGCGCCGTCGCTGGGTCGAACTGGCGCGCAGGAACGCCGATGCCGGGGCGCTGCAGCAGGCGGCGGGCGCACGCGGCCTTGCGACGCAATTGAAGGCGCTGGCGAAGGAACTGCGCCTCATGCGTCCCCCCGAGCGCATCGAGTGTTTCGACATCAGTCATACCGGCGGCGAGGCGCCTGTGGCGTCCTGCGTGGTCTTCTCGCCGGAAGGCGCCAGCCGGTCCGAGTACCGGCGATTCAATATTCGCGATGCGGAAGGCGGCGATGACTACGGAGCCATCGCCGAGGCCGTGCGCCGGCGCTATGGCCGCCTGGTCCGGGAGGAGGCGACGCTGCCGGAACTGCTGCTGATCGACGGCGGACGGGGACAACTGAACGCCGCGCGTTCCGAACTGGAGGCGCTCGGGCTGTCCAGCTTGCCGGTAGCCGCGGTAGCCAAGGGATTCGGGCGCCGCGAAGGGCGCGAGCGCATCTATCTGCCGGACCTCGCCCGGCCACTGGTCCCCGGGTCCGGCTCCGCGGCGCTGAAGCTGGTTGCGCGAATACGCGACGAGGCCCACCGCTTCGCGCTGGAAGGTCATCGCCGGCGCCGGCTGGGTGCGCGCAAGTCCTCTGTGCTGGAGGAAGTGCCGGGTCTGGGACCCAAGCGCCGGCGCCAGTTGCTGCGCCATTACGGCGGTTTGCGCGGGGTCGAGGCGGCGCCGGTCGAGGACCTTCGAAAGCTGCCCGGTATCGGCCCGGAACTCGCGCAACGCATCTACGGCGCCCTCCACTAGCCACGGTTCTTAAGGCGCAGGAGCCCCCTCGGAGCCTATGACCCTGTCCGGGTGGAGCGTCCGAGGCAGGGATGCCGAGGCCGAGCCCACAGGGATGTGCTTGCCGGCGTATCCACCCGGACAGGGTCATAGGCTCCGAGGGGGCCTGAGAGCGGCAACGCGTAGGCAGGGCAGGGGCGATTCGCTATAGTGGCGGCATGAACCTCGCGATCATCCTGACGTGGTTCCGGGTCGCCGCCATGCCCAGCATCGTGGCCCTGTTTTACCTTCCATATTCGTGGGCGCATCCCGTGGCCGGCCTCGTATTCGGCGCGGCCGCGCTCACCGACTGGGCGGACGGCTGGGTGGCGAGGCGCTTCAACCAGGGATCGCGTTTCGGCGCCTTCCTGGATCCGGTCGCGGACAAGCTGCTGGTCACCGCGGCCCTGCTGCTGTTGGTGCAGGCCAACCCGGGGATGGTGCTGGCGCTGGTCGCGATCGTAATCATCGGCCGCGAGGTGGCCGTCTCGGCGCTGCGTGAGTGGATGGCGGCGCTCGGTCAGCGGGGCCGGGTCAACGTCATCCGGCTGGCCAAGTACAAGTCCATCGGGCAGATGGTGGCGCTGGCCTTCATGCTCTACGAAGAACCGCTGTTGTTCCTGCCGCTCTACGAAATCGGTTACGTTCTGCTGCTGCTGTCGGCCGGACTGACCCTGCTGACCGGAGCCTTGTACATGCTGCGGGCCAGGGCGGCGATGCGCGGCACGTCGGCATATCAGGCTGAGCGCTAGTAAATGGAGATGCGGACTTGTCCGTCAGTCTCGACGCCAACCGGCGGAAGATCGCGCCTCGCCGCAGCCTGCCTTGCGATACTGCTGGCCGCCGGCGCCTGCGCGCCCACCCCGGAGGCGCCTCAATCCGGCATTGCGATCAGCAACGTGACCGTTATTGACGCCGTGTCGGGGGAGAGGCCGGGGCAGACTGTGCTGGTCGACGGCGACCGGATCGTGGCGGTCGGTCCTTCCGATGCGATCTTTTTCAGCGCGTCCGAACAGATTGACGGCGCCGGCAAGTTCCTGATTCCAGGACTGTGGGACATGCACGTTCACCTGACTTTCGACGAGCGATTCACGCCGACGATGCCGGAGATGTTCATCCGTTACGGGATTACCAGCGTGCGTGATACAGGCGGCCTGATGGCGAAGGTGGCCCCGGTGGTGGAGCGCATGCGCGCGCAAGGCGCGATTGCGCCGCGGGTGTTTTTCAGCGGACCGCTGCTCGACGGGGCGCCGGTGGTATACGACGGGATTGACGCTCCGGAAATCGGCGTGCCCACCCTGGATGCCGAGGCTGCCCGGACGCGCGTGGCGGAACTCAAGGCGCAGGGCGTGGATTTCATCAAGATTTACGAAATGGTGAGCCCCGAGGTCTTTGCCGCGCTGATTGAAGCCGCCGCTGCCCATGACCTTCCCATAGCAGCCCACGTGCCCCTGTCGATGCGCGCTTCCACGGCCGGGCCGCATGTGAACTCCATGGAGCACCTGCGCAACGTGGAACTGGACTGCGCCGGAAACGCGGAAACACTGCTCGGGACGCGGCTTGAGGAATTGGCGTCGGGCGGAGACCGTTCGGGAATGATGCTGCGCACGGCATTGCACAACCTGCAGAGGATGGATGCGGTTGCGGCCCTGGATGAAGAGCGCTGCGCCGGGGTTCTGGCGACACTCCGCAACACCATCCAGGTCCCGACCGCGCGCCTCAACGCGCTGTCGATGTTTCCGGTCTTCCGGCGTGATGATTGGGCTGCGGCGGTCGCAGGCATTCCGGAAGCCGTGCGCGAACAGTGGAGTGGTCCGTCGTCTTCGGGTATTCCCGCCGCGGTGCAGCCGGACACGAGTTATGCGCAATACACGCTGGACATGATCGCGCGCATGCATGAAGCCGGCGTGCCGATCGGAGCGGGCACGGACACGCCGATTGCGCTGGCGATCCCGGGCTACAGCCTGCACAGCGAGCTGGAAGTGCTGGTCGCCGCCGGTCTGACGCCGCTGGAGGCGCTGGGCGCCGCAACGGTGCAGCCTGCCAGGTTCTTCTCGCTCGAGGACGAAATGGGCGCGATCGCCCCCGGCATGCGCGCCGACCTGGTGCTGCTGGACGCGAACCCGCTGGCCGACATCGGCAATACCCGAACCATCGACCGCGTGATCGCGCGCGGCCGGCTCATGCCTGTTCATTAGCGGACCCGAGGTAGGTCCGGGGAGGAGAAATGAAAGCAATATGCGTCGCCGCATGCGGACTGCTTCTTGCCGGAGGCGGTTGGTCCGAAACCCTTGAGTGGGACACTTCGACCTACTCCCAGGGAGTCACGCCATGCGATATCGAGGCCTCGCACGGCGACGATCCGTATTCCGTGGGGCCTGGCGTGTCGCAGCAGGAAATGGATTACGACCGGGCCATTGCAGCCTGCGAGGCGGCGGTAGCGGCCGATCCCGGCAATCCGCGCCTGCGGTATCAACTGGCGCGGGTGTTCGGGTACAGCGGGCAGGGCGAGAAGGCCTATCCGCACCGGGAGGCGGCAATCGCAGCGGACTATCCGCAGGCCCTGTTCGTGAACGGTTACCTGCATTTTCTGGGGATCAACAAGGCCAGAAAGGACATTTGCAGGGCCGGGAGCCTTTTTCGGCGTTCCGCCCAGTACGGCCGGCTTGCGGGACAGGTGGGATTCACGCGCTACGCATTGGACGGCGCCTTCGAAGGCTGCACCGTGACCATCGATCCCCGGGAACTCATGGCATTTCTCCGGGCGGCGGAGGAATCGAACAGCGGCTACTACGAGAGCATGCTCATCGGGATGCTGAAGAAGGAAGTCAGTGCGAACTGGCCTCAACTGAATCTGACGCAGGGAGAGAACACATGAAGAAACTGATCGCAGTTTGCGGACTGCTTGCCTTTGCCGGGGCCTCCGCCGAATCGCTTGAATGGGATCCATCGAAGTATTCGCAGGAAATAACGCCCTGCGACCTGGCCGCAACGCACGCCCTGGACCCCAACAGGGTGGCGCCGGGCGTGTCGCAGGAAGAAATGAACTTTCCCGGTGCGACGGCGGCCTGTGAGGCGGCGGTCGCCGCAGATCCGGAAAATCCCAGGCTGCAGTATCAGCTCGCCAGGGTCTACACCTATAGCGGAAAAACCGAGCTGGGCTGGCCGCACATGGAAGTAGCCGTGGCCGTCGAGTACCCCCAGGCGCTGTTTGTGAGCGGCTATATGCAGCATCTCGGTCTTTCTCCCGCAGAGAGCGACGCCTGCACGGCCGGCCGCCTGATTCGGCGCTCGGCGGAATACGGGCGACTTGCAGGGCGGATCGGCTTTGTGCGCTATGCACTGGACGGCGGTTTCGACGAGTGTGAAGGCCTGGTCGAAGCGGCCCAACTGCGCGATTTTCTTGCGGCCGCCGCCGAGTCTACGGGCGACTACTATCAGACCATGCTGATCGGGATGCTGCGCAACGAAATCGAGGCCAGGTGGCCCCAGGCGGATTAGCCGCCGACACCTGGACAATTGGTCATACCTCTTTAACCTGTGGGAATAGTAAAGCGGTCCTACTGATCGCCAGGAATAGGTATATACTTCCTGCATAACCGCCTGTGGGGAGAGCAAAATGCGGGAAATAGCAGTTACTGCCGGGCCAGGTCGCCGGGCGCTGGTTTCATTATGTGCAATTCTGGCAATGGCGCTGACGGGTTCGCTCGTTTACGCCCAGGAGGAAGAAGATTCCGAAGTGCCGATCGAAGTCGATGAGTCCATTATCGAAGAGATCGTCGTTACCGGCGTGCGGCTCGATATTCAGAATTCCATCCAGCTCAAGCGGAATTCCGTCGAGATCGTGGACGGACTGAATGCCGACGAGATCGGCTCGCTGCCGGCCTTGTCCATCGGCGAGGCGCTGGAGACCATCACAGGCGCGGCGACTCATCGAGAGAACGTCGCCGCGACCGAAGTCGCCATCCGTGGATTGGGGCCTTACCTCGGCACCACCACCGTCAATGTCAGAGAATCCACAAACGGGGGCGGCAACCGCGCGGTCAACTTCAGCATCTTTCCTTCCGAATTGTTCAATTCCGTCGCGATTCACAAGACACAGTCCGCGAGCTATATTGAAGGCGCTGTCAGCGGCCAGGTTCAGCTGACGACCAGGCGACCCATCGAGTACGGCAAGCAGCTCGCGCAATTCAGTCTCAAGAGCTCGGCGCATCCTGACGACAGCGACATCATCGGCCAGGATGAGCGTGGATACCGCGCCACCGCCAGCTATATCAATTCATGGGACTTTGACGGCCTGGGCACTATCGGCATAACTCTCGGCGGGCAGCTACGCGACGATTCGAATCCCGAGGCGGAAGCGACTCACAGCACGGGAGGCGGGCGGCTTGAAGTGTGTCTGCTGGAATCATTCGATCCCATGGCACAGCCGTTTGACTTGAGCTCGCGATGTGAGAACAACGCATCCGGAAGCAGTGGCGACTCGGCCTTGAGCAATGACCGACTGCAGGACCTCATCGATTCCAACCCCGATTACAACAGCGTCGCCGATATTCCGTTTGCCTATATTCCCCGCAGTCGCCAATTCCGCCAGAATACGACGGATGACGACCGTCACGCCATTTTCGGAGCGATCCAGTGGCAGCCGAATGACAATGTGGACGTCATGCTCGATTTCCAGCAGTCCGAGCGGGATCAGAAGGAACTGCGGCGGGATCTTCTGTTCGGCAATACCCAGAATGCCGTGCGGGACCTGGTTTCCAACCCGCGTACCGGACTTGTGGAAAGTTTCGTCGTGGATACCGGTATCCGATCCAAGACTACGGACTTCGTACGCTTCGAAGAATATGAAGGCGCCGGCCTGAACATTGCTTGGCAAGCCACGGATGCCCTGGAGGTGTCATTCGATGCGGCGTTTGCGGACACCAGGCGTGTCGAGACGGATATTGAGGCTACGCTGGGTGCGGACGAGGTGCTGAGAACGGATCCTTCAGACGTTCAGAGTAGAGAAGACTTCTGGATCCGGTTCGACGTGGATGTGCCCGGCACGGATGGGCTGGCATTGCCGACAGTCCTCAGCACGGACGGCAGCAGTTCGCGCGATCCTGCTTCGCTGCTGGATTTTGACGTTAACGATCCCCGCTACTTTACCGGTAGAGATCGTGCGCAAGTTCGCGGCAGACAGCAGATTCGCGAGCACACGATCGATGCTTTAAGGCTGGACTTTTCCTGGGACACCGAGTCCCTGGGCTTTGTCAACAACCTGCAGGCAGGAGTGCGCTCTTCCTCTCTTGAGTATCGCACCTTTGGCGGTAATCGCACCCGGGCCGGCATCAATCTGTTTGACGATGAGGATCTTGACGGCGTCCCCCACGGAAGCAACAGCACGCTTGAAGCCCGCACTGTCATCTTCAATGCCGCCAACAACTGCGGACAGTCCGGTTTCCCGGAACCTGATTTCCTGTCGGAGTCCAGAGGCGGTCGCGATCTCATAACGTTCGCGCACGGCATTGGCACCGGCACCGGATGGGCGACATTCGATTTTGGCTGTTTGCTCGATGAACTGCTCGCGAACTACGGTGGCAGGTCCGCAATGCAATTACAGAATGGAATCGAAACCAGCAGTGTCGATTTGACCGAAGACGTGACGGCTTTGTACTTGCAGGCAAATTACGAGTCATTGATGTCCGGCCGGCCGGTCCGAGGCAATTTCGGTGTGCGCGTGGTTCGGACAGACGTCGATTCAATCGGCTACCGCACTCCGCTAACGGTCATACAGGAAGAAGGCTTGTATTTTGTTGAGCCTGCGGACACGGACGCGCAGTACGAAAGTGTGTTGCAGACCAACAGCTATACGGAGGTCTTGCCCAGTCTGACCTTCATTATGGATCTCAATGCCGATTGGGTACTTCGAGCCGGGGTATTCAGGGGTATGTCGCGTCCGGATCCGCACTCCTACAGCAATAGCCGCAGCATCAGCACCAACAACTCGGATGATGTGGAATCCGGCTACGGCAGTCTGGAAGAGGCGGTGTATGGCATCAGCTCGTCGGGCAACCCGAAATTGCAGGCTCTGCCATCCTGGAATGTCGATGTTGGTTTGGAATGGTACGCCAACGAAGATACGCTGCTGGCGGCCGGCGTCTATTGGAAACGCTTTCAGGGCGCTTTCGAGAACGCCTACCAGCCGGAAGACTTCCTGATTGACGGCAACGTCGTGACCGGCTCAGTGAGAACCACGCAGGTTTCCGATAAGGAGAGCGACCTCACTGGAGTTGAAATCACCGCGACGCATTCGTTCGGCTATCTGCCCGGATTTCTGGGCGGCTTCGGCGGCAAGATCAGCTACAACTATGCGGACTCCGGCTTTGAATTCGAAGATGGACACGGCGGCGACGGTATCGCCTTTGATGCCGATGGTAATGCAACTCCTCTCCTGGGCCTGTTGCCACCCGCCGGGTTGTGGGGACTGTCGCGTCATACCAGCGCAACGCAGATTTACTGGCAAAATGATCGCTTCAACGTGCAGGCGATATTCAAGGCGCGTTCCGGGTACTTCCAGGGCTACAGTCGCGATACGGGCGCCCGAATACGCTACGTGGATGACTACAAGACGCTGGACCTTCGCTTGAGATACGACATCACCGACAGTATTCAAATGTCGCTGGAAGGCATTAACGTGCTTGGAGAGCCACGTATCGATTTTCGTGGATTGGAAGGCCAGGTGGGTCAAACCCTGGAGTACGGCCCGCGCTTGTTCGTAGGCGTTCGGGCCAAATTCAATTGATTGGCCGGTGCGATGAAGGGACAGAAGCTGTATGAGTCCGTTGCGCAAAGGATTGCGCGGCGGTTGGAAAAGGGCGTGTATCCGCCCGGCACCCGCTTGCCCGGCGAACGTGAGCTTGCAGAACACTTCAGTGTTAGCCGGGTTACAGTCCGCCAAGCCTTGGTTTCGCTGCAGGCTCTTGGAAAGCTCGAAGTGCGGGCCGGCTCGGGAGCGCATGTCCTTGACGCGGCCGCAGCGCAGGTCGATGTGCTTCCCAAGGCAAGCGCGCTCGAATTGACGGAGGCGCGGTCGCTGTTCGAGTCCGAGGTTGCCGCGCTGGCGGCGGGCGATATCAGCGACGAAACGCTGGCTGAGCTTGAGCGGCTCATCGAGGACATGAGCAGCGACGACCACGACAACCCCCATGCGGCGGAACTCGCCGACCGGGACTTCCACCTGGCCATTGCCGCCGCCGCCGGAAATTCCGTGCTCTATTACATTGTCGAGAAGCTCTGGCGGATGCGCATGGAGCTGGCGCCGGTGAAGAAGGTGTACGACTCGGTCTGCTCGGAAGACGCGACGGCGCGCGGAGCAGAGCACCGCGAGATTCTCGATGCGCTGCACAGCCGCGATCCCGCCCAGGCTCGGCTGGCAATGAGAAAGCACTTTACGCGGCTGCTGGAGTCGATGCTCGACGTGACCGAGCAGAATGCGCTGAGGGACGTGCGCAGGAAGGCCAGCGAGAGCCGGGAGCGTTTCCTCAAGAGCGCGCGGATTTAGCTGACAGGCCCCGCCAAGTCTGGAGTCCTCTTATGTGCCGGTGCCGGAAATTTCTGGTAGCTTCCGCGCTCGCCATTCTCGCGGCGGGAAGCTTATCCGCAACCGAGACGCTGGTCAGGAACCAGGACGAATACCGTGATGCGGTCAGGCGCGCGAAGCCGGGTGACGTCATCGTGCTCGCCAACGGCGTCTGGCGCGATTTCGAGATTCTGTTCACCGGAACCGGCTTGCCGCAACAGCCGATCACGCTGACAGCCGAGACCAAAGGTGGGGTCGTGATCAGCGGACAGTCCAATCTGCGCCTTGCCGGCGAGTACCTGGTCGTGTCGGGACTGGTGTTCAGGGACGGCTATTCGCCCACCAATACCGTAATCTCGTTTCGGCGCACGAAGGGGGAGCCTGCCAACTACTCGAGGGTAACCGAGACGGTCATCGACCGGTTCAACAAGCCGGAGCGGCATGAGATTGATTTCTGGGTGCTGATGTTCGGGCGCCACAATCGCTTCGACCACAACCACCTCGAGGGCAAGGGCAATCTCGGCGTGACCATGGCCGTGCGGCTGGATGGCGAGGAGAACCAGCGAAACCACCACCGCATCGACCACAACTACTTTGGCCCGCGCCCGATACTGGGATCCAACGGCGGCGAAACGCTGCGAATCGGCACCAGCCACTATTCCCTCGCCGATTCGCTGACCGTCGTGGAGAACAACGTATTCGATCGCTGCGACGGCGAGCTGGAGATCATCTCCAACAAGTCGGGCGGCAATACCTACCGCGGAAACCTGTTCCTGGAATCGCGCGGCACGCTGACGATGCGTCACGGCAACAACGCCGTGATCGAGGACAACGTCTTTCTCGGCAACGGTGTTCCCAACACCGGCGGCATACGGGTCATCAACAAGGGGCATGTGGTCCGCAACAACTACCTGCACGGGCTCACCGGCTACCGCTTCGGGGCCGCCTTCACGGTCATGAACGGCGTTCCCGATTCGCCGCTCAACCGCTATCACCAGGTCGAGGACGTGCTGATGGAGAACAACTCGATCATCGAGTGCGACTACATCGAAATGGCCGGGGGCAGCGACGAAGAGCGCTCGGCGACGCCGATCGACAGCACGTTCCGCGCCAACCTGGTGTTCAACCGCGACGGGGAGAACGTCATCCGCGTGCATGACGACATCAGTGGAATTGCCTTTGAGGGCAATGCTTCAAATGCGGTCAGTGAAATGCCCATAGAGCAGGGTTTTGCGAACTCCCCGATCGGGATGCAAAGGGCGGACAACGGGCTGTGGTATCCGGCCGGCGACGAACTCGCCTCCATCGGTGTTCGCGCCGACCTCCAGGTGATGGACAAGGACGACACCGGTGTGGCTTGGTACCCAAAACCGGCGCCTTCCCAAGCGCCGCCGGCAACGATCATCGTCAGCCCGGGCGAGGATGCCCTGTTCAATGCCGCCAGCCGCGCCCCGGCCGGATCGATCCTGGAAGTGGCTCCCGGCTCCTACCGGGTCAGGAAGACGATCGTGATCGACCGGCCGCTGAGCATTCGCGCGGCGCAGGGCCGCGGAACGGTGACGCTGGAGTTTGAGCGCCCGGCGCTGTTCGAGCTGGACGATGGCGCGCGCCTCGAGCTTTCGGGGCTTGAGATTTCCGGCGCGGCTTCTCCCGACATGTCGGGCAACTCGGTGATTCGCACCAGCCGCTACTCGATGACGAGCAACTACGCCCTGACCGTCGAGGACTGCTCCGTAAGCGACCTGGACGTCAATTACACTTTCAATTTCCTGTTGGTGGCCAAGAACACCTTCGCGGATGCGATTCGCATCACGCGCTCCGAATTCAGCGACATCAGCGGCAGCGTGCTTTCGATGAGCAGGGAAATCGACGACCTGGGCCGCTATAACGGCGAAGTAATCTCAGTAGTCGACAGCCGGTTCAGCAATATCGGCGGCGCCGTGGTTGACATTTACCGCGGCGGAACGGATGAGAGCACCTTCGGCCCCCGGCTGGAAATCCGTTCCAGCGTGCTGGATTCGGTGGGCCACAACGCGCGCAACAAGACGGCCGCGTCGATACGGCTGCTGGGCGTGCAAATGGCCGACATTCACGATAATGAATTCATCGACAGCCGGCCGATACGCGTAACGCACACGGTCGGCGATCCGATAACGCGAATCGGAGGCAACCGGTTTGCCGGTACGCCGCAGCCGATCGTCGGCGAGATCAGCGCCCCCTGATGCGGAATACCTTTGCCGTTCTGGCCCTCGCGGCCTTCGTGATTGGCGGCTGGCCACAGGAAGGCGGGGCATCTCATCCCCGCCTGCTGCTGACCGCCGGGGATGTCGCGAGTATTACCGGCACGATGGGCGAATCGCCGAGCTTTATGCGCTCTCTGGACCGGACACGGGCACGCGTCGACCGTTATTTCGCTTCCCCGCCCGATGTCCCCGCGCCGACCGATGCCGGCGGCGGCTATTCGCACGAGCAGCACAAGAGCAACGCAGTCGCGATCCGCGAGGCCGGCGTCGTCTATCAACTGACCGGCGTCGTGCGCTACGCCGAACATGCCCGGTCGCTGTTGCTGGCCTACGCCGCAATGTACCCGGAGTTGGGCGAGCATCCCCGGAAGAAGGAGCAGACGCCCGGCCGGCTGTTCTGGCAGAGCCTTAACGAATCGGTGTGGCTGGTGCATGCCATCCAGGGCTATGACGCGATTGTCGAGACGCTTTCCGATGACGACAGGTCCATCATAGAAGGAGGAGTGCTGCGGCCCATGGCCGATTTCCTGTCGGTGGAATCGCCGCAGACCTTCGACCGGATTCACAACCACGGAACCTGGGCGGTGGCGGCCGTCGGAATGACGGGATACACGCTCGATGACCGCTCTTACGTGGAGACCTCGCTCTACGGGCTCAATCGCGATGGCAGCGCCGGTTTCCTCAGGCAGCTTGACCTGCTGCTCTCGCCGGACGGCTACTACGCCGAGGGCCCGTACTACCAGCGCTACGCACTGATGCCGCTGGTCGTTTTCGCCCGGAGCATCCAGAACAACGATCCGGAACTGAAGATCTTCGAGTATCGCGACGGCCTGCTGCTCAAGGCGATCTATGCATGCATCGAGCTGTCCTACGGCGGACTGTTCTTTCCGATCAACGACGCGATCAGGGAAAAGGGACTGGATACCGTGGAATTGCGTTACGGCGTTCCCATCGCCTACGCGCTGACCGGTGATCCGAGGTTGCTCTCCGTGGCCCTGCGGCAAGGCGCCTACGTGCTTACCGGCGATGGCTTCGCGGCGGCGCGGGCGGCGGACCGCGGCGAGGCGCAGCCGTACGAGCATCGCTCGATGCTTTTCCGGGACGGCCCGTCCGGGACGCAGGGCGGTCTGGCCGTCATTCGCAACGGCGCCGGCGCCGGCCATCAGGCGCTGGTGCTGAAGGCAACGGCCCAGGGCATGGGGCACGGCCATTTCGACAAGCTCAACTGGATCTTCTACGACAACGGCCGCGAGATCGTGGCGGACTACGGCGCCGCGCGCTTCCTCAATATCGAGCCCAAGGACGGCGGGCGCTATCTGCCCGAAAACGAGACCTGGGCCAAGCAGACAATCGCCCACAACACACTTGTAGTGGATGAGACGAGTCATTTCGGCGCCCGAACGTCCACCGGCGAGCGGTTCCATCCGGAGATGCTGTTCTTTCACAGCGATGGAGACATTCACATTGCCGCAGCGTCGATGGAGAACGCCTATGAGGACGTAGCGTTCAATCGAACCTTTGCGGTGCTGGATGGAATTGTCGCCGGTGGCCCGGTAGTGATGGATGTGCTCAATGTCTTCGGTTCCGGGGAACGAAAATATGATCTGCCGCTTCATTTCAACGGCCAGTTCATCACCAGCGATCCGCCGCTTGAGGCGCAAACGAAGAGCCTGCAGCCGCTTGGCGGGGCCAATGGCTATCAACACCTGTGGCGCCTGGCGGAGACAGGAGTGGCCGCGGGTCAGCTGTTCTCGCTGACCTGGCTGGCGGGCGATCGTTTCTATACCTGGTCCGCCAGGGCCGAGGAACCGCTTGA
The DNA here is from genome assembly GCA_963666765.1 of Gammaproteobacteria bacterium. Taxonomy (GTDB): domain Bacteria; phylum Pseudomonadota; class Gammaproteobacteria; order Steroidobacterales; family Foliamicaceae; genus Foliamicus. The sequence goes on from OY762933.1 coordinate 457,581, forward strand.
GGTCGTTCTGGCGGAACTCGGCGCCAACGATCCGCAGTTGAACCTGCGCCGGGAGCAGGCGGTAATCCTTCGATTGAGGGGTGGGAGCAGGAACACCTTCCTGTCCACGCTGGAAGTGCACGGCGAGTACAACTCGACCGAGGAATTCACCATCGGCAGTGACGGATCGATCGATTCGATCGAATGCTACAGCGACGGCCGCCGCGATGTGATCCGGCTTGTCAACAGGCAGCGTGAGGAGCGATTCCTGGCGCTTTCCTACAATCCGGACGGGAACCTGGAACATAGCGTCCGCATCGCCGGACGCGAGTTCGTGTGGAAGGGCTACTTCGGCTTGTTCGACGAGAACGGGCTGCTGGCCTCGAAGAATTCAGACCAATGAAGGGGAAAAGAGTATGGAAGGCAAGGTAGCAATCGTCGCCGGCGGATCAAGGGATATCGGCAGGGCCGTGTCGCTGGCCCTGGCCGGGGCCGGCGCCAGGGTGGCCGTCAACTACTACAACAATGCCGCCGCCGGTGAGGAAACCGTCGAAAGCATCAGTCAGGCCGGGGGCGCCGCGATCGCCGTCGCGGGCGACATGACCGAGCGGCAGTCGGTCGAGAACCTGGTGGCCGAGACCCGCCGCGCCTATGGCGATTCCATTGATGTGCTGGTGAATGTCGTCGGCGGACTGGTAGCGCGCAAGGCGCTGGCGGATATGGACGAAGAGTTCCTGGAACACGTCCTTCGGCTTAATGTCACCAGCACGTTCCTGACCACGCAATGCGTTGTCCCCCACATGGCGGAAGGAGGATCCATCGTCAATCTTGCCTCGCAGGCAGGCCGGGATGGGGGCGGTCCGGGTGCGGCGGCCTACTCGACGGCCAAGGGTGCGGTAATGTCACTTACGCGAGCGATGGCCAAGGAACTGGGACCCGCGGGCATCCGGGTCAATTGCGTATGCCCGGGAATGATCGACACGACCTTTCACGACACGTTCACCAAGGACGCCGTGCGTGCGAACGTCGCCGCGGCCACGCCTTTGCGGCGCGAGGGAAACCCGGAAGAGGTAGCGGAGCTGGTGGCCTACCTGGCTTCGCCCGGGGCCAGTTTCATTACCGGCGCGAGCGTGGACATCAACGGCGGCGCCTTTTTCTCCTGATTCGCCGATGCAACAAACCAGTAAACTCCGCTGGCGCTGACGCACAGGTCTTCCGGGAGACGCATGAATCCATCCATGGAGCTTGGTTCCGCCATCCCTGGCTCACACACTCCCGGAAGACCTGTGCGTCAGCGCCAGCACGCGGCTGTATGGTGCGTCTATTGAACCGGACGTGGCGTTACTGCTAGACTCGGCGCCGCTCAGAGCGGGAATAGCTCAGAGGTAGAGCACAACCTTGCCAAGGTTGGGGTCGCGGGTTCAAATCCCGTTTCCCGCTCCATTTTTTCGGCAATAACCAGCGCCGTCCGGCGCCTTTTGCGGAACAGCCGGGCCAGGTGGCAGAGTGGCGATGCAGCGGACTGCAAATCCGTGGACGCCGGTTCAATTCCGGCCCTGGCCTCCAACCGCCGCCAACGGCGGCATTCGGGAAGGAACTGCAGATGAAGCTCATACGACAACCCCTGGCAGCCCGTGGCAAAATCCCGCGTCGCGCCGAGACCGGCGAGACGCCCGCCTGGCAAGGCGCGAGGAGCGCGCATATCGGGCATATGCAAGCGACAAGCAACGCAGTCCAGGCGGGATGGATCGCCGGTCGAACGCAGTGGGAGTTTTGCCACGGGCTGCTGGTGTTTGCCATGGCGCTTGCCACGGCGTTTTCCGGTTCTGTTGCGCTCGCCGACAGCCATGGCGGGGACTCCACGGACGCGCGCCTGCGGGCCGCCATCACCGGTGAGCATCGATCGGAAGAGAAAAGAGCCAGGGACGCCTATCGCAACCCGTACGAAACACTGACTTTCTTTGGTCTCAAGGAAGACATGACCGTGCTGGAAATCAATGCGACGGGCGGATGGTATACGGAGATCATTGCGCCGGTCGTTGCCAGTACGGGCAAGTACTACGCCACGATGTGGGACCCCACTACCAGCGAGTGGGCGAAAGGCGCTTACGACGATCTCGCGGAATTGATCGGGACCAACAGGGACCTGTTCGGCGACGCCGAAGTCGTAGGCATCAGCGGGGAGAATTTCAGGCCCATTGAACCGGGATCGGCCGACCTCGTGCTGACCTTCAGGAACATCCATAACTGGATGACCAGCGGCAGCATTCACGACATGCTGGAAATGATGTACGTGTCGGCCAGGCCCGGCGGCCACCTGGGGATCGTGGAACACCGCGGAAACCCATTGATCCGGCAAGACCCCAAGGCCGTGTCCGGCTACGTCAATGAGGGCTATACCATCAGGCTCGCCGAAGAGGCCGGATGGCAGCTGGTCTCGGCCAGCGACATCAACAACAACCCGATGGACGACAAGGACTACGACAAGCGTGTCTGGCGCCTGCCGCCCACGCTTCGCTACCTGGCGCTGGAAGGCTGGCCCGAGGTGGACGATGCCCAGCGGATAAAGAGTCTGGCGATCGGGGAAAGTGACCGCTTCACGCTTCTGTTCGTGAAACCCACCGGCTGACGTTTTTCCTTGCCCCGGGAACGAGGTCGTCCCGCCCCTCGCCGAGTGCTGGAAGCCTTTCTCTGCGTGTCAGTAGTTGATTGAAGGATTGTCGCCGGGAAAGATCACCCCGGCGACCAGCATGCCGTCTTCGTTGGTGCACTCCAGCGAGTGCCGCTGCTTCGGCGGCAGAAAGATCACGTCGCCCGCGCCTACGGGCGTCTTGACGTTCTCCGTCCAGAGGCAGCCCTCGCCGGAAACCACGATCAGGGTTTCCTCGTAGAGGTGCCGGTGGGCGACGGCCTTGGATTGGGGAATCTCGCCGATGAACTGCGCGCCGTTCTCGAATCCCTGGTTCTTGTCGATCAGCACCTGGAAGAACCGGTCGGCCATGGGCGTGGCCTTGTCCCTGTCCATGGCGATGGTGCGATCCGGATAGTCGGAATCGAAGTGGTCGGCCAGGCCGCGCCGCCACACGGGGCCGTCGGAATGCGGGAAAACGCTGGCGTAAACACGTAGCGGCCGGTCGGCCGGGGCGCTCAGCGAAAAGGCTTCTCCGGGACGCACGAAAGCGCCGGTGCAGGGATCGAGCTTAAAGCTGCGGGACCCGATGGCGAGTTCGCCCGAGTCGCTGGCCACGAACAGGAGCACCTGGCGCCGCGGAAACTCCATGGCCTGCGAATAGCCGGGCGGGAGCGTCAGGTGAAACTGCGACTGATGCACGGCGCCGTCCTCCGGGCTGATCAGCTTGCGCACCTCCACGGTGCCCGCGCCCTCGTCGGGCAGTCGTCCGACCCGGTGGACCTGGCAGCTTCCATCCAGCACCACGCGCCCGGGCGAGGCTTCTTCGGCCAGTGGAATGGCCTGGTTCTCCGGGCTCTGCGGGTCGTCGGTCTCGTATTTTTCGCGGAGGTTGTTATGACTGCCGTCGCAGAAAGGGACGCCGGAGGTGTGTTTGCAACCGCAAAACAAGACTTCCTCGCCGTCTTCCTGCGCCTGGTAGGGAAGCGGAACGATGCCCGTGCCCTTGTGCGAGCCGTCGCACCAGGGTTGGTTCTTCGACCGCCCGCAGGCGCACCAGAAATACCTCTTGCCCTTTTCGAGCTCTGCGTAGTACGGCTTGTACCTGGCGATGACGGGTTCCTGGATCGTTTCGCTCATTGGCCTTCCTGTTGCTGTGCCGATTGCCGGCGTGGAAATGCCTCGCAATTCTAGCCCCGGGAGCGAAGGCTTACCGCCCTCACCACGGGGAACGAGGGCGTCTCGTCCTCCGGGAACGCGAGGCGCCTCCCTTCCCAGGGGCCTCCGCGCGCTCTCTTTGCACCCACCGATTGCTTGCGGGTATTCTCCCGGCGTATGCCAAGCACTGTCAAAGCTGCCGGATTGTTCGCCGGCCTCGCACTTCTCATCGCCGTCCAGTTGCCGGGCATGGCCGCCGCCGAAACGTCCCCGGCACAGCGTCCTAATGTCATCGTCATCATTGCCGACAACCAGCCCGCGCGCCTGCTGGGCGCATACGGCAACCGCGAGATCGCCACGCCCAACATTGATGCGCTGGCCCGTTCGGGCGCGTTGTTTCGCAACGCCTTCGCGGCCAGCGGCGTATGTTCGCCCACGCGCGCCGCCCTGCTTACCGGCCTGATGCCTTCGCAGACGGGGATACACGTGGCCTTGCCGGGGCAGCCGGAGCTGGAGGGCTGGTCGGCAATCGAGGAGTTCCGCAACCTGCCGCAAACGCTGGCGGACGCGGGCTACGTCACCGGCCTGGTCGGCAAATACCACCTGGGACGGCACGAACGTCCGCAGCTCGGCTTCTCGTCGTGGGTGACCTTCCCGTCGGGCCATACCACCACCTTCTACGACCAGGAAGTCATCGACAACGGCCGGCGCTATCGCGTCGAGCAGCACCTGACGGATTTCTGGACGGACAAGGCGATCGAGTTCATCGAGCGGCGCCAGGGCGCAGATGAACCCTTCTTCCTGTACCTCTCGTACAACGGCCCGTACATGCTGCCTCCGACGGTGCTTTTGCCGCCGCGCAACCGGCACGCGGAGCGCTACCGCCGGGCAATCCCTTCGATGCCGCACGAGCCCATTCATCCGTATCTCGAAGCCTGGGCCCGCGGCCGCAGCCCGACCGGCGAAATGGTGCGCGAAGGGACCACGGCCTGGCGGGCGATCAACGCGATCAACAACCCCGTTGCAATGATCAATACCGCGGCCGAAACCACGATGGTGGACGACGGGGTAGGGCGGCTGCTGGATTCCCTTTCCGAACAGGGGCTGCGCGAGAACACGCTGGTGATCTACACGTCCGACCAGGGTTCGCGTTTCGGGCACGGGGGCCTCTGGGGCAATACGTCATGGAGCTTTCCGTTCACCGTGCACGGCGTCAACATGGAGGTGCCGCTGATGTTCTCCCAGCCTGGACGGGTGCCGGAGGGCATGGTCCGCGAGGAATTCATCAACCAGGTGGATATGTTCCCCACCCTGCTGGATTACCTGGGCCTCGGGGAGCTTGAGATTAGGGACTCGGCGGGCCGGAACTTTGCCACCATGCTCGAAGGCGCGGAACCGGAATGGGACAATGCCGCCTTCTTCGAGTTCGTTACTGTTCGTGTTGTGCGCGCCGGGCGCTGGAAATACATGAAAAGGTTCGATACCGTCGAGCCTCACACGCTGTTCGACCTGGTCGCGGATCCGGACGAGAAGCACAATCTCATCGACGATCCGGCGCACGCGGACATGGTGGCGGAACTGGACCGGCGGCTTATGGAATTCTTCGCGCGGTATTCGGCGCCGAAATACGACCTCTGGAACGGGGGATCGGCCAAGGCGATTCTGCTCGGCCGTCACTACGGCCGAAACGAAATATTCAGCGACCGCTTTCCCGGCTGGCGCGAACCTTTTGTCGAGCACCCGGACGCGGTTTTCCGGGACCGTTGAGGCGAAGCGTATTTCGCCGCCGCGTCCCGCAACGCATAATCACTGACAACGAAACCACGGACTCGCGTATGAAATGGCCTGCTGATCGAATCGTACAGAGCTCGGAGAAGAGCTTCGGCATGTACGAAGAGGCCCTCCCGCTGATGGCGCAGGGGGTCGATGTCATCCACCTGGAGGTCGGCATGCCCAGCTTCGATACGCCCGCGCACATCAAGGAGGCCTGCAAGGCGGCGTTGGACGGCGGGATGGTGCATTACGGGGACTTCCTGGGCAACGAGCCTTTTCGGCGGGCGCTCGCGGAAAAGCTGGCCTCGCGGAACGGCATCGAGGCGGCTCCGAACGAGATCCTGGTGACCAGCGGACTGACGCACGGCGCATACATCACCTGCATGGCCGCCCTGGATCCGGGCGACGAGGTCATGCTGCTGTCTCCGTATTACCCGCAGCACGTCAACAAGATCGAGCTGGCGGGCGGCGTGGTTGCTACGGCGCCGCTGGACCGGTCGCGGGACTTTGCGATTGACGGTGCTGCAATCCGCGAACGCCTGGGTCCGCGCACGCGGATGATCATCCTGGTTAACCCGGCAAACCCCACCGGACGGGTCTATACGCGAGCAGAACTGCAGGAACTGGCGGACATCGCGATCGAACACGACCTGCTGGTGATGTCCGACGAGGTCTACGAGCAGATCGTATTCGACGGCGCGCGGCACATCAGCATCGCTTCGCTGCCGGGTATGTGGGAGCGAACGATTACCCATTTCGCCTTCACCAAGGCCTACGCCATGGACGGCTGGCGAATGGGCTACGCCGCGGCGCCGAAGAGGTTCATCGACGCGATGCTGAAGATATCGAAGAACGACATCGCGCATGTGAACGTGTTCATCCAGGAGGGCGGCCGGGCGGCCGTGTCCGGTTCGCAGGAGGCGGTGGCGGAGATGGTCCGGGAGGACTGCCGCCGCCGCGACCTGGTCGTGGAACGCATGAACGTGATGCCGGGCGTACGCTGTCCGGCGCCGGAAGGCAGTATCTACGCCTTCCCGGACATTTCGGAGACCGGCTGGGATGACGCCGCCCTGGCGCGGGAACTGCTGAAGGAGACCAGCGTCTGCGTGGAGGAGGGGTCTTTCTACGGCCAGGCAGGGGCGGGGCACCTGCGTGTTTGTTTCGGGGCCGAGCCCTATGAGCGGCTTGAGGAAGCGATGAATCGCATGCACGCCTTCTTCGCTGCGCGCGCTTAATAGCACTCAAGCCCGCGTCTTGTCGCCACCCATTTGCCGGAAACCGCCAGCGAGCACATCCCTGTGGGCTCGGCGTCGGCATCCATGCCTCCGACGTTTCCGGCAAATGGGTGGCGACAAGACGCTACTGTTCCGATGAAACTGCGCTTGGCAGGCCTTGCTCTTGTTCTTTCGGCGGGTGCGGCCGATGCCGGTGCGGTTGCGGAGGTCGTGGTAGCGCCGCAAGGCGCATATGCGGGGACCGCTGAGAACGGCGCTCATGCGTTTCGCGGCATCCCCTATGCATTGCCGCCGGCCGGCGATTGGCGGTGGCGTCCGCCGCGGGCGGCGCCGAAGCACGAAGGCGTGCGGCAGGCGCTCGATTTCGGGCCGCCTTGTCCGCAGTCAAGGGGCGCCAGGCCGGCGAACGAAGACTGCCTGACGCTCAATGTCTGGACGCCCGCAGTTGACGGCAACGCCCGTCCCGTCATGGTCTGGATCCATGGCGGCGGCTTCGTCGCGGGCTCTGGCGATGTGCAGGGCGAACTGTTCGCGGCCCGGGGCGTCGTCTTTGTTTCGATCAACTATCGGCTGGGACCCCTTGGTTTTTTCGGGCATCCGGCGCTTGAGGGCCCGGTAGCCAACTTTGGCCTGTTGGACATGGTCACGGCGCTGGAATGGGTGCGGGACAATATTTCCGCCTTTGGGGGCGATCCGGGCAGAGTTACTGTCTTCGGCGTGTCCGCGGGCGGGATGGCGGTGAGCATGCTGCTGGCGAACGACGCGGCGCAAGGCTTGTTCCACGGCGCCATCGCGCAGAGCGGCTATGGCACCTGGGCCCTGCCGCGCACCGTCAACGCGCCTGTGCCGGCGCCGCTGGACATGTACCTGAATCCCGCCCAGAGCGCGGAGTCACTGGCGCGGCAACTGATTGAACGCGTTTCTCTCGATGCGGAAACAGCCGAAGATTTGCGGTCCCTGGACGCCCTGGCGCTGATGAGAGCAGTGGAGGGTTTCCACCTGCCGCTGGTCGATGGCGCGACGCTGCGTGAAGAACCCGGTATTCTGTTCCTGGCGGGCAAACAGCATGACATTCCCGTCATGACCGGCGGAAACAGCTTTGAAGGAATGATCATGCCGGTTTCGGGGATATCGGTGGAAGAGTACCTGCGCATATGGGGCGTGGATTATCCAGCCGCGCAGACGCTCTACCAGGACGACTTCGACAAGTCTCCGGAAATCGGCGTCAAGCGCCTGTTCGGCGACAACCGCTATCTGCTTGCGGCTCGGACGCTAGCGCTGGGAATGGCGCGCAGAAGCTCGCCGGCATGGCTTTACTATCTGGATCTGCCCGTCTTCGGCCCTCCGAACGACTCGCCGGGCGCGCCGCACGGCTACGACCGCAGGCTGCTTTTTTCCAGGGCGGATTTACCCGATGCCGGGCAGCGGGCCTTGGCGGGCCGCCTGCTCGGCTATTGGCTCGACTTTGCGCGAAACGGCAATCCCAACCGGGAGGCGCGCCTGCAATGGCCCGAATACCGGGAGGATGACGATCGCTGGCTTGTGTTCGGCATTGAAGACGAAGTGCGCCGGGGCGTCGCCCGGGAGCGACTCGATTTCATCGAAGCCCGTTACCGGCAAAGAATACGCAGCGCCGCTACACCTGCTGACCAGCGCTAACCTGCTTGGTGCGCTTACCCGTGTTAGCGGTTGACGGGGAGGCTCAGGGCGGAGCGGTCGATGACGCGGCCGCTCTTGATGACTTCCACGATGGCCTTGGCGTTGTTGATGTCCTCGGCGGGGTTGGCGGAAAGCAGGACCATGTCGGCCAGTTTGCCAACTTCGATTGAGCCCAGGTCCTTTTCGCGGCCCAGGAATACCGCGCCGTTCAGCGTGGCAATCGGAATGATGTCGGCGGGGGCGATTCCGGCGTCCTGCAGCAGTTCGAGTTCGCGGTGCGCCGCAGGACCGGTGGTCTGGTCCGATCCCGCCACCAGCACGCCGCCCGCGGCGTGGACCATGCGCACGTTTTCCTGGGCGATTTCGGTCATGACCTTCATCCACCAGGTCCACGGGCGGGCTTCGTATTCCGCGCGCGTCTCGGTCTTGAGTGTCTCGATTTCGTCAGGGTCGATCGTGGCCTGATAGAGCGGCTGATCCAGGTACTCGGGCTGTTCGACCAGCCGGGCATAGTTCTCGCCGATGGTGAGCGTGGTAACCATCGGAACGCCCTTGGTGGCCATCAGGCGGGCGAATTCCTCGGTAACCGGGCCCTGGATGATGGGGTGCGCTAGCGTATCCACGCCGGCGAAAATGGCCTGGCGGGCACGCAGTTCGCTGGAGGTGTGCACGGTGGTGCGAATGCCGCGCTCGTTGTAGTACTCCACGATACTCTGCATCAGGTCCACGGGCAGGCGCGGGATGGTGGGCCGCGAGCCCCAGCCGCGCTCCTCGTAGGTGAGCTTGAGCACGTCGGGTTGGCGCTCGATGTGCGCGTCCAGCAGCGGCTTGGCCTCGGGCCAGTCGTCGACCAGCGTGGCGCCGGCGGAACTGCCGTGGCTGCCCGGGTAAGTCACGATTCCGCCGGTTGCGAAAATACGGGGGCTTTCGATTTCTCCCGCGCGTTCCTGCCTCCTCAGTTCCAGGATGAAATCCGGGTCATTCCCGGCGTCGTAAAGCAAAGTGAAGCCGCTGTACAAGTAGCCGTGCAGCGCCTGAAGGCCGGCTTCAAAATCCGGGGAGGGAGGTTCCTGCAGCCCTTCCGGCGGAGTGCGCACGCCGCCGCGCAGGTGAATGTGCATGTCCACCATGCCCGGCATCAGGTAGCGCCCCTCGCCATCCAGCACGATGGCGCCGTCCGGGGCCTCCAGCGGGGCGTTGTCTATTGCGCTGACGCGCCCGCCCTCCACCGCTATCCAGGCGCCGGAAACGGCCGGCGCGCCGGTGCCGTCCAGCAGCGTCACGTTCTCGATCAGGAGGTCCTGTGCGCCCGCGGTGGATACGGCTGCAAACGCCAGCGCCAATGCTGCGCTGGCGTTCACCCAAATGGAGGCTGGATCAGCCCGCGAGGAAATGTTTGCGGGAGGCGAAGCCGTCCCGGCCTCGTCAAGGGCGGGGACGTTCTCTCTCCCGGGCGGGTTCATGTGAGTCATTTCCGGTTCTCCAGGTGTTTGAATACGATGCCGTCGCGCATTACGAAGCGCACGTCCAGCACCGCGCTGATGTCTTCAAGCGGATTGGCCGCAAGGCCGACCAGGTCGGCGGCCTTGCCCGGCTGCAAGGCGCCCGTCTGATCGGCGATTCCGGTGGCTTCCGCCGCGTGGATCGTTCCCGACATCAGGGCCTGCATGGGCGTCATGCCGGCGTTGACGTACTCGATGAATTCGTTGGCGTTCTCACCGTGCGGTGAAACGGCGGAGTCGGTGCCCAGGGCAACCTTCACGCCCATGCCGTGGGCCAGCGCAACCATGTCCTTGGGCTGGCGCCCGAGCTGCAGCAGCTTCTCCATGACCGGCGGCGGCAGGTTGCCGAAAGGGCCCGCCTTCATCTTCTCGGGCGTGTCGCCGACCGCGGTAATGGGATAAACGGTGGGCACCATCCACGCGCCGGTTTCCAGGAACAGTTCCATCGTTCCCTCGTCCGCCCACATGGCATGCTCGATCGAATCAAAGCCCGCCCTCAAGGCCGCCTCAATGCCCTCCTTGGCGTGCGCATGCGCGGTAACCTTGCGGCCGAGTGAATGCGCCGTCTCGGCAATTGCGTTCAACTCTTCCTGCGTGAACTGCTGGCCGGTTCCGGTCGCGGTTTCGCTCAAGACGCCGCCTGTGGCCGTTACCTTGATCACGTCGGCGCCGCGCTTGACCATCTGGCGCACGGCCCTGCGGCAATCGTCCGGGCCGTCGCAGGTGCCCAGAGCCGGCAGCGCCTGCAGGATTTCGATGCGATAGCCGTGAATGTCGCCGTGCCCGCCGCTGGGCGTGATGGCCTGGCCGGCAGCCAGGATTCGGGGGCCGGGAACCAGCCCGTCGCGCACGCCGTCTCGCAAAGCGAAGATGGCCTGGCCGCGGGCGCCGAGGTCGCGCACGGTGGTAAACCCGGCATCCAGTGTCCAGCGCGCGAACTGTGACCCCTGCAGGGCGAAGTACGAGTCGGAACGCTCGACGAATTCGCCCTTGCGGTCGCCGCCGGATTGCGACAGCAGGTGCACGTGCAGGTCGATGAAGCCCGGCATCACGAACTTGTCGCTCAGATCGACCACCCTGACGGGCGCCTCATCGTCGCCGGACCATTGCTCGATCCAGCCGTCCTCGATCGCAACCACCTGTCCTTCGCGCACGATCACGGTCTGGCGGGTGGCCGGCTCTTCGCCAGGCACGGCCAGCAGCGTGCCGGCATGGATCAGCGTGTAGCCGGGAAACGGCCGGTAATCGGGAGGACGGTTGTAGTCGGCCGCCGAACCCGGGACGGCAAGCGACAGAAAACCAACGGCGAAAAGGAGGCGTAGGGTGCGGGACATAATGGCCCTCCTCAAGACTCTTCCGCGAGTGTATCAGGCTTCCTGCGCCCCGCCGAAAAGCCGGGAATGCCTCCGCGACACTGTTGATTTTCGAAAATATTGCACTCTTGGCCGCGTGCTAGAATCAAAAGTTGAGCTTTTTGAGGGACATCGCCATGAGGCTTCGTATTACTTTACTGGGGGCCGCGGCATTCATGCTGGCCGGCGTCCCCGGTTACGCCCAGGATTCCGGCGGAACGCTGGAAGAAATCGTCGTCACAGCCCGCAAGTTCGGCGCTGAGCGCCTGCAGGACGTTCCCATTACGGTAACGGCGATAACCGCCGACACACTGCGCGACATGCAGGTGCTGGACTTCGAGGACTTCGCCTACCAGGTGCCGGGGCTTACATTTCTGGACACAGGTCCCGGACAACGCCGCTACGTCATGCGCGGCATCCAGTCGGCGGGACAGCAGCAGGTGGCGGTCTACTATGACGAAGTGCCCCTGCCAGGCATTCAGAGCTCCACTTCGAACAGTGGTTCGCAGACTACGGACCTGAAGCTGTTCGATATGGAGCGCATCGAGGCGTTGCGGGGGCCGCAAGGCACGACCTATGGCGCCAACTCGCAGAGCGGGACCATGCGCTTTATTACGGCCAAGCCGGACCTGGAGGGATTCAGCGCCACCCTGGGGGGGCAGTTGGGACAAACCGCGCACTCCAACGATTACAACTGGAGCGGCCACGGGGTGTTCAATATTCCCCTTTCGGATACCCTGGGCATGCGCCTGGTGGCATACAACGTCGAGGACGCCGGCTGGCTGGAGAACAATCGCTGCCGCCCGGTTAATCCGGCTGAAGATCCTCGCGACCCGGGCGTGGCGCTTACCTGCCTGAACCTGACCGACTTCAACTATGTGGACACACGCGGATTCCGGGCCAATTTCCTATGGCAAGCCAGCGAAGATTTTTCGTTGACCGCGCAGTATTGGTGGCAGGATCGTTACCTTGCGGGTGATAACCGCTACCATCCGTATGACACGTACGATGAGAGGGGCGTCAGTGACAACGGCGATAAGGACAATGTTGCCGGGTTTACGCACTTCCATACCGGAGAATTTCTGGTAGGCGACTATGCCCAGACCTTCAAGCCCGATGAGCAGAACATCTTCAGTCTCACCGGCGACTGGGACCTGGGCTTCGCAACCTTGACGGCCACCGCGTCCCGTTACGAGCGCGATTTCGAGTTCAAGTTCGATTCAACCTGGATCATTACCTTCCTCTACGACAACAACAGCAGCGAGGATTTCAACTTTTTCACCGAGCGGGCCGACCTCATTTACGCACTCACCGATCAGCGCCAGAGCCTGGACCAGAATGCATTCGAAGTGCGCCTGACATCGGCGGGCGACAGCGCGCTGCAGTGGGTGACCGGGGTTTTCTGGCGCGAGCGGAACACCGAATTCCAGAGCTTTGTACCGGTGATAAACGCGGACGGCCTGACCTACGATCCGGGAACTCCATTTACCATTCCGCCCACAAGTGAGCCGGGCGCGGGTATTCCCGGTTGCCACCCCTGCGTGTTTGCGCGTTTTGCCGACAAGGACATCACCGAAAACGCGTTGTTTGCCGACGCCAGTTATCAGCTCAACGACCAATGGGAGTTGGGCGTGGGCATTCGCTGGTTCAAGGTGGAGCAATTCGAGATCGGCGATACGGTGTTCAACTTTGCCGCTTTTGCGCCCAATCCTCCTGATGGCAGGACCGATGAACTGGAAATCGACGACGATGAGATCACCACCAGGTTCGTGTTGCGCTGGCAACCGAACGAGGAGTTGACACTCTATGGAACCCGCTCCGAGGGCTACCGACTGGGCGGCACAAACAATCCCGGCATCATCAACAATCCCGCGTCCGCGGAGGCGGGTGTACCGCCCCTGTTCGAGGCCGACAAGGTGACCAGTTACGAAATCGGCGTAAAGTCGCAATTGATGGATGGCGCGGTGCAGTGGAACAATGCGGCGTTCTTCATGTTGTGGGAAAACCTGCAGGTGGACGGCGACGATCCCACCGGCGCCTTCGGCTTCATCGGTAACGCGGGTGAAGCAGAAGTGATGGGCTTTGAGAGCGAGGTGATTGGCCGCTTCGGCAACCTGGACCTGACCGCAGCCCTGACCTTCCTCGGAAAGCGCGAGCTGACCGAAGACCAGGTGTCCGAATCGGTGCTGGCTCCCGGCAAGGCCGGCGACAAGATTCCGCAAATCCCGGAATTGACGGCCAGTTTCGCAGCGCAATACAACTTCCAGCCCCCCATTAGTGGGTGGGACGCTTTCGTGCGGGTGGAAGGTAATCACAAGGGCAGTTCCAATACGGATCTGCGGCCCGATTCGGGCGCCAATCGCTTCAAGGACTCCTATCAGCTGTTCAACGCGCGGCTGGGTTTCCGTAACGAAGAGCGGGCGCTAAACGTTCAGCTGTTCCTTGAGAATATTGCCGACGCGACCCCCGATATTTCTATCGGGACGGGCGGTGGCCAGCCGACCAACAAGATAACCGCCCGCCCGCGGACGGTCGGCCTTTCCGTAACCCAGGCGTTCGGCGGCTAGACACTTTTGCCCCTTTGTGAGGAGGGGAATCCCGTATCGCTCCCCCTGTCATAGGGGGAGCGATATTGTCCGGTGATGAAGACGGACACCTGGTCCTCCACGCGCGGCTTTCTGCTGGCCTCCGTGGGCGCCGCGGTCGGGCTTGGCAATATTTGGCGCTTCCCCTATATCGCCGGAAGCAACGGCGGCAGCGCGTTTGTGCTGGTGTACATGGGCTGGGTGCTGCTGTTGGGCTTGCCGCTTGTAATCGGTGAATTGGCTCTGGGGCGGCGCGGTGGGCGCAACGCCGTTCACACCATGCGCGAAGTGGCGCTGCGCGAAGGCCGAAGCGGCGCCTGGGTGATGGTCGGCTGGCTGTCGATCCTTGTGCCTCTTCTGGGAATTACCTACTACAGCATTGTCGCGGGCTGGTCGCTGAACTACATGATCCTGGGGGCGCAGGGGACGTTCCGCGGCATTACCGCCGAGGGTTCGCAGGAACTGTTCGGCCGGCTGTTGGCCGATCCGCCGCGCCTGATGTTCTGGCACGGTTTGTTTATCGCCATTGTGGTGGCGATCATTGCCGTCGGGGTCCGCCGTGGACTGGAACTAGCCAGCAAACTGATGATGCCCGGATTGTTCGTTCTGCTGGTCCTGTTGGTGATCTGGGCCGCCGTCGCCGGCGATTTCAGCCAAGGCATGGCGTTTCTTTTCAGCGCCGATTTCTCCGCCCTCACGCTCAACGGGGTCCTGATGGCCTTGGGGCAGGCGCTGTTTTCGCTCGCTATCGGTGTGGGCATGTTGATTACGTATGGGGCCTATGTGCCGAAGGACGTTTCATTGCCAAGGGCCGGCGCGATCATCGCCGGCGCCGACTCGATGGTGGCGCTGCTCGCGGGGATGGCCATATTTCCGATCGTTTTCTCCGTAGGCCTGGAAGCCAACAGCGGCCCGGGCCTGATTTTCGAAACACTGCCGGTGGCGTTTGCCGGGATGCCGGGCGGCGTTGTCCTGGGCACGCTGTTTTTCGTAATGCTGAGCCTGGCGGCCATTACAACCGGGTTCGGAATGATCGAACCGGTGGTGGCATGGATGTCGAGGAGCACCTCGCTGTCGCGTCCTGTCAGCACGGTTCTGATCGGTCTGTTGACCTGGCTGGTGGGACTGGTCTTCGTGTTGTCGTTCAACGTGTGGGGAGACGTGCGGCCCCTGGGCGGCGTCTTCGCCGAAATGGGGCTGTTCCAGCTCGTTGACTTCCTGGTCGCGAACCTGCTCTTGCCCGTTAACGCCTTGCTGCTGGCTTTGTTTATCGGCTACTTCTGGCCGCTTGAGTCCTCGGCCAGGGAAACCGGACTCAGCGGCCCGCTGCTCAGGGTGTGGCAGGCGCTGCTCTGGCTGGCGCCGGTTCTCATCCTGCTTGTCCTTTGGGGCCTGATGCGCGAATCCCTCGCCGGCGCCTGACCGGGCTTTGCTAAACTGACGGCTCAGCCCGGGTGGCGAAACAGGTATACGCAGGGGACTTGATATTGAGCGCCGGCCGGGAAACCGCCCGATGCACCAGGAGTCAAATTCGGGGAAACCTCAGCACGATAGGTGGTGGCAATCCCGAGCTAAGCCCCTTGATACAGGGGGAAAGTGTAGAGACTTGACGGCTCCGGCCTACGTCGCCGAAAGGCGATAGGGCAGAGGGAAAGTCCAGACCCCAAAGGGAGGCGCCATGCGCGTCCCGCGGCGAAAGCCGTAGAGGGTAAGAAAATCCCCCGGGGGAAACCCCTTGCCGGTTCGATTCCGGCCCCGGGCACGAAAAAAGGGGAAATTGTGGTTTGCGTTGACACAAGGCGCGTCGAAAAGCATTGCAATTGGTACCATTCGCAATCTATTATTGGGCCAAGCAAATCTGTTTGATTCCACATGGCTAGAACCGTACAAATGCAGGTTCGGCTGGAACCCGAACTGAAGGCGCAATCCGAAGAAGTGCTTTCCCAACTCGGGCTGAAACCCACCGAATTCATTCGCATGTCCTTACGACAACTCGTGATGCGCAAGGGCTTGCCCTTTGACGCACGAATCCCGAACGCTGAAACGACTGATGCACTGGATGAACCTGCGGAGCGACTGAAACGATTCCCGTCCGCGCGCGCGGTCTTCTCTTACCTTGAAGCGGCCAGCAACGCCGATCAAGAGGACCGATGAGAGAAATTGCCTATACGAAGAGATTCCGCCAAGACTACAAAAGAATCAAGAAACGAGGCTGGGACGTCCGAAGGCTTGAAGCTGTCGTTGATACCCTGGCGAGGGGCCAGCCATTACCACCCAATGCCCGACCTCACAAGTTGTCAGGCAACTTCAAAGAGGCTTGGGATGTTCACCTGTCCGGAGACTGGATACTGATTTACGAGATCAGCGAAGATCTTTTGATTCTCCGCCGAACCGGAACGCACGCCGACCTTTTTCAAAACTAATGGAGTTTGCAATCATGAAGTCGAAGAAGACGAAGTAAATGACTGGAGGCGCCCGCGGACAACATCTACAAACGAATCACGACCGGGCTCTACTGAGTCCGGCAAAACTCCGGCAACATATTACTTTCGTACTTCGATGAACACGGTGTGGTATCCGGTTGCTTTGCCGTCGGACACATTCAAGCGCAGGCGATAGGTGCCGGGCGCAGAAAAGCTGACTTGGGTCGTTAAGGCACGCGGACTGACAATTCGCACCGCATTTTCGTCGCCAAAGGCGAAGTTGACACTATTTCCTTCGGCGTCCTCGCCAATAGAGATCGGTTCAGCATCGGCAGCGACTGCTTCCCACTGATAGCTAAGCTCGTCCTGATCTACGTCTATCGCATCTCCTGAGAGTGTGATGTTGTTGTCTTGCGCAAGGCTTATTATGTGCTCCTCCCCGGCATAGACATCAGGCGGTATGTTAGTGACCTGGTTGATAACTATTTCTTCTTGAGCGCCGTCCACCAATGCGACCAAGGGTTTGCCACCGACCGTCATGTTCCGAATGAACACAGTTTCATTGTCAATATCACTAACGACATTTGGTTTTTCCCCGGCTCCCAGGTGAATGTTGTCCAGCACGAAGTCTCTTAGTGGCGACGCATCAGTACCTTCCAGTTTTACAGGGTAAATCGATGTACCGGCCGTGATGTTCTCAAGGCGAATGTCCTTGAATGTCGGATTTCGGTTGTAATTGACGCCGCCGCTATCGTAGTTGGTCGTTACGTCAAGCATATTCAGCTTGCGGGCATTTTCCGGCAAGTCGGCCAGGTCGCCGAAAGTCAGGTTCCGAATTCTAATGTGCTCAAATTGGCTGCCCCTGTTCTTGTTTGCCTTGAAATAAAAGCCTTTGCGCAGATTCAAACCCTCGGAATCCTCGATAAACACGTTACGAACCCCACCGGACGCCTCGCTTCCCAAAGCAATCGCATCGTCTGCAAGAAAACGTACGTTCTGCACGACAATATTCTTGCTCGGAATCATCTTTTGAAGACCCTCGAGATCGCGGCCCGATTTAATCGATATACAGTCGTCACCTGTTGCGAAATCGACATCGTGAATGTACACATCCTGGCTGGATTCGATATCAATGCCATCGTTATTCTTGTTTAGCGATCGCATCGTGATGTTGCGAACCGTAATGTTCCGGGACATGTAAAAGTGATTCACCCAGAATGGCGAGTCGGCGATGTTGACGCCCTCCAACAAAATATTCTCGGAGTCATAAAACAAGATGAAGTCGGTGCGAATCTGATGAGAGCGGCTAAAGCGCCGTTCGAACAACGGCACGTTCGTGTTATTCATGTCGCGCGTGGCTTGTTCCGGGACGCTCTTGGCGGACCCCGGGATTCGGCTCAGATCCTCGTCAGCGGCTCTCTGCACCCAGGTTGACCAGCTGTTTTCGGCCTGCCCGTTGAGAGTGCCTTTGCCCGTAATCGCAACGTTTTTCTTTTGATAGACATAAATTAGCGGCGAAAAATTGTAGATGTCGGTTCCTTCGTAACGGGTCAGAACCTGCGGCATGTAGCTGTCGTAATTCGTACTGAAAAGTAACTCCGCGCCTTCCTCAAGATGAAAATTGACGTTGTTTTCCAGGCGCAACGGCCCGTCGACGAAGTATTTTCCTGCCGGAATCCTTACCGTGCCGCCACCATAGCGAGAGACATCGATGATTGCATTCTGAATGGCATCTCGCGAATCAGTCGTGCCGCGTGCTATCGCATTGTAAGGAGGGTCGGTTACGACAATTGTTCGATCCGGAAAGCTCGGCACCCGAATCCGCGACAAAATGACAGGTACTTGAGCCCATGAGCCGCGGTATTCAGGATCGTTTGCTGCGTGGCGAGAATTGTCTTCTTCCGGTGGCGATTCTGAACATCCAAGCAATACGATCAGACTGGCGATGCCGATTGCCAGTTTGTAGGGACACCTGTTTCGTCGCTTCCAGGCGAGAATTACCATATCGTTCTCACTATCAGAAATAACGCTGATGGCGCCAACAGACATCCGACACCGGTATAGAAAGTTGCGGTCATTGCCCCATAAGGCACGAGCTTGGGATCAGTAGCGGCAAGGCCCGCGGCTACGCCGCTGGTTGTTCCCATCAGTCCGCCGTAAATCATCGCCGAGTAGGGGTTGTCGAGGCCAATGCGTGACGCCACTAACGGTGTGCCTACCATGACGAGTACTGACTTGGTCAGTCCGGCTGCAACACTGAGTGCAATGACGTCTGAGCCGGCGCCGAGCGCCGTGCCGGTAACGGGACCAACGATGTATGTCGCGGCCCCGGCGCCAATCGTGCTGATCGAAACGGCGTCCGTATAGCCGAAAGTCACCGCAACGATTGCGCCGACAGCAAACGAAAGCACCACGCCGACAACAACTGAGATCGCACCCACGACGCCGGCCTTCTTCAGCTCTTCAATATGTGCGCCGAACGCGGTGGCAATGATCGCGAAATCACGAAACATCGCGCCGCCCATGATGCCGACGCCCGCAAAAATCGAAATATCGGCAAGCCCTTTTGTGCCACCTGTGTACTTACCGCCCACCCAGGCGAGCACGAGGCCGATAGCGATGGCGATTGCCGATCCGTGAACGTGGCCACGCGTGAGCCTGTTCGATAGAAAGTAGGAAACCCAAACGAGGATACCGGCGAGGACGAATGCCGTAATCAGCGCGTTCTTTGTCAGTACCTGTGCGAGCGTCTCAAGAATCACGATTGCCACCGTGACCTATGCGGGCCATGACAGGAATGAGCAGGAAACTGGCCACGACGGCTGCAATGCCTGCGGTGATTGCCATCCAACCACTCGACAAGGCGGCGATGACGTTCTGTTTGGCAGCCATTGCCACGACGATCGGGATATACATCGTGCTCCAGAAGTTGATCCCGGTCTCCGTTGGCGCGCTCATCTTCAATCCGTGATCGTGCAGATTCGACAGGAAGATCAGCAACAGCATCGCGATGCCAACGCCGCCAACATTTGCCTGTACACCGATCAGCTTGCCGAGTATGTCGCCGAGAAATACGCCGACGAGCATGCAGAAAGAAAGTAGGGCAACACCGTAGATCACCATGTTTCGTCTCCTTAGATTCGAGCAAGCTTGCGAACAGCAGGGCTAGAGGCAATGTGGCCTTCGGCGAAGTAAGCCTCGTGGCGGTCCTCGATCTCACCTGGCTCGTATATGTAGTTCACCATGATCCCAAACGACCGACTCCGGCTCACATCGGACCGGTCGGCCGCCCAGTGTATTCGGTCCAAAAGCGCGCCATTGCCAAGGTGAAATCTGGCGACAGGGTCGGCGGGTTGTGACCCTCGCTTTTCGTTGAGCAGGTAGTGTGCGCACAGTCTTACACAAGTTTCGCTCGCGCCAGAATCATCGGAAGTAGTTTCGCCGTCGACCGTCAGGCATGTCTTTGCCTTTTCCAGATCTTCGCCGGACGCCGAATGTTCTACTTGGCCAGTCACTGCTTGGTTGACCCATGGGCGGAAACCTGGAACTGGCGACAAGGTCTCGAAGCGCCTGATGTGAGGCAACTCCATACGCAATTCCGCCGCGACCTGCTTGATAAGAAAATTGCCAAACGAGATGCCCTGCAATCCTTTATGGCAGTTGCTGATCGAGTAGAACGTTGCGGTATCAGCATCGGCGGTGTCGAGAATTTGTCGATCAAACCCGATAAGCGGTTCGATCGCATTGGCGTTGCCCTTACCCAGCGCAACTTGCAAAAAAATCAGAGGGTCCGACGGCATAGCGGGATGGAAGAATGCGAATAAGCGCCGGTCCTGCTGCAGCCGGCTTCTCAGGTCCTCCCAGCCATTGATTTCATGCACCGCCTCGTACTGGATAAATTTTTCAAGAACGCTCGCAGGTGAATTCCAATCGATGCGTTGCAGGGTCAGAAAACCGCGATTGAACCAGGCGATGAGAAGTTGCTTTAGTTCGGTGTCGAGCTGTTTGAGATCAGGCCGACTTGGCAGCAGCTGCAGTATGTCGCCACGCATCTTCACCAGCGTGCTGGTCCCGCCAGGAACCATATTCAGTCGTCGGAACAGGCGTCTGCAAGGCGACTCAATTGCTTTGCGAAGTTCGTCGATGCGTACAATGCCCGGTTCATCAAGGTAGTTCTCAGCGGCACTACAAATCTGACTAATGTTGGCCGAAAAATCGCGGGCGAGAATGTCGAAGAAATCGCCGCGTGCGTCCGCAGGCAAGTTCTCATAGGCAATCAGGGACGCTTCCGCCAGTGCCAATCCAGATGCTTCGCCGCGGTGATGAACCAGCTCGGCGCAAAACTCGCCAAGCGTTTCGGGACCGAGCCCGGATTTGCCGGACGGGCCTCCCCGCCTATTTAGGATTGCGCGGCCTGCCTCAAGAACTGAGCCTAGTATGCGCGACAACGGGCCGGGCTGCGGCCGCGTCTGGAATGTCCCCGTGCTATCCGCAGGCATACTCATTGTCTAGAGCAGCTCGGCCAGGTCCGGCTTTGTGACCTTGCCCATCGCGTTACGGGGAAGAGCGTCCAGGACCTTGATCTTCTTCGGGATCTTGTAAGCGGACATCTTGCCGTCGCACCAACGCTTCAGTTCGGCGATGTCGAGACTGGCCCCATCTCGCAACGAAACGACCGCTGTAACAGCTTCTCCCCAGGTATCGTCCGGCACGCCGATCACGGCGACTTCATTGATGTCATCGTGCGTCAGCAGCACACCTTCAATTTCCAATGCAGAGAGCTTGTAACCACCAGACTTGATAATGTCGACCGATGAACGCCCCATGATCCGAATGTAGCCATCTTCGATAACGGCGATGTCGCCGGAACAAAACCAGCCGTCCTTAAAGCTTTCTGCGGTGGCTTTCTCGTTGTTCCAGTACTCCCGAAAGACATTCTCGCCTTGCATGCGAATCTCTCCGGGAGTCGCTTCCTCGAAAACGGGCCTATCGTCCTCATCGAAGAGCTGAACGGTCACGCCCGGCAGTGCCTGGCCGACAAAACCGGCACGTCGTTCCCCGTTGTAGGGATTGGAAATTGCCATGCCTACTTCGGTCATACCGTATCGTTCCAGAAGGACCTGGCCGGTGAGTTCTTGCCATTGATTGAACACTTTCACCGGGCAGGCCGCAGAGCCTGAAACGTTAAGGCGCATTCGACCGAAGCCATCGCATACTGCTTTTGCATTCCTGGTATCGATCCCATCCAGATAGTCGATCAGTTTGACGTAGATCGTCGGGACAGCCATGAATACGTTGTAAGTTTCAGCGACGATTTGTTCACACAATTTGGGAATATCGAGTCTAGGCATCAAGTCCACGGTGGCGCCCACCCAAAGGGCACAACTCAAGACATTGATGATGCCGTGAATATGATGCAGCGGCAGGAATAGCGGGATGACATCGATCTCGCTCCACTTCCAGGCGTCGACCAGCGTGGTTACCTGGGCGCGAATCGCCTTATGAGTAATGACAACGCCTTTCGGCTTGCTGGTTGTACCACTGGTAAACAGAATCATGGCCCGCCGTTCTGCAGCGAGATCTGGAAGTGCTCCGGGCGTGTCTGCCAGCACATCATCGACTGCGAGCAGCTTGATATTGAGTCGTTCACAAAGCGCCCCCACAGACCCTTGGTGCTCTTGATTCGCAATCACGCGAGTAACGCCAGCGCTGCTCAGGTAGTGCTCGAGTTCCGCCTCGGCCGATGCGGTATTCAGCGGAATCGCGATACCGCCAGCTCGCCAGATGCCGTGAAGCGTGGTGACATAGTCGAAGCTTGCCGGGATAAGAAAGGCAACGCGCTCTTCGCAGAGATCATCGCTGCTGGTGAGAAGCCCCGATGCGAATCGGTTAATCCGCAAATCGACATCGTGATACGAATGCCGGCTGTCGGCATCGATCAATGCGATTCGATCATTGCCTGCTGTAAGTTGGAGAAAGTCGGTGCGGCTCATTACTTTGTTCCACCATCAATTCGCAACCAGACGATCCTCGTTCAGCATATTTCCATCGACATCGTGGTGACGGAGGATCAATGCAGGTGCGCCGGTGCTTCGCTCTGTCGTGACCGTTAAAAATCCTCCGACGACATTCAGGTAACGGTGTTCGGGTCGAACGTCCTCCTGGCTCCACCCGTCGGCATGCTCGTCGCTGGCAGCACCTGTCGAGTACTCCCGCAAGCCGGTCTCGTGATCGGCTTTGATGAAGTAACTACCCACCTGGCGATGGAAGGCGAGGTTAGTCGGCAAGCTGAACATTCGGGCCCAGACCCATCGCGCCAGCTCGAGATTCTTTGCCGACCGGTCGTAGTAGACAATGTCACCGGTATTGACGAAAAAGTCGGGATTCAGTTCCAGAATTGCCGGGTAGATCTTGAACCCGCCTTCTGGTGCGTCCTGGTGACGATATTCCTGGCAGCTCGACACGGCAAAGACAATGCTAGCCGGATCGTCGGCCAGCGGCGCCGTACGAAACCGGCCTTCCAGTGATGACGACACCGCCGTGTTTTCAGCCGTGCTTGCCTCAACAACGATTTCATAGTGGGTTGCGGGTTTCAGGGCGGACAATCTGACCTGGCGCGTGAAGTCCCTCACGGTATCAACGTTTGTCCACTCGGTTGAGCGCCATGCGCGCTGGTTGACCGGCCGAAAACGCACGCGAACCTGCCCCGGAGCGCCCGGTACCGCGCCTTCAATTGTGTCGATCGTCGTGCCAGGCGGGTATCGGCATACTGACTCCCAGTTGCCGACATTCGGCGTCAATGATTCCGGACCTTCAATGAGTTCCGCCGTATCCGGATTGCGATACCGGATAATCGGCATGGGTTGTTTGTCGCTGACCCGTGTCGCGGACCGCGTCAGGCGGGTCCAGATCAGGGCGTCGGTCGCCGATACCTCGCCAATCTTGAATCCGGTGGCCTGGTACGGTCCGGACACCGATGTTTCCTCGCCCGACTGATGCGCCGGGTGCATCTGGGTACAGCCAAACAGGGCAAATACCGCTGTCAGGAGGATGGTGCGCGTAAGATCTTTCACTGAGTACTCACTGGAAAAAGTTTGGTAAGAAAAGCGTTGTTCCTGGTACATAGGTGACGAGTGCAAGGACGACAAGAAACGCGAGGTAGAAGGGCCAGATCGAGCGCAGTGTATCCTCGGTGCGAATGCCTCCAACCGCTTAGCTCTTGTCGCCGATTCGATAGGCCCGCTTCGGTAGTGTGGTCGTCAGGTCATTGGCGATCGTGTGAGCATCGGTCTCGGACAGGCGATGTTCGCAGACCAGGCGCGCCAGGTACGCACAGTCAACCCGGCGGGACGTGTCATGTCTTGCAGGTATGCTAAACAGTGCGCGCGTATCGTCGTTGAAGCCGGCCGTATTGTAGAAACCAGCTGTTTCGGTCGTCTGTTCGCGAAAACGAAGAAGGCCTTCCGGGCTGTCATGGAACCACCAGGGAGGCCCGAGGAGGAGGCAAGGGTAGTGACCCGCAAGTGGCGCGAGTTCACGTGCGTAGGTGGTCTCATCCAGTGTGAAGACAATAACTGTCAGGTCCGTGCTATTGCCGAATTCGTCCAAAAGTGGCTTCAATGCAGTCGTGTATTCGGTCCGTACCGGTATGTCGGCGCCTTTGTCGCTACCGTAGTTGTCAAACAGCCAGGCATTGTGATTTCGGCAGGCACCGGGATGGATCTGCATGACCAGCCCGTCGTCGACGCTCATCCGCGCCATTTCGGTCAGCATTTGTCCCCGGAACAGTTCTGCCTCGTTGGGAGTCGCGCGGCCGGTAGTCACTCTTTCGAATAGTTTTCGACAGTCGTCGGTAGACAGGTTGGCCGTCTGCGCCGTCGGGTGACCGTGGTCCGTTGCCGTCGCGCCAAGTGCGATGAAGTCGGCACGTCGCATGCGATGAGCGCGCAAATAGCCATCCCAGGAATAGACATCTTCCCCAGTGAGCTCACCGAAGCGCTGCAGAGACTGTTTGAACTGATGGTGCTCCGGGTCAACCACTGAGTCTGGCCGATATGTCGTTGCTACATTGCCATTCCAGTCGCTGTCGCGCAGAACCTTGTGATACCGAAGCGTGTCGATGGCGGACTCTGTCGTCGAAAGGAACTCAATGTTGAATCGATCGAAGATCTGGCGTGGGCGAAGTTCGTCCTTAGTCAACTGTTCGGCAATGCTGTCGTAGTACTCGTCCGCGGTGGACTCGGACAGACGTACAGATTGTCCAAAGACTTCTTTGTATACGTGATCCAACCAGAGACCCGACGGCGTGCCGCAAAACAGATGCTGATGTTTCGCAAAAATTCGCCAAGCCGCTCGGGGGTTGCTGGTAGATGCACCACAAATATCCTTGATACCCTTGATACCTATGTCAGCCATGCCGATGCCCTGGCTGTAGAGCATGCGCAGTAGGTAGTGATCCGGTGCAATCAGGAGTGTGTACGGATCCGGGAAACAGTCGTTCCTGGCAAACCACGCGGGATCGGTATGCCCGTGCGGGCTGATGATTGGCAGGCCCTTGATGTCTTCATACAGTCGTCGAGCGACTGATCGGCAGCTCGTATCGGCCGGGAACAGGCGGTCGTTGTGAAGTTCAAGGCGATCTGGCATCTTGGGTCGACTCACGTCTTCTCGGTGGGCAAGGCCGGTACATCGGTGGTCTGCCGCCGGACAAAGGTCGGATCTACCGCAACACGGATTCCCGCGGCTGCTTCAATATCGCCATTACACTGCGCGATCAGTTTCTGCGCTGCCAGCTCAGCCATTTCCCTGACATGCAGGTTCGCTGTGGTCAAAGCAGGCCACATTCGTGATGCTTGCGGGCTGTCGTCAAATCCGACAACCGTAAGTTCGGCAGGGATTTTCAATCCCATCTTTTGAGCCTTCACAATAGCGCCAATGGCCATCTCATCGTTATTGGCGAAAATTGCTGTAGGAGGGCGGTTCGAACCCAATAGCCACTCGGCACACTCCATGCCCGAACGAAATGTATTGTCGCCCAACGCGATGTGGTTTTTCGGCAGATTCAAGCTATTGGTTGCCAGCGCAGAGCGAAATTCCTTGTATCGTTGATTTGCACTCTGTGACTTCTCGGGGCCGCGAATAAGACCAATCTCCTGATGCCCAAGGTCCATGAAGTGGCTGACGATCTGACCCACGGCTGCGCCGTCATTGTGGTAAATCATATGCGCGTCGTCCTCGGATGCCGTGGACAACAGGCGAACGAAATTGCAGCCAATTTCCCTGATTCGTTTCGTCAGCTCATCTGACTCCGAAACAGGTGGAAGCAAAATGACGCCGTCAATCTTGAGGTTGGAGACAAAGCGGATTATCTCGTCAACGGTATCCTGTTTCTTAAAATCGCAGGGATGAACGATGAGTTCATATCCTGCCGGCCGGCAGATGTCCAGCGCCCCGTACAAGGCTTCCGTTACAAAAGAGGCGTTGGGGTTGTCATGAATTATCGACAAAAGAAAGGACCGGTTTAACGCCAAGGCTCTCGCTTGCCGGCTGGGCGTATAGTTGTATTCGTCGATGACGCTCTGAACTTTCTTGAGCATCTTTGCGGTGACGCCGGGCTCGTTGTTAATGACTCGCGAGACCGTTTTCTTGGATACGCCTGCCAGGCGCGCCACATCGTTGATGCTTAATTTCTTGGCTGGATCCATAAATCCGGTTCGCTCACAATTTTCGCGCGATAGTAATAAAAGACACCGGTATCGTAGTAGTCTGACGTGGCACATGTCAACCAGAGTGGTGCCATACACCCTATTAATTCAAAGACTTGACAGCAAGCAGGTCGCACAGGACGGTACATCCCAAGTAGCTTGATTGACACCGGGATCAATGTGTGCTAGTTTTTTTGACACCGGTGTCGTGTCGACCGAGTTGAGATTGCCTGCACCGGAAACAGGATTCACCTATTCCGCACAACTGGGAGCATGTAGCAATGTTGAAGATGATCAGATTCCTCGTACTGGCAAGTTTGGGTTTTTCCGGCACGGCCTATAGCCAGGACGAACCACTGGAAGAAATCACTGTCGTTGGTGTTCGTTCGGCGCTGGAAAACGCGCTTAACAACAAACGAAACTCCGACGTTGTAATGGACGGCATCTCGGCCGATGACATTGGAAATTTCCCGGATCTGAATCTTGCCGAATCGCTGCAGCGCGTCACCGGAATCCAGATGGATTTTGCAGGCGACGAGGGCGTTCGCCGAGTTGGTCGAATCGCTGTTCGAGGATTACCGGTCAACTATGCGAACACAACCTATAACGGCCAGATTCTGGCCGCTCCCAGGCCCGATCTGGGCTTCGGCTACGGCAATATCGAATCCAGCATCATCTCGGCGGTCAACGTGATCAAAACACCGACGGCCCGTATGGATGAGGGTGGTCTCTCGGGTACGGTGGACATCCGGACAAAACGCGCACTCGACATGGGCGAAGAATTCTTGAAGCTGGGCGTCAAATCAACCTACGAAACGCTCAATGAAGATCACTCACCAGGGTACTCCCTTTCAGGCGGGTGGAAATCCGATAATGAAAGATGGGGGGTTATCGGTTCTCTGTCGGCGGCAGAGCAGAACTTCAGAGGAGACGTTCTTCGAGTAAACACTTACGCTTCCAGTGACACTGACGGTGATGGGCTCGACGAGCTATACGTCCCGTCACAGGTCCGCGCAATTTCCCGCGAAACAACGGGTGACCGGTTGTCCGCGACGCTCGGAGTCGAATTTCAGGCTACCGATAACCTGAGGATTGGACTCAATACGCTGTTCGTAGATGATCCGTTCTTTCACAGGTGGGCGATGGGCCGCTGGTACAACGCTGAGCAACGCATCGCTCTCGATTCCGTTAACGACCCGACGTTTGGCGAAACGGTTACGCGTGTCCAGTTTGTTAATCCTGAGATACGTAATCAGCAGCGCCTGATTGACCTGGAAAACGAAACACAGGCACAGACCCTCGATTTTGAATGGAGCAATGACGACTGGACGGTGTACGGCGCCGCCCATCGCACCGAGGCGAGTCAGTTTGCAGTTGGAAACATCGCGCGCCGCCGTCTCGATGACGACCTTGGCAACGGTATCACCATGGTTTTTGACACGGGTGGAGGTGACGTCAACCAATTCGAGATTCAGGAAGTCAACAACCTGATGGCCGACATCAACACTTACGGCCGCAGTGCTTGTACCGCCCGGGAGATTGCGGACGGTCGTACCGAGAGCGCGTGCGTCGCCAGGGACTCGGGAGTGGGTCACTGGTTCCACACTATTAATTCGGGGCATGAGTACGATGTTGAGGAAGATGAAACCGCGCTTCAGCTCGATATTACCCGGCATTTCGAGGAGTCAGCGCTTACGAGCATTGAGGGTGGCATCAAGCTGAGAAGTGCTGATCAGTTCTTCGTCCGACCCGAATGGGCACTGCCAAGTAGTCAGTTCGACTACAGCACCATACCGGATCTTGGGTCGCTGCTTTCTTTCGCTGATGCAACGTCGACGAGCGGATTTTTTGATGGCCGGCTTGGTAATCAAATAACAAACTTCTACTATCAGGACGCTGGACTGACGCGCCAGGTGCTGACTGGCGGCCAAACGTTTCCTGAGCCGACCCTTGATGGTTTGCCGGCGCCAGGCGACGGAGGTGATATCGCAGGCACGTTCAGTGATTCCAGTCGCGATATCTTCTCGGTTTACGCGATGGCGACTTTCGACTTCTCAAATCTCAATGACGGGGTTCCCGTGCGAGGCAATGTCGGTCTCCGCTATGTTGATACCGACCGGGATACAGCGGCATTTCGTGACACAGGCGGAGTGCTGGAACCGATTACCGCGTCCACCGAATTCGACGATCTACTGCCATCATTGAACCTGATCTGGGATATTCGGGATGACCTCATTCTTCGGGGCTCATACTCGGAAACGATCGTTCGACCTCACGCCAGGAACTTCAGTGTTGGGCAGAACATCGACATCTCGTTTGCGTCTCCGGGAGTCGCCGACGATATCGAAATTGAACTGGGCAATCCCGATCTGTTGCCATTTTCAGCCGACTCGTTCGATCTGTCATTGGAGTGGTACGGCGAAAACAGCACGACGATGTCTCTCGCGTACTTCCGGAAAGAGGTATTCAACGGATTCGATAACAGGGCGCTCTGTCCAGCGAACATCAATGACATTCCGTCGCTATCGGGCTCGAGCGTCGGCGACCTGATTTCCGGATCCCTGTCGCTCAATGCGAGTGGAGTCTGTGAGGATACCGCCGGTGTCCCGGTCCTGATTACCGACCAGGTCAATAACTCCGACAGTTTCGACATCAATGGATTCGAGTTTGGTATTTTGCAGACATTCGAATTCCTCGACATACCGATAATCCGCAACATGGGTATCCAGGCTAACTACACTTACGTCGATACCAGCGAAGGCCCCGACAAGGATGCGTCCGGAAATGCGTTACCGCTCGCCGGCGTGTCGGAAGATACCTTCAATATCATCGCGTTCTACGAAGGCGAGCAGATTGCGGTTCGTTTTGCCTACACCGGTCGTAGTGATTATTTCGACGAGACGACTGGAACTGTCTCGGGCGACAATCGATTCATTGATACTCAGGATCGCCTGGATATGCAGCTCTCCTATTATCCCAGGCAGCTAGAGAATCTGTTTTTTGTTCTGGAGGTATTCAACCTTACAGACGAACAGTTCTACGCCTATCAGGGTACAGAAGCTCGCTTCCGGGAAGCGCGCGAGGTCGGTCGGACCTGGTCGTTCCAGCTGCAGTATCAATTTGACTGAAGGCAGGACATTCCTGCGAGGATAGTCATTGGTCCCCCCGGTCCTGTAGAGAGCACATAAAGTGTCCGGTCGTATCTTTGAGCATTTCCTGTTGTATGGGCGAGAGGATAGGGTCTTCTGCTTCCAGGGTAGCTGGTCACATGCACTATCGAAATCTGACAATTGTTGCCGTCGCGTTTCTGATGTCGGCATGTGCGGTCGATCGCGAGTTTGCGACAGAATCAGCGGCGCCGCGCGTTGTCACTGCGAACGGTGAAATCATTGGTTTGACCGAAGGCGAAAACCGGGCGTTTCGCGGTATCCCGTATGCGAAGCCACCGGTCGGCGACTTGCGATGGCGGGCGCCGCAGAGTTTGTCGGCATGGGAAGAACCGCTACTGGCGACGTCACCGGGTGCATTGTGTCCGCAGCGTGGCTATAAGGCCCCTGCCAACGAAGACTGTCTGACACTCAATGTATTCGCGCCGAGCGTCGAGCCAGATCGACAACTGCCCGTGTTGGTATATATCCATGGAGGGGCATTCCGGTCCGGTAGCGGCGGGTACTTAAGCAGTAGCAACGTTAGCCCAGAAGGAAAATTCAGTGGCGACGTCTGGAATCGGGAAGACATAATCCTGGTCACTGTCAATTACCGACTAGGTGTCCTTGGGTTCTTTTCGCACGAATCGTTACCGGCCACGGAGGGCGCGAATTTTGGCTTGCTCGACCTGGTTGCTGCACTGCGCTGGATACAACAGAACGTTGGAAACTTCGGCGGCGACCCGCAACGCGTCACGATCATGGGAAGCTCTGCAGGAGCCATGGCTGTGCAACTCCTGATGGTCATGCCCGAGACGCGTGGCCTTTTTAGTGCCGCGATTGCGCAGAGCGGCTACGCATTGACACCGTTACCTCGATCGAATGACGTTGATTCGCTAGCCGCTTCGCCGGATGCCGAGGAGGTCAGTCAAGCGATTATTGATCGTTCGTTGCTTCCGGGTGAGGTAGCAAGCAATGCGAAGCAACTGCGCAGTATTCCGGTCGCACGGCTGGTCGCGGCCCAGAATCACAAGTATCACTATCCCATTGTCGACGGCGTCACTCTGCTGGAAGAGCCTGGCATCCTGTTTTCGGCCGGTCGGCAGCATTCCGTTCCGTACCTGACTAGTGGCAACTCGTTTGAGGGCAGCGGCTACGGCGAAAACATCGGGTTGTCGCCCCATGCCCTGTTAGCGATGACGAATCCGCATGAAGAGGCGATTCGCTCAATGTACGACATCGAAGAGACGGATATGGAAGACCTCGGGCTGAAGCGGCTGTTCGGAGATTTTCGCTACCTGCTCGCCGCAAAACACACGGCGCGACAGATGTACCGGGTTGATCAGCCCGGCTACCTGTATTTCTTCAAGTATGTTCCGGAGGCCGAGAGAGAGACGTCGCCCGGGGCGCGGCATTCGGCACAAAGGCAACCACTGTTTCGAGATGATGAGCCACCTGTTATCAGGATGCTGCGGCAGTATATCGTCAACTTCATCAAGATCGGAGACCCGAACGGAGATGAGCTGCCGAGTTGGCCGAAGGTGACGGCGGCCGCCTCGCCGTGGTTGGTATTCAACGACGAGCCAGAGGTCGAATACGATGTGCGGCAAGAAAAACTGGAACTGCTGCAGAGCATTTACGAGCATCGTGTATCAGCTTTGATCCAGCCGTGAGTCGCTCAAAACGAAACCGCGCTTCCAGCGTTGCATTGCTGGCGCTGATTCTCTGCGGCGTCGCGCACGCTCAAGATCGGATTCATTTCCTGATCCCGGGCGGTGCGGGCGGAGGCTGGGATATGACGGCCCGTGCCGTGGGAGAGTCGCTTTCGCGATCCGGACTTGTTGATGTGGCGTCCTACGAAAACCTGTCCGGCGGTGGTGGTAGTCGGGCTATCGCACACCTGATCGAGACTGCGCCACGTCAGTCCAACACGCTCATGGTCAGCTCAACCTCGATCATTCTCCGATCGCTGCGCGGCAATTTCCCGCACAGCTACCGCGACTTGACTCCTATCGCGAGCGTGATTGCAGACTACGGTGCTTTCGTTGTGCGCGTCGATTCACCGTACCTGTCCTGGCAGGATGTCATTGACGACTATCGAAAAGACTTCCGTCGCGTCAACATCGCCGGAGGTTCTTCGAGAGGCAGCACGGACCACGTTGTCGCCGCGCTAGCTTTCGCGAAATCCGGGCTCGATGTCAGACGGCTAAAGTACATTCCCTACAATGCTGGCGGCCATGCCATGGTCGGATTGTTGTCCGGCGAAACGCAATTGCTGTCGACGGGCCTGAGCGAAGGCGCGGCACTGGCCGAGCAGGGTGAAGTTCGAATTCTCGCTATCACGGCGCCGGAACGGCTGTCACAGTTTCCCGAGGTTCCTACCCTGGTGGAGCAGGGAGTACCGGCGATATTTGCTAATTGGCGTGGCTTCCTCGCGGCACCCGGCCTGGATCCGCAACGTGGCAAGAACTACGAGTTGTTACTCGCGGAATTGCTTGCGACCGAGGCCTGGCCAGAGCTCCGCGATTCTCGCGGATGGTCCCACTTACATTTATCGGGTAACGACTTCGAAAGATTTCTGGCCGAACAAGAACACGAGTTGTCGATACTTCTCGCCGATCTCGGGCTGCTGGCCAGCAAATGAGCTATCTCAAAAACAGAGACCGGCTTGGTGCATTGTTGTTACTGGCATTTTCGCTCTTCTATTTGCGGAGCGCGCTTTTCATTCCGGTGGACCCTTTCGACGTAGAGTTGGGGTTTACATCGAAAACGTTGCCGATCGGCTTAGCTGGCTGCGCGATTCTTGTCTCTACCTTGTTGCTGTTTATTCCTGTGTCCGATCGCAATTCTCCAAATGTCGCAGAGGTCGTTAGGCACTATCGCTGGAAGCCGACGTTGGTACTAATATTGCTGATGGCCGTTTACGCGGCGGTATTCAGCTACCTCGGTTTCATGGTCTCAAGCGTGCTATTTCTACAAGCGGCATTTGTCGTGCTTGGCGAGCGACGGCTATTGATCAGTGCCTCGGTCTCCCTGGGTCTTGTGTTGTTCCTGTGGATTTTCCTGACTCGAGTATTTGGGTTGTATCTCGACAAAGGCGCAGTGTTCAGCGCGGCTTTTGAGTAGAGCGTATGTTCGACGGAATTCTGATCGGGCTGCAAACAGCGTTCACGCCAACGAATCTGCTCATGGTGGCTGTTGGTTGTTTTGCCGGCACTTTTGTCGGCATGCTGCCGGGACTTGGGCCAGTGTCTGCAATCGCGCTGATGATTCCGATCACCTATGGGCTGGATCCGGCTTCGGGTCTGATTTTGATCGCCGGCGTGTACTACGGTGCGGTCTTTGGCGGATCGGCCTCTGCGATTCTAATTAACGCACCTGGCGTCTCCGGGGCCGTAGCAACAGCATTCGACGGCTACCCGATGGCACGAGGGGGACAACCCGGCAAGGCACTTGCAATAGCTGCGTATAGTTCGTTCGCCGGCGGCGCCATTGGCGCAATTTTGTTGCTGCTGTTGGTACCTTTTCTTGCGAGCATCAGTCTTAGCTTTCAATCGTCGGAGTACTTTGCGTTGATGGTGTTCGGCTGCACTGCGGTCGCAGCATTCTCGGGTAAAGGGCAGGTTCTGAAAGCTGTGCTGATGACGCTGGTCGGGTTGATGCTTGCGACCGTGGGTGAAGATCCGTCCGGGGCGCAACGACTGACCTTCGGTAACCCTAACCTATCGGACGGTATTAGTTTTCTGTTGCTGTCAATGGCGACATTCGCGCTGGCCGAAGCATTAACCGTTGTATTGAAGGGGAAAGCAAGATCGGGTGCCGGCGACTCAAGTCAACTTGCCAAAGTGAGTTTCGATTCGCTCAAGATCAGCCGCGATGAGGCCAAAGAGATCGCCGCCCCGGTCGGCCGCTCATCGGTGCTGGGTTTCTTTGTTGGTGTGCTGCCGGGGGCTGGCGCCACGATTGCCTCGTTTCTCGGCTACGGGATGGAACGCAACTTTGCGTCAGAGAAACAAAAAAAACAGTTTGGCAAAGGCAGTCATATTGGATTGGCGGCTCCTGAAACCGCGAATAATGCGGCATCGACCGGTTCGTTCGTGCCGCTCTTAACCTTGGGGATCCCGGGTTCCGCGACGACCGCAATTATGCTCGGCGCATTGTTGTCGTATGGCGTGCAACCCGGGCCGCGCCTTTACATCGACAATCCGGCCGTCTTTTGGTCGGTCATCGTTTCAATGTATCTCGGTAATATTATTTTGCTGATTCTCAATCTGCCGCTGATCCCCTACATATCGAAGCTGTTGCAGGTGCCAGGGCAATTCCTGACCCCCATCATTCTGTTCCTGTCGCTGATGGGTGTATACCTCGTGTCATTCAACTCGGCCGAATTGTCCATCATGGTTGTCATTGGCGTCGTCGCCGTCATCTTTCGCATCCTTGATTTCCCATTGGCGCCAATGCTACTTGGCTTCATTCTCGGCGGCATGCTCGAAGACAATCTGCGTCGGGCACTCCTGATCTGGGATGGCTCTTATGCATTTCTTTGGCAGCGGCCGATTACTGCGATCATCACGGTGGTGACGATTGCGACGCTATTGGCGCCAAGCATTTTGTCGAGGATCAGGAACAGATGATGACAATCACCCTAAGCTGGAGGCCAGGCCGTGACTTATCTTGATAATCTATTTTCCTTAGAGGACAAGACGGCAGTTGTCGTCGGAGGCACGGGCGAACTTTGCAGCAGTATGGCATTGGCGATGGCTCAGGCGGGTGCCGAAGTGATTCTCGTTGGCCGGAGCGAAGAAAAGGCGAAGGCACGGCTTGCCGTGATCAATGAGGCCGGCGGCAAGGGTTACTTCGTCCCGACCGACGTCAGCTCCCGGGACAGCCTGGAAGACATGTTGACCGCCGTACTTAAGCAATCGGGCAAGTGCGAAATACTCCTAAACGGAGCTGGCATCAATGCGGCGACGCCGTTCCTGGAAATCGCAGAGGCCGAGTATGATTGTATTTTTGCGACGAACACCAAGGCCGTGTTCCTGACCTGCCAGGTATTTGGCAAGTACTTCATCGACAATGGGATCGGCGCTTCGATCATCAATGTCGGTTCGGAAGCGGCGCTTACGCCCTTGTCCAGGGTTTTTACATACTCAATGAGCAAGGCCGCTGTGCACAATATTTCCAAGAACCTCGCGCGAGAATGGGCGCCGCACAACATCCGCGTCAACACGATCGTGCCTGGATTTCTTCCTGCGGGACAGAACAGGCCCGTGATGACGCCGGAAAGGCTCGAACAGATCATGGGTCATACGCCGATGAAGCGATTTGGCGATCCGCAAGAGCTGAGTGGCGCGACGCTCTTGCTTGCATCGAACGCCGGATCCTTCATCACAGGCGCGGAGATCATCGTCGACGGCGGCTATGGTGCGATGACGATCTAATGGCATCGACGACAAACAACACAAATTGGAACTATGAAGATCGAAAAATACAGTTTTGGAATGGGCGACCGATTTCTGTACAGGGTAAAGCGCAGCTGCAGGCCTTCATTAACGCCAAAGAGGCGGGCATCGATACTTTAATCGGTGTGCGGGACAGCTCATACGGCTTGGGGCACACAGCCATAGAGTCACCCGAAAAGCGTTTCACGGACCTCACTCTTTGGCCGATCCAGGAAATCCGCGACGTCGGACACGATTCCGTCCAAGGTACCAATGTGCAAATCCCGATGCCTTGGCACTGTCACGCTGCGTTCACGAACAGCCTCGTTCGCACGAGGTGAAGTGGCAATGACCGCGCGCGGTCTTCTCTCACCTCGAAGCGGCCCGCGACGCCGATGTTCTCGAAGATTTGCGAGCGCCACGGTCCAACCGTCTGGAAAAGCTCCGCGGAAACCGGCGCGGGCAATACGGCATTCGCGTGAATGACCGGTGGCGGATCTGCTTCGAATGGCGGGACAGTTCCGCAACCGCGGTGCAAATCGTCGATTATCACTAGAGGCGCACGATGTTGAAGAATATACATCCGGGAGAGGTACTTCTTGAGGAGTTCCTGGTAGAGCTGGACATCAGCCAGAATCGACTGGGCCGGGAAATTGGCATGTCGCCCCGTGCCGTAAATGAAATCGTTCACGGCAAACGTTCGATTACTGCGAATTCGGCCTTGCGCCTGGCCAAGTTCTTCGGAACTTCGCCGAAATTCTGGCTGAACCTTCAGACAAGTTACGATCTGGAGGAGGCCGCAAAGGTACTGGACCTCCGCATGATCAAGACTTTCAGGGCCGCCTGAGATGCTTCATTGCTCTCGTCGCACTTTGTGATTCGCGCTCATTGTCAACGGAGCGCGCATTTTCTCGTAGAGCGCGAAGAGGTGTTCGTGACGATAGCGCCTCCATGAGCAGCACGAGGCCGTATCCCGTATACTTGATTGCATTGCAAGCAACCGACAGTTTGGGTACTTCCTCGACCGTCAGGAGGGGCGACCGATGGCCAACATTACGATCCGAAACCTCGACGACGACGTGAAGACGCGCCTTCGCGTGCGCGCCGCCGAGCATCACCGTTCGATGGAGGAAGAGGTGCGCATCATCTTGCGGGATGCCGTGAACGGCGGGGGAACGGCCCCCCGGGATCTGGCGAAGTTCACGCACGAGTGCTTCGCGCCCCTTGGCGGCGTGGAACTCGAACTCCCCCCGCGTGGCCCGATGCGCGAGCCTCCGGAATTCTCCTGAGCGGCCGGCATGTTCGCCATAGACACGAATGTCGCGTCCGAACTCATGCGCCCGGAGCCGACGCCCGCCGTGGCGGCCTGGATTGCCGAGCGCGACGCACAGGAGATGTACCTGACCGCGGTGACCGAAGCGGAACTGCGCTACGGCGTGGCGATCATGCCCCTCGGTAAACGACGCGACGCGCTGAAAGGCGTCATGATCCATTGGCTCAAGCAGGGCTTCAGAGAGCGGATTCTGCCGTTCGACAGCGCCGCGGCCCGAGCCTACGCGGAAATCGCGGCGGACCGTCGACTAGTGGGTCGGCCAGTCGGCGAGGCGGACTGCCAGATCGCGGCCATATGCCGCTCACGTGGCGCAGTCCTGGTCACCCGGAACGTGCGAGACTTCAGCGGCACCGGGATCGACATTGTCGATCCCTGGGCAGCTACAGAGAATTGAGGGAAGTTGATCGCGCCGGAGCCGTAAGCCGTCCGAAACCATTGCCCGGACTGGTCGCCAACCACTTCATCCTGTAGAAAAACGTTCGGCACTCTCGAATGATGCAACCTTGATCTCCCCCGCCCGCATCCGGGTCCTGGCGATGTCGTAGCTGTTCTGCATCCGCATGAGGGTGTCCATCGATACGCCGAACGCCTTCTCGATCCGCAACGCCATCTCCGGCGACAGACGCGCACGCTCATTCAGAACGGCCGACAACGCCGCCCGCGTGACGCCAAGCACGGTGGCAGCCTCTGTCACCGTGAGGTTGAGAGCCCCAATCACTTCATGCTTGACGAATCCTCCGGGATGAGCAGGATTCTTCATGCGTATTCCAAATGCCGTTGCCGGAGCTTTCCTGCAACCGCAGGTTGGACGCCGGCATTCCTCTTCAGTAATTCGGCCCTTGCTGAGTGCGTTGACGGTGGTTCGTCGCCTCAATGAGGGATATCCGTATTGCGATTATTGGTGGAGGTATCGCCGCGCTTGTGGCGGCCCATGCTCTGCAAGGGCTTGGCTTGAAACCCCGTGTTTATGAACGCGCGGCGGCGTTGGGTTGAGGGGCCCGGGTCCCGGCCGCGACCTTCACATGCGGTAGTTCAGCGTGAGTTTGTATGTGCGCGGCGGTAGGGCGATAGAGCCGCCAAGGCCTCGTGACCCGGTGATGAAGCTCCGGTCATCCTCAAGGTTCTGCATGGCAAAGCGTGCTTCCCAGTGTTCACTGAACTCCAGGCCAACATAAGCATTGATGCGGTTATAGGGGCTTATCAAAAACTCTTGCGTAGCAACGAGGACATACTCATCAGTATGGTAGTAATCCAGGCCCAGTTTGATCGCTGCGGCCCTGCCGGCCAGGTCGAAATCATGGATGTAATCAAAGCCTACAGTGAACGCGAAGTCTGCAGTCTGAGGGGGTTCCGCTTCCACGCCAAAGGCCGCTAACGAGTTTGCCGGCGCGGTGGTCGGATCAATTTCACGGAACTTGCCATCCAGAAATGTTGCTGTGAGGAAAGCGGTAAAGCCTTCAAACAGAATTGCCGTGCTCTCCAGCTCAAGCCCCTTGATGGTCACATTTCCGGCGTTTTGAACAGGAAAGGTCGGGTTGCCATTGACGATAACGTTTGCGTTGAGTGTTATATCGGTGCCCCGATTGATGAAGTAGTTGGAATTCAGACGGAACCGATTATCAAACATTTCCATCTTGATGCCTATTTCATAGGTCCAGTTGGTTTCCGGCCCGTAGCTGGATTGAGCGACACTTGTGTTGAAGATGTTGATGCCGTTGAATCCGCCTGACTTGAATCCCTTGGCAGCCGACGTGTAGAGCAGGAGGCTATCGACGGGTCCTGAGGTGTCCACCTCATAGTCAAGGCCGATCTTGGGCGTCCACGCATCAAATTCCAGAGTTTCTATGATGACTTCCGGCGGCACTGGGATAAACAGGAGCTGAAAGTCGAATTGCCAATCTTTTTCTTCCTTGATCCAGCGCATGCCGCCGGTAAGGTTCAGTCTGTCGGTGATGGCGTAGTCAGCCTGACCGAAGACCGCATAGGATTCCGTACTGACATCGATAGAGCTCCTGGACACGGTGCCGCCAACGGACGCGAAAAACCAGCCAATGTCCTGCGTGGAGTCTTCCTCAAAATAAAATGCGCCAAGTATGTAGTTCAGCCTGTCGTCAATGGCACTACCCTGTAGCTGTAATTCCTGGCTGAATTGCCCGGAGTCGGTACCAATTGAAGCCAGAATAGCGCCCCTGCCCGAAAAATCGTTGGCCCAGAAATCAGACGTGTCAACGTACCCCGTAATGGACTTCAATGTCGTGTCTTCAAAGTCATAGGACATTGTGAGAGAAGTGACGAGCTGTTCCGTATCGCCCCGGGGTTGGTTGGTGATTTCCGTCCGTCCGCCGCCACTGTAGTCGCGGTCGGGAATGGAGACATCATAGAGGCCGCCAAAGGTGGGGACGAGGTCGCTCGACGTATGCTGTCGATTGGCCGGCACATCGGGTGTCGTGGCGCCGACCATCGTGACGGCGTCATTTTGGCTGTCGGCATACGACACGTTGACGGTGGCATCAAAGTTCTCGCCGCCCATGTAGCGCAGTTTGATCCGTCCTGCCCAGTTCTTCTGTTCGCCGATGTTGGAATTTGTGGCCAGGTTTGTTCCGTATCCGCTATGCCCGTTGAATTGCATGGCGAGAGAACCGGCGAACTCGTCCCCAAGGGGACCGCCGGCGCTGGCCGAAGCTTCATATTGATCGTAATTTCCGAAACCGGCGGACGCTTTCAGCCAGGTTTCTTCTCCTGGATTACGGCTGATAAAACGAAGGGCGCCGGCTAAAGTGTTACGGCCGTAAAGGGTGCCCTGAGGTCCGCGCAGCACTTCTATCCGTTCCACATCGGCAAGACGGACGTTGTTGCCGTTCAGCCGGCCTATATAAACGTCGTCCACGTAAATGCCGAAGGGCGATTCCGCCACGGCCAGCGATGCATCCTGGACCAGAGAGCCGCGCAGGGAGGCTGACAGGTTTGTGGGCTGCGTTATGTTGTAAGTCATCTTCAGGCTTGGAACGTAGCGCTCAAGGTCCTGACCTTCGACTATTTGCCGGTCTTGCAACTGTTCGACGCCCAGGGCCGACACGGCAATAGGTACCGATTGCAATGACTCTTCGCGCTTCTGTGACGTAACGACAATTTCCTCAAGCGTCACGCTTTGGGCCGCTACGTATTCTGCTGAGAACAAGAGGCCAATAAGGCACCAGAACAGATATCGGCATTGCATGTCAATAATCCTCTACTTATGTTAAATGCTCTGCTTATGCTTAGACCGACGGTCCTGCCAGCAGATTAACTCTGATGCTAAGCAGATTAAGTGCCTCAGTCAATAACGATCGGGGTTTCGCCAGGCTCCCGTGCGCGTAGTTGCCGGCCGGTTGGGGGGTTTAGCGTTCGAGCTCGAAGATCAGTGTCGAGAGTGGCGGCAGTCGGATCTCGATGGAGTTTGGCCGGCGCTGGTATTCGACTGCTTCGCTCAGTACGCCGCCGAAGTTGCCCCGGCCCTGGCCGCCGTACTCGGCCGCGTCGGTGTTGATGCGTTCTATCCAGCGGCCGGCTGCCGGCACACCGAGCCGCTGCGGCGCCCGCTCCACCGGAGTGAAGTTGCACACGACGACGACCGGCGCGGCGTTGCCCCGGCCCCGGCGCAGCCAGGCGTAGAGGGACTCCTCGGCGGCATCGGCCTCGATCCACTCGAAGCCCGTCTCGTCGCAGTCAAGTTCGTGGAGCGCCGGAGTGCTCCGGTAGAGGTGGTTCAGGTCGCGGACCAGCCTCTGCACGCCGGCGTGGCGCGGCTCCCCCAGCAGATGCCAGTCGAGGCTCGCGTCATGGTTCCATTCGTGCGCTTGCGCGAATTCCTGGCCCATGAAGAGGAGTTTCTTGCCGGGATGCCCCCACATGAATGCGAAGTAGGCGCGCAGGTTGGCGAAGCGGTGGTCTTCGCCGCCCGGCATCCTCGCCAGCAGCGAGCCCTTGCCGTGCACCACTTCGTCGTGACTGAGCGGCAGCACGAAGTTCTCCGAGAACCCGTAATGAATGCCGAAGGTCATCTGGTGATGGTGGTGCTTTCGGTGTACCGGGTCGCGACCCATATAGTCGAGGGTGTCGTTCATCCAGCCCATGTTCCACTTGTAGCCGAAGCCGAGCCCGCCCGTGCTGGTGGGCCGGGAGATCCCCGGAAAGGAGGTCGATTCCTCGGCAAAGGTGGCGATGCCTTCGCAGCGGTCGTAAACCACCTCGTTCATGCACTTTAAGAAGGCGATGGCTTCCAGGTTCTCGCGGCCGCCGTGGACGTTCGGCTTCCACTCGCCCTCCGCGCGCGAGTAGTCGCGGTAGAGCATGGAGGAAACGGCATCCACCCGCAGGCCGTCGACGTGATACTCCTCAAGCCAGTACAGGGCATTGGCGATCAGGTAGTTTCGGACTTCGTGGCGGGCGTAGTTATAGATCAGCGTTTTCCAGTCCTGATGGTGACCCTCGCGCGGATCGGCGTACTCATAGAGCGAGGTGCCGTCGAAGCGCCCCAGCCCATGCGGATCCGTGGGGAAGTGAGCGGGCACCCAGTCGCAGATCAGGCCGAGCTCCGCGGCATGGCAGGCGTCCACAAAGTCGCGGAATTCTCCGAGGGCGCCGTGACGGATGGTCGGTGCATAGAGTCCTATGGGCTGATAGCCCCAGGAGCCGTCGAATGGATGCTCCGAAACCGGTGTCACCTCGATGTGGGTGAACCCCATGTCGTGCACGTAGGGCACCAGCTCCCCGGCCAGCTCGCGATAGCTGAGCGGCCGTCCTCCCTGATCCGCCCGTTTCCAGGAGCCGAGGTGCGCCTCGTAGATTGCGATGGGCCGGTCGTGCCGGATCGCTTCTCCCCGCTTGTCCATCCAGCCGGCATCGCGCCACTCCTTCCCGCCGAGTTCTCGCACGACGGACGCGGTGGCCGGCGGGTGCTCGGCCCCGAAGCCCACCGGATCGGCCTTGAGCGGCAGCATGGCACCATCGACGCCCCTCAATGCGAACTTGTAGCGGTCGCCTTCGGAGACGCCGGGCAGAAAGATCTCCCACACCCCGGTCGATCCGCGCCGGCGCATGGGGTGGCGGCGCCGGTCCCAGTGATTGAAATCTCCGACCACGGCAACGCGCCGCCCGTTGGGCGCCCAGACCGCGAAGTGCACGCCGGCGACACCGTCTTTGGAAAGGGGGTGGGCGCCCAGCACCTTCCAGAGATCCAGGTGAGAGCCTTCACTCAGCAAATGCTCGTCAATCTCTCCCAGCACCGGGCCGAAGCGGAAGGGATCTTCCTCCTCCCAGGCGCTGTCCCCTCTGCGTATTCTCAGGCGATACGCGCCCGGGTCGCTCCGGAGCCTGGCGGCGAACAGTCCCTCCCGATCGACGGAGCGAAGCGCTACCGGACCGCGGTCCTCGTCCTCGCGGCCGGGCAGCATGGTCACCGTCTCCACGCCGGGCCGGAAGACCCGCAGCACCCAGTTCCTCTCGCTCAGGCGGTGAGGACCGAGGTAGGCGAATGGATCGTCATGCTCCCCGCGGGCAAGCGAGGCGCTTTGGGCGGGGTCGTTGAGGGGCCGGACCATTTGCTGGGGCCTGCTCAGAACGCCGGAGTGGCGTCCCAGATGTCACGGGCGTAGCCGCGAATAGTACGGTCGGAGGAGAACCACCCCATCCGGGCGGTATTGCGCACCGCCCGGGAGGTCCAGTCCGTGGGATTCCGCCAGACCTCATCGATCCGCCCCTGGACTTCCCAGTAGGCCGCGAAGTCGGCGCACACCATGAACCAGTCGTGATGGCGCAGGTTGTCGACCAGGGCCGCATAGCGATGCGGGTCGTCGGGTGAGAAGAGGCCCGAAGCGACCTGCTCCAGCACCTCCGCGAGCCGGGCATCGGCGGCGATGCAGCGCCCGGGCCGATAGCCCGCCGCGCGCCGGGTGCTCACTTCCTCCGCGTCGTGGCCGAAGATGAAGATGTTCTCCGCCCCCACGGCTTCGGCGATCTCGATGTTGGCGCCGTCTGCCGTGCCGACGGTCAGGGC
This sequence comes from Gammaproteobacteria bacterium, assembly GCA_963666765.1. Lineage (GTDB taxonomy): Bacteria > Pseudomonadota > Gammaproteobacteria > Steroidobacterales > Foliamicaceae > Foliamicus. The sequence goes on from OY762933.1 coordinate 499,534, forward strand.
GCCGTTCATGGCCAGCTTCATGTTGCCGGTGCCGGAGGCTTCCATCCCGGCGGTGGAGATCTGCTCGGAGAGATCGGCGGCGGGGACCAGCATCTCCGCCATGGATACGTTGTAGTTGGGCGGAAAGACGACCTGCAGACGCCCGGACATGAGCGGGTCGGCGTTGATGGCGGCGCCGATGTCGTTGACCAGCTTGATCACGAGCTTGGCCATCGCGTAGCCCGGCGCCGCCTTGCCGCCGAATATCTTGACCCGCGGCGCCCGTTTCGCATCCGGGTCACGGCGGATCTCGTTGCGCAGCGCGGCGGCATGAAGAATGTTCATGAGCTGCCGCTTGTACTCGTGGAACCGCTTGATCTGGACGTCGAACATGGCTTCGGGGTTCACGGAGACGCCGGCGCTGCGCTCCAGCCACTCGGCCAGCCGGTGCTTGTTGCGGTGCTTGGCCTCTGCGAACCGCCCGCGGAAGGTCGGGTCGTCGGCCAGCGGCTCGAGATCCCGCAGGCGCTCCAGGTCGCTCACCCATCCCTCGCCGATGGCCTCGGTCAGGAGGTCCCGCAGCGGGTGATTGCAGCCGTAGAGCCAGCGCCGGGGCGTGACCCCGTTGGTCTGGTTGACGATGCGTTCGGGGTGCAGCGCGTGCAACTTCCGGAAGACTTGCCGCTTCATCAATTCGGTGTGAAGCGCCGAGACGCCGTTCACGCGGCGCGCTCCGATGAAGGCCAGTTCCCCCATGCGCACTTCGCCGTCGGCGACCACCCTGACGGCATCGGGACGCCGCAGCGCGCGGCGATGATGCGCGTCGATGCGTTCGATGAGCTCCATGTGCCGGGGCAGGATTCGGCCCATCATTTCGACCGGCCAGCGTTCCAGCGCCTCCGGCAGCAGGGTGTGGTTGGTGTAGTGGAGACAGGCGCGGGCGATCTCGTAGGCGTCGGCGAAGCGCTGCCCGTGGTTGTCGACCAGCAGCCGGATCAACTCCGGGAAGGCGATAGCCGGGTGGGTGTCGTTGAGCTGAATGGCGACTGCCCGGGGCAGTCTCGCGACATCGTCATGATGCGCGAGAAACCGGCGCAGGATGTCGGCGATCGAGGCGGCGGTGAAGAAATACTGTTGCCTCAGCCTCAGCTCCCGTCCCTGCTCGGTGGTGTCATCGGGGTAGAGCACCCGGCTGATGTTCTCCGCCAGGACCGAGGGGGCGGCGGCGGCCATGTAGTCGCCCCGGCTGAAACGTTCGAGATCGAATTCCCGCACCGGTTTGGCGGACCACAGACGCAGCGTGTTGGACCAGCGCCCGCGCCAGCCGGGAATCGGCGTGTCGTAAGCGACGGCCAGCACACTTTCCTCAGGCGCCCAGGTCTTGCGGGCTCCGTTGCTGCGCACCGATCCGCCGAAGTGGACCGGAAAGCCGGCCGCCGACCTTTCGAACTCCCAGGGATGCGCCTGGCGCAGCCAGTCCTCGGCATCCTCCGCCTGCCAGCCGCTCTCGAAGGACTGGCGGAACAGTCCGTGCGCGTAGCGGATACCGTAGCCGTAGGCGGGCAGCCCCACGGTCGACATGGAGTCGAGGAAGCAGGCGGCGAGGCGGCCCAGACCGCCGCTTCCGAGCGCTGCATCGGGCTCGTCAGCCAGCATTGCGCCGTAGTCGACGCCGAAGCCCTCGACGATGTCCCGCAGCTCTTCGTCGAGTCCCAGGTTGGTGACCGCATCCTTGAGCAGCCGGCCGATGAGGTACTCAATCGACAGGTAGTAGACCCGCTTGCGATCCTCTGCGTGGACCCGTTGCCTGGTCTCGAACCAGGGAGCAATCACGAGGTCGCGGATCGCCCGTGAGACCGCCAGCCGCCAGTCCGTGAGCGTCGCGGCGGCCGGCAACTTCCCGGTGCTGTAGCGCAGGTGGTACCCGATGGAGCGGCGCAGCGCCGCTGCGTCGGGGGGCAGAGGATGTTCGCGCGGAATCAAGTGCGAACGTCCGGGGCAAGGCGGCCCAGCCGGGCATGGATTTCGGCGATGTTCGACGCTGCGGCGATGACGGGGGCCAGGGTTTGCTGCGGGTCGAGGCCGAGCTCCCCTGATCCCGCCTCGAAGCGCTCCTGGTAAACGCGCAGGGTCGCTCCGGCGGTCCCGGTCCCGGAAAGCCGGAACACGGCCCGGGCGTTCTCCTCGAAGAAGATGCGCACGCCCTGGCGTTCGGCGGTGGAGCCATCGACCGGATCACGGTATGAGAAATCGTCCGCAGCCGCGATGCGCAACGCGCCGCAGCGCCGGCCGGGAAGGTCCGCCAGCCGTCTGCGCAAGTCCGCCATCAGCGCTTCCGCCGCCGCCTTGTCCACGCTCTCGTAGTCGTGGCGGGTGTAGTAGTCGCGGCCGAATTCGGACCAGTGGGCATTGAGGATTTCACGTACGGACTCGCGGCGCCGGGCGAGGATGTTGAGCCAGAGCAGCACCGCCCACAGACCGTCCTTCTCGCGCACGTGGTTCGAGCCCGTGCCCGCGCTCTCCTCGCCGCAGATGGTCGCCAGGCCCGCGTCCAGCAGGGTGCCGAAAAACTTCCAGCCCGTGGGCGTCTCGAATGCGCCAATGCCCAGCTTGGCAGCGACCCGGTCGGCGGCGCGGCTCGTGGGCATCGATCGCGCAATGCCCCGGAGTCCGCCGCTGTAGCCCGGCGCGAGGTGAGCGTTGGCGGCCAGCACCGCCAGGCTGTCGGACGGAGTGACGATGATGTCGCGGCCGAGAATCATGTTGCGGTCCCCGTCGCCGTCCGAAGCCGCGGCGAAATCCGGTGCGTCCGGCCCCGTCATCAGCTCCACGAGCGTCCGGGCATGGACCGGGTTGGGATCGGGATGGCCGGCCCCGAAATCGGCCAGGGGCTCGCCGTTCAAGACCGTGCCGGGAGGTGCGCCGAGCTCGTTCTCCAGAACCGCCTTGGCGTAGGGCCCCGTCACCGCGTGCATGGCGTCGAAGCGCATGGTGAAGCCCGAGGCGAAGAGGGCGCGGATGGCGTCGAAGTCGAAAAGGCTCTGCATGATTCCGGCGTGGATGTCCACCGGATCGATAACCTCCACACTCATCGCGCCCAGGGTCCGTATGCCGGTCGTGGAGAGATCCACGTTCCCGGCGTCCAGGATCCTGTAATGGTCGATTTTCAGACTGCGCCGGTAGATGGCATCGGTGACCGATTCCGGCGCCGGGCCGCCGGAGGGAATGTTGAACTTGATGCCGAAGTCACCGTGCTCGCCCGCCGGGTTGTGGCTGGCTGAGAGAATGAGGCCGCCGTCGGTCCCGCGCGCGCGGATCACCGCCGAGGCGGCGGGGGTCGAGAGCAGGCCGTCCCGGCCCACCAGCACCCGGGCGGCGCCGTTCGCGGCGGCCATCCTGAGAATGGTCTGGATCGCGAGGTCGTTGAAGTAGCGTCCATCGCCGCCTACGGTCAGCGTCTTTCCGGCAAGCCCGCCCACGGCGTCGAATACCGACTGCACGAAGTTCTCCAGGTAGCCCGGCTCCATGAACACCGCGGTTTTCCTGCGAAGGCCCGAAGTTCCGGGCTCTTGTCCCGCGATGGGGTTTGTCGAAACGCTCTTCACGCGCAATTCGTTACCTCCTCGCCGACAGGTTCGCCAATGGGGGCTCCGCCCCGCATCGAAGCCACAACGCTCGCAATGGCGGCGAGGCCCGGGTGGCGGTCCAGCGCCTTCACGGCTACCGGGTAGCGGCGCCGCCAGTTGGGATGTTCATCCACCGTGCCCGGCAGGTTTTGCTGCTCGACCATGCCCAGGGCGTCATCAAGCCGGACGGCGAACAATGAGGATGCGGCGCCGGCGAGCAGGGCATGAATCGGGGCCAGGATCGGGTCGGCGTCCATTGGTGGTTCGGCGGGATCGAGACCTGGTGGCGCGTGCCCTTCCTCCACCAGCAGGCGGCACAGCTCGACTCGCTCCGTGGCGCGCGCGGCGAGCGCCGCATCGCGCTCCTGCGGCGAGGTCTGGCTGAGCGAGTGTCGCAACTCGATGTCCCGGCCTGCCCACCAGCCCTTGAGGGTCGGCGTGTCATGCGTGCCGGTTGAAGCGATGCTGGCGTAGCGATAGAGCCGGGGTGCCCGGAACCCATTGGCGTCCTTCTCGAATTGCATGACCGCCGAGCCCAGCAATTCGCTTTCGGAGAGACGCCGTCGCAGGCCCCCGGGGACCGAACCCAGGTCCTCGCCGACGACGATGCACGCGGCTCGCGCCGCCTCAATCCGAACCAGCGCAAGCAGGGACTCCAGGGGGTAGCTGACGTAGCCGCCGGGCGCGCCCGATTCCGGAACCCAGAAGCTGCGCTTCAGCCCCGGCACATGGTCGATCCTCACGATGCCGGCATGGGCCATGGCAAAGCGCAGCATCCGGACGAACGGGCGGTAGCCCGCGGCCCGCAGAGCCGGGGGGCTGATGGGCGCCAGATTCCAGGTCTGGCCCTGAGGGCTGAATGCGTCGGGCGGCGCGCCGAGCGACACGCCCCGGGCGAAACAGGCCGGCGCCGACCACACGTCCGCGCCGCCGGGACAAACACCCACCGCTATATCGAGATAGAGGCCGAAGGCCATGCCGGCATTCCTGGCGGCGGCCTGAGCCTCGGCAAGCTGCGTGACGGCAAGCCACTGCTGCCAGGCATGCCGGCACACCGACTGCTCGTTCTGCGACGCAAACCGCAGCACGTCCGGGCTGTGGATGTCCTGGAGCGCCTCGGGCCACGCGCGCCAGTCGGGGCCGTAGACCCCGGCGATCGCCTCGAACAGGGCATACCACTCCAGCTCCCGGCCGGGGCCATTCCGCCACATGGCGAAGTCGGCCGCGGCAGGCCCCTGGGCTTCTATCGTCGAACGAAACAGGGCCTCGAGGATCTCCCGCTGCCGGCGCGCGTGCGCCTCGTAGTCCAGTAGTCCGCCGCCTTTCGCTGCTTTCCGGCCGGCGGCACGTTGCTTCAGAAGCCGGCGCGCGGCGGTGCAGTGTTCAACTCCGGACAATGCGTCCGGGGCGATGTGGCGCGTCTCCAGGGCGCTGCGGCAGGACGGAGAATAGGGGCTGAATCCTCCGCTGGCGGCACCGCAGGCGTGGACCGGGTTTATACCGATGAAGTCGGCGCCGAGCCGGGCCATCTGCCTGGCCGCGTCGGCCAGGTCACGATAGTCGCCGACCCCGAGGTTTCGCCCCGAACACAGTCCGTAGAGGGACGCGGAGATACCCCAGGCCCTGTCGCGGCCCGCGACGTCGCCGACCGCCGGCGCCTGTTCCGGCGCAGCAATCACGAGACAAGTCTCGTTTCCGGTGCTCAGGCGGTGAAGTCCGGCTGGGAGCGAAAGCGCAATCTCTCCTTTATCGCGTCCTTCGAGCGTGCCGCCGGACTCGAGTTCGAGTCGCCAATCCGCAACGAATCCGAGAGGAAACCGGATTTCCTTGCCCGCGCTCACGACGATCTCCTCGGGGATGCGCCGGGCGGCGCGCCGCGCCCGCAGTTCCTCAAGCGATTCCCGGATCTCGGCATCGGTCGCCGCCGGCACTCTCATGGCGTGGAGCAGGGCCCGCTGCGTGTCGGGATCTGTGGTCTGCTCCTTCCCCGCAATGCTGCTCCAGCGCGGCAGGATACCCATGGCTGCAGCCAGGTTCGCAAGGGCGCCGCCGGAGGGGGACACTGCGCTCACGGCCCGGCTCCGGATTCAAAGGCGACGATCGACTCCGGCGATACCGGTTGCAGAAGGTCGCTGCAAGGTGTCCAGGGCGCCTCCGGACGGGCGGTGTCGAGAACGCGCAGCCACATGCTGCCGTTGGCGAGCGCGGGCAGCCGGGTCGAAACCTCCGCGGACGATCGATTGAAAGCGAGCGCCATGCACGCGCCGTTGACAGCAAAGGCCGGCGTCTCAGCGGACTCCCTGAGCAGCACACAGAAGCCGTCAAGCCCTGGATCTTCCCAGTCGATTGGACCGCCCCCAAGACCGAACCACTGGACATCGGGCATCCCGTCCCCGGCGCATTCCCGTCCGCGCAGGAAGCGGGTCTGCCTCAGACAGCAGTGAGCCCGGCGCAGGGCGATCAGCCGGCGGGTGAAACGAAGCAGATTCGTGTCGCAAGCGTTCCAGTCGATCCAGCCGACCTCGTTGTCCTGGCACCAGGCGTTGTTGTTGCCCCTCTGACTGTCGGCCACCTCGTCTCCGGCGCGCAGCATGGGCGTGCCCTGCGCCAGGAAGACGCTGGCAAGCAGGTTGCGCCGCCGCCGGTCCCGGCGTCCGCGGATCTCCGGATCCCCGCTCGCGCCTTCCACGCCGCAGCTATCGCTAAAGTTCTCCTGGTGGCCGTCCCGGTTGTTCTCGCCGTTCGCCTCATTGCATTTTTCGCCGTATGCGGTGACATCGGCCAGGGTAAAGCCGTCGTGGCAGGCGATGAAGTTCACCGAAGACCAGCTCCTGCGTCCGTCGCGGTCGAAGGCGCCGGCCGATCCGAGCAGCCGCTCGGCCATGTCCTGGGCGCCGTGCGCGTCGCCGCGCCAAAAGCGCCGCACCCCGTCGCGAAAGGCGTCGTTCCACTCGGCGAATCCGGGCGGGAACTCGCCCAGCCGGTAGCCGCCGGGCCCCAGGTCCCAGGGCTCCACGATCAGCTTCGCCCGGTTCAGCACCGGGTCCTGGCGCAGGGCGTCCAGGAAGCCGCCCCGGGGGTCGAAGCCGTGGGCCTCCCGCCCCAGGGTCGTGGCCAGATCGAACCGGAAACCGTCGACCCCCATGGCCTCAACCCACCAGCGCAGGCTGTCCAGCACCAGGCGCAACACGTAGGGGTGGGAGACATCGAGCGTGTTGCCGCAGCCGCTGTCGTTGCAGTAGTAGCGCTCCTGGCCATCGCGCAGGCGATAGTAGGCGGCATTGTCCAGGCCGCGGAACGAGAGGGTAGGCCCGTTTTGATCGCCTTCGGCGCTGTGGTTGTAGACCACGTCCAGGATCACCTCGAGCCCGGCGGCGTGGAGTTTGCGCACCGTCTCTCGAAAGCCGGACGGTCCCGCCGGCCCGAAATAGCGCTGCTCGAGGGCGAAGAAAGCGATGCTGTTGTAGCCCCAGTAGTTGACCAAGCCTTTCTCGACCAGCCAGCGATCGTCCGGGAATGCGTGTACGGGCAGCAGTTCCAGCGCGGTGACGCCCAGCGAGACGAGATGTTCCAGCACCGGCTCTGCGGCAAGGGCTTCGTAGGTGCCGCGCAGCTCCTCCGGCAGCGAGGCCCACAGACGGGTGAGTCCCTTGGGGTGAGCTTCGTAGATCACGGTTTCCGACCAGGGCGTTTCGGGACGCTCTCCGGCCGGCACCGGCGGGGCGGGCGCCGTCACCGCGCACTTCGGCATGGCGGCCGCGCTGTCCATGCGCGAGAAGGAGAGGTCCCCCTCCGGCGATGCGGGATCGTAGCCGAGGCACTCGTCGCCGACGGCAAAGTGTCCGTGCAGGGCCCGGGCGTAGGGGTCGAGCAGCAGCTTGTTGGGATTGAATCGATGCCCCTCATTGGGCGCATAGGGCCCGTGGGCGCGCAGCCCGTACAGCGCGCCCGGCGCGAGGTCCGGCACGTAGGCGTGCCAGACGGGTCCGCTTTGTTCCGGCAGGACCAGGCGCTCGGTCTCCCGCCGGCCGTCTTCGGAGAACAGGCAGAGTTCGATACGGGTTGCGTGTTCCGAGAACACGGCCACATTCGCGCCTTCGCCGTCCCAGTGCACGCCCAGGGGATCCGGCCGTCCCGCCTGCAGCCTGTACCTCGCTTGCGGAGTCATGGCGCGCTCTCCGTCATCTCCGCGTAGAGCCTGGCGTAGGCATGGGCGGATTTTTCCCAACCCACGGGATCGCGCATGGCGCGGTTCACCATGGCCGACCAGACCTTCCCGTTGGCGAAGGCGTCGCAGGCCCGGTCGATGGCCTCGGCGAGCGCTGCGGAGGACCCTGCGGGGAACTGGAAGCCGGTGGCTACTCCTCCCCGAAGCGCCGCATCGTTGGCATCGATCACCGTGTCCGCCAGGCCGCCGGTTCTTGCGACCACCGGCAGGGCTCCGTAGCGCAGACCGCAGAGCTGGGTGAGGCCGCAGGGTTCAAAGCGCGACGGGACCACGATGGCATCGGCGCCGGCCTGCATCAGGTGCGCCAGGGGCTCGTCCCAGCCGATGACCACCCCGATCCGGTCGGGCTCCTGGTCGGCCGCCTCCCGGAACGCGTTTTCCAGGTCCGGGTCGCCCGAGCCGAGCAGGGCCAGGCTCGCGCCGCGCGCCAGCAATCGGGGCAGCGCCTCCAGCAGCAGGTCCAGCCCCTTCTGCCGGGTGAGGCGGCTTACGACGCAGAACAGGGGGGCGTCGGGGGCGGCATGGAGCCCGAGCCGCCGGGCCAGGGCAACGCGATTTCCGTCCTTGCCGGTCGGACTCGCGGCGGAGTAGCGTGATGCGATATGGGGGTCGCTTTCGGGATTCCAGGCCTCCCGGTCGATGCCGTTGAGGATGCCGTGCATCTCCGCGCGCCGCGCTTCGATGACCCCTTCGAGCCCCATGCCGAACGCCGGGTCCGTGAGTTCCCGGGCATAGGTCGGGCTCACCGTCGAGATTCGTTCCGCGTAGACCAGACCGGCCTTGAGGAAGCCGAGCTGTCCGAAAAATTCGAAACCCTCGGGGTGGAACCCGGCCTTCGGCAGCCTCAGGGTTGCGATTGTTTCCGGAGGAAAGAGGCCCTGAAAGGCGATGTTGTGGATCGTCAGCAGGCTAGGCGGCGCCCGCCGCCGGCCGAGTCTGAGCCAGACTGCGGCGAGGCCCGCCTGCCAGTCGTGCAGGTGCACCACGTCCGGCTTCCAGCCGCCGACCCCCTCGGTGGCGATGCGCGCGGCGAGCCGACCCAGGGCGCCGAAGCGCAGGTGGTTGTCGCGCCAGTCCCTGCCGTCGGGGCCCAGATAGGGATTGCCGGGCCGGTTGAAGAGCCGGGGGGAATCCAGGACCATGGCGTCGATGCCCGCGGCCTGTCCCGCGAGAAGCCGCGCTCTTCCCCCGGGCAGGCGGGCGAGTTCATGCACCTCGGCGTCATCCGGAAGCGCCTCGATCATGGCGGGATAGCCCGGCACCAGGACCCGCATTTCGACGCCGAGCGGGGACAGCGCGGCCGGCAGGGCGCCGACCACGTCCGCGAGGCCGCCCGTCTTGACGAAGGGCACGCACTCGGAAGCGACCGACAGCACCTTCATGCGAAGCGGGTTCCTGTTCCGTCCCTTCCCGGGGCGATCAGCCGCCAAGCGCGTCGATCATCGGCTGCGTTATCAGCGTGGTGCCCCCTGGGGTGACCCGGAATCGTCTCGCATCTTCTTCCGGGTCTTCGCCCGCCACCAGGCCTTCGGGAATGTTCACGCCCCGGTCCAGGACCACCCGGGTCAGGCGCGCATTGCGGTTGATGACGCTGTTGGGCAGGGCCACTACTCCCTTGAGCTGGCTGCCGGAGCGGCAATGAACACCAGTGAAAAGCAGGCTCTGCAGGACATTGGAACCCGAGACGATGCAGCCGCCGGAGACCATGGAGGAGACCGCGGAGCCGCGCCGGTCCTTTTCATCATGAATGAACTTGGCCGGTGGCGTCACTTCCGCGTAGGTCCAGATGGGCCAGTTGCGGGAATAGATGTCGAGTTCCGGCTCAAACTCGGTCAGGTCGATGTTTGCGAGCCAGAAGGAATCGACGGTGCCGACATCGCGCCAGTAGGGGCGCGGTTCGGAACCCGTCATGACGCAGGAATCCGAGAAGCGGTGGGCCACCGCCTTGCCATTCTCCACCAGGTAGGGAATGAGGTCGCCGCCGAAGTCGTGGTCCGACTCCGGATCTGCCGCGTCCCGGTGTAACTGCTCGATCAGAAAGCCAGTCTCGAAGGCGTATATTCCCATGGACGCGAGAGCTTTCTCCGGGTCGCCGGGGATGCCGGGAGGGTCGGCCGGCTTTTCGACAAAACGGACGATACGGCTGTTCTCGTCCACGTCCATTACGCCGAAGCCCTTCGCCTCCGCGCGCGGCACCTCGATGCAGCCGACCGTCACGTCGGCGCCGGTGTTGACATGCTGAGCCAGCATGACACCGTAGTCCATCTTGTAGACGTGGTCGCCGGCGAGGACAACGATGTAACGCACGCCGTAGCTCTCTATGATGTCGATGTTCTGCGTGACGGCATCGACGGTGCCGAGATACCAACGTCCCTCGTCGACCCGCTGGGAGGCGGGCAGCACGTCGAGCATCTCGTTGCGTTCGGCCTGAAAGAAGTTCCAGCCGCGCTGTAGATGGCGAATCAGGCTGTGGGCCTTGTACTGCGTGGCCACGCCGATGCGGCGAATGCCGGAATTGACGGCATTGGACAAGGCGAAGTCGATAATGCGGCTCTTGCCGCCGAAGAAGACCGCCGGTTTCGCCCGCTTGTCCGTCAGTTCCTCCAGGCGTCTTCCCCGCCCTCCGGCGAGTACGAAAGCCATCGATTGGCGGGTCAGCGGGCCGCTTGTCCCTGCGAATGTTTTCATTCGTGCCTCTCTGGAATTTTGGGTGCGCCTACATCCGAGTGTGCCTCGACCGCGCCGGTCACAAAGCGCCCGGGCGCAATCTTACTCTCCAGGGTCCGTCTCGACGCACTGCAAGGGGGAGAAAGGGTTTCGCACAGTACTCTGGTACGCTGAGGAGGAATCCTTCCTACGCTGAACCGGACCTGGTAGATCTGGCCAAGATAACGCAATTGATTCCAAGAATACCTCGACCAATGACGGCAGCGATGCCGAACGTGATCAGCCGACCGGCGGTCGGCTCAGTCGCCGCGGCAATACTCTGCGCTCTCGTGAATACCGCTGCCGCCGAAACGGTCACGCTTCGGGTGCACACCTTCAATTCACCCAATGCCCTGGCTGTGAGTTCGTTTCTCATTCCATGGTCCAGAGAGCTTGAAGAGCGCTCGGGTGGGCAGGTGCGGGTACAGGTGTTTCCGGCGATGCAGTTGGGCGGCAAGGCATCGGATCTCTATGGACAGGCCCGTGACGGCGTGGTGGACATCGTCTGGACCTCGCCGGGCTACTCGCCTGGGCGATTTCCGTTGACCGAGGTGTTCGAACTGCCTTTCGTTTGCAGCGACGCGGAAGCTACCAGCCAGGCCATGATGGAGTTCCATCGCAAATGGATGCAGGATGAATACCGGGATACGCATCCCCTGGTGTTTCATACTGCCGCGCCTGCCCATATCCACACGACCGATCGGGCGGTTCGCAGGCTTGAAGAGCTGGCAGGCGTCAAGATTCGAGTCCCTTCGCACGCCAGCGCCGCGACAATTGAGGCCCTCGGCGCAGTTCCGGTGGGCATGCCGATTTCGGATGTCTACGAGGCGCTGTCGCGGGGCGTCGTGGGCGGCGTATGGGTAGCGTGGTCCATCATGAAGCCCTTCCGCCTCCATGAGGTGACTCGAGCCCATACCGAGGCTTCCTTGGCTTGCGTGCTGTTCGTGTTGACGATAAACAAGGCGCGTTACCTCGGCTTGCCGGAGGACATCAGGAACGCGATCGATGAGTCCACGGGAATGGCGCTCGCCAAGCGCCTGGGCCGGTTATGGCAGGACGATGAAGAGACGGGCCGCAACCTTGCCGCGCAACGCGGTAATGCGATATTTCCGCTTTCGGAATCGGAGCGCGAGCGTTGGAGGTCGGCCACTACGCCGGTGATCGACGCATGGTTGGACAAAGTGGGCGCCGCGGGACACGACGGCGAAACCCTGCTCGCCGATGCTAGGCGCCTGGTGGCGAAATACGCCAATGAGCCCTGACGGCAGGCTGACGCGCTGGCTGGAGCGGCTGGCGCGAGCCGTCGCATTGGTGGGAGGGCTGCTGCTGGTCGGTGTGATGGCGATGACGGTAGTCAGCGTTCTCGGGCGCTACCTGTTCAACGCGCCGGTCCCCGGCGATTATGAAATCACCGAACTCGCCATCGGGATCGCGGCGTTTGCCTTTTTCCCGTACTGCCACATCACCAACGCCAATATCGTCGTGGAATTGTTTACCGGGAGAATGCCTACACGTTGGAAGGCGGCATTGGACGCGGTGCACAACATCACGTTCGCCATCGTTGCGAGCCTGATCGCCTGGCGGCTGTTCATCGGCGGCATGCACAAGTTCGACGACGGTGAGACGACGATGTTTCTGGGCATTCCGATCCACTGGGCTTATTTCTCGGCCGTACTCGGCGCGGGCTTGCTGAGCGCGGTCTGCATTCTGCTGCTCTTTCGTCACCTGAAGATTCCGGCACGATGACCAGCGTCGAGTTCGGCGCCCTGATGTTCGGCGTCTGCCTGCTGCTGATCGCGCTGAGGATGCCGGTCGCGGTAGCCATGTTCGTCGCCGGCGGCTTCGGTTTCGCCTCGCTCGCGGGATGGCCGGCGTTCCTCAATCTGCTGAATACCGTGCCTTTCGGGCGCGTTTCCAGTTATACGCTGTCCGTGCTGCCGTTGTTCCTGCTGATGGGACAGTTTGCGACCCGGGCGGGGCTCGGCCGTCTGTTGTTCGACTCGGCCCGCGCCTGGACAGGCCACTACCGCGGCGGACTGGCAATTTCGACCATCTTCGGGAGCGCTGCGTTTGGCTCGATCTGCGGCTCCTCGATCGCCACTGGCGCGACGATGGCCTCGGTGGCCCTGCCCGAGATGAAGCGCCACAGGTATTCGGGCGGTCTGGCTACCGGCGCCCTGGCCGCCGGCGGAACGCTCGGCATCCTGATCCCCCCGTCTGTGATTCTGGTGATCTACGCGGTCATCACCGAGCAGTCGATCGGCAAGTTGTTTCTGGCCGCGGTGGCGCCGGGACTCATCGCGACGGTTGGCTATTCGGTTGCGATTGCCGCCTATGTGCGGTTCAAACCCGAGGCTGGCCCTGCGGTTGCGGCGGTGCCGATCCGCCAACGCATACGCAGTCTGGGCATGGTGTGGCCGGTTGCGCTCATCTTCGTCTCGGTAATCGGCGGCATTTATTTCGGCCTGTTCACCCCGACGGAAGGCGGGGCCATCGGCGCGGCGGCTACGGGCCTGTTCGCGATCGCTTCGGGCCGGCTGAGCTGGGCCGCCTTCGCGTCGTGCCTGCTCGAAACAGCGAAAGCCACCGGGATGATCTTCCTCATCCTGGTATCGGCGCAGATTCTCAACAGCTTTCTGGCGCTCTCACAGGTTACGACGGAGCTGGCCAACGCCCTGTCCGGGTCCGGACTGTCGCCGATACTGATTCTGGCCGGCATCCTGCTGATCTACCTGGTCCTCGGCTGCGTGATGGACAGTCTGGCCATGATCCTGCTGACGGTACCGGTCTTCTTCCCGCTGTTGACCGGGCTCGACTTCGGCTATACGGAGGAGCAGATCGCCATCTGGTTTGGAGTTCTGGCTCTTTTCGCGGTCGAGATCGGCCTGATTACGCCGCCGATCGGCCTCAACGTCTATGTGATCAACTCGCTGGACGGCGAAACCCCGCTCGGCGAGTCATTCAGAGGCGTCGTTCCATGCCTTTTGAGCGGACTCCTTGTCCTGGCGCTCATCCTGTCCATACCCGCACTTTGCCTGTGGCTCCCGGGCCTGCAGTAGTGTTCCCTTGTCGGACTCCGGGGAGGCACGGGAAATGAATGAATTGACGCTTGCCGCGCGAATGAACCGGCTGGGAACGGAAAGCGCATTTGACGTCCTCATGCGTGCGAACCGAATGGCGGCGGATGGCTGCGACGTCATCAACCTGGGTATAGGACAGCCTGACGCTCAACCGCCGGAGACCGCGATTGAGGCGGCCCGCAAAGCGCTGCGGGACGGTCATCACGGCTATACCGATCCGCCGGGTCTGCCGGCCCTTCGCGAAGCGGTTGCAGCCAATCTGCACCGGCGGCTCGGAATCGACGTCGCGCCCGACCTGGTCTTCGTCACTCCCGGCGCCAAACCGGTCATGTTCTTCGCGATGCTCATGTTCGGCGAGTCCGGGGCGGAAATCCTTTACCCGGATCCCGGGTTTCCGATCTATCGCTCAATGATTGATTTTTCCGGAGCCGGGGCGATCCCCTATCGCCTGGAGGAATCGCGTGGTTTTTCTCTCGATCCCGAGTCTGTTCTGTCGCAGGTCACGGAGCGCACGCGACTCATCATCCTGAATTCACCCGCCAATCCGACCGGCGGCGTGACTGCCGGGCAGGACATGGACCGCCTGGTCGAGGGACTATTGGACCATCCCCAGGTCGCCATTCTGTCCGACGAGATCTATGACCAGATCTATTTTGATGAACGCCGCCCTGTGAGCCTTCTTGAGTACCCGGACATTCGCGACCGCTTGATCGTGCTGAACGGTTGGAGCAAGACCTACGCGATGACGGGATGGCGCCTGGGATACTCGGTATGGCCCCGGCAACTCATGGATGCAGTCTCGCGGCTCGCCATCAACAGTCATTCCTGCGTGAATACCGCTGCTCAGTTGGGCGGCCTTGCGGCGCTGGAGGGGCCGCAGGACACCGTGCGCGCGATGGTGTCGGAATTTGCTGCACGCCGATCACGCCTGGTCGACCGGCTGAATGAGATTTCCTCGTTTTCCTGCCAGGCGCCCGGCGGCGCGTTTTATGTTTTTCCGAATATCACGAAGACCGGATTGTCGGGGCGCATCTTTCAGGACCGCCTCCTGGCGGAAACAAGCGTTGCTTTGATAGACGGATCAAGCTTCGGCGCCGCAGGGGAGGGATTTGTCAGGATTTCATTCGCGCTCGGTCAATCGCGTATTGAGGAGGGCATCGATCGAATCGGCCAGTTCGTTTCAAACCTGTAGAAGGGTAGGGTGTGAAAACCACGCGCCGAAGGGCGTCGCTATCGCGCTTCCTGCCTGCTCAAACCTTCGGGCGATGAAAGCCGTTATGCATCCGGCACTTAGCCCGAGCGGCGATTGAGCGGCAGCGCCCGCCGTGCACCTGCGGGAGGGGTTCCCGAACCGCCGCGCCGGGCGGTGCACATGTTACCGCCGCGCATCGGCATCGGCAGATATGACGGCACGGCGAACGCTTGCGGCGTGTGGCGCGGCGCGTTACAGTACGGCATGAGGATCAGGCACAAGGGACTGCGGGCGCTGCACGAGAGGGACAATCCCGCGCGGGTGCCTGCCGGACTGGCGCCACGGCTGAAGCGCATCCTGTTCCGGCTGCAAGAGGCAGCGCATCCGCGAAGCGCCGACGCGCCGGGTTTCCGGCTGCATCCCCTGAAGGGCGACCGCGCGGGCCAGTGGAGCGTTCGCGTCTCCGGCAACTGGCGCGTGGTGTTCCGCTTCGAGGACGGGGAAGCCGTGGACGTGGACCTGATCGACTACCACTGACCGAAGGGGAGTGCTAACCATGAACGACATTGCAAGCGAGCGCGCCGGCCCGATGATGAACCCGCCGCACCTGGGCGAACTGATCCGCGAGAGCATGGACGATGTGGGCTGGAACGTGACCGAGACGGCCGCGCATCTCGGCTGCGAGCGCGGCACGCTGTCGCGCCTGCTGAACGGCAAGGCGGGCGTGTCGGCGACCATGGCGCTGGCGTTGGAGGACATCGGCTGGGGCACCGCCGAGCACTGGATGCGGATGCAGGCGAGCTACGAGCTTGCGCGGGCGCGGCGCGACCGGATGGCTGCGGACCGGCGCGTGGGGGCGCTGCACGCATGATCGAGGCCCGCGCCATCGGCGCTGCCGGCTCGGGCTGATGCGCCTGTCGTGGAACGAAGTTCGTGTCCGGGCGGCACGGTTCGCCCGCGAGTGGCACAACGCCGTTCGGGAAACCAGCGAAACACAGAGCTTCTACAACGACTTCTTCGAGGTCTTCGGGGTTCGTCGGCGCTCGGTGGCGCGCTACGAGGAACACGTCACGAAGCTGAACGACCGCTCGGGCTACATCGACCTGTTCTGGCCCGGCGTTCTCATCGTCGAACAGAAGAGCGCCGGGCGCGATCTCGAAAAAGCCTACGGGCAGGCCGGGGAGTACTTTGACGCGCTGCGCGAGCGCGACCGCCCGCGCTTCGTTCTGGTGAGCGACTTCCAGACCTTCGAGCTTCATGATCTCGACGAGCGCACGGTTGTCGAGTTCGCGCTGCCGGACCTGCCCGCGCATGTCGAGTCGTTCGGCTTCATCCTTGGCGTGCAGCGCCGCACGTTCCGCGATCAGGATCCGGCGAATATCGAGGCGGCCGAGTTGGTCGGGCGGCTGCACGACGCGCTCGCCGATGCCGGACACGGGGGCCACGATCTGGAACGCTTCCTCGTGCGCGTCGTGTTCTGCATGTTCGCCGACGACACCGGGGTGTTCGAGCCGCGCGACATCTTCCTCGATTTCCTTGAGACGCGAACCGGCGAGGATGGGGCCGATCTCGGGCCCTGGCTGGCGCAACTGTTTGAGGTGCTCGACACACCAGAAAGCGGTCGGCCCGCGACGCTTGACGAGGATCTGGCGCGGTTCCCTTACGTCAACGGCGACTTGTTCAAGGGGCACCTGCGGACATTCTCGTTCGACGCGGCCATGCGCGGGGCGCTGCTTGATGCCTGCCGGTTCGACTGGTCGCGACTCTCGCCCGCGATCTTCGGCGCGCTGTTCCAGTCGGTGATGGACCCGGCGGAGCGTCGCGCCAAGGGTGCGCACTACACAACCGAGAAGAACATCCTCAAGGTGATCGAGCCGTTGTTCGTGGACGACCTGCGAGCCGAGTTCGAGCGGTTGCGGGTGCGTCGGGGCCGGGGACGCCTCGCGGCGCTGCGGCAGTTTCAGGCGAAGCTCGGCAGCCTGAAGTTCTTCGATCCAGCGTGCGGTTGTGGCAACTTCCTCATCATCGCCTACCGGGAGCTTCGGGAGCTTGAGATTGAGGTGTTGCGGGAGATTTACCCGAAGTCGCAGATGGGGAGGCAGATGGACGCCTTGGCGTCCGACCTGTCGGCGGTGGACGTGGACCAGTTCTACGGGATCGAGCTTGGCGAGTTCCCGTCCCGCATCGCCGAAACCGCCTTGTGGATGACGGACCACATCATGAACAACCGGCTGAGCCTGGAGTTCGGGCAGACGTACGCGCGCATCCCGCTTGAGAAGTCGCCGCACATCGTCCACGGCGACGCGCTGGAAACGGACTGGTCCGAACTGCTGCCGCCCGGCGAGTGCTCGTTCGTGTTCGGCAATCCGCCGTTCGTGGGCGCGAAATACCAGACGCCGGGCCAGCGTGAGCAGGTGCGCGGGATTGCCGCGCTCGGCAAGAGCGGCGGGACGCTCGATTATGTCGCCGCGTGGTTCATCAAGGCGGGGGAGTACGTGAACGGCGGCGATGCCCGGATCGGCTTCGTCGCGACAAACTCGCTCACGCAGGGCGAGCAGGTCGCGCAACTGTGGCCAGTCCTGTTCGGACGTTGCGGGCTTGAGATCGCGTTCGCGCACCGGACTTTCGCCTGGGGGTCGGACGCGCGCGGCAAGGCGCATGTGCATGTGGTCATTCTCGGCCTCGACCGGCAGGAGGCCGCACGAGCTGAGAAGCGGCTGTTCAGCTACCCCGACAACAACGGCGAGCCGGAGGAAAGCGGCCACGCGGTGCTATCCCCGTACCTGTTCGATGCAAGCGGTTTGTCCGATCCGCATCTGGTGGTGCGGGAGGAAAGCGCGCCGATCAATGGGATGAATCGGTTGGTGATCGGTTCCAAACCCATCGACGGCGGCAATTACATCTTCGACGCGGAGGAAAGCGCCGAATTTCTGGAAGCGGAACCGGAGGCCGCCCCATGGCTTCGCCCGTACGTGGGTGCGCGAGAGTACTTGCAGGGCGGTGAACGCTGCATACTGGCGCTGCACGACACGCCGCCCGAAGTGTTGGCGACGTTGCCGCGAGTGCGGGAGCGGATCACTTCCGTCCGCGCCTACCGCGAGGCAAGCAAGAGCGCGCCCACGCGGAAGCTCGCGGGGACTCCGACGCTCTACCATGTGAACGTCATTCCAACCGCTCCGTTTCTGGTGATCCCAGAGGTCAGTTCGGAGCGGCGCGAATACGCGCCCATTGGCTGGTTGGAGCCGCCGACAATTCCGAGCAACAAGCTGCGCTTGCTGGCGAATGCGACTCTCTCGGACTTCGCGTTGCTGACTTCGGCCATGCACATGGCATGGACGCGGTACATTGGCGGTCGGCTGAAAAGCGACTACCAGTATTCGGTGGGCGTCAACTACAACACCTTCCCGCTACCGCCCAAGGAGGCGGACCTGTCGCGGCTGGAGCCACTGGCGCAAGCCGTGCTCGATGCCCGCGCCGCGCATCCGGGCGCGACGCTGGCCAACCTCTACGATCCCGACTTGATGCCGCCGGACCTGCGCTGGGCGCATCAGGCGATTGACCGGGCCGTGGATCGGCTCTACAGGCGTGGCGGATTCGATTCCGAACGCGAGCGTGTCGAGCATCTGTTCATGTTGTATGAGAAGATGCGAACGCCGCTGGGGACGGGCTACAAGAAGAAACAACAACGGCAACGAACTCAGGTTACGCGAGCGTCATGAAACGTTCAGACTGGAAATTTCCATACACTGCGTCACCTGAATCCATGGGAGTAGTCATATGGACTCTCATTGTTCTGCTCACCGGAGTAATCGTGTCCATTGAATATTGGGATTGGATAACTGGCGGCGAGTCGGGCAGTGCGTTGCTTCGCAATCTTGCTCTCGCTGCCACGGCTGTGGTTGGCCTGCCTATCGCTATCTGGCGCAGTAAAGTGGCCGAGCGTCAGGCCGACGCGGCCCGACAGCAGGCGGAGATTGCCCATGACGATTGGTTGAGTAAGCGCTACCAACGGAACTCGGAAATGCTCGACAGTGACAAGGTATGGGTTCGTGTTGCAGGTATCGCTGAACTCGCTCGATTGGCACAGGATCATCCGAGTGACTACCACGTTCAGGTCATGGAATTGCTATGCACTTTCGTTCGTCATTCATCGCGGCGTGAGGAACAGACTGAACACGATAGGAGATACGGTGAAGAGGATGTCCATGAATCCGAAGATGTGCGTTCGCCGAGAATAGCGGTTCGTTCGGCTTTACGGGTGATCGGAAGTCGAAGCGATGCGCATATCGCCGTCGAAGCACAAGCGGAGTTCAAGCTAAACTTGAATGGCTCGGATCTCCGAAGTGAGAATCTTTATGAATTGAACCTATCAAGAGCGCGGCTTGAGCGCGCAAACCTGTCTGATGCTGTCCTAGGCCGGACCAATTTCTCTGACGCGCATCTTCTAGGAGCGAACCTTTCGGGGTCCAAAATGGGCGGTGCAAATTTCGTTGGGGCCAATTTGTCATTTTCTATCATGCGAGATATCGAGTCGAGTGTGCTTGCAGATTTTTCCGACGCCATATTGGATAGTGCAGACTTAACCGGCGCTCAGGTGGCTGGTGCAAGGTTCTCTGGTGCAA
The DNA here is from genome assembly GCA_963666765.1 of Gammaproteobacteria bacterium. Classification (GTDB taxonomy): domain Bacteria; phylum Pseudomonadota; class Gammaproteobacteria; order Steroidobacterales; family Foliamicaceae; genus Foliamicus. The sequence continues at coordinate 518,967 of OY762933.1, forward strand.
ACTTTAGCAATACAAATCTTGCGGGCACGGTGTTCTACAAACGGGATCGTACCGTCGCCGAGGGCTTGACGCAGAATCAATTCAAGAGCGCGGTGGTGAAACGAGGAGGTCAGCCACCATTTCTAGGACAATTGACTGATTGTGAAACGGGTGATCGCATTTGTTGGTGCCCAATTCCTCAAGATTGATCGTTGTGTTCATCCAAAAGCATTGCCGCCGCAATTATGTTCCCGACCTTCTCCGCCGCCTCGACGAGGTGCCCGTCGGCGAGGTGAGCGTAACCCGCCGTGGTCCGGTGCCGCCGGTGACCGAGCAGCTTGCCGACGAGCGGCAGGTTTTCGCCCGCCATGACCGCCTGACTGGCGGCGGTATGCCGAAGGTCATGCAGGCGAAGGCTGCCGAGCTTCGCATCCGTGCAGACCGTGCGCCAGCAATCGAGCAACGAATCGTACCCCTTGCCGCGGGCATAGTTCGGGAACACGAAAGCGTCGGGGTTGCGGTTACCGGGCAGCGCCGCGACGTGCGCCTGCGCCGCCTCTCCGAGCGGCACCGCGCGCGGCCCAGTCTTCGAATCGCGTAGGTTGCGTATTCCACGCAATGTAGCCACGCGGGTGGCTACTTTCGATTAGAACAAGTGGCTACTTTGCTTCGGAATACGCAGTAGGTTGTGCGAAAAAAATCGGACCTGGAGGTGGATGAGTACTGACGACCTCATATACGAGATCTTTAGCCCCCTGTCGCAAGGCGCCCCGGGCAATGACGCTTCAACACTGCGTGCACTTGACGCGGTTCCGTGCCGCGATTCCGTTCTACAGGTTCTTGACTTGGGAGTAGGACACGGTCGCACGACCCTGATTCTGGCGAAAACGCTTCAGGATGCGCATGTTACGGCCGTGGATATTTATGCCCCGTTTCTTGAGAGATTGGCCAGAGACGCGCGCAACACCGGTGTAGCAAACCGCGTCTATCCATTGCTGGGGGACATGGCCGCCGTCAAGGTCGCCGAGAGCAGCATGGATCTCATCTGGGCCGAAGGTTCCATCTATGTCATTGGCATCCAGCGTGCGCTGGACATGTGGCATCGCTGGCTTCGCCCGGATGGCTGCGTCGTATTCAGCGGCTTTGCTTGGTGGACAGATGACCCTTCGGAGACGCCGAGCCGATTCTGGGCGACCGAATATCCAGAAATGGCGACCGAAACTTCGATTTGCTCTTGTGCCGAGGCTATTGGATATCGGGTGGTCAGCAGCTTCCGTGTGCCCAGGGAAGGACACGACGCCTACTACGTTCCGCTTGAAGCACGCGTAGCGGAACTTGCGGGACATCGTGACGCCGGCGTCCTGAAAGTCCTTGAGAGTATTCAGGAGGAAATCGACATCTCACGGCGTTACTCCGATGAGGCGGGATATACGTTCTTTATCCTTCAGCGCGTTGAAAACTGATCCCGAGATGGTGATTGCCTGGGTTCGCGTCAGGCGAGCGCCGTTTCGAACAGTACGAGCAGACGGCTCCAGGCCCGTTCGGCCTGCGCCTCGTTGTAGACGGACGAATCCAGCGAACACCAGCCGTGCAGCGCCCCCTCGTAGACCTCGATTTCAGCGGGAAGTTCCGCGGCCGCGAAGGTTTCGCGCAGCACGTTTTTCACTTCAGGTTCGTTGTCGTCGTCGTTCTCGGCGATGGCAAACAGGTAGTGCGCGTCCATTTCCGCGACCAGCAAATGGGGACTGTCCGGCCGGTCGGTCACGAGCCCGCCGCCGTGGAATGAGGCGCCGGCGCCGATACGGTCCGCGCGCGCCCACGCGGTGCGCATCGTGATCGGACCACCCATGCAGTACCCGGTGGTGCCCATCTTGCGGTCCGGATCGACTGCTTGCCGGGAGTCGAGGAAATCGACAAATGCCCGCGCATCGGTGACATGAGTTTCGGCGCTGAGCTGGCGCGCGAGCGGAAATACCTTGTTCCTGACCGACTCGTCCTGAAAAGTCGCGCCTTCGGGCACGACCGGTGCGCGCGCCGAGCGGTAGAAGGGATTTACCACGAGAACCGAGTAACCCGACTCGGCGAGGCGCCGGCCTATCTGCCGGTATGACGGCCGCAGCCCCAGAATGTCTGGCCATACAAGGACACCGGGATGGCGTCCGGAAGCGGGATGCACGAGGTAGCAGTCCGCCACGCCATCGGGTGTAGTGACTTCGACGTCCTGCTCGGTGACCTCCTCGGCACCGGCGCCCCGCGGCAGGAGCATTGAAAGCCCGGCCCCCGCCGAAAGCGCGTTGAATTTGCGTCGCGTCAGGTCGTTCCGGTTTTTCAGGTACTCGTCGGATTCCCTGAATGTTCGATCGTCGCACATGGCTTAATTCTCCTGGCCGTATCGGCTAACTCAGGTCGTTGACGATGTTCTCGATCAGTTCGGTGCGGGCCTTCAGACGCGCGGCGGATTCGTCCTTCGAGGGTGAATAGGCTTCGATGTCGTCCCGCGAAAGCAGGTTCTTCTCGGCAAACAGACTTTCATGCGTGCGGAGGCGGTCCCGCAGCACGCAGATTTCCATTGCGAGGCGCCATATGACGGCAATCAGTTGATCGGGCCCGAGCTCCTTCAGCTGGTGCGGCCGCGCCAGCTTGAAGGGTCGGCTGCTCTCGGCGTTGCCCGCCGCCATCAAGCCTTGACCCCGCCGAAGATGAAGTACTCGCCCGAACCCAGGGGGTCGTACTCCGCGAACACGTCTTGCGCGTTGAAGCCGCCATCGATCAGGGACTCGCGGACATCGGTATCGGCAAAGCCGGTCCAGAACGGTTCGCCGTTGTTAACGACTTGCCAGTGGTTGGTGACCTGCTTGGTCATCGACAGGCGTTCGGGCTGATACGGCACGTCGGCGTTCAGGAAGATCCCGCCGGGCGCGAGCAGGCGATGGGCTTCGGCCATGATGCCGGGCAGCACGTCATGCCAGGTTTCATGGAACATGATGTGAGAGACGATCAGGTCGAAGTGACCGTCGGCGAAGCCGGTCTTGCTCGCGCACGCCTGCCGGTAGTTGATCGCCAGACCCTTGTCTTCGGCCCACACATGGGCGAACCGCAGGAAAGGCGCGGACAGGTCCACGCCCCACACCTGGGCATCCGGGAATGCCTGCTTGTAGGCAACGGTGTGGACGCCGACGCCGCAGCCCAGGTCGAGCACGGAAGCCGGATTGACATCGGGAAACCGGCGTCCAAGAGCGCCGAGGAGGTATTTCCCCATTCCGGGGTCCCCGACCTCGTCGCCTTCGGACAGGCCCTTGGCGGCACGATAAAGCTCGCCCGTTCCCATGTAGTCCATGCCCAGACGCAGGCTTGTATCGCCGGATTGCCCGAAATAGCCGCCGGGCTGGCGATGTATCTCCACGCGGCGAATGGGGGCCGGCGGGATGAAGTCCTCCTTGATTTCGAGACGCCCCAGCGGTTCCTTTTCCGCCAGTGTCTGCCGGCGCGCTTCGAATGCAGGCAGCAGACGATCGCAGGTCTCGCCCACCGTCTCCCACATGAGGTCCTGGGAGGTAAACACCGAGCTGCCCCAGAGTTGATACAGGTGGTCCCCGCGAAAGGCTTTGGTTCCGTCCAGGCGGTTCTCCGGTGCGCGCCCGTGGGTTTCCACGAAGGCAGGTTTGACGCGTTCCTCGTAATGGTTTGCAAGACGCGCCTCCAGCGGGCCGTTCACGTAACCCTTCAACGCACCTACAAATGCGTGCCTTGCCGCCTCGTCATGGGTAGGGCGGTAAACGTCCTTCAGTGTCGGTTTCTGCATGGTCCCGGTCCCCGGTCAATGTGTGAATACCCTGTCACCCTAAGGCTATACAGAATCGGCGATCTTGGCTAGTGGAGGAAGCGCCAGCGAATTGAACGCCTTTCCAGGGGGGAATAGGGCACAATCCGCCCTCTATCACCAATTCATCTGGAACCTTGCAAGGGAGAAACTTATGCAGTGCGTGCAGTTGACGGCGTCCGGCCTTGAAAACCTTCAAGTCTTTTCAGGCGCGGCGCCGGAGCCCGGGCCGGGCGAGGTGCGTGTGCGGATGCAGGCGGCCGCGATCAACTACCGGGATTTCATGATCTGCGCCGGCATCTACGGCGGCGGCAAGGACTACCCGCTGATACCGTTGTCCGACGGGGCAGGGGAGGTGGAATCGGTAGGCGCGGAGGTCACGCAGTTTCAGCCGGGCGACCGCGTCATGACGGTGTTCTGGCAGGACTGGGAATCGCAGCCGGTGCGGCCTGGCGTGCGAACCCGCACCACGGGATGCGAGGCGCCGGGGGCTCTCACCGAATTGGGGGTATTCCCGGAATCGGCATTGTTGCCCGTGCCGGACGGAATGAGCACGGAAACGGCAGCCTCGCTGGCCTGCGCGGGCGTGACCGCCTGGACCGCGCTGCATTGCGGCGGTCCCGTGGGGCCGGACTCCAGGGTGCTGCTGCTGGGCACCGGCGGCGTGTCCATCTTTGGTCTGCAACTCGCAAAATCCTTCGGGGCGACTGCGGTCATCACCTCTTCCAGCGACGAGAAGCTGGAGCGCGCCAGGGAACTGGGCGCGGACGAGACGATCAACTACAAGCAGACGCCGGAGTGGGGGGCGGAGGCCTTCCAGCGCGCCGGGGGCGGCGTGGATGTTGTGGTGGAGACCGGCGGAATGGGCACGCTGGGTCAGTCGCTGCAGGCCCTGGGTCTCGGCGGGTCCATCGGGGTCCTGGGTGCGCTGGGCGGCGTGAGCGCCGAATTGAACGCCATGGGCCTGATCGGAAAATGCGCCGGCATCCATGGAATTACAGTGGGCGCCCGCGACGACCATCGGGCGTTGAGAGCACACCTGGTCGAGCACGGGATTTCCGCCGTCATAGACCGCGAGTACGCCTTGTCTGAAGGCCCTGAAGCCATCGGTTCGATAACCCGGGGCGAGCATTTCGGCAAGCTGTTGGTGAGAATCGACTAGCGTCGTGACACGGCACTGGCACTGGAAACCACCATGCTTGCGGCGCAAGGGCTGACTCTCTGGCGCGGGGAACGGCGCCTTTTCCACGAACTGTCCTTCAGCCTGGCGCCGGGTTCTCTGCTGCTGCTCAAGGGGTCGAACGGTTCCGGCAAGACTTCCCTGTTGCGGGCGCTGGCAGGACTGCTGCCGCTGGAAACCGGAACGGTTGAACTGAATGGCGTGGGCTTCCGCAGCGACCCGGCGCGCTATCTGCGTTGCCTGGGGTGGCTGGGCCACAAGGATGGCGTCAAGGGCGAACTGAGCGTGCGCCGCAACCTGGCGTTTGCGCTGCGGCTGGCAGGCTCAGGCGGAAGGGAAGGCGAGTTGCTGGAGAAGGCGGGCCTGGGCGGACTCGAGGAGCGAACCGCCTCGCAATTGTCGTACGGACAACGCCGGCGCCTGGCGCTGGCCGGCCTGATTGGTTCCGGCCCTCCGTTGTGGTTGCTGGACGAGCCGGATGCGAACCTGGACGCACGGGGCAGGGAGTGGCTGCAGCAGGAACTGAATTCGCATCTCCTCGCAGGCGGGTGCGCGGTGTTGGCGGGACATCGGATGGATTGGCAATTCCAGGTTCAGGTTTCTGAATTGTTTCTTGGGGTGCGGGGATGAGAATCTGGCTGTCAGTATTGCAGCAGGAATTCTTGATCTACTTTAAGAAGTGGATACATATTATTATTAATATTGTATTTTTTCTTATATCCACGTCCCTTTTTTCGATTGTTGCGGGACTGGAGCCGGAGCTGCTCGCACGATGGGGCGCAGGGGTGATCTGGGTGGTGGCGTTCCTTTCGATGCTGATCGCCATGCCGCTGCTGTTTCAACCCGACCGGGAGGACGGGACGCTGGACCTGATGCTTCTGAGCGCGGTGGATCCGGCCTGGCTTGCGCTGGCCAAGGCGGGCGCCAACTGGTGCGTATTCGGGCTTCCCCTGGTGCTGCTCTCGCCGTTGCTTGCCGCCAGCTACGGGATGGAAGGACTTGCACTGCTGGTCCTTCCGGCCACCCTGGCGCTGGGGACGCCGGCGCTGATCCTGCTGGCGACCGTGGCCGCGGCGCTGACCGCGGGATTGCGCCGCGGCGTGGGATTGCTGGCGCTGCTGGTTTTGCCGCTGTCATTGCCGGTACTGCTTTTTGGGGTCAGGGGAACGGAATTGGCGGTCGACGGCCTGCCGGTAGACGCGCCGCTGATGATGCTCGGGGCTTTTCTTCTGCTGGCTCTGGGGCTGCTGCCCTGGGCTGCGGGCGCTGCGCTCCGCGCTACGGCGAACTGAAAGGAGGGCGGGACGCCCTCCCGCCCAACTCACAAGCTAAAATAGGGGGCTGAACTTCGCCTGGTCCTCATCCCATCCGGCTGCCCAAGATGCGACTTCCCAACTGGCTTCACAAGCTTGCTTCGCCGCCCCATTTCTACCGGATTGCGGCGCGCCTCGAGCCCTGGATGCTTGGGGCGGGTCTTGCGGCCATCGCCGTCGGGACTTTCGGGGGATTGCTGCTTGCGCCGCCGGACTACCAGCAGGGCGATGCCTACCGCATCATCTACTTCCACGTCCCGGCCGCCTATTTGGCGATGCAGCTATACGCCCTGATGGCCATCGGCTCGGCGATCGGACTGGTGTGGCGGATGAAGCTCGCCTATGCCATCGCCGCGGCCGCCGCGCCGGTGGGACTGGCGTTTACCGGGCTTGCGCTGGCGACCGGCATGCTGTGGGGCAAGCCCATGTGGGGCGCATACTGGAGCTGGGGTGACGCGCGGCTGACCTCGGTCCTGGTGATGTTCTTCCTCTACCTGGGTTACATGCTGCTGCACGCCTCGCTGGAGGAGCGTTCGACCGCGGACCGCGCGGCCGGCATTCTCGCCGTGGTGGGCGTGGTGAACCTGCCCATCATCAAGTTCTCGGTGGAATGGTGGAGCAGCCTGCACCAGGGACCGACCATTTCCCGCCTTGCGGCGCCGGCGATTACCTGGGATATGCTTTGGCCCCTGCTGGTCATGATAGTGGGTGCGGTGCTGTTTTCCCTTGCGGTCACGCTGACCCGGGCACGGGCGGAAGTGCTGTTGCGCGAGCGGGGCGCCCGTTGGGTGCGCGACGTGGTGGCGGTGGGCGCATGAGCGAATTTCTGGCCATGGGTGGATACGGCGCGTTCGTCTGGCCCTGCGTTGGGCTGTCGTTTGCGATCCTCGCGGGATTGATGCTGACCGCGCGCCGGCGCCTGCACGACGTGCATCGTCAGATTCGGCACCGGAATGCCGCGCCGGAAGAGGGCGCCTGGGAGTTGCGCGTGTCAGGCGCCCGGGAGTCGCGCGCGTGACTCCGCGCCGGCGCCGGATGGTGGCGATGACCAGCGGGCTTGTTTGCCTGGTGGCGGCGACGGCGCTTGTGCTGACCGCTTTCGAGCAGAACATGCTGTATTTCTATACGCCAACCCAGATTGCCGCGGGCGAGGCGCCTGAAGGCAGGCGCCTGCGCGTTGGCGGCCTGGTTGAGCGCGGCAGCGTGCGTCGCACGCCCGGTTCGCTGGAGGTGCGTTTCGACGTGACCGACCTGGATCGCACCATTACCGTGGCCTACGCCGGCGTCCTGCCGGACCTGTTCCGCGAAGGGCAGGGCGTGGTGGCCCACGGTGCGGTGGGCGCGGACGGCCTGTTCCAGGCCGACGAAGTCCTCGCCCGCCACGACGAGAACTACATGCCGCCGGAAGTCGCGGAGATGCTGGAAGAACGGGGACACCCCCCGGACGCTTCCCTCCCCTGACGTCCCTGCTCCCAGGCGCAAGCAACCATGGTTCCTGAAATCGGCCAGATCAGCCTGGCGCTCGCCTTGTGCCTGGCGATAGCGCTGGCCGTTTTCCCGCTGGCCGGGGCGCATGCGGGCAATGCCCGCTGGATGGACGTGGCCCGGCCCTGCGCCCTGGGGATGCTTGCGTTCACCGCCCTGGCGTTCGCCATGCTGGCGGTCAGCTTCTTCCGTCACGACTTCAGCGTCCAGTACGTGGCCCTGAACTCGAACCTGAAGCTGCCGGCCATGTACCGCTTCGCAGCGATATGGGGCGCCCACGAAGGTTCGCTGGTCCTCTGGCAACTCATCCTGAGTGCCTGGACGGCGGCCGTAGCGTTGGCGAGCCGCACGCTGCCGCAGGTGCTGAGGGCACGGGTCCTCGGCGTGCTGGGGCTGGTAAGCATCGGCTTTCTGCTGTTTATCCTGCTTACTTCCAACCCGTTCATGAGGCTCTTTCCGGCGGCGGCGGACGGCGCCGACCTCAATCCGCTGCTGCAGGATCCGGCCCTGGCGATACATCCGCCCATGCTTTACATGGGCTACGTGGGCCTGGCCGTGCCCTTCGCTTTCGCGATAGCGGCCTTGCTGAGCGGGCGCCTCGACCGGCGCTGGGCGCGCTGGACGCGCCCCTGGACCACAGCGGCCTGGATGTTCCTCACGGTAGGCATCGCCCTGGGGAGCTGGTGGGCCTACTACGAACTTGGCTGGGGTGGATGGTGGTTCTGGGACCCGGTGGAGAACGCCTCGTTCATGCCGTGGCTGGCCGGGACAGCGCTGATACATACGCTGGCGGTAACCGAGCGCCGCGGACTTTTCGGCAACACGACGCTGCTGCTGGCGATCGCCGCCTTCGGCCTGAGCCTGCTCGGCACCTTCCTGGTCCGTTCCGGCGTGCTCGTGTCGGTGCATGCCTTCGCCAGCGACCCGGCGCGCGGGCTTTTCATTCTGGTGTTCCTGGCGATCGTGATGGGTGGCGCGCTGCTGCTGTACGCGTTCAGGAACGCAGCCACCAATCCGCAGACCGGGTTCAAGCTGGTTTCACGCGAGTCCGCGCTGCTGGTCAACACGGTCCTGCTCAGCGCCGCCACGCTGCTGGTGCTGTTCGGCACGCTCTACCCGCTGGCGCTGGACGCACTGGACATGGGCAAGATCTCGGTGGGACCGCCGTATTTCAACCTGGTCTTCATTCTCCCCATGTTGCCGCTGTTGCTGGTGGTGGGCGCGGGCATGCACGCTTCCTGGAAGGCGACCGATACCGCCGCCTGGGGGCGCAAGCTGAGGGTACCCGCCGCCGTTGCCGTTCTTGCAGGAATCGTCCTCACGGTCGCGGCTTACGGATTTGCCGGAATACTGACCGGCATCGGGATACTCATCGCCGTATGGGTCATTGCCTCGGCGTTGCGCGACCCCGTTGCCTGGCTGCTCAGGCGCGGTCCAAGGCCACGGCGTTCGGCCTGGGGCATGCAGGTAGCGCATTGCGGGCTGGGCGTTACAACGCTGGGCATCGTCGTGGTTTCCGCCTGGGGGGTGGAAACCGACCGCAGCCTGACCCTGGGCGAAAGCCTTGAAGTGTCCGGATACGAATTCCAGCTTGATCGCATCGAAGACGTCCAGGGCCCGAATTACCGGGCCGCGCAAGGCGTCGTACGGGTTTCGCGCGACGGCCGGCCGGTCACCACGCTCTATCCGCAAAAGCGCGTTTATGAAGTGCAGCAGAGCCCTATGACCGAAGCGGGAATCGACGCAGGATGGCGCCATGACCTGTTTGTCGCGCTCGGTGAGCCGATCGGCGAGGGGGCCTGGAGCGTTCGCGTGCAGGTCAAGCCGCTGGTGCGGTTTATCTGGTTTGGGGCCCTGATCATGGGTCTGGGCGGACTGCTGGCGATCTCGGATCGGCGCTACCGGCCGGCCGCACCCGGGAGAGATGAGCCGTGAGCGGGGAACGCAAGCGGATACGCTGGCTTCTGCTGCTGCCATGCGCGGTCCTGCTGGTGATGGTGTATTTCTTCGCCGTCAGCCTGGGGCGCGACCCCAGCCTGGTGCCGTCGCCGCTTGTCGGGCGTCCTGCGCCGGAGTTCTCGCTGCCGGAGCTGCTGGACCCGAACGCCACCTTTGCGTTGCAGGACGTAGAGGAAGGCCCCTGGATGCTGAACGTGTGGGCAAGCTGGTGTTCCGGCTGTCTGGTCGAACACGAGTTCCTCATGGCGCTGGGGCGCGCCGGCGCTCCGCTGTACGGACTGAACTGGAAGGACGGCTACTCCGACGCCCTGGAATGGCTGCAACTGCGCGGCAATCCCTACCGGGTCATCGCCGTGGATGCCGACGGGCGCGCCGGAATCGACTGGGGCGTCTACGGGGCGCCGGAAACCTTCCTGATTGACGCGGACGGAATCGTTCTGTATCGGCATGTGGGCCCGCTCGATGGCGCCGTATTCACGGAGGTGTTCCTGCCGGTGCTTGAGGGCAACACGCCATGAGAAAACTGGCTGCAGTTCTGCTTGTGCTGGTGGCGGCGACCGCCACCGCCGTGGACACGGAAGCGCCGCTTGAGACCGCGGAACAGCAGAGCCTCTACCGCAAGCTGCTGGAGGAAGTGCGCTGCATGGTCTGCCAAAACCAGAACCTGGCCGATTCCGACGCGCCGCTCGCCAGGGACATGCGCCGCGAACTGCGCCGCATGGTGGAAGAGGGCGCAAGCGAGGGGGATGTAAAACAGTTTCTGCTGGACCGGTATGGCGACTTCGCCCTTTACCGGCCCCGGCTGGCGCCCAATACGCTGCTGCTGTGGATTGGTCCCGGCGTGATCGTGCTGCTGGCGCTGGGCGCAATTGCGCTGGTCATTCGGCGCCGCATGCAAATGCCTATTCCCGATGAGGATTAGGGCAGGAAGCTGAGTAGTGGTAGCCGGTTTCGTCGTAGTCTGCGTGGTTTTGGCCGTAGCGGCGCTGGCCTGCGTTGTGCCGGCTCTGTGGCGCGACCGCGGCAAACCTGCCAGCACCGCGGCCTTGACCGCATCCTGCCTGCTGATTCCGGTCCTGGCCGCGCTGATTTACCTGCAGTCCAGCAATTACGAGTGGGGGCATGCGGGCCTTGAAACCGGCGAGGACGGTTCGCCTGCGACGGTGGAAGAGCTGATCGGGCCCTTGCGCGCAAGGCTGGAAGCGTCGCCGGACGACCCGAGGGGCTGGATGCTGCTCGGCGCCTCCTATGCCCAGGTTGAGCGTTATCCCGAGGCCGTGCAGGCTTTCGACCGGGTGCTGGACCTGACCGGCGGACGGGACATCGACGCACTCATGGGCAAGGCCGAGGCGATGATACTGGGCAATCCCCAGCGCCTGCTGGAGGATGCGGGCGACATGGTCGAGCAGGTGCTTGCCGCGGATCCGTCGAACCCCAAGGGGCTTTGGTACGGCGGCCTGCGGGCCAGCGCGACGGGCCAGGACATAATTGCCGTGCAGCGATGGACGGCGATGCTGGAAGGCCCGGTCACGCCCGAGGTGCGGGCCATCGTCGAGGGCGAACTGAACCGCCTTGGCGCTGGAGCGGGGGCCGCTGAAGCCTCGGCCGAGGCAGGCAATGTGACGCTTCGCCTGAGCCTGGGCTCTCCGGCGTCTCCCCCGCCGGGCGCGGTCCTGTTCGTGGTCGCACGCGTACCCGGCCAGGCCGGTCCCCCGCTGGCCGCACAGCGCGTGGACGGCCCCCGTTTTCCGCTGGATGTCCGGTTGAGCGACGCCGACGCCATGCTCCCCGGAGCAAAGATCTCCGATCAGCCGGAACTGGCGATTACGGCCCGCCTTTCCGCCAGCGGCCAGACCACGCGCGGCGCCGGCGACTACGAGGCGCAGGGCGCCTGGCAGGCGGGGCAGAGCGCCCTGGAGCTCGAACTCGTTTATCAGCCCTAGCGCCCCCGGAAAGAGGGCGTCCCCGCCCTCATCCAGAAAAGTAACGTGAAGAACCAGCACCTCCGCTTGCTCATCATCGGGGGTTACGGCACATTCGGCGGCCGACTGGCCGAATTGCTTTGTCGCGAACAGCGAGTCGCTCTTGTAATCGCAGGCCGCTCAAAGTCCGCCGCGCTGGCTCTCTGTCACGCGCTTCCACCCGGAGCCGCTCGTGAAGCACTGGCTGTGGACCGCGATCGGGACGTGGCCCGGCAAGTCGAGAAAGTCAATCCGCATATCGTTGTGGATGCGTCCGGACCGTTTCAGGCCTACGGAGAGGATCCCTATCGCGTGGTCAAGGCCGCGCTGGCCATGCGCACCCACTATCTGGATCTTGCCGACAGCCCCGAGTTCGTTCGGGGAGTCCGGCAGTTTGACGCAGCGGCGAGAGCGAAGGAGCTGGTGGTGTTGTCGGGCGTCAGCAGCTTTCCCGTGCTGTCGGCCGCCATGGTTCGCGAACTGTCAGCTGATTTCGGGCTCATGGATTCGATTGCGGGAGGGATTGCGCCATCGCCCTACGCCGGCGTCGGGTACAACGTGATCCGGGCAATCGCGGGTTACGCAGGCAAGGCAATCCCGCTTCGGCGGCAGGGTCGCGAGCAAAGCGCGCGCGCCTTGAGGGAAACAAGGCGGTTCACCATTGCGCCGCCGGGCAGAGTGCCGCTGTTTCCGCGCAAGTTCTCGCTGGTGAACGTGCCGGACCTTCAATTGCTGGCCGATGAATGGCCCGAAGTGCAGGATGTGTGGATGGGCGCGGCCCCGGAACCCGCGATTCTGCATTGTTTGCTGCGCGGTTTTGCGCGGCTCGTAGAAATGGGACTGGCTCCTTCTCTGGCGCCGCTGGCGCGGCTCATTCACGCCACGGCCAACAGCGTCCGTTGGGGCGAACATCGAGGCGGCATGTTCGTTGAGGTGAACGGCACGGACGTGGACGGAACCGGCATCAGCCGCTCGGGGCACCTCCTGGCGGAAGGCCATCATGGCCTCTACATCCCCTCGATGGCGGTGGAAGCGATCATCCGCAATTGGCTGGATGGGCGGCCGCCCGACGCCGGCGCCCGGTCTGCGACGGCGGAACTGGAACTGTCCGACTGCAGGCGTGTATTCGCGAACCGGCCTATCTTCATTGGAACACGAAATGACGCGCAATCCGACGGTCGATGCCTGCATGCGCGGATTCTTGGCACGGCCTGGCAGTCAGTTTCCGCTGTTGTCAGGGCTGTGCACGGGGCAGGGCCTAAGCTGACGATCAGCGGCACGGCTTCCATCACGCGGGGCAGGGGAGTGCTGGCGCGAATGCTGGCATGGATCATGCGGTTTCCCTCCGCCGGAGAAAACGTGCCTGTATCAGTGACGTTCGAGCGCCACGGGAATTACGACAAGTGGACGCGCGATTTTGGAGGCCAGGTCTTCTCCAGCGCCTTCACGGCGGGGTCCGGGCGCTTCGAGCACTTGTTGTGCGAACGGTTCGGTCCCCTGGTGTTCGGAATGGCCCTGATTCCGGAAGGCGACCGGCTGAACCTGGTGATGCGCAGATGGAGCTTCTTCGGAATACCGCTGCCGCGCGGTTTGGCGCCCCGCGGAGATTCTTACGAATTCGAGAAAGACAATCGATTCTGCTTCGACGTGGAAATCCGCCTTCCCCTGGCAGGATTTGTCATTCGTTACCAGGGCTACCTGGAGCCGCCGGACAGGTGAAGTGGGTTGCACGGTTGCCGGGAGTACGTGGCCCGGCCTCGAACGGGGAGGGCGGTCAGGCCTGCGCGGCTATGACCCTTCTGGCGGGCAGGCGCAGATCACGCACCAGTCGGAGTTGCTTCATCAGCAGCAGGCCCAGCCAGGTGATGTCGAGCTGCCACCAGCGCAGGCCGTGGCGCGCCGAATAGGCCCAGCGGTGGTGGTTGTTGTGCCAGCCCTCGCCAAGGGTCAGCAGGGCCACCAGAAAGTTGTTGCGGCTGCCGTCACCGGCGGGATTCGGCCGCGTGCCCCACAGGTGGCAGACCGAATTCACCATGAACGTGGCGTGCCACAGGGCCACGGTGCTGATGAAGAATCCCCACACGAGCATCTGCAGTCCACTGGTTCCCAGGCCCGGGTTGAGCCAGTTCAGCAGCGCGCCCAGGCCGAACAGGGCAGCGGCCTGGCCCAGGATCAGGAAAACGTAGCCTTTCTGTAGAATCCGGATTTCCGGGTAACGGTGCAGATCCTTGATGTTTGCGTAATTGCCCGAGAAGCACACCGCATCCCACATCCATCCGATATGCGCATACCAGAAGCCACGCTGAACGGGCGAATGCACGTCGCCTTCACGTTCGGAATAGCGATGGTGGCGGCGATGATGCGACGCCCACCACAAGGGGCCGCCCTGGGTGGCGCAGCTCCCGAGGAAGGTCAGCAGGAAGCGCACGGGACGGGATGCGCTGTAGGAGGAGTGGGCGAGCAGGCGGTGAAAACCCGCGGTGACGCCGAAAGCCCTAAGGAAGTAGAGTACGCCTGCGACTATCCCGGCCGCCTTGCTCACGCCGGTGTAAATGGCGCCCAGGCAAGCCAGGTGAAAGGCAATCATCCCTATGATTACTACCCGAGCCTTGTGTTGCGCCTTTCGCGTCGCAGTTGTTGCCAATTGAACCTCCCGGGCTCCTTGCTGCCTGCACCTGAATCCGGTGCGCGCGAGAAGTGCGAATTATAGCCGGATGGACGTTGAAGTGACCCGCCTCAGGCCGGCGAACCGCCTGCGGATCGCCGTAATAGGCGCAGGAATATCCGGGCTTGCCGCCGCAAGGGAACTGGACGGCGGCCATGAGGTGACTCTGTTCGAGGCGCGCAACCGCCCGGGCGGACATACGCGCACGCTCGAATTCGAGCGCTTTGGCCGGGAATACCGTGCGGACCTCGGCTTCATGGTCTTCAACGAGGCCAATTACCCGCAATTCACCCGCCTTCTGCAGGAACTGAAGATTCCCGCGTCGGACACGGAGATGAGCTTCAGCCTGCGCTGCGACCAGAGCGGCCTGGAATACCACGGCAGCACCATGAACCAGCTCTTCGCGCAACGGCGCAACCTGTTTCGTCCCAGGCACTACCGGATGCTGCGGGACATTCTGCGATTCAATCGCGACGCCAGCAGGGCGCTGGCGGAGAGGGAAGGGGAGCTCGCCAAAATGAGCGTGGCGGATTTCCTCGGCCGGGGCGCTTACGGCCCGGAACTGATCAACGACTACCTGCTGCCGATGACGGCCGCCATCTGGTCGTGCTCCGTGCAATCCATCGAGCGCTACCCGAGCCTCCACCTGCTGCGTTTCATGGCAAACCACATGCTCCTGGGCGCCAAGGGGCACCGCCAGTGGCGCATGATTCCCGGCGGCGCCGAGCGTTACGTGACCGCCGTGCTGAACGGCTTCGGCGGCCGTCTGAGCGCGAATTCGCCGGTGCGCTCGGTAGAATCCCGCGACGGCGAAGTTCACGTTCGCACCGATCGCGGTGGGGAGGTCTTCGACGCCGCCGTGCTGGCGGTACACAGCGACCAGGCGCTGGCAATGATCAAGGGCCCGACTTCGCTTGAGCGGCAGGTGTTGGGCGCAATCCCGTATCAGCGCAACGACGCGGTCGTGCATACCGACCGCAGCGTTCTTCCCCGGCGGCGCCTGGCCTGGGCATCCTGGAACTACTACCGGGCGCCCGACAGCGGGCGTGAGGCCTCCGTTACTTATAACCTCAACCTGTTGCAGCATCTCGAGTCGCCGGAACCGATTTGCGTCACGCTTAATCCGTTGCGTCCGCCGAGCCGCGACAAGATCATAAGCAAGCTAAGCTTCGCGCATCCGTTTTTTAGTGCCGGGGCGTTCGCCGCTCAGGGCAGGGTGGAAGAGCTGAACGCATCCGGTAACCGCTTCTATTGCGGCGCCTGGACCGGTTGGGGTTTCCACGAGGATGGTCTGGCCAGCGGCCTCAAGGCGGCAGGCAGCTTGCGTGCATGGGCGGCCAGACCGGAGAATCAGGCAAAATTCGCATATGCGCAGCGCAATCTACGAGGGCTGGGTCAGGCATATCCGGCACAGGCCGGCTAGGCACGCGTTTCAATACCGCCTGTTCATGGCGTACTTGGACCTGGACGAGCTGGACCAGGTCTTTGCGGGCAGGTGGTTATGGTCCACGCGGCGGCCGGCGATCGCTCGCTTCCTGGCCAGCGACCACCTGGACGGCAACTGCGCCGATCTTGCGGACGGCGTGCGGGAGCTTGTCCGCGCACGCAGCGGCCTGCGCCTTGACGGCCCCGTGCGGCTGCTGACGCATCTGCGGTATTTCGGCTACATATTCAACCCGATCTCGGTCTATTACTGTTTTGACAAGACCAGTCCCGAGCCGCGCTGCTATGTGCTGGAGGTCAGCAATACGCCCTGGAAGGAGCGCGTATGCTACGTGCTGCCCGCTACTGAGGCAAAATCTGGAGGTAGGGGGCAATTATTTGATTTCCAGAAGGAAATGCACGTTTCCCCCTTTATTCCCATGGACATGTCCTATCGCTGCTGGGTACGCGAACCGGGTGAGCGCCTGTCGCTGAGCATCGAAGTGCTTCAGGAAGAGGAGGCCACCCTTCAGACCAGCCTGGCGTTGAGCCGCCGTCCGGTTACGGGCGGCGTGCTGGCCCGAAGCCTGCTGCGCTACCCCTTGATGACTGCCAACGTGACTGCTCGTATCCATGTCAACGCGCTCCGCCTCTGGTTGAAGGGCGTCAAGCCGTTGGCGCATCCCGGATCGTGAACGCGCAAGTCAAGGCCGATTTGCCCGCGTCCATCTGGCGGCGCCCGGTGCAGCATCAGCTCGCCCAACTGAAAAACGGCCGGCTGTTGGTATTGGAGGCAGGCCAGAGAAGCGTTCTGGGCGGGCAGGGGAATTCAGGCGATTTGCCCGAGGCAACATTTGAAGTCCTGGACAGCGGCTGCTGGCAGAGGATCGCCACGGGTGGCGCGCTGGGCGCGGCGGAAGCATTCATGGACGGGCAGTGGCGCTCACCGGACCTGGCGGGGCTGTTGCGGATGATGCTGCGCGACCAGGCCGTGCTGGGAGCCCTCGGGGGGGCGTTTTCATTCCTGGGCACGATCCTGCGCTGGATAGGGCACGCCTTGCGCCGCAATACGCGCTCCGGCGCCCGGCGCAACATATCGGCGCACTACGATGTGGGAAACGATTTCTTCCAGCTGTTTCTCGATCCCACCATGCTTTATTCCTGCGCCTATTTTTCGTCCGAACACACAAGCCTGGAAGAAGCCTCGATCGCCAAGCTGGACCGGCTGTGCGCCATGCTGCGGCTCGAGCCCGGCTTGCGCGTGCTGGAAATCGGAAGCGGCTGGGGCGCCTGCGCCATCCACATGGCCCGGAAATACGGATGCAGGGTGACGAGCATCACGATTTCCGAGCGCCAGCACGCCGAGGCCGTGCGGCGAGTGGAGGCCGCAAGGCTTGAAGATCGCGTGGAGATCCGGATGCAGGATTACCGTGATGTTTCCGGGCAGTTCGACCGGCTGATATCCATTGAAATGATTGAAGCGGTAGGCGACCAGTACCTCGACTTGTTCTTCAACCGTTGCAGCGATCTGCTCAAGCCCAATGGCCTGATGGCGCTGCAGGCCATCACGATCACCGACCAGGCCTACCGGGAGGCCGTCAGGCGGGTGGACTTCATCAAGCGCTACATCTTTCCGGGCGGGTTTCTGCCGTCCGTAGAGGCGATCATGGGCGCGGTGCGCCGCCGGACCGATTTCCGCCTGGTGCGCATGGAGGATATCGGCAGCCACTATGTGCGCACGCTCAGGCTGTGGGCGGAGGCGTTACGGCTGAAATGGCAAGTGGCTCGGGAGCTTGGATATTCCGAAGAGTTCCTGCGCATGTACGAGTTCTATTTCCGGTACTGCGAAGCCGGATTCGCGGAGCGCACCGTGGGGGACGCGCAGATGCTGTTCGCCAAACCTCGAGCGCGTTGATCCCGCCTTTGCTCGCCCCCGCCTTACGGGAGGCGCCATCCTTGGCTTGGTTCCGCCATCCTGGCTCCAACACTCCCGGAAGGCGGGGGCGAGCAAAGGCTAAAGTAGCCATCGGGGACGGAGAGCACGACTCGCGAGTTGTTCCCGATCATTTGGACATAATGTATATTATGTAAAGTATTATGGATTTTCACACTATCGTCCTGTACGCGCACCTGGTGCTGTTCGTCTATTGGCTGGGGCCCGATTGGGGCGTCTACGTGACTACCCACTACATCTGCAAGCCGGAACTCCCGATCGAGGAGCGGCGGCGATTCCTCACCGCGATGCTGTGGATCGACCTGGTGCCGCGTTCCTGTCTCATACTGATGTTCCCCGTTGGACTCTCACTTGCGAACGGGTTGGGCATGAGCCCCGTCACGGGAATCTGGCTATGGCTTGTATGGGCCGCGTTCCTGGCCTGGCTGCTGCTGTCCTGGGCGGTCTACCTGAACAAGGGCCCGGCCGTGGGAAGCACTTTTCGCATCATTGACAACCGCTTACGCTGGGTAGTTGCCCCCGCACTTGTGATTGCCGGCGGAGTGTCGCTGTTGATGGACATCGGCTTCGGCAGCAACTGGCTGGGGCTTAAGGTGATGCTGTTCGGCGTGCTGGTGTACCTTGGCTTGTGGCTGCGTTCCTATGTGGCGGACCTGGCCACGGGATTTCAGCGTCTGGCCTCCGAGGGTTCCACGCCTGAAGTGGAGGCCATATTCACAACGATGCTCGGGCGCTCCAAAAAGGTGGTTTACCTGTTCTGGGGCACATCCCTGGCGCTGGCCTTCCTCGGCCTCGCCAAACCGTTCTAGGCGACCGGCAACGCAATACGGCCCCGCACCCGCCAGCACAGGGAGCGGCAGGAGTCGCAAGCCTGACCGCGAAGGCGGTTGCCGCCTATTCGGCGGTCTGCTTGAGGCTGGCGATGACCGTGGTGGGGCCCGTGCTTGGCGCGGCGATGCCCATCACATGCACTTCGGTCGTCACGATCTCGCCGATCCTCACGCCCTGCTCCCAGGCGACGTGAGAATTTCCGTCAGCGTCGGTGGCGATCACCGGAAAGCGCGAATCGCCTTCAGGCGTGGGCAGCTCCCACGGGACCGAAAAGGTCTCGCCGTGGTCGTAGGACTCCGACATGTACAGGCGGTACGGGCTCCCTCGGCCCTCGCGCGAATGCCACACCACCCGCACTACCCCGCTGGGCGTGACGGTGATGACCGGCGCGTCGCTGTACTTGGAGGCCGGGTGCATGTGGATCGCTTCCTCGAAGTCCAGGGCGCCGTTTCGGGAACGGGTGAACCAGACTCCCTGCTGCTCGGGGCCAGCGGAGAACGAAACGGAATAGACGAAGTTCTCGTTCACGGCCATGTCGGTGGGCTTGAGCGGGCAGCCGCCGATATACCAGGGGTCGATCGGCAACCGGGCCAGCTCGGGCCAGGTTTGCCCGTCATCGGTGGAACGCAGCACGACGCTGTCGCGGGAGCCGTCGTCGAACACGTGCCGGTAGGAAACCAGGACCGCCTCGTCGCCCACGAAATCCACCACCAGCTGGCAGCAGGGGCAGACCACGTCGCGCGCAAATTCAATCTCGGCGCCGAATGTCGCTCCGCCGTCCTTCGATGAGGCGGTAAACAGCGTGGCCCCCTGGCTCGGACCGCCCATGTAACGGGTGTCCAGCCAGACAGTGTGGACGGTGCCGTCCGGCGCCACCCCCATGGTGCCGAAGGCGTGCGCCGCGCCCAGCTCCTCGCCCAGGAGCCCTCGCCCGTCCTTGTTGACGTGCGAATTCAGCGTGACGGCCTCGGAAAACGTGGCGCCCCTGTCGGTCGAACGCGTGTATTGCGAGGCGATCACGTCCAGCCGCGTCTCGGTGGATTGCGCGTTGGCCGGATAGAAAATATGCACGGCGCCGTGGTTGTCGATGCTGACCCGCGGCTTGCTGACCTGGAAACCCCAGATCACGCCATGCTCATGGTTGACCATGGCCGGCGCCTGAAAGCTGGACCCGCCATCGTCGGAACGCGCGATCCACAGATCAACCGAGGAGCGATGGCTGTGTTCGCCGTGTTTGCGCTTCGGAGGCGGCGCAGTCGGATCGGGCCGGTCCAGCCACACGACGTACAGTTCGCCGCTGCCGGATACCGCGACCTCGGGGCTGAAGGCAGCCCTGTCCGGCAACCCCAACTCGTTCTGGTAGAGAATTTCCGCTTGTGCCCAGGCCATGGACGGCAGGAACAGAAACGCGGCCAACAGCGCCAATGCGCTAAGGTATGCTCTTTTCAACATACGGCAAGCTCCCGTGAGCCCTATTCGATCAATCTTGAATCATACACCCGTTTATCGGGCTTCCCTTATGGTGTCCGCGGCCTGCCTGGCGCTGTTTTCCCCTGTTGGATCGCCTGCGGACGATCAGGCAGCGGCCCAAGCAGGCAGCGATGAACCTGCCCTCGAGTGGATTCGGGCGGGCGATCTCATGCCCTTGCTCGCAAAACACCAGGGCAAGGTGGTGCTGGTCAATTTCTGGGCCACCTGGTGCGGCCCCTGCATACACGAGATTCCTGCGCTGATCCGGCTGCGTGAGAAGCTGGATCCGTCCCGCTTCGCCCTGGTGGCGATCTCGCTGGACGATCAGGCCGATGCGGCCTGGCTGGTCCCGGAATTCATCGAAACGCGGTTTCCCGAGTGGCGCAGCTACCTCAACGGGGAATTCGAGGACTATCTGCTGGTGGAAGAGCTGGATCCCTTCTGGCCGGGCGTCATGCCGGCAAATTACGTGATCGGCCCGGACGGCGGGGTTGTGAAGACGTTGCTGGGAGGGCACAGCGAGGAGCAGTTCGAAGAGGCCGTCCGGTCGGCCATGCGGGTGACGGAAGCCGCCAAGGCAACTGATCGTTAGTCGGCAAGCCCCAGCCGCTTGTGCATTATCGGGCTGGTGGTCGTATATTGCAGGTGCACTTTCTTGCCGGGAGTGAGTATCGCCTTGGCCGCGAACGCCGCCAGGGCGGCTTCGTGAAACCCGCTGAGGATCAGCTTCTTCTTGCCCGGGTAGTGGCAGATGTCACCGATTGCGAAAATCCCGGGAACGTTGGTCTGGAACTTCTCCGGGTCCACGTTCACGGTCTTGCGGTTCAGGTCCAGGCCCCAGCCGGCAATCGGACCGAGCTTCGGGGAAAGACCAAAAAAGACCAATAAATCATCAACTTCCAGAGGACTCTTCTCAACGTCCTCAATGCTGAGTGTGACTGCGGAAAGCTCATCCCCGGCCAGGTGCAGGCGGGTTGCACGGGCTTTCTCGTACAGGTGCGCCCTGCCCCGGGCAACCAGCTCCCTGAACTGGGCCACCGACGCCGGCGCCGCGCGGTACTCGTCCCACCGGTGCGCCAGCGTTACGGATTCGGCGATACCGCTCAGCTCCAGCGCCCAGTCCAGAGCGGAATCGCCACCGCCGAGGATCAGCAGCCGCCTGCCGCTGAAACGCGAAGAATCTTTCACCCGGTAATGCAGCTGCCGCCCTTCTATGGTCTCCGCGCCGTCCAGGCGCAGCTTGCGGGGCTGAAACGAGCCCACGCCGCCTGCGAGGAACAGGGTCTGTGCCTGAAACCGCGTTCCCGCCCCGGTTTCGACGTGAAAGCCCTCCCCTTCCCCCAGTGGCCGGACCACCGTCACCTCCTCGCCCAGGTGAAAGGTCGGCTTGAAGGGTGCGATCTGTTCCATAAGGGCATCGACCAGTTCCTGGGCGTTGAGCACCGGAATGGCCGGAATGTCGTAGATCGGCTTGTCCGGGTAGAGTTCGGCGCATTGCCCGCCGGGCTCCCGCAACGCATCGACCACGTGCGCGCTGATGCCCAGCAGCCCCAGTTCGAAAACCTGGAAAAGCCCGCAGGGACCGGCGCCAACGATCAGTGCATCGGTTCGTATGGTCATAGGCTTCCAGGCGCCGGTGCAGGCCGGGGGTAGTCGCGAGCGGGATTATAAGTGTCGCCTGCGCGGCGATACACTTGCGGTATGAGAGACCAGGCCCGCTGGCTGATCCTGTTCGGCGCCGCATTGCTGATTCTGACAGCGGGTTTCGGGCTGCGCGACCCATGGCCGCCCAATGAACCGGAAAACGCGCTGGCCGCCGCGGAAATGCTGAAGTCCGGCGAATGGCTTGCGCCGACGCTCGCAGGCGAATTGTTCGTCAAGGAGGGGCCGCTATATCTCTGGATTCTGGCGGTTTTCCAATGGTTATTCGGCATGAGGATCGGATTCCTGCTGCCGTCCCTGCTTGCCGCCGCCGGCATGTTCTGGATGACCTGCGACCTGGCCCGCAGGCTTTGGGACGATGCCGCCGGTTTCTGGACCGGCGCCGCAATGCTGGGTTGCGTGCATTTTGCGCTGCAGGCGCACGGCGCCGGCGGCGACGTGGTGCAGTGCTTCTTCATCGTCGCGGGACTTTACGGGCTGTCCAGGCACCTGTTGCTGGGTCCTGCGCGGGGGCATTTCGTTCTGGGCTGCCTGGCCTGTGCCCTGGGGCTGTTGATCAACATTTCCGGAATGCTGCCGCTGCTTCTGCTGGCGCCGTGGTTATGGGCGGCGCGCCGCGGCTGGCTGTTGCGGCCGCCCCGGTGGGACCTCAGGCTGCTGGGCGGCCTGGCGGTTCTGGTGGCGATCCCGGCCGCGTGGCTGGCCCTGATCTGGAGTTCCGGCAGCGAATCCGTGGCGGCTTACAGGTTGGCGCTGCCGGATGCCTGGCCATTGAGGCAGGGTCCCGCGTCCTGGAGCGACCTCTACCCTTTCTGGTACTACGTCCTGCAAGTCGCTCCCTGGGCCTGTTTCCCGCTGGTGCTGACGCTTCCCTGGGTGCGCTACGGCTGGGGGGACGGCCTGCGTGCACGCGACCCCGCCCTGCTCTGCTTCATCGTTTGGGCAGGCGCCGTCCTGCTGCTGATATCCGTCAGCCAGGCGAAGCGGGCGGCCGATTTTCTGCCGGTCATTCCGGCCCTGGCGCTTGCCTGCGGTCCGCATCTCGCCGGCGCCCTGCAACGCAGGAACTGCCGACTTGCGCTCTGGTTCGGAATGATGGCCTTGCTGCTGGCGCTGCTGTTCTCCATGCTCAGCGTGTACGGCGTGGCACCGGCCGACGAGCCGGCGGTAACTTCCCTTTCCGACGGTTCGCCCTTCTGGTTCAACCTCCTGAACCCCGGGCGGCTGGCGTTGCTACTGGAAATCAACTCGGTCCATCCCGTGGTCGTTCCGCTGGTGATCGTGGCCAGCGCCGCGGGACTGGCGGGCCTGCTGGCCGCCGGCAGCCGCAGGGTTCCTGCAGTCACGGGATGCATCATCGTTCTGTTCTGGATGCTGCTGGGCTGGGGCTCGTTCTCCCTGCTTAACGAAGGACGCTCCGGCAGAACCATAACCATAGCCGCCCTCGAGGCCCTTCCCCAAGGCACGGAGTTGGGCCTGGCCGACTGGCGGGCCCAGCAGGTCCTGCACATGGACCGGCCGGTCACCCACTTCGGGCGCCGGCGCGCCGACCGCCGCCAGGAAATCCTGGACGCTTCGGCGTGGCTGAGCGAAGCACCCGACAGGATGCTCCTGGCGCCGGAAGAGTATCGAAGCTGGTGTTTCACGGGCGAGTCGGGCATCCCCCTGGGGTATGCCCATCGCCGCTACTGGTACCTGCTCGGTCCCGAGATGCTGCGCCCGGAATGCCGCGTTGGCACTACCCCGCAGCGCGTCGTTTCTTTCCCCGGCTGGCGCTGACCCCGGACTCGTCAGCCTGGAGTGCGGTCAGCAGCGCGCCAGGAGAGCCTCGGCTGGAGAAGGACCGCCGCCGACAAGCTGTCTGATCGTCTCCGACAACGCCTGTCCGTCCTCCCCATCGAGCGCAACGCCTGCGCCCGGCCGCCGGCCCCCGGAAAACTCGTCCGCGCCGATCCAGGCAATGCTGCCGGAGACGCTGTGCTTGGCGCCGTCCGGCAGTTGCAGCAGGAGCACGACTTCTTCGCCCAGGAAATGGTTCCGGCGAGTCGTAACGAACAGTCCGCCCGGCGTGAGGAACGGCAGCCAGGCTGCGGAAAGGGACTCGGCGGTATCCAGCACCAGCGAATAGAAGCCCGGGACGCTCATCGCCGGGCGCTGAAGCCGCCGTACCAGTCCTTGAGCAGCACTGTGACGGCCAGTTCCGTGTTCGGGTTGAAACGTTCGATGCGGCGGCAATCCATGACGGTGTCCAAATGAACGAAGCCCTGCCTGATCATTTCCTCCCGGGCATCCGCGGGCAAGACCGAAAATCTCTGTTTGTAGGCATTTTTTCCGCTTGCGGTCCAGTCCTGGATACGTCGAAACGCGCAGCGAAACAGGAAATCGCAGCAAAAACGCATCGGCAGGTCCTTCCAGCTGCGCGCAACCTCCAGCGGTGTTGCGGCCCGCCGTTCCAGGCTGGCCAACTGGCTGCTCATCGCCCTCGCGCGTTCGTCCAGGCCTTCGCCATGCAATTGCCGCGCCGTGAGAGGGCCCCCTCCGGCCAGCCGCAGCGCGTTTTCCCAGTTCACGCCCGATTCCTGCTCCGACAGCCAGGCAAGGGCCGTCTCCCGGGGCACGGCCGGTGAACGCAGCAGGCGGCAGCGGCTGATGATCGTTGCGGGCAGCCGGGCCGGGTCGTCGGCAACCAGCAGTATGTAGCTGTCCGGCTGCGGCTCCTCAAGGATCTTGAGCAGGCTGTTGGCCGCGGATCGCGTCATCGACTCCGCCGGGCAGACCGCGGCCACGCGGGCGCCCGAGCCGTAGGTGCTGAGCTGCATGAATACGATCAACTCGCGGATGCGCTCCACCGGGAGCAACTTGCCCGTCTCCGGCGCGGCCGGGTGCAGGTTCGCATGCAGCGTGGTCTCCGGCGCGGATTCCGCCGGCCATACGGGACGATCGGAACCCAGCAGCGCTTGCGCCAGCCATGCGGCCAGGCGCCGCTTGCCGATGCCGTGCTGGCCGTGTATCAACAGGGCATGGGCCAGCTGGCCCGAATCGATCTGGACCGCAAGCTCGGCCGCGGCAGGTTCCAGCCAGGGAAGCCGCGTCCGGTTCACGCCATCAGAGACCGGCAAGCTCACCGACTGCATCCTTCAGGTCCGTTTGCACAGCCTCCAGGGATCTGGACGCATCCACAACGCAGTAGCTGTCGCCGCCCACCGCCGCCCGGTCCAGGTATCCGGCTCGCACCCTCTCGAAGAATTCCCGGCTCTCGCGTTCAAACCGGTCGCCGCCTTGCGGATTGTCCTTTCGCGAGAGCCCGACGCTGACCGGAGCGTCCAGGAGAATCGTCAGGTCCGGGCGCAGGCCGTCCAGGACCTGCTGTTCCAGCGCCTCCACGTACTCCGGGGGAATTCCCCGCCCGCGGGACTGATAGGCGTAACTCGAGTCCACAAAGCGGTCGCAGATGACCCATGAACCCGCTTCGAGCGCAGGACGGATAACTTCCTTCAGGGAAGCGCTGCGCGCGGCGAACATCAGCAGCAGTTCCGCCAGCGGCGGCATGCCGGTCACTTCGGGATCCAGCAGTATTTCTCTCAGCCGTTCTCCCAGCGCCGTGCCGCCCGGCTCCCGGGCCGCGACCACGGCTATGCCCTGCTCCCTGAGCCAGCCGGCCAGGAAGGCGGAGTGGGTCGACTTGCCCGCACCCTCTATGCCCTCCAGAACTACGAATCGCCCGCGGCCCATATCAGCTAAAGCATAGCCGCGTCGGGTGGGGCATTAATCCGCCGCCGCCGTGCGGCCGTTGCGTGCGCGCTGGCTTTGAACCAGCATCGCTACCGCGGCGTTGTGTCCGTCCAGTGTTTCGTTGAATACGTGGCTGCCGTCGAGGTCCGCCGATGCGACGTAGTACAGGTAGTTGCCCGGCGCCGGCTGCACCGCCGCGCGAAGGGACGGCTCACCCGGTAGCGAAATGGGCGTAGGCGGAAGTCCGTAGCGCGTATAGGTGTTGTACGGCGTGTCCTCCCGCAGGTGGGCCCGGGTGATGTCGCCGGCGTACTCCCGGCCGAGTCCGTATATCACCGTGGGGTCGACCTGAAGCCGCATCCGACGCTCAAGGCGCCGGGCGAGCACGCCGGCAATGACGGGGCGTTCGGCGTCGATCCCGGTCTCGCGCTCGATTACGGACGCCAGGGTCAAGGCCTCGTAGGGATCGTCCAGGGGCAATCCGGGCGCGCGCTCCGCCCACGCCGCTTGCAATCGGTCCTGCATCAGCCTGTGGGCCCGCAGAAGCAGATCGGCGTCGGTTTCGCCGTGCGTGTAGGCGTAGGTATCCGGGAAGAACCATCCCTCGGCGTGCGAATGCGCCAGCTCCAGTTCCCTGGCCAGGCCTTCCGGATCCTGCTCTTTAAGGGTGGATACGAGCGGCTCGGCGGCCGGCAGCGCCTGGAGCAATTCGTTCACGGTCCAGCCCTCGATGATGGTGAAGTAGTGTTGAACGACCTCGCCGCGCACCATGCGGTCAATGAGCAGGCGATGGGTGTCGCCCGCCCTGACCCGGTATTCGCCCGCCTGTATGCTCGCTGCGGTTCCCGTAATGTAGGCCGCCAGCTTGAACAGCCAGGGCCGCTGCAGCATCTCGCTTACTTCAAGCCGTGCGACCACTGCATTCAGGGAGTCGCCCGGCTCGACAACCACAGTCCTGTCGGCGGATCCTGCAGCCAGGGGGTTTTCCAGCGCCAGGCGCGCGACATACAGGGCGGCAAGCGTGAGGAGGGCCGCCGCGGCCACCGCGGCAACCACGCCCCTGCCCCTGCGGGTCATCAGACCCCGCGGAAGATCAGGCAGCCGTTGGTGCCGCCGAAGCCGAAGGAATTGCTCATGCTAACGCGCACAGACATTTCGCGCGCCGTCCCGGGCACGAAGTCAAGGTCGCAGCCTTCACCGGGGTTGTCGAGATTGATAGTCGGCGGAACCGCTCCGTCGCGTATCGCCAGGATCGAATACAGCGCCTCCAGCGCGCCGGCTGCGCCGAGCAGGTGACCGGTCATCGACTTGGTCGAACTGATCGCCACACGCCCGGCATGGTCGCCGAAAACGTCCTTGATGGCGATGGTTTCGACCAGGTCGCCGAGCGGCGTGGAAGTAGCGTGGGCGTTGATGTAGTCCACCTCTTCCGGATCGATGCCCGCATCCTCAAGCGCCGCGCGCATACAGGCGGCCCCGCCCGCCCCGTCCTCGGAAGGGGCCGTGATGTGATATGCGTCGCTGCTCATGCCGAAGCCGATGATTTCGGCGAGGATCTCCGCGTTGCGCGCACGGGCATGCTCGAATTCCTCCAGCATCAGGCATACGCCGCCGCTGGCGAGCACGAAACCGTCGCGGTCCCGGTCCCAGGGCCGGCTGGCCTTTTCCGGTTCGTCATTGCGCAGCGACAGGGCGCGGGCCGACGCGAAACCGCCGATGCCGAGATAAGCGATGCAGTGCTCGGTACCGCCGGCGATGCAGGCATCGGTCTCCCCGTAGGCGATGGCCCTGGCGCCCAGACCAATCGAATGCGTGGACGTGGAGCAGGCGGTGGCCGTGGCGATATTGGGACCGCGGGCGCCGGTCTGTATCGAGATCAGGCCGGCGGGCATGTTGACGATGATGCCGGGAACCAGGAAGGGTGAAATGCGCCGTGGATTGTTCTTCTCGCGGAAGCGCTCATGGCTGGCCTCGATGGTGCGGATCCCGCCTATACCGGAGCCCACATATACGCTTACCCGTTCCGCGTTCGATTCATCGATCACCAGTCCTGAAGAGCGCAGCGCCTGTGTTCCGGCCGCGACGCCGTAGTGGTTGAAGGCATCGAAACGCCGAACCTCCCGAGGTTCCATGTACTCGGTGGGATCGAAATCGCGGATCAGACCTGCAATTCTCGAAGGGAAAAGCCCGATATCGGGCAATTCCTCGTGCACCGTGACACCGCTTTTCCCCTCCAGTACCGATTGCCACGCGGTCTCGGGGTCGTTGCCGACCGGGGTAATCGCTCCCGTACCCGTCACGACTACGCGACGTCCTTTCATGAGAGTTGCTCCGGGCGGCTAGTGCACTGGGTGTGCCGGAAATCACGCCGGATTCCGGCCACGCCGGTCCGGCTATTCCTCCAGGCGGGCGGAAATGAAGTCGATTGCTTCCTGAACGGTGGTTATCTGCTCGGCGTTCTCGTCGGGGATCTCGGTTTCGAACTCTTCCTCAAGCGCCATCACCAATTCGACGGTGTCCAGCGAGTCCGCGCCCAGGTCATCGACAAACGAAGACTCGTTCGTAATGCTTGATTCGGACACGCCAAGCTGCTCGGCGATGATCGCTTTGATCTGTTGTTCCACATTGCTCATAGATCCAGTTCCTCTAGGCGCCGGGGGGAACCGGCATGGATGCCGAAAGCGCGTATTTTAACGGAATACCGGCGCTTCCGGGAGTTAGAGCGCTTGAAGTCGAGAACAGTCCCGCCAACGTTCAGCCCATCCACATTCCGCCGTTCACGTGAAGCACGGTTCCGGTGACGTAGGATGCCGCGGGAGAAGCCAGGTAGACGGCCGCGCCGGCCACGTCCAGCGGCGTCCCGACACGTCCGGCGGGAATCCGGACGATCATCGCGTCCTTTCGCTCGGCGGGAAGATCCGCGGTCATGCCGGTCTCGATATAGCCCGGCGCGATCGCGTTCACGGTAATCCCGCGTCCGGCCACTTCCTGGGCCAGCGCGCGGGTGAAGCCCAGCAATCCGGCCTTGGCCGCCGCGTAGTTGCCCTGCCCTGCCGCGCCGGCAACGCCCACCACCGAGGACAGGTTGATGATGCGCCCTCGCCTCGCCTTCAGCATGCCGCGCAGACAGGCCTTGCACAGCCGGTAGGCCGAGTTGAGATTGGTGTTGACGACGTCCTGCCAGTCGTCCGGCTTCATCCTCAGCAGCAGCTTGTCGCGGACAATTCCGGCGTTGTTCACCAGGATGGTCGGAAGGCGCCCGCCCAGGTCCGCCATGAGAGCCTTTACGCTCTTGTCGGAGGCCACGTCGAGCACCTTTCCCGCATCGTCCCCGCCAAGGCGTTCGGCAATTGCCGATGCGCCCGCCGACGTTGTCGCGGTACCGATCACGTCGGCTCCGGCTGCCCGGAACTGCCCTGCGATCTCGGCGCCGATGCCGCGCGTGGCGCCCGTGACCAGCGCGATCTCCCCGCTGAGGGAAAAGAGATGGGTATCGTCAGACACGCAAAAAGTATAGGCGATAGCGTCTTTAACGGCGCTCTGGCATGATTGCCGCATGACGCTCGAAGACCCTCGCAGGCAGAGTCCGGCGCAGCGATCCCGCGGTTTTACGCTCATGGAACTGCTGGTGGTGCTGGCCATCATCGGCATCCTGGCCGCGATTGCGACGGGCGTTTACGTCAGCCGCGTCGATGATGCGCGGATTACCCGGGCCCGGGCGGACATCCAGACCATAGAGGCGGCGCTGGATATATTCCGGCTGGACAATTTCCGCTACCCGACCACTGCGGAGGGCCTGGAGGCGCTGGTGGAACGGCCCAACGATCCCAACATCCGCTGGCCCGAGGGCGGTTATATGCGGCGGCTGCCGCTGGATCCCTGGAATCGCGCCTATCGCTATGCCAGCCCGGGCCGCAGGGGCGAAGTGGATGTCTTTACGCTGGGACGCGACGGTGAGGAAGGCGGCGAGGGGCAGGATCGGGACATCGGCAACTGGAATCTCGACCGGCAGCCGTGATGGCATACCGCAAGACCGCGCGCGCGAGGCGTGGTTTTACGCTGATCGAAATACTGGTTGTCCTGGCGCTGATCGCGGTGCTGACGGGTTTGGCTGCCCTTTCGGCGGGCGCTGCGGGCAGCCCGGTAACGCGCGAGGCGCGCAGGCTGGCCGCCACCCTCAAGCTGGCCACCGACGAGAGCCGTCTGCAGGGAAGGGTTCTGGGGCTGAGCTTCCGTTACGACGGATATTCCTGGCTTGAACTGGTTTCCGGAGAGACGGAGCCGGGGTCCGGCCCCGATTTCCTCTGGCAAGCCCTGCCCGGGCGGGGAGCACTGGCGCCCCGGTCCTGGCCGCAGGCCATGCGGTTCGAGTTGAGGATTGACGGCCGGATGGTTACGCCGGCGTCCGCGGCCATCGATGCCGCGCCGCAGATCGTGCTTCTGCCCGAAGGCGAGTTCACGCCGTTTTCGCTGCGGCTGGTCGGCACGCGGGATGCGGACGCGACCATGCGCTTCAGGTCATCCGGGCAATTCGAGCTTGAAGGCCCGTGAAGCGAGGGTTCACCCTGCTCGAAGTGCTGGTTGCGCTGGCGATTGTCGCCCTGGGACTCAGCGCCGCATTCGCCGCCACCGGGCAGGCGGCCCGCAGCACCGAACAGTTGCGGGTCCGCACGCTGGCCCAGTGGGCGGCCGCGGACGCACTGACGGCCTTGCGCCTGGCCGGCGAACTTCCCGGCGGGCAATCGCGACGGGAGGAAGAGATTTCCGGGCGGGTCTGGTGGGTGGATTACCGGGTCCGCGAGTCCGGCGCCGAGACCCTGCGCGACGTGGAAGTGCTGATTGGCGCCGAACGTGGCGCCCCGGTTCTGGCGGGCGCCAGGGGCATGGTGCGCATCCGGACCGAAGCGGAGGGCGAGGAATGAAGATCCGTTCCCGCCTGAGCGGCTTTACCCTGATCGAATTGCTGGTGGCCCTTGCCATCTTCGCCGTGATGGCGACGCTGGCCTTCGGCGGAATCGGCGAAGCGGTCATACAGTCGGAACGGCTGGACCGGCAGCAACAGCGCTGGCAGGCCCTGCAGCGGGCCGTGCGTCTGATGGAAAACGATCTTGCCCAGTTGCGCTCCCGCCCGGTGCGCGGCATCCTGGGCCAGGATTACGAGCCGGCGGTGGAAGCGTCCGGTGCGGGCGATCTGATCTTTACCCGGGGGGGTTGGCTGAACCCGGGATTGCTGCCGCGGGCCGAATTGCAGCGGGTGCGTTACCGATTCGTCGACGGCCGCCTGCTCAGGGAGTACTGGCCGGTGCTGGACCGGGTCGGGGCAACCGAGGCAAGCGGAGAGGTGCTGCTTGCGGAAATGGAAGATTTCCGGGTGGAATTTCTGCCTGCGGCCGGAGCGGGGTCGGCCGCGTGGACCGCGTTCTGGCCGCCGCCCGGCGATTTCTCCGCCGAGACGCTGCCGGCCGGAGTGCGGATTACGCTCGCAGTTGCGGGCGTCGGAACGGTCGCGCGACTCATCGAGGTGAACCTTGAGAATTGATCGCTCCCAGCGGGGACTGGCGCTGATTTCCGCGCTGCTCATCGTCAGCCTGGCCGGAGTTCTGGGTGCGGCGCGGATGTTTGCCCTGCAGCTCGAAACACAGTCCTCCAGGGCGTTGATCGGCAGCGCGCAGGCGCGCCTGCTGGCCCTGGGTATCGAGGAGCTGGCGGCTGAAATCCTGGCCGAAGATGCGCTCAGCAGCGACACGGACCACTACGGCGAACCCTGGTTCCGCGGCCTTGGCGACATGAACGTGGGGCCAATGCGGATTCAGGGGACAATGGAAGACATGCAGGGGCGCTTTAACCTGAACAACCTCGTAACCCCTCAGGGCACGCCGGACATGATCGCGGTCGACCAGTTCAGGCGCCTGCTGCGCGTGTTGCAACTCGACGAAACGCTCGCCTACAGGACGCTGGACTGGATGGACGCCGACAACCTTCCGCAGCCTTCGGTGGGCGCCGAAGACGAAGCCTATACGCGGCTTGCGCCGCCCTACCAGGCCCCCAACCGTCCGATGGAAGACGTATCGGAGCTCCTGGCGGTGGAGGGCGTCGACGCCGAGATCTGGCGCGTGCTTTCGCCGCACGTAACGGCGCTGCCGGTGGCCGGAACGCCGATTCCCGTCAACGTCAACACCGCGACGGAGGCAGTGCTGCGGTCGCTTGCGGAATACCCGGACCCCGCCCTGGCGCAGCGCTGGCGCGAACGGCAACTTTCCGGCGGCATGGTCGACCTCGGCGAGGTGCAGTCCGCACTGCCTTCCCAAATGGCCGGGCGGGTTTCGCTATCCAGCAACTGGTTCGCACTTCGCCTGGCCGTCAACGCCGACGGTACGCGCTTTTATCTGACCAGTTTGCTGGACCGCAGCCACGGCCAGGTCCAGGCTCGCTGGCGCCGCCAGGGATTGCCGCCGGAAGCCTGGCTGGCGCCGGTCGAAGGCTAAGATCGGCTCAGGGCGCTGCGCGGCGATGGAATACCTGGTAATCCGGATCAGAGACCTCGAAGGGAGCGCCTGCTGGCAGGCCGTGGACGCCCACGGCGCGCCGCTGGCCGAGAGCGGCGAAGGAGACCTGGAGCAGGCCGCGGAGCTGGTCGACGGGTGCAAGGTCGTCCTTCTGATCCCGGCGCGCGAAGTATTTCGGGCCCGCCTGGGCCTGCCGGCGCGTGGGCGCCGTTCGGCGGTGCGGGGCGCCAAGTACGCGCTGGAAGACCGAATTGCGGGCGACGTGGAGGACCTGCATTTTGCGGTAGGCGCTGCTGACGGCGATGAACTGGACGTGGCGGCCGTGGACCGGAAATGGCTGGCCGCCCTCCTGGAAAGGGCGATAGAGGCGGGATTGCGGCCGGTCGCGGTTCATGGTGAAGGCGACGCCCTTCCCGACCTTCCCAACACCGCCGCGGCGCTGCTGGAGGCGGACAGCCTGCTGCTGCGCGACGGCAGTGGGCAAGTCGTGTCGGCCGGGCCGGCGGAGCTCGCGGGGCTCGTCGACATCGCCTGCGCCAAACACGCCGGCGAGCAGGCCGTTCCGTTCCGGCTGGTGATCTATTGCGAGTCCGGTATCGAGGATGCGGCACGGGAAGCGATGACTCACCTGGACGGACGGGAGGTGGAACTCAGGCTGCTGGACCAGGGCGTCATGCCGCAGCTGGCCGCGGAGTCGATGTCCGGCGAGGCCGTGAACCTGTTGCAGGGTGAATTCCGGCCCCGCAATGACCGCAGCCGCGGGCTCCGCGAAATCGCTGTCGGCCTGCTTGCCGTGGCCCTGCTGTTGCCCGGGTACCTGGCCATGGACGGTTGGCGTGCGCACCGGGAATACCGGTCAATTGCGGAAGCTGTGGAAGCGCGGCTGCGGCAACTGATGCCGGATGTCGGAGCGGCAGCGGAACTCAGGGGCGAGTTCAGGCGCCGCATCGCCTCGGCTGATCTGTCCGCGGCCGCCAACAGCGACGGGTTCCTGCGGCTGCTGCAATCTCTGGAGCTCGACGGCAGCGACCGGACCAGCGTGCTGGGGCTGAACTACGGCAGCGGATCAGCCAGCGTGCGCCTGGCGGCCGCGGACATGGAAACGCTGGAAAAGGCCCGTCGAAGCCTGATCGCCAGCGGCTATTCAGTTCTGATCCAGACTGCCGTGCCGGAGTCCAACGGATCGGTCGTGGGTGAACTGAGTATTCGTGATGACCCGGACCGCTGAGCTCTGGCGTGACAGATCGGCGCGCGAGCAGGTGCTGCTCGGGGCGCTGGCGCTGTTGGCGCTCGGCGCGATCTGGTATTTCGCCGCGGTCGGCCCGCTGCTGGAGCGGGCCGAAATCAACAAGCAGAGGCGCGCAGCGGAGACCGCGTTGCTTGAACGGGTGGAACGACTGGGCAGCCGGATGCCGGCCCTGCCCGCGCCGCGCCCGCGATCGGACGCCTCGCTGCTGCTTCTGGTCAACCGTTCAATCCGCGACGCCGGCCTGGGCGGTTTTCTTGAGGAAGGCGCCGCCGATGGCGAGTCCCGCGTCCGCCTGCGCCTGTTCGACGCCCCGTTTCCGCAGGTCAGCGCATGGTTAGCCAGCCTTGCGGTACAGGAAGGCATCCGCACCGTCAGCGCCGACATCGAGCGTGGCTCGTCGCCCGGCGTCACCCGGGTCAGCTTGGTACTGGAACGCAGCGACTAGTCGGTCGCGCCATCCTCCGCCGCGGAGACTTCGCGGAAGGCGCGGTGCAGAGGAAAGTAGAGCGCGGTTCGGATTGGGCGGTTCTCCCGCGCCCGCATGGCTGAACGGTACCGCTCCAGTTGCGGCGCGTATCGCCGTTCCTCTTCATCCAGGAAACTATCCAGGTCGGCGCCTTCGTGGCGGGAAGTCTTGTAGTCCACGATCCAGCGCTCGCCCTCATACACGAAGCTGCGGTCCAGGATCAGGCTGCGAGTGCGGCCATCTTCCTGCAATGAAAGCGGCAGTTCGCTGGCCGCTTCCTCGTGGCGCTCCAGCGTCCAGCGGCCCTTTTCGTCATCCAGCGTATTGCGTAGCGCGGTCTCCACGTCGGCTGTCAGTGACTCCAGTTCGTCCGACGGAACGCCGTAAGACTGCAGGATGCGGCGGGTCCTGGGGCGCAGGCTATCGAGATGCCCGGGCAAGAACGCATCCGTACCCCGCTCGGCAAATTCCTGCAGCCAGCGGTGCACCGTGAGGCCGAGGACCCGGGCGCGCTCGCCGGCCCAGACGTACGAAGGCGACTGAACCGCCTCGGGCGCGGGAGCGGCCATGGGCTCGGGAGGCTTCGGCGGTCGCCAGTCCGTTGGCACGCGATGGATGACGGGGTCCACGAAGCGCCGCCTTCTTGCGCTGCGCCCCTTGGCCGGCAACGGCGCCGGAGGCTTCTCGTCGAACAGGCGTTCCAGGGCTTCCTGCAGGTCGGCCGCCATGGTTCTTGCCGTGGGCCTGAACTCTCCCGGACCCTGCGTCTCTTCGTCCCGGACGAGACCCACCAGCAGGTTAAGCCGGCTGCGCGCACGGGTGCTCGCCACGTAGAGCAGGCGCTTGCGCTCGGCGTCTTCGCGCGCTTTCGCCAGCGCATCGAGGTAGGCAAACACGGCATCGTCGTCATTGCCGCGGCTTGACGGCGGAACGGCCAAGAGGGTCGCGCTCCCCGCCTTCCCGTCCGGGCCGTCTTCGCCGGGCGGCGGCTGCCACCAACGCAGGACAGGCGCCCTGCCGCCCGTTATGTTGCGCCCCAGCCCCGGCAGGATGACGGTGTCGAACTCAAGGCCCTTGGCCTTGTGCATGGTCAGGATCTGTACCTGGGCGCCGGTTTCCGGGTTGGTCACGAACTCGTCGGCGAGTTGCAGCGTGCGGGCAACCGCGTCATCGATCAGGCTGCCTGTGCTGGCTTCGGCGAGGCTGTCCAGGAACTCGCCGGCGTGACGCACGGCATTCGCGTCGGTGTTGCCTGCTGGTCCTCCCAGCGCCAGCCAGGTCCCTTCCACCCAGCTGCGAAAATCCAGCTGTCCCTTCAATTCAAGTGCGTTCTCAAGCACCGGGATGACGCGGGCCAGGCGAGCCTGCCCGTCCTCGCTCAGCGCCTCCAATCGTTTGGCGTCCGAAAGCAACTCGTGGATTGTCTTTCCCGGGTCGTTATGACAGAGCCGGTGCAGGTCTTCAAGAGTCAGGCCGCACCATGGCGCTCTCAACAGGGCCAGCCATGCAATCCGGTCGGCGGGCTGCGCCAGTGCGCGCGCGACGGCGGCGAGGTCCTGCACCACGCTGTAGCGCCTGCGGCGATCGAACTCGGTGCGGCTGACCTTGATTTCGGTCCTGCTCAGGGCATGGCTGATCTCCTCGCCATGCGTGCGGCTGCGAACGAGAATTCCGATGGTGTCGTTCAGGCGTTCTTTCAGGGTCTTTCGCACGAGCCGCTCGACGATTGCAACCTCCGATTCATGGTCGCCCTTGCGGAAATGGTGCAGCTCGACCCCGGAGGCTTCCGAGGCCGCGCCCGGGGCCGGTTCGCAGGGTGTATAGGGCACCGTGCCCATGTGCGTATCGCCGCGGGCCGGAAAGACCTGCGGGAATATCTCGTTGAACCAGCCGACAAGCACGGGTGTCGAACGGAAGTTGACAGTCAATTTCAGCAGTTCCGGCCGCAACTGTTCCAGCCCCAGCTCGCAGACCCGCAGGTAACCGCGCACGTCGGCTTCGCGGAACCCGTAGATGGATTGCATGGGGTCGCCCACCATGAATACCGTGCGTCCGTCTCCGTCCTGCCACTCGCGGATCATTTGCTGCAGCAGGTCCAGCTGGGTGCGGGAGGTATCCTGAAACTCGTCCACCAGGATGTGGCGCAGCCGCGCATCCAGGCGCTCGGCCAGGAAAGACGGCCGATCGGCCTGCCCCAGGGCCCTGAGGGCCGCCTGGCTGACCTCGGTGTAGTCGGTTTCCCGGCGTTGGGCGAACAGGACCTTCAGATGCGCAAAGGCGTTTCGCAGGACCCGCATGACGCAATGCACCAGTTCCAGGCGTTCATCTTCGTACGCGGGCGATTCCAGGATGCGCAGACGCGCAAGGCGCTCGCGAAACTCGCGGGAATTGCGAATGGCCTTTTCCAGTTCCGGATCGAGTTCCTTCCTGAACCTGACATACCAGTCGTT
The DNA here is from genome assembly GCA_963666765.1 of Gammaproteobacteria bacterium. GTDB lineage: Bacteria > Pseudomonadota > Gammaproteobacteria > Steroidobacterales > Foliamicaceae > Foliamicus. The sequence continues at coordinate 555,071 of OY762933.1, forward strand.
CTTCTTTGTCAGAAGGTCGGCGGCAGCCCGGCCCCAGCCCGCGAGCGCTTCGGGTCGGGCGGGGTCTTGCGATTCTCCTTCGCCTGCCCAAAGCCGGACAAAGGCGGATTCGAATGCGCTGCGGTGCCGTCCAAGGCTGTCCAGCATTCGGCCGGTCTCGCGCCGCACCAGACCGCGCAGCGCCGCCTTGAGCGTGCCGGCATTGTCTTCGGCGCCGAGCAGCGGCAGCCACTGCTCGCGCCTTGCCAGCATCCCCGCGATCAGTTCGGTGAACTGCTGCGCTTGACCATCCAGGCGCCGCAGCAGGGTTTCCACGTCGTGGTCACCCTGCCGGATGCCCTCGCGCAATAGGGTTTTCGCGGTCAGTTCGTACAAGGGTTTGGCGTCGGCTCGAAGGCTGCCAAGCGCCCCGCCGCCGCTGGAAACAGGTGAACTCACCGCCAGCCAGGATCCCAGGGCGTCGATGGTGATGATGCGCAGGCGGGCGGGGTTGTCCGGAAGGTCCCAGCCGCGCTTGCGCGACTGCTCGAGCACGCGCCGTGCCAGGCGCAGGCTCAGCTGGCGGTGGGGAGGCGCGTGGGGGTGCTCGGATGCCGCCTCTCTCAGGCTCCTCGATACGCGCTCGCGCATTTCAGCGGCCGCCTTGCGGGTAAACGTAATGGCCAGCACGGCGTCGGGTTCCTGCTCGCGTCCCAGCAGCCGCAGGTAGCGCTGGACCAGCAATTCGGTCTTGCCCGAACCTGCGGGGGCCTGGACGATGAACGAGCGCTTCGGGTCGAGCGCCCGTTCGCGAATTCCCTGGTCGGCCGGAGCCGTCACGATTGCTCCAGTTCCTGGATGCGGCTGAGCACCTGGTACTGTCCGCGCGCGCTGTCGTCGTAGGAGAAGATCTGCAACCGGGCATCGCCGGCGCTGAGTTCGCTCGCGGCCCTTTCCAGGGCCTGGCGCCAGGCGGCCAGGAGACTTTCCCAATTCTGGTGTTTCTTGAAGTCCCTGTGTTTCGAGATGGGTACCAATTTGGACATTGCCTTGCTGCCGGGGATGCTGGCTTCGGAATCGCAGATGCCCACGACGGAAGTTTCCCTGCCGGTCAGGTAAACGTAGGCTACGGCCGAAACGCCTCCGGTCGCGAGCGCGTAGGCCGGAAGCTGGCTGGAGCGAAGCCAATCGGGGTTGAGCCCCGAAAGCGGGAGTTTTCTGCCGGTCTTGTAGTCCAGCACCAGCGCGCCCGATTCCTCGCCGGCCTGGTCCACCCGGTCCAGGCGCATGGACAGCGTGATATCACCCAACTCAAGCTGTACCCGGTCTTCCAGCCCGGTCACGCGAAACTCTCCTCTTGCCAGGTCCAGCCGGGCCCAGTCCAGAGCCAGTTGCACCGCCCGCTCACGCTCCAGCCGCAAGAGCCCGAGCACCAGGGCGCGGGCGCCCAGCGGTTCGTCCCTGGGAATCCCGGCCGCCCATTCTTCAAGCCGGGGACGCAGTTCGTCGAAGTTCGCTTTCAGCGATTCAGCGTCTCCGTACTCGGCGTACAGGTCGTGCAGGAGCTTGTGCACGATGCTGCCGCGATCCAGCGGGCTCAGGCCTTCCCAGGGCCTCGGATATTCCCTCGCGTGCAGGCGGTACTCCGCGAACGCTCGAAACGGGGAGTTCAACTGACAATCCATCAGGTGGGTTCCGCCACTGAACTCCTCGCCCTCCGCCTGCCCGGGCGCCGGGTCGTCGTGGAGCTGCACAAGCGATGCGCTCGAACGCAGGTCTTCGACAAAGAGATCCGGGTGTTTGCCGCCGAGCAGCTGCGAACGCTCTCGCAGGGGAACCGAAGCGATCAATGGACTGCAGGTCGTGGCGACGCCCTCTTCAGCGACTTCGGTCCAACTGAAAACCACCTCGTCGGCACTGGAGAGCAGCGCCGCGGTTTGCGCCCTTGCCCGCTCCAGTGCGATCTGCGGACTGGCATGGGGCATCTTCAGGCGCCTTTGCAGTCCCAGCGGAAGCAGGGGCACCGGGCGCACCGCCCTGGGCCACAGGCTGGCGCTTGCGCCGGCAACCCACAAGCGGTCGAAATGCAGGCCCGCGGCTTCATCGACGGGAAGCAGTTCCACGGCATCGTCCGGACCCTGGGGCTGGAACTTCTGCTGACGCGCCATGGTGTTCAGCCGGGCGAGCGCCACCGGAAGCGTCACGGCGCCGCTTGCAACGGCATCGCAGCCGCCGAACTCCCCCAGCAGGCGGGTCCATGCCTCCACCGCCTGTTGCTCGCTGCTGACCAGTCCCCGCCGGCCCGGCCAACCCAGTGTGCGCAGAAACGATGTGAATACCGCGGCCCAGGTCCGGTAGGAGTGCGCCTTGCCCTTTCCGCGGGTCTTTCGCGAAGCCTGCCAAGCATTCTGAAGTAGCTCCGCGAGCCGGGGGGTTCCGCGCCCTGCCCGGGCCATGAGCTGTGGTCGCGTGATCTCCCCGCCCACCAGTTTGTCGCGCAGGCTGCGCTCGAGGTTCGCCCGCACTCCGGATTCTCTCCGCGACCCTCTCAGATAAGCGCCCCGCAGGACCCGGCTTACGGTCTCGAAATCGAATGACCTGCCCAGCAGATGGAGTGCGTCCAGCGCCATTTCCGCAGGGCCGTATTCGGCCAGGGACGGTGCTTCGGCGCTGTTCAGCGGTGCGTTCTGCGGAAACCCGCGCGCCTGCCAGGCCGGCTGCATGCGATCAAGCAAGATTCTGCGGGCCCGCTGGGCGCGATCGGAAAAATCGAAGAGCACGATTCCGGCGTTTCCGGAACCAGCCCAGAGCGCCGCCGCGTGAAGCTCCTCGTCCCCGGTCTCAAACGAAACCTGGCATACGCTTGCCGCCTCCGGGACCGGCGGGCCTCCGGAAATCGACCCTCCGTTTGCCCGCAGGGACTCAATCAACGCGGCTTGCGGCGGCGTAAGGGCAGCGCCGAATCCGAGCAGGAACAGAGGCTTGCGCACTGCGATCGCGCCGGTTTGCAGGTCCTGCGCCAGCAACTGCGGAAGCGCCGCCGGTTCCAGCCAATTGCCTGCAGTCCGGGATTCCTCGAACCGCCCGGTCCAGCGGGCGAAACGGCGTTCATCCTCGCCTTCCACCTCGGCGCGTAAGCGCTCGAGGTTCAAGCCGTACTCAAGCGCCAGGTTCCAGCTCTTGCGGGCCAGGGTGGCGTTCTGCTCCAGGTCGAAGCCTTCGACCGCCTCCGGCCTCAGGGCCTGCTCCCAAAGCATCAGCGATCCGTGCGGCGACAACAGCGAGAACCCGCCGGCATGGCCTCCACGCAGCAGGGAATCCTCCCAGAGGCGGCGCATCCACTCCTGCCAGGAGATCACTTGCGGGCGCCGCCAGACCGTAGCGTTGGAAGCCCGCCGCCACTGGCCGTAGCGAAAACGCAGCCGCCGGGCCAGTCTTGCGGTGCCGGTAACTGCCGAAGCCCCCTCGCGAAGCTGCGGGAACAGGTCCCTTTCGAGAACCTGCTGGTACGAGGATTTGTTCAAACCTTCAGCACGGGTGGGCTAATTGCTGTTTCTCTTGGCGAAGATGCCAAATGGACACTCCGGGAAGGAGCGCGTCCTGCCCTCGTCGAAGGCGGGACGCCTTCGTTCCCGGAGCCTAAAGGTTAAGCTACGCACGCTCAATTGCCAATCCACCCCGGGTGCATGGAATATCCGCTTCTGCTTGAACCGATAACGCTGGCCGGCCGAACCGTTCGCAACCGCGTGGTTCACGCGTCGATGAGCACGCGTTATACACAGAACCAGGAAATCAACCCGCGCCTGGTGCGCTACCATGCCAATCGCGCCGCGGGCGGAGTGGGCATGATCGTGACCGAGCCGCTGAACGCGCTTCCGTGGCACGACCGCTCGCACCGCCCTGCCCTGTTCGAGCCGAACGCCCGCGATGACCTGGCCCGCTGGGCCGACAGCGTTGAAAGTCTGGGCTGCCGATTGCTGGGGCAGTTTCAGGATTCCGGGCGCGGTCACCGGGAGGCGGGGCGATCGCTGCAGGCCTGGGCCCCCTCGGCGTTGCCCGATGACCTGAGCTGGACCATGCCCAGGGAGATGCCCCGGCATCGCATTCACGAAGCGATCGAGCATTTCGGCAAAGGCGCCCGGCGACTGGAGGAAGCCGGCTTCAGCGGGGTGGAGTTGTCCGCCGGACATGGCCACCTGTTTCATCAGTTCCTGTCGCCCGCGGCCAACATACGGGAGGACGAGTACGGCGGCGACCTGGAAGGCAGGACCCGATTCGTCAGAGAGTTAATACAAATAATAACAAGTAATTGTAAGAATAGTTTCATAATAGGTCTCAAGCTCCCGGGGACTGACGGCATACCGGGAGGCATTGATCATCCCGAGTCCGCGCGCATTACCGCCCGGCTGGCGGAGGCCGGCGGCTTTCACTACCTGGTCTATTGTGACGGTTCGCACTCCAATACGCTGGAAACCCATATTCCCGACATGAGTTACCCGCGCGCACCGTATGTCGACGGGCATGCGGAGATTGCCGCCAATGCGCCGGATGTTCCGCTCATGGCACTCGGGTTGATCACGGATCCGGCTGAGGCGGAGGGCATACTTTCCGCCGGCAAGGCGCAGATGGTGGCGCTGGGACGGCCGTTGGTGACCGACGCAGCCTGGGTGAAGAAATCCGCGGAAGGCAGGCAATCCGAGATTCGCTACTGCGTTTCCTGCAACACCTGCTGGGCGACAATCGTCGAACGCAAACCGATCCTTTGCGACAACAATCCCCGGCTCTCTCAGCCTGATGAGGTGGACTACTGGCCGCGTCCGGTAAAGCGCAAGCGCCGGGTCGTGGTAGTGGGCGCCGGCCCGGCCGGGCTGGAGGCGAGCTGGGTGGCGGCCGCGCGGGGCCACGAGGTGACGGTATTCGGTTCATCCGAGCGTCCCGGGGGCAAGGCGTACCTCCATGCCCAACTGCCCGGCGGCGAGAATGTCAGCAGCGTCTACGACTACCAGGAGATGGCTGCAGCCAAGGCGGGAGCAACGGTGCATCTGGGATTCCGTGCAGCTGTGGACGACGTGCGGCAATGCGAGCCGGACGTGGTGGTCCTGGCGTGCGGCGCCTCAATGCTGTGGCCGTCCGGCTGGCCCGGGGAATGGCGCGATTTCGTTTTCGATGTTCGCGACGTCAGCCGGGAAATGCTGGAGCGCCCGGAAGAAACGATAGACGGAACGGCGGTGTTATGGGATCAGGACCATACGCTGGCGACGTACGCAGCCGCCGAACTGCTGGCGCAGCGTTTTTCCCGTCTGGTGATCGTGACTCCCCGGGAACGCCTGGCCAGCGACGTGGGCCTGGTGACGCGGCAAGGCATTTATCGCCGGCTGTATGGCATGCCGAACGTAGAGGTCATTCTGCTTTCGGACATCCACGCCCGCTCGGCGCTGGATGAAGGCCGCGTAACCTGCCGCAACGTGCTTAACGGCTCCCTCACCGATATCGATGACCTGGCCCTGCTGACCTGGTCCGGCAGCCGCGCGCCCAATGACGAACTGTCCGCGCCGTTAAGGGCGGAAGGCCTGGAGGTCGTTTGCGTGGGCGACTGCGACATGCCGCGCACGCTCCTCGCCGCCACCTCCGAAGGCCATGCGCTGGGCCGCTCGCTATAGCCAGGGAGAGGGGCGTCCCGCCGAGGGGCAACGCCCCTCACTCCCGGGTCTACATGAACGGGCGGACCACTTTGTTGGACTCCATGTAGCAGTACGACAGCATCCAGTAGAGGTTGATGCCGATGCGTTCGGTCGTGGGTTCCGTGAAGACGTAGCCGTGCGACTTGATCTCGTCGCCGATGTACTCCAGCACGTACAGCACCAGCACGTCGCGGGTGAAGACGTCGCTGTAGTTGTTGAGCGGCCAATCGACGTTCGATAGCCGGATGCCGATCTCCCGGCCGTCCGAATGGGTGATGCGCGCTCCGCCGCCGCGGTCGTGGACCTGGAGGTTGTCGTAGCGCCTGTACTCCTCGTCACGCCCGCCGCTCACGCCGGGAATGTCGATGTAGCAGCTCATCATGCGCGCCGCGTGCAGCTCGTAGGTCCCCCCGGGATGGTCACGGCCGCCCGGCGAGTCCAGCCACATCTGCTGCTCGCCAAGGAGCGATTCATTTGCCCATTCCGCGCATTCGCCGTCCGCCTGGCCGCGGAACTGCGCGGCCTCGCGGGTCCAGTACACGACGCAATCCGGCGGCCCATCCGGTCGCGCCGTAACGCCGGCGCCTTCGGCCAACGGCTCCAGGTCCTCAACCGGCCGGTCCCAGACCTCCATGCGGGTCGCCTCCCGTTCGTTGTCCGGCGAAAGGGTCAGCGCCCCCGCGCGCGTCAGCCTGGAATAGTCTCCGCCGGCGAATTCCCGGAAGGCCATCAGCATGGAATCCGGGCCGCCGACGCGTTCGACGCGAATCTCGATACGATCGTGGCGCTCGTTTTCCGGATAGCCGATACGACGGTCGAAATACACCTGGTTGTAGTTGTCGTAAACGCGCGCCAGAAGCTCGGCCAGGACCATGGTGTTGCGTTCCGTGGGCGTCGAGTCCTCGCCCTGCGCCAGAGCCGGCCCTGCGCCCAGCAGTCCCAGCGGGCCTGCCAGCGCAAGCATGCTCAGGGCGAACACCCTCCCTGCCGGGTTATCCATGTTCGATCTCCAGGTCCATGAGTTCGTAGTAGGTCATCATGTAGCCGTAGACGGCGCCGCGGAGGAAGATGTAGTGGCCGTCGGCGGTGCACCAGACGTCGTACTTGGGGTGTTCGTTGGGCAACCCGACGTTTTCGCCGAACCGGAAATGCAGGGCGTCGAACTCGCCCGCTCCCACCGTGATCTTCTCCTCGCCCACGTATTCGATCGCAGGCGAAATGCTGACCAGCAACGGGCCGGTGGCGCCGCGATGGTCGGGCGATGACATCAGCAATTGCGGAAATCTCTGCACGCCCGGACCCTTGCTAAGATCGAACATGCTCAACACCCAGGAATCGCAGATGATGGCGTGATCGACAAAGGCCCGCGGGCGCTCGATCAGGCTCATTTTCTGCGAGACCCGGCCTTCTATGGCCGTATACGTCTCGCACTCGGCCTCATCCTCCGAGAAGCGGAACCAGCCGCTGCCCATGAACCGGTCGCCAACCGATATGCGCACGAAGCAGTCAAGCGGATGCCAGTTCTCGTCCAGCGTCAGCGCCACGTTGCGCATGACGCTTGGGCGGTCGTCGATCTCGCTTTGCGCCATGCAGGTGCGGTGGCCGTCGGAATGAACGGTGATGGTGAACCGCTCGCGGCCGCGTTCCTGGTCCATGCGGTCCGGTTTCTTGCTCAGGTAGGCAATGCGGCCGTGATAGTTCACGTGGTCAACTTGCAGAATGTCACTCATTGGGACCCCTCCCGGTTTGGTTGAAACTCCTAGTCCATGATGCCGTGGCCGCGCGTGGGCACGAGCACGGTTCGGTCGAAAATACAGACCACGTCGCCATGCTGGTTACGGCCGGTGGTGCGCACCGTCACGATTCCGGCATTGGGACGTGATTTGGATGGCCTTTTGGCGATGACCTCGGATGATCCGTACAGGGTATCGCCGATGAACAGCGGATTGGGCAGGCGGATGTCCCCCCAGCCCAGGTTGGCGATGGCCTTCTCGCTGACGTCCGATACGCTCATGCCCACCAGCACCGAAAGCGTCAGCGTGCTGACGATCAGCCGCCGGCCGAACTCGGTCTTTCCCGCGTACTCCTTGTCGAAATGAAGCGGGTGCGTGTTCATGGTGAGCAGGGTGAACCAGGTGTTGTCGGTCTCGGTCAGCGTCCGCGCCGGGGAATGCTCGTACACGTCTCCCTTGCGGAACTCCTCGTAGTAGCGTCCGCCGGGGCGCCGCACCACGCGGCCCTTTTCGGGGCTTGCCTCGGCCACTTTCGGGCTTAGAGGTCCTGACAGTGGATGAAGACGGGGTTTTCGGCGAACTGGCCGAATTCCGCGGCCAGCTGGCCGACCGTGTCCGACTGGATGTCCTCGCCGAACTTCTCCATGCTGTTGAGGTCGATGATCTCCGCGTACTGATACGGGGGTGCCTCCGTCCCGCCCAGCAGGCCAACGCAGCGCAATACGCGGAAGCGGTCCACCGACGGCAGCCGGTTCACTTCCACCAGGTCGCGGCTGCGCGCCCAGGCCTGGTATTCGGCGGGGTCGGCGCCCTCCTTCAGGTTAAACAGCACGATGACGCTATCCATACTCAGTTCTCCTGATCCTCGCCGGAGGGCCGGGACTCTCCGACGTTCGCATTTTCTTCTTCTTCAAGGTCCGTTACCAGTTCCTCGATGGCGCCGGCGTCTTCATCTTCCGGTGGCGGAGGCAGGGCCGTGGCCTGGCCGAAGTGCGCCCGCACGGCTGTCTGGGTGACGGCATCCAGCCGGTAAACGCCGGTAACGGCAACCGGAAATCGTCCGATGGAACCGTTGCTGACCTGCAGGCGCTCGCCCGGATTGCCGCAGACCCGGCCGGTCGATGAAGAGAACTGGATGCCGTACGCATGGCGAAGGTCCATGGACGGCGGCGAGACTTCCACGTGGTATACGCGCCGGCGGCCGTCGAAGACCAGCAGATTGGTCTCGTTGAGCACTTCGAAGTTGTCGATGCGATTCTGGAAGAAGCAATCCGCATTCCCCATGCTGTGCGGGAAACGGGCCATCCTTCCGGGACGTGAAGCCTGGGACCCTTCACCGCCCGCGGTGGCGCAGGAGGTGAGGATCAAGGCGGCTGCGAATGCCGCCATGGCCAGTGTGAGGGCGGTACGCCCTCTCTCCCAGGGGGGACGCCCTCGCGCCCGGGTTGCGGGGTGGAGCATCATGAAGAGGGTCCCCCGGGTTCCGGGCCGCGCGCTACGGGACGTGTGTCGGATTGCGACCATTCGCTCCAGGAACCGGGATACAGCGCCGCGCCGTCAAGACCGGCCAGTTCCATGGCGAAGAGGTCATGACAGGCGGTGACTCCCGAACCGCACATGACGCAGGCCGTGGACGGATCGGCGCCTCCGAGGAGGTCCAGGTAGTGCTCGCGCAATTCGCCAGGAGGCCGGAACCGGCCGTTGGCGTCCAGGTTCTCGCGGAAGAAGGCATTGATGGCCCGCGGAACATGTCCGGCCCGCGAATCCAGCGGCTCCGAGAGCCCCTGGTAGCGGGCGCCGTCGCGCGCGTCCAGCATGCGCATGTCCCCGTCAATCGCCGCGCGTTCCACTTCGGTCAGCCCCACGACCGGCCGGCAGTGGCCCCCGACCGGGTAGTCCGTTGGCCCGATGACAGGTTCATCACGTTCCAGTGGAAGGCCTTCCGCTTCCCAGGCCTGAATTCCGCCATCCAGAAGCCCGGCGCGCTCATGTCCCATCCAGTTCATCATCCACCAGAGTCGTCCGGCGATCGCGCAGCCCATGTTGTCGTACGCCACTACCAAAGTACCCGGTTTGATGCCCCAGCGCCCCAGCGTGGTCGCAAATTCCGCGGGAGCGGGCAGCGGATGACGGCCGCCCTCGCCTGCCGCATGGCCGGCGAGATCGTGATCGAGGTCCGCGTAGGGCGCCCCGGGGATGTGGCTCTCGGCCCACAGCGCCCGCCCGCCCGCGGGGTTCATCAGGTCGAAGCGGCAGTCCACCGCCCGGGCCTCACCCGCCTCAATGGCGGAATGCAGTTCCGCGGGGGTCAGCAGCAACGCGGCCACTCAGGAATCCTCCACCGCGGCCTGGATTTCCGGAACGATTGCAAACAGGTCGCCCACCAGGCCGATGTCGGCGATCTCGAAGATCGGGGCCTCCGGATCCTTGTTGATTGCCACGATCACGCCCGCGTCCTTGATCCCGGTCAGATGCTGTATGGCGCCGGATATGCCGATAGCGAAATACAGATCCGGCGCAATGATCTTGCCGGTCTGCCCCACCTGCATGTCGTTGGAAACGTAACCGGCATCCACCGCCGCGCGGGATGCGCCGACCGCGGCCCCCAGCCGGTCCGCAAGATCGTAGAGCAGCGAGAAATTCTCGGCGCTGCCCAGCGCCCGTCCGCCGGAAACGACGACGCCGGCGCTCTGCAGGTCCGGCCGTTCGGATTCGGCTGCCTTCAGTTCCAGCCAGCTTGTGTGGTCCGGCAACTCCAGGTCCTGCTCCGTATTCTCGACGGGAGCCGCACCGCCTTCGCCGGCGGCCGGCCAGGAAGCCAGCCGCGCCGTCCCCACCACGATATGTTCGGCGGGCGCCTCCACGGTAAGCACGGCGTTGCCCGCATAGATGGGGCGCTTGAACTGCCGCTCGCCCTCCACGCTCATGATGTCGCTGACCTGCGGAACGCCCAGCAGGGCCGCCACGCGCGGCATCAGGTCCTTGCCGAAGGTTGTGGACGGGCCCAGCACATGGCTGTATCCGTCGGCGGCCAGCGCCGCCAGTTGCGGGGCCTGAATCGCGGCCACCGGGTTCGCATTCTCGCTTCGGTCCAGGCAGAGCACGCGGGTGACGCCTTCAATTTCCGCCGCCTGCCGGGCTATTCCGCCGCAATCCTGTCCGAGCACCGCCACGTCCAGCCGTTCCGCTTCGATCGCCAGGCCGCAGCTTACGGCCCTTGCGACGCCCGCGTGCAGCGTCTGCCCGTCGTGCTCGGCAACTACCAGTACCGCGCTCACGCCGCTACCTCAGTTCACCAGGCCGCGTTCGCGCAGCATTCCCATCAGGGCCGGGACGTCTTCAACCACAACGCCCTTCTGCCGCTGTGCCGGCGGCTCGTATGAGACCGCCTTCAGCGCCGGTGGCGCGGATGGCGCAAGATCATCGGCCGACAGCGTTTCCAGCGGCTTGCTCCGGGCTTTCATGATGTCCGGCAGCTTGATGTAGCGGGGCTCATTGAGGCGCAGGTCGGTGGTGATCACCGCCGGCAACCGGATCTCCAGGGTCTCCAGGCCGGCGTCCACCTCTCGGGTCACCCGGGCCGTGTCGCCGTTCAGCTTGACCTCGGATGCGAAGGTGGCCTGCGGGCGCCCCCACAGCGTCGCGACCATCTGGCCGGTCTGGTTGCAGTCGTCGTCGATGGCCTGCTTGCCCATGATGACGATGTCCGGTTCCTCGCGCCGTATCACCTCCAGCAGGATGCCGGCAGCCGCCAGCGGCTGCACTTCGCCTTCGCACCTGACCAGCAGGGCCCGGTCGGCGCCCATGGCCAGCCCGGTGCGAAGCTGTTGCTGGCATTCGTCGCCGCCGATCGTTACCGCGAGGATTTCACCGGCCTCGCCGCGCTCGCGCATGCGCAGGGCTTCCTCAAGCGCGATCTCGTCGAAGGGATTGACGCTCATCTTCAGGCCCTCGACAGCCATGCCGCTGCCGTCGGGCTTAACGCGCACGCGGACGTTGTAGTCCACGACTCGCTTGAGCGTAACCAGTATCTTGCGCATTCTTCCGCGGAAACTCTGTAGCCGTTACGGAATGGCAAATTCTACCCCGCCCGTGGCGTATGGCACTAGGTGTATGGCACTAGGTAGGCATTGGCTAAATTGGACGTTAGACTATGCGCCGGACTAATGGAGGGGAATGCTCATGACTGGAGCTGAAGGCGATCTCGGCCACACGATCTGGCTGATTCTTCACCTGGTGCTGTTTGCTTACTGGCTGGGTGGCGACATCGGCGTGTTTTATTCCACGCGAATGATTCTCAACCGCTCGAACACGCCCGACCAAAGATTCATGGCGTCGCGCATCATGCTGTGGATCGACCTGTTGCCGCGGCTGTGCCTGAGCATGATGCTGACCGTAGGGGGGATCCTCTCGGAATACGTGGGCGTATCGCATCCGCCTTGGCAATACGCAATGATCGTCGTGCTGGGTCCGGTCTGGTTTACCGTGCTGCTGATCATGCATTTCAAGCACAACGCCAGCTTCATGCCGACGCTGACCAAGCTGGACCTGTGGTTCCGCTGGTTTCTGATTTTCGCCATCGTGGTCTCCGTGTGGTGGTCCGTTTCGACCGGACGGCTGGATGACGCGCCCTGGCTTGCGCCCAAGCTGATCATCTTTGCGCTCCTGGTTCTGTGCGGCGTCATGATTCGGCTCTTCATCCCCGGGTTCATTGCCGGCGTCAGAGCGCTGAGCCAGGGCTCCATAACCGAGGAGCAGGACGACGCGATGAAGCGCAGCATCCATCGCGTGCGTCCCTGGGTGTTCGGGATCTGGGCCGGACTGATCGTGGAGGCCTTCCTCGGCATCTACAAGCCCGGCGCGCCGGAAACCGTGGGCAACCTCATGAATGCCATTCAGGGGATAGCCGCTCCGCTGTTCGGGTAGGGCCTGTTAACGCTATGCGCTGCCGCTCTGTTGCGTCTGTCACGGCGCCAATCAAGGCGCGAGGAGCGACGTTTGGTGATTCCAAATGAGCGAGTCGCAACGCCGAGTGGCGGTGTGACAGACTCAACCCGAAGGGCCGGGGCTGTTTTCCCGCCGGGCGGCGTTGCCGCGCGCTTGTGTGGGCCGGCCACACGGCGCTTGCGGCGCCTTGCCGGGCAAGAAAACAGCCCCGGCAGAGCGGCAGCGCATAGCGTTAACAGGCCCTAGAATGCCGCAACCTCAATTGCCGCGGATCGCTCCGGAGGACATGCCGGAGCACATCCGGCAGGGATGGGAGCGATCCATGGCCCTGCGCGGGGACGCGACGTGGTTTGAGATCATGGCGCATGCGCCTGAACTGTACGACTGGTACGGCGAGTTCTACGAACGCCTGTTCCATGGCGGCCGCGTGGAGCGGGTCATCAAGGAACTGGCCCGCCTGCGCCTGTCCACCACGCACGGCTGCCGGTTCTGCAACCAGGGCAACCGTCCGGACGCTCTGGCCGCGGGAGTGACCCAGGAACAGATCAATCAACTGGACGAATATGAAAACGGCCCGTTCTCCGAGCGGGAGCGGGCCGCTCTCGCCCTGGCCGATCAGATGGTGCTCACCAATCCTTCCGGCTCGCTGGATGAGGCGCTGCATGAGCGCCTCAAGCAGCATTTCAGTCCGGCGGAGATCATGGAGCTGGGCATGGTCATGGCGGTGCTGACCGGCATGGCCAAGATGCTGTTCACCTTCGACCTGGTGGAGAAAGAAGACTCCTGCCCATTTCCTGCGTAAGTCCCGGCTAGAAGCTGGAGTCGGGCTCGGTAAGGAATTCCAGTTCTTCGGGGGTGGACTCGCGTCCCAGCGCTTCGTTACGGTGCGGGAAACGGCCGAAGCGTTCGATGATGACGAAGTGCTTGCGCGCCCAGTCCAGGTCCTCTCCGACGGGATCCAGGCGCTTGGCCATCAGCTTCATGCAGAGCCGCTGGTCGTTGAGGTCCTCGCTGTGCTCAAACGGCAGGTAGAGGAACTTTCGCATGTCCCTGCTCACGTCCTCCTCCAGGTCGCGCCCCATATCGATGGCTTGGCGGGCTATTTCCAGCGCCTTCGCGTCGGTCGCGAACGCTCGCGCATCATTGCGAAACAGGTTGCGCGGAAACTGGTCCAGCAACAGGCAGAGGGCCACGCAACCCGCACCGCTGTCTTGCCAATTGTCGTAGTCGCCATGTGCGGCGGCCTCGTAGTCGGCGAAGAAGCGCTCGCCTATCGTCCGGTCGAAATCGTCGCTCCTGGCGAACCACAGTTCCGGGCCGGAATCCTCGAACCAGAAACGAAGCAGTTCCTGGATTAAGACATTCTGACTCAAGCTCTTGTCCTGGTTCAGCGAGTACGCAAGGAAATCACGGGAGAAAGGCGTCTTCCCGGAGCCGAGGGCATCCCGCCTTCGTGGAGGGCGGGACGCCGTGAGGGCAGTGTCGTGGGGGTCATGCCCCCACTCCCGGGCCTTAAGCGAATTGCACCAGCGCCTTGCCCACGTTCTTGCCGTGCATCAGCCGGCAGAACGCATCGGGCGCCTTTTCGATGCCTTTGGCGATGTCCTCGCGGTAGCGGATCCGTCCCTCCTGAAGCCAGCGGGTGCAGGCGCGGAGAAAGTCCTGCTGCTTGTCTTCGTGGTCGTAGACCACCAGTCCTCGCACGGTCGCTCGGGCCATGACCAGCGGGATCAGGCTGGGACCCGGCGGCGGCGGCCCGGTATTGTTGTAGCCGCTCATCATGCCGCACAGCACGACCCTCGCGCCCTGGGCAAGATTGGCCATTGCCGCGGTCAGGACTTCGCCGCCGACATTGTCGAAATAGATATCGATGCCCTCCGGGCACGCCGCCTTCAGCTTCTCGCCGAGGTCGCCGGTCTTGTAATCGACACATTCCGCAAAGCCGAACTCGTCCTTGACGATGGCGCACTTCTCCGGCCCGCCGGCGATGCCTACCGCCCGGCAGCCGGCAATGCGCGCCAGTTGCCCCACCATGCTGCCGACGGGGCCGCATGCCGCCGACACGAGCACGGTCTCGCCCGGCATCGGTTCGCCCAGGTGCAGGAGTCCAGCCCAGGCCGTCAGCCCCGGCATGCCCAGTATTCCTATTCCCGTACTGACGGGCGCGGCGTCGGGATCAAGCTTCCGCAGGTCGATGGCGCCGGTGCTCAGCCCGTATTCCCGCCAGCCGTTGGAGCAGACCGCGATGTCGCCGGGAGCGAAGTCCGGGTGGCGGGATTCGACCACCTGCGCCACCGTGCGGCCCGGCATGACATCGCCCGGGCTGACCTTCTCGGCATAGAGGTGGCGCCCCGAAATGACCCCACGCAGGTACGGATCCAGCGAAAGGTAGAGCGTGCGCGAGAGGAATTCCCCGTCCGCGGGTTGCGGCACCGGTCCTTCGGCCAGTTCGAAGTCGGAAGTCTCGGGTACGCCTTCCGGGTAGCGGCGGAGCAATACCTGCCGCTGCGTTTCCGGGATGGTCGGGCTCAAAGCTGTTCTAGTGCGGCTTCGGCCGAGGAACAGCTCAGTCCCCCGCCTTCCTCGACATTCAGCTCCGTGACGACCCCGTCCTCAACAACGATGGAAAATCGCTGGCCGCGTGTTCCCATGCCGAACCCGGAAGCATCCAGCTCCAGGCCCAGGGCCCGCGTGTAATCGCCATTGCCGTCGGCCAGCATCATGACCGTGTCGCCTGCGCCTGCGGAACGCCCCCAGGCGTCCATTACAAACACATCGTTGACCGCCATGCAGGCGATCTGGTCCACTCCCTTGCCCTGCAGGGCATCGGCGTTGTTGATGTAGCCTGGCAGGTGCTCGTTGGAGCAGGTGGGCGTAAATGCGCCGGGTACGGAAAAAAGAACAACTTTCCTGCCCTTGAACAACTCGTCGGTAGTGACCCGACCGGGGCGGCCGTCGGTCATGACGCCGAACCCGCCTTCGGGCATTGCCTGGCCTTTCTCAATACTCATTGCTGATCCTCCCGGAAACCGAAAAAGAAGCGACATTCTAATCCAGCGAACCGGCGACGAAGCAGGCGGCAACGCCAATTCCGATTGCCGTCGCGTGCTCGCCACGGCATACAATCGCGCCATGCGAATGTCGGCCGAAGAGTTTCGTAAAGCGCCGCGCAAGGCTGTCACCTTGATGGGCATGTCCGGCGTGGGCAAGACGGTGCTCGCCAACCGCCTGCCGGCGACCCGCTGGTTCATCTATTCCGGCGACTACCGTATCGGCACCCAGTACCTGCGCGAGCCGATACTCGACAACATCAAGCTGCGGGCCATGGAAGTGCCGTTTCTGCGCGACCTGCTTCGCAGCGACTCCATCTACATCGAAAGCAACATCACCGTGCACAACCTTCGGCCCATCTCCACGTTTTTGGGCAAGCTGGGCGATCCCGATCGCGGCGGGCTCTCGATCGCGGAGTTTCGCCGGCGCCAGGAACTGCATCATGACGCGGAAGTACAGGCGATGCGCGACGTGGCGCCGTTTATCGAGAAGGCCGAGCGCATCTACGGCTACATGCACTTTGTGAATGACGCGGGCGGCAGCATTTGCGAACTGGGGGATTCGCGCGCGCTGGAGACACTGATCGACAACACCGTGATTCTTTATATCAAGGCATCGGCCGCGGACGAGGAAAAGCTGGTGGAGCGCGCCCGCAAGGCGCCCAAGCCCATGTATTACTCCCCCGAATTTCTGCAGAGATCTTTGCCGGAATTCCTGAGGGAACGCAATCTTGACGACGTCGCCAGGGCCGCGCCCGACGATTTCACGCTATGGGCCTTCCCGCGATTGATCGCCCACCGCCGGCCCCTGTATGCCGCTCTGGCCAGAGAGCACGGCTACACGGTGTCCGCGCGCGACGCTCAGGACATCCGAACTGAAGCCGACTTCGTGGAACTGGTGGCGGACGCCATTCGCGCCGGCGGCGTTTAGCCGCCGGTCACCGAACGCCGCGAGCGTTTGTTCACGTGTTGAGGGCGGGACGCCCTCGTTCCCGGAGGCTAATCGTTGTCCTGGGTTACCCGAATCTGGAGGTAATAGTTGCGCCCGTACTCGATACCCTGGTGGGCGTCTGCAAAAAAGCCGAAATAACGATCCGCCAGCGGTGCTCGCTTGTCGAATAGGTTGTTAATTCCGAGGCGCAGCCGCCAATCCCGGTCAACCATGTCCCAGTTGTAGTCGAAGGTGGCGTTCCAGGTCGTTACCGAGGGAATCCAGTAGAGGCTGCCGTCGTCCAACGTCAGCGAGTTCTGGTAGAAATCTCCCAGGTTTCGCGCCGACAGGCCGACTCTGAACGGGTTGCGGCGCCATGAGAGGAACAGTGTCTGCCGGACCTTCTGGTTGCCGTCCTTCTGCAGGAGATCGGCAAACCCCGAGACGGGAATGCTGGCCGGAATTGTGCCCGCTTCCGTTGCGGCGACCAGTTCGGCAGCCCTGCCGCCGGGAACCTGCTCGAACTTGGTCAGGAAAGAGGCGAGGTAGGTCAGGCTGAAATCGCCGATGCCCGTTTCCACCGAATAACGCAGGCTGGCGTCCCAGCCCTTGAGCGTGCGTGTATCGAGGTTGACGTAGTTGTCGTCGATGTAGCGTATCAGGCCAGCAGGGCAAATCCCCGCGGCCTGGTAGACCGCCGCCTCATCATCGCTGAGTGTGTCCGCCCCCTCACGCACGACCGCCGGGTTGGCGCTGAGGCTCCCGCAGTTGCCGGGGCCGTGTTCCAGGCGCGCCAGCAGGTCAAGCACCGTGTGGTTTTCCTCGCCCAGCAGCCCGATCGTATCTTCCTTCTTGATTGACCACCAATCCAGCGTCAGGGTCAAAGTTTCCAGCGGTTGCACGACGATACCGAAAGAATAGTTGTCGGAGCGCTCCGGCTCCAGCAGCTTGCTGCCCTGCGCAATGCGCTGGGTGCTGTTCCTGCAGTCCACAATATCCTGATCGGGATCGCCCCCGACGTTCGCGGCAAACACGCAGGCGTAATCGTTCCGGGTGTTCTGACGCGCCACGATCACCTCGTTGATCGTGATCAGGTTCGGGGCGCGAAATGCTTTCGACCAGGACCCGCGCAACAGCACGGACGGCGCGACTTGCCAGCCGATCGCGAATTTGGGTACCACCGTGCTGCCCACATCGGAGAAGTCCTCATATCGCGCCGCCAGTTGAACGTTGATGTTGTTCATCAGCGGCAACTGCAGTTCCGTGAACACGGACGCGACGTTGCGGCTGCCGGAGTTGTCCGGCGTGGGGCTGGAGTTGACCACGTCCGATACATAGGGAAAGGTGTCACCCTGGAAATCCGTGAAAACGAAGGTCCCGTCCAACCGTGGGTCGCGATCATCCTCGAAGGTTTCGCGACGGAACTCCACTCCGGCCACACCTCCTGCCGGGCCCCAGGGAAGATCGAAAAGTTCCGGTGTGGACACCTGAAAATCGCCCATCGCAAGCGTGGTTTCGTTGTTCCGGTAAACATCCACCAGGGCGCGCTCGATGTTGCTGTTCACGCCGGCGCTGAAGGGGTTGTACGCTGCCGGAGTCGGATCCGAAAGCGCTTCCACCATCAACAGATTGGAAACGCGGTTTCTCGTCAGGTCATCCTTCTCGGCGCGGGACCACACGGCCGCGCCTTCCCAGTCCCACTTGCCCGCCGAGCCCCTCAAACCCGTCAGCAGGCGCACAACATTGCCGTCGTTTTCCACGATTCGGGGAAACTCGAGGAACCTGAGGTTGTCGATCTCCAGCTCCAGGCCTTCACAGGGCACCTGGCTCGGCAGATTCGGCAAGCGATTGGGCGATCCGCAAGGGCCGAAGGGGTTGTAATAGTTGTCGGCTGAAACCCGCAGCTTCACCGTGCCGAAAGGCGCCGAAGCATGCCGGAAGAGGTGCGTGTCCGACATGTAGTACAGCAGTTCCGAGAAGCTCTCCATGCCGTTTTCGAACTCATGGTTGAGAAACAGGAACATGGTTCCCCGCTTGAGGTCGGAAGAAAGATCGCGGGTCTCGTTGATGTTGTGCCGGTAGATCGGATCGCCATCAATCGCGCCGCAGTTTCCATACCCGAGATCCCAGTCACAGTCCTCATGACCCTGGGGATACACCTGGAATTCGCCGATGGTGTCGGTGAGCACGTTGCGCAATCCGGTGCTGCGCGCACTCGCCAGCACGTCGAACTGACCGTAGAAAGAGTTGATGCTGTTGTTGCGAAAGCGCGTATCGCCTGCCCAGGGAGAGTCCTCCGGCACCCGCCGGCGGAAGTCCGCGTCGGCCCAGCGCTCATCTTCGTGCGCGCTGATTCGGTCGCGAGCGTAATAATTCGCCAGGACACCGACGCGTGTCCGTTCCCCGTTGAAGGAATCGCCCCATTCCAGGGCAACGCGCTGGGTATCCCGGCTGACATGGTCGTACGAGCCGTAACGCAGGTAAACCCGCAAATGATCGATGTCGTCCCTGACAACATAATTGACAACACCTGCAACTGCGTCCGCGCCATAGAGAGCCGATGCGCCGTCCTTGAGGATTTCCAGCCGGTCCATGCCGTAAATCGGAATGGTCTGCGTATTGGCCGTGTTGACGGGGACGAAGCTACCTCCGACTTCCTCGGTCTGAAAGCTGGCGGCGTTCACGACACGGCGGCCGTTGAACAGCACCAGCGTATTACCGGTGCCCAGGCTGCGCAGATTGAAAGCGCCGATGTCGCCGCGGGCCGAATTGACGCCGCCGCTGATGTTCTCGGCTTCGTTGAAGAAGTTCTGGCCCTGCTCGGGGATGAACTGCATCAGGTCGTCGCCGGACTCCACGCCCGTTGCCTCGATTTCTTCCGCACCGATCACGGAAACGGGCAGTGCGCCGGTGATATTGGCGCCCTTGATGTGGCTGCCGGTGACGACGATTTCCTCGATTCCCTCCTCTTCGGCCTGGTCTTCCTGGACTTCCTGGGCCAGTCCGTTGACCGTGCCGACGAAGAACAGGAGCGCTGCCGCCGCCACGGCGAAACATGTGCCTTTCCGCATGAAACCCTCTCCTCACCTGAGCCTGCGAATTCTAGCTCTTTTGCCGATACGCGGCCACGTCAATCCGCTGCGGGCGCCAGCGCGGCAAACGCCGTGTGCAGTTCCAGCGATGCCGCCAGCAGCACCTCGTTGACACGACCCAGCCAGGCCTGGTCTTCCTCCAGCGATTCCCGGTGAGCCTTCAGCATTCGCCGGACTTCTTCGGCTTGCGGTCCGCCCAGGCCCTTTCGGTCCGCGAGCATCGCCACCGGGTCCATTGCCCGGCGTAATTTTTCCGTGGCTAAGGGCAGGCGCCGGCCCATCGTCTCCCGGTAAATCGTCTTGAGTTCCTCGTCGCTCAGCGACTCCGGGCCAAGTCCGTTCTCGCGGCCGTAGTCGGTGAGGGCCGAGGCAAAGCGGTGTGCGGTGCGAAAAGGCAGGCCCGCCTCGCGCACCAGCATGTCGGCGACTTCCGTCATGGTCGAAAATCCGCGCCGCAGCTCCTCCAGCGCGCGCTCACGATTGATGCGAAGCAGGCCGATCAGCCGCGTGTGGCGTCGGTACATCAGCCGGGCATTCTCCGCCAACTCCATGATTGGAGCGATGTCCCGGTAATCGTGCATTCCGGTGTTGGTGTTGTGGGCCAGCAACATCTCCGATTGTGCGCCGCCCAGCACCTTGCTGGCCTGGCTGCGCACGCGGTCCAGGGGCCGTGGGTTGCGTTTCTGCGGCATGATCGTGCTGATGCTCACGGCGGAGGAATCCAGGAGGATCCACGGCCTGGGGTTGTGGTATTGGGTGTGAAGGTTCTCGACCAGTTGGCCGATGGGGATGGCGGACGACTCAAGGATGCCGGCCAGCTCGCGGCGCAGGTCGCCGGACGAAACGAAATTGGCGTCGTAGCTGTTTTTGACCGGCGCGTTGAAACCCAGCAGATGCGCAAGCCTGCCGTGGTCCAATGCAAAACCCGAGGTCGCCAGCGCTGCCGCGCCCAGCGGGCTGCGGTTCATCCGGGCGTAGCCTTGCCGGTACCGCTCAAGGTCGCGCTCCAGGTTGGCCGAGAACGCCAGAAGGTAATGTCCCAGCGTGGTGGGCTGCGCCTGCACTCCGTGGGTATATGCGGGGATAGGCGTGGAAGCTTCCTGCTCCGCGAGGTCCAGCAACGCGGTCCTGGCCCTGAGAGCGCCGCCGGCCAGCTCGAGCCATTGGTCGCGTATGAGCATGCGGCGCACTACGCCGTGCAGGTCCTGGCGGGAACGGCCCAGGTGAAGATCGGCTGCTTCTTCACCGGCCAGTTCGATCAGCCGCTCCTCGTACGGCAGGTAGTTGGCTGTGCGCGCCGCGTCCTGGGCTTCCTGTTCGGCGCTCAGTTGAACCATTGCTGCGGCAATCGCCTGGGCGTTCTTCCGGCTTACCAGTCCTTCCTCGTTCAGCATGACCAGCGAGGCCTTGTTGGCTTCCATCAGGTAGCAGAAGAAATCCGGGCATTGCGCGCCTCGGCGGCGTCCCAGCGGGCCATTCTCGCCGCCCAGCACCGCAACCAGGGCGTCCGCCAGGACGCGGCCCGTGGACGCGATCTCATCCCTGGCCGTGTCGTCGCCGGTCTCGACGGTGATTGCAGGCACGCCGAAGCGGCGATAGAAGTAGTTCTTTGCGATCCTGGTGTCCTGCGAGGACCGGGGCGCGCGATCGAAGGCGTAGGCGGAGCCGCTGGCGCGCGCCAGACGCAGCCAGCGCGTATCAAACGCGGGCGGGCGGGTCGCGTCCGTGAGGGTCGGGACGTAGAACACGTTTCTCCACGTCCCGTGGAAATCCAGCATGACTGCGATCGCGCTTCCACCTTCTTCCATTGCGTCGATCAGGCGCTGGACGGAACGTGTCTCCGGCTGTGCGAACAACCCCCAATCGCGGTTCAGATCGGTCCCGTCGAGGTTATGGCGCCAGTGCCCCAGCGCGACGCCGTCCGGATTGAGATTGGGTACGAAGACGAAGTTGTGCCCGGAAAAAAAGGCGCATGTTGCCGAGGAAGGGTCGTCGCATGCGCTTGAGCGTTTCGCAAGCAGCCGTTCGGCAAATGCCGTGAACATCAGGGCGCCGGGGACCTCGGGGGGGTGTTGCCGGCCGATGAAGAGCAGGTAGCGGGGTGCGCCGGGATTGGTCTCGGCCGCAAAAATCGGGCGTCCCGCCCTGGATTCCCCGATGCCGCGCCACTCAAGCCCATCAAAGCGCTCGAACGTCCTGCGGCGCCATTCCGCGTAATAGTCCAGGCCCAGATTTTCCTGCGCCGAAACGTAGAGCCCCTCCGCGCCGGGTTTGAGTTCCATGGTCGCCCGTCCGTCCTCGTGGGCCAGCCACTGCCGCTCCGGCAGCAGGGTCCATTCCCTGCCGTCCACGCTGGTCCTGGGCGCGTAGCGATGCCGGCTGTCGGTGTATCGAAGGGTGACAACCACGGTCCCTTGCTCGTTCGCGTTCTTTGCACGCACGTGAAAACCGAACCAGGGGCTGGGATTGATCGGCGGCGGGTCCTCCGGCTCTATGGTGAGAATCGCGCCGCGCGAATTGAAAACGCGGCAGGAGTTGGCGCGCGCTCCCTCGTAGTCGGCGCTGAATTCGTAAAGGCCGGTGTCGCAGGGCAGTTCGCCGGCAGCATCCTGCGGGATCGCGAGCGGGGCCGTTGCCAGTAGCCAGGCGAGGCCCGCCGTGAATAGCGAAAATTGTTTCACGGCCTGAAAATCATTTCCCCGCGCGTATCGGCGGCGATGGCGGCATCGGAAAACCACCAGTAGCCGATATCGCCGGCCAGCCACACGGGAAGCTGGTCGTTCAGGTGCGGATCGAAAAGGCGTGAACTGACGCCGCCGGGGATGACCGCCAGGATCTTGTCCGGGTCCGCCAGGTCGGCGACGAACCTGAGCGAATCGATCACCCGCGGGTCGTAGTCGCCTTGTCCGGGAAAGCGCGCTCGCCCGAGGGTTTCTCTGGAGCCCCGGCCGGGATAGTCGCCGCCGCCCAGCAGCCGGTCCGCCAGTTCGCCGGGCACCCAGGGATTGCTGAACCGGAACCGGCTCAGGTCCCCCCAGCGCCATTCCGACGGGTCGGGGCCCAGGCGCGAGTGCAATTCGGACCAGGCGTCGCCGGCGGCCGCGCGAATCAGGTCATCGCGGGTTTCAGGCGTTTCCGTGCGTATGTCGTCGAACCACTCCCATTCACCCGCCAGCAGCATCCGGTAGACGCGCTCCTGCCAGTAGTAGATGTCCCGGGCGTATTGCCGGGCCAGACCTTCGCCCAGCTCGTCCTCGAAAATGCGCCGCAGCAGGCTCGCCATCATTGCCTGGAACAGAGCGGGCGCCGCCAGTTCCGGTTCGTCGAAGAAGTTCCAGTCGCCGAGAATCGCGGCCGCGGCGCGGGTATCGGGGTCCGCTTCGAGCGCCCGGACCATGATCGGCACGAGGCCGCGGGCCATCGGGTTGAGCGTATCGGTGATCGCCGACCAGTGGTCGGCGCCCGACAGCGCCCCGTCGCCGTCGAACAGTTCCTGCATGCGCCGGTATCGCCAGGACGACGCGACATAGCTGGTCCAGTGCCCGTCAAATTCGCCGCTCACGGTTCGGTGGTTGGCGTTGCCCACCCAGCCGCGTGGCGGGTTTATGGAAGTAGGCGCCCGGGCAAAGGGCACGAATGCGGGCCAGTCCTCTTCAGCGTCCACAACGGGAACCGGCAGCGCCCCGTCGCCGCTGCGCCGCACCGGCACGTGGCCGGCCGTGTAATGCGCAATATTGCCCTTGGTATCGCCCACGGTGTAGTTGTAAGGGGCATTGATCAGGCCGATAAGTTCGCCGGCTTCAAACGCATCGCGCGCCAGCATCACGCGCTCGATCCCCACTTGCGTCCCGATTTTCTCGGACACGCTCCAGCGTAGCGAATACACGCGGCCATCGCCGCGGGTCAGCCCGTGATCGGATATGACCGGCCCGCGCCGCGTATGGCGCACCGTCAGCGGCTGTTCGCGGTAGCCGCCAGGGGCACTGCGGTCGCGTATCCGGATGACTTCCTCCACTATCCGGAAGGGAACCGACCGCTCACCTTCCAGGTAGTGACCCGGCCGGTCCGGATCCTCGCGCTCGATAAACAGGTCGGCGACATCGGAATAGGCATTGGTCACACCCCAGGCAATATGGCTGGAGCGCCCTGCCCCCAGTCCCGGCAGTCCCGCGCCGGCGGCGCCTACCGCGCGCCATTCGGGGGTGATCAGCCCTACGGGATGCCAGATGCCGGGCAGGCGGCGCGCGTCGATATGCGGGTCGTTGGCCACGATCGGCGCTCCGCCCGCCGAGCGCCCGGCTGAAGTGGCCCAGCTGTTGGAGCCGTCCGCGGGCTCGGGAAGCTTGGGGAAACTTGCGGTACCGCCCTCCGGCATGCTGTTCTCCGCCAGGCTGTAGTCCGACGCCCATTCGCTCTCGTCGTCGGGGTTGACCGTGAGCATTGAGATTTCAGCAGCCTTCTCCGGGCCGAGGTGATCCACCAGCGCCTGGCTGAGTATCTCCGCGCGCCAGTTTCCCGTGCTGTTGAACGCCAGGAACAGGTACTGGGTCGTCATGTCCTCCAGCGTGAAGGGCGCCGGCGGCTTGCCGGACAGCCGCACGGCCAGCGGAAACTCGTCTGCCTGCGTCGCAATGTAGGCATTGACCCCCTCAAGGAACCATTCATGCAGCTCGCGGCTGGGCGATTCGAGTTGCGCCGCCCATAAGGGCCCCATCCGGCTTAAGCCCATGACGCGAATCAGCGTATCGCTTCGCAGGCCGGCCGGCCCGATCTGCTCGGACAGGCGGCCGTAAATCAGTTCGCGGGTCAGCAGCATTTGCGACAGGCGGTCCTGGGCCGTGACGAACCCCTGTATGCGCAACGCATCCGCCAGGGTTTCCGCGTAGATATAGGGAACCCCTTGCCGGTCCCTCTTCACGCGGACTTCGTCATCCAGCATCGCGAGCACGGTGGAGTCGCCGATGTCCCGGTCGCGATCAGGGATGTTGCTTTCCTTGAACCATGTGAAAACCGCGGCCACGGCCAGAACCAGCAGCAACAGCAGGCCGATGATGGCGATTCCGATCTTTTTCAGCATTCCGAATCCCTTGAGTGTTGTCATTGTGTCACCTGCCCCAGGCGCGCAATCGTCGGCAGGGGCGAGTGGTCGGCCGCAGATTCACGGCGCCAGGATAAATTCCGCGTGGGCATTGGCGCTGATGGCCTTGTCGGAAAACCACCAGTAGTTGATGTCGCCGGACAGCCAAAGCGGCAGCTGGTCGTTGAGGTGCGGATCGAACAGCCGTCCGCTGACGCCGCCGGGTATGACCGCCAGCACCTTGTCCGGATCGCCTAGATCAGCCACGAAGCGCAGGGAGTCGATTCCCCAGGCGCCGTAGGACGGGCTGCCGTACGATCCCCACAAGGTCTCAGGCGACCCTGTGCGCGGAAAATCGCCTCCGCCGAGGAGCCGGTTCACCAGCCCGTTTCCGGTCGGCAGGGGGCTGGAAATTCTCAGGCGGCTGAGATCGCCCCAGCGCCACTCGTCGGGGTTCGCGCCCAGCCTTGCTTCAAGACGCAGCCAGGCGTCCACCGCCGCAGCCCGGATCAGATCGTCCCGGCTCTCCGTTTGCGGTGTATTGCCGTTGTCGAACCACTGCGATTTGCCGGCTTTCAGCATCGTATAAACACGCTCCTGCCAGAAATAAGGGGAACCCTCGTAGCTGTAGACCAGGGTATCCAGTTCGTCGGCGAAGATCCGGTTGACGAGCGCGCGCATCATCAGCTGGAACAGCGCGGGAGCGGCCTGGCCGGGATCGTCGCGATAGTCCCAGCCGCCGAGCATGTTTGCGGCTGCCCGGGTTTCGGGTACGGCCAGAAGCGCCGGCAGGAACAGCGGAACCAGGTCACGGGCCAGCGTGTTCTTCGTATCGGTGATCGCCGCCCAATGGTCTTCGGCGGAGAAGACACGTTCATTCTCGAACAGTTCCCGCATGCGGCGGTAGCGCCAGGAAGGAGCCGAGTAGCTGCTCCACATGCCGTCGAAGGACCCGCTTACCGTCCTGTGATTGGCGTTGCCCACCCAGCCCTTGTGCGGATTCATCGACGAAGGCGCTTGCTCAAAGGGAACAAAGCCCGTCCAGTTGTCCTCACCGTCCGTTACCGGCAGGGGTATTGCCCCGTCTCCCCTGCGGCGAACGGGAATATGGCCGGACGTGAAGTGTGCAATATTTCCCTTCATGTCGGCCACGTTGTAGTTGAGGGCGCCCACGATTTCGCGGATTGCTTCGCCGGCTTCGGTGACATCCTTCGCCAGCATCAATCGATCGAGGCCCACCTGGCTGCCGACGTTCTCGGTCACGCTCCAGCGAAGCGAGAGAGACCGGCCGTGCGCATCCACGATCAGGGAGTCGGAAACCACGGGCCCGCGCCGGCTGCGCCGGACACTGAATGTGCGCTCGCGGATACCGCCGGGAGAATCCGGGTCCCGGACTCGCACCGTTTCGCTCACCAGTTCATAGGGCAAGGACTGCTCGCCTTCCAGGTAGTGTCCATCGTTTTCGGGATCGTCCCGCTCGATGAACAGGTCCGCTGTGTCGGCAGCCGAATTGGTGACGCCCCAGGCAATGAAATTGGACCTTCCCACGGCCAGCCCGGGCCAGCCCGCCGCCGTCACGCCCACGGCCCGCCATTCGGGCGTAATGAGTCCCATGGGATGCCAGATGCCGGGCAGCCGGCGGGCGTCGAGATGCGGGTCGCTTGCCAGTATCGGCGCTCCCCTCTCTGAGCGCCGGGGAGACGTTGCCCAGCTGTTGGAGCCTCCCACCGGGCTCGCCCGGACCTGCGCCGGCTCGTGCATCGTCAACAGCGGCTCCCGCGGCGCCAGTGCGTAATTCGAGGCCCAGCGGCTGCCGTCATCCGGGTTTACGCTGACCAGAGAAATCTGCGCGGCCTTTTCGCGGCCCAGCCGGTCCACAAGCTGCTGGGCCAGCCATTCGGCACGCCAGTTCTCGGTAAGGTCGTAGGCCTGCAGAAGGTAGTGCGCGCAAATGTCCTCCAGCGTATAAGGCGCGGGCGAAACGCCCGAAACGCGCACGGCAAGCGGAAACTCATGCTCCTGCGTGGCGATATAGGCATTGACGCCTTCCAGGTACCACTCGTGCAGTTCCCGGCTGGGCGATTCAAGGCCGGCGGCAAAGCGGCGCGCCAGTTGCCTGATTCCCAGCACCCGGACGCTGATGTCGTTGCTTTCCCCGCGGCGGCCAACTACTTCGGCCAGTCTTCCATTGACCGCTTCGCGGGTCAGGAGCATCTGGGCCAGCCGATCCTGCGCCGTTACGAACCCCTGCGCACGGATCGCGTCCGCCACCGATTCCGCGTAGATGTACGGAATCCCGTAGCGGTCCCGCTTGACGGTCACGGGCGAGTCAAGCGGGCCCAGGCGGAGCGGTTTGTCCGCAGTCCCCGCTCGGGTAGGAATGTTGCCGGAACGCAACACCAGAAACGCCACTAAAGATATCAGAAAGAATATTGATATCACAGTGATAAATGAAATAGTTAATTTCCTTATCACTTTCAGTTCACATTCAGGCTGCCGTCCAGTTCAAAAATTGCCGCCAACAGGGCAACCCGCATCCACATGCCGTTGCGTTCCTGGCGCCAGTACATGACCCGTGGATCATTGTCGATCGCCGGGTCCAGCTCGGGACCGCGCGGCAGCGGATGCATGACGATCGCATTGGCGGGGAACTTCTTCAGCTGTTCGGGCCCGATTCCGTATGCGGCGTAATCAGCCTTTCCGGGTTGGTCGGAATCGTCGTATTCCGACTGCAGGCGGGTGACGTACAGCGCGTCCAGTTCCCCGATTACTTCCTCAAGCCGGCTGGTTGACTCATAGGCCACGCCGTTCTCTTCCAGATGGTCGAGGATGTCCTGCCTGATCTCGTACCCGGGCGGCGCCACGAAACGCAGGCGGACCTGGCTGTAGTTCTTCATCAGGTAGCTGAGCGAGCGCACTGTCCTGCCGCGGCGCAGGTCGCCCATCATGGCGATTGTCTTGCCGTCGATGCCGCCGCGCCGTTCGAAGCTGCGCTCGAGCGTATAGATGTCCAGCAGAGCCTGGGTGGGGTGCTGATCGGGGCCGCTGCCGGCGTTGATTACCGGGACCGGGCGCGGAATGGAGTCCATGAGCTCGGCCGCCCGTGCGGCCTTTCCGCCTTCCGGGGTGCGCATGATGATGACGTCCGCGTAGGAACTGAAGGTGCGGATACTGTCTTCGAAAGTCTCTCCCTTCACCTCCGACGATATGGACGGACTACGGATTTCGCTCGTCTGCATGCCGAGGATGTGGCAGGCGCTGTTGAAGGACAGGAAGGTCCGTGTGGAAGGCTGCGTGAAATACAGCATCGCGCGGCGGTCGGGCGCCAGTTCCTGCAATTCCTGCGAGCCGGATTTCGTCTTCGCCAGCGTCCGGACGTGGGTCGCCATGCGGCACAAACGGTCGAGCATCGGCCGGTCGAACTGCCGGGTATCGATAACGTGAAACAACCCGCTACTCGCCATCACGCCGCCATTATCCTTGAACCGCGCCGCGAAGGGTAAACTTTTCGCCGCCATGCCCACCAACGTCACGCAGGAATACAAGAAGGCCGAGCAGGCGTTTCGCGAGGCGAGGGAACCGCAGGATCGCCTGCGCTGCCTGCGCGAGATGCTGCGGCTGATTCCCAAGCACAAGGGTACCGAACACGTTCAGGCGGACATCAAGACCCGGATCAAGCAGCTCACCACCGAACTGTCCCGTCCGCGCAAGGGAGGCGCGCGCTCCGGACCCGCGCATGCCGTGCGCCGCGAGGGAGCGGCGCAGGTGGCGATGCTGGGCGCGCCCAACGCCGGCAAGTCGCAGTTGCATTCGGCCCTTACGGGTTCGCAGTCCACTGTCGGCGCCTGGCCGCACACTACCGAAACCCCGATACCTGGAATGGCCCCGTATCACGACATCCATTTTCAGCTCGTGGACCTCCCTCCTGTGGCGCTTGAGCGCACCCAGCCCTGGCTGGCGACCGCGTTGCAGCCGGCCGACGGCGCGCTGCTGGTGGTCGACATCGCTTCGCCGGACTGCGCGGAGGAAATCGGAATCGTGCTGGACAAGATGGCTGAAAAGCGCGTGACTTTCGTTGCCGACTGGCCGGGGCTTCCGGATCCGCGCAAACGCCGCCGAAAGAAGCGGAAGGCCCGCAAGCAGGAGACCTTCGAGGACCTGTTCCGCATCCGCCTCCCTGCCCTGCTGGTGGCCAACAAGATCGACCTGGGCGAATACCGGGACCGGCTGGACGGTCTAAGCAGAAAGCTCGGTTTTCCGGCGCTTGCCGTATCGGCCGAGGCGGGGGAGAACCTGGACGCCATACCCGAGTTCCTTTTCCGGGGCCTGGGCGTGGTGCGCGCCTACACCAAGACGCCCGGCAAGCCCCCCGATCTGGGACGCCCCTTTACCTTGCGCCATGGCGCCACGGTGAGCGAACTGGCCTCACTGGTGCACAAGGACATCGCGGGCAGCCTGAAGTTCGCGCGCATCTGGGGCGAGAAGGTTTATGACGGTCAGCAGGTGAGCCCCCGCCACCTCATCCACGACGGCGACATCCTGGAACTCCACCACCGGTAGCCTTGTATTGCTAACCCGCGCCATTTCTCTCCTCCCCCTGTTGAGAGGCGCCATCCTGGCTCGGTTCCGCCATCCTGGCTTCAACGCTCTCCACAGGGGGAGGAGAGAAATGGCTCTACCTGCGCTCAGGCGCCGGGTTTGAGGACGGACAGGACGGCGATGGCGGCGATGCACAGCCAGAGCAGTCCCAGCAGCGCCGTGGCGCTCGCGTAGTTCCTGCGGATTGCGCTCTCGCGCGCGGAGTTGGAGCCTTCCGCTTCGATCTGCCGCCAGATGCCGAAGAACTGGATGATGTAGAAGCGGATGCCAATGCCGCAGGCGATCACTGCGCCGAAGAGGACGAGCTTCCAGGCCAGCCATCCCTCAAGTGATATTGACCCGAATCCCGCGGCCAGGCCGGCCACGACCAGCACAGCCATCAACACGTAGCGCATGAGGCGATCCAGCAACGCCAGTTGTTTTCCGGCGGCACCGTGCCTCAAGCGGTGAACGGCCTCGACGAAGGTCAGCCAGGCCAAAGTTGCAAAGCCCGCTGTCCACGCCAGCGGCGCACCGCCGGGAAAGTAGCCCAGCAACGCCGAAAGGACGGTGCCGAGGCCCACCTGCAGGACCAGCGCATACCGAACGTGCTGATCCACGTCCATCACATGTTCCATCAGCCGTTTGCGCTCCTCGAAAGGCATTGATGCCGCCCGGCAGACAAAGCGGAATTCGCTGTTGATGACGAACTCGGCGCCCAGCCAGTAGCCGAGCACTGCGATATGTATTACGAGGAGCAGGTTGATGAGCATGCGTGGTTCCGGTTGTCAGTCGATTGCTTCCAGTACGGTCTGGTTGGCCGCCGTTTCCGGAAGGCCCATATACGGTCGAGTGCTGTAGGCGTCATCCAGCCGGCTCAGCAGCGCGTCGGGGAGCGTAATCCCGGCCGCGGCCAGTGCATCCTCGATGTGTTCTATGCGGGTCGCTCCGACGAGCGGAGTCGTGACGCCCGGCCGGGTCCACAGCCAGGCCACAGCGGCATGGGCGGGCTTGATGCCGTACTCGTCCGATACCGCCGCCAGCACGTCCAGCACCTTGTCGCGGGGTTCGCCGTACATCTGGTCCGCGACATCGTCCGTCCTTGCGCGCGGTGTGGATAAGGGATCACCCGGACGCGCAAGCCGGCCGCGTGCGAGCGGACTCCAGGGCAATGCGGCGATTCCCTGGTCCAGGCAGAACGGGAGCAGATCGCGTTCTTCCTCGCGATACAGCAGGTTGTAGTGGACCTGCACGGCCTCGAACTCGGGCCAGCCGTTCGCCCGGGCGGCGAAATTCATCTTGGCCAGCTGCCAGGCGCGAAGATTGCACGCCCCCAGGTGGCGCACCTTGCCGTCCTGCACCAGCCGGCCGAGTGCTTCCATCGTTTCCTCGACGGGGGTCTTCTCGTCATACAGGTGTATCTGCAGCAGGTCGATGGCCTCGACACCCAGGCGCTTGAGCGATGCCTCGCATGACGCGCGCACGTTGCGCGCGGAAAGGCCCCACTCGCCGTCGCCGACCGGGAAATAGAGCTTGGTTGCGACGATGACGCGCTCGCGCGCCGCGGCCTCGCGCAGCATGCGTCCCAGCACCCGCTCGCTGCGCCCGGTGGAATACACGTTGGCGGTATCGAAAAAGGTGATGCCGAGTTCGAGCGCCCGGGCGAGTATTTCCAGGGACTCCTGCTCGTCAAGTACCCAGGGCCGCCAGCGGCTGGACCCGAAACCCATGCAGCCGAGCGCGACCCGCGGCAGGGAGAGGGGCATCAGATTTGCTTGCCGAGGACGGGTTCGGCGTCCGCAGGGGTTGCGTCGCCGTCGATCAACGGGTCCCCGGTCGGCACGCCCAGCCGAATCTTGCCGGTCGGCGCCATGGATTGCTCCCAGTTGAGCTCGATGTGCGTGGATATGGCCCGGCAATCGCGGTACAGCCGCTGCACGGGGTTGGAGGCCTTTTGCCCCGTAACGCCCATCATGGCGGCCAGTGAGTCCGTAGTGGACGCGCACAGCCGTGCCCCGAAGGTCACCAGCCGCCGCATGCGCAGCAGCCGCTCGCCGACAATCTCCTCGCCTGCCGCGCCGGCGGCGTGAAGGTCCCGAATCACTTCCTGGAACACCAATTCCGCGGCGTCGAGCTGCGCGCAGGCTTCACCGACGCGAACCTGAACCGGCGCCTGCGACACGATCGATTCCCTGAACAGCTTTCCCGTACGAGTCCGGGTTTGCGCACAATAGGACTCCAGTGCCCCCCGAGCCGCGCCGAGCAGCGGCCCCTGGAACCAGCTTCCCTGGTAAGGAAAAGTGCGAACGCGGTGCACGTAGCTTTCCGCAATCGCGGCGCCCGGCGGGTCCATGCTGGCGAACTCTTCGATGGTCACGACGCGCCGCGCCGGCAAGTACACCTGGTCGGCCGACACGTCATGGCTGCCGGTGCCGCGTAGGCCCTCGACGTGCCAGGTGTCGTGCACCTGGTACTCGCCCGGGAGCAGCAACGCGAAGTGCGAAATCCCGCCTTCGGGGTCCTCGCGGGCGGTGACCATCACGCCGCTTGCAACATTTATGCCGCTGACAAACGCCCATCGCCCCGTCAGCTCCCAGCCGGAGCCGTCGCGCTGAATAGCGCCCCCGCCGGCCGAGCCGGTCGCCAGCACGGCGTCGTCGCCGGCGCTTGCGAAGAACTCGTCCTGGGCCTCCGGCAGGAACCGGGCCACGAACATCACGTGGGAAAAGACGAGTGACACCAGCCACCCCGTCGATCCACACTCTCGCGCGAGCCGCTCGCTCACGGCGAAATGAGGGCCCCAGTCGAGCGCGTAGCCCCCGTAGCGGCGAGGCCGGTACAGCTTGTGAAACCCGGCCGCCCTCAGCGCCTTGACGACCTCCGGAACGGGATCGCGCAGCTGCTCGGAGAGGACGGCATTCTCACCCACAATCGGAGCAAGCGCCTCGGCGGCGGCAGCCAGCTCAGCCGGCGTCGGCACTGATGAATCCTTTGGGGCCGGAGCAATCTTGCGGGACATCCTGAATACCTGGAAAAGAAGCCAGGCAAAAATGATAGCCCGGGGTCCTCGGTCGCGGCGCCGGACCTCTACAGCCCGAGCGCGCCGGGATTGAACAGGTTCTTCCCATCGACCGCCTTCTTGATCGCCCCCAACAACTCCGTTGCGGCAGGATCGCGATCGCGCAGCAGCGGATACTGCTTTCCCACCTGCAAGTGGCCTGCGCCATAGCGGTGATACTGCTCAATCGCCGCCTGGCGCATGGCCTGAACCAGCTCGGCGCCGGCCGGATTGGGCGGGTACGATGGAATCGAGCTTCTGTAAGCCTGATCGAGGACCGTGCGGTGATAAACGCTTTGCTCGTCCTTCCAGTAGAAGGCCGGCTCGTACAGAAAGGATCCTGCGCCCAGCGAAGAGAAAATCAGCCCTGTGTGAACGCCGTGTTCGGTCATGTCCTGCCGCCGGCTTGCGAGGTACTGCCTGAACTCGCGGTGGAACGCCAGGACCGACGAGGCCGGCAGTATCCCGTGCACCGGCACCCATCGTTCGCCCGCCGGCCCGAGAACATTGTGAAGTGGCGCGAAAGGCGTCGCGTATACGACTAATGGCACCGAATTGGGAATCTCCCAACCATTCTGAAGCGCCAGCCGGCGCACTAGCCGCACTTTACTGCGGATCTCCCCGGCGGACTGCCCTTCAAGTATGTAGTGCGCCGCATAG
Source organism: Gammaproteobacteria bacterium (assembly GCA_963666765.1). Lineage (GTDB taxonomy): Bacteria > Pseudomonadota > Gammaproteobacteria > Steroidobacterales > Foliamicaceae > Foliamicus. The sequence goes on from OY762933.1 coordinate 587,857, forward strand.
GGTGCGGCCGATAGCGCCCTGCTGCCCGACAGACCCATGCGTAAGACCTGCAGGAGCCCGCGCACCGGGCTGTGCGACGCGGCCATGACGGATCTGGCCATCTCAAGGCGCGTTGACACATCGCCGCTCTTTCCGATCTGTCCCTGCTGCAGGGCGCTGTCGAGGGCAAAACACTTTTCTTCGACCACATGCCCGGCAATGCCTGACATTGCCTGTATCGCGCCTTCGAATGTCCCGAATCCGAAGGAAAGGCAACCGGACCTGGGCCGCGCTTTCATTAATTTCAAGGTAATCCGCGCCTTGAAACCCAGCGCGCCGCAGTCGCCTGTGAATACCGCAGTCAGGTCCGGCCCGTAATGGCGGAAGAAAGGAACCCCGGCCTTTGACCCGGCCTGCCCGGTCCTGATGATCCGCCCATCGGCCGTGATGACCTCCATGGCCAGCACACTTTCACAGGACACGCCCCAGGTGTTCGTGCCCAGTCCCAGGGCGTTCTGACTGATCGAACCGCCAACGGTAGCCGCAAGCCCGGAGAAGGGGCCCCGAAACGGAGAGCGTATTCCGCGTGCTCCTAGCGCCTTATCCAGTTCGGCCCAGGTTACGCCCGGCTCGACCGTCACGAACATGTCCTGCTCGTTGATCTCGACAATGCGATCCAGCCGTCCGGCATCGATCAGGATTGCTCGCGCGGTGGTCGGAAGATAGCCCGCCGTGTACGACGCCCCGCCGCCTCGCGGCACAATGGCAACGTCGTTGGCGTAGGCACAGGCGATTACTTTCCGCGCTTCCTCGATCGAGCCCGGGCGAACGACGGCAATCGGGATTTCGAGGCGCCGGTAAACGTCCGTGGCAAAAAATTCCCGCCTGTCGTCGACGATCAGATGATCACCGCCGACAATCCGGTCCAGGCGCTGCAGAAACTCGTTCCCGGCGGTCTCCGGCGGCGGCATTCTCCGTCTCCCGGGGCAATCAGGACCCGCGGGCCCCGGCGGCGGCATTCTCCGTCTCCGGGGCAATCAGGACCCGCGGGCCCCGGCGGCCCCCGTGCGCGGCATGAAGCGCAATCCGGCCCACAGGATTAGTCCCGCTACCGTTATCAGTGAGGTGCTGACCACAGCGATGGAGCGGCTGATCATCATGGGATCGCCCAGGACATAATCCGTGAACAAAGCGATGAACCAGGGTCCGCATCCTTGCCCGATCAACGTGCCGGCAAAGGTGTATACAGCCACAAGCTGCCCCCTGATCTGGTTGGGCGCCAGGCTTGGAATCGCCGCTATCGCCGCCCCGAATGACATGGTCCCGAAATAAGTGAGCGGCACGACCAGGACCGCACTCCCCAACCCTGAGCCGGCGAGTGCAAAGCCGAGTACCAAGGGTATGGTGATAGCGGCGGAAATCAATGGGGTGATGATGAAAGTCCGGGGTCCGAATCGGGTGAACAGCCTGTCGCACAACCACCCGCCCGATACCGTGCCTGCGGTGGCGCAGACCAGGAACGCGGCGCCGTACAGCTGACCGATTTCAGAGGCCGTCCATCCGTAGGTACGAATGAAGAAAGTGGGAACCCAGGCGGTCAAACCGTACTGGAAGGCATTGATCAGCGACATGCCCGCGAAGATGGAAATCCACATGGCCTTGTCGCGGCGCAGGAAAGCAAGCGCTTTCGCCAGCGACATGCTCTCACCGCGCCGTCCGGCCAGACCGCGCCGCGCGGGCTCGCGAACGAAGAAGAACAGGCCGAGAAACAGAATGCTGGGGATACTTGCGAAACCGAAAGCGAGTTGCCATGACCGCACGTCCCCTACCAGCGGCAGGGTGAAGAACTCGGTCGTCGGCAATCCGCCGATTACGATGCCTCCCAGCGCGAGCGCCAGCCCGGAACCGACAAAGCTTGAGGCCGTGACGGTGCTGGTTGCCAGCGCGATTTTGCCGGGCCTGAAGTAGTCGCTGAGTAGGGAAAAACCGGCCGGAACAAGCGCTGCCTCGCCGAGTCCCACGAGCATGCGGGCAACAAACAGCGACCAGTAGCCGTCAGCGAGCATGCACCCGAGAGTAGCCAGACTCCAGGCCACCACGCTGAGTGCGATGAGCTTGACCCGGCTGTAGCTGTCCGCCAGCCTTCCAGCGGGAATGGCCATGCAGGCGTACAGCATGGCAAAGGCAAAACCGAGAAGCAGGCTTACTTTCGTGTCGCTGAGCTCGAAAGTCAGCCGCATGGGCTCTACCAGGAGATTGATGACCATCCTGTCAATGTAGCTTCCGATCTGCAGCAGGGAGATCGTGACCACGACGAACCAGGCATAGGCTGGCCGTGCGTCGGGGGCGTCGGGGGCGCGTTCGGACACTTCAGATAACGACGCTTGTTGCGTCGTAATTGAATAGCTGCGTCTGCAGTAATTCGTGAATGGTATCGCCAGGTTCGGGCCTGCGATGTTTTCGTTCCCCTTGAGCCGCCGACTGCTCGACGGTTTCATTGGCGCGCGGCAGGCGGGCCGCCTCATACTTTGCCAGCGCGGTTGCGGGGTCATCGTATTCGGCAAGCGCCCGCGCAAGCACAAAGCCGTCTTCAATCGCTATGGACGACCCCTGCCCCAGGAAGGGCAGCATGGGGTGGGCCGCGTCGCCGAGCAGTGTCGCGCGTTCCCGGGTCCAACGTGGGAGCGGGCTGCGGCCGAACAGTCCCCATTTGTGGCAATGTCCACCCCGCGTGTTCTTGATGATGTGGATAACCTCGGGAGCCCACCCCACAAAGTTTTCCAATACTTCGTCAATCCCGGCACCCACAAACCAGCCTTCATCCGTCCATTCGGCCCGCTGTGCGAAAGCCACGTAGTTGACCAGCTCCTTGCCGCGTATCAGGTAACGCGTGAAATGCCGGCCCGGCCCGCTGAAGGTGGCGGATGATGGAGCAATCAGGTTGTCGGGCAGACGGTCAACGGGCGTCAGGCCGCGATAGGCCACATATCCCAGGTAACGGGGCTTGTCGGGGCGCCACAAAAGGTCGCGCATCACGGACTTGATGCCGTCGCAACCGATGAGCACTTCGCCTGTGGCGCTGGAGCCATCGCCAAATCGGGCTTCAATCGAGTCATCGTGGCTCTCAAGGCTGACAAAATCCTTGTTCAAGTGAATCGCGTCGGGATCGTTGCCCAGTACCGTCCCGGTTAACAGGGCGTGCAGGTCCGCACGGTGAACCTGATAGTAGGGTGCCCCGTACTGTTCTTCGTAGTTGACGGATTTATCCAGAGTGCGGACTTCACCGGTATCGAAATGCTTAGTGCACAGCGCTTCCGGGCTGTTGCATATCTGCTCGAGTTGCCGCCGCAGCCCCAGAGCAATGAGTACGCGCGTCGAATTCGGACTCAGAGAGATGCCTGCGCCGACCTCTTCCAAAGCGGGGGCCTTTTCGAAAACACGGCAAGGCAAGCCGAAGCGCTGCAGGCCGAGCGCGGTGACCAGTCCACCGAACCCGGCGCCCACAATGATTACGCCACAACCTTGCATCGCGCCCTTCAATTGCCTATGCCGGTTCAGTCCGAGTCGGGCGGAGTGTAAAACTCGAGAATGGCCCCGTCCGGCGTTCTCACGGAGAACAGCGTGACGATTCCATAGGGCGCCACGAAAAGTGACAGTGGTTCCGTGTAGGGAACGACATCCCGCGCCCGCAGTTCGTCGGCGTAGGCTGCCGCGTCGGCTACCGGGAAACGGGCGCAAAGGTAGCCGACATTTGGAGCGACGCAACGGCCTGCAAAATCGCTCCCGTCCAGCTCCTTGATCTCAAGAATCTGAACGGAACCATCATTGGCGCCTTCCGGGTGCAATATGCTGACCCGGCGCCGAAGCCCGCGGGCAATATTGGCGGGAATGCCCAGCATGTTTCGGCCCGGCTCCTCCTTGTCTTCAACCACGGTCTCCACGAGCGGTTTCCAGCCGAGCCTGTTTACGAAGAAGTCGAAGCTGACGTCGTAGTCGCGAACGATCTGCAGGGCATTGAAAGTGCGCGACATGCCCGAGTATTGCGGAATTTCGATCAGGACTTTTCCGTATGACTGGAGCAATACGATGAACACTCCGTCCGGGCCCACCATCACTGCCTGCCGGATGCTGAAATCCGCCAGGTGGTAGTCCGTCGGAGGACCAAGTGCTGTCCAGCCCGCGCGTTGCAGATCGGTGTAGGTGGCCTGCGCGTCCTTCACATAGACATTGATGTCGAAGATCCCGCCCGAGTCCCAGGTATGCTGTGACGGCCGCATGGGCTCCGCATGCACGCCGTGAAATCGAACGAGCCTGATAAAGCCGCGGCTATCGTTCTCGGGCGTCAGCAGCACTTGCTCGATTCGGGTGCAGCCCTCGGGGACATGCCAGGCCGTGAACTGCTCGACCGGTGCGTCGGGCAGAGGATGGGCACTCCACCGGCCAATATCCATCAGTGTGGAGCGCAGTCGCTCCAGGTTCCAGACACTGACAACGATTTCCTGCATTCCTGCAAACATTGTGGTTCCTCAATAGTCGCCAACAGGCCCTAATACCTCAGCCGGGCGCTCAGGAGCCAGAACCGTGGCGGTCCCGCTGTTGAACCGGTCGAGGCTGTCGAACCGAATACGAGATTCTGCTCATCACTCACGTTCTTTCCGGCCAGGCGCAGCTGCCAAGCCGTTTATCAGGCACGCAGGCCAGTGTGTATATCTGTCCATGACGTGTTCCTCCAAATCGGAACTACTTGCAAGTTCACACAGCTCCCAATTTCAGGAAGCAGGCGTCCACGAGTTCCAGCTTGCCAGTACCGAGCCAACAAGACCAACCGGTCGGCTTACATTCGGCCGATAATCCCATTATTTGAATTCTCGGAAGCATTAGCAAACGGGAAAGTCGGCAAACGCAAATTTGCCTTGTGCATCATTGAATTCATATGCACGCGCTTGGGTATACTCCAATCGCCTTACGCTCCGGGAGCAATAGTTGATGCCTCAGGACTACGCCGAATTTCGCGCGCACTGGCCCGTCGTGGTTTCGGCGGCGATCGGTGTTGGCGTCGGCGTTACCGGGGCCATGGTGTACAGCCTGGGCATCATGCTTAACCCGCTCGCCGACGCGTTCGGCTGGAGCCGCGCCGAGATATCGGCCGCCAAGACATTCCTCACCCTGGGTTTCGCCGTGACTGCGCCTTTTGTCGGATACGTTGCCGACAAATTCGGGGTCCGGAAAATCGCGCTGATCTCGCTGATCCTGCTGTCACTCGCCCTGGTGGGCATGACCCGGATGAACGGCAGCATCCTGATTTTCTATGCGTCCATCTTTGGGCTCTCCCTGGTGGGATGCTGTACGACGCCCCTCGTGTGGACCCGCGCCGTCGCGACATGGTTCGAGAAGAGGCGGGGACTTGCCCTGGGAGTGACTCTGGCCGGCACGGGAATTGCCGGTATCCTGGCGCCGCTGGTCCTGGACGGGCTCATTGAACGCTATGGCTGGCAGGCGGGATATCTGGCGATGGCGGCCGCGGCGGCTCTCGCCGTCCTGCCGGCGTACTTCTGGTTCTTTGAGCAGGGCCGGCAGGACGAAAAGGCCGAAAACTCCATACGCGGGCCCGCTTCACCGGCATTAGAGGCCGGCCTTACGGTGAAGGAAGCGTTTCGGACCTTTCGGTTCTGGCAATTCGCCTTCGCATTCATGCTCATCGGCGGGATTATCTCGGCCCTGGCCATACATCTGGTGCCTATGCTGACCGACGCCAACATGCCGCGAGCAATGGCAGTGCGCATGATCGGCGCAATGGGAGCCGCCGTGATTCTTGGCCGCGTCACCACGGGCTTTCTGGTGGACCGTTTCCACCCGCCGTATGTAGCCGCCGTGTTCCTCAGCATGCCAATCATCGGCTGCCTGCTGCTGGGAACAGACGCGCCGGCGCTCTGGCTCGCCGTGACGGCAGCCATTTTCATCGGCCTGGCCGCCGGTTCCGAAGTTGATCTGTTGCCCTATCTGACAGCACGGTACTTCGGACTGAAATCCTACGGCAGGCTATACGGCTGGGTATTCATTTTTTTCTATGTGGGTGTCGGAATTGCGCCACCCGCGTTTGGTCGCGTGTTCGACCTCTACGGGAACTATGATTCCGCGCTCAGTGTTGCGGTTGGCGCCCTGGGTCTTGGCGTTCTGTGCATCGCAACCCTCGGCAAGGCGCCAAAGTTTTGAGCCGGACGAGCGGAACCTGGACTGATAGTGCCTTGAACGCCTTGCACCATCCTTCCCTCAGGGACCGCGTCGTCATCATCACCGGCGGCAGCCGGGGCTTCGGCTGGTTCATTGCCGAACAATTGCTCCGCGCCGGGGCACGGGTGACATTGACGGGGCGCAGCAGCGATACGCTGGCCTCTGCCCTTGATGAGGCGAACAGTATTGCCGGCCCGGGGCGATGCATTGCAGTCGCCGGAGACGTGACCCGGCCGGACGATTGCGCCCGCACCGTGGAAGCAACCGTTCGTGAATTCGGCCGCATCGATGTCCTGATCAACAACGCCGGGCGGTCATACGGAGAGTTTGGAGACAGGCTTTCAAAGATCACGCCTTTCTACGATGTCACGGAATTGCAATTGCGGGCCATTGTCGAGACCAACCTGTTCGGCGTCTTTTTCATGACCCAGGCCGCGATTCCGCACATGCTGAAGCGCAATTTCGGCAAGGTGATTTCCATCTCCACCAGCCTGCTCAACATGATCCGGCCCGGGAATTCCGTTTACGGGTCTTCGAAGGCGGCGCTGGAAACCGCGCACCGGTGCTGGGCGGGCGAGCTGAAGGGCACCGGCGTTGACGTGAATATCCTGCTGCCCGGCGGTCCGTCGGATACCGAGTTGATTACGCCCGCCATGGTGCCCGGCGTCGTCGGGGAGCGGGCCGGCGGTCGGCTTCTGCCCGGCGACATCATCGTGCCGCCGGCCGTATGGATGTGCACGGACGCAACCAACGGGTTGAGCGGCGAACGGGTGATCGCACGCTTTTGGGACGAGAAACTTCCGCCGGAAGAGGCGTTCAGGGGCTGTCTGCAGCCGCACGTGGAAGAGCCGTCGATCATGTAGTCGGGAAATGGTGGAGCGACAACCCCACATCACCAGGAACAGGGGGCATTAACTGCCAGGCGAAAAGAAAGCGTTGATGCTCAGCATCAGCCCTGCGAGAGCGAGAATTAGCCCCGCCAGCGCGGCGCCCTGGATCCAGAGCGCACGAAACATGTCGGCGCGTAATTCCTCAAGGTTCGCCTTGGTCGTCAAATTTGTTTCTACCTGAAACGACAAGCGCTCCAGGCGCCTGTCCATCTGGACATTGAGCGGCACCCTGCTCACCAGGTCCACCATCGCCTCCGCCTGTGTCGCCGGACAGCCCGCCCGCTCCAATTTCCGTATTTCAGCATGCGTGTCAAAAGCAACTTCAGCCATTGTCATCCTCCTTGAAGACTCCCTGGACAAACCCCTGCGGCCGATCCTTCTCCCGCTTTTTAGCCGACCCGCGATCGCGATGTCAAGCGCTGCGCAGCAACATCATGAATTGGTCATGAATTGGATGACCGGTAAACCAGCGGCAACACGGCAGGCGAAATCTCTATGAGCAACGACAACATCAATCCCGATGGAGCGGTCGAAACTGCGTCGCGCGGAACCTGGTCCGAGAGCGCCTTGAACGCCTTGCACCGTCCTTCCCTCAAGGACCGCGTCGTCATCATCACCGGCGGCAGCCGGGGCTTCGGCTGGTTCATTGCCGAACAATTGCTTCGCGTCGGGTCACGGGTGATATTGACCGGGCGCAGCAGCGATACGCTGGCCCCAGTCCTTGACGAGGCGAATCATATTGCCGGCCCAGGGCGATGCATTGCGGTCGCCGGAGACGTTACCCGGCCGGATGATTGCGCCCGCACCGTGGAAGCAACCGTTCGTGAATTCGGCCGAATCGATGTCCTGATCAACAACGCCGGGCGATCATACGGAGAGTTCGGAGACAGACTCTCGAAAATCACGCCGTTCCGGCCGGTTACCAGTTGGTAAAGGATCCGTCCGGTTTTTTCATCCGGGGCGCTTCCCAGAACTCGAATGTTTCCCTTTCGAGTTCCTTTTCGTTGACGTCCACACCGTGCCCGGGTGCGTCACCCACGACATAGACGCATTCGCGCTCCCCGGGCGAACCGGCAAACAGCCTGTCGCGGTCAGACTGATCGGCGCTCTCGTAGGGCGACACTTCACACCAGGCGAAGTTGGGAATGACGGCCGCAAACTGAATGGTCGCGGCCGTACAGATCGGACCGAGCGGATCGTGGGGCATCACATCGATGTAGTGAGTCTCCGCCGCGGCAGCGACTTTCATTGCCTCGGTCAGACCGCCGACATTGCATACATCGATCCGCGCGAAACTCGCGATACCCTGCTCGATGTAGCGCATGAAGTCCCACTTGCTCGCGCACTCCTCGCCGATCGCGAACGGCACGTCGACCATTTGCCGCAGGATCTCGTACGCCTCGGGCGTCTGATGACGAATGGGGTCCTCGATGAAATCCAGTGTCCCGCGCGGCATTTTCTGGCAGAACGACGCTGTCTCGGCGATGGTCAGTCTGTGGTGGAAGTCGATCCCGAGCGTGATGTCGTTGCCAAGTTCCCGCCGTGCTTCGCTAAGCACGGCTGCCGCATCGGCTATCGAATGGCGAACATCCAGCTCGGTCGCATGATCCGGCGATCCTGGTTCACCCGCAGAGGCGCGAATTACCCGCCATCCTTGCGATGCCAGTGATCTGGCGTCTTCGATCAGCGACGCATTGAAGGGCCGTGTCGTGGTTACGAAGCAAGGCACCTTCTCGCGCTGTTTGCCTCCCAGCAAGCGGTGGATCGGGACCTCCAGCGCCTTGCCTGCGATATCCCAGAGCGCAATATCAATGGCGGAAATCGCTGCGGTCAGGACGCGCCCCCCCTCGAAGTACTGTCCGCGATACATCTCCTGCCAAAGCGCACCGATGCGGGTGGCGTCCTGGCCGACGAGAAATTCCCTGAAGTGCCTGATTGCTCCCACCACGGCCAGTTCCCGGCTGGAGATTCCCGACTCGCCCCAACCGTAGATGCCGGCATCCGTCTCGACCTTGACCAGGCAAAGGTTGCGGTATCCAACCCAAACGGGGTATGCCTTGACGTCGGTAATTTTCATGGCGGCTCTATTTCAGGTCTTCCGGGCGGCACAACAGAGCCGACATGCCATGGTCGGCCACGATTTCGGCGCCCGTTATCGCCGCGGCGCCATCGGAAAGGAGAAAGACTGCCGTTGCGCCAATCTCGTCGACCGTCGCATAGCGCCCCGAGGCGTGCAGCCGGTTGAAGGACTCCAACAGGCGGGGCCGGGCCTCTATGGCCCCGGCAACCTTCTCGGTGTGCGTCAATCCGGGACTCAGCGTGTTCACCCGAATACCATGCTCCCCAAGGCTCCAGCTCATGGCTCGGGTCATCGCCGCGATGCCGCCCTTGGTGGCGGCGTACATCTCATAGCCGGGTATGCTGGCCAGCGAATGATTTGAACCAATGTTCACGATGGCGCCGCCTCCATTCGCCATCATCAGCTTCGCCGACTCCTGGCAGACGACAAAAACGGACCGCAGGTTGGTGCTCCAGAGCCGCTCCAGATCGTCGGCCTCAAAGCCCAGAAAATCAGCTTCCAGTGTGATGCCGGCATTGTTCACCAGCCCGTCCAGCGTGCCAAATCGCCTTTCCATGTCCTGGAAGAATGCCCGCACGTCGCTCGGCTCGCCCACATCCAGTTCGGCCGTATGCAGTGTTTTGGGATCGTCCACAAGTTCGCGAGTGGAGCTGACAAGGCGGCCGTAGTCGATATCCACAACAACCAGCGTCGCCCCGGCTGCGGCACAGGCGCGTGCGATACCCAAACCGATTCCCGCGGCGGCGCCGGTAACGAGAATGCGTTTGCCGTCCAGCGACGAATTCACGGTGCTGCGGACATGGAGAGGAAATACCCTCGGGAAAAACTCTCACATGATAGGCCCGGATGCAAGGGACCTCTGTTCATGTGTTGCATGGGCCGTGAAGGAAGCGTACTTCCGGCAGCCCTCGCACCGATGTGTTGAAGACGAAAACGTCGCCAGCCCGGGATTGTTCCCGCAAGGCCTCGTCGGAGAGTCCGTATCTCGCCGTGGTGACGTACAGGTCTGCCAGGTCCGGGCCACCGAATGCGACGCAGGTAATGTGCGAAACCGGCAACTGGACAGCCGCGTCCACGGTACCGTCCGGTGCGTAGCGGACGACGCGACCGTTGCCCCACTCCGCATTCCAGACAAACCCCCCGGAGTCCACCGCCGAACCGTCGGGTACGGTACCGTCCGGAGTCCGGGCAAAGACTCGCCGATTGCTCAAGGTTCCGCGACGCGTATCGAAATCAAAGGCGTATATTTCACGCATCGGCGAGTCGCCGAAATACAGAATGTCGCCCTTCGGCGACCAGCAGAGACTGTTTGAAATGCGAATGCCCTGCAGGTGCGAGCGAACCCCGCCCTTTCCGTCCAGGCAGTAGAGTTCACCGGAGAGTCCATTGTTGGCCGAACTGGTCTCGTCATCGACCATCGAACCGACCCAGAAACGGCCCTGCCGATCCACCCGGCCGTCGTTCAGACGAACCGTGTCGGGATCGGAAAGCCGATAGATCCATTCCCGACTACCACTGGATCGATCGACGATGGCAATCCCACTTTGAAACGCGCAGACCAGCCTGTCGCTCGCCTCAATGAATCCAAAGGAACAAAGATCCTCATCGAATTGCAGATGATCCGTCGAGCCTGATTCCGGATCGTGCATGTACAACCGTTGGCCGGGTATATCCGTCCAGAACACGGATCCCGTCAAATCGTCCCAGAGGATGCACTCGCCGAGTCCGTTGGCGACCTGAATCACGCGGCTGAGTTCCACATCAACCATTTAACGTCCTGAACCCCATGAAAAACATCATATGTTATCTATTATCATATCTTGTTGTCGGAAATCCATCTAGAATGACCCACGCGAAAAGCCGATGGGAGCGCAACATTGCTTGCAACGACAACCGATAGAAACGTCACGCGGTTCGCCGTAATTGCTGCCTTTGGCGGGTTCGTTTTCGGCCTTGACGCCGCCAACATTTCCGGCGTGGTACGGTTCGTGCAGGCGCAGTTTGCGCTGAACAGCTGGCAAACCGGGGCCGTGGTCAGCTGTGCCATTGTCGGAGTGATCCTCGCACTGTTCTTCACCGGCGCCTTCTGCGAGCGCTTTGGCCGCAAGCGGGTCCTCATCACCATCGCCCTGACGTACTCCCTGTCGACAATCCTGTCGTCGCTTGCCGTCAACTTCGAGATGCTGGTCATCGGACGTTTCATCGGCGGCATCGCCTTCGCGTCGATCACCGTGTCCGCAATGTACATCGGCGAAATCGCGCCCGCGAACCGTCGCGGCAGTTTCGTTTCCGTTTCGCAACTGCTGATCACGCTCGGCAGCTTGCTTGCTTTCGTTGTGAACTACTTCCTGGTCAATGCGATGGCTGATGTTGCATGGATTCACAACGAGAACGTCTGGCGGATGATGCTCGGCTTCGAGCTGATCGCCAACGCAATCTGGGTTGGAACATTGCTGACGATCCCCGAGTCGCCGCGATGGCTCATAAAGAAGGGCCGGATGGACGAAGCGCGCGATATTTTCCATCGTATCGCGCACGCGGAAGATATCGATTCGACGATGGCCGGCGTGCGGCACAGCATCGACGAAGACGCGAAGCAGGATCCGATGGCGCAGCTCAGGACGCTGTTCGGCGGGCCGATGCGCTTCATTGTGCTGATCGCCGTCTGCTATGCCATTGTCCAGGGAGCCACGGGCATGAATGCGGTGTTGTTCTTCGCGCCGACCGTTTTCGAACAGGTCGGAATGAGCCTCGAAGACACGTTTGCACAGACAATTATCCTGGGCGCTGTCGCTGTCGTGTTCACACTGGTTGCGATCGCGATGGTGGAAAAACTGGGACGTCGCGTCCTGACGCTGACGGGGCTCATATTGATCGTACTGGCGCACCTGTCCACCTGGCACGGATTCAATTCCGCAACCTATTCTCTCGACGACGAGGCCATTGCCAGTATTGAATCCGGCGGTGTGGACGTTTCGGAGCTCCGCCAATTTGCCGGCAACAGCTACGAAAACGACGTGGCGCTGAAGGCCGACCTCGCCACGATCTATTCGAGGAACGACCTGCCGCTCGTCAGCGGGACAATTATTAATTCGACGATCAATATCACACCGGCGTTCGTATTGTTCGGCATATTCGCGTTTCTCGCAGCGTTCAACATGTCGATCGGGCCAATCATGTGGGTCATCTTCTCGGAGATTTTCCCCAACAACGTGCGTAGCGTCGCCCTGCCGTTCGCGGCGCTCGTCCAGAGCATTTCCAGCTTCTGCATTCAGCAGATCTTTCCGTGGCAGCTTGAGAATCTCGGGGCGGCACCGACCTTCCTCAGCTACGGCGTCATCGCGATTATCGGCATCGTGGTAATGGCCATCATCCTGCCGGAAACGAAGAACAAGTCGATCGAGGAACTCGAGAAGGAACTCGTAAGGAGTACGGAATGAAAGGCTTGCATGAATGGATAGCCATTGCCGTGGCGCTCGGCGCTTGGTCCGGCCAGGCGGCTGCGCAGACTGAGCCGCCTTTGCCGGCGTCCGACCCGACAAACGAGGGAGGATGGGTGCTGAACCCCGACCTGAGCGATGAGTTCAATGGCGCCCTTATCGACCATGACAAATGGCTCGTTCAGGGGCTTGATGGCGACTACTGAATTACCGGCGGGGTCGAGAGATTTCTTCCTCGATGACATTCGGATCGAAGCGGTCGATGGGCACTGATACCCGGGTGTTAACGGACCGAATCTCGACCTCCCGGACTTCGCCATTCGTCCAGCGCAGCGTGGCCTCGTCGATTGTGTCGCAGGCGCCCAGGCCAACGTGCAGGTTCGTATTCATGCCCTGCGAGTAGGCCGCAGAGGTTGAACCCACCCTTCGCTTGTAGGTGTTGTCACAGGCTTCGACGGTGAGCACGGCGCCCAGTGCGGTCGCCTCGCCGTTCGGCGAGGCGCCGACATTGACAATCGTATAGTTGCCCGGCGCACTCACATTGTTGCCAAGCAAGTGCCATTCGCCTCTCTCGTTCGAATAGATGAGGTCAAGGGCGCCATCGAGGTCGTAATCGAATGGCTCAACGGACCCACCGGTTGTTCCAACTCTCCTCGAGGCGATACCGTGATTCCCGTCAAGCACGAACCGGCCTTCCCCCTGGTTGAGGTAGACGATGTGCTCACTGCTCGTCGCCATGTCACCGTAACGAAGCACGACAAGATCGGACCAGCCGTTGTTGTCAAAGTCGCCGGTTGCCGCACTCGTGGTCTGCTCTTTGATTGAAATGCCGGCGTCGGCGGTGACGTCGACAAAGTTTCCGCCGCGGTTCTCGAACAGCCTTGCCGGCAGATCCACTTGCGGCTCGACCGCAGGCGCCGATACGACATTGCCTAAAACGGCGGCCGTTCGCGAATGCGCCTGGCCGCCGATGCGCCACTTGCCATCACCGAGATAGCCGATGTGCAGACCACCTTCGGTCGGCCCTGCCGGCCAACCCTTCGCATCTTGCGGCATCAACTCGAAGTCCTTGCCGCCGTGGCGGTCCGTACCGAACTCGAGCTTGCGTTTGTTACTGCCTGCGAAGATGTCGTAGTGCGGATACGTGACCTGCAAGTTCTCGACGCCAAGGAAACCTTCGACCTCAATGTCGAACTGGAACGAATCCCGGAAGACCAGAAATGCGAAGCGGCGGTCATGTTCGTCAAAGTAGGTCTCAAGGTCGAATTGCGGCTCGGCGCGTGTCAGGAACAGATCGAAATCACCGTCGTTATCGAAGTCTATTTCAGTGATGCTGCTGACGTGCGAGGTGTTGGCAAGACTGCCCAGTACGTGGTCCGTTGACTCCGAAAACGCATTCCCTTCCCCTCCGGCAACAGCAACCATGTCGGCCCCGCCAAAGAACAGTATGTCCGGGTCGTAATCGTTGTTGAAGTCGGTCACCTGGGCCCGATACCCCATCCATTGCGCTTGCGGCAGATGCGTGACGAATTCAAATCTGCCGCCGGTATTGTCGTAGAGATGGTTGGCGCCCCGCTCCTGGGTCGCCAGCGGAAAGCCCGTCTCAAGCAGGTCGGATGTCCCGTTGCCATCGGTATCGAGGAACCGTAACGCGCGGCCCCTACCCGGTTCGAAGTGATCCAGGGCGGCGCCATCCTCGAACGCCCGACCCGGCGTTACGTGAAACCGCAACGGGCGCCGCGGGTTCGCACCATCGCCCCCACCTTGCGCGATCAGCACATCCAGGCGGCTATCGCCGTCGATATCTGCCACGGCAATTCCGTGCAGATCACCGGTGGCGATGTCCTGCGGCTCGGAAAACGAGCCGTCAAGGTTCCAGAACACGCGCACCCTGTGTCCGTGTTCAACGATGATCAGGTCCTGCAGGCCGTCCTGGTCCAGGTCGGCGATGACCGCGTTGTCCCACTTGCGCCGCGCGCGTTGTTCAAATGGAATAACGTCGGTCAACTCAATGAACGTTGTTGACGGTTCCGGCTTCTCGGGTGCAAAAAATCGAACATAGTCGGCGACCGCTTCGGCAGGCAGCATGGATTCATCAACCCGTGTGGTCCCGCCGAGCTTCGCCGCGATGCTGGTAAACCAGATGTTCATGTCGTTGTGCTCGAATTCCGAGAAGTTGCGTACAAGCGGCTGGCGACCGGCGGCCTCTTTCTCCGTCATGAAGCGCTGGAAGATCGATGTCTTCGTCTCAACCAGCTCGCCGTCAAAGAAATAGCGTGCCCCCTCGGGCGTGAATTCGACGCCGTAGACGTGGAATTCATCGAGCGACGCGTCCGGGTAGACATACGAGAAGCGTTTGAAATGTCCCAGGTCGGAGCGCCACTGGTGGAGATCGACCGAATAGCGCGCCAGGTCGACCGAGTCATTCTCAAGGGGGTCAAGTTCAAGCTGCGAGGTATCGGAGTCCTCGTGGCGGCTGTCCATCATCCAGAAGCTCGTGTGCCAACCCTCGCTCGAAGGCAGCCTGATCCGCGCTTCGTAGTAGCCGTAGCGGAAGTACTCTTTCGAGATAATGCCGCCGCCGGTGTACTCCATGCCGCCTGCGTTCTGCTTTTTCAGAGCAATTCGGGCGTACCCGTCGGACACTGAAATGTTCCCGGGCAACTGGGTGCTCCAGAGCTTCGAGTCCCTTCGGCAGTCCCACTTGCTTGTATCGAGCTGCGCAGCGTCGAATTCATCCGACCAGACGAGGCGATAGGCGTGTTTCAGGTCGCTCGCCAATGGCTGGGCGTCCGGGTCGCTGGCCGGGTCAACCTGGGCGTTGACGCTGAACGACAAGGCCGATACCGACGCGCAGGTCGCGAGAGTACGCGGTATTTTCACTGCTCCGGATTGCGAATCACGAGCAGATTGTCAACGTACACCGTGCTTGGACCGCTGCCGGATTCGGTCTTTCGAATGGACACACGGAGGCGGTCGCTGGCCGACGAGGATTGATTGCGGTTGACGCGCTGGTATATCGTGACCCACTTGCCGCGGTCCACGTTCTTGAGTGGGAAAACCACATCCTGCCAGGGCTCCTCGAGGACGACATGCACCCGGCTCACCGTCGACCCCGGCTCGATCCATATATTCATTGCCAGAACGTACTGACCTGGCTGCATTTTGACCGAGCCCGGCGGTGAAAATGCCGAGACAACGTCCGGACCGAGGTCATCCGTGCTTTCGAACTTCAGGCTCTTACGGCCCGTGACGCGGCGGTCCTCGCTTATCGACAGATACCTGCTCGCCTGGTTGTCGATGAACCACTCACGCGCAAATGTATTTTTCCAGCCCTGCTGACGGGGATGGCCAACCGCCGGACGAAACTCCGGGAAAATCATCGGCCCTTCGAACCCGAAGAACGAGCGGTCGATCAGGCTCGGCTGGGGTTTCTGCCAGACGCGTACGTAGTCAATCTCGTAATCGACGGGAAGCTCTTCCTCGTGCGGCACGCCGAGCCATTCAAATATCTCCGTGTCGAACCACAACTCCATCGGGTTGGTCAGCGTCCAGCGGTCACCAACTTCTTCCCGCGTAGTTTCTCTTACCAGCTCCCCATCGAGATAGAACTTCAGGTACTCGTCGCCCCATTCGCAACCGTAGACATGAAACTCGTCGGCGATGCGAAACGGAAGTTCATGCGCATGGGTCCAGATCCTGTTGGGACGCACGACCGGCGGCCGCCAGTCGTAGATCGAGAATACGTAGTAGTTGTCGCGAATATTGCCCTGGCGTTTCGGACGGCCCAACTGTTCGTAGAAGTCGATTTCCGATTCATGACCGATTGCCCAGAACGCGCTGGTCACGGCAGCGTCCGCAGCCCTGGTCCTGACTTCCATGTAGCCGTGCATGAAACGGTCCCGGCTGATGACGCCGGCTGCGGTCACCGGCATCGGTTCACCATCGTATTCGCCGTAGGAAAATCCAACGTTTTGCTCCGATGAAAACTCGAAGTCCGGTTCCCATTGCGAGCGCAACTTGAGCATGCCGTCCTCGACGCGCACGTTATGTGCTGCGAACTGGGCCGGCGCGCGGCCGCGCCAGGTGTAATAGTTGCCCCCTTCGCCCTGCACGATCCATTTGTCGCGATCGAGTTCAGCGCCGTTGAACTCATCGCTGAAGCGCTCGTTGAGTATCCAGCCGCCTGCATTGTTCGGGTCGGACGCGGGCAGGACGCCGGTCGTTTCGGGAGGAGCGGCTGTAGCCGCCGGCTCACGCCTTGCATCGGGATCGCGTTGCGCAGGAGCGTCTCCAATGGCGAATGTCTCGTGAAAGCGCGGCATCGCATGTTCGCGCCACTCGACGCCTTCGGCCGGTATGTGAAACCACCTCGGCTCGGCGTTGTCCCAGCTCCACTTCTCCATCTCCCGGACCATGTTTGCGAGCACGCCGGGATTTTTTGCACTCAGGTCGCGATGCTCACCGATGTCTTCCTCGATGTTGAACAATTTCCATGGCAGATTGCCCGTTTTGACGGCCTTCCACTGGTCGCGGCGTACAGTGGCATCGCTGAAACCCGTGCGGTGCCGGAGCGCGTACAGGAATTCGCCGTCGTGCGGATCCTGTCCCCTGAGGATGTCCTGCCAGATGTCTCGTCCGTCCAGTTTCCGGTCAGCGGGGATCACCACGTTGGCGAGGCCCGCAAACGTCGGGTAGAAATCCAACGCGAGAACAGGATGCTCAAACGTCCTGCCTGCATTCAGCCGGTCCGGCCAGTGCATGAACATCGGTGACCGATAGCCGCCCTCGTGCACGCTGCCCTTGCCTTCGCGGAGCGGAAAATTGTTTCCGCCCTGATCCAGGCGGCCGCCGTTGTCACTCAAGAAGACGATCAGCGTGCTGTCGAGTCGCCCCGTATCGCGCAGAGCATCCACCACCTTGCCAACTCCGCGGTCTACCGCATACACCATTGCTGCGTACGTTCTGCGCTTCTCGTCCCCGATGTCCATGAACAGCGCCAGATCTTCATCTTTCGCCTCCAGCGGTGTATGCGGCGCGTTGTAGGCCAGGTAAAGGAAGAAGGGTTCCTCCTTGCCTGCAGCCTCATGGACAAAAGCGACAGCCTCCCGCGACAGCCCATCCGTTACGTACTCTGTTTCTTCCACTTCTGCGCCATTGCGCTCGAGAGGCCGCAGGTATTCCCAGATATGCGTATTTCCAGCCGCAACACGGTCCTTGTAAGTCTTCGTGAACTCCTCCGGAAAGTATTTATGCCCTCCACCCAGGAAACCGTAGAAATCGTCAAACCCGCGTTCGTTCGGATGAAACTCGGGCGACTCGCCCAGATGCCACTTGCCGATGGCGCCCGTGAAGTAACCGGCATCCTGCAACAGCTTGCTGATGAATACTTCGCTGCGCGGCACGCCAAGATTCGATCCTTCCGACGGCAGGTTGAACTGCGCGCCAATGTTGTGCGGATAACGGCCAGTCATCAGGCCTGCACGGCTGGGGCCGCAGAATGGATGCGGGACGTACGCCTGCGAAAATGTCATGCCATTTGCTGCGAGTTCGTCGAGGTTGGGCGTTTTGACGTCCCTGCCGCCATTGAAGCCGACATCGGCATAGCCAAGGTCGTCAGTGAGGATCAACAGGATGTTGGGGCGATCATCCGCGGCAGCGAAACCGGCGAGCAGGACCCCAAGCAAGGTTACGCGCAGCCGCGGTGGTCGCCCCAGTATCACTGGCTTTTCTCTCCAAGAAAAGCCGACATGTGTTGTTCGAACTTGTCGATGATCGGGTCGTCGATGCGTGCGAGTTCGGCGCGCAGCAGCTTCGCGAGACGCCCGAGTTCGTCAGCGTATTCGGGGTCGGCGATCAGGTTGGTCATCTCGCCCGGGTCTTGCCGCAGGTCGTAGAGTTCATCGCGACTGTCACCCGGGTTCCAGACCAGCTTCATCTCCGGCGTGCGAATGGCGCGAATTCCGAACCAGCCGCCGTTGTACCACTCGTAGGCATACAGGGCCGTGTCCTCACGCCCGTCGTCGGCCGCGTCGCCCTGTTTCATCAGGGTGGACAATGAGCGGCCGTCAACGTCGCCGTCGGGTTTCAGCGCCATCAGTTCAGCAAGCGTCGGTGCGACGTCGATGATTGACACCTGGCGGTTGACGACGCGTGGCTCAAGGCCCGGATAGCGAACGATGAGCGGCATGCGCATGAGCTCGTCATAGGCGTACGGCCCCTTGTCGTATAGCTGATGTTCGCCGAGCATGCTGCCCTGATCGCCCAGAACGACGATGTGCAGATCGTCGTATACGCCGGCCTTCTTCGCCGTGCCGACCAAGTCGCCGACGACCCGGTCGATCATGGCGATCGCACCGTAGTAGTAGGCACGCAATTTGCGCCAATCGTCCTCTGACATGTGCTCGACATCGTGCCAGGGCCACCAGTCTTCGTCCTGGGCCATTGGCTTGTTGTGTCTGGGCGCCAGGTGATTACCCGGTAGTTTCAGGTCGTCCGGATCGAACATACTGGCGTAGGGCTCGGGCACGCGATACGGCGGGTGCGGCTGCTGGAAGCTGACAACGCCGAAGAACGGTCGGTCGTCCTCGGCCGCCAACCGGATCAATTCCTGGCCGGATCGGACTTTTTCGGCCGTGAAGGACTCTTCATAGGAGCCCGGCAGCGTTTGATAGTACAGCGTTTTCTCGCCGAGGTCGTCACGTTCGCCACGGTTATACGCAGCCATCATGTCGACCATTTCATAGGGTGTCCATTGCCGCTCGTGGCGCGGCGCCGTGAGTTCGGCGTCCGCTGCGACAAACTCCGCACCGCGCAGCGTCGGACCTTGCGCGCCAAGATGCCATTTCCCCACGAAGCCCACGAAGTAGCCGGCGTCCGCCGCCCGGCGAATCAGCCCGCCTTCCGACGGCCTCAGTTCAGACAGTCGCGAGTGATACAGATGCACGTTGTCGTCGAGCCCTGTCTTGTGGCCCCACCTTCCCGTGAAGAAGGCCGCGCGCGAAGGCGAACACAGGCCGGTCGTCGTCATCGCGTTGTCGAATCGGGTCCCCGCCGCCGCGATCGCATCAATGTTCGGCGTATGGACCGGACCTCCACGATACGAGAATGTGTCAAAGCGCATGTCATCGAACATGAGTATCAACACGCTGGGTCGTTCCGCTGTGGCCTCGGCCGGGCCGTTTTCGACGGAACAGGAGGATACGGTGACGACGCCACAAACAAGAAGGCCTGCGAAAGCTGCTCGCATGTTTTTTCTCTATTCTTTCGGCGGGGTCCGGTACTGGTCCATCCGGTCGATGTCGTATTGCTCGTACTCGCGCTTGAGCGTCCAGCGAGACCGCTCGAGCGTCTGTTCCCAGGCGAATATCTTCCTGAACAACTCCGCGACGAGTTCGGGGTAGCGCCCGGCGAGGTTGTTCTGCTCCGCCTGGTCTTCAGTCAGGTTGTAAAGCTCGGGGGGGCGATCGGCGAAGCGCATGAGCTTCCAATCGCCGTCCCGAACCGTTGCGCGAACGTCCTTTTTCCAGAACAGGGTCTGGTGAGGCCGCCCGTCCGCCTCGCCGCGGATGAATGGCAACAGGTTGACGCCATCGATGTTGCCCAGCGACGTAACGTCTCCGCCAGCCGCGGCATAGAACGTTGGTAACAGGTCCAGCGTGCTGACGGGTTCGCCGTAGATGTCACCGGCAGCCAGGCTCGCGGGCCAGCGCATGACAAAGGGCACACGAATACCGCCCTCCAGATGATTGGACTTGGTGCCGGCAAAGGGGTAGTTGTTCGAACCGTTGCGATCCGTCGGACCGCCGTTGTCGTTGGTAAACACGACAATCGTGTTATCGGAAAGTCCAAGCTCCTCGAGCCTGTCCAGCACTTTGCCACTCGCACGATCCATAGAGACCGTCATGGCCGCGAGCTGCTTTCTCAGTCCTTTCAACCCGGGAAACAGCGCCAGGTCGGCCTCCGCGGCCTCCATCGGCACGTGTACGGCATTGAACGACAGGAACACGAAGAACGGTCGATCGGAGTTGCGCTCGATGAACGCGACCGCTTCGTCCGCGAACACGTCCGTCAGGTAGCCTTGGGGCTCGCGGTATTCGCCCATACCGCGCTCCAGCCGGTTTTCAGGGCGATCGGCCTGACCTTCCGGATAGGCGAAATAGCTGCGCGCGCCTCCGCGAAAGCCAACGAATTCATCGAAGCCGCGCTTCAGTGGATGAAACCGGTCGCCATGTCCGAGATGCCACTTGCCGAACACAGCGGTTGCATAGCCAAGCGATTTCAATCTATCGGCCATTGTTATTTCATCAGTGGGAAGACCCATCTCGTCGTCCAGTTCGGCCGAGTTTTCGCTCATGAAACCAGGAACGTTGTTTTCCTCGAAGCCGAAGCGTTGTTGGTAGCGGCCGGTGATCAAGCCCGCGCGTGACGGGCCACATGTCGGATCGGAAACATATGCCTGCGAGAACAGGACGCCCGTTCGGGCAAGTTCATCAAGGTTGGGAGTTTGAATGGCAGCGCTGCCGTGGAAGCCGAAGTCGGCATATCCAGCATCGTCCGCAAACAACAGGACGATGTTTGGCTGGCGCGCCGGCTCGCTCGCAATCGAGTTTGCGACGGGCAGAATCAGCGCGACAGCGAGGATCGTCCTAATTTTCTTCCGCATCACCCCGCCATCGTATCGGCCGTCCTCAGCTGAACTCGCTCTCCAGGCGTCGGCTGGCGTCGCTGAGTAATTCTTCAGTCATTCTTTCGGCGTGGTCGCCGTCCCTTCTCGCGATTGCCTCGAACAGATCACGATGATAGGGAATGGACTTTTCGTTTTCCCTGGGATCGCGGTTGGTAATGCGAACACTGACAAGCAGCGCCGAATAAATCACACCTTCCATCGCCGTCAGAAACTCGTTGTGCGCCGCGTGCAACACGGCGCGGTGAAACCGCGCATCGGCCACGATGAAATTTTCGACAGAACCCTTTTCTTCTTCCATGCGCCGGATTGCAGCTTCGATTTCCGCAAGGTTTTCAGCCGTTGCGCGTTCGGCGGCCCAGCGCGCCGCTCTGGGTTCGAACGCGAGCCGAAACTCCATGAGCTGCGCAAGAAAACCGGCATCGGGCGGCGCCGACAGATGCCACGCCAATACATCGTCGTCAAGAAGAACCCATTCGCTTCTGGGCTTCACCCGCGTTCCAAAGCCGCGCCGAACCTCCAGGAGGCCCTTGCCTACCAGGATCTTGACGGCGTCACGTATCACCACGCGACTGACCCTGAATCGCTCGGCCAACGAGTCTTCGTGGTCGAGCATGCTGTCAGGTTCGAGCGTGCCCGCGACGATTCGTCGGCCAAGCTCACGCGACACCTGCACAGGCAGGCTGGGCACCATCGAGGCGGATTCTTTCAGGTCGTAGTAAACAAGTTCGCTCATATCAAAACCCAAACATCAGATGTCCGAGCATTATGCGGAGCGGACCGGTGGGTGACAAATTGGACTTGGCAGCCTGCGGACCCGGCGAAACAAGCGCCGTCCCAGGGGAAGGTGATCCTTGTCGTTACCCGGCCGGCTATTAGGGGGTTACCTCAACTACGGAGTAGCTGTCGATTTCTATCGTTTCGCCGGCAGCCAGACCATATACGTCCCAATGCAGGAACATTGCGGTATTCAAATCCCAGATTTCGGGCACCGACCATTCCGCCGTACCGGTCAACGGGTTGATGAACTCCACCAGCTGCCAGCCGGTAGTGGGTTTCAATGTGGCCGTCACGCTCTCCGACTGAGGTCGTCTGCCCGGAAAGCCCGTTCCTCCACAGGTTGTACACGCCCAGGGCAATAAGGTATGGTCCAGAACAACGTCATCGCCGCTGGGCAACTGCCCCAGTCTGGCCCATACCGAAAACTTGAATGTGCGCCCTGTGGAGGCGGCGCCTCGGCCATAGTACTGCGAGTGGAAATTACGGTTCTGGTTCCAGACCTGTTGCACGACAGTTGTTATGTCACCACCAGGGCCCGTAATGAGCACGGAGGCTGCGCCATCCAGACCGCCGCTCGGAACCGCAGTCGCCAGTGGGCCCCAGCGTCCGGTGTTCAATCCGAGATCCGAAGCATATCCGGCGGGATGGGGCGAAGGGTTCGGATCGCAAGTGTGGTTTCTGACGGCCGTCAGCAGGACTGACTGTTCCTCGATGTCCAGGGGACCCGTCACACCCGTGTATCCGCTCCCGTACCCGACCGTGATCGTCGCTGCCTCCGAGATACCCAACGCGTTCGTGAACCAGCCTGTCGCTCCGAATGCGCCGTCGCTTTCTTCACCGCCGAATGAGGCGCTCGGGCTTTGCGATGTCCAGGAATACGTATATGCACCGGTCAGCGTGTCATTAACGATCGATGGTTCCACCGAGACACCGATCGCAGAACAGGTCGGCACCGACTTCGTACCAAGCGGCGCGCCGAGCGCATTGAAATCCTGGTTGGTAATTTCGAGTGTAAAGGCCGGTGTGACCGATACCTCGGCCATCGCGCTCAAGGTGGGAACTTCAACACTGGTCACGGTAATTGTCGTACTGCCGACAACATGCCCGGATATCACGCCATTGTCGTCAACAGTGGCGATGCTGGTATTGGCGATTGCATAGTTCAGCGCCGGATTGCACGCGTAGGCCGGCTCCGTGGCCGACAACATCGGCGTCGCAGCGGTTGCCGGCAGGCTGACATCGAATGCCTGCACACCGGTTACGGGGTCCGATATTGCGTTAAGCGTCAGGTTCAGTGTACGGGTTGGAAGCGCCTGCCCCGGACCCGGGTCGTAGCCGTTGTCAACCGCATAGGTAATCTCGTAGCTGATCGACATCGGGAAGTCTCGAACGCCGTCACCAATCGGACTGCCGCCGGCGCCGGTGGCGCCACGGACATCCGTTGTATCGCACATCCTTAGCGCCTGCGCAAAGCTGCCGGTCTCGATCTCAAGATGCACGCCGTCAAGGTTAAATGGTGACCCGCCCGAGCCGCTCGGCGTCTGGAAGGCGGCGTTCCGGGGCGTAAAGACCATATCCCGAATGTAAACGGGCGAGTCACCGCTTTGCACCAACTGCTCCCCGTCAACCATGGCGCCCTCCAGCAGATCCACTCGATGCACGCCGCTTTCCTCGTCAAACGCCGCGTCGATGCTGGGGGTGGAAAACGTTACCGGACTATCGCTCACCAAGGGGTTTGAGTAGCCTTCATCCGGGCCACCGCAGCCTGCGACGGCCGCTGTAACAGCTACACAGGCAGTTGTTATTTTCAGCGATCGGTTGATCATTTTTCGTCTCCGAATTTAGTCCGCCTGGCTGGATTGCGCGCCAACAAACAGGAACCTTTCTGACTTCAGAAAATTGTGCGAATGCCCAGACGAAACTGCGTGCCGTTCTTGAATACGGCGCGCGTGCGGCTGTTGTCGACGCTGTTGTCGAACACATTGCCCTCGTCATACACCACATCACCCGCAGTGTTCTGGAGGTTGTACGCCGTCACGTAGTGCCGCCAAACCTCGTCGGTCACGTTTGTAACCTGAAAGCTCATACTGATTGTGTCGGTCAGGTCGTATCGCGCGCTGAAGTCGAGCCGGTTCGTCGCATCCTGCCAGATCGCGACACCGGCAATACCATCGTTAACGAGCTGTTCGCCCGCGTAACGGTGTGCGAGCCGCAACGTCACGCCGTATTTTTCATAAAAGAGCGTCGTATTGGCCGAGTGCTCGGGCGTGAAGGCCTGTGGCAACGGCCTGGTAAACAGACCGGTCGAACCAATCTCCTCCACGTCCTTCTCGGAGTTCTGATACGTGTAGTTGAAACTGACTCCCAACCCGGACCAGATGCCTGGCAGGAAATCGTAGCTCTGGGTATAGCCGATCTCGAGTCCCTTGACACTGGCGCCCTGGCCGTTCCTTTCGATCGCAATCAGCGCTGTATGACACTGAACCAGCAATCCGGTGGTGATGAAGCCGCCCACTACGCGATCCGGCATACAGCCGTCGGTATCGCCGGGGATACGATTCTCATCGAACGGCAAGAGCAGGTTCGCGTCCTGCAGTTCGTAATCGGTACGCACGTCCCGGTAGTGGTACGGCGTATCGACACGCTCGGGGAAGTCCTTCATGTCCTTGTAGAACACCGCCGCGGAAAGAATGCTCGAATCGTTGAAATACCATTCCCAGGACACGTCAAGATTCGTGGACCGCAGCGGTTTGAGAGCGGCGTTGCCCGCGGCGCCGGTCGCGGTCAGTCCCCACACGTTCTCGTTGATGTTCAGGCGGGGATTCAGTGAGTCGAATGCCGGCCGCGTCATCGTCCGCGAGACGGCGAACCGGACGATCATCTCGTCGTTAAGCGCGTAGTTGATATTCAGGCTGGGCAACAGCAATCTATGCTTGGCGGTGCCACTGGTTTGCGCCTCACGCTGCCAGGTCTGGGGAACGTTGCCGTTGGGCCCCGTGAAGGCCGTCGAACGATCCTGGTACTGCCACGCGGCGCTGGCCCCGCGGAAATCGATGTAGAGCCTGTTGTTGGTAGGCACAAGGTTGCCGTCAGCGTCAACGAGCATGGCGGGCAGTGGCAGCGTTTCGACGATCACCGGCGTTGCGCCGGAGTAATCGACCCGCACGAGGCGGTTGGTGTCGATCCCGCCGGGGAGAACCCATTGGCCGTCCACATACGGGATCGTGTTGTCGTTGGTGTAGTCGTAACCGTGGGTAATCGCCCAGTCCCAGCAATTCCTCAGCTCGGCATCGTTCTGGGGCGTGTATTGCGGACTGGGAAGGCCATTGTTGGGGTTGATACCCATGACCGGCTCCGGACACGGCTGCGATCCTTCGATATCGGCCAGGCGGCGAACGACCAGCAGGTCGTGCGGATCGAACATCCATGACGCGCGCTGGAAGGTGATGCCGCCATAGCCGCTGGCCATGTTGCTGTCCTCAACCCAGCGCAGTCCGATGTTTCCGGTCAGGCGCCCGCCCATGCCCTCGAAGTTGAGCTTGAGAAAGGCGGCTTTGATATCGGTCTGAATGTTGCGCGTTCCCTGCAGGTTGGTCGAGTCCTGCACGGTCCCCGGGTCCCGGCCTATGTACGCCTGGATCGCCTTGTTCGAATCGAGCATGGGCCAGCCACCGAAGAACGCATTGCCGCGGTTTCCCGTCAGGTCCTCGGCGAAATTGTCGTACGGGAACGGTTCCCCGGAGAGCATGTCGATCAGGTTGATCGATTGCATGCCGGCGGTCGGCGAATAGACGATGCTTGGATCGCTCCTGTCCAACAGGGCGGTGTTGTTCTGCGCTACCTGGTTTTGCGTGTGCACGTCTTTCTCGCGCTGCGCGTACTTCAAGCCGAACTGAAGCGACTCCACGGCTCTCCAGGCCAGGTCCCATTCAAAATCAAGATGCAGCGATCTGTTCTCGTCGTCCTGATTGTTCCTGCGCCAGCGCAATCCGCCAAGATGGTTGGCGTAAAGATCGAATGGGTTCCACTTGCCGGCCGCCGCCACAACGCTGCCGTTGAAAGGGTCGAACACGGCCAGCGTGGTGCTCATTTCATACGCGCAGTCACCGTCGCCTGAGCTGCAGTCATAGCCCACCGGCTGCACCTGGTCCCCGGGAAGGGTCTCGACGAAGGTATTGCCGATGGTGCCCCAGGTCGCCGTGGTCAGGCCGACATGGTTTTTCGTCTCGTCCGTCGTGGTCGAGAACCCAGCCAGCAGCTTCCCTCTGAACCGATCGTTGAAATCATGACTCAGCTTCAGTGACGCCAGGTCGGTCGTCAGCTCCCTGTCACCCTCGGTTCGGTTGAAAAACCCCGCTGAAGAACGGCTGTACGACTTTTCCAGGGTGCGCGTGTCTAGATTGATGCCGTTCCATGCCGTCAATGGATCCGCGCTGGACAGGTTCGCGATCGGGGCGAAGTTCAGTCGGAAGTTGTGGTAATCAGTCGTCACGTCCTGTTCGGTATGGGTGTAATCAATCTGAAGGTTGGTTGCATCCGTAGGCTCCCATTCCAGGGCCCCGGATGCCGAGAACCGATCGCGTTCGTTGGCTGTCGTTGAAATATCCGTGTTGTTCCGGGCCAGTACGTCCAGCGGCCCCTGGACAGCAATCTGGGTAGCAGGGTCCCAGTTGACAAGCTCGGCTTCGGTCTGCCCCTCACCGAGGATACGAATCGCATTGCCGGTCGCAATGTCGTGAGCTGTGCGGCCCGAGCCCGCGAAGAGATCGACGATCGGCAGCGCTTGCGCCACCCAATTGGTCTGCAGTCGGTCCTGGCGCGTGTGCTGATTATCGATCGCCGCGGTAAATACGTAGCCCAAAGTCCCATTGTTGAACTTGTCGGCCAGGCTCAGCGTGGCGCGGCCGTCATTTTCGCCCGTATAGTCGCTTGACCGCGCTTCGATGTTGGCCGAGCGGCGCCGCTCCCTGAGAGACAGCGGGCGGATCGTTCGAAGGACGACCGTAGCGCCCAGCGAGCCTTCATCCTGATCGGCCGACGCTGTCTTGATGACATCGATCGACGAGAGAATGTCCGACGCGAACGAACTCAAGTCAACACTCTGGTCAGCCGTCGGGCTGTTGTCCTGGTTGCCGGAAAGGCCGCCCGTCAGCGCGACGCCGTTAACCTGAATCTGGTTCATGTTGGGCCCGGTGCCGCGAACCGAAACGCGCGTACCTTCGCCATCTTCTTCCTGAACCGTCACGCCGGTGATGCGCGACAATGCATCCGCAATGTTCTGGTCCGTCGATTTGCCGACGTCTTCAGCGAAAATCGAGTCACTGACCGATTCCGAGAATCGCTTTGAGTTCAGCGCGTTTTCCAGACTGCTGCGAAAACCCGTGACCACGATTTCTTCAATGGGCTCGGGATCCACCAATTCGTCCGTTTCTTCCCCCGCATCTTGAGCAAACGTCGGTGTCGCGTATAGCAACGCCAGAATCACTGCGGGTATTACCTTCAGACGAAATTCCTGTCTCATGTGAGGTGACCTCCGAATCATTTCTCTAAAGCGCGAATGCTTGGACGGCCGCTTGCGGTTGCCCTGGCTCCAGATGTCATTAATATAAACATACTATGTTTCCAATGTCCAGACTCTACTTCGGGGTGAGTCGAAATGGCGTCTATTGGCCGGACGAATCGACGGATTCGACGCGAATATCGTCGACATAGACCGACCTCCCGACTTCTGGCGCGCCGGATGCCGAGAAATGGATCGCCATCTCGTCCGCGGCCGCATGGTTATCAGATCGAGCAAAGGAGTGGCTGACCGTAACCCACTCACCCGCCGGAAACTCGCTCAAGTCAAAGCTCACATCCAGCGAGGATGATCCCTGCAGCTCGAACCGCACGCTGTCCGCGGCAGCGCCGTTCTCGACAAGGATTCGGGCCGAGAAGACGAAGTCGCCGGCGGGCAGTGCGATGGATGCCTCCGGCGATACTGCGCTTGCGGCGCCGCCCCCGGAATACTTGAGGCTTCGTGTGCCGCTCGAAAACGTTTCATGCCTGACGACGGCGAGGTGTTCTGACAACGTCTGGTCGATTCTCCAGAACTTCTGATAGTCGTTGTTCTCCGAATTCTCGGGTACCAACGTGAGCGGCCTCGGCTGGTCCTGATACAGAATCGGGCCCTCGAATCCGAAAAATGCGCGATCGAGCAGGTTTGGATCCGGTTTCTGCCACACTCGGACATAGTCCACTTCAAAATCCACGGGCAGCTCTTCCTCGTGCGGCAAACCAAGCCACACGAATATCTCGGAATCAAGCCAGATTTCCAGCGGATTCGTCAGCACCCAGTCCTTGCCGACCTCTGCCTGGGTTACCTCGTGCGTGAGTTCGCCATCGATGTAGAACTTCAGGTAGTCCGGCCCCCAGTCGACGCCATAGACATGAAAACCGTCGGCCACCCGCCACGGCAAGTCCTGCACGTAACCGAATCTGCGCGTCGGGCGTTGTGCCGGCGGCTGCCAGTCGTGTACCGAGGCCTTGAGCGATGTCGCGGTAATGCCGCTGCCGCTGTCGATCTTGGGGTTACCCATCGTCTCGTAGACGTCGAGTTCCGACTCATGGCCGATCATCCAGAATGAACTGGTCATCGCAGCATCGGCGGATTTGGATCGAACCTCCATGTAGCCGTTCAGGAAACGCTTGATGCTGAC
The DNA here is from genome assembly GCA_963666765.1 of Gammaproteobacteria bacterium. Lineage (GTDB taxonomy): Bacteria > Pseudomonadota > Gammaproteobacteria > Steroidobacterales > Foliamicaceae > Foliamicus. Next base: position 616,641 of record OY762933.1, read on the forward strand.
GATGCCGGCCGTGGTCACGGGAATGAACTCGCCGTCGTGAGTCGCATAGTCGTTGCCTTCATGCCCTTCCCCGACGGCAAAATCGAAGTCCGGTTCCCATTGCGAGCGCAGCTTCAGCAGCCCGTCCTCAACGATGACGTTGTGCGGAGCGAACTGGGAAGGCGCCCTGCCCTTCCAGATGTAATAGTCACCGTTGTAACCTTCGACGAACCACTTTGACTTGTCGATCTCCGATCCATCGAACTCGTCGCTGAGGTCTTCGCGCAGGATCCAACCGCCCCTATTTGACGGATCGGACGCCGGGTATACGTCAGCCTGGATCCGTTCAGCGGGCGAAACCCCTACTGGCTCACCGGGTGCCGGCTGCTCGCTGCAGCTTGACAGGAGCAGTCCGGCCGTCGCGATCTGCAGAGCCTTCAGAACCTTCAAGAATCGATTTTCCGTGGCGGCCAATTTCTCCTCCCTAACCTGTGATGGCTTCAGCACTCGATTGAAAAGTGTGTCAGGAATTCCGGATCCGGATCGACTCCGAGTCCGGGTGCGGTGGGCAGAGAGACCGTGCCGTCGTTGTCTCTGACCTGCCGACCAATTTCGAGCGGCTTCTTCAGCAGCTCTTCACGGAATCGGTTGGGAGTTGTGTCGTACTCCAGCATGGGCTGCACGGGGTGCGCCGAGCCGGGCAAATCCGGCAGGGCTGCAATCAAGTGAAGATTGGTGCCGACCGCAACTGCCGACCCCCAGACGTGATTGACAATGGGGACAAAGTGCGCGCGAGACAGCGTCAATACGTGTCGGTACTCGGTGATGCCACCCAGGCCACAAACTTCGGGCTGGAGAATATCGACACAACGATTTGTCACCAGGTCGCGGAACCCCCAGACGGTGAACTCGCCTTCACCTCCGGCTATATTCATGTCAAGTGCTTCGCAGAGGTCCCGATAGCCTTGTCGATCTTCCGACGCGACCGGCTCTTCGAACCACGCAACATCGAGCTTTTCAAGTTCGCGCCCAAGGGGGATCGCCTCGCGAGCGGAATATGCGTGATTGGCATCCACCATGAGCTGCACATCCGCCCCGACGGCATTTCTTACTGCCTCGACCAGTCCAATGTCCTTTTTCGGCCCGATACCGATCTTCATCTTCATGGACTTGAAGCCGGCCTCGAGAATTGCCACGCTTTCCTCGGCAAACCGTTTTTCAAGGTCACCATTTCGCTGCAGCATCATGCCGTAGCCATACACTTCGATGCGATCGCGGAATGCGCCGCCCAGGAGTTGATACACCGGAACATTGAAGTGCTTGCCCGCGATATCCCACAGCGCGATATCCACGCCGGACAGCGACTGAATCGGCATGCCCTTTTGCCCATGATCGCGAAGCAGGTTGTATACCTTGTGCCAGATCACGTCGCGGTCGAGCGGATTCAAGCCCAGGATCATGGGTTGAATGACTTTCTCGACGATGGCCTTGTTTGCAAACGCGACATTACCTCCACCGAAGCACTCACCCCAGCCGGTAATTCCCTCATCGGTTGAGACCTCGACCAGGTGAGCCGTTCGCTTCATGAAGTACTGCTGCGAATAACCCAACTCTTCGTCCAGGTCGTATTGAAGTACGTGACTGCGTATTCGGGTTATTTTCATCCGGTAATCCTCAGTCCGTGAGCGCTCGCGTCACCCGTTTGGGCACGAGATAATCGTCCAGGGCCAGGTGGGAGCAATCGACGCCGACGCCTGACTGCTTGATGCCGCAATGCGGCAAACCGATGTCGTATTTCACGCCGTTGATCTGAACTTCTCCGAAGCGCAGGGCCATCGCGCAACGATCCGCCCGATCTTTATTCGACGTAAAGACGAAGGAAGACAGACCCGTGTCGGTGGCGTTGGCTGAATCGATCGCATCCGCCTCGTTCTCAAAGGTTGTAAGGCTGACAATGGGCCCGAAAACCTCCTCGTTGAACAGAGCCATGGATGGCGTTACGTCGGCGAGTACGGTTGGCGCGTAGTAGTGGCCCCCTTCGATACCGGGGGGGCGCCCTCCGCCGGCAAGCAGCCGGGCGCCGTTTCCGACGGCTGTGTTGACCAGATTGTCAATGCGTTTCCAGGCGCCGTCATCAACCAGGGGGCCCATGTCGATATCCCCGTCCTTGTCAAACCCGACCTTGACGGCATTGGCACGATCAATCACTTTCTGTTCGAACTCCGCCGCAACGGAGTCCTCGACCATTACGCGGTTGGGCGCAACGCAGATCTGGCCTGAATTGCCGAATTTGACCGCGCAGATGATGTCCGCGGCGAGGTCGATGTCGGCGTCCGCGAAGACGAGCGCCGGCGCATTTCCCCCAAGTTCCATTGAGTATCGCTTGATCGACGTGCTGCCTGCTCGAATAACGTGTTTCCCTGTTTGGGAGGAACCGATGAGCGTAAGCATTGCCGGAATCGTCGAGCCGGAAATCGTGTCTCCGATTTCCTGGTCGTCGCCTGCCACGATGTTTACAACGCCCGGCGGCAGGTCGATTTGGTGGCACAGTTCACCCACCGCGTAGGCTGAAAGCGGCGTTTTGAGCGACGGTTTGATGACAATCGGGCAACCGGCCGCCATCGCCGGGCCCAGCTTGAAAGCCAGGTTCAGAAGCGGGAAATTCCACGCCAGGAATGCCCCGACAACGCCGGCCGGCTCTCGAATCAAGGTGTGGGCATGTGTGCCGTCCCGGTCGGGCAGAGGTTCCGGTTGGATCTTGAGAATTTCATCCGCGTAGTACTCAAGACTGTTGACGAGGGCCTCAAAGTCCTCGAAGGTCGCCGCCCAGGGCTTGCCCAATTCAAGGTGAACGCAGTTTCGAAGATGCTCCTCGTGCCCTATGACTACCTCACGCAGTCTGCGCATCCAGTCAACGCGTTCCGCGACTGGCGCAACACCCCATGAGTCGAATGCCTCCGCCGCTCCCCAAAGCGCCGCCTCAGTCTCTTCTTCCCGGGCTACGGAGATCGCTCCCACTGTTGCTTCCGTCGCGGGGTTCACTACGCTTGCGTAGGTGCCAGTGTCAACAAGGCGACCATGCACATATGGGTGTTTTGTAAGGGAAGCGGACATTCTCCGTTCCGTAATAGTGTTCGGATTGAAACCAGGAGGCATTGAAACATCATATGTTTATCATGGCAAGCCCTACGGATGTGCAGGACCGCGTCCCACGGGATGACACCCCAACGGGTAATCGCACGATTTTCGGACGTTAATCCTCCGCTGCAGGTGACCTACAGGGGCTGCCGGCAGGACTTCCTGGGCCAGCGGTCAATCATGTAGCCGCCGCGGGCAGGCGACAGACCGTTCAGGACCAGATCCTGGGTTCGGTGCCGAGTAAGGGGTCCAGTGAATAGCTGTTGGCGGGCCGTTCCAGTCCAAGGTTGTCGCGCAGTGTGCCGGGTTCGTAATCCGTTCGAAAGAGCTCTCGCACCTGCAGGACCGGCACGACTTCCTCGACGAATTCGTTCAGGTTTTCCGGCAGGTAATTGGGTGTGATCGAGAAGCCGTCGGCGGCGCCGGCGCGAAACCATTCCTCGCAGAAGTCGGCGATCTGCTCCGGCGTTCCGGCACGCACCAGGCTGGCGCGCGAGACCACGGCGCGTCTTGCCAGTTCGCGTATCGTGAGTTTGTCCTCGCGCGCCATCTTGACGATCTGTTCCTGGACCCATTGCCCGCCCTCCGTGGTCGCGATTTCCGGCAGCGTGTCGTCGGGCGAACAATGCGAAAGATCTGCGCCAATCTGCAATTGCAGGGTCTGCAGGGCAAGCGCGTCCAGGCGGGGAGCCGCCCGCCTGCACGATGACGGGGTGGCCCTGGGGCGTGCGCCCGATATTCAGTGGGCCGGCAACGCGGAAGAATTCGCCCTCGTGGTCCAGTTGATGGACCTTGTCGGGAGAAAAGTACCGCCCTGCCCCGGCATCCCGGATGATGGCGTCGTCTTCCCAGCTGTCCCATAGCCTGCGCACGACATCGACGAATTCCTCGGCGCGCTCGTAGCGACGGTCATGGTCCATGATCCGGTCGAAGCCGAAGTTGCGCGCCTCGATTGAGCTCGTCGAGGTGACGACGTTCCATCCCGCACGACCATTCGAAATGTGGTCGAGAGACGCGAAACGGCGGGCGACCGCATACGGTTCATTGAACGTGGTGGACATGGTCGCGACCAGGCCGATGTGTTGAGTGACTGCGGCAAGCGCCCCCAGCAGCGTGCTGGGCTCGAGCTTTCCGGCGTAATCGGTAGCGGCGAACGCCTCCCTGCCCTTGATATTGGGATAACCCATGGAATCGCCCGAAAAATAGATGTGCAGCTTTCCCTGCTCGGCCTTCTTCGCCAGCCGGGCAAAGTTGCTGAAGTCATGCTGATCGAGCGGGCCTTCCCTGGGATAGCGCCAGCCGCCTGGGTGAGAACCGCTGTTGTGAATGAAAGCTGCCAGAATTAGCTGATGCGCGTCCGCCATGCGGTCTCCTTCAGGTCCGGCGAATGCCTGCGTCGGGAACGCTCATTCAACGCGGTAGGTCCGGCCGCCGACACAGGAGAAAAGGCGGCCGTCGACATCATTCACGACTTCCACCACTCCCTCCTTCATGTAAATCAGGTCCTCGAAGTGGAACTTGCCGATTTCGGGCTGGAACCAGGGCAGATCGCAACTGATCACCATTCCATCCACCAGTTCGAAATCGGGAATTCCGCCGCCCGGATGCGGGACGTAATAGGTATTGATCGGGGTTGAGACGACCAGCGCCTCGACCTGCTCGCGGTCCATGTGTTCGTCGGCGCGGTCCCGGTTAAGCAGCATTGGTGATTTCCTTCTTGAAGCCTGGTTGCGGTTGCTGGTGACAGTTCATTCAGGGGCCCAGTGCGCCGGCAGGGATCACACCCACGTCGTCGGCGCCGCCGACGAAACCATAGCCCTTCAGAGTAATGACTGCCAGTGCCGATGGCGGCTCCCGGTCGCTTCCTGCCACTCGTTTGGCCAGTCTCCTGAGGCTCTTTGCTCCTTCCGCCACCCGCCGCTCCCCGAGCTTGATCTCGAAAGCTGCCCAGCGCCCATCTGCAGCTTCCACAATCGCATCCACCTCCAGCCCGTCCTGCTCGCGGTAGTGATAGACGCGCGCGTCGGCGGCCTGAGCATAGATGCGGAGGTCGCGGATGATCATGGATTCGAACAGGAAACCCAGGAACTCAAGATCACGCAGCAACCGTTCCGGTGTGGCTCGAAGAGCGGCAACTGCGACTGACGGATCCACGAAATGCCTGACCGGCGAAGTACGGAGAGTTGTCCGAGATCGCAGATGCGCGGCCCATGCGGGTTGGTTTTCCACCACCATGAGCCGTTCCAGGTCTTCAAGGTACTCGGCGGCGGTGTCCCGATTCAACCCGTTGCCGCTGCCGCCAACATCGGCTGCGAGCCTGGAGACAGCCACCGGAGTTGCAATATTGCGGGCCAGCGAACGGATCAGGCGTTCCACCTTGACCGGATCCCTTCTTTTCCCGCTAACTCTTGACAGGTCGGCGCGGCATATCTCGTCAACGTATCCACGGTTGACTCGCAAGGTCGCCGCGGGGGACTTTTCGATGTTGCCCGGCCAACCCCCGGCGCAGATGAATTCCGCTGCCGAGGCTATTGAGAGTTCAGAACGTTTGGATTTCTGGCCGTCTCCTTCCAGCAGGCCCAGCAAGGAAATCTCGCCCGAGGAATGACCGGCCTCGTAGAGCGACAGCGGGCGCATGCGGAGGCGCGTAAAGCGGCCGGCGCCGGTGTGCCGCGAAGCGTCGTCGGCGGGTACGGCGGAACCTGTCAGGATGAACTGGCCTGCCAGCGAGCGCCGGTCCACCACTCGCCTGACCTGGTTCCAGATCGACGGCTCAAGCTGCCATTCGTCGATAAGGCGGGGTGTGTCCCCTTCAAGCACCATTGCCGGCTCCACCCCGATCATCTGGCGGGCGTTGGGGTCCACGTCCAGCATTACGCTGCTTTTGGCCGCTCGGAGAGCGGTTACGGTCTTGCCCGAAGCCCTGGCGCCTTCAATAACGACGGCGCCGGACGCACGCAGTAATTCGGCGAGCTCCGTGTCAACGATTCTATTGAGGTAGTTTGCGGTCATGGCGCCGGCGTTATGGAGAATGTAGAAACAATAGCCTTGGCGATCCCCGATTGCAAGCTGTAACAGGTAATTTATAGAGGAAATAAAGAGCAAATAAAAGGTATAAGAAAAGGCAAATTAATGAGCAGATGACAAGCTGTTTATCGCAAATGTGGCCGAACGAAGCACCATTGGCCTGACATTTGTGGTGGTGAAGGGCCGTAGCGGCAGGAAGCCGGCCCCCGGCGTAACATGTATTGTGGCGATCAGCAATTCAATGAGGTCTGGACACCTGATGATCAACCGACGTGAATTCGTCTTGGCTGCCGGCATAAGCGCTACGGCTCTTGCGCCACCTGCACCTGGCGCCGTAAATCCCGTGTCCTACGCGACCGCCCCGGAAGGCCCCTGGGAATCTTGGGGAGAGTTGCGCCGTGCGGGCGGGGTCCTGCATTACGCAGCAACGGGACCGGACGACACGGGCAAGCCGCTTGTCATCCTGCTGCACCGGCTGGGCGGCTGGTTGTCCGATTGGCGGCATGTGGCCGCCATTCTTGGCCGGGAGCGGCGTGTCATTGCGTTCGACCTGCCCGGCCACGGGGGATCCCAGTGGCAGGGGCGCCCGCCGTATATCCAGACCCTCGGCGAATCGGCGGCCCTGCTGGTCGGGGCCTTCGATGAATTGGAAATAGACACGGTGGATCTGATCGGGACGTCACTGGGCGGATGCGTGAGCGTGATCCTGGCGGCGTTATGGCCGGAACGAATCAACAAGCTGGCGATCGTGTCGTCAGCGTTGGCGCCACGCCGGTCTCTCGATCAGATCCGCGCCCTGATTGACGAAGTGCAAGCCGATCTGTTTGATGAGAACGGTCTGCCGATCACCTTCCGGGAAAGCATGCTGAGCGAGACGTTCGGCATTGTCGATACCCACGATATCTATGTCGAGAGCCTCGCCAGCCGAGCAGCGGCGGGGCTTTGGATCCAGCCCTCGGAAAGAGGCGTTGCCATTACCGATATCGTCGGGACGCTCGCCCGGGCTAAAGTGCCGACTCTGATCGTGTATGGCGAAAACGATCAGGCGTACGGCAAATACCGCGCCGGCGCCGAAGCTGCGCTTCCGGGCGCAATCTTCCTGGAAATCGCAAACTCCGGCGCATTCGCAATGCAGGAAGAACCTGCCGCCTTGGCGCGAATGCTGAGCGATTTCATCGAAACCGATCGCACTGACTAGTGCCTGCCTGTTGACCCGCAGTATGGAGAATATTGCCTGATGCGACCTACAAAAGCCTATGCACCCGGCCGCTTCCGCCAGCTGCACTATCGGATTGTGACTCCCGAAGCGGCTTCGCAGCCGCCGTTGCTGTGTCTGCACCAGACGCCAAGCAACAGTCGTCAGTGGGAACCCATACAGCCGTTCCTCGCGAAGGACAGGGTGGTCGTCGCCCCCGACACGCCGGGTTACGGCATGAGCGATCCGCCGCCCGAGCCGCTGGAAATCGGGGACTACGCCGACGCGATGTTCAGCTTCATGGAGCACCTGGCAAGCCGTGGGATCGTTGCGCCGGGTCCTTTCGATGTGATGGGTTATCACACGGGCTCGATCACCGCCACGGAAATGGCGCGCCGGGACGCCCAGCGGGTTCGGCGTTGCGTATTGTTTGGCCTGGCGGCGTACCCTGAAGACGTTCGTGTCGAGAGACTCGACCGACTGAGCGAACGTTTTCCGCCGCCGGACCGCACGCTTCATCATGTCGAAAAACTCTGGTCGCTCATTGGCGAGCTGGCGGACCCCGGAATACCGGCCGAAGAACTTCATATCGGCATGGCCGACGCCCTGCGTCTGGGAAAGAGGCTCCCGTGGGGCTATATCGCAGTCTATCGCTATGATTTCCTGGGCGCCATGGCGGAAGTCAGCCAACCGGTGCTCGTTCTCAATCCCGAGGACGACCTGTGGGCCGTGACCCACCAGACCTCGCATCTGTTCAGGAACGGACGCCGAATCGACATCCCGGGCTTTTCCCACGGTGTTCTTACTATTCGGCGCGACTACCTCGTCGAGGAGATTGAGCGCTTCCTGAGGCTATGACCAGGGTGATCAAGCGGCTGGCCATCGTGGCCCTGATTCTGGCGTCTGGCGTCGCAGCATTTGTATTCGCCGCCCGCGCTGGCTGGTTGACGCCGGGCGAAGAGGCCTTGCGCGCCCGTTACGGTTTGGCGGAATCCCAATTCGTGACTGTGGACGGGCAGACGGTGCATTTCACCGACCAGGGCGAGGGTCCGGCTGTCGTGCTCGTGCATGGCAGCTACGGCAGCTTGCGCAATTGGGATGAGTGGGCCGAGGCAATGGTCCCGCGGTACCGGGTCATACGCTTCGACCGCCCGCGCATGGGCCTGTCCGGCCCGGCGCCTGACGGGCGGACCGGAAGTGAACAGGAACCTCGTGTCATTGACGCGCTCACGGAAAAGCTTGGCGTGGAGCGCTTCTTTCTGGCGGTGACCTCGAGCGCCGGAGTTTCCGGTACCGCATATGCCGCGGATCATCCGCAGCGGATACGCGGCCTGATACTGAGCAACATTTCCGTCGGGTCCTATACAGGGCGATCGGAGCGCTCGGCAACCCTACGATTTCTGCTGATGATGGATCCCTGGTTGAAAGGTTGGCGCTCAACCGAATTCTGGCGCCAGGTTCTGCTCATCAATCTGGAGAACGACGAGAAAGTCACCGAAGATCTTGCCCGCGAGTGGTCGGAACTGAATAACCGGGCGCAACGCATGCCGCCCCCTGCCCCCGGCAACCGGACCGAGCTTTCACAACGGACCATCGAAGGTCTCGGCCGCATGTCGGTACCAACGCTATTGCTCTGGTCCGACAACGACCACGAGCGGCCCGTGGAAATCGTCGGCCGCTACGGCTATGAACTACTGGGCTCGCCGGACAAGCGCCTGGAGATCGTGGCGAATTGCGGACACATCCTTCCGCTGGACTGCGGATCGGAAAGCGCGCGCAATGCGCTGGCGTTTTTCGACCGGCTCACCGCAGCCGAAACGGAGTAATCACGCAATCAGGCGGAAGCCTCGGAGACGAATTCCGCAACCCGTTCGGCCCACCTCTGCGGATCCAGCATCAACGAGAAGGAACCGCCGTCGGAAAATACCTCCAGGCTGAAGTCGGCCCGCCGTCCGGCTACCTGCCTGTCCTTCTCGTGAAGGCTGTCGCCGCTGTCCGTGAAGATACGGGAGGGCGCACGAATCCGGTCCACATCCGCCGCCATGTCGTTGGAGAAAACAGCCCGGTAAGTGGGTGTGTCGAAGCCGGCCCACCAGGCGCCCAGCGTTCCCCAGTTCGCCGTCGAAAGCCCGCGAGGAATGGGCGCGCGACTGTGTATTGCGGCAAATGTCTCCGACATGTGCGAACCGTCCCCTTGCAGCTGGACCTGCGGCGCGGCTTGCGCAAGCCTGGACTCCCGCTCGGCCGCGCTGTACACCGGACATCCATGCAGCACGACGGAAGCTGTGCGGTCGGGATGGCGGGCCGCGAACGATGCGGCAATTGAAGCGCCGGTGTGGTGCCCGGCCACGGCGACCCGCTCTACGTTCTGGCCATCAAGAAGATCGGCAAGATTGTCGGCAAGGTCGGCGATGGTTACCGAGTCCGGTGGAGGGTCCGACATCCCGTAGCCCGGATTGTCCGGCGCAATCGTGTCAAAACCCATATCCGCCAGGAGGGGTTGTATGTCAACCCATTCCGCCAGGCCGAAGGGCGTTTGATGCAGTAACAGGACCGGTGTTCTGTGCTCGCCGCCGGCCTGCCCGGGCAAACGGCGGTAATGCAAGGCCCCAAGCCGGCACTGCGCATAACCCTTCCCGCCCGCCAGGGCCGAAGCGCCCGTCCATTTTTCTCCCACGCCCGCGTAACGGGCCTTGCCGGTACTCACTGTTGTCTCTCCTTCAGCCATTGCCGCGCTTATCCATTGCCCGCGCCCGGCCACCGCACTGCCGATGAGGCCCCCGATGACCGTTCTGCGACGCATCAAAACTCAACCAGCCGCTCGCCCAGCAAACGGCCGAAAACGATACACGGCATGACCATCATCCCGCCCACGAATGCATTGCCCTGAAGCTGCCCGGAACCCAGGATCTCACCCGCGGCGTACAAGCTCGGGATTGCGGCGCCGTCCGGGCGGACGACCTGCAAACTCTCGTTGACCGCAACGCCGACGGTCGAACTCACCGAACCGCCCTGCTGACGGATTGCGTAGAAAGGCGGCTTTTCGATAGCGGCGGGCAAATGTGAACGTCCCAGCGCATCCTTGCCGGCCGCTACGCCGGAATTGAACTCGGCGACAGTATCGGCAAGGACATCGCCGGGCACGCCGATATCTTCCGCGAGCGATTCCAGGCTGTCGGCCCTGCGGAAAACCTCGCAGCTGTTGAACGCCTCCGCCATCTGCTCTCGAGACCAGTCATATACGATCGGCGGCGCCTGGCGGAAAATGGAATCGTCGAAAACGATCCAGTAGCGCAACTTCGGCTGGTCCAGCAGTGCGTGCTCGCGAACATCAATGCTGGGCTCATCTTCCCTCACGAAGCGCTGGCCGTGGGCATTCACGTAGATTTCCCAAGGCAGCCGCGCCTCGGGGTAGGTATTGGCCCGCCCCAGCATGGACTTGGGGTATGGGCCATCCTCCAGCAGCCAGCCGAAGTTCGAGAGATACTTGTCGCGCCCGCGCAGGTATCCGCCTGCCGCAACCGCAAGGTCGTAGCCGTCACCCTGGGCAAACTCGTACGCGCCGTTCAGGTAAAGCTTGTAACCGCACAGGCGCCGGAACATTACGGGGTTGGCTGCGTATCCGCCGCTTGTCAGCACGACGTTTTTTCCTGCGGCCGATGATTCCCTGCCCTCTCCATCGACGAGTTCGACGCCATTCACAACACCGTCGCGATCCTGCATCAGGCCCGTCACCCTCGTGCCGGTGAGGACCTTGATACGGCCAAGGGCTTCCTGCTCGCGCATAGCCGGCTCCAACACATCCAGCACCGACTTGCCGAAGTCGTTTCCCCAGTAGTAACGCGCCACCTCGTAACGTTCATGCGCGCTTTCGACGGAGGGGCATTGGTCCTGGACGTCGAAACCACGCTCCATCAACCAGTCGAAGGCGTCTGCGGCGTTGAAGATGCTCAGCCTTGCGAGCACCGGATCGATCGTGCCGCGGCTTATGCGCATCACCTCTTCCAGGTGTTTCTCGGGCGAATCCTCGATGCCTTTCTCCGCCTGCAGGCGGGTGCCCGCCGCGCTCATCTGTCCGAAGCTCACCAGCAGCGTTCCCCCGATCCTCTCCGCCGCCTCGACAAGAAGGACCCGCCCGCCTCGTTGCGCCGCCATGGTTGCCGCCGGCAGCCCCGTCGTGCCGGCGCCGACCACGATCACGTCCCACGTCCCGGATTTCGAATTGCTGCTCATTCCATTTCTCCCGATCAGGTCCCCTTTAGTCCCACGTTACGGGCACGGTCACGGATGTACGCCCCGAACCAGTCGAGATTGCGGAACCGCAGCGTTCCGCGACCGACCGTGCTGGAGGCGTGCGCCATGCCCGCGACGAGCCGAAAAGCCTTTGCCAGAAGGAACAGTTCCGCATGCTCAAGCTCCGCGGCCGTAAAGGGACGCACCGACGCATAACCTCTCTCGAATGCCTCGCCGTAAACGGGCGGGAAATCATAGAACAGGTTGCCGAAGGTGAAATTCTTCACGTCCTGCATGAGGAAGTCCTGCCCTGTGGCGTCGAAATCCAGCAAGGTTATCTCGCCCTTGTCATCCACGTGAACGTTGCTTGGATGAAAGTCCCGATGACACAGTCCAAGCGGAACGGGCTCCAGCGCAGCCCGCTCCAGGCGCTCGACGAGCAGGGGAGCCAGCCTCTCGTAGAAGCGGGCATCCTCGGGCCGGTCGTGAAGGAAATCGAGCAGTGGCGGCAGGTTGACCATGAAATTCACCACATCATCGGTTGACGGTTGCTTCCCGCCAAGGTACTCGAGGCCCAGCAGGTGCATGTCCGCGAACAATGCGCCGATGCGTTCCGCGGTGCGCTCGTCAAGCGCCTCGCCGAATTTCCGGCCCGGCGCCCAGGTATACATTGCGACCGCGCGTGCGCCTTCCGGGGAATCGACCTTGAAATACAGTTCACCGTTGCGCGTGCGCAACGGTGTGGACGCCGGGAAATTTCGTTGCCGCAGATAATTCAGGAACTCAAGCTCTACCTTCACGATGTCGACGTCGCGCCAGCTCTTGCGCCACACGCGCATGGCATAGCGGGAATCCCGGTCCCGGATCAGGTAGACATCGTTCATGCCTCTGTACAGGAGATAGGCGTCAACCTTGCCGATCAAGGGATAACGGCGTGCCGCTTCCTCTGCGATCCAGTCGCGATGCAACACAGAGTGCGCGATCCGGGCCTTGTCGACGTTGTTCATGGGGTAAGGGATTCTGGCATATGCTGCCCGGCAAGTATCCGGCAACACGGACGGTACGCTTGGATTGCGTTCTAAAGCAGGCTTCGTCATAAACCAAGAACTCTGCCTGGCGGTCCTCCCCTGGAATCTCCGTTAAGGTTTGCGCATATCCTTACTGCATATCTTGAGGCTGCTGCACCACAATGAACCGAAACTTCTTTTTCGCTACAGCACTGCTGCTCTTGCTCCCGCTTCCCCAGCCCGGCTTTGCGGACGAATTCGCCGATCAGCGTCTCACCCTTGAGTCGCTGCGGCAGATGTATGGCGATCCGGATGGGCGGATCACGGAAATCGGCGGCGTTGAGGTCTATTACAAGGACCAGGGCGAAGGTCCGGCCATCTTGATGATCCACGGCTCGCGCAGCACGCTGCGCACCTGGGACCGCGTGGCGCCTGAATTACTCGATCACTACCGGGTGATCCGGTACGACCTGCCGCCTAACGGACTGTCCGGACCGGTGTCCGACGAAGCCGTCAATCGCATGAAGCCGGCGGACCTGGCCGCAGGGCTGCTGGATCACGTGGGGGCCGGCCAGGTGACCTGCGTGGGCGTATCCAGTGGAGGCACGACCTGCATGTACCTCGCAGCTACCTACCCGGATCGGGTGAACCGGCTGATCATGTCAAACTCCCCATCGGACCCGGTAACAACCGACCACGTTAACCATCCCCCTGAATTCAAGGCGGCGCTGGAGGAATTCGTGGAAACAGGGTTCGAATCGGAAAATTTCATCAACCTGTTCCTGGATTTCTACAACGGGGATCCCCAGCGGATTTCCGAGCAGACACGCCGCGAATACTTTGACTTCAACCGGCGGGTGAAGGAGCCCAATCCGGTCGCAATGATCGGACTTGTCGCCGATCACGAAAAAACCAGGAAGGCGATGGCCAGCGTGCGCGCACCAGCCTTGTTGATCTGGGGTAGCCGCGACGCGCTGTTGATACCGGCGGCAGCCGGCACGCTGGCCAGCTACCTTGAGAATACGCAGGTCTCGACCGTGTTCATGCCGGACGTGGGTCACTACCCTCCCCTGGAATCTCCGTTAAGGTTCGCCAGGATCGTCGCTGCGTACATTGAGGGCGCTACCCCGAACGCGACCCCTTGAGAATGCCCGCCTGTGGTGCTTCCTTCCGGGCGCGCTGATCGCGGCCGGCAATAGCTGCCCTCGCCGCCTGCAAGCTATGCGGCTTGCCGGATGCGCTCCTGGGCCAAGTCATAGGCAACTTGCATCCGCAGCCACATTTCCGCCGTGCTCCAGCCGAAATCGTTTTCCAGGCTCAGCGCCAGGCGCGGAGTAATCCGGCCTTCGCCGGCCAGGATGCGATTCAGGCCTGCGCGGGAAATACCCAGGCGCTCCGCCGTTTCCTTCACTGTCAGGCCCGCCGCCCGAATACATTCATAGCGCAAGAACTCCCCTGGATGCCTCCGCAGGGAATCATGCAGTTCGACGCGCTCGGCGTCGCCGTTCTTCTTGCTCATCTTTCCACCCTCCGTCAGTGGTAGTCCACCAGGTCGATATCGACGGCTTCACCGCCCTCGAAACGGCACACAATTCGCCAATTTGCCGTTACCCGGATGCTCCACATTCCGGCCAGCTGCCCGCCGGTCAGCGAGTGCAGCCGAAATCCAGGCATACGCGCCTCTTCCGGCGTTCGCGCATCGTCCAGCAGGTGGAGGATTCGGGCCAGCTTCGCTACGCTCGCGGTCGGCAGCCCTCGCGGGTCGCCCGTGGCGGCGAATCTGCGTAACGCCTTGTGCCTGATTCTCATACCGAGACTGTCATACCGAGAATGTCTCAGGATTTGCGCATTGTGTCAAGTAAAATGTTACTTTCTGATGCAACCTTTCAGTCCGGCATTTTCACTGCGATCTTGGTGGGCGGGGAGAACTGGCGCTATATCTCTGTTGTTTACGGCTGAGTGCGAGGCAAGCGTGGCGCTGGCGATGATGCACCGGTTGCTGGCTCGCACGCTTCTCCGACTGCGCCGGTCCTTACGAAGGCAAGGGCGTCGCGGGCTGTGCGCACGGGATCCTCCATGACCAGCTTGTGGCCCAGGTCGGAATACTGAATCATCCGGGGCGAAGTCGACGAAAACGCGGCTGCAATCTCGCAGAACAACTCGGCCGGCAGCACCGGACCGGAGGCGCCCCATTGAATAAAGGTTGGCGCCACAACCCTCCCGGCCGTGGCGTAATCGCGTTCCGGCCCCCCGCCGGCGTACCACACGTCGATACGTTTCCGGAAGCGCTGCTCCTGGCCCGGCAGCGTATTGAGCGTCCGATACCTTTCGACGAGATCTTTCGTGACCTTTCCGGGATCACCGTAAATGCTGCGCAGAAACGCACTCCAGTACAGATTCGTTCCTTTCGTGCCCAGCACCTCGTCATGGATCCAGAAGGTCATTCGGT
This sequence comes from Gammaproteobacteria bacterium, assembly GCA_963666765.1. Taxonomy (GTDB): domain Bacteria; phylum Pseudomonadota; class Gammaproteobacteria; order Steroidobacterales; family Foliamicaceae; genus Foliamicus. The sequence continues at coordinate 631,669 of OY762933.1, forward strand.
CGAGCGCGCGGGTTTGGGAAGTAGATGGCAGTCTCAACGGCACTGTCGAAAGCAGCAGCGCTTCCACCTGCTGCGGATACATTGCGGCGTAGCGGACGGCCTGGGTGGCGCCGCCCGACGTCCCTCCCAGAATAAATCGCTCTACCCCTAGCGCCTCCAGCAATTTGCGAAGCAGGAAGATGCCCCGCTCGGCACTGTAATCGTCCCGACCGTCGGGGCCGGACAGACCATGTCCCAGGGCGTCCACGCGAATGATGCGGAATTCGGCGCCAAGCGCAGCGACCCACCCGTCCCACTGCTGAAGATTGGCTCGCGAGCCATGCAACAGAACCAGGGCCGGGCCAGCGCCTTCGTCCCTGTAGTGAAGCCGTGTTCCATCAATTTCCATGAACTGCGAGGGCGGGGAACCGAAGCGAAGCAGCGCGTCTTCATGGTCCGCCTCAAGCAGCCCTATTCGCGCGGCCCCAATGAAAGTCACGGCAATCGCGACAAGAAACAGCGCAATCCACTTGGCGCGTGTCATTGGAGGTCCCTGCCGGCACTCATTGTTCGGAAGCCAGGAACTCGGCTATCGCCCTGGCCTTGGCTGCGTTGCCACCAGCTACCGTTGCGACATGGCCATCGCGCAAAAGACTCGCGGCCTTCGCGACAGCGGCTTTCAGCACCGGCAACTCGCTGTCCGGCTTCAGGAGCAGTACGGGCGCTTCTATGAATGGCATGCGCTCATAGGCCCGGTACTCGAAGGCCGCGATGTAAGGATCGGCGTAGGTGTCCAACGCCTTCAGCACGTCGAGCGCAGCCCGGTGAAGGACGGCAGCGGGCGGCACGGGACCGCTCAGGCGGTGCTTCGGGTCGCGCATGAACCAGGGGAAATGCAACGCCTGATCGCGAACGAAATTGAACGCCCAGACGAACTGCCGCCCGAATTCATCCGGCTCGACGCGCGGCGCGTAGTTCTCGATGATGGCATTACGCATGTCGTCGTCGTACTCGATGATGCCGTCGAGCACGAGCCGTCGAACCCGATCCGGGTGCGCAGCAGCGAACTCGCAGGCGATCCGCGCCCCGGTATGGGATCCGTACAGATCCACGCCATCGAGCCCAAGCTCGTCGATCACGCGACGCATACTGTCGGCGAAATAGGCAATGTCGGGGTGATCGATACCGGGTGGCGCCGAGTCGCCATTGCCGAGTGTGTCAGGTGCAATAAGCGTTGCGTTGCAGCCTGCCTTTCGCAGTTCCGCCATCAGGCCTTGCATGAACCACGACGACGACGGCGAGGGGTGAAGCAGCAACGCAGCCGGCACATTGAGACCCGCGCCACCGGCGGGTGCCTCGAGACGCCGCAGATGCAACTGTCCCTCGCGCAATGCGACAAACTGGCGTTCAATGTCGCTCACCTTGGTCTCCGGTCAGGAACGTCGTCATAATATGCCAGTGTCCTGTTACAAGCGGACGGAATGAACCTGTTGCGGCGAGCAAGCGCCGTTGTTGTCGTGATCGCAATCGTGGTGGTCGCGCTCATCGGGTCCATGCGCAACGGCTGGTGGGACACGGACTACGAGACCGTTCGGGTTCGATGGGCAGCGCCCCCCTCGACCTTCGTGAAGATCGACGGCGTCAACGTGCACGTGCGAAGTGAGGGCAGCGGCCCTGTCGTTCTGATGCTCCACGGCAGCATCCTGAACATGCATGAATGGAACCCGGTGGCGGACCGGCTGAAGAACCGCTTTCGGGTCGTCCGGCTGGACTGGCCTCCATACGGTTTTACGGAGCCCGACCCCAGGGGAATCCTGACGACCGCCCGGGCCGCCGACATCGTTGCCGGACTGGTGGAGCACCTGGACCTGGAGCCCTTTGCGATTGTCGCAACTTCAAACGGCGTAAATGTGGCGCTTGACTATTACGCACGTTACCCCGACCGGGTGCGGGCCATGGCGCTGTCGGTTCTGCCGCTCGAGCGACCTAGCCAGACCCGGAAAGTCGATTGGCGCATCCGGGCGATGGGTTGGTTCCACAGCCGCTTTCTGCCGGATTATCGCTCGAAGTACTGGTGGCGCCTCATCTTCGAAGACACCACGCCAGCCGGTTTCTCGCCACCCGACGAAATGGTCGACATGACGTACGACGCCAACAATCTGCCGGGCGCGGCGCAACGTCAGAGGGAATACATCGCCTCCAATGTCGAACTTTTCCGCACCACTGACATGGGGGCGCTCGCAGAAAAGGTGACGGTACCCGTGCTGTTGCAATGGTGCGAGCAGGATACGGTCATTTACCAGACGCTCGATGCCACGATCGAGAGATTCAGCCAGGCGCCACTGACGGTCATAAACTATCCTCAATTCGGCCATTTTCCCATGTGGGAGGATCCGGATCTGTTTACCGCCGATCTTGAGAAGTTTCTCAACTCACTGGACTCCAGATGACAGCAACAATTATTGACGCCGATACGCACCTGATCGAGACCGCCGCGATCTGGGAGCACCTGACGAGCAAGGAGAGCGCGCATCGCCCGCAAGCCGTGGAACTCGACCAGGCCGTGATCGTGCCGCCGATTGTCATGCCCATGAAATCCGTCTGGATCATTGACGGCCAGATCTACGCTCGCACGCAACTTGAGATTATCGAAGAAGCATCTGAAGGGCAGGTCAAGCCCGGGGCGCTGGCGATGACCGCCCCCGACGAACGCCTGCGCGCAATGGACCGGCAGGGCGTCGATGTTCACGTCATTTTTCCGAGCCTTTTCCTTGCCCTGTCGCCGGCGTCCGCCGGCGCCGAACTGGCCTTGAGCCGCGCCTATAACCGTTTCCTTGCCGAACAATGCGGTTCCAGTGGAGGCCGGCTTCGGTGGGTCATGCAGCCCTCGCTCAAGAACATGAATGAAACGCTGAAGGACATCGCCTGGGCAAGAGACCACGGCGCCATCGGGGTACACATGCGTGGCCTGGAGGGCGACAGGCCAATTGAGCACCCCGACTTTTACCCTGTGTTCGAGGTGGCACAGGAGCTGGACATCCCGATTTGCGTCCACATCGGCAACGCGAGTCCTGCGTTCAGAGGCATCAGCCGCAACAGTAATGAACGCCCGTCGCGGTTTCACATGTCCGTGCCGACGCTCATGTCGTTCACGGCGATTGCGACCAGCGAAATCGCCACCCTCTTCCCACAACTGCGCTTCGGTTTTTTCGAAGTCGGCGCGGCATGGCTGCCCTACATCGTCGTTCAAGCCTACAAGGTGCGCGACAAGCGCGACCGTCGGGCCTTCACCGCCTCTGTCATGCGAGAAAGAAGACTCTTCGTTACCTGCGAGGAGCATGAAGACCTGCCGCACATCCTGCAGTTTTCCGGTGACGACAATCTCGTCATAGGTAGCGACTTCGGCCATCCCGGCGATGTGGATGAGTCCATATTCGTCCAGCACAAACTGAGGGCGCGGGAGGACGTCACGGAAGATCAGAAAATGCGCATACTCAGCCACAATGCCCTCGAGCTCTTCGGCGCCGCGAACTTCCCCGCCTGACTTGCAAATCGGCCGAGACAGCGAATACGTTGATTTTCAGGAAAGGCCACGGCGGGACCGCCGCAGGGTCAGCCGGGACCACGCTTCCGCTGCAGACAAGACTGGGATGGGGGCTTGGCTCCATGCCCATCACCATCCTGAATCTGTCGTCCAACGTCCTGTTGCTGCGGTACATGACGGACTCGCTCGGCATTGCAGCATCTGTCGCAGGGCTGATCTTTGCCGGCGCGAAGGTCTGGGATGCGATGAGCGACCCGCTGATGGGCGCATTTTCAGATCGTGTTTCCACACCGTGGGGCCGCCGGCTGCCCTGGTTGGCATTGGGCGGTCTGCTTTGCGTAGGCGCCGTTGTGGCCTTATATACGACCCCCGATTTGAGCGGGACGCCGCTGCTCGTTTACCTGGCGGCCATGCTGCTGGTTTTTGCCACGGCCTACACCATGTTCAATATCCCGTACATCGCCATGGCGGTGGAATTGACCCCCAGTTATCACGAGCGCACCCAGCTTATGTCGTTCCGGGTCGTATTTTCCTCGTTCGGATCACTGATCGGCTTGAGCCTGGGCCCCGCCTTGCTGGCCTGGTGGGGCGCAACGCGGGCCGGTCACGCCAGGATGTCCTGGGTACTGGCGGGTTTCGCAGTCGTGTCGCTGATGGTGTGCATATGGTCGCTTCGCAATGCCCCGCAGACACATCAACAGCTGCAACAGCCGCCGCTCAGGCAGCAACTGCGTTCGGCGCTTGAGAACGTTCCTTTCCTCTGGCTGTTGGCAGCGAAGATGGCGTACTTCCTGGCCCTGGCGTTCTCCGTTTCCTCCCTCGCCTACTTTACGAAACATGTATTGCAGTTTTCCGACGAGTTACTTGGGCTTTTCCTGGGTTTCCAGAGCGTGGTGCTCATCTTCTCTCAACCTCTCTGGCTGGGTGTTGCACGCCGATGGGGAAAGAGGAACGGCTACATCTTTGCCGCGGCGCTTTATGGCGCCGCGCATTTTTCCTGGTGGTTTGCCGGGTCCGGTGAACCCATCAGCCTGGTCATCCTGCGCGGGCTCTTCATTGGCATTGCCGGTGGGGGAACCTTTCTGCTGACGCAGGCGATGCTGCCTGACGCCCTGGAATATGACTATCTCCGAACCGGCCTTCGACGCGAGGGGTCATTTACGGGGCTGTATGTTCTTGTGGAAAAGCTGTCCGGGGCTCTCGGTGTCGCGTTTGTTGGCGTGTTCCTCGGCGCCATGGGATATATCGAGGCGACCGGGGGTCAAAGGATCGAGCAGTCCGAAAGCGCATTGCTCGGACTGTATATCTGCATCGGGGTCCTGCCGCTTGCATTGCAGGCGATCAGCATAGCTGCCATATCCCGCTACGACCTTGGCGAGCATCAGCTGGAGAGCTTGCGGTCCGCCGCAAGGGAGCGACGCACCTGATTCGAAATATGGCATTTTCAGGAAACATTGATTATTCTCCAGCTATCCGTTTGCCGGAAATGTGCAATTCTGGCAAGGTTGGGATGAGAACTTACTGGGAGGTCACCATGTTCACATCACGCAATCGCATCGGGCTATTGGTGCTATGCGCAGTTGTAACCGCAAGCCTGCTGTTGCCCGAATCCAGGTCCCTCGCCCAGGGCGTGGCCCTTGAGGAAATCGTGGTCACGGCGCGCAAACGCGAGGAGGCCCTGGTGGACATCCCGTTTGCGGTATCGGCTTTCTCCGAGGAAGACCTGGACATATCCAACCTCAAGAACTTCGTGGATATGTCGCTGTTCACCCCCGGGCTGACCTATCAGAACGCTTCCGCCAACCGTGCGGACCGCGGCGTGCCGAACATCATCATCCGCGGACTGAACATCCTTGGGGTCTCGAGTTCGTCGGCGCCGGCGCTGTTTTTCATCGACGGCGCGCCCGTATTCGGCGGCGAAGTCGGCAGCTTTGTCGACGTCGTTCGAGTGGAAGTGCTGCGGGGTCCGCAGACAGCCTACTTCGGACGCAACACCCTTTCCGGCGCCGTCAACATGGTCACCAAGGACCCCGGCGAGGAATTCGGCGGCTCGGTCGGTCTGGACGTTGACCGGTTCGGGACTGCGGACTTGTCAGTATCCGTCGAGGGGCCGATTATCGCGGACCGCTTGAGCGCTCGCTTTACCGCCCGGAACAACAAGAAGGGGGGGCACTACAAGAACAACCGAAACGGTGAACGCGAGATCGGTGACGAGGAAACCCAGTCGCTGGTTGCGACATTTCTGGCCACGCCCACGGACTCGCTGCGGCTTAAACTCAGGCTTGAGGACATCGAGATTGACGATGGGCCCCAGCCCTCCTTCCGCTTCCCGAGCACTTTCGCGAACTGCGATTCCAACGGCAATGGAAGCGCCACGTACCGCTGCGGGATAGCGCCTGATTTGAGCGTTGCCGAGTCCATGGTGGGCCACAACGATGCGTTTTCTCCGGACTATGCAAGCGGCTACAACTACTACACGGATGTTATCGCGGCCTACTCGCTATATTCCGACTCCTCTCCGAGGCAGATCGATGACGAGGGCATATTCATCAAGGGAATGGGGATGGCCAAGCGCGTGCAAGGCGCGACATTCTCGGCTACGGCGGAATTGCCCGCCAGCATGACCCTGGACTGGATCAGCGGCTTCAACGAGACGAAGACGATTATGGTCAGCGACGAGAACACGCTTCCCAGGGCAGCCACTTCCGCGATCGCTGATACGTTCATTGTGGAGCGTTACGCCAAGAACTACTCGCACGAGGCGCGGCTGTCTTCCGGCGGCGAGGGGCAGTTCCGCTGGACGGGAGGCGCCAACCTTATCAAGAGCGAAGGCGTTCCCTCCTGCGTGGCTGGGTCGTTTTTTGGTCCCCGCGGTTTCACCTGCCGGCCGATTCTGGAAGTATCTACGCGGGGCATCTTCGGAGGCGTCTATTACGATTTCACCGAAAAACTTACGGTGAGCGGTGAAGTGCGCTATCAGAACGACGAGGTGAGCGTGCCATCCGGGGGCCTTGATGCAGAGTTCAATGACGTGGGCGGCCGGGTCACGATTCAGTACCGGACCGATGACGACCTCATGCTGTTCGCCAACTACGCGCGCGGCTTCCGCCCCGGCACGTTCAACTCCATCATCGTTACCCTCTCCGCCGCTGAAGCCGCCAGCCTGGAGCGCAACTCCGGCGCGCAGCTTGCAGTTGAGCCGGAAACGCTCGACCAGTATGAGATTGGTGTGAAAGGCACGCTTCTGGACGGACGGATGCAGGCCTCCCTGGTCGGCTATTGGGGGGAGATTTCCGAGCAGCAGGTTCAGCAGATCGGCTATTTTGTCGACGACGAGGATGGACTTGAGAATCCTGTCGGCATTACCACCAATGTCGGCCTGCTCGACATGAACGGGATGGAACTGGAGGCCCGCTTCCAGCTCACCGAGGAATGGCTGCTCACCGCTGCGTTTGCCCGCAACTACACCGAGTACGTGGAAGGCATATGCAACCTCTGCGTAAGCAATGGAGCCCTGGCGACCAACACGGACCACCTGGGCAATCAGGTGAACTGGACGCCGGAATATACCGGTTCGGCCACGGCCACCTACACGAGGCCGGTGTTCGGAGGGCGCATGGACGGGTTTGTTCGCGGCGAGTTCCTGTATGAGTCCACCAAGTACGCCACCGAGGCGAACGTGTTCGAAACCGGTGACCGTAACCTCATGCATCTGCGTGTGGGCGTTGAGGCCGAAAGGTACCGCGTGGAGGCTTATGCCACAAACCTGTTCGACGACGATACCTACAACTACGTGGCGATCAACACCGACCTGGACAACTTCGCGCGCGCCTTTGTGGCCGGACTTCCGTTCAAGCGCTCCTTCGGCGTACGCGGGACCTTCCGGTTCTGACAATCGGTGTGAGGGGGCTCTTGAAAAAGAGGTTCCTTTGGGCATTTGCGGTGGGCGCGGTGGCCGTTGCGCTCGTAGTGACCGGCCAGTTTTTCGTTGCGCGGCGCAGTGCGCCTCCGGTCAGCTTCGCCGAGGTCGTGGCGAAGTACGGCGACGGTTCGCGCCAGATCGAGGTTGCCGGCGTAAACGTCAACTATCGTGATGAGGGCAATGGACCCGCACTCGTGCTCCTGCACGGCTCGTTCGGCAGCCTTCGGATGTTCGACGACATGGTGCATGAACTCGGCGACGGCTTTCGGACCATTCGCTACGACCAGCCGCCCTCGGGACTGTCAGGGGCAGTTCCACCCGAATTCTCTCTCACTTCCGAAGCCTTCCTTCGTGAATTCCTTGACCGCCTGGGTGTCGGTTCGGTCGCGCTGCTCGGAACCTCAAGCGGGGGAATCATTGCCTACCGGTTCGCGGCCACGTATCCGGAGCGCGTTCGCGCGGTCATATTGTCAAACATCCCCCCGTCGGCCCCGGTCGATAATGCAGGAGCGCGGGCCCGCCTGCCGTTGAAACTACGATGGTCGATGGGCACTTGCGTCAAGTCCAGGCCATTTTCCCGAACCTGCTGGCGTGATTTCTTGTTCTCGTATTTTGAACGGCGACAGCGTGTTACGGAGGCGCTGGTCACGGAATACTATGACCTCAACCGGCGCCCGGGCGCCTATGAATTCACCAGCATGACGGCGATCATGCGCGACGATGGCGAGGTACGGCGTTTCCTCGGCGCCGTGAAGGCGCCCACGCAACTCATTTGGGGAATGCTCGATCCCGTACTGCCGCCAACCACGCTGGAACTGCTTGCTGCGCGGCTCACTTCCACGACCGTCCGGGTGGACAAACTCGATGACGTCAATCATTACCCTCCCCTGGAAGCGCCTGAAGAAGTTGCCCAGCTCACCATGCAGTTTCTTGGCGATATTGAATTCCGGTCAAGGTCTGTCCTTCCCCGGCATTGATCAACAGGCCTTTTCGGGGGAAACTTGACCCGTTGCGCCAGTACGAAGCAGGAGGCGCTCATGAAAATCATAGATGCCGATACCCATGTCGTGGAGCCTTCTTCCGTTTGGGATTTCCTGTCCTCCAGCGATGATGAGTTCCGGCCATCGATCCTGCGCAAGGAAGTGGGCGCCCCCGTCAATGCCCATTTTGCAGGCGCCAGGACCCGTGAATTCTGGGTGATCGACAACTTCCTCTACGGAAAGCATGATCCTGAATTTATAGCCGAGCATTCAAACGGCGAATTTTCCTCAAGCGCCATCACGCTCGATGACGTCCCTGCCCGGCTCGCGGACATGGACCGTCAGCAAGTCGATTCCCAGGTGGTTTTTTCCAGCCTTTTTCTCAACATTCGCTGCGCCCGGCCCCGTGCCGAGCTTGCGTTGACGAGGGCATATAACCGTTGGATGGCCGATCGCTGTGGCGCATCCGACGGCCGCCTGCGGTGGGTCTTCGTGCCTTCACTCAAGAATCCCGACGAAACAGTCAGGGACATGCGCGCCTTTAAGGACCAGGGTGCGATCGGTGTCCTGTTTCGGGGACTGGAAGGCGACAAGTATCTGGATCATCCCGATTTCGATCCGGTTTATTCGGCTGCCGACGAGCTGGACTTGCCCATTTGCGTGCATATTGGTCACGGCAGTCCGGCCTTTGAATCGATCCAGGGCCGGGACGGCGCCGGGTTCAATCGGTTTATCTCCGATTCCCCCAACTACCTTGCGTTCTCGGTGCTCCTTAACAGCAAACTGCCCGCCAGGTTTCCGAACCTGCGTTTTGGTTTCTTCGAGTCGGGCTGCACCTGGGTTGCCGCTGCAGTGCAAACCGCGCTGCACGTTCGTTTACGACCGGAGGAGCTGATGGAATTCGTGCAGGAAAAGCTGGAGCAGCACAATTTCCATATCACCTGCGAAGTTCATGAGGACCTTCCGCACATCATGCGCTACGTCGGAGACGATCGACTGATGGCCTCAAGCGACTACGGCCACCCCGGCGACATCGGGGACACGATCATGTACCGGGAGGCCCTGGCGAAGCGCGGGGACCTCGATGCCTCAACCCAGAACAAGCTGGTGTCAGCCAACGCCCACGGTTTATTTCGCTGCTAAAACGGCTCCGGTCGTAAATTCCTTAGCTGGAAGCGGACGCGGCATGCGACCGCAACTCAGTGAGTATGGCCGAGTCCAGCCGGTACAACGTCAGCAACGCGGCGCCCAGCCCGACGCACACGGCTGGCGCAACACCCATTAACAGGCGAATCATCATGACGGCCGATTCGGGCTGATCGGCTCTGCCAACCTCACCGGACTCAAGACCCGCCAGGGAAAAGGCGAACCCGGCAATCAGAGGGGCAACGATGAAAGCTGTGGTCTGCATGAGTTCGAAAGTGCCCACAAACGCCCCCTCGCGCTTCTCGCCGCTTCTGATGCGGTCCAGCTCGATGGTGTCCGCCAGCATGGCCATGGCGAGCAGGACCGAGCCGCTGCCCAGCGCGCCGAGCACGAAAGCCCGACCCACAAAGACGACCTGGCTTTCGTCCGGTCCGCCAAGCATCCAGGACAGGTGTACGAATACGCTGGCCGTCAACAGGACGAGCAGCAAGGTCCGCCGCTCGATGTTCCTGAGCAGCCGGTTCCAAAGCGGAACGGAACAAATCCCGACGATGTTGGCGGTAAGACTGAGCACCGCGATCGCCGTTTCGTCCCGGTGCATCACATAGGTGATGTAAAAGAGCATGGACGCGCCTGAAAAGGCAGTTCCGAGCTGTCCCAGGATCTTGGTGCCGAGCATGACCAGGAAGGGCCTGTTGCGCAGCGTGCCCAACAGGGAGGAAAAGAGGGGCGGCTTCCTGGCTGCGCCCATCGCCGTTGCGGCCTGGCCTGTGAACGCAACCACCCAGAGCATGGTCACGGCGATGACCGCCGCGGCAACCAGCGACATCTCTCCGTAGGCCGCCCTGTCGCTACCCAGCCTTGCAACCAGCCAGGCGGCGCCGGAGACCGTCAACATGCCGGACCCATATACGAAAAAGGTTCGCCACGCCATCAGCGATGCCCGTTCCTGGTAGTTGTCGGTCATCTCCGCGCCCTGCGCCATGTACGGGATCGCGAAAAGCGAGTAGCCGGTGGTGTAGGCAAACAGGGCCAGCAGGACGCATCCGTACAGGAGCGGCCCCGGCTCGAAATCAGGCGGATGAAACACGGCAACGCATGCCGCCGAAGCCAATATGGCACCTGCCAGCATCCAGGGCCTGCGCCGCCCCCAGCGAGTGTCGGACCGATCGCTCAGATTACCGATCAACGGGTCGATCACGGCGTCGTAGATACGCGTGATCGCAAACAATACGCCGGCGATCGCGGCCGATATCCCCACGTAGCGGACGAGGAAATAGACGACGAACATATTGATGAGGTAAAGCATCGAGGTGCCCCCCAGGCCCCCGACCCCCCAGCTCGCCTTGAGAAACAGAGGCAGGCGCGTGGTTTCCTGGTTGTTCGTCATGAGGCCCGCGATGTTATCTCCGGGAGCCAAGGCGTCTCGCGTTCGTCAAGGGCGGGACGCCCTCGGTCCAGCGGGATGCCTTCTTTCCCGGGTTACGAGGTGGCGACCTGGTAGCGGCGCAGCGTCAGGAACGGAATAAGGATCGCACCGAACAGCAGCACCAGCATTCCCAATAGTGACGGAAGCAGGCGCATCAGTACCGTGGCAAATGGTTCCTCCCGATACTCGAACGCCGGAAACTGGTCATAGTCCGCCGGCTTGAGCGGATAGCGCTGTAGGAACCTCACGGTGAAATATTCGCCCCATTCCTCGTGAAAAGCGTAGACCTGGCCGAGGAAATGCTCATACCGGTCCGCGCTTGTTCCGGAGATCTCGTTCAGCGCCAATTGCATCATGATCGCCGGCGAGATGAACTGGAATCGCTGCACCAGGCTCTCCTGGCGGTTCAATTGCGCCTGGAACTCGTCGTACAGCGGCCGCACCGCCTTGTCGATCGCATTGCGGTTGGACATCGCCACGGTAAGGAAATCCATTGCCCTCTCATCGCCCTCCGGCACGAATTCGAGGTGGTCGTAGTAGTACTCGTCCAGCCGGGCCATGTAGTTCTTCTCGGCTGCCGTCTGCGCTTCCCGTGCCGCCGTGGTCAGTTCCATGCGCGACGGCGCCGGATAGATGGTGGTGGCCAGCAGGCTCACCAGCGTGGGCACGACCACCACGAGGGCCAGCCAGGTCCCCGCCAGCGCGATGCCGTTGGCTGCCGAGTTTTTGCCGTACACATTCACCAGCACCGACATGGCGAACCAGAAAAGCGTGTACACCAGCGTCGCCGACATCCACAGGCCGAAGCGCGCCCAGGTATCGGCCGAGTCCAGGTCCGTACCCACGGCGAACAGCGCCAGCAGCCCCAGCAACAGAACGCCCGCAAGCAGGACGCCGGCGCGCGCAATGATCTTGGACGCCATCAGTTCCCTGAGCGAGATCGGGTGCGCCAGGATCATCGCCAGCGTTCCCCTTTCCTTCTCGCTGGACAGCAGGTCGTAGCTGATCGCCAGAACGAATATGGGCAGCAGAAAGATCACCACGAACGCGATGTCGAAGGCCCCGGTCATGAGATTGACCGGGTTTTCCAGCTCGTTGTCCCTGGTGATGTTCATTGTCGGATTCATCGACACGGGAACGTAATTGAGCTGGATGTCGCTCTGGCCGATCGAAAACGAGGCCAGACCGGTGGCAGGCATCGTGAGGTACTTGGACGTTTCGGCGCCCACGGCGCCGGCGTTGGTGCCCTGTGGGGGCCCGGCGCCCGGTGCGTGCCGCGCGGAGGCGAACTGGTATTCCCCGCCCTCCGCCAAGACCTGCGCCTCGTATCTTTCCGTGTCCGCGCGCATCCTGCCTCGGCGGCTGTCCTCGAATGCAATCGCTGCGCTTGCGCCTTCGACCTGGCGGTCGATGGAACGCTGGCCGGACCAGGCGGCGAAGGCGATCGCTCCCGCAATCAGGACAAGCAGCGAGCGGAAAGCCCCTGAACGGAAGAGTTGCCTTGTCTCGTGCGAAATAATGATTCGTTTCATCAGTCTTCCTCCACGCTCAGGCGGCGGACGGCCCACAAGGCGAGTGCCACGGAAAGACACAGCCAGAGCAGCAGGGCAATGAAGTTGCCGGCATGTTCGGAAAGGGTCGCGCCAAGTCCCTGCGACTTGAATTCGAACGGGGGCACCATTGCGAATACCGCCTCATCCGCTACGAATGTACCGCTCCCGGGCGTGTTGAAGCTTGACGCTGCCGTAGCAAGGTAATTGTTGACCTTGAGCACCATGTCACGACGATAGGCCTCGGCCGCATCGGCGAAGTCGATGTGCCGGATCAGATCGGTGCCGGCCAGGGCCATCGACAGCGACCGCAGCGGGAGGGTCGGAGCTACGACGCCAACCCGGTCCTGCAGCCTTCGCTGGTTCATATAGGAGTCGCGCAGCTGGCCGTAATGCTCGTCAAAGACGGGGAAATCGTATTCCTCGAATTTCTGCAGACGCAGCGCTCCGACATACACCGGCAGCTCGGCCACCGAGGACGCGCCATATTGGGCGAAGATTTCCGCCGCTTCCTGTTCGAAGCGGACGAAGGGCGGCACGCCGTCGAATCCGCGCATCTGGTGCGAGCGCATGTCCGCCATCCACTTCCCGAAGGCCGGTGTCGGATGAACCGCCTTGGAAATCTCCACCGCGGCCTTCGGCGCCAGGAATCCCGCGAATGCCCAGAAACCCACCAGGATCATCAGGGCCGTGCGGGCGGTCTTAGCCCGGGCCGACACCGCCAGCGTGAGAAACAGGAATATGGCCCCGTAGAGCAGATAGGATGCTGACACCAGCGCGACCCGCGCGCCCAGCGATTCGTTGTCGGCCGACAGGTCGGCCAGGGACAGCGCCACGCCGCCGGCCAGCGCGCAAATTCCGACAACCAGCAGGACCGCAAAGCCGATTCCCAGGGCCTTGCCCCAGAGAAGCTGGCGATTGCTTACGCCCATGCTCATCACCTGGCGCAGCGTTCCGCTCTCACGCTCGCCGGAAAAAGCGGTGAACCCGAGAAAGATGATCAGCAGCGGCATCAGCAGCTGCAGAATCATGGCCCCGCTCAGGTCGCCGAAGCGCCCGATGGAACTCTGGTCCGTCGCCGGGCGACCGACCGCGAAGTTCTGCTTGTGTGCCTCCATGAACAGCGCGGTGCCAGCGTAGTTGTTGATGCCGTTGTCGAAGAACGCCAGCGGACCCGCGGGTTTGAATGCGTAGTTTCCGTAGTGCGCGCCGGAATGCGGGTTCTTGTCGCCCTGGTTGAGCCATTGGGCGTTGGTCTGGTCCTGCGACAGCCGCTGGATATCCATATGGGCGCTGTATTTCTGGTACCCGGCGGCCAGCGCCGTCAGCAGCAGCAGCGCCATGATCCCGGCGGTCCATTTGAACCGCCCGTCGCGCACGATTTCGGAGAATTCCTTGCGTGCAATGGAAGCGATCATAGGCTTTTCCTCTTTTCTTGCAGGCCCTAAGCGGAACCGGCGCCCTCCTGCGCATAGTGTCCGCCGGCGTGCATGTGCTGGAGATAGATTTTCTCCACGTCGGCATGAGAAACCTCGTCGGTGCTCAGTTCATCGACCAGGCGTCCCTCTCGCATGATTCCGATACGTGTCCCTGTTTCCTTGGCTCGGAACAGGTCATGCGTGGCCATCAGGATTGCGGCGCCATCGGCCTTGAGCTTCAGCAACAATTCGGAGAACTCGTTGCTGGCCTTGGGATCCAGTCCCGCAGTCGGTTCGTCCAGGAGCAGCGCCCTGGCCTGCTTGGCAAGGGCGATCGCCACGCCTACTTTCTGGCGCATACCCTTCGAATAGGTCTTGACGCGGCGATCCATCGCTTCGGGCTGCAGACCGACCTGGTGCAGAAACTCGCGATATTCCTCCTGGGAATAGTCATGTCCGCCCAGTTGCGCAAAATAACGCAGGTTCTCCAACGCGGTCAGATTGCCGTACAGCATCACCTGCTCGGGAATGTAGGCGAGCAGTTTCTTGGTTTCCAGAGGCTCCCGGGTCACGTCCAGGCCGCACACGGCAGCAGTTCCGCCGTCGGGCTCGATGAAGTTGAGGAAGAGGCTGATGGTGGTGGTCTTGCCCGCGCCGTTGGCGCCGAGCAGGCAATAGATGTCTCCGCCTTCCACGGTCATGTCCAGCCCCTTGAGGGCTTCGATGTCGCCGTAGCTCTTCGTAAGATTGGTAGCTTGCAGCAAGGCGCTATCTCCCAGATGCTCCCCGGATTATAGGGTGTACGCCGGCCGCACCTCCAATAGCATTCGCAAAACCCCCCTGGCGCCGAAACTAATCGTCGTTCAGGCGCTGATGTCTTTGGTACTCATAGAGTGAGGGGATCGATTCGAGCGGTTCGTTGAGCATTTCGACATACGGCGTCGGCCGGTAATCCAGTTTGAATTCCCGGTTGCCGTGCAGGCCGACTATTCGGGCCATCGGTCCTTCATCGAGGCCCTGCACCGTAACGACTTGATCCGCGTATGCGCCACCCGTAATCAGCACGCGCAGATTCCAGGAGGTATTGAATCCGCCATGACCGGGCTGCCAATAGCCGGCGCCGCTTCCGTCAAACACCGGTACGACCGGCCCGTCGCTGCCTGGGACTGCCTGCATGTGCAGGGTTACGTTGTCGAACAGGTTTTGATGATTCGCGCCGGCATGCTGGTCGAGGGTCGGGTCGACGAAGACCTCGGCGTTCCTGAAGACGCATTTCGTTGATTGGGTGTTAAAGGACAACGAATGCAGAACCGGATTCATGACCGCAATGTTGTCCGCCAGAACGTTATGAACGTTGCCCATATGTACGGAGTAGTGAGCGCGCCGGACGCCATCGGTAATCACGTCCCTGAACGTCAGGTTGGCGCTGTTGTAGCTCAGGATGCCGCTATCGGCGTTGGTAATGCGAATGTTTCTCGCCCAGGAATCGAACGAGCTTGTGAAGTAGATGCCGTTGTAGCCGCGCTCCATGTGGTGGCCGAAGAACGGAGAATCGGGAAACTCGAGCCAAAGGTCTTCGATTCCAATCTGCTGCAAGCCATCCCAGGCGGCAATCTGTGCAGGAATCGTTTCATTCGCATCATGCAGCAGCGGGTCGGCCAGCTCCACGCTGCGGCCGTCGACAGATAGCACCCGGGATGTCTGGCGAACAAGGGGCCGCTCCGGAAACGACCAATGATGAGAGCCCGCGCTTTCATATTCTTTCTCGTAGAGGGACTTGATGATTCCGGCCTCGGGTCCCGTGCGGTTGATCCACTGCAACTGGATGATGTCGCCGGCGTCAATATCGGCTGTCGAGGAAAGCACGATCGTTCGGGCGCCTCTTGCTCCAGCCTCAATGTCCGCCAGTTTTTCGATCTCCGGGTCGTATTCAACCAGGTAGGGAGCCGGCCTGACGCCCGGCTTCTGAATCCAGATAAATCCACCGCTCCATGAATACTCGGAGAAATAGTCATCAAGGTTCCTGTCCGGCTCTACCTGGCGTTTGTCGAGCTGCACCAGGTACTCTCTGAGTTCATCCAGTGACGTGCTTCTGTCGACCTGGTTCAGTGGTCGGGGGAAGTGAAGGAGGGTGCCGCCCGAGCCTGAGCCCGCGCCCTGCAGGACAAAATCCGACCGTTCTATTCTCAGTATTTCCGAGACGATGTATCGTCCTGCCGAGAACCGGACGATCACGGGACCGGCTATGTCATGAGCACGTGATATCGCAGCCAGAACCGCTTTTGTGTCGTCTATTCCGTCGTCGGCTAACGCACCGAAATCGTCAACCCTGACCACGGTACCCGATGCCTTCGGTATGCCGAGCAGGCCATTCCCGTAGCCTGCAAAAGAAAAATCCGGCAGGTAGTTATGCCGCCTGATTGTCTCCTGAGACATTAAGGCGGGAAGCTCGCCATTCGATTGACCCGCAACGAGGACCGGAGCAACGGAAAACAGGATCATCACGCCCAGCGTTGAAAATAAGCTCCTATATATCATCTAGTTAATACCGTAATATCGCTTGGGGGCGTTGTTGATGCCTGTCCCGGGGAAATATTACCAAGACGGAATCCGTGTGGCAAACCTCATTTGTTTATAAATAAACAAGCTGTGATTGTGCACCCTATTGACACCGGTAGAAATATGAGTACCTTACATTGACCGAATCGGACCATCCGTTACGGGATGAAAATGCTTACCGGGGAGCAATCCAGTGAAATATCAACGTAGTATTTGTGCGCTCGCGCCAGCCGCGATGGCGCTGGTCTTTTCGTCTGCGGCCGTCGCGCAGGACGACGAACCCTTGGAGGAGATTGTCGTCACGGGTATCCGCGGGTCCCTGGCTGCTGCCGTGGACCAGAAACGAGACTCGGACCAACTGGTCGAAGTCATTATTGCGGAGGATATCGGAAAGCTGCCCGATCAGAACCTCGCAGAGGTTCTTGAGAATATTACCGGTATCCAGATTACCCGGACGGCCGGCGTCGGCACCGGGGTTCAGATCCGCGGCACCAATTCAAACCGGATCGAATTCAATGGTGTTTCCACCGTGAATTCGGGTTCCGGCCGGAGCGGCATCAATTTCGAAGATGTCAATCCGGCGATTATCTCGGCGGTCGAAGTAACCAAGTCGCCTGACGCCAGGACCATCGAAGGCTCTGTTGGCGGCACCATCAACCTGAAGACGATACGCCCGCTTGAGCTGCGGGAGACATTGGCCGCGGTAAGGGTCCAGTACGAAGACAGCAGCCTGAGTTCCGAGGGCATGACGCCAAGATTCTCCGGCGCATTTGGTGACTCATGGTCGACGGATGCGGGCGAAATCGGTTTTGTGATCAGTGGCAGCTTTACCGAGCAGGAATCGGTGTCATTTCGTCCTCGCACCGACCGCGACAACCGTGTTTCGCCGGCGGGCGCCGTCGATCCGGCTGAATTCATCGGCATCCAGTTCCTTGTTCAGGAGCAGGAGAATTACGACTACGATACCGTCAACCTCGCGTCCACCTTCGAGTGGGCGCCCAGTGACAGTCTGAATTTTCATCTCGACGTCATTGTCAATGAGCAGGAACGAAGCCAGGACAGTTACAGGCTCCAGGCATCCGGGGTCAGCACGCTGAGAAACATCAGTGTCCCTACGGCCTATGAAACGGTTGATTTCGGTGTCGGTCCCGGCAGGTTCCCGGCGGCGCTCCAGGGCACGCTTGAGCCGGACCTGGCCAACGACGATGACGATCCCAACCTGCGTTTCTCAAGCGATACCGGTTCCCGCGTCACTGACAGTCAGGTCATTGCGCTCGGTGGTGACTGGTACGGCGAAAAATGGTCCGTAAGCGCCGAGTACGCAACGACAATGTCGGATACGTCCAACCCCAACCTGAGCACGACCCTGAACTTCATCAACCCGAACTGCCCTCTCGATGGGAGCAGCAACGATAACTGCGTGCCGTTCATCTATGATCTGTCCGGCGGAACGTTGTCGTGGGGCGTCAATTTCGATTCGCCCTTTGCACCGGCGCCGGCTGATCTGCTGAACCCGGCCAATGTTGTTCTGGACCAGGTGATCGTTGGCCGCAATACAACGGAAAACGAAGAAGATGCATTCCGCATGGACTTTGCGTGGGACACGGATTGGAGCGGCTTTACCACACTCGACTTTGGCTTCCGCTACGGTGAGTCCTCAAGTCGATTTAACCGTATTCAAGACCGGATTGGGGGCTTCAGCCGGATGGTTGACAGCCCGAACGGCGCCCTGTTCTCAGAGCTGCTTGTGCCCGGTCCCGATAACTTTGATAGGGGCGACGGCAGAACGTTGTTCATTCGGGATTTCCTGCTCGTCGATCCGGATCGTGCGTTTTCCGACCCGGACGGCACGCTGGCAATTCTGCAGGATGCGGTTATCGCACACGATACGGCCAGCCCGGACATCCTGAACCTTGTTTCCGATCGGAATCAGTTCTATGACGTAACGGAAGAGACCACGGCCCTGTATGCACAAGCAAATTTCGAGGCCGGTATTTTCCGCGGCAACGTAGGCGTGCGCTATGTCGAGACGGAAGTTGATTCAGTGGCGTATGGCTTTGAGGACGACGCAGGAAACAGGTCGCTGGTTTCAACAAAGGGCAAGTATGACTTCCTGCTGCCGCGATTGAACGTGGTCGCCGAGGCAACCGAAGACGTGCTTGTTCGTTTTGGCTATGGCTCGGACATCAGGCGTCCGGGATTCAACAGGATAAGCACCGCATTTGCGGCCGACAATCAGGAAAATTCCGCGATTGACCAGGGCAACCCCAACCTCAAGCCCGAGGAAGTTGATTCCCTGGATTTCGCAGTCGAGTGGTACTTTGCCGAGTCGGCGCTGCTCAGCCTCGGTTACTTCACAAAGGATCGCACGGACATCATTGGGCAAGTCTTCGAGGGCGCACTGCTGGTTAACGATCCAACTTCTACGAGTGGTCTTGCCCGTGAAACGGATCCAAGCTGCCCGGGCGGTGGTATCTGGAACCCGACGGTCATACCGAATGTATTGGGCGACCCAAATGTCCTGGGATTGTGTGTTGACTACCAGACCTGGACCAATGACCCGACAACGACCACCCAGTCCGGATTCGAGTTTGCTCTCCAGTACGACCTTTCCGGCTTCGAAGATCGTCTCGGTTGGGCGTCCGGTTTCGGCGTCGTTTTCAACTACACCAACCAGGATTTCAGCGGTGGTTCAATCGAGGATTGCACGTCGGGCCGTGGCGCGCAGGTTCTCGGTTCCGGTATCTGCATTCCTCGAGGACTGCTGGACTTCTCCGAAGATGCGTACAACATCACGCTGTACTACGAGAAGTACGGTCTGTCCGCAAGAGCGCGTTACACGTGGCGTGAATCGTTCCGCACCCAGGACTTCGGCGGCGGCGCCAACACGAGCGGCAGCAGCACGTTCAGCTTCCCGGTCCACACACTTGACAGAGGTCAGCTGAATGCCAGCGTCAACTACTCGGTCAACGATCATCTTGATGTTGGCCTTGAAGTTGTAAACCTCACCGAGGAGCGTATTGATCAACACTGTGTCAGCACAACCGGACCGCTGTGTTTCGTCGGACTCCCCGACAGGCGCATCGTTTTCGGTGCAATCTACCGCTTCTGACGAAGGGACATCGATGACGACATCTCACTTCGCAGGCAAACCCCGGATCATTTCCGGGGTTTGCCTCGTGCCCTCCGTTGGGCACTAAGGCGGATTCAGCTCCCGTTCGTCATACAGATTCTTACCATCCGCATTTGGATGGTTCCTTTCCTCCCGGACAACACCGGTAATTTCTTTTGCGCGAGAGTGGAGTGACCCCCATCGACGGATTTTCGGGAGACCTTGACGCGATTTCCAGGCGCCTGGTGGCTGCACGAGTGGCTGCTGAGGTATTGCCGGGTTTTCCTGGCGCCCTTCCGGACTCACTGGACGAGGCGTACGCAATTCAGACAGCGTCAATCGCGCGTTGGGCGGATACAGTCGCCGGTTGGAAGATCGGGATGATCCCGACCGATCATCGGTTACGAGTGGGTGACGAGCGTCTGGCCGGCCCAATATTCAAGTCTTCCATTGTCCGCATAGAGCCTGGCGCCACCAGGACCATGTCGATCTACGAAGGCGGATTCGCGGCGGTAGAGGCGGAGTTTGTGCTGGAGCTTGGCCGCACCGTCCAACCGTCGGAAACGGAATACTCTGACGCGGATCTGACTGACCTGGTTTCTTCGCTGTACGTAGGGGCGGAGATCGCCAGCAGTCCCATGTCCGCAATCAACGAACTGGGTCCGACCTGTGTTGTTTCCGACTTCGGTAACAACGCCGGACTGCTCCTGGGGCCTGCCGTAGCGGATTGGAATTCCAGAGACCTGGATTCAATGACTGCGAAAGTCATGATCGACGGCGCCGTTGTTGGTAATGCGACGGCAAATGCCATTCCGGGCGGTCCGCTGGCGGCGTTGCGATTTCTACTGGGTCTTGCCGCGACTCGAAATATTGAACTTCCTGAAGGAACCTTGATTTCGACCGGTGCGGCTACTGGCATTCATGATGTGTTGGTATCCTCTGCGGCGCGTGTTGATTTCGGCTCGTTTGGCTGGTTCGATGTGAGGTTCAGTTCCAAACGCCAGAGCAGTAGCATGCCAAATTGACCCAAGCTCTGGTTTGAGAATTTCGTGGGAAGAAAAAGCCGCAAAGCAGACACCGATTTCAAGGCTGCCGCCCGCGGCTGGCTGGAGAATAATCGCGACGGCCGAAAGCCGACAATGGACGATGTGGCCCGGCTTGCCGGCGTCTCCAAAAAAACAGTATCCCGGGTCATTAATGATTCACCGCTGGTAAACGATGCGACGCGCGCGGGGATCGAAGAGCTTATAGATGACATCGGCTATAAACCGGACCCACAAGCGCGTGGCTTCGCTTTTCGGCGTTCCTATCTTGTTGGCATGATCTCCGACAATCCGACGCCGCAGTACGTCGTCAATGTGCAACTGGGTCTACTTGATGTTCTGAAGGGCACCGACTTCGAGCTGGTGGTTCATCCCTGCGATCGCAATAGCGACACCTTTATTGAGGACGCACGAAAGTTCATCGAAATGCAGAAACTCTACGGCGTTGTCCTGACGCCGTCCGTATCCGAGGACGAGCGCCTCGCAGAAGCGTTGCGCGAAATCGGTTGCGCCTATATTCGCATCGCCTCCGTCGCACTGGACATGGAGCGACGAATGATTGTTACCAACGATCGGGTGGGCGCTCGTGAGGCTGCTCGGCACCTGGCGAAGCTGGGGCACACCCGGATTGCATTGATCGCCGGCCGGAGGAGCTTTCGCTCCGCACACGAGCGTCGATCCGGCTTTGAGGACGGACTGACGGAGTTTGGCATTCGCCTGCCGACGGACTATGTTTTGCAGGGCGACTATACGTTCGAGTCGGGTTTGGCCAGGGGCGCCGAGATACTTGATCTTGATCCCCCGCCTACAGCCGTTTTCGCGGCCAATGATGAAATGGCCGCCGGTGCCTTGCAGGCACTGCATGTTGCAGGCCTGAAGGCGCCGGAAGATCTTTCGGTTGTCGGTTTCGATGATTTCGAGACGGCAACTCGAATATGGCCCCGTTTGACGACAGTCCATACTCCGGCCCGCAGGATTGGCCAGCTCGCGGCTCAACGTCTCCTTGCATTTGACGATGAAGAAGCTCCACTGGGGCCGAACCAGACCGTTCCTGAACTGGTTGTCCGGGAGTCAACTCGAGAGCTGGAAAGTTCGTAAACAACAGGGAGTCACAACGTGTATTCAAAGACCTACCAGGCAACGCATCCGGACATGATGGAGGGAGTCAGCAACGAAGCACTACGCGATCGTTATCTCGTTACCGGCATGTTCGTTGCCGACGAAATTAACCTGAACTATTCCCACAATGAACGCATGATTGTCGGCGGCGCCGCACCCGTATCGGACGCTGTTGTATTGCCGGATCAGACCGACCCTGTAGCGGGAGCGCCTTTTCTTGAAAGACGTGAATTGGGTGTGGTCAACGTGGGTGGCGGTAGCGGGAAAATAACTGTCGATGGCAATACATTTGCCATGAAGCCTCGCGATGGTTTGTACATACCCATGGGATCGAAAGAGGTCTCTTTCGAGTGTGACAGCAAGGACAATCCCGCTCGCTACTTTCTCGCCTCAACGCCAGCACACGCACGATTCGACCTGGTGAAGATTTCGATCGACGATGCTGTTCCTCTTGAACTTGGTTCACTCGAGACCTCAAACGAGCGCACGATTTACAAGTACATCGTGCCCGAGACTTGCCGATCGGCCCAGTTGCTGCTGGGGTTGACGATTCTCAATCCAGGCAGTGTCTGGAACACAATGCCGCCGCACCTGCACGATCGACGATCCGAAATCTACTTCTACTTCGAACTTGACGATGATGAAAAGGTGTTCCACTTCATGGGTGAGCCCGACTCGATGCGCCATATCGTTGTCGCCGATTCCGAAGCGGTAATTTCTCCACCCTGGTCAATTCACATGGGAAGTGGAAGCTCCAACTATTCCTTCATTTGGGCGATGGGCGGCGAGAATCTCGACTACACGGACATGAACGTCCTCGATATCTGCCAACTCAAGTAAGCGCGGCGTCCAGGGCCTCGATCAGGTCCTCGGGGTCTTCCAGTCCCACCGACAAGCGCACGAGGCCGTCGCGCAGGCCCACCCGGCGGCGTTCTTCGGGCTCGACGTCCGCATGCGTCATGGTGACGGGATGCGTAATCAGCGATTCGACTGCACCAAGGTTCTCCGCCAGCGTCCACAGTTCGATGCTGTCCATCAGGCGTTTGCCGGCCTCGAGGCCGCCCTTGAGTTCGCACCAGAGCATGGCGCCGAAACCCGTGGCCTGGCGGCTTGCCAGTTCGTGCTGCGCGAAGGACTCAAGGCCCGGGTAGCAGACCTCGCCGACGGCCGGGTGTCCGCTCAAGTACTGTGCGATCGCCATCGCACTGGCGGACTGCCGGTCCATCCGCACCGACAGCGTCTTCACACCCTGCAGGGTCAGCCAGGCGACCATCGGCGACATGATGCTGCCGGTGGCGTTCTGCACGAAACGCAGTTTCTCGTCCAGTTCGGCAGTGGCCGCCACATTGGCGCCTCCTACCGTGGCGTTGTGTCCGTCGAAGTACTTGGTGGTGCTGTGCAGGGATACGTCCGCGCCAAGGGCAAGCGGCTGCTGGTAATAGGGGGTGAGAAAAGTGTTGTCGACCACGTGGACCAGCTTGTTGGCCTGGGCAATTTCCGACAAGGCGGCGATGTCGCCAAGCGCCAGTGTGGGATTCGCCGGTGTTTCAGTCAGCAACAGCCGTGTATCGGGCGTGATCGCCGCCTCGACGGCCTTCGGGTCCGACGTATCAACAAACGTAAAGCGCGCGCCGAAGCGTGCGAAGACCTGGGTGCAAACCCGGTAGGTTCCCCCGTAAGCGACCTGCGATACCAGGGCGTGGTCGCCCGCGTTCAGGAAGGCATGCAGCACGGCGCTGACGGCCGCCATCCCGGTGGAGTAGCAGGTACAGTCCTCGCCGTTCTCCAGGCCGGCAAGGCGGTTTTCCAGGGCCCGCACCGTCGGATTGCCGCTGCGCGAATAGGAATATCCCTTCGAAAGGTACTCGTCGACGGAGGGCTGAGCGAAGGTCGTGGACTGGTAAATCGGCGGCAGCACCGATCCCGTCACGGGGTCCGGCTCCGTTCCCGCATGAATCTGTTTGGTGGAAAAGCGCACGTCAGAACTGCTCGTCTCTCAATGCCATCGTATTGGCGGCGCCGGCGCGCACACGCCGGGCGCGGGCGGCTACCTGCGGCATGAAGTGCTCGGCATAAAACCGCGCACAAACGCGGCGGGGCTGATTCGCCTGCGGCTCCGCGCCGCCGGCCGCGGCCAGCGCCGATCGGGCGTGCAGCCAGCCTCCGCAGAGGTAGCCCAGCATCATCATCAGGTTAAAGGCGACCGATCCGGGCAGGTCGGCGTCGGCGCCCAGTTCATTGCGGAACCACTCCAGGGTTGACGCCGCTTCGTTCAATCCTTCGCTGAGCGCCTCCCCGACGACCCGGTCCCCGGCTGGCAGGACCTTCGCGAGCGACGCCGTTTCCCCGATGTCTTCCAGCAGTTCGCCCAGCGCCCTGCCCTTGTCGCGGATGATCTTGCGGCCCACCAGGTCACCGGCCTGGATGCCGGAGGTGCCCTCGTAGATGGTAATGATGCGGGCGTCGCGGTAATGCTGCGCGGCGCCGGTCTCTTCCACGTAGCCCATGCCGCCGTGCACCTGAATTCCGATCGAGGTCAATTCGATCGCCACCTCGCAGATCCAGCCCTTGACGATGGGAGTAAGCAAGTCCAGCCGCCGCTGGTGATAAGCCCTGCGCTCCTCGTCCGGGTGACGGCGTGCGAAGTCCTGATGCAGTGCGGCCATGTAGCAGAGGGACCGCATCGCGAAAATCTGCGACTTCATTTCCATGAGCATGCGCCGCACGTCCGGGTGGCGCAGGATGGAAACCGTGCCGGCGCTTCCCGGGGCCTTGCCCTGCATGCGGTTGCGGGCGTATTCCACAGCCTGCTGATACGACCGCTCGGCGATTGCCACACCCTGCAGTCCGACCGATACGCGCGCATCGTTCATCATCGCGAACATGTGCGGCAGCCCCTGGTTTTCCTGGCCGACCAGGTAGCCCACGGCATCCTCATAGCTCATGACGCAGGTTGGGCTGGCGTGCAACCCCAGCTTGTGCTCCACCGACACGGCCCGCACGTTGTTGGGCCGATCGGGATCGCCGTTTTCGTCCGGAATCAGCTTGGGTACCAGGAACAGCGAAAGCCCTCGAGTGCCCTGCGGCGCATCGGGCAGGCGCGCCAGCACCAGGTGCAGGATGTTGCCTGCCATGTCATGGTCGCCGAAGGTTATGAATATCTTTTGCCCGTTGATGACGTAGTGCCCGTTCTCGGGCTTCGCCTGGCAGCGCACCAGCCCCAGGTCGGAACCGGCTTGCGGCTCGGTGAGATTCATCGTCCCGGTCCATTCGCCGCTGACCAGGCGCGGCAGGAATTGGCGGCGGAGTTCCTCGCTGGCGTACAGTTCCAGGGCATGCAACGCGCCCTGGCTCAACAGCGGACAGAGCGACCAGGCGAGATTGGCGGATTGCCACATCTCCTGAACCGGCATCGAAATGAGTTGCGGCAAATCCTGGCCGCCGTACGTTTCCGGCGCCGAAATGCCGCCCCAGCCACCTTCAACAAAGGCCTGATACGCTTCCCGAAAGCTGTCCGGCACCTGAACCTGTCCATTGTGCACGGCGGCTCCGCTCTGGTCTCCCGTTACATTGAGCGGCGCAAGCACGTTGGAGGCAAGTTCGCCGGCCTCGTCCATCACGGCGCGCGCGAGGTCTCTCGACACCTCTTCCCAGCCTGGAAGCCGGGCAACGCGCTCGAACCCGGCAATCGAGTCCAGGACATACAGCATTTCGTCGACAGGGGGCCGATACTCGGACATAGGGTCTCCGCGAGCACACGCTTGGCGGCAGCCTATTCTACCCGCGCTCGAAAAAAACCGCCGGTTTAAGGGCTCGGTAACGTGCCGATATTGACTTATGCTTACATCCGCATGAACACAATCGAATTGGGGGCAAACATGCGTACACTGGCTTCATTCCTCTTGTCTATCGGCATAGCCGTATACGCGCCTGCGGGTACAGGTTCGGAATCGCCGGCGTCGCGCGATTCGGCGCCGGAAGAGCTGCGGATCTGGGTCGATGCGCGGGCCGGAACCGGCGCCCCCGTTTACTGGCTGGCGGAGGGCGGCGTTTATTCCTACCCTTCCGGCGAGAAGCTGCTGGGGATGATCGGATTTGATAGCTCCACCGTGCTCTGGCCCGAGACTCCCGACGGCGAGGTCATACACCTGACCCGAAAGACATTTACGTATACCGATCCCGTCAGCGGGGAAATCCTGAGCGAGTACGACGGCCAGGCGGTGGAGCCGATCGCCTATCCCTACCAGCTCATCACCTACCGCATGAAGGATGGCAGGATCTTCGGGGCCGTCGAGCAGGGAGTCGGCGATCAGGTCCGGAAAATCCAGTCCCGAAACGGAATGCGGATACGCAGGCTGGGCCAGGGCACGCTGGCGGTAACCGCATCGGTCTTCCTTGATTTTCCCATGGGCGCGGGCAGCCGCTACCAGGCCTGGGAAAACTATGACTTTTTTCTCCATTCCCCCGACAAGTTGGACGAGCCCCACCAGTTAAGCTGGCAGCGTTATGGGGCGCTGCCGCCGTTCGTCGGGGAAGGAAACGCCATCTATCACCTGCTTTCCTGGCGGGTCGAGAGCCAGGATGAGTTTCCGCCGGCATTGCTGGAGTGGGCCAGGGAGGAGATGCCCATGTGGCTGCGGCCTCCTGCCGATCTGGAGGAAGTTCGCACCCTGCAGACAGGCGCCCCCGTTGACGGCTGGCCGCAGTAGGCGCGAACCGACGCAACTTGTGGGTCCAGGCTATAGCACCTTCACGCAGCGCATTCCTGACTAGTTGACATCATGATGCTTTATACATAGCATCATGAAGAATGCGTACTACCTTGACACTTGACGAGGATGTGGCGGTCCGGCTGCGCCATGAGATGGCCCGCACGGGCGCCGGAATGAAAGTTGTCGTGAATGCGCTTCTTCGCCGCGGGCTGGAGGCCCCAAAAGCGGAGGAGATTGCGCGGCCCTTCACAGTTCAAGCCCGATCCATGGGGTTGAAGGCAGGTATGGACATGGACGATATTGCCGGACTGCTGGACTTTCTCGACGGCCCGGCCAGATGATGATCCTGGTTGACGCGAACTTGCTGCTGTACGCTTATGACCTCGACAGCCCACATCACGATGCTTCAAGGCGATGGCTGGAAGTTCAGTTTTCCAGCGGCCAACCGCTTCGGTTCGCCCTGATCACGCTGTTGGCGTTTGTGCGTATCGCTTCGGACCGCCGTGTATTTGCTCATCCGTTATCGCCGCGAATAGCATGCGCGCTCGTCGAGGATTGGCTCGTACAGCCCAATGCGCAGCTTCTTCAGCCGGGTGCGCGCACCTGGAGTCTCTTGAGTCGGCTCTGCGGCGAGGGACAGGCGAAAGGCGCGATGGTGATGGACGCTCACCTCGCTGCGCTGGCTCTTGAGCATGGTGCAAGTATCGCCACAACGGACCGCGATTTCGCACGCTTTCCAGACCTCAAACTTATAAATCCCACCGTGGAAACGTGACGGCGTCCGTGTTCGTGACGCTTTGCGGCAGCCTGACGGCGCGGTTACGCAGGGCGGGCGGAGAGCTTGTCGGGGTGTTCGGTTTCGAGGCGCTTGCGGTAGGGCGCCGGCAGCGATTCCACCGAGGGCAGCTTGAGGCCCGCGGCGTGCCAGATCAGGTGGCCGGGGTGTTCGCCCATGTTCATCCACGCCCGCCAGGGCATGAACACGGTGGAGGCGAACTGGGTCTTGAGTCTTGTAACGCCTGGATCGGCGAATTCCTCCAGAGCGCAATTCATCGTCTGGCGCTGCAGGCGTGGCTGGGCCATGCCGGGCGGGTATTCGGTTTCCTTGCTGAGCCACATCCGACCGCCCCCTGACAGAATCCGGTATGCGGGCGGCCGTTCAGGCATCCGGTCGATGAACGGCGTTGGACGGATGCCTTTCTCTGAATAATTGAAGCCGCGTCCTGCGCCGCCGCCCTGCACCGCGGCCGGAACTTCCAGTGTTTCGCCGGTGTAGGGATTGCGCCATTGCTTGAGCCACTCGCCGCTTTCCGCATCCTTGAGGAACGACACCGTGTGCCCGATCAGTTCGAACTCGCCTGCGTCAAGATGGCGCATCCAGTACATCTCCATGCCTTCGAAGCCGAACAGAAGCCGCGGCGCCTTGCCCTCTTCGGCGCCGTAAATGACGCCGCTGTACCACCAGGGCACATCCTCTTCGCGCAGGCTGGCCTGAATGCGGATCAGCGCCAGCAGATTGTCGCGCGGCCTCGGCAGGTCAATCGCACCGTCCGGCTCGGGCGCCGCCAGTGACGACAAGGGCGCGCCGAGAACAGCCATCCCCCCGGCGCCCGCCAGCAGTTCGCGGCGGCTCAGGCCTGCTGGAAGGCTGGTTTCGTTACCCGGCCCTTCCGGGAAATGCATGAATCCATCCATGGAGCTTGCTTGTTTCATGGAGCGCCGCTGGAGTCAGCAGTTACTGCGACTGCTGCAGGGCATCGGCAATGAACTCCGCCATCAGCGCGCCCATTCGCGGGTCGTCGTTGGGAGGCCTCCACATTGCCCAGGTGCCGCCATACTGCTGCTGTACCGGCTGTTCCGCCAACGGCCTGCCCAGCGCCGGGTCGTACCCGATGTGGCCGTACGCCGGCACGTCATAGCCCAGCGACGGGTCCATGTCATTACGCCGCCGGTCGCGGGGCGTTTGCCGTTCCGGGGGATAGGGGCGTCCATCCGCGCAACCGCCCAGTTCGAGGCAGCAGGCGACCCTTGCGTCCCCCGCCCTGCATTCGGTCTCGACCCAGATGCCCCAATAATCGGCAAAGGGGTGCCCGACGCCCGGATAGCGATCATGATCCCCATCCTCGTAGAACAACCAGGTGCGATACCCGATTTCCTTGCCGATCTGGTTGGGCACCTCAACCATGTTCAGGACGGATTCGGCCACGATCTGCGGAAAGGCCACCACGACATGCTGGACACCGTCGGAACGCAGGTAATCGAGCGCCTCCCAGTAGCGATGGCCCCACTTGCCCGCGGGATGCACGCCCGGCTGCTCGTACAGCGCCGCGTACCCCAGGTTCTCGCCGCGCATCGGCCGGCTGCGCTCGTAGCGCCCGGCTGGTGATTCAGGCATTGCGTCGTTGATCACCATGTCGCCCGCCCAGGCGCCCACGACCCGGCGCTGCTTGAGTTCCGGATACAGTCGCAGCAGTTCCCGCTCAATCATCCGGTGCAGCGTAAGCGTATCGTTGATTTTCGGATCGAAATACTCGTCGTAGCGGCGCAAGGCGTGTCCGAGAAGCACGATCCCGGTGTCCGCCTCGGCTACATCAGGGTTGAATCTGTGGGCGATGCCCTCGGCGTGCAGCAAGGCCAGTTGCGGTGAAGCAACCACGGGATTGGGCGCTTGTTCAATGCTCACGCTGGCGTCCACTGCCGGCGGTCCCAGGGAGCGGGTCCAGCCTTCAGGTTGCACGGGATAGGAATCGCGCATCAGGTCCTCGGGATCGTTGAGCCAGCGCAGCGGCGCCGGATCACCGCCCTCCCCCGCTTCAGCGGCCAGACGGCGCCTGAGTGTGCTCACCACGTCGTGCGTCTTCGAAAAACGGGCGCCGCCCACGGTCATGTCGATCGCCAGAATCTCCGTTACGCCCTGCGCCAGCAGCCGGGGAATAGGCCCATCCACGTTGTGGCGCTCGGGATCGCAATCGGGCCACGGCTCTTCGGACGGCCCGCAATACGTGAGCGGCTGTCCCTCGGCGGAACCAGGGCCGTACACCAGACGCGGCCAGGGGTGGTGTTTCGGGTCGGCCGCCATCCACGACGCGAGGTCCACCACGAAGCGCACGCCGAGTGCTTTCGAGCGCGCCTCAAGCGCCTTCTCAAGCCCTCGCAACTGCGAATAGGTCACGCGGTAGAAGGGGCTGGGCCCGCCGATCCGCTCGTACTCGAATCGATACTTCAGGGCCTCCTTGGGCCCGTTTCCGAAATCCATGAAGCGCGGCCAGATGCGGGGATCCCAAAGGAAGCGCTGATACACGGCGCTGTTGTGGTCGTAGGAGAAAAGCTGCGCGGCGGTGTCGAAGGCCCCGCGGTCGGTCCAGTCTTCCGAGCCGCCATGGATCACGAACAGCACGCCGATGACCCGTTCCTCAGCCTCCGCCCGCCCAACGAGGCTCCAGCACGACACCAGACACAGCCCGCACACAAGCAGCGCAAGCCCCCGACGTCGAAGAGTCTCGGTTCCGTAGCTTCCTCTGTCCCTACTTTCCGGGAACGTCTGAGCCAGTGGGCGTCGATGACCCGGCGCCCACAGCGAAGCCGAGCCCACAGGGACGTGCTTGCCGGCGGTTCCCGGCAGCAAGGGACGGAGAAACCGACGCACGAACTGCATACCTGCCGACCTCAGGATTGGCCCAGCCCCAACGCGCCGGGATTCATGAGGTTGTTCGGGTCCACGCTGCCCTTGAACTCCCGTAGAAGCCGTTCGGCCTCGGGCTGGCGGCCGCGCAGGTACGGATAGGTCTTGCCGACCTGCAGGTGGGTTGCCCCGACCTGCCAGAAGATGTCCAGGATGCGCTGGCGAAGTTCCGCCACCAGGGCGCGCCCTTCCGGGTTCTCGTCGTATTCCGGCAACGTGGCCAGATAGTCCTGCGGCATGAATCGCTTGTGGAATACGGTCTGGCTGTCCTCCCAGTAGAACACCGGCTCGTACAGGAACGCATTGGAATTGATGGTCATGAACATCGCGCCCTTGTCCACCCGCAACTCCTTCATTCGATCGGCGTTCTCCTCGTACATGGCCATGAGCCGGCGGCGGAATTCCGGAACCTGCGAAAACGGCAGGATGCCGTGCAGCGGCACCCACCGCTCGCCCTTGACGCCGAGCACGGAGTACATCGGAATGAACGGCATGGCTCGCAGGACGGTCGGCACGGTATTGGCTATTTCGGTCCCGTGCGGGCGCATGGTTTCACGGACCAGCTTCAGTTTGGACTTGACCTCTGCGGCGCTGTACCCCTCCACAACGTAGTGGGCGGAATGGCTGAAGCCCGCAAAGAAGCGCTTGCCCGCCAGCGCCATGCGCGTCAGGCGGCTGACGGCCTCCAGCGGATTGCTGGAGTCGCGGGCCACGTTCCACACGGCGCGCAGCGCATCGGCGGTATCAGTCTTGGTGAGCTGGCCCTGCTGCAGCTTGGGGTCCAGTCCGTAATTGTCGGCGACCACGCCCAGGCGCGCCACCGCGGACATCCCCGCGGACATGTCGTCGAAGGTGTCGAAGCCGAAAGAGGCCGTGCCGGTGCGCTCCGGGCGCCTCATCAGCCGCAGCGTGATGCGCGCCTTGATTCCCATGGCCCCGGTGTCACCCGTGAAGAGGCCGGTAAGGTCAGGTCCGTACCAGCGGAAGAACGGCCTGGACGTGCTGATCGAAGCCGATCCCGTCTTCAGGAGTTTGCCGTTGCCCAGCACGACGTCGAATGAAAGCACCGATTCCGCGGAAAGGCCGTGATTTCCCGTGCCCATGCTCGCGGAATTCTGTGAAGTCGATCCGCCAACGGTGGCTTTCAGGCCGGAGAACGGCCCCCAGAACGGGGTGCGCAGCTTTTTCTTCGCCAGCGCGGCGTTGAGCCGCTCCCAGGTCACCGCGGGTTCGACAGTCACGTACATGTCCGTGTCGTTGATTTCCACGATGCGGTTCAGGCGCGAGGTTTCCACAAGCAGGGACTGCGACGTCACCGGCAGGTAGCCGTCGGTGTAGGAAGCGCCGCCTCCCCGGGGCACAAGAGCGATGTTGTTCCTGAGTGCGATCCGCGCCGCTTCCTGCAGCTCCTCCACCGTCCCCGGCCGAATGACCGCCAGCGGCATTTCCCGGGAGTTGTAGACGTCGGTCGTGAAATAGCGGCGCTCGGCATCGTCCGTGATCACGTGATCGCTGCCCAGCAGGCTGGAAAGTTCCTGAAGAATCTCTTGGCTCATTTTCCCCTCCGGTCCATGGCCCTCGCCCCGCATCTGCTATTGCCCGCGCCCCCGGCTCAGGCCTGGGACGCCAATGTATACGGGACCGGGCAAGAAGCGAGATTCTATTCGATCAAACGCGCGCGCCTGCTGCGGTATCCGGCTCCGCCTCCAAACGGGGCTCGCCGCTCTCGTAACAAATCCGGCGCGCGGGTTGCGAGGGGATGCGCCGGGACGACAACACGCCGGTCAGGTTCGCCGGATCCACGCTGGAAATGCGGATGATCGAAGCAAATTTCTTCCTGCGACGCATGGCGCGCAGTTCCTCCACTGCGGCGGGGGTGGCAAACTGCTCGCCGCTGAATCCGTCCGCGAAGCGCCCGCCACGCAGTTCGCCCCGCGCCTCCATTCGGCGATAGACCCGCAGCCATGCGCGCCAGGGCGGAAGCCCGCGGTCACGCGCCAGCAGGGCGCGGAAAACGATGCCGTAACGGCGAACCATCGCTTCGGCCAGGTACTGAACCCGGTCGTCCTCGTTGACTTCATCGTCGGCGGGCGTCGGCAGGGCGGACCATCGGCCGCCGGCCTGCACGCCGCTCATCCGGGCCCGCAGCCCGCCGAAGCGGGGACGCTTGCCGGCACGCGTAATCAGCGCGCGCAATCCGGTAAAACTGTCCGATGTCACCAGCCCGGCCGCGGCCAGTTCGCCCAGCGCCATCTCCACCTGGCTGCGCAGCATGCCGGTATTTCGCACCAGGCTGACGAAAAAGTCCGCGCCACCGTTGCGGAGCACTTCAAGGACCTTGCGCGCACCGAAGGAGAGACCGTCCATGCGCCCCGGCGCCAACGGCCAGTAGTCCCAGCATTCCCGCTTGAGAAGGCATATCGGCGTGTTGGCGGCCAGCCGCCCTCCCCCTCGCCCGGCGAACGGTTCGGCGCGCTTCCACAGCCATTCGCCCGAAGCGAGCACCTGGTCCAGCATGGCCGGGGAAAAATCGCCTATCCTGGCCGGGAGCACAGTGCTTTCCCAGGCGGCCGCCGGGGCGGCGCAGCCTTCCAGCCTTTCCAGCGCGAGACGAAGGCTTTCCGGGCCCCTGGGCCGCTCCGCCCCGACGCCCTGCCAATGCAGCAGAAAGGTGGTGAATTCCGCGGCGCTTACCGGCTTGATCTGTTGCCGCAGCGATTTCAGCGTGCGCCGGTGTATGCGGGCGAGCAAGCCGCGTTCACACCACTCGTCCGGACCGTCCGCTTCGGCGCCGGTCCGAAACCGGCCGCGAACCACGAAACCTTCTCCTTCCAGCGCCACCAGTGCTTCGGCGCCGGCTGCCGCCTCCAGTCCCAGCGGCTGCGTTAGCTCTGCAGCGCTTACCGGCCCCAGAATTTCAAGCCGGCTGCGCAGCAGTTCACGGACCTCGGCTGCGGCGTCCTGCGGTTGCGCACAGACCGCGGCCAGCTCCTCCCGGCGTTCCACGCAGGCCCAGACCTCCCTGCCATCGCCGACCGTAAAGCTGAGCGCCCGACCCTGCGCCGCCAGCTCCGCAAGAGCATCCGCGTGTTCCGCCAGTTCGGCTTCGGTCAGGAAACCCGCCAGATTCAAGGCGTCGTGCAATTCGTCCGCATCGCGCGGCCTCGGCCAGGCTTCCGCGCACACTTCGGCGATCGCCTGGGGGTCGGGCCTCGCCAACGTTGCAGCGTCTTCGATGTCCATCAGATGACGGGTTCGAATCGCCTGGGTGCGGCGTTCCTCGGCCGGCGCATCGTCGAGGAACGCATAGGGCCTGGCGGTGATGACTTCCTGGGCCAGGACCGACGGCGAGGCAGGCTCGGCAAAGCGCACGTCGGCCGCGCCCCGCTCAAAGGAGCGCAGCAGGTCCAGCAGGCCGTCGGCGTCCATCAGGTCGTGCAGGCAATCGTCCAGGGTCTGGTCGACCAGAGGATGATCGGGGACGGCGCGGTCGCCCGTGAGGTTCTCGGCGCACGCGACCAGGTCGGGGAACAGCGCAACCATGAGGTCCTCCGCATCGCCTCGCTGAAACTGCGCCGGGCGCCGTTCGCCCTTCCAGTTGCGGAGTATGGCCAGCGCCGTGGAGGCGGTCCATCGCCAGCGCGTGGGAAACATGGGTGAGTCGAGCACGGCCTGCACCAGGAGTTCATGCGCGGTAGAGGAATTCAGCCAGGCGGTGATTTCCTTCAGCGGAAAGCTGTGACCCGGGCCAAGCGATATCACGATGCTGTCGTCCAGCGCCGCCGCCTGCGGTTCGATATTGAACTTTCGGCAAATACGCTTGCGCAGCGCCAGGCCCCAGGCGCGATTGAGGCGTGAGCCCAGCGGCGAATGGATGACGACGTGCATGTCGCCCAGTTCGTCGAGGAAGCGCTCGATCACGAATCGTCCCGCGCCCGGCAGAGAGCCGAGCGTGGCGCGCGCGGCCTCCAGGTACTCCACCGCCTGGCGGGCGGCCTCGGGCGACCCGCCGGGGATTCCACTCAGCCAGGCAGCCGCATCCGCGCCTTCGGCGAGCCGAGCCTCCACGCCGTCGAGGAGGCCGGCTACCCGAGCCGAGAGTTCCCTGCTGCGTCCGGGCGCCTCACCGAACCAGAAGGGGATGGTGGGCGGCGCTCCCCGGGCGTCCTCCACATACACCTTGCCGGAGGCGACGCGCTGGATGCGGTAGGAGGTATTGCCCAGCTGGAAGATGTCGCCGGGCAGGCTCTCGAAGGCAAAATCCTCGTTCAGCGTGCCGATGCGGGTTTCTGACGGCATAAGCAGCACGTCGTAATCGAACTGGTCCGGTATGGTCCCGCCGTTGGTGAGGGCAGTGATGCGGGCCGAGCGCCGTGGCCTCAGGAGTTGCCTGACGCTGTCCAGATGGAGGTAGGCGCCGGAGCGCCCTCGCCGAGTGGAGTAGCCGTCCGCCAGCATCTGCGCCACCCGGCCAAAGCGCTTGCGATCCAGCTTTCGGTACGGCCAGGCCAGAGAGTAGGCCTCATGCAGTTCGTCGATGCCTTTCTCGCCGCAGGCCCCTTCAGCCACGATTTGTTGCGCCAGCACATCCATGGCCCCGTCCGGAATGCGGATCTCCTCGATTTCGTTCACGGCTGCGGCCTTCAGCAGCGCAAGGTTCTCCACCAGTTCGCCGCGGGACAGCGGGAACAGGCGCCCGCGGGGTACCTCGCCGACCGCGTGGCCCGAACGTCCGACGCGTTGCAGAAACCGCGAGATACCGCGTGGAGAGCCCAATTGGCAGACCAGGTCCACCGACCCGATGTCGATGCCCAGTTCCAGCGAGGCCGTGGCGACAAGGACCTTGAGGCTTCCGCTCTTGAGTCGCTGCTCGGCCTCGCCGCGGTGCTCCTTGGACATGCTGCCGTGGTGGGACGCGACAGCGTCCTCGCCCAGTCTCTCGCTCAATTGACGCGCGGCCCGTTCGCACAGCCGCCGGGTGTTGACGAAAACCAGGGTCGAATCATGACCCCGCACCAGTTCCGCCAGCCGGTCGTACAGTTCCGACCAGACTTCCAGCGGCATGACCGCCTGCAACGGCGATCCAGGCAATTCCAGCGCCAGGTCCCGCTCGCGCGCGGCGCCGACATCCACAATCGCGCAATTACGCTGTCCCGCCCCCAGGAGGAATCGTGCCATGCGCTCCAGTGGACGCTGGGTGGCCGACATGCCGATTCTCCGCAGGGGCGGGCCGGCAAGCATTTCAGCCTCTGAAGGCTGAGCGTGAGATGGGCTCCCCGTTTGCCCCCTGCCAGCGAGTGCAATTCGTCCAGAATCACAGTCCTTGCCTGCGAAAGCAGTCCCCTGCCGCCATCCGACGTGAGCAGCAGGTACAGCGACTCCGGCGTAGTCACCAGGATGTGCGGCGGCTTCTTCAGCAGCCGGCGGCGGTCGGCCGGGGAACTGTCGCCGGTGCGCAGACCGGCGGTAATGCCCGAGGCCGGCAGGCCCCTGGCCTCGAGACACCGGTCGATTCCCGAAAGCGGCTCGCTCAGGTTCCGGCGAACGTCGTTTGAAAGGGCCCGCAAAGGCGAAACGTAAACGACCTCCGTTCGCTGCGGCAAATCTCCCCGCAGGCTGCGGCGCAACATTTCATCGATGACGGCAAGAAAGCCTGCGAGGGTCTTGCCGGACCCCGTGGGGGCCGCAAGCAGCACATGCCGGCCCTCGGCGATGGCCGGCCAGGCGCCCTCCTGCACCGCCGTGGGCCGCTGAAACGCCTCTTCAAACCACTCGCAAACCACCTCATGAAGGCCGTCCAGTGCGGATGGAGTATTGCTGCGGCCTGTCCCGGCGCTCATATCAGCCGGGACCCGGATGAAAAGTGGTAGGCGCGAGTGGAATTGAACCACCGACCCCTTGCATGTCAAGCAAGTGCTCTAACCCCTGAGCTACGCGCCTGTGAAAACGATCGCGTGAATATACACGAAGGAACGGTCTCTCCGGGAGCGACTGCGTCTCGCCTTCGCGCGGCTCGGGACGACCTCCTTCCCGGCCTGGTGTTCTGTCCCGCCTCAGGACAGCACTCCGGCGGCCCGGCGTTCCGCCATCGCTTCAGGCCGGAAGCGGTAGAGGCGCGCAGGTCGTCCGCCGGTGTCGGGCTTGCGCACGCCGGTAGCCTCCACGAGTTTCTGGTTTGCGACCAGGCGACGGAAATTCTGCTTGTGAAGACTGCGGCCGATGATCGCCTCTATCACGCGCTGCAGTTCGAACAGCGTGAATTCCGGGGGCATGAGTTCGAACACGACCGGGCGGTAGCGGAGTTTTCCCCGCATCCTGCCCAGGGCGGTGGCGAGTATGCGCCGGTGATCCAGCGCCATGCATGACCCGTCAAGAATCCTTCCCGGCGGCGCCGAGGCGCCCCGATCGTGCCAGGACTCGGCCACAAGAGCCGCCTCGTAGACAAGTTCGTAGCGCTCCAGCACAAGATCCGGCGTCCATCCGGCCTCGCCCTGCCCCAGACAGCGTTCGATCCGCTCGATGCGCTCCCTTCGGGTAGCGTCGGCCCTGGCTCGGTTCCTCCATTTCTGTAATCCCTGCCCCAGCGGCGCTGCCGAATACCGTGCGGTGCGCTGGTCCTCCCAGGGAAAAAACTCATAGCAGGCGCGCCATTGGCCCCCGGTAGAGCAGAGGTCATGGCGAACCAGCGCCAGGTAGGCCACCGTTATGGTCCGGTCGGGGCTGCGTGGCCAGAAATTCCGGCGCCGGTCACCGAACGTATAGAGTTGCTCCAGCCAGGCCGGTTCCAACCCCACCTGCCGCCTGAGCAGCCGGCGGGCGCCGAATTCCAGCGTCTGGTCGCGGGTGCCGCGCAGACGGTCGGAAGGCAGGCGGGCCGATGGGCTGTCCGACAGGACCAGAACCCGCGGCTCGTCATCCACGACGGTCAGCACCACTGCGCTGAGCTCCACGCTGATCGGTTCGGTCACGGTTTCATTGTAGACGGGGCAGCTTGTGCGGGGTTGCCTCGCGCCAATTCGGGTCGCTCACACAATTCGGGTCGCTCATTTGACAAGACTTATGCTCATTTGTAGCATTACATCCCCGCCAACGGAGCCGATGAATGCCCCCTCAAGCTACAGAAGCATTGGAATACACCGCCAGGGTGCAGGAACAAACGGCGCCAATCCGCGCGCGCCTGACGGACGTCATACCCGACGTGGAATGGCCCGCGCATGCGCCCTATATCGCCCGCATCAACGAACTGAAGAAGGAGCGGG
Organism: Gammaproteobacteria bacterium; assembly: GCA_963666765.1. Lineage (GTDB taxonomy): Bacteria > Pseudomonadota > Gammaproteobacteria > Steroidobacterales > Foliamicaceae > Foliamicus. The sequence goes on from OY762933.1 coordinate 669,123, forward strand.
ACGTTGTAATCCTGGTGCACAACTACCAGACGCCGGAGATCTTTCACGGCGTGGCGGACTATTCGGGCGATTCGCTGGAACTTGCCCGGCTCGGCGCCAACTCCAGCGCCGGTGTGATCCTGATGTGCGGCGTTCACTTCATGGCGGAAACATCCAAGATCCTGGCGCCCGAGAAAACAGTGCTTATTCCCGACCTCAAGGCCGGCTGCTCGCTGGCGGAGGCGATTACCGGCGAGGACGTACGCCTGCTGAAGCAGAAATACCCCGGCGTCCCCGTGGTCACTTACGTCAATACCTCGGCGGAGGTAAAGGCCGAATCGGACATCTGTTGCACGTCCGCGAATGCCGTGAAGATTGTGGAGTCGCTGGGCGTGGACCGCGTCATCTTTCTGCCCGACGGCTACCTCGGACGCTATGTCGCCAGCAAAACCGATGTGGAAATCATTCTCTGGGAAGGAAGTTGCGAAGTCCACGAGCGGTTCACGGCGGATGAAATACGCGCCTACCGCAACTCGCACTCCGGCATTCAGGTCATCGCCCACCCGGAGTGCCCGCCGGATGTTCTGGCGGAGGCCGATTTTGTGGGTTCCACGTCGGCGATGATCCGCTACGTCGGCGAACGCAAGCCCAGGCGGGTAGTCATGGTTACCGAGTGTTCGATGAGCGATAACGTCGCCGTGGAACATCCCGATGTACAGTTCGTGCGCCCCTGCAATCTCTGTCCGCACATGAAACGCATAACCCTGCCGAAAATACTGCAAACACTGGAAACTCTTCAACCGCGGGTCGAAGTCCCTGCGGAAATCTCGGCCCGCGCGCGGCTGGCCGTGGAGCGCATGCTGCAGGCCTGAGCGGCAGGGACCTGCCGCATCGCCCATATACAATGGGCACCCGTTATCGGCACAAGTGGACTGACTTGCGATGCAAGCGCAATACAAGATTTTGATGGTGGACGACGAGTCGGACCTTGAGCAACTGGTCCGGCAAAGAATGCGGCGCGAGATCCGCTCGGGGCAGTATTCCTTCCTCTTTGCCGGGGACGGCATCGAGGCGCTGGAAGCGCTGGGCGAACACAGCGATATCGACCTGGTGCTCTCGGACATCAACATGCCGCGCATGGATGGACTGACCCTGCTGGAGAAGATCCCGGAAGTGAATACCGATCTTCGGTCGGTCGTAATCTCGGCCTACGGGGACATGAAGAACATTCGCTCCGCGATGAACCGCGGCGCTTTCGATTTCGTGACCAAACCGATCGACTTCGATGACCTGAGAGTCACGATAGATCGCGGTTTGCGTCAACTGGAGATGTGGCGCGAAGCCGAAGCCTCGAAGGACAAGCTGATGACGCTGCAAAGCGAGTTGGAAGTAGCCAACAGAATGCAACAGTCGATTCTGCCCAAGCACTTCCCGAAGAACGACCAATACGAACTTTACGGCAGCATGGCGCCGGCCCGAAACGTGGGCGGCGATTTCTTCGACATCATTCGACTGGACGGCGGGCGCCTTGGCCTGTGCATTGCGGACGTGTCCGACAAGGGGATACCTGCCGCGTTGTTCATGATGTCCAGCCGCACCCTGCTTAAGGGCGCGGCTTTGGGCGTTGAGGATCCCGGCGCTGTCGTTACAGTAGTCAACGATCAGCTGCAGGATGGAAACGAGGCCAATATGTTCGTGACCCTGTTCTACGCAGTGTTCGACCCCGAAACCGGAATAGTGCGCTTCGCCAACGGAGGGCACAATCCGCCCCTGATTGTCCACAAGGACGGGTCCTCGACCGTCCTGCCGCTCACCGGCGGCGTGGCCCTGGGGGTCGCCCCGCAGTTCAAGTACAGCGCGAATGCAGTCCTGCTGGAGCCGGGCGAAGCGCTGGTAATGTATACGGACGGCGTGTCCGAGGCGGAAGACCGGGATAACAAGGAGTTCGGCATGGATCGCCTGCTCAAGGTATTTGCGGGCGCCAAGCTGGAGAGCGCGCGGGCCGCGAACGATGCGGTGTTCGCCGCGGTACGGGAATTTGCGGAGAACCGCTCGCAGTCGGACGACATTACCTGCCTTGTGCTGCTGCGGGCCGGATCGTAGTCATGAGCGGGGAAATCCATCTTCGGATCCACGCCAGCCACGGGCAACTGGAGCTGGTGGAGAAAGCCATTGACGAAATGGCCCAGCTGGAGCAGTGGCCCGAAGAACTGGTATTCAAGGTCAAGCTGGTGTCGGAAGAACTGGGGCTGAACATCATCGACCACGGCTACGGCAACGATGAGTCCCAGGAGCTGGAATTCCGGCTGATCGCCGGCGAAGAGAGCGTAACGATCGAGTTCATCGATGAGGCCAGGGCCTTCGATCCCCTGATGGAAACACCGATACCGAATACCGAGGCTGGGATCGAGGAACGGCAGGTCGGCGGCCTGGGCGTGTACCTGGTGAGGGAAATGATGGACGACGTCAAATACGCCCGGGAGGGCAACCGCAACCGGGTGACGTTGGTAGCCCGGCTCTAGGGCCTGTTAACGCTATGCAATGCCGCTCTGTCGTGTCTCGTCCCTAGCGCTGTGTTACGGGGGGGTATGAACAGGCTGGTCCTGATTGCCGGGCTGGCGGCTTGTGCCGGCGCGGCAGCCGAGCCCGGGGTCGACGCGGAGCGCATCCTGTTCGGGCAATCCGCAGCGCTGAGCGGGCCGGCCAGCGGACTCGGCCAGGCGATGCGGGCGGGAATCGAGGCTGCCTTCGCCGAAGCCAACCGGGATGGCGGCGTGTATGGACGGCGGCTGGAACTGGTTTCCCTCGACGACGGCTATGAACCGGAAGCCGCGATCGAGAACATGCGCGCCCTGATCAACGAACACCAGGTGTTCGCGCTCATCGGCGCGGTCGGCACCCCTACGGCGCGATCATCGGTGCCCGTCGCCGCTTCCGCGGGAGTCCCCTATATCGCCCCATTCACCGGGGCTCCCTTCCTGCGCGACGGACAATGGCGGAACGTAATCAATCTGCGCGCCTCCTATTACCAGGAAACGGAGGCGATGATGCAGTTTCTTGACCGCCAGGGTGTCACGCGCGTGGCCGTCGCCTACCAGGACGATTCGTTCGGACGGGCGGGATTCCGTGGTGCCCAGTTGGCCATGGAGCGAAGAGGGCTCAAACCCGCGGCCACCGCCGTATATCCGCGCAACACGATCGCGGTCAAGACGACACTGCTGGACGTTATGGAAGGCGAACCGGAAGCAGTCATCATCGTGGGCGCTCCGGCGCCCGTGGCGGCCTTCCTGAATTGGGGCAGCAAGCTCAGGCTCGACATGGTTTTCATGACGACCTCCTTCGCCGGCGGCAATGCTTTGATCCGCAACCTGAGCAGCGAAAGCCTGGACTCCGCCGGACTGATGATGACCCAGGTAGTCCCGCCGTTGAAGGGCAAAACGCTTCCCGTCGTGCAGGAATATCTCTCGGCGCTGGAGCGGACCGCACCTGACGCGGAGCCTGGATTCGTATCGCTTGAGGGATATCTGGCCGGACGAATGGCGGTCGTGGCCATGGAGCAATGCGGACCGGATCCGCGCCGCGACCGGGTGCTGCCCATGCTGCGCGATGCGGGACGGATTGACCTCGGAGGCTTCTCGCTGGAGTTCGGGGCGGAGGACTACCAGGGATCCGACGCGGTGTACCTGACGGTCGTGAGCGCGGATGGCGAATATTTGCCGGTGGAAACGCCAGGACCGCGCCAATGAATGCCAAGGGGGACAACGGCAATGGCAGCCTCAATTCACGCCTTGCGCGAATTCTCGAGAAGCGCCACAAGATTTCGGTCCGCATGTACGTGGGGATCAGCGCGGCGCTGCTGCTTTTCGTGCTTGCAAGCGTCAACAGCTGGTTTGCGTTCAACACAGTAGCGGATGCCCAGCGGGGCGTAGTCGATCGCAGCCTTCCCCAGATCACCGGCGCTTTTGCGGTAGCCGAGCAAAGCCGTACGCTGGTGGCGGCGGCTCCGCGTCTCGCGGCGGCCGGCGCCCTGGAGGAGCTGGAGGATGTCCGGGAGTCCGTGGCCGCGAACCGGGAGATTTTCGAGGCCCGGATTGACGTGCTTGAGGCGCAGGCCAGTGGCGATCCCGTTATTCAGCGCATGCGCGACCGTGCCGCGGCCCTGCTGGCCAATATCGAGGACCTGGACCGGTCGGTGGAGGAGCGGTTTCTCATCGCCGGGCAAGCGGGGAGACTGCAGCAGGAAGTCCCCCTGCTGCATGAGCAACTGCAGCGGATTCTGGGCCCGGCGATCGACGACCAGTACTTCTTCACCGTGACCGGCTACCGGGACCTGGATTCACTTCCAGTCCCCCGCGAGCAGCATATTTCCGAGGATGAACTGGCCCGCTACCGGCGACTTGCCGATCTCAAGGTCAATGTGGACAACGCGGTGCAATTGCTCGACCGTTCCTTTATCGTCGGCGACCCGCAATTGCTCGAACCTCTGCTTGAGAGCTTTGAATCGGCATCTGAAGCCATTACCAGAAACCTGGCGTCCCTGCGCGATCCCCCGGAGCCGGTGGAACTGTTGGCTGCGACCGAGCGGCTGCGTGAGCTCGGCAGCGGCGAGGACGCGGCATTCGCCCTGCGCCGCAGGGAGCTTGACCTGGCGGCCCGGGAAAGACGCCTGCTTGCGGACAATCGCACCCTGGAGATAGAACTGGGCGCCGAAGCCGAGAGCATGGTGAGCGGCGCCCGCGACAGCGCCCGCCAATCAACCGATATTGCCAACGAGGCCATAGATACCGGCCAGGTCCTGCTGCTGAGCGTGACGGGTGTGGCGATCGTCGCCGCGCTGCTCATGGGCTCCCTGTTCATAGGAAGCCTGTTGCGCCGGCTGGAAGGACTATCCAGCCGCATGCGCCGCATGGCTGCGGGCGACCTCAAGACCAGGGTGGACGTCAGTGGACGGGACGAGGTCGCGGACATGGCCGCAGCGCTGGAGGTGTTCCGTGAGGCCTCTCTCAAGGCGCAGCGGCTGGACCTGGTCGAGCGCATGGCGCAGGAGCTGCGCGACAAGAACGAAGAGCTGGAGCAGGTCCTCGAGGACCTGAAACGGGCCCAGAACCAGATCGTCATGCGCGAAAAGCTGGCGGAGCTGGGAGAGCTGACGGCCGGGGTCGCGCACGAAATCCAGAATCCGTTGAACTTCGTAAAGAACTTTTCCGAAGTGTCGTCGGAACTCGTGGAGGAACTTCAGGAAGTCTTCAAGGAAGGCGAAGGCGAGCTTAGCGAGGATGACAGGGACCTGGTCGATGAAATCTGCGGCGACCTGGGCTCCAACCTGGAACGGATCACCCATCACGGCCTGCGCGCCAACCGTATCGTGCGTGACATGCTCAAGATGGGCCGTGGATCCGGCGATGCCCAGCCGACCGATATCAATGCCCTGCTGGAGGAACATGCAAGGCTCGCCTACCACAGCGCCCGCGCCTCCGACACCGACTTCAACCTCACCGTAGAGGAAAACTACAGCCCGGAAATGAAGGAACTGAACGTGGTGCCGCAGGACCTGGGCCGGGTCTTTCTGAACATGGTGACCAACGCCTGCCACGCCACCCACGATCGCCGGGTCCGGGAAACCGCCGCGGGCGGCAACGGCGCCTACGAGCCGCTTCTCAGGCTGTCAACCCGCCGAACGCCGAACGGCGTCGAGATCGCCATTTACGACAACGGCGGCGGCATACCGGACGAGATCCTGGGAAAGATCTTCAACCCCTTCTTTACGACCAAGCCGACAGACCAGGGCACCGGTCTGGGCCTGGCGCTTTCCAATGACATCGTGCGCCAGCACGGGGGCGAGATTGCAGTCGATACGGAACCGGGCGAATCCACCAGCATGGTGGTGAAGCTGCCCCTTTCGCTGGAGGTTCAGGAAGACTCCTGACCGGAACTCACTGGGGGACACGCTACCGGCCAGCAAGAGCCCCCCGTGCCCGAAACCACCCTGCCCCCGCCTCGGCGGGCCAGGCGCCTATCCCAGTTGTGCCAGCGCGTCGTCCTTGCTGTCGTGGATTTCGATGATCTTGTCGAAACCGCTCATCTTGAACACTTCGCCGATGGAACCCGACAGGGAGCACAGCATGAACTTTGCCTTGCGCTGCCAGAGCGCCTTGGCGATCATCAGGACGGCGCGCAGCCCGGCGCTGCTGATGTAGTTCAGCCCACTCATATCGACCAGGACCGCCGTGTCGTCACCGCTGATGGCGCCCGTCAGGGTCTGGTGAAAATCCTGGGCGTTAAAGCCGTCAATACGCCCTGATGGCGCGGCAATCAGCGTTCCGTTATTGCGCTCAATTGGGATGTCCATTCTTGCTCCTGATATCTGGTCGCACTACCTGCGGCGGAACCCTTTGGATCGTAGCACAGCAGGCCAATCAATCACTATCGGGCATCAGAACGAATTCTGGGTAGGCCTCGATGCCGAGTTCTGCGACATCCTGGCCCAGTTCCTCCACCGTCTCCGAAACCCGAGCGCCCATGGTCTTGGCAATTAGCGTCCATGTGACCCACGAAGCACCGAAAACGAACGCTCCGACGGTCACGACACCCAACAATTGTACTCCGAAGCTGTAGTTTCCGGCAATGCAGACCGCCAGCGTGCCCCATATTCCGGCGAACAGGTGGGCGGGAACCGCCCCGACCACGTCGTCCACACGCAAGCGTTCCAGCAGCATGATTCCGGCCGTGCAGACAACGCCTCCGATGGCGCCGGTCACGATGGCCAGCCAATGCGGCAATACGTCGGGGCCGGCAGTTATAGAAACAAGCCCCGCGATAGCGCCGTTCAGTACCGCCAGCAGGTCCACCCGCTTGAGAAGGGGGCGCGATACGATGAGGGCGGCGATCACGCCTCCCGCAGCCGCCAGATTGGTGTTCACGAGCACGATGCTCATCGCGACCGCGTTCTGGACTCCGCCAAGCGCCAGCTGGGACCCGCCATTGAACCCGAACCAGCCCAGCCAGAGTATGAAGACGCCCAGCGTGACTGCCGGCGTGTTGGAAGGCGGAGTCGGCTTCACGCCGCCATCGGAGCGGAACTTGCCGAGACGCGGACCCACGACAAGGGCGCCTGCCAGAGCGGCCCAGCCACCCGTCGAGTGAACGATGGTGGAACCTGCGAAGTCGCTGAAGCCCATGTTGCTCAGCCAGCCGCCGCCCCAGGTCCAGGCCCCGACGATGGGGTAAATGATCGCGGTCAGGATTGCCGTAAAGACAAAGAAGGACCACAGCTTCACACGTTCCGCCAGTGCGCCGGAGACAATCGATGCCGTCGTCGCCACAAAGACCATCTGGAAGAACCAGTCCGACATGACGGAATACTGGTTCGCCGCTGCCGCCTCCGCAGCCGCGGCGATTTCCGGCGCTGCGGCTTCCGCGCCGACGGCCTCGAGCAGCGCCAGTTCCTCGGCGGATGGCCCGTAGCCGAAACTCAGCGTGCCGATGACGCTGCCCACGTCCAGGTACATCAGGTTATATCCCACCAGGTAGAAGGTCAGCCCGGCGATGGAATAAAGGCCGATGTTCTTGAGGCAAATGACCGACGCGTTCTTGGTTCGCACCGAGCCGGCTTCCAGCATCGTGAAACCGGCGCACATCCACATGATCAACGCGCCCCATACCAGGAACGCGAACGTATTCAGGACGAAGTCCATCTGCGATGCGGCGTCCGCGCGTGCTATGGGCGCGAGGACAATCAGCGCCGCTGTCCCGACCATTCCGGCCAGTATCCACTTGTATGGCCGAGCCTTTTTATTGTTGTTCATGAATTGCCCTCAAGAGGATTCCTGCCGTTAGCCGCGCAGCGCCACCTTTCTCGATCAGCACGGAGTCAGAACCCCACCGACAGGCTGAGCACCACACGCGCGTCACAAGATCCGGCGCAATCGGGCGCGTCCGTATCGTGGTACCTGAGATCGAGCCCAAGCTGGGAAAACGAATAGCTCAACCCGACGTTCCAATCCAGGTAGTCCTCTCCGAAGTCTTCCGTCACCTGGGAGAAGCCCACGTTCGCATCCAGGCTCAGCGCGTCCGTCAGTCCGCCCGAAAGGCCGCCGGTCAAATACCAGCCGGCGCCGGTTTCACCGAAATTGTCCGGCGTGAAATGCAACGCCCCGGACAGCGAGACCGCGTCCAGGTCATATCCCAGGCTGGCGTACGCCTCGATGAAATCGTAGCCGGAACTGCTGTCCGCGCCCGGGTATGCGTAGTAAAGCAAACCGACGTCGTAGCTCACATCGTTCGCTTCCCAGGCATATCCGCCGTAAATGTCCACTTCGATGGAAGCGTCGTCTCCCGGACCGAAATCGATATTGGATGCCCAGGCGCCCACATACCAGCCGCTGGAATCCGCCCAGTCCAGGCCACCCTGCACGGCAGCATCCTCGCCCGTTTGCGTATAGCCCCGGAACACATAGTCGGTGGTAACAGCCAGATTCACGGAAACAGACGCTTCCTCCTGCCCGACCGCCGTGCCCGATACGCCAAAAAACGCGACCAGAACGGCCGCGTAACGAATTTGCCTTCTTAGCGCCATGTTTCGTTCCCTCCCCCTTTAGCGCAGACGCGTGAATGATAGCCGAACTCGATTCAGTTGTCGCACGAACACTAGCCTCCGATGTAATACATTTCCACTTTCTTGCCGCGTGCGCGGCGTGGGTTCCGCAATTCGCTGTAGCGGTCCGCGCGACGGGACCAGCTGCCCCTCATCAAATCCAGCAAGGCTTCATCGGTGGCGCCGTCGCGCATCGGTCCACGCAAATCGAGACCCTCCGAGGCAAACAGGCAGGTAAACAGGCGTCCGTCGGACGAGAGGCGGGCCCGATTGCAGCTGCCGCAAAAAGGCTGGGAGACTGAGGTAATAAAGCCAAGCTCGCCCTGACCGTCCAGGAATTCATAGCGACGCGCCACTTCGCCATGGTAATTGGCTTCCAGCGCCCGCAAAGGCCAGCGATGGTGAATCAGTTCCACGATCTCCGCTGCGGGCACGGTCTGCGATGCGCTCCAGTTGTTGATGGTGCCCACGTCCATGTACTCGATGAGTCGAAGGATCATCCCTGTCCCCCGAAAGAACTCGACCAGTTCCAGCACATGGCCGTCGTTGACGCCACGCTGGATAACGGCGTTGATCTTCACCGGATTCAAACCGGCGGCGCGAGCCTCGGAAATCCCTTCCAGCACGGCCTGCAGGCGCCCCCTGCCCCCGCTCATTCGCCGGAAAAGTTGTTCGTCCACGGCATCCATACTGACCGTGACGCGGTCCAGCCCGGCGGCCGTAAGCGCCGCCGCATGCTGCGCGAGCAGGACGCCGTTGGTGGTCAGCGCGATGTCCTCCACGCCCTCGAGCCGGGAGAGATCCCCGATCAGGTCGGCAAGGCTTGCGCGCAACAGCGGCTCGCCGCCGGTAATACGCAACTTGCAGGCGCCCATTCGGGCGAACAGCCTCGTGAGCCGCACAATCTCGGAGAATGACAGCCGCTCCCGGCTGGAAAGAAAGCGGAAATTGCGATCGTAGATGTCTTCCGGCATGCAGTAGGGACAGCGGAAGTTGCACCTGTCCATTACGGAAACGCGCAAGTCCCGCAAGGGCCGCCCCAGCGTGTCGCGCACGCCCGAACGCAATTCAACGATGCCGGTATCGCTTCCGGAAGGTGTCTGCATGCGCTAATCTTCGGTGATTCACGCTCGCTGAGCAAGCGGGATATACTGCCAGCCGCTATCGCGGCCCTGCGCAGGAGACGATATGCGCGTAGTTGCCATTTCCAGGCCGGGCGGCCCCGATGTCCTGGTTGTCGAACAACGGCCCCGGCCGGTCCCCGGCCCGGGGGAAGTACTGATCCGGGTAGCGGCCGCCGGCGTCAACCGGCCCGATTGCATGCAGCGCCAGGGGATCTATCCGCCGCCTCCCGGCGCGCCGGAATGGCCGGGACTGGAAGTGGCGGGCCATGTCGAGACGGTTGGCGACGGGGTGAGGAATGCGGCCGTGGGTCAGGCTGTCTGCGCACTGGTTCCGGGCGGGGGGTACGCCGAATATTGCGTAGCTCCATCGTCGCTCTGCCTTCCGGTTCCGAATGGCGTCTCCATGACGGAGGCTGCGGCCATTCCGGAAACCTGGTTCACCGTCTGGACCAACCTGGTGGACGCCGGCCGGTTGCAGGCGAATGACACCGTTCTCGTCCATGGCGGCGCCAGCGGAATCGGTACCGCTGCCATTGGCATCGGCAATGCACTTGGCGCGCGCGTCTTCGTGACGGCCGGCACCGAAGAAAAAGTGGAGTTCTGCCGGGAGCTGGGCGCCTGGGGCGGCGCCTGCTATCGAACCGAAGATTGGCCCGCAGTGCTGAAGACCGCAACGGCGGGCAAGGGCGTTGACGTCATTCTGTGCATGGTGGGCGCGCCCTATCTTCGCGACAATCTCCGCAGCCTCAGGCCCGGGGGACGGCTCGTGCTCATCGCGGCGCTGGGCGGACCGAAGACGGAGCTTGATGTCCGGCGGGTGATGATGTCGCGCCTGTGGATAACCGGTTCTACGCTGCGGCCACGGTCAAACGAGGAGAAGGCGGAAATTGCCGGCGCGGTGCGTGAGCGCCTGTGGCCGCTGCTGGAATCGGGCGAACTTCGCCCTGTCGTGCAACGCTCATTTCCGCTGGAACAGGCTGAGAGGGCGCATGCACTTATGGAGGCCAATCAGACTCGCGGCAAACTGGTCCTGACAATCGATTGACTCGGGGCGAGTCGGGAACCTAAGGCCGGGTTTTCACGCCCCCTCACTGCTACGCTCTGGGGTGGTGGCGGCGATGCAGGTCGCGCAGCCGCTTGCGCGCCACCTGCGTATAGATCTGCGTCGTCGACAGGCTGCTGTGTCCAAGCAACAACTGCACGACCCTCAGATCGGCGCCGTGGTCCAGCAAGTGCGTCGCGAAGGCGTGCCGCAGGCTGTGCGGCGACAGGCCTTGGGTGATGCCCGCAGCCGCGCCGTGCTTGCGCAACCGTTGCCAGAACGCCTGCCGGGTCATGGCCTTGCCCCTCCGAGTGGGGAAAAGGGCTTCACTCACCTTCTCCCCCAGGATTTCACGGCGGGCGCCATCCAGGAATCTCCGTACCCAATCGGCGGCCTCCTCACCCAGCGGCGTCAGTCTCTCCTTCGAACCCTTGCCCTCTATGCGGAGTACTCCGTTGGCGAGACTCAATTGCCCCAGCGAAAGGTTGACAAGCTCGCTGACACGCAGCCCGGTCGCATAGAGCACTTCGAGCATGCACCGGTCGCGCACGCCGAGCGGGTCCGACAGCGACGGAGCGGCCAGCAGGTTTTCCACTTCGCGCTCGGTCAGGCCGTGCGGCAGCGGACGCCCGATACGAGGGCTCGCGATCTGAGCCGTAGGGTCGCGTTCCACCAGCCCCTCCCGCACCAGGTAGCCGTAGAAGCGGCGGGCGGTGGAGAGCTGCCGTGACAGCGTGCGCGGGTGGACCCCGCCCGCTGTCCTCTCACTGATGAAAGCCAGCAGATCCATCCTGCCGGCCGCGGTCAATTCCTTGCCGCGTTCGCCCAGCCATTTGTCCAGCAGCCGGAGGTCGGCGCCGTATGCAGCCAGCGTGTTGCGGGCAAGTCCCTGTTCCGACCACATCGCGTCAATGAAGCGATCAAGGAGTTCGGGGCTGGCCATAGAATCTCCAATTATGACGTGGCTTCGGAAAATCCCTTACACGCTTTGGGGTTGGACACTGGCAGGCACGATCGCGGTGACCGCTTCCCTGCTGATCCTGGTCATTCCCGGCGAGGAGCGATGCAGCAGCTTCGCGCGCAAGGCTTCGCGAATCATCTTCCGCCTCGGCGGCGCGTGGCCACGCGTGAACGGGCTTGAGAACCTGCCGGCCGAGCCCTGTGTGGTAGCCGCCAATCATGCGAGCTTCGCCGACGGGATCCTGCTCTGCGCACTGCTGCCACCGCGCTTCCGGCTCGTCATCAAGCGCGAAATGCGGACGGTGCCGCTGGCCGGCCGAATGCTCAGCCGGATTGGCGCCGTGTTCGTGGAACGCGAGCAGGGCAAGGATCGTTTCGCGGATGTCCGCACAATTCTCGGGGCCGCCCGCTCGGGACAATCGCTGGCCATCTTTCCGGAAGGTACGTTCCGGCCCGAACCCGGCCTGCTGCCATTCCATTCCGGCGCCTTTGCCGCTGCCGCCGCTGCCGGCTTGCCGGTGGTTCCCGTGGCCATTCGCGGCTGCCGCCGCCTGCTGCCATCGGGTTCATGGCTGTTCACGCCGTCACGCATCGAGGTGTGCTTCCTGGAACCGATACGGGCCGCGGCGCACGGATCGCGTTCGCAACAGGCCGAGCGGCTTTCGCGGGAATGCCGCGCGGCCATGAAGGCAGCGCTGGCGCAGGACTGATGCAGGGCGGCGCGAAAACTTCCCCGGCATCAATTCACGAAGAGGTATCTCCGGTGCGGTCCCTGACATAGCCGATCCAGGCATTGGCGTTGCGGCGAATGTTGTCGGACCCCTCGCGTTTCGCGCTTTCGAAAGCGTCTATGGCCTCATCGAAGCGTTGCAATTCCGCCAGGGCGACGCCTTGCAGTATCAATACCTCGCCCGGATTCTCAAGGCCTCCTTTCTCCAGCGCGCGGCGGCAGGAGTCCACAACACCGGACCAGTCGCCGGTCTCGTTCAGGAGCATGGCCTTGCGATGGTAGAACTCGCCGTCCTCGGCCAGTTCGGCCAGCTTGTCTATGGTGTCCACGGCGCGGTCTATTTCGCGCGCCATGGTCCACGAGCTCAGCAGCAGGCGGAGGTTCTCGGAGTTCTCCTCCACGTAGCCACGCTGTATCGCTTCACTGAGAATTTCTCCGGCGCGGGCCGGGTTTTCCAGAAAGAGGTTGAGGCGGGTCAGGTTCAGTATGTCCGGTTCCGCATCCAGCATGCCGCGGTGCCAGGGAATGAGGAGTGCGGAAAGTGCGGCTTCATCGTCGTTGGCCTCTATGTACAGGCTCGACAGCACCTGGTAGTAGCGCAACCTGTCCGGCCAGATTCCGATGTTCTCCTTCAGGAGGTCTATGGCCTCGGGCACCTGCCCCAGTTCAACGTGGATGGCCAGTTGCAGGTTGCGCCAGCTCTCGTTGGGAGGCTCGGCCAGCTGATTGGCGCGCACCACGTAGGGCAGACCGTCGCGCATCATCTCGCGCTGGGCGAAATTGGCGCCCATGAGGATGTAGGCCTCGGCGCGCGGTTCCGCTTCGTGGCGGAACCAGCGCAGCATGGTGCTGTTGGATTCCTCGAAGCGCTCCTGGCCCGCGTAGTAGCTCGCGACCGAGTACACGATGCCCTGTTGCACGAAGGTGGGCAAGGCATCGAGTTCCAGGCATTTTTCAAACGCCTCAAAGGCCTCGTCTTCCCTTTCCAGCTGCGAATAGACGAAGCCGTAGGTCTGATGGAGCTGGGCCGCCTCGTAGTCGCTGAGCCGGTCGGTGCGGATTCGGTCCATCAGGTCCAGCGCTTCGGTCAGATTGTCCTCATCGAGGAGTTCATGGGTGCGGGAAAGGCGGCGGTAGAAGCTCTCGCTCATGGATGCGGAGGGCTCTTCGCGCTCTTCCACAACACGGTCGGACCGCAGCGGGTGCCATTGCGGCAGATTGCCTGAGTCATCCTGCGCAGCCGCCGGCGGCGCCAGCGTCAGCAATGCGAACAGCGCCAGTGCCGCATCTAAACTGCAAACCCGCATCAGGCGCTTGCCCATAGCGAAAATGCTCCTAATCACCCAGTTCGAAAATGATGCTCGTGGTGGCCCATCGTTCGACGGCCACGCCGTCCACTATTCGCGGTTTGAATTTCCAGCGCCGCACGGCCCGCACCGCGTTTCGCACGAACAGGCGGCCCGGTGCCGCTTCCAGGACCTTGACGTCCAGCACACTGCCCTCGGGGCCGATCAACACTTCGCACCTGACGTAGCCCTCGGTGCCGTCCATCAGGGCCTCGCGGGGCCACTGCGGGTCGATGCGCACGATCGGTACCGCCTCGCCCTCGGCCGCCGGGTCGCCCGGGTCCCACTTGCCGATAAAAGGACCGCCGCCGGCAGCGCCCGAGACATCGATCTTGGGCAAATCGAGACGCATGGGGTTCTTTTGCGGCTTGGCTTCGCTGGACACCTTGAGTTTCGGTGGCGGCGGAGGATCCTTGGGCGGGGGCGGCTTCTTCGGCCTGACGCGTTTCTTGGTCTGGACGATTTCATCCTCCTGAACGCGAATCAGGTCCACGATCTGCCCGGCCGTGGCTGCGCCCTGCTGGCCGCGCCCGCCCGTTATCAGGGTGTTCATGAACAGAAAGAGCACCAGCGCTACGAATATGCCGCCGACGAACGATCCGACCATGCGCCATCTTGTCTGGTTCATCGCTATTCCTCGCCTTCCGCGGCCAATGCAATGCTGGTCACGCCTGCAACGCGAACCTGGTCCATCAGGTCGATCACCATGCCGGTGGACGCGGATTGGTCTGCCACGATGATAACGCTGCTTTCCGGGTTCTCCGCGCGCGCCGCTTCAACCAGCTGGCGGACCCCGGTCAATTCCACGCGATTCTTGTTCATCCAGATCTGATCGTCGCGCGAAACCGCGATCATGATGTTGCCCCGCTCCTTGGTGGCTGCCGTCTGCGCGAAGGGACGGGACGGGCTGATGCCGGGTTCCTTCACGAAGGACGTAGTCACGATGAAGAAGATCAGCATGATGAACACGATATCCAACATGGGGGTGATGTTGATCTCGCCTTCTTCTTCCGGCTTTCGTCTTCGTATCTGCGGCATCGTGCGCTCCTCGTCTACCTTGATGCGGCGGCCAGCGAGACCTTCCCGGCGCCCGCCACCCGCGCCTGATCGACCACGGTCACGATGAAGCCCGAATCCGCGTTCCGGTCCGCGATCACCACCACGGTGGCGTCCGGCTTGCCGGCCAGCCCCGAAACGATGTTGGCCCGGATCGCGCCCACGTGCACAAGCCGGTCTTCGACGAATACCTGTCCGTTGGCGTCAATGCGCACCGGGATCACCTCGGATCGCTTCTGTTCCTGTACCGGCGCGTTCGATGGCCGGTTGAGGTCCACGCCCAGTTCCTTGACGAAGGAAGTGGTCACGATGAAGAAGATCAGCATGATGAATACGATGTCGAGCATCGGCGTGATGTTGATCTCGGCCTCTTCCTGCGACCGCTTGCGGTGTTTGCGCTCAATCATGCGGCCACCTCCCCGGATTCCTCGAATCGCATTTCCAGCGCGTCCTCCAGTTCCTCCATCTTGAGCTTGGCCCGCTGCTTCAGCCAGGCCGAGAGATACAACCCGGAAAGCGCCGCCACCAGGCCGGACATGGTGGGGATTGTGGCCTGCGAGACGCCCCCGGCCATCAGTCGCGCGTTACCCGTGCCGAACACCGTCATGATCTCGAAAACCTGGACCATGCCCCAGACCGTGCCCAGCAAGCCCAGAAGCGGCAGGATCTGCATGAGCGTCTGAATCAGCCCCAGGTTGCGCCGGGCGCTCAATCCGACTTCGGAAAGAATGAGGCGCCTGAGATTGGTGGCGAACCAGGAGCCGTCGCGGCGCCCGCTCTCCCACAATTGCCGGGCGCTGCGCATTTCCGCGGGCAGAACGCCGAAGAAATACCAGAGCCGCTCCACGATCAGCGTCCACATCAGCATGGTGACAACCAGGATGCCGTAAAGCACCGGCCCGCCCAGCTCGAAGAAGCCGCGGATGGATGCCCAGGCTTCGAACAGGAAAGTCATGGTCCGGTCTCCGTCTCCTCAAGCGTCAGCTACGGCTGATTCTCCTTCGGCCTTGCGTGCGATCAGCCCGGCGCTCTGCTCTTCCAGTATCTCCACCAGCCCCTGGCTGGAACTGGAGACAACGCTGTGCAGCAGCACCAGCGGGATGGCCACGATCAGACCCAGAACGGTCGTAATCAGGGCCTGCGAAATGCCCCCGGCCATCAGTTTCGGATCGCCGGTGCCGAACAGCGTCAACTGCTGGAAGGTGATGATCATTCCGACGACGGTGCCCAGCAGTCCCAGCAGCGGGGCGACGGCGGCAAACACCTTGAGTATGCCCTGGTAGCGTTCCAGTATCGGCGCTTCCCGCATGATCGCTTCATCAAGCTTGAGCGCCAGGGCGTCCAGGTTGCCCGTCTGGTGTTGTTCGTAAACTGCCAGAATCCGGCCCAGGGCATTGTTCCTGTTTGCGCTCGAACTCTTTAGCTGGGCCCGGATGCGCCGCCCGGCGCCCTGCAGCACAACCAGCCTCCACAGCGCGATCAGCAGCCCGATAAAGCCCATGCCGACGATCGTGTAACCCACGTATCCGCCCTGCTGCAGACGCTCGCCGAGATCGGGAGCCTGAATCAACATTCCCAGAAGCTGCCCGCGCGTGGGATCAATCGCCATTTCCACCGGGCCCGACGTGGCATCGCCCAGGTCCTCGGCCATGCCGAGATAGCGCCCCGCAGGCTGGCGCGGAAGAATCTGCAGCGCGCCGGTGCCGTCGTCCCGGGTCAGGAACTTGCCGTCGTGCACGAGGTTGAAGGCGCCCACGCGTATCACGTTGCCTGCGCTGGTCTGTCCCGAGGGGTCGGTGATTTCCGCATCGAAGCGAACGACCTGCCCGGATTGCGCCATTTCTTCCAGCAGCATCATCTGCAGGCCCCGCAGGTCCTCCAGGCTGGGCAGTTCCTTCGCCTCGGCCATCTCGCGGACAAGATCGAGGCGGTCCGGATACTGCGCCGACACCAGCGACGTCACGACCTGGCTGACGGTATCGCCGGCCACGTCGCGAACGACGCCGAACAGCTCGCCGAAGTTTCCGACGCGGATCTGCAACCGCTCTTCCAGTCCCGCAAGATCGGCTTCGTTCTGTTCATAGCGCCTGTTCAGCGTAGTGCTTCGCCGCTCTTCCGCGGCCAGGTCGCGCGAAACCTCTTCCAGCATGCGCTGGCGTTCGTCGAGCGCCTGGCGAAAGCGTTCCACCCGCTCGCGGTTGAGGCGGGAACCTTCCCGGGCTTCCAGGCGGACCAGTTCGAGAAGCTCAAGTACGGAATCGGCCTGCTCCGCGGGAGCTGCCTGCTGCGGCTCTTCCTGGCCCGCTGCGGGCCCCGCCAGGATGAACGCCAGGCCGGTTAATCCAAGCAAACGGTTCATGACGGGTCTCCTTCAGGCGCGGCGATCGGAAGGGTGAGAATGTCAGGCGGCGCCAGTCGGCCCGCCATGCGTATTCCCGCCGTTATGGGGCTGCGGTAGCTGTTATCCAGCGACCGCCACTCCCGCGCTCTGGTATCCCAGTAGCCGGTTTCCTCACGGTCGGGCGTCTGGTAGGCCAACAGCACGCGCCCAACGCGCAGAAAGTCCACTTTGCGGCTGACTCCGCCGATTTCCAGTTCACCGGGATAGGACTCCATGTTGCGGCCGATTGCGGCCTCCGTCTGGTATGCGCCCATTACGCGGCGGTATTTCTCGGCAATGCTGACATCGGAGCGGTCCATCAGGTCGCGCAGGTCCGTGAGCATGCCGCGGCGCATGTCCATCAGAAACGGAACGTCCAGCGAAATGAACCGGTCGAGGTCCTCGACCATGTCCATGAGCAGCGGAACGATTCCCTGTTCAAGATCCCCGAATTCGTTGATCTGCCTGGTCAGAGAAGCCTTTTCGCTCTCCTGGTCGTCGATAGTGCGCTGCAGATTGTCGTTATACCGGCGAATACGGTCCAACTCCTGCAGCCGCACGCGATATTCGCTGACGGCCTCCTGGGTCTCGTCGGCCAGGGTGTTCACCTCGGCCTGCGCCTGCCGCTCGGCAGCCGTGGCGCTCTGCTGCAGCGCCAGCATCTCGTTTACGCGCTGGTCGCCTGCCGCCGAGCCGGCAATCAGGCAAAGGCCCCACGCAAGAATTGCAAACCGGGCCGCGCTTACTTTCATGTAACCGGAATAATTCATTTGCTCCCCACCTACCCTTTTTCGGACAGCCAAAATAACATAAACGTTCCGGACATTAGCGCCAGTATGCTGGCTGATCGAATATGAGTATAGAAAGGGCCGTTATCGCTGCAGCGCGGCGAACCCCCATCGGCGCCATGCTGGGCGCGCTTTCGCGCATGTCGGCGACCGACCTGGGATCGGCCGCTATCCGCGCCTCCCTCCGCGACAGCGGCATCCCGCCGGAGGAAATCGACGAGGTTTTGATGGGCTGTGTGCTGTCCGCCGGACTCGGCCAGGCGCCGGCGCGCCAGGCCGCACTGGGCGCCGGACTCGGGAGCGCCACCCCCTGCGCCACCATCAGCAAGGTCTGCGGGTCCGGAATGTTCTCGGTAATGCTGGCGCACGACAGGATTGTCGCCGACCCGGGCATGGTCATTCTGGCCGGAGGCATGGAATCCATGTCCAATGCGCCCTACCTGGTCGAGAAAGCGCGGGACGGCCTGCGGATGGGACACAAGGAACTGCGCGATCACATGTTCCTTGACGGTCTGCAGAACCCGTACGATGGCCGGATGATGGGCTTCTTCGCCGAGGAGACCGCCCGCCGCTACGAATTCAGCCGCCGCGAGCAGGACGATTTCGCCGTGGAGTCGGTACAGCGCGCGCTGGCGTCGCGCGAGGGCTTCGGAACCGAACTCATTGAAATGAAATACATCCACCGAGACAAAGCGCGGGTGGTGAGCGAGGACGAAGAGCCGGGTCGATGCGATCTGGAGAAGATATCCACCATGCGGCCGGCTTTCTCCAGGGACGGCACCGTCACAGCAGCTTCCAGCTCGTCGATCTCCGACGGTGCGGCGGCCCTCGTCCTGCTCGGCGGGAGACGCGCGCAGGAGATTGGCATTGAGCCTCTGGCCCTGTTGGCCGGTCATGCTTCCCACGCGCAGGAGCCTGAGTGGTTTACCACCGCGCCCGGCCCGGCAATCGAGAAAGTGCTGGCAAGAGTCGGCTGGGCCGTCGGCGATGTGGACCTGTTCGAGATCAATGAGGCGTTCGCTTGCGTCACCATGGCGGCCATGCGCGACCTGGGGCTGCCGCATGAGAAAGTGAATGTGCGCGGCGGCGCCTGCGCGCTGGGCCACCCGATCGGCGCCAGCGGCGCCCGCATCCTGGTCACGCTGATCCACGCGCTGCGTGACCGCGGCGGAGGCCGCGGCGTCGCGTCCCTGTGCATCGGCGGCGGCGAGGCAGTGGCCGTCGCGATCGAAGTCCCTTAGCCCGGGAGCGTCCCTCCCTCAGCCTGGGAAGAAAGGCGTCTCGCCTTCCCGGAGGGCTGGACGCCCTCCCAGGCAGCCCTACATGCCGGCGTAGTTGGGTCCTCCGCCACCCTCCGGAGTAACCCAGTTGATGTTCTGCGCCGGATCCTTGATGTCGCAGGTCTTGCAGTGGATGCAGTTCGGCGCGTTGATGACGAAGCGCGGCGATTCGCCTTCCCAGGCCACTTCGTACACGGCCGCCGGGCAGTAGCGCTGCGCGGGCTCCGCAAAGACCGGCAGATTGTCCCGTACCGGCAACTCCGGATCCTCGAGGACCAGGTGGCAGGGCTGATCTTCATCGTGATTCGTCGCCGACAGGTACACTGAGGAAAGTCGGTCGAAGCTGATCTTGCCGTCGGGCTTGGGATAGTCGATCCGCCGGGCCCTGGATGCCGGCAGCAATTCGTCGTGGTCCGGCTTTCGGTTACGCAGCGTAAACGGCAGGCGTCCGCGAAAAATGTTCAGGTCCAGCCAGCTGAACGCCGAACCGGCGAGCAGCCCGAACCGGTGCTGGGCCGGCCCGAAATTCCGCGCCTGGAAAAGCTCTTCGTGCACCCACGACCCGCGTATCCGGTCTTCGTAGTCCTCCGGGACCGCCGGCGGAGCATCAGCCGAAAGCGCGGCAAACAACGCTTCGGCGGCCAGCATGCCGGTCTTCATCGCGGTATGGTTGCCCTTGATCTTCGCCCCGTTCAGAAATCCCGCATCGCATCCCGCCAGCACGCCTCCCGGGAAGGCCAGCTTCGGGAGAGACTGCAGCCCCCCCTTGTTTACCGCCCGCGCGCCCCAGGAAATCCGTTCGCCTTCCTCTATGACCTCGCGGATGCGCGGGTGGTGCTTCCAGCGCTGAAACTCCTCGTAAGGATCGAGGTAGGGGTTGCGATAGTTCAACGCCACGATGAAGCCCAGGTAAACGAGCCCGTCGTGAGCGTGATAGAGGAACCCACCGCCTTCGGTGGTCTGGCCCAGCGGCCAACCCAGCGTGTGCACGACGGTCCCCGGGCTGTGCCGGTTCTCCGGCGCCCGCCAGACTTCCTTGATTCCAATGCCGTAATGCTGCGGGTCGCTGTCCCTGCGCAGATCGAAGCGCTGCATCAATTCCTTGCCGAGATGCCCGCGACAGCCCTCCGCAAAAATGGTGTACGGGGCGCGCAATTCAATGCCGGGGTCATAGCCGGCTTTTTCGCCGCCGTCCCGCGAGCGTCCCATCTCCCCCGTAACCACGCCCGCAACCTGGCCGTTCTCGTACAGAACTTCGGAAGCCGGATAGCCGGGAAACACGTTGACTCCCAGGTTCTCGGCCTGCGTCCCCATCCACTGGCAAAGCGCGCCAAGGCTGACGATGCAGTTGCCGTGGTTGCGCATGGGATGCGGAATGAATGCTCCGGGCAGGCGCAGGGACCGGCGGGGAGAAAGCAGGAAATGAAAATCGTCCGTTTCCACGGGCGTGGCGGGCGGCGCGCCCTGATCACGCCAGCCGGGCAAAAGCTCATCCAGGGCCCGGGTTTCCAGGACCGCGCCGGAAACGATGTGCGCGCCGATTTCCGCGCCCTTTTCCAGCAGACAGATGCTCAGTTCGCGCCCGTTTTTCTGTCCAAGCTGAGCGAGGCGAATCGAAGCGGCGAGACCGCAGGGCCCCGCCCCTACGATGATGACGTCAAACTCCATGCTTTCGCGCGCGTTCATTGCGCGGGCAGTGTACACGGCGGCACGCCGAGGGTGCGCATTAGGGCGGGATTTCCCGGCGCGTGCTAATATCTCGCGCGGTCATACCAATTAACCCGGAGAGGACTTGATGAGCCGCAATTTACGTTGGCGCCTGCTCGGCGTCGCCATTCCCGCGATGGCACTCTGTATCCCATTGGGAGCAGGCGCCCAGGAACTCGAAGAGATCATCGTTACCGCCCGTAAGCGCGACGAATCGCTGCTGGAGGCGCCGCTGTCAATCACCGTGTTCTCTGCGGAAGACCTGAGCCGCGCAGGCCTGGAGACTCTCGGCGACATCGCTTTACAGACAACCGGCCTGTCATTTCAGGACACCTTGGCCAGCAACCGCCCCGGACGACAAAACACGGTCATACGCTTTCGCGGAATGTCGCCGCCTCGTGGTTCACCTCACCAGCAGCTAGCCGGGCTTTTTGTGGACGGAATCTACGTTACCGGCGGCTCGCAATCTATCCCCATGCTGGATGTCGAGCGTGTAGAAGTCATCAAGGGCCCGCAATCCGCGTTCTTCGGCCGCAACACTTTCTCCGGCGCGATCAATTACGTGACAAGCAATCCGAGCCTTACTGAATTTGAAGGCAAGGTGCGCGCATCTTTCGCCCAGTTTGACCAGCGCAATATCGCCGCGAGTTTCGGAGGCCCCCTGGTCGAGAACCGCCTGGCCTGGAGAGTAGGGCTGAGTAGCTATAACAAAGGTTCCATGTACACCGCCAATGACGGCGGCGCACTCGGCGAAGAAACCTCGCGGTCGGGAAGCTTGACGCTGTTTACGACCCCAACGGAAAACTTCAGCGCTCGGCTGCGCTTGTTTTATCACGAAGATGATGATGGGCCTCCCGCCATAGCCTATTTGCCGGGCTCCGACTACGACACCTGCACTGGAACCACGATCCAGCGACCGGATAACGATGGCAACCTCACCACGTTGAACCCTAGCGAGTATGTTTGCGGGCGGATTCCACTTCCGGGTGAGCCGGGCGCACCCGACGTTTCCGTAAACACGTCGCTGTATCCGGCGATTCTCGCCAGGATAGGAAGTCTTCCAGCAGCGGCTTTGAGATGCCCGACAGGAGATTGTTCAAACTGGCTGGTTGACAACCTTGTTGAGCAAACCACTCTCTCCGGTGTGCCCGAGCGCCGCACCATGGGTATGAGCCGTGAAGTTTTTCGCTCCAGCCTGGAACTCGATTATGGGTTTTCCAATGGCATGGAACTCTCCGTCATGGCGTCATATAACGACCATGGGGTCAACTGGATTCGCGACTTCGACATGACTGATTTCGAGTCTTTCTACACCTCGGATCCGCAAAGAAATGAAGATAGAGGCGCGCAGTTGCGTCTTAGGTCGTCACCCGAAAGCCGTTTCAATTGGTTGGTCGGCGCCAGTTACTTCAAACAGGAAATTGCACTTTCCGGGGTCGGCGGTGATGTGGTCGTTACGTGTTTCATCCCGGAAGCTGCAGGCTGCGGAATTCTTCGTCCCGACGGATCGATAGCAGTGCCTGTGCCGCTTTACGTAACGCTGCCGCCGACACAGGGTGAAATCGCAAGAACCCGAGGCGTCTTCGCAGCGGCATCGGTTCCCCTGGGTCAGCAATTTTCTGTGGATATTGAAGCGCGATATATGGCAGACCAACGTACCACCAGCGGTATTGCCGCGGATTACAACGAAATCGTCCCCCGCGTGATCCTGCGATGGCAACCGAATGAAAACACCAACATCTACGCCAGCTACGCCCTCGGAGTGCTCCCAGGCGTTTTGAACTCCAACTTGATCAACGCTTCGCACGAAGCGTTCATAGAGCCGTACATTGACCGGGACACCGGAATGCCCAGCACGGAGTCCGAGTACGACCAGATTCGGCGCAAGGCTCCGGAGGCAGGCGAGTCCACACCGACGCAGGAGCTGGATGCGTTTGAGGTGGGAATAAAGCTTTCCCTGTTGGATGGTCGGGGTCAAGTAAGTGCGGCCGTCTACTACTACGAATGGGTGGCCCAGTTATTTACCAATTTCGTTGTCTATTACCAGGACGATCCGGATCCAAGTCTGCGTGATGGCATAGCTGGACCTCAAACTCAACCTCGGACGCTGGAATTCAATTTTCCCGGCGATTCCAATCTTTGGGGAGCGGAAATAGAAAGTGCGTGGGTTTTAACCGACAATTGGTCTTTTGCCGCAAACCTTGCCTGGGGTGACAACGAATACACGACGTTCGCGGCCACTTTCGTTCAGGATATAACGGGTAGCCGCAATCTGGCAGGCAATCAGGCAGGTCGCTACCCTGAAATCATGGGCAACACCAGCCTTAGCTATACCGATACGCTTACGGCTGACTGGGATTTCTTCGCCCGCGGAGATTTCATGTACTACGGCAAAACCTGGGCAGGCAACGGCGGCAATCTTGCCCGCCTGCCCGGTTTTTGGCTCACCAACCTGAGGGCCGGAGTTGAACGAGAAAATCTGCGCGTGGAACTGTTCGTTGACAACGCGCTCGAACAGGACACCTGGATCGGCGCGGTGCGCAACACCAACTTCACACGGTTCACCGGCTTCAGGTTCAATATCCACGGCGTGATGCTGGCCCCTCAGGATCTGCGAAGCATCGGCATACAAGTGGACTGGAGCTTCTGATTGCTGGACCGGCTGGAGGGCATTGCGCCCTCCAGCCCGAAGCCCTCTTGTTCGCAGCTGGATGGATTTGGTTGTTATTCCTCTTCGTGAGGCCTGCAGGTCAGTTCGCGAAGGCTACCATCGCTTGGCTCCCCTGATCAGGACGCCGTAGTCCGGCGCCCGCGCATTCAGGTGACGACTTCGGGTGGTTTCGACACTGATATGGTTGTGCTGCCCGATGGCAAGCCGCCATCCGAGCATGAGGGTCTTCTGGTTCAATTCGCCCAGGGTGGCGCCGGCGTAAGGCGTTTGCAGCCCGCGTCCTTTCGGCCCGGTGAGTGCATAACCAATTTCGGCCTGGACCCGCCGGGCGTGCTGGTGCGCGTGACCGGCTGACGTCCAGCCTCCGGGCTGCGCCCATAACTGCTCGGCTGCTCCGTCGGCCAGGCCCCATGCCGGCGTAATCGTCAGCATCAGCCCTTTGCCCGAAGCACCCGGATTCAGGCGCAGGGCAGCGCTTGCGCCCCAGGTTCTCTCTTCGGAACTCCCGCGCGTAATGCGGGTGCGCGCCCTGACCTCGGCACTCAATCCTGCGCCAGCGTGGACATACCGCACACCGCCGCCCAACTCGATGCCGCCGGCATAGTGGGCATCGCCGCCATCGTGGCGGACGCCCGCTTGAATGTGCGGAGTGAGCGTGCTCTGACTACCCAGTGAGAACGTATGCGCGCCTTCCACCATCAGCCGTAGGCGAAGGGCATCGCCTTGGGCCGCAGCCATCCGACCGGCCTCGTTGTGGACCGCATCCGAGGCCATGCGCGCAACGAGCGCATCGGCTTTCAGCGCCAGCTCGAACCCGCCCGTGGCGGGTGCCGGCCGCAACACGCCTCTTGCGCCAAGTCCCGCCATGGTCATGGACGTATCGGCGGTATAGGACTCTTCGCCCCGCTCCAGCGTCAGATGCCCCCGGCCATAGCCGAGCAGGCCCCAGGCGGTGAGCCGGTCACTGAGCGCAACGCGCGCATACGGATGCACGCTGATCAGGCCGCTGGCGAGATCACCCTGGTCCGATACTTCCGCCGTATAGCCGCCTTCGCCGCGGCTGCTCGCCAGGGCCACGCCCGCGCGCCAGCGGCCCAGGGCCGTATCGGCGCCGGCCATATAGGTCGTGACCTCGCCGTTGAGCTCAATGCCTTCCTCATGGCCTGTAAACCGTGTGGCCATCCCCCGGCCCCAGAACGTCCAGGAACGGGCGCCGTCTTCGCCTCCGCCTACAGGCGCGGTGAACGAACGGCCTGCAAGCAGGCTCGGCGTGGCGCGGTCTTGCGGCGCGCCGAACGGATGCGGGCCGAAGCGAGCGCCGAACCCAAAGCGGTCGGGGTCAGGTAGAGAAGAACGAGGACTGTGGCCGGATCCTGTGAGAGGGCCGGCATTCGTATCCGCTTGGACTGCGCGCGGGGAGAAGAAAGGTTCCTGTTGCACTTCGGCATGCGGGCTTGATGGGCCGGCGAAGGGCGCCAGGCCGCCGAAGTGTGCGTCCGCAGCACCAAAGCGGGCGTGCCCGCCTTCGCTCTGCGTCAGCCGCTCGCCGATGCCATCGGCCACATGCCCGGCCACCAGGCCGCCGAAGCGCGCCAGCCAAGCCTTGGGCAGCGGATCGGCGTTGACGATCGCCACTTCGCCGTCGCCATCGGCGATGTCCGCGCCCAGCGCCTTCAGCAGCACCACACGGAACGTCTCGCGGGTCTCGTCCACTGCGTCGTCCAGCACCTTCACCGTCACGGTCTTCGATGCCTCCCCCGCCTTGAACGTCAGCGTGCCGCTGACCGCCTCGTAATCCAATCCGGCTTTCGCCGTGCCGTTGGCCGTGGCGTAAGTCACCGTCACTTCCCGGTCCACCGCCGGCGCCAGAGTGACCGTAAACGCAACGCTGGCGTTCGCCCCCTCCTTCACATCGGGCGGATCCGCCACCGACAGCGCGGCGGACACATAACCCGACAGTACCGTCAGCGGCAGATCGGCGGACTTCGCCAGCGCATAACCCTGGTGGGTGGAGGGCAGCACCGGCAACTCCGCCAGCGTCGCCGTCACGGCGCCGGGCTCGCCCGCCTTGCGCGATACCTTGAGCCGGTTGCTGTGCACCTTGCCGGTGGCGATGGTCAGCCCGTGGTTGAGTCCTTCAAGGGTTCCGTTGGCGCTTACCGCCGCCGCCACGACGATGTCGAACGGCGCGCCGGTGGGCAGCGCCATGCGCACCCCGTCTTCGCCCACCTTCTCAAGCGTCAGCGCCAGAGCAAACGGACTGCCGCTGTTCCCGTCCAGGCGAACGCTCTGCAAAGACCCAAGGCCCTCGAACAAGCCATCGGGCAACGCGCTCAAGCGGTTGCCGATCAGGTTCAGCTGTTCCAGTGCGGTGAGCGGGCGGAAGATGCCGGAAGAGAGCTGCGTGATCCGGTTGCCGCGCAGGTTCAGCTCGGTAAGCTTCGCAAGGCCCGCGAATACCCCCGCCGGGAGAGCCCTAAGCGATGTCTTGCGCAGGTTGAGATCGGTGAGCGATGTGAGCCCCGCAAAGGTATTGGAGGCCAGACTCCCCAGGGCGTTGTTCTCCAGCGTCAGCCGGCCAAGACGGCTTAAGCCCGAGAACACGCCATTGGGCAAGGCGGTCAGTCCCGTGCTTTTCAGATTGAGCCGTTCCAGTGCGGCCAGGCCGGCGAAGATGTCCGTGGGAAGAGAGGTCAGCGCCAAGCCCTCGAAGATCAGCGTCTCAAGGCCGCTCAGGCCCGCCAGGTCGCCGCTTTTGAGCGTCAGAGACGTCACCGTGCCGCCGGAGAAGTCCAGCGATGCAATAGCGGATAGATCGTCCGCGTCCACATCGGCGCACGACGACGCGCCGGCGGCCGACACCAGCGCGTCGCGCACCGCCGGGGTGCGCGCGCAGATCCCCTCCGTGATTGTTAGCGACACCGGGCCGATCTCCGTCTTATCGTGGCGCACGGTGATCTGAACCGTCTCGCCGGAATCGGACATGCTGTCGGAAAGCGCCGTGATCTGGGCTTCTACCGAAGACGCCCCGGCGGGCAGGACCAGCGCATACGGCGGACCGGTGAGCGGCGCGCCGCCGGACGTGACCGAGTAATCCGCCCCGATATCCGCCGTGCCGCCGAACGTCAGCGCGAGTGTCCGGCTATCCTCGAACGTCACGCCGCCCGATTCCACCGTCAGCGTCGAGACGCCTGCGGACTCGGCAACCGAGGCCGGCAACAGGGTTACGGCCCAAAACGGCGTATCGTCATCGGTGATCGTGATCTCCGCTTCGGTGACCGACACCTCCTCGGCCGCGCCCACCAGCGCAACCGTCTCGGCGCCCTCCACGATCCGGTCATCGGACGGCGTCAGCTTCACCGAAGCCGTGGCGGAGGTCTCTCCCGCAGCAATCACAAGCGTGGCAGGCGCGAAGGCAAAGTCGCCGGCTTCCGTATCCGGCCCGGGCCGGGCGAACAGGTTCACTTCCGTGTCTCCGCCTCGCGCCTCGTTGAGCGTAGCGGTGACCTCAAGGGAGGCGGCGCCCGCGCGTTCGCTCACGGTGGCCGGACTGACCGAGAGCGCCGCCACCCAGCGCGGGTCGTCGTCGAGCACCGTGAC
Source organism: Gammaproteobacteria bacterium (assembly GCA_963666765.1). Lineage (GTDB taxonomy): Bacteria > Pseudomonadota > Gammaproteobacteria > Steroidobacterales > Foliamicaceae > Foliamicus. The sequence goes on from OY762933.1 coordinate 696,379, forward strand.
TGCAAACGCCACCGGGTCCAATACGCCGTAGTCCCCGCCAGCCGCCGTATGCGTGAACAGGATCTCATCGTCGAAGGCGTCCTCATCGTGGCCGGCCTTCACCGTGATGTCCTGCGCCTGACTCCAGTCCGATTCGGTGAAAATCAGGCGTTCGGGCGAGACTTGCAAATCCGTGCCCGAAAAACCGGTCACGCCCACCGCGACCTGCGAAGTGGGCTCGCTCGTCAACGACACGGTATAGGTGGCGGACGTGCCTTCTTCCAGGCGCAACTGCTCCGGACCCAGCGTCAGGCCCCGCCTGTCGTTGTCCTCCAGCACTACAACGGCCTCGGACGTATCGCCCAAGCGCAGGTCCCCAGGAAGAGCGCCGAAGCGCAGCGACACCCGCTCGCCGTCGTCATCGATGGCGTCGTCCGCCGCCTTGATTGAAAACGTCTCGGACGTGGACTCCGCGGCGAACGTCACACGCTCGGGAATGCCCAGGTAGTCCGCGCCGGCGCTGCCCGGCGCCGTGGCCCCGCCTTCGGGCGTGGCCACCAGCGGAACCGCCACGGGGGAGGCCAGCGGACCGCTCAGCGTCACCCGCACCCAGGCCGCGCCGCCACCTTCGCGCACCGTGTAGCGTGCTTCGGCAAACCTTACCGTCACCGCCGGCGCGGGATCGTCCTCTTCGATCGTCAGCGTCACAGCATCCGGGTCGCCCGCAATCCCCAGCGCATTACTCGCCGCGCCGGATACGGTCACGCGCTTGTCCGGCGCATGCACCGCATTGTCCAGGGCCTTGACCGTCACCGAACCGGCGCTGTCCTTCTGTCCGGCGGCAACCGTCAGCCTGGCGCCGCTTTGCTCAATATCCCCCGCCACGGCCGGAGCCACCGGCGAAGAGGACACGGTAACCACCGTGTCCTCGGCCGAGGGATGCGTCAAATGCGCCGTGACCCCGCTCACGCCGCCCTCCTCCGAAATCGAAGACGGCGTCAATACCAGAGAGACGTCAGGCGCATCATCGTTATCCTGGATCGTGACCGTGGCCGCCGAACGGCGGCCCAGGGTGGCCCCGGAGGGACGGCTCAGGCGCAACGTGAAGCCCTCGCTGGGCTCATCGATGGAATCGTCCTTGAGCGTGACCGAGACCGTCTTCCGGGTCACGCCCGCCGCGAACGTCAGCGTGCCGGAAGCCGAGGTGTAGTCCGGGCCTGCTTTGGCAGAACCATCCGAAGTGGCGTAGTCCACCGTCACAGCGGAAGTGGCCGCCGTATCCAGGCGGACCGTCAGGTCCACCGGGCCGGCGCCTTCGGAAACCGACGCGGACGCCGAGGACAGCGAGACCTCAGGCACGTTAGCGCCATCGTCGTCGATGATCGTGACGGTAGTGATCGCGGTGCTGCCCAATGTGGCTTTGGACGGACTGCTCAGCTCGACCTTGAACGTCTCGTTCGACTCGGCCAGCTTGTCGTCCGTCACCGACACCTCGATCGTCTTCTCCTTCTGGCCGGAGGAGAAGGTCAGCGTACCGGATGCCGAGGTGTAGTCCGAGCCTGCTTTGGCGGAGCCGTCCACCGTTTTGTAGTTCACCTTCACCGTATAGCCGCTTGCTTCACTCAAGCGAACCTTGAGACGCACCAAACCCGCACTTTCCGCTACCTCCACTGAAGAAGACGACAGCGAAACCTTGGGCGGAGGATCGTCGTCGGTAATCGTAACCACCGTGCTCTTGATGCTGCCCAGGGTGGCCCCGGAAGGACTGCTCAGCCGCACCTCGAACGTCTCGCTGGGCTCGTCAATGGAATCGTCCTTGAGCGTGACCGAGACCGTCTGCTTCGTCACGCCCGCCGCAAACGTCAGCGTGCCGGATGCGGACACGTAGTCCGCCCCGGACTTCGCGGAGCCATCCGAAGTGGCGTAGTCCACCGTCACCGCGGTGGAGGAGGCCATATCCAGGCGAACCGTCAGGTCCACCGAGCCGGTGCCTTCGGAAAACGACACAGACGCCGAGGACAGCGAGACCTCAGGCACGGTAGCGTTATCGTCGTCGGTGATCGTGACGGTAGTGATCGCGGTGCTGCCCAATGTGGCTTTGGACGGACTGCTCAGCTCGACCTCGAACGTCTCGTTCGACTCGGCCACCTTGTCGTCGGTCACCGACACCTCGATCGTGTTCTCTGTCTGATCGGGAGAGAAGGTCAGCGTCCCGGATGCCGAGGTGTAGTCCGAGCCCGCCTTGGCGGAGCCGTCCGCTGTCGCATACTCCACCGTGACTGTATAGCCGCTCGCTTCATCCAGGCGGACCTTAAGATGCACCGAACCCGAGCCTTCGGCTACCCGGACAGCAGCCGACGACAGCGATACCTCAGGCCGAGGATCGTTGTCGGTAATGGTAACCACCGTGCTCTTGATGCTGCCCAGCGTGGCCCCGGAAGGACTGCTCAGGCGCACCGTGAAGTCCTCGTTGGGCTCGTCGATGGAATCGTCCTTGAGCGTGACCGAGAGCGTCTTCTCCGTCACGCCTGCTGCAAACGTCAGCGTGCCGGAAGCGGTCACGTAGTCCGCCCCGGACTTCGCGGAGCCGTCTGCGGTGGCGTAGTCCACCGTCACCGCACCGGCGGCCGCCGTATCCAGACGGACCGTCAGGTCCACCGAACCGACGTCCTCCAAGGCCGACAAGGACGCCGAGGACAGCGAGACCTCAGGCACGTTAGCGTCATCGTCGTCGGTGATCGTGACGGTTGTCTTCGACGGACTGCCCAGGGTGGCTCTGGACGGACTGCTCAGCCGCACCTCGAACGTCTCGTTCGGCTCAACGGTGGAATCGTCCTTGAGCGTGATCGAGAGTGCCTTCTCCGTCTGATCGGGAGAGAATGTCAGCGTCCCGGATGCCGAGGTGTAGTCCGAGCCCGCCTTGGCGGAGCCGTCCACCGTTTTGTAGTTCACCTTCACCGTATAGCCGCTCGCTTCATCCAGGCGAACCTTAAGATGCACCGAACCCGAGCCTTCGGAGACTCGCACTGAAGACGGCGACAGCGACACCTTGGGCGGAGGATCGTCGTCGCGCACCGTAAACGATGTCCCGCTCACCGAAAGACTGGACACGGACGTGGAACCCGTCACATCCACCGTCCAGTCCAGCTCATCCTTATTGTTGTCCTGCGGCGTGTACGAAATATCCACGGAACCGCTGGACTCACCCGCCGGAATCGTCAGAGTCTTGGACGTGCCGGCAATCAACACGCTCACGTCCGTGGCCGACGCACGCGCGGAATGGTTGAGCTTGCCCGTCACCCGCAACGTCTGGCTGCCGCCATCCTCGTCAATCGACGACGGAGACACCGAAAGGGTGACGCGCGTGGAGATGCGATCGTTGTCCTCTATGGTCAGGGTGACGTCCGATGGCTGAGACTTCAATCCCTGAGAATTACGGGCCGTGCCCGATACCGTCACCGTGCGATCCCCGGTACGCACGTTGTCGTCGATGGAAGTGAGCGTGGCGCTGCCGCTGCTGTCCTTCTCGCCCGCCGGAATCGTCAGCTTGCCGCCTGCGACCGTCACGCCGGAAGCGGATACCGTCACGGTAGTCGGCTCGCTCGAAGGATGGCTCAAGTGAGCCTTCACCTCGGTCGAATCACCTTCCTCGATCGTGGACGAAGAGAGCGAAAGTGAAGGGGTGGGGGCCTTGTCGTTATCCTCGATCGTTACGGTGGTCTTGGAAGAACTTCCCAAAGTGACGTTTGAGGGATTGCTCAAGCTCACCGTGAAAGTCTCGTCGGGCTCGTCGATGGAATCTTCGGCAATCGCAATCGAAATCGTCTTCGATGTCTGGCCCGCTTCAAAAGTCAGTGTCCCGGAGGCAGACGTATAGTCCGAACCCGAAGCCGCCGTAACGTTGGCGGTCGCATAATCGACCTTCGCCTTCTTGCCACTCTTTCCGCTCAAGCTCACCGTCAGGCTGACGGCGCCGGAGCCCTCGTCCACCGTCTTCGACGAGGACAGCGAAACGGTCGGCGGGTCATCATTGTCCGCAATCGTGATCGTGGCCTTGGAGGGACTCCCCAGCGACGCGTTGGACGGATTGCTCAGCCTGACCTCGAATGTCTCGTTCGGCTCGTCCACTTTGTCATCCTTGGCCGACACCTCAATCGTCTTTTCCCTCTCGCCGGCAGCAAAGGTAAGTGTCCCAGCCGCTTGTTTGTAATCCGTTCCAGACTTCGCCGATCCATCAGCAGTCGTAAATTGGACGGTCGCAGGCACAGTACTCTTGGAACTCAATCGAACTGTCAAACTTTTCGATCCGTCATCTTCATCCAACGTCGCAGAAGCCGTTGAAAGTGATATTTCAGGTGGAGATTCATCGTCCTTAATGCTTATGATTACATTGCCCGCCGGAAAGGTCTCGACAGGAACATCAAATAGTGTGGCGGTATAAGTGAAGCTGACACTGATCGTTTCACCTGGATCGAATATCTTGTCATCCTTGGCGGAAAAAGTGACGCTTGCTGAGGAAACCGAGCCATGAAGGGTCCCTGTGACAAAGTCCACGCCTAAAGTTGCCGTGCTACCAGTCAGGCCATACGAAAAGTAACCCCTCAGAGAAGCCGGGCCTTTCAGCTTCGCCGTAACAGTCGAAGTTCCTCCCTTCTCCGCTATGCTGTCCGCAGTAAGAGTTATGTTAGCGACCGATTCTTGAGCCGCTGCCGGAACTCCCGCAATCAGAAAAACAGCCATCAACAGCAAAGTTTTCCCGGAAACGAACCATTCTTTTCTATTCATCCAGTTAATCCCTCCGGCTTCTTCAGCCGATATGAACCATGCAGCCGCTTGGGGCGCCTTGGTCAACACCATCATCTTTTTGAGGAAAATGAAGCTCGAAATTAGCTGCGCCGTGAATGAAGCCACTCCGGCGCGGCAAAGCTGTTTAAGGGGGCTCCAGTTCTTTTATTTTTTACCCAGCCTGTCTGCGGGCCCTGAAACTCAGGCTGTCGATCAGTATTTTATCCTTTGGGCGATGAGAAATTCAGGAAGAGGGGCGAAGGCAAAGAATTCCATATTGCGCGCCATTCTCGCCGCAAGCGTGGCTGTCATCGTGACCTTTCTCAAAGGCATCTTCACCGCTTGGCGGGGGTGATGGCATTCTCATTGGTTGCTGCGTTTGCGTACTCCTGGGCTGTGGATCAACTGCGACCCTTGATGGAGGGAAAGCGGACACGGTTGGCGTGCAGCCACTGGTGAACCGACGGAAAACCCAGCGTGCGGGATAATGGCTGTGTGAGCGATTGCGTTTGGACTCCTTCGCCCGAGCAGGCGAGCGCCAGCGCCATGGCGCGCTTCATGACGGATGCGGGACACTCGGATCATGCTGCGCTGCACCGCTGGTCGGTGGAGGAGCCCGAAGAGTTCTGGGAGCGGCTTTGGCAGTTCTGCGAAATCAAGGCCAGCAGGGAGCCCACGGTCGCATTTGAGCCCGCAGAGCGGTTTCAGGACGCGGAGTGGTTTGCCGGGGCGCGTTTGAATTTCGCCGAGAATCTGCTCTGGCAAAGCGCATCGCGGATTGCGCTGATCTATCGCGATGAGTCCGGCAATCGTTCGAACACCACCTACGGGGATTTGCGCGCTCAGGTCGGGCGGATTGCCGCCGGCCTCTCGGCGCTGGGAGTGCGGAAGGGCGACAGCGTGGCTGCGTGGATGCCGAACCGTCCGGAAACGGTCGCGTTCATGCTGGCCGCCGCCAGCCTGGGAGCGGTCTTCAGTTCCTGCTCGCCGGACTTCGGCGTGGGGGCGGTCCTGGAGCGATTCAGGCCGTTGAAACCCAAGGTGCTGCTGGCGGCCGATGGCTACTACTGGCGCGGACAATGGATGGACTGCGGGCCGAAACTTCGGGAAATCCGCAACGGACTGCCGGATTTGCGGGCAACGCTGCTGGCGCCTCATCCGGGCAGATCCCGGTCCGCGGCGTTTACAGCGGGAATCTTGCTGTTCGACGACTTTGGTGATACACGGCCAGCGGAATTCGAGCCGCTGAGTTTCGACCATCCCCTTTATGTGGTGTTCTCGTCAGGCACCACCGGAGCGCCCAAATGTATCATTCACCGCGCCGGCGGCGTGCTGATTCAGCATGTCAAGGAGCACCGGCTGCATATCGGCCTTAAGCCCGCCGACACGATGTTCTACCTTACGACCTGCGGATGGATGATGTGGAACTGGCTGACAAGCGGCCTGGCCTCGGGTTCCACCCTGCTGCTGTACGACGGCTCGCCCGCGCACCCGGATCCCGGCGCTCTCTGGAAAATCGCAGCCGAGGAGGGCGTGAGCATCTTCGGCGCAAGCGCCGCTTATCTAAAGGCCATGGAGAATGCCAGGGAAAATCCTGGTTCCCGGTTTGACCTGTCTTCGCTTCATACCCTCCTTTCCACAGGGTCGCCGCTTGCACCGGAAAGCTACGACTACGTCTATCGCAAAATTGCTCAAGACATCATGCTGGCCTCGATCGCAGGCGGCACAGACCTGCTGGGCTGCTTCGCCACCGGAAATCCGATGCTCAGCGTCCACCGGGGGGAAATGCAGTGCCGGGCGCTGGGAATGGCGGTCGACGTATTTGATTCCGGGGGTCGACCGGTTCGCGGGCAGCCGGGTGAACTGGTCTGCACCCGTCCCTTCCCGTCAATGCCTCTGGGTTTCCTGGACGATCCCGGCGGCAGGAAGTATCACGGGGCCTATTTTGCGAAATTTCCCGGAGTATGGGCGCACGGCGACTATGCCGCCATCACCGAAACCGGCGGCATGGTCATTTACGGCCGGTCGGACGCGGTGCTCAATCCCCGCGGGATCCGGATCGGCACCGCGGAAATCTATCGCGTGGTGGAGGCGCTTGACGAAGTGGCCGAGGCTTTGGCCGTCGGGCAGGAACACGACGGCGATGTGCGCATCGTTCTCTTTCTGCGGCTGCGCGATGAAGCGGCTGACCAGGAATTACTGAAGGCGCGGGTGCGGGAAGCGCTGCGTATCGACGCCAGTCCGCGCCACGTGCCGTCAAGAATCATAATTGCCCCCGATCTACCGCGCACGGTCAGCGGAAAAATCAGCGAACTGGCTGTTCGGGAAGTCATGCACAGCCGCGAAGTAGCCAACCGCAAGGCACTGGCGAACCCCGAATGCCTCGATTTTTTCGCTCGACTGGAAAACGAGCTGGCGTAAAGCCGGCCCCCGCGGCCTGATGGCCGCGCGGCCATCAGGCCGTCGAAGGCGCCAGGGGCCGCAGGTAGATCATCAGCAGGCCGATGCCGCCGGTCACCGCGCAGGCACAAATGAGCATGGTCATCGGAGTCGGAGAGCCGCTCGGCAGCCAGCCCATGAGCTGAAAGCCCACGCCGCCCGCCATGATCTGCGAAAAGCCGACAATGCTGGAAGCGGCTCCCCGGCGCTGGGGCGCTGCCGAAAGCGCAGCCGCCATGCACTGCGGCTGGGAAATGCCGTTGGCGAAACTGAGCATGATGGCCGGGCCAACGAGCGAGTACAGGTTGACAACGCCATTTGCCGCCAGACCCAGCATCAGGCCGCCTCCGATCGCGTACGACAGGATTCCGCAGGCCAACAGCGCGCGACTGGACACGACGCCCCAGCCGGAGAATGCGGTGCCCAGCAGGTATCCGACCGTCAGGTAGATGAACACATAGCCGAATTCAAACGGCTCATAACCAAGCCGATCGATGACCAGATACGGGGAGGCGGACAGATAGCCGTACACGCCCACCTGGACGGCGATCAGGACCGTCAGATGGCCGATAAACGCCGGGGTAAGGAAAGGCGATGTCCCGCTCGACGATTTGTCGTTGCCAACCGCTGAAACCGGCTTTCCACGCTCGGGCCTGTGGGTTTCCGGCATCCACTTGATGGCCATGAGCAGCAACAGAGCGGAAACGGCGCCGAGCAACAGTGCAATGCTCCGCCAACCCGCTGCGGTAACGAGATAGCCGGCGATGACCGGCGCCACCATGGGGCCCATGACCAGCGCCATGGTCATGAAACTCACTGCGCGCGCCAGTTTCTCCGGCGGAATCACGTCCGCCGCCACCGCGCGAGCCATCGTGGATCCCGCCGCCACGCCCACCGCCTGCACCACCCGTCCCAGTACCAGCATGGCCAGTGAATCCGCCCAGTAACTGATGGCGGAGCCGATACAGAACACTGTCAGCCCCAACAGGACGACCCGCCTTCGCCCATAACGATCGGAGATCGGACCATAGGCGAGCATGGCGAAAGCGAGTGCCGCGGAAAAACCGGAAATCACCCATTGCGTGTCGGCCACCGTGGCGGAAAAGCTGGCCCGGATACTCGGCAGCGCCGGCACGAAAATCTGCATGGCGAGAGGGCTGAGGGCATGTATCACGGTAACGATAACAATGATCGCCCCGATACGTCCTTTATTGATCTTTTCCATCAGGTTATTTTTATAACCATTTGTAATATGAGAATTACTAATGCTGCCATTGCCCCCGCTACGAGATCATCCAGAAGGATGGCGGCTCCCCCGGCAAATCTCTTCTCCATCAGGCTTACCGGCCAGGGCTTGAGGATGTCTAGCAGCCGGAACAGCACGAAAGCCGCCAGGACCCACGGCAAAGACGGGGTCAGGAACAGCAGCGCCAGGTACATGCCCAGCACTTCGTCAAGGACGATAAAGGAAGGGTCTTCCCGCCCGGCCCTGCGGGCGCAGGCGCCGCAGATGAAGGCGGCGGGCACCGCGGCGCCGATCAGCAATAGCGCCTGCAAGCCCCGGCCCATCGGCAGCGTAAGCCACCAGGTCAGCAGGCCCCCAAGCGATCCCCAGGTGCCCGGCGCCACGGGCAAGCGGCCAAGCCCCAACCCTGAGCCCGCGAGTTGAATGAGCCGCCCTTTCACCAAAAATGGCGAAAACCGGAATCCGTCGGTTCCCAGGCCTTCCCCCCGCGCGTCAGGACAAGTCCTTCTCCCGGGTACAGCTCGCCGATACGGGCAAGCTCAGGCTCACCAGGCAAGGATTTCAGCCGATGCTCGCTGTCGGGAGGGACGGTAAAGCAAAGCTCGTAGTCGTCCCCGCCCGCCAGCGCCAGCCGGTATGCATCGTCCCGGTCGGCGAATTCGCGCAGCGCGCCTGAGACCGGGAGGTTCTCCGCCGCAATGCGCCCTTGCGCCTGGCAGTGTCGCAGAAGACGCGGCAGATCCATCATCAGGCCATCGGACAGGTCCATGCAGGCGCTTGCGATTCCGCCAAGATGCGCGCCCAGTTCTATACGCGGTTGCGGGTAGCAGAAGCGGCGAACCAGCGCTTCCTCAGAGAAACTGCGCGTCGCTCCCGGGACCTCCTTTCCTTCCAGGCGATGCTTGATCAGCTCCAGGCCGGCGGCGGCATCACCAAGAAAGCCGGATACCCAGATGCCGTCACCCGCACTGCCCCCTCCCCGGCGCAACACCGCTGCTTTCCGGGTGGAACCATGCGCGGTCACGGTGATGCTGAGCGGCCCGCGCACGAAGTCCCCGCCCACAATCCGCACGCCAAGTTCGTCGGCCAGCGAATAAAGTCCGTCAGAGAATTCGCGCAGCCATTCCTCGTCCACGGCAGGAACGGAAAGCGTTACGACGGCCCAAAGCGGCCGCGCGGCCATTGCCGCCAGGTCGCTGAGGCTGACGGCCAATGCCCGGTGACCGATGGCATGAGCGGGTGTCTCGGCGGGAAAATGCACCCTCTCATTCAGCGTGTCCGTGGTAATCAGCAACTGCTCCCCAGGGGGACAGCGAAGCATGGCGGCGTCGTCTCCGGGGCCGATCAATACCTGTTCGCCATCCGCCGAATGACGGGCAAACACGGTCTCGATCAGCCAATCTTCCTTCTCAGCCGGCATGATCGGATTCCGCACCGCGTTCGCTTTCGGGATTGGCCCTGGCCCAGCGATCCAGCACTGCGTTGACAAAACGGTAACCCTGGTCGGCGCCGAATTCACGGGCCAGTTCGATCGCCTCGTTGATGACTACTGCCCGCCGCGTATCGCTGCCCTGCATTTCTGCCAGGGCGCTCCAGAGAACTGCCCGCTCAACCGGGTCGATTCGCTCGGTGGGGATATCGCTGGCAGTCGAGATCTGCCGGTCCAGCTCTTCGAGTCCCGCCGTTGCGGCGCGAAGCAGGTCCCTGAAGAACTCCGTATCCGCTTGGCGGTAGTCCTCGCGCAGCCGGAACTGCGCCAGTATTTCGTCCGCATCGGAACCGGCGAGCTGTTGCTGATACAGCGCCTGAACCAGTAGCCGGCGGGCCCGGCGGCGGCGCTCCCAACGCACGGGTCAGGAGGCTTCCGCGGGCAGCATGCGCAGGATCGCGTTGGCGGCCTCGCGTCCCTTGTTGTGCTCCGGGCTCCGCACGCCGCAGCGCTCTTCGGCCTGTGCGCGGTCCCGGCAGGTCAGTACGCCCAGGGCGACATGGACTTCCTCTTCAAGGCTTACCCGCATCAGTCCGGCACAGCTCTCCCGCGCGATATGATCGTAGTGGTCGGTTTCGCCCCGAATGAGCACGCCCAGAGCGGCCACGGCGTCCGGCGCATGACGCCGTATCAGGCGTTGCACCGCCAGCGGCAGTTCCCAGCAGCCCGGCACTCTCCGGAGCAGGATTCGCTCGCTGGGCACTCCGGTCTCCAGAAAGCGGCGTAGGGCGCCCTTTTCCAGTCGCTCGCCAAGGTCTTCGTAGAAGTCCGCCGTAACGATCAGGACCTTCAGACTGGATGTCTTTGGTGCCGCGGCTTCCGGTGACATGTCACTAGTCCCCCGCGTCGACGAACTTGACGATTTCCAGGTCGAACCCCGAAAGCGCATGAATGTTCCGGGGAGCACCCAGAACCCGCATTCGCGTCAACCCGAGGTCGCGAAGAATCTGCGCGCCGGCCCCAATGGTTCGCAAGTCGCTGCCTCCATCGCCGCCGGACCTGGACGGGCCATTCAGCGACGACATGGCGGCCATCATGCTTCGAGGTGATTCCTCATAGCACAGGAGGACAGCCACACCCGCGGGAGATGCAAAAATCTGGCTAAGCGCCGCGTCGAACGGCCAGCCCAGGTCTGCCTGCACGCCCGCCGAATCGCGCAGCGTGTTATGAACGTGCACCCGAACCAGCGGCGCCTCGGTCTTGCGGAGATCGCCATGCACCAGGGCGAGGTGGACCGTACGCGCGACCTGGTCTTCGTAGGCCATCAACCTGCAGGGTCCAAAGCGCGTGCGGGCATTCCGTTCTTCCAGGCGTTCGACAAACTTGTCCTTTTCGAGACGGTAGCGGATCAGGTCCGCGATGCTGCCGATCTTCAGTCCCCTTTTGGTGGCGAATTTCTCCAGCTGGGGGCGCCGCGCCATGCTGCCGTCAGCATTGAGGATCTCCACAATTGCCGCGGAGGGCGGCATTCCGGCGAGGCGCGCCAGGTCGCAGCCCGCCTCGGTGTGGCCGGCGCGGCTGAGCACGCCGCCGGGCTGCGCCATGACCGGGAAGACGTGTCCGGGCTGGCGAAGGTCCTCCGCACGCGCGCCCGGTGCGGCAGCCACCCGGATGGTATGCGCCCGATCATGCGCGGATATTCCAGTGGTAACGCCCTCCGCCGCCTCGATGGAAACCGTGAAATTGGTGCTGCGCTGCACGTTGGTGTCCGCCACCATCAGCGGCAGGCGCAGCTGACTGCAATGCTCGGGGGTGAGGGTCAGGCAGATCAGGCCGCGGCCGTGCAGGCTCATGTAGTTGATGTCCGGCGCGGTGACACTTGACGCGGCCATCACCAGATCGCCCTCGTTCTCGCGGTCCTCGTCATCGACGATGATGACCATGCGGCCCGCACTTATTTCTGCAATGATTTCTTCGATGCTGGAAAACATGGTGGGTTCGGCGCTCCGGGAGCGTGTCACGACTCTAGCAATCGCGCCGCGTAACGCGCAATGATATCGACTTCGAGGTTGAGCCGGCTCCCGACGCGGCAATCGGACAGCGTGGTTTCCTCGAGCGTGTGCGGCACCAGGTTGACCGTAAACGAGTCCTTCAGGACATCATTGATGGTCAGGCTCACGCCGTCCAGCGCAACCGACCCCTTGGGTGCAACAAATTTTCTCAGCTCCGCGGCGACAGACAGGGCCAGTTCGACGGAGCGCCCGTCCTCGCGACGTCGAACGACATCCGCGGCGCCGTCCACGTGACCCATCACAAAGTGCCCTCCCAGCGCGTCTCCGGCCGCGAGGGCCGGCTCCAGGTTGACCCTGTGTCCGGCAAGCCATTCGCCGAGCGCCGTGTCGGCCAGCGTTCGCGCCGACACGTCCACGTCCACGATGCCGTCAGCGGATCCCACGATTGTCAGGCAGATGCCGCTGACGCAAAGACTGGCGCCGATTCCCAGCGCCGGCGCGGCAATTCCCTGCGCGTCTATGCGCAGACGCCGGTCGCCGCTTTCGAAGGTCTCCACCTCTCGGACGCTGCCGATGGTCTGAACAATGCCCGTGAACATTTCAGTCCCCCGCGGGCGCGAGTATCAGCCGCACGTCCGGCCCCACCCTGCCCGCTTCCAGCACCCGGAATGACGGGCGCTGGCTCATGTCCTCAAAAGGCGCCAGCCGGAACAGCCCGGCACCGCCGTCACCGAGCAGTACCGGCGCCGTATACAGGACTACCTCGTCGATGAGTTTCTCTTTCAGAAGCGCGCCGCAAAAAACCGCGCCCGCCTCCACGTGGATTTCGTTCATTTCCATGTCCACGAGCAGTTCCATTACCGCCGGAAGCGAAACCCGCCCATTGCTGCCCGCAGGCAACCTGCGCACATCAGCCCCCGCCTTCGACAGGTCCGCGGCCCTGCGCCGCAGGGCCTCATCATCCGGCGCGCAATACAAAAGGTGGATGTCGCCGGGTCGCGTGAACAGCCGGGCGGCGGGCGGCGTCTGTAATTTCGAATCCACTACCACGCGTGCGGGGGGACAGATGTCGCCAAGGTCCTCGCGCCGTGCATCCAGGCGGGGATCATCGGCCAGCAAGGTCCCGATGCCGGTGAGGACCGCCGAACTGCGTGCCCGCCAGCCGTGTCCGTCGTGACGCGCCTCGGGAGAGGTAATCCACTGGCTAACTCCGTTTGGCAGTGCGGTGCGGCCATCAAGACTGGCGGCCAGCTTGGCCCGCACCCAGGGCCGGCCCCGTTCCCAGCGCGAGAAGTAACCGGGGTTCAACTCCCGCGCTTCCGCTTCCAGCAATCCCGTCTGGACCTCGATGCCGGCCTCCCGCAGCTGCAGCGCGCCTGCCCCCCGGACGCTGGTGTTCGGGTCGGTCACAGCGAAGAGCACGCGAGATATTCCGGCGGCCACCAGGGCATCCGCGCAGGGACCGGTTCGGCCAGTGTGCGCGCAAGGCTCCAGGGATACGTAGCAGGTAGCGCCCTTCGCCGCCGTACCGGCCTCCTTCAGCGCAAGAATTTCGGCGTGGTCTTCGCCTGTTCGCTGATGCCATCCGCTGCCGACAAGTTGGCCGTCCCTTACCAGGACGCAGCCGACGCGTGGATTGGGATCGGCGGTGTTCAGTCCCCTGCCGGCCAGCTCCAGCGCCTCCATCATCCAGCGCCGATCCACGCGTGGATCGGCAGCCTGGCCGGATATGGCACTTTGCGCCGGGGGTGACACTAGGAGTAAACCGGAAAACGCCGGCAGGTCTCCAGCACCCGTTCCCGCACGCGCGCAATCAGGGCTTCATCGTCGGGACTTTCCACCACCGAGGCAATCGAATCCGCCAGCAATGCCATCTCCGCCCCGCCGAAACCGCGGGTCGTGCAGGCAGGCGTACCGAGACGCAAGCCGCTGGTCACCATGGGCGGGCGGGGATCGTTGGGAACTGCATTCTTGTTGACCGTGATGTTCGCCCGGTCCAGAGCCTCTTCCGCCTCGGCGCCGGTCACTCCCGCTTGTCCCAGGTCGACGAGAAACAGGTGATTCTCGGTCTTGCCGGAAACGATGCGCAATCCTCTCTCGCTCAGGCCCTCGGCAAGCGCGGCCGCATTGCTCTTTACCTGGCGCTGATAGTCGCGGAATTCCGGCTGCAGGGCCTCCTGGAAGGCCACCGCCTTGGCCGCGATGGCATGCATGAGCGGTCCTCCCTGGGTACCGGGGAAGACCAGCGAGCGCAGACGTTTGGTGATTTCCGGGTTGTCCCGCGCCAGTATCAGCCCGCCACGCGGCCCCCGCAGCGTCTTGTGCGTCGTGCTGGTCACCACGTCCGCCAGCGGGGTCGGGTTGGGGTATTCGTCCACCGCAACCAGCCCGGCCACGTGCGCCATGTCCACCATCAGATAGGCGCCGACCTCGTCGGCGACCTCGCGGAAGATCTTCCAGTCGGCGACGCGCGAATACGCCGAAAACCCGCCCACGATCATGTGCGGCCGGTGTTTCAAGGCCTTGTCGCGCAGTTGGTCGTAGTCGATCAGCTCCGTCCCGGGGTCGAGCCCGTAACTCGACACCTCAAACAGCTTTCCGGAGATGTTTACCGGCGAGCCGTGCGTGAGATGCCCGCCGTGGCTCAGGTCCATGCCCAGAATCCTGTCGCCCGGCTTCAGGAGCGCCAGGTAGGCCGCCGTATTGGCCTGCGTTCCCGAGTGCGGCTGGACGTTGACGTAGTCCGCCCCGAACAGGCGCGACGCCCGTTCGATGGCCAGCGATTCGGCGACGTCCACATGCTCGCAACCGCCGTAATAGCGGCGTCCCGGGTAGCCCTCGGCATACTTGTTGGTGAGAACCGAGCCCTGCGCCTCCATCACGCGGCGGCTGGCATAGTTTTCCGAGGCGATGAGCTCGACAAAATCCTCCTGACGGATCACTTCGGCCTGCAGGGCCTCGGCGAGCCGGGGATCGAATCGGGCAATTTCAGGGTATTCGGTGGCCATGGCTGTCTCTCGTGTACGGCAGTTCTCGGGACATCCCGGTTTAGTGAAATGCGGGCGGTTCGGGTTTCAGGCAAGTGTACCGGCAACGGCCGCCATGGAACACCCGAAGGCGTCCTGAAGGCGTCCCGCCTTCGTGGAGGGCGGGACGCCGTGAGGGCAACGTTGTGGGGGGCATGCCCCCACTCCTATCGTCCCTTCACCAGGTTCCTGACCACCTCGGTCCAGGCGCCGGCCAGATTCTCGCGCGAGTAGCCGCCCCCGCCCATCGCCAGGACCCGGCCTTCGCAGGCGGAGCGCGCCAATGCGCACAGGCGCTGCGTTGCATGCGCATGGGCCCTGGCGCTGTAATTCAGCCCGCCCAGCGGATCGCCCCGCAATCCGTCGGCGCCGCATTGCAGCAGTATGAATTCCGGTGCGCTTTCGCTGAGGTGCGCCTCGACCCTTTCGAATGCCGCCAGAAACTGCACATCGCCGTCTCCCGGTTGAAGGCAAAGATTGATCTTGCCGCCCCGTCCCGGCCCCCTCCCCCGCTCGTCCTCCCCGCCTGTTCCCGGGTACTGCCAGCGTCCATCCTCGTGAATGTCCGCGAAGAACAACTGCGGGTCCTCTTCGTAGGCATAGTAGACGCCGTCGCCGTGATGCACGTCGATATCCACGTACGCGATGCGTTGCACCGCGTAAACGGAACGCAGGGTCTCGATCACGACGCCGATGTCGTTGAGCACGCAGAAGCCCGCGGCGTGCTCCCGGCCGGCGTGATGCAACCCGCCTATCGGCAGGAAGGCATTGCCGACCCTTTCCTGCATGATCGCTTCGGTGGCGTGGAGCGCGGCGCCGACGACATTACGGGCAGCCTCAAACAAGCCCTTTCGGGCCGGCGTGTCGCCGCCGTCCAGGAAGCCGCGGTCCTCCTCGCAGCGTCGCTCGGCGAACTCAAGGTATTCCCGGCTGTGAAACCGCGCCAATTCTTCCAGAACCGCCGGCGGCGCCGACTCGCATTGCACGGCGTCACCGAAATCCAGCCTCGACATCGCCTGCTCGAATGCTCCGTGCCGGTCCAGCCCGAAGGGATGGCCGCCCGGCCATCCGTAGCCGGACAATTGTTCGCCGCCCATGACCAGCGTCGGAAGCATGCAATACGGATCAGTCGACGGCGGAACGGGCGTTGACGAACATCTGCATCCACGGCCCGTGCTCGCCCCAGCCGGGCGGGTGCCAGGAGTGCTGCACGGTCCTGAACAGCCGTTCCGGATGCGGCATCAGGGCGGTCACCCGCCCGTCCTTCGACGTCAGTCCGGCCAGTCCCCCGGGCGAGCCGTTCGGATTGGCCGGGTACGCTTCCGTGGCTTCCCCTAGCCCATCCACGAACCGGCAAGCGGCCAGTTGATCCTCCTCACACTGCCTGCGCTGTGCGGGCGTGGCGAATTCGGCCCGCCCCTCGCCGTGCGAGGTCGCGATCATCAGCAGGGAGTCCTCCATGCCCGCAAGCAGCACGGAAGGGCTGGGCTCGATCCGAACGATGCTGAGCCGCGCCTCGAATTGTTCGGAGCGGTTGCGGGTAAAGCGCGGCCAGTGCTCGCATCCGGGAATGAGCTCGGAAACCAGGCTCAGCATCTGACAGCCATTGCATACGCCCAGCGTGAACCGGTCCGGCATTTCGAAATACCGCGCAAAGACCTCGCGCGCGCGCCCGTTCATCAGGATGGACCGCGCCCATCCGCCGCCCGCTCCGAGTACGTCGCCGTAAGAGAATCCGCCACAGGCCGCCAGGCCCTGGAACCCGCTCAAGTCCTCCGCGCCATCGAGAATGTCCGACATATGCACGTCCACGGCCTGAAAGCCCGCTTGCGTGAAGGCCGCGGCCATTTCCGCCTGCCCGTTTACGCCCTGCTCGCGCAATATCGCCACCCGGGGGCTGGCGCCGCCTCCGGGCGTCTTGCCGGTTACACGCGGAAGGTGCCCGGCGACGGCCGTCAACCCGGGATCCTTCTCGTCAAGCACGTTTTGGTATTGCTCCCGCGCCGTCTCGGGGTTGTCCCGCAGCGACTGCATGCGGAAACTCAACTCCGACCAGCGCTGGTGCAATTCCACACGGTCGAATTTCAAGCTGCCGTCCCGGTGTCGGATCCTGATTTCGCGGGGACGGGGCAATCCTTCCTGCGAGGCCGTGACTTCGCCCAGGTCCTGCAGGCATTCATCCAGTCCGTTCTCACGGCACAGGGAGCGGACTCTCTCCCCGTGCTCCTCGCGCACCTGCAGCACGCCGCCGGGCTCCTCCGCAAACAGACATCCCGGCAGGGCGTCTCTCCCGGCATCCCGCAGCCTCAGCCGAAGGCCCAGACGCCCGGCGAAGGCCATTTCGCAGAGCGTGACGAAGAGTCCTCCGTCGGACCGATCGTGCCATGCCAGGGCAACGTCTTCATCGGCCAGCTTGCGCAGCGTTTCGACCAGCGCGCCCAGCAGGCGCGGCTCGTCCAGATCGGCAGGTTCGCCCCCGGGACGGTCGAAGGCCTGGGCCAGGCAACTCCCTCCCAGCCGGTTTCGGCCGAGCGACAGGTCGAATAGCAGGAGACGGGTTCCGGGACGGTCCGCCAGTTCAGGCGTGAGCGTGCGCCGCAGGTTCGCCACGGGCGCGAACGCGGTCACCACCAGCGAAACCGGAGCCGTAACCCTGCGTTCCCGCCCGTCCTCGTCGTTCCAGGAGGTCCGCATCGAAAGCGAATCCTTGCCCACCGGGGCCGCAACCCGCAACTCCCGGCAACAGGCCGACAGGGCCTCTACAGCCGTGCGCAGGGCCTCCGCCTGACCCGGTTCGGCCGGCGCCGCCATCCAGTTGGCCGATATCCGAACGCGGGATGCCCGTTCGATGTCGGCGGCCGCGATATTCGTCAACGCCTCGGCCAGCGCGAGGCGGCTGGCGGCGGCCGGATCGATGACCGCAACCGGCGTGCGCTCGCCCATTGCCATCGCTTCCCCGGCATGGCCGAAGAAGTCCCGTGCCGTGACGGCCACATCGCTCACCGGGACCTGCCAGGGACCGATCAATTGATCGCGCGCGACCAGCCCGCCCACAGTCCGGTCGCCTATGTGGATCAGGAAGGACTTGTCGGCCACCGCGGGCATGGCAAGGACGCGACTCGCGGCTTCCTGAACATCGATGCCGTCCAGATCCAGCGCGTGCGCCTTCGGTCCACGTTCCGAGAAGTGCATGTTCACGCCGGAAGCGCCTCCGAACAGCAAATCAAGCGGCATGTTCACGGGCGCCGGTCCCGTCTCACGCAGCAGCCTGATCCGGCCGGTGTCGTCCATCCGGCCGAGCAGCGACCACGGACAACGCTCGCGCCGGCACAGGGCCTCGAACTCCTCCAGCCGCACCCCGTCCACCGCCAGCATGTAGCGCTCCTGCGCCTCGTTGCACCAGGTTTCCAGCGGCGACATCCCCGGATCCGCGCTCGGGATGGCGTCATAGGCAAGATCCGCGCCCCGCCGGCTGTCGTGCAGCAATTCCGGGATCGCGTTCGAGAGGCCGCCGGCCCCGACGTCATGGATGGCGAGGATCGGGTTACCTCCCCCGTTGGACAGGCCCAGTTCGCAGCAGCGGTCAATGACCTCCTGCGCGCGCCTTTGCATCTCGGCGTTGCCGCGTTGCACCGATGCGTAGTCGAGTTCCTCGTGGTCCGCGCCGCTGCCCCTTGAGGATGCGGACCCTCCGCCGACGCCGATCCGCATGGCGGGTCCGCCCAGGACCACCACCAGCGCGCCCGGAGGCGCCTTGATCTTGTGCACATCGGGATCGCGCACTGCGCTGACGCCGCCGGCGACCATGATCGGCTTGTGGTAACCCCAGTGGTCCGTTCCATCCTGTTCGAAGCAACGGAAGTATCCCGCTACCGCCGGGCGGCCGAATTCGTTGTTGAAGGACGCCGCGCCGATCGGCGCCTCGAGCATGATCTGCAGCGGAGAAGCAAGCCGGTCCGGCCTTGGGCGTTCATTCTCCCAGGGGCGGGGGGCGCCGGGGACCCTGAGATCAGAAACCGTAAACCCGGTCAGGCCGGCCTTGGGGCGGGCGCCGCGCCCGGTGGCGGCGCCGTCACGGATTTCACCGCCGGATCCCGTCGCGGCGCCGGGAAAGGGCGAAATCGCGGTCGGGTGGTTGTGAGTCTCGACCTTGATACAGGTATGCGCAGGCTCCTCCACGACGGTGTATTCGTGCTCGTTTCCGGTCAGGTAAAGCCGCCTGGCCGGCCCGCCCGAAATGACCGCGGCATTGTCGACGTAAGCCGACAGCAGTCCCTCGGGGCTGCTTGCCGAGGTCTGGCGGATCAGATCAAAGAGCGAGTGTTGAAGCTGGTCGTCTCCATTCCACCATCGGGCGTTGAAGATCTTGTGCCGGCAATGCTCCGAGTTGACCTGCGCGAACATCATGAGCTCGGTGTCCGTGGGGTCCCGTCCCAGCTTCCTGAAACCCGCTTCCAGGTAGGCAATTTCCTCCGCGGACAAGGCCAGCGCCATTTCCCGATTGGCCCGTTCCAGGGCCTTGCGGCCCTCCGACAGCAAGGGCACGGCTTCCGCCGGCCGGGGGCTCTCCGGGGCGAAGATCTCCCCCAGCGGGATGTCCTCGGGACACAGGTCCTGCGTCATGCGGTCGAACAGTTCGGCGCGCGATTCCGGGGCAAGCGGACCCGAAGCCGCGATCTGATAGCGCAGGCCGCGTTCGATTCGATGCGTATTGGGAAAACCGCAAAGGCGCGCGATCTCGCTGGCCTTGGTGGACCATGGCGAGATGCTGCCTCGGCGAGGCAGCGCCAGGAGCACTTCCTCGCTGCCGTCGAACTCCGGCTGCGGCCAGTCCGGCCCATAGTTCAGCAGTTCGCGCAAACGGTCGAGTTCGGCGCCCTCCGGCTGCGGTTCGATGCTGACAAGGTGCAGGTGCCTCGCGCCTACGTCGCGGACGCCGGGGTCCCGGGCCTGCAAACGGCTCAGGAGTTGCTTGCGTCGGAACGGGGATAGTGCGCCGGAACCTGGAAGCGCCAGCATCCCTTATGGCCTAATCGGAACCCGCCCCGCCAGGAGCATACACGGGCGCCGGAAACTGGGTCACGTTTCCTTCCTCGGCCGTCGAAATCTTGCTCACGCCGCGCTTCTCCACTTCGTCGATGCGCAGAACGCAATGCAGGGGAATGTACGTGCGGCGCACACCGGAGAACTCGGATTTGATCTTTTCCTCGCCCGGGTCCACCACCAGCGATGTCCGTTTCCCGAACTCCATTCCATCCACTTCGACGAACCCGAACATGCCGCCCTGGGATACGCCACGCGCGTACATCTCGTAGATCTTTCCCTGGTTCAGGAAGCTGATTCGATAGAGGGGCTTGTCCGCCATGATTGGGGCGAATTATACCGGTTCGCGTAGCGTAGATTAAAGATAGAAATACAAGACGAATAACAATGATTCTCATTTATGTTAGACTCGCAATCCGCTCCTGCCAGCGTAAGCCTCACCTTGACAAAAGAAATCGGTCTTGACGAACTGCCCACCAGCCGCGGCAGCGAAATTCGCGCCGTAACGGGCGATGGCCGGGTCTCGCGCGAACTCCTGACCCTGGGGCTGGTTCCGGGAGTCCACGTCCGGGTATTGCGCCGCGGTATAGGTGGCGACCCCCTTGAAATTGCCGCCGGAGGCCATCCCCTGTGCCTGCGGCGGGATCAAACGCGCATGATTCGCGTTCTGGCGCCCACCGAAAAGACTTGAGCCTGTTAACACTATGCGATGCCGCCCGCTGATCGCGGTACTGGGTTGCCCCAACACAGGCAAGAGTACTGTCTTCAACCGGCTCACCGGTCTCAGGCAACGGACCGGAAATTATCCCGGCGTAACCGTCGAGAAGATCACGGGCGTCGCGCGCCTCGGAAAACGCGAGGTGGATCTGGTGGATCTTCCCGGCGCCTATTCCCTGGCCGCGGACGGGCCGGAATCCGGAATCACCCTGGATGTCGTGCTCGGAATGGCCGAGGGACTGCCGCGGCCGGATGTAGTGCTGCTCGTGGCCGACGCCACCAATCTGCGGCGAAGCCTTTATCTCTTTTCCCAGACGCGGGAACTCGGATTGCCGGTCGCTGTTGCACTGAACATGCAGGACGTCGCGGAGCGCCAGGGAGAAAGGCTGGATGTCAGGGTACTTGCGCAACAGGTTTCCGCCCCCGTCGCGCCGATGACGGCGAACCGCGGCAAGGGAGTTCAGGGCCTTCGTTCGATTCTTGAGCGGCTGCTTGCCGAGGGGGAGGTTTCCGCGGAGCCGGTCATGCCCGAGGTGCGCGAGGCGGCGGTGGCATTGCAGGCCGATCTGGTGGCTCCGGCGCCCGGGCTTGCCTGCGTGGAGCGTGCAATCATCGATACCGGAGGCGAGTTTGAGCGGCGCCTGGTCGGAGCGGGCAGCCAGAATGCCCGGCGCCTGCTTGAGAAAGTCCGTCGCCGGCTGCGGGAACAATTGGGCGGAGAAAGCCTTCAAAGCCGCGAGGCGCGTCGCCGATACCGCCAGATAGATCAATGGCTGGCGCAAGCCGGAGCGGCCGGCCCGCGGACGGCTGTCGCCCGGACCGGTTGGCTGGAACGGCTGGTCAGCCATCCCGTTTCCGGTCCCATCGTGTTTCTGGTCGTGATGAGCGCGGTGTTTCAGGCGGTTTTCGCCTGGGCTGCGCCACTGATGGACGCCATCAGCGCCTTCTTCGAAGAGGTCGGCGCCTGGGCCCTCGTCAGGCTTCCCGACGGCGCCCTGTCCAGCCTTCTGATCGATGGCTTGTGGTCCGGCGTGGGCGCGGTCGTGGTTTTCGTCCCGCAGATCATCTTCCTGTTTGCCCTGGTGCTGTTCCTGGAGGACTGCGGCTACATGGCTCGCGCATCGTTCCTGATGGATCGGCTGCTGAGAATCTGCGGCCTGTCGGGCCAATCCTTCATTCCGCTGCTTTCCGGCTTCGCCTGCGCAGTTCCGGCCATCATGGCCACCCGGGTGGTCGGAGACCGCCGCGCGCGGCTGGCCACCATCGTGGCGATTCCCCTGATGACCTGTTCCGCCCGCCTGCCCGTTTACGCGCTGCTCATATCCGGTTTCGTGCCTCCCGCCTATTACCTGAATGGATGGATCAATCTCCACGGCCTGATCCTACTCGGCCTGTATCTGCTGGGAATAGCGGGCGGCGCATTGAGCGCGTTCCTGACCCGGCGCATTGCCCTGCGCGGCGCGGGCGCTTCGTTCTTCATGGAAATGCCGCCGTTTCGGTGGCCGAACCCGCGGGTTCTGGGCCTCAAGCTGACGGCGAAGGTGCGGGTGTTTCTTACCCGGGCCGGAACCGTCATTGCCGCCGCTTGCGTAATGATCTGGGCGCTCGGTTATTTCCCGCGCTCGGACGTCATCGCGGCCGATTTCGCCGAACGCCGCGCAAACGTGGAACTGGCAGCCGAGGGCCCGGACAGGTCGGATTACGGGCTGCGCCGGCTCAATGCCGAAGAACGTGCCGCGCAACTGGAATTCAGCCTCCTTGGCCGCGTCGGCAAGGCCATCGAACCCGTCTTCAGGCCGCTCGGGTGGGATTGGCGGGTATCGGCTTCCGTGGTAGCGGGATTTCCGGCGCGCGAGGTCGTAATCGGTGTGATGGGAACCGTCTATGCACTCGGCTCCGAGGCCGAAGACAACGCCGGCCTCAGGGAACGGCTGCAAGCTTCCCGCTGGCCGGATGGGCGTCCTGTGTTTACCCTGGCCATGGCCCTGGGACTGTTGGTCTTCTATGCCTTTGCCCTGCAGTGCGTTTCCACCGTTGCCGTGATCGCCAGGGAAACCAACAGCTGGCGATGGGCCGCGGGGGCCTGGGTCTACATGTCCGGCTTTGCCTGGCTGGCCGGCATGCTCACCTACCAGCTGGCGGCATGACTATAGGGTTCCAGGAGATAGTCGCACTGGCGATTGTGGTGGTGATCGTCGGCGCCGTCGTGTTCCGGCGGCTCCGCGCCCGCCGGCGCAACAAGCGGACCGGCGAAGCCAGCGTCAAGGTGGACGAGATCGGCCGGAGGCGCTAGCCCGGGAGGGAAGGCGTCTCACCTTCCCGGAGGGCGGGGACGCCCTCTCCCGAAAACCTCAGCCGCCCGGGCTGTAGCGCAGGATCAGCTTGACGCGCCGGCCCTTCGGGTTATGCGTCAGGCCGTCGTAGGCGTGCTCCGCGTTGGCGAAAGGCGGATCCTCGTCGGCGAGGTTCAGGGCCGACAACGTCAGGTTCAACCCGTAGCGCGGCAGGCGCCACTGAAAGCTCAGGTCCAGCGTGGTGAAGCTGTCCACCGTGAAACTGTCGACCGGCACGCCGCCGAAGCCGTCAAGCGAGCCGTCGTCCCTGTATGAAGACACGTGGTTCACGTAGGCGGAAAGACTGTAGTCGTTCCAGTGATACGCGAGGTAGGCCTGGCCCTTCCAGTCCGGTATCGGAACCGCCAACGGATTCCCGAAGTTCAGCTTTCCGGCCGCCGCGACGAAGTCCTGGATCAGGAACCCGTCCAGGTACAAGGCGCGAATGTCGTAATTCAGCGTATACGTTCCGTTGAGGCCGGCATCCAGCAACCCGGGACCGAAGTCGAAGGAGCCACGCGCCTCCCAGTCGATACCCGAGGTCTCGACACCGGGCCAGTTGACCAGAGGCACCTCCACGCGGGTGATTGATCGAGGCCCGCAGAGGTGCGACAGGGTATCCGCCCGGCCGTCGGCGCAGTAAATATATTGCAGTACTTGTCCGGCCGTCGCCGGGTCCGCATAAAGCTCATCGATCGTGTCATGCGGCAGGCTGCCGATGACGTCCTTCAAATCGTAATGCCAATAATCGAGGGTCATTTCAATTCCGGAGTCAAGGAAGAAAATGAGGCCCAGGTTGTAGGTAAACGCACTCTCCGGCTCCAGCGATGGATCGCCATAGATGTCCACCGGGACCCAGGCGCCGACCTGGCTGATGAGATTCGTGACGGTAAGGGGCACTTCCTGAAGAAGGTCGTCCACCGACGGCGTCCGGAAAGTGGTCTGCACCGATCCGCGCAGGGTCACGGTGTCGTTCAGCCTCCAGCGCAGCCCAAGCTTGGGATCCACGCTGCTGGCCTCGTCATACTTCTCATAATTCGCGGCGGCCTGGACATCGAAGCGGTCGCTGAAGTTGATTGCGAACTCGGCGAACACACGATGCACTGTCTGATCTTCATCGTACGGGTTGTAGGCATTGATGAACGTGAACGGTCCGAAATTGCTGGTCAGGCAACTCCTGTCGCCCAGCGCCGCGCACGGATTGATGCTCAGGTCGCCGTGCGGGTTGGGATCAGCCTGGGCGTTGAATCGCCGGAACTGGTAGCCGGCGGCATAACCCAGCACATCGCTCAGCCAGTTCCCGCTGACGGTCGCGTCTGCAACCAGCATCGTGGTCTCACTATGCAGATCGGAAACGCTGTTCAACCATTCGAACAGCTCCGGAGAATTGGCCTGGGCGGGATCGTAGTGCGGGTTGGGCGTATCGTAGTACGGCGCGCCGGGGAAGGAGGAAAACTGGCTCGCGCTGCTGAACGGGTTGTAGTACTGGCAACCGCTGCTGCCCGGCCTCGTCTGTGTATCCTCCACCCGCATTCCCGGCGCCAGGGTGTTGTCGGGAACAACGCCGACCCCGCAGTCCGGCCCCCCGTAGCCGCGAAACGCCAGGAACAGCCGCTCGGTGAGAATCGCGGGAATGGAGACGTTGGCCTTGCTCCCGGAATACGAAAAACCCAGGTCATAGAACGTCTCACGGCCGCCGGCACCGGCGAATGATCCGTCTATGCTTCCCGCCAGGCGCCAGGTGCTGGTGTCGCGCCGGTCGGTTCGGGCTCGGTCGCCGTTACCGAAGGGCCGCCCGCGCCAGTACCAGTTTTCATTGCCCATGCACTCGGCGCGAAAGTCCCGGCTGAATTCCCCGTTGGCGCAAAATGCAACGCGGTTGGGATGATCGGGAGCAATTTCCATCACGCCGCGGTGCAGCAGGGGAAACGGAGGATGCGAGGGCTGGGTCTGCCATTTCGGCATGACCGCGTCCGACCACAGCGCTTCAAGATGGTAGTTCGCCCGATTTCCCAGGGGGCCGTTCAACTCCGCAAATACCCGCGTGAACCTCAACTCCTCTATCAGGTTGTCGAACGGCTGGTAATTGAAAATGCAATAGTATGGATCGACCGCAGGGTGCTCCGGAGAGCCGTTCAACTCGTTGCATGTCGGATCGGTCTTGCCGCTCCATTGAACTGCCTTGAGCATGTCGATGACCTGTTCCCTGGGCGTGGTAGCCGTGTCGAGCCCTTCAGGGAACCAGAAATAACCGGGATTTCCGACGCTGGACCAGCCTGCCCGCCACGGATCCAGCAGCGGACGAAGCACCCAGTCGCGGTCTTCGGCTTCCAGTTCGCCCCGGCGCTCGTGCTCAACGGAAACGACCAGGTTGGACGCGCCCACCTTGCCGCCCCAGATTACGCCGGCCATCTGATCGCTGGCGCTCTCGAAGCTGTCGTAGGATGCGATGACTTCCAGTCCCTCGAAGTCGCCGCGCGTCACGAAGTTGGCGATGCCGCCCACCGCGTCCGACCCGTAGATTGCGCTGGCGCCCTCTTTCAGCACTTCGATGCGTCCGATGGCGATGGCCGGAAGAACGCCCAGGTCCACGAAGCGCCCGCCGATCAGACGCGCGGGCAAATAGGTCTGCCGGCTCCCGTTGAAAAGGACCAGAGAACGCGAGGCGCCCAGCCCCCGCAGGTTGACGTTGGAGACGCTCTCAAGGACCGCTGCCGGCAGGCTGGTGTTGTACCAGCCCGAGCGTTCCCCGACAACGCCGTTGCTCGCGCCCAGGTGCTTGAAAAGATCGACCATCAGCGGAGCGCCCTGCTGCTCCAGCGCCTCGCGGTCGACCACGCTGACCGCATGCGGCGCGTCGATAGGCGTGCCGCGGATTGCAGTGCCCA
This sequence comes from Gammaproteobacteria bacterium, assembly GCA_963666765.1. Taxonomy (GTDB): domain Bacteria; phylum Pseudomonadota; class Gammaproteobacteria; order Steroidobacterales; family Foliamicaceae; genus Foliamicus. The sequence goes on from OY762933.1 coordinate 722,276, forward strand.
CCACCACGATTTCTTCGATGGCCCCGGACGTTTCCTCCGCATCCTGGGCGATGGCCGGAGACTGCGCGGCCAGACAATGCAGGAAACCGAGCGCCGCAACGCCCGCATTTCGTTTCAAGCTGCTCATGTTTCCCCCGGCATTTTCGAACAATCTCTCGTTCGGCAACAAGAGTCTAGCGCATAGTAGGCTGACCCATTCACGAAACCGCACGACGATCCCAAAGCCTTTTACGGCGCCCACCTGAAAGTCGCCGGGTATGATTAGCGCTGCCGGCAAATCAGCCGGGAAATGCTCTGCCTTTTCTCGCAAGTCAACGCCCAAAGGATCCGAATGAGTAAGATGCCGGCGCCTCTGGCGCAAGTCTTGTGCCTGTCCGGGGTCCTCCTGTGCTGCGGCTGCGAGGCGCCGCGGGAGACGCCTCCCGGGGCACAGGCGCCCGAAACTACGCCGCAAAGCGAGAAAAAAGCTGCAATGACCGAACAAGGACAGGCCTTTCTGGACCGCAACGGTGCGCGTGAAGAAGTAATCACCACCGATTCAGGGCTGCAATACGAAGTGCTCGTATCCGGCGACGGCGCGAGCCCGGACCCGACCGACCTGGTAACGGTGCATTACACCGGCACGCTGACTGACGGGACCGTTTTCGACAGTTCCGTGCAGCGCGGGCATCCGGCGGAGTTCCCGGCGAACCGTTTGATCGCGGGCTGGGTCGAAGCCCTGCAACTCATGCAGGTCGGCGACAAGTGGATGCTGTACATCCCGTCGGAGCTGGCATACGGCGATCGCGGGGCCGGCGGGGTCATCGGACCCGGCGCGACACTCGTCTTCGAAATCGAACTCCTGGACGTTCGTTCGGCAAACTGAGATTCGTTTGCGGGGAGCTCGGCTCCCCTCAGGTGGCCTGGCCGGGCCAGCGTACCCAGCCGGTCCCCTCGTGACCGAATTCGAAGGCGCCCGGATGAAGCAGTTCCGCCAGGATCTCGGCCGATTCAACCAGCCGGGGGCCGGGGCGATTGAAGTACTGGTTCCCGTCGGTCACGAACACCCGACGATTGCGCACCGCTGAGAGTTGCGCCCATGCGGGATGGCTGGTGAGCGCCGGCATCTCCCTCATCGACTGCGCGATGTCGAAACCGCAGGGCATGATGGCCACGACATCGGGGTCGCGGGCCGCCAGCTCGTCGAAATCGAAGTAGCCAGAATGCCGCCCGGCCTCGCCCATCATCATCCGACCGCCAGCAATTTCTACCAGTGAAGGCAACCAGTTCGCGGCGAACATGAGCGGGTCTATCCACTCGATGCAGGCAATGCCCGGCCGCGCCCGCAGCCGCCTCGTCCGCCCGCCAAGGTCGCTCAACCTTGCGGTCAGGCTTCCCACCAGGTCCTCGCCACTGCCGGCGTCCCCGAGCGCCTCGGCCACCCGGCGGATGTCATTCCAGACGTCGTCAAGATCCATCGGCTCCAGCGACACGACCCCCGGCTTCGACGACACCAGTTCGCCCACTGCCTGCTGCACGTCGGCCAGGCTGACGGCGCACACTTCGCACTGCGACTGCGTGATGATCAGGTCGGGCGCAAGGCTATCCAGAGACTCCGCGTCCACCCGGTAAACCGACAGCGCCTGGTCAACCAGCGTCCGGACCTGGGTGTCGATACGCCGGCTGGACGCCTGGGCGTCGATCTTCGACGCCGAGCAGACCGGAACGTCCGCAATGGCCGGTGGAAAATCGCACTCGTGAGAGCGGCCCACCAGTTGCTTCTCGAAACCAAGCGCGGAGACGATCTCCGTCGCGCTGGCGATAAGCGAAACGATCCGCTGTTCGCCCATCGGGTGTCGTTTGCCTACGCGGTGCTGACAGCCGCTGTCGGTACGGGCCGGCGCAGCGCCAGCCTGCTGAACAGCAGCGGCAGGAAAACTCCCATGCTGATGAGCGTGTTGCGGAAGAACGGAATCGCCATCACGTAGCACTCGACCAGCCCGGCCCAGGTTTTCGCGTAGGTGGCACCCAGCGCCCAGGTGCCGAAATTCGAGACGACGAAGAAAAGGACTGCCGATCCCAGCCCCGCCACCGCGATCCTCCCCCAGGAGTGCTGCGAGCGGGCAATGAATCCGCAACTGACGACGAGGGCAACGGAAAGATAGGTTACCGGCTGATCGGCGTAAAAGGCCCAGTCGGGCCGTCCGGTAATCGCCCAGATGCCGAGGTCGCCGGCCAGGTAGATCGCCATCGGCGCAAGGTATGCGACAGTCCGCTTCGCGAAGCAGGCGGCGCCGAAAATGCACAGCGGAAGTATGGGGGAGAAATTCCAGGGGTAAACCGTGTTTTCCGGATCAAACGGAACGCCAAGCGCATGCAGCAGATAGGGCATCAGCCGGAATCCCACTGCGATAGCCACCAGCATGGCCAACGTGATGAGTCGAGGTCGCAACATCAGTTTCTCCTTCTCTGCGCCGCTGACTGCCGAAGAGGTGCAGAGCCACCAGGTTGTTCTGCAGGTCAGTCGGACACTTCAAGGCAATTCTATACAATGCCCGTCATGAAACTCTATTCGTTCTCGCCGACACCCAACAATCGCAAGGTCGAAGCGTTCATCAAGCACTTCGATCTGCCCGTCGAGATCCACTCGATGGGGTTTCGCGAACAGGAGAACAGGACGGAGGCCTATCGGCGCATGAACCCGATGGGCAAGGCTCCGCTCCTGGTTGACGGCGATTTCTACCTGTGGGAATCGAATGCGATTCTGTGCTATCTGGCAACGCTGCACCCGGAAACCGGCATGTTGCCCACCGACCCTCAGGGCCGGGCGGATTGTGACCGCTGGCTCTACTGGCAGGCATTCCACCTGATCAACACGGTCATCGCCAAGCGCGCAAAGAGCGGCTCCGCGGAGAAGGACATCGAACTCAATATCGGCGTCCTGAACGGACAACTGGAGGGACGGGAATTCGTCCTCGGCAAACTGTCTCTCGTCGATTTCGCCATCTCCCCGTATCTGATCGGCCGGCACGGACAGGCTATCGACTATGAACCGTTTCCCCACGTAGGCGACTGGCTGGATCGCTGCAACCAGCTCAAAGGCATCGTCGCGACGGTATTCAGACCCGGCAGGAAATGATCGCCATCGCATTGTGCGGGAAGAGCGGCGGAGGGCGAGGCGACCCGCTTGTTGTTGTACTACCACTATAAAGGATTGAAAAGAAAGACATTATTGAAACTTATAACTTGGCAGTCGCAGCAAAGTAATGATTAGGCCTTTATTCTTGGCGGGCGTAGTCAGCACGGCCCAATGTCCATGGGAAACAGAATGGGGGTTAAGAAATCGTACGCTTGCCTATGAATTGGCTAACCTGCTATGCGTCCTCGGTTACGGTCTCGTGCTCTTTCTCGTTTGCCGCGTCGCTCTCTTCCTCGGATACTACCCCGGCAAGAAAACTCTGATATCTTTCTTGTAGATGTTTGAGCGCGGTTTTATCATCGACTTGGTGCTCTAATTTTTCCTGGAAGAACTGCAATCGTGCCTTGTTCTCCTCGATCACTTGTCCCCAAGTCTTGATACCGACAGTGATGTTGTCTTTTGAGGATACCTCACCTGTGTCATCCATCCGGAACCTAGCGTAGTCGTCCACCTCATCCGAAATCGCCCAAAATGTCCACCTTACTCCTCTGACAGATCGAAAGCGATCGTCGTTTGCGACACTGATCGCATATTTCTCGACCTGAGTGACTTCTTCATCGCCGATCTTAACCTTCGGTCGCTTCAACTCCACGACCAGGTGTTCCACTTCGTCTGCACGATGCCTGCGAAGAGTTCTCGACAGCATTAGATCAATGATTCCCCGTTGCTGACTGACATGTTTGACTGGCTCATCAATTAGTACCTCTTCACCAAGAATTTGCCGGTGCTTACGCAAGACCGCTGTCAATCCCTTATCGCTGACCGCTAGGTTGTATTCCTCGCCGAACAACCAAGTGTTGTCCTCAACGATCTTGTGAAGTTGTGAGCGCTCTTTGAGCCTCGCCTTCATCTCAGTATCAAACAAAATCTGTTCCAGCGCCGCAAGAAACTTTAGGCGGTCAGCGACGATTTTGGCCGCGCTTATGATTGACGACAGCGAGGCTTCACGCAGCAGCTCCGCAAGCTCTTGCTGCTTTCTCTTGGGCAGGCCAAGAACCTCATTCAAAATCAATTGAAGATCTTCTGGACTCTTTTCAATCGCAGTTCGCAGCATGCGAAGATCAAACGCTTTCTTCTTCCGCGGAGCGCTCACAAAGTCCGGCATATAGTCACTGGCCGTGACCGCAACGATGTCGAACACTTTCCGCTCGGCGTCCTCCAGATGGGACTCGGCCTCGCCTTCGTAAGGGTAAATTCGTTCCGTTTTCCATTCTTCGACAACGGTCCGGGCGCGTTCGGCGGCGCGTGCGCGGAAGTAGGCCTTGACCGCCTGTTGCGCGTCCTCAATGCACGAATTGAGACGCGGATTCATTTCCGCTAGCAGCTTGCGCCGTAGGAACGGCGATAATGGGGGAAGTTTAAGGCCAAGGGTTAGAAGAGATGCCGACGACATTTCGCCCGTATGATCCCGAACAGATGCTGTTGATGCCGCCGGCTTTGCAGGACTGGCTGCCGGCGGGTCATTTGGCGCACCACGTGAGCGACCTGGTGGACGGGTTGGACTTGGGGGTGTTTTATGCGCCGTATGAGGGCGATGGGCGTCGCAAGTCGCCGTATGAGCCTTCGATGATGCTGAAGGTTTTGATCTACGGGTATGCCACGGGTGTGTTTTCCTCGCGTGCTTTGGCTCGCAAGCTTCAGGAGGATGTGGCGTTTCGGGTGTTGGGGGCCGGCAACTTTCCATCTCACCGGACGATCTGCGAGTTTCGGCGGCGTCATCTGGACGATTTCAAGCGTTTGTTTGTGGAGGTGGTTTGTTTGGCGGGCGCGGTGGGTGCGGTTCGCTTCGGGACCCTGTCGATTGACGGGACGAAGGTTCGAGCGTCCGCCTCCAAGCGCAAGGCGATGAGCTATGGGCGGATGGTGGCCGAGGAGAAGCGCCTTGAGGCGGAGATTGAGGCGCTGGTGGGCCGTGCGGGCGCGTTGGACGCGGCAGAGGACGAGCGTTTTGGGGTGGACGTTCGGGGTGATGAGATGCCTTCGGAGTTGAAGCGGCGCAAAGACCGTCTCAAGGCGATCCGCGAGGCGAAGGCGCGTTTGGAGGCGGTTCAGCGAGAGAAGGACGATGCGCGCGGGCGCGTACCGGGCAGGAAGCGGAACCCGAAGGGCGGCCGGCCGTACAAGCGCGCATACGGGGAACCGGACGCGAAGGCGCAGAGCAACTTCACGGATTCCCAGAGCCGGATCATGAAGACCTCATCGGAGGGTTTTCAGCAGTGTTACAACGCGCAGTTGGCGGTGGATGATGCGCATCAGTTGATTGTGGCGGCTCAGGTGACGGCGAACGCCAGCGACCAGGGTCAGTTGCTGCCGCGCCTGGACGAGGTGAAGGCAGCGTATGGGGCGGTGCCGGAGCGGCTGTTGGCGGACGCGGGGTATTGCAACGAGCGGGATTTGTCGGCCTTGGAGGATCGGGGTGTGGACGGCTGCGTGGCCCTGGGCCGGGAGGGCAAGAAAGCGGCGGAGACCGACGCCGAGGCGCATCCGGCCAAAGCGCGCATGGCGGAGAAGCTGGCGGGTGAGGAAGGCCGCGCGCAGTATGCCCGGCGCAAGTGGCTTTCGGAGGCGCCTAACGGCTGGATCAAGCAGTCGATGGGTTTTCGGCAGTTCAGTGTGCGCGGTCTGCGCAAGGTTCGGGGCGAGTGGGCCCTGGTGTGTCTGGCGCTCAACATCAAGCGGATGCCGGGGCTTCAGGCGGCGTGAAGCGAGGGAAATCAGCCCCACAGGGCCTGCTCACCAGGCCAAGGAGCCGCGCGGAGCGGCCCGATCCGCTGGATTGTGGGCAGGAGACGCCGAAAGACGCTTGGGCGAGAGTGAATGCACTCCCCAACAGGCGCAAATCCGACAATGGCCCCAAAGAACTATCCTACGGCGCAAGCTCCTAGGTCGAGTTCTGCCTCACCATGTAGCTTTGCAATAAATGGTGACTTCAAATAAGCCGAGAAGTGGAATTCGCCAATGTGGAATCGGGTCGACACCTTTGTAAGCGGGAAGCCCTGTTCCGTACACAGGTATAGACCCCGTGTTGTGACATTGCGCCATTCGATGATTTCCAGTTCTACGGGATAGGCCGCTTCGTCATCAACTATTTCATTCAATTGCTCTGTACACGTCGTGGCAATTGCCGTCGTCGGGTCCAATTGGGTGCCGTCGTACAAGATAGAAACGTCTCGATAGTCCTTTAGGTAAAGTGCAAAAGTCTCGGCCAACTCCTGGACAGCATTGTCGGGATCAAGTGATCTGTATTGCCGGTGCAGCTCCGATATTTCGATCTCAATTCCCGTAGCTCCTGAAGTCACCGCATCCTCGTCCGTCAACCGAACTTCACGGATTCGATCTTCGAGCATCGTGATGCTATAGCCACGCAAATCGCCCGTGTCCGTGCGGTATATGACCCGCCAGTCTGCAACACGCCCAAGTGCGAAGACCTTGAAGCGCCCCCGCCCTTCGTAGCCGTGAAGTAGCCGCCCCTTCGTCTTCGTGCATCCCCTAGGTTGCTTCCAAGAGCCCCCAAGACGCGTGAACAATTCTGGTGCATCTTCATAGGGAATGCCGTGTCCATTGTCCCGGACGACTATCTTTGTCATTCCCAGTTCGTCGTATTCAAGCCGCACATTAACGTGGTCCGCATCGGCATCCAGGCCGTTCCATATCAGCTCCGCAACGGCCTGGATCGGCCTCGCCTTTGACTGCCGCTCGAGAAAGTCGGGCTGGACTTCAACCGTGTAGCTGTACTCAGTCATTGTCGTATCACTTTGCGCACTTTGTTGCTGGTTCGTAGCACTTCTCCACCAAACAAAGCTTCAAGATGTAGGCAGCCCATGCTAGTGACCGTTCCCCTGGATCCGAGCCATCACAGACGCCAGCCTTCGCGGCCATCATGGAGCTTAATTCCTACGGCTCCGATTTCTGATAGCAGATCGCGACAAGCTTGCGGGGTCTTGGTCATTCCTGCTTTTAGCAGCAACTCCTCGAACGACCGCCCTGTTGGGAAACGCTCATCCCTGAGTAATTCTTCCAGTAAGGCCTTTCGTTTTGCCTTTGCTTTGGTGGGCCAGATTCGCTCCAGCACAAAGTTGATGATTGCCACAACTGCTCTAATCTGCAATTTAGGTCTACCTCGGCAAAAATGCGCCAATTAACCTCGCCTATCTGTGAGGATCCGCCACCTATCGACACGAGGCAAGGCTAGTGTCCTTTACATATTTCGCATTGACATGTTGGATTGGTGAAGTGGCGAACCCCTACAACTCGATCACGATTGCGATCTGCACGCGTGTAGATTGTGTTGAATAGATGTGCCTCGCCTTTCTCTACATATCTTCTCAACGCGTAGCTACAAAGATCGGCAATCTGAACCATGCTGGTTAATTGACTGTCTACAAACATCGGAGTTTCAATAATTCTCTCGATGTTTATCCAAAGCGTGCCCTTCGCGTGAAAATTCCGCATGAGCAACGTATGTTTCCTCTCAACCGTTTCGTTATTGTCGTGTACGAGCAATCCGTAATTCCGTTGTCCGTCTGGAACATCTATGTTGCGAAGGAATTACTCAAACCTGGAGACAATCTGTTCAAAGGCTTGTTCATCGACTGAACTCTGTGCTCGCATAGGGTCAAAATGAACCTTATCGATGCATTCAGCGAACAGTCGGGCGAACCCCCAATTGGAGACACTTTCCGCGACTTCTGTAACAAAAGCCTGACGTTCCTGAAGTGTCAAGTGAATATACGCGTTGGTCTTCGCATAGTTCTTCTTTACTTGTCGATAGGATGCGCGCTTGCTGGAGTTTTGAAGTTGGAGAAGATGACTGGTTCGAGCTCTCATAACCTCGGACTTTCGCTGGAACCGGCTAAGGTTTTCGAAATCCCTAATCCGAGATTGTTCCAAATATTTCCTTAGCAACCACGCCGTGTGGATTTCCGCGTCCCGCAAGCCGTATCGATGCTTAATTTCTTCAATGTCACGATCCGCGTTTCGCCAGCGCCAGATCGGAAGTGAAACGCCTGCCAAGACGAAATGGGACGTGTTACCTGGAATATCTGAGGTTCCGGATTCATCGATGTAGCAGAGGTACATCAATCCAGCCTCTTGATTATGAAAAAAAAGCGACTGGGCTTTTAGGGCCTTTGGCCCTAAGACGAGACGCTTGGCGACTCATCCCAGACGCAGTACGGCAAGATATGGGAATAATCAATGAAAGTCAATATCTATCAAGGGTCTGTGTTAGGAACAAATAGACTGTCCGCCCTTGTAACAAATGATCTGTCCGGTTTTGCTGTCGGCCTTTTTGGACGGAAGGTGGCGGTGGATGAGACGGACCCATTGGTTACAGGAGACACGACGGATGCGATTTGAAGAGGCCTATTCGGGATGGGGAGAGCGGCGCTTGACGCAGGTTCAGGCGGCGGAGTTGCTGGGGGTCTGCACGCGGACCTTTCGGCGCTATATCCACCGTTATGAGTCGGAGGGTCTGGACGGTTTGCTGGACAAGCGGATGAGTCAGATTTCGCATCGTCGGGCGCCGGTGGACGAGGTCTTGCGGATGGTGGATCGGTATCGCCGGCGCCACGAAGGCTGGAGCGTCAAGCACTATTACGCCTGGTATCGCCGCGATGGGGGGACGCGCAGCTACAACTGGGTTCGCACGCATCTTCAGGCGGCCGGCGCGGTGGAGAAGTCCCCACGCAAGGGCGCGCACCGCAAGCGTCGTGAGCGGGCGCCCTGGCCGGGGATGATGCTGCACCAGGACGGCAGCTCGCATGAGTGGGTTGAGGGCCAGGAATGGGACCTGATTGTGACGATGGACGACGCCACTTCTGAGCACTACTCGATGTTCTTGTGCGAGGAGGAAGGCACGATGAGCAGTTTTGTCGGTGTTCGGGACGTGATCGAGTCTCGGGGTCTGTTTTGTTCGTTGTATACGGACCGGGCCTCGCACTACTGGAACACGCCCGAAGCCGGCGGCAAGGTGGACAAGGCCCACCTCACCCAGTTCAGACGGGCGATGCAGCAGCTGGGTGTGGAGATGATCCCGGCGTATTCGCCCGAGGCCCGGGGCCGTTCGGAACGGGCCTTCCGCACCCATCAGGGGCGCTTGCCCAAGGAGCTGGCCGCCTTGTCGATCACGACGATGGCCGAGGCCAACCGGTATATCGAAGAGGTCTACCGCCCGGCCTTCAATGAGGAGTTCATGCAACCGCCCAAGGATGCCGGCTCCGCGTTTGTCGCGCTTCGCGATCCGGGCGTGCTCGATGACATTCTCTGCCAGGAATACGAGCGGGTGGTTCGTCGCGACAACTGCGTGCGCTTTGACGGCCTGAGCTTACAGATCCCTGCCGATCGGCACCGTTGCCATTACATCAAGGCCAAGGTCAAGCTGCGCCGGCACATGGACGGGACCCTCACGATCAGCCATGGCCCCCGGCGCCTGGCCCGGTATGCGGAAAACGGCGAGGAGCTGAAGGATGAATGGCGCGCCGCGGCGTAGCGGGCGAAGGCCCGCCCAGCGCTCCACAGCGCCCTTCGGACTCCGTCCTTCAGGCGCTGTGGAGCGCTGCCCCCAAACCGGACAGATCATTTGTTCTAAAACCGGACATTTCTATTTGTTGCCAACATATCTATCAAGGGTCTGTGTATTACCCCTCTCCATACTCGGACTTCAACTCGAATGGCCCTGAGTCTAGAGGCATCTTAGTCGTCCGAAACTTGTTCTTCGATTCTAGCTAATAGCTCATCATCGAATCCGAATACACCGTATACCCGTTGATCAAGCTCGCGATCGGCTGCCCCCTGCCTTTCCTGTAGCGCAAGAATCTCGGCTTTCCGATGTCCAAAACGCTCGAACCAGTCCTCTCTCGCTGAGCCAGTGAACTCAATCCCGTGTTTTTTCAATTCGGCACAGAACTGCTGCCAGCTCAATACATCGAAGTTGCCAATTTTCTTGGTCGTGCCATTAAGTCCAAAGTCTGCGACGAGCAAACCAACGAGTTTCCGCTTTGTTTCGACAATTTGGTCTGAAATGCCTTGGATCGTCTGTACTTGATCGACAATGGCATGCACAGCGTCTGGCTCTGCCTTAGGGATTGGCAGCGCCCGAAGTTGCGGTGACTGAAATTGCAGGTAGCCGCCGCTCATACGCAGCGACCCAAAGAACTGATCGTAAATGAACGCCATCGCCTTCGAATTCAAAACGCCTGCCAAGTACTCTAGAGGTAGTTCCGACTCATAAACGCAATTGGTATTGATCGAGCAAAGCTCTCCGGTAGCGTCTAACACCACTTCGGGCCGCAGTGCCATTTTGGCGAATATGATCTTGGGTACTGCATAGATATTGCGCCGATGATCCGAGAGGTGGACATCGCCTAGTCGGACCGCTGGCTTCGTGAACGTGCGGCGCTGTGCCGTCAATGGCTTAATTCCCCAAAGCACCATATAGCGGTCAATAGTGCCGGTGTTAATCATCGGGGATGCGCCTGTCTCATGCTCAATTATTGCCTGCGACAGCATGTCGGCTTCACGGGCCGTTGAGGTTGCGTTGACTTTGGCAATGTCCACCAAGCGAGAACACTTGCCAAGCGCAGCTGACAGTTCATCACTGTACTCCGAAAGAATTAGGGAGAACATGCGATCAGGCAGGGCGTCGAGGTCGCTTGCTTCAAGTTTCCGGATCGTCGAGACGCGCCCGGTTCCGGCATCACGTTCCGCGTAGGCCGTCGCACCATCTCGGTTTTCGGATTTGTGCAAGATTGAAACGATTGGATATACAGACGGGTCCTGAAACACACCGTCTGCCGATAAGTTCAAAACGCTGCAAAGCTGAGCCGTATCACGTATCCGATCGCGGATTCCGACTCCGTAGGGCGCAGCAAGATACTTGTTCGGTGTAATAAGCCCGACATAGCCGTCTTCACGTGCAAGCATGAGAGACAGCTCCATGAAAAGAACGTAGAGGTCGTAGGCACCGGTCGCCGCAGAAAACCGCTTCTTCCAATAGCCCTTTGTCTCTTTGCCAACATGCCTCGAAAGCTCAAGTGCGCTGACGTACGGTGGATTCGCAACAACAACGTCAAAGTCGCCTCCAGCGAACTCGGACCAATCGAAAGCATCTCTGGGAGCAAGCGCCGCACAGTCAACAACCGAATTTCCGGTTCGAATGTTGTCATCAAGGTAGGTAAGCGGTTGGCGGGGATTCGCGGTCTTGAGCCACAGACTCAGCTTAGTGATTTCGACAGACTCGGAATTGATGTCGACACCAAACAGATTGTGCTCGAGGATATGCGTGTCCCATCGGAACAACTCGTGCTGCCCTGCAACGAGATTTGAGATTTCGGCGTTGACCAGGTTGCCTTCGTTCAGCAGGTAGTCGAACGCGGCAATTAGAAACGCCCCGGAGCCGCACGCCGGGTCGAGTACTTTTATCTCTTCAAGTGCAGCCTTGTATTGGTTCCAGAACTCGACATGTTTGGCAATGTGTGCGTTGTAACGAACCTGGCCCTTGTGCTTTCCGCGCTGGACAAACTGGATTGACGCATAATCATCGTCCGTCAATTCGGGAAGCTCGCTTTGTCCGAGCTCCTGCTTCTTGTTCTCTAGCACCTCGCCAAGCGTCTGCTCGATCATGTATCGAGTAACGAACGCGGGGGTGTAATAGACGCCCTCGGTTCTCCTGCGGCTCAGGCGCTCGTCAAATTCTTCATCATTTTCGGCAGCCGACAGTTCTTCGAGGTCCGTTATCGACTGTTCGAGAATATGCCCAAGCACCTCGACGCTTACTTCAGTCTTGAACTCATAGCGCCCGATTGCCCTAAATACCTCACAAATCTCATCGCTTACTTGAAGCTCGGCGATCTCCTGGGACTGTCGGAACAGACCGCCGTTGTATGCAGGAATCTCAAGCCGAACGCCGCCGACTTCCAGAATTTGCCCTTCGTCAATGGCTCGAAATAAACCAAGAAAGTTCTGCCATACGGGAACTGGTGCGAACGGATTATGCTGCGCATAGGTTTGATCTAGCACATTCGGCGGAAGCAATCCTGTGTCTTCCGCAAAGGCAATGAACAGTATGCGATCAAGAATTGTCTGTGCAAGCCGAAGGATCTGTCTGGGCATCTTGTCCGGGTGCGCTTCCCGCATCTGGCGAAACAGCGTCATGCGCACCTGCCGGTAGTCGCTGTAGAGCGCGTTTGTAATCTCCTCCTGAACAGCCTCACTTTCTTTGAGGAGTTGTAGCGTGTATCCCCCAAGAAGATTCTCTGCACAGAGCAGCGTGTGAAAGCGAGCGAATTCTTTCGGATCAGTCAGCTTCTGGAGGTTCCAGCTTTCGTACAACGCTCGGCCATAGCCAACAGCGTATAGGCGAACCTCAACGAAATTGCTAACGAGCGCCCAACGGGCACCCGGCGCGTCCATCGCGTATTCCCATACCTGCTGAACCGGCGTCTTGTCGCGACCCGGCATTATTGCGTCGAGGTCGCGCATCTTTGCCGCCTTTAGCTCGAACGGTGCAACGACATGACGACCCTCAACTGTGAAGTGTCCGAGGGCAACGTCGACTGCACCCGGCCCGACGGGGCACTCTGGTTGTAGCGTCCATTCCTCGCAGTCATCAAATCCCCTATAGCCGAGCACTCCAATCAAGATGCGTTGAGTGAAATGCCCGTGGACTGCGACCTCGGACTGCCGATAAATGGCACGAGACTCGATCGTTGCAGCCCAGTTGTGGATGACCTCGACGTGTTCTTCCGGCAACTCCTCAGGAGCGTTGTCGGTTATCCGGCTTATGATGCGAGGGTGAAAAAGTGGCATGCGAGCCCTTGGATGATTCCATTGCCGCGGTGCATTGTCGCAGCAATGCGCCCGCTAGACATTATGGCCTTTGGCCGGATTCTTGCGTGGATAGTAAGTGGAGGCGTTACAAGATTGACCTACACTACGTCACTTAAGAAAAATCCAGCAAGAGGTTGCACAACCTGCATTCTGGATCGACCCTTGGAATTCAATGCCCGATGGGCCGAAAACAGTTGATCCTCCCACATCCAAGATGGCTCGGGGCCAGGGGAACGGTCAGCATCGCACCGAAAGATTAAATCTTCAGGGCTGGTACAAGTCTCCTAGCCGTCTCTCCTGGATTCAAACGAAATAAAGAGCATTCATTGATCCGATTTGCCTGCCCTGAGAGTCAAATCAATCACAACGACTTCGACGGCCACAACATTGAGAAAGTGGTTGGAGATTTCCGCCCAATAATCATTGAGGGCCTTTTGTAGACCGGCAACACCTACTCGTTTCCTGTTTATCAGCCACCGTCGCCCGGGCTTGCTCCCTTGCCAGACAAGAAGCATCACACCACATCCTTCCTGTTCATGCCGGAGATAATCCCCCGCAAGCTGATTGCGGAGCCTTTCGCAGAGATTGGGCCCGCTCCAGCACTTATCGAGGAGTTTGAGTTCTATCGGCACTGGAGATCGGACGTTTTCGGTTTGCAGCGAGATATCCATTCTCTGGCTGTTTGCCAGTTCGGGTTCCGGGCGATTGGTCGAACTGCGCGATTTGACTTTGGCTCGAACGATTGGCCGCACCACTTGCAATGCATCCGCAAGGTTCCTGTCGATGAAACTATCTTGTAGTGGTCGTTGTTACTGGGCCTTCCAGAACCATCATGTTTGTTCGGCTTGTATTGAAGCCCGAAATTTGTGCACATCGGATTGCGGCAGGAGGCCCAGGAAAAGCTGGGCACGTCGAGTTCGGGTATCGCAATCGGGGAGAACAAGGGAATACGACCGTTACAGTACGTTTTCAGAAGATACAGTTAGGATCCCCGAAAGCCAAATTTTTGAGCTCTTGGGATTCTAATTGACCCGCAGAAAATCCCTAAAACGTTGATATGCAAGCAGTGTTGCTCAAGCCATTGCGGAGGTTTCCAGCGACTTATGCCAGAAAACTCTGAATGGCTATGACGGAGGGAGTGGGATTCGAACCCACGTGGGGCGGATCGCCCCCATCTGATTTCGAATCAGCGCCGTTAGGCCTCTCCGGCATCCCTCCGGGGGCGGATTATATGTTCCGTATCAGGGCCGATCGCCCCTGATCTCTTGCTGCAAAGCTAATCCAGGCGTTTGCTGAAGCGGAGCACCGGGACCAGCATCGCCACCAGAAAAAGGCCCGAGATGGCGTACATGCGAAACGCCATGTCGCCCAGGGTTGCGCCACGCAGAATGATGCCGCGGGCCACTTCCACAAAGTGGGTAAGGGGGAACAGGTACGCAATCCACTGCACGACTTTCGGCATGCCCTCGAAGGGAAACATGAAGCCGGACAAAAGCAGCATGGGCAGCATGAACATGATCGCGCCCTGAATTGCCTGGAACTGGGTCCGGGCGAACGTGGAAATGGAAAGGCCGATCCCGAGCGTGGCGGCAACGAACACCAGGCTGGCCAGATACAGATGCAGAAGCGATCCGGCCGTCGGCACACGGAAAAGCCAGCTCCCGGCGAAGTACACGATGGTGACCTGGGCCAGCCCGATCAGGATGTAGGGCGCGATCTTGCCGAGCATCAGTTCGTGGTTGCGTACCGGCGTGGTAATCAGGAACTCCAGGTTGCCGCGTTCGCGTTCGCGCACCACCGCCACCGAGGTGAACACGATCATGGTGAAGTTGAGGATGACACCCACCAGGGCCGGGACAATCTGAACCGCCGAACGCCGCTCCGGGTTGTAGTAATTGCGAATTGCAAGCGTCATTTCAAACTGACCGCCTTGTCGGCGAACCGCAGGCAGGAACTGGGCGATGCGTTCGGTGGCCGTGATCCGGGACGGATCGCTGGCATCCACCATCAATTGGGCCACCGGCCGGCCGCCATCGCTGAGCCGGCGCTCGAAATCGGCGGGAATGTACAAGACCGTACGAATGGACCCGCGACGCATCTCGTCCAGCAATTCCGGCACGTCACCGGCCCTGCGTACGAAATCGACCACCTGGCTGGCCTTCAGCGCGCTCGCCAGTTGCCTCGACATGGACGTGTCCGCATGGTCCACCAGGCCCGAGGGAGCGTGACGCACATCGACGTTGATGGCGTAGCCGAAAAGGACAATCTGAAGCAGCGGCAGTCCCAGGATCATCCCCAGGGTCATGCGTTCGCGGAAAAGCTGCTGAACCTCCTTGGCGACAATGGCCGAGGTCCGCAGAAGTGACCGCCAGGCGCCCGTGCCGATGCCGGTCGCTGGAGCCACCGGGCGCTCAGGCATGCCGATTGCCCCCAAAGCCGGTCGCGGCCACGAATACGTCTTCGAGCGTAGCCGGCGTCCTGCGAACAGCGCCCCCCAGGTGCGCTTCGGCCAGAAGGTTTTGGACCCTGTCCGCGGGCGCCTCCAGTTCCGGAAGCAGCATGACCCGCAGCCGGTTGCCGAGCTGGGTTACGGCGCGCACCCAGTCCTGCGTGTCCAGCAGCGCACGGGTCCGGCGCGGCGCCTCTGTGTCGATTTCCACGGTCAGCGCTTCCAGTCGATTCATCAGATCGCGTGGCGCGCCCTCGCGCACCATGGCTCCACGGTCCAGAAAAGTCAGCCGGTGACAGCGTTCCGCCTCGTCCATGAAGTGCGTGGAAACCAGTATCGTGGCGCCCTGCTCAGCAAGCTCGAAGAGACGATCCCAGAAGTCGCGGCGGCTCTGTGGATCGACGGCGCTGGTGGGCTCGTCCAGCAGCAGCAACTGAGGCTCGTGCAGGGTCACGGCCGCGAGCGCCAGCCGCTGCCGCTGCCCACCGCTCAGGGTTCCCGCCAGTCGGGAATGCAGGCTCTCCAGTTGGTACAGCGCGCTGTTGGCGGCAATACGCTCCTTCATGCGCCGTTGCCCAAGGCTGAATGCGCGCGCCACGAAGCGCAGATTCTCAATCACGGTCAGGTCCTGGTACAGCGAGAACTTCTGGGTCATGTATCCCATCCGCAGGCGCAGCTTCTCGGCTTCCTCGGGCACGCGGCAGCCGAGTACGGTGGCGTGGCCCGCGGAGGGCGCAAGTAATCCGCACAACAGCCGCATCGTGGTGGACTTGCCGGAACCGTTGGGCCCCAGAAAACCGAAGATGCGCCCACGCGGCACGTCCAGGTTCAGATCATCAACGGCGGTCACCGCTCCGAACCGCCGCGTCAGGCCGCAGCACGAAATGGCGTAGTCGTTACCGTTCATTTAAGCGGTTCACTCAAATGCAGCTCACGGAAGTAGCTCACTCAAGCGATTCAATTGAGTGACGGAAAATCCACCTCCACCGGCAAACCGGCGGGCAGCTCCCTGTATTTTTGTTCCTCGACCTTCACCTCGGCCAGATAGACCAGACGTGCGCGGTCCCGCTGGGTAAGCGAAAAATAGGGTGTGAACGCCGCATCCGAAGAAACGAACGACACTGTGCCCCTGACCTCCTCAGTTACGCCGTCCACCTTAAGCGTCGCCGGCAAACCCGTTTGCACCCGGGCGCGCAGCGGCTCGGGCACATAGACCCGCGCATGCAGGGTATCGGCGGCCAGTATCACAGCGACTGTGGCGCCCGCAGGCGGCCGCTCCCCCAGTTCATACGGAAGCGCCTCGACAACACCTTTTCTGGGCGCCAGGATCTCAAGGCGGCCGGCGCTGATGCGCAACCTTTCCAGCCTGGCATTGGCTTCCGCCACTGCAGCCTCCGCCTGGCCCAGTTCCTCCACGGTGGCCCCGTCCAGCAGATCCTCCAGCACCGCCCCCAGCGCCTCCACATCGGTCCGCGCCACTTCCACGGACCTCAGGGCCCGGTCCACATCGTTCTGACTTGTAATGTTCTGCTCGGCGAGGTCCTTGAGGCGCAGATGCTCCCGGGTGCTCACCTGGAGGATCTCCCGGGCCCCGTCGAAGCGTGCCCGGGCAGCGCGTATAGCCTCCTCACGCGGTCCACGCATAAGTTCAGCCAAACGCTGCCGGACCCTGGCGACCGCTGCCTCTGCCGCCTTGAGGTCCTGTTTCACTCGCGCCTGGTCCTGGCGCATCAGCAGATCACCCACCTCAACGCGCTGGCCTTCCACCACTTTCACCTCCACGATGGGTTCCTGAAACTCCGCGACCAGTTCGACCCGGTCGCGCTCCAGCGTGCCGACCAGCGGCAGCGGCGACGGGTCGTTCGTGCAGGCCGCGGCGAGCAGGGTGCAGACAATCAGCCCGGCGGACGCTGGCTTGCGTAGCGCTGTGTGGGGTGGTTCGGGGAGCACTGTGGATGGGGATGGCTATTGGAAGTCAATGATAGCCAAGTGAGTACTGAGGGCGGGACGCCCTCGCCCAGGGGACGCTCTCCCAGGAGACGCCCTCGCCCCCGGGTTAGCGGCGCGACTGGAAGAAGGAACGCAGCAATTCGGCTGACTCTTCTTCCAGGAGGCCGGACTGCACTTCACAGCGGTGATTGAGGGATTTGTTGTGCAGAACGTTGAAGACGCTGCCGGCTGCGCCCGATCGGGGATCGCGCGCCGAAAAAACCACGCGTGCCACGCGCGCCAGGACGAGGGCGCCGGCGCACATTGCGCAGGGTTCCAGCGTAACGAAAAGTTCGGCCCCCGGGAGCCGGTAGTTGCCTGCACGGGCACAGGCCGTGCGCAGCGCCTCGATTTCGGCGTGGGCGGTGGGGTCCGCAGCCTCGATCATGCGGTTCCTGCCCTCGCCGACGACACGGCCGTCCAGCACCAGCACGGCGCCCACCGGCACCTCGCCGTCCTCGCCTGCCTGCCCGGCAAGCTCCAGGGCGCGCCGCATGAAATGCTCCTCGTCGGCCGCAAGCGGCGTGGCCACACTCATTCCCACTCGATGGTCGCCGGCGGCTTGGAGGATATGTCGTAGGTTACGCGGGAAATGCCGGACACCTCGTTGCAGATGCGGCCCGCCACCCGCTCGAGCAATTCCATGGGCAGCCGGCTCGGACTTGCGGTCATGAAATCGGACGTGTTCACACAGCGCAGGGCAATGACCGGCTCATAGCGCCGCCCGTCGCCCTTTACCGCAACACTGCGCGAAGGGATGAACACGGCAAACGCCTGGGCAACGCGGTCGTACCAGCCGGCGCTGCGCAGCTCGGAAATGTATATGTCGTCGGCGCACCGCAGCTGCTCGACAGCTTCCGCCTGCACCTCCCCCAGTACCCGCACCGCGAGCCCGGGGCCCGGAAACGGATGCCGGCCGATCAGTTCCTCCGGCAGGCCCAGGTCCAGGCCCACCTTGCGCACCTCGTCCTTGAACAGGAGCCGCAACGGCTCCAGGAGCTTGAGTTTCATCCTCTCCGGCAGACCACCGACGTTATGGTGCGACTTGATCAGATGCGCCTTGCCGGTGTGCGCGGCGGCGGATTCGATGACGTCCGGATAAATCGTGCCCTGCGCCAGCCACTCGACGCCCGGAATTTCGGCCGCTTTCTGTTCGAACACTTCGATGAAGCAGCGCCCGATGGCCTTGCGCTTGTCCTCGGGGTCGCTCAAGCCCTCAAGCGCCGCGAACATGCGCTGGCGCGCATCCACCACCGTGACACGCACGCCCAGCCGCCCCAGGCTGTCCACCACCTGCTCGGCCTCGTTCAGTCGCAACAGGCCGTGATCCACGAGAACGCAATGCAGGCGCTCGCCCACGGCTTTCCGAAGCAGCGCCGAGAGCACGGAAGAGTCGACGCCCCCGGACAGGGCCAGCAGGACGTTGCCTTGCTTTGCGGTCCGGCGAATGTCCTCAATGGCGCTCCGCGCAATCGCGGCCGGCGCCCAGTCGCTGCCCAGGCCACAAATTTCATGCACGAAGCGTTCGATCATCTGCTGGCCGTGCCGGGTATGGGTGACCTCGGGGTGGAACTGCACCCCGAACATCCCCCTTCCCTGGTCGGCGATCGCCGCCAGTGGCGCATTGTCGCTTGCGGCGATGCCCGTAAAGCCCTCCGGCAGCCCGTTCACGTGGTCGCCATGGCTCATCCACACTTCGAGCGGTTCATCGGACAGGCCGGAAAGCAAGTCGTTCTGCGCCGTCACACGCACTTCGGCGGGGCCGAACTCGGACTTGTCGGCGAATTCCACGCTGCCGCCGAGCTGATGGGCGATGGTCTGCATTCCGTAGCAGATACCCAGCACCGGCTTTCCCAGGCCGAAGACGCTCTGCGGAACCCTGGGCGTGCGCCCGCCGGTAACCGAAAGGGGTCCGCCGGAAAGGACGACGCCCGCCGGTGCGAACTTGCGCACGGCCTCGTCGCCCGCGTCCCAGGGCATGATCTCGGAATAGACTCCCGCCTCGCGGATTCGGCGGGCAATCAGTTGCGTGGTTTGCGATCCGAAGTCAAGGATCAGGATACGTCCCTGTGTCACGCGCGACCCCGATAGTTGGGGGCCTCCTTGGTTATGGCCACATCGTGCACATGGCTTTCCTTCATGCCGGCCCCGGTGATTCTCACGAACTGCGCCCTGGAGCGTAATTCGTCGATCGATGCGCAGCCGGTGTAGCCCATGGCCGCGCGCAGCCCCCCTGTCAATTGCTGGACGATGGTCACCAGGCTGCCCTTGTACGGCACCCTGCCCTCGATCCCCTCCGGAACCAGCTTTTCAAGCTGTTCGGTCGAGTCCTGCTGATAGCGGTCGGACGACCCGTGCTGCTGCGACATCGCGCCCAGCGAACCCATGCCCCTGTAGGACTTGTAGGACCTGCCCTGATACAGCTCCACCTCGCCCGGGGCCTCTTCCGTTCCGGCGAACAGGCTGCCGATCATGGCGCAATGCGCGCCGGCCGCAAGCGCCTTGGCGATGTCCCCTGAATAGCGAACGCCGCCGTCGGCGATCACGGGAACGTCATACTTGGCGGCAGCGGCCGATACTTCGGCAACCGCCGTGATCTGGGGCACGCCCACGCCGGCAACGATGCGCGTGGTGCAGATGGACCCGGGGCCGACACCGGCCTTGACCCCGTCCACGCCGGCCTTGATCAGCGCCTCCGCCCCTTCGCCGCTGATCACGTTGCCGGCGATCAGGCGCATGTCCGGGTAATTGGCCCGCAACCACGTGACCCGCTCGATGACGCCGCGGCTGTGTCCGTGCGCGGTATCCACGACCAGGACGTCAACGCCCGCTTCTCCCAGCAGCGCCGCGCGTTCCTCGGTATCGGCCCCCGCGCCCACTGCCGCAGCCACCCGAAGGGCGCCCCGATCGTCCTTGCAGGCCCGCGGGAAATCGCTCGCCTTCTGGAAATCCTTGGCGGTAATCAGCCCCTTGAGCTGAAAATTCTCGTCCACCACCAGCACCTTCTCGATGCGGTGCTTGTGCAGCAGCGACAGCACTTCGTCCTCGTCGGGATTCTCCTTGACCGTGACCAGGCGCTCCTCGGGGGTCATCACCTCGCGAACCGGGCGGTCGAGGCGGGTCTCGAAGCGCAGGTCGCGGTTCGTGACGATGCCCGTCAGGCGGCCGTTGTCCTCCACCGGCAGGCCCGAGATATTGTTCCGCCGGGTGATTTCCAGCACCTCGCGAACACTCTCGTCGGGATTGACGGTGATCGGATCGGAAACGATGCCCGATGCGTATTTCTTGACCGCCGCCACGTGCCGCGCCTGGAGTTCCGGGGCCATGTTCTTGTGAATCACGCCCAGTCCCCCTTCCTGGGCGAGCGTGATCGCAAGCGCCGATTCCGTCACCGTGTCCATCGCCGCCGACATCACGGGGATATTGAGCTCGATGCCCCGCGCCGCGGCTGTTGCCAGACTCACCTCCCTGGGCAGGACCTCCGAGTAGGCGGGCGCCAGAAGAACATCATCGAAGGTCAGGGCTTCCTGAATGATTCGCATGGACCGAACCCATTGCGCAACAAGCTATCATCTTACAAATGCGTGGCGAAGTGGTAAACCTCGGCGCGGGCGAGCGGACCGAAAACGCGCCATTGCTGCAAGTGGGGCAATTGGTCCAGCTCATCGCAGCCCGCCTCAGGGACGAGTTTGCGGCAGTAAGGGTGGAAGGCGAAATCGCCGATTTCAGCCATTACCGCGGACGGCACATGTATTTCAAGCTGAAGGACGAGGACGCGCTGATTCAGTGCGCCATGTTCGCCTCCGCCAATCGCCGCCTCAATTTCACACCGGCCGACGGCCAGCGCGTCATCGCCATCGGCCAGGTGCAGGCGTACACGCCGCGCAGCAGCTACCAGCTGATCGTCTCGGACATGCGCGAGACCGGTGTCGGCAAACTCCTGCAGCAATTCGAAGCGCTCAAGCGCAAGCTCAAGGACGAGGGGCTGTTTGACGAGGAGCGCAAGCGTCCGCTGCCCCTTCTTCCGAGACGAATCGGGCTGGTCAGTTCACGCGAGAGCGCGGCGGCGCGGGACGTCGTCACCGTATTGCGCAAACGGTTCCCGGCCCTGCCCGTGGTGCTCTATCACACCCAGGTGCAGGGCGCCGCCGCCGCCGAACAGGTCGTCTCCGCGCTGCGCGCGCTCGCCGAACACAATGCCTGCGATCTGGTGATCCTGGCGCGCGGGGGCGGCGACCTTGAGGACCTGGCCACTTTCAACGACGAACACCTGGCGCGATTCATCGCGGCCTTTCCGATACCGCTGATCAGCGGAGTCGGCCACGAAACGGACTATACGATCGCCGATTTCGTCGCCGACCGAAGGGCGGCAACCCCATCGCAGGCGGCCGAAATCGCCACCCCGGATGCCTCCGACTGGCTGCGGCGCGTGGAACGGGCCGGAAACAGCATCGAGCAGGCAACCGCGTCGCTGCTGTCGGGGCAGGCCCGATCGCTGAATCAACTGCTGGGAAGGCTGACCCGGGCCGGGCCGCCGGCGCGGCTGATGCAATGCGGTCAGCGCCTTGACGAACTGCACGAGCGGTTGCGCGGCGCCGCCTTCAGGCTCCCGGCTCCCGGCGCACAGTCGCTGAGCGCGCTGAGGGCCCGGCTGTTGGCCGGTTCGCCGATGAATGCGGCCCGCGGCCACCGGGCCCGGCTCAAGTGGGTGATACCACGCCTCGGCGCAGCTGCGCACAAGCTGATTTCCGACTCAAACCGGCGCCTGGACGTAGCCCGCTCGGCGCTGCGCGGGCTGGGCCCCGAGAATACGCTCAATCGCGGCTACGCCATCGTAACCGGCCCGCAAGGCCAGGTGCTCACCGACGCGGCCGGGGTGGCGGCCGGCAGTGAAATCCGGGCGCAACTGGCCCGCGGAACCCTGCACGCCCGGGTACGAAAGGCGGCAGATTCAGACTGACGGTTCCGTGTAGGGGTTTGCGGCGGTGCGTAATTCAATGCGTATCGGGGTCCCCCACAGGCCGAATCGGATTCGCACACGGCGCGCCAGATAACGGCGGAAACTGGCCGGCAGATGTTTCGTCTGCCGCCCGTGAATAACGATCAGCGGCGGCCGCTTGCCGCCCTGATGGGCGTAGTTGAGCCGAATCCTGCGCCCGCCGCGCCTCGGCGTCGCGTGCTCCTCCACGGCCTTGCGCAGCACCGCGTTGAGTTGCCCGGTAGGCAGGTCGCGGCTTGCTGCCTCGACGCCGGCCAGGGCGCTGTCGAGCAGCTTCCTCACCCGCCAACCGCGCAGTGCCGATACCCGGTGCAGGTCGATGAAATCCAGGAATTTCAATTGCCGCGCCAATTCGTCGTTCAAGCGGCTTCGTTCGGAGGCCGCAACCCGGTCCCACTGATTTGCGCCGATAACCAGCGCCCGGCCGCGGTCCAGCGCCAGGGCGATCAGCCTCAGGTCCTGCTCCGTGGCGCCTTCGCGGGCATCGAGCAGGACGATTACGGCGTCGGCCTGCTCGATCGCCTGCAATGCCTGCGTCACCGACAGCCGCTCGGGTCCGGGATCGACCCGTGGCCGTCGCCTTATGCCGGCGGTATCCACCAGCGTGCAGGGTTCATCGCCGTAATCGAAGTCCAGCGGCACGCTGTCACGCGTGGTGCCGGCCTGGTCCTGAACCAGCATGCGCTCCTCTCCCAGGTATTGGTTCACGAGGGTCGATTTGCCCACATTGGGACGGCCGATGATCGCAATCCGGGTACGTCCCCGGTCCGCCTCCGGAGTTGCCGCGCCGACCGGCAGGGCGCGCGACAGCGCTTCCGTCAGCCCCGTCACCCCGTCCCCTCGGAGCGCCGAAATGGCATGCGGGTCGGGAATCCCCAGCGAGTGAAATTCCGCCACGCTCATTTCCGCGGGCTGCCCTTCGCTTTTGTTGACCGCGAGGATAACGGTGGCCCCCGCTTCACGCATCCATCCCGCCGCCGCCTCATCCGCAGGGCAGAGCCCCTGACGTGCGTCGGTAAGCAGAACGGCAAGATCGCTTTCCGCCAGCGCGCGCTCGAATTGCACACGAAGCGCTTTGTCCCATTCGCCGCCTTCGCCCACGCCAGGCGTATCGACCAGGATTACGCGCCTGCCGCCCAGGCTGGCGAGGCAGTGGCGGCGGTCGCGCGTCAGCCCGGGAAAATCGGCGACCAGGGCTTCGCGTTTACCGGCAAGCCGGTTGAAGAGCGTGGATTTTCCTACGTTGGGCCGCCCGGTAAGGGCCACGACCGGTAACATGGCGCCGATCCTCCATGCCTGCTAGTGTGCTGTCCCATAAGTTCGTTGCCTTTCAGAGCGGGCCTGAAGCGTCAATGCAAGGCGACGACCGCAGGGAATACTGCCCGTATTGCCCAGGGCGGCAACGCCGCAGTGGCGCTTCAGGCCCACTCCCGAAGGGCGCGTCCCCTGCGGCCTGTGGCCGCGTTGCGCTCCTTGGCAATGGGAGGCGCCATTCCCGGCGGAACGCGCCTTGCCACACGCCGCAGGGGACGCGCTGAAAGACAACGAACTTATGGGACAGCACACTAGTCAGGAACCGGCCTCGTTGGCGGAGCGCCAGGCGGTCAATTCGCCGGATACCGTAAGCGCGAACAGCTTGTCGCCCATCACAAGCGGTTGTGAGCCGATACGGCCGTTGCCCGCGCGCGCCCGCGCCTCCAGTCTGCCCGTAAATACGTTGAATCCGTGCAGATATCCCTCCAGGTCGCCGACCATCACGTGGGCGGCGAAAAGCGCAGGCCGCGAGAGGTCGCGATAGCCCAGCGAGTCGGAATTCCAAAGAGCAGTGCCGCCGGTGCGGGCGTGGGCGCTGATATTTCCGTCTTCGCTTACCGAATAGACATTGTTCGCATCCACCACCAGGCCGTTGTAGCCGGAGAACTCACGCGACCACAGCAATTCGCCCGATTCCGCCGCCACCGAGGTCAGCAGGCCGTTGTAGCCGGCAACGTACACGTCGTTGCCCACAACCTGCACGTCGCCATTGAGATCTACCAGGCGTTCCAGCTCATTGCGGCCGGCGGGCGCGGCAAGCGGCACGTCCCACGCCTTGGCGCCGTCGGACTGCTGATATGCGGTCAGCCGCCCGTTGTCGAACCCGCAGATGACCATTTGCGCCTGCACGACCGGCGCGGACGTGCCACGCAGGCTGAGCCGGGGCATGCTCTGGGAAACCGACCAGAGTTCCTGGCCGGTAGCCAGGCTGAAGGCGAAAAGATAACCATGCACCGTGCGCACGAACAGGCGCCCGCCGCCGATGGCCGGCGCCGCCAGCACTTCGCCCTTGACGTAGGCGCGCCACTCCTCGTTGCCGCTGCCCGCGTCGAGCACGACGACCCAGCCCCCGGAGGAACCCACGGCGACCACGCCGTCTCCGACAACGGGACCGGCGGACAGGCTGAGGTCCGTGTCGCGGCGCCAGCGCTGGCGGCCGTTCCCGGCGTCGAAGGCGTGAACCATGCCGTCGGCGTTGGCCGCGTAGATCCTGGCCCCGTCGCCGTCCAGGCGCAACGCCAGCCGCAGTTCATCGCCGCCGCCGCCGACCTTGGCGGACCAGACACGCCGAATCCGGAACTGCTCGCTGAATTCCATGAGTTCGCGTGGCTGGCGCGCCTCGCTTTCCTCGTCACCGCCGAATATGCCGCAGCCCCCGGCCCCCAGGGAACCCGCGGCGAGCGCCAAAGCCATCAAGCCTCTCGGGCAAAGGCGGGAGAACATCTTCATTTCTGAGCCTCCCCTGTCGACGTAGTCTCGTCGTCCTGCTCCGCCTGCGGCGCCTTGTCGTCGCCCTCGGACGCGCCGGTCCCGCCAGCGCCATCCGCGGCGAGGTGGTCGAGCTTCAGGCGAATCCAGGCCGCGTCGATCTGACCGCTGTATTCCAGCGCCGCCTGATAGGCCGCACGCGCCTCGTCCGTCTGTCCCAGGGCCTGGTGGAGGTCGCCGCGCATATCCTCCGTCAACTGCTGCCAGGCCGGCGAAAAAATGTCCGAGTCAAGTGTTGCCAGGCCGTCCCCGGGCCGATCCATGTAGAGGTAGACCCGGGCCAGCCGCAGGCGCGCCAATTGCCGCAGGTCCCCGTCTGAAGTTGTTGCGATTACGTTCTGCAACTCCTGCGCTGCCAAAGACGGTTGGGTCGTATCGACGTATGCCCTGGCCATGAGCAGGCGGGCATGATCCGCGTAGCTGCTGCCCTCGTAGGCCGAGACCAGGCTTTGCAGCAAGGTCCCGGCGGAGTCCTGGTCGCTGGATTCGATCGCGGCCCGGAAATCCTCGTAGAGGTCGGATGCTTCGGCGGCCTGGCGAGCCTGCCGCGCCTGCCATTGGTCATAGCCGAAGTAGCTGCCGATCCCTACCGCGACAGCCACGATCGCGGCCGGGGCGTATTCCCGCACCCAGTCCCGGACACGCGCCGCCTGCTGCCGATCGGTAAGGAATTCATCCATGGTATGGAATTGTACGGTCCGCGCGCCCGCGCAGCACGCGCGAAAGCTCCTGGATCGGGATCTCCTCTTGCTCGCTCTCCCCGCGCAGATCCTTCAGGCCGACGGTTCCCGCGTCCAGCTCCCGTTCCCCCATAACGAGCGCGTAGCGCGCTCCGGAACGGCCTGCGTGGCGCATCTGCGCCCGCGCGCCGCCCCCGCCGCAATGCATCTGCACAGGCAGTCCCGGACACTCGCTCCTAAGCATCTCGGCCAGCTTGAGCCCGGCCTGAAGCACGGCCCTGCCGCCCAGCAGGACCAGGTAGGCGCCCTCCTCTGCAGCTGATTCCGGAAGGCGGGCGAGTTCCAGCAGACGCTCAACCCCCATTGCCCATCCGATTGCGGGCGTGGGCGGTCCCCCAAGCTGTTCAACGAGCCCGTCATAGCGCCCTCCGGCGCACACCGCATTCTGCGCTCCCAGTCTGTCGGTCAAGAACTCGAACACGGTCCTGCTGTAGTAGTCCAGGCCCCGGACCAGGCGGGGATTGACGCGAAACTCCAGTCCGATAGCGTCCAACAGGGCCCTGAGTTCGGTAAAGTGATCGGCGGACTCGGGCTCAAGAAACTCGGACACCTCCGGGGCGCCGCCGATCAAACCGGCCATTTCCGGGTTGCGGCTGTCGAGTATGCGAAGCGGGTTCCGTTCCAGTCGGCTGCGGCTGTCGGCGTCCAGCGACTTGACGTGGTCCCCGAAGTACTCCCGCAGGCGATCCCTGTACGCCGCACGGCAGGTGGGACCGCCGAGGCTGTTGATCTCCAGCGCAAGGCCTCCCACTCCCAGCCGGGCGAAGACGCGCGCGGCCAGCGCGATCAGTTCCGCGTCGATATCCGGCCCCGCGAAACCGATGGCTTCCACGTCGAACTGATGGAACTGCCGAAGGCGACCGCGCTGCGGCCGCTCCCGGCGAAACATCGGCCCGGCGCACCAGACGCGATGACGGCCGCGGTGCAGGCCATGTTCCAGCGCACCCCGGACGATGCCGGCAGTCGCTTCCGGGCGCAGGGCAATAATCCGGCCCTTGCTTCCCTGGGTCGTATACATTTCTTTCTGCACGATGTCGGTGTCTTCACCCACGGAGCGAAGGTATAGGTCGGCGTGCTCCAGCACCGGCACCCGAAACTCGCGGTAACCGTGTTCTTCCAGCGTGCGGATGACGATGCCCTCAGCGCTGCGCCAAAGGGCGGCGTCCTCCGGAAGAAGATCGCGAACGCCTCGAACCGATTGAACGGATTTTCCGGGCACGCGCCGCCTCCAGCCTGGCCTCAGGGCCTTTCTGCAATCAGTCCGAGAACCAGCCGAGCACCATGTCGCCCCAGAACTGGTAGGCGATCAGGCACAGGGCCGTAGTGACCAGTATCCACGTGATCAACTTGAGGCGCCCCCAACGCTGGACCCGGGACGGCACCAGGCCGACTTTCGCGGGAAGCCGGTCCCAGTCCGGATATTTGCGGCGGTAGTCGGTTATCAACTCTTCCGCGCTGATCTTGAGAAGCTTGCAGTAACAGCGCAGGTGACCCACAACGTGGGCGTGGGCGCCGAACATTTCAATCTGCCCCGCCTCCAGCGCATTGACGGCGTCCGTTGAGAGGCGGAGTTCCTGGGCCACATCCTCCACACTAATCATCTGGGCCCGCCGGGCCGATTGCAGCCGTTCGCCGTAAGAACCGGCCGGATCGTGGGTCTTTTCTGCCATCGCAAGAGTTCTCCTGGTCAATTCTGCGCTGAGAGTCGCTCCAGCAGCAATTGTGCCTCGACATGGAAGGGATCGTGCGCCAGTGCGCGCCGAAACCACTGCGCCGCGCTGTTCCTGTCCAGGGGCAGTTCGCAAACGCCGCGGTTGGCATAGACGGCTGCCCGGCGAGTCTCCGTCGCTGCGCCCGCCGCCCGCTCAAGCAGTTTCATGCCCTCGCGCCGCTGTCCGTCCCGGCGGCACAGGAAAACGCCAAGACTGTTGAGCGCCTCGACATCGCGCGGCGCCAGCCGGACCGCGCGCCGGTAATGCCGCTCGGCGCCGCCGGCGGCCTTGAGGCGCTCGTAGGCCATGCCCAGCAGGCGATGGGCCTCCGGGGAAGCAGGATCCTGCTGCGTGGCCCGAATCAGCTTGTCACGAGCCAATTCCAGCCGATCCTGGGCCAGGTACGCGGCGCCCAGCTCCAGGTTCAATGCCGAGGCACGCGGATTGGCGTTCAGGCCTGCCTGGCAGCCCGCCGCAAGCAATGCGGCCACAAAAGTCCAAAGGACCCTCATGCGCGGGCGCTCATTCCGGCCGGCACGCTCATGCCGTTCAGCACCGTTCCCCGCAACTGGCCGCAGGCGGCATCAATGTCCTCGCCACGCGTCTTGCGCGTAATGGTCATAACGCCGGCATCGAGCAATACCTGGCGGAAGCGGTCGATTACGTCGCGAGGCGAACACTTGAACGGCGCCCCGTCCACGCGGTTGTAGGGTATGAGATTGAGCTTGGCCGGGCGGTCCCTGAGCAGCCCCGCCAACGCCCTTGCCTGGTGCGGCTGGTCGTTTACGCCGTCCAGCATGACGTACTCGAAGGTGATTTCGCGGCTCTCGGTCTCCCGGGCGTAGTCCCAGCAGGCGTCCAGCAAGGGCCCCAGGGGATAACGCTTGTTCAGCGGGACCAGGAAATTGCGCAATGCATCTTCCGGTGCGTGCAGCGACAGCGCCAGTGCGATGCGCGAGACCGCCGCGAGCTTGCGAATGCGCGGCGTGATGCCGCTGGTGCTCAGGGTGACCCGCCGCCGTGAAAGTCCCAGTCCCAGGTGATCGACGAACACCGACGCGGCGCGCACCACCTCGCGGAAATTCGCCAGGGGCTCCCCCATCCCCATGAACACGATATTGGTGATTGCCCTGCCCTCCGGCTCCAGTTCCCGGCGGGCGACAAGGGTCTGGGCCACGATCTCCGCGGCGCTCAGATTGCGGCTGAAGCCCATCTGGCCGGTTGCGCAGAACGGGCAGTTCACCGCGCAGCCGACCTGAGAGGATACGCACAGGGTGCCCCGGCTGCTCTCGGGAATGAAGACGGTTTCGACGACCTGTCCGCCCCCAACCTCCAGCAGCCACTTTCGCGTGCCGTCCTCCGAGCGCTCGTGCCGCAGTACTTCCGGCAGGTCCAGTCCGGCGGTCAGCGCCAGCGACTCGCGCAATGACAGCGTCATGTCCGTCATCCTGCGCGGCTCCAGTTCGCCGCGGTGATAGAGCCACCGCATGAGCTGGCGGGCGCGGAATGCGGCCTCGCCCCGCGACACGAACCACTCTTCCAGTTCGCCGCGCGGCAAACCCAGCAATGAAGCGGCGCCCGCTGCCGTACTCACGAGTGTCGCGTCAGTGCGGGTGCAGATCGGCGCGCCGGAAGAAAAAGTCGATTTCTTCCCTGGCCGTCCCTGGACCGTCGGACCCGTGAACGACATTGCGCTCCACGCTCTCGCCATAGTCGGCGCGCACCGTGCCCTCGGCAGCGTCATCGGGATTCGTGGCCCCCATCAGTTCACGATTGCGGTCGATCGCGTTTTCCCCCTCCAGCACCTGAACCATGATCGGGCCGGAGGTCATGTAAGCCACCAGGTCCTCGTAGAACGGGCGCTCGCTGTGTACCCGGTAGAAATCCCGGGCCTGTTGCTCGTCCAGGTGCAGCATGCGGGCGCCTATGATCGTAAGGCCCGCAGCCTCGAAACGCCTGTATATCTCGCCGATCAGGCGCCGCGCAACACCGTCCGGCTTGATGATCGAGAGAGTGCGCTGGCTCATACCGTAAAGCTTTCGCCGCAGCCGCACTCGCCTGTCGCGTTCGGGTTGGTAAAGACAAACTGCTCGTTCAGATCCTTCTGCACAAAGTCCACCTCGGTGCCTTCCAGCAGCGGCAGGCTCTCGCGCGCAACCACGATACTCAAATCGTTCTGGTGCATCACCACGTCGTCCCGCCCTACCTCATCGGCATAGTCCAGAACATACGAATACCCGGAACACCCTGTCTCCGTAACGCCAACCCGCAGGCCCACGCCGCCGCCGCGGCGACGCAGATATTCCAGCACCCTGGCTTCGGCGCGGGGCGTAAGGCGCAAACTCATTGGTATACCTCGCAGTCAATCCAGCCGGTCAATTATCCTCGCCCTGCAGGCAGCCTTGCAAGGCGTCACGGGCGCAAAGCAGCAGTGAGCGCGCCTCAGGGGGCGCCTTGAGCGCCTCGCTCAAACCCCCGGCCCAGTCATCGATCGCCAACTGACGGCCCGACAATTTCAGCGCCCGGGCGCCGCTATGCGCGGCCGCCGCCAGTATTGGCGGGCCCAGCACGCGAACGGCGGTCTCGACCACTTTGTCCTGGTCCCAGCGGGCCTCCAGCCGCACCCAATCGCCGGCCTTGCGCCGCCCGGCTTCACCCCGGGTGACGCGTCCGGAACCTGGCGCCAAAGCCAGCCTATCGTCCGCGAGACCACGTAAAAAGGCAACTGCATTTCCAAATATCTCAATAAACTGGTCGATTTCCTGCCTTTCGGTCCAGCGGCCCAGGCTGAATCGGATAGTGCTGCCTGCCAGAAGCGGCGTGCGCCCCAGGCACCGCAGCACTGCGGAGGGCTCGTCCTGCACGCTGGCGCAGGCTGAACCCAGGGAAAATGTCACGCCCTCCAGCGCTTCAACCAGACTGGTTCCTTCCACACCGTCCACGCTGACGCTGAGAATGCCAGGAGCCAACTCCGCCCCCGCGCCGTTGTGGTAAACGCCGCCGGCAGCCCGAAGGCCCCGCCATAGCCGCTCGCGAAGCGCCGCGACCCGCCGGCTTTCCTCATCCATTTCTTCCATTGCGATCGCGCAGGCCGCGCCCAGTCCCACGATCTGGTGGGTCGGCAAGGTACCGGGCCGTAGGGAGCGCTGCTGCCCGCCCCCGTGCAGCAGCGGCTCAATGCGCGGTATGCGTTGGCGATTGATGCACAGCGCCCCCACGCCCTTGGGTCCGTACAACTTGTGCGCCGTAAGCGACAGCAGATCGATTCGCTGCCGCGGCATATTGAGCGAAATCTTGCCGGCGCCCTGCGCGGCGTCAACATGCAGCCAGGCGCCATGCGCCGTACAGAGCTTCCCGAATTCGGCAATATCCTGAACGACACCAATTTCGTTGTTCACGTGCATCAGCGACACGAGCACCGTGTCGGCCCTTAACGCCGACTTCAGGGCATCCACCGTGACCACGCCCTGCGAATCGGGCTCAAGGCAGGTCACCTCGAACCCTTCACGCTTCAGCGCCAGACAGGAGTTGAGCCCGGCCGGATGCTCGTTCAACCCGGTTATGACGTGACGTCCGTGCCGCTGGCGGTAGCGCGCTGCGCCGATCACCCCCAGCCCAATGGATTCGGTCGCACCGGAAGTGAAGACCACCTCCTCGACCGACAGGCCCACCAGCACACCCACTGCCGCCGCCGCTTCGCCAATCAATTTCCTGGCCTCCGCTCCCGCCGCGTGTTGCGCCGAAGGATTTGCGTGGGGCCCGGCCCGAAGCACCTCGCTCATGCGCTCGCTCACGCGCGG
Source organism: Gammaproteobacteria bacterium (assembly GCA_963666765.1). GTDB lineage: Bacteria > Pseudomonadota > Gammaproteobacteria > Steroidobacterales > Foliamicaceae > Foliamicus. The sequence continues at coordinate 753,773 of OY762933.1, forward strand.
ATCCACCGGTGTGGACGCGGCGTAGTCCATGTAAATCGGCGGTGCCGGCGGCATCAGTTGATCAGCTTGCGGGAACCGGTAAACACGGCACTAGGATACCAACAGGATCGCATTAGAATATGGCTTTGGGGCAGCAGAAAACGCGGAGAATCAGCTTGCAGGTATTTGATCTCGTAGAGCAGGGGGCCAGGGCCGCAAACAAACCCAATCCAAGTTCCGCAATGCACGGCATGCTGAGCGATTTGCGCAACCGGCTGGACGATGTCCACGAGGCGCTGGAGTTCTGCAGCTGCGGCGATGACAAGGACGTACCGGACCGCCAGGTCTTCTACCGGTCCCCCAACCTGCTGATGATGCGCGTCTGCTTCTGCCCGGGCCTCCGCACTCCGCCGCACGATCATGCGACCTGGGCGGCGATACTGATGCTCAGCGGCAGCGAACGCAACATCTTCTACCGCCGATGCGGCCGGCATGGGCTGGACAGGACGGAAGAAGTCCTGCTCCAGCCCGGTTCGATCCTCCAGATGGACGTGGATACGATCCATGTGGCTGAATGCGCCACCGATCAACCGGCAATCGCATTGCACGTGTATGGCGGCGATCTGGATTATCTTCCGCGCAGAATCTGGCACCCGCATACGCTGGAGGAATTCCCCATGGAGCTTGGCCGCTACGAGGAATTGTCGGCTATTGCCTCCCGCGATTCGAGCGCTCCCCTCACCGGCGCACAGGTTGCCGCCTAGCATTCCCGGACCGCCGATCCGCTGCAACGCCGGCCCCGGCCGGCGCCCTCCTGCATCCGGCGTCGGCAACCCGCACGTTTCAATTCACGGACCCGCACGATGATGCCCTTGCTCAACACCGCGACCGCCGCCGCCCGGCGGGCCGGAGACATGGCCTTGCGCTATGCCGATCGTATCGAGCAATTGACGGTGCGCAGCAAGAGTCCGAACGAACTCGTGACGGAGGTCGACGAGGCAGCCGAGCGGATTATCGTGGAGCACATTCGCACAGGCTATCCGGACCACGCCTTTCTCGGCGAGGAAGGCGGCGCCAGCGGGTCGAGCGAGTACGAATGGATCATCGACCCGCTCGACGGAACGACCAACTACATCCATCGCTTCCCGGTGTTCTGCGTGTCGCTGGCGCTGCGGCGCCGGGGCGCGCTGCAGCTTGGCGTCATTTACGATCCACAGCGGCAGGAACTGTTCACCTGTACGCGCGGAGGGGGAGCGCGAATGAACGAGAGGCGCATTCGCGTCAGCCGCCAGGCGGCCCTCGCCGGCAGCCTGATAGGGACCGGTTTCCCCTACCGCCGCAACCTTCAATGGGTGGATGTCTACATGCGCATGCTCCGCCAGGTGATGCGCCATACCTCCGGCGTGCGCAGGCCGGGCGCCGCCGCGCTGGACCTGGCCTACGTTGCGGCGGGACGCCTGGACGGCTTCTGGGAATTCGGCCTCAAACCCTGGGACATCGCCGCCGGGGCCCTGCTGATCGAGGAAGCGGGAGGCTGGATTTCAGGACTGGAGCCGGACACCGACTGCATGGAAACCGGGCATGTGCTGGCGGGCACGCCCAAAGTCTATTCGGAACTCAAGATTTTATTTGATAATACCTTGAGACAAAACCAGTAATTGACTGTTATTGCTTACGTTACCGCTCCATCATTTGCGGTTTCTTTCTTCGGCGGCATTAGATCCGCCGTGCTCACATTAAGCGCCAGCGCGGTGTTCCCGGCGACGTATATGGAAGAGTAGGTTCCCACCACGACGCCGATGATCAGGGCGGAGGAGAAACCCTTGAGCGCTTCCCCGCCGAACAGGAACAGCGCAACGAGTACCAGCAGCGTGGTCAGGCTGGTAATGACGGTGCGGCCCAGCATCTGGTTGACAGAGGTGTTCATGACCGCCTGCGCATTGCTGATGCGGATCCTCCGGAAATTCTCGCGGATGCGGTCGAACACCACGATCGTGTCATTGAGCGAATAGCCGATTACGGCCAGTGCAGCCGCCAGTATGGTGAGGTCGAAGGGCAGCTGGAACACCGAGAAGATGCCGAGGATGATGATCACGTCATGCGCCAGCGCCGCCACCGACCCTACGGCGAATTTCCACTGGAAGCGGAACATGACGTAGAGGAGGATCATCAGCAAGGCGAACAGCACCGCCAGACCGCCACGCTCCGTCAGTTCCTGGCCCACCTGCGGCCCCACGAACTCGACGCGGCGCAGGTCGACCTGTTCGCCGCCGGCGCGAAGTACGCCCAGCAACTCCTCGCCCACTCCCTCGGCATCGACGTCCTGGCGCGGCGGAATCCGGATCAGTACGTCGCGCGCCGCGCCGAAGTTCTGTACCTGGGCATCGGCGTAACCGGCCGTCTCCAGGTCCGATCGGATGGCCGCCAGATCGGCGTCCGCCTGGTAACCAGCCTCCAGCAGGACACCGCCGGTGAAATCGATGCCCAGATTGAGCTGGCGCGTGACCAGCGAGCCCAGGGAGGCCAGCACCAGAACCACCGAAAGGATGGTGGCGATCCGGCGCTGGCCGAAAAAATCGATTTCGCGGCGCAGGCGCAGCAATTCCATGGTTACACCGCCAGCCGGCTGAGTCGCCGCTTGCCGTAAACGAGATTGACCACCGCCCGGGTGCCCACGATGGCGGTAAACATCGACATCAGGATGCCCAGCGACAGCGTGATGGCGAAGCCCTTGATCGGACCGGTGCCGAAGGTAAACAGCACGATTGCCGCGATGAGCGTGGTGATGTTGGCGTCAGCAATCGTCACCAGGGCTTTCTCGTAGCCGGCCCGGATGCTCGCCTGCGGCGAATTGCCGTTGCGCAATTCCTCGCGGATGCGCTCGAAAATCAGCACGTTGGCGTCCACCGCCATGCCGACCGTCAGCACGATGCCGGCGATTCCGGGCAGTGTCAGCGACGCCTGCAGCAGCGACAGCAGCGCCACGATCAGCACCAGGTTCGCGGCCAGCGCCAGTGTGGCGATCATGCCGAATACCCGGTAATAGATGCTGATGAACAGCACTACCAGCAGCAGGCCGGCCAGAATGGCGCGCATGCCCTGGTTGATGTTGTCCTGGCCGAGTGACGGCCCCACGGTTCGCTCCTCCACCTTGAAAATGGGCGCCTCCAGGGCTCCGGCCCGCAACAACAGCGCCAGGTCGCGCGCCTCCACCACGTTCAGCCCGGTGATCTGGAAGCGGCTGGAGAACACGCCGCGGATAGTCGCGTCGCTGATCACCGTTTTCTCTTCCCGGGTTACGGACTCGCCGCGCTCATCCAGTTCGCGCTTGGTCTCGATGAACAGCACGCCCATGGGCCGGTTCAGGTGTTCCTGGGTAGCCTCCAGCATCGCGTCCGCACCGCGCGCCGCCAGGTTGACGTGCACGGCCGGCTGCCCGTTCTCGTCGAAGCCCTGCCGGGCGTCCACCAGCTGACCGCCGTCGGCGATCACGGCGCGCCTCAGGAGAATCGGCCGGCCGTCCGTGTGATACTGCAACTCGCAGCCAAGCGGGGCCCGCCCCAGCCGATCGGCTTCCAGGGCATTCTCTTCGTAGCACGTAATCCGAAACTCCACGGTGGCGGTGGAACCGAGAATCCGCGAGGCTTGCGCCGGATCCTGCACTCCCGGCAGCTGTACGACGATGCGCCCCAGCCCCTGGCGCTGAACCAGGGGTTCCGCCACTCCCAGTTCGTTCACGCGGTTGCGCAATATCGTGATGTTCTTGCTGACGGCGTTGTCGCGCAGTTCCCTGAGGCGCGCCTCCCCCAGTGTCGCCGTGATCCAGCCGGATTCACCGTCAATGCCCGAGTCGTATTCAAGATCGGGCTCGATTTCGGTCAGCAGCTCTTCCGCCAGTTCCAGGTCCTCCCGGCGGCGCAATTCGACCCGTACCGCGCCGTCCAGCGGCTGCACCGTGCGCCGGATTCCCTCTTCGCGCAGGCGCCGGCTGAAGTCGTCGGCGTATCCCTCGACCCGCTTGGTCACTACGGAATCGGTGTCCACCTCGAACAGGAAATGGACGCCCCCCTGCAGGTCCAGCCCCAGGCTCATGGGTCTCAATCCAAGCGCGGCAACCCAGTCGGGCGTTCGGGGCACGAGGTCCAGCGCCAGGATGTAACCCGGGCCGAGTTGCTCTACCAGCAGGTCCCGCGCGCTGAGCTGGTCTTCCACCGAATCGAACCGGATCAGCAGGGAATCTCCCCGCCGCCGCGCGCCAAGGATTTCATATCCGGCCACGGCAAGCGCCCGGCGGGCGGAATCGGCCTCCATCTCGCCGAGTTCACCCTGATCCTCACGCGATATGAGTACCGCCGGGTCGTCCCCGTAGATATTGGGAAGCGCAATCAGCCCGCCGCCGACAACGGCGATCAATACCAGCAGGTTCTTCCAGAGAGGATAGCGATTCATGCGCGCAGCGGCGCCGGGGCGCCGGGCATACGGTTCAGATGCCCTTGATCGTTCCCTTGGGCAGTACCGCGCTCACGCTCTGCCGTTGCACCTTGACCTGCACGTCTTTGGCCACTTCCACCGTCACGAACTGGTCGGCAACGCCGGTAATGCGCCCGACCATGCCTCCGGAGGCCAGCACTTCGTCGCCCTCGGCCAACGCGGCCACCAGCGCCCGGTGCGCCTTGGTGCGCTTGCTCTGCGGGCGAATGACCATGAAATACATGACCGCGAAGATCAGCACCATGGTGAAAATCATCGGCAGCATGCTGGGGCTTTCGCCGCCCTGCTGGGCCCAGGCGGGAGAAATCAGTATGTCGAGAGGCATGACTGTTGAGTCCGTATGTGGCTTGTTCCTGACCTGAAATTATCGCACACCACACCGCTCCGCGCCCGCCTTTCCGCGCTGCCGGCACAGCATCGCCGACCCTCCAACCCGCCCCGCGCATCGCCCTTCCCTTCCCGGCAGACGCATTAATCCATCCATGGAGCTTGGTTCCGCTGTGAGCGCCGGGTCTTCGGCGCTCACTGGCTCACACACTCCCGGGAAGGGAAGGGCGATGCGCGGGGCTATTCGATTATTCGTCGTAGGCGGAGAAGCTGTCGAGCGTGCCGGCTTCAATGGATTCGCGAAGGCGGCGCATGAGGTCAAGGTAGAAATGCAGGTTGTGCAGCGAGTTGAGTCGCAGGCCCAGCGTCTCGCCGCAGGCGTCCAGGTGGCGCAGATAGGCGCGGCTGTAGTTGCTGCAGGCAAGGCACTCGCATCCTGGATCGATCGGCCGCGAATCGTTGCGGTATTGCCGGTTGCGGATACGTATCGGTCCCTTGCGCGTGAAGAGCTGGCCGTTGCGCGCATTGCGCGTGGGCATGACGCAATCGAACATGTCCACGCCCAGCCGCACGGACTCGACGATGTCTTCGGGCTTGCCAACGCCCATCAGGTAGCGCGGCTTGGCTTCGGGCATGTGCCCGGCCAGTCCGGCGAGCACGGCGTTGCGGAGCTCGGCGCTTTCTCCCACGGACAGGCCGCCGATGGCGAGACCCGGAAAGTCCAGCTCTTCAAGGCGCTCAAGGGATTCCCTGCGGAGATCGTGATGCATGCCGCCCTGCACGATTCCGAATACGGCCGCGCCGCTGCCGCTGTCGAATGCCGCCCGGGACCGCGCCGCCCAACGCATCGAACGCAGCATGGACGCGCGCGCCTGATCATGGTCCGCGGGAAACGCGGTGCACTCGTCCAGGACCATTTGAATATCGCTGCCGAGTTGCGCCTGTACCCGCATGCAGGTCTCGGGATCCAGGTGCACCTCCGCACCGTCGATCGGCGAGCGCAGCTTCAGGCCCTCCTCGCTGATGCCCTTGCCACCGGCCAGGCTGAATGCCTGAAAGCCACCCGAATCGGTCAGTATCGGGCGCTGCCAGCAACCGAACTCATGCAGGCCGCCGAGTTCTTCGACCAGATCCGCTCCCGGCCGCAGCATCAGATGAAAGGCGTTTGCCAGGATGATCTCCGCGTCCAGTTCTCCCAGGTCCTCCACCGACACCGCGCGCACCGCGCCGTAGGTCCCGACCGGCATGAAAGCAGGAGTCCGCACCGCACCGCGGGCCAGTTCCAGCCGGCCTCGCCGCGCGTGCCCGCAGGTCGCCGTCACCGAGAACTTCACGCGCCCTGCCCCGCTTTCTCAAGGAGCATTGCGTCCCCGTAGCTGAAAAGCCGGTAACGCTTGGCGACGGCGTGCCGGTACGCCTTGAGCACGCGTTGCCGGCCAGCAAAAGCGCACACCAGCATCAGCAGCGAGGACCCGGGCAAATGAAAGTTTGTAACGAGCAGGTCCACTATCCGAAATTCGAAACCGGGCATGATAAACAGCCGGGTCTCACCGTCAAACGGCTCGATCTCGCCGCCGCCCGCCGCCGTCTCCAGGGCCCGCGTCACGGTCGTACCGACCGCGCATACGCGCCCGCCGCGCCGGCGGCAGGCCCGGATCCGCCGACATGCATCGTCCCCCACCTGCATGCGTTCGGAATGCAGCACGCCGTCCTGTATCTGCCTGGCGGAGACCGGCTTGAAGGTCCCCGCAGCGACGTGCAGGGTAATTCGCGCCAGGTCCACTCCGCGCTTGCCCAAGGCGCCGAGCAGGCGATCGTCGAAGTGCAGACCCGCCGTGGGAGCGGCAACGGCCCCGGCGTGTCGGGCAAAGATTGTCTGGTAGTCCTTGCGGTCCGCAGACTCGTCGGGGCGGCGGATATACGGCGGCAGCGGCACATGCCCGTGCCGGCGCAGGTGGGCGTCGAGGTCACGGTCGAATTCAAGCACGAAAAAGGCATTCTTGCGACCCGCGACCCTGGCCGTGGCGCCGCCTTCGAAGACCAGTTCCTGTCCGGCGCGCGGCGATCGGCTGGCGCGCAATTGGACCAGCGCCCGATCCTGGCCAAGAAATCGTTCCAGCAGCATCTCCACCTTGCCGCCGCTTTTCCTGGCGCCGAACAGGCGTGCCGGAACGACGGCGGTATCGTTCACGACGAGAAGGTCACCGGGCTCCAGCAACCGGGAAAGGTCCGCGAACCGCAGATCGCGCAGTTTGCCGGCGGCCGGAAGGTGCAACAGGCGGCTGCCCCCCCTGCTGTCGAGAGGCCGTTGCGCAATCAGTTCCTCGGGCGCGTGGTAGGAAAAATCTTCTGCCGCCACGCGCGCATTGTAGGGAAACTACGTCGTGTCGTGCCCGGGCGCCGGTGGAGCTTAGGGAACGGCAGGCCTGCTCGGGCGCAGCAGGTTGCCCCGGGTGATCCTGCCGGAGCGCTCCGGCAACTCGAACCGGACCGTACGGCTTCGCTTGTGCCGCACGACTTCCAGTTCCACTTCCTCGCCCGGCTCATACGAGCGGAGAATGCGCGTGGCCTGGCGCGCGTCCCTGAACGTCCGTCCGCCGATCTTTCGGATCACGTCGCCGTCCTCAAGCCCGATGTCCTCGTTCTCGGGCGCACGAACGACCAAAAGACCATTATCAACGCCGAAATACTCGCCCAGGGCAGGCGTGAGTTCCGCGACCTGCAGTCCGACTAGTCGCCACGCCATGCTGGAGAAAGACAGAGGTCCCGAAGAACGGGGACCCACGTGCACTACCCTGCTCTCGCGCCTGACGCCAGTGTCCTCATCCACTTTGACTTCCACTTCCACGTTGCCGCCTCCGGCGGTGAAACGGTTCTCCAGCCCTTGGAACATTTTCCGGTAACGCTGCGCCATGCGCTCCGCGTCAACCCCCGGCAATTCAGTTCGCGTGCGGGAGACAAGCCCTGGCGTCCAGACTTCAGTCGTAACTTGCGCTTCAGATTCGCTGCCATCACGCCTGTACTTGATCTTGACCTCACTACCCGGCTCCGTCTCGGCCAGTAAGTCGCGCAGGCGCCGGTACGACTCATTACCGCTGTCGCCGGCCAGGGCCTCTTCATTGATCGCGGTCAGCAAATCGCCTGCCCTCAGGCCCGCCTTTTCCGCCGGTCCTCCCGGGGATACGGACAGCACCGGCAGCCCTTCGACAGACCCCTCCACCCAGTTGCCTACGCCGACGCCAATGCGGGAGCCGCGTAGCTCCACCAGGGCCACGGTATCCTGTCGCAACCCCTCAAGCCATTCTTCCAGACGCTCTTCGTCCGACTGGGCCTGCAAGGCCTGCGGAACACCCACTAATACCAAGAACGGGATTAATGCAAGAATTTTCATCGTCAGTTTCTCCTGTCTCTTTTCAGGCGAACTAGAAATCGGCGTAAATGTAGCCGGCCTGCTCCGCTTCGGCTCGCCGCAGATCGAAGAGGTCTTCCATCAGCAAGGCTCTTTCCTGCAGCAACCTGCGGGGAATCGCCGGGTCGCTGGAGTTAAGCGACGCCGGGATCAGGCCTTCATCCAGCAGCGCGATCTCGTCTTCCAGTTCGGTGGTCAACCCGAACGAGCCCACTTCCACGACCCGGCCCGGCCCGGAAAGATCAATCATGGGAAGCGCCCGCAATCGCTCTTCCTGGAACTGCGAAAACGCGATCAGTGCGTCCATATCCATCTGTTGGAGTTGCCGGCCAAAGTCAGCTACGAAGCCGCCGGCCGTCGAATCGAGTCCGGTTGCATCGAAAGCCGTCAATCCTTCCGGCCCCGGATTCCCGGAAACATTGCTCGCCGGATCGCCGGAGAAAATGCCTGCGCCCATTTGCAGGCCGACTACCGCGACAGCGATACCGGCTGCGACCGCCATTCCACCGCCCCAATAGCGCCGGCGGCGCGACTCAAGCCGCCGTTGGGCGTCATGACGCTCAAGCACGCGCTTCCAGCCGCCTTCGGGCGCCCTCTTCCCGGGCATGGCCCTCAGGGCCGCTGAAATGCTGCCGCCGTCGGCAGGACTGTCTGCAATTCGATTGCGGTTCATCGGATCTCCTTCAGGCGATCATCGCCTGACGCACCGGCGCCGCGGAGGTTTCAGCGGCGGGAGCGAGGCGCTTCCGCAGTCGCTTGTGGGCGCGCGCCAGTTGCGATTTGGAAAAACTGCTGGTGCGATTCATCATTTCGGCGATTTCCTTGTGCGTGTATCCCTCCACATCGTGCAGCCATACCACTGCGCGGGCCGTCGGCGTCAGGCTGTCGAGGGCCGCCTCCAGGTCCATCGCCAGTTCCGGCGTTTCTTTGTTGGCTGCAATCTCGTAGGTCCCTTCCTCACCGACAATTTCGGAGAAAAGCAGGCGGCGGCGGTTCCACGCGGCGCGCATGTGCATCAGGCAACGCGAAACGGCGATGCGCCGGATCCATGTGGCCAGGGAGGCCTCTCCCCGGAATTTTGCTATGCCCCGCAGCACTTCCACGAAACTCTCCTGAAGTATGTCGTCCGCCACCGCGGGCGAGCCGGTCATGCGCAACGCGAGCGTGTAGACCGGGTCCGCGAACTGGCGGTAGATGATTTCATGCGCCTTCATATCGCCGCGCTGAGCGGCGCGCACAAATGCCGGATCGATCGTCTTGTTGGCAAAGCCCGACATGTTCCGATAGATGCGATTCCCTTGCGGATGGTTGCAACGCTAGTGTCGTGTCACGCCCGTATTGTCGCATCAGAGCGAGCGTAGCGTGTCCCTGTAAGGCGCAGCCGGCACGGAATACTTCGCCGTATTGCGAACGGCTGCAACGCCGCAGGGGCGCGCTACGCCCGCTCCCGAAGGGCGTGTTTCCCCTGGCCCGTGGCGGCGTTGCGCCCCTGGGAAATGGGAGGCGCCATTCCCGGCGGAACGCGCCTTGCCACGAACCAGGGGAAACACGCTGATGCGACAATACGGGCGTGACACGACACTAGTGTATCCTTCCGTTCCGGCGCCGGGATGGCGGAATTGGTAGACGCACCGGACTCAAAATCCGGCGGGGTGAAACCCGTGCGAGTTCGAGTCTCGCTCCCGGCACCGCCAGAACTCAGCGCCATCACCTCAATCCAAGCAAACTCACTCGAACTACCCGTGCCGGCGCCTCCCAACAAGTTCTGCGGCCAGTGCGGCGCTCCGGTAACGCGCCGCATCCCGGAGGGTGAGGACCGCGAGCGCGAGGTCTGCCCCGTCTGCCGGTTCATTCACTACCGCAACCCCATCCCGGTCGTGGGCTGCGTGCCGGAATACGAAGGGCGCATTCTGCTGTGCCGCCGCGCCATCGATCCGCGGCTTGGCTACTGGACGGTGCCGGCCGGCTTCATGGAACTCAATGAAACGCTGGAGGAGGCCGCGGCGCGCGAGACCCGCGAGGAAGCCTGCGCCGAGGTCCGCCTGGGCGAACTCTTTTCCATAGTGGACGTGCCGCGGGCGGGACAGGTGCACTTCTTCTTTCGCGCCGAAGTCGTCAACGGCAAATTCGAGCCCGGCATCGAATCGCTGGAAACCCGCCTGTTCGAGCCCGGCGAGATTCCGTTTGACGGCATCGCCTTTCGAAGCGGCATAATCGCCCTGCGCCGCTACCTGGCCGGCCCCGATGCGGGATTGACGCTGGATGCGGTTCGTCCCGACGCGCCGGATTGATTATCATTCGCACCTGGCTCTGGAAACCTCTCGAATACAACAGCTATGACCTTTCTGGTACTGGAAAGCTGCATCAAGTGCAAATTGATGGACTGCGTGGAAGTCTGCCCCGTGGATTGCTTCCACGAGGGTCCCAACATGCTCGTGATCGATCCCGAGGAGTGCATCGATTGCACGCTGTGCGAGCCCGAATGCCCGGTGGACGCAATCGTTTCCGAAGACGAGATTCCACCCGGCCAGGAAGACTTCCTGGAGCTCAATGCGGACCTGTCGCAGCAATGGCCGGTCATCACCGAAGCCGGCGAACCTCCGCCCGACGCCGACGACTGGCGCGAAGTGGAAGAAAAGCTTCAGTACCTCGAACGCTGACGCGTCCGAACTATGCGTTATTCCGATTGCAGGTCTTCGCTCAGGATCGCCGCCAGGCGCGCCGGCGGGACATAGCCGGGAATAAGCTGTCCGTCCGGGGTGACCAGCGCCGGAGTGCCCGTGAGGCCGATCTGCCGGCCCAGTTCAAAGTGGCGTTGCACCGACATCGAGTCGCATTGGCGCTGCGTAACGAAACCGCCGGCTTTCGCCAGGGTCAGCGCCTCCGGACGGTCGTCCGCGCACCAGATGGATTGCATGGTGGTCCAGGTGTCCGTGTCTGGCCCCGAGCGCGGGAAGGCCACGTAGCGCACGCCGATACCCAGGGCGTGATATTCCGCCATCTGCTGATGCAGGCGGCGGCAATATCCGCAAGTCACGTCGGTGAATACCAGCAATTGATGGGCAGTTTCGTCCGGCAGGAAATCGAGCGTGTCCCACTCGTCCAGGCTTACCATGAGCTCACGGCGTACCGCGCCGCGGCGCTGCTCGGACAGGTTCTCGCCGGTTGACACGTCCTCCAGGTCCCCGGATCCGAGGAAACCAAAGCGGCCTTCGGCATCGACGTAGGCCAGCCGGTATCCGAAACGCAATTCATACAGGCCCTCGATCGGAGTAACCCGCACTTCGTCCGCATTTACGTATTTTTCCTTAAGCCCGGCTATGTCGGCTTCCGCAGTTGCGCCATCGTCGGAATGAAGCGCAAGCGGAACCAGTAGCAATAGCGCAGGTGCAATCAGCCGCAAGGATTTCATGCCTGACCTTTGCCTTTGGTGCTTGCGCTCAATTATAGGTGGCGCTGGGGATCAGGACGCCAGCGCCTGGTCCGGGTCCGGCAGGCCCAGGCCTTCGCGCCGCAACAGCAGGATTTCGTCCCGCAGGTTCGCGGCCTCCTCGAATTCCAGGTCCTGCGCGTGCCGGTACATGCGCTTTTCGAGCTGCTTGATCTTTTTCATCACCTGCTCGGGTTTCAGCGCGCGGTATTCGGACACCCGCTCCGCCACCCTGCGCGCCGGCCTGCGGCGGCTCCGCCCTCTGACCACCGCACCCTCCATGATGTCCGGCACGTCCTTCTGAATGCCGCGCGGTTCTATGCCGCGCTCCCGGTTGAAAACCAGTTGCCTGCCGCGCCGGCGGTTGGTTTCCTCCAGCGCTGCATTAATCGCGCCGGTGCGCCTGTCCGCATACAGGATGGCCATGCCGTTTAGATTGCGCGCGGCCCGTCCGATGGTCTGGATCAGCGAGCGTTCGGAACGCAGAAACCCTTCCTTGTCGGCGTCGAAGATCGCCACCAGCGACACCTCGGGCATGTCCAGGCCTTCGCGCAGGAGGTTGATGCCCACCAGCACGTCGAATACGCCCAGGCGCAGGTCGCGAATGATCTCGACCCGTTCCACCGTGTCGATGTCCGAGTGCAGGTAGCGAACCCGCACGCCGTGCTCCTCGAGGAACTCGGTCAGATCTTCGGACATGCGCTTGGTCAGTGTCGTGATCAGGACCCGTTCCTTGCTCTCCACGCGCAGGCCGATCTCGGACAGCACATCGTCAACCTGGCGGGAGGCGGGACGCACCTCCACGCGCGGATCGATCAGGCCGGTGGGACGTACGACCTGCTCCACCAGCGCGTCCGAGCGCTCGTGCTCGAACGGCCCCGGGGTGGCCGATACATAGATGGTTTGCGGAGAAATCCGTTCGAATTCCCTGAACCGCAGGGGACGGTTATCCAGTGCCGAGGGCAGGCGGAAGCCGAATTGAACCAGCGTTTCCTTGCGGGACCGGTCCCCACGGAACATGCCGCCCAGTTGCGGCAGGGTCACGTGACTCTCGTCCACGAACAACAGCGCATTGGCCGGCACGTAGTCGAACAGGCAGGGCGGCGGTTCGCCCGGTTCCCGTCCGGACAGGTAACGGCTGTAGTTCTCGATCCCTGTGCAGTAACCCACCTCGAGCATCATCTCGATGTCGAACAGCGTTCGCTGCTCCAGCCGCTGCGCCTCAACCAGCCGCTGCTCCGAGCGCAGGACCGAGAGGCGCTCCCTGAGTTCCCTCCTGATCTTGCCCACCGCTCCTTCCAGCGTCTCGCGCGGCGTGACGTAGTGCGTCTTGGGGTAAATCGTGACGCGCGGCACGCGCCGACCCATTTCGCCCGTCAGCGGGTCGAAAAAGCGAATGTCCTCCACTTCGTCGTCAAAGAGCTGCACCCGGACCGCCTCACGCTCGGATTCCGCCGGAAATATGTCGAGAACGTCGCCGCGCACCCGGAAGGTGCCCTGCCGCAGTTCCGCCTCGTTGCGGGTGTACTGGAGGTCGGCCAGGCGCCTGAGCAGGTCGCGCTGATTGACGCGATCCCCGCGCACCAGGTGGAGGATCATCCGGAAATACGTATCCGGATCGCCCAGGCCGTATATGGCCGAAACGGTGGCGACGACGATGGTGTCCTTGCGCTCCATCAGCGCCTTGGTCGCCGACAGCCGCATCTGCTCGATGTGCTGGTTAATCGAGGCGTCCTTCTCGATATAGGTGTCCGTGGAAGGAACGTAGGCTTCCGGCTGGTAGTAGTCGTAGTACGACACGAAGTACTCGACCCGGTTGCCCGGGAAGAAGTCCCGGAACTCCCCGTAGAGCTGCGCGGCCAGCGTCTTGTTGGGCGCCAGTACCAGTGCCGGCCGCTGCTGCCGGGCCAGGACGCTGGCCAGCGTATAGGTTTTTCCGGAACCGGTAACGCCCAGCAGGGTCTGGCGCGCCAGGCCGGCATCCAGCCCGTCGCACAGGGCCTCCACGGCCTCCGGCTGATCCCCCGCCAGCTCGAAATCGGCCTGCAGTTCGAAGCGGTCGCTCTTCATTGCGGCACTGTACCATTTCACGCAACCTCGACCGATAAAATACGGCCTCAAGACACACGCGAGTGAGCCTCATCATGACCACCATCCAGCTTTCCGAACGGGTTCAGCGGGTCAAGCCATCAGCCACCATTGCCGTATCCACGCTGGCCCGCGAAATGCGGGCGGCGGGACGTGACGTGCTCAGCCTGAGCGCGGGCGAGCCCGATTTCGAAACCCCCGAGCATGCCCGCGCCGCCGCCGCGGCAGCCATGGAATCCGGCGACACGCGCTACACGGCGGCCGACGGCACTCCGGCGCTGAAACAGGCGATTTCCAGAAAATTCGCGCGCGACAACGGCCTTGACTACGAACCGGCCCGGATCACCGTGGGCGCCGGCGCCAAGCAGGTCCTGTACAACATCTGCGCGGCGGTGCTGAACCCCGGCGACGAAGCCATCGTGCTGGCGCCCTATTGGGTGTCCTATCCCGACATCGTCAAGTTGTGCGACGGAACGCCGGTGGTGGTTTCGGCCGGACTGGAGGCAGGCTACAGGGTCACGCCCGATCAGATCGAGGCGGCGATCACCGAACGGACCCGGCTGATCTTTTTCAACACGCCGAACAACCCGACCGGAGTGAGTTTCAGCCGGTCCGAACTCGAGGCGCTGGGCGAAGTTCTCAGCCCCCATGAGCGCATCCTCGCCGTTTCCGACGACATCTACGAGCATATCTACTGGGGCGACGAGCCCTGGTTGACGCCCGCCCAGGTATGGACGGACATGCGTGACCGCATCATCACCGTCAACGGCGTGTCCAAGGCCTATGCCATGACCGGATGGCGGATCGGCTACGCCGGCGCCAACGTCGAGCTGGTCAACGCCATGCGCAAGCTTTGCAGCCAGAGCACCTCCAACCCCTGCAGCATCTCACAGGCCGCCGCGGCAGCCGCGCTCGAAGGCGATCAATCCATCCTCGCCACCATGCGCGATGCCTTTCATGAGCGGTATGAATACATGTATGGGGCCGTCAACGCCCTGCCGGGCATGCGCTGCGCTCCGGCCCAGGGCGCCTTCTACGTGTTTGCCGACGCCCGGGAGGCGATCCGGGCCAAGGGCCTGGACAACGACACCGAGATGGCGGAGCTGATCCTGTCCGAAGCCGAAGTGGCGCTGGTGCCCGGGGCGGCCTTCGGCGCCGAGGGACACCTGCGCTTCTCGTTCGCCTGCGGCATGGACGATCTGAAGGAAGCCATCCGCCGTCTGCGGAAATTTCTCGCCTGAGACCTCCGTTACGGCTAAAATTGCCCCGCGCTTCCCCGGTAGCTCAGTTGGTAGAGCGGTTGGCTGTTAACCAATTTGTCGCTGGTTCGAGTCCGGCCCGGGGAGCCATATTTCCTGCGGCCGGCAACGGGACGTCTGTAGTCAATCCTGCCCCAAGACAACGAGGTAACGCACATGGCGACAAGCGAGATTATTTTCGAGGTCACCGAGTCGATGGAAGGTGGATACGATGCACGAGCCCTGGGGCATAGCATCTTCACGCAGGGCGAGGACTGGCCCGAGTTGAAGGCAATGGCGCGGGATGCCGTGCTCTGTCACTTCGATGAAGCGGATGTGCCGAGAGTCATCCGATTGCACCTCGTAAGAGAGGACGCCATCGCCGTATGAAGGTTCCGCGCGACCTCTCCGGTGAGAAGGTCGCAAAGCTGCTCGCTCGGCACTACGGGTATCGCGTGGCTCTCAGAAGATCAGAAATTCGCTGACGATCTGGCCCGGGAAATGGGAGCCCCTCATAGGAAACGAATCAGATTGACCGACACTTACCAGAAACACACATTCTAGCAGCCGCCCGCGATTTGGCTGAAATGGACGAGACATTTTTCTCCGCGTGTGAAGCCCATGTGGGAGCCGAAGACTGGGTGGTCTTTGTCGGCGACCCGGCGATGGATAAGGCACTGCACCAGGATCTTGCGTGTCTACGGCCTGCCCGGGACGCATCAGAGAAAATGGTCTCACCTACCGTTATTACTGATGTTTTCAGATTTAGAATTTTTTAGCCAACGCTTTTGCCAACGCTGATGCCGGTTTCCCCATCTTCTGGCCACACGACTCAATTAATGGAGCCTCCGCGAAACCTGGGGCGGTTCAGTTTAAGACAATCCCGGAGTCAGTCGCCTACCAGGTACAACACTCAATCTGATCGTCGTCCTTACGGCAGCAGCACATCCTTCACGGCCGTGTAGAACGGAACGAACCTGCCTTCCGGGTCCGGTTGCGAAAGGAGCGTTTCCAGTTCGGGTATCGAAAGGTCGATATAAGTGTGCAGAACCTCTTGCCGCCGCTTGTCGAGCTTCGGCAGATCAAGGGCAAGTCGCTTGATCGTCTGGACCGCCGCCTCGGCGGCGTCACCGGGGGCGGGACGAATCCGGCCGTCTCCCGTGAACTTGAATCGGTCCTCGCACGCGGCATCCAGAGGTGAAATCAGGAGTTGTTCGTCAAACCAACTGCCTTTGCGGGAACCACAGTGACGCGGTTCTCCCTTTACCAATTCGCGTCCGCACGAACCATGCAGGTTCGTGTAGTCGAGCTGCAGATGAGCGTAAGACTGTATGCCCTTTGGCCGGAAGTGCTCCACATGGCTGTTTTCGCGGTCAACCGAAGCTTGACAGTAGCAGCACAGGAATCCCTGTTCCTGCATAAGGGCCAAGTGAACATCCCTTTTGATTTCCGGGGGCACCCGTTTCCAACTTGGGCTGCGCGCCATTTTGTCGAGTGTCTTCCACTCGCTGAACGTGTCCGGCTCCTGTTGCTTTACGATGTGCTTCATCGGCCGAGCACGCGCTTGCGATGGATAAGTGCGCTCGCTCGGTCCAGTTCCGGGTCGCTGCCGATTAGGCTCTGCAGCGCGTCTCGGTAGTGGGATGCCCTCTCAAGGTTGCCCTCGTCAATGGAAAGAAATAGATGTTTGAGCTGCTCGGCTATTTCGTCCGGGCGCTCCGGCACGTTCATGCTGTCCTCAAGGATCCTGCCCACCGTTTGACCGTATGCGTCGATGGGCCGGGAAGCGGTGATCCGCCTACCGGTCTGCGCCAATAGCCAGACATGTTCTACATCGACGTGATTGATCAGTTGAGGCGAGTGGGTAGACAGGATGAATTGGGTATTGGGGAAAGTCTTGCGGAGCGACCCCGTCAGTGTTCGCTGCCAACCTGGATGGAGGTGGAGGTCGGCCTCGTCGACAAGAACCACCGCCGGGGCATCGAGCGGATGCCGCATGCTTGGATTGGCTATCGCCATCCGCCGCGCCAAGTCGCCCACCAACGCCATCATGCATTTCTCGCCATCGGAAAGCTGGTTGACAACGAGTTGCTGGGAACCCTTCCGCACCGTCATTCTCAACGGTGCCCGCGTCACCCTGAGATCGTCGAAGCCTGGGAGGAACTTACGCAGTGCGGATCGTACGGCCTGCAATTGCGAATCGCGGTAACGTTTTCGCGCCAGACGCTTCTCGTTTTCCAGGTCCTCCCGTACCCTGAACCACTCGAAGAACACTCGAAAGCTGTTCGGCGCGCCCGAAAGCGCTTGATCATAAGCAGCCAAGCGGTCGAACTGGTGCTGTTTTCTGATCCGCAGCGGAATATCGAGCACCGCGCGGTTGACGGGATAGTAAACGGCAATGGGAAGCTGAAGCTTTTCCCCGGCCGTAAGATCCGCACGAAGCCGGGCTGCGTGCGCTCTCAGCTCCTTAAGCTGAGTGATCGATTGACCCTTGCGACCGCGCCTAGTCTTGGTCACCGTCCAACGAATTCGCTCACTGCGAAAGACCACCTCGATGTCGTTCCGTGTTTCATTCGCATCGTTGTTCACATCGAATTCTGTGAAAAACCGACCTGTACCGTGTCTTGAGTAGATTCGACCGATAAAGCGCGACAGCAGTACAGCCGCACAGTCGAGCACCGCAGACTTGCCCGCGCCGTTTGCGCCGGCAAGGATGTTCACGTGGTCTCCGAAGGTTAGTTTGAGATCGCGGATGCCGCGAAAGTTACGGATGCGTAGCGCGTCGACGTTCATTAGTCCAACTCCATACTCAAGGCGAAACGCCACACTTGCCGATCCCTTTTGGGCCTGATGCGCCGAAATGCAGCCTTGCGACTGACGAGTTACAGAAAACGTTCATCATCGATGCCGCCCCACCTAAACTCGATTCCTGCTTGGCTGACACAATACACTACAATTCTGCTGGTTCGGCGTTATCAGTTACATCGCTCATGCGTTCGCCAGCGTGAACCGACCAAACCCAGCCTCCACTCAATGTATCAGGTAATTTTCCCTCTGCTAGGCAATACTAAGGCACCTCGCTAGGCCACCTCTGCATCACTTGGACTGACCCTCTGAGGTTGGACAACCTTGCGGCGAGAATGAGCCACTATGCTTGCCGGGCCAGGAGGACATGACCGTGGCCCGTCGACATCGAAGCTATAGTCTTGAGTTCAAGCGCTAGGTGGCAACATTAGGTGGAATACGCAATGGTGTGCTAGCTCTGCCGCCATCTGGTCTAGCCGTAATATTTCACGAGCGCGGTGCGAGCGCGAGGAAGACGGGTTGGTTTAGCGTTTTTGGGTGTTGCGGGTGCCGGGGCGGTTGTGAGCGGCTTGTTCGAGGCGCCTTGTTGCGAGCTTTGTCGCCGGGATGAGGCGATTCTGAGAGGTGGACCCCAATCCTTGGACAGGTTGGCAGCCAGTTTAAGGTGGAATCTGCTGTTCATCAGATGCTGCCAAGTTGATCAGTATACGTCTGCTCTTTTGTCAAAAGAGTTTGTCGTTGACGCTGTGGAATTTGTGGGCGAGAGGCTCGCGAGTGGGGGCAGGCGGTGGTCAACACCTGGGTGTTGTCCACGGGCTGTCCCCGCGTCCCGCAGGGCGCGGGCCGGTCCGAAGGACTCGTCCACAAAATCCACAGCGCCGGGCGTGGCGATGGTTGAGCAATCCGCCTGAGAGCTGCCGTTCATGCCATCATTTGACTATGCTGCCCGATCCAGGCGTTGGACACCGGCATGCGCCTCTGCCGGTGTCCGCCCGCCGAACGCGGAGTGCGGGCGTACTTCGTTGTAATACCTCAGCCAGGTCCCGACCCCGTCGCGGGCCTCACGAAAATCGGCAAACGCCTGCAGGTAGACGCACTCATACTTCAGCGAGCGCCACAGCCGCTCGATGAACACGTTGTCGCTCCACTGGCCCTTGCCGTCCATGGAGATGCGGATGCCGTGGGCGCTTAACTCTCCGGTCCATGCCGTAGAAGTGAACTGGCTGCCCTGGTCGGTGTTGAACACCTCCGGCGGTCCGTAACACTCGATGGCCTCGGCCAGCGCATGCACGCAAAACACCGTGTCCTGGGTCGTGGACAGCGCCCAGGACAGCACCTTGCGCGAATACCAGTCCATGATCGCCACCAAGTATAAAAA
This sequence comes from Gammaproteobacteria bacterium, assembly GCA_963666765.1. Taxonomy (GTDB): domain Bacteria; phylum Pseudomonadota; class Gammaproteobacteria; order Steroidobacterales; family Foliamicaceae; genus Foliamicus. The sequence continues at coordinate 772,918 of OY762933.1, forward strand.
TCCATGCGCCATCGGCAGATACGTCAGATCGGCACACCACACCTGGTTGGGCCAGCGCACGGCCAGATCGCGCAGCAGATACGGATACACCCGATGTCCCGGCGCCCGCCGCGAGGTGTTCGGCCGCGGCGCCACCGAGCGCAATCCCATCACCCGCATCAATCGCCGAACCCGCTTGCGGCCCACCCGGTGGCCACCGCGACGCAGCGCACGGGTCATCTGCCGAGAGCCATACCACGGACAGTCCAAATACAACGCGTCCATCACCCGCATCAGCCGAAGGTTCTCCTCCGACTCGCCCGACGGGCGGTAGTAAAAGCTCGAGCGGGCGATGCCCACCAAAGCGCACTGGCGCACCACACTGAGCCGGTCGTCTTGCGAATCGATCAAACCTCGCCTCCGATCCACGCTCAGCGATCGAAGGCCTTGGCTAAAAAATCCCGCTCCACCACCAGCTCGCCAATCTTCGCCTGAAGCCGTGTGATCTCCTCCTCGTGGCCCCGATCCGTTCGATTGACGCCCCGAGTAAACGTCGTCTTCAGTCCCTCAAGCGCCGTGCGCTTCCAGTTGCCAATCACGTTCGGGTGCACCTGGTAACGGGCCGCCAGTTCGGCAATCGTGCCGTCCCCGCGGATCGCCGCCAAAGCCACCCTCGCCTTGAAGTCCGGTGAAAAATTGCGTCGCTTCGCCATCGTCGTATGGTCCTCTCATCAGCGCAAATCCCACCTTACAACCCTGTCCGAATTTTGGGGTCCACTTCTCTGCGGCCTTGGGGCGAGCGGATCCGGGGGCTTGAGGTGAGCCCGGGCGGTAAGGTGAGGTCGAGGCGGCGTTATGCGGGCTTGAGCCGGGCGGCGGCGATGAAGAACAGGTCCTGGTGCGGATGGGCGCTGGACAACAGCAACTGCACGCGCCGGGTGTTGCGCAGCACCACGGCGCCGATCTTCAGCAGCTTCAGCCGGATGGCGCCGACATACGCTCGGGCCAGTTCGGTGCCGGCCAGTGCGACCCGTCGGATGGTGTTGAGCAGCACGTAGGCGAACGCCGAGAGCAGCACCCGGTATTGGTTGGGCCACCAGGCGTGGCAGCTGGTGCGGTCGGCGAACAGGTGCAGTTGCTGCTCTTTTATCCGATTCTCCATGTCGCCGCGAGCGCAATATACGGCATCGTAGAGATGCTGCGGTGATCCAGTCAGGTGGGTGACGACATAGCGCGGGTTGGATCCGCGGGCCGTATGCTCGGCCTTGACTATGACCCGGCGGAGCCGGTCCCAACTGCCGGCAGCATAGGCAATCTCATCGAACAGACGCTGCTTGTTGCCGCTGTGCTCGAACGCCTCTCTGGCCTGGATCAACAAAGGCTGAGCAAGTGCGTTCAGCCGCTTGTTGCGCGCGATCCCGACGATGTAATCGACATCATGACGCTCGCACCATCGCAACATTCGCCAGCGGCAAAACCCGCTGTCGCCGCGGAACGTGATCTTGACCTTCGGCCACGTCTTGCGCAGCCGCTTCACCAACAGCGCCAGGATGGCCCAGGCGTGCTTGGCCCCGTCGATCTTGCTCTCCCGCAAGTAGCTCACCAATAACCGGTCGCCACAAAACACATACAAGGGCAAAAAGCAGTAGTGATCGTAATAGCCGTGATAGAAGCGGCCCACCTGCTGCCCATGCACCCGGTCATCGGTGGCGTCAAAATCCAGGATCAAACGCCGAGGGGGACGCTTATACGATGCGATGAACTGCTCGACCAGAACCTCGTGCAATCGAACCGCCTCGGCGCGCCCGGCACGGTGCTCAAAACGGCACAGGGTCGAGGCGCTGGCCAGCGCCCGATCTTTCTCTACCGCCGTCTGCAACTCCAGGTCCCCGCGCAGCTCGTCGTGGTCGTTTAAGTCCTCGTAACCCAATGCCAGGCCATAAACCCGCTGGCGAACGATCGACACGGCATCGTGGACGCAACTGGCCTGGCGACGTGAATCGGTCAGCGACTTCGCCACCCGCTGGGTTAATCCCAACCGCCGGTCAGCCTCTCTCAGCAGTAAAACGCCACCGTTGGAGGTGATGGCGCCGCCGGAAAAACGCGCCTCGACACAGCGTCCCTTGCAGCGTGGAAACGGCAGCGACTCCTGGATACAATCCGTCATGGGCTAAGCCTCTTTCGATAAGCGTTTAACGCACTGAATTTTATCGAATACCTAAGGCTTTGCCCCCTTTACTCATGCATTATCCGGGCTAGTCCATGGTCCCAACTTTGGGTGGGCGACTCTTATGGTAAGCAGACTCCGATGGAAAGCCGAACACCTTTCGGCAGGTATTGTGCCTCAAGGGCTATTGGATGGGTTGCCTCGATCGTGTGCGATCGGTGCCGAAGAGTGGGAAGAGAGGCAAAAGCGCGTGGGGCGTTCGGGGGCCTGTGCAGCGATGATGCATTGTCGTCTCTGCCTTGCGTACAGCACGCCCAGCATGGTTGCACTGCATTGCTTCGGTTAACATCAAACCGCATTTGTACTTTGCGATGGACGATCAGGTTGCGGAAATAGAGTGGACCTTGCACCAATGCTCAATCTAGGCTCTATTCTTGGGGTATTGGGCGCTATCGTAGTGGCCGTCACGGCGTTCTTTGCAGTTCGGCGCTTTCTGCATTGGTTTCGCCCAGTTCGGATCCGTCCCAGTGTGCGCATTGTTTTCGATCGTTCCGGCCCCGATCAGGTGCTCGCGACCGTCACGAATATCAGTGGTGAGGATCAAGTCTTAGTTGAGTGCAAAGCATTGAGCGCGTACACGATTAGGACAGCGTTGCTGAAGCACATAAGGCATCCGTTCGTCCCACCACGGCTGTACCCCACTATCTGGCGTTCAGCTGTTTGCTTTGGTCTCATGGGAGATGAACCAATCCGTATCGCGCCGAAAGAACGAGTGCAGCTATCGCATTCGCTTTCGGACCATCGGCTTTCCGTGTTTTTGACACCGAAACTTCAGGTAGAGGCGGAGTTGTCTGATGGACGGCTGTTTCGGAGCAAGAGAATCGACGTTCCTAAGAGGTGGAGGCTACGTTCCACACGCCAGGTCACCTGAATACTGCGTCAGTTACGAGGCGTTCGCGTCTCCAGTAACTGGCGCGTGGTGTTCCGCTTCTACGACGCCGAAGCTGTGGACGTGGACCTGATTGACTATCACTAACCGACAGGGAGTGCTGACCATGAACGACATAACGAATGACCGTGCCGGTCCAATGCGGAACCCGCCGCACCTGGGCGAACTGATCCGCGAGAACATGGACGAGGTGGGCTGGAACGTGATGGAAACGGCGACGCGCCTCGGCTGCGAGCGCGGAACGCTGTCGCGCCTGCTAAATGGCAAGGCGGGTGTGTCAGCGACCATGGCGCTGGCGTTGGAGGACATCGGCTGGGGCACGGCCGACCACTGGATGCGGATGCAGGCCAGCTATGAGCTGGCCCGAGCGCGCCGGATTCGGGGCAAAACCGAACGGCACGCGAGCGCAGTGCACGCATGATCCCGTCTCGCGCTGAGTAAGACAAGCAACGCGACCTGATGCGGCTTTCCTGGAATGAAGTCCGGGTCCGTGCGGCCACATTCGCCGAAGAATGGAGCAACGCGGTTCGCGAAACAAGCGAAACGCACAGCTTCTACAACGCCTTCTTCCGGGTGTTCGGCGTGGAGCGCCGCTCGGTGGCGCGCTATGAGGAACATGTAGCGAAACTCGACAACAGCTCCGGCTTCATCGACCTTTTCTGGCCCGGTGTTCTCATCGTCGAGCAGAAGAGCGCCGGCCGCGATCTCAAGAAAGCTTACGGACAAGCCGGCGAATATTTCGACGCGCTAAAGGAACGCGACCGTCCCCGCTACATTCTGGTCAGCGACTTCCGGACCTTCGAGTTGCACGACCTGGACGAGCGCACAGAGGTCCGCTTCAGCCTCAAGGATCTTCCCGCCCATGTGGAGCATTTCGGCTTCATCCTCGGCGTGCAGAAGCGCACCTTCCGCGACCAGGACCCCGCCAACATCAAGGCTGCGGAACTGGTTGGACGGCTGCACGACGCGCTCCACGCCGCCAACTACCGTGGGCATGACCTTGAGCGCTTCCTAGTGCGCATCGTGTTCTGCCTGTTCGCCGACGACACCGGCATCTTCGAACCGCGTGACATCTTCCTGGAATTTATCGAAACCCGTACCAGCGAGGACGGCGCAGACCTGGGGCCGTGGCTCCGGCAAGTGTTCGAGGTGCTGAACACGCCCGAAGAGGAGCGCAGCCCACTACTTGACGAGGATTTGGTGCGTTTGCCTTACGTCAACGGCGACCTGTTCCGCGAACACTTGCGCACGCCGTCCTTTAACGCTTCCATGCGCGAAGTGCTGCTGGATGTTTGCCGCTTCGATTGGTCGAACATCTCGCCGGCCATATTTGGGGCGCTGTTCCAGTCCGTTATGGAACCTGCGGAGCGCCGCGCCCAGGGCGCGCACTACACGACTGAAAAGAACATCCTCAAGGTGATCGAGCCGCTATTTATGGACGATCTTCGGCTCGAATTCGCTCGCCTCAAGTCCCGCAAGGATAGCCGCCGCCGCGTCGACCTTCAGCACTTTCAGGAGAAGTTGGGCCGGATGCGCTTCTTCGACCCCGCCTGTGGTTGCGGCAACTTTCTCATCATTGCATACCGTGAACTGCGCCTGCTGGAACTGGAAGTGATCCGCGAAGTACGAACCGCGGCCGGCACGCTTGGTCAAGAAGAACTGGACGCCGCCACGCTGTCTTTGATCAACGTGGATCAGTTCTACGGCATCGAACTCAGCGAGTTTCCGGCGCGCATCGCGGAAACCGCAATGTGGATGATGGACCACATCATGAACAACGGGTTGAGCCTGGAATTCGGCCAGACCTATGCGCGCATCCCGCTGGAAACATCGCCGCAAATCGTGCATGGCGAGGCGCTTGAAATGGATTGGCGAGAAGTCCTTCCACCCGAAGAGTGCTCGTTCGTGTTCGGCAATCCCCCGTTCATTGGTGCGAAGTTTCAGTCACCGGAACAACGCACCCAAGTGCGCCAGATCGCGGCGCTCGGCAAGAGCGGCGGAACGCTCGACTACGTGACCGCCTGGTTTATCAAGGCAGGCGAGTACATACGGGATGGCTCCGCCCGTATCGGCTTCGTCGCCACCAACTCGATTACCCAGGGCGAGCAGGTGGCGCAACTCTGGCCGATTCTGTTCGACCGCTGCAAGCTGAAAATCTCCTTCGCCCACCGCACCTTCGCCTGGGGGTCGGACGCACGGGGCATGGCGCATGTGCATGTAGCGATTCTGGGCTTAGACCGGCGTGATCGTGCGGGCGCGGAGAAACGATTATTCAGCTATCCCGACATCCGGGGCGAGCCCGAGGAATCACGACACACAGTTCTATCGCCATATCTCTTCGATGCCTCCGGATTGACCGACCCGCATCTGACCGTGCGCGGGGAAAGCCAGCCGATCAACAGCATGCCGAAACTGATTATCGGTTCCAAACCTATTGACGGCGGCCATTACATCTTCAACGCGGAAGAAAGGAAGGCCTTTCTTGAGAAGGAGCCCGACGCCTCGCCTTTTCTGCGGCCGTTCGTAGGAGCGCGCGAGTACCTGCAAGGCGGAGAACGCTGGATTTTTGCGTTGCACGACGCGCCGCCGAACACACTTGCCGAATTGCCGCTTGTGCGTGAACGGATTGCCGCCGTTCGTGCCTACAGACAAGCCAGCAAGAGCAAACCCACAATCAAGCTGGCCGAAACCCCGACGCTCTATCACGTGAACGTGCTACCCGCTGAATCGTTCCTGGTGATTCCTGAAGTCAGTTCGGAACGGCGGGAATACGTGCCTCTCGGCTGGCTTGAGCCACCCGTGATTCCAAGTAATCTCGTGCGCGTGCTTGAAAATGCAACGCTGGCGGATTTCGCGCTGCTGACGTCTTCCATGCACATGGCGTGGTTGCGCCACGTCGGCGGACGGTTGGAGAGCCGGTACCGTTACTCCATCGGTCTCGTTTACAACACCTTTCCAACCACGCTCGGCTTCCGATGCGATGAAACGGATTTATCGCATTTGGAGGTGCATGCTCAAGCGGTGCTCGACGCCCGGGCCGAATGGCCCACTTCCACGCTCGCCAATCTCTATGACCCGGATCTGACACCGCCTAACCTGCGCCGCGCCCACCAAGCACTGGACCGCGCCGTGGACCGCCTCTACCGCCGCGCACCCTTCACCTCCGAACGCGACCGCATCGAACATCTGTTCACCCTCTACGAAAAGTTCGTCCGCACCTCTACAAGCTGAGACAGTTGCAAAAACAAAGCAGCTAAGGGTGAAACATCCGAAGCTCTCCGAGCACAAGGACAGTTGAGTTACCGAAGGCTAAAGCCGACAAGACTGACACCGGGTTTCACTCCCGATATGCGAGGAAAAGTGATTCCCCCCCCCCCCCCCAAGATCGTCCACCTGAACTGGCGCGAAAACATAGCACGTTCTACTATGATTAGACGCACTAGAATGCAGTGCGAATTCTTACTACGTTAGCGAAACTTCTTCGGGGCCATTCAACGCATGCCTGGGAAATCTGACATTGAATGGACTGATGCGACTTGGAATCCCGTAACAGGTTGCACCAAGATCACGCGCGGGTGCGATAACTGCTATGCCGAGCGTTTCGCCGAGCGCTGGCGTGGTGTGGAGGGCCATCCATACGAACAGGGCTTCGATCTCCGTTTGTGGCCCTCGCGACTAAGCCAACCATTGAAGTGGAAGAAGCCACGGATGATCTTCGTAAATTCGATGAGCGACCTGTTCCATAAGGATGTGGATCGCGACTTTATTGATCAGGTCTTCGATGTAATGGAAAGCGCGCATCAGCATGTTTATCAGGTGTTGACCAAGCGTAGTTCGCTAATGCGTAACTACCTACGAGGCCGCTACGCCCAGGGCAAGGCCCCGGAGCACATCTGGTGCGGGGTTTCGGTGGAAGATGAAATGTCGGCAACGCGCATTCAGCATCTCCAGGAGGCTCCGGCGACAATTCGGTTTCTTTCGATTGAACCGCTATTGGGGCCGGTGGGCACCTTGGATTTAGACGGCATTGCCTGGGTCATTGTGGGAGGAGAGAGCGGGCCAGGCGCACGGAAGATGGACGAATCTTGGGTAGTAAGCATTCGGGACCAATGCGAAATGGCCGAGGTGTCTTTTTTCTTCAAGCAATGGGGTGGTAAGACGCCGAAGGCAAACGGGCGCGCAATCAATGGGGTTGAGTACAATGCGCTCCCGGTCTCGACGCTAGGAGGAAGAGTGGCCGCCGAATTCGATTGGGAACCGGGACAACCCCCGCCGTATATTGAGGCGCACAGCGAAGCTAAGCTACGCGTATTGCGAGCATATTTACGCGCCTATTGCAATACACTGAACGCCCGATTTGTGCGCGACGAGTTTCGGCTGGACTTGGTGGATGGTTTCTGCGGCGGTGGTGTCTACCTAGACTCTGAGGGAAACGTCGTTTCGGGCAGCCCTTTGATTATGTTGGAAGAGATGAGGGCCGCAGAAAAGCGATTAAACCACGGGCGCAAAAAGCCGCTGGGCGTACATTTTCGCGGCTTCTTCGTGGATAAAGAACGCCCGCACATTGACTATTTGCGCGGGGCGCTCGATGACAAGGGCTTTAGCCCGACCGATCCGCGCATCGTAATGAGGGCCAGTCGATTTGAAGAAGAATGCGAACCCATCATTCGGTCCATTCTGGATCGGCAACCCCGCGCCGGCCGTGCCATATTCTTGTTGGACCAAACTGGATATTCGCAAGTGCAGCTGGAAATGGTCCGGCGCATTTTTCATCAATTACCGTGCGCTGAAGTAATACTCACGTTTGCTACGGATGTGCTCGTTAACTTTCTTGAGGACACTCCGGAGGTTATAGAACGCGTACGGCCGATTGAGTTCAGTCGAGATCTGGTGCGCGAACTGATTGACTACCGGAACACGAGCAGTCGAGCACTGATTCAACGCGCGCTGAATTCGCATCTTCTCCGCAATACAGGGGCCATCTATAACACCCCGTTCTTCATTCGCCCCGCTGATTCTAGGTGGGCCTTATGGTTCATTCATCTTTCCAATCATCCGACCGCGCGCGATGTCATGTTGCGCCTTCATTGGGAATTGAGCAACGTTTTTGAGCATTACGGGGATGGGGATTTCGGGATGCTGGGTTGGGACGCTATCAAAGATCCCCGCGCCATCAATATCTTCAACTTTTCCCAAGAAGATGACTCCGCTCTAAAGAAGCAGTTAATCCAATCTTTGCCCCGAAGGTTGGACGCCTTGATTTCAAAGGGTTCAATTCCAGTGGGGACAGTGCACCATCAATTGGCTAATTCCACTGCCGCAACTGGGGATCAAATGAACAACGCGATCATTCAGTTGTTTCGGCAAGGAGATTTCGATATCAGGGACAAGGACGGCAAGTTACGCACAAAGAGAATTCGCCGCTTAAACCCCACCGACCGCATTCTTCTGCCAGACAATCTCACTCTTCCGCTCCTGCGCAAGTAGAGGGGAGGAAGACAACATGGAAAAGGGCGAATATCGTCGCTGGTTCGAGAACTGTCCAGATAGCCGCTACCGCTACCGGCGCCTAATGCATACGACTATCGACACCTACATTGCGAATGTTGCGCGAGTTGAAAAGCACGCCGGCCCAATTGAGATTCTGTATTTAAAGGACCGATTTGCGGGCTTCCTCAGTGATCCGCCCGGTATCCCGACAACGGCGGCAGGCTTGGTTGGGTACAAGACCGCCGTGCGGCATTACCGCGAGTTCCTGGACTATCGAATGCGCCAAAGACTAGGCGCGCCTTAGGACACAGTACCGCTAGCCCGCAGTCCACAAGAGCCAACCATGAATACTGTGATGTACCGATGGGAGTTACGAAAACTTCAGCGCGGGAGGGCCAGGGTACGGTCAGCGTATAAACAAGAAAAAGAGCAGGCTCGAAGGAACAAAAAGTCCGGGGATGAGATTGCACAGATTGAACATGCGGCTAGTTTTGAAGAAGAATTAGTCGATGATGAAATTGAGTCATTGGAATCTCGACATCTAATCGAATCTGCCGAGCGGCTTCTTCTTCCAATTCCAACCGTCTCCAAGGATAGTGACGCTTGGAGAAAATCTTCTCAGTTAGGACTGCATCTGTTAACCAGACAGGGCATGGCCACACTACGATCAACAATTCGCGCCGAGCGCAAAGAACGCCGAGAAGCTAACTTTATATGGATCGCTGCAATCACCGGAATTCTAGGCGCATTGACAGGTCTAATAGCGGTCTGGAAGTCTTAGTGTTCCCGGTCTTGCATGGTGCAATATCCGCAGAATAGAGCCGTCGAACTGCTGCAGGTGCAGGACCTTTTCTTGGGAACGACGAATCTAACCTTCGATCAATGGGTCCAGGTTGCCAGTGCGGCCGGAGGGTGGCTGGCGGCTGGTGGAACAATCGCTGCTGCTTGGGTTGCGCTGCACCTCGCCGGGCGCAGCGAAAAAGTACGGCTGAAAGTGAAAGTGACACGTGCAATGAGCTTTGAAGGTATGGGCGGCCATGTTGCGGATGGCTTTTTGCTTAGTGCGACAAATTTAGGTCCGCGACCGGTAAGCATTAACGGTTGGGCTTGGTGCGTTGGCAAAGGCAAAAGCCAACTGAGTATGTGGAGCAAGCGTCCGCTGTCGCCAGGGACGATCGCGTATGGCGAGACGGCGAAGATCGAAATTGACGTGGGCGCGCACGAGACGTGGCAACAGATTGCGCAGGGACTGGTCGAGGACTGCAAAGTGAAGTCTTTAGATAAAGTTCGCTTGGAGGTTTACCCGACGGTCGGATCTGCGGTGCGAGTGGTACCCGATCAAGAAGTGCTGGACTTTCTCGGCCCGTTCTTTGAAGATGCAAAATGGGCTCTGCAAAACCCCGAATAATTTCCGGGCAAATTGATCTGCTGTGGGTAAGAATGTGGGGTATAGCGCTGTGTGGGAACAAAAACGGTAATGAAAACGGATAGATACACTTGCAGTTCGGAATTGGCCCGGGGAGCCAGATTCGCGCTAGGATAGCGGCACTCGCCCCGCACGCGCTCTATTCCGTGGAAGAACTCAAGGGATTCCTGCAAACCGCCCTGGACACCGTGTTGTCGGTTGTCCCGGCCGGCGTAACGCTGCAGGAAAGCCTGCTGCAGCTCGCGCTTGTGGCCGTGCTGTGCCTGAGCGCGTGGCTGATCAGCCGGCGCATGCATCCCGCAATCGTGGCCTGGTGCGAAACCCGTCCACGCTGGGAAAGCGCGCGGCGCATACTGGAGCCACTGATCTGGCCGCTGACCTGGCTGGTGTTCCTGAGCCTGCTGCTCGGCCTGTACGTCGCGATACAGCAGGATGCCTGGCTGCTGGAAATCGTTAGCAGCCTCCTGGTGGCGTGGGTAGTGGTGCGCCTGGTTTCCAGGGCAATCCGGAATCCCATGCTGTCCCGCATCACCGCGGTAATCGCGTATGGAATGGCCGTGCTCAGCATCTGGGACCTGCTCGGTCCCACCATCCAGATCCTGGACGGCCCGAATTTCACGCTCACGCTGGGGGAGTTCAGCCTCAGTGTCTACCAGGTGCTGGCTACCGCGCTGCTGCTGGCGGTGCTGCTGAGCCTTGCGGCATTCGCATCCCGGCTTACGGAGCGGCGGTTGCGGGACGCCGACTGGGTGACGCCGGCGGGCCGTGTACTGCTCAACAAGACGTTGCGCATCACGCTTTTCGTGTTCGCCATCCTGATCACCATCGGCTCGGTAGGAATCGATCTCACCGCGCTGGCGGTAATCGGTGGCGCAGTGGGCTTCGGAATCGGTTTCGGTCTGCAAAAGGTTTTTTCGAACCTGATCAGCGGCCTGATCCTGCTGATGGACAAGTCGATCAAACCCGGCGACGTGATTACCGTGGAAAACACCTATGGGTGGGTCAACAAGCTGGGCGCCCGCTATGTTTCCATCATTACCCGCGACGGCATCGAGCACTTGATTCCAAACGAAACGATGATCACCGAGCCGGTCTCCAACTGGACACATTCCGACGCCAATACGCGCCTGCGGATACCGGTCGGCGTGCACTACAGCACCGACCTGGAACTTGCCACGCGCCTGGGCGTGGAAGCGGCCCAGAGCCAGCCGCGGGTGCTCAACGACCCGGCGCCGCGCTGCCTGGTCAAGGGCTTCGGCGATTCAGCGATTGATCTGGAAATCCGGTTCTGGATCCAGGACGCCGACAGCGGCGTGTCGAACATCAAGAGCGCCGTCATTCTGGAGGTCTGGCGGCTGTACCAGGAGCATGAGATAAGGATTCCCTATCCGCAGCGCGATCTGCACATCAAGAGCGGCGAGCTTTCGTAGCAAAAAAAGCGGCAGGATCAACCTGCCGCAAGCCCTTTATCAGGGAGGGGGGATACCGTCAGGCCCGAACCATTGGGCAATCAGGAGGAATCACTGGATTCCGGCTCGACCCGCTCATCCAGAAGTATATTGTTCCTGTTATCTTCCAATATCTTAGAACCAATACCTGTAACCTTCAGGAGGTCATCTACGGATTCGAAGGGGCCGTTCTCCTCGCGGTAGGTGACGATGGCCCGGGCCTTGGCCGGGCCAACGCCCTGCAATTCGCGGGCGATCGTCTCGGCATCAGCCTTGTTGACATTAACCGGTCCGGCCAAAACCCATATCGGCGCCAGGGCCGCAATGACCATTACGATCCATCTCTTCATGCTTGCGTCTCCTCTTTTGCCAGGCTCCGCTCCACCGGGGAGCAAAGACGGCGCAGGATTTTGTTTCCCGCCGGACCGCAACAAAAGCGGTTAATGGATCGCGTTTATCGAATTAGGCCTTACTCCGATGTTCAGGGCGCAAGGACCGAGATTAGCCTTGCGGATTCCCACGCTCCGCACTCATTGCATCGCCAATGGTGCGCTTCGTCCTGGTGTCCGCAGATGGTGCAGCGCCAGAGCGGCGGCCCGCCGGTTGCAGTCTCGAATTCGCCAACCAGGGCTCCCAGCGCTTCCCCGGTAAACTCCTCGGGCCTTCCGGAGCCATACATGCGCGCGAACGAGGAAAGCCTCTCTTCCAGTGAAGCGAACAGGCACCGCGCTGAAGCGGGGCAAAGCAGTTCGGGCGCCATGACAAGCGCGCAGGCGACGGCGGGACCGAGCGCCGGATTGTCCGAAACCTGATCCTTTATCAGTTCATCCAGTTCTTTCCCGGAAACTCCGTCCCGCCCTGCCAGGCCCAGCAGGACCAGAACGGCCGCCAGGGGATCGGCGCCCGCAAGCGCCAGGCTCCGGCGTGGATCGTTCGCGTCCAGGATCGCCGGGTCGACCAGCAGCCTCGAACTGCCGTTTGCCCCCCGTGCCGCCTTGCGCCAATAGCTGCGCGCCCTGCGCAACTCCCCCTGGCCAGCTGCCTGTGCCGCCAGTTCACAAAGGTAATGGCAACGCAATCGCGCCCCCAGGGTACGGTCCTCGCGCCGCACCTGTTCGGCTATGCGCACGGCCCTTTCCCAGTCGGAAAGTTGCTCGCAAACTCCAAGCTGGCGCTCCAGGGCGTTCAGGCGCAGGGGGAGATATTCCGCAGTGCGCACGTAGGCCTCTTCCGCCCGGTCCAGCATCCCGGCCGCCCGATAGTCGTCGCCGATTTCCAATCCGGCGTGGGCCCGGGTTGCGGCGTCAAGATCCTCGCGGGCCGCGAGCGATTCATGAATCTGCAGCGCCCGCCGCCAGTCTCCGCCGGAGCGGAAATAGGCGGCCAGTTCAAACGCCGCGCCGGGTTCGCCGCTCTCCTCTTCCGCCTGCTCAAGGTAGGCGCTTACAGCCTTCTCAGAGCGCCTCGGAAACCGCTGCGCATATTCCCTGAAGCGCCGGTGCAGGCCCCGCCCGGAGTCGCCCGAACGCGCAAACCAGTAACCGAAGGCGGCTGCAAGTATCAGACCGCCCGCCATCGACACAAGAAAATCGGGAGGCATGGCGGAATTCAGGTTTCGGCCGGGGCGGTTCCTTTGGCGTCCTGGCGCGATTTCTTCTGAGCGGCGCGCCGCTTAAGCAAGGCGCCGCCGGCGCATAGCAAACCGAACAGCCAACCCAAGCCGAAAGCAACGGTAAGCGCAAGAGGTTTGGACAGGCTGACCTCGGCGAAAGCGAGATCCAGCTCCACCGTACCCCGGTTAAGCAGGGCGAGGATGCCGGCCAGTGTTACGACTCCGGCCAGCAGCAGAATGTATAGGCCGCGTTTCAGCCAGCCGGTCAAGACGATCCCAGGGACCCGCTGGCTTTCCCCGCGGCGTTGACCCGTTCGCGAAGCCGCTTGCCCGGACGGAACTTGGGCACGTATTTGCTCGGCAGCGCCACCGCTTCCCCGGTTCGGGGGTTGCGTCCGATGCGGGCCCGGCGGTAACTGAGCCCGAAACTGCCGAATCCGCGAATCTCGATGCCTCCTCCCGAAGCCAGGGTCTGGCCCATGAGGTCAATGACGTGCTTGACGGACGCTTCCAGGTCGGAAGACGAGAAATAACTGAAGCGCTCATCCTCAAGCAAACTGCGCGTGATGATGCGCACCAGTTCCGAGCGCGTTATTGCCTTGCGGGCGGCGGAAACGCTCAACGCACCGCTCCTGGAACAAATCCCGGACAATTACCCGGACCGAGTCTGGCCTCCTCCCGCATTTCCTACTCCTCCGTTTCTTCGGCGTCCTTTTGCTGCTGGCTGCGCAGGAGTTCGCCGAGGGTGGCGCCCTTGATCCGGTCGCCAACCTCCGCCTCATAGTCACGCAAGGCCTGCGCCTCGGCCTGCTCCTCCATCGCCCGCACGGACAACGAAACCATCCTGGACTTGCGGTCCACGCCCACGATGCGCGCCTCGATGGTCTGTCCGGCCTTGACCTGCATGCGCGCGTCGTCGACATGCTCGCGCGACAGTTCCGCGGCCCGCATGCGTCCCTTCACTCCCTCGCCGACCTCCAGTTCAATCATGCGCTGCTCGACGTTGGTAACCACGGCGGTCGCGACACTGCCCTTGGGGTGTTCCTTGAGGAAATTGGCCAGGGGATCGTCCTGCAATTGCCGTATGCCCAGGGAAATCCGCTCCCTGTCCGCGTCCACCGAAAGCACCACGGCTTCGACTTCCTGGCCCTTGCTGTAATTGCGCACCGCCTCTTCGCCGGGCAGGTCCCAGGAAAGGTCGGACAAGTGCACCAGGCCATCGATATTGCCTTCCAGCCCGATGAATATTCCGAAATCCGTCATCGAACGGACCTTGCCCGTAACCCGGTCGTCCTTCTTGTAGTTGTTGGCGAAGTCCTGCCAGGGATTCTCCAGGCATTGCTTGAGCCCAAGAGAAACCCGGCGCCGTTCTTCATTGATGTCGAGCACCATCACTTCGACTTCCTGGCCGACGTGGACGATCTTGCCCGGGTTCACGTTCTTGCTGGTCCAGTCCATCTCGGATACGTGAACCAGACCTTCAACGCCTTCCTCGATCTGCACGAAGCAGCCGTAGTCCGCCACGTTGGTCACCTTGCCGAACAGCCGCGTGTGCGGGGGATAGCGCCGCCCGATGTCCACCCAGGGATCGTCCCCCAGCTGCTTCAGCCCCAGCGACACGCGATTGCGTTCGCTGTCGAAGCGGAGGATCTTGACTTCCAGCTCCTCGCCCACGCGGACGACTTCCGACGGATGCTTGACGCGCCGCCATGCCATGTCGGTGACGTGCAGCAGTCCGTCGATGCCTCCGAGGTCCACGAAAGCGCCGTATTCGGTGAGGTTCTTGACCACGCCCTTGACCACCTGACCCTCCTCCAGGCTGGCCAGCAGCGCCGCGCGTTCGGCGCTGTGCAACTCCTCGATAACCGCGCGGCGGGACACCACCACGTTGTTGCGCCGCCGGTCCAGCTTGATGACCTTGAAGTCCAGCTTGCGGCCTTCCAGGTAGGTGGTGTCGCGGATCGGATGCATGTCGACCAGCGAACCGGGCAGGAACGCCCGGACACTGGAAACATCGACCGTGAATCCGCCCTTGACGCGCCCGCTTATGGCGCCCTGTACGATTTCTTCCTGCTCGAACGCCGACTCCAGGCGCTCCCACACGCGCGTACGTTTGGCGCGCTCCCGCGACAAGCGGGTCTCTCCGAACCCGTCCTCCATGGAATCCAGGGCAACTTCGACCTGGTCTCCTATGTCTACTTCCAGTTCGCCGGTCTCGTCCATGAACTGGCTGGCGGGGATCAGCGCTTCGGACTTGAGTCCGGCGCTTACGGTTACGATCTCCGGTGATATATCAATTACTTGCGCCGAGAGAATTTCTCCCGGCCGGTAGTTCTTGTCAGCGAGATTGGCTTCCACCAACTCTGCAAAACTCTCTGCCATTAAGGGCCTCAGTGTCGTGCGGGCGTGCAATCCAGCTACGCTCGCGGTTGCCATTCCACGCACCCGCCATCCTGGCCGGCGCCAATTCCGCTATCAGGCCGCTTTCTCCGGACAAACTTTCGTTACAAGACGCCACGCCTTTCTCCTGGTTTGCCGGATATCCAGCTTCGTGGTGTCCAGCACCACCGCATGAGGCACTACCTTCAGCGGCGCCAGGCTGCGGGCCGAGTCACGGTGATCGCGATCGCTCAGATCGCGAATCAGGTCGCGCATATTAGCATTGATTCCCTTTTGCTTCAATTGTTTATGACGACGCCGGGCGCGTTCTTCCGGTGACGCGGTGAGGTAAATGCCAAGCAGCGCATCCGGGAAAACCACAGAGGCCATGTCCCGCCCCTCGGCGACCAGCCCCGGCGCTTTTCGAAAGGAGCGCTGCGTGGGGAGAAGAAAGTCCCGCACCGCAGCCAGCGGAGCAACGACCGAGGCCGCCACCCCCACTTCCTCGCTGCGGATCGCCGCGCTGACGTCCTCGCCGTCCAGGTAGATGGCCTCGCCATCGGGCGCCGACCCCAATTCAGGCGGGCGCCGAGCCAGCTGCACGGCGATCCTGGTCTCCCCGGCGTGGACCAGGTCCGCACGCAGCAGCGAGAGCGATACCGCCCGGTAAAGGGCGCCACTGTCCAGTCTTCGCCAACCCAGCCTTTCCGCAAGATACCGGGCGATTACTCCCTTTCCCGCCGCCCCGGGTCCGTCAATTGCGATGACCGGCGCCAACCGGGAGCGAGTGCTACTCGATCGGTTCAAGATTCAGACCCAGTTGCAGTGCGATCTCGGCGAATCCCGGAAAGGAGGTATCGACGCAATCCACGTCGCGTACGACGATCGGCGCCTGTGCCGCCAGGGCGAGGACCGCAAAAGCCATCGCCACGCGATGATCGCCCTTGCAGTCGATTTCCCCACCGCGAACACCACCGCCTCGTATCCGGGCGCCATCCGGCGTCTCCTCGCATACCACCCCCAACGATTTCAGCCCGGACACCATGGCCGCAATACGATCGCTTTCCTTGACCCGCAATTCCTCGGCGCCCTGGATCACGGTTTCGCCCATGGCGCAGGCCGCCGCGGCAAACACCGCCGGCATTTCGTCGATCGCCGACGGCACGAATGAAGCGGGAAGCAGCGCCCCCTGCAGCATGCTGGGACTGGCCATGACGTCGGCCACCGGCTCCGACCCCGAAGTGCGCCGCGCGGCGACTTGCAAGACGCCCCCCATCACATCCATCAATCGCAGAAAGCCCGTGCGCGCCGAGTTCACACCCACCGAATCGACCCGGATCTCCCGTGGTCCGATCAATCCCGCCAGAAGCAGAAACGTCGCGGAAGAAAAATCGCCCGGAACGTCGATGCGGGTGGCTCTGAGGGGCTGCCGTCCGGTCAGGCAGGCCCGACCGTTGGTGCGCTCGATCGACACCCCAAAGCTCGGAAGCATCCGCTCGGTGTGGTCGCGGGTCGGGACCGGCTCGCTAACGCAGGTCTCGCCACGGGCGCCCAGGCCGGCGAGCAGGATCGAGGACTTCACCTGCGCGCTGGCCACCGGGACCTTGTAGGAAATGCCCTTTATCCCGGAACTGTCCTCAATTCGCAGGGGCGGACGTCCATCTTCGCCCAGGGCCTCAATCCGCGCGCCCATCAACGCCAGGGGGTCGATGATCCGGCGCATCGGCCGGCGGCTCAGGGAGGCATCGCCATGCAACTCCGCGGCCACCCCCTGACCGGCCAGCAGGCCGGCAAGCAGCCGCATGGAAGTCCCGGAGTTGCCGCAATCCAGTACGCCCCGCGGCGGCCTTAGCGCGGTTCCGCCGCGCACCAGCAAGCGGTCCGGCGCCAGCCAGGAAATGGGGACACCCAGCGCTTCCAGCGCCTTCGCCGTGGCGACGCAGTCGTGTCCCGGCAGGAAATTGACAATCTCGCTCTCGCCCTCCGCCAGCGCCGAGAGCATCACGGCCCGGTGGGAGATGGACTTGTCGCCCGGTACCGTTAACGGCGCGGGCGATGGCGGCGCCGGAATGCGACTGACGCGCCAGGTTCTCAGAAGCGCACTCCTTTCACTCCCTCAACCCAAGGTCCCGGACCCGCAGGATTCCCTCCATGCTGCGCAGACGCTCGAGCGCGGCGTCGGGGGCCTGGTCGTTGAGGTCCAGCATGGTGTAGGCAAGCCGGCCGCGCGACATGTTCATCATGGACTCGATATTGAGATTCTCTTGCGCCAACAGATGGGAAACCCTGGCCACGATCCACGGCACATTGTCGTTGGCGATCGTCAGCCGGAAGCCGTCACCCCGAGGCTGATCGATCACCGGGAAATTCACCGAACCGCGCACGTTGCCGTCTTCCAGGTAGGCTCGCAGGTTTTCCGCGGCGATCACGGCGCAATTCACTTCCGCTTCGGAAGTGGACGCGCCCAGGTGCGGGAGCAGGATGGCGCCGGGATGGCCCATCAACTCCGGTTCGGGAAAATCGCAGACGTAAGACGACAGCCAACCCGAATTCAGGGCTTCCAGCACGGCCTCGCCATCCACGATGCCGCCGCGGGCAAAATTGAGCAGCACTCCGCCCTTGCGCATGCTGCTGATCAGTTGTTCGCCCACCAGTCCCCGGGTGTCCTCCATCAGAGGAACATGCACGCTGACGAAGTCCGCACCGGCGAACACGTGTTTCAGGCTGCGGCCCTTGCCGACCTGCGCGGACAATTCCCAGGCCCGATCCAGCGCGAGGGCCGGGTCGTAGCCGAACACTCTCATACCCAGCCCGATGGCGGCGTTGGCCACCTTCACGCCTATCGCGCCCAGACCCACCACGCCCATGACCCTGCCGGACAGCTCGTGGCCCGCGAACTGCTTCTTGTTCGCCTCTACGGCCTTGTGCAGCTTGTTGGCCGGCAGGTCCATTGCCCGCAGCTGGTCCCAGGCCGGCAAGAGATTGCGGGCGGCCATCACCATGCCGGCCACGACCAGTTCCTTGACGGCATTCGCGTTGGCGCCGGGGGCGTTCAGCACCGGCACGCCCCGCTTCGCCAGTGCGTCCACCGGGATATTGTTTACACCGGCGCCGGCGCGCGCCACGGCCTCGACGCTGTCAGGGATAGTTTCCGAGTGCAGGTCATGTGAACGCAGCAGGATCCCGTGCGGGGAATCGTCGTCTGACGGCGCCTCGAATCGATCCGAAGGCAGGCGCGCGAGCCCCTCGTTGGCGATACTGTTGTAAACCCGGATATTGAACATGGCTTGTTTCCGGCACGAAGGGGCCTCAGGCCCTGCGTTCGAATTCCCCCATGAAGCTGACCAGCGCCCTGACGCCTTCTTCCGGCATGGCGTTGTAGATCGAGGCGCGCATGCCTCCGACCGCCCGATGACCCTTCAGGCCGTACAGGCCCTCCGCCTCGGAATCTTCCAGGAAGGACGCGTTCAACTCCGGATCCGCGAGCGTAAACGGCACGTTCATCCACGAGCGCCAATTCGGGTCGACGTGATTGGCGTAAAAATCGGACTCATCGATGTAATCGTACAAATGGTTCGCCTTGCGCCGGTTGCGCTCCGCCATGCCGGCCACTCCGCCTTGCGCGGCAACCCAGCGAAACACCAGCGAGGCCATATACCAGGGAAATGTGGCCGGCGTGTTGAGCATGGACCCGGCATCGGCAATCTTCCGGTAATTCAGGGCCAGCGGCGTGTCCGCGGGAACGCGCTCCAGAAGGTCCCGGCAAATGATGACCACGGTCACGCCGGCAGGCCCCAGGTTCTTTTGCGCACAGGCATAGATCAACCCGAAGCGTTCGACCGGAATCGGCCGCGAAAGCAGCGTGGAGGACATGTCGCAGACCAGGGGCGCATAGTCCACGTCCGGCGGCGGACCGATTTCAAGACCATGAAGCGTCTCGTTCGCGGTGTAGTGGAAATAAGCCGCGTCTTGTCCCGCCACCCACCGGCTTCGCGCCGGCACCGAGCGGTATTGCAACTCTTCGCCATCGGCAACAATCTGCAGGGGACGAAGCTTGGCCGCTTCGGCCGAGGCCTTTCGTCCCCAGTGTCCGGTTACCAGGTAGTCGACGCCCTGCCCTTCGCGCGCCAGGGTCATTGGAATCGTTGCGAATTGCAGCGTGGCGCCACCCTGCATGAACAGAACGGCGTATCGTTCCGGAATGGCGAGCAGGTCGCGCAGATCCTTTTCGGATTGCTCGGCAAGCTCCATGAAATGGCGCCCCCGGTGGCTGTCCTCCATGACCGACAGGCCGCGTCCCTGCCAGCTGGTCAATTCGTCGCGGGCCTGCTCCAGAACGGCAAGCGGAAGGTTCGCCGGCCCGGCGCTGAAGTTGAATATCCGGTTCATGGTCTACGGGAGCGAAGGCGTCCCGCCTTCATCGTCGTCTGCCTGATCCTCATCGCCCGCCAGCGTGCAGAACACCGCAACGCGATCGCCCTTGTCCGGACGCATCAGCCTGACGCCATGCGAATAGCGTCCCTGTATGGAAACGTCGCCGACCGCAGTGCGAAGCAGGGTCCCGCCGGCCGTCATGAGCATGGCCTCGTCGCCTTCGCGAACCAGCGCGGCGCCGATCAACTTGCCGTTGCGCCCCTCGGTGCGGATCGAAATCACGCCCTGCGCCGCCCTGCCCTTGCACGGGAATTCGTTCACAAGAGTTCGCTTGCCGAACCCCTTGGTGGTGGCCTGCAGGACCCACGCAGCATCAGCCTCGCCGTTCACGATCAGGGCCGCTACTACGTGGTGCTTCTTATTGAGCCGCTGTCCGATCACGCCCGCCGCGGTCCGGCCCATCGGCCGCACGGCGGCCTCGGAGAAGCGGGCGGCGCGGCCATTGCTCGCCAGCAGGATAACGTCGCTGTCGCCATCGGTGATCGCCGCTTCCACAAGGCTGTCCTTCTTCTTGAGACTCAGGGCGTAAATTCCGGTGCGGCGAATTTTCGCAAACGCGTCCAGCCGGGTCTTCTTGACCCTCCCCCGGCGCGTGGCCATGAACACGAAGCGCCCGTGGTCGAAGGAATCCACCGGCAGAACGGAATTGACCCGTTCGCCCTCTTCCAGTCCCGGCAACAGGTTGGCGATCGGCAGCCCCCGCGTTGCGCGGCTTTGCGTGGGTATCTCGAAGGGCCGAAGCTGGAACACGCGCGCCCGGTCGGTAAAGCAGAGCAGGGTCGAGTGGGAATTGGTGACCAGCAGCTGGTCGATAAAGTCCTCCTGCCCGACCGAGGCGCCGCGCTTGCCGCGCCCGCCCCGGCCCTGCGTGCGGAAGGTCTCGAGTTCCTGCGTCTTCACGTAGCCGCGCCAGGAAAGCGTGACCAGCACCTCGCGGCGGGGAATCAGGTCCTCGTCGGCCGTGCGCGTGTAATCGGCAATGATCTCGGTGCGGCGCTCGTCGCCGTATTCGTCGCGCAACTCGATCAATTCGTTGCGCACCACTTCGAGCAGCCGGTCCGGATTGCGCAGGATTCCCGTCAACTCTTCCATCGTTTTCAACAGTTCGGCGTATTCCTTGAGGATTGCCTCCTGCTCAAGTCCGGTCAGGCGCTGAAGGCGCAGTTCCAGTATCGCGCGCGCCTGCCGCTCGCTGAGGCGGTAACCCCTGTCGCTCAGGTTGGGGAGCTCGGTCAAAGCGGCCTGCGCCCTTTGCAGCATTCCCCGCACCGCCCCCGGCGGCCAGATTCGCGCGGTGAGCGCCTCCCGCGCTTCCTGCGCATTACGCGAGGCCCTGATCAGCGCCACGACTTCGTCAATGTTGGCCAGCGCCACCGTCAGGCCTTCCAGGACATGCGCCCGGGCCTTGGCCCGGCGCAGATCGTGGACGCTGCGCCGCGTGACCACGTCGCGCCGATGGTCGAGGAAGTGCTCGAGCATCTCCTTCAGACTCAAAAGACGTGGCCGCCCACCACACAGCGCCACCATGTTGATACCGAAACTCGATTCCAGGGGCGTGCGGCGATAAAGGTTGTTGAGGACGATCTCGGCGCTGACGTCACGGCGCAGGTCCACCACGACCCGGGTGCCGTCCTTGTCGGATTCGTCGCGGACTTCCTGGATTCCGGTAATTACCTTCTTGCGGGCCAGCTCCGCGATCCTCTCCACGCAGCGGGCCTTGTTCACGCGATAGGGTAGTTCCGTGAACACGATCGCGTCGCGCGCCTTCCCTTCCTCGATTTCCGCGCGGGCCCGGAGCCGTATCGTCCCGCGGCCGGTCTGGTAGGCCTCGGCCATGCCGGCCTCGCCCACGATCTGCGCGGCGGTCGGAAAATCCGGCCCCGGCAGATGTTGCATCAAATCGACAAGGCCGATTTCCGGATCGCGGCTCAAGGCCAGCGCCGCATCGATGACCTCGCGCAGGTTATGCGGCGGAATATTGGTGGCCATGCCCACCGCGATCCCGGAAGCGCCATTGACCAGCAGGTTGGGCAGCCGGGCCGGCAGTACCGTCGGTTCCCGCTCCGCCCCGTCGTAGTTGTCGACAAAGTCCACCGTATCGCGGTCGATGTCAATGAGCATATGCGCGGCGATGGGCGCCATCCGGATCTCGGTATAGCGCATCGCCGCAGGCGCGTCGCCATCCATTGAACCGAAGTTGCCCTGGCCGTCCACCAGCGGGTAGCGCAGCGAGAAATCCTGCGCCATGCGAACGATCGCGTCATACACGGCCGTATCGCCGTGCGGGTGATAGCGGCCTATGACGTCTCCGACAATCCGGGCCGATTTCTTGTACGGCCGGTCATGCAGGTTCCCCAGCTCCCGCATGGCGTGGAGAATGCGCCGATGGACCGGTTTGAGGCCGTCGCGAACGTCAGGGAGAGCCCGGCCCACGATGACGGACATCGCGTAGTCCAGGTAGGACCGGCGCATCTCTTCTTCGAGCTTTACCGGTACGATTTCGGGAGCGGTCCCGGCCATTTACAAAATGCGCCGCGGCAAGGCGGCGCATAGCGGTTTCTACAGTGTCAATTCTACCACTTCAGGCGCGCTCTCCCCTGCGATTGCGCCTGCGCTAGTAGGAGCGTGGCATGCCAAGTACATGCTGGCCGATGAAGCTCAGGATCATGTTGGTGGACACGGGCGCGACCTGGTAGAGGCGGGTCTCGCGGAACTTGCGTTCCACGTCGTATTCTTCCGCGAAACCGAATCCGCCGAATGTCTGCACGCAGGCCTCGGCCGCTTCCCACGCGGCTTCCGAGGCCAGCAGCTTGGCCATGTTGGCCTCCTTCCCTGTTGACAGTCCCCGGTCGAATTTCTCCGCCGCGTCCTTCACCATGAGCGCGGCCGCTTCGACAGAGGCGTAGGCCCGGGCGATCGGGAACTGCACGCCCTGGTTTCTCCCGATCGGACGGCCGAATACCTCCCGTTCGCCGGCATAGTCGGCCGCCTTGTCAATAAACCAGCGCCCGTCGCCGATGCATTCGCCGGCGATCAGCGTGCGCTCGGCGTTCATGCCGTCGAGGATGTAGCGAAAACCCTGCCCCTCCTTGCCGATCAGGTTCTCCGCGGACACTCGCACGTCATCCAGAAACACCTGGGTCGTGGCGTGGTTCATCATGGTGCGGATGGGGGTGATGCTCAGGCCCGGCGCCTCGCGCATATCGACCATCAGGACGGAAAGCCCTTCCGTTCGGCGCTTGACCTCTTCACGCGGAGTGGTCCGGGCCAGCAGGATCATCAGGTCGGAGTGTTCCGCCCGCGAAGTCCAGATCTTCTGGCCGTTCACGACGTACTCGCCGTTCTCAATCCGGGCGGTCGTGCGCAAGGCCAGCGTGTCGGTGCCGCTGCCCGGTTCGGTGACGCCGAATGCCTGCAAGCGCAGATCGCCGGAGGCTATGCCCGGCAGCCAGCGTTTTTTCTGCTCCTCGCTGCCGTGACGGAGCACCGTGCCCATGGTGTACATCTGCGCGTGGCAGGCTCCCGCGTTGCAGCCCGACCGGTGTATCTCCTCCAGAATCGCGGTGGCCGCCACCAGGCCCAGGCCGCTGCCGCCGTACTCCTCCGGGATCAGCGCGCCCAGGAAACCGCTATCGGTCATGGCGCGAGTGAACTCGGTCGGGTAGGCGCGCTCGCGATCCAGATCGCGCCAGTACTCCCCCGGAAAGTCGGCGCACACAGCCTGCACCGCCCGGCGAATGTCCGTGAGTTGATCCTTATCCATGTGCACCAATGTTGCCGAAGTTCAGAGTATTGCGCGGGCAGCCCCGCCGTCGGCCGTTATGGAACGCCCGGTAACATGCGGAGCGGCATCGCTCGCGAGGAATGCAACCAGCCGGGCGATTTCGCCGGTCGTTCCCAGCCTCTTCTGGGGAATTGCACTCAGAAACTTCTGTTCCTCCTCCCCGGGAGTCTTCCCGCTGCGGGCGGCGAACGATTCCATCATGCCTTCCCAGCGGTCCGTCCTTGTTGGCCCGGGATTAACGGCGTTGATCACCACGCCTTGCCCGGCCACTTCCCGCGCCAGACCCGCGGTTACCGCCAGCAAACCCGCGTTGGCCGCGGCGCCCGGCAGCATGCGGGGATCCGGTTCGCGCCCCGTATTGCCCACCAGCGTCACGATTCGGCCATAGCGCCGCTCGATCATGCCGGGCAGGACCGCGCGGATCATCCGGATGGTGGCCATGAACTTCAGCGCCATGCTGTCCTCCCAGGCCGAGTCGGGCAGCTCCCAGAACAAACCTCCAGCCGACGCGCCGGCGCAATTGACAAGTATGTCGACTCGTCCTCCGGCACGGGTCGCGTCCTCGACCACGGCGTGCGCGGCCAGGGGATCGGTCAGGTCGGCCCGCGTCCAGTTCACTTTCTCCGCGGCGCCATCCTGCAGCCCGGCAGCCAGCTCCGCCAGACTGCCTTCGGTGCGGGCGGTCAGGAACAGCGCCGCGCCCTCCGAGGCCAGTTCGCGCGCGCATGCGCCGCCCAGGCCGCCTGTGGCCCCCGTAATCAGCGCAACCTTTCCCTTCAATTGCAAATTCATCACGCCGCTCTCCCGGCGCGAGCATTATCCCGCATGTTTGCTGCCGGGATCAGGGCCAGTCGCGCGAAACGCTGACGAAGGAACCCCGGGACTGTGAAGCCATCAACCAGAAATAGCCGGTAGCGGCCGGGTCCCCGTCCATTGGGTAGAACAGCACATTGACCGGAATTCCCGAGGGCAGATCGCGCACTGCGCGGGTAAAGAAGCGTTCGCGCGCCCGCGAATCCACCCATCCGACGCGCGAAGGCGGGCTGGCGCCCTGCGTCGGAAGTCCGTCGGTCAACAGGTACACGTTGTCCGGCAGGGGCTGCATGGCGCGTATGGCGCGTATCGCCGCATGCAGGCTGGTACCGCCCGTGGGCGCAAACTTGCGCAGGGCCTCGACCGCCTCGTTGACGCGCGCCCCGTCCGCCACGCTGAGCCACTCGCCGTCCGTGCCCTCAAGGATGCTCCGGTGTTCCACCCCAAAGAGATAAACCTGAAATCTCTGCTGCGGCTGCAGCCGCGTGGTGATCCAGTCGACCGAATTCGCCACCTGGACCCACTTGGGCGAGCGCGGCTTGAGTTCCTCGTCCATCAGGCGAAAACGCAACACGTCGATATAGGTGCGCCCAAGCATGCTGGCGGATGCATCCACCAGGATCAGCACGCGGTCGCCGCCCATCTGCATTCCCGTCAGGTACTGCCGCGCGCCCTCGCCCTCGAACCCGCGCACACGCTGCCCCGTTCCCTCCTCAGCTTCCGCGACCCGCGATTCCAGCTCTTCCTGCATTTCCCTGAGTCGATCCACATCGGCCCGCAGCTTTTCAACCGACTCCTCGCTCTGCGTTCCCAGGCGCTCGTATTCCGCCAGCTCCGCCAGCAACGCGGCAAGCCGTTCGCGCAGCTTGCGCAACTCCTCTATCGCCGTCGCGCGGCGCTCGTCCAGCGTGTCGCGTTCTCCGCGCAACTGCAGCAGGTACTTGCGGCCCTCCAGCACCTCCTCTTCCAGGCGCGTCGATTCGCTGAGCAAATCGATGCGCTCGGCATCGGCCCGCAAACGCACCTGGGCGTTGATGATCACGAAGAACAGCACGACCGCGCCGAAGCCGCAGGAAATGATGTCCAGAAACGACATGCTGAAGACGTGGAAAGGCCTACGAGCCATCGCCGTCCACCTCTCGCGTGATCAGGAACTCCACCGGTCCCACGCCCACCACGTCGCCTCCCCGCAACGGCGCCGAATCCGCAACCGGCGCGCCGTTCAGGCGGGTTCCGTAGCGGCTGTGGTCATGCAGAACGGCCTGTCCGTTCTCGAGCACCACGGTGCAGTGATCCCGCGATATCCCCGCTTCCGGCGAGAGCACGATGGACGAGCCTCCGGGTTGCGGAGACGAGCCGAGGCGCAGGCCTTGCGCACCGATGCGCCAGGCCCGCCCACCGAGCACTACGTGAGTCGGGACCCGTTCTCCCGTTTCGCCGTCCGATCCGGCCATCGGCAGGCCGGCATCCGGCCGGGCAATTCGGCCCGTGCCCGGGCCGCCCGGCGAATCAACGGCCGGCAGTGACTTGAGCAGCACGTATCGATCTCCCGTACCGGCCACGGGCCGGAACCGCTCAAGCGCACCCAGCGCCGCGGCGCCCGTGGGCAGGATGTGGATCTCGCTGGCGAGCATGCGGGCAAAAGCCTCGGCGCAACCGGGGGTTTCCGCCAGCGTTTCCGACAGGTAGACGTCCGCAGCCTTGGAACCCGTGCACCAGGATCGCAGGCGATTTCCCGGCGCCCCCAGCAGTCGCTCGATCGCGGCAAGGAAGTCATCGCGACTCAGAACCGCCTTGGCGGTCACCGGCGCCGCTTCAAGTTCGACCCCTAGCTCGCCGCCGGCCAGGACCGCCTGAAGCCAGGAGTCCAGTTGCCCGGTCAGTTCCTGCTCGGTTGCAGGCAGGTCCAGCGGATCAAAGCGGGAAGCCGCGACGAACCGGCCGGCAACGTAGCCGGTCATGGACGCTCTGAGGTGGCGCAGGCCCGGCCGGCCGTCGAACAGGATTTCCTCGCAACGGATGCGCCCGCCGCCCTGCATGAGCCGGGAAACAGCCAGGCGTTCGTCGGTTGCCTCAATGTGCAGGCAGGAGCGGTCCGCGGCGGCGCCCCGCACCGCGGCCACGCCGCTTTCGACCAGCGCGGCCACCGGCAAACCGGCCTCTTCGGCGATCCCGAGCAGCAACGCAAGGCGGTCTTCTCCGGCGCCGGCCGGAATGACCAGGATCACGCCGTCAATATCGTCAACGCTTTGCCCGAAGCGCTTCCACAGCGCCCGCAATTGCCCGTGGGCCAGGTCGGCGTAGCTGCGAAACCCCTTCGCCGGCCTGGGCAGGGGCTCGTCCGACAGCATTTCCCAGTAGCCCCGGTAGCTGCGTGCGGGGTTTCGCCTCGCCTCGTCGGCCACCTCGCTCCCGAACGCCATGCTGCGCCTGTGCATCAGCGCCACGCCGGGCTCCTTGAAAAGAACGCCGCCGGCGGTTGCGCCTACCAGCGCCGCTCCGTTGACTTCCAGGGCGACCAGCGCCATGCCGGCTTTCGGGGGCTCAGTCGCCCTGCAGGCGCCGTATCAGCCGCTCGTCGCAGTAATCGGAGGTCTCGAAGACCAGTCGCTCCTGCAACAACTGAAGCTGGTGGACCAGGAACATGATGAATATGCTGACCAGCAAGGCGAAGAAGGTGGAATTGAATGCCACGCCCAGGCTCTCGGTCACGCCGCTGATGTCGCCTTCAACGGCCCGGTAGGCGAGGGTCAGCGCCTGGCCGATTCCCCGCACGGTGCCGATAAAGCCGATCGAGGGAATGGCCCACGCGATATACCGGATCATGGACAGTTCCGATTCCAGCCGCTCGGCCTCGGCATTGACCAGCGTCTGGGTGGCCGAAGATACGTCCTGCACGTTGCCGGTTGCGCCGAAGCGTTGCAGCGCGCTAAGCAATACCCGCGGCAACAGCAGGCGCTGCTGTGATTCCGGCAGGGCGCGCAATTGACGCGCATGCTCGCGCGTGTCCTCGGGAAGGATTCGAACCCCCTCGGCCAGCGGCAACAGGTCGCGCTGCAGCAGCGAGCGCTCGCGCAGCGCCCCGCGCGCCTTGTAACCCATGATCGCAAGGGCCCACAATGCCAGGATCAGGCAGGCTTCCTGCTCGAAATCCCGCACGATTACGTAAAGGGAACGCTCGGGAACGTAGTCGGCTTCCTGCTCCAGCCGAATCTGCTGTTCCTCCAGCACCGCGTTGGCCTGCGGCCGGATCCAGGCGACATACATGGCGTGCACCAGGATCACGGAAAGAAACAGCGAGAAAAGCTGAAATACGAATTCGACCGGTAACTGTCTTCTCATCAGTTGCTCACTAGTCGACCAGGGGAGCGCGCAAATGCCGTGGGGGCCGAGGCGTGAGGACACGCCGGAGATAGGCGCTGTCTTCGTCCCAATCTGTGCTGTGCGGCGACTCGGGAAACTCCAGCTCAGCCACCGCGCAGGTGGGAAACTTGCCGTTAAGCACCGCGAAAGCCTCCTCTTCGCCCCTGCCGGCCAGGTGCAGGGCCAGTTCCTGCAGGGCCGGATTATGACCCACCACCATGATGTCGCCGGTGTCCTCGGGCAGAGTGCGCAAACACTGCAGCACGGCGCCCGGGCTGAAGGTGTACAGCCTGCGCATCACCCTTATGCTGAGATCGGCGGGCAGGCTGGGCAGGACACCGCACATCGTCTCCACCGCCCGGCGTCCGGCGGAACACAGGATTGTTTCGGGCGCGCATCCCACGGCTGCCAGTTTCTCTCCCATCGCCGGCGCGTTCTTCCGCCCTCGGGGGGCCAGCGCCCGGCCGAAATCGTCGGCGGAATAAGGTCCGGCCTTGGCATGCCGCAGCAGCCACAGGCGCTTCATATGGCCCGCTCTCACTCCCGGAAATTGCTCATGACTCCTGTATGCTACTCCGATCATGGGGCATATTCCACGCCATACGGAAACACCCGAATGACAGCCGCGCCGGGCAAGCCGCGAGCGTTGAGCGAGGCGGAACGCGCCGCCGGGCGCCTGATCAACCGCGAACTGTCGTGGCTGGAATTCAACACCCGCGTGCTGGAGGAAGCCGGCAATGAGAACCACCCGCTGCTGGAGCGCGTGCGGTTTCTGTCCATCTCCGCCAGCAACCTCGACGAGTTCTACATGGTGCGCGCAGCCGGCCTCATGGCCCAGGTCGCGGCGGGCGTCACCAAGACCAGCGACGACGGCCTGACGCCGGACGAACAGCTCGCGGCGATACGCCAGCAGGTAAAACAACTCCTCAACGCCCAATCCAGACGCAGCGCCCGCTTGCTGGACGAGTGCCGCGAGGCCGGCGTTTCGGTGGTAACGCCCGAGGAGCTGGGCAAGCGCGCCCGGGAATGGCTGTCGAACTGGTTCGAGCACCAGCTGTTCCCGGTGCTCACCCCCCAGGCCGTGGACCCCGCGCACCCCTTTCCGTTCATTCAATCGGGCTGCCTCGTTTATGTGCTGCGCCTGAAACGGCCGGCGGACGAGCATGAAATCAACGGCCTGGTGCTGGTTCCGCCCCAGATCGAACGATTCGTGCGGGTTCCCGGCAAGACCCTGCGCTTTATTGCTGTGGAAGAAATCATCGCCCGTAACTTCAGGCGCCTGTTCCCCGGAATGAAGATCCTGGGCCACGGCATCTTCAGGATCAGCCGTGACAGCGACCTGGAGATCGACGAGGAAGCCGAGGACCTGGTGCGGACCTTCGAGAGCGCCCTTCTGCGGCGGCGCAGGGGCAATGTCATCCGGGTGGAGGTAGCGGCAGGCATGCCGAAGAATTTCCGCCGGTTCGTGCTCAAGGCCTTCAATGCCTCGCATGCGCATGTGTTCAACATCGACGGCATGCTGGGGCTGGCCGACATCAAGCAGATCATCACCGACCAGCGCCGCGATCTGCAGCACGAAACGCTGAACGTGCGCTACCCGGAACGGGTCCGCGAATACGGCGGCGACATACTGGCGGCCATCCGGGCCAAGGATTTCGTGGTCCAGCATCCCTACGAGAGTTTCGACGTGGTGGTGCAGTTCCTGCGCCGCGCCACCGACGATCCGGCGGTTGTCGCCATCAAGCAGGCCCTTTACCGCACTTCCGAGGATTCGCCCATCGTCGAGGCGCTGATCGCCGCGGCCGAGGCCGGAAAGCTCGTGACCGCGATGGTGGAACTTCGGGCGCGTTTCGACGAAGCGGCAAACATCCGCTGGGCGCGGGAAATGGAGCGTGCCGGCGTGCAGGTGGTATACGGCATCATGGAACTCAAGACCCACGCCAAGGTTTCTCTCGTCGTGCGCCGGGAAGCCGGAGAGCTGCGGACCTACACCCACTTCGGCACCGGAAACTACCATCCCGTCAACGCGCGCGTTTATTCGGACCTGAGCTTCTTCACCTGCGATGCGGCGCTGGGGAGGGACACCGCACGCCTGTTCAATTACATGACCGGTTACGCGACGCCGGAAGGCATGGAAAAACTCGTTTACGCGCCCGCGCAGTTAAAGGACACGCTGGTGGAGTTGATTGAGGACGAAGTCGCTCATGCCCGCGCCGGCCGTCCCGCGGAAATCTGGGCCAAACTCAATTCGCTGGTGGACCCCGAAATCATTGACTGCCTCTATCGGGCTAGCCAGGCAGGCGTGCGGATCGAACTCTACGTTCGAGGCATCTGCTGCCTGCGCCCGGGAGCGCCCGGCATGTCGGAGAACATCCAGGTGCGCAGCATGGTCGGAAGATTTCTGGAGCACTCCCGGGTCATGTGTTTCAGCGCCGGGCACCAGTTGCCGTCCACCGAGAGCAAGGTTTTCCTGTCGTCAGCCGACTGGATGCCCCGCAACCTGCACCATCGCGTGGAAACGCTGGTGCCGATCGAAAACGAGACGGTCAAGCGGCAGCTCGTGGAGCAGGTATTGATGGCGAACCGCTTCGACGTGATGCAAAGCTGGCAGCTCGGCCCGGATGGCGCTTACCGCCGCCTCAACCATGAACCGGGCGATTTCAGCGCCCATACCTGGTTCATGACCAATCCGAGCCTGTCCGGCCGGGGCAGCGCCCTGCGGGAGTCGCGCCCGGCGATGCCCGGCGAGTTGTTCCCGGAATCCGACGATTCGGACGCCACGGAAGACCAACCCCGCCCCACCCTGGTCAAGACCGCCGTTTAGCCACTCGTGCCGGGCGTACTGCGAACCAGCCCCGCTACCCCAGGCGAGGCGCCAGTAGCCGTGATCGACATCGGCTCTAACTCGGTGCGCCTGGTCGTCTATGAGAACGGCGGGCGAGCGCCCTTGCCGATCTTCAACGAAAAGGTCCTGTGCGGGCTGGGCCGCGGACTGGACCGAACCGGAAGAATGCCCGAGGACGGCATCCGGATGGCCCTGGAGAGCCTGCACAGGTTCTCCCGCCTGTGTCCGCAGATGGGTGTCCGCGAAGTCCAGGCGGTGGCCACCGCAGCGGTCCGCGAGGCCGACAATGGGCAGGAATTCCTGGAAACCGTGCGGGCCGAATGCGGCCTCGACGTCCGTTTGCTGTCCGGCAACCGGGAAGCCGAGGTTTCAGCCGGTGGCGTCATCAGCGCAGTTCCGAATTCGAGCGGCCTGGCAGCCGATCTCGGAGGCGCCAGCCTGGAACTGGCGCTTCTGGACATCGGTCGCGTGGCTCAGCGCGTATCGCTCCCGCTCGGAACGGTGCGCAGAAACGGCGAGGAGTCCATCCGCGAGAGCCGGAACAAGATACGGCGCCGGCTTTATGAACTGGACTGGCTGGCGCAGTGTCGGGGCCAGTCTCTGTACCTCGTAGGCGGCTCCTGGCGGGCATTGGCCCGCATCCATATGGATGAAACCGGCTACCCGCTGCATGTCATCCATCACTACGCGCTGGAGGCCCGCGCCGCCGCGGAATTCTGCGCATTGCTGGCGAGCTGGCCCCGGCAGCGCCTGGAATCGGCCAAGGGTCTGCGGGCGGACCGGCTGGAATCCCTGCCCTTCGCCGCCGTCGCACTGGAATGCCTTCTGGAGCGCAGCGGCGCCGCGCGTGTAGTGTTCTCCGCCAATGGCCTGCGCGAAGGCTGCCTGTTCGAGGCCCTGACGCCGCTTGAACAGCAGATAGACCCCTTGCTGTGGCTATGCGAAAGCGCGGCCAGGCGCATGGGCCGCGGAGGCTCCGGCGGCGATCGTCTGGCCGGATGGATCGCTCCGGCGCTCGAAGGACTCGTGCCGGACAAACTCAGGCTGGCAGCCTGCCACCTGTCCGACATCGGCTGGTCGGAACACCCCGACTACCGCGCCGAACAGGTATTCCTGCGTATCATGCGAATGCCGCTGACCGGCGCCGACCACCGCGAACGGATCATGCTGGGGCTGGCCGTCGCCTCGCGCCACGCCGCCCTATCCACGGCCCTGAAGCGCCTCGGCCTCGGAAAACTCATCGGCAAGGAAGAAAAACGCCAGGCAATCTGCATCGGCCTGGCCATGCGGCTCGCCTACACAATTTCCGGCGGGGCCGTAAGCGTCCTTGAACAATTCCGCCTGAAGCGCAAATCGAAAAAGCTTGTGCTGACGGGGCCTGAAGGCGCCAACATCCTTGTCGGCAATACGGTCCAGCGGCGGCTGCGCGTGCTGGCGGAAAAGCTGGACCTGGACTACGCGATTCGTCTGCGCGCCTGACCGGGCAAGCTCAGATGTCGGTGGGCCAGACTACCGGGTTGTCCGCCGACAGGGGCTCGGACGGCGTGAACTCCTCCAGCACCTCCTCGCTGCCCAGCGCTTGCTCGATGCGGGCCAGATCTTCCTCGATCGAGGTGACCTCGGCGGATAGCTCGGGCGGGGCGGCGGGATCTTCGTTTGAGGGCGAGACGCCCTCGTTCCCGGGGGCGGCGCTCACGCGCGCGCTGCTCTCTTCCGCCACCTGGCCAGTCTCCTGTTGCGTAAATCCCAGCCAGCCGCCGACCTGTTCGGCGGCCCAGGTCAGTCCCACGGCCAGACCGATTATGGCGACGACTCCGATTGCCTTTCTCATTGCGGTTCCTGCAATTCAGCGTAGCGGGCCAGACGAAATCCTACATCCAGCCGCGCCTCATCGCCAAAATCCCGGAACGCCCAGCGGAGTTCGCGCAGCGTGCCATGCAGCCAACCCGAGCCGCGGATCACGTGAAATCGCCCTTCCTGGGCGCCTCGCGGGTCCGTTTCGAAGTTGGGATAGAGCGTATCGGTGGCGTAGTAATCGCCCATCCACTCGGCCACGTTGCCGCCCAGGTCATAGAAACCCATCGGATTGGCCGGAAACGAGCCGACCGGGGCCGTGAAGGGAAAGAAGTCGTTGTAGGCGGTCAGCACGTTGGTAACCAGGCTGCCGGCCGACTGGTCCGCGAAGTTCCCCGAGCGCGGCGGAGGGGGCATGCGCTCGCCCCAGGGGTAGCGCGAATTCCCCGCACCGCCCCGGTAGCGGGCCGCCCAGACCCACTCCGCCTCGGTCGGAAGGCGATAACCGGTTCCCGTCTCATCCACGGGAATGAGCCGGCCCGAGCGGGCCTGATACTGAAGGGGCAGGCCTTCCTGCGAACTCAGCCAGTTGCAGAAAGCCACGGCGGCCTGCCACTCGACGTTCACCGCGGGGCTGCTGTCGGACGCCAGTGACCTGAATCGCTCCGCCCCCGAGGTGTGGGTGGGAATGAAAGCGCGAAATTCACGGTTGGTGACTTCCTTCACGCCCAGGTAATAGCGCTTAGTGATCCTCACCCTGCGGCGCACCTCGTTGTTCCGCCATCCCTGCGAGCCGCGCTGCGAACCCATCTCGAACTCGCCCGGGAAAAGCATGACCATTTTTGCGCCCTGCGGGGTCTCGATTTCGGTGGGCTGGGCGGCCAGCATGTGCTGCTGCGGCGTCAGGAGTTCGACCTCCACCTGCTGCGGATAGGCCGGTTGCGGAACCACCTCGCGCGACTGGGCCACGTAGCCTTCCAGGCTGACTTCAAGCTGTTGCTCGGTCGAGGGCATTTGCAGATCGAGCGGAGTGCGTCCCGCGGACTGCCCGTTGACGCTCACCTGCGCGCCTGCCGGCCGGCTCAATACACGAATCGTTCCCAGGCGCGGCTCGAGGCGGATGTTCAGGGACTGCTCGGCGCCCCGTCCCAGCGTCACCGTGCGTTCCTGCGATTCATAGCCCGCCCGGGAGACCACCACCCGGTGCGCCCGGTCCGGGCTTAGCTCCACGGTTGCAGGCGAGCCTCCTCGGAAGTCGCCGTCCACGGTAATGCTGGCGCCGGGCGGGTCCGTCTGCACGCGAAGCACGCCGGCGGCCGGTTGCAGCCGGATGGTGGGCAGTGCTTGCGGCGAACCCGCAACCACGGTCAGCCGTTCGCGGTGGGTCGCAAATCCCGGTCTGGAATACGACAGCACGCGCTCGCCCGAGAGCAATTCCACGGTCGCCGGCGTGGTCCCCAGAATCTGCCCTTCCGAGCGCAATTCAGCCCCGGGCGGATCGCTGCTGGCTGTAATCTCCGCCCAATCGGGCTCAAGTTCCGCCGTAAACGGTTCCAGCCCCCCGCCGCCCTTTACGACCAGCGGCGCGTCGAGGTCCTTGTAGCGGGGTGCGCTTACGGAGAGGGCATAGGCGCCAGATTCCAGCGAAATCTCCTCACCAGGCGAAAACACGCCCTCGATGTCCCCGATCCGGATCTCCGCTCCGGCTACGGCCTCCACGATCACCCGTCCGGGCAACAGCCGCATGGCGAAGCGGAATTCCTGCCCTTCCCCGGCCCCCACCTCGATCTCCTCGTCCAGCGGGTAGTAGCCGTCCAGTTCCGCCCGTACCCGGTACGTGCCCTTCCAGAGAAGATAGCGGGTTCGGACATGAGGAGTGGGCAGCAGCGCTTCAACCTCGACGGCAACCTCCGCGGGCTCGACCTCTATCAATACGCCTTCGGCGGTGAACACGAAGCCGGCGCTGGCAGCCAGCGACGCCAGCACCACGCCTGCCATCAGGCGCAGCCAAAGACGGCCCTTCCGCGCTTGCGTTGACCGCGACTCCCCTGCGGGTCTGCGGGCCGCTATCTCCGCCGGGACACTTTCGTCATCCGTCATTTCGGGCGGCCTCGTGTCCCAGGCCCTCGCCAGGTAGCTCACGTCGAGGCGCATCGCCTCCTCGGAAACCGAGGCCAGCGTCACCTCTACCCCGGCGATGGCGAGCCGGTCGCCTTCCTTGAGCCACTGGGCGCCGCTGATCGCCTCGCCGTTCAGCTTGAGGCCGGAAATTCCCGCATAGCACTGCACCAGGGCGCGATCTTCGAGAAGACTGATGCTGGCCGCCGGCGGCGCACCGGCGGGACCCGGAAGGCGGATGTGCGCGCCCGCGCCGCTGCCCAGCAGGACAGGCAGTTCGTTCGCCGCCAGGCTGCGCTCCCCTTCGGGCAGCACGAGAATCACGTCACGCGCCATCGCTCACGCCTCCCGTGTCAGATTGGTTCCGTGCAGACCAGCACCAGCGGTTCCGGCAATCCTTCCGGCGCAACGATGAACTCGCGGCGCACGTCGCGATAGCCGTCCCGGGTCCCGACGGCCGTGTAGGCGCCTGGACGAAGCTGCAGCATGCGGTCGTCGAAACTTCCCAGGCGGCCGACATGAAATATGGTCACTTCGGTGAAGCCGTCGGAACGCAGCCGAACGGGCGCGGGTGTGGCAGCCACGGCCAGGATACGCTCAAGCCGTTCAATCTGTCCGCCCAGGCGCGAGCCCCGATCGGGAATCGCCGCAGCTTCGTCCAGCAGGCGCCTGCCCCGTTGCCAGGCCTCGTCCCGGTTCAGCAACTGGGCGTTGGCAATGGTTTCTTCCAATGCGTCGTCCAGCCACACTCGCCGCTCGGCTTCCGCCAGTGCGCGTTGCGCGGACACGATGTTCGAGTCGATCTCAAGCATGCCGCGGTAATTTTCGGCCGCCTTGCGCCAGTCTTCCGCGAACCTGCCTGACATTGCGGCTGCCTGCAGTTTCGCCAGCCGCTGCCCACGTTCCTCCAGTTCCAGCGCCGCGAGGGCCTCGACCGGATCGGGATCGTTCGGACGCTGTTGCCGAGCCGCTTCGAACGCTGCGCGCGCCGCTGCGACATCGCCTTCTCCAAGCGCCGCATGTCCCCTCGACATACGCGCGTTGAACAGCCGCTGATCGATTCGGGCGTTGACTGCCGACAGTTCACCGCGTGCCTCCTGCCGATCGGGGTCAATCCGGAGTACCGCCTGCCACGCGGCCCGCTGCTCTTCGAGGCTGCCGTCACGCATACTGGCCCGCGCCTCGGCCACCGCCTGCATGGTATCGGGCAGCCGGTCCGCACGCCGCGCCGCCAATTGCACGTCCGGATCCGTGGTTCCAAGAAGTATTCCGGCCTTTTCAAGTGCCGCCAGGGCGGCGGCCTGGTCGCCCGATTCGATCGCCTGCTGTGCCTCGTCAAGGGAACCGCGGCCAATATCCGGCGCCTGTTCGCGCAGTTCATGCAGCATCTCGCCTGCGCTTGCGTACGCGTTCTGCGCGTCCGGATATTCTCGCCGCCGGTAGAAGCTGTCTCCCTTCTCCTCCTCGGCCATGGCCTGCTCCCAGGCGCCGCCCGACCACAGGGAGGGCTGCAGCGCTGCCAGGTACCGACGATCCTGGAGCATTTTGCCCATGGCTTCGTCGGCCGCCTCACGCTGCGTTCTCAGAAGCTGCATGTCCTGGCGGGACGCCTCGGCCTCCTGAACAATTCGCTCGGGCGGCGGACGGCGGCTCGCGCGCTCCTCGGCAATGCGGGGCAGGAAAATGAACAGCGCCGCTGCCGCCACCAGCAGGACACCGCCCGCTGCGTAAGCCACCCAAAGGGGCACGCCGGAACTGCGCTGCAGCGCCGGGGCGGGCGAACCGTCGCGCTCGCCGGCAGCGGCGCCGGCACGAGCGCGGGCCACAATGGCGGCAGCCTCGGAAGGGCCGCCGGCGCCGGCGGATTCCGCCAGGATCTCTTCCAGGGCTGAGCGCACGGCCTGCATCGTCACCGGCCTCAGCGCCTCGTCGCGCGCGAGCATCGCGGCAACCAGTTCGGCCAGGTCGCCGGGAAGTTGCGGCTGCCCTTCAGGAGCCGCGGGCGGCGCCAGTACGCCGGCGCGAATGGCTTCCTCGCTGATGTCCGGCGCGAACGGCGGAAAGCCGCACAACAACTCGTAGATTACGCAACCCAGCCCATACATGTCGTCGCTGGTCCCTGCCGGGCCGCCGTCCAGTTGCCGGGGGCTCATATAGGCCAGGGAACCCCCCGATCGCCGGACTCTCCGCTCATCGGCCGCATCGGGCAGGACGGCGGCGCCGAAATCGCTCAGACAGGCGGCGCCCGACTCGTCCAGCAGAATGTTGTGCGGCTTGATATCGCCGTGCACCACGCCTTTACGGTGGGCATAGGCAAGGGCGTCGCAGACCGGCAGCAGGCGCCTTGCCGTGTCGCTCCAGGGTTCGCCGGACCGCTCGCCAATGTGTCCGCCCGGCAGGACGCGCATCGTGAAGAAATGGCTCCCGCCCTCGGAGACCAATTCCTGCGGGCGCACTATGGCCGGATGAACCAGGGACTGGGCAACGGAGAATTCGCGCCGGAAGTGGTGGACCCGGGTTGCGTCGCCTGCGTGCCCGTCCCGGAGCAGCTTGAGGGCGATTTCCCGCTTTTCCCGTATCTCTTCCGCAAGCCACACCTGACCGAGTCCCCCGGCGCCCAGCGGGCGCAGGAGACGGAACCGGGATGCCAGCACTTCGCCTTGTTTTCGGTCGGTCATTGAATCGCCAGGCACGGGCGTGTTTGTGGCGCGGTCAGTGCGGGACGCGCTCGCTCCCGTTCAGGGGCGCTGCAGGGACGTACCCTCAGGGTCTTGCGCACCCGGCACTTCAAGAACGCCGGTTTCCCGGGCGTAGATTTCGCGCAGCAGGCGGCGCCACTCACGAAACCGTTCCTCGGCGGACCCGGTCAAACGACGGGTCTGGCCTTCCAGTTCCACGACCATGGGTTCCGCCTCGGCGTCAAAGGACTCGCCCACCTCACGCAGGGCCTCGGCGTGCATTTTGGCTTCCTCGCGCCGGCTCAGGCTGCTCTGTATTCCCATGAAGCCGCCCTGGATCATGGTGCCGGTAACGCCCATGTTGTCGCCGCCGCTCGATTCGTACGCGATGGCGCCCAGAATACCGAGCACTCCCAGAAGCATGCGCGTGTTCGCCGACCTGCGCATTTCCTCATAGCTCAAGCGGCCTTCGCGCGCCATTCGCCGCCAGTCCGTGTACGGTTGGTCCAGGCCGTAGTAGAGATTGGCGTAGTGCTCGTTGACGGCGTCGATCAGAGCATATTCCCGTTCGCGCACTTCGCGCATGCGACTGACCATGGGCTCGTCCGCAGCCGGCAGCCTTCTGACCTCGTATTGCCCGTTGCCGGTCTCTTCCAGGTAGCCATTGAAGGCCTGCGGAACTACGCTCAGCCCGTAGCGCAAATCGCTGATCTCGCGAATGCGCTGCAGTTCGCCGGCGCTGAGCCGCGCGCGCGCGTCAAGCAGGTCATTTGCGATCCGGTTGTAGATATTCTGGTAGGGATCCTCGGGACCGGTATTGCGAATGTAAGCCTGCTCCGCGACCAGCATTTCATACTTCTTCTCGAACCACTGCCGGCCGGACGAATCCCAGGCGCCGACGCGCAGTTGCGCGCTGTAGCCGTCAGACTGGTCTATCCGGCCCGAAACCACAATGTCCGCAACCGGGCTGAATTCCGGCAGGACGCTTACCGCCCCCCAGTAGCCAGTGGTTTCAAGCGTACTCTTGAGGTGGTACGGCATGTAGCGGGCCTCGGCGCGGCGAATCTCCGGAAAGACAAAGCTGTCATTGAGTTGCTGATCGCTGGCGTCTTCGGGAAGTCCCGTATCGAACACCAGGATGCCCACGTTCAGCAGGGCTTCCGTAGCAATTTCGCTCTCCGCCCGCTGCAGTCCCACCTGGGTGTACTGGACCTCGCGCGCCGATGTGCAGGCGCCCAGCACGACGATGCAGGCAGCCAGGCCAAGTGTCCTGATCGACTGGTTCACTTTGTATTCAACCCCATGTGCTTGCGATATTCGTCCCACAATGCCTCGCGGATGCGCGGGTCTTCTTCCTGCTCCGCCGCTTCGCGAATCTGCCGCGCCACCTGGTCTTCCCTGCCCGCAGCCTCGGCAATGTCCTCCGGAATCTCTATCTTTGTTTCCGGCTGTTCGCCGGCTTCGCCTGTATCGCCGTCTTCAAGCGGACCTCCCTGGCCGCCGCCGCCACCACCGCTGGCGCCGGCGCCACCGGCACTGTTCCCGGCGGACTCACTGCCTGGGCCCTGGCCGTTACCGCCAATGCCTCCTCCGGACGCGTTGGGAATGGTGACCATTGCCCCGCCGGAGCCGCCGGGCTCGCCGATCATTCCGCCCGCGCCGCCGGACCCGGCGGCCGAACCCTGGCCTGCGGATGCCATGGCGCCGCGCTCGCGAGCTATTTCGCGATCGTAACCCTCCATGGACTCGCGCAGGACTCCTTCAGGATCGCCCGCGCCCTGCGCACCGCCTGCACCTGCCGTGCCGTCCGGCTCGCTGCCCTGCCCGCCTCCGAAACCACCGCCGGTTCCCATCGAACCGGCCTGCTGACCGTCGGCATTGCCCTGTTGGCCTGACTGCCCACCTGCCGAACCGCTGGCGCCGCCCATGGAACCCATCGAGCCCTGCGAACCACCGGACGATCCCATCGAACCGCCCATCGAGCCCTGAGAACCACCGGACGATCCCATCGAACCGCCCATCGAGCCTCGCGAACCGCCGGGTGAACCCATCGAGCCTCGCGAACCACCGGATGAACCCATTGAACCGCCCATCGAGCCCTGAGAACCACTGGACGAACCCATCGAACCGCCCATGGAGCCCTGCGAACCACCCATGGAGCCCTGAGAACCGCCCATGGAGCCTTGCGAACCGCCGGAAGAACCCGAACTGCCGCTGGGTTGAGGCATGGAAACCGGTGGGCCGCCGGACGGCGAAGACATGCCTCCAGTGGTCTGGCAATTGGCCAGGACCAGCACTGCGCAGAGCGCCATACAAAAGCCTGAAATACGCACTGTGCCTTTCATTGCGGTTGGTCGACCTTTACATTTCAAGCTAGCATACCACCGGCATGGTACCGGGCCCTTTAGGCATTGGATGCGCCAATCAGCCTTCGCGTCGCTTTCTGTAATCTTCGTAATTCAGCCGGCCCGAGCGCACCGCGGGCGGATAGTGCCCGTAACGTTCCTGTTCGCGTTTTTGCCGAACGCGCCTCATCACCCAGGCGGCCAGATTGAACAGCACAAAGGCAAGCGCCAGCAGCGCGCCCACGTTGTCGAAGAAAAAGCTGAACAAATCCACGAATCACTCGCCTCGCATGCGCAAGAAAGTACCTGCAACAGCCTTTATTTTACGCAGATCGCAGTAGTACTATCGAGACCATGTCGCTTGCGGTCTCAACCGGGAACTGATGCGCCCCCGCTACCGGAACCTGCTGGTGGCCGTTTTCCTGGCGGGCGTGCTGGTCCTTGTCTGGCAACTGCAGGGAAGCGAAGCCACCACGACGGTGTTGCTGCTGACATCCGCCGAACGTCAGGACGGTGACTCCGCTTCACTCAGTAAAGCCGGTCGCGCCCGCGCAGAAGCGCTCAGCCGGCTCGCGGGCAACCTCGCCGCCCCCGATCTGCTGGCCGGTATCTTCAGCGCCGGTGGCGAACCCGAGCGCGAAACGGTTCGCATGCTTTCCGAACGCCTGGGCAAGTCCATTACGGACGTGCTGATCGAAGACCCGGGCGCCTTCGCGCGCGGGCTGGCCAGACAGCACCGCGGAAAGATCGTGATTATCGTGACCGGCGACAACCTGGCTTCGGCGCTGCTGGCCGAGTGGGACGCCGCCGCGCTCAGCCTGGCGGAATTCGGACCGGGAAGAATGCACCTGATCAGCCTGCCCTCCTTCGGTCAGCCGCGAACGCTCGTCTTGCACTACTGAGAGCGATGCGCTCCCTCCTTCAGCTCAAGAGGCGGCTGAAGGTTGCCATATCGATGTTGGACCCGCACAGCAGCACGCCCACGTGCTTGCCCTCAAGCCGCTCGTGCAACGGGCCGATGGCGGCGGCGGTAGCGGTCGCGCATGCCGGCTCCACCATCATCTTCAATTCCTGCAGGATCAGCCGCATCGCCTGGCGAATCTCATCGTCTTCGACCCGGCCGAGATCGTCCATGTGGCGGCTGACCAGCGCAAAGCTGTATTCGCGGGCATTGGGGGCCCGCAGGCTGTCGGCGATCGAATCGACGCGGCTGGCCTGAACCGGCTCGTTGCCGACGAGGCTCTGGAACATTGAATCGGCGCCAAAAGGTTCCGCACCGTACACCTTGATCTCAGGACGAATCTGCTTGGCCGCCGAGGCAACCCCGCCGATCAGCCCTCCGCCTCCCACCGGGATCACCAGCGCGTCCAGGTCGGGCGCCTGCTCCAGCCACTCCATGGCGAGGGCGCCCGTGCCGATGGCAATCGAACGCCCCTCGAAGGGGTGGACCAGGGTCTTCCCGTCCTGTTTCTCGATGTTCTGGACCCTTTGAAAGGCGGCTTCCGCGTTGTCGCTCAATTCCACTTTCGCGCCCCAGGCCCTCGCCTGGCGAATTCGCGCCGGGTTTGCCGGAGAAATGATCACGACATGGGCCGGGGCGCCCATGACATGCGCCGCCCAGGACACGGCTACGGCGTGATTGCCGGCGCTGACTGCGGTCACGCCCCTTTTTACTTTTTCCTCGGGCAGGGAAAGCATCCAGGCCAGCGCGCCCCTGGCCTTGAACGTTCCGGTCATCTGCAGCAGCTCGAACTTGATCGATATCCGCAGGTCCGGCGCGCGCTTGCTGATCTGCGTGCCGCGCCAGTCATGCACCGGGGTACGCACGATACGATCTTTGACCACGTCCCTGTAGGCGCGTATCTCGCTGAGTGAAGGGGGTTCATGAACAGTCATTGTTTTGCTCCTTGACGACTGATCTCCCTCACGTAACGCCCGTCCAGATCGCGGGCGCGCACACAGCCCAACAAGGCGAGATCTCTCTCCACCTCGTCGCGCAGAATCTTCAGCGCGCGGTCCACTCCGGCTTCGCCGCCGGCCCCTAGGCCGTACAGGT
The DNA here is from genome assembly GCA_963666765.1 of Gammaproteobacteria bacterium. GTDB lineage: Bacteria > Pseudomonadota > Gammaproteobacteria > Steroidobacterales > Foliamicaceae > Foliamicus. Next base: position 814,598 of record OY762933.1, read on the forward strand.
AGCCGCGGCCGGTGGAACAGACGGTGGCGCCCAGCGCCAGGGCCTTCAGCACATGCGTGCCGCGCCGCACCCCGCCGTCAACGATGACTTCGGCGGAGTCGCCAATGGCGTCCCGGACCTCGCGCACGAGATCGACCGGGGCGGGCGTGCCGTCCAGTTGCCGTCCCCCATGATTCGAGAGCATGACCGCGCTTGCGCCGGCCTCCACCGAGCGGCGAGCGTCTTCCGCGCACATGACGCCCTTGATGGCGAACGGGCCACCCCACTGCTCGATCATGCGGGCGGCGTCGTCCCAGTTAACCGTCATATCAAACTGGCGGCCGACATAGCCCATCAGGTTGGTGTCTTCCGAATCGCGCAAGCGGTGGGAGAAATTGGCCATCTCCGCGGCGCCCGACGTGAGGTAGCGATATGCCCAGCTCACATGCCGGGCCACGTCCAGCTTGCTCATGAAGGTCAGCCTGGGCGGCACGGTCATGCCGGTATGGAAGTCGCGCTCGCGGTTGCCGCCCACCGGCACGTCCACCGTAAGACACAGTGCGGAATAGTTGGCCTCCCTGCAGCGTTCGATAAATTCGCGGTTCAGCCCCGGGTCCCTCAGCACGTAGATCTGGAACATCCGCGGACCTTCGCTGGCCGCCGCCACGTCCTCGATGCTGGTGGAACCCAGCGTGGACAGCGAATACATCGTGCCCGACCTGTGCGCCGCCCGTACCGCGCCGACCTCGCCGTCATGGTGAAAGATCCGCGACATCCCGGTGGGCGAGAGGAACAGCGGCCATTCGAGCTCCTGACCCAGTACCGTGACGCTCGCGTCTATTTTCTCGACATTGACCAGGTAGCGCGGCAGCAGTTCGTAGTTCTCGAATGCCGCCGTGTTGTTATGCAACGACCATTCGTCATCGGCCCCGCCCCGCATGTAGTGATACATCGGCGCGGGCAGCCGCTTGCGCGCCAGCTTGCGCAGGTCCTCCAGGTTGTAGCAGCGCTGGAGTTTTCTCTTCGACGCCATCAGTCGAACCTCGCCAGCGCGTAGTCCTCCAGCGGAAATCCCCGGCCGCCGCCGATCATCTGCTCCGCCAGGGCCCTTCCAGTGCCGGCGGCCATGGACCAGCCCAAGTGTCCATGCCCTGTGGCCAGAGACAATCCGTCCACTCGCGTCGGGCCGATGATCGGCACTCCGTCGGGCGAAGCGGGCCGCAGGCCGCACCAGGCCTGAATGTCTTCCGCAGCGATGCGCCCGGCGTGACGGGGCAGCACCTGGGCGAGCAAATTGCGCAGGTTGGCAACGCGCTCCGGCGACAGATTCAGGTTGAAGCCGGTGAACTCCACCGTCCCCCCTACCCGTATGCGCCTGCCTCCAAGCGGAACGACGCCGGCCTTGTAGCGGTCGTCCAGAACCGCGTGCCGCAACGGAACCAGTTCTTCCGGCATCGGCGCGGTCAGAGAATAGCCCTTGGCCGGGCAAACGGGCACGCGCAAACCCAGGGGGGCAACCAGTTGCGGCGTATAGCTGCCTGCCGCCACTATCACCTGCTCCGCTGCGATCTCTTCGCCATTGCTCAAGCGTACACCGCGAACCCGTCCCCGCCGCACCCGCATTCCCTGCACGGTTGTGCCGAACCGGAACGTCGCTCCCCGGCGTTGCGCATGCCGCTGCAGGCCGCAGCTAAACTTGTAGGCATCACCGACTTCGTCCGCGGCGTAGTAAAAGCCGCCGGCCAATTCGTCCTGTATCGGCTCCAGCGCCGGTTCCATTTCTACTAGCGAGGCCGGCGTAAGCTCCTTCGCCGGTACGTCGTCCGCACCGAGAAGGCGGTTGCGATCCCGTCCCCTGTTCATGCCGGCCTCGTCTCGGCATACCTCCATGACGCCCGACAGGTCGGCCTCATATTCCACTGCAGCTTCCGACCTTAATTCTCTCAGCATATTAATAGTATAGTTACATAATCTTAAGTTCTTTTTAAGATTGATCTCGTGGCGGGCGGGGCGGCTGTCGCGCAGGAAGCGCAGGCCCCAGGGGATTATCCCCGGGAAGGCGGCAGGACGTAACAGAAGCGCCGCTTCCTTTCGTCCCAGATACCGGATGAGCTTCAGCCACACGCCGGGAGCATTCCACGGCGCCGAAAGGCTGGGCGTCAGCATGCTGCCGTTGGCGAAGCTGGTCTCCAGGGCGGGGCCATCGCGTCTTTCCAATACGGTCACGCGAGCGCCGGCGCGAACGAGATACCAGGCTGCGGTGACGCCGATGACACCGCAGCCGACGATGATTACATGCATGACGGGGCCGAGCGGCGTATCAGGCGGAGATCATGCGGGCAAAACGCGTGTATACGCGACGGCCGATATCCTCCGAGCGGGCCATGTAGGTCTCGGTATCGGCGAGGATGCGCGGGGCGCTGATGCGGCCTTCCTTGCCCAGCCATCCGCGCGCGGAGTCCCTGCTGACCCATTCCCTGATCATCGACTCCATTATCTCCAGATGAAATTGCACTGCGTAGCCGTTCTCGCCGTAACGAAACGCCTGGTTGGCGCAATCCGGTGAGGACGCAAGCAGAACGGCGTCCTTCGGGAGGTCGAAGGTGTCCCCGTGCCACTGCAGGACAACCTCGTTCAGGTCGAGTTCGGAGAACAACGCGTCGCCTTGTCCGGCGTCGGTCGTGGTCAGATCGTACCACCCTACTTCGCGAACCGGGTTCGGGTATACCTCGCTGCCCAGGACCTTGGCCATGATCTGCGCGCCCAGGCACACGCCCACCAGCGGCGCCGAGCGCTCCATCGCCTCGGCGCAAAGGCGCTCGACCTGCAACAGATAGGGATAGCGGTCGGTCTCGTTGGCGCCCATCGGCCCGCCCATCACGACCAGGCCGGCATGCCCGTCAAGGCTCGGTTCGGCCGAAGCGTCCTGCTGGAAATCGACGATATTGAGCTCAAGGCCCTCGTCCCGGAGTAGCTGTTCCAGCATGCCCTCGGTCTCGTAGCTTACGTTGCGGATAACAAGTACTTTCTTCATCGCTTCAGTTCGGACCCGGCCGGGTGGATTTTACTGCCGCAACCGTAGAATTGCGCATTCCGGAATGCGCGCAACCCTGGTCCGGGCCTTCGGCATCAAGAACCAGGAAAATGCGGAAGTAGGCCGTCTGGAGGCCGCCATTCGCGAGGTGCGGGACGCAATCGAGGCGATTGACGATGAGATCGCGGCAGCTGAATTGCAGTTGAAGTTCCTGGAGGGACTGGCCCGGGAGTGCGCAGGAAGCGAACGCTGGCGAATCAATAACCGGTATGAAGTGAGCTACCCGGGGGACACTGTGATTACGGAGCTGCCCGAGAACAGATCTCCCGGCTTATGAGCCGATCCGCACGCTGTAGGCGGTTTCGGCGAGACCGACCAGGCCCCGCCCCTCCAGGTTCGCACCCTCGGTGTTGATCTGGCGGGCCAAAAGGCGCCTCACCCGGCAACGGGGGCCAAGCAATTCGCGCAGGCGTGCCTCGTCGATGGAAAACGGCGGCCCGTCCATGGCATCCGGCGGGTATTCCAGGCAGCTGATCATTCCCACGGCGCCCGCCGGAAGCAGCCGCACAAGCTGACGCGCGTAGTCCGGCTGCATTTCCGGAGGCATGGCCACCAGCGCCGCGCGGTCGTAGAAGGCTGCAATCGGCCCCAGGTCGGCTGCCGTAGCGGAGAAGAAGTCGCCCTGCAGGATCCGGTAAGGGCCGCCGCCGAACACGCGAAACGCGCCGATGCTCGCCGTGTCCGAGTTGAGCCCGAGCCCTTCGAAGAACGCCTCGCAGGCTACCGGGCTCACTTCCACGCCAACCACCTCGTGCCCCTGGTCGGCCAGCCAGCACATGTCCAGTGATTTCCCGCAAAGCGGAACAAGCACCGCGCCACCCACCGGGGCCGCCACCGAAGGCCACCAATCCTGCAGCGACTCGTTAACCGACTCCTGGTGAAAGCCCGTCTCACCCAGTTCCCATTTCTTGAGCCAGAAGTCCGCTTCCATCATTCAGGCAGGCTGTAGGCCACAACCGAATCGCCCTTCTTGTACGGATACACCCAGTTGTGGCCTCCTGTCGCGACCACCACATATTGCTTGCCGGCCACCATGTAGGTCATGGGCGTCGCATTGGCGGAAGTCGGACCGTCAAACTCCCAGAGCAATTCGCCGGTTTGGGTGTTGTAAGCGCGGAACCGGTCGTCCGCGGTCGCTCCGATGAATACCAGCCCTCCGCCGGTGGCGATCGGCCCGCCGGCGAACGGCGTGCCCCACCGGAACGGGACCGGAACCGGGGCCAGCTTGTCGATCAGGCCCAGGGGCACTTCCCACCTGATCTCGCCCTCCGCCATGTCCACCGCCACCAGCTTGGCCCAGGGCGGCTCGGTACAGGGCATCATGAAGGGCGAGAGCAGCGGTCCCTGCTCCAGGCCGTAATCCGTCCCCTCGATATAGCCGGGCGGACCGATCGGCAGGCCAGCGGTAGGAAGGCGGGCCGATTCGGGATCGAGCTCCTCTTTGGGTATCAGCCTTACCCGGTAGGGGGACTGGCCGACGGGAGTCACCAGGATATCGCCCTGGGGATCAAAGGCGCCGCCACCCCAGTTCATGCCGCCGCCGACGTTCGGCATCATCAGCGTGGCGGTCATGCCGGGCGGCGTGTAGATGGGGCCGTGGCGCATCGACTCGATCATTTCCCGGCACTTGCCCCTGTCGTACGGGGTGATGCCCCAGGCGTCCTCCGGCGAGATTCCATGCTTCACCAGCGGTGGCGGCCTGACCGGAAACGGCTGGGTGGGCGATACCCGGTCATCCGGCATCCCGTCAGTGGGCACGGGCAGTTCCTTGATTTCGAAGAACGGTTCGCCGGTGTAGCGATGGAAGGTGAACACCATGCCCTGCTTGGTCAGCTGCATGACCACCGGAACCCGTTCCCCGTCGCGGGTAATCTCGGCCAGGATGGGGCTGGTGGGCACGTCCCAGTCCCACAGGTCGTGATGCAGGACCTGGTAGTGCCAGACCAATTCGCCCGTTGCCGCGCGCAGCACAACGAGCGAGTTCGCATACAGGTTGTTGCCGGGACGCTTGCCCCCGTAGAAATTGGGCGCCGGGCTGGCCGTTGGAATGAACACCAGGTCGTGCTCGCTGTCCCAGGTGAAATTGATCCACGCGTTGGCGCCGCCAACGTGGTACGCGGTGCTCTGGGGGTCGTCCGCGGGTTCGCGGATCAGCGTGTCGAAGGTCCACAAATGCTCGCCGGTTCTCGCGCTGAAGGCGCGCACCGCGCCGTTCATGGAGCTGGCGTCCCTGAACTTGTCGGCGGTCCCGCCGACGATGAGCACGCCATTGACCACCGCCACCGGCGAGTTCAACTGCATCGTGAGGAGCTGATTGACGGGCTTGAGCTGCATGATGACCGGCGTAACGTCGACAAAGCCGTCTTCCCCGAAGTCCGCACACAAGGCGCCGCTCCTGGCGTCGATGGCCGCCAGGCGCCGGTCGTTCGTGGCCAGCAATATGCGGTGGGCGCATGCGGCGTCCTCCGCCGCCTGCGGATCGCGCCAGTAGGTCACGCCGCGGCAATTGAAACGCCCCGCGTACGGCGTGAGGTCGATCTCGGGGTCAAAGTCCCACCGCTGTTCGCCCGTGGCGGGATCCAGCGCGATGATCCGGTTGAACGGGTCGCAGAGCACCAGATGCCGGCCCGCCTCCTCCGGCAGGAGTATGGGCGTGACCTGAAAACCCACCGCGCCATAAAGATGTGGCGCCCGTTCCAGATGACCTGTGTTGTGGATCCAGGCGATCTCCAGCTTGCCGACGTTGGAGCGATTGATCTGGCTCAACGGCGAATAACGCGTGCCACCCTCCTGGCCGGCATAAGTAGGCCAGCCCGGGTCGCCAACATGGGGATACTCCGTGACCACCTGTTCGTCCCCGTTCTCACACCCTCCGAGTACAAAAATACCCAGGAGCAGTACGAACAGCGGGAGCCTGACTCTCGGTATCTTGCGCATTGTGTCGCAGTTCCCGGGCGGCGGTTCAGCCGTGCGCCGCGAAATGTTGGGCGAGTGCCTTGAAGCGGCGGCGCAACTCCTGTTCGCCTAATCGAGTCGGTAGCCTGTCGAAGCCATGTGGCGCACCCGGGACCTTGTGCAGGTCAACCGGCACGTTGCTCGCGCGCAGGCGGCTTGCGTACTCGATAGATTCTTCGTAGAACAGGTCCTGATCGCCGATGCACAGGTAAGTCGGTGGCAGTCCATCGAGATTTTGCGCTCTCGCCGGCGATGCGAACGGGGAGACGCTTTGAGAGAAGTCGTTGGGACTCAAATAGACTTCCCATGCGAATCGGTTGTGGTCCGGGCCCCACAGCCAAAAGCTGGCGCCAGCTTCTCGCGCGGCTCGTACGTTGCGGTGATCGAGCATCGGATAAATAAGGCATTGATATGTAATAACGCCCGGCCGTCGATCCCGGCACCGCAAGGCCAGCGCAGCCGCCAGGCCACCGCCGGCGCTGGCGCCGCCGAGCGCAAGCGATTGCGTGTCTATGGAAAGCGCTTCGGCATTCTCAAGAATCCAGCCCAACGCAGCATCGCAGTCATCGAGAGCCGCCGGATAAGGGTGCTCGGGCGCCAACCGATAGTCGACCGAAACAATCAGACAGCCCAGCTCATCGACCATGCGACACAAAAGCAACTCGTCCATCTCGGGACAACCCAGAATGTAGCCGCCGCCGTGGACCCACAACAGGCACGGCCGCGGTCCGGGCGCATCAGGGCCCGAATACAGTCGAAGCCGCAGGGTCTGGTTGGGGGATGGTCCGGCAATTTTCTCGTCAGCAACACTGACATGATCGTATCCCTCGATCACAGCCGCGGCCTCCAGCGACATACGGTTCAACTCGCTTCGCGTCTGCCTGAGGCTTTCTTTCGTCAATTCCAACTGCGGGAATTGATCGAGAAAGGGCAGCAGTTCCGCGTTTATGCTCACTACGTCAACCTCCTGGGTAGGGGATTGACACGCATCTTAATGTGCTTGGGCTCAAGAAACGTCTCCAGGCCCTCGGGGCCAAGCTCTCGACCGAAGCCACTGAGTTTCCAGCCCCCGAAAGGGGCCTGCAGTTCCGATGTGTCGGACACGTTGATGCCGACCGCACCGAATTCCAGGCGATCGGCAAACGCCCAGGCGCGCTCCAGGTCCTCGGAGTACACATAGGCCGCCAGGCCGAATCGAAGGCTGTTCGACACCGACAGCAGTTCTTCAAGCGAACCGCACTGCCTGATTGCGGCTACCGGCCCGTATGTTTCCTCCTTCATGGGCAAACTGTCGAGTGAAGTCCCGTCGAGCAGCGTGGGTTGGAAAAACAGACCCTTCTCCAGCCTGCCGGTTACCGCAGGACCGCCGCCGGTCAGGACTTCGGCGCCCCTGGCCGCGGCGTCGTCGATATGCCGTTGGGAGCGCTCGATAACGGCCTGTGTCGTCACCGGCCCATACAGCGTGCCGGGATCAAGACCCGGAGCCAATTCGATCTTTCGTGTTTCTTCCACCAGCGCATCCACGAATGGCTCATGCGCATCGGAATGGGTCAGGATCCGGTTGACCGTAATGCAGATTTGCCCCATGTTCGAGAACGATCGGCGCATCGCCGCCCTGGCAGCCGCCTCGATGTCGGCATCGGGCAGCACGACAAAGGGTGCGTGACCCCCCAGTTCCAGCGACACGCGCTTGAGGTTGCCGGCTGCGTTACGCATGATGTCCTGCCCGGCCGCGATGGACGCGGTAGCGGAAATACACGCGACATCCGGATGTTTCGCCAGCTCGGCGCCGGCTTCCGGACCGGTTCCCGGCAAATTGGCCAGCACCCCATCAGGAACGCCTGCCTCGACAAAACACTCCGCGACGACGGCGATGGCAAAGGGCGTCTCAGGCGGCGGTTTGACCACGACCGGGCAGCCGGCCGCCAGGGCCGGCGCAACTTTCCAGCAGTACAGGTCCACCGGGTAGTTCCAGGGCACGATGGCGCCCACGATTCCGACCGGGAAATACGATACGACGTTCTTGACGTTCGCCAGCGAGGAAGGCCGCAGCGAGCCGAACCTGCGCCGGCCTTCCTCGGCGTAATAGCGGATGACCTGGATTCCGAAACCAATTTCCTTGCGGCTGTCGCAAAGCGGCTTGCCCTGCTCCCGCGTCAGGAGCTCTGCAATCTCGCCGGTTCGGGCCTCGATCCGGTCCGCGGCGCGGTGAAGGATCGCGGCGCGCTCGTCGGCGTGCGTTTCCCCCCAGGCCGATTTCGCCCGCAGCGCATGGCCGACGGCCCGGTCGATATCGCCGGCGCCGGCCAGCGCGCAGCGCCCAACCCGCGACCCGTCGGCAGGATCAACAACGTCGTGCCACTCGCCGGACGCCGGGGCGTGAAATTCGCCCCCGTAGAAAAGCGGGCACTCAAGTGCCGTGTCAAGCCGATTCTCTCGCATCAGGAGCGGGAGGTTACCGCGAGGACAATCGCCGCCACAACTCCTCGTAGTTCAGATCGTTGATCCGATTGGCCCTGGCCTTCTCCGTGGTGTTCGGACTGACCATCACCATCGGTTGTGAGCCACGCGCCACCAGTTTTTCCACCGTGGCGGCGTTGATGGCCTGTCCCACCGCAACGGCGACGCTGGTCGAGGTGGCGCCCACGCTGCCTTCCAGCCCGTCAATGGAAATGCCGGCATCGCCCAGCGGCGCGCCGGTGTCAATGACGACGTCGGCCGCTTCGAACAGACGCTTCCCGGAGGAATGCCGTGACGGAACTTGCGAAGAATGCGGGACACTCGTTACACCGATGACCTTCATGCCGATCTCTTTGGCGCCGACGGCAATATCCATGGTGACGGCGTTGATTCCGGAATGCGAGAATATCAGCATCGCGTCATCCGGGTCGGTTTGATGGGAGGACAGAATCGCCTTCCCGTAGCCTTCCTGGGCGTGAATGAACCGATACTGTCGCGCGCCCATATCGCCCAGCACGCGATGAAAGGAAATCATCGTGCTCTCGACTATCGGCCGGAACCCGACCGCGGTGCCGGTGCGGGGGAACATCTCCAGTGCGGCGAACGAGCCATGGCCTGTTCCGAAGGTAAACACCAGCTTGCCCTTCCCGATACTGGCGGCACAGACCTCCGCCGCGCTGTCAATCGCATCCTCCTGGTTGTCGAAAACGAGGGCCAGCTTCTCATCCAGCAGTTGCCGGTAGTCCTGAACGATACTCATGCCGATTTCGCCCCCTTCGATGAGATCAGTATGGCCAGCATGCTGGCAGCGACGGCCGCGGCGGCCACCAGTACCAGCAGCCTGTATCCGCCGGCATCCGCCGCGACCCCGCCCGCAAACGGCCCGGCAGCCGACCCGATTCCCTGCGCGGCGGCGATCAGCAGCACGAAGCGGTTGTCCCGGTCCAGCGCTGCGAGATAGCCCATCTGATACGGCATGACGAAACCGATGGAAAAGCCCAGTCCCGCGACCGCGACGGCATAGGTCGAGAAACTGTCCACGGATATCAGCCCCACAATCGAAACCACAATCGCCAGCATGCCCACGTACAGCGGCAGCATCCGGCCGAGCCGCAGCCCCAGCAGGGTCGCCAGCACCGAGCCGCCCGCCGACGCCAAAAGGTTCGAGGCGATGACCGGGCTGACTTGCGAGGTATTGAATCCTGCGTCGATGCCGATTCTCTCGGTAAAGGCCCACACGGCGGCAAAGCCGAAACTGGTGCCCAGGATCGCAAGCAGCGCCAATGCGACCGGCGGCGATGGCCGCGAGGCGCCCTGGCCGGCAGCCTTGCCGCCCGATTCGAGGCCCCGCGGCAGCAGCAGCGCCGAGAGCGCCAGCACCAGTACAACGGCGCCCAGGACATAGCCGAAACCGGTTAACCCGAAGTCCTCGACGACGTATTCGCCGATTACGAAGGTCACCAGCGCGAGCGCGCTGTACGACACCACGATCCCGATCGAAAAACTGCGTTCCGGGTTGGCCGACCCGCTGAAGATCCGGTACGCCACCGTCCAGAATGCGCCCATCATCAGACCCACGACGGACACGATCGTGAGGCTCAGGGCAAAACCGTCCAGCCTCGCCAGCAACAGCAGCGCGGCAATCACTACAGCAGCCATTGCCGCAGCCAGTCTGCGCCAGTTGAAACGGCCCGCCCACCACAGCGCGGTCATGGACGCCACGGAAAAGCCGATCAGGTAGGCGGAACCCAGCGCGCCCGCCTGTGTCTGGCTGAATCCACCGGTTGACACCTTGAGTCCCACGAAGAACGGCAGGAAGGCCCAGAACAGCCCGCCGATCGTATAGATGCCCAGTGCGCCGGCGAAATTACGTTTGTCCGTATTCATTCGATATTCCCGTCAATGCGGATGCCCCATGCAGTCGATCACCACTTCGCGGGGACAGGCTGCCTTCGAAAGGCTCAGGCCGGGTCGGAATCCGGCGACATCTCCCAGCCGAACGAGGTGTAGAAGCGTACCGAAGGCTCCACGTCGTCAACGCCCAGCGTGATGAGCGAAATCGCGACCTTTGGCTTGGTCTCCGGCATGCCAATGCGTCTCGTCCTGACCTGTCCGCAGCCCGCTAGAAATTACGGGTCAGTTCGATCCCGAACGTTCTTGGATAGTTGTAATTCCCGGCCGCGATGTAGAAGCCGAATCCGAGCACTTCATAGGCCTCGGTGAGGTACGTCTCATCGGTCAGGTTCCGCACCCAGAGGGCCGCGTCCCACTTGCCGTCGTTTGACTTGAGCGCCAGGCGCAGATCGACGTCGATGTGGGCTTCCGAGAACAAGGCCGGCGAGGCGCGCAGATCACGCGGAATGTCGTCTTCCCAAAGGAAATCCAGCTGGCCCATGAACCGCCATGCTTCATTTACCGGCCATTCCACGCTGGCCGAGGAATTGATGCTCAACTCGGGCGTATTTGGAATCCGGTTGCCGGTGAGGTCGGCCAAAGTCGAACCGAATACCGGGGCATTGTCCGGGAACGGGCTGCCGGCGCCGGTGCCGGCCACGGAGGTCACCAGCCTGCCGTACTCGCTGTCGATGTAGGCGGCCCCGAAAGTGACTTGCAGCCAGTCCGCCGGAAGGGCCCGAAACTGCAATTCGGCGCCTCGCATCGTGGAATCATCCGCGTTGATCAGGAAATTGGCGGAGATGCCGCTCAAGGGTTCGACAGCCACAACCTGCGGGTCGGTTGCGTCGTAGAAATAGACCGCCGCCTCGACACTCGCCCGTCCGCCGGGGAGAGTCGCCTTCAAGCCTACCTCGTAGGCGGTCAGGGATTCCGATTTTGTCGGTTCGAGGTTGTCGACTGTCGCCAGGAACTGGCTGTTGAAAGTTCCGGCGTTGAATCCGCGGGAAATGCTCGCGTACACCAGCGTGTCGTCATTGAAGGTCCAGTCGAGCGCCAGCCGTGCGGAGTAATCGCTGTCCGAGAATGAGCTGGATGCGCCCGCCTGCAACTCGGGCGCGGCGAAGAATCCGGTGGTTTCGTAGTAGAAGTCGCGTTCCACGTCCGACCAGCGACCGCCTACCGTAGCCACCAGATTGTCCGCCAGCGGAAATTCAACCTGCCCGAACAGGCCGAGGGTGTCGGTTTCCAGCACCGAGAAGTCCTGCCGGCCGCCCGAATCAAAAGACGGATCGCCCTCCATTTCGTCGGAGGAGTAATACAGGCCGGCGAGCCATTGCAGGCCCTCGTTTCCGTTCGATGCGATGCGAACCTCCTGCGAGAACTGCGACACTTCAGACCTGCGCACATCGTCCAGCGCCACGGTCGGACCTCCGTCTTCATCCAGCTCGTCGTGACGTTCGAAGTCGTCCCAGCCGGTCACCGAAGTGATAGTCCTGGCGCCCAGGTCCCAGTTCAGCTCCGCGGAAATGCCGCTGGACTTGTACGCATGCTCGCCGATCGCGTTCTGATTGATCGTGTACGGGTCGCCGTCGGTATCGTTGAACGTGTCGCCGCTGACGAAGGGATCCCGCGCCAGGCAATTCACCTGCGCCGCGGCAACGTCTCCGCGCGCGTATTCGGGACAGACCTGGTCCGGGATGCCGTCGCCGTCAGTGTCCTGACCCGCAGGTATGGTGGCCCAGGGCCAGACGTCCGAATCGTCACGCCCGGCGTAAACGCGAACCAGCAGCTCAACGTCGTCGCTGGGCCGGAACAACAGGGAGCCTCTGGCCATGAGCTGATCCAGTTCGCCGCCATCATCCCGGTCAGGATGCATGTTGGTCAGGGGTCCGTCGGTCTGTCGAAGTACCTTGACCGCAATCCGTCCTGCCGCCGTGTCCGAAATGGGGCCTCCGTACGCCCCCTCGACCGATGCGCGGCTGTAGCGGCCGAATCCCACGGTGGCATAGCCCTCGGGCTCGAAGGTGGGACGTTTGGAAATGAGATTGATGGCCCCGGCGATGGTATTGCGGCCGTATATCGTTCCCTGCGGCCCCTTGAGCACTTCCATCCGCTCCAGATCAAGCAGCCGGAACGCCTGCATGGGCGGCTGCGAGACATACACGCCGTCGGCGTAAACGCCGGTCGACTGCGGCAGCGTTTCGATGAACCCGTCGGTATTCACGCCGCGTATCGCGATCAGCGGATAGCCGAATTCCCCGAACGGCGTCTGGATGTTGAGGCCCGGCGAGTACCGGGCAACGTCAATCAGTGACACGGCGCCGGCCTCACGCAGCCGATCGCCGCTGACTACGTCAACCGCTATGCCGACGTCGGCAAGCGACTCTTCCCGCTTTTGCGCGGTGACTACGATCTCTTCGAGAACGACGGCCGACTCCTGCGCGAGCGCCGATTGAGCAATCACGAGCGGCATGGTGACGGCGGCAAGGACCAACAGAATCTTTCGCATGGCGTGTCCCCTTGATGAGTGGATTTGTCGCATGATCCGACAGCAGGAAAGTTGAAGTACCGGTATGAGGTGAAAATATAATTATTCAGTTGACTAGTCAAGTAGTCATTTGCACAATCGCACTTCCACACAAGGAAACCTCCTGATGAGCCCACACCGGAATGCAGGAAAACCGCGCTACGCGGTCTTGTCGGACGAACTCCGCGACGGAATCCGCGCGGGCAAATGGGTGCCGGGCGACCTGCTGCCCAGCGAGGCGCAGCTCTGCCTCAAGTTCGGCGTCAGCCGCGGCACGGTCGTCAAGGCCATCGACGTGTTGCTCGCGGAAGGCCTGCTGCAGCGGCGCCAGGGCGTGGGCACCTTCGTTTCGCGGCCGGCCCTGCACCGCTCTCCCGGCTACCTGCTCGGCTTCTCGGAGACCGTGCGCCGCCAGGGCCGGGTTCCTTCGCATCGCCTGATGGGGCAGCGGCAACTGGACCGCATCGAGGCATTGCAGTTCGGCTGCGACGAGCGCGCCCTGCTGCTGGAGCGCATCCGTCTGGTCGATGGCTTTCCCTGGGCCATTCATACTGCGCTGGTGCCCATGCGCGTCGCAGCGGACGTGCCGGCACTGACGGGACCGGACAGCCGGGTGGCGGATTCCGATTTCTCGCTGTACAAGACCTTCGATGAGGCCGGACTGGAGATAGACCATGCCGACGAGCACATCAACGTTCGCCTGGCCACCGAAAAAGAAGCCGAACAGCTCGGCATCGAACTGCCGTCCGCGGTAATGCTCGTGCATCGAAAGAGTTTCGATCCAAGGGGCAATCTCATCGAACTCATCGAAGCCGTCTATCTTCAGGACTGCTACACCTATGACGCTCGCCTGGTGCGGTCCAACCGGCTGTCGGTGCTGTACTATGACGCGGAGCAAAACGAACCGCACCAGTCTTCGTGAGCGAGCACATGGGACACCGTACAGCCGTCGCGCTGTTGCTCATCGACCTGCAGAATTCGTTCTTCCACGAAGACGGACAGAATTACTACTCCGAAAGCGCCGAGCTGCTGCCCGCCTTGCGGGAATTGTTGCGGGGCGCCAGAACCGCGCGCCGGCCCGTCATATTTGTCGCCGAGCGCCATCGGCCCGGGCTTGCCGACTTCGAAGAGGCCAAACTGCCGGTCCATTGCGTGGACGGCGAGTTCGACTCGCAGTTGGTGGACGGCTTTTCGCCCCGTGGACCGGAAGAAATCCTTCTGCCCAAACGGCGCATGAGCGCGTTTCAGGCCACCGACCTGGACCTGCTGCTGCGGGAACTTGAAATCGGCACGCTGGTTATCGGTGGCGTCAAGGCCAATGTATGCGTCCGCGCAACCGTGCAGGACGCCTTTTCGCTCGGTTATCGCTGCCACGTGGTGCGCGAGGCCGTGAACTCCAACCGGCGGCACCTCGCGGATGCCTCGCTTGAAGACATCGAACGCTACCTGGGCTGGGTCGTGCCGCTTGCAGAGGGGGTCAGGCTGTTGTCGTGAGCAAGGTGGCGATCATCGGATACGCGTCGATCGACTTTCCCGCGGTGCTTGACGGCTTCTTCGAAGGCGACCGCACCGTCATGATCCGGCGGCGGCCGGCGGACGCGTTTCCCCGCCCCGGAGGCTGCCCGCTGTACGTGGCCCGCCCCCTGGCCGGGGACGGCGTCGACGTGTCCATCGTGACCTGGGTGGGCGCCGATCCGCACGGCAGGCTGTTTACCTCCTGGACCCGTGACGACAGCGTTGGCGTGGAGGGCATCGCCACCGTCGAGCCGGGCAGCACGCCTGTGTGTTTCATGATCTACCAGCAGGACGGCAGTTGCGGCTGCCTGTTCGATCCGGGGATGCTGGGCCGGGAAGAGCTGACCGCGCGGCAAAATGAACTGATCGCGGATGCGGACCTTCTTTGCGTAACCGTGGGCCCGCCCCTGATCGCCAGCGAGGCGCTTGGGCTCATCAAGAGCGATTGCCGGGTCGCCTGGGTCATGAAGAACGATCCCCTCTCCTATCCGAAGGACCTGCGCGTCGCGCTGGCAGCGCGCGCCGACTACATATTCTGTAACAGGCAGGAGCGCGAATGGGTTGATGAAGGCCTGGCGGAATCCGCCGCGCACCGCCGGCCTCTTGTCGTTGAAACCGCGGGCGCTGAAGCGGTCAGCGCCGAACGCGATAATTCGCGCATGCGCGTGGACGTGGAACCACTTTTCTTCGATGATGCATCGGGCGCCGGCGACACACTGGCGGGCGGTTGCCTGGCGGCAATCGTGGCCGGCGAGTCGGACCTGTGCACGATTGTCGAAAGCGGCATTGGCGCAGCCGCGTCGCTGCTGCGGGAACGCTCGTATGGGTAAACGAAGCAGGAAGGCCTGGTACATCGGCTGCAACGCCGAGCAGGTGGCGGACCGGGTCATTCTGCTGGGCGACCCGGGCCGGGTGCCTCGATTCAGCCGCTACCTGAGCGATGTCGAGACCATGCCTGTCAACCGGGGCCTGGCTACCGTGACCGGGACGTACAAGGACGTGCGGATCACATTGTCGGCGTTCGGCATGGGCTCCCCCATCGCTGCGATCGTCCTGCACGAGCTTGCGAATCTCGGTGCCTCGGTCTTTCTGCGGATCGGCACAAGCATCGGGCTTTCCCCAGTCAATATCGGCGACATGATCATCGCCCGGGACGCGAAATCCTTTGAAGGCACGTCCGCGGCGTACGCGCGGGGCGCGGCCGACTCCAGCGCCGCCCCCAGCCTGGTGGACGCCCTGACCCGGGCCGCGTCCGGACGCGATGCCACCTACCACATCGGCGCCTTTGCGAGTTTCGACGGTTTCTACCAGGACATGTTTGCGCTGGACGACCGTACTCAGGACCGGGTCCGCAGAAACCTGGAGCAGCTTGCGGAACAGGACGTTCTTGCCGTCGACATGGAGACTTCCGCGGTCCTGACGGTCGGCAAGGCCCTCGGCTGCAAGGCGGGCAGCATGTGCGCGTCAACCGTGAACAGCCTGAAGAAGCAAAAGATCGGCAAGCAGGAGCACGCCGGCGCGGAACACGCGCTGATCTCCATCGCCCTGGAGGCGCTGACCCAGGTCGCCCCGGTCTGAGCGACCGCCGCCTCGAACGCGCCGACCGAACCCGAATGGACCTTCACCTCAGCAAATCGCGCGCAATCGTCACGGGCGGCTCCCGCGGAATCGGGCGCGCCATCGTGGAAACGCTGGCGTCGGAGGGGTGCCGGGTCGAGTACTGCGCCCGCTCGCTGCCTGAATCGCCACCGGCCGGCGCCGGTTCCCTCGTAGCAGCGCGGGCCGCGGCCGTGGACCTGGAGAACCCGGGCTCAACGCAGGCGTGGCTGGAACAGGCCATCGACCGCCTGGGCGGCCTCGACATTCTGGTACTCAATGCTGGCGCCATGGCCGCGGGCAACACCGAAGATGTCTGGCTGACCAACTACCGGGTTGAGATCGCCGCACTGACCCAAATGGTCGATCTTGCCGTCCCGCATCTTCTGAAAGCGGCCGAGAAAACCGGCGACGCCGCCATTGTCGTTATCGGCTCGACTTCCGCCGCCTCGTCGCGCAAACGTGACGCCTACGGAGCCACCAAGGCTGCGCTGAAGCACGTGACCAAGGGTCTCTCGCACGAGCTCGCGAACGGTGGCGTTCGGGTCAACATGGTCTCGCCGGGCCCGACCTGGTCCGAAGGCGGAATCTGGGCGCGACTGGAGGCCGAAGATCCCGAATATGTCCGCGGAAAGGCCGCGGAGATTCCGCTGGGCCGAATGGCCAGGCCGGAGGAAATCGCCAATGTCGTCGCGTTCCTTTGTTCCCGCCGCGCGCGTTTCGTGGTCGGCTCCGATATCACCGTCGACGGCGGCCGTTCGGATCGCGTCTAGTGTCGCGTCAGGCCTATAGCGTCGCCGGATCAGCTCACAGCGCGTCCGCCAACTGCCGGTAGGCCCTGCGGCCTTCGTCCGCGGCCGGCCCGTAATGCTGGTTGCCGTCGAGTTCCGAATGCGCGAACGCGATTCGGCCGTAGTTGTTCCGCAGCGTATCGCGCGGCGCCGTGCCGTTGGCGCCGCCGTAGAAGCCGGGGTACGGCACGGAATAGGCGTGCCCCCAACGATTGAGTATGAGTCCTGCCACATCGACGGCCGGATCGAAACCGGCGGCGCCGAACAGCCGCATCATCTGCCGGTAAATCCTTGACTCGTACTCCGGGTACGACCGGGCCAGCAGTTCCGCGCGACCCAGCGTGACCTGGGCCTTTGGGTCCATGCCCGGCGAATGGTAGGGCGTGTAGAAGGACAGAACCGCCGGCTTGTCCGGGTCCAGCGGCGGACGGTAGTCCCCCACGTGCATGGGGTCGCGGATGTTGCAGGTGAAGCCGAAGCCGTCCTCCTGCCGATCCCAGATTGCGGCCGTAATGCCGAGCCGGTAGAGAAAACGCCAATTGGTCAAAGCCACGTTCGCGACCAGGAAGGGCGCGTGCAGGAAGCTAGCGCAGGCTTCCCTGTACGCGGGCGGCAGATCGCGCACGATATACGGGTTGATCCAGTTCCCCGTGGCCATCACGACCGCCTTCGCCCGGATTGCGTGGTATCGGCCGCCCCGCGCGTAAATCACGCTTACCGAACCTGCCGTGCCCGTGGCGCCGTCATGCGAAACGTAAACCGCCGTGGAACTCGTCCGCATACGTATCGGCTGGCCCGGCCGATCCAGTGCCGCCGTGTTGACCGGCCGGGTAATGATGTCCTCGAAGCTGGCGCCACCCTGGATTGAGTCCGGGATCAGGCGTTTCAGGAAATACCGGACGAACCCGGAATTGCCGCCGGGAAATGAGACGCGCCGCATGCCGGCCGGCATGGGGCCGAAGAGGCCCGGCATGGGCATATCGTAGGCGGCATAGGCCGACACGCAGTCGCTACCCAGGCCGCAGGCGGACGCCAGAAACAGGTCCGCATAGCGTGCTCCCTCATCGCCGAGTTTCAATTCCTTGCGCAGGAAATCCTCGTAGGACATTGTGTCGAGCAGGCGGCGCGCCTGCTCCGGCGAATCGAATTTGCGTGCGGCGCCTGACTCGAACCACGCCAGCAGGTTTTTTCGCGACGACTCGGCGAGCGGCGTATCGGCAAGCTGATTGCGGAACATGTCGACCGCCCAGGTGCCGGCTCCATCGCCACGGCCGTCGAAGTAGTGTCCGACGCTGGCGTGCTGCTGCAATCCGGCCACCAGGTAACCGTAATTGTCGCGGCAAAAGCGCAATGGCTTTCTGTCTTGCGGCCAGGCAGGAAAAGTGAACTCCCGCGGAATGCCCAGTTCGGCATAGTAATACGGATCGCCTCGCGCTTCGCTCAGGTCGCCGGGTACCTCCGGCACGAAGAAGCCGTTTGCGCCCTGCGGCGCGATCAGCCGTTGGCCGTTCACCAGAAACTCGTTTTCCTTGGCCTCGCCGCCGATCATGGGATGGTTGTCCAGCAGGATACAAGTCTGCCCGTCCCGCCGCCGGAGCGAGAACTCAAGCGCCGCGCCCAGGCCGGCCATCCCGCCGCCAACGATGGCGAGATCGGTTTCCTCTACCGATTCCAATTGATCGGGATCAGGCGGAACCTGCCCATCGAGAACGCGGTGCGCCGACTCGACCACTTCCGGGGTATTGCCGTGCGAGTGCCGGTACGGCCCGACGCCGCCATACCCGTACCAGTCAGCGCCAGGCGCCAGCAAGGGCGCACCCGATGCCGCCTGACCGTAGGCGGAAACCGGACCGGCAGTCAAAGCGGCGCCTGCCGCCACACCATTCACGAAGTCACGCCGCGTAATGCGCGCACGGAACCGCGATCGTCGCAACTTGCCCATTAATTCCGAGAAAAGACCTGGAGGAGAGGGTGTGCCCTCGAACAGGATCACATGATGCCTTACGGGCCCCTGCCGGCACTACTATGCTAGTGTGCTGTCCTGCAAACGCCTTGAGTTTTTTACCAACGGGGGAACTGCTTTGGCCATCAGCAACATGAAACATCGTAACGTGCGCGGCAAGATCGCCTATATCCACGATCCGCAGGGAGAACGGCGTGATTTCGGACGGGAATGGTGGTCGGTCACCTTCCACGAAGACGGCCAGCGCACCCTCAGGGCCCATTGCGAAATCGAACCCGGTGTGGTCGCGGACCGCTCCGTACTAAGGGAAACGATCTACACCACGGATCCCGATTACCGTCCGCTGGACTGCTTCGTGCGTTTGCATGAAAGCGGCAAGTTTCTCGGCAGCGGCTGGTTCCGCTTTACCGATGGCGGCGCCGAGTGCGAAGCCGTGAATGCCACGGCCGGGCGGACAAGCCAGCGCATGGATCTCGCCTCGCCACCGCTGTCCTTCGGGGCGCACCCCGTGTCCTGCGATGTGCTGCACTGCGCCCGCTTTGATCACTCCTCGCAACTGAATCCGCAACCGTGCCGCGGCGTGCTGATGTCTTCGCCCGAGCATGACGGATGCTCCGGACCCAACTTGTGCTCCATCAAGTTCGACCTGGAATACCTGGGACGCGAAGAGGTCACCGTGCCGGCCGGCACCTTCGAAACCGACCATTACCGCTTCCTGCTCGACCATCACCCTGCCGAAGACGTGTGGTGCACGACCGACGGATTTCTGTTCGTCAAGATCACCGTTGGCGGATACATGAACGCCCATTTCGATCTCGTCGAGTACGATGAGCAGTATTAGCGTTTGAGAGGGGGAAACCGTGCCTTCAACTGTGTTAGCTTCGCTTCGGGCGATTTTTCTCTTGGGGGTGGCCTTGACCATGACCGCACTTGCCATTGACTCGGCCCGCGCTGCCGAGCAGGACGACATCGCTGCCATAGAGGCAGTAATTCACGAGACTGCGGAACGATGGAACTCTCAGGATTTCCGTACGGTCCTGGAGCTTTGGGATCCAGACCAGGAGGTACCCTTTTATCTTGCCGAGGAGCAGGATGACTGGTTCATCGGCTGGGAGGCGTTACGGGCATACCTCACTCCGCCGATGCCGAGCCCGGCGGTAGAAGGCCTGCGCGAGGAGATGTACGACATTTCGGTCAAACTCATCGCCGACGATCTGGCCATCGCCGCGTGGAACATGCACTTTGAAATGAAAATTCGCGGCAGGAACCCCATAGGAGAGGATGTTCGGGTAAGTGCGGTGTTGCGCAGGAAGCCGGAGGGCTGGCGCTATATCCATTGGGCGGAGTCCCCCATGGCGCCCCTGGTTTATATCGACAAGCTCTTCCAGCGGGACGTGGATCACGAAAAGTTCACGCCCCTGATCGCGCGCTCGCGTGCGGTAAAGGAAGCCTGGAGAGCCGAGGCAGCGGAGAAAGCCGCCGCCGAGTAGAGCCGCGCGATGGCGCGCATAGCATGCCGGTAGGAGCCATTGGAACGGCGACGACGCCGTCGACCGATACCGCCAACGCTTCGAGGCGCAGCCGCCGACTCTGGCGCTGCTTCAGCGAGGGCTAAGGGCTTACGGTTACGACGTGGACGATACAGGCGAGTATGATCCGCTGACCCAGGTCGCACTCAGGGCGTTTCAGATGCATTTCAGGCCGATGGACTGGTCCGGACTGCCCGATGCCGAAACGGCCGCCATCGTGTTTGCGCTGCTGGAGAAATACCGCCCCCGGGCGCTGACTCGTCTGCTGAATTCGTCGTTGTAGCAGTCGCTGCTGCGCCGGGTCCGGAGCGACCGCACAACGCCAATGAGAATCTGGTGCACATCTTCGTGCACAACCTTCGCCGCAAGCTCGGCGACGATGCGGCGAACCCGAAGTACGTCTTCAACGTTCGCGGCGTCGACTACCGCGTGGCGGAGCCCGGCGGGGCCTGAGCCCGCCCGGCCGGGCGATCCCGTTCAAGGCAATCGGTGACGGATGCGGGCAACTGCGCCAATAAGCGTCTAGGGATCATAGCCGTGATCTCCGCCGTTGTGGCACGAACCCGACTGTGTAGCCGAAAGGTCGCCCAATCTTGTTCAAGGTCTCGACGGTTGGGTTGCCTTTGTTGAGTTCGATTTGGGCGAGGATACGTGGCGCGATGCCGACAATGCGCTCGGCATACGCTTTCTGGCTCAGGCCCGTGATCTTGCGCATTCGTTGCGCAGCTTGTCCCAGGCTGAGATTGCCATTCTCGATCGCCGTCATCAGCTCATGCTTTGCGGCCGTTGTGTCGTCCGGTAATCCCATGGCGATCTCTCCTACATTTCCAGCAAGCGTTTGGCGTGCCTCGCCGCGTACGGGGCGCAGCGATCAATGATGTCGTCGTCGACCCCACAGCTTTGCATCGTCTCTGGCAGCCGCTGCAATTGCGTGCCGAAGCCGCGCAACTCGATTCGCAATCGTTCTTTGTAATCGGGGAACAGCTTGATGACGCCGACCCAGTCCGGGTCCCCGGCCTGCTCAATGTCCACGTTCCAGCGACACACACGCGCAATGCCCTCGGGGTCCAGGTACATAGGCGCAAAATCGAACACCGGCGCGAGCACAACGCGGCCGTCGTCGTGCCGAAGCAACGCGGTATTGCGATCGTGGTTGTCCTTGTTGCCCATCACGACATTGACTACATCGCGTTTGACGTACTCGATCAGATCCTCCGCAGGTTCAGTACAGTGCTCGGTAAGCGCGTCGCACAGTACTTCGTGCGGTACGCGCGCGCCATATTCGGCGATACCGGCTGCGGAATAGAGACTCTCCATGCCATAGCGCAACACTTCGCCATCGCGTACCTCGCGATCAAAGCGCGGTATGAACAGGCTGTCTTCCTCCCACTTGAGGTCGGCGTAGGTCCGCAGACCGAGTTGATCGGCGACGCGCATATAGGCAGCTTCGTTGCGTAGCACCTGGCGGTCGTCGGCACGATCGCCGCGAGGCCGCTTCACCAGCCAGTGCGATTGCACTTGATTGTCAGCAAGCCGACCCTCGGCATGCCAGGCACCGTCATGATCCTGTGCGAGCAGCAACTTGGGCGCGACACCCTGAACATAGGATGCGCCGGCCGCGTAGATGCCGTGCTGAAAGGCGTACTCGACGAAGGTCTCCTTGCGCGCCAGGATATCGTCGCGCGCAAACCCGGGGTGGTCTTTCATTGAGACGACATCACCCGCAGCCGTCGGAACCGGGGTATTGAAGTCTCGGGCTGCGACGGCTTCGGCCACACGAAGGTTGCCGGGCGGAAACGCTGTGCCGGCAAGCAGCAACGGCCAATCCGCCCCGGGACCCTCCTGAAGGCCGAGCTGCTCAAGCCACTGCTGGCGACCGTAGCCACCCGGTAAAATATCAAGCGCAAAAGCAGGCCAGCGCCCAAGACTATGCAGTTGGAAATCGACCGGGTAGCGGCAACTCAGGCCCGCAGCCGCAGCCGTGTCGGGACCGGCCGCATCGACCGCGTATTCCGTATCGTATTCAAAACGGCAGGCACTCGTAATCCCCGCCGCGTCATCGGCGGGCGTCAGCGTCGCGGCCAGCTGCCAACGACCGCCACGGTAGATTTCAAAGGTCGCTTTCATTCTAGGAAAAGCTTAACAGTTCACTATAGGGAATCATAAACCCTATTATTTCACTAAATCAAATCACTATAGTGATCTGTATTCGATGAGTGTCGCCAAACCACCAAATTCGCCGCACACACCGTTGTCAAACGTTATTTGGCGGAGAGGGTGGGATTCGAACCCACGATACGGTATGACCGTATACCTGATCTCCAATCAGGCGCCTTCGTCCACTCGGCCACCTCTCCGGCGATACGCCATTATCCCGCACCCGGCTGTTCTATCACCGGAGGCTCTTCCAGACAGGCGCCGTTGTTCCGGCGGGCCTGACCCTCGAGAACCTCGCCCTCGGGAATCTCGAGATTACCGAAGGCCCGGGGAGTCTCCAGTCCCTCGGGTGCGACCAGCGGATCGGCGGCTACGGCATCCAGGTACTCCTGCGGACTCTCGCACGGAGGCGTTCCGCCGCCGAACAGCCCGCATCCCTGCAGGGCCAGGGCGAGCGCCGCAAGTCCCGCGGCAAGAACCCCGGTCCTCACGGCAAAGCCCCCGCTTCCTCAAGCGCGCCCTGCAAGCGCGCGTGATGCGGTTCGGATAGCCGGGTCAGCGGCAGCCGGATGCCGCGCCCGATCCTGTTCATGCGATTGAGGGCCCATTTCACCGGAATCGGGTTGGACTCCACGAAAAGCGCATCGTGCAATGAAGCCAAAGGCGCGTCACGTTCGCCGGCGAGCGCGGAATCGCCGGTCAGCGCTGCGTTGCACATCTCCGCCATGCCCTGGGGCGAGACATTGGCAGTCACCGAAATCACGCCGTCGCCGCCGGCCAGCATGAAGGCTCTCGCCGTCGCATCATCGCCGCTGTACAAGGAAAACCCCTCTCCGCAAAGCGTTCTCAGGCGCTCAACCCGTTCGACCTCGCCGGTTGCTTCCTTGAGGGCTCCGATCCGGGGATGTTCCGCCAGGCGGCCCACCGTCCCGGGCAACAGGTCCACCGCCGTCCTGACCGGCACATTGTAGAGGATCAGGGGCTGCTCAACGGCGTCCGCAATGGCCGTGAAGTGCCGGACCATCCCTTCCTGGGTGGGCTTGTTGTAGTACGGCGTCACGACCAGACAAGCGGCGATCCCGGCGCCGGCCACAGCCTTCGACAAGGCAATCGTCTGCGCCGTGGAATTGGACCCGGTGCCGGCCACGACCGGAATCCTGCCGCCGGCCTGTTTCGCGACGTAACGAATGAGTTGCGCATGCTCGTCATGGGTCAGCGTTGCCGACTCGCCCGTGGTTCCGGCCACGACCAGGGCGGAGGTGCCGGCTTCGACATGCCAGTCAATCAACTCGTCCACGGCGGAGTAATCCACGGCGCCGGCGGCGTCCATGGGCGTGACTAGAGCTACCAGGCTTCCGCGCATGACCGCGCGGCATTTTATCGCTCCAAAGTGTAAGCTAGCCGAAAGATGGAAAAACTGTTGGCGATATCGGCCCTGGGACCGCATGAAGAGACGTCCGCGCGCGAACTCAGCGAAGTCGTGAGCGAGGCGGGCGGAGACATCCGCGACGCCCGCATGACCCAGCTGGGAAACAGCTTCGGAGCCCTGCTGCTGGTCAACGGCAACTGGCATGCAATGAACAAGGTGCGCACGGCGCTGGAGCGCTACAGCAAGCGAACCGGCTGCCAGATTTCATTAAGCGAAACGGCGTCGCGGAAAACAAACGCTCCCGCGGCGCCCTATCACGTCGAGGCCGTGGCGCTGGAGCGGGACAATCTCGTCCTGGCGCTGGTCAGTTTCTTTGCTCGCCGCGAGCTGTCCGTCGCCGAGGTCCATGCGCGGCGCTACAATGCTCCGAGTACCGGAGCGGCCATGCTGGCGGTACGCATTGAGGTGCATGTGCCGCGTGAGGTGGGCATTGCCGTGCTGCGCGAAGACTTTCATGACTTCTGCGACAAGAACAATCTGGACGCGGTGATCGAACCGATACACGGCTAGTTGGCAACAGAGGAAACCTGAGGAGAACCGGAATGAGCACAACCGAAGTGGGCGCGCCGGCGCCCGAGTTCGAATCCGCCAGCACCAACGGCGGCCGGCAGACGCTGAGCGATCTCAAGGGCAGCAAGCTGGTGCTTTACTTCTATCCCAAGGACAACACGTCCGGATGCACGCTGGAAGGCCAGAATTTCCGGGACCTGCACGACGAATTCACCGCCGCCAACGCCGTCATACTGGGCGTGTCGCGCGAGTCCATTCGCTCGCACGACAACTTTCGCGGCAAGCACGATTTCCCCTTCCACCTGCTGTCGGACCCGGAGGAAACGCTTTGCAACGCCTATGACGTGATCAAGGAAAAAAGCATGTACGGGCGCAAGTACATGGGTATCGAACGCAGCACCTTCCTGATCGACGAAAATGGCGTGCTGCGGCGCGAGTGGCGCAAGGTAAAGGTGAAGGGGCACGTCGAAGAAGTGCTGGAGGCCGTTCGCTCGTTGTGAACGCCGCCCCGCCAGCGCAGGGGACACCATTCATGCGCGCGGCAAGCGTAGCGCTCATGCTGGCCGTTGCCCTGCAGACGCTGCCGGCCGGCGCCCAGATGCGCGGCGGGACCGAATTGCCGGACATGGGCAGCGCCGCGGACACGGTATTGACGCGCGAGCAGGAGCGGGAAATCGCGCTGAGCGTCATCGAGCAGTTTCGCAACGCCGGCAGACTTGTTACAGACCCGGAAATCAACGAATACGTGGCCAACCTCGGCCGGCGGCTGGCCTACCGGGCACAGAACGGGGACCACCAGTTCCACTTTTTCGTCGTCAAGGCCTCATCAATCAACGCCTTTGCGCTTCCCGGGGGCTATATCGGCGTACACACGGGCCTGCTTGAGGTGACCGCCAACGAAAGCGAACTGGCCGGGGTGCTGGCGCATGAGATTGCCCATGTCACCCAGAACCACATATCGCGGCAGATCCAGGCCATGCGCGGAACTTCGATCATGACCATGGCCACGATGCTCGCCGCCCTGCTGGTGGGAGGACTCATGGGGGGCGGTGGCGACTTCATGCAGGGCGCCCTGATGGCGGGCACGGGACTGGCGCAGCAGCAGCAGATCAATTTCACCCGGGCGCACGAGCACGAAGCCGACCGCATCGGCATCGGGACTCTCTACGCCGCCGGTTTCGACCCCCGCGGCCTGCCCTCATTCTTCGAGACCATGTCGCGCGCGGAATCGCTGTCCGTCAAGGCCATACCGGAAATCCTTCGCACGCACCCCGTAAACGTCAACCGAATCGCCGAAGCGCGCGCGCGAATTACTCCGGACATGATTCGCAACGTCGACAACAGCCTTAACTACTACCTGGCCCGCGCCCAGGCCCAGTTACTGGGGAGCGAGAGCCCCGACGAAGCCTTGCGGGCTTTCCGCTCGCGGCCGTTGACGGAGACCGAGGCGGACGTTGGCAGGTTCTATGGACAGGGCCTGGCCCTTCTGGGCATGGGCCGCGCCGACGAAGCGCAGTCGGTCCTGAACAACCTGCTTGCCGAGTATCCGGACTCGATACCGCTGCGAATCGCGGTTGCGCGAGCCAGCGCGGCCGCCGGCGAAACACGCTCGGCGCGGAAGATATTCGAGGACGCACTGGCGCTCTTTCCGGGCAACATGAGCCTGGGTCATCGCTACGCGGAGGCCTTGCTGGCCGAGGGACAGGCGCCGATGGCCCGCGACCTGCTGATGGACTACCTGCTTGACGACAGGATGAATCTCGAGACCATGCGTCTCCTGGCCCAGGCCAGCGGCGAGTCCGGCCGAATGGCCGACGCGCATTACTACATGGCCGAGTACCAGCTCATGCGCCGCAACCTGAACAGCGCGCACACCCAGCTCCAGCTCGCGCTGAAGGCTGCCGAACAAGTCGACGACGTGCGGCGCAGCCGTATCGAGGCGCGCCTGGAGCAGGTCGAGCTGATGGCCGAGGACGGCGGCAGGCGCGAGAGGAAAGACGAAGATTCCGATGAGGAACCGGCGGAACAACGCGGATAGAGGGGGACCCTGACCATGGCGAATCGACTACAGGAATGGTGGACCTTGCAGGCCGAGGAGGAGCAGCAAAGCGCCGACAACCCGCTGACGCCGCTCAGCGACGCGCAGCGGCGCAACACGCTGCCACTGCTGACGCTCGCCTTCGGATGGGGTTTTCTGGTGACCGGCCTGCTGACCGGCGGCGCCCTGGGCAAGGGCATGACGTTCTGGCCCGACGCCGTTCAGGCTTCGTTCTACGGCAACCTGGCCAACTTCGCGATCGGCGCCGTGGTCGGCTATATGGGTTACAAGACCGCCTGCAACAGCGGCCTCCTGTATCGGCTGGTCTACGGACGCTTCGGCGCCTACATACCTGTGCTCTTTATAGCCCTGTTGACCATCGGCTGGCAGGGCATCGTGGTGGGCGCCTTCGGCTTCGCCTGGGCGCAGGACTTCGACAGCACGGCGTTTTATGTCGTTGCGCTGCTCGCCGGCCTGCTGTTCACCGCAACGACCTATTTCGGAGTCAGGGCGCTGGAGTGGGTCAGCGTGCCTTCGGTGGTGATTCTGGTGGCGGTGGGGCTGTATTCCATCGACCTGAACATGGGCCAGGCCGGCGGCTGGGACGCCTTCCTGGCGCTCTCGGCGGACAAGGCCGCAAATGCGGAATCGCCCCTGAGCGTGCTCAACGGAGTCAACGTCGTCATCGGTTCCTGGATCGTCGGGGCGGTGGTGATGGCCGAATACACCCGCTTCGCCAAGCGCGCCTGGGTGGCCATCGCGATACCGTTCATCGTCCTGATCATCGCGCAGTGGTTCCTGCAGATCGTCGGCGCCCTCGGCGGCGTCGTTTACGGCGGCGACGGCGATTTCACTTCCTACCTGCGCGAGCAGGCGGGGCTGATCGCATGGCTGGGCGTCATCGGAATGAGCGTCGCGCTTTGGACCACCGGCGACGCGAACCTGTACCTCCCGGTCATCCAGACCTCAAGCATCATGCGCCGGCCACGGCGGGTCATGACCGTGATCTGCGGCCTGCTGGGAACCCTTCTGGGCCTCGGGATCTATCAGCAATTCCTGTTCTGGATCGGAGCGCTGGCGATCTGGGTGCCGCCCCTGATCGGGCCGGTCATCGCGCACTACTATTTCGTGGCCCGCGGCAGGATGGACGCCGGCGAAGGCGCCCGTTTACCGGTCGTGAACTGGGCAGCGCTGCTTGCCTACCCGCTGGGGCTGTTGAGCTATTACTACGCGCCCGAATGGCTGGTGCCGGCGCTGTCCGGCCTCGCAGGCTCGATGGTCGCGTACCTGATCCTGTACCACCTGGTCCCGCCGCTGCGCGGCGTCGCTAAAGCCTGAGATTCCCGGGAGTGTGGGGGGCATGCCCCCCACAGCGTCCCGCCCTCCACGAGGACAGGAAGTCCTCGCTCCCGCTACGCCGCCTCCAGCTCCGGGCGGTAATCGCCGGTTCGGGCGAGGCCGTTGAGCCGGGCGCGCTCGCCGAACGCGCGCTGGGCATCGACCAGCTGGTCCGCCCGGCCCTGCCAGGCCGCCAGGGCCGGCGCCTGTAGCGCGCGCCCATAGGAGAACGACACCTCCCAGGGGTGAGGTCCCCGCGCGTTCATTGCGCTCAG
Organism: Gammaproteobacteria bacterium; assembly: GCA_963666765.1. Taxonomy (GTDB): domain Bacteria; phylum Pseudomonadota; class Gammaproteobacteria; order Steroidobacterales; family Foliamicaceae; genus Foliamicus. Next base: position 842,650 of record OY762933.1, read on the forward strand.
ATGCGCGGTCGCATCTTCCGCCGACTGGCCCCCGGAAAGGAAGGCGATTCCCGACACGGCGGCAGGCACATGCGCCTTCAGCGTCCTCAGGGTGGCCTCCGCCACCTCTTCCACTCCCGCCTGCGCCGGACATTCGCTGCCGGACACCACCATGTTGGGCTTGAGCACGATGCCTTCCAGCTCCACGCGGTGGCGCTCCAGCTGGTCGAAGACTTCGTCGAGCGCCGCGCCGGTTACCTGCTCGCAACGGGAAATGGGATGCGGCCCGTCCATCAGCACCTCCGGCTCCACGATAGGCACAAGGCCGGCCTCCTGGCATAGCGCCGCATAGCGCGCCAGGGCATGGGCATTGGCGTGCACGCAGCAGTCGCTGGGCGCGCCCTCGCCGATTGCGATCACCGCCCGCCACTTGGCGAAGCGGGCGCCAAGGCCGCGATATTCCGCCAGCCGTTTGCGCAGCCCGTCAAGCCCTTCCGTCACCTTTTCGCCCGGGCAGCCTGCCAGGGGCTTGGCGCCCTTGTCCACCTTGATTCCCGGGATCATGCCGCGACCGGCCAAGTATTGCGGGATCGGTTCGCCGTCCGGCATCGATTGCCTTAGGGTTTCGTCGAACAGGATCACGCCGCCGATGTACTGCTCCGCGGAAGGTGCGGAAAACAGCATGGAGCGGTAGTCGCGGCGCAGCGGCTCGGTCGATTGCACACCGATGCCGGCAAAGCGCTTGCCGATCGTGGGAGTGCTCTCGTCGGCCGCCAGAATACCCTTGCCGGGCGCTACCATGGCTTGTGCCGTTTCGCTCAAGTTCGCGTTCGTCATCCGCCGATTTCTCCCCTTACCATCGTCTCTGGCGTGTAGTGTATTCATACCCTTGCCCATCCGCCACCTCCTTTCCCCGTAGGCGATAATCCGGGTTTCCGGGAGTCCTCCACAACACCTGATTTCTGCAGCCGGAACAGTAACCATGAGCATTACCGTATTTGACAATTGCCGTATATTCAACGGCCACGGACCCGAGTACATCGAAGACCATCGAGTGGTGGTTGCCGAGGGCCGGATACAGGCGCTGGAGCCGATAAGAAGCAAGCCGCCGCAAGACGCCGATATCGTCGATTGCGGCGGGCGGGTGCTGATGCCGGGGCTGATCGACTGCCATTTCCATGCCTACGGGGTGAGCTTCAGCTTCTACGAGCTCGACCGCATGCCGCGCGAGCTGCTGGCGCAGCACGGGGCCAAGACCATGCGTGACACCCTGCATCGCGGCTTCACCACGATTCGGGACGCGGCCGGCGCCGACATCGGCCTGTGGATGGCGCTGGAACAGGGACTGATCGAAGGGCCGCGCCTGTTCTATCCGGGCCGGGCGCTCTCGCAAACGGGCGGCCATGGCGACATGCGCCCCGGCGACCAGATCGAGGCCTCCGCCTGCGCCTGCGGCTACATGGGGAGCCTCACCGTCACCGCCGACGGCCCGGACGAAGTGCGCAAGGCCGTTCGCGAGGAACTGCGCAAGGGCGCCCACCAGATCAAGATCTTCATATCAGGCGGCGTGGTCTCGCCCACCGATCCGCTGTGGATGCCGCAGTTTTCCGATGAAGAGGTGCGCGCGGCCGTCGAGGAAGCGGCGAGCCGGCGCACCTACGTGATGGCGCACTGCCATACCGACGACGGGGCCCGCCGTTGCGTGGAACTGGGCGTTCGCACCATCGAGCACGGCTCGGAGATTCTCGACGACACCGCAAAGGCCATCGTCAAGGCGGGAGCGTACGTGGTCCCGACCCTGTCCGTAATGCACGTGATCAAGGACTACTCCGGGCAGCTTGGCCTGCCGTCAAGCAGCCACGGCAAGATTCTGCGGGTCCACGAGACCATGCTCGCCGCGATGGAAACCTGCGCGCGCCACGGGGTCAAGCTGGGCCTGGGGTCGGACCTCCTGGGCCACGAATACATGAAGCTGCAAGGCAGGGAGTTCGCCTATCGCGGCGAGGTCCACCCACCCCTGGAAGTGCTGCGTTCGGCCACTTCCGTCAATGCCGAGATCCTGCGCGAGGAAGGCAATCTCGGCTGCATCGCTCCGAGCGCGCATGCCGACCTGCTGGTGCTGGAGGACGACCCGATGAAGGACCTGAGCCTGTTCGGTGATGCGGCCAACATGCCCATCATCATGAAGGCGGGCCGGTTCATCCGCCGCGCTCCGCTCTGATCCAAAACGGAAGTTCAGTCTCGCGGCTTGGATTTTGACAACGTGCAGCTCCGCCTCAGCATCTCCCTTCTGCGCGCTTCGGCATCGTCGGCCACGGCGATTCCAGGAAAGTGGCTTTCGGTTTGCATACGACAGCGCCTCGTAGCCGCACCCTGCGGGACTGACTTCTATAAAATAGAGGCATGGACAGTCTGGGGCGGTTTTCCTGATCGGATTGAAGATGCGGAGTAATAGGCGAAGCGCCGGACGCCGCAACGGCCTGCTTTTGCTATTGACGTTGTCGGCTCTATGCCTGCAAGGGGCGGATGCCCAGGAGCCGGTTCGCGCTTACCTGATGACGAGCACGGCAGCAAGTCCTTTAGGGCCTGTGGTGGAACTGCATATCATCAACACGTCCGATTTCGATTTGCGATTTACCGGGACGTTGTATGACGCTCAGGGCATGCAACTAGGCGAGGCGGGCAAAGCCTTGAGCGAATTGCCCATAAATGCAAATGCCCGCTTGATTCTTACATCCAGGGAACTGGAGCAACGCTTCATGATTGGCGCCTGGGTTCAGCCGGCAATGCTGGAGATCATGGCCGATGTTGACGGTGCGCCCTTTGTGGCGATGGTGAAGCTGCGCAGCAGGCCGGGCGCATCGATGAGCAACGTCAACTGCGTTACCGAAAACTCGGTGCATAACATCGCAGGCTTCAATCAGCCGGATCAAACATTCGTTCGCTTTATCAATACGGGCCCCGAGGCGATCTCCGACGTGCGCGGCACACTGCGTGACGCCAACGGCAACCTCGTTGGGCTGGCCGATCGCGTGTTGTTTGACTCACTGGGAGCAAAGGTTCACACGTGGATCAGCGGACAGGAGCTGGCCACGCTGGTTGGCGGAGCGTGGGACGGGCAGGCTAGTTTGTACGTGTCCCGTCATTTCGGATTGAAATTGATGAACATGAATCTGTCGGCCAGCGGAACGTTCGACAATTTTTCCTGTCACGAGCAGGCGTTCGATCAGAATCGTTTTGCGTCAAGCGCCAGCTATACGGTTACATTCACCGCTCGGTGGACCGATAGAGATCACGGCTTTGTGCCCGCCTCAGCCCACTTCACCACGCTGGTGGGCGCGGCAACGAACAAGCGTGCGAATCTGTGGGCGCCAGGAGAACTGGCGAGCCTGGGCCTGGAGAATGTGGCGGAGTTGGGTAGTACCGGGCAGTTCCTCAACGAGATTGACGCTGCCGTGGCGAGCATGACCGCGGCAGCAGCGGTGACGGCCGGCGGCACCGGCAGCACGGGCACGAGTTCTTTCGATTTGAGTCTGAACCGGGACATGCCGCTGTTCACCTTCGCCAGCATGGTGGCGCCAAGCCCGGACTGGTTTGTCGGCTTGAGCGCATTCTCGCTGCTCGACCACCAGGGCGGCTGGATCAAGGACACGGGGCACATGAATCTCGCGGTTTGGGACGCAGGAACGGAAACCGGCAACCAGTTCAGCCTCAACGGCACGGCAACCAATCCGCCCCAGTCCATTGAGCGGCTGACCGCGACAGTCGGCGACGTGGAAATCGTCAACGGCGTCGTAAACGGCGCGTACCTGGCCAGCATTCGCTTACAGCGCAATCCCTGAAGCCACCCTCAGCGGCCTGCGCCGAAAATTTCTTCAGGAGCGGGCAGGCCGTGTTCCGGCAGCCGTTATGCGTAGAGTAGAAGATGGTTTGCGGCTGGTACTTTCCTTAACGCCTCGCCCCCGGGGCCAAGACTCCTGGGTCTGCTTGCTCTTGTGATTCTGGACTAAAATAGTCCTGTTTGAATTGGAGCTTGAGGATGCTGAAAGTCAGCAGGCTTACCGACTATGGGACCATGATCCTGGGTTGTCTGGCGCAGGCGGACGGGGAATCACTGTCCGCCAAGCGAATCGCCCAGGCTACGGGGCTGCGGCTGCCCACCGCGCAGAAGCTGCTTAAGCAATTGAAAGTGCGCGGCCTGGTGCAGTCGGAACGCGGCGCCCTGGGTGGCTACCGTCTGGCGCGCACGGCTGCCGAAATCAACGCGATGGAGATTCTCGAAGCGCTGGAGGGGCCAATGGCGCTCACCGAATGCAGCCACTCCGAGGGCCAGTGCGAGCTGGAGTCGTTCTGCAGCGTAGGCGGAGCGTGGCGTCAGATCAATCAGGCGATTCGCGGGGCGCTTACGGAAGTGACGCTCTCCGATCTGCGGCGCTCAGCCCCTGGTTTTCGCACGCCGAGGCTGGCGGCCGACCTCACGGCGAGGATGGGACGATGAGCCCGGCGGCTGGCCGCAACCCCCAGATCGAGGAACTTCTGCAGCGGAAGTACCGCCACGGCTTCGTTACCGACATCGAGTCCGACACCCTGCCGCCAGGGCTGGATGAGGACGTTATTCGCATTATTTCCGCGCGCAAGGATGAGCCGGAGTTCTTGCTGGACTGGCGGTTGCGCGCCTTCCGCTACTGGCGCGAAGCTGTCGAACCTTCCTGGGCCAAGCTCAATATTCCGCCCATCGATTACCAGTCGATATCCTATTACTCCGCGCCGGGGTTGGCGAAAGATGCGCCCAGGAGTCTGGACGAAGTGGACCCTCGCCTTCTGGAAACCTATGACAAGCTTGGCATTCCGCTGCATGAACGGGCCCGCCTTGCGGGAGTGGCGGTGGATGCCGTATTCGACAGTGTTTCGGTGGCCACGACCTTCAAGAGCCGCCTGGCCGAAGCCGGGGTGATCTTCTGCCCGTTCTCCGAGGCCGTGCGCGAACACCCGGAACTGGTGCGCAAGTACCTGGGCAGCGTGGTGCCGTACCGCGACAACTACTTCGCGGCGCTGAACTCGGCCGTGTTCACCGACGGTTCGTTCGTCTACATTCCGAAGAACACCCGCTGCCCGATGGAGCTCTCGACGTACTTCCGCATCAACGAGCAAAACACGGGCCAGTTCGAACGCACCCTGATTGTCGCCGACGAAGGCAGCGAAGTCAGCTATCTGGAGGGCTGCACCGCGCCGATGCGCGACGAGAACCAGCTGCATGCCGCGGTCGTGGAACTGGTGGCGCTCAAGGACGCCCGGATCAAGTATTCGACCGTCCAGAACTGGTATCCCGGCGATGAAGAGGGACGTGGCGGAATCTACAATTTCGTCACGAAACGGGGCGATTGCCGCGGCGAGAATTCCGCGATTTCCTGGACCCAGGTGGAAGCGGGCTCGGCGATCACCTGGAAATACCCGAGCTGCATCCTGCGCGGCGACAACTCCACCGGCGAGTTCTACTCGGTGGCCGTGACCAATAACTTCCAGCAGGCCGACACCGGTACCAAGATGATCCACATCGGCCGCAACACCAGCAGCAACATCCTGAGCAAGGGCATCTCGGCGGGCCGGGCGCAGAACACCTACCGCGGGCTCGTGAAAGTGTTCCCGCGGGCCGAGGGTGCGCGCAACCGCACCCAGTGCGACTCGCTGCTGATCGGACACGACTGCGGCGCCCACACCTTCCCGCACATGGACATCGCGCACCCGCGGGCGGTAGTGGAGCATGAAGCCACCACCTCGCGGATCTCCGAAGACCAGTTGTTCTATTGCCGCCAGCGCGGCCTGGACGAGGAAGACGCCGTCAACCTGATCGTCAACGGTTTCTGCAAGCAGGTTTTCAACATGCTGCCGATGGAATTCGCGGTGGAGGCCCAGGCGCTGATGAACGTCAGCCTGGAAGGAGCGATCGGATGAACGCCCCGCTGCTGGACATTCGCGAACTCAGAGTCCGCGTCGAGCAAAAGGAAATCTTGAGCGGTCTTTCGCTTGAAGTGCGGGCCGGCGAAGTGCACGCCATCATGGGACCGAACGGCGCCGGCAAGAGCACACTGGCGCAGACGCTGGCGGGCCGCGACGGCTACGAGGTCACCGGCGGCAGCGTGCTGATGGAAGGCGAGGATCTGCTGGAAATGAGCCCGGAGGAACGGGCCTGCAAGGGGCTTTTCCTCGGTTTTCAGTACCCGGTGGAGATACCGGGCGTGAGCAATATGTACCTGCTGCGTTCGGCCGTGAACGCGCAGCGCAAGGCAGCGGGACAGGAGGAAATCAATGCCGCGGCCTTTCTCAAGCAGGCCCGCGGGGAAGCGGCCCGTCTCAAGCTGAAGCCGGAATTGCTCAAGCGCGGCGTCAACGAAGGCTTTTCCGGCGGCGAAAAGAAGCGCAATGAGATCCTGCAACTTGCCGTTCTGCAGCCCAGGCTGGCGGTGCTGGACGAGACTGACTCGGGGCTGGACATCGATGCGCTCAAGGTAGTGGCGGCAGGCATCCGCGCGCTGCGGGACGGACAACGAGCCTTCGTTCTGATCACGCACTACGAACGAATCCTGAACCTGGTATCGCCGGACCGGGTGCATGTGCTGGCGGGAGGACGAATCGCCCGTTCCGGAGGGGCCGAACTTGTGAGCGAACTGGAGGCTTCCGGATACGAAGCCTTCCTGCCGGAAGCGGCATGACCCAGGCATTGTCGGAAATCGTCGTCGCCGCCGGCGAAAGGCGCTCGGAAGTGCTCCGCATCGATCATCGGCAGGGAGAGCGGCAGACGCAGATCTTGCGCATACGGCTTGAGCCCGGCGCCGGCCTTGAGTTGCAGGAACTTCACCAGGGCAGTGGCCGCTGCGATGTACGGCTGGAGGTGGAGCTGGAACTTGGCAGCGGCGCCAGAATGCGCCACGCGGCCGTAGTGGACGATGCCGGAGAAGGGCATTTCGAAATCTACCGCCAGGTGCGCCTGGCCGATGATGCCCAATTGGATTACGCCCGCGTGGGATCCGGCGCCGCCAGCGACCGCGAGTACCTGCGCACCCGCATGGAGGGCGCCCGCGCCCGGTTCCGGCACAAGGCGCTGATGATGATGGATGGAGGCCGGCGGGCCGAACTGGACATGGAAATCGCCCACCATGCAAGAAACGCCGAGAGCGACAGCCTCTGCCGCTGCGTGCTGGGCCCCGGAGGCAATGGCCGCTTTGCGGGAAAGATCCTGATCGTGCCGGAAGGCCAGGGAGCCGACGCCCGGCTGCGGAATGACAACCTGCTGCTGGACGAATCGGCCCAAATGGAAACCCGCCCGGAACTCGAGGTATACGCCGACGAAGTGCAATGCGCCCACGGCGCGGCCACCGGCGCCCTGGACGAGGCCGCCCTGTTCTACCTCAGGACCCGCGGCATGTCGCCGGACCAGGCCCGGGCGATGCTGGTGCGGGCCTTTGCGTCGCGCATTACCGCAGCCATCGATTTCCCCGAAGCCGCAAGAATGGCCGGCGGCATGCTCGACCGGGATCTGAACGACGCCACTCCACTCGAGCTGGCCGCCTGAAAACGATGAGCCGCGTTACCGCCCAACTCGCCGAAGTCCAGGCGCCGCTGTCGGCCGAAAGCCTGCGCGCCGACTTCCCCAGCCTGGCTACCCGTGTGCACGACAAGCCGCTGGCCTACCTTGACAACGCCGCCTCCACCCAGCGGCCGCAGCCGGTAATGGACGCCCTGACCGAATACGAGGTCGAAATGCACGCCAACGTGCACCGCGGCGTGCATGCACGCTCGGACCGGGCCACGGCCGCTTTCGAGGGGGCGCGGGAGCGTGCCCGGGCCTGGCTGAACGCCGCCTCCGGCGATGAACTGGTTTTTACCCGCGGAGCCACCGAATCGATCAACCTGGTGGCGCGATGCCTGGACGACCGCATGGATTCCGGCTCGGAGATCCTGTTGACCGGCATGGAGCACCATTCCAATATCGTGCCCTGGCAGCAGCTTTGCCAACGCACCGGCGCGCGTCTGAAGGTCGCACCGGTACTGGACTCGGGAGCGCTGGATATGGACGCCTTCCGTGGCCTTGTCGGCCCGCGGCTCGGCCTGATCGCAGTGACCCACGTATCGAACGCGATGGGCGTGATCAACCCGGTGGACGACATCTGCCGCATGGCCCGACAGGCGGGCGTTCCCGTCCTGATCGACGGCGCCCAGGCGGCGGGCCACATTCCACTGGACGTGCAGGCGCTGGGCTGCGATTTCTATGCGTTCTCCGGCCACAAGATGTACGCGCCCACCGGCATCGGGGCGCTCTACGCACGCGCTCCGTGGCTGGACGACCTGCCGCCGTTCCTGGGCGGCGGCGAGATGATCCTGGAAGTGCGTTTCGACGGCGCCACCTACAACACGCCGCCGCACAAGTTCGAGGCCGGAACACCCAATATTGGCGGCGCAATCGCGCTGGGCGCAGCCATGGACTACCTGGCCGGCCGCGGACTTTCCCGTCTTGCGGCGCTGGAGCATGAGCTGCTGGAATACGCCACCGAGCGCCTGCTGGACGTCCCCGGCCTTCGGATCATCGGCACGGCGTCCCCCAAGTCTGCCGTGATTTCATTCGTGATCGACGGCATCCATCCGCACGATCTCGGGACGGTGCTGGATCACGAGGGCGTTGCGATTCGGGCCGGTCACCACTGTGCGATGCCGCTGATGGACCGCTTCGGCGTGCCGGGCACGGCGCGCGCTTCGTTTGCCTTTTACAACACACTTGAAGAGGTGGACCGGCTTGTGAGCGGAATCGGCGCCGCGCGCAAACTGTTCGCTTAGGGCATGGGTGAAGAGCTGCAAAGCCTCTATCAGCGAACGGTGCTGGAGCACTGCCGCTCGCCGTGCAACTTTCACGCCATGGACCGGCCTGACCGGGTGGCCGAAGGTTTCAATCCCCTGTGCGGCGACAAGGTGACCGTATATTTGCGCGTCGGGAGAGAGGGCCGCCCGGCGTCCATTGCGGGAATCAGCTTCGAGGCCGCCGCCTGCGCCATCTGCCTGGCTTCGGCTTCCATGATGACGGAACTGCTCGGCGGCGAAGACGCGCGTGAAGCGAGGCAGCAGGCCGAAAAGGTCCTGGAGGCTTTCAAACCCGAAGCGGAGAACGGCCTGGCGGACCTCGGCGAAATCGTCGCCCTGGGCAGCGTCCGCGCCTACCCCTCCCGGATTCGCTGCGTCACGCTCCCGTGGCGAACTTTCACGGCCGCGCTGGATCGCGACGCGAATACCGTGAGCACCGAGTAAACGCCATGTTCGGAAACCAGAGCGAGCCCGTCACGCTGACCCGCAACTGCAAGGCCGTCATCATTCCGGCGGGCGAGGAGGCGCAACTGAACGCCGGACAGCTGGTATTCATCACCCAGTCGCTGGGCGGCAGTTTCACCGTTTATGTGGACGGCTGGCTTTACCGCATTGCCGGCGCCGATGCCGATGCGCTCGGCAAGAAGCCGCCCGAACCGCCCAGACTGCCTGCGGGCGCGGGCGATGCCGACGTGGAAGCAGTGGTGTGGGAGCAGATGAAGACCTGCTACGACCCGGAAATCCCGGTCAACATCGTCGACCTCGGACTCGTGTATCTCTGCGAAGTCAAGCGCCGCGCCGACGGCAAGCGCGACGTGGCCGTGGAAATGACGCTTACCGCCCCCGGCTGCGGCATGGGCGAAATCCTGGTGGAGGATGTGCGCGAGAAGATCGCCATCATCCCCACCATCAACGAGGTCGCCGTAGAGCTAGTCTTCGCCCCCCCCTGGAACCAGAGCATGATGTCCGAGGCCGCCCAACTGGAGGCCGGCCTGATGTAGCCCCGCGCATCCCGCTAACCTGCACGGGCTGAAGCAACGTAAAACTGGTCACAGTTTCCCGAATTACAATTGTCGCAATGAACAGTCGGCGAGCGCTTCGGAGTGCATCGCGACTTGCGGTCGCAGCTGCGGGTCAACGGTGGGTGGCTGCTGCCGTGGTTGTGCTGGTCCTGGGGTGTTCGGGCGGCTCGTCGGAATCGGACAGCCCGCCCGGTTCGACCACCACCAACCCTGCGCCTGATCCGCCCGCCCCAATGGCGGAGTCGGTGGAGATTTCCCCGGCCAGCGTGCGGTTCACGGCGACGGGAGACACCCTGCAACTCATGACCGAGGTCAAGGACGGCGACGGCAATCTCATAACCGATGTGGAAATCACATGGTCCAGCGACGCGACCGGAGTGGTGACCGTTAACACCGACGGTTTGATAACCGCCGCCGGCCCGGGGACAGCCACGATCACAGCAAGCGCCGGAGACGTGCCGGCGTCGATCACCGTCACCGTCGAAGTCCGGCCCCCCGAATCGGCCGCCGACCGGGCAGTGCTCGTTGCTCTCCATGAGAGCGCCGGCGGCGACAACTGGGTCAACAGAGCCAACTGGCTGAGCGACCGGCCCATGGCGGAATGGTACGGAATACAGATCGACGACGATGGCCGCGTCGTGACCATTGCTCTGGGCAGCAACGGTCTTGAGGGTTCAATCCCGCCAGAAATCGAACAACTCACGGCGCTGGAGGAACTGTCCATGGGTTACAACGAGTTTGCGGGCGGCCTGCCGCCGGAACTCGGAAATCTGACAAATCTTGCGACGCTCGGCCTGGACAACAATCAGTTCTCCGGGGCCATTCCGCGCGAACTAGCCAGCCTCCCCAATCTGACCTACCTTGACGTTAGCGGCAACACGCTGTCCGGGCCGATTCCGCAGGAACTCGGCGCGATGAATACCCTGAAACACCTGATTCTCCGCTCCAACCGGCTTTCCGGCTCCATCCCCCCGCAGCTCGGGAATCTCGCCGAACTACAAACGCTTCGGCTGGACGGTAACCAGCTGTCCGGACCGATACCACAGGAACTGGGCCGGCTGGCGCGTTTGCTTTACCTGTACGTCGGCGGCAACCGGCTTACCGGGCCGGTTCCATCGGCACTCGGAAACCTTGCCAGCCTCACTGATCTCCACATCTCCAACAACAATCTGTCGGGCGCCTTGCCATTGGAATTGACGCAGCTGTCCCTGCAAAAGTTCTGGTGGTCGGGTAATCCCGGCCTTTGCCTGCCCGAAACGGCAGAATTCTCCATCTGGCTGGACGACTTGTTGCAGTATGACGACGGCTCTTACTGCAACCGCTTCGACCGGGCAGTGCTGGATGCGCTCTACGAGGCGACCGGGGGTTCCGGCTGGACCGCTGCGGACGGTTGGCCCGACGGCCCGCTGGAGTCCCGGCATGGCATTCGCGTGGATTCCGGCAGCCGGGTGATCGCAATTGATCTCTCCGACAACGGGCTGGCAGGACAGCTTCCGCTGAAACTTGGCGACCTGGAGGTTTTGAGAGAGCTGCGACTCGGCGGCAATCCGGAACTTTCGGGGCGACTGCCCTACACGCTGCCCCGCATCGACACGCTGCAGGAGCTCCGCTACGCCGGAACGGATCTTTGCGTGCCGAGGGAAGAATTTCTGCGCGAATGGCTCGACGGAGTGCCCGTGCACGAAGGAACAGGAGTGGACTGCGCGCCTTCGGCGGACCGCGACGTGCTTGCGAATATCTACGAATCCATGAGCGGAGATCAGTGGCACGACAACAGCAACTGGTTGACCGATGCGCCGCTGCGCGAATGGCACGGCATCAGGGCCGACGGCCAAGGCCGGGGCGTCGGTCTGGATCTGGCCTTCAACGGACTGGCCGGGCCAATTCCGGCCGATATCGCCGCACTCGAAGAGCTGACTGATTTGAGACTGGTCGGCAACGACACCCGGCGCTCGTCAATACCTCCGGAACTGGGAGAACTGGCCAACCTGGAGGTTCTGGACCTGGCCGATATCTTTGCGTCCGGACCCATTCCGCCGCGAATCGGAAAACTGTCCCGCCTCAGGATCCTTGACCTTTCGAGCAATGAGTTGTCGAGTTCCATTCCCCCCGAACTCGGCGATCTCACTTCGCTGGTTGAGCTCCACCTGGACAACAACCGCCTGGTGGGTTCGATTCCGCCGCAGCTCGGCAATGCGTCAGAACTTCGACAGATCCACCTTCCGGGCAACGAGCTGTCAGGCGCACTGCCCACCTCGCTGGCCAGGCTCGGTAAGCTGCGGATACTGGACCTTTCGGGCAACAGCTTCTCCGCCGGTCTCCCCTCAGCATTTGGAGAATTCGCGCGGCTGGATTACCTGAATCTCTCCTACAACAACCTGGTGGGCGCCATTCCTGCGGAGCTGGGGAACGTGGCCAACCTGACCGAACTGTATCTCGGCAGCAATTCGCTTTCCGGCCCGATTCCGCCCGAGCTGGCCGAACTGACCCGGCTGCGCTCGCTGGCCCTGACGGGCAACACGGACCTGACCGGCCCGCTGCCGGACGACTTCGCGAACCTGCGCGAAATGGTTCACCTCCAGGCCGCGGGCACCGGGTTGTGCGTGCCGCAGAACGCCAAGCTGCTCGACTGGCTGAACGGACTGCTCACCCGGCGGGTGAGGCAGTGCGGCGTTGAGACCGTGGCGGCCTACCTCACGCAATCCATACAGTCCCGCGAACTACCCATTGCCCTGGTGGCGGACAAGGAGGCACTGCTGAGGGTCTTCCCGACCGCCGGGCAGGCCAACTCCGAAAGGATTCCGCGCGTTCGGGCGGACTTCTACCTGGCAGGGACGCTCAGGCATGAGATTGACATACCCTCCAGCCCAGGACCTGTCCCGACCCGGCTGAACGAAAGTTCCCTGGAGCAGTCGGCCAATGCAACGGTTCCCGCCGAAATCGTGCAGCCGGGACTCGAAGTAGTCATCGAGATCGACCCGGAGGGGACGCTGAACGATAACCTGAGGGTAGCGCGCCGAATTCCGGAGACCGGCCGGCTCGCGGTCGAAGTTCGGAAGATGCCGACGTTAGACATCACCTTCGTCCCGCTCCTGTGGGAAACGAACCCCGATATGTCCGTGGTTGATTTCGTGAACGACATGGAGGCCGATCCCATGGGCCACGAGATGCTGAGACACGTGCGCACGCTGCTGCCGGTTGCGGACATCCAGGTCACCGCCCATGCCCCGGTCCGAACCTCCAGCAACGCGGGACACGAACTGATTGCAGAAACCCAGCTGATCGCCACCATGGAGGGCGGCGGCGGCTATTACATGGGACTTCTGTCCGGAGAATTTTCAGGGGCCTCGGGGATCGCCAATATCGGTCGCAGGGTCGCGTATTCCATAACCGACGCCAGCGTGATCGCGCACGAATTGGGACACAATCTATCGTTGAGCCATACGCCCTGCGGCAATCCGCTGGGCCTCGATCCCGCTTATCCCTACCTGAACGGATCGACGGGAGGTTGGGGTTACGACTTCGCCGCGGAACGTCTGGTTTCGCCACACGAATACGTTGATCTGATGTCGTACTGCTCGCCTTACTGGGTCAGCGATTTCAGCTTCGACAAGGCGCTGCGTTACCGGCTCAACCGCGCGGGACTGCTCCGCCGGCCGCAGGTCCCGGAACCGGTCACCTCCCTCATTGTGTGGGGCGGCATGGACAGTGGGTCGGCGCTGTTTCTTGAGCCGGCCCTGGTAACCGAGGCCCCACCCTCGCTGCCGCAGAACCCCGGTCCCTACCGCATCACGGGAACGGCCGCGGACGGCACGGTGCTGTTCGACCTGAGCTTCGACATGCCGGTGGCGGGGGATGGGCAAGGCAGTTCGAGCTTCGCCTTCGCGGTGCCGATGCCAGCCGCGTGGCCGGACAAGCTCGATTCAATCAGGCTCTCGGGCCCCCGTGGCCGCTCCGTCAGGCTTAACGAAGATACCGACCGGCCCGTGACGGTGCTGCGAAACGGGCCAAACGGAGAGGTCACCGCCATCATCCGCGAGCCGGGAGCCGCGGCTGCCCTGCGCAACGCAGCCCAGCCGGGATTGTTCAGCCGCGGGATTCCGCGTCCCGGCGCCCGCAATCGGTGAAGCGGACGGAGCGTGGGCGTCGTGCCGCCCACGAGCACTGAAGGCCCTCATTCCTCTATGAGGACCGGGCGGCCTTGAGAAACAGCTCGGCGCAGTCCTGCGGTTCCGTCACCATGGCGTCGTGGCCGGTGGCGAGCTCCTCGTAGCGCCAATCCTGGTTTCCGCGCGCGAACCGCGCGTGATCGCGTATGCCGCTGTAGGGCATTTCAGGATCGGTGCAGCGGATGAAGGTCCTGGGGACGCCCTCTTCGCCGCCTGTCTCGAATTTCACCGGGTCCAGCCAGCTCTTCAGCGGATGGGGAGTCAGCCTTCGGTCCACCCACGCAAGGATTTCCGCGGGCTCGGGCGGAATTCCGTACAGCTCTCCCGAGCGCGCCACGATGTATTTTCCGTCGGGCGCCATGCTGCGCCGGCGTTCCATGTCTGCGTCCCTTTCCTCGATGCTGTTCTCGCGCCGCGAAGAAACCAGGCTCTCGCCATCGCGCAGAACCACCGTGTCCAGATACACCAGGTGCCGCAGTCTTTTCCTGGCCCGGTCCGCAACGCCGGAGACGACGCACCCGCCATAGGAATGACCCACCAGCACCACGTCCGCCAGTTCCTCCCACTTGAGTACGTTCACGATGTCGGCAATGTGCGTATCGAGCCCGATGTCGGGATGCAGCAGGTGCGAGCGCTCGCCACATCCGGTAAGCGTGGGCGTAAACACGCGATGCCCCTTCCCTTCCAGGATTTCGCGCACGAATTTCCAGCACCAGCCGCCGTGGCCGGTGCCGTGGACCAGGACGAACGTCACCGCGTCCACGGTGCATTGAGCTTGATTGCTGTGACGAGGCAGGACGTTTTCATTCGCGGGATACCTGAGGGCGGGACGCCCTCGCTCCCAGCGGGGTCGCCTTCGTTCCTAGGAGCGGGCGGCGGCCAGGAACAGGTCGGCGCAGGCCTGCGGCTCAGTCACCATGGCGTCGTGGCCGGTCTTGAGTTCCACATATCGCCAGTCCGGGTGCTCCTGCGCATATTGGGCGTGGCTGTTCAGCCCCGCGCCCGGCATGGCCGGTTCGGTGCACTGGATGAAGGTGCAGGGCACGCCTTCTTCGCCGCCGTTTTCGAACTTGACCGGGTCCAGCCAGCTCTTGAGCGGGTGGGGGGTCAGCCGGCGCTCCACCCAGGCCACGATTTCCGCCGGTTCCGGAGGAATTCCGAAACGCTGCGCGGAAAACCCGACTACATAGTTGCCGTCCGGTGCAATACGGCGCAACTGCTCCTTGTTGGCGGCCATTTCCTCCGCGCTGATGTCCCGCCGCGCCGTCAGCAGGCTGTCGCCGTCGCGCGGAACGATCGCATCGAGATAGACCAAGTGGCGCAGCCTGTCCTTGGCCCGGTCCGCCACTCCGGAAATCACCAGCCCGGCGTAGGAATGGCCCACCAGCACGACGTCTTCAAGCTCTTCCCATTCGAGCACGTTGACGATGTCCTGAATGTGCAGCTCAAGCCCGATGTCGGGATGCAGCAGGTGCGAGCGCTCGCCGCAGCCGGTCAGGGTGGGTGTATGCACCCGGTGTCCCTGCTCATCGAGAATTTCGCGCACGAATTTCCAGCACCAGCCGCCGTGACCGGTACCGTGTACCAGGACAAACAGGACACTGTCCTCCGGTCGCTCATGCGCCCTCGCGCCCTGCAATCCGGCGGCGGCCACGGCCCCTCCGATGAACGTCCTACGCGTTGCTTTCGGCATGTTTCTTTCCTCCTTGCTCACGGCGGCGCCGGATCAATAGGCAGCGCAGACCCCGCAATGGTAGTAAAAGCCGCGCGGATCATTGAGTTGCGCCAATTGGTCCAGCTCGGCATTCAAAATCTTTCTCGCCTGCTGCACTGCGTCCATGAACCGGTCCGGCTCCGAACGAATGCCCAATCGCTGCCTGAGCCTCGCCCAGCGTAACTGGAAGAATTCGTTCAGGCCGGTAAAGAAGGGCCGCTTGCGTTTGATCCGCTCCACGCTGTACTCGCCCTCTTCCAGGCCCGCCAGCGCAGCGGCGCTCTCGGCCGCGTCTTCGACGGTGCCGATATTGTCGGCCAGGTTGATGGTCGCAGCGTCGGAACCGATCCACACCCGGCCACGGGCGATGTCGTCCACCTCTTCAAAGGTCATGCCTCGCCCCTGCGAGACGTGGCCCACAAACCGCTCATACACCCTGCCGATCTGCGCATCCACCTGGCGGCGGAGGCCGTCGGCCAGGTCCGCGCCGACGCGGCCCTGTTCCGACAGCGGCGTCGTGCCCAGGCCGTCCTCGGTAAAACCGATGCGTTCCAGCAGCTTCGGAGCGGTAAATAACACAGCGCCCACTCCGATCGACCCGGTAATGGTTCCGGAATAGGCCCAGATCTCGTCGGCCTCCGCGGCGACGTAGTAGCCGCCGGAAGCCGCCACGCTGCTCATGGAGACCACAACCGGCTTGCCCGCCTCGGAGACGGTCGCGACCGCGCCCGAAATCACCTCGGAAGCGAAAGCGCTGCCTCCGGGGCTGTCCACCTGCAGCACCAGGGCCTTGATATTTTCCTCCTCGGCGGCATGGCGGACCAGCTTGGCGATGCTGTCGCCGGCGGCGGCGCCCGGACCGGCGCTGCCGTCAATGATGGAGCCCGCGACCACAACCACGCCCACCTTGTTTTCGTCGTCGGAGTACGGTGGGTTCTCGCGGTCGGCCACGGTCAGGTAATCCGCGAATCCGACCTTATGGTATTCGCCGTCCTCGGAATCACCAAAGCGTTCCTTCATGTATTCCTTGAAGGTCTCGTCGTTGTGTATCGCATCGATCAGGCCGGCCTCGAGGTTGACCCGCGCCAGGTCGCCGCCCGCATTCTCCAGCGCCTCAGTCAGGGTTGCCGCGTATTGGTCCAGCGCGTTCGAAGCCAGCCCGCGGGCCTCGGTGACCTCGCGCTGGTACTCGCCCCACAGAGCACCCAGCCACTGCTGCGCGCTCTGCCGATCCTCATCGGACATGTCGTTGCGGAAGTACGGTTCGACAAAGGACTTGTACTCGCCTACCCGGAAGACGTGCGGATCGATGCCCAGTTTGTTGAACATTTCGGCGTAGTACATCCTCCAGCGGCCCATGCCCCGGATATCCACTCCGCCGTAGTCATGCACGAATACCTCGTCCGTCTGCGACGCCAGCAGGTAGCCGTTCTGCCCGTACCAACTCGAATAGCTGATCATCGGTTTGCCGGATTCGCGGAACCGGCGCATCGCCCCGGCAACGTCCTGCAACTTGGTGAAGCCGCCTCCGGCAAGGCCGCCGACGTCCACCAGCACGGCGGCGATCCGGTCATCCTCGGCGGCATGCCGCAAAGCCCGCACGACATCCCGCACCAGCGTTTCGGGGGGCGGCTCGTCGTTCATGCGCAGCAACTCCAGATCCAGTTCACCCGCGCTGAGTTCATGCACCAGAACCCCCGAAGGATTCAACAGCAGGACGGCGCCGTCCTTGATTTTCACGGCCGTCTGTCCCGACCCCAGCACCGCCAGCATCGCAACAAACACGAAGATCATCAGGACCAGGTGGATGACCTTGCGAAAACCGTCGACACCCGTCCAGATCGCACGAAATATCTTCCCTAGCATGAGCGTTTACTCCTGAGAATTTCGGCGCCTAGTGTAACGGAATCGTCCAGCCGAAGAACTGGCTGCCGGGGGTCAGGCGCCGGTGTAGCGCACGCGGTACACGACGCCGCGGTGGTCGTCGCTGATCAGCAGGCTGCCGTCCCCGTCAACTATTACGTAAGCGGGCCGCCCGAGCGTTTCTTCATCGCGCAGCCAGCCTTCGGCAAAAGGTTCGTAGCTGACGACATTGTTCCCCTCGAGCTCAAGCATCATCACGCGATATCCGATCTTCTTGCTGCGGTTCCAGCTGCCGTGCTCGGCAACGAAGAGCCGCCCCTTGTATTCGTCGGGAAAGGCGTCGCCAGTGTAGAACGCAAGACCCACGGGCGCGGTGTGAGGCCCCAGTTCCTGCGCCGGCGGCGTCGCCGAAGCGCAATCGCCCAGCGAGGCCCATTTCGCGTCGGGGTCGGCGATGTCCGTGCCGTGACAGAAAGGGAAACCGAAGTGCATTCCGGACCGCGGCGCATGGTTCAGCTCGCACGGCGGAATGTCGTCGCCCATCAGGTCACGGCCATTCTCGGTAAACCACAATTCGCCGGTTTCGGGGTGCCAGTCCAGGCCCACGCTGTTGCGCACGCCTCGCGCCCATACTTCACGCTCGCCTCCCTGCGGCGGAATCCGGTCGATCGTGGCATAGCTGTCGCAGACGTTGCAGGGCGCGCCCTGGGCCACATACAGCCAGCCGTCGGGCGCAAAGCCGATGGCGCGCCAGCCATGGTGGCGGGCCGTGGGCATGCCGTCGTGGAACACCCTGGGCGGATTGGATTGTCCCAGCCGCTCCTCGACGTTCTCGTATTCCAGTATCCGGTGTATCTCGGCCACGAACAGCGAGGATCCCCGCACCGCCACGCCGTTCGGATCGATCAGGCCCGACGCGAACTCGAGGACCTCCTGGTCCGGGCCGCCCGGATCGCGTACCGCATAGACCTTGCCCAGGCGCCGGGTGCCGATGAACAGCGTGCCATTCTCGCCGATCGCCAGCCCGCGCGCGTTCCTGACGCCGCTCACGTACTCCTCGATCACAAAATCGTCCGGCAATTCAATGTCATCGAGATCGAAATCCGCCCGCAACTGGCCGGCGCCCACGAACAGCAATGCCAGGAGGGAGAAAGAAAGCGTGGTTTTCAGTTTCATGTTCCAATCATCCAAAGTGAAAGCGTGGGCCAGAATGCGATAAGCAGCACGGCCGCCATAAGCACCAGCAGAAACGGCAGGCTGGCCAGGTAAACGCGTACGATCGGCTGCTCGAACCGATAGCTCGCAATAAACAGGTTAAGTCCTACCGGGGGCGTAAGGTAACCCAGTTGCATGGTTGCCAGGAAAACGATTCCCAGGTGGACCGGGTGCACGCCGAACTGGGCGGCAATCGGGAGGATGAGCGGCACCACCAGCACGATGGCGGAGAAAATGTCCAGAAAAGCGCCCAGAATCAGCAGGAAAACGAGCAGGGCCAGCATGAAGGTCAGCGGTCCGCTCACCACCTCGCCCACCACCGCCAACAACCGCTGGGGCACTTCGGCATCGATCATCAGGTTGGTGGAAGCCAGCGATACCGCCAGGATCAGCAGTATGCCGCCCACCAGCGTCATTGAATCGCGCATGATCAGGGGCAGACGCGCAAGCGGTATCGCGCGGCGGATGAACACTTCAACGATCACGACGTAGAGTGCCGTGACCGCCGCTGCCTCGGAGATCGCGAAGTAGCCGGAATAGATGCCGCCGAGCACGATGACGGGCAGCGGAAGCTCCCAGCCCGCGGCCCTGACCGCGCCGGCCACTTCGCGCCAGTCGAAGCTGGAAAGCGGCCGGCGCTCGGCGCGGTTGACCCAGAGGCAGTAGGCCGAAAGGAGAACGATCATGGCCAGGCCGGGCAACACGCCGGCCCGGAACAGCGAGTCGATGCGGGTTTCGGAAACGACGCCGTAAAGAATCAGCGGCAGCGAAGGTGCGAACAGCAACCCCAGGCTGCCGCCGGTCGTGACCAGCCCGAGGGAGAAACGCTCGGAGTAGCGCGCCTGCTTCAGGGCCGGATAGAGCAGTGCGCCCATTGCGATGATGGTGATACCGGATGCGCCGGTAAACGCGGTAAACAGCGCGCAGACGGCCAATGCGAAGACCGCCAGCCCCCCGGGCATCCACCCCACCAGGGCCTCGCTCAGGCGCACCAGCAGCCTGGGCGCCGGGCTTTCCGCCAGCAGATAGCCGGCGAAGCAGAACAAGGGGATAGCGACCAGCGCCGGCAGGGTCGCCACGCCCAGGATTTCAACGGCTATGGAGGCCAGCGGTATATCGGCGCGCAGGTAGCCGAACAGGGCGCCGCCCGCGATGACCGCGAAGAGCGGCGCGCCGAGGATGGCCAGCAGCCCGAGGACTATCCAGTGCATGGGTTCAACCCGCCCTGGGGGAGCCAGCCGTTCCCGCGCTCCCGGCGAGCCGACCATGCCGCAGCAGGGAAACCATGTGAACCAGGTGAGCACCCGCCATCACGGCAAAGGCGGCAGGCAGGATGGCCTCGAATATCCAGCGCGGCAGGCCGCCCAGGGTGGTTTCGCCGTAGTTAATCGTGTCCAGCCAGTACGACCCGCAGATCAACAGCAGCGCCACGCAGGCAAGCATCGCGAAGACCTGGGCCGCGACGCCGGCCCACCTGCGGGCCGATTCCGAAAGCACCTGCGAAAGCGCGTCTATCGTGATATGGCGGCTGCCGACGCTGGCGGCCATCGCGCCCAGCATGGCGATCCACAGCACCAGCCATTCCAGCAGCTGTTCGCTGTACGGAATGGACATGCGGAAGACGTTGCGCCAAAGGATCTGCGCCGCCGCCAGGACAAGCATCGCACCCAGGCAGGAGGCCAGCAGGCCAGTGAGAAACCGCCCGGCAATCTTGCCCGCCCTGCCCGCCACCGGAGCCCCCCGCTAGTTCCGCACTTGAATCAGCCGGATCCCGATTCGGCGCGGAAATCGTGAAGCGCCTGCATGATTTCTTCATGCATGTCGCGCGAGATCCCCGCTTCGCGCACCAGTTCGGGGTAGATCTCGGTGAATGCCTGGCGCCAGCGGAGAATTTCTTCGGACGTCAGCGCCAGGTATTCAAGCCCGGAATTCTTCAGCGCCTGCGTGGCTTCCCTATTGTCCTGGGCATCGCGGCGGTCAAGCTGGGCCGCCAGCACGCCGAATTCCTCGCGGACTATCGCCTGGTTGGACTCGGAAAGCCGGCCGAAAGCCCTCCTGTCCATCGCCAGCAGTCCGAAAGCAAATACCACGGGAAAGTCCGTGACATAGCGCAAACGGGTGTGCCACTGCAGCAGGATCGCGCCCGACGGCGGCGTGACGATAACCTCCACCAGCCCCGTCTGCAGGCCCACCAGCACGTCGGATACCGGCAGCTGGACGGGGGCCAGGCCCACCGAACGCATTGCGCGCAGCCCGATGTCATCGCCGTCGGGCACCCAGATCTTGAGCCCGCGCGCGTCTTCAAGCCGAACCACCGGCTTCCTGCCCGACATGATGAGGGCGAAGCCCAGGCTGCCGAAGCCGAAGGTCTCGTATCCGCTGTCGCGCAGGCCCTGCTCCAGCACGGGATCAAACCGCCGGCGAATGAAAAGCATTTCCTCGCGCGAACGGAACATCAGCGGAAGGCCGTACTGCAGCACGTTCGGATACCTGCCGGCCAGCGCGCTGGAAGTCAGCACCGCTCCCTGCAGTTGGCCTGTGCGAATCTTGCGCAGGACCCTGAGGTCGTCGCCCATCACGCCGCCACCGTAGAATTTCACCTGCACCTCACCCCCGGTGCGCTCGCCAATCTCCGCGCCCGCGGCACGCATGTCGCGCATCCAGGCCGACCCCTCGGGCGTAACCGTTGCGATCTTGAGCGTCTGCGCCGAAAGCGGCCCGGCCGCCAGCAGGGCCGCCAAAATCAGCGCGGCGGACTTCGGCTGACGGGACTCAAAAATATTCATCGGCAGTACTCAGCAATTCCCTGGCGTCGGCCTTGGCCAGGTTGTTGAAAAGCGTCAGGCCCGGCTGATCGACCGGGGCGTCGACCGCCTCTTCAAGCAGCCTGTCATGCAACTCGCGATCATAGAGCAAGCGGGCGCAGTTTCTCGCATACTCCACCAGTACGCTCAGGTCCTTGCGCTGTGTCAGACGCAACGCCTCATCAAAGTTCCGCATGCCCTCTTCCGGTTCGCCGCCCAGCGAGGCCGGGCGCAGGCATTGCAGCACGCCCATGTACATGTGCGCGCGCCCGCGAATGTCCGGCGGCGCGACATCCAGCAGCCGTTCCAGCGCCACCTGCAGACGCGGCAGCCGGGCCAGCGCCTCGTAGTCGCCACGGGCCTGGATCCAGGAAAGATAGCCGATCACGTAGTCATACAGGGCTTGCGCCCTGGCGGCCGGATACGCGCCTATCCGGGCCTCGTATTCGTCGAAACCCAGCTGCTGCACTCCGCAGCCGGCCCGGTCGGCGGCGCACAGGGCCCTGCGGCCGTAACCATAGGCCCGCTCCGTCAGCTTGTGAGTCCGTTCGGGATCATTGACGAAGACCACGCCGTAGGCGGCATACAACTGGGCGGCGGAGCCCAGGACCGCGGGGCCTGCGTCCTCACCGGCCAGGCTGTCGATCAGGATGAGCAGCGTGGGGGTGGCTTCGCGAACGAGTTCGGGATCGTCGTGGCCGAGAACGGCATCGCCGAGCTGTTCGGTCAGGCTGCTGGTTGCGGACTGAATCAGCGATCCGCAGCCGGAAAGGCCTATCGCCGCGAGAGCAAGCGCCAGGCCCTTTCGCCTCATAGCTTCTCGCGAATTCTCGCGCTCCGCCCGCGCCGCTGCCGAAGGTAATAGAGCTTTGCGCGCCGCACGTCGCCGCGGCGCTTCACCGTGAGACCGGCAATCATCGGGCTGTGTGTCTGAAAAACCCGCTCGACCCCTTCGCCGTGCGATATCTTGCGCACGGTAAACGAGGAATTAAGCCCGCGGTTGCGCTTGGCGATTACGACGCCTTCAAAGGCCTGCAAACGCTGGCGCTGCCCCTCGTGCACCCGCACCTGCACCACGACCGTGTCTCCCGGAGAGAAGTCCGGAAGGTCGGTGCGGAGTTGTTCCGCTTCAAGTTGTTCAATGATGTTGGTCATCTTTCGCGTCTCGTATTTTAATGTCGTATTCCGCTTGGAATTCCGCCAGCAGACGCCGTTCCTGCTCATTCAGCTCAAGAGCCGTGAACAAATCCGGCCGGCGCTTCCAGGTGCGCCCCAGCGACTGCTTCAGGCGCCAGGTCCGCACCTGCTCGTGATCGCCGCCCAGCAGCACTTCCGGCGCTGCCCGGCCTTCCACCACGGCGGGTCGAGTGTACTGCGGAAAATCCAGAAGGCCAACAGAGAACGAGTCCTCCTCGGCCGAGCGATCATCACCCAGGGCGCCGGGCAACAGCCGCACCACTGCGTCGATGACCACGCAAGCGGCCAGTTCGCCGCCACTCAGGACAAAGTCTCCCAGTGACAGTTCTTCGTCGGCTTCCAGTTCCACCACGCGTTCGTCAATCCCTTCGTAGCGCCCCGCGACCAGCACCATGCCGCGGCCGGACGCCAGTTCCCGCGCGCGCTGCTGGCTGAAGCGGTCGCCTTGCGGAGTCAGAAAGATGACCGGCGCGCCGCCGGGCGCCTCGGCGCGCGCCGACCTGATCGCCGCCAGCATGGGCGCGGGGCTCAGGACCATGCCGGGGCCTCCGCCGTAGGGACGGTCGTCCACGCTGCGGTGCGGCCCGGCGGCGAAGTCGCGCGGGTTCACGCATCGCAGGCCGGCCACGCCAGCTTCCAGCGCACGCCCGCAAACGCCGCCCCTGAAGGCGTCCAGCACCATTTCCGGGTGCAGGCATACGGTAGTGATTTGCATCCGGGGCCCGCCCTAATCCGCCGGGTCCCAGTCGACGATCAGCCGGCGCTCCTGGAGGTTGACCTCGCGCACCCGGCTTCCCGGCACAAAGGGAATCAGCCGCCTGCGCCTGCCCTCCACGATCAGCACGTCATTGGCGCCGGTGGCCATCAGGCCGCTGACCCGGCCCAGGGGCTCGCCCTCGAGATTTCGCACTTCGAGGCCTTCCAGGTCGGCCCAATACCATTCATCCTTGCCGGCCGGCGGCAGATCCGCGCGATTCACCCGGATCTCCGCGCCGCGCAGGCCTTCCGCCGCATCGCGCGTATCTATCCCTTCCAGGAGGCATTCCAGGCCCCGGGGAGTGATCCGAAAGCGCTGCAAGGTCATCTCCCTGCACTGGCCGTTCACGAGCAGATTCCAAGTGCGGTAGTTCTGAAGTTGTGCGGGCGGGTCGGCAAAGGATTTCACCCTGAGCCAGCCCTTCAGTCCCCGGGCGGCGCCCAGCCGGCCCATGGGAATCAGTATTGCTTCCGGCGTCTGGTTCTCCGGCTGTTCCGGCTCAGCCCGAGTCCTTGCCGGTCGCGGTGGCGCCTTGGCCATCTTCCTGCGCGCCGCCGTCATCCGGCGCGTCCTCGTCTGGTTCTTCCCCGGCCTCCGCCGCGGCCTGTTCGGCTTCGCCCTCGCCTTCCGCCGCTTCTTCTTCGGATGCCGCCGCTGCTTCCTGTTCGGTCTCGCCCTCCTCTTCCGCTACTGCTTCCCCGGCGGTCGCCGCTTCCTCCGCGTTCAGCTCTTCCGCGGCAGTCTCTTCGGCTTCGGCCGCAGGCTTGCCGTCCGTCTCGGCCTGGGCCGCTTCTTCTTCGGCAGCCTCGGCGGTCACAGCCTCTTCCTCAGAAGCCTCCTCGACCCTGGCTTCTTCTGCCGGAGCCGTCTCCGCGGCAACATCGGCGGCCACGTTCTCCGGAGCCTCGTCCGCAACAGCAGCCTCCTGCGCCTCACTGGCCGCCTGGTCCCCCTCCATGCGCCGGCGGCGAATCAGTTGCCGCACGCGCTCGGAGGGCTGCGCACCCTGTCCCAGCCAGTAATCGACCCGATTCAGAGCCAGCTTCAGGTGCTGCTCCCCGCCGGTCGCGATGGGGTTGTAGAAACCCAGGCGCTCGATAAACCGACCGTTGCGCTTGTTTCGCCGGTCGGTAACGACGATGTGATAAAAAGGTCTTTTCTTGGCCCCGTGACGGGAAAGCCTTATGCCTACCATGGAAAATAATCCCGCGGCCAAGCCGCTCGTAAAACCTGTAGATTGTACCAAATCTGATCCTGTTTCCCGCTCATCATTACGCTTACCTGACACACTCCTGCATAACCTGGGGACGTGGACCTCACCTCGGGTTAAATGGAAAGCAAGTTCGGCGTAAGTTCGCAAGCGCTGCCGACCGTAGTATATTTTCAATAATATCTGTAGGTTAGAATGATAGTATGCGGAAAATATCAAGAACATTAGCCTGGCTTGTCGTTACCGCAGTGCTGGCCGCAGTTCTTGGCCTGTTATTCGGGGCCAATGTCGAAAAGGCACCGGAATCATCCGCTGTGATGTCAGGCGAGTCTCCGGATCCCGCGCAAACCACCCGGACTGATCAAGCCGCAACCGGAATCGCAACCCCTGGACGGGCCTGGAACACCGTCGATCCCGATCAGGTTGAGCGCCTGCCGCCCTACAAGGAAACAGTCCCGGGCAGGCGGCTGGTTCGTATTGCGGATTCGATACAGAACTGGAAGGAGGGCGACGAGGTGGCTTTTGAGGTGAAGCAACTGGGAAGGACTCTCGACGGCCTGGTGGAGCAGGTTAAGGTGGATGGTTGGGGGAACCGCTCCTACGTGGGCTCAATCAAGGAGCCCGGAACACGAAGCTACAGGTTTTTGGTTACAGTTGGAGCCCGAAACACCTTTGCCTATCTGGACACGCCACAGGGAACCTTTGAACTTGTTGCGTTGAATGATCTGGGCTGGCTCATGCCCACGGCAGGCATGGATCAGCATGTGGATTTCAGCCGCCCTGACATTATCGGACCGGAAGCGGAGCGTTACCGGCGACCGCGCTAAGGCCCGGGGCGCTACAGGCTCAGGTTTGAAAACTCACGCCATTACATCAGGCAGTCTTGCCTTGGGGGATCCCAAGCGATTGCCCCATTGGCCGATTCGCGCACTACTTGCAGTGGGGAGCGTAGCGCTTCTGGTATTGCCTTCGCCGCGAGCGCAGGCGCATCAGCATATCGAGCTGGTTTGCCCCTGTCGCGTAGAAACCTCCAATCTGACCTCCGTCACGCTGACTTTCGGCCTCCGCAATCTTAATGATGAAGAAGCCGACGGGCCCTTCCGGATCGTGCTGCTCGGGCGCAGCGCTGATTCGAAAGGCGAATGGAAAGAACTGGCTACCGCGCACGCCCCGGTGGTACAGGCAAGTTCAGAACATGCGGTTCAGGATTACACGGTGGCGCTCAAGGAACCCGAACGAAGCGGCAGATACGAATTCGGGTTGGAGGTGTACGAGGAAACGGAGGATTACTGGCCGGTTCAATCCATCTACTGGATTGCCGAAACAGTGGAACTGGAAACCGGCGGAAGCGCTTTTTCCTCCGCTTATTTCGAGGGCGCCCCCTCCATCCGGATCAGCGGTGAAAGCGCCACGCTGAATCTGCCCATCATCCGCAATGCCCCCAAGGGGCCGTCCGCCGGTCAAGTGAAGGCCGCGCTAATGGCCACTGAGCAAAAGGAGTTCGATTCGCCGCGCTCGACCATAGCGGAACGGACGATCGGCGAATTACCGCCGGGGGGCGAAATCCCGGCGGTAAGACTGACATTTTCTTATTCGCCCGCCGCCGGAAGAAACTACCTGCACGCAGTGATACTGAACAGCGAGGGTGGCCTGCTTGCATATCAGACAATAGTCGTTCCGCCGGGGGGAAAGCTTCCGGAGCGAAGGTTCGCCACGTCCGACGCCGACATGCTCAAAGACACGGACGGCGACGGCGTAGGTGACGTCAACGAACGGCTTGAAGGCACCGATCCGAACGACGGCAACTCCACTCCCGGCGACTCCACAATTGACGTGCTGGCGCTTTACAGCCCCGGCCTGGCGGAACTGTACCGGGGCGACGCCGTCTCCCGCATCAGTCATCTGATGACGCTTACCGATGAAATATTCAGAAACAGCGGCTCAGGGATGCGCATCCGTCTGGTGGGTATCAGCGAAGCCGCGATCGATGACACTGTGACCGACTCCACCGTGCCCGAAGGAGAGCTGCGCGAACTCACGGAACTGCACGGCGCGGACATGGCCGTGATGTTCCGGCCGTTTGTTGAAAACACGGGCCTGTGCGGATGGGCGCCTGCTATAGGAGGGTATCAGGACAACGGCATCATTAACGATTTCATTGACGCCCCCTTAGGCCATGTTTTCGGTGACTGCGGCGCGATCACCACGGCCCACGAGCTGGGACACCTCATGGGCCTTGGACATTCTCAAGCGCAGGGCGAGGTAGGCACTTTCCGATGGGCGCGGGGTCACGGCGTATGGGAGGAGTTCGTGACGGTAATGGCGTACAGCAGCGCCTACGGCCATCCCGAAGAGATCGGCTTGTTCTCCAGTCCGCAGCGGGATTGCAACGGCTTCCCCTGCGGGATCGGCGCTGGAGCGGCGGACAGCGCGGATGCGGCGAGAACGCTCGGCGTCGTGCGGTTTCAACTGGAGGACATCAACGAGCAGAAGCCGGATTCCGATAATGACGGATTCATTGATACCGTTGACGCATTTCCTGATGATCCGAACGAACTGCGGGACACCGACGGCGACGGCATCGGCGATAACGCCGACCCCGACGCCGATAACGACGGCGTGTTGGACGCCGTCGATTTCTATCCGCTGGACCCACGTGAATGGGCGGACACCGACGGCGACGGCGTGGGGGACAACGCGGATGCCTTCCCCGAGGACTGGCTGGAAACCAAAGACACCGACAGCGACGGGGCCGGCGACAATTCAGACCGTTTCCCGCTGGATCCTTCGGAAACGGTGGACACCGACAACGACGGGGTCGGGAATAATGGCGATCCGTTTCCATTCGATTCGCGCGAATGGGCGGATACCGACGGCGACGGCATCGGCGATAACGCCGACCCCGACGCCGACAACGACGGCGTTCCGGACACACAGGATGTGTATCCTCGCGATGCCACGCGGTCAGAATACTCCTCGTACAGGTTCATCGGCGAAGGTTTGCTGGGCGAGCCGAAGTTGTCGTCCGCTGGCGACCTCGACGGCGATGGCCGCTCCGAACTGCTTGTCGGAATGCCCTGGACATGGAACGGCGGCAAGCGAGGAGGAGGCTGGCTGCTTGCGGCCGCGGACCTGCGCGCGGCGGACGAAGCTGATGGCGTAGCGGATCACATTATCGATCTGGACCAGACCGGCCCCCTGCCCGGGTCGTGGAGGTTTTCCGCTGAATCGGCTGGAGACGAGGCCGGAAGCAGCGTCGCCAGGGCTGGCGACATCGATGGCGACGGCGTCGCGGATCTGCTGATTGGAGCCCAGAATCACGGACCTGCGGAACAGCTCTGGTTCGCTGGCGCAGCGTATCTGATCTCGGCGGGAGACCTGACAGCGGCGGACGTAGAGGATGGCGAGGCGGATCGTGTTATCGAACTGAAGCATATCGCCCGGCAGCAGAACTCATGGAAATTCGTCGGGGGGACGGAACATACCTACGCCGGCTTTCGCGTAGGTGGCCTGGGCGACTTTAATGGAGACAGCCGGGATGATCTCGTGATTGCCGCCCGTACCGAGGCCGGGACGATTTACGTAGTGTCCGGCCGTGAACTTGCCGCCGCAGACGAAGCCGACGGTACAGCGGACAGTCTCATTTCATTGTCCCGGATAGCCGAAAGGCCCGGGTCCTGGAAACTGGTCGGCGCGCAGGAAGAGGATTACGCGGGCTATGTGGCCCCGGTGGATGATATCGACGGGCATGGCGGCAGGGGCTTGATAATGGCCTCCGGGCTCCATTCGGGAGAATCAGGCAGAGGTATCGGAGCGGTCTATCTGGCGGCGGCCTCCGATCTCCCGGCGGTAGATCAGGCCGATGGCGCTGCGGATGGCGTAGTTGACCTTGGCCGGATATCCGAAGGACAACATTCCTGGATATTTCTGGGCGCAGTGAACGATCCCCTGCGGCACGCCGTTTCCCTTGGACCCGCAAATGTCGGCGATCCTCCGGACATGCTCTTGATGAGCGTCAACACGATCTTCTATCTCAAGGGCGCCAGCCTGGCCGAGGCGGACCAGGCTGATGGCGATTCAGATCATGTCATTCGCCTCGATGTGGCCGATTCTCCGACCACGCCCCTGGCGAAAATCAACTCCTTCAACATATTTGGGTTTGCGTCTTTGGGAGACGTGGATGGTGACGGGATGTCCGATCTGTTTTTGCCCGGAATCCATGGGCATCTTATTGGCCGGCAGGAGTTAAGCGCCTTGAAACCTGGCGATGACGTCCGGATCGAAGACCTCCACGCGCGCGGAGAATCCTGGAAGCTTGTCCAGACCGGGGATTTCCATCACGTGCTTCCGGCGGGAGATGTGGATGGCGACGGGCGCACGGATGTTCTCGCAGCCACGCAGGACGAGTTCTATCTTCTGGCTTCTTCCGACCTCGTCCTTCTTGACAGCGCCAACGGGGCCCCGGACAGAACAATTGAAATGGCCCAGGTTGGCGGAGACGAAAACGGCGACGGAATCCCCAACATTGTCGATCAGGATGACGATGGCGATGGCTACCTGGACAGCGTGGACCGCTTCCCTTCCGATCCGGTCGACTGGATTGATTCGGATGGCGATGGCGTAGGCGACAACAGGGATTTGTTTCCGTCCGACCCTTTCGAGCACTCGGACACGGATGCCGATGGTCTGGGTAACAGCGAGGATCCGGATGACGATAATGACGGCATTATGGATTGGAACGACCCATTCCCCCGGGACACCGACGATGACGGAACGGAAAACGCATATGACGAGGATGACGACGGCGACGGCGTGCCGGACAGGAACGATCACTTTCCGCTGGACCCCTCTGAATCGAGGGACACGGATGGCGACGGGACCGGTGACGCTGCGGACGGCGATGATGATAACGACGGCGTTGCCGACGAAGAGGACCACTTGCCGCTGGATCCCTCCGAATCGGTGGACACGGATGGAGACGGCGTCGGAGACAATAGCGACGCCTTTGCCGACAATCCTCAGGAGTCGTCGGACCATGATGGCGACGGCGTAGGCGATAACAGCGACAGGGATGATGATGGAGATGGAGTGCCCGACCTGAGTGACGCCTTCCCCCTGAACTCCGCTGAGTCATCCGACAGCGACAGCGACGGTGTGGGCGATAACTCGGATGCATTTCCGCGTGATGGATCCGAGTGGGCGGACACCGACAACGACGGACTGGGCGATAACACCGATGATGATGATGACAACGACGGATATACGGATAATGCCGACGCGTTTCCGCTGCGCCCGAATCAAACACGGCTGTTTCATTACCGGCTGCAGGGAGAAAGACCGGGCTCGCGCGCCGGCGCAGCTGTTTACCCGGCGGGCGATAGCGATGGCGACGGACTCGATGAAGCGTTGATCGGCGCACCGGCGGTTAGCTGGCCCGGCGGGATCATTTCCTTCGGCGCCGCGTACCTGGTCTCCGGCGCTGACCTGGATGCCTCGGACCGTGCGGACGGTATCGCTGACGGCGCAATTGATCTTGGAAACGCGCCGGCGCAACCATCCTCATGGGCAGTAACCGGAAGCCTGGTCCGTGATCAGGTCGGGCGCTCCATCACGCGGCGGGGCGAAGGCGGCGGCCTATGGACCATCAGCGCGCATGGGCATGAGAATCACCGGGGATCGGTATTTCTGACCTCCTCCGAACGGATTGCGGATGCCGACAGGGAGGACGGGCAGGATGGGATTGCGCGAACCGACTATTTGCGGCATAAGTCCGGCGTCTGGGAATTGATCGGCGAAAATGAAGCAACAGATACCGGTTACTCCGTATCTTCCGCGGGGGACGTGCATGCGGATGGTCACAATGACGTGCTGGTGGGCGCGCCTCTGTATGGCGACCGGGGCGAAGGCGCCGCCTACCTGATTTCAGGCGCTGATCTGGAAGGACTGGACGCCGCGGATGGCCAGAGCGACGGGCGTATCGAGCTGGCCCGCGCCGCCGCGCAGACCGGATCATGGAAATTGGTGGGCAGTGACGGGCAGGCGGGCGAACATGTGGCGTTTGCCGGCGACATCGACGGCGATGGCCGCTCCGATCTGATCATCGGCGCACCCTTCGGTTCGGAAGGAGAAAGGCTGCGGGGCATTGTGTATCTCGTGGCCGCGGCGGATTTGAGCGCCGCGGACGGAGCCGACGGCCAGACGGACGGCGTCATTAATCTGGATAACGTTGCAGAACAGGCCGAATCATGGAAGTTCCTTGGCGAGGAAATGCTCAATTTCGCGGGGAGCGCCGCCATGGCGAAAAACATGGACGGAGACGGAAAGCCGGAATTGGTGATTACGGCGCCAGGACACGGCCAGGGCAGCGGAGCAATCTACATTCTTCCGATGGACCATCTGGCCGCGGCGGACGCCGCGGATGGAACCAGCGACCATGTGATTCTCCTGAATGAATTCCCGGATTCTCTGGAAGGCGCATGGAAACTGACAGGCGAAGGCAACGCCTTCTGGAGCTTTGGCGTGGGCAGTGGGGCGGGAACCTCCCTGTCCGGTCTGGACCTCAACCGCGATGGCCGGACGGAACTGCTGATAGGCGCCCCGAACTACATGGAACGTGGCATCTGGTGCGCGGAGGCGGGGCGGCAGCAGCAGCCCGGCGCCGTGTATCTCATCTCAAGTGATGACCTGGCGCGCGCGGACGCCGCGGATGGTGAAACGGACAGGGTGGTCAGGCTGGCGAAAACGATCGGAGCGGGCAATTCGTGGAAATTCGTGGGCGAAGCCACTGACCGTATGGGATCGAGCATTTCCGGCGCGGGCGACCTGAACGAGGACGGAACGGTGGATCTCATTTTTGGAGCGGCGGATCAGTTCCGGCGCGCAAGCACCTGCGGCGACGCTCCCGGCAACGGCGCGGCGATAATCCTTTCAGGAGCCGAACTGGCCATGGCGGACGCCGCAGATGGCGTTGCCGACGGAGTGATCGATTTCGGTGGACTGCGGAATTCCCTTCGCCAGGTGGATTTCGATTTCGACGGAATAGAGAACGCTCTGGACAGTGATGACGATAACGACGGCGTGGAGGATACGGATGACGCCTTCCCGCTTAATCCTTCCGAGTGGAACGACAGCGACCACGACGGCATGGGAGACAATACGGACAACGACGACGATAACGATGGAAGCAGGGATTCGAAAGATGCTTTCCCGTTCAACCCCTATGAAACCCTGGACAGCGACGGGGATGGAATCGGCGACAACAGCGATGATGATGACGACAACGACGGCGTGGAGGACACAGATGACGCCTTCCCGCTCAACCCTTCCGAGTGGAACGACAGCGACGGTGACGGCATCGGTGACAACACGGATCCCTTCCCGGAAGAACCCCTGGCGGATTCGGACAACGACGGAGTCGAGGATGCCCTCGATGTTGATGACGACAACGACGGAGTCGCAGACGAAGAGGATCCATTCCCGTTGGACGCAACCCGGCAGGATTTCTATTTCTATACTCTGAAGAAGGCGTCCAGGACCTGGGTGCGAAACGATTTCGACGGCGACGGACTGGATGATCTTGTGGTTGAATCCGGCCCCCAGGACGAATATGTCTATTTGCTGTCGTCAGAGGATCTGAGCGACGCCGATGCGGCCGATGGCGAAGAAGACCGCGTGGTGGATGCGGACCGGGCTGCCACGATGAATCGATCCTGGAAACTGATCAGAAGGCCTTACCAGCAGGTCTTCTCCGCTGGAGATCTTGATTTCGACGGGCGCGACGACCTGGCTTCATCGGATCTGGTGATTTCGGCGTCGGGATTGCCTGCCGCCGACACAGCCGATGGCGCGGAAGACCGCGTGATCACACTCACGTCCGAGCTTGCGGATGCGGGAACTGGCGTTTGGCGCATTAGGGGCAGCGTGGGAGACAACACCTCGTATTCGGCGGGAGATCTGAATGCGGATGGACGCGATGATCTTCTGGTTGGCGCGCCCTATTCCGAGGCAGGCGGCATAGCGCATGTGATTTCCGGGGTTGACTGGACTACGTCGGATGGTCTCGACGGAAGTGTTGACGGGACAGTTGATCTGGAGGAATTCGCGGCGCGGCAAGGCTCATGGAAAGTTATCGGTGAAAATACGCCCAGCCTGGGCACAAGCATAGCCCCGGCCGGCGACGTGGATGCCGATGGCTATGTTGACGTTCTGATCGGAGCGCCGGACCTGCCTGATGGAACCAATACGGGCGCCGGGGCAGTGTACCTGCTTCCGGCAGCCGGAATGGCCGGCGCCGACGAAGCCGACGGGTCATTGAACGGAGTCATCGAATTGAACCGGGGGGCGCCGCCAGGCGGTTTTTGGAAACTGGTTGGGGAAGACATCAGGGCCGGTGAGCTGGTCACCGCTGCCGGCGACGTGAATGGAGACGGTTTCGGAGACTTCATCGTCACTTCCCGGGAAATCATTTACCTCATTTCGGGCGCCGAGTTGGGCACTGCGGACGCCGCGGATGGCGCGGAGGATGGCGTGATCGAGCTCTCGAAAATCATAGAGCAGGCGGGCTCGCGAAAACTGGATGAGGCCGGCGCATACGACCCCGGGGGACCGGGCATGGGTGATCTGGACGGAGATGGACTGGCCGACCTGGTCCTGAGCAGGCGCTATTCTTCCTCCTCGCACTTGATCTCAGGCCGGGATCTGGACGAGCCGGCAAGGCGGAATTCGTGGGAGTTTCGCTTCAGAGAGCCGGAATTACAGTTTAACGGCGCCGTGTTCGCAGGCGACCTGACGGGAGATGGCCGCCCCGAACTGGTCTTCGGAGCATTGGTTCGCCGGCGCAACAGTAGCAGCGAAGAGTTGGCATATATCCTCTCCGTCAATGAGCTGCCCGCAGCCGATATGGTTGACCTCGCTAGAGATCGGACCATTTACCTGGACCAAATCGCCGAACGCTGGGCATCGGATCAGGCCCCGTAGCCCCGGCGCAAAAGCAATCGGCAACGTCAGGCGCGGCCGGGACGCGGCAGTAAGTCGGGCGCGTATGCGGCGGCGCGCCGGGCTGGTTGCCGGGTTGGTTGCAAGTTCCGCAGGCGTTCGGATCGTAACGGCAAGTTCATCCGAACTCAAAGATAAGACCGGAAACTTCTTGTGCTCTCTGTACCTTGAAATATCGTAGTTGATATACAGATTTTCAAGGCATATTATGGGCCAATGATCGAACGCCCCGCAGCCATCGCGCGTATTGACGCCGCTTTCGCCGTGCATCCGGCAGTTGCACTGGTAGGTCCCCGCCAATGCGGCAAGACCACCCTGGCCCGAATGTACGCAAAAGAGAAAGCGGACGTGACGTTCTTCGACCTTGAGCGGGCCATGGACCAACGCCGGCTGGAAGCGCCCGAACAGGCTTTGTCGCCGTTAGGCGGGCTGGTGGTGATTGACGAGGTGCAGAGAGCGCCATCGCTGTTTGAGACCTTGCGCGTGCTGCTGGACCGCCCCCCCGCGCGCGCGCGATTCCTGCTGCTGGGCAGCGCGTCTCCGCGGCTGCTCAGGAATACCTCGGAGACGCTTGCGGGCCGAGTGGGGATAGTTGACCTGGCCGGTTTCGACACCACGGAGACGCCTTGCTCGGATTGGCGAACTCTTTGGGAACGTGGCGGCTTTCCGCGCAGTTATCTGGCCCGCAGCGCCTCCGCCTCCGCCCTATGGCGGGAGAATTTCATCCGCACCTTTCTGGAACGGGACATACCGCAACTGGGCATCACCGTGCCCGCCGAGTCGCTGCGACGATTCTGGACCATGGTCGCTCACTATCACGGACAAATCTGGAACGCCTCCGAATTTGCCCGCGCCATGGGGACTAGTGAGGGAACGGCGCGCAGGTACCTGGATATTCTGCAGGGCGCCTACATGGTGCGGGCGCTTACGCCGTGGCATGAAAACATCAAGAAAAGGCAGGTCAAGTCGCCCAAAATCTATGTGCGCGACAGCGGCCTGCTGCACGCTTTGCTTGAGCTTGCTTCCTTTACCGCCATTGCGGGGCACCCGAAAGTCGGGGCATCCTTTGAAGGCTTCGCTATTGAACAACTCCTCTCCTGCTTCAATACGCGCTCGGCCAGCTTCTGGGCCACGCACGGCGGCGCAGAGCTGGACCTGCTGGTGCATAGCGCCGGCAGGCGTTACGGATTCGAAAGCAAATACAGCGATGCGCCGGGTGCTACCCGCGCCATGCATAGCGCCATTGAGAGCCTTGGCCTGGAGCACCTGTGGGTGGTGTATCCAGGTGAGGAACCCTATGCTTTGGGAGAGCGCATTTCCGCGTTGCCGGTGTGCAGCATCCCGGCGCATGTCCGGAGAATGAGAACTCTGGCGTCAGCACAGAGTTCCGGAAGTTGACGCGAGAGACGAGTTCGCGCCAATCCACGGGCCTACGGCGTGGTCAGGCGCAGCTCCCTGGCGGCGGACAGCAGGTAGTTGCGCGCCTGGGGGTTTTCCAGTTCCCGGGCCATGCCCTCAAGCGCCAGGGCCTTGCGCTCGACGTGACGCCGCTGCCGAGGCTCGATCAGCAGAAGCTGGTCCGCGAGATATGCCGCCCAGCGGTAATCCGTCAGCAGCAGCGCGTTGTCCAGCGCCGCGTCCAGCGAGATGCCGCCGGCGGCCAGTTCGTGCAGTCGCCAGGCCAGCGTGCGCGGCGCGAGCGGCACAAGGCTGCCGGGCTTGCCGTCGAACCAGCCCATGCGGCGGGCGTAGACGGAGCGCACCGCCCAGCCCAGGGCGCCGTGGGACTGCGCCAGGACCGGGCTTGAGGCCAGTTCCGGGGGCAGGCGTATCGCGGCGGCCAGCTCCCCGGGGGCCAGGCCCGCGTCGATACCCCGCAAGGTCTCGTCGAGGACGAAACGAAGCGCCGCCGCATAGTCGGCCAGCGCCCGGTCAATCGCGGCGGCGCCGAACATGGGCTGAAGATGGCCGGCAATCAGCACTTCGGCCTTCTCCGCCCGCATCCGGTCCAGGCTGCGCGCCCATTGCTCGAAATCAGCCGCCTGGTCCCCGATCCCGTCCAGGTCCCCGGGAAAGGCCTGATAGAAATTGCCTCCCGTGATCAGCACCTTGCGTTCGGGCAGCCAGACATAGAGCTGATCCTGGGTCTCGCCGGGAGCGGCTACCAGCTCCAGCATTACGCCGGAAATCCGCAGCCGGTAGCGGTCGCCGTAAAAAAGGCGGTCGGGAGGCAGGTAGCGATCCCCGGTGTCCTCCTCTTCCGGCAACGGGTCAATGGCCGTTTCGGTACGTTGCGGGTCTCCGAGAAGCAGGCCCTTCTGCCGCTGGCGCCGCTTTCGCGCCTCCACGCCGATCACGCTGCGCCTGAGCCTGAAGTTGGAGCGCGCGTAGACGTTGGGGGCAAAGTAACGGCCGGTAAAGGCAGCCGCGGCGGCCACGTGAGACTGATCGCCGTGGGTGTAGATCACGGCGGCAAAGGGCAGTTCCACCGCTTGCCGGTAGGCTGCGGCGGCCCTTTCCGCCGCCGCCGCGGAGTGGTGCGCATCGACCAGGATGGCCGCGTCTTCACCGGCGATCAGGGTGGAGTTCGACGGGCCGAAACCGGTTGCCAGATAGACGCCTTCGGCGACCTCGAGAACCTCTCCGGTCCATGCGCGCGGGACAACGAGGAATGCAAGCGCCAAAACCGTGGCGGCAAGACCCCGGCGGCGCGCCTTTGACCGCTCTCGTGGAAACTCTGTTGCGGCACGCCACGGCTTGAGGCGCGCCCGCGTACGGACGTCGGTCATTCGCAGCTTTCGAGCACGCGGGATACGGAAAGCCAGGATCCGACCGGAATGATCATCGATTGCAGCCTTTTTTCGGTGGCGATACGCCGATTGAAGAGCTGGATGCCATAGGCAGGGTGTCCTGACTCCAGTTCCTCGTGGCCCTGGCCGAAGCAGTTGGTGTTGTCGGCCAGAATCAGTCCGCCGGGCCGGGTGTT
Organism: Gammaproteobacteria bacterium; assembly: GCA_963666765.1. Lineage (GTDB taxonomy): Bacteria > Pseudomonadota > Gammaproteobacteria > Steroidobacterales > Foliamicaceae > Foliamicus. The sequence goes on from OY762933.1 coordinate 879,410, forward strand.
CTCTATGGCGAAGTCCAGTACGTCGGCGTAGATTTCCTTGCCGGTGTCGATAAACACCATGTCGTAGGGACCATGTCCCGCCAGTTCCGGCAGTACGTCCAGCGCTCCGCCCATTACGATACGAACCCGGTCGTCCACTCCGGCGCGCCGGAAATTCTGGCCGGCGACTTCGGCGTGCAGCGGTTCGAACTCGTTCGTTACCAGCAGGCCGCCGGGCGGCAGGGCGCGCGCCAGCCAGATTCCCGAGTAGCCCGCCAGGGTGCCGAATTCGAGGATCCTGCGTGCGCCAATCAGCCTCACAAGCAGATTCAGGGCCTGCCCCGTTTCCGCGTCCACGGATATGTCGGGCATGCCGCGCGCCACCGCCGCCGGCATGATCCCGGAAAGCAGGTCGTCTTCGTAGCCGAACAGGCTGCGGCGGTAGGTGTCGAGGTCGGGATAGGCAGTCATGGGCAGGCAGGAATACGCACCACGGCGTAGTATATCGGGCAATCCCAATGGAGGAAGATATGGCCTCAGCCAACGAGAAAAAGCGCATCGTTGAGGATTTTCTCAAGCGTTGCATCGACTATTCCGACAACAAGCTTCGCAGGTACCGCGCGTCCCTGGACGGCGCGGACTCGGAACAGGAGCTCGCCATTCAGGACAAGATCAACCACTGGGTGGCGTATCGCTTCTTCAATGAATACGCAATCGAGGAACTGAAAGGCGCCGAGCTCGACGACTGGTTCGACGATGACTGATCGCGCGGACACCGGCGATTGCCTGGACACCGGCGAGTTCCGCCGTCACGCGCACGATGTGGCGGACTGGATCGCGGACTACTTCGAGGAAGTCGAACGCTTTCCCGTACGCTCCCGGTCCGCGCCCGGGGACCTTCTCGCCGCGCTGCCGGGCCGCGCGCCCGAACAGCCGGAGCCCATGGAACGGATCCTGGACGATTTCCGGCGACTGATCCCGCCGGCCATGACGCACTGGCAGCATCCCTCGTTCTTCGCCTTTTTCCCCGCCAACTCCAGCCCGCCTTCGGTGCTGGCGGAGATGCTGACCGCCGGCATGGCGGCGCAATGCATGCTTTGGGAAACGTCTCCGGCCGCCAACGAACTGGAAGCTCGCATGATGGAATGGCTGCAGGAACTGCTGGGCCTGCCCGGCGGCTGGCGTGGGGTGATCCAGGATTCCGCCTCGGGGGCGACGCTTTGCGCAATGCTCGCGGCGCGCGAGAAGGCAAGACAGGGCACGGTTGTCGACAGGCTGTCCTTCTATACCTCCGCCGAAGCCAATTCCTCGGTCCACAAGGGCGCCCGCATCGCCGGTTTCCCGCTGGACTGCATCCGCAGCATCGACACCGACGAGCGGCAGGCCATGAAGCCGGACGCGCTGGAGCAGGCGATCCGGGCCGACCGCGCGGCGGGTCTGACCCCGGCCTGCGTGGTGATCACGCTGGGCACGACCGGCACCGGCGCCATGGACCCGTTGGCGGAAGTCGGCGAGATATGCCGGCGCGAGGGCGTCTATCTGCACGTGGACGCCGCCTGGGCCGGCAGCGCCCTGATGCTGGAGGAATACCGCCATCTGCTGAACGGCATCGAGCACGCCGATTCCTTCGTATTCAATCCGCACAAGTGGATGTTCACCAATTTCGACTGCTCCGCCCACTTCCTCAAGGACCCGGAATCGCTGCAGCGTTCGCTGTCGATCAACCCCGTGTACCTGCAGAACACCAGCGACGAGCAGATCACCGAGTACCGCGATTTCGGCATCTCGCTGGGCCGCCGCTTCCGCGCGCTCAAGCTGTGGTTCGTGGTCCGGGCCTTCGGCGCCGAGGGCCTGCGCGAGAAAATCCGCTCGCACATCAACTGGACCCGGGAGCTCGCCCGCGAGATCGAGGCCGCCAGGGACTTCGAACTGATTACCGGCCCCAACCTGGCGCTGATTACCTGGCGCTACGCTCCCGGCGGCGTAAGCGGCGCGGCGCTGGACAAACTCAACGAGCGTCTGCTGCAGGCGATCAATGACGATGGCCGCCTGTACCTGACGAGGGGCTCGGTGGACGACCGCACGGTCATACGCTTTTCCGTCGGCCAGACCCGCACCGAGGCCGAGCACGTGCGCTCAGCCTGGAAAACTATTCAGGAAATCGCTACCACTGTCTGAATCGAAATCAAAGGCAAGCGGATATCGAGCTTTTGTAACTTAAGTTCTATTTATTCTATTGAATAAAATTAGTGCATGATGTAAATTTACTTCCCAATCTAATCATGCATAAGGATACTGTTCATGATTGAACTTGCTAATCCATTCAAACCAGGTGCCGGTCACCAGCCCCCATACTTGGCAGGCCGTCAAGCCGAAAAGAGGGAATTCTTACGGCTACTGAAGCAGGACACCATTCTTGAGAACATGGTACTCACAGGCCTTCGAGGCGTTGGCAAGACCGTTTTGTTGGAAACTCTCAAACCACTTGCCTCCGAGAAAAACTGGATGTGGGTAGGGGCTGACCTATCCGAATCTGCCAGCCTTACGGAAGCGAGCATTGCAACACGACTTTGCACGGACCTGTCGCCAATTACCTCCACCGTCATCGTTTCCAAAAAGCATGTCTATCCCATCGGATTTGCGGGCAGGGAGGAAACACTGGAGATGACTCTCAACTACGCCGCGCTTCTTGGTATCTATTCACACACGCCAGGGCTGGCTCTCGATAAGCTCAAGATGGTGCTCGAAAGTGCGTGGGATGTGCTTTCAAGCGCAGGCGGTGTCCGGGGAATCATTTTTGCCTATGACGAAGCGCAAAACCTGGCTGACCATTCAGGAAAGGAAGAATTCCCTCTTTCCCTGTTGCTTGACGCCTTTCAATCTCTTCAACGTAAGGGCCTCCCACTAATGTTGGTCTTGACGGGATTGCCAACCCTATTTCCGAGGCTTGTTGACGCACGTACATTTTGCGAGCGCATGTTTCGCGTTGTATTCCTGGAGAGCCTTTCTGATGCACATAGCAGGGAAGCAATCCAAAGACCTTTTGAAAGCATGCCCAATGTACCGACGCTTGACGAGTCGTCAGTAGACACAATCATTGGCATGTCCGGAGGCTACCCCTACTTTATCCAGTTCATTTGCAGGGAAGTCTATGATGTCTTTGTGCAATGTTGGCGTCGGGAAGAACCAGCTTCGGTTCCAATACATGAGATCCAACAAAAGTTGGATACAGACTTTTTCTCCGCGAGATGGGCACGAACGACAGACCGACAACGAGACTTACTTTTCGTGATCTCGCACTTGCCGGATTGTGATCGTGAATTTACTGTGCAAGAGATTGTTGAAAAATCAAAAGAAGTGCCGGGAAAGTCCTTTAGCGGAAGTCACGCAAATCAGATGCTCTCCGCACTCGCCCGCCAAGGTCTCATCTTCAAGAACAGACATGGCAAGTACTCATTTGCCGTTCCGTTGCTTGGTGATTACATTCGCCGCAACTTCGAGGTCGCCCAATAGTCGAGGCGCGCGCCAATACCTGGATTGTGCAAGGCCACTCTCTACAGACAATTTACCAGCCCTGATCGTAAGGTGCAGGGGTGCTGCTCCAAGGTCGTTACAGGCCGGGGCGTTTCTATGAGCTGTTGTCGCGGAGACTCACTCGGAAGCGCGAGGGATCCATGCCAACGCTACGGATCACGAATGCCGTTCTGCCTAACATCCCGACTGCATTGGCGTGTCTTGAGATATAGAAAGAACCAACCTGGGCCAGATTGACAAACGCTTTGCCCGAAGGATGGACCGGCCTCGTATTCACTGCGCAACTGCGGCCACCCGGGTTTCCTATCGGACACATATGCTCTTTCAAATGGCCGTGGCGAGCGAGCCACTGGACAGCCTCTTTTAGTACCTGCCACCAGAACCGTACTTCAACTGTTGTGTTGTCCGGTAAACAAACGCGGGAAACATGATGACCGACCTCGTTCTTAAGCTTTGTGATTGATGCCGGCAATGGCATATATCCATCCTCCGGTGGCGCCGGAGATGGCGGCAAAACAGTGTCACCCTCGTCAGGACCCTCGCGAAGCCCATTCAACATTGGAAGGGGCTGCAAGCTCCCGTCAAGAACGGCGGGACGCCAAATGGCCAGCGCATTCCGGCAGGCTTCGGCAATCGAGTTGCCAAGTTCGAAAGAAACAATCCGCTTATCTGTCAGCGGCACGGGTTTGTGCGTTTCATACACATCCCAGCGTTGGCCGTCCGTAACCGCAAAATACAACACGCCTTTTTGCAAAGTGTATTGAATACCCTGCTGGGTAGCCCTCTCAAGGCGGTCGCCTAGTTTCTTGGCCTCCACCATGATGACTGGCTTGCCGGCGCTGTTAAGCAGCGCATAGTCGGCGCGCCCTCCAGTAGCTGGATATTCCGGCGCTACGACAGCGGGATCCTCCGTATCCCAGTCCAGCGCCCGGAGTAATGGATCAATCAGAGCATAGCGGGTAAGAGTTTCGCTCTTGCTCAACGAATCCCGGTGCTCATCGATTCGGCGTGACAGCGTTTCGATGAGTTCGAGAAAATCGCGAAGCGCCACTTTAGATTGCTTGGACTGGAGGGACGGCGAGATCAGTGCTGTTCGGCAGGCTTGCCGATATCGGCGGCGGGCGGTCGCTTGCGTTTCTTGCCTGCGGCCTTTTTCTTCTTCTTGCCTGTCTTGCCCCAGCCCGGCGGAGGACTGGGCTCCTGCCCGCCCATGATCTCCCCGATCTGGAACTGTTCGATCGTCTCGTACTTGAGCAGTGCGTCCGCCATGGCGTGCAGGCGCTCCATGTTGTCGGTAAGGATCTTCCTGGCCCGCTCGTAGGCGGTATCAATGATCTCCCGCACTTCCTTGTCGATCGCATGTACCGTGGCGTCCGACACCTGCTTGTGCTGGGTGACGGTTCTGCCGAGGAATACCTCGCCGTCCTCCTCGCTGTAGGTCAGCGGACCGAGACGGTTGGACAGCCCCCACTTGGTGACCATGTTGCGCGCGATCGCGGTGGCTCGTTCGATATCGTTGGCCGCCCCGGTGGTCACCGCGTCCTTGCCGAATATCAGCTCCTCGGCCACGCGGCCGCCGAACAGGCTGGTGATCTGGCTGATCAGCCGCTGCTTCGAGTGGCTGTGGCGATCGACTTCCGGCAGGAACATGGTCACGCCCAGGGCGCGGCCGCGCGGGATGATGGTGACCTTGTGCACCGGATCGTGCTCGGGCACGTTCAGGCCCACGATGGCATGCCCGGATTCGTGGTAGGCGGTGAGCTTGCGCTCCTCGGGGCTCATCACCATGGACTTGCGCTCGGTGCCCATCAGGATCTTGTCCTTGGCCTTCTCGAACTCCTCCATGGCCACCGACTTGTTCCCGACCCTTCCGGCCAGCAGCGCCGCCTCGTTTACCAGGTTGGCGAGGTCTGCGCCGGAGAAACCGGGCGTTCCGCGGGCCAGGGTGCTGGCCGACACGCTGTCGTGCACAGGCACCTTGCGCATGTGCACCTTGAGAATCAGCTCGCGCCCACGAATGTCCGGAAGCGGCACCACCACCTGGCGGTCGAAACGGCCCGGGCGCAGCAGCGCCGGATCGAGCACGTCCGGCCGGTTGGTGGCGGCGATGACAATGATGCCTTCGCTGCCGGCGAACCCGTCCATCTCCACCAGGAGCTGGTTCAGGGTCTGCTCTCGCTCGTCGTGGCCGCCGCCCAGCCCGGCGCCGCGATGGCGTCCGACCGCGTCGATCTCATCGATGAAGATGATGCAGGGCGCCTGCTTCTTGGCCTGCTCGAACATGTCGCGCACGCGTGATGCGCCCACGCCCACGAACATCTCCACGAAATCCGACCCGGAGATGGTGAAGAACGGGGCCTCCGCCTCGCCGGCAATGGCGCGTGCCAGAAGGGTCTTGCCGGTCCCCGGCGAGCCGACCATCAGCACGCCCTTGGGGATCTTTCCGCCCAGCCGCTGGAACCTGGAAGGGTCCTTCAGGAACTCGACGACCTCGGCAACTTCCTCCTTGGCTTCCTCTACGCCGGCCACATCCTCGAAAGTGACCGGAGTCTGGTCCGGATTCAGCAGGCGGGCGCGGCTGCGGCCAAAGGACATGGCCCCGCCGCGGCCGCCAACGCCCCCCTGCATCTGGCGCATGAAGTACAGCCAGATGCCGATCAGCAGCAGGAACGGCAACAGGTTGAGCAGGAAGGAAAGCCAGGCGCTTTCCGACTTCGGCTTGGGCGAATGCACCTCCGCGCCGCTCACGGTGAGCTCGCGGACCAGTTCGGAATTGTCGGTGGACGGAGGACTGTAGGTTACGAATTCTCCGCCGCCGACCTGTTCGCCGCGAATTGTGCGGTCTTCCAGGATCTCGACTTCCTTGATCCCGCCGTTGCCGACCAGTTCAAGGAACCGGGAAAAGTTGATCTCCTCGGCCGGGGTCCCCCGGTTGTTCAGGGGCTGCAGCAACATCATGAGGGCCAGCGCTATGACCAGCCACAGGAAGAGATTCTTGGTGAACTTGTTCATTACCCGGCGCCGTCTGGCCGTACAACCATACAGGAAGGGCCCCGGCGCGAGAAATACGCCGAGGCGGTCTTCGGTTTATGGCATGAGGGCGCCGCAGGACTCATTCGGGCTGCGGCACGATCCGAAGATAGGGCTTGGGAGATTCCCACCCGTCGGGGAACTTCTCCCTGGCCTGCTCGTTTGAGACCGCGGGAACGATGATGACGTCCTCGCCCCATTTCCAGTTCACCGGGGTCGCGACCTGGTGCGTAGCGGTCAGCTGGCAGGAGTCCAGCAGCCGAAGCACTTCGTCAAAGTTTCGCCCGGTGCTCATGGGGTAGGTCAGCATGGCCTTGATCCGCTTGTCGGGACCGATGACGAATACCGAGCGCACGGTGAGGTTGTCCACAGCAGTGCGGCCTTCGGAGGTTTCACCGGCGCCGGCCGGCAGCATGTCGTACAGCTTGGCGATCTCGAGGTCCGAATCGCCAATCAGCGGATAGGTGACGGCATGTCCCTGCGTCTCTTCGATGTCCTTGACCCACGCGTTGTGATCGCTTACCGGGTCGACACTCAGCCCGATCACCTTGGCATTGCGCCTGGAGAACTCCGGCATGAGCCCGGCCATGTAGCCCAGCTCGGTGGTACACACCGGCGTGAAATCCTTGGGGTGTGAAAAGAGAATGGCCCAGCCTTCGCCGATCCACTCGTGGAAACGAATTGCGCCTTCGGTCGTCTCGACCGTAAAGTCCGGTGCCACATCGTTGATTCTCAAGCTCATCAGGTGCCTCCTTGATGATTACGGCCCCCTGCTATGAGGTCCGGATTGGCCCGTGAATTGTACCAAACAGGTGTTCTTGCAGGAGACAGAAGGTTGACACGTACGGACAGTTTTCTTCTACCCGGATTTGAGGGCGACAAAGGTATTCTTCAAGTTCCGAAGGAAATCAGGCGCGCCCCACCAGGTAGGTCTCGCGGCTGGCCTTTCTGGAAGCCCCGGGCGTCCGCAGCCGCACCTTGCGCAGTCTGGCGCGAGCGCCAGCCACGAACTCCTCGAATCCGGCGCCCTGAAAGAGCTTGGTCACGAAGGCTCCGCCCGGACCCAGGAGCGCCAGGGCCGCCTCAAGGGCCATGGCGGCCAATTCCATGGATACAGCCTGGTCACGATCGCGGTTGCCGCTCAGTTTCGGCGCCAGGTCCGAGATCACGGCATCCGCCGGCCCAGCCAGCATGCGCCCGAGATCCGCAATTGCAGCCGGATCGGCAATGTCCCCCTGAATCACCGTCACGCCTTCGAGCGGCTCCATGGGCTCGATGTCCATGGCCAGAACCAATCCGCCCGGCGCCACCCTGCGCGCCGCGTACTGGCTCCATCCCCCGGGCGCCGCTCCCAGGTCGACAATTCGCCCGCCACGGCTAAAGATACGGTCGCGGCGATCGAGTTCCTCAAGCTTGTATACGGCCCGGGACCGCCAACCTTCGGCGCGGGCGCGCCGTGTCCAGTGATCCGCCCAGGCGCCGGCCTTCATCCGCGCTTACTCGTAATTTACGGCCAGGATTTCATAGCGCCGGACCCCGCCCGGCGTGCTGAACGAGATCTCGTCTCCTTCGTACTTGCCGATCAACGAACGGGCCATCGGCGAGACAAAGGAAATCGCGTCGTCCCGCACCCTGGCCTCGTCCTCGCCGACGATCTGGTAACGGACCGGCTCACCTTCGTCGAGACTCCTGAGATCGACCGTAACGCCGAAAACCACCCGCCCGTCATGCGGAATCCGGTCCAGATCGATGACCCGGGCGTAGGCCAGCCGGCCTTCGATGTCCCGGATGCGGGCCTCGACCAGACCCTGTTGCTCCTTGGCGGCGTGATATTCGGCGTTCTCGCGCAAATCGCCATGCTCGCGCGCCTCGCCTATGGCGCGCGCCAGACGCGGTCGTTCCTCGTTCCTGAGCCGCTTCAATTCGTCGCGCAGCGCCTGTTCACCGGCGCGGGTCATGGGAACCTGGGTCACGTCGCCATCGCCTCGTGCAAGTCCTGTAATCGCGATACCGCGCCTGCGCCGTAGTAGTCGATGGCTCGGCAGGCCGCGGCGGCGGCCGCCAGGGTGGTGAAATAGGTGACGTTGTTGCGGACCGCCTGGGCGCGTATTTCGCGCGACTCCAGGATAGAGGCGCGGCCCTCGGTGGTGTTCACGATCAGGTCCACTTCGCCGTTGCGGATCAGGTCCACGATGTGCGGACGCCCTTCGCGCACCTTGTTGATGCGCTTGCAGGAAACCCCGTGGCGGGCCAGGAAGCTCGCGGTCCCGTGCGTGGCAACCAGGTCGAACCCCTTCATCCGGAGCATGCGCGCCAGGTCCACCGAATCGGACTTGTCCGGATCGCGCAGCGACAACAGCGCCGCGCCGCCCCGTTTCAGGTCCACGCCGGCGCCTTCCTGAGCGCGGGCGTACGCCTCGGCAAAGCTGGTTCCAATGCCCATGACCTCGCCCGTTGACTTCATTTCCGGACCGAGTATCGGGTCCGCGCCGGGGAAGCGCGAGAAGGGAAATACCGATTGCTTGACCGAGAAATAAGCGGGCCGCGGAGGATCCTCGACCCCCTGGCGGTCCAGCGTGCGCCCCACCATGACCAGCGCAGCGACCTTGGCGAGCTGGGTGCCCACGGCCTTGGAGACATAGGGCACGCTGCGCGAAGCCCGCGGGTTCACTTCCAGGACATAGATGTCCCCGTCCTGGATCGCGAACTGCACGTTCATCAGTCCGCGCACGCCCAGCGCCTCGGCCAGCAGCCCGGTCTGCCGGGCCAGTTCCTCCTGGACCTCCTCACCGGCGGTTGCCGGCGGCAGGCAGCAGGCGGAGTCTCCGGAATGGACGCCCGCCTGCTCGATGTGCTCCATGATTCCGCCGATCAGGACCCGTTCGCCGTCGTAGATCGCGTCAACGTCGAATTCCACCGCCCGGGGCAGAAACTCGTCCAGGAGCACAGGGCTCTCGTTCGACACGGAAACGGCCTCGGCCATGTAGCGCAGCAGTTCCTCCTCGCCGTGCATCACGTCCATCGCCCGGCCGCCCAGGACATAGGAAGGCCGCAGCATGAGCGGGTACTTGAGTTCCCGCGCCAGCTTTACGGCCTCATCGACCGAGCGGGCGGTCCGGTTCTCCGGCTGCCTGAGGCCCAGTTCGCTGAGCAGGTGCTTGAAGCGCTCGCGGTCCTCGGCCCGGTCGATGGCTTCCGGGGACGTTCCGATAATCGGGGCGCCGGCGCGATCCAGGGCCCGCGCGATCCGAAGCGGGGTCTGGCCGCCGTACTGGACGATCACGCCTTCCGGCTTCTCGCGCTTCACAATCTCCATGACGTCCTCGACCGTCAGGGGCTCGAAATACAGCTTGTCGGAGGTGTCGTAGTCGGTGGAGACGGTCTCGGGATTGCAGTTCACCATGATCGTTTCGTAACCGGCCTCGCGCAATGCCAGCGCCGCGTGCACGCAGCAATAGTCGAACTCTATGCCCTGCCCGATCCGGTTGGGCCCGCCGCCCAGAATCATGATCTTGGCCCGGTCGGACGGCTCCGCTTCGCATTCTTCCTCGTAGCTGGAATACATGTAGGCGGTGGAGGTGGGAAATTCCGCCGCGCAACTGTCCACACGCTTGAAGACCGGCCCTATCCCCGCCGCCTGCCGCCGCTCCGTCACCTGCCGCTCACTGACGCCCAGCAGATGCGCCAGGCGGCTGTCGGCAAAGCCCTTGCGCTTCAGCCGCAACAGCCAGTCATCGCTCAGGGCCTCCCAACCCGACTCCCTCACGTTCTCTTCCTCGCGCACCAGGTCGGCGATCTGGCCAATGAACCAGGGATCGATCCTGGACAGTTCGAAGACCTCCCGCTCGGCCATCCCCAGTCGCAGCGCGTCGGCCATGTACAGCAGCCGTTCCGCGCCCGCCGAGCGCAATTCCTCGCCGACGGTCGCCCGCGCATCGGGATCGGACGCGTTCACCCGCTCGCACAGACCGTCGATTCCGATCTCCAGACTCCGCAGGGCCTTCTGCAGCGACTCCTGGAAGGTCCTGCCCAGCGACATCGCCTCGCCCACCGATTTCATCTGGGTGGTCAGCCGCGCGTCGGCGCGCGGGAACTTCTCGAATGCAAACCGCGGCGCCTTGGTCACGATGTAGTCGATCGCCGGCTCGAAGGAGGCCGGCGTCAGCCCAGCGGTGATCTCGTTCCTCAGTTCGTCCAGGGTATAGCCGATGGCCAGCTTGGCCGCCACCTTGGCGATGGGAAAACCGGTGGCCTTGGACGCCAGCGCCGACGAGCGCGAAACCCGGGGATTCATCTCGATCACCACCATGCGGCCGTTATCGGGGTGAATGGCGAACTGCACGTTGGAGCCGCCGGTGTCCACGCCGATCTCCCTCAGCACCGCGATCGACGCGTCGCGCATGCGCTGGTACTCCTTGTCGGTCAGGGTCAGCGCCGGCGCAACGGTAATCGAGTCGCCGGTATGTATGCCCATGGGGTCGACGTTCTCGATCGAGCACACGATGATGCAGTTGTCGCGCCGGTCGCGCACGACTTCCATCTCGAATTCCTTCCAGCCCAGCACCGACTCCTCTACCAGCGCCGAGTGGCTCGGCGATGCGTCCAGCGCCCTTGCCATCGCGTTCTTGAACTCGTCCGCGTCGCGGGCGATGCCGCCGCCCACGCCGCCCAGCGTGAACGAAGGGCGGATGATGGCCGGATAACCGATCTCGCCAATTACATCCAGCCCCTCGGGAACGCTGCGCACCATCCAGGAACGGGGCGTTTCCAGTCCTATGGACAGCATGGCGTCGCGAAAGCGTTCACGGTCCTCCGCCTTGTCGATCACATCGCTGCGGGCGCCGATCAATTCGACGCCAAACTGCTCGAGAACGCCCTCCCGGGCCAGTTCCAGCGAGGTGTTCAGTCCGGTCTGCCCGCCCATGGTGGGCAGCAGGGCGTCCGGACGCTCGCGCTCGATCACCGCGGCCAGGGAGCGCGCGTTCACCGGCTCGATATAGACGGCGTCGGCGGTTTCCGGGTCGGTCATGATGGTGGCCGGGTTGGAATTCGCCAGCACCACCCGGTAGCCTTCCTCGCGCAGCGCCTTGCAGGCCTGAACGCCGGAATAGTCGAATTCGCAGGCCTGGCCGATCACGATCGGGCCCGCGCCGATGATCAGCACGCTTTCAAGATCGTCCCTGCGAGGCATCGCGTCTAGGCCCTGATCAATCCGGCGAATCGTTCGAAGGCATAGCCGAGATCATGCGGTCCCGGGCTGGCCTCGGGGTGGCCCTGAAAGCCGATGGCGGGCAGGCTGCGGTGCACCAGCCCCTGCAGGGTTCCGTCGAACAGCGAGCGATGGGTTGCCAGCAGGCAATCCGGCAGGCTTTCCTCCTCCACCGCAAAGCCGTGATTCTGGCTGCTGATGGCCACCTCGCCGCTTTCCAGGTCAACGATAGGATGATTGGCCCCATGATGTCCAAATTTCATCTTCATTGTTTGCGCACCGCAGGCAAGGCCCAGAATCTGGTGCCCCAGGCAGATCCCCAGCACCGGCGTTCCCGAGTCCAGGATTTCCCTCACCGCCTCGATCGCGTAGGTACAGGGTTCCGGATCGCCGGGTCCGTTTGACAGAAAAATGCCGTCCGGCTTGAGCGCAAGGGCCTCCGCTGCCGGCGCCTCGGCAGGCAGCACCGTAACGTGGCGGGCCAGCCGGGCCAGCGAGCGGAGGATATTGCGCTTGATGCCGTAGTCGTACGCAACGATACGATCAAATCCGGCGCCCTCGGCTCCGCCGGTCCAATCAAGATCAGGGTCGCCGGTTTCCGCCGACCATTCATACGGCGAGGTAACGCTTACAACGCGCGCCAGGTCCATGCCGACCATACCCGGCGCCGCCCGGGCCCGTGCCAGCGCCTCCTCGGCGTGGTCGGAACCGGTGAGGATGCAGCCCTGCTGCGCACCCTCTTCCCTCAGTATGCGGGTCAGCCGCCGAGTATCGACCCCGGCGATCGCAACCGTGCCCTCTTCGCGCAGGAAATCGGTAAACGCCGTGTCCTTGCGCCAGTTGCTTTCCACCACGGGCAGATCGCGGATGATCAGGCCCGCCGCATAAATGCGGTCGGATTCGTAATCTTGACGGTTGGCGCCGGTATTGCCCACGTGCGGGACGGTGAGCGTGACGATCTGCCGGCAATAGGACGGGTCGGTGAGGATTTCCTGATAGCCGGTCATGGCGGTGTTGAACACCACCTCGCCGTGGGTCTCTCCATCAGCGCCGATCGACCAGCCACGAAACACGGCCCCGCCCGCCAGGGCTAGCACCGCTGGAGTCACTAAGAGGCCATCGCGGGAGAGTTCATTACGGAGGACAAATCGTACATACCCGGCGGGCGTCCGGCAAGCCACCGGGCGGCCCGCAGCGCTCCGGCGGCGAACACCCCGCGGTTCAGGCTCTGGTGCCGCAATTCGAGCACCTCGTCGTTACCGGCCAGCAGTACCGTGTGGTTCCCGGAATAGCCGCCGCCGCGCACCGCGCTGAAGCCGATCGTTCCCTTCTCGCGCTCGCCTGTCTGGCCGTGGCGCTGAAACACGGCAACCTTCGAAAAGTCCCGCCCGCGCGCCGCGGCGGCTGCCCTGCCGAGTTGCAGCGCGGTCCCGGAAGGCGCATCGGCCTTGCCGCGATGGTGCGTCTCGACGATTTCAAGGTCATAGTCCTCGCCCAGCCGCTCCGCGGCCACCTGGAGCAATTCCTTCAGCACGTACACGCCCAGGCTCATATTGCTGGCCTGCAACACCGCGATGCGCCCCGCCGCCTTCTCCAGGGCCGCCTGGCCCGCATCGTCGATTCCGGTCACGCCCTCCACCAGCGCGCAGCCGGCGTTGGCGCAGGCGTCCGCGATCGCCGCGGTCACCCCGGCCGAAGAAAAGTCGACCGCAACGTCCGCGTTTGCGACGCTCTCGGCCGGTGAACTGGTCACGTTCACGCCGACGGCGGGCAGGTTTGCGGCCAGTCCGGCGTCCTGGCCGATCCAGGTATCCTCCGGCGCCGCCAGAGCGCCGACAAGCTCAAGGTCGCCGGAAGCAGCCACCCGCGTCATCAGTTCGCGGCCCATTCGGCCGCTGGAGCCCAGCAGACTGATCTTCATGAGGCGCGCCTCTCCCTGCCCTTGTTCCTGGCCCATTCGAGCAACTGCGCCCGGCGGGGCTGCTGCCGGTCGCCTTCGCGCTCGACTTCGCCGGCAAACTGCTCGAGCAGCCGCTTCTGCGCCCTGTTCAACTCCACCGGCGTTTCCACTTCCATGTGGCAAAAGAGGTCACCCTTGCGTCCGCCCCGCGCCGGCTTTACGCCGCGATTGCGCAGGCGGAAGATGCGCCCGGATTGGGTGCCGGTAGGGATCTTGAGTTTCACGTTTCCAGTCAGTGTCGGCACTTCCACTTCTCCACCCAAGGCTGCGGTCGTAAAGCTTAAGGGAAAGCGGCAATGCAGGTTGGCTCCGTCCCGCTCAAAAAAGGGATGCGGCCGGACATTCATTTCTACCAGCAGGTCGCCGGCGGGCCCGCCGCGTTTCCCGGCATTGCCCTTGCCGCGCACGCGGGAACGGTCGCCCGTGTCAACGCCTGGCGGCACCTTGATGGAAATCTCCTCGCGCTTGCGGACCACGCCGTTGCCGGAACAGTCCCCGCACGGATCCGACACGACGCGCCCTTCGCCTCCGCATGCCCCGCAGGTCTGCCGGATGGAGAAGATGCCCTGCCGAACCTGGGTCTGGCCACTGCCTCCGCAGCGCCCGCAGGTACTTAAGCCAGCGCCTTGCCGGGCCCCTGAGCCGGAGCAGGTGGAGCAGGCCACCGTGCGCGGTATGGTGATCCGCGTGTCGGCGCCGAAAATGGCCTGGGTGAAGTCCAGGTCCAGCCGGTAGCGCAGGTTGGCGCCCCGGCGGGGCTGACTGCCGCCCCCGCGCCGGCCGCCGAACACTTCGCCAAAGATGTCGCCGAAAATCGTGTTGAAAGGGTCCGCGGACGCGCCGGCGCCCGCGCCCGCTTCGACGCCGGCGTGGCCGAACTGATCGTAGGCGGCGCGCTGCTGCTCGTCGCTCAGGACCTCGTAGGCGCGCTTGGCCTCCTTGAAACGATTGGCGGCTTCCTCGCCCTGGTCCGGGTTGCGGTCAGGATGGTAGCGCATGGCCAGGCGCCGGAATGCCTTCTTGACATCCGCTTCCGACGCGTTGCGGTCCACGCCGAGGACCTCGTAATAGTCCCGCTCGGCCACCTATTTCCCTCCCGCGCCCACTCGGCGCGCACATGCAAGGCGGGTGAATCGTGCTCCCGGCAACGTTTCGCTACCCGCCGATACGCAGCGCGTCAGGCGGACTTCTTCTGATCGTCCGGCGTAACGTCCTCGAATTCCGCGTCGGTGACGTCGGCGTCCTCGCCGCCCGTGTCCATTTCCGGTTCCGCGCCGCCTGCCTCCTGCTCGGCCTGGGCCTGTTCCTGATAGACACGCTGGGCAAGCCCCGCCGCCGCCTCGGAAAGCGCCCGGCTCTTGGCTTCGATTACCGACTTGTCGTCGCCCGTAAGCGCCGTCTTAAGGTCGACAATCGCCGATTCGATGGCGGCCCGCTCGTCCGGCTGGACCTTTTCGCCCAGGTCGGACAGCGCCTTTTCGCTGGAGTGCACCAGCCCGTCGGCCTGGTTGCGCACGTCCACCAGCTCGCGGAACTTGCGGTCTTCCTCGGCATGCTGTTCGGCCTCCTGCACCATGCGGTCGATCTCCTTGTCGGACAGCCCGCTAGAGGCCTTGATCACGATCTTCTGCTCGCGGCCGGTAGCCTTGTCCCTGGCCGAAACGTTCAGGATGCCGTTGGCGTCGATGTCGAAGGTCACCTCGATCTGCGGCACACCGCGCGGCGCCGGCGGAATGTCGGTGAGGTCGAAGCGGCCCAGCGACTTGTTGTCACCGGCCCGCTGGCGTTCGCCCTGGAGCACGTGAATCGTCACCGCCGATTGCCCGTCGTCGGCGGTCGAGAAAACCTGGTTGGCGCGGGTGGGAATCGTGGTGTTCTTGTCGATCAGCCGGGTCATCACCTGCCCCAGCGTCTCGATGCCCAGCGACAGCGGCGTCACGTCAAGGAGCAGCACGTCTTTGACGCTGCCCGAAAGCACGCCCGCCTGTATGGCGGCGCCCAGCGCCACGGCCTCGTCGGGATTTACGTCCTTGCGCGGATCCCGCCCGAAGAAGTCACGCACCGCTTCCTGGACCTTGGGCATGCGGATCTGCCCACCCACCAGGATCACGTCGCTGATGTCGCCGACGGAAAGCCCTGCGTCGGACAGCGCCGTGCGGCAGGGTTCGATCGTGCGGGCGATGAGGTCCTCCACCAGTGCCTCGAGCTTGGCGCGGGTCACCCGGATGTTCATGTGCTTGGGACCGTCCGCGTCGGCCGTAATGAACGGCAGGTTGATCTCCGTCTGCTGCTGCGTGGACAGTTCGATCTTGGCCTTCTCCGCGGCCTCCTTGAGGCGCTGCATGGCCAGGGGGTCGGTGCGGATGTCCACGCCCTGCTCCTTCTCGAACTCGGCGGCCAGATACTTGATCAGCCGATTGTCGAAGTCCTCTCCACCCAGGAAGGTGTCGCCGTTGGTGGCCAGCACTTCGAACTGCGTCTCGCCGTCGATCTCGGCAATCTCGATGATGGAGATATCGAAAGTGCCGCCGCCCAGGTCGTAGACGGCGATCTTGCGGTCGCCGCGCTTCTGGCCCATGCCGTAGGCCAGGGCGGCCGCGGTCGGCTCGTTGATGATGCGCTTGACCTCCAGCCCTGCGATCCTGCCGGCGTCCTTGGTGGCCTGGCGCTGGGAATCGTTGAAATAGGCCGGCACCGTAATGACGGCTTCGGTCACGTCCTCGCCCAGGAAGTCCTCGGCGGTCTTCTTCATCTTCTGCAGCACGCGCGCGGAAATCTCGGGGGGCGCGATCTTGCGTCCCTGGACCTGCACCCAGGCATCGCCATTGTCCGATTCCACCAGCTTGTAGGGCACCATTTCGATGTCGCGCTGCACCACGCCGTCCTTGAACTTGCGCCCGATCAGACGCTTGATCGCATACAGCGTGTTGGTGGGATTGGTGATCGCCTGGCGCTTTGCGGACTGACCTACCAGGACCTGTTCGTCCTTGGCGAAAGCGACGATCGAAGGCGTCGTCCGGTCGCCCTCGGAATTCTCAATCACTTTGCCCTGCTTGCCGTCCATGACGGCCACGCAGGAATTGGTGGTCCCCAAGTCTATTCCGATAATCTTGCCCATGCGTGAGTCTCCATCAAATTCAACACATTCGTTGCCAATACCCGATATGAGGATTCAGGCCGTGCAATTCAACGGCCCCCATTCATCTGGAGCTAGCGCGCATGCTGTGCCGCCCAGCCCTCCCGGGAGACGCATGAATCCATCCAAGGAGCTTGGTTCCGCTGTGAGCGCCGGGTCATCGGCGCCCACTGGCTCACATACTCCCGGAAGGGCTGGGCGGCACAGCATGCGAACGGCGGTAGTTGCTTCGGGCAAGTGTGAGGGGGTGCAAAAGGCTAGAGCGCGGTGATGCACCCTTCCTGGCAGGAGCGTCGCGAAGTGGCTCCAGAAGGAAGGGTGCATCACCGCGCTCTAGCCGTCTTCCGGGTCCTCAGCGGCGGGAGGTCCGGAACAGACCACGACCCGGGCGGCACGCAACAGCCGTCCCTGCATGAGATAGCCCTTCTGCATGACGGCCATTACGCAATCGGCATCCACCGACTCGGACGGCTGCATCCCGACTGCCTCGTGACGCTCGGGATCGAAGGGTTCGCCGTCAGGGTCCACCGGCTCCACGCCGAACTGCTCCAGGGCCTTCAACAGCTGCCGCAGCGTGGCCTGCTGTCCTTCCAGCAGGCTGTCGGACGTGGCTCCCTCGGCGGAAACCAGCCCGAGTTCAAGGCTGTCTATTGACGCCAGGAGCTCCCGCGCAATCTGCCGCTGGCCGCGCCCATAGGCGTCGCTGATTTCCCTTTGCGCTCGCCGGCGGACATTTTCGGCTTCCGCCACCGCGCGCAAGTGCGCCTCATGCTGTTGGTTCAGCGCCGCCTTCAGGCCCTCGATTTCCTTCGCAGGATCCTGCGGCTCGGCAGCCTCGGCGGCGGCCGCCGCATCCGGCGTGCTGTCGGCTTGCGGCTCTTCGGAATGCTTGCGCTTGCTCATCGGCAGTTTCCCCTATGCTTTCCGGAGACTAGTATTCCATGCGGGGGTACTATGGTGCATTATTCCTCTTTTTCAAGCTGTACCAGCCTGCCGGATTGCTGACGAACAAAGGTTCTGCTCATGCCGAAAATCCAGTTTCAAAGGGTGGCGATTCTTGCCCGCGACGGGCACGGCGCCATCGCGCGGGCAGCCGGCGAACTGGCGTCCCATCTGACGGAACTGGGATGCTCGGCCACGCTTGCGCACGGGCAGCAGAATCTGACGGCGGCGCAGAACGCCCAGTTGATCATCGCCATGGGCGGGGACGGCGCCATGCTGCGCGCGGCGCAAGTCGCCGTGCGGGAGGACACGCCCCTGCTCGGCGTGAACCTGGGCCGGCTTGGATTTCTGGCCGACCTGGGGCAGGAGCGATTCGAGTCCGAACTGTCGGCGCTGCTCGCCGGCCAGTATTTCTCGGAACGCCGCATGCTGCTGAGCGCCAGGCTGACCCGCAGAAAGGGCAAGGCCCTGCGCGCCGCGGCGGTAAACGATGTCGTGGCGCATCGGAGCGGCGGAGCACGCATACTGGAACTCTCCACCACCGTCGACGCGCGCCATATCGCCACCCATCGCGGCGACGGATTCATCGCCGCCACGCCCACCGGCTCCACCGCCTACGCCATGAGCTGCGGAGGCCCCATCGTCGATCCGCGCCTTGACGCCACGGTCCTGGCGCCGATCTGTCCGCACAAGCTGGACGACCGGCCGCTGGTGATACCCGGGGCCGCCAAACTCACGCTGGCCATTCCGGTGGATACCGGGATAACGGCGGCCGTGAGCTGCGATGGCGTCGATCTGGGCGTGCTCGAATACGGGCAGACCCTGCACGTGTCCCGTTTCTCCCGCCGGCTCAAGCTGATCCATCCTTCGGATTACAACTATTTCTCGGTGCTGCGCGAGAAGCTCAACTGGGCCAAGGGGCCGGCCACGCAAGGCGGCGGCTAGCGCCGGCAGACGCACCCCGCGCCCGTGCTGACCCACCTGGCCATTCGAAACCTGGCGGTGGTGGATACCGCCGAACTGGACATGGAGCCCGGCTTCACCGTGCTGACCGGGGAGACCGGGGCAGGAAAATCGATACTCGTGGAGGCGCTGTCGCTGGCCACGGGCGAACGCGCGGACTCGAACCAGGTTCGCACCGGCGAAACGCAGGCGGACATCACCGCCTGTTTCGAGATATCGCCCGGAACGCCGCTGCCATCCTGGGCCGGGGATTACGACCTGGCCGAGGAATGCATCATGCGGCGCGTCATCCGGGCCGACGGCCGCTCGCGCGGCTCCCTGAACGGCGTGCCGGTGACCGCCCGTCGCCTGCGCGAACTAGGCGCCTGTCTCGTCGATATTTGTGGTCAGAAGGCGCACCAGGCATTGCTTCATACCGGGGCGCAACTGCGCATACTCGACGAATTCGGCGGGCTCGCCGAAGCCGTGGAGGAGTTTTCTGCTTGCTACACGGCCCTGCGGGAAGCCGAGCGCGATTGCGAATCCCTGCAGCAGCGCGCCGGGGAACGCGCCGCACGCCTGGACCTGCTGGACAGCTGGATCGGCGAACTCGAAGCGCTCAATCCGCAAGCCGGCGAACTGGAGGAACTGGATCGCGTGCGCATGCGCCTGGCCAACCGGGCCCGTTTGCTTGAGGCCGCGGCCAGCGCCCTTGACGCGCTGCGCGAGAACGAGCACTCGGCCGGCGGCGCGCTGGCGTCCGCCCGCCAGGCGCTGGAGAGCGCCGGTGACTTCGAGCCCCGGCTGAAGGAGGCGGCACGGCTGCTCAGCGAATCGGAGGTGCTGGTGGAAGAAGCGGTCGCGTCGATCCGGCACGTCGGCATGGACCTTGAGGAAGGGGAAAGCAACCTTGACGAAGTGGAGCAACGTCGGCAGGCGCTGCTGGCCGTGGCCCGCAAGCACGGCCGCAGCCAGGAGGAATTGCCGGAGCTCGCCGCGGAGCTCAAGGCCGAAAAGGAAAGCCTGCAGTCGCTGGATGACCGGCTTTCGCGCGCGCTGGAGCGGCGCCACGCACTGGAGCGGGATACGAAGGAAGGCGCCGCCGGACTGTCCCAGGCCCGCAAGCGCGCCGCAAGGGGATTTGAGCAGGCGATTTCCGATCGCATGCAGGGGCTGGCCATGGAAGGCGGATCGCTTTCCGTGCGGTTCGGCGAAGCAAAGGCGCCCGGGCGCAGGGGAAGCGATCGCGTGGAGTTTCTTGTGGCGCTCAATCCCGGCCAGGCCGCCCGTCCGCTGGCGAGTTGCGCCTCGGGCGGCGAACTGGCCCGGATCGGGCTGGCCATCCAGCTTGCGGCGGTCGGCGCCAGACAGCCGCCGACCATGATCTTCGATGAGGTCGACTCCGGGATCGGCGGCCGGGTGGCCGAAGTGGTGGGCGCCGGTCTGGCGGAACTCGGTGAGCGGGGCCAGGTGCTTTGCGTGACCCATCTCCCGCAGGTCGCCAGCCAGGCCGGCCGGCAGATCAGGGTCAGCAAGGTCGTACGCGACGGCGGCACGCGAACCGTGTCCGCGCAATTGAAGGAAAACGAACGGATAAGGGAAGTTGCGCGTATGCTTGGGGGCATGGAAATCACGCCCCGAACCCTGGCCCATGCCGAAGAGATGCTGGCGCGCGGGCGCGGCCGGGGGCTGGCCGGCGCCGGTCTGCCTGCGGGCGCGGAGGGGGCGGGCAAGTGACCAGGAGCATCCCGCGCAAGAACCTTCAGGCGGTAGGGCTCAAGGTCACCCAGCCGCGGCTCGCCATATTTCGGGTGCTGGCGCAAAGCAGCGAGCGCCACATGAGCGCCGACGACATCCACCTCAAGCTGGCGGCGGACGACAACGAGATTCCGCTGGCGACGATTTACCGGGTGCTGGCGCAATTCGAACAGGCGGGACTGGTAACGCGGCACAATTTCGAGAGCGGCCACTCCGTGTTCGAGCTCGACTCGGGCGATCACCACGACCACATGATCTGCGTGGATACCGGCGAGGTCATGGAGTTCGTCAACGAGGACATCGAGCGTCTGCAGGAAGAGGTCGTCCGCTCGGCGGGATATGAACTGATCGACCACAGCCTGGTCCTGTACGTGCGAAAACGGCATTGACGGCGGCGACTTCGCCGGCGCCGCCGAATGGGGCCGGCTGCTATACTCCTCCCCCGCAATGAAGCCTCGTATTTTCCGGCGCAGCCTGGTCCTGATCGCCGCGGCAGGAGCACTGCTGGCCGGCTGCGTCTACAAGGTCAACATCTACCAGGGCTGGATCACGGACCCCGGCGATATCGACAAGGTCGAGATCGGAATGACCCGCGAGCAGGTCGCTTACCTGCTGGGCACGCCAACCGTCAGCGACCCGTTTCACGCCGAACGCTGGGACTACGTTTTTACCGCCGGGACCCTCGAAAGCGAGCGCCGCATCGTCGTGATCGAATTCTCCGAAGAAGGCGTCAGTTCCATAGAAATCACGCCCATCTCCGGCGGCTAGCAGCCCGTGGCAGAACCCCGCGTCGCACCGAGACCGGCGAGACGCCCGCCTGGCAAGGCGCGAGGAGCGCGCATATCGGGCATATGCAAGCGACGAGCAACGCTGTCCAGGCGGGATGGATCGCCGGTCGAATGCAGCGGGGCTTTTGCCACGGGCTGCTAGCCCGGAACACCCGTCCCGGGAGCGAGGGCGTCCCGCCCTCGTGGAAGGCGGGACACCGTAGAGGCAGTGCCGCCACTTTCAGGAGCTACTTCGCCGCCAGACGCCGTGCCTCCATCGGATCGTTTTCCAGCGGCCGGTACACTTCCAGCCGGTCGCCCTCCGCCAGCCTGTATTCATCCCCTACCGCCGTTCCGAACACGCCGAGCGGGCAGCTCGCAGGGTCGATCTCGGGAAACAGCGCGTGGATGCCGGAGAGAGCGACCGCGCGCCGTGCCGTGCATCCGGGTGGCAGGCGCAGCGACAGCACACGCTGCGCGCCCGGCACGGCGTAACTCACTTCAACGGCGATTTCCTCAGCCACGCCGCGATGCGAGCTGCCGCGCCCGATTGAGAAAGTCCTGAACCAGGCGGTCGCAAAGCGCCTCGAAGCTCCCGCGGAGCAGGAGATCCTGGGCCCTGCTGGAGAACTCGAACTCAATCCGGAGCGAAACGCGGCAGCCCGTGCCGGCGGGCTCAAACCGCCACTCTCCGCGCAAATGGCGAAATGGTCCGTCGCTCAACTTCATTATCAGCCGCCGCGGCCGCTCCATGCGGTTCAGCGTGGTCAGGCGCTGCCGGAATACCCCGCCTTTCAGGTCCAGGCTGGCGAGCGCCTCCTTCTCGTCCTGACGGTGAATCTCGGCGCCGGCGCAGCCACGCAGAAAGCCCGGGTAGTCCTCCACCGCGGCCACCAGATCGAAAACAGTCTCGGGCGAACCGGGTGTCAAGGCCTCTCTGGAGATTTCACGCATTCCTTACCTGGTGTCTTTTACCTGAATGACACGTGGTTTCAGCCGGCGTCAGGGCCCTGCAAACCGCGCGATCTGCGCGCTGGCGCGTTATTCTACTGCCCTGGCCGGGGCGCTCCCTGCAACTCACGACCACACAACCATGGCACGCAAACCACAACCGGGCCGCATTGCGGCAAATCGGCGGGCCTACCGCAATTTCGAGATCATCGAGGAACTCGACGCCGGGCTCGCGCTGCTGGGATGGGAGGTAAAAGCCCTGCGCGCCAATCGCGCCAGCCTTGCGGAGGCCTACGTTGCTATCCGCGACCGCGAAGCCTGGCTTACCGGCGCCAACTTTTCGCCGCTGCCGAACGCGAGCGCCCACCCGCCGCCGGTACCCGACCGCAGCCGCAAGCTCCTTCTGCACCGCAACCAGATCGACCGCCTGGCCGGCAAGGTCCACCAGCGCGGCCTCGCCCTGGTGCCGCTGGCCCTGTACTGGAGTGGATCGAAGGTAAAACTGCGCATCGGACTGGGGCGGGGGCGCAAGCAGTACGACAAGCGCCGGCTGGACCAGGAACGCGACTGGCAGCGGGAAAAACAGCGTCTTGCACGGCACAAGGCCACGGGGCGCTCCTGAGCCGCGCGTGTGCCCGGGCACACAGGTTTGTATAGCATAATTCCGGGATCGGATTCCGGCGGGGGAGATTAAATGGTGGTTTGCATGCGTCGCACGCTGTTAGCCGGGCCGCTTGCGGGCGTAGCGGCGCTGATTGCGGTCGCCTGTCCGGCTGCCGCACAGGTCAGCAACCAGGTCAGCACGAGCGCCGGTTGGTACATTGGGACCGGCATTGGCACCAACTGGGGTTCCACCCTTGAGCAGGAAGGCTGGAACCGGGAAAACTATTGTTATCCCGACGCGGCCTGCTTCGACCAGGATCCGATTCCAGACGTCTCAGGTTACCGCTGGAGTTATGACATCGACCTGGATGCCGGCGCCACGATTGAAGTTTTTGCGGGACGCCAGTTCGGACGCGCCCGACTTGAGCTGGCAGTTCGCTTGCAACGCAACGACGCCGAGCAGCAGTTCACGGGAATCACCTATTTTGACGGCGCGCCCATCCTCCCGCGCCCGGGCGGCGCGGTGGTTTCCAACAGCCAAGCCTATGTCGACAACTTCAACTCCCGGTCCTTCATGCTGAATGGTTACTATGATTTCCCCGGCGCATGGGGCCAGGTCACGCCTTATGTGGGAGTCGGCCTTGGTGTGGCCTCCATGGAACTGGCCGGCGTGCATTTCTCCACCGATTACCAGGACACCGCGGGCGGAAGCTACGATCCACCGCTTTCGTTCTACGACTCGATCCAGGACGCGGATTTCCGCGACACCCGGTTCCAATGGGGCGCCTACGCCGGCGCCGACTTCCCGATGACGGACCGACTACTGCTGGGAATCAAGCTGAGCTACTCCAGCGCCGGCGATTACGAGGACACCGGCGCCTACGAAATCCATCCCTTTCACGCGCAGGATTCCGATTTCACGAACACGACACGCCTGAGCGGCCCTCGTGACCTCTCCCTGGCTATCACCCTGAAACGCCTCATCGGATCCTGAGCATACGGACTCTATGATGTTTCGCCCCAACCAGGCCCCGCGAACACAGACCGCCGGATTCGGCACAGGAGCCAGACCGTGAGCGATCCATCGGCCACGACCACGAACGTTCGCTACGAACCGAACGACAGGCTTCCGACGCCGCTGTCGTTCGGCCTTGGCCTGCAGTTCGCGGTGCTTTGCATAGCCGGCATCGTCCTGACCCCGGCAATCGTGATTCGCGCTGCCGGCGGCGGCGAATCCTATCTTTCCTGGGCGGTCTTTACCGCGGTCGCCATCAGCGGCGTCACTACCATCCTGCAAGCCGTTCGCATTGGGCGCGTGGGATCAGGCTACGTGCTGGTCATGGGTACTTCCGCGACCTTCATCGCCGTATGCATTGCCGCGATAGCCAAGGGCGGACCAGCCATGCTGGGCACTCTGGTCATCATCGCTTCGCTGTTCCAGTTCGTGCTCTCCGGGCGGTTGTCGTTGCTGCGCCGGATACTGACGCCGACCGTGTCCGGCACAGTAATCATGCTGATTGCGGTGACCGTGATGCCGGTCGCCTTCGACATGCTGAAGGAACTACCCGAAGGCGCGCCGTCCTTCGCTACTCCGCTCACCGTGGTCACCACCCTGCTGGTCATCGTGACCATCGCCCTGCGGGGAAATACCGTACTCCGATTGTGGGCGCCCCTCATCGGAGTCGTCGTGGGATCGGTTCTTGCGGGTTTCTACGGCCTGTACGACACGCGACTGGTCGCGGAAGCCGGCTGGATCGGGCTTCCGGCCGGGAACTGGCCGGGGATCAATCTCGATTTCGGCCCGGTCTTCTGGAGCCTGTTGCCGGCCTTTGTCTTCGCCACCCTGGTAGGCGCCATCGAGACCATCGGCGACGGGCTCGCCATACAGCGAGTTTCGTGGCGCAAACCGCGCGCGCCGGATTTCCGGGCGGTCCAGGGCGCCGTGGCGGCCGACGGCGTCGGCAACCTCTTGTCGGGTCTCGCCGGGACGGTCCCCAACACCACCTATTCCACCAGCGTCTCGGTGACCGAGCTGACCGGCGTAGGGGCCCGCAGAGTGGGGATCGCCGTGGGGGCGATCTTCCTGGCGGTCGCTTTCCTGCCCAAGGCGCTTGCCATGATCCTGGCCATACCGGGACCGGTGGTGGCGGCCTATGTCATCGTTCTCATGGCGATGCTGTTCATGGTGGGCATAAAACTGGTGATCCAGGACGGAATGAACGCCTGCAACGGCCTCATCTGCGGAGTGTCCTTCTGGATCGGCGCCGGCTTCCAGGCCGGCGTCATATTCCCGGAGTTCTTCTCGGAGTTTGCCGGCGGGATGATGGAGAACGGCATGACCGCCGGCGGGCTCACGGCGGTGCTCATGACCCTCTTTCTCGAACTCACGGCGCCGCGCCGCCGCCGGCTGGAGGCAGAGTTCAACGTTTCCGCCCTGCCGAAAATCCAGGAATTCCTGGAGTCGTTCACGAAACGCAGCGGCTGGTCGGATGCCATGGCCGGCCGGCTGCAGGCCGCCAGCGAGGAAACCCTGCTGACCCTGCTCGACCACCGGGACGACGAGCACCAAGCCAAGCGGCGCCTGCTGCTGGTAGCGCACAAGGAAGGCGACGGCGCCGTACTGGAACTGATCGCGGCGCCCGGGGAGGGCAACGTGGAGGACCGGATGGCCCTGCTGGTGGAACAGAGTTCCAGCCAGGCGCCGGAACAGGAGGTCTCGCTGCGCCTGCTGCGCGGCCTGGCCTCGTCGGTCCACCACCAGCAATACCACGACACCGACATCATCACCGTTCGCGTTGACGCAACGCGGACCGGCGCGGGAACCGCAGGATGAAACGGTTGGCAATTGTGCAGCAAAAGCTGCACGGCGCTCAGCGCTCAGCGCTGATCCAGCCGGAAATGATGCTGTCTTTTGGCCTTTATAATCCGGCCTGCCAACCAAGGAGAATGAAGCCATGACAGAAGTGCTCATCCGTCGCTTGCTGGGGTATTCGTTGGAAGAATTGCTCCCTTGGCAAAAGCTCGACAAGAGCCAGGGCGCAGCCCGGTTTGCCCGAGCATGGCGGGAATACAACAAACATGCGATAGCGCGCGTTGTGGCGCGCGCGTCCGATGGTGACCCGCATGCCATGAGATGGGTTGAGGAGAGACTGGCGAAGATCGAAGCCGGCGAAAGTCGCGGCTGGCAAAGATCGCAACTTGCGCCAGAGGATATTTCCGAAGAAACGTCGGAGAGCCCTTAAATCTCAAGCGGCAGAGCGGCATCGCATAGCGTTAACAGGCCCTAACATCCCTGCTGTGTAAAACGGCGTTTTCGGCCGAAGCGTATGCGGAAATCCTAAAGCCCGGGAGGTTCGGCGCCTGCGGGCTCCGGTCCCGGGAAGAACCAGTCCGGTCCCGCGCAAGGCGTTTCCAGCATCAGTGACGCGGAGACCGTTTCCGACGGAAAATCTTCAATCTCAACCAGGTCGGCCAGGTCGCCGCGGACCGTGGGGGTGCAGTTGGCTCCGTCGCCGTCGGCATCGACCCATGCATAAACGACCAGGCCCTCACCTCCTTCGACCGGGTAGTCGAAGCTGAAACTCGAAGTCCCGAGAACCGTCTCGAAGCCCTCGACGATTTCCAGTGGATAGCGCAGGTCCCCGGCGCCGGTCCATGCGTGATAAACGGACAGGCGCACGCTCGCCGCAGGGTCGATTTCGCCGGCGGCGGCGATTTCGACCGTGAGGTCCACCGGAATCGGAGGCGCCGGCGGCTCTTCGCCGGTGCAGCCGAAACACAGCCCGGCAATCAGAACCGGCGCCGTCGTGCGAGCGGCGCGCATCGTGAGTAAGGAGAAAATCGAGGATCCCCTGGTCTTGACGGATGGCTGCCTGCTCATGATTCGTGGTCCTCCAGCACGATCTTCGGCATGCCGAAGACCCGCGTGAAATTGTCGGCGAGGATCAGACGCATCTCCTCCGTCGTGTAACCGACCTCCTTCATGCCCGCAACGAAAGCCTCAAGGTGTGACTGGACGTAGCCGGGCAGCTGCGGCCCATCGGACCCGTACAGCAACTTCTCGATCACGCCGCCCGCCCTGATGCGCTCCAGATAGTCGTGCAGAACATGCTCAGCCCGCTCGGCGCCCAGCGCCCCGGGTTCCAGGTACACGTTCGGATATCGCCGGGCGAGGTCGATCGCCGAGTCGGTATGGGTCAGCGCCCGGTTGAAACTGTCGTAGCCGGAGTGACCGAGTATGAAAATCGCGTCGGGATACCGCTGTATGGCGTCCTCCAGGTAGGCGGGATCGCAATACGCCGGCTCGGTGCGCGTGCCCGGATTCGGGCTGGTGCCGGTGTGCAGGTAAATGGGTGTGCCCTGCCGCGCCGCAATCTCGTAGACCCCGTATAAGCGCTCGTCATCCAGACGGACCTGCTGGTGCCCATGCGCGAGCTTGATGCCGACCATGCCGTGCTTCTCGATCGCCTCTTCCATCTGCCGCAGTTGCTCCGGTCCGTCCAGGTTCCAGTGGTCGACCCGCAGGCTCGCAAAACCGAACAGGCGGTCGGGATCCACCGCGACCTGTTCGGCTACGTGGTCATTGGTGGCGATGCCGGTGGTGGCCGGACTCCACAGTGCAAATACCGCTCCGGCGCTGATGCCGGCGTCGTCCAGCGTGCTGAGAATGCTCTCGCCGTCAAGACGGTTGTTCATGAAGACCCCCATGGTCCATTTCAGGCCGGTCGGCACGCGGTCCGTGAGGCGTTTCCTGAAGCGGGGCGGCGTCCCGGCCCAGGTTCCGGTATGCAGGTGCATGTCGATCACGGCGAGCCTTTCGCCGTTAACGGCAACTCCCAGGTGCTCGGACCCACTGGCCCATCCAGTCACGGAGAGCGCGACAATCGGCAGGATGAATCGCTTGAAAACGGAGATCTTCATATTGCTTTGTCCTCGGTCGTGATTATTTCCGGGCGAACCGGGCGCGTCCGCCGGTTATTCCGGCATGCCGGTCGAGTTCCTCGAGGAAACCCCTGGCCGCCGCGTCGTCGTTCAGCCAGGCGTCCAGGAACGCAGTAGAAACGCCGGCCAGGATCGTCTGGCCCTCGGTGTCAGGGGCGCCGCCGCGGTTTTGCGGGCCGCCCCTGTCGTCGCGGCAGATGAGCCCGCCCAGGTAATGATCGCCTTCCTCGAGCACCACGGAGTACTTGTTGCCCGGAGGGCTGTGTTCGTATGCCTGCAGGCGCCACTCCCAGGGGTAGATGACACCGTCGCCTGCGTTGCGGGTATCCCGTGTGCCGCCGCTGACCATCATCGGTCCCCGTAACTGCGCGAAGGCGCCGTCGGCCATCTGCGGCATCGGACCCGGGCCGCTCATGATGATGGCCGCATCAAAGTCCAGCGCGTAGCTCACGTTCCCGGAACCTTCCGGGTCCTTGAGCGGCAGACCCCAGATGATCTGCGCGATCATGCCGCCGAAGGAATGGCCTGCCATCACCTTTCGGCCGTAGTCGATGTTGCCGGTCAGTCCCGGTATTTCCTCACCGGGCGCAAACAGCGCGCCGAGCACCCGTTCGACGTCGGATATGCGGATGTAGTGCAGCCCGGTGGCGTCCTGCGGCCTGAGCCTGACCGGAGACGTCGGACAGTCGGGATGCTCCGGCTGCACAACCACGTAGCCGTGCGAGGCCCAATGGTCGGTCAATCCGGAATAGCTCTCGCGGTAGCAGGCGAAACCGTGCGAGAACACCACAAGCGGAAAGGGCCCCTCCCCCTCCGGAAACGCGAGGCGCGCCCGCAGGCTTCTCTGGTCAGCCTCCGACGGCAGCACATGGTTGTCGATCACCTGGACGCTGTACGGCCCCGATTCCGTCTTGTAGGCCTCCGGCGCGCCTTCCGTGTGCGCGGTCGCCGGCCAGCATGCGGCAGCGATCAGAGCCAGCAGCATCGCGGCCGGGCCTGCAACCGCTCTGCATTGGGCAACGTCCGGACGCCGATTCAAGTGCCGCATGAACTCCAGGCCCTCCTCTGGATGGGAAAGTCTACAATGCGCCGTGCAAGGACAACCCCGGCGCGGCCTGTGTCCATGCAACGACCGGGAAGCTTCTTCGCTAGCGCAGTGCAGGCGCGGCGGAAGCGGGCAATGCTATCGAACGAAAGCACACGGTTCTTTCCATCCTTGAGCTATTTCGCCTGATGCACAAATCAATCACCGCACTTGTCGATACGAGCCTGTATCAGTTCCACTTTTCCCTCGTCTTCCGCTGCGCTCAGCGCCCCTGCAAGAACGATCTCACCCATCGGAAACGAACCAGGATCAGGACATCTGTATGCACCGCTATTGAGGAGAAGTTCAACCATATCGACATTGGCCTCTTCAGCATTCAAAGCCGCAAGCAAGGGTGTGTAGAGATTCACATCCGCTCCAGCATCGATCAGAAGCCTGACGATTTCAGTGTGTCCTGCAACAATAGCCATTGTCAGGGGATTGAAAGACCGACCGTTTACGGTTCGTGCCGGGATCAAATTCACGTCGGCTCCAGCATCAATCAAGAGCCTGACAATATCCGTGCGACCAGTAGCCGCTGCCAATGCTACGGGAGTACCTTGCACAGTCTTGATGTCCACATGTGCACCTGCTTCGACCAAGATCCCTGCAATCTCCGTTTCACCCTGCAACGCTGCAAGTGACAGAGGTGTAAAGGCCACTAAGTCCGCTATGTTGTCGGCGCCAAAAACTGATCCGTATATCTCTTTTAGTTCCGCATCCAATGGCTCTTCGAAATTGACATCGAATCCAGCATTCAATAGCAACCTGACAATCTCAGGGAAACCGGACAAAATAGCCAACATAAGTGGGAAGGATTCACTCACATCCACGTCAGCGTCGAGCAACTGCCGAACCGTCGACGCGTCTCCGTCGCGGATCGCATCTTCCAGATCAGATGGCACAGTCGCGCCAGACTGTTGGTTGACTGCCTGCTGTGGAACCACAAACATCGCACCGAGCAGCAGCATTATCGGCACGGCACGCTTTCTATTTTCTGTCATTGCGGATTCTCACTCCGATTACTGAGTCGGACAAGAAAACTGCGAAGCTACTAACGCTCAATTCAGCCACAGCTATTGATATCCGAGTACACACTGCAAAATGTCCTTGTGTACAGTTCCCAAGATCTCGTTTGTTGACGCACCAGCCAATCCGAGGACAAAGCTGCCATAAACTTGGACCACTGTTCAGGCGAGTTCTGCTTTGTAGCACGCAGCAACGCCAGGGTTTCGAACAGATATAGAGCATCGGCCAATTTGCGACGCGCTGCGAGACCGGCTTCCTGCCGCAGCTTGCGCGTAGCGTCGATGCCGTTCATCAAGAGAAGAATATGGCGATTCTCCAAGTCGTGGTCTCTCAGTAGAATATCAAGATGCCGATTCGCGCTAGCAGCCTGTCGGACTTAGGGGCTGTATTTTCTTACAATTGGGTCGGTCCAGGCCATAGGGTAATCGAGATGCCGAAGTTTGTGGAGCGGGATTCGAGCCAAGCCTACCTTTTGCCTCCGGACCTTCGCGAGTGGGTTGCGTCGGACGACTTGGCGCATTTTGTTCTGGAGGCGGTGGAGCGGATTCCGATGGAATCGTTCAAGGTGAACGAGCGGGGCACGGGTTCGGCGCAGTATCACCCGCGGATGATGCTGGCGCTTTTGATTTACTGCTACGCGCACGGGATATTCGGTTCGCGTCGGATCGAGCGGGCGACGTATCGGGACATTGGGGTTCGGTATGTGACAGCGAACTGTCATCCGGATCATGACACGATCTGCACGTTTCGGCGGGAGAACTTCGAGGCGGTGGGGGAGGCGTTTTTGCGGGTATTGCTGATGGCGCGGGAGTTGCAGTTGCTGAAGGTGGGCACGGTGAGCGTGGACGGGACGAAGGTGGACGCCAACGCGAGCAAGCGCAACAGCCTCCGTCGGGATCGCGCCCATGCGCTTCGGGAGCAGTTGCGCGGAGAGATTGAGGACTTGCTGGGCCGCGCGGAGCGTGCGGATGCGCAGTCGGGGCCGGATGCGGAGAGTTTGCCGGAAGATTTGCGGCGTCGCGAGAAGCTGAAGGCGAAGCTGGATCGGGCGTGCGCCAAGTTGGATCGCCGTGCGCGTTCGCAGGCGGCGTTGGATCGGGCGGCGTATGAGCGCAAGGTGGCGGCGCGCGACAAGCGCGAGGGCCGCGCCAAGGGCGCGAAGATCAAGGAGCCGGGTAAGGAGCCGAGGCCGGAGGAGCAGATCAACCTGACGGATTCGGACAGTGCGCTGATGCGCAAGAACAAACGCAGCGAATGGCGTCAGGCGTATAACGCGCAGGCGGTGGTGGATGCGCACGGAAGCCAGTTGGTTTTGGGTTCGCGGGTGAGTTCCTGCGCGAGCGATAGGCGCGAGTTGGTTGCGGATGTGGAGACGATTCCCAAGGCGTTGGGCGAACCCGGCCGGGTGTTGGCGGACAACGGCTATGCGTCGGGTTCGCAGGTGGCGCGGCTGGAAGGCCGGGGCCTTAAGGTTCTGGTGGCGGTCGGGACGGAGGATCGTCGCCGTGCGCATGATTTTCGTCCACCGGTTGAAGGCCAGGCGGCGAAGGAGCCGAAGGCGGAATGGCTCAAGCGGATGAAGGAGAAGATGGAAACAGAAGAGAACCGGGCGCTGTATCGCTTGCGCAAGCAGACGGTGGAGCCGGTGTTCGGGATCGTGAAGGAGGCGATGGGATTTCGGCGGTTTTTGCTTCGGGGCCGGAACAAGGTGGAGGGCGAGTGGGCCCTGGTGACGCTGGCCTACAACTGCAAGCGATTGCACCGCTTGAAAATGGCGTAAACCGATGATCCGGCGAGTCGTATCTGCCTGTTTCGGCCTCCTGGGGCGCTTTCGTCGGCTTCCGGGAACCCCGGGAGGGCGCTGGCCGGGTTGCCGGAATTTCCCGCCCGTCGAATGCGGTCCCCAGGGCGGCCATTCGAGGCCGTGGGGAGCGGCACCGCAACCCACTACGGCAACCCTAAGCCCGACAGGCTGCTAGCCCGCATTTCTCCCGGAACAACCATCGGCCAGATTCGCTCGATCGACACTGCTTGAGCCTCGTCAATTCCTGCGCTCCAGTAGTATCTCGACACGGTGCCGACTACCGCCACGCGGCTCGTATCCCGCGCCTGTAGCCGGAAGGACGCTCCCACATCGGTATTGATGTAGCTAACAGTCCGCAATGCTACTTCTGCGGCAGCCAAACTCTCCGCAATCACAGCATTTAGAGTGTCCTCAGGAACGGCCACGCACGCAGCGCACAGGTCCAGGAAGATCAGAGCGTCCTCATAGCGCGTGCCGGCAAACTCGATGGCAACCGACCCCAGTCCGCGCTCCGTCTCCACAAATCCAGCGTCCGCGGAAAAAGTAGCCGGCAGCCGGTCGGCACTCCAAAGCGTATAAAGGCTGGTGCCCTCGCTGTCGACAAACAGCGCCGCCGGAAGCAACTCCGCAAAACGGATGCGATAGCGAGATAATGCAGAGGCGCCGTTCACGGCAATATAACCCGGGTACTTTCCGTCCGCATCCAACACCAACTCCACGGTCGGCAAGCGCCCGCTGCCCACGAATCCTACGGTGCCTTGGGACAGCACGCCGCCTATATTTTTGAGCAGTTCATGCTGAAACACATGCTCTCCCGTCGCGTGATACTCGGAGTCGCTGCGGTCTATGCGCTGCGTAACCAGGCCCTCGTCTATCAACTCCCGGCCTTCCTCGGTCGACCGCTCACCGCTCCATTTCGGGTTCCTCTCGAGAATGAGGTGTGGGCTGCCGTCCGCGCCGACTTCCCTCCTCCATGTGAATTCCGGGTCGTAACTCTCCGACACAGGCACGTTGCTCCATGAGATGCTGCCGAACGGGTCCGGGCATCGTTGGCACTGAACCTCGGGCGCATCGCCGGCCCATTCTGGATTCCGGATCAGGTCGATGCCTTCTTCGGTCCTCACCCACATAAAGTTTTCGGTCTTTTCCTTTGGAGGGAGGTTGTCAGGGCCGATGTCGCGGGCGGTATCTGGACAAGCCGCGCATAATGCATCGGTCAGCGCCTCCTGTGCTACGGTCGAACACCACCACCCCGCAACCATCAACAAACATGCGAGTCGAATTGCGCCCGAGATCGTCATTTTTCGCCTCCGCTCTCGAGCTTGTTGTCGTAGATGACTTGACGAACCTTCTCCGCTTCAACCTCACTGATATGACACAGCACCCAGTTTCGAAGCGCCTTCTGTTTCGCTCCCTTTGACATACCTTCCCGGTCGGCCTTCACGTTGAGTTTTTCAAGTGTTTGTCTGAGCCAGTCGCGCCAGGAAAACGATGGCGGAGGGGCTGGAGAGCCCGGTCTACCGCGTTCGGAGTATCCCGTCAGGCGCAATATGAGGAATCTGCCGAGCATGCCGTGCCAAATTTCTGGATCGATCTCAGGCTGCATGTCTTGGGAAAGCACATAGGCTAGTGTTGCACTGCTGCCTGCCTCAGAGACCTCTGGCGGAATTACGGGGCGACCTTCCCGCAACCTGGACAGGGAATAGTAATTCGGACCATGTTTGCATTGCCATCCCACGCTGTTGCTTTGGCGCTCGACCTCAACCCACCCCAAATTGGACGAGCCCGGAATTTTCCCGAGTTCAATCAGGTCCGAATTTAGCGTTTGCGCATTCGCTGTCAGTACAAATAGCGCGGCGCCGAAGACTATGCCAATCACACCGAAATTCTGTCTACCCTTCATTACCGGCCTTCCAGGAGGTATGCTGCCTCAGTGTCCTTCAGCACCGGGTTTGCAAGAATCAGGTCGTAGGCGGTTTGGCCCGAATTAGTAGTCGCTTCGAGATTTGCTCCCGCGAGGTCGACCAATGCGATTACAACTTCCTCGTTCTCGCTTTCGTGTGCGGCGTAGTGGAGCGGCGTCCAACCGTGTTCGTCAGTCGCGTTCACATCGGAACCACGCTCCAGCAACAGTTCGACCATATCGGGGTCGCCCTTGGCGGCGGCAAAATGCAGAGGCACTGCGCCGCCGACCGTGCCAGCCGCGACATCCGCGCCGAATTCAATCAACATATCGAGCACGGATGTTCGGTTACTGCCCATGGCCGCCATATGCAACGCCGTCCCACCGAGAAGCCTTGGATCGTCTACGAAGGGCGCATCGGCGGCGTCCACAACGAGCTTTACGTTTGCGCCTTGGGTCAATAGGTGACGGATTACCGGCAACTGCTCATCCTCGAGAATTCTGGAAGCCGCAAGCAAAGGCGGCGCTGCTGTACAGTCCCCGGACCTTTCATTCACACCTTCCAAGACGGGAAAAAATTTATTTGACATTCCAGATCCAGGGAACATCAGCCAAATTATCTCCGCCCCCACATAGGCGCACGCGTCGGCAGTGTCTTCGGATGTCTGGACTTGGAGTTTAGTGGCGCAGGCACCCAGCACTCCCAGTGCAACCAGAAACATTGCAACTGCGACTAATCGGACTAATTGGAGTTTCATCATGGCAGTTCCTCACTTTGTGCCGGGATAGGAGATCAGATTACAGGGCCGACGACGGGCGGTGACGGGGCTCTCCTTCCATGTCCGTTCTATTTCGGGGACAGGTTCGTCAGGTGGCCCGTCGTCAGGTTTTCCAGCAGGTTCATCACGACGATGGGATGTTCGCAGTCCACCACCAGCCGCCAACTGCCCGTCCCGTTGCCGAGTGCGCCCTGCGAGTCCCAGAATCCTGCTTCAAGCTGCCACCCAATCGCGGTCACGGCTGCGTCGGACACATCCACGAGCGCGCGCCCAGCTTCGGACCAGTCCGCCGGGTAGGACGGCTTGACAGCCGCCGCGTGTTCATCGACGACGCGCCACAGCCGCATCGACGGTTCAGCCGTCTGCGTCTGCGTCGGCGCCGGATCGCCGTCCGGCAGCGGAGATGCGGCATCGGGATCGATGCTACACCTCTCCGTTGCCGGCGCAGGTGTGTCGCGTTCCGATGTTCCCCACACCAGCAAAGCGCCAAGCGCAAAGGCTGCCATCGCCGCGCCGACCGCTGCTCCGCGCCTTGTAGCTCTGGTGAAGTACTGGGTCATGTCTGGTAGGCTTTACGCCGCCATTCGGGCTCACACCTCCTGATGGAAAGCGCATCTCACAGCTGCAATCGACAATTCAATCCGCAACTTCAATTGTCCAACTGTTGCTGCCGCTGTTCCTGGTGGCATAGAAGTTCCATCGCACGCCATTAACCGTGGCTCCCCTTTGATCGATTTGATTGCTTGAGGCAACAAATATGCCGCCAACCAGCATCGAGCCTTGTCCAGAGCTGCTGACCCTGAAGTCCGCCCCCTTGTATGTGCAGCTTTCACCCGGATTCACGACCAGCCCGGCCCGGCAGGCACCCGTGCCGCCCCCGCCTCCGCCGGACTCGCCTACCGTGACGAGCACCCCGATGGAGCAGTTGTTCCGGGTATCTGATTCGTCCGGCACCCTGTCCACGCAGGCACCGTAATAGTATGTGCCATCGCTCGACGGAGCCGTCAGCGAAATGGACTCCGTGCTGGAAGCGGAGGCGTCCAGAGCACCGACCGCATCCATGCCGACCAGCGTGTCGGATGTGGAAATCGTCGCGTTCGTGGATCGATAGTAGCGTAGCGTGGTCGCCTCGGATTGGCTGGTGCCCCGGTTATGAACCGTCACGCGGAAGGTTAATGAATCTCCTTCATCAGGATTGCTGTCGCTGACCGAGGGCGATTCCACCACTAGGTCCGGATCGGAAAGTACTGCGATTACAAAGGTAAGCGAATCGCTCTCGCCGCCTGCATCCGTGACCGTGTAGGTCATATTAAAGCGGCCCGCCTCTGTGGGCGTCCCGGACAGGCGCCGGGTCGCGGCGTTGAATGCAAGCCCAGGGATGGCTGGCGAGAGGCTGTAGGTCAGTGGGCCGCTGCCGCGCGACGCCGGCCGCGCGACCGGCAAGGTCCAGTTGGTCGCCGTTCCAACCCTGAATATTTGAGTGCCAGGATCGCTGCTGGCGGGGAAGCACACAGACAAATTTGTTTGTCCACCAGTGCCGGGATACCTATAGATCCTCCCGTCTATGAAGTTCAGCACATGGAAGCTGCCGTTGGCGTATGCAATACCTATGGCGTCGCCATTGTCACATGCCAACTCGAAGTCGGCGCCGGCGTTGCGGCCACCCGAGCCCGTGTACGCAAAGACCTTGTCGGCCTGCGAGTCGACAACGTAAAACCGGCCAGCAGCATAGACGATCCCGCTGGGACTGCGATTGTCATCGTCAAGGTCAAAATCTGCTGCCGTTTCGCGAGTTCCCGAGGCTGTGTATGCATAGACCTTACCGCCTCGCACATTGACGACATAATTCCGACCAGCGACGGAGGCGAACCCTCGCGGCCACACGTTGTCGTCGTGCAAAATGAAGTCGTTTGAGGCGTCGCGTTGCCCCGTAACGGTATAGGCAAAGAGCTTGCCGCCATCTCCATGCACATGAAATACGTAGAAACGACCGTTGGCATAGGCAAGTCTGTGAAGAGGGCCAGCATCATCGACAAGATCAAAATCGTTGTCCGGATCGCGCTGACCCGTGCCGGTATAGGCGTAGACTTTGTCGTCCCCCCAACTCAAGGCGTAAAAAAGCTCGCCGGCATATGCGATTCCCCGGGAATTGGGGCGCACGTCAAAACTGCCTGCAATGCCGGTGGCCGCCTCGCCCCTGACCGCAATGGTGAAGTGGAACGAGTACTGATCGCCATCGGCATCCGTCGCCGTATAGCTCATTGCGTACGAGCCCGCCTCGGTCGGCGTGCCGCTGAGCCTGCGCGCGGCGGCGTCGAAGCGCAGTCCCGGAACGTCGGGCGAGAGGCTGTAGGTCAGCGGGAGGTCGCCGCCCGTGGCCTGGGGCAGCGTCAGGGCGTCGATCGTCGTGCCCACGGTGTACGTCCGGTCGCCCGGCCGGCCCTGCGCGGGAAGGACTGGAATCCGGTCGATCCCGCCGCCGCCCGAACCCGGCGCGCGCCCGGTCATGCTGCCGCGCGTGACCGTTCCGTCCACAATCTCGCAGCCGCCCGCTGACACGCAGGCGTAGCGCACGCCGTCGTTGAGTTCGATGTAACCGCCGTCGTTCAGGTCGATCGTTGTGCTGCCGCCGGAAGTCCGAACGTTTCCACCGGACACCTCTGCGGGATCGAACAAGCCGGATGTGGGCACGCCGGGCAGCGCCATGTCCACACCAAACGTTGTCTCGACCGGACCGCCGTCGCCGCCGTCATCTTCGGCCTCGCCAACAAACCAATTCCCGCCATACCGGGACCCGTCCGTGCAGTGCGAAGAGAACCAGCCCCTCGTGCGGGAGGAGAAATACAGATTCGCACGGCATCGACTGCCGTTGTCGTAATCCAGTGTCAACCGGCCCGCGTCCGGCCCCAGGCCGACATAGTCGTAGCCCCCCTCGGACGTCGCGAACATCGCGTCGGTCTGCATGGTTTCGGAGAACCGGCCGTTTCCCCGGATCTCAAAAGAGTTGCGTCCGCCTTCCACTTCCAGAACCGAGGTTTGGCCGACGAAGCGTTCATTAAAGCCGGCCAGATCCGCCGGCGCCGCACCCCGCACGGCGGTTGTGGACAGGTTGTTCCAGTGGCCGGTGTAGGACGCACCGACATTCACCACCCGTAATGGCCGATCCGACGACACCGTCAACCGCCACCGACCGATGCCCGCGCCCAACGTGCCCGTCAGACCCGTGCCGCCTGCCTCAAGCTGCTCCGCCGTCAGGGTCCGCGCACTGCCCGCCGGCAGCGACAGCGTCATGTCGCCGCCCCCGGCTCCCGTGCCGCTGTCGTCGCGACCGGCGATCGTCACCGCCGCCGCCGTGGTTCCCGGGTTGATCAGCCGCAGCCGGCTCTCCTGAGTGGCGTCGGTGGAAAGATTGAACACGGGAATCTCGTAGCGGTACATCCCTCCGGCAGTCCGGGCCGGCCGTACCGTGTCGTGCATCGCGCTCAACGTACCGTCGGACGCCCGAACGAAGGCCTGGGGCACGATCGGCGTGTCGGAGTCGATCGACAGGCGCACATCTCCGGAAAGACTCCCGAGTCCGCCGCTCAGACCCCTGGCCGCATTGGAGGACTGAAGCTCGGTGGCGTCGAATTGCACCGCCGCCATTGCGCCCAGCGCAATGGTGGCCGGACCGGAGCGCGTTCCATCGTCGGCAAATGCGAACACCTGTACGGTCGCGGTTTCTCCGGTGTCGTTAACGATCCGGAGCACGCCTTGCAGGTCGCCCGATGTGCCCGGCGCCGGGAACAAGGGAATGGTGTATTGCTCCGCGCCAGCGGCGGACCATCCCAGGACAAGGACCGCCAACGCGCCGGTGAAGTAATTTAGGGCCTTGAGCATTTAAATGTCTCTATTGCGCGGGGCTCTCGATGGGCGCAACGACGCCTTGTTATTTTAGCCTCCGCGCGCATCAATGGCCGAGCACGCCGTAATTGCCGTCGAGTATCAGGCGGACCGCGGCGTACAGGCCCAGCAGCGGGAAAAGGACCCACACGGAATTGGGGCCGATCACGTAGATCCAGATTTCGGCGCTTGAGATCGTCCGTTGCCGGCCGGCCACATAGAAACTCACCACGTAGAGCGAACTGACGTAGAACCACTGCCAGAACAGCGCCACGCCCAGAATGCCCGCCAGCACGGCGGGCACAAACTCGAAGGTCATTGCGCCCAGCAGGACCAGTGAGACGATCGGCGTGAAGAAACCGTTGCCGATATCGACATTGAAGCCGTACGTGCGCCGGTCCGCGTACGAGCTGTCGCACTGGCAGTAAGCCGCCCAGACGTCCGCCCAGACCGTCGGCGACAGGATGCGGCGCAACGGCACGCTGGAGGTCAGAAATTCGACGGCCGGCGTCAGGCCCGTCTCCGCCCGCCGCTCGCGCCAATAGCGCGCGCGCTCTTCGATGTAGTCGCGACGCCAGTAAAGGCAACATTCCCACCAGGCGATCAGCAGGTTGATCATCAGGAACAGGCTCAGCAGGAGATAAACCAGGTCCAGGCCGCCGTACAGGCGATAGCTGACCACGTTCCAGGCCAGCGTCAGCAACGCGATGGTCGCCGCGGCAAACAGTGCGACGGGAATGCTCATACCGGAAGCCCGCAAGGATACCTTGCGCCGGAACCGGCGGCGCGGCGCCTTGCGATCAGGGGAACCAGGGCTGTCATCGGCCCTGATACGCTCCTAAAACGAGTAATAGAACCGCACGCCGAAAGCCCTTCCACGCCGTGGGATCACCCCGAACTGGTACGCGTTCTGGCGATTCGGAAGCAGCGGCCCGAAGAAGTCCGTAAAGCGGCCAATATTGATTGGCATATCGTCGTCCAGCGCATTGTCGACGTACAAGGTCAGGTTCCAGCTCTCGGTCTCGATGCCGACATTGGCATTGACGATCAATGGGGCGCCCGTCTCCGTCAAATTGAACGCCGACGTGAATACGCTGGAGTGATAGTTGACGATTGTGCGGAAAAACCAGTCCGAGTCCGCCGTCAGTTCATCCCTGTAAGTGCCCGATGCGTTGAGCGTGTGTTGCGGCGTGCCGCCCGTCGTGTTGCCCGACAGGTCGCCGTCATTGCCGAACAAATCCGCCGCTTCGAGATCGAAGAAGTCGATAAACTCGTGATCGACCAGGCCGTAGC
This sequence comes from Gammaproteobacteria bacterium, assembly GCA_963666765.1. Taxonomy (GTDB): domain Bacteria; phylum Pseudomonadota; class Gammaproteobacteria; order Steroidobacterales; family Foliamicaceae; genus Foliamicus. The sequence continues at coordinate 918,936 of OY762933.1, forward strand.
CCAGCGTGAGCAAAAGATTTTCGCTGGCCGCCCAGCTGCTCTCAAGCTCCAGTCCCCACACTTCCGCTTCCGGAACCGTCAACACCACGTTATTGGGTTCGGGGCCATTCACCGTATCGATTATCGTCCGGCCATTGATGGACTGATTGGTCCAGTCAATGAAGAACCCGGACAGATTGAACAAAAGGCGTCCCTCCACCAGGGTGGACTTGATGCCCACTTCATAGGTCCAGGCTTCCTCTTCCTTGATGATCGCCCGGCCGTCGGCGATAGCCGCATCGATGGTGCTTACCGGCGTGTCGTCGTCGAAGAACGCCTGGTTGAAGTCCAGCGGCTTGTCGCCCTTCGCCGCCAGGCCATAAACCGTCACGTCGTCATTCGCCTTGAAGGTCAGGGTGAAGCGAGGCGTAAAGGCCGTCGTGTCTTCTTCGAGGCCCTGGGCAAAGCCGGCCTCGATCAGCCCGGAGTTGTACACCGCCTTTTCGTCCTTCGAATAACGGCCCTCGACAGAAAAAGTCAGATTTTCGGCAAAGTCATACTCCAATTGGCCAAAGACTGCCGAGTTCTGCACTTCCCGGCCGTCGAAGTCGCTGCCGTCGTCGTGAAAGAAATGTCCCGTAAACCCGGGGCCGGTAAACCGCCGGTCCCGGCCCTTGGCTTCAACATCCAGCCAGTAGGTCCCAACCAGAAAGCGCAGGGGCCGGTCCGCTGGCGAGGTTACCCGTGCCTCAAACGACCAGTCCCGGACATGGTTGTCTTCAATGGCCGTGAACAGGCCGAAGACGGGTCGCGCGGGGCTGCGGTCCAGATCGCGCGCATCCACGGACTGGTCGCGGCTGCGCGCGTAACGGCCCATGATTTCCCAGCCGTTGAAATTGCCGGTGTATTGCAGGAGGGTGCGGATGACGTTACGCCGCTTGCCGATTATGGGAGAGGGCTCGGCGGCGCCGAAGAAGGTCGTGACCCCGTCTTCAAAGTCCGGAATGTTGATCTTGGGCGTCAGGCCTTCGGGATCCAGCTCGCCGCAATAGTATCCGCGCGCCAGGGGGCCCGCGCCCGGGTCGCCGGGCCGGAGGCAATTCAGCTGGGTGTACGGCATCAGGAGATCGGCGAAATGATCGTCTTCGCTCCCCTGGTAGGCGTACTTGAAGCTGAACTCATGGTCGTCGTTGGGTCTGAAGATCAGCCTGAGCGTGCCGTCCCAGGACGACTCCCCGCCCAGCGGGCTGTCGTCCCCGCGCGTCGGCGCGCTGCTGAAAATACGCGGCGCGAATGGGGAGGGAAACAGTCGCGGGTTCTGCGCCTCGTTCTCCAGCAGGCCGTTGCTCCACTCGCCGCCATAGTTCTCCCAGTTTCCCGAAACCATGTAATACAACCGATTCTCGATGATCGGGCCGGAAAACCAGGCCGCGGCCTGGTAGTCCTCGTGCGACCCCAGGCGGCTGCTGAAACTGCCCTCGTGTTCGTCCGATGCGCGCCGCGTGATCATGTTCACCGCGCCCGCAAAGGTCGCGCGGCCGAACAGCGCGGACTGCGGCCCCCGGATCACTTCCACGCGCTCGACTACCGCAAACGTGGATGATGTAATGCTGCCGGGAACGTACACGCCGTCGATAAAGTACGACGCGTTGCGCTCACCAAACACCGTGGGCCCTGCCTGGCCCCGGATGATCGGATGATCCAGCCGCCGGCCCAGTTGCTTGCGCTCGTGGTAGTTGGGCGTGTTGGCCGCGATGTCGTAGATGGTCTGAATATTACGCTGCCGAATGGATTCGATCGACAACGCGGTGACCGACAGCGGAATTTCCTGCAGACTCTCGGCCCGCTTGCGGGCGGTAACGATGATCTCCTCAATAGCGGCTTCCTGCGCGGTGGCGATCGAAGAACCGGCAAGCGTGGCGCAGAGCGCGGCCACGCTGAAGATTGCGCGTTTTGACATAAGCCCCCCTTTTGGCCCAGACAAGACTTCGCGATGACAGTGCCTCAAGCGGACACTTGCCCCATTATGGCATTGCGCCGGTGGCCGCTTCCGCATCCGCTCCCGAGGCAAGAAAGTCCCGGATACGCTCCGTGACGCCGTCCGGATCGACCGCAAACGGCCAGTGGCCGCCGCCGGGGACTATCCAGGTGTCCGCGCCCATGGCGGTCGCCGCCCTGGCGCTGAATTCCGGTGGCACGATGGCGTCGTCGTCGCCCCAGATGACCAGCGCGGGCGCCTGCACGTTCGGCAGTTCACCCGGAAGCGCGTATCCCCTGGGCGTGTTATTGATCGCCAGCAGAGCATCGACCGTACCCTCGACCTGCGCAATGCGAAGCGCGTCGCAGGCTGCCGGATCGGCCGCGCAGGCCCTGCCGGCAAAGCTGCCGGGCCCGCCGCCCAGCGATTCCCAGATAGCGACCCGGGCCGTGGGCCTGGGCAGATACGCCACGAAATTTCCCGGCGTCGTCTGCGGATAAATCGAGGGACACACGAACACCACGCGGCGCACGCGGTCCGGGGCCGCCAGGGCCAGCCGTCCGCTTACCGAACCGCCGTAGGAGTGGCCCACCACGTCGAACTCCTCGACCCCCAGGGCGTCGAGCATGGCCAATAGCGCCGATGCCCGGCCTTTTACCGTAAAGTGGACGCCCGGCTCGGAAACCTTCTCCGAGTAGCCGAACCCCAGCATGTCGGGCACGATCACCGAGCGGCCCGCCGCCAGCTCATTCGCCAGCGGCAGTATGACGTTGCTGCCGGTGGGCCCGAATCCGTGAACGAAGAGTATGGGCGCGCCCGTGGGATCGGCGTCCAGGTCGCCCCGAATCACGGCGTGGTACTCGTGACCCTCGACGGTGAAAAACGCGCCCGGCGCCTCGGCATGCCGGTCGACGATCTCCTGCTCGGCGATCTGCCGTTCACCGCGAACGGTGAACCAGGTCACAAGCCCCACGACCGCCAGCACCAACACGGCCAGAACTCCGGCCACCCAAAGCAGGGCACGCTTGAGAATTTTCACGCTGGGACCTCCCGCCCGCAGGACGCCGGGGCGCAATCAGGCATTATGTCCCATCCCGGGACCCGCAACAGGACCAATCCATGATTGCATACGGCATTTTCAACTTTCTGCACGTGCTGGTGTTTGCCGTCATCGTCGGCATTGAACTCCCGGCAATCCATGCGCTGCGCATGGCCCGGGCGCCCGGCGTCGGCGAAGCCGCGCGCACGATTGCCTTGCGCGTAAAACGCTACGGAGATGCGATCTCCGCCACCATGCTGGTGCTGCTCCTGCCCCTGGGCGTGCAGATCGCCACGCAGCTCGGCGTCTACACGCTGATGTCATCCGCATGGCTCTACGCCACCTGGATCGTGGGCCTGGCCTGGTTGGCCATTGCCCTGATCTCCGAAGCGGCAGGCAGGTCAACATGGGCGAGACGGATTTACAAGTCCGAGTGCGTGCTGCGCATCATCATCGGCCTCGGCAACGTATATGACGCGGTGGTCGGGTTTACCGGCGCCGGGATGATTCAGACCAACTGGCTGGCGAGCAAGGTTCTGCTGTTCGGGTTGATCCTGGTGGTGAGCGGCTGGATCCGCTGGCAGACACAGGCCGTACGGTTTGCTTCCTTCGATGCCGCCGGCGAAGCGGGCCAGGACTCGAACGAACTGATCGCGATCATTCGCCGCGCCCAATGGGGGAGCCACAGCATCCTGGCGATGGTGCTGATCGCCGCCTATCTGGGGACCGCCAAACCCTGGTGACCGGGCGACCGGTCGGCGCCGCCATCTGTTGTCCGGCGTTAACCGTTCAGGTTCGCGGATCGGCCGCGCAACGAAACCCCAGGTTGTTCAGGCCCGAGTCGGGAGGAGTCATCATCCGGGCTTCCAGGCGGTATCCGCGGCAGTAGTTCTCGCTGCACAGCCAGCTGCCGCCGCGATGCACCTTCTGCGTTCCGCTGGCGGGGCCCCGGGGGTTCTCTTTCGGTGAACGGGCGAAATAGTCCGGCGCGTACCAATCCTGGACCCACTCCCAGACGTTGCCTGTCATGTCATGGAGCCCGTACCCGTTTGGAGGAAAGGTCCCGACCGGCGCCAGGCCCGGGTAACCGTCGTGTCCGCGGTCTTCGAACGGGAACTCGCCCTGCCATAGATTCGCCTGGTGGGCGCCGCCGGGCGTGAGCTGGTTTCCCCAGGCATAGCGCGCATCCTCGAGTCCTCCGCGCGCCGCGTATTCGAATTCCGCTTCCGTGGGCAGGCGGGCTCCCCGCCATTCGCAATAGGCGGCGGCATCGAACCAGGAAACGTGCACGACCGGGTAATCGCTCATTTCCCGGTACGACGAGCCGGGACCGGAGGGATGGCGCCAGTCGGCGCCGTCGCCCTTCGTCCACCCGCTGCTCTGCGGGTCGAAGACACCGGACCAGCCCAGTCTTTCGGATTCCGTCACATAGCCGGTTGCTTCCGCGAATTCGGCGTACTGGCCGTTCGTTACCTCGTTCCGATCGAGACGAAAGGCGTCCAGCGCGACCCTGTGCTCCGGGCCCTCGAAGGGCAGGCCGCCGTTGGCGCCCATGGTGAATTCTCCGCCGGGCAGCAGCAGCATTTCCGGCGCGCCCAGAGCCGCCGCTCCGCCGCAGCCGCAGGCCAGCGCGGTCCAGAACGCCAGTCCTGCAGGCAGTGTTTTTCGCAAGCGGGGCAACATCAGCCGCGCGCTCAATACCGGCTCGCCCTGGCCATTTTCCGGACGGCGACGCGAGTGCTTTCAAGCATTTCGGTCAGTGCGTCCAGCTCTTCGCCGGATTGACCGGAAAGGATTTGTGAAATCGTCTCGTCATAGTCGGCGTGCATGGCGTCCCAAAGCGCCCTGCCCTCGGCCGAAAGGGTCACGGACTGGATCCGGCGGTCCGATTCCGAAGTGACCTTGCTGACCAGCCCGTCCTGCTTGAGACGGTTGACGACGCCCGTGATGTTGCCCTTGGTCACCATCAGGCTGGCTGCCAGCTCCCCCATGGTCATGCCGTTCGGCGACAGGGCCAGGGCGGTCAGAACGTCATAGCGAGGCAGGCTGGAATTGAACTTCTCCGAAAAGCGCCGCATCAGCAGCCGGTCGATGCTCGAAAAGCACCGCAGCAGCCCCAGCCACGCCCTGCGATGATGGGCTTTCTCCGGCAGGGACTCCAGAACCAGGTCGAATACGGTCGGCCTGTCCATGATCGCCTCAGCGGGCGTCCTTGACGACCCGGCCGCCCTGAATGACCACCCGGACGTTCTTCAGCACCGATATATCCTCGAGCGGGTCGCCGGCAACGGCTATCAGGTCGGCAATCTTGCCCGGCTCGATCGTGCCCAGTTCGTCTCCCATTCCGATCAGCGCCGCGGCGTTCACGGTGGCGGTGACTATGGCTTCCTCCGGGGTCAGGCCATGCTCGACGTACAACTCGAGTTCGCGGGCATTGTTGCCGTGCCTGGTCACCCCGGCGTCGGTGCCTGCGGCGATCAGAACGCCCGCCTTGTGCGCGGCGTAGATACGGGGGCCGTGATTGTCGAGAAAACTCTGCATCAGGCCGACCATCTCCGCGTGCGCGCTGCCGATGTCGGCGCGAATGTTGTCCTGCACGGCCAGCGTCGGCACCAGGTAGACGCCGTTTTCGCGCATGATCCGGTGGGATTGCCCGTCGTTGAACGATCCGTGTTCTATCGACGCGGCGCCGAGACGTGCGGCGCGATTGATACCGTCGGTGCCGTGGGCATGCGCGGCCACCTTCAGCCTGCGGGAACCGGCCACTTCCACAATGGCGCGAAATTCATCCTCGAGAATGACCGCCGGCGCGAACTCGTTGCCGCACGGCTTGGAACCGCTGCAGGTGGCCACGACCTTGATGAGGTCCGCGCCCATGTCAATCTGCACGCGGGTGGCACGGCGGCAGGACTCGACGCTCCAGCAGGCCCCCGGCCCTTCGTCGGCGCCGATCCGGATCAGGTGCCCCGCGGTAATGATGCGCGGGCCGGTCAGGGCGCCGTCGCGAATCCCGTCGCGCAGCGCGAAGATATGCCAGCCGTCACCGCCGACGTTTCTGACCGTGGTAAACCCCGCCTCAAGCGTTTTCCTGGCGTTGACAATCGCATTCACCATGAGATACGCGTCGTCCTTTGCGCTGCGATGGTCGAGCGCATACTGATCGGATACGCCGTAACTGCGCTGGCCCTCAACGCCGAACTCCATGGACAGGTGCACGTGCATGTCCATCAGACCGGGCAGCACGACGGCATCCCTGAGATCCAGCAGCCTGGGACCGGGGCTGTCCTTGTCGGCCGCGGCCGCCGGGTCCAGGAAACCGTCGCGGATCTCGGCAATCCTTCCGCCGGCGACAACGATGGTCTTGTCCGCAAGCGGCTCGTCTCCCGGCATCGCGATCACGGTTCCGGCGTGGATGACCAGTCCGTCCGGCAGCTCCTGCTCCGCGGGCGCGGCAGCCGCAAGCGCGAGCCCCAGGCAGCCAGCCAGGGCGCCAGTCAGCGCTTTTCCAATGGGTCCTTCCCCGTTCATCTCTCCCCCATGCCCCGCTAGCGGGGATACGTTGCCTCAAGGTCACGCCTGCGCAACGGGTCGAATTGCCGCCGGGCGCTCGCGAGCGCCTCCTTGTGTTCTTTCAGTATGCCCGGAAAGCGGTCCGCGTAGCTGTAGGCCTCGCCATCGATGCCGTCGGCATCCAGCAGCATCTCGTACGGCGCCGCGAAACCGGGAAGCTGGTCGAATTTCTCGAAGGCGCCCAGGCTGCCCAGGTAGTACGCATGCGTCACGTATTTCCAGTCCTGCGAGCGCACGCCGACTACGCGTTCGTTGTTGAAGTAATACAGGAAATCGTGCGGACTCTCGTCCGCGCCCCTGAATACGGACAGCAGGCTGCGTCCGTCCACGACCGCCGCCGCCGGCGCAAGGCCAAGAATGTCGGCGATGGTCGGCAGCACATCGATGTTCATGGTCACGGCGCTGGTCGTACGGCCGGGAGCGATGACCTTGGGCCAGCTCGCAATCAGCGGCACCCGGTAGCCGCCGTCCCAGGAAGTTCCCTTGCCGCCCCTGAGCCCGCCGGTCCCGCCTTCGAAGAAAGGGCCGTTGTCGCTGGTGAAGATGACCAGCGTGTTGTCCGCAATGCCATGCTCGTCGAGCGCCGCTAGAAGCCGCCCGGTGCTCCAGTCGAGTTCCTCAACCGTGTCCCCATACAGGCCGGCGCCGGATTTTCCGCGAAATCCCTCCGAAGCGTACAGCGGTATGTGCGGAAAGGTATGCGCCAGATAGAGCATGAACGGCGTGGTCGAGTTCTCCGCAATAAAACGCACCGCACGGTCCGTGTACCTGCGGGTAAGCGTGCTCTGGTCGACCGGATGCTCTACACGGGCATCGGCGTCGTACAGCGCGAAATTCGGCATGTCGTTGCTTGCCGGCGCCCCGAAGAAACCGTCGAATCCATGCTCTTGCGGACGGTACTCGGGAAAATTGCCGAGATGCCACTTGCCGACGTAGAGCGTCTCGTAGCCCCGCCGTTTCACCAGTTCGCCGAGCGTTTCCTCCGCCTGGGGCAGGCCGTGGGTCGATTCCGCGTCCACCACTTTCCAGGCCAGTCCCGAGCGGATCGCGTAGCGGCCCGTCATCAACCCGGCGCGCGACGAGGAACAGACGTTCGCGCTTGAATAACCCTGTGTGAACCGCAGTCCGGAATTGGCCAGCCGGTCGATGTTCGGCGTGCTGATCCTCCGGGCGCCGTAAGCGCCGATGTCGCCGTAGCCGAGATCGTCAGCGAGGATAAGGACGATATTCGGCGGCTTTCCGGTGTAGTCGGCGGGAATGCCGGTCGCAGGCTGCATGGTGTCCGCGGCAGATTTGTCCGGCGGCGGCGCATCGGGCCCCGCGCAGCCCGCGGCCAGCAGCAGGGCCGCCGTTAATTCCAGCAGCCGGGCGCCGCCTCTCTTGTATGCCGGCAAATTCTCCATGGAGGCCGGCAAGGATAAACGGACGTTCGCCTAGAAGTCCGCCGCCATCGTCCAGGCAAGGTTGACGAACTGGCCGCTGGGCGTCGCCACGGCGCCCGAATGCGAGAAGCTGTCCACGCCCGAGTAATAGTCCTCATCGAACAGGTTCGAGACGTTCAGCGTCAGGCTGTGGTTGCTCCAGTCCAGGCCGGCCTGAAGGTTGACGGTTGTCGCGGAGGGCGACAACCGCGGGAACACCGAGGTCGGAATGTCCGAGAAGCGGGCCACCATTTCCGATCGGTGGTTCGCCGTCAGCCGCACATAGCCGTTGAAGCCATTCGCTTCCCAGTCATACTGTCCTGAAACGGACGCGGTCGTTTCCGGCGCGCTGGGCAGCTCCTCCCCGCTCACATCGCCCTGGGGCGCGTTGGGGAAACTGTCGAACTGGGCGTCCATGTAACCGAACGCGGCCGTCAGGGTGATCGAATCGCCCACCAGGGTCTGAGCGCTGATCTCGATCCCCTGGCTGCTGGCTGAATCGGCGTTCGCCACCACGTTGAGCGGCGCGAATCCGGTCCCGTTGGGCGGGCAATCCGCCGGCGAGGGGACGATCTCCTGTCCGGGCAGACAGCGCGTCTGGGCCAGGCGGACTTGCATATCCTCCCAGTCCATGCGGAAGAGCGCCGCCTCAACCTGGGTACGGCGATTGTTCAGGAAGGCCTTCCAGCCGATCTCGTAATTCGTGACGGTTTCCTCGTCAAACCGCGAGCGCGGGTCGAAGGACACCCCGCCGACTCGTGCGACGCCGTCCGGCGCGGTCCTGGCGCCGGACGCGCGGTAGCCGGTGGAAACCGTCGCATACACGGAAGCGTCATCGCTGTAGGCCCAGTTCAGCGCCACGCGCGGCGAGAAATTGCTGCCGTCGTTGGAGACGTCGAGATAGGGATTCCGCACCGTCTGGTCAAAGCGACCGCCGCTGGTGAACTGCTGGCCTTGCGGGCCCGTATAGATAAGCACGTCCTGTTGCGGTTGCAGGGCGCAATTCTCAAGGAACGGGGCCGGCACGCCGTCCACGACAGCGCGGCGGCCGCAGGCGAAGGACGCGTAGGTGTTCTGCCAGAACTGGCGGTCGTCGTCCGAGGAATAGCGTCCGCTGACCGAAACCGTCACCGCGTCCGTCACTTCGAACCCCAGGTCGAAGAACGCCGCGAAGCCGTCCCGCTGGACGGTGATTTCGTTCTCGTTGGGATGATCGCCCGGGGTCGTGGCGCCCAGCGGCCCACCTCCGGGGAAGGCGCCGGCGTGAATCACGTCAACGCCGGAGATGATCGTGTTGTTGACCTGGGCCTCATCGTCGTAGGCGATGGCGCCCACCATCCATTGCACGGGCGTTGCGCCCATCATCAGGGGTTCGGTCGAAAACAGGCGGACCTCCTGACTGATGGACTCGCTCTCGTAGTCGGAAACGCGGTTGAAGAAATCCATGCCGCTGTTGTCGATGTCCTCGAACTGGTACATGTCGCTGTCGATCATCCCGGTAATCGCGGTAAACCCGAATCGCGCGCCCAGGTACTCGAGTTTTGCGGTGAGAACCAGGTTCTCGACATCCGTGCGTCCGGGTGCGTTCTCGCACATCTTGTCGGTGTTGCCGTTCTCGGCGAATATCGCATCGCCCAGACCGCAGGTCGGCGCATCCGCCGTCGGCCCGCCCGACGCGTTGAACAGGAATCCGGCCGGTCCGGACATGCTCGGAACGCGCGCCATCTGGCGGTCCTCTTCCTCGATGTACTGACCCGCCAGGTCTATCGTCCACTCGCCCGGCTGCCAGCGCACCGCGGCGCGCATGTTGAGATTGTCGTATCCGGTGTCGTTGCCGTCCGGATGCAGGTTGTCCACGTAGCCGTCACTGGACGCGAATGCCGCGCCGCCCCTAGCGAACAGGTCGTCCGTGACCGGCACGTTGCCGATCACGCCGTACTCGTAGCCGCCATGATTCCCGACCGCCAGGCGAACCTTGGCCATGCCGTTCTCATCGGGCTTCCTCGAGATGACGTTGATTGCGCCGCCCGTCGCATTGCGCCCGAAGTACGTGCCCTGGGGACCGCGCAGCACCTCGATGCGCTCGATGTCGTCCAGGGGCGGATTGGCGCTGCCGCTGGCCACGAAGGCGGTGCTGAAATCGTCGACGAAGTAGCCGATGGTCGGCCGGGACTGGATCAGCCGCTCATTGCCGCCGTTGGTGAGGTCGCCCAGCCCGCGGATCGAGATGTCGCCGTTCTTGTTCCCCTGCTGGTCGTTGGCCGTGAACGCAACGTTGGGCGTCATCTCCAGAAAGTCCCTTGCGCCCTTGAAATTGCCGCGTTCAATCTGCTCGCCCGAGAACGCCGTAATGCTGATCGGCACGTCCTGCAGGGTCTGCTCGCGCCGCTGCGCCGTGACGATGATTTCTTCCAGCGCCTGCGCGCCGTCTTCCTGCGCGGGCAATCCCGCCGGCAAGCTCATTGCCAGCAAGGGCAAAAGTGAAAAAACGGTCCTTTTGGTCATTTCGTTCCCCTTGTGGGTCGGGCCTCGGCGGCGCCCGGGCGACGCCGGCCCTACGGATTACAGGACAAACACTTTACAGCTAAACCTTTTCGTCCGTCAATCGGATGAGTCGCGCGTATCAGGAGCGCCTGCGGAGGCTCTCAAGCCATAAGCCCCGGCAAAAGCAGGGCGATCGCCGGCAGCAGGATCAGCAGCGCCAGACGGACAAGGTCGGCCAGCAGGAACGGGCCCAGTCCCCGGAAGATCTTCTGCACCGGCACGTCCGGCAGCATCGAACCGACCACGAATACGTTCATGCCCACCGGCGGGGTAATGAGACCGATTTCCGCCACGATGATGACGAATATGCCGAACCAGACCGGGTCGAAACCGACGCCGATGAGCACCGGAAAGAATATCGGCAGGGTAAGCAGCAGCAGAGAGCTGCTCTCGAGAATGCAACCGAGCGCGAGAAAAACGAGGATTGTGATTCCCAGTATCGTCATCGCCGAAAAACCGGAATCCGAAATCAGCTCCAGCAGGATGACCGGCACGCCGGTAATGGTCACGAGGTTGGCGAACAGCAGCGCGCCCAGGAACACGAGGAACAGGCTGACCGATGTCTTGACGGTGCTGACCAGCGCCTTCATCAGCGCCGCCATGGTGAGCTGCCGCCGGATCAGCGAAATGACCAGGGCGCCGGCCGCACCGACGCCGGCGGCCTCCATGGCGGTGAAGACCCCGATGTATATGCCTCCGATGATGAGCGTGAACATTGCCAGGATGGGCCAGACACCGGTCAGCGAACGCAGGCGCACGCGCCAGCCGCTCTTTTCGCCGGCGGGTCCGTAGGTCGGCCGCCAGCGGGTAACGACCGCGATCGTGAGCATGTACAGCGCGATCGTCAGAAGGCCGGGAAGAATGCCGGCGATCATCATTTTGGCCAGCGACACGCCGGTAATGAGCGAATAAAAGACCATGCCCACGCTGGGCGGAATGAGGACGCCCAGCGTGCCACCGACAGCGACGGACGCGGCGGCGAATCCGGGCTCGTACCGGTATTCGCGCATCGCCGGCACGGAAATCCCCGTCATCGTTGCGGCGCAGGCGTAACTCGAGCCCGAGATCGCGGCAAATCCTCCGCTGGCGCCGATGGTGGCCATGGCCAGGCCGCCCCGCCGATGGCCGAGAAACGCATAGGCGCACGCGTACAGGTCGCGCGCAAGACCGCTGCGGCCGATGATGTTGCCCATCAGTATGAACAGAGGCAGTACCGAGAAGTTGTAATTCGTGGACGCGTCCAGGCCGACCTGGCCGATCATGATGAAGGCGGCGTCGGGGCCGCGCACCAGCGCGAACCCGAGCACGCCAACCAGGGCCAGGCTGAACGCGATCGGCAGGCCGGCCAGCAGCAGCAACAGCAGCAGGACGACGGCCGCAACGAACAGGGTCACGCGCTATCCTCCTCGAACTGCGGCTCGGCGAACAGACCGGCGACGGCGAAAAGGACCGCGATGCCCGTTGTAACCGCGGCATAGCCCGCCATCCAGCTCAGCGGGATGCGGATGGACTCGAAATATTCGCCGTTGCCGGAGAAATACGCCGTCTGCCAGAACATCTGGCCGGCCAGAACCGCAAGGGCGCCGACGATTACGAGTTTGACGGCGAAGTCTCTCCACTTCCTTTGGCCTTGCGTCATTCGCCGGTCAATCAGGCGCACGCGCAAGTGCTCGTCATCGATGACCACGAGGGGCAGCCCGGTAAACACCAGCAGACAGACCAGGCACTGAACGAGCACGTGGCCGCCGGGCAAGGGTTGTCCCAGGAAATACCGGCCAATCACATCGACGAAGGTCAGCAGCATCAGCACAATCAGCAGCCCTCCGGTGAGCCACTGCAGGACCCGCCTTGCAGGCGCCAGAAAACGGTTCACTGCACGGTCCCCGATTCGTCCCGCGTGGCTTCGCTTCGCGGGCGCGCGGGTTCAAGCCGCTCGCTCTCACGCCGCACTTCTTCGCGGAAGTACGCAAGCGCCGCCTCCGCGTCGACCCCCGCGGCGCGGGCCTTGACTATCCACTCGGCATCCAGGAACGCGGTGGCCTCCCGGAGTTCATCGTCGAACCAGGCGGCCGTCTCGACATCGACAATTCCGGCCGCCAGCATCTCCCGTGCCGACGCCGCCCCTTCCCTGTTGAAGACTTTCGCCGCCCGGCGGGCGAAGGCTTCACCTGAAATCCCGAGTATCGCCTCCTGGTCCGCGGAGGAAATGCGTGACCAGCTCTTGGCATTGGCGGTCAGGAAGAACCCCCCGAAGCTCAGGCCCACGCCGCCCGCGAGCCGCGTCTGGTAGCGAAGATACGGCTGCAGGCCCAATCGGGTGACGCCGCTGTAGGGCATGCTCACGCCGTCGAGGATTCCCCGCGACAGCGCATCGTGTATTTCCGGCGCGGTCAGAAAGACCGGGATGGCGCCGACGGCGGACAGCAAGCGGGCGCCCACATCGCTGGGCGCCGCCATCTTCAGCCCACGTATGTCGGACAGCCTCCGAATCGGCTTTTCCACCGTGAACCAGTGCTGGGCGCCGCTGGCATGCAGCGCCAGCAACTGCGTGCCCGCGAATTCCTCCGCCCGGTGGAGAAAGCGCTGGTGCGTGCGCCACAAGGCGACCGAGAGGGCCTCCACGTCGCTGCTGGCCAGAAACGGCGTTTCGTTGACCTGCGTTACCACGAAGCGGCCCGGCGTCGAGCTCTGGTTGCCGCCTGCAATATCCACGAGGCCGGCCCAGGCCATGTCGAAGTTGCGCCGGTAGCTGCCCAGCGGCGCGACGCTGAACCTCAGCACGACCCGGCCATGCGTGATCCGCGCGACATCCCCGGCCCACGGAACCAGGACTTCCCTGTGGTAAAAATGATTGGGCGGCGCAACCTGGTTCACCACCAGTTCGATCGGTTCCGCCGCTCTCGCGGCCGGCGACGCGCAACCAAGCATCAGCGCGCCAATCAGCCCAAGAGGCCAGGCGGTGGGGTCAATTCGCGAGCTTATCGGATGTCCTCGGGTTGGGGCGCCACAACTGTCGGCGCCTCGGGTTCGGGGAAATACACGCCGCCTATGGCGTCACCTTGACCCGCTGCGTTTGCCTCAACCTGTCGTCCCACGCGCCGGAGAGAAACTGTGCAATATCCGGGATGACCTGCTCCGGGGCTTCGACATAGGGGTAGTGCCCCAGTCCTTCATATTTCTTGAGGAAGGTCGGGGCGGAGGTCATCCAGTGTTGAAAGACATCCCCTTCCAGGTGCATGACGGTCGTGTTCGCCTTGCCCCACAGGATTAACGTCGGCGCCTGTATCCCGGAAAGGATCGTCTGGGGATCGCCGGTCTCGAAAAAGTATTTTGTAATCGGCGTCGTTTCCTTGCGGCGGTTCACGTCGTAGGCAAGATCAATAAACCAGGCAGGCGCGTCAGCGTCCGAAGGGAAATTCTGGTTGACCGAAAACTCCCAGAACTCACGGGGCTTGACCGGCATGTCGTCCCATTGGGCGACTTCCGGGCGCGCCCGGTTCGGGTCCGTGCGCGCCGTTCGGGGCATGCCCGCGGAATTGATGAGTACAAGCCGAGTGACATGTTCCGGGAATCGTGACGCGTAACGGAACCCCACGCTGCCGCCGCTGGACGTGGCGACCAGGGCAAACCGGTCGAGATCAAGTTTCTCGACCAGTCCGCTGACGATCTCCACGTTGCGCTCGATCAGGTTGAACTTGCCGCCCGGCGGTTCCTTTGTCTCCGGCCCGCTCAGTCCCACATTCGGAAAATCCAGTCGAATGACCCGGTGGTCGTTTACCAGTTCTTCCGTCAGTTGGTCCCAGGCCAGAAGATTGAAGTACGAGGCGTGAAGCAGGACGACGACCGCCCCCTGCCCTTCATCGCGGTAATGGATATCGGCGCCGTCGATGGTCACGAACCGGGACCCCTCATCGGCGTATTTTTTCCGAAGATCCTCCAGGCTGATCTGAACGGGGCCTTGCGCTGCAGCCGCAAAAGACACACCCATCAATGCAACGAAAAGAGGAAAGTATTTCATGGTGATTGCCGGTCGAAAAAACGCCAATGGTAACGGCTCAGTTAACCGAAGCCAGGAACGGTAGTGTCAAGAATCTTTGGCACTTTCCATTTGGTGGTGGTCCCGGTCACTTGATCAGGCCGCGGTGTTGGCCTGGCGGTTGCCGATCGGTGCGTCTATGGAAGAGAGCGGGCACCTCGATCAAGGCGGACCCGCCTTGAGAAAACGTGTGCCGATGATGGCGACCACCATAAAGCCCACGGTCAAGAGAAACGCCAGGTCATAGGAACCCTGGGTATCGAACAACACGCCGGTGAGCCAGCTTCCCGAGCCGGCGCCGACAGCCTCGATAATTACAAACAGCCCCATCAGTCGGCCCAGGGCATGGGGCGAAAAGGTGTTGGAAATGGTCAGTTGGGTCAGTGAATAGGCGCCGCCCCAGCCAAAACCGATACAGGACAGTCCGATCCAGGCGCCTTCCGCGCCCTGGAAGATCATGACAAGAGCGCCGGCCAATATAAGAGCCTGAAACCCGATCCAGATGGGCTTGACGCCCCACTTCTCCGCCAGAAACCCGGAGGCGATCTTGCCGATAAGACCAGAGATAAAGATGATGGTAAAACCCGTTGCCGCGGTGCCCGGCTCGAAACCCTGATCACGCAGATAAAGGAAGGTGTGCTGGATAAACGCATTGGCGGCATAGAAGATGAAAGCCGCAATCACGGCCAGCAGAACAAAATTGAAGGTTCTGACCTGGGCCCACACTTCGCTCATGTCGATATCGCGCGATCCCGCGGGAGCGGTTCGAGGCGCCGCTTCACCACCGAGCGGCTGCACACCCAGATCGGCGGGTCTTTCACGGACCAGAAAATAGAGAACCGGTATGAGCACGATGGGCAGGCAGCCCAAAATTTGAACGGCGTCGCGCCAGTGCATCTGACCGATTAGCCATGCGCTGAGTTGGGGGAGAAGAGCGCTGCCGAGACTGGTTCCGGCCAAAGCCACTCCCAGAGCAATGCCACGCTTGGTTACAAACCAGTTGGACAACAGAACGACGATGACGACTATGTTAGTGGCCGAGATGCACAGGCCTATGAGCACGTGGATCAAATAGATATGCGTCGGGCTTAAAATGGTTGAATAAAGAAACAGCGCGGCGCTGAGGAATAGGAGCCCGGCAAAAATCACAGGGCGGGCGCCGTAGCGGTCGGCAAAGTAGCCGACCAATGGTCCCGAAAGCCCGGCGCACATCACCGTAATGAAGTCACGAAACTTCAGCGTTCCGCGCGATATGCCCAGTTCTTCAAGTATCAGTTCGTCAAATACCGGAATTCCCGCCAGCGTCAGGCCATGGGCCGTCCACAACAGCAGGAACATGCATCCGACGATGACCCATCCGTAAAAGACGGGCAGTCGGGCTACCGTCTGGGCAAACGCCATGATTTGTGGGTCAAACCCTTAGAGATTAGTGCCTGGGGCTATTAGAAGCTGTATGAGGCCCGCATACTAGTGCACCTGGCGCAGAAAACGGGCCAGAACGTCGTTGTATGCGGCGGGATGGGTGATTTGGGGCACGTGCCCGGCCCCTTCAACAACCGCCTCTTGCGCATTGGGCAGCACATCGAGAAGCACTGACGAGCCACTGAGGATGGTGCCTGATTCTTCGCTGCCCCGGATGACAAGACATGGCGTGGTGTTGCCTTTCAACGAGTCGGCGAAGTTCTCCATGTTCATGTGCATTTCCCCGCAGCCCCGGGCGGTGGCCTCGGAAACGGGCTTGCAACTGCGCGTCAGGGGATCAGCGGCGCGCTCCCCGGCGGGGATATCGCCAAGCCTTACGGCCCACTCCACGACCGGCTCAAAGTATTCCCGCAGGGGCGCCTTACAGGTGGTGCTGCTGAAAACGGCAGCGCTGACACGGTCTCGGTGGCGGGCGAGGAGTTCCTGCGCAACCATGCCGCCCATGGAGTGACCGATGATCGTGGCCCGTTCAACGCCCTCCTGATCAAGTACGGCCAGGGCATCCCCGGCCAGGGCGGCAAAGTTATAGCCGTCCATGTCGGTCCCCTCACTTTCGCCATGACCCCTCAGGTCCATGCAAATCAGCCGGTAGTCGGGGCTGAAAACGGGAACCTGATCCTGCCAGAGGGCGATGGTGGACGTGTAGCCATGCATGAACAGGACCGGCGGTCCGGCGCCTTCGGTCTCGTAGTGCAACTTCAGGGCATCGTTTGTGACGTGGGGCATGGCCGGTCAATCGAACACATGGCCGCCATCGACGAAGATGGTCTGGCCGGTCATGAAGTCGCTGGCCGGGGAACAAAGAAACGTCAGTGTCCCCACCAGATCCTCCGCGTATTCCCAACGCTGGATGGACCTGCCCGCGGCGGACCTGTCGAGGACTTCCCCGGGATACAACGCGACAATGGGTTCGGTTGCGACCATGCCGGGGGCAAGGGCGTTTACGTTGATATTCAATGGCCCCAAGGCGCGGGCCAGGGCCCGGGTCATGCCGATAATCCCGCTTTTTGTAGCCACGTAATGGACGAGGTCTCCCGGCCCTGACTTGGACACGGTGGAAGTGAGATTGACAATCCTGCCCCCGCCGCGCTGTTTCATGGAGGGAACCGCCAACTGGCTCAACAGAAATGCGCCTTTGAGGTTTGCATCGAGAACCCTGTCGAACTCTTCTTCAGGAATGTTTACAAAGTTGATGGTGGTGGCATAGCCGGCGTTGTTGACCAGAATATCGATGCCGCCGAAGCCGTCGATGATCTTGCCCACGGCCTTCTGAAGCTGTTTCTTGCTGCCCACGTCGGCAGTCAGGCCCAAGGCCTTGTGTCCCGCTTTTGTTAACACGTCGGCGGCATCAGCCACCTTGTCCGGCTTGATGTCGATGAGACCGATGGCCGCGCCTGCTTCGGCAAGGGCCCTGGCGTAGTGGCGGGCGATATCTCCCCCGCCCCCGGTGATCACCGCGACCTTTCCGTCGAGGTCACCAGGGGACAATACGCTGGACGCATTTGGCGCCGTTTTTTCGTATTCAGTCAAAGATATGTCCCCCGTCCACAATGAAAGCCTGGCCGGTGACAAAGTCGCTGGCGCTTGAACACAGGTACAGGACCGTCCCCACCAGATCCTGGGGAACCGCATCCCGTTGAATGGAACGCATCCTGGCGAACTGTTCGAAGACTTCGGGCGGGTACATGCCGTCCATCTGCTCGGTACGGGTCAGCCCCGGCACCAGGGTGTTGACCGTGACCCCGTGATTGCCCAGTCCCTTGGACAACGCCCGGGTGAGACCGATGACGCCTCCCTTCGCGGCCACGTAATGTACGGCTTCGGCCACGGGGCTCCAGAAGGTGGCCGATGACGTGTTGATGATCCGTCCCCAACCGCGCTCCATCATGTGAGGCGCGACCGCCTGGGCGCCGAAGAAGCAGCCGCGCATGTTGACGGCCACGACCTTGTCCCATGCCTCTCCCGGCCATTCGTACCACGGCACCCCGTGGGTTTGATCGGTGGTGCCAAACCCGGCGTTGTTGATAAGGATGTCGACCTGTCCAAACTCCCTGATGGTCGCGTCCACGGCCGCGCCAAAGGCGTTGCGGTCCGAAACGTCCGTTTCCACGGCCAGTGCGCGTCCGCCCCTGGATACGATCTCTTCCACCACGCCTTTGGCCTGGTCGGCCAACACATCCAGCACCGAGACGGCGGCGCCCTGTTCGGCCAAAGCGCGTGCGTAGGCGGCTCCCAAACCCCTTGCCGCGCCCGTAACGACAGCAACTCTTTTCGAAAATTCGTCCACCGACACCTCCCACCAAATGGTACGTCCGGCGCGGTTCATGGACCGCGTCCGGCGCGAAGATTATCAGCCGTCCGGCACGGAAAGTGTCATTCGGTCAGCCGCAACAAGATCATTGACCTTTTGTAGACCTTTCCCCGGATTACCGTATGAACTCCGCTCCCGGATGTGCCCGCGGTTGACTTTGCAAATAGTCGATATGGCGAGACAGGGCGGTGTCCATTTTGGTCAGGAGACCCGGCTTGAAATGGAGTGAGCGAAGGATAGGGATATCCTGCATAAAGAAGTCGACTTCCATGTTGATTACGAAATCGGCCCATTTGGCCGCCTCTTTCTCCGCCTTGGGCGAACCGTCTCCCCTGTCGGCTGCCGCGACAAAGTAGATTTCCGAGTAACCCGGCTTCGGAATGGTCTGGGCGGCAAAAAAGCCAAACCACTTGCCGTCAAGATCACCACTCAGATAGAGGCAGTTGTTGCCGTAAATGCCCTGGTGATTGTTGTAGGGCGTTCCGTACCGGTTGGTGGACAGGATGCGAAACTCGGCGAAGTGATCGGACCACACAATGCCACTTTCCGGGTTGGCGTCTCTGAATGTCATCTCGTGCACGGTCACGAAGTGCTGAAAGTCCAGGGGATTGGTGATCACCATCCAGGGATCGAGGGGAAGTGCCCAGCGGGCCGGATCGTCCGGGAAATAATCCAGCTTGATGGCCGCCGTGCATAACTCACTATCCTCGTAACGCCTGGTTTCATCGACGTTGCGAAAGTCGGGCAGGTCCCACAATGGCTGTTCGCCGTTGAAGGCAAAAATCAGCCCCCAACGTTCCTGGCTGGGATACTCAAAAAGGCGGGCTGACGGGGGTGGCGGATCTCCCGCGCCGGTTTTGACGCAGCTGCCGGCGCCATCGTATTCCCAATGGTGATAAGGGCAGCGGATATGATTATCCATCACGTCACCCTCTTTGAGGTTGGCCCCCATGTGCAAACAAAAGGCGCTGAAAACGTGGGCCTGGCCATCCGGGCTCCGGAACACAATCACTTCGCCGTCCAGGAACGAGCGTCCGACTATTTCACCTTGTTTGGCTTCCGATGAAAGACAGATGGGATACCAGCTTTGACTGAACAGTCCATCGTCGCCTTAGCGCCAAAACTCCCTAGCGACGGGCCTGCGACGCTGTTGGCTGCTGCCTCCGGAATGATCCGCGCGCGTATCCATTCTGCTTCCCCTGACTTTTCCTGTCCCGTACCTGCCTGGAAGCAGGCTTGCGGGAATTATGTCAGGTCTCTGACGACACGGGCAACCACGGTTGTTCGCCGTTCCGCGCGGCGTTGTTCCTCCTCGGGAGTGGGCCGATAGGACTCCACGTCCGCCGAAGAGTAGCTCCCGTTCTTTTCGGCGAGGGACTCATGGGTGTCGATGCGGTCCCGCAATACCGATACTTCCATGGTCAGGCGCAACGGCTCGCCCGGCCCCATTGGGAGCGTTTGGTGGAGGCGGCGGGAATCGAACCCGCGTCCGCAAGCGCTACTGCCCAAGGCGCTCTACATGCTTAGCCGCGTCATCGTTAACGGCAGTTCTCCGACGGGCGGGAATAAACTACCGCTGTGATCAGCTAACTCTTAACCCGCAGGCGCCAATCGGATCTACGGGCGATCCTGTGCAAGCGACGCCTCTACCGAGCCACAGGCAATCCTGGCAGAGACGCTAGCGGTCAAGCCGCTAGAGCGTAGTTGTCGTCGTTGGCAACTATTGGTTTTGCAGGCGGATTTACGAGGAACCCTGCCCCTCGGCATGCACACCAAGGGTCTCACGGCCCACGTCGAAGCCATGTCGCCCCCTTAGATGGGCTATTGTACTGTCTTGCAGCATGCGTCGGCAGAATAGGCACTCTTGATAATTCCGGCAGGGTCGGACAGCAAGCGAACACCATGAACCAACCCGCGCACCGCCCTCTCCGCACCCGTTTGAAGCGCCTGTTCCACATGGCCGCGGGAGCGGGAGGCCCAATGGTGACGGGCCGTTTGCGCCGCCGATTGCTGCGGCTGGCGACGTACGCCTCGGTGACCACCGCCGCAATCCTGGTCGGGATCAAGGCCTGGGCGTGGCAGGCGACCGACTCCGTTTCACTGCTCAGTTCGCTGGTGGATTCGACGCTGGACGTGCTGGGATCCCTGATAACTTTTTTCGCGGTAACGGTATCGCTTAAACCTGCCGACAAGGAACACCGATTCGGCCACGGGAAAGCGGAAGGCCTGGCGGCGCTGGCGCAATCCGTGATTATCGCCGCATCGGCAGTGTATGTGCTCAAGGAGTCGGTGGAGCGGATCCTGGCGCCCGCCGCCGTACAGAACGCCCCGGTCGGCATTGCGGTCATGGGGATTTCAGTAGGGATGACCCTGGTGCTGCTCGGAATTCAACGCTACGTTCGCCGCCATACGGGGTCCGCCGCAATCGAGGCGGACGCCATGCATTACAAGACCGACCTTGCGATCAACGTTGGCGTCGCGGCGGCAATTGCAGCGGCCGCCTGGCCCGGTGGCTGGCTGGCGGACCCGCTGGTGGCCGCGGCGGTGATTGCATACCTGTTGTTCGGCGTCTGGAAGATCGCGAAACACGCACTGGACATCCTCATGGACCGCGAGATTCCCGATCAGGACCGCGAAACGATTGTTCAGCTCGCGGAGAGCCATCCTGCGGTGCTTGATATCCACGATCTCAAGACCCGCCACGGCGGCTCGAACTACATCGTGCAGTTCCACGTATTGCTGGACGCCGGTTTGAGCCTGGCCGACGCACACGAAATCCTCGATGATGTGGAGACCCGCATCAAGGCGGAGTTCCCCGGCTGCGAACTGCTGTTACACCCCGATCCGGAGGGCTACCATCCCGGCCCCCGCGAATTCGGCAAGGCCTGATCCGGCGCCCTAGACCTCCCGGGGGACCTCCTCGGAAAACAGCTCCCAGGTGCCGCGCGGTTCGATGCCGGTTTCCCAGCCGGTCTGCGGCTCAAGCAACTCGGGTTTGTCCCGTTCCAGGCGCTCCAGCACCACACGCGGAATATTGTCCAGCTCACCCGAGATCTTGAAGCTGTGCATGCGGCCGAACAGGGCGCCATCGCGCACCGCCGTTTGCCCCATGCGCATCCACGGCCACCAGGGCGATGTGCGCATGAAGCCGGCGTGAAAGCGAGCCGAGGGATTGCTTCGGTCTTCGAGCTCCGCTGCAGGGATATAGAAGACGAAGTGCTCTGAGGGATTGATCTTGGGCCCGGTCGAAGCCTTGGGCCAACCCTCGGGCGTAACCGGGTTGGTGTACTCGTGCGCGTATTCCCAGGCGAGCAGGTACTGATCGTGAACCTTCTGGAACGGCATGATAAACGGGATAACCCCCTCTTCGTTCATGCGGGCGTCGGCAGCGTTCATCAGCGTGTTGTCGTCCGCGGCGCCGCCCATTGACATGCGTGGCATCTCCTGGGTCAGGCTCCCGCGCAAGCCGTAGTTGAAGAAGGGAAATGCATCAACCCGCTCGCCGCTGTACGGGTTGTCCCAATAGTCGATGATCTCGCCGCTTGCAAGGTCGGTGAAATAGCCCGCCTCGGTTCCCCGAATCAAGAGGTGTCCGTTCTCATCCATCTTGCATTGCATGTTCCCGCAGCCCACGTAACCGAACAGCGGCGTCAGCTTGTTCACGCCGATACGCGCGAACTGAACGCCCTGGTAACCGCTGTAGACCGGCTTGTCGGCGTAGGTGGCCCATATCTTCCCGAAGGCGTAGAGGTTGTCGGCAGGGTTGCTGAGGTCCAGCCCGCCGCCCGTTTCCGGCGCCGCGGCGCCCGCGGACTCTGCCTGGCTGCCGTTCGGCGCGCCGCAAGCGGTTAGGCCCGCCGCGGCAAGTCCACCCAGCGCACCGCCCATAAGGCCGCGCCGGCTGATGACGCTTTCGAGTATCGAAAAATTGAACATGAACCACCCCTGATTGCTGAAATGCGAATGTTAACCCCGCCCCGGCGGGAGGGCGTCCCCCGGGAACAAGGGCGTCTCGCCCTCGGGGAAGGCGTGACGCTTTCCCTCCCTACGTGACCACGGGGCGCCCGCTCACGCGCAGGTCGCGTCCCGAGGCCCGCTGGAAAACGTTGAGCCCGAACTCGGGCGCCACCGCCAGGATGTGGTCGAACAGATCCGATTGCAGGTCCTCGTACGCCTGCCAGTCGGTGGTCGCGGCGAAGCAATAGATCTCGATCGGCAGGCCGTCCGGGCCCGACTGCAGCTGCCGGACCAGCGTGGTGCGTTCGGGATGCACCTTGGGATGGTTCGTTATGTAGTTGTAAAGGTAGGCCCTGAACGTGCCTACATTGGTCAGGCGCCTCAGATTGACGGCCAATGGCTCGGCGCCTATGCGGGTGTTGTAATCACTGAGTTCACGGTGCCTGTCGGGAATGTATTTCTCCAGCAGCTTGAACTTCGAGAAACGCTTGATTTCCTCCTCCTCCAGAAAGCGCACCGTGGCCATGTCGATATACACCGACCGCTTGATCCGGCGCGCGCCGCCCTCGCTCATGCCCCGCCAGTTCTTGAACGAGCCGGTGATGAAGTCCTGCGTGGGAATGGTGCTCAGGGTCTTGTCCCAGTTGCGCACGGTGACGGTGTGCAGCGCGATGTCGACCACGTCGCCATCGACGTTGTGCGAGGGCATTTCCACCCAGTCGCCCACCCGCACCACGTCGTAGACCGAAATCTGGATGCTGGCCATGACCGAAAGCAGGGTGTCGCGGAACACCAGCAGCAAGACCGCGGTAAGCGCTCCGAGGCTGCTCAGCAGGAGCCAGACCGAGACTTCGGCCGCGTAGGCCACGATGACCAGGCCGGCAAGAATGTACAGCACCAGCGAGACGGCCTGGGCATAGCCCTTGATCGGCAGCCGCGAGTGACTGCCCGGCGTGGTCTGCAGATACATGCCCGCGGCCTTCAGCACGGAGACCCCGCCCGCGATCAGCGCCGTCACCACCCAGGCAAACGCAAGTACGCCGAGCAAACGGGTCCAGAACGGCCCGAGCTGCAGCTCGGCGGCGCGAACACCGAAGAACAGGACCAGGGCCGGCGCCAGTTGCGCAAAACGCAGCAACACCCGCGACTCCAGCAGCGCCGTGGCGAACGGGCCCGCGCTGGAGGACTTGAGCCGCCTGCGGGCCGCCGCCGCAATTACGCGGCGCGCCAGCCAGTCGGCCAGCAGCGCCGCCAGCGCCAGGGCCAGAATGACCAGCGCAGTCGCCGCCGCGGGGTGCTGGGCGAGCCAGCCTTCGGCGGCGGACCGCATTTCGTCCGGGTTCATGCCTCGTCAGTAGATTCGGGGCGCGGGTACAGAAGGCGGAACGATTGCCACATGACGGGAATTTCCTCGTGGAATTCCTGGCCGCGGGACTTGAGCCACTTGCCCCAGTATGCGGCGTGAATCTGGCGCCAGACTTTCACGTCGCGGGCCGCCGGACCCTCCCCCGCCGTGTGTCTGGCTTCCACCCGGTTGAAAGGAAGCTGCTCGCAGGCATCCAGCTCCACCAGGCAACGCGGGCGCCGGTCGGCGTCCAGGAACACGATACGGTCGCCGGCCTTGAGCAGCCCGCCCTCTTCCTCGAGAAGCTGGACCAGCGAGTAGGTGCAGGTCTTCTGCTCCGAAAGCACCAGGCCAAGCAGCAGGTCGCACATCTCATGCGTGGAGCCCAGCCGTCGCGCCACCTGGCGCCCGGCGCCCATTGGCGGCACGCCCGCCTCGCGGGCTTTTTCGAGAAAGTTTTCGACGTTCATGTTGCTTCCGGCACCGCTTGCTGAAATGTTCCGGGAGTATACTCAAGCGCGTGGCAGAAAAAGGCTTTCCGTGGCTTCGGATGAGGTCTGCGATGGCATTGGGCACAGTCGCCATGGCCATTGCGGGATGCGGTGGAACCGTGAACCTGAGCGCCGACTTTCCGGCGCCCATGACCCAACGCCTGCCGCTCACCGCCCAGGTGCTATACCCGGAAGGATTTCGCGAATTCTCGCACGTGGAAGAGGCGCTCGACACCACCCGCTGGACCATCGCGCTGGGCCAGCCCAGCATGCGCATGCTCGACAGCATCCTCGGCTCCTGCCTGACGCTGGTTCCGGCGGACGGCGCCGGATCGAACCCCGACCTGATCATCGAGCCGGAAATTCTGCGCTTCGAGTTCGGCGTGCCGGGGCGCTCCAAGGTGGATATTCCCGCGGCCTGGGTGGAATTCAACATTCGCATTACCAGCGCCGACGGCGCTCCGCTGACCCGGCTGAAGATTCCCGGCTACGGCGAGGGCTCGCAAAGGTCCTCGGGGTTGGGAAGGAGCCTCAGCGAAGCGGCCGAATACGCGCTGCGCGACGCGGGAGCGACGCTGACGCAGGAACTTGGCCAGGACGCTGCTATCCTGGCCCTTGTCGGAAGCGGATCATGAACAGGCAGGACAAGAATATGGGCCCGATGCGACTGATGGCGACGGCTGCACTGTTCAGCCTGGCGATCGGGTTGGCGCCCGCCGTGGCGCCGGCCGACGAGGAGACGGAATCTCTGGTCCTGCTCCGGACCAGCTACCTAGCGGGGAATCGCACGGAAGAGGAATTCGTTCGCTGCGTTTCGAAGAAGATCCGGTCCGGGGCGAAACGACTCAATATCTACGCCGAACAGGAATTCGTCGATGAGCTTTATCCGTGGCTGGAGCCGCGCACGATGCCGCGCGAAAGCGCCGATCTGAGCGAGTTCATGCAGCGGCCGGGGGTCGGCGAAGCGATCCGCCGAAAGGGCGTGCGCTACATGGTCTGGCTGAGCGGGCAGACTCTGCGCGAGGGCAGCGGCGGCAGCCTTTCCTGCGCGGCGGGCCCCGGCGGCGCGGGCTGCTTCGGAGTGGCCTGGTGGCAGAACAATTCCGAATATACGGCGTCCGTCTGGGACATGTCCGAACTCAGTGACATGGGCGCGATGAAGGCCGCCGTGCGCGGCACGTCCGTTATACCGGCCCTGGTGATCCCCATTCCCATAATCGCACGCACCCGCGAGAAGGCCTGCGACAGCCTCGCAAGCCAGTTGCGGGACTATCTCGACCTCGGCTGAACGGCGGCCGAGGTGAGGGCGGGACGCCCTCGCTCCCAGGCTATTTCCAGCGGGATTTGTCGGACAAGTAGACGCCCGCGTCGTCGAGGTCGCTCGGCAGATACTCCGAGAACAGGTTCGGTCCGAACTGGGGCACATAGCGGTCATAGACGGGACGGTAGAGGTCCCAGTGCACGTCCGGAATCCGGTTGCGCGCCCGGTAGGAGGCCATCGGAATCGTCGCGCTTACCGGCTGCTCGAAGCCGGTCCTGGCTTCCGCCAGCGTTTCGCCGCCCGGTCCCCAGATACCGGACCCACCGCCGCCCGTATCACCGAACACGCCCCGCGTGCCGGGTGAATGCGCGTTATTGACCAGCGCCGTGTAGATTCCGTTGTGCATCGCGCCGGACCTCACGTCCAGGTGGTTGAAGCCCCCCGTGGCGGTGCGCAGCATCAATTCGCAGCCCTTCAGCGCAAAGGCGCGGATCAGCTCGGGCTCGCGCTGCACCGCGGTCGTTGAAATATTGCCCAACTTGGTGCGCGTAACCGCAATGACCTCGTCCTCGCCGTACATCTCCACATACTCGTCGAGGACGTTGTAGATCGTCGTGGTCATCAGTTCGATGGTGCGCGCGCCGGCCTGGAACACGCCCTTGATGTTGCGCGCCTTCCAGTGCCGCGCCAGCACCTCGCCCTGGTCGCCGATGATCGTGGTGATGGACAGGTTGTGCCCGGGCCAGTCCTTGTCCTTCACGTAGCTGCCGAAGACGATGAAGCAGCCGTATTGCCTGGCTTTCTTCGAAATCTCTTCGGTTTCCTCGCCCGGCACTTCGATGGCGATCCGCTGCACGTCGTCGCGGTTCCAGTGAAAGCGGAAGCCCGTAATCGGGAATTCATGGAAGAACAGGATGTCCTTGGGCCGGCCGGAGGCCTGCGCCATGTCGATCAGATCCAGCATGTGGTTCAGGTTGCGGCGCTTGCCCGGCCCCGGGTTCGTCTCGTCGACCGGCCGGACCACCGACTGCACGACGCACAGGCGCACGTTGTCCCTGGCCAGCGGAACGGTGTCGTAGGCGCCGTCGGCACGAACGGAAACCTCTTCACCCCCGCCGTGCTCCGCGCCGAGCGCCCGGCGCGTCGCCATACCGCCGGCGGCCGCCGTCAAGCCCGTCAAAGCCGCGCCCCGCAGCAGACGCCTGCGGTCGATGCCTGTACCCTTGGTCATGGTGCCTCCTCCCATGCAATTCACGAATCGAAGTTGCATTCTAAGGCTTGTTGAGCACAATCGGATGGTGTGGGAATGCTGAAGCGATTGTCCCTGCCGTGGGCGGCGGGATCAGCCGGCGCGCTGCTGCTGGGACTGCTGGCCGGCCCGGTCGTCGCCTACTGGATGGGCGGCAAGGCCGCGGGCGAATACGCCGACCCCGGGGGGCTGCTGGTGTTCTGGAGCAGCATCTACGTCGATGCGCTGAGTTTCGGCGGCGCCGGGCTTGTCTTTCTCCTGGGACCGCTGATCATCTTCCAGATCGGCTGGGGCGCTCTCGTCGCCTGGAAGAAATACGTACGCTAGTGTGCTGCCTTAGTCAGGCCAGAAATACGCGCCTACGGCCACCAGCGACGCCCAGAACAGGCATAGCGGCGCCCACCGCCAGGCCGTCCGGCGCAGGTGCCCCCACATGCCCATTCCGCCCAGGGCCGAACAGCCGCCGAACATGGCTGTCGCGAGCAGCAAGAGCGGCAATTCCGCCTCCAGGCGCGGATAGTCTTCCATGATCACCCAGAACGTAAAGCAGACAATGGCAAGCCCTGCGAATATGGCCACGCAACTGCCAAGAAAGACGCCAAGAAGAATTCCGAAGGGGCGCATGCTGCTGGTATGATCCGCCGGGGACAAAAACGACTGCTTCGCATGCGAATCATAACTGCGCGCACCTCGGGTCCGGCAAAAAAGCTGACTCTCGCGGCCCTTGCAATGCTGCTGGCGCTCGGGGCGCAGGCGCCGGTATCCGCCCCGAACGGCGAACGGCCGGAAACCCTGCGCATCACCGACAGCCATCGCGAAACCGTGCAGCGCGTGGTGGCCTACGCCGAGCGGGCCCACTACGAACACATTTCGGTCAACGACAGCCTGTCGAAGGAGACGCTGCGCAACTACATCGATCTGCTGGACGGACAGAAGCTCTATTTCCTCAAGTACCAGGAGGAGTATTTCCTCAACAAGTACGGCGCGCGGCTGGACGATGCAATGCAGCGGGGCGAACTCGATCCGGTGCTGGAAATCTACCGGCTCTTCCGGGCGCGCATGACCAGCTATTTCGATTTCGCCCTGAATTACCTGGAGACCGTACCGGAATTGAACACGGACCGGACCTGGGTCCGCGACCGCGAGGACGCGCCGCGCCCCGCCAGCCAGGACCAAATGCTTGAAATCTGGCGCGACCGGGTCCGGCACGAACTCATCAATCTCATACTGGACGAACGCAGTTACGACGAAGCCGCCGAGGCGCTTCACAAGCGCTATGAGCGGCAGCGCAAGACACTGTACGGGCAGGACGCCGATAACGTGTTCTCGGTTTTCATGAACGCGTTCACCCACACGCTGGACCCGCATTCCACCTATTTCTCACCGCACAACTACGAGGAATACCGCATCCAGATGAGCCGCGCCTACCACGGAATAGGGGCTTCACTGGGGCTGGACGACGACTACGTTCTCGTGCGGGAGGTGCTGCCCGGCGGGCCCGCCGAGAAAGACGGGCGCCTGCGCGCCGGCGATCGCATAACCGGCGTGGACAGCAAAGCGTCGGGCGACGTGACCGACATCGTGGGATGGCA
Organism: Gammaproteobacteria bacterium; assembly: GCA_963666765.1. Classification (GTDB taxonomy): domain Bacteria; phylum Pseudomonadota; class Gammaproteobacteria; order Steroidobacterales; family Foliamicaceae; genus Foliamicus. The sequence goes on from OY762933.1 coordinate 947,191, forward strand.
GCTCGAGGACGTCGTGGAGCTGATTCGCGGACCTCTGGATACGCCGGTGTCTCTGCGCATCCTTCCCGGTGGCGACACCGCCGGAAGCGATTCGTTCATGCTGGAGCTGACCCGCGGCCGCGTTCTTCTGATGGGAGCGGAAAAGGAGTTGCTCAACGTCCAGCGCGAAGGCGCCGGATTCAGTGTCGGCGTCGTCCGCATCCCCAACTTCTACTTCGACATGGAAGGCCGTCAGGCAGGTGTCGAGGACTACCCCAGTTCGACCCGCGACGTGAAGCGGCTGATTTCGGAACTGAAATCCGATGGAGCGACCGGCCTGATCCTGGACCTGCGGCGCAACGGGGGCGGACACCTGAACGAAGCGATTTCGCTGGCCGGCCTGTTTGTCGGCAAGGGTCCGGTAGTCCAGGTACGCGATTCCGAATTCCGCACACAGGTGCTGCAGAACCGGCGCCAGCAATCTGTGTGGGACGGTCCGCTGGTGGTGCTGGTCGACCGGCTCAGCGCTTCCGCCTCGGAAATCCTGGCGGCGGCCATCCAGGATTACGGCCGCGGCGTGGTGGTGGGACAGCGCACCTTCGGCAAGGGAACGGTGCAGAACATCTACCAGATCCGCCGGCGCGGCGAGGACACGCCCGGACGCCTGACGCTGACCATGGGCAAGTATTACCGCGTAACCGGCGAGAGCACGCAGAACCGGGGGGTCGCGCCCGATATCACGCTTTCGGCGGCCGCGGCGGAATTACCCCTGGTGTTCCCGAACCAGGTCATCGGGGAGGACATAGGCGAAAGCGCCAGCGACAACGCCCTGCCCTGGGACACCATTCCGCAAACGGAGTACCGGGGAGGCAGCGTGGACGGAGCGACCTTGAGCATGCTGGTGGCCAATCACCAGCAGCGGGAATCGGAGGACCCGGACCTGAGACTGCTGAAAGGCCGCATTCAGGCCATGCGGGAGATGACCGACCGGAAATCGGAGCCCATCCATCTTGAGCGGCGGCGGGCGGACCAGGAAAGCCGCCGCGCGCAACGGCTGGCCATAACCAACAAATGGCTGGCGGAGAACGGACTGGAACCGATCGAAAGCCTGGAGGAATTAAGAGAGATGGACCTGCCGGACGTGGCCCTGGAACAGGCCTCCGAGGTGGTCGTCGACCTGCTGCGGCTTCAGGCGGCCTCTTCTCCGGCAGCCGCCAGCAGTTCCCTGCACTGAAACGGCGGGGGCGCCGCGCTGCTCGCCCGCACCGGGCCGTGGTGCGAATCGGTCAGAAAATCGAGCCACTTGCCCAGAACGCAGTTGCGCCGCCAGCAATCGGCGAAACCCCCCGGCGCGTCGCAGCAGGCCCCGTAGCGCCGCGACCAGTGAACCACCTCCGCAACCCGCGCATCGTCGTACAGATTCACGATCAGATCGGGCTCGGCTTCATTGTCGCCCTCGTCGGGGAACAGATAGGTCATGCGCAACACGGTCGTAAAGGCCGATCTGCGCTCCACCTCGATGTGCAGCTCGCCGTTGACCGGGCTGTGCGAGACGTGCCATCCCGGCTGCCGCAGGGCATGGCCGAACAACCGCCAGAGGCCTGCGTAGTTGCGTTCATACATGTCGATCAATGCGCCCAGGCCCAGCGGCCGGTTGCCGAAAAGCATTGCCGGAGCGAGTTGCCGGGAGACTCTTGTGAGCGCAAGCATGAGAAACCGGAATATAGCAGACTCGAAACCGCTTGCGCCGGTCTGTGCACGGCGGTAATCTCCGGCTTGGGGAATTACAAAGAAAGGAGCACGGGATGAATGCAGCGATCAAGGCGGCCAACGGGGCGCTGATGCGGCCTCCGCTGCTGGGGTTGATGGCGTGGCTAACGGTATTGCTCTGGACACCGCTTGCGCACACGCTGATGGTGCTGCAGTACGGCCAGATGTCGGACGTGCCTGCCTATCTGTTGAGCTTTGTCGTCGGCCTGATCGGCTGGGTGATGGTCTGGAAAGGGTTCAAGGCAGACGACCTGCCCGCCACGGTGCTCGGCTTCATGGGGGGGGCGCTGATCTGGCTGGGCTGGATGGAAGGCTCGTTCGAGTTCATGGGCCACTGGCTCAATCCGCCCAAGCTGATGTTCATGGGCGTGGAACTGTTCACGGCCAACCTGCTTCTGCTGCAGGCCACCGGCGTGATCCTGGTCGCCCTGCTGATCTGGCTCGGATCGAACAAGGACACGCACTGCCGGATGTTCATGTGGTTTCACCGCAACCTCAAGCTCACGCCCGCGCGCCGCACCCCGGGCTACAAGCGCCAGTTCTCCCGAATCGTGGCGCTGGAAGTGATCATGATCAACTGGTTCTTCTACGTGCTGATCCTGTGGCTGTACGACCCGCGCGTGCTCGGACCGTTTCATCCCGCCACCATCACGGTCGTTTGCGCCGTGCTGCTTTGGGGACTGTGGCTGCTGTTCTTCCGCATGCTGCCCTTCACGCGTCCGGCGGCCGCACTGCGCTACGCGGTGCCCTGCGCGAACGTCCTGTGGTTCTGCGTGGAAGCCGGGTCCGCCTGGCAGCTGTATACGGAGCCCTGGATCTACCCGTTCCGGTTTCCTGTCACCAACATGATCATCCTGCTGGCGTTCCTCGGCGGGCTGGCATGGTTCATTGCCCGGCACAAGGCTGCGGCCGGGCCGCAAACCGCAGTGGCGGCATGAGTCCCGGCCCATGACCTTCGCGCTGTGGTGCGTTTTCGTCGGCCTGTGGCTGCCGCTGTTGTGGTCGATCACGGCGAAATGGGGCTTCCCGAAATACGACAATTCCCGTCCTCGCGACTGGCTGGCGTCCCAGGAGGGCTGGAGACAAAGGGCGGTGTGGGCGCAAAAGAATGCCTGGGAAGCCTTTGCGCCGTTCGCGGCCGCCGTGCTCACGGCGCATTTTGTGGGTGCGGATCAATCCATGGTGGACTGGCTTGCGGCGCTGTTCATCGTGTCGCGTACCCTGCACGGCGTTTTCTACCTGATGGATCGCTCCACAGCCCGCTCGCTGGCCTGGTTTGGAGGCATGGTCGCGGTGATCGGGCTGTTTGTGGCCGCCGCCTCAGCTTGAACGAAACATCGCTTCGCGGTAGTGCCTCAACTCGGCGATCGAGGCGAGGATGTCGCTCTTCGCACGGTGCCGGTCATCCTTCTCGACGCCATCGAGCGCCGCGGGATTCCACAGGCCCGCGAGAATCTTGATGCTGCTCACGTCCAGGTTGCGGTAATGGAAGAATGCCGCCAGGTCGGGCATGGCGCGAGAGAGAAAACGCCGGTCCTGGCAGATGCTGGCGCCGCACATGGGCGAACTCTTGGGCCGGCAGTGCTCCTTGAGGAATTCCAGGGTGGTGCGTTCCGCCTCCTCGGTACTGATCCGGCTCGCCAGGACCTCGGCAAACAAACCCGACGCCGTGTGCGTACGGGTGTTCCAGTCGTCCATTTCGTACATCACCGAACGCGGCTGATGGATAACAATGTTCGGTCCCTCAGCCACGATCTCGAGGCTCCCGTCGGTTACGACCGTCGCAATCTCGATTATCTGGTCCCGCAACGGGTCCAGCCCGGTCATTTCCAGGTCGATCCATACCAGTCGTGAATCATTCTTGCCCAAGTGAACCTCCCAAGTCGTTCGGGCGCGGATTCTAGCCGCAATATGCCGAAACCGGCAGTAGTATCGCAAAAATCCGGCAACCCGGGACTGGTTACCGCCTGTTACGGGCGCCGCGGCCGCATGGAAGCCGAATCCGGGGAAGATCTGCCATTTCTTGCGGTAAGCCGCCGCCATCAGCCAGTTTGCGGTGACCGGGTCACGTTCGAACTGCGTGACGATGACTCGCCGGCCCTGCTGCGCGCCATCCTCCCGCGCCGCAACGAGCTGGCGCGGACGGCCGCGAGGGGGCGCACCGAGCTGGTGGCCGCCAACTTCACGCTGCTGGCGATCATCGCGGCGCCGGAGCCCGCGCCCGACTATGAACTCGTCGACCGGCTGCTGTGCGCGGCCGCCGGATCCTCGGCCGAAGGCCTGATTGTCTGGAACAAGCTGGACCTGAAACGCGAAAAGCCCGAGCGCTTGCGCGAGTATGAATCCGCCGGGTTCGACATCGTTACGGTCAGCGCACTTACCGGCGCTCGGGTCGAGCGTCTCAGGCGCCGCCTCAGGGCGCATACGAGCGTGCTGGCGGGGCAATCCGGCGGAGGCAAGTCCACGCTGGTGAACGCCCTGTTGGGTCAGGAAGCCGCCACGGCGGGCGAGCTTTCGGAAAAGGGGCGGCGGGGCCGTCACACCACGGCGGCGGCGGCCCTGTATTCCCTGCCCGGCGGCGGACGGGTAATGGATCTTCCGGGAGTGCGCTCCCTCATGCCTGTCCTGAGCGATTACGGAGAGCTTCAGGCCGGCTTCCCGGAGTTTTCCGGCCCGGCCCAGGAATGCCGGTTCGCCAACTGCCGGCACCGCAATGAGCCGGGCTGTTGCGTGCTGGAGGCGGTTGCCGCGGGGCGCCTGCCGGCCGGGCGACACGCCGGTTATCTCGCGCTGCTGCGCGAATTCGAGGAACTCGCCGCGTCCGTTTAGTCGCGGGCGGAACGTCCCCGGGAGGGAAGGCTAGCCGGGAAACTCGGCGACGCCGGCGAGCGCCCGCAGCGGCTTTCGTTGTCCGGTGTCGATGCGGCCCACGAATTCCCCGGTCTCAAGGTCAACCTTGAGCATGATCCCGGTGAAAATGTTGCTGACAAGCGCGAAACGCGGGTCCCCGCAGCATTCGATGTCGGACCAGCCGTATTCCGGCAGTTCGTATTCGCGCATCACACTGCCCTCCCCGTCCAGCATCTCCATCGTGCGGCCGCGGGTCAGCAGCAGCCGTCCGTCCGGCAGGTAGCGCACGGCAATTGCAAAAAGGCCATCGCTGATGTCCTCGCCCGGATAGGTCACCAGGTCTTCCATCTGCCGACCCTCCACCACGTCGTAGCGCATGACGCGCTTGCCGAGCTCGGTGGTGTAGGTAATGAACTGCTCGTCCGGATGCAGCGTGGAATGGGTGACGCCCTTGAAGCGGGTGGGTTCGGGCGCATTTTCGACTTCGAACACGCGATCCAGTTCCCAGTCGGCGTCATAGCGGTAGATGTTGCCGTAACCCAGCTTACCGCTGTCCGGAATCCTGGGAAAATCCACGGTCGTCAGCTTCTCGATACCCGGCGGTGGCGCGTCCGCGCACAGGTGCTCACCCAGGTACACGCTGCCGTCTCCGGCGAAACTGGCGCTGCGGTAAACGCGCGGCAGGAAATCCTTCTTCGGCAGTTGCCGCCCCGTGGAGGGATCCACGTGAATGACGAGGTGATCGTCAAAGGCCCACAGCACCCCGTCACGATCAACCGCCAGCCCGCCCACCAGGTGACGCGTACCTTCCGTGTAGAGAATCCCCCTGGGCCTGCAATCCACGTCGTACTGAAGAATCCGCCCGATCCCCGCGTGATCGTCATCGGGATCGTTCAGCAGCGTGCAGCCGAGAAAGATATCTCCCGCCGCGAACGGCTGCATGGTCGATACATACTCTTCACTCATACCTCGTCTCCCGGGAACGAGGGCGTCCCCCCTCAAGGCAACCGGACAGCATCCTAATCCACCTCCCGCCGTTGCGCCAGCGCGGAAGACAGCGTCCCGGAGTCGACGTAACTCAGCTCACCGCCAAGCGGAACGCCCTGCGCGATGCGGGTGGCCCTGATCCCCCGGCGCTGCGCCATCTGGCCCAGGTAGGCCGCGGTGGCCTCGCCCTCCATTGTCGCGCTGGTGGCGAGGATGAGTTCCTTGATGACGCCCTCGTCAAGGCGCTTCTCCAGCTTTTCGAGGCCCAGCTCCTCGGGCCCGATGCCATCCAGCGGCGAGAGCCGGCCAGACAGCACAAAGAACAGTCCGCGATAGGCGCCCGAAGACTCCACCGCGGCCAGGTCCGAAGGCGATTCCACCACGCACAACTGGCCGGGATCGCGTCCCTTCGATTGGCAGATCAGGCACAGGTCGCCGTCGGCGAGCATGCCGCAACGCGAACAGGGCCTGACCGATGTCAGCGCCTCCGCCAGGCTGCGCGCCAGCCGCCGGGCCCCCTCGGGCTCGCGGGCGAACATGTGCAGGACCATGCGCTCCGCCGACCGCGGACCTACCCCGGGCAGAAATTTCAGCGCTTCGAGCAGTTCAGCAAGGCGCGGCGGAAAGACACTGGCCGTCACGGCTTGGGCGGGGCGTCGGCGGAATCCACCGGGCGGATGGATCCAACTTCTATCTTTGCATCGAATACCTCAAGCGACTCCTGAACGAAGGGATCGGCCTTGAACTCTTCTTCGGCTCGCTGCTGGCGCCGGCGCTCTTCCGCCCGGTTTCGGGCGGCCAGAGTATCCCCTTTACCGGCGCCGGCAATTTCAATCTCAACCGTCCGCACTGCAGGCAATGCGGCCTGCAGTGCGGACGCCAGCTCCTGCCGCGCTTCGTCCGTAAGCAGGTTCTCGTGGGCGCCGTCCAGGCGAATCCGCAGGCGTCCGTCACTGACGTCCACCAGCTCGCTATGCGCCGCGATATCCCCCGAAAGTCCCTCAAGACCCAGCCCGGCCACCGTCTCCGGCCATTCCTTCGCACTCAATGCCGGGCCGCGCGCCGGCGCAGGCGCAACTTCTTGATTCCGATCCTCTTCAGCCGGTCCGCGAGCGACCCCTTCAGATTCCCCCGGACCCGGCTCGGGCACGCCGGCTCGCGCCTTCGGCGCCCGCTCGGGAGCTTCCGATGGCGCGGGGCGTGTGCGTCCATGCAAAGCAGCAGCTTCCCGGGAATGCGGGCGCGGCGCGCTCACCACACTCCCGCCGGCCGCGGCGCCATTGCCTGCCGCGACGGCAGCCGCCCCCGCCTGCGTCTTCCCGGTTGCCGATTCCGGCCGAAACGCCAGCATGCGCAGCAGCGTCATTTCCAGCCCAAGCCCCGGGTCCGGGGCCAGCGCAAGCTTGCTGCGCCCCTGTATCGCAATCTCGTAGAGCAACTGCACCTGGTCGGCGGGCAGCGCCTCGGCCAGCGGCGCAAGCATCCCGGACTCGTCGTCCTCGCCAAGAACGCCCTCTCCCACCGTCTGCAACAGGGCCAGGCGCTGCAGGGCCGCCGCCATTTCCGCAAGGATATTGGCCGGATCGGCCAGCCGCTCGCGCAGCTCCCTGGCGCCGTTCAGCAGGGCCTCCCCGTCGCCTCCGGCAAGCGCGTTGAGGAGATGCACGATGCTGGGCTGGTCGGCGCCTCCGAGCATGTCGGCCACGTCGGATTCGCGCACCGCGTCCGCCCCGTAGGCGATGGCCTGATCCAGCAGGCTCAGGGCGTCGCGCATGCTGCCGTTGGCGGCCCGGGCCAGCCGGGACAGCGCCCCGGGCTCGGCTTCGACTCCTTCGCCCTTGCAAATGGCGGTGAGCTGATCGCCGATGGTCTCGCTGTCCATGGACCGCAGATTGATCTGCAGGCAGCGCGACAGCACGGTCACCGGCAGACGTTGCGGCTCGGTGGTCGCGAGCAGGAACTTCACGTGCGGGGGCGGCTCCTCCAGCGTCTTCAGCAGCGCGTTGAAGGATGAGGCGCTCAGCATGTGCGCCTCGTCAATCAGGTAGATCTTGTAGTTGCCCGAGGCCGGCGCGTACTGCACGTTCTCCAGGAGCTCGCGGGTCTGCTCGACCTTGGTGCGCGAGGCCGCGTCAACCTCCATCAGGTCGACAAAACTGCCGTCCTCTATGCTCTTGCAACTCCCGCACTCGCCGCAGGGCTCCGGCGCGGCGCCCTTTTGGCAGTTCAGGGCGGCGGCAAGTATCCGCGCCAGTGTGGTCTTGCCCACGCCCCGCGTTCCCGCGAACAGCCAGGCATGATGAACACGCTCGGCGCTGATGGCGTTGGTCAATGCGCGCACCGCATGCGGCTGCCCCTTGACTTGCGAAAACTTGCGCGGCCGCCACTTGCGCGCCAGGACCAGGTAACTCATGGGCGAAGCCTATCAGAGCCCGGTAACCGTGCCTGAGAATTCAGGGACCGAGTGTTCGGGCAACGCGGAAGCCATAGTATCCGTCGCTTGTGTCCGCGGGAGTGCCGACGCGCAGCGCGATGCGCAGATCGTCGGGAAAGTCGTCCCAGGCGCCGCCGCGCACCACGCGGCGCTCGCAGTCGCCGCTGGTCCACGCGCTGCCATCCGCCGGCGCCCCTTCGTAGCTGCCGTTCCAGCAATCCTCCACCCATTCGTACACGTTGCCGTGCACGTCGTACAGGCCGAATGCGTTGGGCTCGAAGGAACCGGCCGGGGCCGTCTGTTCATAGTCCCATTGACTGCCGCAACCGTAGCAATTGGCGCGATTGCTGCCGATGGAATTTCCCCAGCTGTACTTTGTCGCCGATCCGGCCCGCGCCACATACTCCCATTCGGCTTCCGACAGGAGCCGGTACGACTCGCCGGTCTGCGCTGAAAGCCAAGCCACATAGTCGCTGGCGTCGTTCCAGCTGACCCTCATGACGGGAAGCCGGCCACGGCCCCACTCCTCGTCGTCCACGGCGTCGGGGGCGCTGAACCGGTCGTAGTCCTCAAAGGTGATTTCGTGCCTCGACACCGCGAACGGCTGCGAAATGGTCACCTCGCGAACCGGCTTCTCATCGTCGTAACAGTCCAGTCCGGAGACGCACCCCATCGAGAAGCTGCCCGCGGGAACCACGACCATTTCCGGTCCCTGCCCACCGGAGGACAGCGGATCCGCGAACGATGCACCCGGCAGCGGCGCATCCCCCGCAAGCGATTGCGCCACGGCCGCTACCGCCGGCGCAAACAGTAGCGCCGCCACCACCACGCCAGGTATAGTCCGCCCTTGCCTCATGCTCCTGTCCTCCTGCCGTCCCCTTGGACGCCATTTTTCCACCCAGATGCACCGGAGCGCAACCCGGTACCTTGTCCCGCGAGTGCAGCTTACAATTCGAAGTCGCCCCGCAGCGCATAAGGGGGGAGAAAACCATGAGAAATGCGAGACCTTCAAAATCCAGGGAGCTTCGCGCCCGCCTTGAACATCCCGTCATCGACACGGACGGGCACATGCTTGAGCTTTCGCCCCTGATCTACGATTACTTCAAGCAGGTGGGCGGGCCGGAGATGACCGAAGAAGCCTTCACGAACCTGCGCTTCCGCGACGGACTCAACTGGTACCACATGGACCGGGCGGAGCACCGGCGCCACAACCTCATACGGCCCGCGCACTGGGCCGCGCCCGCCGAGAATACGCTTGACCTGGCGACCGCGATGCTGCCGAAGCTGATGCACGAGCGGCTTCCCGAGATGGGCATCGACTACGCGGTCGTCTACCCCACGATCGGTTTCGCGCTGCCGGACATCAAGGACGGAGACGCCCGCCGGGCCGCCTGCCGGGCCCACAACCTGATGATGGCGGACATGTATCGCGGCTTCGAGGACCGCCTCACGCCGGCCGCGGTGATCCCCTGCCAGACGCCCCAGGAAGCCATCGAGGAGCTGGACTACGCAATGGGCGAACTGAACTTCAAGGTGCCGATGTTCATCAACCTCGTGCGCCGCCCGATCGAGGCGGTCGAGGAGCAGGCTCCGGAGATGTCCCGCTACGCGTTCTGGATTGATACGCTGGCCTACGACAGCATCTACGATTACGACCCGCTGTGGCAGCGCTGCATGGAACTGAAGGTCCCGGTAACGGCCCACGCGGTGGGACAGGGCATGCACATGCGCCGTTCCATCAGCAATTACATGTACAACCAGATCGGGCACTTTGCCGACGCGGGCCACGCTTTTGCAAAGTCGCTGTTCTTCGGCGGCGTGACCCACCGCTTTCCGGAACTGAATTTTGCCTTCCTCGAATGCGGCGTGGCTTGGGGCGCGAGTCTCATCTGCGACCTGAAGGAGCGCTGGGAAAAACGCGGCGCCAGCGGAATCCAGTATTTGAATCCGGAGAAGATCGACCGCGAACTACTCAAATCGCTGTTCGAGCAGTACGGCGGCGAGATCCTCTCGGGACGTGTGCAACAGGGCGCTTTCCTGAGAAAGGTCTCCGAGCATGACGGCGAAGATGACTTCGCGGCCGCCCACGTCAACAGCGTCGATGACCTGCTTGATCGGCTGGTGCCGAATTTCTACTACGGCTGCGAAGCCGACGACCGAATGAACGCGATCGCGTTCCACACGGGGCTTCTGCCGCGCGGGCGAAAGCTCAACGCGATGTTCTCGTCGGACTTCGGTCACTGGGACGTCAGCGACATGACCGGCATCCTGAGCGAAGCGCACGAACTGGTCGACGACGGCCTGATCGGCAGCGACGATTTTGCCGACTTCGTGTTCCGCAATCCCGCGCGCCTGTTCGCCGGCATGAACCCGGACTTCTTCGTTGGCACGGCCGTGGAGGAGGAAGTCGCGGGGCTGCTCGCGAACGGCAGGCAAGCCGCGGCAGCCTGAGCCCGCCGGCGGAGGACAAGGTCATGGGCAAGGCGAAATCCTCGCCGTCAAGCAAGCTGCGCGCGCGGCTGAACCACCCCGTCATCGACACGGACGGGCACATGGTGGAGCTGTTTCCCGTGATTTTCGACTATATCAAGCAGGTGGGCGGACCGGAAATGTCCGAGAAGATGTTCACCAGCCTGCGTCGTCAGAACAACCGGAGCTGGTACGAAATGGACTCCGCGCAGCGCCGGCACCACAACCTTATTCGCCCCGCCTTCTGGGCCGCGCCCGCCGAGAATACGACCGACCTGGCGACCGCCATGCTGCCGAAGCTGATGCACGAACGGCTGCCGGAAATGGGCATCGATTATGCGGTCGTCTACCCCACGATCGGCTTCCTGCTGCCCGAAATCGCCGACGACGAAGTGCGCCGCGCGTCCTGCAGGGCTCACAACCTGATGATGGCCGACATCTACCGCGGTCTCGGCGACCGCATCACGCCCGCCGCGGTGATCCCCTGCCACACGCCGGAAGAAGCCATCGAAGAGCTCGATTACGCAATGGGAGAACTGGACTTCAAGGTTCCAATGTTCATCAATCTTGTCAAGCGCCCAATCGGCGCTGTCGAAGAGGTCAACCCGGAACTGAGGCCCTACGCATTCTGGGTGGACACGCTGGCCATCGACAGCATCTACGACTACGACCCGCTGTGGCGGCGCTGCATGGAGCTGAAGGTCCCCGTCACCGCCCACGCGGTGGGCCAGGGCATGCACATGCGCCGTTCCATCAGCAACTACATGTTCAACCAGACCGGGCATTTCGCCGACGCCGGCCATGCGTTTGCCAAGGCGCTTTTCTTCGGCGGGGTGACCCGCCGCTTCCCGGAACTGAACTTCGCCTTCCTGGAGTGCGGCGTCGCCTGGGGCGCGAGCCTGGTCTGCGACCTCAAGGAGCGCTGGGAAAAACGCAGCGCCGAGGCCATCGAGCAGTTCAACCCGGCGAAGATCGACCGCGAACTCATGGGATCGCTGTTCGAGGAGTACGGGGGCGAGGTCCTGTCCGGGCGCCTGCCCGAGGGCGCCATCCTGAGAAACGTGGTCGAGCGCGACGGCGTCGACGATTTCGCGGCGGCCAGGGTCAACAGCATCGACGACCTGCTCGACCGTCTGGTACCGAATTTCTACTACGGATGCGAGGCGGACGACAGGATGAACGCCACGGCCTTCGATACGCGGGTCCTGCCGGGCGGGCGCAAGCTCAATGCGATGTTCTCGTCGGACTTCGGCCACTGGGACGTGACCGACATGTCCCACGTGCTGAGCGAAGCGCACGAACTCGTCGACGACGGCCTGCTGAGCGATGAGGACTTCTGCGATTTCGTATTCCGCAATCCCGCGCGCCTGTTCGCGGACATGGACCCGGAGTTCTTCGTTGGCACCGCCGTGGAGAACGACGTCGCGGAGTTGCTGGTGGGCGACGGGCGGACAGCCGCCGCATGAACCAGCCGATGCCCTCCTTCCGGAGCGCGCTGATCACAGCCGCGGCGCTGCTGCTGGCCGGCGTTGCGGCGGCGGACACGCTACGCCGCGGCGCCGTGGCGGAACCGAACAGTCTCGATCCGCAGATCGTGTCCGGCGCCTCGTCGACGATCATGCGCGATCTCTTCACCGGGCTGACTTCCTACGATTCGGCCGGACGGCTGGTCCCCGGCGCCGCCGAATCGTGGGAGATCAGTGCGGACGGCCTGACGTACCGTTTCCGCCTGCGCGAGAACCTCAAGTGGTCCGACGGTTCGCCGATTGCCGCGAAGGACTTCGCATATACGCTGCGGCGGCTTCTGACGCCCGGCAACCGCACGCGGTTCGGGTCGTTTTTCTACTCGATCCGGAACGCCAGAAGCATCATGAGCGGCGAACTCGACCCGGCCGACCTCGGCGTACGCGCCGAGAACGGGCGAACGGTCGTCATCGAGCTGGAGCGGCCCGATGCGACCCTGCTGGAGAAGCTCAGCAACTACGCGGCGGCGGCGATGCCGCAGGCAGTCATCGAAGAGCACGGCCGCCGCTGGTCGCGCCCCGGGCGGCTGGTCACCACCGGACCGTACCGCCTGGCCGAATGGGTGCCGCAGTCGTATCTGAAGCTCGAGAAGAACCCCCACTTCTACGCCGCCGACGAAATAGAGATCGAGACCGTGCAGTACTTCCCGACCAACAACGCGGAGACGGCCATGCGCCGGTTCCTGGCGGGCGATCTCGACTTTCTGCTCACGTTCCCGGCCGACCGGATGGATTGGATCGAGGAAAACCTGCCGGGCCAGCTCAAGATCTGGCCTGCGCTCGGCATCAGCTATATCACCTTCAATAACCGCAAGCCGCCGTTCGACGATGTTCGCGTGCGCCGGGCACTGACGATCAGCGTCGACCGGCAGCAGATCGCGGACCGGATCATGGTGGTCGGCGTTCCGGCCGCCCACACCATGACGCCTTCCGTTGTCAGCAACTACGACCACCCGGTGCCGGATTACGCCCGTCAGCCGATGCCCGACCGGCTGGCCGAAGCGCGTTCCCTGCTCGAAGCCGCCGGCTACGGGCCGGACCGCCCGCTGACGTTCGAACTGCGCTACGAACCTCCGGAGGAAAACCGCCGCCTCGCCATCGCGCTGCAGGCGATCTGGCGTGAAATCGGCGTCAATACGGAACTGTTGTTCACTGACTTCGGCACGCTCTATCGCTCGGTGCGAACGGGTGACTACACCGCCGCGCGGTTCACGTGGTTCTCCCCCACCGACAGTCCCGAGACGTTTCTTTTCATTCTCGAATCCGGCAGCACGACCAATTATTCGGGTTATGACAATCCCGAGTTCAACCGGCTGATCTCGTTGGCGGAGGCGCAGCTTGACCGCGACGCCCGCCTGGCGGCCTATCGCGAAGCCGAAGCGCTCGCGCTGGCGGATTACCCCGTCATGCCCTTGTACTTCATGGTGCACCGCAACCTGGTGGCGCCCGACATCCGCGGCTACACGCCCAACTCGCGCGGCATGACCGCCACCCGCTACCTCCACCGCGTGAAATAACCGCGGGAGTGGGGGCACTGCCCCCACGGCGGCACGCCCTCCCGCCCTGCTATGCTCCGGCGGATGCTGGCATTCACCCTGAGGCGGCTCGCCGGCGCAATCCCGACACTGCTCGCGATTGCAACCGCATCGTTCTTCCTGATGCGCGCGGCGCCCGGCGGGCCATTCGACACCGAGGCGGACCTCGATCCCGAAGTGCTCGAAAATCTCTACACCGCCTACGGGCTCGACAAGCCGCTGCTGGAGCAATACGGAGTCTATCTCGCCAATGTGCTCAAGGGCGATTTCGGGCCTTCGCTGGTCTACGAGGACTTCAACGTAACCGAGCTCATCGCAATCGGGCTGCCGGTCAGCGCCAGGCTCGGCGTCATCGCGATGCTGGTCGCACTGCTGCTCGGCGGAACCTGCGGGATCGTCGCCGCGCTGCGACACAACCGGCTCTTCGATCACGCCACGATGACCATGGCGATGACCGGCATCGCCATCCCCTCTTTCGTCACGGCGCCGATCCTCGCACTGTTCTTCGGACTGTATCTGAAACTCCTGCCGGTGGCCGGCTGGAACGACGGCGCGGCCGCCAACATGGTGCTTCCGGTCATCGCGCTTGCATTGCCGCAGCTCGCGATCATCGCCCGGCTGATGCGTGGCGGCATGCTCGAGGTCCTGCGCGCGAACTTTGTCCGCACCGCGCGCGCCAAGGGCCTGCGGGAACGCCAGGTGGTGATCAACCACGTGCTGCAGTCGGCGGCGGTACCGCTGGTCGGCTACCTCGGCCCCGCGCTGGCCGGCATCATGACCGGGTCGCTGGTCATCGAGCTGATCTTCGACCTGCCGGGCGTCGGGCGTTACTTCATCCAGGGCGCGCTTAACCGCGATTACCCGCTGGTCATGGGAATCGTGATCGTCTACGGCACGCTGATCATCCTGCTTAACCTGCTGTCGGACCTCGCTTACGCGGCGCTGGACCCGCAGGTGCGGAGGACCTACCGGTGAGCGCCGGCGGGCTGCTGCAATCGCCGACGCTGCGCCGCGCGGCGGGCGGCGAGCTGTCCGGCTCGCTCTGGCGCCAGGCCGGGCGGCGTTTCCGGCGCAATCGCGCCGCGATTGGCAGCATCGGCGTGCTGCTCGCCATTGCGCTCGCTTCCGTGCTGATCCCGGCATTCTGGCCGCACGCGGTCGAAGACGCATCCTGGGAGAACATACTGCTTCCGCCGAGCTTCGAAAACTGGCACTGGTTCGGCACCGACGCCAACGGCCGCGACCAGTTCGTGCGCGTGTTCTACGGCGGGCGCATTTCGCTGACGATCGGCCTGATGACAACGCTGGTCGCGCTCGGCATCGGGGTCGGCTACGGCGCCATCGCCGGGTTCACGGGCGGGCGCACGGACGGCTTCATGATGCGCTTTGTCGACATCCTGTACTCGCTGCCGCTGTTGTTCTTCATCATCATCCTGGTGACCGTGTTCGGCCGCAACATCTTCCTGATTTTCGTCGCCATCGGCGCGGTCGAATGGCTGACGCTCTCGCGCATCGTTCGCGGACAGACACTGAGCGTCAAGGCAAAGGAGTACGTCGAATCGGCCGTTGCGATCGGCTTGTCGAAACCGGCGATTCTGCGCCGCTACATCATTCCGAACGTGGTCGGTCCGGTGGTCGTCTACGTGACGCTCCTTATTCCCACCAACATCCTCATCGAGAGCTACCTGAGCTTCATCGGGCTGGGCGTCCAGGAACCGCTCACAAGCTGGGGCCTTTTGATCTCGCAGGCGGTCGGCCAGCTCGACACGGCCCCCTGGCTGATCCTGTTCCCGGCCACGCTGCTGGCGATCACGATGTTCTGCTTCAATTTCATCGGCGACGGGCTGCGCGACGCGCTCGACCCCAGCTCCCGGCAATGAGTCCGCTGCTTGAGATTCGCGGCCTGAGTGTCCGATTCGATGTCGGAGACGCCACGCTGACCGCCGTGCGCGATCTCTCCTTCGATATCGCCAAAGGCGAATGCGTGGGCGTGGTCGGCGAATCGGGCGCCGGCAAGAGTCAGACATTTCTCGCTGCCCTGGGGCTGCTCGCGGACAACGCGAAGGCCGAAGGATCCGTGCGCTATCGCGGCCGCGAAATCCTCAACGCGCCGCGCCGCGAACTCGATACGCTGCGCGGCAGGCGCATCGCGATGGTGTTCCAGGACCCGCTGTCCGGGCTCACGCCTACCCTGCGCGTGGGCCGGCAGATCGAAGAGGCCGCCCGGCGGCATCTCGGCATGAACGCGCGCCAGGCACGCGCAAAGGCCCGGGAGATGCTCGAAATGGTCCGCATGCCCGACGCACGGCATTGCCTGGACGCCTACCCTTTCGAATTGTCGGGAGGCATGCGTCAGCGCGTGATGATCGCGCTGGGAATGATCTGCCGCCCCGATCTGCTGATCGCCGACGAACCGACCACCGCGCTCGACGTGACGATACAGGCGCAGATACTCGGACTTCTGGCCGAAATGCGGCGCGAACTGAACACATCGATCGTGCTGATCACGCATGACCTCGCCGTGGCCGCGGGGCTTTGCGACCGCATCATGATCCTCTACAACGGCCGGCTGATGGAATCCGGAACCACGAGCGAAGTGTTCACGAGTCCGAAGCACCCATACACGGCGGGCCTCCTCGCTTCGCTGCCCAGCCTCGCCAGCGACCCCGCGACCGATCTGCCGGCGATTTCCGGACAGCCGCCCGATGCGTTCGTGACAACACCCGGCTGCGCGTTCGCCGAACGCTGCCCGCAGGTGATGGATCGCTGCCGGACCGAGCGTCCAGCGCTTGCGGCGCACGAAGGGCGGCATGCGGCGGCATGCCACCTCAATACAACATGACCGCGCCGCTGCTGAGCGTCGAGTCACTGTGCGTCGACTATGAGCAGCGCCGCGCCGGCCTGTTCTCGTCGCGAGCCCGCACGCTGCGCGCGGTCGACGGCATAAGCTTCGAGCTTGCCGAGGGCGAAACGCTGGGGATCGTCGGCGAGACCGGCTGCGGAAAGACGTCGCTGGGCAAGGCGATCCTGCAACTTGTCACACCTTCAGCCGGTCGCGTCATCTGGCGCGGCGTGGATTTGGCCCGCACGGACGCAGAGACGCTGACCCGGCTGCGCAGCGAACTGCAGATCGTGTTTCAGGACCCGCTGTCCGCCCTCAATCCGCGCATGCCGGTCGGCGAAATTGTCTCGGAGCCGTTGCGCGTGCATGCGCCGGACATGTCCGCCAAAGAACGCCAGGCTGCGGTGGCGGCCATGTTCGAACGGGTGGGCCTGCGGACTGAAATGACCCGCCGCTATCCGAACGAGTTCAGCGCCGGCCAATGCCAGCGCATCAGCATTGCGCGCGCCATGATTACCGAACCGAAACTGCTCGTCTGCGACGAACCGGTAAGCGCGCTCGACGTCTCGATTCAGGCGCAGATCTGCAACCTGCTGCGCCGGCTGCAGCGCGAAACCGGCATCTCGATCCTCTTCATCAGCCACGACCTGTCGGTGCTGCGCTACATGTCGCACCGCGTGATGGTGCTGTATCTCGGCCGGCTGATGGAAATCGGCCGGCGCGACGAATTGTTCGACAATCCCCGCCATCCCTACAGCCGGGCACTGATCGACGCGATCCCCGAAGCCGATCCCAACCAGAGCCCCCTGGGCATGGCCGATGCGCTGCCGGGCGAAATCCCTTCGGCGCTGAACCCGCCTTCGGGCTGCGTCTTCCGCACCCGCTGCCCCATCGCCACGCGCGAATGCGCGCGTGAGCGGCCGCCCGACAAGAGTATCTCCGAGTCACATCGCGTCTCCTGCCATCACTGGCGGACGGCCCACTGAGCAGGAGTGCCAGTGAAAGAAGCGGAGTCATCCCTGATCTTCCTGTTAGCCGCCGATGCGGTGTTGTTGCTGCATGTGCTCTTCGTCGCCTTCATCGTCCTCGGCCTCGTGCTCATCCTCGCGGGCAAAGCGTATCGCTGGCTGTGGGTCCGGAATCCCTGGTTTCGGCTGGCGCACCTCCTTGCCATAGCCGTCGTGGTGGTTCAGTCATGGTTCGGGATGATCTGCCAGCTAACTACAGTTGAAATGATGCTCCGATCCCGTGCCGGCGATTCGATTTATCCGGGATCGTTCGTGGCGCACTGGCTGGAATCGCTACTCTACTATCGGGCGCCGGCATGGGCTTTTGTCTTGTGCTACACGCTATTCGGAGCTGCGGTCGTCGGAAGCTGGTTCTGGGTCCGCCCGCGCCTATTCAGGCGTACGAGGTGGCCTCCAGGATGCTAGAGTACGAACGAAGAACAGTCCGAGGCGGGGGGAATGTCGAGAAGGATCGCGATAATCGGTGCCGGGGTCTCGGGACTGGGAGTCGCGTGGGCGCTTAGCCGGCATCCCGAGCGCTTCGATTTCCGCGTATACGAAGCGCAGGCCCAGGTGGGCGGCAATGCCGTGACTGCCGACATGCCGCAGGACGACGGCGGTTCTATCCCGTTCGACATCTCCGTCACCGCGCTGATCCCCTCCGTCTACCAGCACATTCTGCTGGTCATGGAGCAGAACGGCATCGACCTCATCGACACGCGGTTCAGCTACAGCGTCAAATATCGGGGCGGGGTCTATGCGCATGACTTCGATTCCGACATCCGCCGGGAACTCCAGCCGGAAATCGAGAGATTTCAAAAGCTTCTGAGACGCTTGCACTGGTTCGGACGAGTTAACAACACCCGGTCCAGAGTGTTCAATGCGCTGAACCCGTTCAACTACGTCAGCATGGGCACGGTGCTCAACTGGGGCAGGTTCTCGGGAGACTTCCGCTACAAGATCCTCAAACCCATGTTCGTCAACTTCCTCATGGCGACAAACGTGTTCGACATGCCCGCTTCGCTATTCTCGCGCTACCTGCAGTTCTTCGATATCGAAGCGGCAACGCCCATGAAGACCTGGGATCAGGGCACGCGGCGCATTTATCAAGCGCTCTCGCGCGACTTTGAAGACAGGATTTACCTGAACCGGCCCGTCCGGAAAGTGTACCGGCGCCCGTCCGAAGTCGTGGTAGAGGACGAGAACGGCAAGGCGGAGACCTTCGACGACGTCGTGTTCGCGTGCAACGCCAACCAGGCGCTGATGATGCTGCACGACCCGACCTACATGGAAGGCTCCATTCTCTCTTCGATACGCTACGAGAGCGAACTGCACAACCACACCGTCGTGCATTCCGACGCCTCGGTTCTTCCCGACAGCGACGTAAAGGCGCTCGACACTCGCAGCAATCACATCGAACAGTACGGCGCGCGGCCCGACAACTACGAAATCACCTACATCATGCACAACCAGCAACCCTGGGCGAAACGGTCGGACAAGCCCTGCCTGGTGACCTACAACGCGATCAGTCCGATCGACGAAGGCAAGATCATCAAGAAGTGGTGGTTTCAGCACGTCGTGCACGACGTGCGGCACATCGCCTTTCTGATCCACCTGTTTCGCTTCATCCAGGGCAAGCGGCGAAGCTGGCACTGCGGCGCCCACACCCTGATCAACAGCCAGGAAACCTGCTTCGTGACCGGCCTTGTTACGGCCAGAGAGGTGGACCCCAATCCTTGGACAGGTTGGCAGCCAGTTTAAGGTGGAATCTGCTGTTCATCAGATGCTGCCAAGTTGATCAGTATACGTCTGCTCTTTTGTCAAAAGAGTTTGTCGTTGACGCTGTGGAATTTGTGGGCGAGAGGCTCGCGAGTGGGGGCAGGCGGTGGTCAACACCTGGGTGTTGTCCACGGGCTGTCCCCGCGTCCCGCAGGGCGCGGGCCGGTCCGAAGGACTCGTCCACAAAATCCACAGCGCCGGGCGTGGCGATGGTTGAGCAATCCGCCTGAGAGCTGCCGTTCATGCCATCATTTGACTATGCTGCCCGATCCAGGCGTTGGACACCGGCATGCGCCTCTGCCGGTGTCCGCCCGCCGAACGCGGAGTGCGGGCGTACTTCGTTGTAATACCTCAGCCAGGTCCCGACCCCGTCGCGGGCCTCACGAAAATCGGCAAACGCCTGCAGGTAGACGCACTCATACTTCAGCGAGCGCCACAGCCGCTCGATGAACACGTTGTCGCTCCACTGGCCCTTGCCGTCCATGGAGATGCGGATGCCGTGGGCGCTTAACTCTCCGGTCCATGCCGTAGAAGTGAACTGGCTGCCCTGGTCGGTGTTGAACACCTCCGGCGGTCCGTAACACTCGATGGCCTCGGCCAGCGCATGCACGCAAAACACCGTGTCCTGGGTCGTGGACAGCGCCCAGGACAGCACCTTGCGCGAATACCAGTCCATGATCGCCACCAAGTATAAAAATCCATGCGCCATCGGCAGATACGTCAGATCGGCACACCACACCTGGTTGGGCCAGCGCACGGCCAGATCGCGCAGCAGATACGGATACACCCGATGTCCCGGCGCCCGCCGCGAGGTGTTCGGCCGCGGCGCCACCGAGCGCAATCCCATCACCCGCATCAATCGCCGAACCCGCTTGCGGCCCACCCGGTGGCCACCGCGACGCAGCGCACGGGTCATCTGCCGAGAGCCATACCACGGACAGTCCAAATACAACGCGTCCATCACCCGCATCAGCCGAAGGTTCTCCTCCGACTCGCCCGACGGGCGGTAGTAAAAGCTCGAGCGGGCGATGCCCACCAAAGCGCACTGGCGCACCACACTGAGCCGGTCGTCTTGCGAATCGATCAAACCTCGCCTCCGATCCACGCTCAGCGATCGAAGGCCTTGGCTAAAAAATCCCGCTCCACCACCAGCTCGCCAATCTTCGCCTGAAGCCGTGTGATCTCCTCCTCGTGGCCCCGATCCGTTCGATTGACGCCCCGAGTAAACGTCGTCTTCAGTCCCTCAAGCGCCGTGCGCTTCCAGTTGCCAATCACGTTCGGGTGCACCTGGTAACGGGCCGCCAGTTCGGCAATCGTGCCGTCCCCGCGGATCGCCGCCAAAGCCACCCTCGCCTTGAAGTCCGGTGAAAAATTGCGTCGCTTCGCCATCGTCGTATGGTCCTCTCATCAGCGCAAATCCCACCTTACAACCCTGTCCGAATTTTGGGGTCCACTTCTCAGGCAGCTCGGCGCCGACTACCCCTTCGAAGACGCCGAAGCGAAAAAGTGGTTCAATTTCTACGGGCGAATGATGTACGGCTGGCGCTTCAGGAAAGCCTGAGCAGGTCCCTGATTCAGACGCAGGCTGGTAACCTGAACCTGATCTGCGGTGTAGGTCCAAGGACTCAGGACAGGCATGCCCGTCCTGAGTCCAGTTAGCCGAAAGTCAGAAGGACGCTCTCAGGCGCACACCGAATTCCCGCTTCGGGTAACCCGCCGTGAAAACCTTGCGGGCTCCGCCGGGACCGGTGGTCGTGCCGTTCGTGTTGGGCAGGACCTTGTTGTCGGTGAGATTGGTGCCGAAGACTTCAACGGTGCTGTTTTCGGTCACATCGATGCCCCAGCGAACATTGATCCTGAACATTGATTTCGTGCGGTTCCACTCCGAGTAGTCGGCCCACTTTGGACTCTCGTAGAAGAAATCCGTGCGGAGGAACCATTCCCGTCCACCCAGCTCTCCAAGAACCGTCGGGCTCAACGACGCCGTCCATGCCGGCGTGTTGCGCGCCTCGTTTCCATCGTTAACGACTGACAACACGCCCGATCCAAGCAGTGCAGACTCATTCGAACCGCGCGACGAGAACGAGGTCATGATCGCATCCACATAGGTCAGCGTTCCGCGAACGCTGAACCAGTCGGTCAGGTTGCCCTGTACTTCCAGATCGAAGCCCGTGTACTCGGAATTGCCCGGCCCCCGGTAGGATGTCGTGCCACCGGTGGGAAGCAGGATGACCGACGCGAAGGGTTGGTTTTGCCAGTCAATGTAAAAGACGGCGGCGGTAAAGGCCCAATTGTCCGTCTGTTGTTTCCAGCCAATCTCGTATTGCGTGTTCTCCTGGGGCGCCGTGTACAGACCCAGTGCGTCTAACTGGTCGGCAGGAATTACCTCCGGCGCAACACTGTTGACAAATCCGGCCTGAGTTGCGACCCCAAGCAGGGAACTGTAGGAATAGCTGAAGTAGGTGGTTGCCCCCTCAAACGGCTGGTAGCTGAGAATCACTCGCGGAATGAAATCGGTGTAGTCATTCAGTTCATTGCACACCGGTGAGAATGAACAGGTGCCACTCGGGTTCCCCTGCAGAACCGCCACCGATTCCTCATCGGTGTAGCGCACCTCAACCGACGCGGTCAGGTCTTCGGTGAGATCATAATCCACCGACGCGAACAATGCCGTAGTGCCGTTATCCTGGAAGTCAACCGTTGCGGTAGTGGTGTTCGGATCGAGTTGCGTCAGGGTCGGCGTGTTGCCGAGCCGATAGCGCTGATCATAGTCGCTGATCCCAACGAGATACCGGAGCCTTTGGTCCTGCGGAGAGGCAATCCGGGCCTCGAAGTAGGTTTCCTGCACTGCAATCTGGTTGCCAAGCGCAAAGACTGTGCCGGGAATGGATGGAACGCCGTACCAAAAGTCGACGTAGTTAAGGGTTCCCGTGTCCGCTCGTGAGCCCTGGAATGATACGGTGTGATCGGCAACATCGTATTCGCCGCTCAATTGAACCCGGTAGGTGCGATTGAAGCCGCCCAGCTTGCCCGGCGGTGTCTTCAGGATGTCGTATTCCTCGAGCAGAGGGTGAAGATCGGTCAGGGAACGGCCCAGGAATATCTGGCCGCCGGGGAAGTAGCCCTCAGGGGTCCGGGTTACCCCGAACTGGATGTGCTCGCCATCGGGGTAATTGCCGCACCAGGAAGCAAACGGCAACGTGCTCATATCACGGCTGAAGGGAGTGGTCTCGCGCGTGACCGGATTCAGGTATTCGCCGTTGTAGGTGATATTGCATTGGCCGGCCGGTATGCCGTGTACCCCTGAATTGATGCCGCCGTTGACGCCGCCATCCTCGGCGTCCACGTAGTATCCGGTGAGTTTCAGACGCAAGTCTTCCGTAACGTCAATTGTCAGCGTGCCGTTGAAAGTGAGGTCTTTCTGGACCCCGAAAGGCGTGCCGTCCTGAAAATCGAAATCGCCGGCATTCTGCTCGTAACCGGCATAAAGGCGCAGGCCCACCCTGTCCGTTATCGGACCTCCAATACCGACGGCAAGGATGTACTCATCATTCTGGGAAGGCGAATATTGAAGCGTCACGTCCGCTTCCCACTCGTCTCCGGGAAGCCGGGGCACATAGTTGATGGCGCCGGAAAAGGTGTTACGTCCGAAGTACGCAGTTTGCGGTCCCTTGATGACTTCAACGCGCTCCACGTCCGTGATCGGCAAGAATCCGCCACCGGCCGCGATGTAGGACCCATCCCAGAACAGGGCGCCCACCTGGGTCGAGGGTGTAATGATCTGCTGGTTCATTCCACGAACGCGGATTTGCGGATTGACGCGCCCGGCTGTCGCCGTGACGCCATGAAAGTCCAGGCCGGGAATGAGTTTTGACAGTTCATGGAAATCGCCGACGCCGGCCTGTTCCAACTGTTCCTGCGACATTGCCGACACCGAGATCGGAATCTCGTATATGTTCTCTTCCCGCTTCCGGGCGGTAACGACAATTTCCTCCAATGAAAGCTCTTGCGCCAGGGCGCTCTGCGCAACCGGCAAGGCCATCAAGGCCATAATTGACGTCGCAAGCAGATTCCGCGTTCTCATAAGTATCCCCTCATAGAAACCAATAAGGCCCGACGGCCATTTGATGCTGGTTTGTCCGGGCCAACCGCTACCTGTTCCGGCGAACAAGCCCCCTCGTGGTCAAATCCGAGACGTACATTGCCGGACCAATCGGGCCGGCGACGCGCGAATAATACACGGCCCTCAGGCCTTTGTCAGAAAGCCCACCACCGCGTCGGCCCACTCCTCGGGCATCTGATCGACGATGTCGATGCCGCCGCCCTGCAACTCCACATAGTCGAAATCGGGACGAATCCGCGCCGCCAGCTTGGCGTTTTCGTAAATCTGATCGCCGGTGTTGGTGAGAATCATGGTCGGCACCATGACCTGCTCAAGAGCGGCGTTGTGATCGTAGATGAAGGCGGCGTGATGACCCGTCCAGAACGGCGCATAACCCTGGAACCGCTCCACCGTATAGCGGGTGATGGTTTTCGGGTCGGGCGTCGCGCCGCCGTCCGAGTACATACGGTAGCGGGTGGCGAAAGCTTCCTGCATATGGCTGCCGTCGTGCTCGTACACGAAGTTGATCTCGCCTTCCTCGACAAACTTGAGGAAATTGCGGCGTTCTTCCTCGCTTACCGGCAAGGGACCGTTGACGATCAGCTTTTTCACTCTTTCCGGAAAAAGGATGGCCGTTTCCGTCGCCACCATGCTGCCGGTGTGGTGCCCGAGCACGTCGGCCTGATCAATGCCCAGCAGGTCGAGCACGGCAGGCACCGCCTCGGCCCAGTCACTGGCCGTGGGCACGAAGGGCGTGGGGTCCGATTCGCCGAAACCGGGCGAATCAACGCCGATGGCCCGGATTCCACGGCGCGCCAGCGGTTCGTACACGTTCTCGAACTGGCGCGAGGTCTGGGGCGCCTGGGGACACAGAAGCAGGGGCCTTCCCTCACCCGTGTCGCGAAAATGCACCTGGCCGAAGGGCCCGTCCGCATAGCCGCGCCTCGGCACATAGGGCACCGGCATGGGTCCGGACCGGACCGCGTAGGGATTGCCTTCCGCCCGAGTCGCGGCGGAGGCGGCGCGGCTCCCGGACATGGCCGCAATCGCGGCGCCGGTGTACTTTAGTGTGTCTCTGCGCGTCGTTGTCATGGCGTGTTCCTCATGTCCTGGCCCCGGGTTTCGATCCACGGGAATTGGGGAAACGGATCATATCAGCCGGCCCGACAGGTTGATGGCAAGCGCGGCAGGACTAAGTAATGGGTAGCACAACCCCCAGGGAAGTCAGTTCACAGGTCAGCCCGGATACCTCCCACATGCTAAAGCGCCCGCGATCGTGCCTGCGCAAGGAAAACCATTCGCGACCGCACTCGCAACCATCGGAGGTGACGTAGGTAATGGTTCCACGTGTACAGGTATAGGGATATTTCATGATTCAGAACCGAGCAGGAGAACAGCCGCAGATTTCATTCATTCGACGATCACTCGCCGCCCTCGGGAAACATGCTCCGTATGGTTCCGATGGTCATGAACATGCGTTGCGGATGATCGCTGAAACTCTCAAAGCCCATACGCCGGTAGAACTCCTTGCGCCGCTGGAACGCCCTTTCTCCTCCATCGTCGATCACATCCAGAATAACCAGCTTGAGTCCCACCTCGTTTGACACATTGCAAGCCCGGAGCAGGGCGTCAACCAATAGATCGGTTCCGAGTCCCTTGCCCTGCTGATTCTTGTCCACGGCAATCATCGAGAGATACAGGGCCGGGAGGCCGGCGCGGCCTGGAGCGCGCCGCGGAAGATTTCGGCCCAGTTCAGCAATCCCCACGGCGTGCGTGTTCAAAGCGTAATACCCCAGGATCCGGTCGGATCCTTCGGCGACTGCAACAAACACCCGAGTGAAATCGTCTTTTTGCTGTTTCCTGGCGCTCAGGCGAAGAAAGTTGTCCAGACGAGCCACGCCGCAGGAAAACCCGATCCGTTCATGGCGGGCCGGGTCAAATGGTTCTATGGAAATGCGCGGTAGGTTTTCTGCGTCAGCCGGCATTGGCTATCCGTGCCCGATATCGATCCGCAGCTTCCAGCGCGGCCTGGGTAGGTGGCGGCGGATTGTCGAGAGCCGCCAGCAAGTCGCGCTGATCGCGCGCCGAGAGAACCGTAGTCTGGCGGTCACGCAGGACACGTTCGGCTTCCCGCATCGCCGAAGCACGCACAAATGCAGTCAGCGGAACCCCCATCAATTCAGCCGCCTTTACGATGCCGTTCTTGACGCTGGGCTTGATCCGCATCTCAATGCTGTCGGTGGCCTTCTCGCCGGAAGACACGTCGGGATCAATAAAATTCAACATGTCCTGCCCTCAAATTTGTCCCTACATTATAGGGACACTACTCTATCTCGTCCAACTCCAGATTCAACTGCGAACGTGGCGAACACAACATATTTGAAATCTTCGCGTTACTAACTTGATTGCGCTGCAACTTGCAATTTGGCGTGCGCAAGGTGAGACTTGAGAGAAGATTCCTCAGTCCGACAATTCCGGTGGACTTCTCAATCTAATGTCCGCTCGCTATAACCCAGCAAGGCCATGCTCGATATCACGCTGACCACCTACCTGACTGCCCACGACTGCGCCGACGCACGGTGGGACCCCACCGTCTTACCGAGATTTTAGATCAAAGTCCAAAATAATCGCGAGTAAATTTGACCTGTGTCAAAATAGACCGTAAGGTATCCCCCTCATGGATGCCTCCCCGCGTTACCTGACCCCTCAAGTCCGCGCCGATCTCCAACGCAAGATGGTCTTCGTGACGGGACCCCGTCAGGTCGGCAAGACAACGTTGGCGCGGAGCTTACCCGATGCATCGACCGGCTACCTGAACTGGGATGCCGACGTGGACCGGGAACGCATTCTGCGCCGTGAATTGCCGAACGCCGATCTTTGGGTGTTCGACGAAATACACAAATACCGGGCATGGCGCAACTACCTCAAAGGACTCTACGACGTGGCCCGGGAGGGTCAGCGGATACTCGTCACGGGAAGCGGGCGGCTGGAGCTCTTCGGATTCGGCGGTGACTCGCTGCAAGGCCGCTACCATCTGCTGCGCCTGCACCCGTTCTCCGTCGCGGAAGCCGGAATCCACGACGTGGATGGCCTCAGCGACCTGCTGCGGCTCGGCGGCTTTCCCGAGCCTTTTCTCGGCGGCGCCGAGACCGGGGCGCGGCGCTGGGCGCGTCAGTATCGAACGCGCCTGATCGACGAGGATGTCCGCTCGCTGACGGCCATTCGCGACTTGGGCCGGCTTGAAGAGTTGATGCTGCGCTTGCCCGACCTGGTTGGCTCGCCGCTGTCGATCAACGCGCTGCGCGAGGACCTTCAAGTCGCCCACAAAACGGTGGCGACATGGCTCGACGCGATCGAGCGCCTGTACGCGATCTTCCGGCTGCCGCCGTTCGGGGCGCCACGCATCCGGGCCGTGAAGCAGTCGTCCAAGCACTACCACTTCGACTGGTCGTTAGTGCCCGGAGCCGGCGCACGATTCGAGAACCTGGTCGCCTGCCACCTGCTCAAATGGGTCCACCATCGGCAGGATACCGAGGGCCGCGACACCGAGCTGCGCTTCTTCCGCGACGTGGATGGCCGGGAGGTCGACTTCGTGGTGGTCGAAGACAGGCAACCGTCGCTATTGGTCGAATGCAAACTCCGCGACCGCGACATCGACCGCGGATTGCGCTACCTCAAGCAGCGATTTCCCGACGCGGCGGCCGTCCAGATCGCGCGATCGGGACAACGCGACTTCGTCACCCCGGAAGGCATTCAGGCCAGACCGGCCGTTGATTTCCTGCGTGAATTGGTCTGAGCGTGTGCCCGATATCGAGCCGCAGCTTCCAGCGCGGCCTGGGTAGGTGGCGGCGGGTTGAAAGAATCCATTACCTTGAAGAATCGCCTCCCGTGGATAAGAGTTAAGCTTCGTTCCGTGGTGCGGATCAAGACGGGAAAATACAAGCTGCCCGGAGCCCAAAGCCATCTCCGAATATTACTCCGGACGTTCTGGCTTACTGTTGCTGCTGTTGCCGCCCTGCTTGCCTTCCGGCCTTTGGCTGCTGACGAGAACGCGCCCGCAGACGCCCGGGGCGAAGGTGGGCGGCTACTTGAAGAAATCGTCACGACCGCAACCAAGAAGAGCGATGCACAAGCCGCCCAGGACGTCCCGATCGCGATGAGCGTGCTGGATTCCGAAGCGCTCTACACGCGGCAGACCACCGACATCGAAGACCTGAGCTACGCCCTGCCCAATGTCGCGCTCGACGGGATCGGCACCGGCAAGGGCATTGCCAACTTTTCCATTCGGGGATTGGGCGTGGCCGGCTCGATTCCGTCCATCGACCCGACGGTCGGCGTTTTCGTGGACGGCGTCTATCTCGGGGTGAACTACGGCGTCATTTCCGACCTGCTCGACGTGGAAACAGTCGAGGTGCTGCGCGGCCCCCAGGGGCTGCTGTTCGGCCGAAACGTGACCGGCGGCGCCGTTCTCATCCGTTCCCGCCGGCCGGGCGACACGTTTTCCGGCAATGCCGCGGCGCGCATTGAGACCGGGCTTGATCGACGGGTATCCGCCAGTCTTGAGGGGCCCCTGGCAGGGGCCGGGACAAGTGCAAGGGTATCCGTGCAGTATCGCGAAGACGATGGCTGGTTCAGCAACCAGGCTCCCGGCGGCGGATCGGTCGGCGCGGAACGTACCTGGATGGTGCGCCCGGTGCTGGCCTGGATGCCGTCGGATTCCCTCGACCTTACTCTGATTTACGAACGGGGCGATACGGACAGCGACGGTCCCGCCAGCCAGAACCGCTTCAGGTTCGGGGGATTCGACTTCGCCATCGACGAGCCCGGGTATTCCCGCATCGAATGGGCGCACGCCATTTTCGAGGCGCACCGCGAGGTCACCGCGGGTGACGGAAAGATCACCAACCTGTTCGGCTGGCGGGAGGTGCAGCATGACTCGCTGGCGGACATTGATTCCACCACCACCCCCATTTTTCACCTGTTCGCCTTTACCGACCAGCGCCAGATCAGCAACGAGTTGCGCTACTCGGGTTGGCTGCGCGACCGGTGGGAATTGACCGTCGGGGGCTACTACTTCAATCAGAACATCCGTTACCGGGAAAGCCGGATTCTGCGCGGCGCCCGGGGAAGCCCTTTCGGCGGCGAACAGGACCACCAAACGGCAGGCATCTTCATGCACAACGACATCGGGGTCTCAAGCGACTGGATCCTCACGCTCGGCGCCCGATACACCCTGGAGGAAAAGGACGTGGAGGTCGCGACTGCTGGCTTGAACGCCGCCTGTCCCGACGAAAAGCCGCTCTGCGATTTCGATTTCCGGGACGGAGACTCCTGGCGCAACGTCACGCCCCGGATCGGCCTGCAACGCTGGATCGGCCCAAACGTGCAGATCTATGGCTATTACACCAAGGGCTTTCGCAGCGGCGGCTACAACCTCCGCAATACCTCGCCAACCGCCTCGCCCGGGCCGTTCGACGAAGAGCGTCAGGACTCCTTCGAAGCCGGATTGAAGTCCGAACTCGCAGAGGGCCGTGCGCGCCTGAACCTGGCCGCCTTCCGCAACCGGGTCTATGGCCTGCAGCGGCAGGTGACGCGCGCGGATGCCGCGACCGGCGGCATACAGGTCACCGCCAACACAGCGGACGCGACCATCCAGGGTATCGAGGTGGAAGCGACGGCGATCATCAAGGACGCCTTGACCGTCAATGCGTTCCTGGGTTATACGCATGGCGAATACGACAGGGTTCGTCACGACCTGAACGGTGACGGAACCACAGTCGGCGACGAGAATCTCCCGCTGCCCCGCCTCGCCGAACTTACCTATGGCGCAGACGCAAGCTATGAGCGCCCGATCGGCAGTCAGGGGCTGTTGTCCCTGCGCGCAAGCTTCGCACATCGGGATGACAGCTATATCAGCGACGACAACCGTGGCGTGCTGGACAGCGGCGACCTCCTTGACGCAAGCGTCGCCTTCTCGCCGCGCGACGGGTTCACGATCACGCTGTACGGAAGAAACCTGCTGAACGATGTTCTGAGGCGCAGCGACCTGGCTCTGACCGGCCTGGTCGACTCGACCTACTCACCACTGAAGGAGGGACGTGTGTTGGGTATTGCGCTACGCAGCCAGTTCTAGCAGCCCGTGGCAAAAGCCCCGCTGCATTCGACCGGCGATCCATCCCGCCTGGACTGCGTTGCTCGTCGCTTGCATATGCCCGATATGCGCGCTCCTCGCACCTTGCCAGGCGGGCGTCTCGCCAGTCTCGGCGCGACGCGGGGTTCTGCCACGGGCTGCCAGCCCTCTTCGCCGCGACTCAACAGCTGCGACGGGACATGGCAACGGCGCCTGGGGCAGGCGCCGACGGTACAATCCTTGCATTGAAAGGCCATTCTCGCGGTCGCGCCGGTGAACAGCCAGGGAGAAACGTCACCCGCCTGGCTGAATTGCAGAACTTGGGTCTCGACAAGGAAGGATTGACTTGTTCCAGGACTACGTAGAAAGAATCGAAAATTCCCGGGTCTATTCGGCCGCCAACAAGACGCCACTGCAGCCGGCATCGATACTCTCCCGGCGGCTCGAAAACCAGGTACTCTTGAAGCGCGAGGATCTTCAGCCGGTCTTTTCCTTCAAGTTGCGCGGGGCGTACAACAGGATGGCCCAGCTTTCCGCGAATGCAGGCAGGCGCGGGGTCGTAGCGGCATCCGCCGGCAACCACGCGCAGGGCATCGCTCTCGCAGCAAGACAACTGGGTATGAAGGCGCTCATCGTGATGCCGCAGACCACGCCGCAGATCAAGCTGGAATCAGTTCGCTCCCTGGGGGCGGCCATCGAGGTGCAGGGAAGCAACTATGACGAGGCATTCGAGTTCGCGAGGCACAAGGCGGAAGAACTCGAAAGCACGTTCGTTCACCCCTATGACGACAAGGACGTGATTGCGGGACAAGGCACGATCGCAATGGAAATCCTGCGCCAGAATCCGGGGCGGCTGGATGCGATCTTCGTTCCGGTCGGCGGCGGCGGTCTGATTGCCGGTATGGCGGCCTACGTGAAGGCGCAACGCCCGGACATTCGCGTGGTGGGCGTAGAACCAAGGAATGCGGCTTGCCTGTCGCGCGCACTGGCGGCCGGAGAGCGCGTGGTTCTTGACGATGTCGACCAGTTTGCCGATGGCGTCGCCGTGCGGCAGGTCGGTGAAGAACCTTTTCGAATTGCGCGCGAATGCGTGGACGAGGTCGTCACGGTCAACCATCGCGAAATCTGCACTGCAATCAAGGATATCTTTGACGATTCACGTTGCATTGCCGAACCGGCTGGCGCGCTGGCGCTGGCAGGCCTCAAGCGTTGCATCGCTCGGGACCAATGGACCGAAAAGGTGCTGGTCGCGGTTGTCAGCGGCGCCAACGTGGACTTCGATCGCCTGCGAGGCATTGCGGAGCTTGCCGATCTGGTCGAGCGACGCGAGGTGCTGCTCGGCGTGACCATTCCGGAAAGGCGCGGGAGTTTTCGTACATTTTGTCAGGCGATCGGGCATCGGTCGATCACCGAGTTCAACTATCGCTACGCAGACCCGAACGAGGCGCACGTATTCGTGGGTGTCGAACTGAGAAACAGTCACTCCGACAAGGAAGAATTGATCGCCAACCTGGCGAATCGCCGCTACAAGGTGGTCGATCTCTCCGATAACGAAATGGCGAGGATTCATGTCCGCTACATGGTGGGCGGCCGGGCCGCCGGCCTGAGCAACGAGCGGCTGTTCCGGTTTGATCTCCCCGAGCAGCCCGGCGCGCTGTTGCGTTACCTGACGCATATGGGCAGGCGCTGGAATATCAGCCTCTTCCACTATCGCAGTCACGGCGCCGCGTACGGGAGAGTGCTGGCGGGAATTCAGGTGCCACCCGAAGAACTGCAGCAATTCCATGACTTTCTGTCGGACCTGGGCTATCCATTCCACGAGGAGACCGGCAATTCGGCTTACGAATTGTTCCTGGGATCAAGACAGTGACGAGTAAGCCAGCCGCGTCCCATCCCTCGGCGGGTCAGTCCGAAGGGCAATCAACGCCGGATGCGCAGCGTGCGGCCGAAGCCCTTGGGCGGCTCGGCGTCACCGGCAAACGGCGCCAGCTTCGCGGCAACGTCGTCGGGGAACGGCGCGGACTTCCTGGACGTCAGGTCGACGTTCATGCACAGGCACTCGTTGGTCGCAACCAGCTTGCCGCTATCGGAGTCGATCATTCGATGAAAATAATGGATGCGCTTGGCGTCGTGGTCGACGAGCGTCGTCTCGACGCGGATCGCATCGCCTTCGAACAGCTCGCCGAGATAGTCCACGTTGATGCCCAGGGTGAACACCGAGCATCCGCTGGTGTCCGGGTAGTCCATGCCGATGCCCCAGTGCTCATAGGCGGCGTCCGTCGCTTCATCGAAAGCGAGCACGAAGAAGGCGACGTTCATGTGGCCGTTGTGGTCGATCCACTCCGGCTGTATGACCGTGTCGTACAGAAGAACCTTTCCTCGCTTAATTGAAGCCTTCACGAAACCTCCCAAACACCAAGGGCTTGCGCGGCACTAACCGGACGCAGCCGCGGCCCGCTCCCGGCCGATCGCCGGTCCCAGCATAACGGCACATATCAGCACGATGGCGTTGACGGCAGACGTCAGTATGAAGGGCCCGGTCAGCAACCACGAGTCGAATACGTAACCACTGAGTTTCAGAATAACAGCCGCTCCCAGTCCGCTGCATACCGTGTAGAACCCGATGATGGTGCCCCGCACCTTACGCGGCGCTTCCGCCTGAACAAACACTTGAGACGAGATGATTACGGCGGACTGACCCACGGACAACAGTGCGGCGGACAGCTTGCCGGACAGTGCGGAAGGGTCGGCGACGAAAAACGTCGACCCATAGCCGGCGACTGCGAGGGCGAGACTGATCTGAAGGGCAATCAGCGGTTTCGCCCGATCGTTGAGAACGCCGATAGCCGGCATGGCGGCGATCGAAACCACCTGGATAATCACCATCAACACGCCGCCCAGGGCCAGTCCCTGTGCGAGGCCCGCACCGGTAGCCATTGAATGGCCCGCAGTCCATAAGGCCAGATACGTGCCGATGACCGCCATGTTCGCCCCCGATGCAAAACCCGCGAAATAGGCCAGTCGAACCCCGGGATACCGGATGTACTCGACGCCGCGACGAGTCAGCGCCCACAAGCTTTCGTGTTCAACGCCCTCACGGGGACCATCCGCGCGCAGCATGAGCGCCAGGACCAGCGCCGACACTCCGGCGACTCCCACCATCACGAAGTGCGTCGCGTATCCCGCGTCAATGACGTCCCAGCCTCTTTCGAGCAACCATTTCGGCAATCTGAGAATTACGAGGGCGGCCACAATGGAACCGATCCCGAACGTCACACCCTGAAACGCATTCCACTTGCCCCGGCTGGTTTCCTGCACGTAATCGGCGACCACAATCAGAAAGCAGGCCGCCACGGCCGTGCGCCCTATGGAAAATACAGTGCGGGAAACGATCAGCCCGGACAAGGTGGACACGAGCGGCGCAATCAGGATGCCCAGCGCCATGGCCACTACGCCCAGAGTCAGCACGAGCCGCCGTCCCTTCTGGTCGGCCAAAGCGCCCGTCGCACCCGCGAGAAAAACGGTAATGATCTGGCCGATTGCCCCCAGAGTTCCCGTTGCGTCGCCTATCTCCGAGGCGGGCAGATTGAGATGATGCTCAAGCAGCCAGGGCTGCACCATGTTCAGGCCGACGAAGCAAAACGCCAGGCAGCAGACACCCAATAGCAGTCCGGCCGCGTTGATCGGCAGGACGTCTCTATTGAGCGACATGCCCGCGAATTTTCTTGTGGTCGCCATAACTCTGCAGTTGCTCCCCAGCTCAGTTAAGTGTAGTCACACGCATTATTTCAAGCGCTGACGGAGGCGTTCATACACGTCGCCCCTTCGGGCGGCTGTCAGCACAAGGATAAGCAATTGATCGTCCTCGATCGTGTAGCAGACCCGCCAGTCGCCCACGCGGATTCGCCGGGTCAGAAGTCGAGGCGCACGCCCAGGCGGATGCGATAGACGGATCGGCTCGAGACGGCGCGCGCCCTGCGTTCGGCGTCGAAGGTGTTGAAGCGGTAGGCGCAATCGACACCGGTTCGGCACGCGTTTCGGGGAGCGTCGCCGGTCAGGGCGGGAGCGCCATCCACGCCCAATGCCGCGACATCCTCAGTGCGCACCAGGTCGGCGCGGACGATGGGCGCCTGGCCAAAGCCGGGGCCGGAGTCGAAGCGCCCCCAGGCGTCGTTCAGAAGGTTCGGGAAGTTCTCGATATCGAGCACCAGGCTCATCCGGTTGTCGCCCAGCAGGCGGGAGAGAGCCTTCAGGCCCGGCAGTTCGACGCGAAAGCGCAGGTCCCACACCTGGTTCCATCCGCTTTCTTCCGAGAAGGGCGCGTGGATGCCGGCCGGCACGCCCCTGAGGTAGTCCTCAAAGCCGCGGCGATCGAAGGTGGACGCGTACACCACGGCCGGGTCGTTCTGTGCAGGGATGTAGAGCGGGTCCGCGTCGAAGGGGCTTTCGCCGGCGCCGGCGCGGCCGAACAGGGCGTTGCCGCGGTCCACGTCAAAGGTATAGGTGAACAGGCCGCCCGTGAATACCCGGCCGAAGATGTCCAGCCGGGTGTTCACGCTGCCGAAGGCGCGTTCGTAGCCCAGGCTGAGCTTCCATGAATGCGTCGTCTGATGTGGCGAGCGGCGGGCGCCCGGGAAGTTGCGGTCGGCCGCGGTGAGGCCTCGCCAGTTGGAGATGCCGCGGGAGGAAACGCCCTCGGCGACCATTTCCACATCCTGCCACGCGTAGCTCGCGGAGAAATCCAGGCCGAAGCCGTAGCTCTTCGCGACGGCGACCGAAAACACATTACCGCCGCCGTCTTCATGGTTGCCGAGCGTGGTCAGGTTGAGGTGTCCCAGGTCGTCGAGATCCGCATAGATGGTTCGGCCGTCAGGCGCTTCGCCGGTGGGTTGGGCCACGGCCAGGCGGGTTTGGGCGAGGTTTCTCCACAGGAATCCCCGGTGGGTGCGCGTGTGCAGGTACTGCAGCGTGACGGTGTAGTCGCGGCCCAGGCCCGGCAGATCGAAGTCCCGTTCCACCCTCACCGAGGCTTTCCAATCCGACGGCGTCTCGAAGCCTTCCGCTATCGCATCCACCGGCAGGGCCGTCCCGGCGGCGACCCGTTCCAGCAGCGCCGCCGGCACGGCGAACGGCGTGACGCCCGTCGCTTGCGACAAACGCGCGAACACCACCGGCGGCTGAAAGGCATTGGAAGTCCACACCTTGGGGTCGCCGCCCGCGAACAGGCCGAGGCCGGCGGATATCACCGTGCGCTGCAGTCCGGTATAGCGCAACGCCAGCCTGGGCATCCAAAGGTCCGTGCCGTCCAGGTTGGCGTCCGTGCGCACCCCGTAGGTCGCGAAGACCGGCGCGCTGTAGGCCGGCGCGTCGTCCTGCACGAAGCGTTCGTAGCGCAGCCCGGCGGTCAGCTCCAGGTCCGGCCGGACCGCCCAGCTGTCCTGCAGGAAAAAGGCGCGCTTGGCGTAACCCCAGGCCGTTTGCGCGTCCTCCGGCCGGTTCGAGGTGGCATTGAAGTAATCCACGCGCGCTACGCCGTTTTGCAGCGCCTCGAACCCGTCGAAGACGAACCGGCCCCGCGAGCCCGGCACGAACAGGTTGTAGAGGTCGAAGCGCTCCACCTCGAGGCCGATCCTGGCGACGTGGCTGCCGAAGAAATAGTCCATGTCGGCGTAAATCTGCAGGCGCTCGTCTTCATATTCGTTGGCGTGGCGAAAGCGGTCGCAGCCGGCGATGAGCGTGACCGGGTCCGTCAAAAGGCCCTCCAGGGCGCCGGTGAGTTGCTCCGGTTCCAGGTCGAACTCCAGCGCGCCCACATCCTCGCCCGCCCGGCAAAGCTGTTTGCGCGTGAACGTCTTGCGGTTGACGCGCAGGCTGGTGGAGGTGCGGTCCGTCCAGTCGGAGTACGCCTGCACCGTAAAGGCGTCGAGATCCGTGGGCGCGTCGTACCAGGCGGACTGA
Organism: Gammaproteobacteria bacterium; assembly: GCA_963666765.1. Lineage (GTDB taxonomy): Bacteria > Pseudomonadota > Gammaproteobacteria > Steroidobacterales > Foliamicaceae > Foliamicus. The sequence goes on from OY762933.1 coordinate 982,556, forward strand.
AACGAACTGGCCTGCGCCCGGGTCTCGATTTCGTCGCTGCTCTGCCAGGTGAAGGAAAGCCGGTGCGCGGCGGCAAGGTTCCAGTCCACCTTCACCAGGGTGCGTTCGGAAGCGGTCGGTGTATTGGTGTCGGGGCGCCCCAGGGGGTCGTAGCCGTAGGCCGCTTGCAGCACTTCCCCGAGGCCGTCGAACAGACCGGGACGGATGCCGTTGGCCGCGTCGTAGGCGGCGAAGTCGGTCGGCGACGCGGACTCGAATTCGTCGTGGGAGAAAAACACGAACAGGCGGTCCCTGATGATGGGGCCGCCGACGGACAGGCCAAACTCCTTTTCCTCAAAGGGCGCCGGGGTGTATTCGCCACCGTCGTAGCCGCCGCCCACCAGTCCATCGTCGTGGCGATAGTAAAACGCCGCGCCGTCCCACTCGTTGCCGCCCGACCGGGTCGTGATCTGGACCAGGCCGCCCGTGAAGCCCGAAGCGCCGACCGAGTAGTCCGAAGCCGTAACCGAGGCCGACTCCACCGCGTCGAGGTTGATCGGGGAGCGCCGGGTGGCGTAGGTGTTGGCGCCCAGGCCGAAGTCGTCCTGCTGGCGGGAGCCGTCAATCACGAGGCCGTTGAAGCGGGGATTGGCGCCGGCCACGGCCAGGTGGCCTTCGCCGCTGGATTGCGCCAGCGGGTCTTTCAACAGGGTGCGGATGACATCCCGGTGGATGCCCGGCTGTGCGGCGATGTCGGCGGCGCTGTATGCGGAGCCCACGCCGTTGTTCAGGTCCCGCATCGGCGCCGTCGGCGCGGTGACCACGATCTCCTCCTGCACCGCGGGTTGGAGCACCACCGTCAAGGGCGCCTGGGAACCGGGGCGCAGCGTTACGCCCGTCATCCGGACCTCGTGAAAACCGGCGGCCTGGAACGACAGCACGAACGGCCCGCCGACCCGCAAACCGCCCTGAAAGAACGCGCCATTGTCGCCGGTCCGCGCCTGCGCCAAGGTGCTGGAGGGCTGGTGAACGATCACCACACGCGCTTCCGCCACGCCCTGCCCGCTCGCGTCGCGCACCGCACCGCTCAGGCTCGCCGAAACGTTCGCCTGCGCCGCCGGGACGACCAGGCAGGCGACGCAAATCGCAGCTGCCATTCGGGCATCGTCAGCGTCAAAGGGAATGATCTCGAAAGCCATTCGGTCCAAAAGCTGAAGGTTGTGGTCCGCTTTGCTGCTCTTGAAGGCACCGTAATATAGCTCGTAAGCAACCGGAGAAGGAAGGCATGTTGCTGTTTCTGCTAGACTCGCGCCGCGTCGCGTGGGTCGGCCGGGCGGCTGACCGGCGCCATATCAATTCTGACGAGCGGGAAGATTCCATGGGTTTGCTGGACCGGGTATTTGGGCCCAAGACGATCGATGAAAAGTTCGTCAACAGCCCGATGCGCGACAACTGGTACCAGGCCAGCTCGTACTGGCCGTCGTCCTTCTCGTTGATCACGACCGTCAGCGAAGACGGTTCGACCAATATCGGCCCGTATCAACTGACCTTTCCGTTCGAGGTCATCAAGGAGCGCTCGTTCCTGGTCTGCAGCCGCAAGGGATCGAATACCGAGACGAACCTGCATCGCAATCCCAGGTGTGCGGTGCACTTCATCGAGTTCAACCGCAAGCAGCTGAGCAAGATCGTCGGTCTGGGCTACCCGGGGCAGACCACCGAGGAAAAAATGGCCGACAGTCCGTTCACGCTGATCGAGAGTCCGACGCCCGGACGCGGAACGGCGGATGGTTACCCACTCATTATCAAGGAAGCATTTCAGGTGCACGAGGCGCACTGGGACGAGTCGTTCACGATCAAGGATGACGGCAGGACGCCCGAGTACCTGGTGCTCCGGCTTGAGAATATCCTGCTGAAGGAAACCTGGGCGAAGAATATAGAGGACGGCACCAATCGCATGCCGAACATGCCCATCACGTTCGGGTTTCGGGATGGCGAGAAGTTCTGGTTCGCCGAACGAAAAAAGGCCTTCTGGTTCCCCACGCCAACCGACAAGGGCGCCAAGGAAGAATCGGTGCTCTACGAAGCCAATCGCATCGACCCGGAAGTGAAGTTCACGCGCGACGCCTGCAAGCAGCTGACCGGCATACCCAAGCCCTTCATCAAGACTGCGCTCAAGGGGATCATCAAGCAGGCGAAGGAGCGCGGTGTCACCGAGATCGACCGCGAATTCGTCGAGATGCTGAACAGGGAGCGCGGCTGACCGCCTGAACGCCGCCGGGAAGGCCGCCCGACGCTAGACTATGGAGGTGGCTCCATGACTAATCGGTTTTTCATCGTTGCCAGCTTGCTGTTGTTCGCGTTGCCGCCGACTACGGCGTGGGGCCAAGCGGATCAACCCGTGCTGGAAGAAATTCTCGTTACCGCGACCAAGCGAGAGGCATCAATCCAGGACGTTCCCATTGCCGTATCCGCGTACACCGGAGAAGACCTTGCCGGCAGGGGCGTGACGGACCTGTACGGGCTGCAGGAAGTGTCGCCTTCCGTCGCGGTGTACAACTCGAACAGCACGTCCAATGGGGGCACGCTGCGCATTCGAGGCGTGGGCACGACCGGCAACAACCCGGGCCTGGAAGCCGCGGTAGGCACGTTCATCGATGGCATCTATCGCTCGCGTGCGGGGCTTGCCTTCGACGACCTGGTGGATATCGACCGGGTGGAGGTGCTGCGCGGGCCGCAGGGCACGCTGTTCGGGAAGAACACGATCGCCGGCACGGTCAACATCATCACGCGAAAGCCGGAATTCGAAGAAAGCGCCGACGTCACGCTGGGGCTGGGAAGTCTCGATTCCCGCGAGGCGGCTTTCGTCGGCAACGCCGTGCTGGCGGACGACGTCCTGGCCGGACGCCTTAGCCTTGCATACCGCAAACGCGACGGCGGCTATCAGGACATTGATTCCGGCGATACCTACGATCAGCGCAACCGCAGCTACCTGAGGGGCCAGCTCTTGTGGGCCCCGAACGACGACGTGAAGATACGCGTCATTGCCGACTACACCGACAAGGACGAGTCCTGCTGTCCGGCGTCGTTCTGGATAGCCGGGCCCAGCAGCGCGGTCATTGCCGCTCTCGGAGGCGACATCACGCCATTCTCAGTCGATCAGGATGCCCGCGTGGGCGTGAACTATCCGCCCTACGAGGAGGTAAGAAGCCGCGGGCTGTCGCTGGACGTGTCATGGGAGCCGGGAACCGGCATGACCTTTCGGTCGATCACGGCCTACCTGGATTTTCTGATCTCACGAGGCCAGGACATTGACTTCACCAGCGCGGACATCCTGCACCCGCAGGACACCGAAGAGGAGTTCGAGAACTTTTCCCAGGAGTTTCAGCTATACGGGGAAACGGACGCCTTTTCCTGGCTGGTAGGCGCCTATATCTACACGGAGGACATGGAGTCCGACGAGCAGGTCGTTTTCTCGCATCACGGCGGCAACTACGTGGGTGCGCTGTTCGGCAACCCGGCCATCGCGCCGCTGTTCATGGGCGACCCGGCGGGCCGGGGCGTTCCCGGGCAGGGCTTCGACGCGCAGTATTTCTCCGAGGCGAAGGGGTGGTCTCTGTTCACGCACAACACCTGGCACGCGCGCCCGGTGCTGGACCTGACCCTGGGCCTGCGTTACTCCACTGAGGAAAAGGACGCCGGCGCGATCGTCAACGGCGCCCCCTTCGGCGAGTTCGTCAATGACCCGTTCTGCAATGCGTTCGAGGGCGTTTCGGCATTCTTTTCGCTTTGCGACAACCTGAGCTACAACAACCAGGCGGACGAAAGCAAGGTCACGGGCACGCTGAAGGCGTCCTGGCGGATCGGTGACAACATCAACAGCTACGCCAGTTTCAGTCGAGGCTACAAGGCCGGGGGTTTCAATCTCAACCAGGAAGCCGTGGGATTCCGCGACGCTAACGGCAACTTCGTCGACCAGAGCCATTTCGGACCGGAAACATCCGATTCCTGGGAACTGGGCATGAAATCCAGGTCGCTCGACGGCAGGCTGACCGTCAACGGCGCCTTGTTTCATACCCTCTTTGAGGGCTTACAACTCAATACCTATACGGGACTCGGCTTTACCGTCGGCAACGTCAGGGATGTGATAAGCAAAGGCGTGGAAGTGGAGTCCTCCCTCGCGCTCGGCGGCGGACTGTTGCTTACTGCGGGCGCCACCTATGCGGACGCACGCTACGGCGACAAGCTGGCGCCGGCCAACGCCCACCTTGAAGGCAAGCGGCTGACGCAATCGCCGCTGTGGCAGGGCAGCGCGTCGCTCTTCGTTGACCGGGAAATCCCCGGGACCAACTGGCGCTGGTGGTCCAACCTGAACTGGTCGCATGTAGGCGCGGTCAATACCGGGTCCGACCTCGACCCGGAAAAGGTGCGGGGGGCATTCAATCTGTACAACGCCAACGTGGGCGTCGGGACGGCGGATGGCCGCTACGAATTGATCCTCTGGGGCAGAAACCTGGCCGACAAGCGGACCAACATGCTGGTGTTCGACTCCGTGTTCCAGACCGGAAGCTGGCACACCTGGGTGAACGCGCCCCGAACAATCGGAATAACGCTTAAGGCCCAGCTCCGGTAGGCGCAGGGACGGCCGCCGACCTGGCTGTGGACATGCGTATCGAACGCTTCATTCTGCGCTCGACGACTCACTCGGGGCTCCCTCCGGTTCGATGCGGATCGTGGCAATGTCCGTGCCGTGATATTGCTGGTGCCGCACCGAAGTGGCGTAATGGCGCAGCAGGCGCAGGGGCACCTCGGACTCGTTGGGAAGGTCGGTGACTCCCTCGCTCAGCAGGGCGAGCTGATCTTCCAGATTGATGTCCGAGCCGCCGGCGATGAATTCCAGGTCCGTAGCCTGTCCGTCCGCCCGGGCAATCAGCAACAGACCGCGTTCGGTTTCCTCCGTGCGGTCATCCAGCAGGATATGCAGGACTTCCTCGCCGACTGCGCGAAGTCGGAAGGTGGTCCGTTCATCCAGACGCATCCGTTCGGAGAACTCGCGCAAGAATGCATCAATTTCCGGAACCGCTGCGATGGAGAGCGTGGTTTGCAGGCGCTGCGGCCTGGACCGGGTCAGATCCACGAAGCCCGAAAGCAGAATGACGGTGATGCCTCCGACCGTCATGCCCTGACCGAGAATTTCACCCCACGGACCTTCCTGGAGCGCCGGATAGACCAGGTCAAACTGGAACATCACTCCCACCAGGACAGCGAACCCGACGATCAGGCGCTTGCGGTAATCGAAGCCATCGGCAATCACTATTCGCATGCCAAGCACGAAAATGAACGCCATGATTATCGCCAGGTAAGCCCCCACGACCGGCCCCGGTATTGCAACCACCACGGCGACGATTTTCGGCAGGAGCGCCAGGACCACGAAAACCACGCCAACGCATACGCCGACACGGCGGGCGGCCACTCCGGTTATTTCCACAACGGCGATGCAATTGCCGTAGGTGGTGTTCGGCACCGTCCCGCCCAATCCGGACAGGAGGTTGCCGACTCCATCGGCATAGATTGCGCCCTGGATCGAGCGGAAGTCGGTCGCGCGCGGCTTGCGCCATGACACGCGCTGGATGGCGATCGCGTCGCCCAACGTGTCCAGGGTGCCGACCAGCGTGACCAGGATGAATCCCGGAAGCAGCGCCCAGAAAGTGGCGTTGAAGCTCAGATCAAGGCCCGGATAGGCACTGAAATCCGGCAGCCCCATCCAGGGCGCGGCCGCAACGCGAGCGGTGTCGTAAAGTCCGAACGCCGCGCCCGCGAGGCTGCCGGATACCAGGCCGATGGCCGGGGCCCAGAGTCGCCAGATGCCGGACAGTTTGAGCGCCAGGAGAACGGAGACCGCAAGCGTCACCAGAGCCGTTACGGGTGCGGCGGCGGGGACGGCGGATGCCGGCACACTGATCAGCTTGCCGTAGATGATCGGCGCGATGCTCACCGGTATCAGCATGAGCACCGTGCCCGCAACCGTAGGCGTAAACACACGTCGCAGCAAGGCCATCTTCGAGCCGAGAATGAACTGTGCGAAGGCGGCCACGACAATCAGCGTGGCCATCATCTCGGGGCCTCCGCTGCGCACGGCGCTGATGCCGACCGCGAGATAAGCTGTGGTACTGCCCATCACCAGGATGTATCCGGCGCCGATACGGCCCAGTCGCACGGCTTGAATGAACGTGGCCATGCCGCTGACCACCAGCGCGGCAAACAGCGCCCAACTGAGATAGGCATCGCTGGCGCCGGCGGTCGTGATGAGGATGGTGGGAGTGAGCACGACGCCAGCCAGAGTCAGCGCCGTGTTCTGCAATCCCAGGCCGATGGTGAGCGGCAGGGAGGGCCGGTCGTTCGCTTCGTAGCGCAGCCCTTGATCGATGCTTGCCTGGGTCACGGAAATAGCCGAAATCGGGGAGAATGTATGTATTCGACAACCGCTGTCCGCACATGCCGGATACCGCTGGCGGCGAAGTATATACGGGCAGGGTTTCGTGCAGGCATTCCTGGAGAGACGCGTGCGTCAACTCAAACGAATATTGAGTCACGAAGAAATTGATCAGCGCGTGGAGGAGCTGGGGGCCTCCATCAGCGACTACTACAAGTCGACGCCCGATCTCCTGGTCATCGGGCTTCTCAAGGGATCGTTCATCTTCCTGGCCGACCTGGTCCGCCGCGTCCGGACGCCGCACGAGGTTTCCTTCCTGGGCATCGAGAGTTACGGGGACTCAACGCAGTCCAGCGGGCGGATCGAGATGACCTACGACCCCAAGGTCCCGGTTCACGGACGATCCGTACTGCTCGTCGATGACATTATCGATACCGGCCAAACGATGGACTTCGTCCTCCCGTTTCTGGAAGAACAGGGAGCCAGTGACATTCAGGTTTGCGTTCTGCTTCACAAGCGCAAGGCCGGGATTCTCAAGCGCGACGTGCGCTGGGTCGGCTTTGACGCGCCCAAGGACTTCCTGGTGGGGTACGGGCTTGGCCTGGGCGAGCAATTCCGACATCTCCCCTATATTGCCGCTGTGGAAGGCGATACCTGACGCCAGGTCCGAAAGCTCCGCGTATAGTTATTTCATGCGTACCGGCAAGTTTCCATTGCTGATGGCGGTCGTCGCGACGATCTGGCCGGCTGCAGGCGGTTTGAGCGCACACGAGGCACAGTTGCAGAACGCCGAAGCGCAGGCCGCCCGTACACGGATAACGCCCGCGCCGCCGTTCGCCGAACCGTACGGACAGCCGGGCGCCCGCGCCGCGCTGGAAGCGGCGAACGCCCTGCTTGCGTCGCTGAGCGCCGAGCAGGCGGACGCGATCGTGTTGCCCGCCGACAGCCCGCAGCGCGCCAACTGGTCCAACCTGCCCTCCGGTGCATTGCGCTTCGAGCGGAGCGGGCTGCGCTTAGGCGACCTGACGCCCGCCCAGCTCCAGCGGGTATTCGGCTATCTCGCAGCGGCGCTGGGCCCGCACGGTTACGAAACGGCCACTCAGGTGGTCGCTGCCGACGCCGTCCTGGCGGCTTCGCCGAGAGCAGCGTCCGCCGGATGGTCGGACGATAACTACTGGCTCGCCTTCTTCGGCCAACCGACGCACTCCGGCCCCTGGGGCTGGCAGTTCGGTGGGCATCACCTGGCGATCAACGGGAGTTTCGCGGACGGACGCGCGACCGGCCTGTCGCCCACCTTCGTCGGCGTGGAACCCGCCAGCTTCCGGATCGCCGGCGCCCGCGCAACACCCATGCGGGACGAACTCGCCGCCGGCCACGCCGTCATGCAAGCCTTGCCCGGGTCGCTTCGGGCGGAGGCATCGGTCGCCCCGCGCCCGCGCGGGGTGGAGGCCGGGGCGGGACAGGACGGAGTGATTCCCGAGGTTATAGGCAGCGCGGTCGCGGGGTGGCCCGGCGAAGCCCGCGCCCTGCTGCTGGAGACCATCGGCCACTGGGTGCTGCTGCAGCCACGCGAGAGTGCGGATGCGCGAATGGCGGCGCTGGAGGCGGGGCTTGATGACCTCCATTTCGCATGGAACGGCCCTCACGAGGCCGGCGCTGACGGGAACGTTTATTTCCGCATCCAGGGACCAACGCTGATCATCGAGTTCTCGACCGAAGCGGGCATCGGCGCGGACGGTTGGCACTTCCACTCGATCTACCGAGACCCGACCAACGAATACGGAACGGGTGCAGCGCGCTAGCGCGCCGTTGTATATCCCTCCAGTGCTCAACCGGGTTTGCGCGCCCGGGTGACGTAGGGAAACGGATAAGGACCTTCGGTCATGCCGAAGCGTTCAATTTCGACAAAACCGATGTCTTGCAGCAGGGCACGCACATCCAGCGTCGCCGACTCACGCCAGAATGGCTCGCCTTCGTTCCGGGCGCCGAAATCCGCCTTCCACTGCATGAACTTATCGAGTTCTTCATAGGGCGGAACATCACCAAAGACCGTTAGCCCGCCCGGTTTCATTACGCGGTATGTTTCCCGGAAGGTGCGCTCCGTCACGTCAACCGGTATTTCATGCAAGATCGCATATGACGCCACGACATCGAAGGAGTCGGCCTCCAACCCGGTATCCTCACCGGAACACTTGATCAGCTTTACGGTTGCGCCCATTTCATTGAGCGTACGCTGTGCCTGCTCAAGTTGACGGATGCTGATGTCGCATGCCGTTATGTCGGCATCCGGATGACGCCGCGCCAGAACTCGCGTGAACTGCCCGGAACTGCACCCGATTTCCAGAACGCGGCCGCTGCCGATGTCGGGAAGAGAGTCGGCAAGCGCCCATCGTTGCGCGTCTATGTCTCCCGAGGCGATCCTGGACACCAGGTACCCATGAATGAGTTCGCCGTAGACGAAGCCCATGTAGGGATGGCCGTCCCACCCCCCATGGGTGCGGTGAATCCAATGGTCTGTCCACCACGACGGTGGCTGGTAAGCCGGGTTGGGGTCCAGGGTTGTGGGCCCGCTCAATCCTTGATCAAGACCGGAAGCAAACGCTTCTCCCATTTCTTCAAAGGCCCGAATGGCAATCTGCCCGTGGTTATTGCAGTACCAATCACGGCAAAGATTGCTGACACGAAATCCCGCCATCCGGCCTGCTACGTCCAGAATCTGCTGATCTCTTGAGTCGAGGTCTTCCGCGAGAGATTCCTCATCAAGACCGGCCGCCCTCACGGCCTCCGCGACCGGACGGGCCTTGGCGCCGATTTGACCCGCTATTTCAGCCGCAAAATCAAGAGAGGCTCGACCGTACTGCCTGAGTTGATAATCCATATCCGGTTCTCCGTTTTGACAATCTACGCGGATACCCGAGTGAGGGTCTACCCATAGACTGAGCCACTTCGGATGCGATATACAACAAATTCTAGACGAAGAGGGAGGATGCCGGATGAAGCGCAAGCGCTGCTCGGAGGAGCATGGCGTGGCGGCGGTCAGGCAGCAGGAGTGGGAGGTCCCAGCGGCGGATATCGCTTGTAAGCTCGTGATTGCCTTATGACAATCAGAAAAGTAGCCGCTATTGTGGCCTGCGTCGTGTTGATGGGCGCTCAGTCCGCCCTGGTTCACGCTCAATCCACCGACGATGTTCTTGTTCGGCGGTTCAACACGCAGGGGCAGACCAGCGGGCCCGACGGCTACAAGTGGTACGACCCGACCGAAGCCATTGCCGGCGCGCACGACGGTTTCTTCGAGGTCGTTCCGCCGGAGGTCCGCACCGTCCCGGAAAACGCGCTGGCCGACGCCCGCGCCTACGCCCGGCGCAACCGCTCCGAGAGTCTGCTCGTCTGGCATCGCGGAGCGCTGCAGTCGGCCGATTACTGGATGAGTCTGGGGCCGTCCGACGTGGTCAATTCCCGCAGCATGCACAAGATGACCGGCGGCCTGCTCATCGCCCGCGCCATTGCCGACGGCCACATCGATTCGCTGGATGACTCCGTTGCCCGATACATTCCGCGTTGGCGGGGCACGGACAAGGAACCCATGACCATCCGCAACGTGTTGCACATGTCCAGCGGACTGCGCTGGTTCGGCATTCGAGACGAACCGATTACCGGGCTCAGCTCCCGGCGCTATCTCAGCCCGTACTGGGACGAGGTCCTGCTCGAAGAGATTCTCATGTCGTTCACGCCGGGAGCGGAATACGACTACAGCGATATCACCGCCGACGTCATGCCCCACATCATTCAGGGCGCCACCGGCAAGCGCTACACGGAGTATTTCTCCGAAGCGCTGCTCCAACCCCTGGGCGCGCGCGGCGGATTCATCTGGGTCAACCGGGAAGGCGGAATGCCCCATGGCGGCTGCTGCCTGATGCTGCCGCCGGAAACGTGGCTGCGTTTCGGCCTGTTGGTCATGAACGGCGGTTCCTGGGACGGCAGGCAACTGCTCCCCGACTACTGGATGACGGAAATGCTCACACCGTCGCCCAATAATGAACAATTCGGCCTGATGATCTGGCTCGGCAAACCGTATGCGGAACGCCGCCTTTACCACCGCCCGGACTCGTGGCTCAACGACGTGCCCAGGCCCGGCGTCTATCACTCGGAGCCGTTCCTCGCCGATGACCTGTTTCTGTTCGACGGATCCGAAGGCCGGTCGGTCGTGATCGTGCCGTCCGAGGAGTTGGTCATTGTCCGTACCGGCTTCCGGCCGCTCCCCGAGCAGCCGGAGTGGGACAATGCCTTTGTGCCCAACACGATCATCCGCGGGATCAGGCGCGCCGAGGGCGACAGCGCCCCATGACCCGACGGATCATCGCCGCCGTTCTCCTCATCATCATGGCGGCCGTGGTTGCGTTCGACTGGACCTTCTGGTCGCGCTTCATCACTATTCGCGATCAAACAGCCATCACTCTTCCCGGCTGGATCAGTCCAACGGCCACGGTCGAGGGGGACTTCCGCGAAGCGCTGGTGACCGTTGACCCGGCCGACCGGGTCTTGTCCTCAAGCGCGATTGCCGAACTGGTGGACTACGCGGAGCGGGTGGAGTCGTTTTCTCTCATCGTCCATCAGGGCGAAGCGATTCAGTTCGAAAACTATTGGCGGGAGTTCGGCCCCGATGACGTGACCGAAACCTATTCGATGGCGAAGTCGTTGCTGGGCCTGACGTTCGGCTTCGCGGTGGAAGACGGGTTCGTCGGGTCCATCGACGATCCCGTGACTGCCTATGTTCCCGAGTGGGAAGGCACGGACAAGGAACGCCTGACCATTCGCCACGTGCTGCAAATGGCCAGCGGCCTGGAACATTTCCGCTTCAATTTCAGTTTCCTGCAAAACCCCTATCACAAGGCCATACGGCTGTTTATCGGTTCCGGCATGGAGAATGCCCTTCTCCGGTTCAATCTCACGGCAGCGCCGGGAACGGAATTCACCTACAACAGCGCCAACACCCAGTTGCTCATGCTGATTCTCCAGCGGGCGACGGGCCGCGCCTATACCGACTACGTTTCGGAAAAACTCTGGCGGCCGTTGGGCGCCAAACCGGCCACGCTGTGGATGGACCGCGACGGCGGCATGCCCAAGGCCTACGCGTTTTTCCAGGCCCGCCCGCGGGACTGGCTGCGTATCGGCCTGGCCATCAGGAATGAAGGCGTCGTCGACGGGCGACAGGTCATTCCGGCACAGTGGCTTGCCCTCATGACCACGCCGTCGCCCACCAATCCCAAGTACGGCCTGCAGACATGGATCGGGTCGCCGCACGTGACCGAACGGTTCTACAACCGCAACACACCGTTCGGCATCAAACAGGAGGAGCCGTTTCTGGTAGATGACGTGGTGTTTTTCGACGGCGGCGGCGGGCAACGGGTCTACGTTATTCCGTCCGCCGATCTGGTGATCGTTCGAACCGGCATGCCCTCACCCCACTGGGATGATGGCGTGATTCCCAATATCATCCTTCGCGATCTCGGCTACGGACAAGGCCAGTCATGAAAGTATCGAAACGGCGAGCCGCCCCGGGTCCGGACATCGGAATCGTCGGCGCGGGCCTGGGCGGCATGACCGCCGCCGTTGCGCTTCAGCAGCGCGGTTTCAGCGTCACCGTTTATGAACAGGCGCCGGCCCTGGGGGAAGTAGGCGCGGGCATTACCGTGGGGCCCAACATAAACAAGGTCCTCGATGGTCTGGGCCTGGAAGACGCGGCGGAATCCTTTGCCGGCGCATCCACGACGTTCGGCACGCTTCACTACAAGACCGGCGCGCGAATCCTGTTTACGGAGCGGACTCCGGAGGAGGCGCTCGAGACCCGGGGCGCGCTGACGCGGCATATGCACCGGGCGGATCTGCACAAGATCCTGGAAGACGCGCTCGACAAGGAGGGCGATACCCTTCGCCTCGGACACAGGCTCACCGACATCGAGCAGGACGACAGCGGCGTGACCCTAAGGTTCGCCAACGGCGCGACGGACCGGCGCGAGATCGTCGTTGCCTGTGACGGTCTCAAGTCCGTGGTGCGCGACAAGCTGTTTCCCACGGAACCACCCCGCTACACCGGCTTCATGGCATGGCGTGGCCTGGTCGATGCCGCCGATGTGCCGGAAGTCCCCCATGTGCCCCACTTTGCCTCCTATCCGGCCGAAGGCAGGATGTTCTCCCGTTATCCCGTGCGCCGGGGCGCCCTGATCAACTGGGTGGCCAACGCCTACCGGCCTGACGATATCGGCGAGGAAAGCTGGTACGCGCAGACGGACATCGACGAGGTTCTCGAAGAGTTCGGGGACTGGCATGAAGACGTCGTGCGCATTCTCAAGGCGTCACCCGGCGGGAGGTGTCTGCGCTGGGCGCTCTCAAGCCGCCAGCCGCTCAACGGCTGGATTGCCGGACGGGTCACCCTGCTGGGCGATGCCGCCCATCCCATGACGCCCTTCTACGGCATGGGCGCGGGCCTGGCGTTTGAAGACGCCGCGGTCCTCGCCCGCTGTTTTGAAACCGAGCAAGGGGACTGGCGGGCGGCCTTCCTGCGCTACGAGCGGGCACGCCTCGCCCGGGCCAACAGGTTCCACGTGCAATCGCTTGAGCGCGGCAGGATCTACATGAGCGCGGACCCGACGGACCGGGCGAAGGAGCCCACCGCCGGCATGGAAGCGGAGTTCGGCTACAACGCCATGACGGCGGAGATTTGACGAACAAGAAGGGATCCCCCATGAGCGACCTGCAGCGACCTCTCCGCTTGAAATTGTCGGTGCACCTTCCGTGACCTCCAGCGAAGCTGGTTACGCGCGCCTTGGCCCTCTCGTCCTGGAGAGGGACATCAGCAGGCGAAATGCGCTGACCATTTTGTTCGCGGGCTTCTGGACGATTGGCTTCGTGACGTTCCTGAACTTCATGAATCCGTACGTTTTTGCTCTGCTGGGAATTCCTGAAGGAGAGCAAGGCTCGCTGGCCGGCCTGCTCGTGTCGTTGCAGGAAATCACGCAGATCGCGATCTGCGGCCTCATAGGCGCCTGGTCCGACCGCGTAGGCCGCCGTCCAATCTATGTCGGTGCGATGGTCTTGCTTGCAGTGGGGTTTGTGGCTTACCCGTTGGCCTCAAGTGAAGCGCAGCTGGTTGGGCTTCGCATCGCTTATGCGATCGGGGCCACGGCCTGCACCGTGATGATGTCGACTTGCCAGGGTGAATACATCACCGACAAATGCCGCGGTCGCTGGATAGGAGTCGTGGCGATCGTCAACGCCCTGGGCGTAGTCGTAATGATCGCGGTTTTCTCAAAGCTTCCGGTGTTCTTCGGGCAGCTGGGGCTGAGCGATGTCAATGCGCTGCGCGCCAGTTTCTGGGTCTGCTCGACAGCGGCTCTGTTGCTGGCGATCGTTCTTCATTTCGGGCTGCAGGCCCCCAGTCCGGGAGCGACGACTTCAACGCCGAACATATTCCGGCAGACGGCGAAGGGCCTGACCCTGGTAAAACAAGACCCCTTGCTGGGCTTGAGTTACCTGACAGCCTTTGCTTCAAAAGGCGACCTGGTGATTGTCACGACCTTCCTGTCACTTTGGGTCACGCAGGAAGGCATTGGCGCCGGCATGTCGCCGGCCGAAGCCGTAGCGCGGGCGGGCATGGTTTTCGGTCTGGTTGCAGGCTGCGGTCTGTTCTGGCCTTTCGTCATCGGCACGATTCTTGATCGGGTCCCGCGCCTGGTCGGGATCGCAATTTCATTTGCAATCGCAAGCGTGGGTTACATCAGCGTGGCGCTGATCGACGATCCGCTTGGACCGATGATGTGGGTCGCGGCCGTCCTGGTCGGGATTGGCCAGGCCAGCGCCATCGTTAGCGCCGGCGTTCTGATCGGCCAGGTGGCGCCCGAGGGCTACAAGGGCACGGTTTTCGGGACCTATGGCGTCGCCGGTTCAGCCGGCATCGTGACCCTCACCTTTGTCGGCGGACTCTTGTTTGATGCCTATGGGGCCGGCAGCCCCTTTCTCCTGATGGGCGTCGTAAATGCGCTCGTGGTGGTTGCCATCTGGCTTCTGTTGCGCTGGCAAAGAGCAGCCGCGCCCCCTGCCTTGAAGCGGAGTTCGGCTACAACGCCATGAAGGTGGGAATTCAGCGTTCCGGCGTTCGCATCTGCGGGTACTCCGTCCACGCATTCACCCGCCCTTCCCACGGCGCCTCGGAATCAAAGATGGTGGGATGGATGGTCTCGACCAATTTCCGGTCCGAGAGTGAAATCGCATCCCGATTCGGGAGCTTGACGCCGTTGGTGTTCCAGACGAGAAAACCGGGCGCCTGCCCCATAAGCAGCCAGGGCCACCAGATCATGGACTGATTGAGCGAATAGGTGGCTGACGCCCTGGCAAGGGACGGGTCGGCAAGTTCGCGCACCAGTCCGTTGCTGGTCGTCTTCTCCGAGTACAGGAGGTCCGGGCCGGAGTATTCGAGCGGCCAGATGTCCGGATCAAGCGGGTGCTTGAGGTATACGCCGGCGGAATACCGCGAGGTCCAGATCCGTTCGCCAGCTTGCGACCAATCCAGCGTGAACGGATTATCGGGGCCGTATCGCGAAACCCGCGAACCGTCGGCGCGCAGGAACTGCGGTCCCTGGTCCGTCCACAGGGACTGACCGCGGCCTTCGCGCTGATGAAAAGGACGCACCCTGCGGCCGTTGAGCGGATTGACGAGCGACTCGAGCGGTTCGGTTTCTCCCTGCCCGTGATAGACGGTGGCTTCCCAAATGCTGATTTGATGGCCTTCCGGCAGAACCTCCACCTGGCGGCGAATGACAGTGGTGCTGTCGACCAGCCGAACCGGGGCGCGGCCGGGAACCACGGCTTCCAGGGTGCCCTTGTACATGTGGAAGATGGTGTCGTCTTCGAGGCTGGCCAGGATCTTGATGAACGCACGGACATGGGACTCCGGCGTCGGAAACTCCAGCTTCGGAAGCGGTGACGCAGCGTCTGCGGGAGTGGGAAGCAGGAAATCGGTTGCAGCCGCAACGGCGGTTGCAAGAGCGGCTCGGCGGGTCAGCATGGTTATGGGTTTCCTCTCAGTTGTGCTTCGGTTACTCGCGGCATCTCGCCGCAAGCCGGAACGTTTCCGGAGACGACCGGGCCTTCGTTTGACCGCTTGCAGATCCAGTGATCGTACTGCGGCTTTATCGTGGGATCATCGATGATGAAGGTCTTGTTGAGGCAGCGCTCGGCGCCGATGCAGGCAACAATCTGCTCGTTCAGATCGACGCGCAGCACCCCGCCGAATTTGGTCAGGTCCGTCGTCATATAGGACGTGCCGCTGCGCTTGTCGGCATCGGGATGAAAAGGGTTTGAGGGAATCAGCACGCCTACACGGATGATGGTGTAGGGCACGCCGGAGTCCCGGAGGATGTGTTCGGATTGGTTCATGTCCTGAGAAAGCTCATACAGCGGCGGGCTTAAAGGGCAGTCTTCCCTGGGATTGTCGCCGCAACCGCCGCCGATGCTGATGAACTGCCTGACGCCCATGCGCTTGGCCCAGGGGACGAAGTTCTCGTACATCTGCGTATAACTTTGCTCAGTGCCGGGCCAGACCTGCACGGTCTCAAACATCACGTCGAATTGCCGGCCTTCCAGGGCGGCGTCCACTTCGTCCGCCTCCATGGCGTCGCCGACCACGTAGTCGACGGGCACGCCTTCCAGCTTGGAACGGTCGGTGGTGGACCGGACAAACGCCGTGACGTGATCGCCGCGCTCGATCAGCATCCTGGCGACCGCCGATCCCGCATGGCCGGCTCCGCCGATGATCAGCACGCGCTGCGACGCTGTGGCCGCGGTTGAGACGAGCAAGGCAAACGCTGCAGTAACGCAAAGCGTAAGAGTCAGCAGAGATCTCGGCATGGTCACCCTCCCCTTTGCAATATGCTGCTACCCCGCGATCAGAATAGCTAATCGTGGTTCCGGCTTGAGTTTGCCGATCCGCGCAAGGTTCTTGAGTTCATCCCCCGGCAAATTCGCCTCCGATGAGCACAATGTGTTCGCCCTCGATCACGCGGGTCAGGAATGGGTTGCCGGCGGCTCGCCTGCTGTCGAACTCCGTGGTGGTGTAGAGCGTTGGGCTGATCCTGCGAGCAAGGATTGCCTCGACGGGGACAAGCACCGCGTAGAGCGCCTCCAAGGTCAGATCGTCGGCTACGACCAGAAGATCGATGTCACTACTTGCGGTGTCGGCGCCTTTCGCCACGGAGCCGTAAATCAGAGCAAGAGCAATTTCCTCAGCGAGCGGCGCGAGAGCCTGCTGGACAGGCTCCACCATGGCGACGGATTTGCGCACCATCGCGCAAAGCTCATCGAAGACGGGGCATTCGGGGTTCGCCTGGAAGTGCTTCTGCCTGCCGATGTGCTTCACGGTAACCAGGCCGCTTGACGCCAGCCGCTTGAGTTCACGCTGCACGGCGCCCGAGCCGGAACCCGTGAGCCGGATCAGTTCGCTGGAGAAGAAGCTGCGCGCCGGCTGTCCAAACAGCAGCGCCAGAACACGCTGCTGTGTGGTGGTGAAGAGCGCGTCGGCAAGACTAATCGGCGCGTCAGAGCGACGCACCGTCTTGCCGCCAGCCGGGAGCATTGAAGCCGTCGTGCCCATTTCGGGCATATTATTGCCCAAAATGGGCACGACGCAAGCCCGAGCTATCTCTGCCCGCTATTGAGCCTAGGCGCGCCGGTCAGCGTTGAAGCCCGCGGACCGGCCCAGCTTGAGAGCCAGGTCCACAATGGAGTCGGCCCTGGTGATCCAGCCTTTTTCCGCTTCCCTGCTTTTGTCTTCGCTCCAGTCGTACTTCTCCACCGCCATATTCCAGGTCATCCGCAACCTGCAAGAAATCCGCCTCCATTGGCAATCGCAGCTCTGAAGTCCCGCGCGTCAGGCGCCTGTGCCCTGGGTGCGCCGCAGCACCGCGACATAAATCAGCGCGGTCACGAACATGGTCAGGCTGTAGGTTGCAGCCGGCACCGTTGCAAGCCCTCCGCCGAACAGGAGCACTGCAATGGTGATGGCCAGCGTCCCGTTCTGCAGCCCGCATTCAATCGCGATCGCCGTTGTCTGTTTCGCCCCGGTGGCAAGCCACCGCGCCAACTGGTAGGCAATCGCCATCATCAGCAGGTTCAGGGCCAAAGTAGCCAGTCCGGCCTGAGCGTAATACGTGGCCAGGTTATTGCGTTCCTGGTAGATGGCGCCCGCGAGCACCAGCACGAACAGCACGGCGGACAGGGCGCGGGCCGCCGGTTCGATTCGCAGCGCAATACGCTCCGCGTAACGACGGACAATCAAGCCGATCGCGACCGGCACGGTAACGATCAGGAACACGCTGATCGCCGTGTCGGCGACCGTGATGTCCTGCATCGCCTGCTCGCCGATGAAATGGCCATAGGCGAAGACGACCAAAAACGGCACCGTGATTACGCTCAGCAGGCTGATCACCGCGGTCAGCGAGATCGACAGCGCGACATCGCCACGCGCAAATGCCGTCAGGAGGTTGGACGTCACCCCGCCCGGGGCGGCGGCAATGATCATCAGCCCAAGGGCGAGTTCCGGCGCCATCGGCCAGATGCTGGCAAGAAGAAAGGCGACTGCCGGCAACACGATAATCTGCGACATCGCCCCGACCGCGAAGTCCCGCGGGCGACGCGCCACCCGGACAAAATCATCGAAGGCAAGCCCCAGCCCAAGCGCCAGCATGATGAACGCAAGCGCTATCGGCAGAACCACGTCAGTCACAATTCCCATGCTTCCTCCTTAACCACTCCTGCCATGAAGTCCGCGTAAGACTCTATATCCTGATTCACGCTGGCTGCTTCCAGGGCCGCCAGATAGGCTTGGCGCTGCTCCACCCGGATAATCGTCCACGGGTATCCGCCGGACGCCAGCATTACATTCATCAGGAACCGCGCGATGCGGCCGTTGCCATCCGGATAGGGATGTATGTAACCGAAAAGCCAGTGTCCGGACGCCGCCCGCACAGCAGGCTCGGGCTCTTCCTCGAGCAGTTCGAACAATGCCGTCATTGCCCCCGGAATGATCTCCCGGCGGGGTGGCATGTGGCGCACCTTCACGTATATTTTGTGGTGCGATTCCAAGTAAATCCCGCTAGTTCTTAAGAAAGACTGCTCCAATTTGCTGTCTTTTTACTGCTACCTTTTCGCCTGACCGCAACATTGAGTTACCTATCCTCCATTGGGGTCGAAAGCTATCATGCTCGACATTCGTACACGCAGGAGACTCGGGCCACCAACAGCGCAAGAGAGCACACGTATTCGACCAATCTTACCTGGACGGGCAACAAGGGCCAGGGCACGTCCGCTTACGACGCGTACGCCCGAGACTACGAGGTTGCATGCGCCGGAAAGTGAAAGAGGAAACGGGGTTAACAGTGACCCGGATCCACCACCTCGATAGCCAGTTCGACTACCTGACCGGAAGCGGCAAAAGGGCACGCCAATTTAACTTTGCGGTCGATGTATCGGATAGCGAAGGAAAGATCGTATTGTCCGAGCACTGCGCTTACTGCTGGGCCGGACCAAAGGAGGCTGATGCGCTGAACCTTACGAAGAAAACAAGGAACTCGCTGGAGCAGTTTTGGCAACGGCTCGACTAAGATTAGCCGACGTCTTCATTCGTACTTCTTGTTCACGACACGGGTACTTCCGTATGTCAAAGCCTTGCGCACCGTTGCCAGGTGCGAGGCTCCATACATCACGAAGATGCTGTCCGCGTCCGTCAGCAGCTCCCGTATTCGTTCAAGCATGAAATGATCGCGGGTCAACATGGAGTGATACGACATCTGTTGAAGAAGATTGCTTCCTTCTTCGTTGCCCGGGGCATATGACTCGTTTTCCAGTTCCGAGTAACTGAGGCCCACCTCGTCTTCGAGCCACTTCCTGTAGCTGGCTTCATCGTACTGCTCAAAACCCGACAGGAATAATCGCAGATACTCTAAATTTTCCGCGACAATGCCGGGAATATCCGCGAGTCGAAAGTCCTCCTTGCGCTTGGCCAGAATTATCGCCCTGGAAATGTCGTATCCAATAAAGTCCTCGAGCCCAAACTTTCCGTTACTTTGCTCGGCAATGAACTTCATTTCACCCTCAGGCCCCGGCTCGGCACCGAGTATGGCCACCTGTAGATCTTTGACTTCAGCAATGGCCCAGTACAACTCCCCACACTGCCAGCCAGTTGGGTTCTCTTCACATTTCTCCGCTTCACGCACAAACCACTCACGATCGCTCTCGCTGATGTAAGCGGGAAGTCCTTCGAGGATCAGGAGGTCTGGCTCACACTCCTTGATTACGTTCTGCATGGTTCGAGTGGTTGGCGAATCACGCAGTGGATCATGCTTTGACGCCATGAAGCACAGTTTTTTCTCGCCGTAGTGGAAGAACGTGACGAATGGCGAATCGTAAGGTTCCGCGTCTTGAAGTTCAGCAGACCATCTTTCTGCGCCGGGA
This sequence comes from Gammaproteobacteria bacterium, assembly GCA_963666765.1. Classification (GTDB taxonomy): domain Bacteria; phylum Pseudomonadota; class Gammaproteobacteria; order Steroidobacterales; family Foliamicaceae; genus Foliamicus. Next base: position 1,002,468 of record OY762933.1, read on the forward strand.
GTTGCAGAAAGCAATTTTGCAGGTAGCAGCGTCAACAGGATTGCGACGCAAAATAGATTCAGATTGTCGTGATTCGACGGCATTATACGAAGCGCATTCACGGCGCTAGTGTCCGGGCAACCCGGAAACCGACGACACCGTTACGAAGGTCCGGTACAAACCGCACACGAATCGCGGTGCGCGAGTCCTTGGGGTAGTCAAGCCAGGAACTGCTGCGCAATACGCGCCTGGAGCAATCGCCATTGACCCAGGCGCCGCCATCCGAAGGAGCGGCCGAATAACTCGCGTTCCAACAGTCTTCCACCCACTCGTAGACATTGCCGTGCATGTCGTGCAAGCCGAAAGCGTTTGGAATGGCTTCTGCGGACACTGCGATGGGCCGCCTATTTGCCCTGTGCGCGCACATAGCTTTCGAGCACGCGGTTCATCCGGGATTGATAACCTTTTCCGGGCGCCCTGAAGAAAGCCAGCACGGAACGCTTGACACGCAGAGTGACCTGCTCCGTCCGGTCCGGCTCAACCAGTTCGGCATTCCGCCAAAACTCGTCATCCAACTCGGGAATGTCGCTGAAGTCAATATCCTGATCCTTGACGGCCGCGATCTGCCTGGGCGTCAGGGGTTTATCGTGTTTTCTCATGGTACGTTTGCCAATATGCCCCGGAAGTTGTAGTTACACCACCGAAGTTGAGATATCCGAAAATGGGGCAACTCCACCCAGCGCGTTCCACTTATGTTTGCCGGGCAGTCTGCAAAGCGCGTATGACCGCCTGGGGTTCGTTCTTGATTACTTCAAGCAGAATCCCGGCTGGTCCGCTGACGCGGCGGGCGCCCTGTTCCCATTTGCGGTAGCCGGACAGGCTCATGCCCATCAGCGGCGCCATCTGCGCCTGCGTCAGCTTTGCCTTCTCCCGCACCTCCCGGGGGATCAACGGAATGTGGACGATCGCCGGGCCTTCGCCCTTTGCGTGAGCGAGGGCCTCCGTAAGCGACTGAACCAGGTCATTGCCGAAATTGGTCATTTTGTCTCTCCTTCCATGCGGTCCTGAGCGCCGTCGCCAGCGTCGAAACTGCACGCTTTTCTTCTTGTGTCATGTCCGTTTGCGCAGCCTTGGCGTAAACAAGTAGCGCGTAGATAGGCACGGTGTTGTCCAAGAAGTAGTAGATCACCCGTGCTCCGCCGCGTTTACCGTGTCCACTGGCAGCAAAGCGCAACTTGCGTACTCCGCCGGTGCCTGGAATCCTGTCCCCGGCCAACGGGTTCTCGGCAAGAAAGTCGATGAGTTCGCGCCGTTGCTCCTCGTTGAATAGCCTGTCCGCCTGCCGTGAGAAAATCGGTGTCTCTGCTACTGTTTGCACCTGCCCATTATATACCCCATTGGGGTAGTTTCTCCTGGCCTGGACGAGGCGCTGTACGACCCAGGGCATTACCGTTTGGGCGACCCCTCCGTACACGACCGCGCGCTTGAGGAAGAACAGCGACGAGGAACCGAACCCCAAGGCTGCCGGAGTAACCGGGGCGTTCGGCAGTCAGGATTTTCTTAGGTACTGCAGCCCCTTGTAAAGGAACAGGGCGGCGACAACCGGGTCAATCAGCAACCAGATCGTGGCGTTCTCGAGCCCGCTTTCCGATACCTTGGCGATGTAGTTATAGGCGTACAGATGTGCCGCTATGGCGAAGGTGCAAAGCGGAACCGCCCCGCCCTTAGAGCGAATGATCTCTGCAATAGTCGCTACGAACCCCACCAGCACAAGTACGTCAACGTAGTTGAAAAGCGGCGTTGCCGCTACCGGACTCGCTGCAAAGTACAGATTGGCTGCAGTCAACAGGCCTGCCGCGACCAGCAGCAAGTAGCCAAGCCACTTGTGCAATGGATTCCTCAATTCAGTCATGATGTCTCCTTTACCGGTCGCGGAACGCGGTCTGCTTTTCCACGAAGGGCTCGCGCCAGTCGGGGAACGCATCGCGGAATTTCCGGTTGCGCCGGCCGTAGTAAACCAGCGCCTTGCCGGTGCCGCCGTTCCACAGGTCGAAAGTGGGATCAGCATATTCGGAAAAGAACGCCGTCAGGCGTGCGTCCAGATCCGCGACAACGTCCGCGTAAGCCGGATCGTCGACGAGATTGTTGGTCTCGCCCGGATCACTGGTCATGTCGTAGAGCTCGTTCGGCGACGCCAGGAAGCGTCTGGTGTATTTCCACTGCGGAGTCTGGATCACCCGGGTGGAGATGTATTCGAAGAAAACCTCGTCTTCCCAGGCCACGTCCCGGCCGCGCAGCATGGGCGCAAAGCTTTCTCCGGGAGAATTGGCGATCTTCAGATGCCCAAGGCCAAGGTATTCCAGCAAGGTGGGCAACATATCGAACTGGTTGACCATGGCGGTCTCCGTCGCACCCGCTTCTATGCGGCCGGGATGGCGAAAGATCAACGGCACCTGCATGTTGGCGTTGTAGGCCGGCTCAGGTTCGCCCCAGGACGAATTGCCCCACATGCCAAGCTGTCCCCAGCTTGATCCCTGGTCGGCGAGAAACACCACCAATGTATCGTCGCGCAGGCCAAGTTCATCCAAAGCCGTCAATACGGTGCCGATGCCCTCGTCTACATGCGTCATTTCCGCGGCGATGTTGATCATGGCCGTCTTGTTGTTCAACGCATCGATGGCCGACCAGGGATAGGTTCCGCCCTCGGTCGGCTCGGGCGCGGGAGCCGTGTTGTTCCTGGCCCATTCCCGCATGTACGGGTGCACCCGGTTCTGCGGCATGGTGGGCACGTTGTCCCTGTAGTAGTCCGCGTGGCGGGAGACCGGCGGTTGATTCACCGTCGGCGGCAGAATGTACGGCCCGTTGTAGGACAGCCAGAGGAAAAACGGACGCGCTCGCTCAGCCGATTCTTCTTCCTTGTAGTGGGCAAGGAAGTCCACCGCCCGGCGGGACCAGAAGTCGGTGAGATGTTCGTCCCGGTCGAGCACGTTATAGGTCTCGCCGTTATCGAAGATCTGCGCATCGACGAAACTGGACGTATGGCCACCGCGGAACGTGGTCCACCACTGAAACCCGAGCTGGGGTTTCTCATGCCGGCCCAGGTGATACTTCCCGACCAGGCCGGTGTAATAGCCGGCGTCGGCCAAGGTCTGCGGCAGGTTGCGGAATTCTTCAATGGCGGCATAGCCCTCCACCGTGTAGCGAGCCGGCAGTCCGTTGTGCACGCCATTGGCCGACGGAATCAGCCCGGTCATCAGCACGGCGCGCGAGGGCGAGCACACACCGGAGGCAGCGTAAGCCCTTGCGAACAACATACCGTCGCGCGCCAGTTGATCGATGTTGGGCGTCTTGATGTCCCGATTGCCGTACGCCCCAAGAAGGTTGGGGCTCTGGTTGTCGGTCATGATGAGAAGCACGTTAGGCCGTTCCTGGGCCGTGACACCAGTCGCGAACAGGGCTGCCAGAACGACAACTGCATAGACCATGCGGTGGGTGATTGTTCGCCTCAAGATATTTGAGAAGTATATCCAGTCGTTACATTTGCGGATGGCGGACGCGTTGGTCATTTCCAGGGTGGCGTTAATGGCTCAAAGACCGCGTAGTAGGCACGGTTGCAGACACCGTTCGGATCTCCGTCTTCAAGCAGCGGTTGCCGCTGAAGCCGCTCTTACCGCGCATGCAGTTGCCTGCGATCCTATGGCCGCCGGTACCCACAGTCACTCTCCCTCATAATCCGCATATGGCGCGAAAACAAGCGGGCAAGCGGGGCAGGTTACGCATCGGCGACCACGGGTCGGCAATCAGCATTATCGCCCTGTCGCAGGAAAACCCGCTAAAGGCGGTTGCCGAGTTCGTCGAAAACAGCATTGACGCCGGCGCCAGGAACGTCGACATCGTGCGCGGCCGGGAGCGGGGTCAACCCTATCTGAAGATTATCGACGATGGCGCAGGCATTCCACGTGACGACAGCGGCAGACCCGACTTCAAGTACGTCGCTACTCACATCTGTGATTCCATCAAGAAGGAGTTGAAACGCCGCGGCGCGCAAGGGATTCAAGGGGAATTCGGCATCGGGCTACTCAGCTTCTGGACGCTGGGCGAATCGCTCACGCTGACCTCACCCAGCGTCGATGGAATCCTGTTCGAGATGTCGATGCAGCGTAACGACGAGGGTTATCAGGTTTGCCGCTCCCGCCGAACGCTGTTCGGCAGTCAGGGCGTGGAAGTGCTCGTGCGGCCGCTTCTCAAGGGAATTCGGCGCTTCAGCGGGGAAAAGCTCCACTGGTACCTGGCGTCGGAACTGCGTGACCGAATTCGTGATACCGGGGTCAATATTCGCATTACCGACCGTACCGCGCGCAAGTCCTACACCGTGACGCCGCGCGCCTTCGATGGCCGCGTCATTCACGAATTGGACGGGCCTGCTACACGGCTCGGGAAAATCAGACTGGAACTCTACCTGGATGAGCCTTCCTCCGAACGCAAGGTGTCCTTGTGCCGCAATGGGACGCGAGTCGCGGAGCTGGGCGCGCTGGACGGATTTCAGCAACCCGCGTGGACCAGCGGCTACGTGGACGGTATCGTCGATGCGCCTTTTCTGAACCTGACGCCGGGTACGCGAACCGGGGTGATTCGGGACACGGCCTACGACGAGTTTCAGCGGGCGCTGGATCCGGTTACGGAGAAGCTTGACGAACTTATCGCCGAATTGCAGCGGGCGGAGGAAGAACGCGCCAGCAAGCGGACCTTGCGGTCAATCCAGCGGGCCTTTCGCGAGGCGTTGCTGGCGCTCCCGGCGGAGGAGTACGATTGGTTCGACGTGCATCAATCATCGCGCCGGCGCGGAGGCCCGGGCGCCATGCAGCCCATTGTCATTCCGCAGCAGGCGACGCTGGCCGGCGAGGGCGTGGGCGGGGACAATGGAGCGGAAGAAAGTTCCGGGCCGGCGTTTTATGAATATGCCGGCCCACTTCACAGCGTAGCGATTTCACCGGCCTCTTCAGTCGTCAAAGTGGGCCAAAGACGCAGTTTTCGCGCACTGTGCCGGGATCGGTCGCGGCGCACGGTGGAGGAGGGCCTGGCGTTTGTCTGGAAGGTTGCCGAAGGCGGCGGGCGGTTCAAGAACGCGCAAGCCGAGATCGTGGAATACCACGCGCCCGAAGAGCCGGCACTAGCGCGTCTGACCGTAACCGCCACCCAAGGCGGGATAACGTGTGAGGCCGAGGCTCTTGTCACCATTACCGATTCGCTCATGCCGGAGCGCACCGGCGCCCCGCTCCGCCAGGGATTGCCCGGCTACACCTACGAGAAATCTCCGGGGCAAGCCTGGCGCTCCCGTTACGATCTGGAGCCGAACGTTATCGTCATCAACAACGGGCACCGGGATTTCGTTTTCTCATCGAGATCAAAGGCGCAACAGCTCCGCTACATCGCCAGGCTGTTCGTCAAGGAACTGGTACTGTGCAACTTCCCCGGCGCATCCCCGCCCGAATTGCTCGAACGAATGCTGGAGCTGATGCTCTACCTGGAAAAGAACCTGCGCTAACCCGCAGCGCCCACCGGACACTCTATGTGCTCTAAAACCGGACAAGTTATATGCTCTCTACAGTTGGCTCCGCGGTGGCCGCACAAAATGAGCGATAGACATTGTCGCCGCAATTGTCAACGATCAGGCGAACACCACCTCGTGCGCGTTGTGTCAGCCAAACATCAAGGAACCATTCTCCTTACCGATGGCGTCAGAAACGACGAGCCCACCGTCGTAACGGCCAGTATCTAGATTCTCGTACCGATATTGGAGAGCCTTTAGCTGCTGTCCGTAGCGATCTCTGAGTGTGCCGGCACGCGATTGAACATGGACGTTGTTCACATGTCCCGTGCAATATGCGAAACAGGCAATGGGAAAGAGCAACGCGGAACACACAATGTCGCAGAGTTGAAGGCCGGCGTGGTTTTCGCTGTGCCCAAAGGTCGGCAGCTCAGTGAGGCGCTCGTACCTCTGAACTGCCAGGCTGAACTTTTGCGTAAAGATCGAATGGGAAACCCTGACATTCTTAAACTTGTTTCGGCTGTCAGCAATGCATAGGCCGGTATCGTTGGTTTCGGTCAAATGGTGTTCGAAGTATGTACAGATTCCTTGTATCGAGGACGTATACACTGAGGTGGAATCGAACTTTGCACCAATCCCCTTCACCCAAATGCGGGCAACCAACCTGACCTCATAGTGTCGCAGTAACCCAAAGATTCGGTCCAGGAAGCCGATCGCGTGCCTTCGCTGCTTTGGATCGCCACGCGTTGCGTTCTTGCGGAGTTCGGCTCCCTTTACTTCAGGCAGGATTCGATCCAAGGGCATGGAAGACGGATAAGACAAGCGGGGGAAGAACCGGAATTTGAGGTTCAGGAAATCTCGTGTCAGGTTCGCAAGGCTTGCCACGTCAACATAGAGGCCTCCTACGATTAGCACCGGCTGGTCATTTGGACTGGGCGGACTGCGGAGTAATCCAAGATCTCCAGCTTCATCAATGAAGCAAATTTTCAAAATTCGCAGCCTCTGAAAAAGCTATGGCCACCGAATGGTGGCCATAGGGTCCGTCGCCCACACAGGGGTCGACAATTAGAGTTTCTAAGAAAGAGTATGCGAATCGTTTAAATGCTTGTCAACCAATAAAGGTGGCGATTTGTTGCGATAATGCCGAAGTAAAAGTCCCCAGTTGCTGATGATGGTGATCGGGTTGTCAAGGCAACCGGATCGCATGAGCATGGAGCGTTTTCAGCAACGAGGACGGCGCTTTGGTAGTCAGTGGAGAGGTATTGATGATTCATCAGTTGCGTGAGGAAGGTCTGTCGATCTCGGCGATTGCCCGGCGCGTGGGCTTGGATAGCAAGACGGTCCGCAAGTATCTCAAGGTGGGATTGACGGGGCCGTCGTATGGGGCCGCGTGCACCGCGGGTGCAGTTGCTGGATCCATATCGGTCGTATTTGCGCGAGAGGGTGACGGCGTATCCTGGCCTTCGAGGCACCCGGCTATTGCGGGAGATTCGGGCTTTGGGTAAGGATCGAAATGCCGACTCACGTACCAATAGGTTCTTAGTCGACTTCCTTTGTCCCTTGAGGCTTCCGCGACGATTAAGTCATATAGGCCTGTCCAGTCCGCCCCCTTAGGCAAGTAGTCGCGTCGATCAAAAGCAGGGAAAAGGTGCCCGATTGCGAATCGCAGGTTTTCGCCGTCAACAAATACACAGACCCGCATTCTGCCCTCCAAAAAAAACGGGGAGCCGCAGCTCCCCGCTATTCCGCTTGCCGGCCTAAGCGCACTTAAGCCATTACCGATAGGTTGTGATCGAATAATGCGCCATCGTCAATTCACTTGTCAACACCGAGCTTGTGACCAAGAAATATAGCGATTTCTTGCAATACAGACCGACCAAGCAATATAAAGGCAATAGCCACACGATTTTGCCAACAAAGCCCTGACCTAAAGCGGCTTTTCAGCGCGCAAATGCCAGCTTGCTCTGCTTAGCCGAAAACAGCGTCACACCCTTGCGCTTGAGCTACCGGTGCACCTCGGCCCAGCCCGGAACGTCCGACTCCGAAGCCGGCATCTTCCCCTCCCGGAAAAGAGGCAGAGTAGCGCCTTGTCATCCCGCGCCTATATGTTCCCGAGGCCCCCTCAAAGCAGGCCGCCAGGGTGACAGCTTCACTCTGGAATCAGTGGCAGGCTTCTTCCGGAATACCCAATTGCGCTCAGATGGTTGAAATGACCCTCCCATAGTCCGCTATTTCCGCCGCCTTCAGATCGTCAATAGCTTCGAGGCGCGTCTTGCGGTCAGGACAAGGATCAAGCATAAACTCCACACGCCGCAACTCCGCAATATAGTCGTCGCCAAGTTGGTGCTCCTCCGCGCCGGCGATTACGAGCGCGAAATACCAGTCGTAGGGCTTGAGGCTACTGTCTGGCGATGTGGCGAGATAGGTTGTCGCCTTGAGGATTTCGTCATTATCAAGAAGGCGAACGGGAAACGCGTCGCAACGCTCGTAGCCGTTGCCAACGCCTTCACATCTATCCAGTTCGTCACGTTCCGTGATCGGGATCTCGAACACGACACCAGAGGTTCGCCCGCCGATGGTATGGCGGAGAGTAGCTTTGCCGGACTTGTCCTTGCTCAACTTGCTGAATTCAATTGCATAGTTGCCAGCCTCTGCACGTCCTACCCGGCGGGCTCCCGGGCAGCGCCGCGCAAGACGTGCGGTGAGCATGTTCGAGCCGTAGGCGAAGTAGTAGAACGTCACCGCATTCCTCCGGTTGTGCGCGCGCAGCGTGGCGACATAGTGGTCTTCCAGCTCCGCGCCTTTCCTTGATTTCAGGCTCGCCCACTTGTGTTCGGCGGGAATGCCAACATCGCGGTTGTAGGGCGGCTTGGCATACTCATCCGCCATCTTGAGGAAGATCAGGTAGGTGAGTTGCTCCAGGTAGTCGCCGTAGCCCACCCCGTCGTCGCGCAGGGTCTGGCAGAAGCTCCAGACCCTGGAGACGATGGGGGCAGTGTTCATGCGGAACTCTCCTGCCCTTTGATTCTCTCGGCCAAGGCTTGACCAGCGACCGTGCGCCGATACCGCTGATTCCTGCTGGTCGGTTTGTCGGGAATGGTCATTTCAATCAAGCCGGCTGCAAGGGCAGGCCTCAAATAGGCAGCGGTGAAATGGTCGCGGTGGGCAAGTTCCAGGACTACCTGCAGTTCGGTGCGACCCATCTCCCCGATCAGGACCGCCACCAACTGCTTAACTTGCCCGGTAACTTGCCCGGTAACTTGCCCGGTGTCTTGTAGGGCATCCTGCTTTTTTTGCTGTATTTCCAGCAAGTTATCTTGCCCGGTAACTTGGTCGGTATCATGTACGGTGTCTTGCCGGGAAGCCTCCTGACCAACCCTTTCATGCACCGGCAGGCGCACAAGAAACCAGGTGCGATCCTCATCGCTTTCGAACACCGGAGCAGGCGAACCGTTTTCCTGCATGGCCCGCAGAATCTTTGGCACCCCCGTTGATCGACCCTCGGCCAGGTCAAGTTCCTTGAGAAATTCTCCGATCCGCCGATTGCGATAGCGGCGGCTTACGGCCTGCCCCTTCTGGAAGTCTTCCATGCGGATGGACCGGTCGGCGCCGGGAAAGCTCAGAATCAGCAATTCGTCGGCGGTGATGCGCACCTCGACGGGCTCGCGCTCCTCATAGGAACGGTGATAGATGGCGTTGACCAGCGCCTCCTCTATGGCGCCGATGGGGAAGTTCCAGAAGCGCTCCGCTTCGGGTTTGTGGGGAAACTTGACGACGGTCTCCTTCAGATAGTTCCGCTTGATGTAACCGATCGCCTCGCTGAGTCTCCTCCGGCAACATTCGGGCTGCTGCGATTGTTCCAATACCGGCGCGCGTACTTACCAGGCAGATTGTCAATCTCCTCGGCAAAATCCTTGAAGCACAGGTCGACACCCAGCCACTGCTGGTATTCGACGAACAGCGCACGGATTTCCGCCATGTCGGCGGCCGATTCCACTTCGGCGATGGTGACATCTTCGTTCATAGCGCGCACATTGAAACCCTGGAGATGGCGCGGCTCATCCACGATTGAGACTGTGCCAAGTGTATCCTGCTCTTGGAACCTCATGGCTCTCTGAAGCGAGCCCAACACCTAACACTCTTCCGGCAAGTGTGGCTATGACTCGGCACTATGAACGAGGAAATCCTCAGCCCGAATGCACCGGCTTATGGGGGAAAGATCAGAAGCAGGACGTTTTCGATCATCTTTACTGTTTTGTCTGCGATTAGAGCATCCACCATATTTCGTGAGTAGAACAATTATTAATTGTCATGTTTTTCTAATAAAAAACTTGATAATTTCAAAACAGTCCGTATAGTCTTTCCTAGAGAAGACCCATGAACATTACAGCAACTGTTTACAAGACCATTGATCAAATCCCGCCGGGACGGATCTTTGGTTATGAAGTCTTTCCGGAGTACCAGAAGGCTCCTGAGGCCGTCGTGCGCGCCGTTGGCCGCCGTGTTGATCGCCAGGAACTAAAGCGGCTGGAAAAAGGACGTTTCTACACGCCCAGGCAGGGAATACTCGGAGAAGTGCCCGTCGGCGACAGTGAACTCGTGCGTGACGTGTTGTATTCCAAAGGTAAGCGCCGTGGGTATATCACTGGACCCGCGCTCTACAATCGTTGGGGGCTTACCACTCAGATTCCGAAGACAATCTCGGTCGCCGCCAATCGCCCCGCGCAAACCAAGGACTTTGGCACCATTCGAGTCAAAATCGTTCCAAGACGAGCGCCGATCAGCAACTCAACAGTCCCATTGCTGGAAATTCTCGATGCCTTTCGCGACGCAAAGAAGGTGCCGGATGCTCGAGTCGATAGTGTATTGGATGAGCTGACCAAACGTTTGAAGGAGCTTGCACCAGCCAAACTGCGAACGTTGCAGCAGTTTGCCGTGAACTATTACAACGCCGGCGCACGAGCACTACTAGGGGCGCTCTTGACTCGTAACAAACAGGACATTTCACGGGCGCTACGCACTTCAATTAGCCCGACCACCACCTTTCGCTTGGGACTTGATCTTGAGGAATGGCCGGAAGCACGCGCCTGGAACATCCGTTGATTCTGCACGAATCTCCGGATTCCTATTTGGAGCTTATCCAGGCAACAGCCACCCACCGCGGCATCCCTGCCGTCTATGTGGAAAAAGACTATTGGATAACACAAGCGCTCAGGCGTCTGCATGAGTCCGATCATAAGCAAACAGTCGTCCTGAAGGGAGGGACCGCGCTCTCCAAGGCAAATCAGATTATTGAGCGGTTTTCGGAGGATATCGACTTAGCCCTGCGAAAAAAGCAGGGATTTAGTAGTTCACGGCGCCGTAGGCTGATGAAGAATGTAGAAGCAACTGTTTCGCAAGATCTCCAATATAAGAAAGGGCACCCGCTTGAATCCAAACATAGCAGCTTTCGAAGAACAGCGTATGCCTTTCCTATCTACTCGGACTCAACGAGACTTGGGCAAGTCGCAAGCAACATTCTTGTCGAAATCAACGCCTTCGCAGAGCCGAATCCTGCAAAGACGATGCCGGTTGCAAGTTTGGTGGGAGAGTACTTGGAGACCGCGGGGCGAGGTGACCTGATCGATGAATTCGGACTAGAGCCATTCGACATCCTGGTCTTGGCGGTGGAACGCACACTTTGCGAGAAGATCATGGGTCTGGTTCGTGCGGGCTACGAAGAAAACCCCAAGGATGAATACCGAAGGCGTATTCGTCACTTCTACGACATCGCCATGATATTGCGCAGAGGGGAATACAGAGATTTCCTAAGAAGCGAAGCGTTTCCTGAACTGATTGAGTGCGTGAAAGCCTCCGATCGACAAGCCATGCCAAACGCATCTGTGTGGCTGGATCCGCCGCTAGGCGATGCGATGATCTTTGCCAATACCGAAGAACTCTGGACAAGTATCAGGCGGGAATTTCGCGGTAACTTCAAAGATATGGTCTACGGAGGCGAACTACCGAGCGATGATGAAGTCGTAGGATTCATCACATTGATCCGAAATGCGTTGCCTCTTGGGAATTAGGCTGTGGTTTGCGTCGCAGTACTCCAAATTGTGCCACTGTCTGGAGGCGTCGCATGTAGATTTCGGATTGTCCGCCGCGTGACATTTGGGAGGTAGGCGATGTCCCGCATAGCAATTCTCGCGTTTGGCTCGTTGATCGACGAGCCAGGCAAGGAGATCTGTCCGCTCATCCGCGAGAGAATCTTTAGAGTCCGGACTCCGTTCTCGATCGAGTTCGCGAGATCGAGCAGAACTCGTGATGGTGCTCCTACCCTCATTCCAGTCCATTGCAGAGGATCTCGAGTGAATGGGGTTCTTCTCGTGCTCGACAGCACGATCAGCCTCGCAGAGGCGAAGACCCTTCTTTGGAGACGTGAGACCCGAACGGAATACTCAGAAGCGCAGTACTCGCGGCCAGTAAATCCTGGTCAAAATCAAGTTATTGTGGAGTGCATCGAGAACTGTGAGAGTTTCGATGTGGTTCTTTACACGAAAATTGGGGCGAATATCGAAAAGCTGAACGCCGACCATCTTGCCGACTTGGCAATCAAGAGTGCGCGAGGCAAGGCCGGTGCCGATGGGAAGGATGGAATCAGCTATCTCCAGAATGCCATCGATCAAGGAATCAGAACACCGCTCCTGCCAGCGTACAAGGCTGCCATACTTCGCAAGACTGGAGCGAAAAACCTTAAGGAAGCTCTCGCGAGGACACGGAAGGGTTTTAAATAGTGATTAATGACGCCATCCAGGTTATCGAGCAAGCGTCCCTTGTGCGAGACCAACATGCATTCGCTTGTGCTGCAAGTCAATTCTTGATTCCTAACATCTCGGCTTGGCATGACAAAACAGTTGTCTGCAACTAAACCACCAGAAATCTACGGTGGAGTAGAGATCCTGGGAGAGAAAAATGACGGAAGAACTACGACTCTGGTCTGTTCGCGAGTCGGGGAAGGCAGAGCCCTTGTCGCCTCTCCAGCAAATGCCGACGGAGTTGGCGTTCGAGGATCTTTTGGTGCAGAACCCGGGGATGCTGGGCTCGGACCTCAAACTGGTGGGGCGACAAACGCCGACCGAAACCGGTTGGCTGGACCTGCTCGCAATTGACCAGGATGGCCGCTTAGTCGTCTACGAATTGAAACGAACCACGTTGACCCGAGAAGCTGTAACGCAAGTCGTCGACTACGCCTCCTCCTTAGACGCCATGAGTCCCAGGGACCTCGCCGTGCACATTGCTGAGCGCTCAGGGAAAGATGGAATCGAGAAAATCGATCAGTTCGAGCAATGGTATGCAGAGAACTTTGGTAGGGACGATCTGTCACGTCTTCTGCCACCGCGATTGGTCCTGGTTGGGATCGGCGTCGATCCCGCGGCTAAGCGGATGGCAAGATTCATCTCCGGCGGACCGGTGGATTTGTCTGTGGTGACGTTCCACGGATTCATGCGTGGCGAGGAAAGACTGTTGGCGCGGCAACTGGAGGTTGAACCGGGAACAAGAGAGCCCGCGCACCGAAATCGTTCCGCAACCGTCGCCGAAAGACATACGGCCCTGCGAAAGTATCTAGAGGACAGCGGCCATGTGGACCTCTTTGACCGAATCCATGCTGACATTCGTGAACTTCTCCCCGAGCGAGATGTCTGGGAGGCGCCTGGTCGTTATGGCGTCGGTTTCCAGATAGCTGGACCTGATAAATCCAAGGCGTGGCCGACTTTTTTCGGCGTGCAGGCTGGCTATCGCGGTGCAGTTTGTAGTGTCAGCATTCCACCGGCGGCAATCAATTTGGGCGGCGATGCCCTGGAGCAACTCCGAACATCATTACCGTTGCACGACTGGCAGCACGGAGGATACGTATGCGATTTCCAGTCGGAAGAAATGTGGACTGAACAAGGGAAGGTTGTGCTTGAGTTCGTCAGATCCGTTATGGAGAATCGTTCCCGGGGAGGCGAGGAGGCGAATACACCGTAGCTGCTCTCCATATGAAACTCCCCACCAGCTTCTCAGTCGATCTCGATCAACAGCCGACAATGATCGCTTGGTCCCCATTCATCCACACCGTTTAAGGCCCGGGTTCGAATCGTCTGGTGGAATCCCCGCGAAGCAAAAACGTAATCCAGTTGTGTATTTGCGTCCTTGGGCGACTCCCGGACCTTGCGATAGGTGGGAACGCTCTTTGAGTCCTTCGGTTGACCCGTTATCGGTGTTTCCGCTTGCCTCCCATTCGGATATTCCGGACCCATGAACTCCAGGCCGAGTGCAATCATCCGATCAAAGATCGTTTGATCCCTTTTGGGATCAGCCAATGGGTTCTCATCCGTGACACCAAACATGGTGTTCAGGTCGCCGGCTGCCAAGATCCGGTGACGACCGGGATCAGTGTGGCCGATAAAGGCGGATAAGTCCGAGATGATCCGGTGCGCCGAACCGTCCGCGTAACCTACTTTCCAACTCGATCGAGTGGAAACATGTGGTCTGATCCATCGTGCATACATGGAAATCGCGACAAGAGCTTCTCCATCTTTCGGCAGCACCCGGGCTGCCGCGATTGTTCCAATACCGCTTACGGCCATCTCATTCACCCCCGTCTCACTGATCGGCAGCACGCGACGAAACCACTCGACCTCCACTCGATTCGACAGCTTGACAACCATTGGCCAGCGGTCATAGAGATCGGCCTCCCATGGCTCGCCTGACACGTTTGGAGGAATAGCGACATCTTCCGGTAGCTCTCTCGGAATCGCCTTTACCTCTTGCAGCAGGGCGACATCCGCATCCATAAGGAACAATTCTTGCCAAGGCGTCAGCTGCGCATTGATGTTCCAGCACACCACACTTGTCATCGTTTATTCCTGTTTGGGGTACAGCGCATGCAGGTGCCTTTCCGTCTACAAGAACATTTCCGGAAAATACCTAGCCGGTTCGAATTCTGGTCTACGTTCTGGTTCGCGTCCCTGCCAAAAAAGCAAGTCGCGCTTCTCACTGGACGGGCGCAAGTAGCAGAATGCAGCTACAGACGATCCCCGAATTCCTTGAAGGCGACGGCGATGGCGGCATCGAGCCATTGGTCAAAAGCGTCGGCGATCGCACCTTCGTCCGATTGGTGGGCGAAAACGAAAGGGTCCAGCGAACACGGGAAGAAGTCCTGTGTTACGACGTCACGGTCTTCGGAGTTCTCGTACGATTCGAGATTCGCAAACGCGGTGGTCTCCATCACGCCGGAAAGCTCCCGTCCCACGTGGTGAAACGAGACCACGAGCACGAGGCGCTCCCGCCCTACACGCACGGTGCACTTGTTGAAGTAGTGTGCTTCGTCGAAATTGATGTACTTGCCGGATTCCTTGCCGGACTTGATAACGTCATAGCGATACCAGTGCGCATTGTTGTTGTCCGGTCCACCCTCCAGGAGGAAAATGTCCGGTCTGCCGATCTCTGACAGCGGATCCCTGAGTTCTTCGAAGGAGGCCTGGATCATGTCCCGGGCGCGGGCTCTCAGAGAAACAGCCACATCGTTTACCTGCCTGAGGGTAGCGTCCTTTTCCTGGCGCCTGCGGTTGAATTTGGCCGCGAGGCTATGGATGACGGCAGAGGTTAGCCTTCGATGCTGTTCGATCTCGGCATCGGCGTCCACGCTCAGGGCCTGGAGAATGGCGTTGCGCTCAAGCCGCGCGAACAGCGAGGCCAAGGGCTTGAGTTCGCCGTCATCGGCCTTCTCCAAAGACTCGATGTATTCGACCCTGAGATCACGGTCAATCACCAGAGGAAGCAGGTCCGCCTGGAGCAGGAGGAGCGTCGTAACAGCCCTAACAACACGTCCATTGCCGTCCTGGTATGGGTGGATCTGCGTGAACCGATGATGGAACCAGGCGGCAACGATGATCGGATCTTCGTCGCGATATCCGGACGCCAGTTCTAGGAGACGGTCCATTTCCGATTGGACGTGCACAGCAGGGCAGTACTCGTGTAGCGAGCCGTCCAGCCGTTTGGGGTTGTTCTCGTGCTGCTTGTATCGCCCCTTCAAGAGCGGAATGTCCAGGCTCTTTCCAAACTGGTCGACGGCGCTGGTGGTGTCCTGATGGCGGGTCAGAATGACGTGCAGTTCGTGAATAACAGCGGTACTCAGGGGCCGGTTTCCCGCCACGCAGTCCATGACAAGCTGGATTGCTGCTTCCTGGTCCCGCAGGATATCGATAAGTCTCGAAGGCTCGATGTCGGTGCTGGAGCGGGCGACGAGTTCCTCAGTGAAACCCTTGGTGACCAGCGCTTCGGTAGTGCCCCTGTCGAGGTCGTAGAGGCGCTCAAGGATTCCGGTTTCGATGCTGAGCCGCCGATTCAGCCGTTGTGTGAACTGCTCGAGATTAATTTTGCTCGAGTTCTGCAACCGCTTGCGGGAGGTGTGCCAAGTATCGTACAGGGGGCGCATCTCGCCCAGGTCGACGCCCCGATCCTCGTCCGACAACGGTTCCAGTTGTTGCCATTTGTAGTCTGCCATGCGAATCTCTCCCTGAAGTGTCTGGCGCACCTTCGTTCACCCTGAACGGCGAAGTACTCGTCAAGCGGGCCGCCCCGACCGCTGGCCGGATTGTACTCAATTGGCGAACCGTTCGCGTGCATGGGTGCGGGAACACCCAAGTCGTGCTGCCTGACCGCCGCGACTATCACAGCTGAAGTAGTTCTCTCCAAATCAGTGGCAAGTTTGGCCTGGAGTGGGTGGCAGCCTTCGAATGGAATTAGTAGCAGACTTCATCTGGAATTCGCATTTGCGTAGACTGCTGAAGTTTGCCGCCTGTTCCATGTGTCGGCTGCCACCCGAACCGGAGTAAAGCTGCCACAATCGACGCACAGCGACGCGTATCCGTTCTGTTTTGCCTTTCCAAACTAAGCGACGGATATTGTCGGCGCAGCTATCAACGATCAGGCGAACGCTCTAAACCTGCGAGCACTTCGCGGAAGCTATTAAGGCCAGCCTCCAGATTCTCGATGATTTCCGCGGCGAGGTCGTCCGGCTCGGGGAGATTGTCGAGGTCCGTGAGGCTCTTGTCCTTGAGCCAGAAGATATCCAGGCTGGTCTTGTCGCGGGCTGTGAGTTCTTCGTAGCTGTAGCTGCGCCAGCGGCCATCCGGCGCCTCCTTCTCGTCCCATGTGGCCTTCCTCTGGTGCCTGTTCTGCGGGTTGTAGCAATCGATGAAATCCGACAGATGCTCGAAGCGCATCGGCTTTTTCTTCAATGTGTGATGAATGTTCGTACGGTAGTCGTAGTACCAGACCTGCTTCGTCCAAGGATTCGGGCTGGCTTCGTGGTTGTCGAAGAAGATCACGTTGGCCTTGACGCCTTGCGCGTAGAACACGCCGGTCGGAAGGCGCAGGATGGTGTGCAGGTCGGTGTTTTCCAGCAGCTTCTTGCGGATCGTCTCGCCGGCGCCGCCTTCGAACAACACATTGTCGGGCACGACCACGGCAGCGCGGCCGGTGGTCTTGAGCATCGTGCGAATGTGCTGCACGAAATTGAGTTGCTTGTTTGAGGTGGTGGCCCAGAAATCCTGGCGGTTGTAGGTCAGTTCGTCCTTTTCCTGCTCGCCTTCCTCGTTGGTGAAGCTCATCGAACTCTTCTTGCCGAACGGCGGATTCGCCAGCACGTAGTCGAAGCGTTCACCGGCATCGGCGACCAGCGAGTCATTTGGTGATATGGGCGCGCCGCCCTCAATTTCACCGATGTTGTGCAGGAACATGTTCATCAGGCACAGGCGTCGCGTGTTGACCACAATCTCGTTGCCATGAAACGCCTCGTATTTCAGGAACGCCTTCTGCTGCTTATCGAGTTTGAAGTTGCCCGGATTGGTGATGAAGTCGTATGCCGCCAGAAAGAAGCCGCCGGTGCCGCAGGCCGGATCGGCGATGCGCTTGCCCGGTTCGGGCCGCACACATTCGACCATCGCGCGAATGAGGGCGCGAGGCGTGAAATACTGGCCCGCGCCCGACTTGGTGTCCTCGGCGTTTCTTTCCAGCAGGCTCTCGTAAATGTCGCCCTTGATATCGGCGCCCATAGTGACCCAGTCGGCGTCGTCAACCATGGCGATAAGGCGATACAGTTTTGCCGGGTCCTGAATCTTGTTCTGGGCGCTGATGAAAATCTGCCCCAGCAGGCCGGGCCTGGCGCCGAGCGCGCGTAGCGTGGCGACATAGTGGTCTTCCAGTTCCGCGCCTTTCCTTGATTTCAGGCTCGACCATTCGTGTTCGGCGGGAATGCCTACATCGCGGTTGTAGGGTGGCTTGGCGTATTCATCTGCCATCTTGAGGAAGATCAGGTAGGTGAGTTGCTCCAGGTAGTCACCATAGCCCACCCCGTCATCGCGCAGCGTATGACAGAAGCTCCAGACCCTGGAAACGATGGGGGCGGTGTTCATGCGGAGCCGCCCGGCCCTTTGATCCTCTCGACCAAAGCGTAGCCGGCGGCCGTGCGCCGATAGCGCTGATTGCTGCTGGTGGGTCTATCGGGGAGGGTCATTTCAATCAAGCCAGCTTCAAGGGCCGGCTTCAGATAGGCGGTAGTGAAATGGCGCCGGTGAGCAAGTCCCAGGACTGCCTGCAACTGGGCGCGGCCCATCTCCCCGCTCAGGACCGCCACCAGTTGCTCAACTTGGTCGGTGACTTGGTCGGTGACTTGGTCGGTATCTTGGTCGGTAACTTGCCCGGTGTCTTGCCCGGTGTCTTGTAGGGCATCCTGCTTTTTTTGCTGTATTTCCAGCAAGTTATCTTGCCCGGTAACTTGGTCGGTAACTTGGTCGGCATCATGTACGGTGTCTTGCCGGGAAGCCTCCTGACCAACCCTTTCATGCACCGGCAGGCGAACAAGAAACCAGGTCCGATCCTCATCGCTTTCGAATCTCGGAGCAGGCGAGCCGTTTTCCCGCATGGCCCGCAGAATCTTTGGCACTCCCGTAGATCGACCCTCGGCCAGGTCAAGTTCCTTGAGAAATTCTCCGATTCGCCGATTGCGATAGCGGCGGCTAACGGCCTGCCCCTTCTGAAAGTCTTCCATGCGGATGGACCGGTCGGCGCCGGGAAAGCTCAGGATCACCAGTTCCTCGGCGGTGATACGCACCTCGACGGGCTCGCGCTCCTCGTAGGAACGGTGATAGATGGCGTTGACCAGCGCCTCCTCGATGGCGCCGATGGGGAAGTTCCAGAAGCGCTCCGCTTCGGGTTTGTGCGGATACTTGACGACGGTCTCCTTCAGATAGTTCCGCTTGATGTAGCCGATCGCCTCGCTGAGTATTATGGACAACGGCCCGCGGAACTCCTTCTCCTCAAACTGATCGCCGCCCGGCCCATCGGGAAACCACACGACATCGATCTGGGTGGCCGGAAAAAACCTGTCTGGCCGCTCATTGAAGAACAGCAGACCGACGTTCTTGGGAAACATCGCCTCGGGTGGGCCGCCGACGACATTCAGGCGCTTGCCCAGGTTCTCAACAGACAGGCCCTCTGCTTCCGATGCAAGTTCGCTGCCGATTTCCCCGAGAAACTCGCGGATCACCCGATGGGACAGGTCATCAAGCGAAGTAGTCTGGCCTTGTACGGGCGGGTTTCGCCGCCGGGCGCCCACAACACGAGGATGTTTCGGCCCTCGACACGGTAGGTTGCAGTGAGCGGATGGTAATGGGGCCGCATGGCGGAATGCCCGAGATCCAGCAATTCATTCTGGATCGCGTCGATGCGTTTGGAGCTGATCCCTTTCGGAGGCAGCACCGGGCGCCCGTTTTTCTCCTTGACGCCCAATATCACATAGCCGCCTCCCAGGTTATGAAAGTCGTTGGCAAAGGCGCATATCTCCCTCTCGCAACGCCTAGCAGCCTGTCGGGCTTAGGGTTGCCGTAGTGGGTTGCGGTGCCGCTCCCCACGGCCTCGAATGGCCGCCCTGGGGACCGCATTCGACGGGCGGGAAATTCCGGCAACCCGGCCAGCGCCCTCCCGGGGTTCCCGGAAGCCGACGAAAGCGCCCCAGGAGGCCGAAACAGGCAGATACGACTCGCCGGATCATCGGTTTACGCCATTTTCAAGCGGTGCAATCGCTTGCAGTTGTAGGCCAGCGTCACCAGGGCCCACTCGCCCTCCACCTTGTTCCGGCCCCGAAGCAAAAACCGCCGAAATCCCATCGCCTCCTTCACGATCCCGAACACCGGCTCCACCGTCTGCTTGCGCAAGCGATACAGCGCCCGGTTCTCTTCTGTTTCCATCTTCTCCTTCATCCGCTTGAGCCATTCCGCCTTCGGCTCCTTCGCCGCCTGGCCTTCAACCGGTGGACGAAAATCATGCGCACGGCGACGATCCTCCGTCCCGACCGCCACCAGAACCTTAAGGCCCCGGCCTTCCAGCCGCGCCACCTCCGAACCCGACGCATAGCCGTTGTCCGCCAACACCCGGCCGGGTTCGCCCAACGCCTTGGGAATCGTCTCCACATCCGCAACCAACTCGCGCCTATCGCTCGCGCAGGAACTCACCCGCGAACCCAAAACCAACTGGCTTCCGTGCGCATCCACCACCGCCTGCGCGTTATACGCCTGACGCCATTCGCTGCGTTTGTTCTTGCGCATCAGCGCACTGTCCGAATCCGTCAGGTTGATCTGCTCCTCCGGCCTCGGCTCCTTACCCGGCTCCTTGATCTTCGCGCCCTTGGCGCGGCCCTCGCGCTTGTCGCGCGCCGCCACCTTGCGCTCATACGCCGCCCGATCCAACGCCGCCTGCGAACGCGCACGGCGATCCAACTTGGCGCACGCCCGATCCAGCTTCGCCTTCAGCTTCTCGCGACGCCGCAAATCTTCCGGCAAACTCTCCGCATCCGGCCCCGACTGCGCATCCGCACGCTCCGCGCGGCCCAGCAAGTCCTCAATCTCTCCGCGCAACTGCTCCCGAAGCGCATGGGCGCGATCCCGACGGAGGCTGTTGCGCTTGCTCGCGTTGGCGTCCACCTTCGTCCCGTCCACGCTCACCGTGCCCACCTTCAGCAACTGCAACTCCCGCGCCATCAGCAATACCCGCAAAAACGCCTCCCCCACCGCCTCGAAGTTCTCCCGCCGAAACGTGCAGATCGTGTCATGATCCGGATGACAGTTCGCTGTCACATACCGAACCCCAATGTCCCGATACGTCGCCCGCTCGATCCGACGCGAACCGAATATCCCGTGCGCGTAGCAGTAAATCAAAAGCGCCAGCATCATCCGCGGGTGATACTGCGCCGAACCCGTGCCCCGCTCGTTCACCTTGAACGATTCCATCGGAATCCGCTCCACCGCCTCCAGAACAAAATGCGCCAAGTCGTCCGACGCAACCCACTCGCGAAGGTCCGGAGGCAAAAGGTAGGCTTGGCTCGAATCCCGCTCCACAAACTTCGGCATCTCGATTACCCTATGGCCTGGACCGACCCAATTGTAAGAAAATACAGCCCCTAAGTCCGACAGGCTGCTAGCCTTCGGCGAAGAATTCCTGCGCTATAGCCGACACGAAATTCTGCGCTCTCTTCACGGCCCGCCGCGCTTCCTCCGCAGGTACGAACTCTCCCCGGTAGTCCGCCACTTCGCGCGCTAACTGAGTGTCATGAATGGTCTTGCTGGCCGTCTCGCCCTTTCTTGCAAGATCCGGGAAATACTGCACAAACAGGGACCTGATTCCCCTGTGCGTCTTGGTGGCGGGCGCGTTGGCCGTTTCCAGAGCGGCGTTAATGGCTTCAAAGACCGCGTAGTACGCACGGTTGCAGGCGCCGTTGGGATCTCCGTCGTCAAGCAGCGTTTGCGCAGACCGAAGCGCCCTGGTGGCCAAGAGCATTCGCGTCGGCATAGTCACAGTGCAGCCGTGATTTCGATACCGTCTTTGAGGATGTTGTGAAAGAAGGAGGGTCGCACCTGCTCTTGCGGGTTGCTTAGTTCGCTTTCCCACAGGACCATCGGGTTTACCGCAACCAGGGTTTCGTGCAGAGCGCCGTCATCCGCCTTGCCGATGGTCCAGCCCAGCCGAATGCACGCGCCGGCTTTGCCTTCCTCTGGCGCTGTTCCCGCCAGAACAACCGCTACATCCACATCACTCAAGGGGTCAAAATCGCCCCGGGCGTAACTGCCGTACAGGATCAAGCGCGAGACTGGCGGCAGCTCGATGTCTGCCAGGTAACGAACAAACGACTGGATGCCCTTGTGCGCATTGGGATGCAACTTCATACTGTCCGTGTTGCGTGGCACGGGCGCCAGACCCGCATCTTTTGGTGGGGACCGCAGCCAAGCGGCCGCCGTGCTCGGTAAGCCAAAGGAGTGAGCGTCAGTCATGGTCGTGCGCCAAGTTCCTGCGTAATTTTATCAAACGGGTCACCTCCAAAGCAGATGAACCGCGCCAGCTTTCCTGGAGACAGCATATTCCAGATGAAGCCTGCCGCTGAAGCAGGTCGATTTGTGTCGATTTGCCGCAGTCATCAATACCAATTATGTTCACCAGCAGGATGGCTACTCGGGGCATGTAGTTGATTCGGCGGCATCCAGCCAAGCGGAAGGTGCGCATCACGGTGCGTATCTGATCCGGGTTGACGACATCGCGGTCGAGCTCCCGAGCGGTGTAGATCACATCCGCATCCTGAGCCTCCCAGCGGCGGCGGCGCGTCAACCGCTCCCGCTTCTCGACCTGCTGATTCAGCTTGAGTTGGCCCCCGTGCTGGGTCGTCTCGGTCTCGATGACATAGATCTCGTTGCCAACGTTGACGCCGTCGGCGACGGCCTGCTCATGGCCGTATTCGCTGACCACGTTCTTCTTGAAGAAACCATAGGTGCGGTTGTCCGGCGTCGCGGTCAGACCGATAAGAAAGGAGTCGAAATATTCCAGCACCTGGCGCCACAGATTGTAAATCGAGCGATGACACTCGTCGATGATTATGAAATCGAAAAACTCGGGTGGAATCTTGCCGCTATAGGCCACCGGCACCGGTTCCTTGGGCCGAACCATCAGCTCGGCGGGATTGACCTCTTCGACGGCTTCGTCCAACTCCCGGCCCTGCAGGAGCGAGTACATGCGCTGGATCGTGCTGATGCAGACCTGGCTATCCCTGCTGACAAAGGATGACTTGAGGCGCTGAACGCTGTAAAGCTCGGTGAACTTGCGGTTGTCGTCGCTAGGCATGTAAGCCATGAACGCCTGCTCAGCCTGTTCGCCCAGATTCCGGGTATCCACGAGAAACAGGACGCGCTTGGCGTCGGCATGTTTGAGTAGTCGGTAAATCGAGGTGATAGCCGCGTGAGTCTTGCCCGAGCCGGTGGCCATCTGAATGAGGGCGCGCGGCCGGTTTTCCTTGAAGGATTCTTCCAGCTTTTCTATTGCTTTGATTTGGCATTTTCTGAGTCCTGCGCGATCCAGGACGGGTAGCCTCTGGAGCCGTGCGCGTAACGAGGTTGGCTTCTCGCGCCACTGTTGCAGCGTCTTTGGCTGTGGGAAGCAGAATATCTCGCGGGAGCGGGGTCTTGGATCGCGCGTATCCGTGAAACGTGTCAGCACGCCGGTGCTTTCATATACAAACGGCAAAGGCTCCTGATTGTTCAGCCACTTGAGCTTGGCAGCGGCATAACCACCGGACTGCGCCTCGACCTTCGTGATGTTCTGGCCCCAGGTCTCCGGCTTGGCCTCGATAACGCCAACGGCTTTCTTGTTGACAAAGAGAACGTAGTCGGCGGGGCCGATGTCCATTTGATACTCGCGCACGGCGACCCCGGGGCCAGCGCTGAAATCGATTCGGTCTTTCGACTGCACCTTCCAGCCGGCCCGCTCCAACATCCCGTCGATGTTGTCTCGCGCTGCTTGTTCGGGTGTTTGGTTGGCCTCTGGCATTCCTGATTACGCGGTGACCACTATTGGGATGGTAGGGGTGTAAAGGAAGCGTCCAAGCAGTCCTTGTGCTCTATGGCACACGCCCGTGTGAATTTCGGGGAATACTTGTGCGGAAAGCTCACTTTACGCTGCCACCTGTTGGACCAGTACGTGCTCCCACCAGCTCAAGAGCACATGCCGTGTAATGTAATGAAAGCTATGGAGATTGATTGGAACATCCTTGGGAATCCATGTCCCACCGGTCGAATATGTTCCGAGACCGACGAACGGCACTTCCGATCCGGGTTCGCCTGGCTTCATCCCAAAGGGCGGTCTAAACATAGGCTCCGGAAAAGGGATCCCGGCATGCAGTGCGCGCGATCTGTAGTGATAGACCTTCCCGAGAACTTTCCTTAAATTTGACTCCGTCCAATCTAACCTACAGCTGCTCCCCTCGGGGCGATCGCGCGGCGGTTCCGGCAGGAATCGCATTACGAAATCGATGAACTTCTTGGTTGCGCCAAGCGTATGTGCGATTTCATCAGCCACCATTTGAAGATGCTTGCGTCCTCCCACTTCTTCAAGACGCGACGCAAGGTCCGGTTTCACGTTTCTGAGCCTCTCCGACAAACTCGACTCCGTTCCGTAGACGTCATTTGCAGCAGTCTCGATTGCTGAGACAAGAAGAAGCCACGCCAGATTCGGTTCTGACTCGGCCAACCATAGTGCCTCTTGATACGATCTACATGCACGAATCAGCGAAACGTAGCGTGTTGGCTCCATCCTTGGAATTGTTTCCAACCGCTCCAGAAGTTCCAGTGAACGCGAACCTGCGACTGACGGAAGAATGGGTTGGTTGTTTCGGAACTGCAATATGGGTCTGGGTGCTCGCGCCCACTCGCGTGGTCTACCGTACGGGTCATTGTCAAGTCCGAATTCTCGCGTTATTCCCCCATTTAGCAACCGAATACCCAGAGAAAGCGAAGCAAGTGCGGTAACCTCATCGGCAAGCTCACCTCCGTGATAAAGCGACTCGTCTGTCTTAGACATGTCCGGAATCGACTTGGCCGCGGGCATCTCAGCCCTCAGAACAATCGGTGCATTGATGGTGCCGGTCGTTGAGGGTACGGGGACGGTGTTCAAGAATGCGTAAGGGCCGTCCGATGTCCGAAATTCTCCTGTTAGGTGGGCGTCCGAATATAGGATGTACTCGTACATGACCACAGGCGGATTTTCGCCAAGGTCTCTCCTCAACTTGAGCCAGTTCAGTTGCGACGGAAGTACTATGGCTTCTTGATCAACGGAAGGCATTTTGTTCTTTTGCACCAACATTGCCCCACATTAGATATTGATCACATTTCTGTACTTTTTCAGCAGGCAGCAGGTCACCGACCGCTTCGAACTGTGTGTACTACCGGGCGAGCCCTTAGGTGAGACCAAACCACTCGTTGTGGCGGTCGCTCGGCTAAGGGACCTAATGCGGGGCCATAAACTCCCCGGACCCTTTTGCGTCATCCTCAATGATGAAGACCGGTCATCTACCACCAGACCCAAGCGACCAACGGTCGATTTTAGTCCACGTAACGGTGGTAGTGAGGGTGCCGCGAGAAACTACACAAATGCCTGCACGGCAGAAGGGACTGTGGAGCCGAAAGTGTATTGGGGGAAACCAAAACGACCGAAAACACATGGAGAGACAGACTGCTTGGCATGCGGATTGTGATAGACATGCAGATTCGCAACAATATTCTCGGAATTGGCTTGGGCAACGGAATCCAAAGCAGAGTCCTCTTTCGATGCAAGACTAAGAACAGCAATCGCGCTCAGAATCTCATTGCGGTCATGCGGTGCCCGGCGGCGATTCTCCTTGCGAGAAGTACCGATATGGGAGCCATCGCTAGCGGCGATATGTACGACCATGTGGCCTTCCAGGACTGCAGCTATGTTTTCAGGGTCGGCATGCCGAAGTCCGCAGGGATCAATGACTCCCAGAATAGCTGGACCTTCGCCATGCTGATCTAGGAACGATCGAAGCTGGGAACGAGATGAGTTCACGGCCTTGGCGAGGCGGTGGCCGATTTCGTCATTCCTCACGTCACTGTACCCCCGGTCCTTAAGGAGCCGTGCATCCTCTCGTTCCTGCTCGTTGCGCGAGAACTCCTTCAACTCGATAGGAACAATCTTCTCGCCAAGGGCAATCGTGAAATCGGGAGTTGGCGCAGGACCTTCGGGGACACGTCTACAGCCTGTTCGGGCCGCGATCATGTATTGGTAAAAGAGGCACTCCGATTTGGTCAAATTCAAGGTACGCGCTCGTTGCAGGTAAGTGTCCGAATCCATGGAAGGCAAATGAAATACCTGGGCCGAGATCTGGAGCGTAGCGGTTAACTTGAGTTGGTCGCCGGGCCAGTCGAAGCTCCAGTTTTCGGAAGGACAAAGCGTCCTGATATGAAAAGATTGATTTTCGGAACATGCGTCCAAGCGAAGAATGTAGGGGGAGTTATTTTGGACAACCCACTTGCCCTGGTGAAGTTCAATCAGTTCCGTCCTGCGGTTTGGCGGCAGCGAGCAATAGCGATGAATTATTCCCGCAGGAGTAACGGCTGCAATATCGAGGCCGGAAAGGCGCTGGTACGCAACGGCAATCGGATCGAGCATTAGGTATGGGTGCTCTGGTTTCCTTCGCGTTGACCCCTTGTCAAGAGCATCCAGAGTCCCTGATCCCCGTCCGCGTCTCAAACGACCGTCAAGCGGTCGCACTCGGCCTGCAGCAGCGTCAAGTGCACGTATACGAGATCGAGGACATCCTCGCTATCATGTGCGCCAATGGCATGATGAGGGGTCATGCAAAGGGGGGCTTCGACTGGTTGGCCGGAGTTGACGGCCCTGGCTTCCCCCCCAAGTCGAATCCAATTCCGGTTCAGATAGTTCAATGCAAGTGCGAAGTGCTCCGTGTCCTTCCGCTCGGACGCCTCCGCGACTTCTGTCATTCTGTTCGTGAAGGTATCGAGGGCGCGGGAGAGGATGTTGCTCTCATCAGGATGCAGACTTTGTATTCCTCGGGCGTTGATTATTGCAGAAGCTTGCAGGCACGCTTCGACGGCTTCGTCGAACTTCTTCAAGAGCGTTGACGAGTGCATGGGCTGATCAATGGTGTCGGCCCATTCGCGGGCGAATTCCTGGTCGGGTAGCGGAATGTGTGAAGTAGGGATCAACGCCAGAGACGCCAGAATCTTGCCATTCACAGCCGGAACCGCTCTGAACGGCCAATCGTTAGCGAGTTTTTGCGCGGCAACGGATAGAAGTTCTTCCACGATCGGCAACCACTGCTCGGCAAGATCTTCAACTTCAACGACGATCGCAACCTCTCTAGCCGGCCAATAGGGGCTGTCCATCTCATCCACGGGTCGCGACAAGCAGCGCACTTTCCATCCTCGGGAAGCAAGCGCACTTTCCAGTTTGCGCAAGCGATCGGTGAAGCGACGCTCTGCATGCATGCGACAGCGCCGCGCGGAAGCTCTGACGGCATTGCTGGCGCGTGTCTTTTTCGCCACCTTGACAATACGGGCCATCATCACCGGCGTGCTCTTTTCTGCCATCTCATGGAGGATGAAAGAAACGTCGCGGAGGCGGTCCGCAAGCTTGCGGAGATCGGCTAGTGGCGGCGTAGACAGTGTGCGCCATATGGCCGAGTGATAATGCTCTTGAGCTTGACCGTGCAAATTGCCCGCAAACGTAGCGATGGCCTTCACCGTCTCAAGCTTGGACATGCGGCCGACAAGATTGCCCAAGATGCCCGTCAGCAGGGCGCCAAGCGTCTCGCTGGTTCCGGCGCTAACTGGTTCAGTCATTGTGGAAGGAGCAGTTTCAGGCGCAGCATAGGACAACGCGTTGACGGCGTTGAGGATACGGTTGATCTCGGAAGCGAGCGCATCGGCGTTCGGGATGCGCTTCCCCTTGATCCATGATTCGGAAAAGGATCGGAAGACTCTCTCCGTTTTGCGAACATGGTCTGCCATCTGGCGTGTGTAGTCGGTCAGGCTGTAGGCTGCGGATCTGGCAAGCAAAATCTGCCGGAATGCAACGTTCCATGCGACACGTGTCTTGGACGGCAAATTCGCCCTCGGGATGTCCTTGGACCACATCTCGCGGTCCCCTACGGCTATCACCTGCCCGATCGGGTTGACGGCATCGCACGCCGCCGCGTCGGACTCGGGCGAGATCCCGATCAATATCTCGCAAATTTCGCAAACGGTCTCGTGCGGGTCGGACTGCTAAGTCTCGGAAATCTGGTGCCAATTGGATCTGACAGTACGGCCATGCCGGCCATCGGATTCTATTTCGGGAGGTGTGGTCCACGGGATCTGGCGGCTGAAGAGATCGAACATGGCGTCCTCTCCTCCGAGCGTTTCGATCATACTGCTGGCCAAGTCCCGATCAATGAGGTGCGCGGTCGACAGTAGTCTCGCAAGCTGACGAATGTCCGGTTCGCCTTCGGCCAGAAAATCTTGGCGGAATTGGATTCGCATGGGATCGCCTCCGCAGATTGGGACAAGAGAGGAGAGCAGCTTGTTCGCTTGCGATATGTTGCTCGGGCCGGGCAGCACGGTTCCCGCAGGGAGATGAGCCAAGCATTCGGCCCGAAAATCATGCTTGGGCATGTCGCGAAATGCCGAAATTGCGTCTCGCAGGCGGCCCCATTGATCGGATGCCGAGAGCTTTGGAACATCGAGCAAGGGATCGGCGAAACCGGCGGCAAGTGACCAGTGGGCACGATCCAGGCCATGTCGTTCGAGAATCGACATGAACGACGCGACATGACGATCAAGGGTTGCAAGTCCCAAACCGGTCAGAATTGCTATCCACTGCTCAATTTGCTCGCTCTTCGCGAGTATGCGCGCAAGTTTGAGGAGCGATTGAGACCCGCTTCGGTCAACAGCATCGACCAAGAGGGATTGAACGACTCGTGGTAGCGTGTCGGTGGTGGTTGCTGGCAGGCTCTTCCACAGGGAATCTGAGGAACGGAATACGATGCCATCATGCGATGCCTGCACGAGGGCAGCCGAGCGCAGCATGTGGAGTCCACCGAGTACGCCCGGACGGCTTTCGCGTACGAGATGTTCGTCGATGAGCCTCTTCAACGCGCGGTTGGCCTCGTCGGGCGTCAGTTTCAGCAGTTCGATTAGACGGTCGGCTTCTACCTCGCCGCCTTGAGCGCAAAGCACGGCTGAACTTCTGATAATCGCGAGTTCGTCTTCCCGGCGGTCACGTTCCCTTTGACGAACCTGGTCCCCGATGACTGTGGCGAGGCGTTGTCCCTGGGTTAACAGGTGCGTGTATTCGAGCATGAGGCCTTCGGACTGCTCGAAAGGTTCACGCCAGTGGCTCCATCTAGTGGCGCCTTCAATCGCGAGTTTTTTCCAAACGGCGCGGGCCAGATCTTCATCCAGGGAAATTGAAACGAACTCCGTATCCGAATGATCGGCGATCAGATGTGCGTCCTCCTGCCGTACCGACCCCAGGAGAAACAGATCGGGAAGTCCTCTTAGCTCACGGACAAGTACGTCCCAAAGGTCGCTGTTGGCCGATCCCACTTCATCGAAAACCAGGCATAACGGCGCCATTGCAGAGGGTCGGCGGGCACGGACGCATCGGACGATAGCCTCCGCATCGGACGCAGTGGCGATTCCGGTGATTTGATACGATCGCATTTGCCCGGCCGCTTCCGCGGCGGCCAGCCAAGTCAAGGCGGATTTTCCCGCGCCAGATGGACCCGATACGAGCACACGGCGTTTCTGCCGGAGCGTTTTGAGAGTGCGCTCGACATCTTTCGGGCGGTTGAGCACGACACCAGCGGCAACGTGCCCCGCTTTTACTTTCACTCCCTTGTAGAAATCAGGTTCGTTCACGGGGGTTGCGAAATCGACTGGTTCCAGGGCACCGGACAGGAGGGCGTGCTCAATCGCGGTCGGATCCTCGGCCTCGATCCGTTCAAAGATGCGCCGGTCGACCTCGCTTGGGAAAATCCTGCGCCGGTCGCGGAAGAGCAAAGACGCGTTTTCCGCAGACGCGTCCGAAACGAGCTGGTAAAGGTCGCTCGCAAGGCCTTGGGCGATGACGGGTGCTACCTGCAATAGTGTCGAGAGAATCCGGAAAACCTCCTCTTCGGGTTTCTGACAGATGAAGATGTGCCCGGCTTCATCCTCAAAAAGCCGATCGAGTTCGACTACGGGATTATCGATGTGCGGCTGTTCCAAGATCACTGCGGACCGAATAGCCGGTGCACTCGGGAGTTCTGCGACCCTACTTTCGGCCGATTCGAGTAATGCGGTCACCTCCGAGTCCCGGAATCCACCGGTCTTTCGAGACTTGGCCTGAAGCCAGATTGTCCGACCGCGAAGTTCTATTACGCAATCGTCCAATCCTTCCGGCACAACTGATCCGAGGGGTGTCTGCCCACTCCATTGCCTGAGGAGAATTAGCACGGTGACCCAGTATTGGTACCGAAAGCCTCGGCCGGCCCAAGCGCCCGAGCGCGATCGCCTCCAGGACTCCAATTCGGAAGGTAGCTGGAACTGACTGGATGTTGGTGTCTCAGTCACAGCTGCTCACTCTTATCTAGGCGACCCGCCTGTTGTTGTACACGCTCGATAAGAGGTTGAAAATAAGGAATAATTTGAAGATATTAGCATGGCAAAAGGTGATCCACAGGTGGCTCAGATTACGGTCGAACGCGTACCTGTGCGACGACATTAGCGAATTTTGTGTGATGATGTTTGGCAAAGCCTGCGTGACGAGAATTCACTGGATTTTTTTGTGGGGGATCATTTGGTTGGCTTGCCGTTTCCCGGCAAACCAGATAAGGGCCGACACGTCCGAGCTATTCCCTTGGCCAATCCTTCAGGCTTTGGCGTCCGGCAGAGGTAATTGTGGCGATCGTCCGGTGAGGATTCACCCAGTCTGCAAGGCCGTCCATTACCAGTTCGTTCATTATTCTGGCACGATGTCGGTGAACTTTTCCTGCTGCTCCCATCACCTCTCGGAGCGTCACAAGTCCCTTCTTGTTCCGCGCCATCTCTTCCAACATTTCTCGTGCCGACTGCATTGCTATGCTACGCCCCGCTCTTGTGCGGGCTTCTTCGTAGGCCTCATTGGTGACGTTTCTCTCCTGTAGCGCAGCATAGTCTCGGCCTCTTCGCGCGGAGTCGCGCCCTTGTAGTCGGCGGATAGGGCGCGTTCTTCCGCTTGACTGGAAACCCTGTGACAAGGCCCGCATTGAGTGCGGCTATGCGGCAATGTATGTATCCCGCCGTGCCCTTGACGGTTTCTACGTCGATTCACAGGTGAAGTGACACTCGTAGTGACGGGCGCCAGGTGTTCCGCTATCCCCTCGTGTCCCAACGTTTCACCAGGTACATGCCGACGAAAAACAAGATCAAGGGCACGACCAGGCTGAATTGCCAGGAATCGGATTCAATCCACCCCAACGTGACGCCCGCCGACCAGCCGCCTGCGCCGACCATTAGAAAACCGAGAGCCATCAAAACGTGGCTGTTATGCCGCCATCCGCGTTCCTGCATTACCGGTTTCTCCGCATATCCACCGCAGCACCTATGCTACATCAGTGCACGTTGCCGCGGTCCGGCGAGGGCGTGAATACACCCGACAATCCGCAACCCTCGGTCGGCGCGTCCGGCTTCGCCCGACCGGAAGGCGCATCAGGCATTTGCATGGTACAAACGCTATTCTTTGTGTTCCTCGATTACTCGCTCCAAGGGTTCTCTTCGTACATCGCAGCAATCTTCTGAATGCTCTTGTCCCCATGAGCGATGATGCATCCTTTGTCCGGGTTCGCATAAAAGCAGATTCCAGCGAGCATTGCTAGCACTTTTCCATTTGGCTTTCCCTCAGCGTTTGCTGCAATAGCCATATTCCAAACACCAGCACCGGAAACACCGCCCCATACCTCTTGCGTCACCCCATATTCGCGCAGTTCTTCAATCTCTTCTGCTGCTGATCCCGGCAGATCTTTCTTCCAGCGTGCTGGATATGAATTCTCCGTTGTTTCCGAGGGCAGTTCTAGGTAGTCGTAGCCACATCTCGTATCGTGGTCTAGTACTCGGGTGTCCGATGCCATCATGGTCAGCCTTACGTCTTTGCCGTCTGTATGGCTGCGCACGATCTGACTCGCTTTGTAATTGACTCCGTGAATGATGGAGACGAACCGTGTTACCGAGCCACCAATCCCGGCTACATCGTCTTCTGAGAATCTTTGCTTGCGGAGATTGTAGGCAACCATCCCCCGATTGTTGAGGCGTCTCCACTCTGCGATCTTTAGAGGGATGATCGCAAGGTCCGGTCCCTCTTCACTTTCATTGTGGAATCCAACTGAAGTGAACGGTCTTGGCGAAAGGGGAATGGAATCAAGAACCCCTCGATGATCCCAGCCTCGCGACGATGCAAGCAATGTTACCTCTGCGCTGTCTATTGTGTTATTACTCCGACGCAGGACATGGGCCGCGGTCAAAATGCCATACACCTGGTCCCGGATTTGGACTATCACTCCTGAACCCGGATTCATGCTTTCCAGCGGTTTGCAGCCATGCTCTTTACCCGTTGTTGTAATGATTACGGAGAAACTGGATGCGTGGACTTGTGCCGTTTCGAGCCTTTCGTTTGATATGTCTTCCCCGAAGCTGGCCAACCAATCCTCCGAGCCAGTCAAGTCCTTCTTCCCCTCTGTCACGAACTGCTTGTACCAATCACCAGGTCCGTATTGCATTTTTCATTACCTCATTGTTTTGCTGCATTGGTACGCTAACAGAACACACTAGGAACGCCAGCCTGATTGTGCTTATCCAGGGTTCAACACCGCGCAGTGGCCTTTTTTCATCCCAAGACAGATGAGCGCTCAAGGTTTCATAAGCCGAGAATGTCCTTGTCTGGCAACACCGCCCATACGGGATCGAGGGCGGGGGCAAACTGCTATTTGTTCGGCCTCAGTCTCTCCCATACACTTCCTGCTCCCAAGCTAGACGCCAGTCCTAAGAGATCAATGTCATTCGATGACGCTTCGCGCCGGGAACGCGTCCCAGAAAAACCGTCTGCGCGGCGTGGATGGACACACGTGCAACGGCGGGAGGCTGGGGCTGTACGTCATTGGCTTGATTGCGAAGAACGTCTACGCACGGGATTCGAGGATCTCGCGACGGCCCTGCGTGCAACTCTGCGCAGGCGTGTCCGAACAGCCTCGGATGCCCGCGCCGTTTGGCGTGCGGCACCAGCGGTCTTGGGGAAATGTAACGACCTTGAGACGTACCAATTACCACTAGCAGAAACCGCCTTTGCCTGGTTGCACTTTCTGGACCGTTACGTGCGTACTTGGCTCGCCTTGGAACACCTCCTTCGGCTCCGCGTTCTCCCGATGGGGCGAAACGGCGTTAACGTCCTAGACGTCGGCACTGGACCTGGACCTTCCGCGTTTGCAACGCACGATTTCTACGCTGCAATCACAGACTATGCACAAGTTGCGAACGCTCCAAATTGGCATCAACCTCCGAACATTACATGTGTCGAATCTGCGCCTACCATGAATCTCATCCGCAGCATGATCGGCGAATACCTCAGCATCAATCGTCCAGCGCGGGCCACACTCGCGATGACTGGAGGACCACACGATTTCGGGAATTTTCTACCTACACGTGAACGAAGACGACTGGAGAAAGTCCTGCGTGACGAGTATGACGAATACTTCAATGAGGAGCGGCAGGAATGGGAAGCAGACCCCGTTTACACCGCACAGGAGGCGAATCGGGAAGCGAATAGGATCCATCGTTACCGGCTGTTCATGCTCAGCAACTTTCTCACAACACCCGAAACAATCTCAACATTCCAAGCCAACCTCGAAGGCATCCTCGCTGACGCGCACGCAGGATCAGTCTTACTGGTTATTGGCGGACGCGGCGGGAACTATCCAGACGTCTACGGACTTGTGGCCGGGCTGGCAGAAGCGGCTGGATTTCGGCGCCGCAAGAGCATTGACCCCGTTAACAGCGCGGACGCGAAACTCGAAGGACGACTTGATGAGGAGCTTCGCTGGTTCTACCGTTACATAAGGCAACGAATCAAGACACTTCCTGTCGATGAAGGGGAGGCAGCGAGAATTTGTGCCGAGTTCGAAAGTGACAAGCCGATCAGCTTTGGCTCAAGCGCTGTTCACGCATTCCGCAAGTAGTCGTATAGGAGGGCCCTCGGATCACGGGGGAACAGTTACCGGAAATTTATCGACGGCATACGTTAGCAGGAGTTGAATAATGCAAACATTGTTTCGTGAGGAAGGCAAGTTCTCTTGGTTGAAAGATGCCAGCGGCAACGTGGTTTCGGGATTCTGGGCAAAAGGCTTTTCCGTCGTGGCGGATGTCCAGTACCAACTCAAGCCGCACCCAGAGCAATCTCTCTGGGCCAATGTTTATGGTGTCGGCTTTTCGGGCGCCGGCGCAACAAGGAATCGCCTGACGCTCGCAAACGGCGTGGTGCTGACAGGCCGCGGTTTTGGCGGAAGTCTTGGGGAAAACTGGAGCACAAACGAGAAAATCAGCCTCTACGATATTGAGGAGACACTAGTTACGCTTCCTCCGACGGAGGATGGAGTGCCGTCTCCTAAGGTAGACGCAGTGGTGCTGGGCGTAATAGCCAGCACCCCACTGGGCAGCGCGGCATGCTCCAACGGAGTCGCCCGCCCTGGGTATCCATTCAGTTTCATACCCAATTTCCCAGAGGATCCAAAGTCCACGTGGAGCAGCCATGCTTTACGCATCTACCTCGACAATCTGGAAATAACCTTTGTGCAAAGCTCCAAATATTGGCGAAGGCTGGTGGACTCGCGTCTACGGTGCGACTCTATCGTCGGCGTTCGCCGCTGCGACAAGACAGGCCTGGACTGGGATGAAATCAACCTGACTACCACGCTCATTTCAAAATTTCTGGGCTGGGTCAATCATTGCGCGGCACCAATATTTCACATCAAGGGATACCGAAAAGGAAAGGTGGTCTACCGGGGATACAACGTAAATCCATACGCGACCGTCCCGCGCGACACATTTTCCTGGCTACCCGAATTCCCGGTCGAAGGCGAACCAGAGGCTCATGCCCATTTGGTGGAGGATTTGCTGAGGCGCTTCGCGGCGAAGTGGCAAAGAAACTGGGAAGAGAAGGGGGTCTTCCATATTGCCCTGCAATTTCTGCGAAGCCCCTTGAAAGGTCCGCCAAGGCAAGGCCCTTCCGTCGGTTACCTGCGTGACACCTTCACGGCGTGCGCCATTCTCAGCCGCATGCTGGACACGGATGCCAAGGACAATATGAAGCGCATCGAAGTGATGCAAAGGTGCTTACAGCAGCTATGTGTGGTCGACAAGCTCCCGATCGACAATTCACACGACCAGCATAACTTTGCGGAACGTTATTCTGACTTGTGGCGCAAGCGTGGAAAAAACGGCAAGCTTGGCGATGTTCAGGAAACCGCGCACCAGCGGTGCACGCTCAGTCACCCCATAACGAACATGATGAATTGGCTGCTTCACTTGGACGAAGCACCTAATGCGGAGATGCTGCTAGACATGCCGAACGCCATCCAAAAGTATCTTGTTGACGTTTCCGTGTGGCTGTCCGACCTGATGGTTCTGAAAACGATCGGATATCAGGGCCTTTATTTCAGCAGGCTTACACAGCAAACAGAACAAGTGCCCTGGTCAAAGTGAGGAAGCCCCCTCACGTTACACAGGTGCTCCATCACATATGTGCGTATTCCACGCAATGTAGCCACGCAGTCCAGCTCAAAGTGTCCGGCAGGTGGCTACTTTGCTTCGGAATACGCACTCCTTTGCGGTGATCGCAAATTGTGCTGCAAATTCTTGCCGATGATTCGTAATTCTGCACACGCCTGATACTTCGATTAGCTCCACGTCACCGCTCCCTCGAAAGAGGCCTAGTGAAAAGCAAGTGATTTCTATTAGTGTCCGCGACAATACACGGACTAATGGCCGCAACGATGATACTCCGCTCTACGCTTCGGCAAGACATTACTCAATTACTTTCTATCCAGTCACGATACAGGTACATATTCTGCGGCATCCAGGATTCTGTCACAGAGCGCCTCGAGACTAGCAGGACGTTTTCCCGCTTGCCAAGCGAAGGCGAGGCTGGCGCCGATGTGGAGCGCATTCTTGTGTAGGTCACCAGCATGACCATAACGATGGTCAGCTTTAGTACAAAAAGCCTTCCAATCCTCCGCTCCGATATCCACCTTAATGATCTCGCGGATATTGGAACTCCACATTGTGAAACCATGGCCACAATACGTCGCTGCAGGAAACGGGTCTTCATTTGCCTTGCCCATTAGCGCCAAAAGCGCGCGGTTGTCTTTTTCGTGTTTGGCTCGGCTGCCATTGCGGTCGGGTTTATCTGCATCCGCGTCAAAAACAACATAGGTTGGAATTCGCATGTGCCTTGCGATAACAAGTGGCTGAAGCAACGAGCTCTTTCCGTTCGTCGCCACGATATGCCCGCCCAATCGCCGAAAATCATCTTCCTTTTCGAGCAGATGCAAATAAGACCAAAGGTAGGCAACATCCTCCAGTCCTTCAACGAGGATAAGCCTGCGAGTAAAGAACATCTCATTGAGCGAAGGTTGCAAAGCCTGATGGATCTTTGCGAGTGTTCCTTCGGGTTTTGTCGGTTGCCTTCCGGTAGCGCCCGCTATGGCTTGCGAAATGTCATCGAACGACACACAGGAAACCTGCGAGCTACGCTGCGCCGAATCCTTGCGTATCATGCGGATATCTTCAAATCCTGGGCCGGAGACAAAACGGGGGTCGTGGGTTGATACAACAATTTGCGTATTCCCACTACTGAGTTTTTTGAGGACGGCAGCGAGATAACGGGCTTGTGGCGGATGCTGATAAAGCTCCGGTTCTTCGCACGCAAGTATGAGCGTCGAACCATTCGCATCATCAGTACCGGCTAGCTCCTGTAGCAGAGCTAGCAGATAAGACCGCTGGAGACCATGACCGAACCGAGCAAGTTCGCCTTCGAATTCACCTTCTCCCGCAAGAATGTGGGCCCATGGCTCTTCGACACGCACGGACTTGTCAGTGTCTTGCTTCCATTCAAGTCGTAAGCTCGCGTCCGGGTGCGCCCATTCGGAAATTCGCGACCGTAGTGCGCCCGAAATCTCGTCGAGAACGTTTTGATTGTCGTCGAGAAGTTCTTGATATTGTAGTTGCATCTGCGACCGAAGTTCATTAACTGCTTCGCTAAAATTTGCCTTCGACCGCACTGTTCGCGCAAGCAGTTTTCCGAGGGCGGAATTTCGGGATTCCACTTGCTCGGCAGTTGCGTCCTTAACGGCAGGGACATACACCCATTGAACATGCTTTGCAAGGCGATTCGCCCCCCTGGAAAAGCCGTAAAACTTATCCTCGCTCGGAATAAGTTCGCACTGGTCTGAGTTATCGGCCTCGAAGGCATTAAGGGCTTCTTTCATCTTGTCTTTCGTCTTTTGAGACGGCAGACTCGGATATGTCGTTCGTAAGTCGCCATAGATTTTCTTTAGCTTCTCAGCATTGCTTCCCCCTTCCTCAAAGACCTCAAAGAATGGCTTAAACGCTGTCATGCCCAGCCGCTGCCCGTACTGTTTGACCTGCGCCTTGCCCGTCTCCTCGTCAAAAGTAGCCTCGGCCGAAACCACCAGCTGGTTCTGGCGAAAATAATTAGAGAAATCCTCCTGAGCCTCCTGGCTCAGGTCGCAAAAAGTAACCGTGATCCGAATGGGGTTCGCAGTGTTCTTGCAGTGAAAATCTTCCTGCCCTAACTGACTTAAATCGGTGGGTAGATTTTCCGTCTCGCGAAAGAACACGTTCAAAGCTGTCAGGATGGTCGACTTTCCAGCACCATTTGGGCCAACCAAACATGCGTAGTTGTTAAACCGAACCGTTGCGTCTTCAAAAGCACGGAAGTTCTCTATCCGTACAGACTCAATCCTCATTTCCTCATTCTCCGTATGCCAAGGCGAGTGGCCGCGCGGAGAAAGACTGTTCGATTAGCTCGACCGCTAACGTCGCGGTGGTGGTGGGGGAGGCGGGGGAGGTGGGGGCGGCGGAGGCGGCGGACTCGGTCTCGGAGGATAGTGATGCCGCTTTTCGTAATCGTCCTGTCTACTCATGCTGGAAACCTCTGCAGCAATTGTTCATGTGCTTGTTCTGCTGCCTCTTTGTTTTTCTCTTCATCTGCGACTATCCCATAGGCGATAGACATACTCGTATATTCGCTGAGTTGCGTTGCGTAGACATTAAGCTGGTCGAGAGTTTCTTGCTCGCCCGCATCGGTAGCATTGATATTCACCCACAACTCCTCCACCTGGAGAGATACACGACCGCAGAGTTGTGCAATAAACCCGAGTTGATGTGCCTTCTTCCCCCATTGAACCGTAGAGTTATAGACGAAAGCAAGAACCAGCGCGAAAGCGATAAGAGGCTGGACAACTCCGCCCCAGTTTGGGAGAACATCCGTGAGTGCACACGCCGTTGCGATTGTGCCTGCGAGCATTGTCATTCGGCTCCATCGGTGTGCTCGTAGCGCATTGGTATGGCAGGCGTAGTAGTAATGGGTTAACCGTAGAGAGTCAGTTAACTCAAACCATACGGCGCGGCGAACATCTTCTCTCATTTCGCTCACCTTTGCTTATGGAGAAATTATCGTATCACACAGCCCGACGAGCTATTAGTCAAGCTAGATTGACCATTCTAGATTGACCATTCCCCCGAACTCCGAAGAAAAAAACGGAGAGGGTGGGATTCGAACCCACGGACGGCGTAAACCGTCAGAGGTTTTCAAGACCTCCGCATTCGACCACTCTGCCACCTCTCCGATGATTGAGGATCAGGCAGGGATTTTAGCCGCGCCGGCCATCCAGGGCCTTAAGACCTCGGGGATGACGATGCTGCCGTCGGGCTGCTGGTAGTTTTCGATGACGGCGATGAGGGCGCGGCCGGCGGCGATGCCGGAGCCGTTCAGGGTGTGCACGAAGCCGCGCGCGTTTTTGCCCTTCCAGCGGGCGCTCATGCGCCGGGCCTGGAAGTCGCGGCAGTTGCTGCACGACGAGATTTCGCGGTAGCGGTCCTGGCCGGGCAGCCAGACTTCCAGGTCGTAGGTGATGGCTGCGGAGAAGCCGGTGTCGCCGGACGACAGGACCACGCGGCGGTATGGCAGTTCCAGGCGCTCCAGCACGATTTCGGCGTGGTGGGTCAGTTCTTCCAGCGCGTCGTCCGAGCCGTCCGGATGGGTGATCTGCACGAGTTCCACCTTCTCGAACTGGTGCTGGCGGAGCATGCCTCGGGTGTCCTTGCCGTAGGCGCCGGCTTCGGAGCGGAAACAGGGGGTGTGCGCGGTGTATTTGAGCGGCAGATCGGCTTCGTCCGTGATCTGGCCGGCGACCAGGTTGGTGAGCGGGACCTCGCCGGTGGGAACCAGGTAGCCGGAGCGTTCGCTCTCGATGCCGAACAGGTCCTGCTCGAACTTGGGCAGCTGGCCGGTGCCGACCAGCGATTCGGGGTTGACGATGTAGGGGACGTAGGCTTCGGTGTACCCGTGTTCGCGCACGTGCAGGTCGAGCATGAACTGGATCAGGGCGCGGTGCAGGCTTGCGAGTTCGCCAGTCAGGACGGTGTAGCGCGCGCCGGCCAGGCGGGCGGCGGCGCCGAAGTCCATCTGGCCCAGCGCTTCGCCGAGGGCGACGTGGTCTTGAGTATCGTCGCTTGCCGGGCGCGGCTCGCCCCAGCGCTTCAGTTCGCGGTTGGCGCGTTCGTCTTTGCCGTCCGGCACGGCCTCATCGAGCAGGTTGGGCAGATCAAGCTCGATCTTGCGCAGGCTGGCCTGCACGGTCTTGAGTTCGCCGCCGGCGTCCGTCAGGCCATACGTGGCCTTCTCGACCTGGCGCTTGAGCGCGTCCACGTCGCCGCCTTCGCGGGCGGCCACGCCGATCTGCTTTGAGATCTTGTTGCGTTCGGCGCGCAGCTTCTCCACGCGCACCTGCCAGTGCTTGCGGCGTGCATCCAGCTCGGCGTACGCGGCCACGTCGAAGGAGGCGTCGCGCCGCGCGAGGTTGCGCGCCACGGTTTCGGGCTGCTCGCGCAATAGTTTGGGATCGATCACGATTCGGCCGCTTCGAAAATGTCTACGCCGGGCGGAATTGTCGGGGCAAAAACCTCTTCGTCAAGTTCGCTGTCGAGATCCAGGCCGGAAAGCAGCATGCGCACGCGGCTGCCGAGGTCGTCAGCAAACTCCAGCACCGCGGGCAGGCTTCCCCGCAGGGCCAGGCGCAGGTCGCCCTCTTCCGCGTCGGCGCCGGTCAGGTCGAACCATTGCAGCCCGTCGGCGGATTCGGCCTCAATCACGTCGTAGTTCTCAAGCACCGAGGCGTCGCCGGCCAGGAGCGCGGCGGCGGATTCCTTGAGTTGATCGGTCTGCTTGTAGACGGTGACCTGCTCCAGTTCCTTGTCGAACATCGAGAGGCGCTCGCCGTCGGCCCAGATGATCAGCTCGTCGGGCTGAAGGTAGTCGAGCCGGAAACGGCCGGGGCGGGAGAGGTAGAGGCGGCCGGTGCTCTCGCGCTGAAACACGCCCTCGCCGTCGTATTCGAGCTGGGTGAAGTCGGCCTGGAGGTACTGGATGTCGTGGAAGAAGCGCTTGAGAACGCCATCGCCGCCGGTTTCCCCTGCGTCCTGCGCCAGGGCGAGTGCCGCCGGCAAGAGCACCGCCAGCGCAATCCATCGCCTGGCGCGCATTATTCCGGGCCGCCTGTTACGCGGCGTTCGCCGCGGCCGTCGGGCGCGGAAACCACGCCGGCGCGTTCGAGTTCCTCGATGAGGCGGGCGGCGCGGTTGTAGCCCACGCGCAGGCGGCGCTGGACGTAGGAGATGGACGCGCGGCCGGTTTCGGTCACGATTTCCTTGGCCTGCGAATAGAGCTCATCCACCTCGCCGCCGTCCGCGCCGGTGGCATCAGCCTCGTCGGCCTCCACCGGCCCTTGCGTGACCTGCTCGTCGTAGCTGGGGCCGCCGGTGCGCTTCAGGTCCGCGACCACCTTCAGGACTTCGGCGTCTTCCACGAATGCGCCGTGCACGCGCAGCAAGTTGCCGGAGCCGGGCGGCAAATACAGCATGTCGCCCTTGCCCAGCAGCGTTTCGGCGCCCACCTGGTCGAGGATGGTGCGCGAATCCACCTGCGAGGCCACGCGGAACGCCATCCGCGCCGGGATGTTGGCCTTGATCAGCCCGGTAATCACGTCCACCGACGGGCGCTGCGTGGCCACGATCAGGTGCAGTCCGGCGGCGCGGGCTTTTTGCGTCAGGCGCGCGATCAGCGTCTCAAGTTTCTTGCCGACCACCATCATGAGGTCGGCCAGCTCGTCGATCACCACCACGATGCGCGGCAGCGGCTCCAGTTCCGGCCCCTGCTCGTCCTCGTCGTTCTCGGGCGGGCCGCACAGCGGCTCGCCTGCTTCGCGCGCAACCTCAAGGCGGTTGTTGAAGCCCTCCACGCTGCGCGTCTTGACCCAGGACATCAGGCGGTAGCGGCGATCCATCTCCGCCACGCACCAGCGCAGCGCGTTGGCCGCCTGGCTGACGTCCGTCACCACCGGGCACAAGAGGTGCGGGATGCCCTCGTAAACCGACAACTCCAGCATCTTGGGGTCGATCATGATCAGGCGCACCGTCTCCGGCGTGGACTTGT
The DNA here is from genome assembly GCA_963666765.1 of Gammaproteobacteria bacterium. Lineage (GTDB taxonomy): Bacteria > Pseudomonadota > Gammaproteobacteria > Steroidobacterales > Foliamicaceae > Foliamicus. The sequence continues at coordinate 1,043,656 of OY762933.1, forward strand.
AGAGCAGGCTCAGGACCATGGCGTTGATCGCCACCGACTTGCCCGAACCCGTGGCGCCGGCCACCAGCAGGTGCGGCATCTTCTGCAGGTCGTCCACCACCGGGTTGCCGGCGATGTCCTTGCCCAGGCCCAGCGTGAGCATGGAATGCGCCTTGTCGTAGGTTTGTGAGCGGAGGATTTCGCCCAGGGTGACCAGGAGCCGATCGTTGTTGGCGATTTCCAGGCCGACGGTGGACTTGCCCGGCATGGATTCGACCACGCGCACGCTGTGCGCCATCAGCGAGCGCGCCAGGTCGCTGGCGAGGCTGGTGATGCGGCTGGCGCGGATGCCCGCGGCCGGCTGCACTTCGAACAGCGTAACGACCGGGCCGGGCGACACGGCCACCACGGTGGCGCCCACGCCGAACTCGTCCAGTTTCTCCTCCAGGCGCTTGGCCTGGTCGCGCAGCACGCTTTCCGACTGCAAGGAAGTCTCCGGCGGCGGATCGGACAGCAGGCTGAGCGATGGCAGCCCCCCGCCGGACGCCGCCTTTACGGGCATGTCCGGCTCGATCTTGCGGGGCCGTTTGGGGGTGGAAACGACACGGTGTTTGCGCGCCGGGCGGGCGATCTTCGCCCTGCCCCGTCCGCGAATCCTTGATTTCTCGCGGCGCCCGACCAGCGAAAACAGGGTAACGAGCGTGAAATACACGCCCTGCCCTGCCGCGTAGAGCCCGCGCAGCGTCAAGCGTCCGGTGGCCTGGGTGAGGTGCACCCAGGAAAGCCCGGTCACCAGCGTGATGCCGGTCATCCACAGCGCCAGCAGGACCACCCAGGCGCCCATGCGGCCCAGCACCGGCGCCAGCGCGCCGTCCAGCCCGACGCCGATGGCGCCGCCTCCCAGTCCACCGCGCGCGGAGATTTCGAGCAGGCCGCAGCCGCAGATCACGACCAGCGCAAGGCCCCCGGCGCGCACGCCGGCGTCCGGCCAGGACCAGTCCGCGCGGGACCTCGACGGCGCCAGATACCAGGCGCTGAAGCCGATTACGGCGACGGGAAACAGGTAGGAGGCGCTTCCTGCCAGGGCGAAAGCGAGCGCCGCAAAGGCCCCGCCCGCCATGCCGACCAGGTTGGTTCCGGCGACTCCCGCTTCGGCGGCGTCGGGAACGTGGCTCAGCAATGCCGCGAACATGAGCAGGCCCAGGCCAAGGCAAAGCCAAAGGCCGCCCTCGCGCAAAGCGCGCTCCAGCCAGGTTCGTTCCTTCGCCTTCACTTGGCGGCTAATTCTATGGGCGCGCAATCGTCAAGACTATCCAGCGCATGCCAGGGCGCCAGGGAGCCGCCACTTGCATTGTAAGCATCATCCCCACCGTAGGCGACGGCGATTTCGCAAGGAATGTCCGCTTGGTCGAAATGCCGGCGCGCGCGCCTGGGCTGGGTGAACATGCTTGGGTCGGGTGTCGTGGAGGACTTCGCCTCCAAAAGCAGCACGCCTTGCGGATACTCCACAACGAGATCGACCTCGCCAACATTCTTTTCGCGATAGAAATACAAGCCCCGAATTAGCGCAGGATCGCGCCGGGCTCGTTGCTTTACGATTTCCGAAACAACCCAGGTTTCAAAAATCGCGCCGCGAAGCGGGTGCAAACGAAGCTGTTCAGGGGATTGAATGCCGAGCAGCCAGCAGGCCAGCCCGGTATCGTAGAAATAAAGTTTGGGTGTCTTTGTGAGGCGTTTCCTGATGTTGCGGAAATACGGCGGCAGTCGGAAGGTGATGTAACTCGCCTCAAGAACACTTAACCAGCTTCTGACCGTTTTCGGCGAGACCCCGCAATCGCCAGCCAGGTTTCCGATACTGAGCCTCTGCCCGGTGCGGCCGGCCGCAAGTTGGAGGAAGCGCTGGAAGGTAATCATGTTGCCGACATTCAGAACCTGGCGCACATCTCGTTCCAGGTAGGTCGCCGCATACACTCCAAGCCATTCGGCGGGATTCAATTGGAGGTCAAAGATACGCGGGTATCCACCCGTAAAAAGCGCTTCTTCCAGTGTCTCCGGCGCTTTGGGAAAGCGCACCGCTTCGCGGCGCGACAGGGGCAGGAGATGGAAAATGCCGGTCCTGCCGGCAAGCGACTGGTTGACATGGGAAAGTAACGAGAGATTCTGCGAGCCTGTCAGGATCCAGCGACCGGGCGCGGCGTCAGCATCCACGATTCCCTGAAGGTAAGAAAGAAGATCAGGCGCTCGTTGTACTTCGTCGAGAATCGCTCCATCAGGATAGCCGCCGAGGAACCGCTTCGGATCCTCCAGGGCAAATTGCCGAATGCCCGGATCTTCCAGCGAGACGTAAGGGTGCCCGGCGAACAGTTGCTTGCAAAGCGTTGTCTTGCCGCTTTGGCGGGGACCTGTAATGGTGACCGCAGGCAACTGATTCGCGCATTCGATGACTTGCTTTGCAATGTCGCGAGTAATCTCCATACGAGGGAATATACTACAAATTTCCAGTCTAAACAGTAAGTGGACTTCTCATTCTGTCTGAATTCCGGTGGTTGCCGATATTCCGGTGGTTGCCGAATAGAAACCCGGATAAACTTGCCGCCGTGCCGAATTCCGTCAGTCGACTCCTCATTCTCGGATCCGGTCCCGCCGGCTATTCCGCGGCCGTGTACGGGGCCCGCGCCAACATGTCGCCGGTGCTGATCACGGGCAGCGAACCGGGCGGGCAGTTGATGACCACCACCGACGTCGACAACTGGCCCGGCGGCCGCGAGGGTCTGCTCGGACCGCAGCTCATGGATGAGTTGCGCGAGCACGCCGAGCGCCTGGGCACCGAGATCATCTACGACCATATCGACGAGGTGGACCTGTCGCAGCGGCCGTTCACGCTCAAGGGCGGCCTCGACGCATACCGCGCCGAGTCGCTGATCATCGCCACCGGCGCCACGGCCCGCTACTTAGGGCTGGAGAGCGAGCAGAACTACCTCGGCAAGGGCGTGTCGGCCTGCGCTACCTGTGACGGTTTCTTTTTTCGGGACCGGCCCGTGGTCGTGGTCGGCGGCGGCAATACCGCGGTCGAGGAAGCGCTGTACCTTTCGAACATCTGCTCCAGCGTCACGCTGATCCACCGCCGCGACGCGCTGCGCGCCGAGAAAATGATGCAGCAGCAACTCTTCGAGCGCGCCGGCGACGACGGCCCGATCGACATCCGCTGGGACCGCGTTCTGGAGGAAGTCCTCGGCGACGGCGAGCAGGTTACCGGTGCGAGGATCAGGAGCACGAAGGAAAAAGGCCTGATCGAGGATATCAAGGTGGACGGCGTGTTCATCGCCATCGGGCACGATCCCGCCACGAGCCTGTTCGTGGACTCGCTCGACCACAAGGACGGCTACCTGATCACGCGCGGCGGCGATTCGGGCGGCTTCGCCGCCACCAGCGTGCCCGGCGTGTTCGCCGCGGGCGATGTGGCCGATTCCGTCTACCGCCAGGCAATCACTTCCGCGGGCACCGGCTGCATGGCCGCGCTGGACGCGGAGAAGTTCTGCGACGCCAACCCCCTTTAGCCGCGAGCGAGGGCGTCCCGCCCTCCAGTTAACCTATAGCGCATGCGGATACAGGTGCTCGACAGCATCGGCGAGGTCGCGGCCGGCGAATGGAACGCGCTGGCCGGCGGCGCCCACCCGTTCCTGCGCCACGAGTTCCTGAACGCGCTGGAGGCCTCCGGCTGTGTTTCCGCTGAAACCGGCTGGCAGCCCTGCCACCTGTTGCTGCTCGACAAAAAGGACGCAACCGTCGGGGCCATGCCCCTGTATCTCAAGAACCACTCGCGCGGCGAGTTCGTGTTCGACTGGGCGTGGGCGGCGGCCTACCAGCGGGCCGGCTACGACTACTATCCCAAGCTGCTCAACGCCGTGCCGTTCACGCCGGTGGCCGGACCCCGCTTTCTGTGCGCCGGCAACGGCGGGCAACAGGTCGAGCGCCGATCGCTGCTGCTGGCCGGCACCGTAGAGCTGGCGCATCGGATGGAAGCCAGCTCCCTGCATTGCCTGTTCCCGTCCGCGCAGGATGCCGAGTGGATGGAAGAAAAAGGCATGATGCTCAGAACCGATTGCCAGTTTCACTGGAAAGACGACGGCTACGAGGATTTCTCGGACTACCTCGCGACCTTCAGCTCCGCCAAGCGCAAGAAGGTCAACCGCGAGCGCCGGCGCGTGCGCGAGGCGGGAATTGAATTTGAAACGCTAAACGGCGACTCGCTGACGCCGGAACTCTGGAAGACGCTGTACCCGCTGTACGCGGCGAGCTACCTCAAGCGTGGCCAGTACCCCTACCTGAACCGAGAGTTTTTCGAACTGGTTACGCGCGACATGCCGGCATCACTCGTTGTCTTCCTGGCGCGGCTCGACGGCGAGGAGGTCGCGCTGGCCATCTGTTTCCGCAGCGACACCGCGCTCTACGGACGTTACTGGGGCAGTACCGGCTACTACCACAGCCTGCATTTCGAGACCTGCTACTACCAGGGGATCGAATACTGCATCCGCGAGGGGCTCAGGCTCTTCGATCCCGGCGTGCAGGGCGAACACAAGCTGGCGCGCGGGTTCGCGCCGGAAACGTCATTCTCGACCCACTGGGTGCGCCACGAAGGGTTCGCCGACGCGCTGACCGGCTACCTGGCCAGCGAACGGGAGCAGGTGGCGCGCTACGTGGAAATCGCCGGCGAACACACGCCGTTCAAGCGCGCGTCCTAGCGAACTCCCGGGGCGCTATTCGCCGGCGGTGAACGAGTTGATGTAGGCGGTTACGTTCCGGATCGCATCGGGCGTGGGCAGGACCATCGCCATCGGGCGCATCTGCGTATCGAAGATGTTGCGCGGGTCGCTGCCGCGAATACCTGCGATGTAGTGCTCCATCTGCCGCACGGTGTACCAGTCATGCTGCCCAGCGACGGCCGGCGCGTTGAGCGCCTGGTTGCCCTCACCGTTCATGCCATGACAGGCAATGCAGGTCGCGTAGCCGATGGTTCCGGTAGCGAGATCGCCTTCGATCGTCGCCGGCGGGTTCGGCGGCGATAGCGTAAGCAGGTACGCCGCCAGGTCCTCAACGGCCTGGTCGTCGGCCAATGTCAGCGCGATGGCGCGCATCAGCGGCCCGTAAACGTCGTTCGACGCCTGGCTGCAGGCGCCGCCGGAGGGCAGTCCGCCCTCGAAATGAGTCGCCAGTTCGGCTTCGATCTCGGCGTAGTCGGGCGACTGGGCCTTGGCCCGCTCCAGGGTGCCGGCCACGTCGGCCACGTCGCAGTTGTCCCTGGCGCGCAACCCGGCCCGGAAATTCTTGAGGCTGGTGATCACGTACCAGTCTTCCTGGCCGCCGATCTTCGGCGCGCCGTACTTCTCAAAACCCTCGCCCTGCTCGCCGTGGCATACGGCGCAGACTTCAAATTCGGCCTCGCCGCGCGCGGCGTCGCCGGCGGCGAAAGCGGTTCCCGCCGCGACCATGGCGGCGGCGCTGATCATCAAACACGCAAAGCGCTTCATACTGTTCCTCTGCTTCACTGGCAAACAACCGGCGTATTTTATGCCGAACGGTAGGTACACTGCACGCGTGGAGTGCACACTTTTTTTCTGTCACCGGGCCGGTTCGGACGAGTCCGGCCAGCTCGAGGTCCGCGGCATCTTCGACGAGCTTCGTGCGCCGTCGTTTCCCGCGCGCCAGCCGCACATGCGGCTTGCGGGGCTGGTGAGCTGGAACGACGGCGAGCGCGGGCGCGTGCCCTTCCTGATCGAGCTGCTGGATCCCGGCGACAAGGCTGTTTTCACCATCCAGGGCTTCAGCGAAGTCGAAGAGTCGCCCGGTTCCGCCGCACCGCCGAGGACGCAGCTCAACCTGCCGCTGGAGGACGTGACGTTTCCGGAGCCGGGCCGCTACCGGGTCCGGCTGGAGGTTGACGGGACGCAGGTCTACGGACCTTCGCTCTACCTCGGCAAGGCGCACGAAAGCCCGGTCGAATGACGGACGTTCCCTACTTTGATGCGGACACGGTGCGCCGCGTCTTGCGCATGGGCGCCTGCATCGATCTGATGGCGGACACGCAGGCGGCGATAAGCCGCGGCGAGATCACTCCGCCGCTGCGGTCCTTTGTTCCTGTCGCCGGCGGCAAGGGCGGCATGGGGATCATGCCCGGCGACGCCCCTTGCGCGTTCGGGGCCAAGCTCGTGAGCCTCTTCGCGGGCAACCCCGCCCGCGGGCTGCCCATGATCCAGGGTTGCATCCTGCTCTTCGACCGCGAAACAGGCGCGCCGGCCGCGCTGGTGGAAGGCGCTTCGGTAACCGCGATTCGAACGGCTGCGGCCAGCGGGGCCGCCACGCGCGCGCTGGCCCGCGAGGACGCTGCCGTGCTCGCGCTGGTCGGCTACGGCGTGCAGGCCGAAACGCACCTGGAAGCGATGCGATGCGTGCGGCCGGTGCGCGAAGTTCGCGTGTGGGGGCCGAGCATGGAGAAAGCCGGCCGCTTCGCCACCGCCCACACAGACGATGACGTGACGGTATCCGCGGTTGAGACGGCACGTGATGCGGTGAGCGGCGCGGACCTCGTCTGCGGGGTGAGCGCCGCGGGCGAGCCGGTCATCGAGGGCCGCTGGCTGGCAGAAGGCTGTCACGTCAACCTGGTGGGATCGCATTCGCCCACGACGCGGGAGGCCGACGGCGAGACGATGGGTCGCGCGCGCGTGTTTACGGAAATCACGGACTTCGCCATGAAGGAGGCCGGCGACATCCTGCTGGCCATCCAGGAGGGATGTCTTGCCGAAGGCGACCTGGCCGGCGAAATCGGCGCGGTGATCGACGGCGCCATCGAGGGGCGCCGCGGCGAAGACGAGATTACGCTCTACAAGAGCCTGGGCAACGTGGCCCAGGACCTGGCCGCCGCCCACTACATCGCGGAAAATTCTTGAGTCAGTCGGGCTGGTCGGTGAACTTGAACGTGGCGATGTACGCGATCACGTCCTTGCGCTTCTGCTCGGTGTCGAGCACCTGCGCCATGTAGCGCATCTGCGTCCCGTAGATGTCATCGGGCTGCTGGCCGCGGGCGCCGCTTAAGAAATCGTCGAGTTGCCGCAGCAGATACCAGTCGAACTGGTTTGAGATCCGCGGCGATCCCAGCAGCGTCGAGCCCTCGCCGTTCGGTCCGTGACAGGCGATGCAGGTCTCTTCGTAAATCTTGCGCCCTTCCTCCGGGTCGCCGTCCACGGTCACGGGCAGCGTCGGCGGTTCCAGCGAATGCATGTAGGCCGCCATGTCGATGATCGACTGCTCGTCCGGCACCTGGGCGATGGCCATGTTCTTCATCTGGTTGCCGTAGATGTCTTCCAGGGGCCCCCAGTAGCCGCGCAGATTCTCACGGTAATTGACAAGCTGCCGCTCGACATACCAGATGTCCTGCTTGCCGGCCGCCGGCGTGTTGAGCAGCGCGTTGCCTTCGCCGGCCTGGCCGTGGCAGGTGCCGCAGAAGAAATACAACTGCGCGCCGCGCTCGAGATCGGGCTCGTCGGCGGAGGACAGAAGCGGAACGGCGAAAGCCAGCAGGCCAATCAGAGCGATTCTTTTCATCGATAAGAAGCGATTTCGGTGCACTTCGGGCAACAGGCGCGAACTGTACCAAAAGCCGCGCGCGATGCAAAGAGTTTGCGTGCGGCAGGAGCACGGCCTAGTCGCCCGATTCGCCCTCATACCGCTTGAACCACTCCAGAATCGCGCTGACCTTGGCCAGCAACTGGCTGGGCCGTGCGGCGATGCTGTGCGAGGCGCCCGGCAGCCGCACCAGCGCCGTCTCAACACCGCGCAGCTTGAGCGCCTGGTAATACTGCTCCGATTCCCACATGGGCGTGCGCCAGTCCTCTTCGCCGGTCAGGAGCATGGTCGGCGTCGCGACTTCGCCGGCCAGCGACAGCGGCGAGCGCTCCCAGTAGCCCATGGGGTCGTCCCAGGGCAGGGCCGGGAACCAGTACTTGGAGAAAATCGGCGCGTAGTCGGCGCTCAGGGCAAAGCTGATCCAGTTGATCACTGGCTTGGCCACGACCGCCGCCCTGAAACGGTCGGTCTTGCCCACAATCCAGGCGGTGAGCACGCCGCCGCCGCTTCCGCCCGTCACGTAGAGCCGATCGGGGTCGATCGCGCCGCGTTCGATGATAGCGTCCACGGCCGACATCAAATCGTCGTAGTCCTCGCTGGGATAGTTGTGATGGATGTAGCCGCCGAAGGCGTCTCCGTAGCTGATGCTTCCCCGCGGATTGGCGTACACCACGACATAGCCGGCGGCGGCGAAAAGCTGCACTTCCACCGAGAAATGCGGACCGTAGGCGGCGTGGGGGCCGCCGTGTATCTCGAGCACCAGCGGGTATTTCTTCGCCGGATCGAAGCCAGGCGGCCAGACCACCCAGGCCTGTATGTCCTTGCCGTCGAAACTTGACCGGTACCAGAACTCCTCCACCTGCCCCAGCTCGCGGTAGTCGAGCAGGTTGGCGTTGAGCCGGGTCAGCCGGCGCGGCTCGTCTGTGCCGCGGCCGACGGCGATATCGGCGGGTGAAAGGGAGTCGCCGCGGGTAATCGCGTAGGTATCGTTGCCGCCCAGGGAAAACTGCGCGCCGGTGTAGGGACGGGTCAGCGCCAGGCCGCCCAGCTCGCCGGTGACATCGGTGAGCCTGCCGCGCAAATCCACGTGGGCCAGCCGGGTCAGCCCCTTGTCTTCGTAGGCGAAATAAAGGCCCTCGCCGTCGGCGGACCACCGCGGCCGCGAGACATCACGGTCGAGGTCCGGCAGCAGTTCGCGCCGCCCGCCGCCGTCAATGTTCATCGTATAAAGGCGCGTGACCTGGTAGCTGCGCACCCGGTCGTCATAACCGGTCCACGCCAACATCTTCCCGTCCGGCGAAACGGCCACGGAATTGTCCGGCCCGTCGCGGTCGGTCAGGGCCTCGACATCGCCGCCGTCCAGGCCGACCCGGTAGATCTCGGTGTTGGACGGGTTGAGTTCGGCGTCTTCGTTGCGGTTGCCGGAGAAATAGAGGCTTGAGCTGTCGGGCGACCAGGCGATCGAGCCGCCGTCGTGGTAATCGCCCGAGGTCAGCTGCCTGGGCGCGCCGCCCTGCGCCGAGACGACGAAGAGATGCGTGTATCCGTGCGGCAGGCGCCCTGCCCCGTCCGCCCGGTAAATGGCGCGCTGCACGACTTCCGCGGGTTGGGCCCAGTTCGCGCCCTTGGGCTTGGCGAGCAGCGAGCCCATCGTGGGAGGCTTGGAGGGCACCAGCAGGGCGAACGCCAGCCATTGGCCGTCGGGCGACCAGGCGAGATTGCGGGGCGCGCGGTCCAGCCTCGTGACCTGCAGCGTCTCGCCGCTGCTCATCCAGCGTACGAAAATCTGCACGCCGCGACCGTCGCTGGAAAGATAGGCCACGCGTTCGTTGTCGGGGGCGATGCGCGCGCCTCTGTCGTTTACAGCCCCGGTGGTGAGCGGCCGCGCGTTTTGCCCGTCGATGTCGATACGCCACAGGTTGGACCGGCGCCGGTCCTCCATGATGTCCATGAAGTTGCGCGTGTAGACCACGAAGGAGCCGTCGGGACTCACCTGCGGGTTGCTGGCGTAGGCCAGCGAGAACACGTCCTCGGGCGCGAAGCTGGGCTTGCCGGCCCCGAGGGCCGGCGCGACGAGAAGCAGGAGCAGGGCGATGCGTAGTTTCATGTTCGTTTTTCGGTCGTGCGGGGGCCGAAAGGATAGTGCATCGGGTGGAGGGCGGGACGCCCTCCCTCCTTTACAATTGCGATTCGATGAAGAGTGGTGACTCACGACGGGGGCGGGGGCACCCTCGCTCCAAGGATTACCGAATCGTAATCCGCCCCAACAGCAATTTCACCGGCCGCGGCGCGTTCTGGCTGTTCGTCGCGATGACGCTTCCGGTGCTGGGAATTGCCGTGGCCTGGGCGCTTCGGGGCTACTGGCTGATCCTGCCTTTCGCCGGCCTGGAACTGGCCGTTCTGGGCGCCGCGCTGGCCATTACCGTGCGTCGCGGCCACTATCGCGAGACCGTCCGTTTCGGCAAACGCCACGTGCACGTGCGCAGGGGTTATGCCGGCCGTCAGGAGCATGTAGAATTCCCCCGGCCTTGGACCCGAGCCTGGATCGAACCGGGTGCGAGTCCTGCCTTGCCTGGGCGCCTTTTTTTGGGAGCCGGCGGCACGTCCTGTGAGTTGGCTGCCTGCCTGACGGAGGAAGAAAGGCAATCGTTGTGCCGGCGTTTGCGCGAATTGACGCGCTTGCCGGTTGCCACGGAAGAAAAAGGAGCAACTGTTTGATGAATTGCAGCAAGGCACACGGCCGCTGGCTGTTCCTGGGAATCGCCGCGGTCGCGCTGGCCATGGCCGGACCGGCGGCCGCGGATTGGGCCCTGGACTTCCCCGCCAGCGCCACGGAACTCGGAAACAAGGTGCGCGGCCTGCACCACATGGCCCTGATCATTTGCGTGGTCATGGGCATCATCGTGTTCGGGGCGCTCGGCTATTCGCTGGTCAAGTTCCGCAAGTCGCAGGGCGCGCAGGCCGCGAAGTTCAGCCACAGCACCAAGGCCGAGATCATCTGGACCGTCATCCCGGTCCTGATCCTGGTCGGCCTGGCGATCCCCACCGCCCGGGTGCTGATCGAGATGGAGGACACGCAGGCAGCGGACCTCAGGATCAAGGTCACCGGCTACCAGTGGAAATGGCGCTACGAGTACCTGGACCACGGCATCAGCTTCTTCAGCAACATCGACGACGCCAGCAACGCCGCGTCGATACGGGGCGCGGGCCTTGAATTGCACGAGCACTACCTGCGCGACGTCGACAAGCCGATGGTGGTGCCGGTGGGCAAGAAGGTGAAGCTGCAGCTCACTTCCAACGACGTCATCCACGCCTGGTGGGTGCCGGAGTTCTACGTCAAGCGCGACGCGGTGCCCGGCACGATCAACGAAACCTGGTTCAAGGCCGAGAAGCCGGGAACCTACCGCGGCCAGTGCGCGGAGCTGTGCGGGCGCGGACACGGGTTCATGCCCATCGTGGTCGAGGTCCTGCCGCAGGACGAATTCGACGCATGGGTGGCCGGGCTGACGGCGCCGGCCGAACCCGAGCCGGAGCCCGAAGCCGAAGCCGCCATCAGCCAGGCATCGACCGCCGCAGCCGGCGGCGCATCCGCCCGATAACCCAGGGTAAGCGAACATGAGCGATACGACACACGAAGAACATCACGACGGCCCGCACGCCTCGGGAATCCGGCGGTGGCTGACCACCACCAACCACAAGGACATCGGCACGCTGTACCTGGTGTTCAGCCTGATCATGTTCCTGGTGGGCGGCACCATGGCGCTGATCATCCGCACCGAGCTGTTCCAGCCCGGCCTGCAGCTGGTGGACCCGCACTTCTTCAACCAGATGACCACCATGCACGCGCTGGTGATGATCTTCGGCGCGCTGATGCCGGCCTTCGTGGGCCTGGCCAACTGGCAGATCCCGCTGATGGTGGGCGCTCCGGACATGGCGCTGCCGCGCATGAACAACTGGAGTTTCTGGATCCTGCCGCCGGCCTTCCTGCTGCTGCTGGCCACGCTGTTCATGCCGGGCGGCGCTCCGGCGGGCGGCTGGACGCTGTATCCGCCGCTGATCCTGCAGACCGGCGACGCCTTCCCCTTCGTGGTGTTCTCGCTGCACATGCTGGGCGCCTCGTCCATCCTGGGCGCCATCAACATCATCGTGACGATTTCCAACATGCGCGCGCCCGGCATGAGCTTCATGAAGATGCCGCTGTTCGTATGGACCTGGCTGATCACAGCCTACCTGTTGATCGGCGCCATGCCGGTGCTGGCCGGCGCCATCACGATGCTGCTCACCGACCGCTACTTCGACACCAGTTTCTTCCTGGCGGCCGGCGGCGGCGACCCGGTCATGTTCCAGCACATCTTCTGGTTCTTCGGCCACCCCGAGGTGTACATCCTCATCCTGCCGGCCTTCGGGATCATTTCGCAGGTCATTCCCACCTTCGCGCGCAAGCCGCTGTTCGGCTACACCTCGATGGTGATCGCGACTTCGGCCATCGCGTTCCTGTCGTACGTCGTATGGGCGCATCACATGTTCACGGTGGGCATGCCGCAGGCCGGCTTGCTGTTCTTCATGATCTCGACGATGTTCATCGCGGTGCCGACCGGGGTGAAGATCTTCAACTGGCTGGCCACGCTGTGGCGCGGCTCGATCAGCTTCGAGACACCGATGCTGTTCGCCATCGCCTTCGTCGTCCTGTTCACCATCGGCGGGTTCTCCGGGCTGATGCTGGCGCTGGTGCCCGCGGACATCGAGTACCACGACACCTACTTCGTTGTGGCGCATTTCCACTACGTGCTGGTGCCGGGCGCCATCTTCGGCGTGATCGCCGGCGTCTATTACTGGCTGCCCAAGTGGACCGGCCACATGTACAACGAGACGCTGGGCAAGTGGCACTTCTGGTTGTCGACCATCTTCGTCAACGTCCTGTTCTTCCCGCAGCACTTCCTGGGACTGGCCAGCATGCCGCGTCGGATCCCGGACTACGCCGTGCAGTTCACCGAGTTCAACATGATCTCGACCATCGGCGCGTTCGGTTTCGGCCTCTCGCAACTGCTGTTCGTATGGATGCTGATCAAGTGCGTCAAGGGCGGGAAGCAGGCCACCGAAAAGGTCTGGGACGACCCGCAGGGCCTGGAGTGGACCGTGCCCTCGCCGGCGCCGTACCACACCTTCGAGACGGCGCCCAAGGTCTAGGCGGTTCACGGCGGGCCCATGTTCCAGATGTCCCGGAAGCGCGTCCACGCCGCCCTGCTGGTCCTGCTGGCGGCGGCGTTTTACGGCGGCTTCATCCTGGCGCAATGGCTGAGGAGCGGCGCATGAAGTCGCCCTGGAGCAAGTACGGCAACCGGCGCCTGGTGCTGACGCTGGGCGGCGCGGTGGCGGGCATGTTCGCCTTCGCCTTCCTGCTGGCGCCGCTGTACGAAGTCTTTTGCGAGCTCACCGGGCTGGACTCGGAGCGCCTGACGCGGGCGACCCAGCCGGCCGGCACGGCCCACGCGCTGGAGATCGACGATCAGCGCACGGTCACCGTGGAGTTTCTGACCAACACGATGAACCCGGCGGCCTGGGATTTTCAGCCCGGCAACCTCAGTATCGAAGTCACGCCCGGGCGCACGGCCGAGACCGTCTTCTTCGCCCGCAACCTGCTCCCTCATGACGTCATTTCCGTCACCCGGCCCGCCGTGCGGCCACTGGAGGCGGTGAGCCACGTATCGAAGCAGGTCTGCTTCTGTTTCGAGGAGCAGGCGTTCGCGGCCGGCGAGCGGCGCGAGCTGCCGATGCGCTTCACGATTGATCCCGAACTGCCGGCGCACGTCGAGACCGTGACGCTGGCATACACCCTTTTTACCGCGGAGCCCCGGTTGAGGAGGAATTGAATGGCCGACACCAAGGCTAACTACTACGTACCGCATGGCAGCCCCTGGCCCGCCGTGGCGTCCGTTTCCATGTTCGTCATGGCGCTCGGAGGGGCGATGTGGCTGAACAATTCGGACGCGGGGAGGGCCGTGCTGCTGCTGGGCCTGGCCGGGCTGACGTTCATGATGTTCGGCTGGCTGGGTACCGTGATCAAGGAGAACATCGCCGGTTTGTACAGCGGGCGGGTTGACCGTTCGTTCCGCCAGGGAATGGCGTGGTTCATCTTCTCCGAGGTCATGTTCTTCGTCGGCTTCTTCGGCGCGCTGTTTTACGCGCGGGTGCTGGCGGTTCCATGGCTGGGCGGCGACGGCATCGGCGAGGCCACCAACAGCCTGCTGTGGTCCGGATTCGAAACGGAATGGCCCACCAACGGCCCCGGCGAGATCGGCGGCGACGCACAAGGCAGCTTCACGCCCATGGGCTGGGGCGGCCTGCCGCTGTGGAACACGCTGATTCTGCTGACTTCCAGCGTCACCATCACCATCGCGCATCACGCGCTGAAGAACAATAACCGCAAGCTGTTGAACATCGGAACCCTGCTGACGGTCCTGCTGGGCGGCTTGTTTCTGTACTTCCAGATCGAGGAGTACGTGCATGCCTACCAGGATCTGGATCTGAGGCTGAGTACCGGCATCTACGGCTCGACCTTCTTCATGTTGACCGGGTTCCACGGCGCACACGTCACGCTGGGGGTGATCATGCTCACGGTGACCTGGTTCCGGATTCTCAAAGGACATTTCACGCCCAACGAGCACTTCGGCTTCCAGGCGGTGTCCTGGTACTGGCACTTCGTTGACGTGGTGTGGGTGTGCCTGTTCATCTTCGTTTACGTGCTATAGCGGAGGCTATTCAAGGCATGAACAAGAAATTTCAAGTGGCGGCCTTCATGGTGGCGGCGGCCCTTTCTTCGCAATTGGCGGCCCAGGACGACCCGAACGCGGGCGACCCGGAGCGCGGCCGCATACTCGCCGAACCCTGCCTAGGCTGCCACGGCATCGAGGGCAACATGACCACCTATCCGCCCTACCACGTGCCGCGCCTGGGGGGTCAGAACCCCAACTACATCGTCAAGGCGCTCCGGGGCTACGCGGGCGACGATCGCGTGCACGACGGCATGCACGCGCAGGCCGCCGACCTGACCGAACAGGAACTCAGGGACATCGCCGCCTACTTCGGGGGCGAGGCCACGGTCGAGGCGGACGCGGAGGTCCAGCCGCCCGAGTCCGGCATCTATTGCGTGTCCTGCCACGGGGTAAACGGCGTCAGCATCACGACGGAGTTTCCGCACCTGGCCGGCCAACATGCCGACTACCTGAACGAGACCATCCGTCAGTACCTCAACGGGGACCGCAGCGACATTTCGATGAACGCCTTCCTCAACATGCTCAGCGACGAGCAGCTGAACGAGTTGTCCGAGTTCTACGCAAGCCAGCCGGGGCTGGTCACGGCCAAGCGCTGAACGCTGAAAAGCGAGCGGAGATCTTCCGGCGGTTGCGCCGGTCGAATCCGCGCCCCACGACGGAGCTCTCCTACGGCTCGCCGTTCGAGTTGCTGGTGGCCGTGGTGCTGTCCGCCCAGGCCACCGACGTCAGCGTAAACCAGGCCACGAAGACTCTATTCGCCGAGGCGGACACGCCCGAAGCCATGCTGGCGCTGGGCGAGGCGGGCATCCGCAGGCACATCCGCCGGATCGGCCTTTTCAACGCCAAGGCGGCCAACCTGGTGGCCCTGAGCGGGATTCTGCTCGAGAAGCACGGCGGGCAGGTCCCGCGCGAGCGCGAGGCGCTGGAAGCGCTGCCTGGAGTCGGTCGCAAGACCGCCAACGTGATCCTGAACACCGCCTTCGGCGTGCCGGTCATCGCCGTGGACACGCACGTATTCCGCCTCTCCAACCGCACCCGGATCGCGCCGGGCAAGAACGTGCTCGAGGTGGAAAAGCGGCTCATGCGCCTGACCCCGAAGGAATACTTGCAGCACGCCCACCACTGGCTGATCCTGCACGGCCGCTACGTCTGCCAGGCGCGCAAGCCCCGCTGCCACGAATGCGTGATCGCCGATCTGTGCGAGTACCCGAAGCGCCTGCGCCCCAACGAGTAGAATCCGGGAGACGAATGACTCCCGCAATCGATGGAATCTCCGGCGCCGGCCTCGGCCTCCGCCGCCCCTACCTCAAGCCGTTCACGAAAGAACCGCCCGAGGAAGTCGATTTCTTCGAACTGGCCCCCGAGAACTGGATCGGCGTGGGCGGCGCGCTCGGCAGCCGGCTCGGTTTCTTCACCGAGCGCTGGCCGGTCATCGCCCACGGACTCTCGCTGTCGATCGGCGGCCCCCATCCCCTCAACGAGAAGCTGGTGCGCGATGTGGGCGCCTGGATGGACGAATACGGCGTGCGGCTCTACTCCGAGCACCTGAGCTACACCGGCGACGAGGGCCAGCTCTACGACCTGCTGCCGATCCCGTATACCGGCGAAGCCGTTCGCTATGTGGCCGGGCGAATCCGGCGGGTGCAGGACATCCTGGGCCACCGAATCGCCGTGGAAAACGTGTCCTACTACGCATCGATGGGCGCGGAAATGGACGATGCCGAGTTCCTGACCGCGGTGCTGGAAGAAGCGGACTGCGGTCTGCTGCTCGATGTCAACAACGTGTACGTAAACAGCACCAACCACGGTTTCGACCCGCGCGCCTTCCTCGACGCCATTCCCGCCGACCGGGTGCTGTACCTGCACACCGCGGGCCACTACGACGAAGCGCCGGACCTGCTGATCGATACGCACGGCGCGTCCGTCAAGGAGGAAGTCTGGGGCCTGCTCGAATACGCCTACCGGCGCCTGGGCCCCCGTCCCACCGTCCTGGAACGCGACTTCAACCAGCCGCCGCTGCCCGAATTGCTGGCCGAGGTAACCCGAATCCGCGACGTCCAGCGCGCCAGCGCATGACCCATGACTTTCAGGCACTGCAGCGGCAGCTGACCGCCCACCTGCGCGACCCCCAGGCCAACCCGCCGCCAGAAGGCCCCGAGGACCGGCGTCTCGCCATCTATCGGCGCCTCGTGTTCGGCAACGTGTCGCGCTTGCTGGGAGCCAATTTCCCGGTGGCGCGCAAGCAACTCGGAAAGGCGGCGTTTTCCGACCTCATTCGGGATTTTTTGCGCGAACACCGTGCCGAAACACCGTATTTCCCGCGAATGGCCGGCGAACTGCACGCCTGGTACCGCAAGGCTCAGCCGAAGCGCGCGAACGACCCCCAGTGGCTGGGCGAACTCCTGCTCTACGAATCGGAGAAGCGCAGACTGCGCAATGCAGCCGACCCGGCGCCGAGCCCGGAGATCGACCCCGAAGGCGACGTCGTCGCCGGCGTCCCCGCGCCTTCGCCGCTTCTGCGCCTGCTTACCCTGCGCTACCCAGTGCACCGCGGCAAGAGCGAAAAGCTGGATGATGCGCCTCCCGACGTGCCTTCCTTCCTCCTGTTGAGGCGCGACAGCGCAGGCCGCATGCGGACCGAAGAACTGGGCGTGCTTTCCGCGGGGCTGTTGGCCATGATCCTCGACGGCAGCACGCAAACGGGCGCCGAGCTGCTGGAAAACATGATGCAGCAGGCGCCGGCGGATGCCCGGCCCGCATTGATCAGGCAGGGCGAAGCGCAACTCCGCCGCTTCCGCCGCATTGGAGTGCTGCTCGGCGCCTGCCGCTAAGCCTGGAAGCGGCGCGGCGTCGCCCTCAGCCTGCCCAGCCGCGGCTTCAGGGCGAGAGCCAGCCCGCCCGCAGCCACAGCCAGCAGGATCAGAACCACCCAGCCCTGCGGCCTTCCCTGCGCGCTGCCGTGGATGGCCCAGGCAATCACCCACAGCCCCGAGGTGCTGACCAGCGCCACGCAGCCGTGCAGCGCTTGCGCGCGCGTCTTGAGCAACAGCGTGAAGAAGTACAGGGTGAGCTGCCCGGTAACCAGTTGCAGGAACACGATAGGATTGCCGAAGGTGAAATAAAGCGCAAACGTGGAGATAAAACCAAGCACTCCGAAAGCCATGTAGGGCGGCCGCCCGGTCAGGTAAAGAAAAGCGAAGCCCCCGGCCAATAGCGCGCAGACCGCCAGAAGCCACCAGATGACGCCCACGCAGGCGGTGATCAGCGCCATCATGCTCAGCGCGTTGCACATGTAGAACAGGAAGTCCGCCAGCGCCGGACTGGTCGTGCTGCCCATGCCCGCAGCAGGTACCAGCGGTCCGCGGTGTTCTGGGCGAACTCAAACGCCCCTGACGCCATCATGAAGGCCACGGCCACGTAGAAGAACGCGGGCGCGTTGGCCTGTTCCGCCACATGGTCCCAGTTCGCATGCACGGCCCAAAGCAGTACCAGCGGCGAAAACAGGGCAATCGCGTGCGCCGTCAGCACCCACGCCGCCACCGGCGCCGGCAAGTCAATCTGGGCTTTCAGACCGACCGCGGCAGGCTGCGCCCCGGACTGCTTGTCCTCGTTCATTCCGGCCAACTCATGCGATCGAAAAAGATCTTACCCGCCACGCGCCTGAACACGCGCGGCATGCGCAGCACGGCCTCCAGCGTCGCGCCGGCCGGCAGATGGTCGTAGAACCATCGGGCCGCATGCTGCCAGGGGCGGCCCGGATAGTCCTTGCGGATCACTTCTCCCGGATGCGGTCCGCCGTCCTGGAGGTGGTGCGCGATCGCCTGCGCGCCCAGCCGTCCGTACAGATAGGCGCGATGGATCCCGCCGGCCGTCAGCGGCGACACCATGCCGGCCGCGTCGCCAATCAGCACGACGCCCTCGCCGTAGAAGTTGCGCAGCAGGCCGCCGATCGGAATGATCCCGCCCCGCTTCTCCAGGACCCTGCGCTCCGACAGGCCGAACAGGGGATCGATGCGCCGGATAAAACCGCGAAGATTGACCGTGTGCCGGGAGTGACACGCCAGCCCAACCTGCGTGACACCCACTCCCGGCAGCACCCAGCCGATGTAGCCGGGTGCGAATGCCGGATCGACAAAGCAGTGAAGGCTCAGCTCGGCCTGGTCCAGTGCTTCGTATGCGTACTCCACGCCCTTCAGATATTGCGTGTTGCGGCCCAGATCCATGAGCCGGGCGACCGGCGAGCGCGCGCCGTCGGCGCCTACCAGGAATCGGCAGGCCGTGCCCGTTTCCTCAAGAACCCAATGGTCCTTTTGCCGCCGGGCGCCGCAGAAGGCCTCGCCGAGGCGGATTTCCACGCCTGATTTTCGGGTTTCTTCCTGCAACCAGCCGAGCAGCCCGGCCGTATCCGTGGCCAGGAAGAAATAGTCGTCCCGCTCCACCGCCGCCGAACGCAGGCTGGGCCCATACACGCGCACCCGCCTGATCGCGCGGACTAGGTGCTCCGGCGCCGCCCACTCGTCCTGCGCTTCCTTGACGAGGATGCCGGTGGTGTGGATGTGATCGCCGGCATTGCGCTTCTTCTCGATCACCAGCACCTTCAGGCCGCTGCCCGCAAGCTCCCGCGCGCAGGCCAGCCCGGCAAACCCGGCCCCGACTACTGCAACGTCGTACTCCACGCGCCGATTACACCGTCTTGACCCTCGCTCTGCAACGGCGCGCGAAGAAACACCCACAATCGCCGTCCTCGGGGCCCGTGCTATTCTGCCGGGCCATGATGAATACCCTGAACTCTTTGGTGCGCTTTGCCTGCGGCGGCATGAAACGCCTGCACGCGGTCGACTGGCTGGCGCCGCTGGCGATCCGTTTGTACCTCGTGCCCGTCTTCTGGGTGGCCGGAACGAAC
Organism: Gammaproteobacteria bacterium; assembly: GCA_963666765.1. Classification (GTDB taxonomy): domain Bacteria; phylum Pseudomonadota; class Gammaproteobacteria; order Steroidobacterales; family Foliamicaceae; genus Foliamicus. The sequence continues at coordinate 1,062,931 of OY762933.1, forward strand.
AAGTGGCACCCCGAAAGGGGGCTTGAATTCACCGCCCGGTTTTTCGACCGGCTGGGCTATCCGCTGCCCGAACTGATGGCCTTTATGGCCACGGCGACTGAAGTCGTTGGCGCGGTGGCGCTGCTGCTGGGACTGGCCACGCGGCTTGCCTGCATCCCGCTGATGTTCGTGATGACCATCGCCGTCACCACGGTGCACTGGCAGAACGGCTGGCAGATCACCGCCGATCCGCGCAGTCCCTTCCCCAGCGAAGACATCGGCGCCGCCAGGGAGCGCTTGAGCGAGGCCCGGCGCATCCTGCGCGAACAGGGCGAGGCGCTGCACGGCGATTCCGGCTGGTTCACCGAGTTCGGCAGCATCGTCATCCTGAACAACGGCGTGGCGCTGGGCGTGACCTATTTCGTGATGCTGCTGGCCCTGTTCTACCTGGGCGGCGGCCGCCACGTAAGCCTCGACCACTACATCGCCCAGGCCTGGCGCCGCCGCCAGCAATAGCCACGGGCCAGCAGCCCGTGGCAGAGCCCCGCGCAATAGAATCATTTGAATGCTCAAGACGCTAAATTACTTCACCGGTGCGTTGGCGTTCCTTGCCCTGGGATGGTCCGCCGCTGGCGCGGAGCAATACACCATTCCCTTGTTCCCGGTGCCGGGCACATCGGGCGACCTGCAAGGCGTGCTCCGGATCGTCAACGACACCGGGGAAACCGCGACCGTACAGGTGTTCGCATTTGCCGACGATGGAACGCGCTCCGGTCCGGTGACCATTGCGCTGGGCGCAATGGTGGCGGTGCAATTCGACGCCACCGAGCTTCAGTCCTCCAATGCGGCCAGGGGTCTGAGCGGCGGACTCGGGAGTCTTTCCGGAGATGTGCGCCTGTCGATCGACTCCGACACGCCGATCGTGCCCCAGGCCTTCGTTCGGGCGTCCGACGGTACGTTGAGCGCGATGCACGACACGGTACGGCCGGCCCGGACTGCCGGAGGGATGTACCGCTACGAGATTCCCGTGTTCAATCTTTCCACCGACGCCACTCAGGAGAGCCGGCTGCGGCTGATCAACCCGGGAACCACGGCGGCGGCGGTGACGATCGCCGGTCGCGACGACAGCGGCACGGGAGCCGGGGGCGGCGACATGACGCTGTCGCTGCCGGCGGGCAGTGCGCGGACCCTGACGGCGGAGCAGCTTGAGGCAGGCGGCACGGGTCTGACGGGCACGTTGGGCGCGGGCATCGGTCGGTGGCGGTTGACGGTGTCGTCGGATCGGCCATTACGGGTGGTGAATGTCGGTGCGTCCTACACCGGCCACTGGAACAACCTGTCCACAACCGCCGTGCGGGGTGCGGCGCCGGCGGATCTGGCCGGCTTTAATGAACGCTTCGTCGGCCAAACCTCGGTTCTGGAAGTGGAAGGCGGACGCAACTCTTTTGAGATCCGGGGAAACGGCCGGTTCTCCGATTCCGTGGAGACCGGCGCGATGTTCGCGACGTCCGAGGGGGGCTACGATTATGTCGGCCTGGGGCCGGACGCGGGCCGCTTGACGCTCGATTACGACGACGGCAGTCGATGCCGTGCGAATCTGTATTTCTCCTCCCGCACGAGGGGCTGGTTCTCTTCGCACTGCACGGACGGTACCTGGTATGGCGGGAATTGGTTTTTTGGCGAGGACGAAGATGACGGCGGCGCCGGCGGTCCGGTCGAGACAACGTTTGGTGTGGACATGGCGCTGCCCGGCGTGCCCACATCCGGCTTGTTCGATCCCGCAGAGGTGTCCGGTGGAAACGTTCGGACTTCCGGCGGCAGCACAACGATCGACCTGAACGACGGCGGTTACATCGAACTCAACGACGGCGCGCGCTACGCCTGCGTGTCGGCGGGCGGCTGCGAGATTGTGGACGGAACGGTCACGCGCGGCAGCTTGACCGGGCGCGCGCCGGGTTCGGGCGGCGGCGGGATCGACCGGATTCCGATCCTTCCCGCGCAGGGCCGGCCGGGCGACCGGACGTACACCGTGGGCACGACGATCGACGCCCTGACGCTGCCCCAGGCCACGGGCGGCGACCTCCCGCTGACCTACAGCCTCTCGCCCGACGTTCCGGGACTGCGCTTCGATGCCGCCGCGCGCAGGCTCAGCGGCACGCCGACCGAGGCGGGCTCGTACGCAATGAGCTACACGGCGACGGATGCCGATGGCGATCAGTACGCGTTCTACTTCACCATTGCGGTCAGGGGCGGAGAAGGCGATGACTACGGCGACACGTTCGACACGGCGACGAGCGTTTCGATCCCCTCGACCACACAGGGGGAGCTTGAGGAAGGCAAGGAGGACGGCGACCGGGACTACTTCCGCGTGGTCGTCGCGGCGGCGACCACCCTGACGGTGGAGACAACGGGCAGGGTCGACACCTACGGAACGCTGTTCGACGGCAGCCGGACGCAGTTGACGACGAACGACGACGGCGGATCGGTTAACAACTTCCAGATCGAGCGCTATGTGCAGGCGGGCACGTACTACATCGAGGTCCGGGGCTATCGACCTTCGAGTACGGGCTCGTATGAACTGCGCGTGAGTGCCGCAGATGACCGTCGCGTGAGTGCTGCGGATGACCGTGCGGCTCTGGTGGCGATCTACGAAGCGACTGATGGGGCGAACTGGGCGAACAACGACAACTGGCTGACCGATGCGCCGCTGGAGGATTGGCACGGCGTGTACGCTAATCCGAATAATCCGGAACGCGTGGCCGGGTTGTACTTGCACAGAAACCAACTCAAAGGCCCGCTCCCGCCGGAATTGGGCAACCTTGCCGACTTGCGCACCCTTTGGATCCAAAAAAACGCCTTGACCGGCCGGATTCCACCGGAGTTGGGCAACCTCACCAATCTCCACTGGCTCTGGATCGACTATACCGGGTTGACAGGCCCGATCCCGCCCGAACTGGGCATGCTGTCGAACCTTGAATATCTCTATCTCGGCTACAACAACCTCTCCGGCCCGATCCCGCCCGAACTGGGCGCGCTTGCCCGCCTTCGTTTCCTGGACCTCGCGAGCAACGAGTTGACCGGACGGCTTCCGGTCGAACTGGGCAACCTCAACGAACTGCAAGAGTTGCACCTCGGCTACAACCACCTCGCGGGCCAGGTGCCGCCCGAATTCCGCAGAATGGCCAACCTCAAGGAACTGGGGCTTGCAAACAACCCCCACCTGCAAGGCGTCTTGCCGCTCGAATTGTCGGGGCTCGCCCACCTCAAGGGCCTGCTCGCATCGGAAACAAGCCTTTGCGCGCCGTCGGATCCGGGCTTTCAGGCGTGGCTTTCCAGAGTCTACAAGCGGAGAGTCGCTGCCTGCGACGAGGAGGAGGCTGCTTCGGCGTACTTGGTCCAGGCGGTGCAGTCGCGCGCCTTCCCGGTGCCGCTGGTCGCGGGCGAGAGGGCGCTGCTGCGGGTGTTCCCGACGGCCAGCCGGGCCACGGACGAGGGGATTCCTTCGGTCCGCGCTCGATTCTTCCTCGACGGCCTCGAGACGCATGTGGAGACCATCCGTGGCAAGTCCGCCCCCATCCCGACCGAGGTGGACGAGAGCAGCCTCTCGAAGTCGGCTAACGCGACAATTCCAGGTGAGGTCGTGCAGCCGGGGCTCGAGATGGTAATCGACGTGGACCCGGAGGGGACGCTGGACCCGGCGCTGCAGGTCACCCGGCGGATCCCGGAGACGGGGCGCCTGAGGGTGGACGTGGCAGCCCTGCGCCCGTTTCAACTTACGCTGATTCCGTTCCTGTGGGAGCCGAAGCCCGATTCGCGTGTCCTGGAAATCGTGGAAGCGATGGTGCAAGACCCGGACAAGCACGAGTTGCTGGGGCTAACGCGCACTCTGCTGCCGATCGAAGCGTTCGCGCTGACGGCACATGAACCCGTCACCAGTTCGAGCAACGCGGCCCACGACCTGACCGACGAAACCGAAGCGATTCGGATCCTCGAGGGCGGACGAGGCTACTACATGGGGACGATAACCGGAGAGCTCGGGTCGTGGCACGATGGATTGAGTGTCGGAGGAGATTCGAATCGAACAACCTTCGCAGCGCTTGACGGTCACGTGGCTCGCGTCAATTACGTCATTGCGCACGAACTCGGACACAACCTGCGCCTTGGCCATACACCGGGCTGCGATGCTGAGACAATCGACAATTCCTACCCTTACATCGAGGGACGGATCGGTGTCTGGGGATACGACTTCGATTCCGCTCGTTTGGTACCACCCCGGACGGGTGACTTGATGTCCTATTGCGGTGATGGTGACCCCTGGTGGATCAGCGACTACCACTTCACCAACGCACTCCGCTTCCGTCTCTTTGACGAGGGGACGGCCCTTACATCTGCGACTCGGACCCTCCTGGTGTGGGGCGGGGTGTCGGCCGAAGGCGACCCTTGGCTCGAGCCGACCTTCCTGACTGAGGCACCGGCGGTGCTTCCGCGCTCACCCGGCGACTACCGGTTGAGCGGGCACACAGGTGACGGTGGCGAACTATTCTCGTTCAGCTTCACGATGTCCCCCTCGGCGCACGGTGACGGCAGGGCGTCCTTCGCTTTCGCTCTCCCCGTGAGGGCGGGCTGGGAGGACAGCCTCGCCAGCATCACGCTTACGGGCCCCGGCGGCTCGGCTACCCTGGACGAAGACACCAACCGCCCGATGACCATCTTGCGCAATCCCAACAGCGGGCAGGTGCGCGGGATTCTGCGCGGTTTGTCCCTGCCGCCCACCCAGGCGCCTACGGATGCAGGGGGACCTCGGTCCACAGCGCAGTTCGAGGTGCTGTTCAGCCGCGGGGTCCCGGAACGGGAGGCTTGGCGACGATGACGCGGGCGTCCCGCTGCCCCCAATCCGGGCACGCACGCTGCGGCCGCGGCCATGAAGGGCCAAAGACATCGATTTCATCCCGACGGAAAGGCAACTGGCCCCAACACTGCCAGCACAGGCTTCACAGGCGGTTCAGTTTCCGTTGAAACCGCGGGGTGGCTGAGACGCCCCGCGGTTGCCGCTCGGGATGGCATTCTGGCTGCCGTGTTTCTTATCGAATCTGTGTCAATTACTCGGAACTTGCATCCAAACGACGCCGGCTGAGCATCATTGCTATGTCCAGACAATCAACAGCAGGAGACTCGCATGGATGACTTCATGGTTGGACTCGTTGGATTAGCTGCCGTAATTCTCATATTCGGCCCCGCTGTACTGATTCCACTCGCCTGGTTTTTCTTCAAATTCAAGAGGGACCGGGAGATCCAGAACACTCTGCGGACGGCACTCGAAAAAGGGCATGAAGTGCCTGCCGAACTTCTGGAACAAATCAATGAACCGAAGACTCAGCCGAAAAAGGATCAGGATCTGCGGCGCGGCATTGTGCTCGTTGCGGTGGGCCTGGGCATCGGCGCATTCGGCTACCTGTCGGAGAAGACGACGCTTTCGGACCCCTGGCGGGCATAGGGTCCATTCCGCTGCTGATTGGATTGGGGTTGACTCTGTTGTGGGTACTGCGATCGCGGCACGACAAGTAGTCCTGCGCGGACCGCTTCATGCGCAAGAGCGACCGGCAGTGCGTGCTGCAGGCCCGGCTGGGCGATCACGCCGCATACGGCGAACTGGTCGCGCGCCATCAGGGCCGGGTACGGGGCTGGTTGCGCCATCTAAGCGGCAATCATGCCGAGGCCGACGATCTGGCGCAGGAGGCCTTCGTGCGCGCCTGGACGCGTTTAGAGGACCTCAAGGATGCGGACCGCTTTTCTGCGTGGCTCATGAAGATCGCGTACAACGAGTTCCTGCAAAGCTGGCGCTCGGCGCAGAAGCGGCAAAGGCTCGCGGAGCAGCTGGCGACGGAGCAGGATGCAGACAGAAACATGGCGGCCACAGCACAGCCCGAAAACGCCGTCGAGCTGGAGCGTGCGCTCGCGATTCTTTCGGAGCGCGAGCGCGCGGTTGTGGTTCTAAACTATGCTTACGGCTACTCGCACGGGGAAGTAAGCGAAATGACCGGCATGGCGCTGGGGACTGTCAAATCGTTAATCCAGCGCGGGCGCCAGAAGGTACGGGGGAAATTTGATGCAAGATCCTGACACCAACAGGGACATCGACCGCGAAATGGCGGCGCTGTTCGCCGGAGCGGAAACGCCGCCGGAAACGGACGAACAATTCGTGGCGGGAGTCATCGTGCGGGTCCGCCGCCGTGAGCGGATGCGGTGGTGGGTACTGGGCGGCAGCGGCCTGATCGCGTGCGTAATCGGCCTGCCGGCATTCTGGGAGTTGCTCACCGCATGGAACGGCGTGGCTCCGAATCTGCTGGACGGCCTGGGCGGCCGGTTGGATCAGGCCATTGCCCTGATCACCGATCTCCTGAGCACGGCGGTGCGCTCGGTCACCTTCCTGACGGCCGCCGCGCTCGCAGTCACCATATTTCCCCTGCTCCGCTGGCTGGCGGACTGATTGGGGAAACGAGGGCTTCCAGCCCTGGGCGAGGGCGAGACGCCTTCGCTCCCGGGGACAGGCGCAGTTACGCCTTCTTCGGGGGGCGGCGAGGGAGGTAGAGGTCGGTGATTGTGCCGAGGTAGGCCTCGGCGGCCATGCCGACGGACTCCGAAAGCGTCGGGTGCGGGTGGATGGTGAGCGCCAGGTCCTCGGCTTCGGAGCCCATTTCGATGGCGTGGGCGACTTCGGAGATGAGGTCGCCGGCGTTCACGCCCACGATGCCGCCACCGATAATGCGGCCGTCTTCGGCGTCGAACAGCAGCTTGGTCATGCCTTCGGAGCGCTGCATGGAGATGGCGCGGCCGCTGGCCGCCCAGGGGAACACGCCCTTGCCGTAGTCCACGCCCCGCTCGCGCGCTTCGGTCTCGGTCAGACCCACCCAGGCGACTTCGGGGTCGGTGTAGGCCACCGACGGCACGACGCGGGCGTCGAAAGCGACCTTCATTCCGGCGGCGGCCTCGGCCGCGATCTTGCCCTCGTGCGTGGCCTTGTGCGCCAGCATGGGGTGGCCGATGATGTCGCCGATCGCGAAGATGTGCGGCTGGTTGGTGCGCAGTTGCTTGTCGGCCGGGATGAAGCCGCGTTCGTCGACGGTCACGCCGGCCTTCTCCGCATCGACCTTGTCGCCGTTGGGCACGCGGCCCACGGACACCAGCACCCGGTCGAAGGTATCCGCATCCGGGGCCTTCTCGCCCTCGAACGCGACCTCGATGCCCTTTTCGGTAGCTTTGGCCGCCGCCACCATCACGCCGGTGTGAATTGCCGCGTACTGCTTGCGGATGCGCCGTTCCAGCGGCTTGAGCAGGTCCGCGTCCGGCCCCGGCATCAGCCGGTCCAGCGCTTCGACCACCGTGATCTCGCTGCCCAGCGCCGCGTAAACGGTGGCCATTTCCAGGCCGATGATGCCGCCGCCGATGACCAGCAGGCGCTTGGGAATGTCGTCCAATAACAGCGCGTCGGTGGAATCCATGATCCGCGGGTCGTCCGGCAGATTGGGCAGGTCACGGCTTTGCGAGCCGGCGGCGATGATGCACTGCTCGAACTCCAGCGTTTCGCTGCCTTCGGCGGTTTCCACGGCCAGTTCATTCGGCCCGGCAAAACGCCCCGCGCCCTCAAGCACGGTCACCTTGCGCTTCTTCGCCATGCCGGCCAGCCCGCCGGTCAGCCGGCCCACGACGCGCTCGACCCAGGCGCGCGTCTCGGTCGGCTCCAGCGCGGGCGCCGCGTAGCGGATGCCCGCCTCCGCGACATGCTCGGCCTCGCCCATTACCCGCGCCAGGTGCAGCAGCGCCTTGGAGGGAATGCAGCCCACATTCAGGCACACGCCGCCCAGCGTGGGATAACGCTCGACCAACGTCACTTCCATACCCAGATCGGCGGCCCGAAAAGCCGCCGTGTAACCTCCGGGCCCGGAGCCCAGCACCGCCAGTTGCGTCTTCACTCTTCGTTCTCCGTTTCGTCTTCGGCGTCGACCGGCGCCAGCAGCCGGTCCGCGTCCGCCAGCAGCGCGCTCAGGCGGGTCGTGAACCGCACCGCCGTGGCCCCGTCGATCACGCGGTGGTCGTAGGACAGCGACAGCGGCGCCATCAGCCGCGGCCGGAACTCTCCGTCGCCGAAAACAGGCGCCATGCGGGCCCTGGACACGCCGAGTATTGCCACCTCCGGCGCGTTGATGATCGGCGTGAACGCGGTCCCGCCGATACCGCCCAGGCTGGAGATGGTGAACGAGCCGCCCTGCATTTCATCCGGCGCCAGCTTGCCGTCGCGGGCCTTTCCGGAAAGCTCCTGGAAGGCCCGCGCCAGCCCGGCTACGTCGAGCCGGTCGGCGTCGCGGATCACCGGCACCAGCAGGCCGCGCTCGGTGTCGGCGGCGAAGCCCAGGTGCACGAACTTCTTCAGCGCCAGGGCCGCGCCGCCGTCGGTAAGCGAGGCGTTCAGCGTCGGGAACTCCTTGAGGCACAGCACGGTGGCACGGGCGACGAAGGCCAGCAGCGTCAGGCGCAGGCCGTCGGCGGCCAGCTCGGCCTTCATCGCCTTGCGGCGCGCCTCGACGTCGGTGATGTCCGCCTCGTCGTGCTGGGTCACGTGCGGCAGGTTGACCCAGCTCGCCCACAGCCGCGGGCCCGAGATCTTCTGCACCCGGCCCAGCGGGACCACCTCGATCTCGCCGTGCGCGGAGAAATCGACCTCCGTAATCTCCGGCAGTCCGGTGCCGGGCGCGCCGCGTTCCAGCGCCAGCTTGACCCAGGCCTTGACGTCGGCCTTGCGGATCCGGCCCTTCACGCCCGATCCGGTGACCGCAGACAGGTTCACGCCCAGCTCGCGCGCGAACTTGCGCACCGACGGCGATGCGTGCGCCCTGGAGAAGCCGTCCTCGTCGATCGGCGGCAGGGTCCCGGGCGCTGAAGGAAGCTGCTGGGCGGCCGCGGGCGCTGCCGGCGCCACCACCGGCTGCGAAGCAGGCGCCGCCGTGGCTTGCGCGGGTACTGCGGCGGGTTCGGCTGCCGCGGGCGAAGGTCCGTCCGGCTCCGCCGCCGGCGCCTCGCCCTCCAGTTCGGCGATCACGTCGCCCTCGTTGACCGTATCGCCCACGCCAACCTTGAGGCTCACCACGCGTCCGTCGAACGGCGCCGGCACATCCATGGCCGCCTTCTCGGTTTCCAGCGTGATCAGCGGGTCATTGGCGGCAACATCCTCGCCGGCGGCGGCCGTGACCTCGACGACTTCCACGTCGGTGAATTCGCCCAGGCCGGGCACGCGAACTTGGGTAACTTCGGGCAAGGTCTCGTTTTTCCTTGTCAGAGCGTGACGGGATCGGCCTTCGCGGGATCGATTTCCCATTTCGTCATCGCTTCGGACACCTTGTCCGGGTCGATCCGGCCCTCCGCGGCCAGGGCCGAGAGCGCGGCCGCCGCGATGTAGCGCGCATCCACCTCGAAGTGGTTTCTGAGCGCGGAACGGCCGTCGCTGCGGCCGAAGCCGTCGGTGCCCAGCGTGATAAACGTTCCCGGAACCCATTGCCGGATCGAATCGGGCAGCGCCGCCATGTAGTCGCTGGCCGCGATGAAGGGCCCGGTGGCGTCGCCCAGCGCTTCGGCCAGGTACGGGCGGCGCGGCGTCTCGCCCGGATTCATGCGGTTGTAGCGCTCGCATGCCAGGCCGTCGCGGCGCAACTGGTTATAGCTGGTGACGGACCATACGTCCGCCTCGACACCGAATTCCTTGCGCAGCAGATCGGCCGCGCCCAGGGTCTCGTTGAGGATGGCGCCGGACCCGAACAACTGCACCCGCTCGGAGGAGTCGTCGCCCTCCCCGTCCCCCGGCAGCCGGTAGATTCCCTTGAGAATACCTTCCCGCCAGCCCCTGCGCATGGGCGGCTGGCGGTAGTTGTCGTTCATCGTGGTGATGTAGTAGAAGACGTTTTCCTGCCGCTCGGCCATGCGCCGCAGTCCGTCCTGGATGATCACGACCAGTTCGTAGGCATAGGCCGGATCGTACGAAAGGCAGTTCGGGACCGTGGCGGCCGCCAGGTGGCTGTGGCCGTCCTGGTGCTGCAGGCCCTCGCCCGCCAGGGTCGTGCGCCCGGAAGTGCCGCCGATCAGAAAGCCGCGCGCCTGGGAATCGCCGCCGGCCCAGATGAAATCGCCGATCCGCTGGAAGCCGAACATCGAGTAGAAGATGTAAAACGGGATCATCGGCAGGCCGTGGTTCGAATACGATGTCCCCGCCGCCAGCCAGGAGCAGAACGATCCCGCCTCGTTGATGCCTTCTTCCAGGATCTGCCCCTTGCGGTCCTCGCGGTAGGCCATGAGCTGCTCGGAATCCTGCGGCGTGTAGAGCTGTCCCACCGACGAATAGATCCCGAGCTGCTTGAACATGCCTTCCATGCCGAATGTGCGCGCTTCGTCCGGCACGATGGGGACCACATGTTTGCCGAGCGACTTGTCGCGCACCAGCATCTGCAGCATGCGCACCAGCGCCATGGTGGTGGAAATGGACCGCGTGGCGGAACCGCCGGTGATCGACTTGAAGTTGCTCAGCGCCGGGACCTTCAGCCGCGGGGCCTTCGCCACGCGCCGAGGCAGGTAACCCCCGAGCCGGCGCCGGCGCTCCTGCAGGTAGCGGATTTCCTCGCTGTCCTCTTCCGGCATGCGGAACGGAATCTTGCTGCTCTTGAGCTGCTCGTTTGTGACCGGGATATTGAACCGGTCACGGAACTCCTTGAGCGCCTCGAGGTCGAGCTTCTTGGCCTGGTGGGCGGTCATGCGGCTCTCGCCGCCCTCGCCCATCCCGAAACCCTTGACGGTCTTGGCCAGGATGACGGTGGGCCGCCCCTTTTGCTGCGTGGCGCGCTCGTAGGCGGCGTAGATCTTCATGCGGTCGTGGCCGCCACGGTTCAGCAGTTCGATGTCCTCGGTGGACATGTGCGCCACCTGGTCCTTGAGGCCCTCGATCGCGCCGAAGAATTTCTCGCGAGTGTATTCGCCGCCCAGCGCCTTGCAGTTCTGGTATTCGCCGTCCACGCACTCTTCCATGCGCCGGCGCAGCAGGCCGTTGTGGTCGCGGGACAGCAGCGGGTCCCAGCGCGATCCCCAGATCGACTTGATCACGTTCCAGCCAGCGCCCAGGAAGGCCGCCTCCAGTTCCTGGATGATCTTGCCGTTGCCGCGCACCGGCCCGTCGAGGCGCTGCAGGTTGCAGTTCACCACGAAGATCAGGTTATCGAGGCCCTCGCGCACCGGCACCGTGATCGCGCCCAGGGACTCGGGCTCGTCCATCTCGCCGTCGCCCAGCATGCACCAGACGCGGCGGTCGCCCATTTCGGCGAGGCCGCGATGCTCCAGATAACGCATGAAGCGGGCCTGGAAGATTGCCATCATCGCGCCCAGGCCCATGGAAACCGTAGGGAACTGCCAGAAATCCGACATCAGCCAGGGATGCGGATAGGAGGACAGTCCGCCGCCGCCCACCTCCTGGCGGAACCGGGCGAGCTGCTTGTGGGTCAGCCGGCCCTCCAGGAAGGCGCGCGCATAGATGCCGGGTGAAGAATGACCCTGGAAATACACCAGGTCGCCGCGGTTGTCCCTGGTGGGCGCGCGCCAGAAATGGTTGAAGCCCACCTCGTACAGCGTCGCCGCCGAGGCGTAAGTCGCAATGTGGCCGCCGTATTCCGAACTCTTGCGGTTGGCGTGCACCACCATCGCCATGGCGTTCCAGCGGATGTAGTTCTCGATCCGCCGCTCCAGCGCCACGTCGCCGGGATATTCCGGCTGGTCGGCCCGGTCGATGGTGTTGAGGTAGGCGGTGTTGGCGCCATAGGCCATGTGCGCGCCCGAGCGGCGGGCCCGGTCGGTGATCCGGTTGAGCAGAAACGCCGCGCGTTCCGGGCCCTGGGTGCGCAGGACGGAATCGATCGACTCCAGCCACTCGCGGGTCTCCAGCGGGTCGCTGTCGTGAAGCAGATTGGCGCGAATTACGGGGTCGTCTGGCATACAATCAGGCCGGCAAGAATAATGTTTTCGTGTAGTTGGACCGGCCTTTAACGGCGTTTCTCATGCAAGCTCCCTGGAACCTGAAAGATCGCTTTCGCGGCTTCATGCCGGTCGCGGTGGATGTCGAAACCAGCGGCATCGACCCGGAGGCCAACGCGCTGCTGGAAATCTCTGCAGTGCTTTTCACGGCCTGCGACGACGGGCAACTGGCGCCTTCCGAACACGTCTGGCTCCACGTATTGCCTTTCGAAGGCGCCGCAATCGACGAAGAGGCGCTGCGCATCAACCGGATCAAGCCGCACCACCCGCTCAGGCCCGCGGTGCCGGAGCGCGAAGCCTTAAGGCGCGTGTTCCGCGTCGTGCGCCGGGAACTGAAAGCCACCGGTTGCTCACGCGCCATTCTGGTAGGTCACAATGCGCACTTCGACCTGGCCGTTCTAAACGCCGCAATCAAACGCAGCGGCATCAAGCGCAACCCGTTTCACCGGTTCAGCGTGTTCGATACCTGCACGCTGGGCGGCGCGATGTTCGGCCAGACCGTGATGAGCCTGGCCGCCAAGGCCGCCGGGCTGGAATGGAACGAAGAGCGTGCCCATTCCGCTCTCTACGACGCGCAGTGCTGCGCGCAGATCTTCTGCGAAGCCATCAACCGGATCAACGACAAGTCCAATCCCGCCCTGCGCTGACGGCGGCGGCTAGTGTCGTGTCACGCCTGTATTGTCGCATCAGAGCGGGCGTAGCGTGTCCCTGCAAGGCGCAGTCCGCAAGGAATACTGCCTGTATTTCCAAGGTCTGCAACGCTGTGGGGGCGCGCTACGCCCGCTCCCGAAGGGCGTTTCTCCCCTGGCCCGTGGCCGCGTTGCGCCCCTGGGCAATGGGAGGCGCCATTCCCGGCGGGACGCGCCTTGCCACGAACCAGGGGAAACACGCTGATGTGACAATACAGGCGTGACACGACACTAATCCAGGTCCTGAACCAGTTCCCGCAACTCGCCGGTGCGAGCCATCTGCGTGACGATGTCGGCGCCGCCCACGAGTTCTCCCTGAACATAAAGCTGTGGAAAGGTGGGCCAGTTCGAGTATTCCTTCAGGCCCTGGCGCAGATCGGGATCCTGCAGGATGTCGACGTAGGCGAACCGCTTCCCGCACTGCCTGAGCGCGGCCACAACCTGCGCGGAGAACCCGCACTGGGGAAAATCCGGCGATCCCTTCATGTACAGCAGAAGTGGAAATTCCCCGATCTGCTTGCCGATGCGCTGCTTTAACTGCTTGTCTTGCATGGTCCCGAAATACATCTGAATAACTCGACAATTATAGGCTACGCACCCGCCCGCCTTCCGTCACCCGAGGGAGAGCGTCCCCGCCCTCGAACGCCCCGCTTGATCAACGCCCTCTCGCAGGAATGAGGAGTTTCCTTCCTGCCTGAAGTTGAAAAATCCGCTATCGATTCTATACTGGTTGGTTGAACTGGTTGATTCAGGGCAAAACGATGATCGAGGTTGGCGCTTTCGACGCGAAAACACACTTGTCTTCGCTGCTGGACAAGGTTGCACGGGGAGCAGAAGTGCTCATCACTCGCCGTGGCCGTCCCGTTGCCCGGCTGGTCCCTGCCGGCCGGGCGGAGCGCGCCGGCGCCGAGAGCGCCATCAAGGAGCTCCGCGCCCTGCGCGCCGGTCTGAAGCTTGGCAACCTTGACTGGAAGGAACTGCGCGACGAAGGGCGGCGATGAGCGCATTTGTCCTGGACTGCTCCGTCGCCGTGTCCTGGCTATTTGAGGACGAAGCAACGCCACTAACCGAATCGTTACTGGACCGGCTCAAGACCGACGGCGCGCGCGTACCCGTCCTCTGGCGCCTGGAAGTCGGCAATGTCCTGGCGGCGGCGGAACGGCGGAACCGCATCACTTCGGCGCAGATTTCAGCCTGCCTTGATCTCCTGGCCCGCCTGCCCATCGTGACCGACTCCGAAACCGACAGCCGCGCCTTCCGCGATATATTGGTGCTTGCCCGATCCCACAGCCTGACCACCTATGACGCCTCCTACCTCGAACTCGCCATGCGCGGCGGCATGGAACTCGCTTCGCTTGACAAGCCACTTGTCCGCGCGGCCCGGCGCACCGGCGTGTCAACCCTCCCGTAAAAGGTCCTGTATTGCACACACTGCTCACCGTGCCCCTGCGCAAACTATGGGAGCGGTAATCCCCGGTCCCGTTGACGGATTAAACTAGGTTCTTGAATTCCCGTTCCGACCGGAATCCTTCCAAGGTGGAGAGTCGCGGTCCGTTAGAGCGAATTGGAAAGATGCCGAACAAGCCGAAAAGCGCGAACAAGGAGCAAGCCGCCTATGGCGGCGCTTATGAAGCTACGATCAAGCTTCAGATCAAGCCGCTGGAGGAAGGTGGCTACCTGGCAACAAGCGAAGATGTTCCCGGTCTGGTCGCAGAAGGCCGCACGATGGCCGAAACCACCGAGATCGCCCAGGGTCTGGCCCGGAAAATTGCCGAGTCCTGTCTTGCGCATGGTGATCCCTTGCCGCCCGCATTGGTTGAACTGGAGGAAGAAGCAAAAGAACTGTTAGTGCCCGTCAGCGTGCCGTAGTGGGACGGCTCGCCGGCTTTCGGTACCGAGAGGTCGCGCGGCGCTTGCGATTATTTGGTTACGAGTTTGACCGGCAGGGGCCCGGCAGCCACGAAGCACGGCGGCTTCGCTTCGGCTGCCGGTCGGAAATCCGCCGATAATCCATTTGTGGCACAATCGGCTCCTTGAAATTGACGTAGAGGGGACGTTATGAACCCATTGAATACACTGACCGGCACGCTCGTAGGCGGCCTTGTACTCTCCCTGATCATCATGGCCATCGCGGCGCTCTCCGGCAGTTCGATGGCCGGCGCCAACATTGTCAACTCATTCCTGATCTGGCTGCACGTGTTCGCCGGCGTTACCTGGATAGGACTTTTGTATTACTTCAATTTCGTGCAGGTGCAGGCGCTTTCCGACGCCGCCTCCGACGACGGCGGGCCCAGTGGCGCCGCCATTACCCGCTACGTGGCGCCCCGCGCGCTCTGGTGGTTCCGTTGGGGCGCCCTGGTCACATGGCTGGCCGGATTCACCTTCCTGCTTCACAAGCAGGACACCATCAACGTGTTTACCCTCGGTCTGGTACCGGGCGGAGGGGATGCCCTGTACGGGCTGACGCTCGGCCTCGGCGCCTGGCTCGGATCGATCATGCTGTTCAACGTGTGGATCGTCATCTGGCCCAACCAGAAGAAGGTGCTCGGCATCGTGGAAGCCAGCGCCGAAGAAATCAACAAGGCGCGGCGGACCGCTTTCCTGTTCTCGCGCACCAACACGCTGCTTTCGATTCCGATGCTGGCGAGCATGGTGGGCGCCGGTCACGGCATGATGTTCTAGAGCGGACTTCCCCGCCGGCGCGACCGGCTAATTTTCGTCCTGCTTGCCGCCGCCCTTGAGGATGGCGGTTGCGAGCGTGAACATCGAGGCCACATTGCCCATGTCCGCGGGCACAACGAAGGTATTGCCCTCCTTGCCCAGCCGTCCGAACTGTTCCACGTACTGCTCGGCGACGCGCAGGCGCATGGCGTTTTCGCCGCCCTGAGCGTTGACCGCTTCTGCCACTCGCCGCAAACCCTCGGCGGTGGCGGTGGCAACAGCCAGAATCGCCTCTGCCTCTCCTTCGGCCTCGTTGATCTGCTTCTGCTTGGCCGCCTCCGACTCCTTGATGACGCGCTGCTTGTCGCCTTCGGCGTTATTGATCTGCGCATCCCGCTCGCCTTCGGATGTCAGCACCACGGCGCGTTTCTCACGCTCGGCCCGCATCTGCTTTTCCATTGCGGCCAGCACGTCCCTGGGAGGATTGATGTTCTTGATCTCGTAACGGAGAACCTTGATCCCCCACGCGCTTGTGGCCTTGTCCAATTCCGAAACGACCGAGGAATTGATTGCGGCCCGTTCCTCGAAGGTGCGGTCCAGGTCGAGTTTTCCGACCTCGCTGCGCAAGGTGGTCTGGGCCAGTTGCGAGATGGCGAACAGGTAGTCGGTAATCCCGTAGGAGGCGTCCCTGGCCTCAAGAACCTGCAGGTACAGCACGCCGTCCACGCCCACCTGCACATTGTCGCGGGTAATGCAGATCTGCTCCGGGATATCGACCGCCTGCTCCTTGAGAGTGTGTCTGTACGCCACTCGCTGAATGAAGGGGATTAGAATGTGAAATCCCGCCCGCATCGTGTTGCTGTAGCGCCCGAGGGTTTCCACCACGTAGGCGGACTGTTGCGGCACCACCACGGCAGTCTTGGCGATGACTACGATGATCAGGATGGCCAGGGCGCCAGCCACGATCAAGCCGAAAATCGTTGTTGTTTCCATAAATCAGGACTCGAAGTTTGCGTATGCCGAGGCTAGTGTAGTGTCAAGCCGCTAGTCCTGCTTCAGTTCAAGAACCAGTTGATTGACGCGCGCGACGCGCACCCGCGCACCCCGGGGTATTTCCGATGAACCGACGTTGCGGGCATCCCATTCGGCGCCGCGTAGCGTTGCCTTGCCCAGGGCGCCTGCGGCCATGGCCGATACCGCAATGGCGTCTTCCCCGACTACCGCATCGACCGGTGCGCCCTTGCGGCGCATGGCAGCGGCCCGCAAGCGGCCCCGGAAGAAATACAGAAGCACAAGCGAAAGGCCGGCAAACAAGAGCCATTGCGCCACCGGGTCGCCAGTCAGGCCGAAGAAGCCGCCGAGTCCCACCAGGACGGCGCTCAATCCGATGAAAAGCAGCCAGAAGGCCGCGTCTATGGAAACCTCGGCCACCAGCAGAACCACGCCGAAAACGATCCACAACCACCAGGACATGCAGGCAACCTTGAAGACGCAGGATTGGCTTCCGATTCTATAGGAATCCAGCGACTATGGCGGGGCGAGGTCCTGTTTCCGGGGTCAGGCCGTGATCCGCATCGAGAAGTCGCAGGCCCTGACGTTCTTGGTCAGGGCGCCCACCGAAATGCGGTCCACGCCCGTGGCCGCCAATTCGGCAATATTGTCCAGCCCGACCGATCCCGAGGCTTCCAGGATCACCTCGCGGCCACGCTTGTCGCGCTCACGCACGGCGGCGGAAAGCTGTTCAAGGGAAAAATTGTCCAGCATGACCCACCCGGCCCCGGCGTCCAGCGCCTCGGCCAGTTCATCCGTGTCCTGCACTTCAACCGTTACCGGCAGGTCGCCGCCTCGATCCGCAGCCGCCTGCAAAGCTTCGCGAACGCCTCCCGCGGCGGCGATGTGGTTTTCCTTGAGCAATACGGCGTCGTACAGGCCCATGCGGTGATTGCTTCCGCCGCCCACGCGCACCGCGTATTTCTGCGCCCGGCGCAGGCCGGGCAGCGTCTTGCGGGTATCCAGGAGGACCGCGCGAAAGTCCTCCAGCGCCTTCACCATGGCGCGTGTATGCGTCGCTACGCCGGACAGCATCTGCAGAAAGTTCAGGGCCGACCGTTCGCCGCTCAGCAGTCCCCGCACCGGTCCCTCAAGCTCGCACACGGCATCGCCCGCCGTCGTGACCCCGCCCTCGGCAACCCGCCAGCGCACGACGATGCGTTCGTCGCAGGCGCGAAACACCTCTTCGAACCAGTCGCGCCCGCACAGTACGCACTCTTCGCGCGCCACGACCACCGCCGCGGCATGGGAATCGCCCGGCAGCAAATCGGCTGACACGTCGCCGGCGCCCACGTCTTCGCGCAGCGCCCGGCGCACATCCGCGCGCACCGCCTGGGCAGGTGCGGTGAGGTTTTCCATGTCCACCATCAGCTCAAGGAGGGGCGCCGTCCCCTATTTGAGGTATACGTTCATCACCGTGGCACGAACCAGCACGACGCCGTCCTTCTCGCGCTTCAGTTCCGCCTCGACCACACACTGGCGGCGGCCGTTGTGCACGATCCGGCCCTCACCCACGAGTGGTTCGCCCATGGGCGCGGCCTTGAGGAAATTGGCGGAAATCTGCGCCGTTGTAAACGGGCGCCCGCCTCCGCCGAACCAGGTGGTGGAACCGCTGACATCGTCCAGAATGGCGAGTGCATAGCCACCCTGCAGCGAACCGATCGGGTTGGCCAGTTCCGGCGGAGGACTGTAGCGTGCAGTGACTACGCCCGCCTCGGCGTCCACCGAAACCAGTTCGCCGCCGACCGCCTCGCGGCTCGTCAGCCGCGGAAGCTGCGAAAGATCGACCGGCTCCGCCAAGGTCAGGGCCTGTTAACGCTAGTCGACGGCGTCGCCCAGGCGCTGGGCCAGCGCCGCCACGTCCGCGGGATCGGCCTGGCTGACCTCCGGATAGTCCGTGAACCGTTCCGGAATCTTCACCGTGGCGTCGATGCCCATCTGCTCGGACTGTACCGGAACGCCCTGGGCCGACTTCGGCGCCGAGGGATCCAGCACGAAGGCCTGCCCGGAATGGTTCATGATGATGTCCGAGACCGGCTGCACCCGGGTCATGATCGCCCATTCCACCGATTTCAGGTCGTACGGATCGACGTCCGGGCCCACCACGATCACCAGCTTGGCGGTGCGCCCCCAACGCCCGGCCGCGCCCCACACGGCGTGCAGCACGTACTTGCCGAATTCCGAGTGCGGCTTGGTGGCGCCGTCCACGCTCAATTGCACGATATAGGTCATGTTGGGCGTCACCACCACGTCCTTGACTTCGGGAATCTTGCGCCCCAGGTCGCTTAAGACTTCTCCCTCCACCGGCAGCAGCGCCAGGTAGTTGTGATCGAACGGCGGAACCATCTCCATGGTGGCGTGCCAGATCGGGGCCTTGCGATGGGTGATGTGGTTGACCTGCATCAGCGGGAACACCTGCACCTTGTCGTAATAGCCGAGCGGATTGGAATGCCAGCCGATCTCCTCCTGCTGGCCGGGCAGGAACTCGCCTTCCAGCACGTATTCGGCGGAGGCGGGCACTTCGATGTCCACAGTGTCGCACTTCACCAGCTTGACCGGCGCCCCGCGCAACCCACCGGCAAAGTCGTACTCGTCCTGGCCGAACGGCAGGCCGGTGGCCGACGCCAGGTGCACCGCCGGGTCGCAGTTGCAGGCAATCGCGATTTCCAGTTTCTTGCCGGCGGCAATGGCCTTGGCCAGGTGCAGGCCGCCGTGGTTCATCGGCGGGTTCCAGTACACGAAAACCGCCAGGGAGCGGTCCTGGTTGTGCTGCGAATACTCGCCGCCGGCCGGATGCTGGGCGTTCCAGAGTTGGGTATGGCGGTACCAGCCCACGTTGCGGGCGCCGGTCTCCGGGTCCTTTGTGATCGCGATGCCGTTGGTGATGTACGCCGGCCCCTCCTTTCCGAACCACACGTGCGGAATATGCTTGCCCAGCGACACTTCGTCCTCGGGTATCACCACGTCCTTGCAGGGTGCTTCCTCCCGGTCCACCATCACCGGCTTGTGCCAGCCTGCGGGGTCCGCCAGTACGCGGGCCAGCTTGCGCTTGGCTTCGAGCACGTCCTCCTCGTCGATACACAGCGCGGTGCGTTCGCGCGAGCCGTAGGGATTGAAGGCGACGGGAACGTCCGGCGTGTTGTAGCCGGTCAGGTTCTCCAGGATCAGGGCGCGGTTGGCGCCGCTGTGCAGAAGCGCCATGAGCGGCTGCAGATCGGATTCGTTCAGCGCCGCCGACAGCGGTTGCGTGATGCGGCGCAAGTCGCCGCGCTCCTCCAGCAGATCAAGAAAGGCCCGAAAATCCTCGTATGCCATGAACAATCCTCCCGTCGGCACTTGCGTAAAGGCGCAGCCTAATGCAATTTACCCTCTCTTTCCACGGGCAGGAGTCAGCCAGCGCATGAGGAGCGCCAATTGAGCAGCGACAGGGTCTACGACTGGCTGGCCTACCACGCCCGCTACAACGGCGCTTCTCCGGCCTGCGTGGACCTCGGCACCGACCGGCGCTTCACCTACGCGCAATTCAACGACCGCAGCACGCGGCTTGCTACCGGTCTGGCCGCGGAGCACGGCGTGGGCAAGGGCGACCGGGTGGCGATCATCGCCGCGAACAGCACCGACTTTTACGAACTCATGTTTGCCTGCTGGAAGCTGGGCGCAATCTTCGTGCCGCTCAACTGGCGGCTGCACCCCGTGGAAATCGCCGCCCTGCTCGCGCACGGCGAGCCGAAGGTGCTGTTCTGCGACGAAGAATTTTTCCCGCTGGCGGAAGGATGGGAACAGGGGACGGTGCTCATCCGCCGTACCGGAAACGGTTCGGACTACGAGAAACTGATTGCCGGCCACGGCCCGGAGACGGTCATGCCGGAACTCGCCGGCGATGATCTCAACTGTCTCCTGTACACCTCCGGGACCACCGGCAGGCCCAAGGGCGTGATGTACAACTACCGCATGACCCACAACACGGTGCTGTGCGCCGCATTGCACGCCGGCATGTCGCGGGATTCCGTAAGCCTGACTTACGCCCCGCTGTTTCATACCGCCGGTCTGAACGGGGCGGGCACGCCGCTGTTCCACTACGGGGGATGCCTGTATGTGATGCCGCGCTGGGACGCGGAGAAATGCCTGAATTACCTGGTCGATGCCGAAATGGGGATTACGCATTGCATCGGCGTGCCCACGCATTACCTGATGATGAGCGAGCTGCCGGAATTCGAAAGCGCCAGGTTTCCGACGCTGGTTTGCCTGGGAGTGGGCAGCGCTCCCGTGTCCATGCAACTGCTTCGGACCTGGGAAGCCAAGGGCGTGGCCCTGGCTCAGTCCTACGGGCTGACCGAGTGTTTCAGCGTCACGCTGACGCCGCCCCACCGCGCCCGCGAGATGCTGGGTTCCGCAGGCCAGGCGATGATGCACGTGGAGCTGCAGGTCGGCGACGACCAGGGCAAGGAGCTGCCTTCCGGCGAGGTGGGCGAGATTCAGCTGCGGGGCCCGGGCGTAACGCCGGGATACTGGCGCGATCCGGAGCTCACCGCCGCGTCCCGGGTCAACGGCTGGTTCCGGACCGGCGACGGGGCCCGCATGGACGAGGACGGAACGCTTTTCATGGTGGACCGGATCAAGGACATGTTCATTTCCGGCGGCGAGAACGTGTATCCGACCGAGATCGAGAACGTGATCGTGAAGATGCCGGCGGTCAGCATGGCGGGCGTGATCGGCGTGCCGGATCCCAAGTGGGGCGAAGTAGGGATGGCGCTGGTCCTGCCGCGCAAGGGCAGGCAGGTGACTGTCGAAGAAGTCCTTGAGCAATGCGGGGCCAACCTGGCGCGCTATAAGATTCCCAAACAGGTGAAGATCGTGAGCGAATTGCCGATCAGCCCGCAGGGCAAGCTCCAGAAAACGGAACTGCGCCGGCTCTATGCGGGCTCCGAGGGATGAACAAGAGCGCGCTGCCCATGCAGGACAACCCGTTCCGCTACGCGGCTTTCCGGCGGCTGTTCGCGGCCCAGGTCATCGCGCTGGTCGGAACGGGCCTGAGCACCGTCGGCCTGCAACTGCTGGCCTACCGGTTGACCGGCGGCCAGGCGGCGCCGGTGCTGGCCACGGCCCTTTCGATCAAGATGATCGCTTACGTTTTCCTGGCGCCGATCTGCGGCGGGCTGGCGCATCGCACATCGCGCAAGTCCATCCTGGTGACGAGCGACGTCATACGGGCGGGCCTCGTATTGCTGCTGCCTTTCGTCACCACCGAATGGCAGATCTACCTGCTCATCTTCGCCGTGCAGGCGCTGTCGGCGGCGTTCAAGCCGGTGTTCCAGGCCATCACTCCGACCGTTCTGCCCGACAACGCCACCTACACCCGGGCGCTTTCCTGGACCCGCCTGGCCTACGATCTGGAAACGGTCGGCAGCATGATGCTGGCGATTACGCTGATGGCCGCCGGCGGCGGTTTCGAGCTGCTGTTCGAGCTGAACTCCGCCGCCTTCCTGATCTCGGCGCTGCTCATCATCGTCACGCGGCTGCCGAAGACCGCTCCGGTGGAGCGCACCGGAAAAGTGCTGGACGACGTGACCTTCGGCTTGCGTTCGTACATGGCCACGCCCAGGCTGCGGGCGCTGCTGGTACTCTATTTTGGCGCCGCCATGGTCAGCGGCGCGGTGCTGGTGAACAACGTCGACTACGTGCGCACCGAACTGGGCGGGGCGGAATTCCTGGTGGCTGTAACCATGCTGGCGTACGGCGCCGGATCCATGGCCGCCGCCCTGACCACCCCGTTGATCCTGCGCCGCATCAGGAGCCGACAGCTGATCTCCCGCGGCGCGATGCTGGCCGGGTTCGCCGCCCTGTTCATGATCCTTTCCCCGGGCCTGGTTCCGGTACTTGTCATGTGGGCGACCATGGGCGCGGGCGGCTCCTGGGTCTATACGCCCTCAGGCAGGGTTATCAATCGATCCTCCAGCCCGGCCGACCTGCCCGCGTACTTCTCGGCCCACTTCTCGCTGTCGCATTGCGCCTGGCTGGTCGGCTACCCGCTGGCCGGATGGCTGGGAGTGACGCTGGGGCTCTCCACGGCCGGCCTGGTCCTGGGACTGATCTGCATCGCGCTGGCGGTGGCGGGCGCCCGGCTGTGGCCGCGCAAGGACCATGAGGAAGTCCTGCACGACCATGAGGCGGTAGAACACGCGCACCAGCACTTCCACGACCGCCATCATCGCCACGCTCACGAAGGCGGCGAAGGAGAGGAACCGCACAGCCATCCGCACCGCCACGATCCCAGGCGGCACTCGCACGACTACGTGATCGACCTGCATCACCCGCGCTGGCCCACGGGCTAGGCGAGATCCGGAAGTGTCCGGACGGGCCGCTAGTTCCCGTTGAGGCGGGCGATGGCCTTGCGGTAGCCGTCTTCGAGTTCGGCGATGAGGTCGGCGGTGGTGAGGACAGTGTCGACCGAGCCTACGCCTTGCCCTGCCGACCAGATGTCGCGCCATGCCCTGGAGCGCTTCTCCTCGTTGTCGAACTGGATGTCGGGATTAGCCTTGTTCAACTCTGTCGGATCGACCCCGGCATTCACGACGCTTGCCTTGAGGTAATTGGCCGGCACACCGGTGAAGTACGGCGTGAGCACCAGGTCGTCCACGCCGCTGTCCACCAGCATCTGCCGGTAGCCGTCCGACGCCAGACTCTCGCGCACGGCGATGAAGCGTGTCCCCACGTAGGCGAAGTCCGCGCCCATGGCGATGGCGGCAGCGATGTCGGCGCCCGAGGAGATGCCGCCCGCGAGCACGATGGGGCCGTCGAAAAACTTGCGGACCTCGGCGACGAAGGCGAAGGGTGTGATCATGCCGGTGTGCCCGCCGGCGCCGGACGCCACCAGGATCAGGCCGTCGGCGCCCGCATCGGCGGCCTTGTGCGCGTAGAACAGACTGTTGACGTCGCTGTACAGCAGGCCGCCGTAGGAGTGCACCTGCTCGCGCACCAGCTTGGGGCTGCCCAGCGAACTGATGACCATGGGCGCCTGGTATTTCACCGTGAGGTCGAGGTCTTCGGCCAGCCGCTTGTTGCTGCGGTGCACGATCAGGTTCACCGCCCAGGGAGCGATCCTTCCGGGGTTTGCCCGCTCTTCTTCGGCCAGCGTCGCCGAAATCTGCTTCAGCCAGTCCTCGAGGGTTTCGAGAGGACGGGCGTTTAGGGACGGGAAGGCGCCGATGAGGCCGCC
This sequence comes from Gammaproteobacteria bacterium, assembly GCA_963666765.1. Classification (GTDB taxonomy): domain Bacteria; phylum Pseudomonadota; class Gammaproteobacteria; order Steroidobacterales; family Foliamicaceae; genus Foliamicus. Next base: position 1,086,586 of record OY762933.1, read on the forward strand.
CCTGCAGGCCTCGATAACGAGTTCGGGACCCGAGACCAGGAACATGGGCGCGGCGAACGCGGGCAGGCGCAGCCGTGACTTGAGTTGCGCCAGGCCGGCGCTTTTTTCCGCCCCCGGGCTCAACGCGATCAGCTTCGTGCCGGGAGCGAGGGCGTCATTCCTTGTCGCCGGTCGCCAGCGTGGGCAACTGCCCCAGGTGCACGCCGCTGTCGGCGATCAGCGTCTCCCCGGTCACAAGCGGCGCGTCTTCGAGGAACCAGACGATGACCTCGGCGACATCCTGCGGCTCGGCGACCTGCTTCAGCGGCAGCCCCTCGCGCGCCATTTCCAGCATGGCCTCATACGCCTCATCGCCCATTCCGCCCTTCAGCCAGCGGGTCTGGATCAGGCCGGGCGCGACGCTGTTGATGCGGATTTCAGGCCCCAGCACATGCGCCAGCGACTTGGTCATCAGGTTCAGCGCGGCCTTGGATGCGGCGTACGGAATCGACGAGGCGATGCCCGTAATGCCGCCGATCGACGAGTTGTTGACCACGGCGCCGCTGCCGAGGGCACGCATGTGCGGCTCCACGGCGCGGATCATCTGGTAGGCGCCCACCACGTTGACCGCGTAGATATCGAGGAAGTCCTGCTTTTCGATGCCGTGGAGATTGGCGAAGGGGTTGAACTTGGTGCGGCCGGCGTTGTTCACCAGGTAGTCGATCCGCCCCCAGGCATCCATGGCGGCGGCGGCCATTGCCTTGCAGTCGGCGTCTTCGGAAACGTCCGCCTGCACCACCCTCGTTTCGGCGCCTGCCGCTTCGCAGCGAGCGGCGGTCTCATGCGCTTCCTTTTCGCTGCGGGTGTAATTCACCACGACATTGCAGCCGCGGACTGCCAGCAACTCGGCCGTCGCAGCGCCAACACCGGTGGCCGAGCCGGTCACGATGGCGGTCTTCCTTTCGTTCATGGCGCGCAATTCTAGCCGGTACGCGGAGTCTGCGGTAAAGTTGACGCCCGCTTATCAACCGCAGGAGACATCGTCATGGCCGCACCAGGTGGAAGAGAAATGCCGGCATGGGTGACGCGCCCCATATCCGACATGCCCGTGCTCGGCCCCGCAGAATCGCTGAGCGGAATCCAGAAGGAACTGCAGGAACTGCTGGACCGATACGCAAAGGGCGTCGAGTCGGCGGAGCTTTCCGAAGTCGAGGCCTGCATGCGCACGGACGAAGCGTTCCTGAGCGTCGAATCCAGCTATCCCAATTACGGCTGGGCGGACTATGACCAGAATCACCTCAGCCTCGAACTGGGCATGCTCAAGGACATGGAATACAAGGCGCAGCTCGTGCACGCCTTCGGAAACGGCGATCTGTCCTACGGCGTGTTCGTTTTCCGCGCCTCTGCCGTCAGGGACGGGCAAAGGCGCACCAAGGAAGGCATGGGCACCCTGGTGGCCGAAAAAATAAATGGCGACTGGCGCATTCGCCACTGGACGACCTGCGCCCGACGCCCGCCAACCACCTAGCAGCCCGTGGCAAGATCCCGCGTCGCGCCGAGACCGGCGAGACGCCCGCCTGGCAAGGCGCGAGGAGCGCGCATATCGGGCATATGCAAGCGACGAGCAACGCAGTCCAGGCGGGATGGATCGCCGGTCGAACGCAGTGGGAGTCTTGCCACGGGCTGCTAGTTCTTCGCGGCCGCCTTGCCGCCGGGCCAGCGGCGCACCAGGTCCGTTTCCAGGCCGAACAGGTCCATCAGCCTGCCGACGGTGTGGTTGACGATGTCTTCCACCGTGTCCGGCTTGGCGTAGAAACCCGGCACCGGCGGCGCGACGATCGCGCCCATCAGCGCCGCTTCGTGCATCAGGCGCAGATGGCCGGCGTGCAGCGGCGTCTCGCGTGGCGCCAGGACCAGCCTGCGGCCTTCCTTCAGGGTCACGTCCGCGGCGCGCGCCAGCAGGTTGGCCGCGTAGGAATTCACGATTGCGCCCAGCGTCTTCATGGAACAGGGCGCCACGATCATGCCGCCGGTCCGGAAGGAACCGCTGGCAATCGTGGCCGCCACGTCGCTGTCGGGATGCACGACATCCGCCAGCGCCTCCACGTCGCGCACCTTCCAGTCCGTTTCCAGCGCGATATTGACCTTGCCGCCATTGCTGACGACGAGGTGCGTCTCCACGTCGTCGGCCTCGCGCAGGGCTTGCAGCAGCCGGATGCCGTAGATGACGCCGCTGGCGCCGGAAATTCCAATGATGAGCCGCATAAGTTCCTGGTCCGCATTTTATGGCAGCCACGAAACTTCCAATCCCGGAGAATCCCGGCTGCGCCTGTTTCGGGATTGCAAATGGTTGGTGCGTCACCTTCGCAAGCCCACGAATTCCAATAAAGGTTCCAGTTGACCCCTGTCGGCGCATTGCAGCGCCCTGATATAGGAATCTCGACGCTCATTGTCCGTTTGCAGGTCGAACCCGCCTGTCCAATCAATGGCGGGGCGCTCGAAATGGCGCTCCAGGAAAATGTCGGCGGCAATGCGAGCGTGACGACCGTTGCCATTGGGGAACAAATGGATTTGAACCATTCGGTGATGGAAACGAGCTGCCGCCTCCAGGGGAGAATAAACTCCGCCTTCGGCCCAGAGTCGCGCGTCATCCAGCAGGATGTGGAGCTTGGAAGCGATATCAAATGGAGCACAACCGATATTCGTTTCGTGCGTGCGAAGAGTCCCCGCCCACTTCCATACATCTCCGAATAGCTGCCTGTGAAGTGTCCGCAGAAAGTCCTCACTCAGAACATCTCTCCCGCGAATCCTTTCCAGCCAAAGCAAGCCCTGCGCGATATTGGCCTGTTCCAGTTCGTCCAGCTCGCCCCGTGTAGTTATGTGCCCAAACTTCAGGCCAGTCAATTCATCCGGGCCAAGTGGCGTTGCGCCCGGGGGATAGGCAAATGTCACACCTTGTCCCATAGGCCAGGCGGCAGGTCTCGGGCGAGATTCCGGGCCAATCTCTCGATCTCCTTCGAAACCTGATTGTCCGGTAACGATTGTTCTTCCAGCGCCATATGAGAACTGGCGCGGCGAACAATACTTTCGGCCCTGGCCCGAGCCTGGGCAAGTACATGATCTCCAACGTCACCCTCATCCGGCACAATCGCGTAAACGAAGCGCCCTCCCAGGGAAGCGGCGAGCTTTTCCATTTGCCTGATTGTGATTCCACCTTCACGCTCTTTGCGCTCTGCCTGATAGATTGCAGCTCTCGATACTTGCGCCCGCCGCGCAAGCTGCGACGCGGACATGCCGAGCGCCTTGCGCATCGTTGCGAGCCATCCTTCACGCGGCGTGTTCAGTCCTTCGACGTGTTTACTCGCACTATCTATGATCCGAGCATATTGCCTTCTGGCAGTTTGCCTAACACTCATAGGTGTATCCATTTATTGTCGTCAACAGAATAATAGTATATCAATCAATATACTTAAATTCTAATAAACGATATATATGAATTTACATCTATAGGATAAGTATACATTTATCAGATAGTTGAAAAATGGGGATCTGATCAATGCCGAGACCGTGTGCGCCGAGGAGATTGTGCTGTCGGCGCCGGACGGTCGGAGGCTCAGGTAGTGAAGGGAATATGCGAGTTGCCAGTATCCCTATCAGTTTGAGTTATAGTTTTATTGGTGAGCGGGGTTATCTGCGGACTCAAGGGATGTCCGATTGGTGCAAAGCGGTTCCCCTTCAGGGCCGCACGCCCCGAGTGACGACGGAGAGGGATGCGATGAAGATTTCAGTTACGGCGACGTTTGCGCTGTGCGCCAGTTTCTGGCTTTGCGGCGCGGCCCACGGAGACTATTTGGCCTACGCGGTGGGCGAGAAGTCGAAGCTGCCGCTGCCAGAGTCCATCGACGCCATAGAGGCTAGGTACCTCGTCAACGTCGAGTGGGGCGACCACACCGGCGGGCGCTCCCGGGTGGCGGTGCTGCCGGTGGACAACACCAGTGCTGCGTCGAGCTTCCAGGTCGCGGGACGGGACGGCGAGAGTGTGACGTGGGAGACGGAACACGCCAACATGGTGCCGGTGAACGGGATCGAGGCGATCGTCACCGATGTGATGAACCGCACCGGACGGTTCCGGCTGGTGGAGCGGCAGGCGCTGGACTCGGTGCTGCAGGAACAGGACCTCGTCACGTCCGAGCGTGTCTCGAAGCCGTCCGGCGCGAGGACGGGGAACGTCCTCGGCGCGAAGTACCTGGTGCAGGTTGTCGTGACGGACTACGAGGCGAACGTGTCCGAAAGAAAGGGCGGCGGGCTCGGCGGGCTCGCCTCCGGCCGCCTGCCGGCGGTGATCGGCGCCATCGGCGTCAAGGCCGGCCAGGGGCGGGTGGGCATGAACTTCCGGCTGATCGACGCCGAAACCAGTGAGGTTGTGTACACGCGGCAGATCGAGTCGGTCATCCGCGAGCAGGGCCTGATGCTTGGCGGGCTTGCGTTCACGGGCGGCGGCGTTCTCGGCGGTTTCTTCTCAAGCTACTCCCGGACGCCCATCGGGCAGGCGGTCATCGCGGGGACGAACAAAGGCATCTACGAACTGGTGAAGCAGATCGGTGCGGAACCGGCGTCGGGCAGCGTGGTCCGGGCGGAGGACGGGCGCGTGTGGGTCAACCTGGGCAGCGGGGTTGTCGCCGTGGGCGACGAGCTTCGGGTAGTCGCGAAGGGCGAGGAACTGATCGATCCCGAAACGGGGCTGAGTCTTGGCAGCATGGATACGGAACTCGGCACCGTGCGCGTGGCGGTCGTGCAGGAGCAGTTCAGCGTTGCCGAGACGGTTTCGATGAGCGGGACGCCGAGTCGTGGGGACCGGGTGGTCTCGACTTCAGCGCCACCGGGCATCCAGTTCGCGCAGGCGTGGCAAACACCGAAGCGCGGCACGTTCTGACGAGAGGCGTCAATCGGAGAATGGACCGGACCTTTGTCGAGGGTTCGGTGCCGGAAGTCAGATTCGAACTGACGACCTACGCATTACGAATGCGTTGCTCTACCAGCTGAGCTATTCCGGCCGGGTCGTGCAGCGGACACGAGAAGGGCCGGATTGTATCGCAAACGCCATTTGCCGGATTTTTCGGCGAATGCGTGCAATAGCTGCCTTCAGCCGCATCGGGCCAGCGGGTAATTTGCCTTCTGCGCCCGCGGGATCGGCGCATGTAAGGGATCGCATGATGCGTGGCTTTTCGCTTTTGGAAATTCTGGTTGCACTGACTGTCAGCGCAATTGCCGTCCTCCTGACCCAGCCCGCCATCGCTACCGGAATGCTCAATCTGCAGCGGAGCACGACGATCAATGGATTGGTCCGCAGCCTGCACTTTGCGCGCCGCACGGCCGCCGAAAGGGGCCGGGACACGACTGTGTGTTCCAGCCCCGACGGATTGCGCTGCGGCGCCGCGGAGGATTGGGACACCGGCTGGATTGTCCACGACGGCCCAACGGTTTCCACGCCGAATGCGCCGCCGCCGGGTTCAATCCTCTACCGATCGCGGGGCCAGGCCGGTCTGTCCATTCGCTCGAATCGCACCCGGTTCGTGTTCCGGCCGTTCCGCGGGCGCTCCACCAACGGCACCCTGACCGTTTGCGACCGGCGCGGGAGCCGCGCGGCGCGCGCGATCATCGTCAACAATATCGGCAGGCCGCGGCTTGCCGACACGGCCAGCAATGGCGACCCGCTTTCCTGCCCGCCAGGGTAAGTGCGAGCGGGGCTTCAGTCTCGCCGAGTGCCTGCTTGCGATGGCGCTCTTCAGCCTGGGGCTGCTCGGCGCCGGCGCCCTGATCACCGAACGCCTGCGGGAGAGCCGCGCCGCGCACGGATACTTCCTCGCCGACATGCTGGCGAAAGACCTCGTCGCCTGGATTGCCGCGAACCCCTCGACAAGTGGCGGCGATGAATTGCGTTCATGGCAAAGGCGAGCTTCCGCCACCCTGCCCGGTCTGCAATGCGAGGTGACGGCGCTGGGCGGCGCGCCGCCGGCATACCGGGTCGAAATGCGCTGGCCCGCGGGTTCCGGCGACACCGCAGGGCTGGTGCTGTGGGCAGGCCGATAGCACGTCATAGCGACCGCCAGCGAGGCAGTAGCCTGGCCGAACTGCTCGTGTCGCTCGCCATCTCGAGCTTTTTGCTGCTGGGCGTCTTCGGCGCCATGCAGCAGCTGCGCCAATCAAGCCGGGCGGCGGACAACCTGCACAGTCTTGAAGAGAAGGCGCGCTTCGTGCTGGACCTGCTGCGCGCCGACATCCGTTCGGCGGGCTTCTGGGGCCTGAGTTCCGACCCCCGGGCGCTCCGGACAGCCGCGGGGACGTCAATCCGCTGCGGCGGCGCGGATGTTGGCGACTGGGCCTTTCGGTTTGAAAGCTACCTGGCCGCCTCCGATTCCTGGCCCCTACCCTGTCCCCCGTACCGGAACGCGCGGCAGCCCGGAACCGACGTGCTGGAAGTCCGCCGGGCGGCCCCGGCAACTGCCGGCGTGGATTCGCGGCGATTGCAGGTGCATTCGTCGCGCCGCGAAGCAGTCGTGTTTTCCGCCAGTTCGCCGCCCGCGCTGGAAGGCGAAACCGAGCTGCGCGATCTCGTGATGCACGCCTGGTATGTCGCCGCCCGGTCCAGCCACGAGCCCGGGGAGCCTTCGTTGCGGCGCAAGACACTGGTCAGAGGCGGATCGCTGCGCGACGAGGAGATCCTGTCCGGCGTAGAAGACCTTCAGGTTCGTCTGGCGCTTGATGTTGATGGCGACGGGCGGGCCGACCGCGTGATCGATCCGAGCGCGCCGGCAGCGCCCGGTGCGCGTGTCGTGGCGGTGCGGTTCTGGCTGCTCCTGCGCCACGACAGCGCCGAGACGGGCTTCGTGGACGCGAAGACGTACGCCTATGCGGACCGCGCCGCGCGGAGTTTCGACGATTCAAGGCGGCGCCTGCTCGTGGCCGGCAGCGAGGTGGTGGCGAATGCGCGCCGGTGAGAATTCCGAGCGCGGCGTGGTGCTGGCCGTGGTGCTGATGATGCTTGCGGGCCTGTCGCTGCTGGCCGCAGCCGGCCAGGGGGACGCCGCACTGCAATGGCTGCAGGTCCGCAATGCAAGGGAGTACGCCGAGGCGGTCCGACTGGCGGAAACCGGGGTCGGCATGGCGCTGTCCGCCCGGCGATTCCGCCTGGATGCGCCGCAAGAAGGGCGTTATTGCCGAATCGCTTCCCGGTGCGTGGAGTGGAGCGTGCGTTTTGCGGAAACGACCGCGCTCCCGCCGGGCTTTGAAGAGCCGGACACGCCGAAACGCGCTCTGCATTTCGAAGTGAGGTCCCTGGGAACGGCCGGACCGCGGGCGCGGGCCCCGGTGGTGGCCGGCTTCATGTTGCTGGCGCCGGGCGAACCGGACGCGGCCTTGCCGGAGGAAATCGAGATTTGCGGGATTGAAGGCGACTGCCCGGACGATGCCGCCCAGCCGCCGGTCCGGCGCTATTGGCGTGAGGATGTGGAATGAGAAACACTCCCTCCCGGGGGTTCAGCCTGACGGAACTGCTGGTGGCGCTGGCCATACTCGCCTTGCTGGCCGCGGCGGCCACGCCGCTTTGGACCGGACAACTCGAGCGGGCGCGGCGCCTGGACGCCACCGAGGCGCTGCTGCGTGTCGCCGTCCTGCAGGAGCGCTTCTTCTTCGAGAACGGACGCTATGCGCGCGCGGATGAGCTGGCGGTTCCGCCGCCCGCCGGCCTGGGCGTGGGCGGCACCGAGCGCGGCTATTACGAACTTCGCCTGCGCGCGCCTGAAGGCGGGTTGGCCGGCGGCTTCCGGATAGAGGCGGTGGCCGATCCGGAGGGTCCTCAGGGTGGTGACGAGCGGTGCCGCGTTCTTGCCGTGGATTCCACCGGCCGCCGCACGGCGGAAAGCGCCGGCGGCGAGGACAGTACGGACGCCTGCTGGCCCTAGTGTGCTGTCTCGCAATTACGAGACAGCACACTAGCCGGGTCAGGTGGTGCGGCTTTGGAGAATGACGTGCAGAAGCACCATGGCCACGCCGACGGTGATCGCGGAATCGGCGACGTTGAAAGCCGGGAAGTACCAGCCCCCGTAGTGCAGCGACACGAAGTCGAGCACGTAGCCGCGCGCTACTCGATCGATGAGATTGCCCACCGCTCCGCCGGTCATCAGCGCCAGCCCCAGCCCCCAAAGCGAGTCGCCGGCGTTCGAGGCGCTGCGCATCATCGAAACCAGGACTCCCACAAGCACCACCCCCAGCACGAGAAACAGGCCGTTCTGCCAGCCTGACGCGCCCGAAAGCATGCCGAATGCGGCGCCCGTGTTGTGCCAGCGCACCAGGTCGAAAAACGGCAGCACCACGATGCGCTGCAGCTCGTCCAGGCGTGCGGCCACGATCCACTTCACCACCTGGTCCGCCACCGCAACGCAGGCCGACACCGCGAGCAACACGCTGAACCGCGGCGCCTTCATGCCCAGACCCGCTTTTCGCCCGCGCCTTCAATATTCAGCACGCAACGCTCGCACAAACCGGCATGATCTTCGCCTTCCGGGCGCACGGACACGCGGTGCCAGCAGCGTTCGCATTTCGGATGCTCGCTCGCGCGGCACAAAGGCGCCTGCCCAGCCTCCCCCGGCTCAAGCTCCACCGCCGCGGAAATAAACACAAAGCGCAATTCGTCACCGAGTTGCCGCAGGGCGGTCAGGGTGGCGTCGTCCGCGGGCACGGTAAGTTCCGCCTCCAGCGACGAACCTACCTGCCCGGCCTTGCGCGCTTCCTCCATTACGCCCAGGACCTGAGCGCGCGCTTCGCGCAGCGTGTCCCAGTCGGCCCGGCACGCGGGCAGATCGGGCAGTTCGTGCGGTCCGCACATGAATACGGATTCCGGGCGGTCCCCGGCGAACTCCTTCCAGAATTCCTCGATCGTGAAGCTGAGCACCGGAGCAAGCCAGCGCGTCAGGCATTCGCCGATGTGCCAGAGCGCGGTCTGCGCCGAACGCCTGCCGTGGCTGTCCGCCGGCATCGTGTAGAGGCGGTCCTTGATCACGTCCAGGTAGAAATTGCCCATATCGACAACACAGAAGTTGTGTACCTGCTGGAATATCGGGTGGAACTCGTAGTTTCGGTAGTGCTTCCACACCGCATCGTTCAGCTCCCCGGTCCGCTGCAACGCCCAGAGGTCCAGGTCCACGGCGTTCTCCGGCGCCACCGCGTGCCGGCCGGGATCGAAGTCGCTCAGGTTGCCGAGCAGGAAGCGCGCCGTATTCCTCAGGCGGCGGTACGCGTCCGATACGCGCGTGAGGATGTCCGGGGAAATGCTCATTTCGCGCCGGTAGTCGGTAGTCATCACCCAAAGCCTGAGCACATCCGCGCCCAGCTTGTCGACCACTTCGCGCGGGTCCACTACGTTGCCTCGCGACTTGGACTGCTTGCGGCCCTCCTCGTCCACGGCGAAACCGTGCGTCAGCACGGCCCGGTACGGCGCCCGGCCGTCGATGGCCACCGACGTCAGCAACGACGACTGGAACCAGCCGCGATGCTGATCGGAGCCTTCCACGTAGAGGTCGGCGGGGTCCTCGATCTCCGGATGCTCGGCGCCCACGCAACGATGCACCAGTCCGGAATCCATCCACACGTCCATCACGTCCGTGACCTTGCGGTAACGCTCCGCCTCGTCTCCCAGCAGCTCGGCCGGGTCCAGCGCGAACCACGCCTCGATGCCCTTCTCGTCCATGCGCCCGGCGATCTCCGCCATCAGCCGCGCCGAGTCCGGGTGCGGTTCGCCGGTTTCGCGATCCACCAGCAGCGGCAGCGGCACGCCCCAGGCGCGGCTGCGCGAGATGCACCAGTCCGGGCGCGTTTCGACCATCCCGGCTATGCGCTCCTCGGCCCAGCCCGGATACCAGTCCACTTGCCCGATGGCCTCCGCGGCCCTGGCGCGCAATCCCTCCCGGTCCAGCCCCACGAACCACTGCGGGGTCGCGGTAAACAAGAGCGGGCGATGGTGCCGCCAGCAGTGCGGATAGCTGTGCCGGTAGCTTTCCCGGCAAAGCAGCATGCCGCGATCCGCCAGCAGGTCGGGAATGCGCTTGTCGGCCTCTTCGACGTGCAGCCCGCCCACCAGACCCGTGTCCCTGAGGAAATGGCCGTCGATGCCGAGCGGATTGTCCACCGGCAGACCCGCCTTGCGGCAGGTCGCAAAGTCGTCCAGCCCGTGCGCGGGCGCGGTGTGCACGGCGCCGGTGCCGGCTTCCAGCGTGACGTAATCGGCGGTGAGCACGGGCGCCAGGCGATCATAGAAGGGATGCCTCAGGTTCAGGCCGGCGAGTTGCGCGCCTTTCAGCGCGGCCAGTTCGCGCGCGCCGCTCGCGCCAAAGCGCTCCAGGGCGTCGCCGGCAAGTCCGCGCGCGAGCACCAGGCGCTCGACCCGTCCGTCGATCTCCGCCTCCATGAGAACGTAATCGAAAGTGTCGCTGAGGACCACCGCGCGGTTGGCCGGCAGGGTCCACGGCGTGGTCGTCCAGATCGGAACGCACAGCGGAGCATCGCTTGCCTCCAGGCCCGGTACGCGGGCGTGGAAATCGGCGGGATCGTCGGCGACAAATCGCACGTCTACGGCAATCGACGTCTTGTCTTCGTATTCGACCTCCGCTTCCGCCAGGGCCGACCCGCAGTCCAGGCACCAGTGGACCGGCTTCTGGCCGCGATAGACGTGGCCGCGGGCGAAGATTTCGGCGAACGCCCGGATCTGGTTGGCCTCGTAACGCGCCGCCATGGTCAGGTACGGCCGTTCCCACTCGCCCAGCACGCCAAGCCGTCTGAAATCTTCGCGCTGGCCTTCGATCTGGCTGGCCGCATAGCGCCGGCAGGCCTCGCGAAAGGCCGCGCCGTCGAGGGCGGCGGCCTCGTGGCCCAGTTCCCGCTCCACCCGCACCTCGATCGGCAGGCCGTGGCAATCCCAGCCCGGGACGTAGGGCGCGTCGTAGCCGTCGAGGATCTTCGACTTCACGATGATGTCCTTGAGCACCTTGTTGTAGGCATGGCCGATGTGGATTGAGCCGTTGGCGTACGGCGGACCGTCCAGCAGCGTGAACTTCCTGCGCCCGGCCATGTGCTCGCGGATGCGCCTGTAGCGGCCGCCGGTCTCCCATTCGCGCAGCATGTCCGGCTCGCGGCGCGCCAGGTTGGCCCGCATCGGGAAAGCCGTACGCGGCAGGTTCAGGGTGTCACGGTAGTCGGGCATGTCAGCGTGAAGTGTGCTCGAAAACGGAAGTGTGGCGAACCGCTACGCGGCGCGCAAGAGCGCGCGGGCCTGGTGGGCGTCGCGATCCATCTGCACGCGCAGTTCGTCAAGATTCTTGAAGTGCACTTCGTCGCGCAACTTCGCCACCGGCTCGACGTCCAGGAAACGTCCGTACAGGTCGCCGCTGAAATCGAAGATATGCGCTTCGAGGATTTTCTCGGTGCCGCCCACCGTGGGCCGGTAGCCGATGCTGGCCACGCCCGCCAGCGGCTCTTCCTCCACGCCGTGCACGCGCACGGCGAAGATGCCGTCCAGTGGACTGACGCGGCCCTTGAGCGGAATATTGGCCGTGGGATAGCCCAGCTTTGCGGCGCCGATGTTGAGACCGTGAATGACGCGCCCGCCCATGCTGTAGCGGCGGCCCAGCAGCTTCGCGGCGCGCGCCAGGTCGGAAGCCGCCAGCGCCCGCCGCACGCCGGTGCTCGACACGCGCTCGCCGTCGACGCTCACGGGCGGCGCCTGCTCCACGCTGAAGCCGAGCTGCCTGCCGCCGGCCTCGAGCTCATCCATGCCGCCGCCTCGCCTGTAGCCGAACCGGAAGCCCGGCCCCTGGATCACGTGCCGCGCGTTCAGCAGTCCGGACAGCAGCCGGCGCATGAAGTCATCCGGAGAAAGCGTGCGGATCGCATCGTTGAACGGTGGGCAATAGAGGGCGTCCAGGCCCGCGGCGTTCAGCGCGGCGCATTTCTCGCGCAGGGTCATCAGTCGGGGCGGCGGCGTTCCCCTCGCCATGAATTCCTTGGGAGACGGCTCGAAACTGAACACGACCGCCGCCAGGTTGCGCTCGCGGGCCGCCTTGAGGACCCGGTCCAGGACCTCCTGGTGACCGATGTGCATGCCGTCGAAGCCGCCGATGGTCACGGCGCATCCGTCGTCGATGGAGGCCGGCAAGCAGGGAATTCGGCGTAGGAGAAGCATCGCTTGCGGGGCGGGAAGGCCGTGGTGGAACGAAAAATTGCTCCAGTGGACCAATTATAGGAGGGTCTAGCAGCCCGTGGCGGAAGTCCCACTGCGTTCGACCGGCGATCCATCCCGCCTGGACTGCGTTGCTCGTCGCTTGCATATTCCCGATATGCGCGCTCCTCGCGCCTTGCCAGGCGGGCGTCTCGCCGGTCTCGGCGCGACGCGGGATTCCGCCACGGGCTGCTAGTCGTCCCGCCAGCGGTGACCGGTCAGGAACAGGCCAACGAAATACGCCGCCGCGGCGCCGCCCACGCAGGCCAGTATCCACAGCACCCGGACAAACCGCGATACCTCCGGCCAGAGCGCCGGGGCCGGGGCGAATTCGATCAGCAGGACCGAAATCAGTCCCGTCGCCACGACGATACGCAACAGCGGCCTGAACATCACACCCCGCTTGGCGTCGGGATCCTGGCGCCTGAACACCAGCCACAGGGCGGCCGCGTTGATCGTCGCGCCCAGCGCCGTGCCACCCGCCAGCACCGCGTGCGGCGCGTGCAGGTTCTGCGCCACCCAGTACCAGAGCAGCGGCAGCGTCACCGCAAACTTGCAGGCCAGGGCCAGCAACGCCACCTTGACCGGGGTCTTCATGTCCTGGCGGGCGAAGAACGAAGGAACCAGCGTCTTGATTCCCACCAGGCCGGGCAATCCCAGGGCATAGGCCTGAAGGCTCAGGGCCGCCATTTCCACGTCCACGAGGTTGAACTTGCCGCCCAGGAACAACGTGGCCATGATCGGCTCCGCCAGGATGAAAAGCCCGGCGGCGCAGGGCAGCGAGATGGCCAGCCCGGAACGGATGGCCCACCCCGTGGAGGCCAGGTATTCGTCGCGCTCGCCCGCGGCATGCAGGCGGGAAAGCCTGGGCAGCGCCACCGTTGCCAGGGCGACACCGAACACGCCCAGCGGAAACTCCATGAGGCGCTGTGAGAAGTTCAGCCAGCTCAGGCTCCCGGACGCCAGGAAGCTGGCCAGGACCGTGTCCAGCAGCACGCCCACCTGGGCAGCCGACGAGCCGATGATAACCGGCGCCATCAGCGTGAGGATGCGCCGCACCCGCGAGTCCCGCCAGCCCCATTGCGGGCGAAAGGAACCGCAGGTGGCGCGGGCGAACACCAGCAGAAAGGCCATCTGCGCGATGCCGGCCGCGAAGACGCCCCAGCCCAGCACCGTGCCCTGCGGGTCCGCCTGCATGGCGTACAGGCCGGCCGCCGCGATCAGGCAGACATTCATCAGCACCGGGGTGAAGGCCGCCGCGGCGAACTTGCGGTGGGCATTCAGCGCCGCGGCAAGCATTGCGGTAATCGAGATGAAGAACAGGTACGGGAAGGTGCGGCGCAGCATCGTCACCGCCTGCTCGTACGACTCCCCGCCCTCCAGCGCGAAGCCCAGCGCGCAAAGCCAGACGAATACCGGCGCGAAGATCACGCCGACCAGCGAAACCACCGCCACGACCGCCCCCAGCGTGCCCATGACCCGGCCCAGCAGGTCCTCAAGCTCCTCCTTGTCGCCGGCCTCCATGCGCTCGGAATAGACCGGCACGAAACTCTGCGTCAGCGCACCCTCGGCGAAGAAGTGCCGGAACAGGCTGGGGATGCGGAAGGCCACGATGAACGCGTCCATGACCACGCCGGCGCCAAGGAAGCGGGCAAAGGCGATCTCGCGCGCCAGTCCCAGCACGCGGGACACGGTGGTAAGCCCCGCCACCAGCGACCAGGATCCCAGCAGCCCCCGCTTTTTCTTCGCCTCGCTCATTCGAGCAGGCAGTTTAACGGCGGGCCCGCTGCGCGCGGCCCTGAGGACGGATATACTCCCGGAGCATGGACACCCAAGTAAACAATCTGCCCGAGAAGGAGGAAGTGCGGATCCGGCCGTTCTGGTATTCGGATTACTGGATCTTCCCCAAGCTCATCACCATCGTTACCACGCTGGACAAGCACGGCCGGATAAACGCCGGAGCGTATTCGCACATCATGCAACACGACGTGATGCACAAGAATCCGCGAATCCTGCTCGGTTTCCGAAATACCTCGCACACCTTTAACAACATCCGCAATACCGGCGAATTCGTGATCAACTGCCCTTCCTACGACACGCTGGAAGACATGATGGAAACCGGGCGTTTCTATCCCGACGGCGCCAACGAACTGGATTACACCAACTACACGATGATTCCGTCGCGCAAGGTCAAGCCGCCGAGCATCGCCGAGTGCCCGCAGATCATCGAATGCACGGTCGACAAGATCTACGAACTCGACCGCACCCAGGGCCATGTGCTCGGCAAGATGGAAGCCATCGTGATGGACAAGGGCCTGGCCGCCCTGCCCCGCGCCGAGCGCCTGCCGGCCATGAACCTGCCGGTGGGCTTGGGCGACGAAAAACGCAAGTACTACTTCTATACCTCGACCCACGATGTGGTCATGCACGAGCTGGGCGACCCGCCGGATGTCGAGGTGGAACCGGTGGACGACGAGGCCGAGGAAGAGGCCGCAGAGGCGGAGGCCATGGAGTGGGACGCCCAGGCGTTGGAAATGCTGAATGGGGTACCCAAGGCCCTGCAGAAGATGGTCAGGGGCCAGGTGGAAGGCGCGCTACTCGATCGGGGCGAGAACGCCGTGACCGGCAAACTGTTCGAAGGACTGGCCCGGGAATTCGGCCTCAGCGAGGAACTGCTGGACAGATACCGCACCGATGCGGACACGCCGGCTTAGGTTCGACCGCAACGGCGAACCGGCCGACGTGGTGCGGCTGGAGGAGGTTGAACTCGGCGATCCCGGTCCCGGTGAAGTCATCGTCAGGCTGGAGGCCAGCGCGATGCACATCGCCGACATCAAGCTGGTGCAGGGCATCGACGCGCTGCGCCGTCCCCTGCCGGTCACGCCGGGCTTCGAGGGCGTGGGAGAAGTCGTGGAAACCGGGGCCGATTCCGGCTACGCGGCCGGCGACCGCGTGTTTCTTCCGCTGGGCTGCGGGACATTTTCCGAATACGTGCGGGCCCACCGCAACGACATGGGCATGCGGCGTGCGCCGGCCGGCGACGCGGAGCAGCTCGTGCTGTCTAATATCAACGGTGCAACGGCCTGGACCCTGCTGCAGGACTTCGTGGATCTCGAGCAGGGCGAATGGGTGCTGCAGGATGCGGCGAATTCCAATGTCGGGCGGTACCTGATCGTTCTCGCGGCGAAGTGGGGCTACCGCACGGTCAATCTCGTGCGGCGGGAAGAGGTTGTTCAGGAACTGAAGGACCTGGGCGCCGACGCCGTGGTTCTCGACGGACCGGACCTTCCCCAACGTATACGCGAGACGACGGGCGGGGCGGACATTCGTCTCGGAATCGACGCGATCGCCGGCGAGGCGGTCATGCGCATGGCCAATTGCCTGGCCGACGGCGGCCTGATCGTGAATTACGGGACCCTGACCGACCAGCCCTGCCAGATCGACTTCTGGCAGATGTTCCTGCACGACATCCGCCTGTGCGGCATGTCCACGACGCGCTGCTTCGCCACGCGCACAGAAGAGGAAATCGACCAATTGCAGAACGAAATCGCGCTGATGGCGGCGGACGGCCGCTTGAGCGCCAAGATTGCGGCTCGCTACACCCTCGATGAATGGCAGGAAGCCTTCGCCCACGCCGGCCGCACCGGCTCGGCCCGCGACGGCAAGATCATCGTCCTCCCCAACGCCTGAACGAGATCAGGGAAGAAAGATAGTCGAGCCGGTGGTGCGCCGCCCCTCGGCGTCGCGGTGCGCCTGAGCCACTTCCCGCAGCGGATAGCGCTGCCCGATCCTGATCGACAGCGCGCCGGAGCCTACCTGCTCGAACAGCGTACCGGCCGCGCCCCGCAATTGTTCCGTGGTCGAAACGAAATCGAACAGGATCGGCCGAGTGAGTTTCAATGAGCCGCGCCGCGCCAGATCGATGGGCGCGATCGGCTCGACCAGGCCGGTCGCGTTGCCGAAGGTCACCATCGTGCCGAGCGGACGCAGGCAATCCAGCGACTGCATGAACGTGTCCTTGCCAAGCGAGTCATAGACCGCGGCCACGCCGCCCCCGCTCAAATCCCGGACCCTGGCCACCAGGTCCGGATCGTCGGCCAGCAGGACATCGGCGCAGCCGGCCTCGCGCGCCTCGTCCACCTTGGCGCTGCTGCCCACGATTCCGATGACGCGCGCTCCCAGATGCGCCGCCCACTGCGCGGCAATCTGACCGACGCCGCCGGCAGCCGCATAGAGCAGCACGTCGTCGCCTTTCCGCACCGGGTAGCTGTGGTGCAGCAGGTACCAGCTCGTCAGTCCTTTCAGCATCATGGCGGCGGCCTGCTCGTAGCTGACGGAATCCGGCAGCGGCACGGTCCGGTCGGCCGGATAGATCCTCTCTTCCGAGTACGAGCCGATCGGCGGCGTGCAGTAGGCCACCCGATCGCCTGGGGCAAACCCTTCGACACCCTCCCCGACCGCCAGCACCTCGCCCGCACCTTCGGAGCCGAGTCCGCTCGGATATTCCAGCGGATAGACGCCCGTGCGGAAGTAAGTGTCAATGAAGTTGAAGCCGATGGCCCGATTGCATATTCGCAATTCGCCCGGGCCGGGGGCGCCGACGTCGACCGAGCGCCATTCCATGACTTCCGGGCCGCCAGCCCCGGTAACGCGGATTGCATTAGGCATGGCGCGATTTTATCCCTGCTACTGACTGTCCGGGAGGTACCAGATCGGTGAGGTCCAGGCCAGTTCCTGGATTGTCTTCGGAGCCGAATTGTCACACTCGGAAAGTCGCCGGGCCTCGGGCAGTTCCAGGCACTGCCGCCAGCTCCAGCGCAGCGACGGCGTCTCGACGGCCCGCATGTAGTAGTAGCTCGGCTGCGCCGGATCGAAGTCCGGATCCTCGAATACGGCGCACAGCGCATCGCGGCCCGGGCTGCTCCAGGCGCCGGATTGCAGATCGATCTCGCCGGATGCATCCGCATCGCCGGCCGCGTCATGCACCTTGTAATGAGCCCGGCCGCTACTGTCGATCCAGCCCTTGATTACCTGCAGCCGCTGCAAGGGTGAACTGCGCGGATCACGCTCGGCGGCCACGATAAATCTTGGGGCGCCGGCGGCTGATTGCGCGGGAAGGTCGCCGCCCATGGGAACGCCGCCCGCATAGCCGGATTCCGCCACCGAGGCGCAGGCGCCATCCGCGTAGCTCCAGCCTCCGAAGAAGCGCGGCCGGATGCGCGTTCCCGACGTGCCGAAGACCTCGCGCCGTTTGAGCGCATCGAACAGCGCGTCGCGCGAATTCTCCACCGCCCACACGCCCGCCAGGCCGCCCGGATTGGTGTAGAGCCCGATCGGGTGGACCGGGCTGGGAGCCAGACGCTCCCCGAAATCGGTTTCCGACACGTTGTGGCCGCGCCAGCCGCTTTCATCCACATCCCCCGAGGTCGCCAGGTGCGTATCGGTCGAGCCGATCACACCGAATTTGTACGGATTGACTCCAAGGCCGCGCCCGATTTGCAGGCCGTTCAGCAGGACGCTGCGGAAGAAATCGTTCTTGGATACGCAGCCGGCGTTCAGACTGCCCCCGACGCCGGTCTCGCCTTCGGCGCAGATCGGCGGTGGGTTGTTCTCCGCCGGCTGCCCGCGATAGTAGCGGCGCACTTCCTCCATGTCGCACAACTCGTCCGGCCCGCCCAGGATGCCGGGCAGGCCGTTGAAACACTCGGCGCTGCCCTTGTGCTGAAAGATCTCCATGACCGGCTCCAGCGCGTTGCGCCGTTGCGCCAGGAATGCCGCAGCCTGCCCGGAGTCGGACTCGGCGAGACTGGACGCAAACAGGGTGCCCGAACTCAGATTCGAACTGTGCGGAATGGCCAGTACGTCGCAGCCCGGAACGCCGTCAAGACATTCGCGGGTCAGCCGCTCCCAGAGTTCCGTGTCGGCGGGGGCCTCGAAGCTGGAGATCGGCAAGGCCGGCACCTGGGCGTTGCGGAAGATGACGTTGCGGTGGTAGGCGTTGCTGTCCGAGGCGCCACTGTGCTCGTAGGCCACGAAAGTCGTGAAGCTACAGCTCGAGGAACGGTCGTAGGCGGCTTCGGCCATCTCGCGGGTGCGATCCCAGTAGTTGTGCGCGGCTTCAAGGCAGCGGCTGCCGTCGCCGCCACAGATGTCCGCGCTGCGTGCCGGGACGTCTCTCGACAGTCCCCGCACCAGAACCAGGATGGCCGTCGGCCCGCCCTTGCGGAACGCGTCGCAGCTCCGCGTGGCGTAGGACTCGCTTTCCGGGTCCGCGCACAGCGAGAGTTCACCGAAGAACTCGGAGTGATCAGTTACCGCCGCGAAGTCGAGGGGCGGGCCGAGCTTGCGTACCGGCGTCGGCTCGTCGCCGGATGCATAGGGGGGCAGCAGTATTTCCTCGCCGCGCGCGTAGCGGTACGCATCGGCGGGGACTGTGGTTACGCCCAGAGGCCGCGCGTCGTAGGAGTACGACGTGTGCACATGCAGGTCGCCGAAATAGGCGTTGCGAAGAGGATTACGGTTTGCGCAGGGATCGCGTTGCTCCGTGTAACGCACAAGCGCGCCGGCCGGCATTTCCGCCGATGGTTGCGCCGACTCCGGGCTGCTTGCAAGGTCGCTGGAGGGCAGCGCGGCACAACCGCACAAGACCGCGGCCAACGCTACGAGGCCGGGGATCCTGGCGAGCGCGGATGCGCTTTGCGGCGTTATTCCGAGGGCAACAGGCAAGCTGAGAGGATCCATACGGTGTCTTGAGGTGAGCATATCAGCCTGCAACCGCGCCTTCGCGGTCCGGTCGGGCCCACAGTATCGCGGCTATTGCAAGCAGTATTGCAGGCATGGAAGCGTACAGCACCGCATCCCAACCCAGAAACTGCATCACCACCCCGGCACTCAAGGATCCCAATGCCGCACACCCCAGGACGGTGAAGTCGTTCAGGCCCTGCACCCGGAAGCGCTCCTCCGGGCGATGGGATCGCGCCAGAAGCGTCGTTCCGCCAACGTAGAGAAAGTTCCAGCCGACGCCGAGAGCCACCATGGCCACGCCATAGTGCAGAACCTCCCGGCCCGACAGACCCACCAAGAGCGTTGCGCCAAGAAAGATGGCGCCGGCCATCATGATGCGCCCGGCCCCAAACCTTGAAATCAGCCCCCCGGCAACGAGTGAAGGGGCATACATCGCCAGCACGTGGCCCTGGATGATCGCCGCCGTCACCGCCAGGGAGTGCCGGTCAACCACATGCATCGCCAAGGGCGCCGCCGTCATCATGAAGGCCATGACGCCCTGCCCCATCGCCGCGCCAACCACGGCGACGACGAACAGCCGCCCCCGGGCGATGGTTCGCAGCGGACGGGCGGCGCCTATCGATTTCTCCCGCGCCTGCGACGAAACGGGCCGCAGCCCCAGGAGGACGGCGCCAGCCAGCACATAGCAGCCGGCAATCGCCGCAAAGGCGCCGCCGAACTGCGCTCCGGCGATCCAGGACTCGCCCCGCGCCACCAGGCCGGGACCCAGGATTGCGCCGGCCATGGAGCCCGTCAACACCACCGAGACCGCTGTCGGCGCCGCAGCAGCCCTGACGCTCTCCGTTGCAGCGAACCGGTACTGCTGCGAAAAGGCCGTGGCGCAACCTATGAGTATCGAACCCAGGCAGAGCAGGACGAAGCTCTGCACCACGGTAGCGCCCCAGGCGCAGGCCGCTCCCGCGGCGCCCAGGGCCGCGCCCAGGGCAAAACCCCGGGCCCGCCCGATGCGGGACATGATCCAGGCGGCGACAACAGTGGAAACCGCCGTGGCCACGATGAGCATGGAAATCGGAAAGGTAGCCAGCGCCGGATCTCCCGCCAGCTCCCGCCCCAGGATTCCTCCCACCGTGACGATTGCGACCGTGCCGGTAACGGAAGCGGCCTGCGCCAGGAGCAGGATCAGGATGTTGCGGCTGAGCAGGTCGGAAAGAATGGCCCCGTAAGCACTTTCGCGAGGGTTCATTCGCCGGCGCAACCTGGCCCTCACGCGGGCATCTTCGCGAAATAGCGCACATGCCGCATGCCATCAAAGTCGGCGTCCTGAGTCCAAAGCGTCGCCTCATGCAGCCGCGCTGTGGCCAAGATGATCGCGTCCGCCATGGCCAGGTTCATTTCGTGGGCCAACCGCGCTGCGTAGAGCGCCAGGGCCGACGACAGGGGAATCTCACGGCCAAAGCGCATCGACGCGGCAGCTCGAAGCGCATCGTCCTCTCCGCGACGGCGCAGCACTACTCGAAAGACTTCATAGATGATTACGGTCGGAACAATCAACTGCCCGGAATCGGAAAGCGGTTCAGCAAAAACCGCGGCGTTGGGACCGTCGGTGAAGTACTCCAGCCAGCCCGACGAATCGACCAGATTGGGTTGACTCATCGGCGGTCGTCAGAGTTCGCGGTCCGGTTCACGGTCGAACTGCGAATCCATTCCGGAGAGAAATCCCCGCATCTCGGCAATCTCGCGCGCCGGCACCAGTTCGATGCGGTCTCCGTAGGGAATAACCTGCAAGCGCTGCCCGGGACGGATTCCGAGAGACTCGCGCACCAGTTTGGGAATGACTACCTGGAATTTGGGGGACACTTTCACCAGTTGCATGGTGTTCTCCATCGATCAGAGTATCGTAATACGATCCTAGCAGAAAAGACCGCTTCCGGCCGCTTCCGGCCTGCGAGCCGACATGTACAGCGCACGACACCCGCTGAACCCGCGCAATATACATGCCAAAAGACCCACAGGCGCAGGCCCTTAGGCTACAATCCGCGCCCATGGCAAATTCAGCCCAAGCCGCCAAACGCGCCCGCCAGGCCGTGGAACGCCGCTCGCGCAACATGTCGGCGCGCTCAAAGCTGCGCTCGGCGATTTCCAGGGCGTCGCGCGCGATTGACTCCGGCGACGCCGAACAGGCGGCGGCTGCCTACGAGCAGGCCAGACCGGTCATCGATTCCATGGTCGGCAAGGGCATCATCCACGCCAACAAGGCCGCCCGCCACAAGAGCCGCCTCAACAAGCGACTGCAAGCCCTGAGCGCCGACTAGGCGCCGCCACGCCTGTGGCGCTGTCAGACGCGCATGAAGGAAATCTACGGCTGGATCCCCTGGTTCAGGGCATTGGCACAAAAGATCGCCGACAGCGATAAACAGGATGTGATCGCTCGCGCAAAGCAGGTCAGGTGGAAGAAGGATGGCGAAGCACCGCAGTTGCTTCTTCAGGAGGACGCGCATTTCGATCCGTTTTCCTTGGTCTATTACATCGCCAGCCGAAGTAGGCATGCCGCAAGCCGAAGTCTGATTTACCCGAGCCTAAGCAGGGCGTTCGATATTTTTGAACTTGCGAATCTTGATTCGGAGGATGCTTTCTTTTTCCCGCAGCCAATCCCGCTGAACGTCCTATTTCATGATGTTGCGAATAAAGGGCCCGGCGCAGCCAACCCGGATCTGTTGTGGGAACTCTTTCGCGCAGCGCTGTCAGGTGCGAACAAATTGGACGGCCGCATGTTCGACCAAGCGCTCGATATCCCCCACGTTGCAATTACAAAGCTGACACACGCTCTCTTCCTTATTAACCCGCATGAGTTTGTCCCAACGGACTCATCAAGAGACCTGACTAAATCCCGACTGCCCAAGAATTGGGACGAGTACAAAAGCGAATTGGCGAAGGTCCGCCGACTTCTTCCTAATTGCAGGCCCTATGAGATCAATGTGGCGGGCTACCTCCTCAAAAACGTTCGAACTGATCGCTGCTTTCAAGTCAGTTCTAACGTTTACGACGATGGCCAGGACTACTGGGGAGACTTCAAGACCCACAATTGGGTGTACACGGGGGGACCGAAAAGCGGTACTGCATGGCATGACTACGATGGAAGCAGTTTGAGTGGTGGTTATCCACTCAGCGAGCCCAGGCGAGGCGACGTGGTTCTGGTTCGCCGCGGAGTCAAGCGGGGCCTCGGTATCGGAGTCGTGTACAGGAACGATTTCGAGCGCAGCCTCTCCGAACAAAGCAAGCTGCATGTCATCTGGGTAAACAAGAACGCGCGCCAGTTGACGGGACAGACGGCGCGGTTCGGATTCAGCCGGGCCACAGGAAAGACCCTTGAGGCATTTCATTCAACCGACAGCTACGAAGCAACGTTTGAATTGCTAAGAAGCTTGGGGACTGGAGCAGGAACGCGCTCCACCAAATCGAAGGGTGAAGTTCGTGATGGTGACCGAATGCCTCAAGAATATACGGGTTCCGTTGAGCATGCGTTGAATCGGATTCTGTATGGGCCACCCGGCACCGGAAAAACCTACGGCACGGTGCAGCACGCTTTGGCGATTATTGACCGTGTGGAAGTGCAGAAAGCCAAGCATGACGCGCACAAGTTTCGCGATCTCCGGTTTGACCCTGGGACCGGCAAGGGCCAGATCGCGATGGTCACGTTCCATCAGAATTTTGCCTACGAGGACTTTGTTGAGGGCATCCGGCCCAAGCTTGAGGGAGATGATCTAAGCTACGAATTGCATGACGGCATCTTCAAGCGCATTACGGATGCCGCGAGAGAATGGCAGGGCGAGCCGTTCGTCCTGATCATTGATGAGATCAATCGCGGTAATATTGCAAAGATTTTTGGCGAGCTCATTACTCTGATCGAGGATTCACGACGTACTGGAGAAGAAGACGAAACCGAAGTGACTCTTCCCTATTCGCTGGAGCCGTTCAGCGTTCCCAGCAACCTCTACATCATTGGCACGATGAACACGGCGGATCGTTCGATTCAACTTCTGGATACGGCACTGCGAAGGCGATTCACGTTTTTTGAGATGATGCCTGACCCCGAACATGATCTTGTTTCGAAGAATGTCGAGGGCGTTGACTGCCGCAGGATGCTCAGAGTCATGAACGAGCGCATAACGGTGCTCTTGGATCGCGAGCACCAGATCGGACACACGTATTTCAGGAAAGTGAACGACATCGAGCAGTTGGCCAATGCCTTTCGCAACGAGATCTTTCCGCTGCTTCAGGAGTACTTTTTCGACGATTGGGGGAAAATCCGCCGTGTTCTGAATGGCAACGGATTTGTCGTCACCAGGAACGCTACCAGCCTGCTTCCCGCAGAAGAACAATCCGACGAAGACACCACCATTTACGGGCGGCTGCGCCATGATGATGAGAAATGGAGTGATCCGCAGCAATACAAGGAAATCTACGCCGCCAAGGACAACGTTAGCGCCTAACGCTCCCGATGCGCCCGCCGTACACCATAAGGGAGCATAAGCCGTTCAAGGCTGGCGAGAGGCTGACCCAGGAAGATCTCAAATCACTGCATGCCATCTGGCGAGAGTCCGCCACGCCGGACAGGGACGGCGCCGTAAGCCCCGTTTTCTCGCGCAGGCGCGACGGTGTCCTGACCGCCAGCAACTATGTCGGCGTCCTCACCACGCGGCGCCAGACAGTGATCGAAATTTTGCCGAAGATCGATTTCGGCGACCGAGGTGACACGGACCACCGGGAAACAAGGACGCACTTCCTGAAGATGCTGCGCAGCTATCGGGGCCTGCGCCGGGCGGCGCAACTGCCCGAAAGCAGCATTCAGGAACTGAGGCAGTTTCCCATGCTGGAGGTCTTCATTCGCCAGTTTCTGGAAAATCTGCATGTCCTGGTGCGTGGCGGCCTCGCCCGGCGCTATGTGTCGATGGAAGAGAACTTGCCTCATTTGCGGGGGCGCATTCTTTTCCCCGAACAAATCCGCGAGAATCTGGCCAATCAAGCACGGTTCTTTGTGGCCCACGATGAACTGAGCGTCAATCGCCCAGCCAATCGGCTGATCCATAAGGCGCTAACAATGCTTGGGCCACAAGTCCACAGTGGCGAGAATCGACAGTTGCTGCGTGAACTATCCGCGGCTTTCGCCGATGTTCCGCAAACGGCCAACCCGCATGCCGACTGGCGAAAGCACCGCGTGGATCGCTCCATGCGTCACTACGGCCCCGTCATGCAGTGGGTGGGCATGTTTCTGTTTCATCAAGGACTGACCACGTTCGCCGGGCGGCATGCGAATCTGTCACTTCTGTTTCCCATGGAGAAAGTCTTTGAAGACTTTGTCACGCACAGCTTTCACCGCTACCAGCACGCGTTCAATCTGACCCGCCAGAGACCGGAACGTCATCTGGCCACGCATAACGGAAAGGGAGTATTCAAGACGAAGCCCGACATTTCGCTCACTGACGGCAACCGCCGCATTGTGTTCATACTAGATGCCAAGTGGAAGGAGATCGACGCCTCGAAACCGGACAAGAATTACGGGATAGCGCAATCCGACCTTTACCAGCTCTACGCCTACGGCAAGCGCTACAAATGCAGGACACTGGCGCTCATTTATCCGCAAACGCGCAAGTTCAAGGCTCCGCTCACTTACCGGCTCGTGGATGAACTCACGCTGATATGCCTTCCCTTCGACGTGACTGCACCTGAGAAGAGCGTTCAAGAATCGATGCGGCGGCTAGGAGAGAGTGCCTGAAAGCCAGCCCGGCCCGTCATGAACTACCTGGGCTCGCCGAGGGGACGGGAAATGCAGCGAAGCTACAGGTGCAGCAAACGCAAACGGTGGTATTCCATGCCAGATGTCCGCGTGGCGGATTTGCCCGCCACATAGCACCTCCAATCCGCCATACGATATGTCATAAGATATTGATTAGATTAGCTATTCATGCTATAGTTCGGAGGACTTCAAAGGACTGAACGGAGCCTCGAAATGGATCTTCACCGCACTGCTTCCGCCGCCCCTGTTCGCGACGCCGAGTCTCCGGCTGCTGTGGCCGGCTCGGTAGAGCCTCCCCCCGCTGCCGCCGTCGAGCCTCCCTCTGCTGGGAAAGCACGGTATCCCCACCCCGATGCCGAGGTGCGCATGGCCGAGCGGCAGCGTGAAGAGCAAGCACTCGAAGCACTGGAGGTGGAGATCACCCAATTGTGGGGACACATCAACGCCGCCACCGCGCATTTTCTCGCCCTGCTGGCGGAGTTCGACCGCAGGGAGGGCTGGACCCAGCATGGCATTTCGAGTTGCGCCCACTGGCTGAGCTGGCAATGCGGCATCGGTCCGGTGGCAGCGAGAGAAAAGGTGCGAGTCGCGCGGGCCTTGACGTCGTTGCCGAAGATCGCGGGCGCCTTCGGCGAAGGCCGGCTGTCGTATTCGAAAGTGCGTGCGCTGACGCGGGTGGCGACGGCGGAGACGGAGGACACCTTGCTGAACATCGCCCTGAACGGCACGGCCGCGCATGTGGAACGCACCGTGCGGGGCTTCCGGCGGGCCGTGCGCTATCTTGAGCGTGACGAGGCCGAGGCCATGCACGAGCGGCGCTACCTGGAGTGCCGGCGGGAGAGCGACGGCAGCGTCAGGCTGGAGGCCCGCCTGGCGCCCGAGGTGGGCGAGATGCTGTTGAAAGCGCTGGAAGCGGCGCACACGCAACTCGAAGAGCGGGTCGGGGATGCGGAGAGCGCTGGGGCGGCCGCGGCGGATGCGGCTGCGGTTCACACAAATGTTTCCGCGGAAACATCCGGGTCGCATTCCGCGCTGCCGCCGTTTTGGGATACGCGGCCTGACAGTGTTTCCGCGGAAACACCTGGGACGAAATCCGAACTGCCGCCGTTTTGGGATGCGCGGCCTGACAGTGTTTCCGCGGAAACACCCCGGCGTAGTGTGAGTCAGCGGCGGGCGGACGCCCTGGAGCACGTTCTCCAACAGTTTCTGGCCGGGAAGTGCTCGGGATCGGCCAACGGCGCCCACGAGGTGGTGGTGCATATTGCCCACGATGCGCTTTGCGACGTGCCCGAGAGCAGCGGCGCGGAATTTGACAGCGGCCATATCGTGGCGGTGGAGACGGCGCGGCGTCTGGGCTGTGACGGGGCCTTGGTCGGTGTGGTGGAAGGCGCGAAGGGCGAGCCGCTGGCGGTGGGGTGCCGGACCCGGGCGGTGCCGCCGGCCATCAAGCGTGCGCTGCGCGTGCGTGACGGCGGCTGCCGCTTCCCCGGCTGCGACCGTTCCCGCTATGTGCACACCCATCACATCAAGCATTGGGCCGATGGGGGCGAGACCAGGCTCGATAACCTGGTCACCCTGTGCTCTCAGCATCACCGGCAGGTGCACGAAGGAGGTTACGGCGTTCGCATGAACGAGGGCGAGATCGAATTCACGCGTCCGGACGGACGGGTGCTCCCAATGGCGGGCAGGACAGGCCTGGCGCACGGGCACCACGGGGAATGTTTCCGCGGAAACATCTGCGAAAAGCCCGGAAGCACCTCCGCAGAGTCAGGAAGCGCCTCCGCGGTGGACGGCGCCCAGCGGCTGGCGGCGTTCAACGCGGCGCGCGGACTCAACATCGACGCCGGCACCGCCCGCTGCGGCTGGGGCGGCGAGCGCATGGACTACAACATCGCTATCGACAACCTGTGCCTGGAGGCGGGATATGGATGAGGCCGGTCGAACTCAAATGGCGCTACGACGAGCGGAATTTGTTCGCGTCGCTCAACTGGCGCGCAGAACTCGCAGGGGTCAGCGCAGGCGCACGGCGGTGCCGCTGGCGGCGACCATGAGCATGCTGCCGCCGGTGCCCACGACTTCGTAGTCGAGATCGATGCCGACGACCGCGTCGGCGCCCGTCGCCCGCGCTTCTTCGGACATTTCGGCCAAGGCGGTTTCGCGGGAGCGCCGCAGTTCCTTTTCGTAGGCCGCTGAGCGACCGCCCACGATGTCCCTCACGCGAGCGAACACGTCCCTGAAGATGTTGGCGCCGACGATCGCCTCGCCGGTCACGATTCCGCGGTATTCGCGGATTGTCTTGCCTTCAACCGATGGTGTCGTGGTCAGGATCATTCTCTTTCTCCAGTTTTTCCAGTCTTTGTACGGATGCAGTTGCGAGTTCCAGCGTCCCCGCGCGGGACAGGGCCGAAATCGTGAACACGGGTGCGGACCAGCCCAGTTCCTCAGTCAGACCCTTCGTGATCCGCGCGGCCTCTTCCGCAGGCAGAAGGTCCGCCTTGTTCAGGACCAGCCAGCGCTCCAGCCCGGCCAGCTTCTCATCGAATTTCTCTAGCTCTCCGGCAATTGTAATGACGTCCTCGGCCAGGCTCTCGACCGGCGCCGCGCCGCCTTCCGCCGAGGTCATGTCCACCAGGTGCAGCAGCAGCCGCGTGCGCCTCAGGTGCCGCAGGAACCGGGAGCCCAGCCCGACTCCGCTGGCGGCGCCGGAAACCAACCCGGGGATGTCGGCCATCACGAAGCTCTGCATCGGACCCACGGCAACCACGCCGAGCTGCGGATGCAGGGTCGTGAACGGGTAATCCGCCACCTTGGGGCGGGCCTCGGACACCGCCCGCAGCAATGTGGACTTGCCGGCGTTCGGGAGGCCCAGAAGCCCCACGTCGGCCAGCAGCGTCAGATCCAGCTCAAGGCGCCTGGCCTCGCCGCGCGTGCCCGGCGTGTGCTGGCGCGGCGCCCGGTTGACGCTGGACTTGAAGCGGGCGTTGCCCCGTCCTCCGCGCCCGCCGCGGGCCACCAGCAACCGGGTCTTGTCCACGCTCAGTTCGCCCAGGACTTCTCCCGTGTCGGCCTCCGTTACGCGAGTACCGGCCGGCACGGGGATTTCGAGGTCGGCGCCGGCCGCGCCGCTTCGCTCCCGGCCCGCCCCCGCCCTGCCGTTGCCGGCCCGAAACACCTTGCGCGCGCGGAAATCCGCCAGGGTGTTGATGTCGGGCGTAAACACAAGCGTCACGTCGCCACCGTCGCCACCGTCGCCACCGTCGGGGCCGCCGCGGGGAATGTACTTCTCGCGGCGGAAGCTCACGCAGCCGTCGCCGCCGTCGCCGGCGCGAACTCGGATCTGGGCTTCATCGGCGAATCTCATGGCGGGAACGTGGCTGGCAGGCTGATGGTGAAGCTACCACGTAATGGGTCGGGGGCGAGAACGCCCGTCTGTCGGGGATTGAGGGCGGATCGCCGCGAGGGTGTGCACTCGCTCCCAGGCGTGAAATGCGCCGGCTGCTGCGGAGGGCGGGGCGCCCTCGATCCCGGGGCTAGGAAGGGATTACCGAGACAAAGCGCCGGTTTGCGGGACCCTTGCGTTCGAACCTGACGACGCCGTCGCTGATGGCGAACAGGGTGTGATCGCGTCCCAGGCCCACGTTGGCGCCCGGATGGAACGCCGTCCCGCGCTGCCGCACGAGGATGTTGCCGGCCAGCACCTGCTCGCCGCCGTACTTCTTGATTCCCAGCCGTTTGGACTCGGAATCGCGGCCGTTGCGGGAACTGCCCGCTGCTTTTTTATGCGCCATAAGTCAACTCTCCTCGCCTGCCTTGTCCGCCGCAGCTTTCTTTGCTGGCGCCTTCGGCAAATCGATGCCGGCGATCTCAACGGTGGTGTATTGCTGCCGGTGCCCCAGCGTGCGGCGGTAGTCCTTGCGCCGCTTGAACTTGATCACTTCGATCTTCTTTGCCCGTCCATGTTCACTAACGGTAGCCCGCACCTGGCCCACCGGCTTGCCCGCGGTCCCGATGCTCGTTTCCTTGCCTTCCTGTCCGCCGATCAGCATGGCGTCGAAATTCAATTCGTCGCCGACCTCGGCGCTGATGCGCTCAACGCGCACGCGCTGACCTTCCGAAACGCAATATTGCTTGCCGCCGGTGCTGATCACCGCAAACATCTGGACTCTCCGGGAACCTGTCTGGCCGGGGCGCGATTATATCCGCTCATAGCCCCAACCGGTGAATCTATCCACCGTCACGGCCGACACCCAGCCCGACCGCCTGCGCAGCGAAGGCGAACTGGTTGGCGACGTCCTCGATCCGCATCCGGATGGGCGTGCCGGCGCCGTGACCCGCGCGCGTCTCGATGCGGATCAGCACCGGCTTCGAGCAGCCCTGGGCATGCTGCAGCGCCGCGGCGAACTTGTAGCTGTGCCACGGCACGACCCGATCGTCATGATCGGCGGTCGTGACCAGCGTCGGCGGATAGCAGACGCCCTCGGCGACGCGATGCACCGGCGAGTAGGCGTACTGGGCGCGAAAATCCGCCTCGTTCTCCGACAGGCCGTAATCGTCCGCCCAGGCGCGGGCGTTGGCGCTGGGCGTGTGATAGCGAAGCAGGTCGAGCACGCCCACGTCCGGCAGCGCCGCCCCGAAAAGGTCCGGGCGCTGGGTCATCACGGCGCCCACCAGCAGGCCGCCATTGCTGCTGCCCTGGATAACGAGCCGGGAGGGCATGGTGTAGCCCTCGTCGATCAGCCACTGCGCCGCGGCGATGAAATCGTCGAACACGTTCTGCTTTCTCTCGCGGGTGCCGGCAAGGTGCCACTCGCGCCCGTACTCCCCGCCGCCGCGCAGGTTGGGGATGGCGATCATGCCGCCGAGTTCCAGCCACACGAGGCGGGCGATGCTGTAGTTCGGCGTCAGCGAAATGTTGAAACCGCCGTAGCCGTACAGCAGCGCGGGATGCTCGCCGGTCGTCTCCAGGTCCTTGCGATGGACAAGGAACATCGGGACCCGTGTGCCGTCCTTGCTGTTGTAGAAGACCTGCCGGGTCACGAACTGCGTCCCGTCTATCGGCGTTTCGGTACGGTAGTGCAGCGTGCTCTCGCCGGTGCCGACATCGTAGCGGTAGACGGCGCCGGGATCAGTAAAACCTGAGAAGCTGTAGAACGTCTCGGGATCGTCCCAGCGTCCGCCGAACCCGCGCACCGAGCCGATTCCGGGCAGCTCAATCTCTTCCACCAGGCCGCCGTCGGCCTCATACACCGTCACCAGCGGCTTGACGTCCTCCAGGTAGGAGGCGACCAACCGCCCGCCGACGGCGCTGATGCCCTGCATGGTATTTTCGCCTTCGGGAATCACCTCGGTCCACTCCTGCGGGCTGTTGATGTCCAGGGAAATCACCTTGCGGCGCGGCGCGTCCCTGTTGGTCGAGAAAAAGAAAGTCTCGCCGTCGTTGGCGAGATACCTGTAAATGGCGTCCCATTCATCGAGCAAAGGGCGGATGGCCGAATCCGGTTCGTCCATGCGCCGGTAGTGCACCGCATTGCTCAAGTAGCCTTCCTGCAGGATTACAACCAGGTAGGCGCCGTCCTCGGTGACGGCTGCGTATGCGTTGCGGCCTTCATCCGGCGGCATCCGCAGCACCAGCCGGTCTTCGTCCTGATCCGTCCCCAGTTCGTGAAAATAGATCGACACCGCCTTCTTGTCGTCGCCGGCGCCCTGCTTGCCCACCGGGTAGCGGCTGTAGAAAAAGCCACGCTCGTCCGGAGTCCAGGAAACGCCGGTGAACTTGGTGTAGGTCAGATGGTCGGACAGGTCCTCGCCGGTTTCGACTTCGCGCACGTGCCAGTCGCGCCAGTCGGAACCGCCGTCGGAACGCGCATAGGCGATGTAGCGGCCGTTGGGGCTGACGGAATTGCCGGCCAGACTGATGGTGCCGTCCTCGGCCCAGGAGTTGGGGTCAAGCAGCACCCGCGCTTCGCCGTCCAGGCCCTCCCGCACGTAGAGCACGCTGTGGTTCTGCAGCCCGTCGTTGCGGAATTCGAAATACCAGGGGCCTTCGCGCCAGGGCGCCGAGCGGCGCGGATAGTTCCAGACCTCGGCAAGCCTGTCCTTGAGGCGCTCTCTCAGCGGGATGGATGTCAGGTACGGCTTGACCAGCTCGTTCTGGGCTGCGATCCAGTCCGCGGTTTCGGGAGCATCCATCTGCTCCATCCAGCGGTACGGGTCGGCAACCTGGACGCCGAAATAGTCGTCCTGATGCTCGGAGCGCGTGGCCGACGGGTATTCCAGCCCGTCATCCCCGGAAGGAGAACAACTTGCGGCGAGGATGGCGAATGCAATCGGAAGGCTGAATCTACGCATCGAAGGTAATCCGCTTGGCGCGAGGCTGCATTTTAGGGCCTGGCTCGCACGGCCCCGACCGACTGCAAATTGATATGATTGGCGCGGTGTCCAATTCGGAGGTATTCCGGCAGGCCTTGCGGCTGGTGGGGAAGGATGTCAACCTCCTCAATCGGCTCATCTACAGCCACTTGCGCAGCGATGTTCCGCTGATCGGCCGGGTAGCGCAGTACCTCCTGAATTCGGGGGGCAAGCGAATACGGCCCATGCTGCTGATGCTCGTGGCCCGTGCGCTGGGCTGCGCCCCGGGAGGCACCCAGGTCCGGGCCGGCGTCATCGTGGAATACATCCATTCGGCCACGCTGCTGCACGACGACGTCGTGGACGAGGCGGAAATGCGTCGCGGGACATCGGCGGCCAACGTGCTTCACGGGCCCGCGGCCAGCGTCCTGGTGGGCGATTTCCTCTACTCCCGCGCGTTCCAGCTCATCGTCGAGTTGCTTGAGGAGCAACGCGCCGTGGAGGTCCTGGCGTCAACCACCAATCAGATCGCCGAGGGCGAAGTAATGCAGTTGATGAACCTGAATCAGCTGGCCGTCACCGAAGAGCAATACCTCGAGGTCATAAGGCGCAAGACCGCCTCCCTGTTCGAGGCCTGTGCGCGGATCGGCGCCATCCTGGCGCACAGCGAAAGGAACATCGAAGACGCTGCCGCCCGCTACGGTCTCGAGCTCGGCATGGCCTACCAGATAACCGACGACGTGCTGGATTACTCCGGCGGCGAGGAAGCGTTCGGCAAGAACGTCGGCACGGACCTGAAAGAGGGAAAGACCACCCTGCCCCTGCTCCGCGCCATGCAGGTCGGGTCTCCCGCCCAGCAAACCGTGCTGCGCAACGCCCTGCGCAGCGGTAGCCTGGACAATCTTTCCGGCGTCATGGAAGCGATCCAGTCCACGGAGGCGCTAAAATACGCCGCCGGGCGCGCAAGGGAAGCTTCCGAGCGCGCCGCGGATGCCCTGTCCGCCCTGCCCGAAAACCGCTTTCGCGACGTGTTGACATCGCTGGCGCGGTTCGCAGCGGAGCGCGGCTACTAGCATCCGGGCATTCAGTCCTTCGGTCGGGGTGTAGCTCAGCCTGGTAGAGCACTGTCTTCGGGTGGCAGGAGTCGCTGGTTCAAATCCAGTCACCCCGACCATGATTCGGCTTGATATGTGATGCAAAAAAACATTGACAACCCCATGAAATAATGTATATTTGCTGAACCAACAACGCCACCCTCAGGGCAACGATGATACGCAAAGCAGTTGTTGGAATCACTCTATTTCTACTCGCGGCGCCACTGCTCGCCGACGAGAAACTCGACGACAGAATGATGCACGCCGCATCGATTCTGCAGGAAATACGCGGGCCCCTCGAAGAAGAAGCCCCAAGCGTGCTTGAAAATGCCTACGCCGTGGCAGTTTTTCCGGAGTTCGTGCAGGTCGGGCTACTCGGCGGCGTGAAGCATGGCCAGGGCGTGCTGGCGACGCGGCTGGAATCCGGAAACTGGAGCAAGCCGGCCTTCGTTCGCATCACCAGCGGGAGCTTCGGCCTGCAATTCGGGGTATCCATGTCGCAGCTCCTGATCGTGTTCAAGGACCCCAAGGCCGTTGAGGCGATCTCCGGCGGGCAGTTCTCCATCGGCGCCGACGCCGGTTATGCGGCCGGCGAACTGGGCGGCAGCGCCAGCGCCAGTACGGACAATAAGCTTGAAAACCGCATCGTGGCGATGGCCCGCTCCAAGGGCCTGTTCGCGGGCGTCGCGCTGGAAAGTGGCGTTCTCAGGATCGAGAAGGACTCCAACGTGGAGTTCTACAACGATGCGATCGGACTGGACGGCCGCACGCTGCTTGAGGACACGGACGTGGAACTGCCACCAGTCGCACAGCATTTCCGAATTGTATTGGGCGAGTCCGTGCCGCCGGTCTCGGCGGAAGCGCCCCAGGAAGGCGGCGAAGGCAATTCGGATGTGGACCTGCGCTTCGCGGAAGACGAGAAAAAGGGAACCGTGGCCGAATCCGCTCCGGAGGATCCGGCAAGTGAAGATTTACGCGCCCGCATGGCCAATGCACAGGGCTCGGCGACACCCGGCGCCCCGGGCTCCCCTGGCGGAAGCTGGATATCACCCGACGGCCGGACATTGCCATCCGGTGAAACAGGCCTTGCGTCCATTCCCGCTAACGGCGCGAGAAATCATCTGCGCACAAACGTTGCGCCTGAGGCGGCAACATGGGTGACGCCCCAGACGGGTAGCCCGCAGCCGAGTGGCGATCAATCGTCCGGTTCGGGACTCGGAGGCAGGATCGTGGGCAAGATTACGGACGCGGCGCTGGATGGCGCCAAGGACCTGGCGGTCAGTTCCATACGCGACAAACCGGAAGTCAAGGCAGCAAAGCTGGCCGTGCGTGCAGGCGGAAAGCTGGCGAGTTCCGCCGGGTCCGGCTCGTCCGCGCCCGCATCCGCGTCCGCGCGCGCACCCCGGAAAACCCCATTGCCGAAGCCGGAAGGGGCCATCGCATCAACCGACGGTGCATGGTTAGCGCCTCGAGAGGCGGACTTCCCGATTGCCAGCCCTGCGCCCGAATCGATTCCGTCCGTTGCCGCTAAACCGACTGCGGAGCTCACCGGGCCGCCGGGACCCTCCGAATGGCCTGACGAATGGCGTGATGCGCAGATTCTGGGGGGCGTTTGCGAGCCCGGCACCTGAGTCCCGGCTAACCGCGCCGAAAGTACTTCCGCGCCAGGCCGTCCGGGGAACGGCGCAAGAGATACTCCAAGGCAAGCAGCCGATTCCTGAGGCTGCGCCTGAACCAACCGTCACGTTTCCACCGCCGGGCGGACACGCCCAGGACGGCGGGCACGGGGTCGAACCGGCCCAGTTTCCGCAAACGCTTCACGAGCGGCGGCTCTTCAAACAGCGCGCGAGGGGGGAAACCCCCGGCTTGCCGGTAGGCATCGCGGCGCATGAAAAGCCCCTGATCGCCATACGGCGTGCCGACTCGCGCGCGCAGGTTGATCAGGAGGGCCAGCAAGTGCGCCTGCCAGCAACTCTCGTTGTCGAATACGAACCGGAACCAGCCCCCCACGGCGCCCGAGGCCAGGTGCGCACGAATGACGGCTATGGACTCCGGCCGGGGCGTGTTGTCGGCATGAAGAAACCACAAGACTTCCATTTCCGCCGCCCGCGCACCCCGGTCCATCTGTTCGCCGCGGCAGGCGCGGGAAGACAAATAGCGGCAACCGGCCATGGCGCAAAGAGCCTCGATGCCCTGATCGCCTGCTCCATCCACAACAACCACCTCCGACGGCCGGGGGTCAAGCGCGGCCAGCGCCTCAAGCATCGTTTCCAGCGCCTGACGGTCCCGGAATACGGGAATGACAACGGAAACCTGCATCACGCCGGCCGATTCAACTCAAGCCAGCGATGCAGCTCGCGGCGGGCCGGCCTCGCGTCTCCGCGCAGCGCGCGTTCCAGGTGAGCCAGGTCCGCCCGGCGGTCCACGTCAAAGCCGCCGGGGACCCGAAGCACGGTCTGGCCGGCCTTGCGGCAGGCGGCGCCCAACGCCCCGGCCAGTCCCGACGACCCCCAGGGAAGCCCCGCCAGCGGCGGCCAGACCCGCCGGGTGGCCATCATGGTTACCCCGCCATCGCGCGCCGCCGCCAGCACCACGTCGTGGGTAGCGAGCCCGGCAATGGCGCGCCGATAGTGCCGGGCGCCGAGTACCGGCGCATCGCTGCCGATATAGATGCGGCGCTTCAGTTGCATTCCGTTGAGCGCCCGGTCCAATCGCTCCAGGCGCCTGCCCAGGTTGCCGTCGCCCTGCGCCAGGACTCTCGCCGGTTCGCGGGCGTCCGGGCGGGTCGCCTGCAGGGACAGCGCCCAGTCGCGATCCTCGCCGCCTTCCGGGGCCAGAATCACCCGTCCGCGCCAGGCTCGAAGGTCTTCCAGCGCACAGTTCAGCATCAGCCGGCAGAGCTCCACCAGGGCCCGTTCGTTGAGGGACGCGGCCAGCCGACGTTTGCCGTGCTGCTCGCGGGGCCGGCGAAACACCAGTATGAGCGCGCTGTTCCGCGGCGGCGCGATGCTTGAATTTCCCCTGAATAAGCCCATTTCTTTAGGTAAATAAGTAAACTCCGCACTTCAAGTCAATCAAGCGAGCGCACGAAGCAAGGCAAGTCAATGCAGTATTCCAATTTTGTCAGGACCTTCAACGCCCACAGCGGCGCGAAGGAATTGATGGAAGACATGTCGTGCCCCATTCCCGGAATCGACAAGGTGTATCGACTGGGCGGCGGCAACCCCGCAATTATTCCCGAAGTCAGGGAAATTTTCCGGGCCGAACTGGCGAAAATCGCGGCCGACCCGGACCGGTTCGACAACATGGCGTCGATCTACTCCGAGCCCCTGGGAGATACGCGTTTTCGCGAAGCCCTGGCCGATATGCTCCGCGAGGAATACGGCTGGCCGCTGACCGCCAGGAACATCTCGCTGGCGCCCGGCAGTCAACTTTGCTTTTACTACCTTTTCAATCTCTTCGGCGGCGTGGGGCCCGGCGGCAAGCGGCGGCGGATCATTATTCCGCTGTGCCCCGAATACATCGGCTACAAGGGCCTGCTCGCCGACGAAGCGGACGTCGTTTCGCGCCGCTCGATCATCCGCAAGCTTCCGAATCGTCAGTTCAAGTACGGCCTCCGCACGGACGGGCTGGATGAAGTCGCCGACATCGGCGCGATTGTCGTTTCAAGACCCACCAATCCCACCGGCAACGTGATTCGGCAGTCGGAACTCGCGCGCCTGGATGAGGTAGCGCGGGAACGGCAGGTCCCCTTGATCGTGGACAACGCCTATGGATTCCCCTTTCCGGGAATGATCTACGTCGATGAGCGCCCCGAGTGGAACGAGAACACCATCCTCACGATGAGCCTGTCCAAGATCGGGCTGCCGGCACTGCGCACCGGGATCGTTGTGGCCAACGAGGAGGTCACGGAAACCCTGGGGCGCGTGAACGCGCTCACGCAGCTGGCAGTGGGGGCCGCGGGCGCCGCGCTGGTGGCGCCGCTGCTGGAAAACCGCGAGTTGCTGAGGATCAGCCGCGAACTGATCCTGCCGTTCTACCAGCGCAAGATCCGGGACGCGGTGGGCTTCTGTCATGAAACGCTAACCAACTGCGACTACTACATTCACAAGCCGGAAGGCTCGATGTTTCTTTGGCTGTGGTTCCCCGGGCTCAACGACAACCAGGCCCTCTACCGGCGCCTCAAGACGCGCGGCGTGATGATCCTTTCCGGCCACGAATTCTTCCCCGGCCTGCGCAAGCCCTGGACCCACGAGCGCGAATGCATTCGCGTCAATGTGTGCGGCGATGCGGATACGGTCTTCGAAGGCTTAAGAATCATCGGCGAGGAAGCCTCGCGCCTGCAAGCAAAGGCAGCCTGAGTCTGCATATCACATGGATACGGGAATGCTGGTATTCCCCGGCCAGGGCGCCCAGTACGCCGGCATGGGAAGCGATCTCTACGAGGCCTTCGATGCGGCCCGCCGGGTGTATGACGAAGCCGGCGAGGCGCTCGGTTACGACATGCGGGAGCTCAGCTTCAGCGACCCGGATGGGAAGATCGGGCTGACCCGTTATACGCAACCCGCGTTGCTTACCCATTCGATCGCCTGCCTGCGGGTCGCAGAAGCGCAATCAGGCGCCGAATTGACGCCAATGGCGGCCGCCGGACACAGTCTCGGCGAGTACAGCGCGCTGGTCGCCGCCGGCGCCCTTTGCTTCCGGGATGCGCTTGACCTGGTCAGTGAGCGCGGCCGGCTGATGGGCGAACACGGCGAAGGCGGCATGCTGGCGCTTGCCATGGCCGCTGACGAAGCGCGGCAGCTGGCCGACCGGCACTGCTGCCAGATTGCCGGCCTGAACCTGCCGACCCAGACGGTGGTCGGCGGCACGCCCGCGGACCTGGAGCAACTTGCGGCCGACCTGGCGGAAAACTACCCGCGCAAGCGGGGGACGCCGCTGGCCACCGAGGGTGCATTCCACACCTATCTGATGGTGACGGCGGCCCGGGAGTTCCGCGAGGTGCTCAAGCGCACGGAATTCCTCGCCCCGCGTTTCCCGGTGCTGTCCAACTACACGGCCCGGCCGCACGATCCGGCGCCGGACGCCATCCGCACCCGACTGTTCTTTCAGCTCATCAACCCGGTGAACTGGGTCGGATGCATGCAGTGGGCGGTGGAGAACGGCGCCTCGTCATTCCTCGAACTGGGGGGCGGGATCGGGCGCGGCGAAACGCCCGCGGAGAAGCGGCCCAACCTGCAGGGCATCCTGAGAAAATACTGTCGCGGGGCGGGCCACGATGCCCAAATAAGCGCCGTTATCAACGCCGCCGACGCCCTGGGACTGAAGGCGTCTCGCCTTCAGTGAGGGCGGGACGCCCTCTTCCCGTGGGTGGAGGGGGACGCCCTCTTCCCAGGATTACGAGCGGAGGTCGCGCCAGACGCCCGCGGCGGCGCTGAGCCAGGCAACCGCCAGCGCCATGCCGCCGTAAGGCGTCACCTGGGCCAGGTCAGGGCCGCCCAGCAGTTTCATGTAGATCGTTCCCGAGAACACGGCGATGCCGGCGATCAGGAGCCAACCGGCGGCCTTGTAGAACACGATGTCCGGGCTGCGGCGCAGCATCAGCCCGACGGCCAGCAATCCCAGTGAATGCGCCACGTGTATCTGGTTCGCCCAGTCCCAGGCGCGCACTTCCGAAACGGCGGCGCCCGCCTCGTAAAGACCGTGCGTTCCGTAGGCGCCGAGAAAGACGGATGACGCCAGCAGCAGCGTCGACAACAGCACAAACAACAGCGGCATCAGGACCTCCTCGCCAGCGCCCGATTAACGCTAGCACGTTCTTCCAATTCGATCAGCACCCCGAAGCAGTCCTTGGGGTGCAGGAACAGGACCGGCAGGCCATGCGCGCCGATGCTGGGCTCGCCGGTCCCCAGGATGCGCACGCCCTGCTCGCGCACTCTGTCGCGCGCCGCCAGAATGTCGTCCACTTCGCAGCAGATGTGGTGCATCCCGCCGGAGGTTGCGCGCTTGAGAAAACCGCTCACCGGGGAATCCTCGCCCAGCGGTTCCAGCAGTTCCAGCGCGCTGTTGGGCAGTCGAACGAACACGGTGGTCACGCCATGCTCGGGCATGGGCCTGGGTTCGGAAACCTCGGCGCCCAGGACATCGCGATAGAAGGCGGCGGCCTCCTCGACATTCGCCGTGGCCAGCGCCACGTGGTTAAGCCGCCCGATCGCACCCGATGCATCGCGGTCGCGCGCCTGCTCCGCCTTTTCCCCGCCCGGCGCGGAGTCGGCCAGTTCGCCGATCCGGCGGGCGAGTTCGTCCAGGCCGGTTCCCTCCAGCGCCGAGCAACTGACCACCGCGTCGCGACCCGCCGCCGGGATCGACCGCGCGTAATCGGACGCCGTGGATTGCGCCAACTGGCGCGTCTCGCCGTCCGCCTTGTTGACGACGATCAGGTCGGCAAGCTCCCGTATGCCGCGCTTCATCCCCTGCAACTCGTCTCCCCCGCCGGGCGCCAGCACCAGAACGAGCACGTCCACCAGGCCGGCGACCCCGGTATCCGCCTGTCCCGAGCCGGCCGTTTCCAGCAGCAGGTAATCGAACGGCCCGCTGCCCAGGACCTGCAGGGCCTGGCGCGTGCGGCCGCTCAATGCGCCGCTGCCGTCGCCGGTGGGCGAGGGCCGGATGAATACGCCTGCCTTGCGCGTCAATTCGGACATCCGGGTCTTGTCGCCCAGTATCGAGCCGCCGGTGCGCGACGACGTAGGGTCGACCGCCAGCACGCACACGCGTTTGCCTCCGTCCACGAAGCGCAGGCCCAACTGCTCGATCAGCGTGGATTTTCCCGCTCCGGGCGGGCCCGTGATCCCGATTCTGGTGGCGGGGCTGGAGGCCGCTTCAAGCCGCGCAATCAACTCGCGCGCTGCGTCCCGGTCAACGCCGCGCTCCGACTCAACCAGGGTCAGCGCACGCGCCAGGCTGCGCCGATCGCCGGCCAGTGCGCCGTCGGCCAGGGCTTGGATCCGGTCGCTCATTCGTACTTCAGGATCAGCTGGTTGGTTTCCAGATTGTCGCCCGGGTTCACGGCGATATGACGGATACGGCCGTCGCGGGGCGAGCGCAGGCTGTTCTCCATCTTCATCGCCTCGATGACGCCGATCTCCTGCCCGGTCTTCACCTCCTCGCCTTCATCGACCCGCAGCTGCGTCAGCACGCCGGGCATCGGCGCATTGAGCGCCGTGACCCCCAGGTGCGCCGGACGGGCGGCCATGCGCCCCTTCAGCCGCGCCGAGCGCGGCGGAAGGTACACGTACTCAAGCCTGACGCCCGCATGCGAGACGGCGACCCGCAGTCCGTCGCGCTGAACGACGAAAGACAAATCGCCTCCGGTCAAACCGGAAGCCCCGGGAACCTTCACCTTGCACCGTGCAATGGGCTCGAACGGACGCCAGCCGCTCTCCAGCCGATACACGCGCCTTCCGAATCGAACGCTCAAACGTCCGCCTTCCCATTTCCTCTTGAGCGGCGCCTCGCCGCCGTCGGAAAGAAGCACGG
The DNA here is from genome assembly GCA_963666765.1 of Gammaproteobacteria bacterium. GTDB lineage: Bacteria > Pseudomonadota > Gammaproteobacteria > Steroidobacterales > Foliamicaceae > Foliamicus. The sequence goes on from OY762933.1 coordinate 1,126,352, forward strand.
CCTCGGTCCAGTCCCCCGGCATGGATCGGGCGGCGCGATCCTGAACCATGACGGTCACCGCACCAAGCAACTGCGCCAATGCGTCGGAACAATTCGCGGCGGGCTGAAATCCTTCGGGATATTCTTCGGCGATAAAGGCAGTGGTGATATCACCTGCGGCGAACCGGGGATGGCGAGCCAGGGAAGCCAGAAACAGGACGTTGGTGGCCGGCCCCTCGACGGCGAAATCGTCGAGCGCGGCAGCCAGCCGGGCGGCGGCCTGGTCCCGGTCCGTTCCGTACACCACCAGCTTCGCGATCAGGGAATCGTAGTAGACGGAAGCCTCGTCGCCCTCCTCCACCCCGGCGTCCAGGCGCGGCGCCGAGCCGCTTTCCTGCCAGGAAGCTCCACCGTCCGCCGAACTGTCCGAGGACGGAGGCAGCCAGCGTACCAGGCGCCCGGCGGCGGGCAGAAAGTCCCGCTCCGGGTCTTCGGCGCAGATCCTCGCTTCCATGGACCAGCCCCGGAGTTCCACGTCCTCCTGGGTGAAATCCAGCGCTTCGCCATCGGCAATGCGCAGCATCCACTGCACCAGGTCGATGCCGGTGATCCATTCGCTGACCGGATGCTCCACCTGCAGACGGGTGTTCATCTCGAGCAGGTGGAAATTGCGCGAGGAGTCCACCACGAACTCGACGGTCCCCGCCGAGCGGTAACCGATCGCCTTTGCGAGCGAAACGGCCGCCCGACCCATTTCGGAGCGCATTTCCGGCGTCACGAAGGGCGACGGCGCCTCTTCGATAACCTTCTGGTGGCGCCGCTGAATCGAACACTCGCGCTCGCCCAGATGCACCACCGAACCGTGGCTGTCGGCGAGCACCTGGACTTCGATATGGCGCGGACGCTCGAGGTATCTCTCCACGAAGACACGGCCGTCGCCGAACGCCGCCTGGGCTTCCCGCACGGCCTGCTCGAAGCCCGCACGGCACTCGGCTTCGTCGCGCGCGATGCGCATGCCGCGCCCGCCGCCGCCGGCCTGGGCCTTCAGCAATACCGGGTAGCCGATATCGGCAGCCGCTTCCGCGGCGCCGTCGGCGCTCTCCAGCGCCTCGGGGCGTCCGGGTATGGTGGGAACGCCGGCCTTCGCCGCGATGTGCTTGGCTTGAAGCTTGTCGCCCATAAGCCGAATCGCTTCCGCGGGCGGTCCGACGAAGGTAATGCCCGCTTCCTCGACCGCCGCGGCGAACGCTGAATTCTCGGACAGGAAGCCATAACCGGGGTGCAAGGCATCCGCGCCCGACTGCTTGCACGCCGCAATGATTTTTCCCACATCGAGATAGCTCTCGACCGCGGTCAGGCCTCCGATGCAGACCGTCTCGTCGGCGGTGCGCGTATGGAGTGCGTCGGCGTCGGCGTCGGAATAGACGGCCACGCTGCGGATGCCCAGAGCTTGCGCGCCGCGCATGATGCGGCAGGCGATCTCTCCGCGGTTGGCGATCAGCAGCTTTTTCAAAGCGGTATGTTGCCGTGTTTGCGCCAGGGGTCCCTGATGCGCTTGTTGCGCAGCATGGCGAAGGAGCGGCACAGGTGAGCGCGGGTAACGCTCGGCTCAATGACGTCGTCGATGTAGCCGCGTCCCGCCGCGACGTAGGGGTGGGCGAACTTGCGCCGGTACTCCTCGGTGCGAGCGGCGATCTTCTCCGCATCGCCGATGTCCTGGCGGAAAATGATTTCCACAGCGCCCTGGGGGCCCATGACGGCGATCTCGGCGCTGGGCCAGGCGAAGTTCACGTCCCCGCGCAGGTGCTTGGATGACATGACGTCGTACGCGCCGCCGTAAGCCTTGCGGGTAATCACGGTGACCTTGGGCACGGTGGCCTCGGCATACGCGTAGAGCAGCTTGGCGCCGTGGCGGATGATGCCGCCGTATTCCTGCTGCGATCCCGGCATGAAGCCAGGCACGTCCACCAGCGTCAGCAGCGGAATCGAGAAGGCGTCACAGAAGCGCACGAAGCGCGCGCCTTTCACGGAAGCCTCGATGTCCAGGCAGCCGGCCAGCACTGCGGGCTGGTTGGCCACCACGCCCACCGTTTCCCCGGCGATCCGCACGAAGCCGGTCACGATATTGCGCGCGAAATCCGGCTGCAGCTCGAAGAACTCGCTCTCGTCCGCGACCTTGTAGATCAGCTCCTTGATGTCGTAGGGCTTGGCCGGGTCGGTGGGAACCAGGCTGTTGAGGGACGGATCGGCCCGGTCCTCGGGATCCTCCGTGGGTCTTGCCGGGGCGCGTTCGCGGTTGCTGGACGGCAGGTATCCCGTCAGCAGGCGCGCCATCCGCAGCGTCTCCACGTCGTCGTCGAAGGCCCGGTCGGCAACACCGGAGCGGGAGTTGTGCGTGTCCGCCCCGCCCAGTTCCTCGGCGGTGATTTCCTCGGCCGTGACCGTCTTCACCACGTCCGGCCCGGTCACGAACATGTACGAGGTTCCGCGCACCATGAAAATGAAATCCGTGATGGCGGGCGAATAGACGGCGCCGCCGGCGCAGGGCCCCATCACCAGCGAAAGCTGCGGCACCACCCCGGAAGCGAGAACATTGCGCTGGAAAACGTCGGCATAGCCGCCCAGGGAAGCCACGCCTTCCTGAATGCGCGCCCCGCCGGAATCGTTCAGGCCGATGATGGGCGCACCCACCTTGACCGCCTGCTCCATCACCTTGCAGATCTTGCGGGCGTTGGTCTCCGACAGCGAACCGCCGAACACGGTGAAGTCCTGGCTGAATACGAACACCAACCGGCCATTGATGCATCCGTGACCGGATATCACGCCATCTCCGGGAATCCGCTGCTCGTCCATTCCGAAATCGCTGCAGCGATGTTCCACGAAGGCGTCCCACTCCTCGAAGCTGTCGGCATCGAGCAGTACTTCCAGGCGTTCGCGCGCCGTCAGCTTGCCGCGCTCGTGCTGACGCTTTACCCGCGCCTCGCCGCCGCCGGCGCGCGAGGCCGCGCGCATATCCTCCAGCCGCCTGAGCTTTCGGGCCCGCTCGCTCACTGTTCACCTTCCTCCAGCAGCGCCAGCATTTCGCCGGCTGCCGCGGTAATGTTGGAACCGGGCTCGAATATCAGCGCCACGCCGGCATCCATAAGCATCTTCCGGTCCTTTCGGGGAATGATTCCTCCGATGACCACCCTAACGTCGTCCGCGCCCTCGGCGCGCAGCGCCTCGATCATGAGCGGCGCCAGCTCCCGGTGTCCCGCCGCCTGCGAGGAAATGCCCACCAGGTGCACGTCGTTCTCCACCGCCTGGCGCGCGACCTCCTCGGGAGTCTGAAACAGCGGACCGATGTCCACGTCAAAGCCGAGGTCCGCTAGCGCCGAGGCCACCACACGGGCGCCGCGGTCGTGGCCGTCCTGGCCCAGCTTCGCTACCAGGATTCTCGGACGCCGTCCTTCCCGTTTTCCGAATTTTTGCACCTGCTTCTGAAGTGCCGCGAAAGCCTCATCACCTTCGTAGGCTTGCGAATACACCCCGCTCACGGTCTGCGAAACGGCCCGGTGCCGGCCGAATACCTCTTCCATGGCAAGTGAAATCTCCCCAACCGTGGCCCGGCGGCGGGCCGCTTCCAGCGCCGGAGCGACAAGTTCGGCCCCATCCTGCGAGGCCGCCTGGCGCAACGAATCAAGCGCCGACCCGCAGGCTTTTTCATCGCGCTGGGACCGCACCTCGGCGATCCGCCGCAACTGGCTGTCCCGCACCTTTCGATTGTCGATGTCAAGCAGTTCAACCTCGGATTCGTCGGCAAGCTGGTACCGGTTGACTCCTACCACCACGTCCTCACCGCGCTCCATGCGCGCCTGCCGGCGCGCCGCGGCTTCCTCGATGCGCAGCTTCGGAACGCCCGCCTCGATTGCCCGCGTCATGCCGCCCAGGTCTTCCACTTCGCGGATCAGTTCGCGGGCGCCCGCCGCCAACGAGGCGGTCAGGCTTTCCACATAATATGAGCCGCCCAGCGGGTCGGCAACACGGGTCACGCCGGTTTCCTCGCGCAGGACGAGTTGGGTGTTGCGGGCGATGTGGGCCGAATGGTCGCTCGGCAACGCCAGGGCCTCGTCGAAGCTGTTGGTGTGCAGCGACTGTGTTCCTCCCAGTACCGCCGCCAGCGCCTCCACCGTGGTGCGAACGACGTTGTTGTACGGATCCTGGCTGGTCAGGCTCACTCCCGAGGTCTGGCAATGCGTGCGCAGCATGAGCGAGCGGGGATTGCCCGGCGAAAACCGTTCCTGCATGAGCTCGGCCCACAAGAGCCGGGCAGCGCGCAGCTTGGCCGCCTCCATGAAGAAATTCATGCCGATCCCGAAGAAGAAACTCAATCGCGGGGCGAACTCGTCCACATCGAGACCCGCGTTCATGGCCGCGCGGACGTACTCCAGGCCGTCGGCCAGTGTATAGCCCAGCTCCTGGACCGCCGTAGCCCCCGCCTCCAGCATGTGGTAGCCGGATATCGAGATCGGATTGAAGCGCGGCATGCTGCGGGCGCTGAAGGCGATGATGTCGCCCACGATCCGCATGGACGGCTGCGGCGGATAGATGTAGGTATTGCGGACCATGAACTCCTTGAGAATGTCGTTCTGCATGGTCCCGGCAAGGTCTTTCAGACGCGCGCCCTGCTCTTCAGCCGCCACGACGTACATGGCCATGACCGGCAGTACCGCCCCGTTCATCGTCATGGACACCGACATGTCCTTGAGCGCGATGCCGTCGAACAGGCGTTTCATGTCCTCGACGGTGTCGATGGCGACGCCGGCCTTGCCGATATCGCCCAGCGCGCGGGGATGGTCCGAATCGTAGCCGCGGTGCGTAGGCAGGTCGAAAGCGACGCTCAGGCCCGTCTGGCCGGCGGCGATGTTGCGCCGGTAGAACGCATTGGATTCCTCGGCGGTGGAGAACCCCGCGTACTGGCGCACGGTCCAGGGCCGGCCCGCATACATCGTGGACCGCGGCCCGCGCACGTACGGCGGCGCGCCGGGCAGGCTGCGCGTGTGTTCAAGGCCCTCGAGATCTTCGACCGTGTACAGCGGCTTGACCGGGATGCCTTCCGGCGTGTCCCAGATCAGGCTCGCAGCATCAACGCCCTTGAGCTCCTTTTGAGCACGGGCCGCCCAGTCCGGCGGCAATTCTCGGGGCGCCGCTTGTGGGTCATCGGTCGGCATCGTGAACGATTGTTGTTCCTGCGCGGGCAAAACGGGCAGTATAGCCCGCATGCGATTTGCGATCATGGGCGTCGGCGGCGTGGGAGGCAGCCTCGGAGCGGCGCTGTTGCGCGCCGGACACGACGTGGTTTTCGTGGCGCGGGGAAGCAGTGCGCGCGCCCTGGCCGACCGCGGCCTCGAGGTCCGGCACGAGCTGCAACCTTTCCGTGCCCGCAGCGTGGACATCGCCGCAGACCCGGCCGGACGACCGCCGGCCGACGCCGTACTGCTTTGCATGAAGCGCTATGACCTCAAGGAAGCCATCCGCGGCAACCTGGAGTGGCTTGCCTCCTGCGGATGCGTAATCACCTTGCAGAACGGTCTCGATGCACCGACCGTCGCCGCGCGTCTGCTGCCGCCCGGCAAGGTGGTGGGCGGAACGGTACAGGTCGTCGCGAAGCTCATCGCGCCAGCCGTGATCCTGCGCGAAGGGGATACGCTGATGATCAATCTCGCCGAACCGGAGGGCGGCGCAAGCCGACGCACCCGGCGGCTCGCGGAGATTTTCTCGAACGCCGGCGTGACCGGCCAGGCGCACCGGGACATCCGGGTCATGCTGTGGCTCAAGTTCCTGATGGTGGCCTGCTCCAGCTCGATCAATGCGGCTACCGGGAGGGGATTCGACGCCCTGGCCGGCAATCCGGCCATGCACTGGCTGCTGGAAATCGCCATGCAGGAGGCGCTTGGCGTTGCGCGCGCGCTGGAGGTGCCGTTACCCGGGGACATCGAGGCGGAGACCCGCGCGACGCTGAAAAACGTGTTCGCCTTCGGCGGCAAGGCGTCGCTGCTGACGGACCTTGAGCGCGGCAACCGGCTGGAGATCGAATGGCTGTCGGGTGCGATCCACCGCATGGGCGAAGAATCCGGCGTGCCCACGCCGCTTCACACCGCCATTTACCGCGAACTGCTCCCGCTGGCCAATGGTGTTTGAGATGGAGCTGTGCAACTCGTCACCCCACTTCTCCGGGAGCGCCGGCGACAGGGACGTCGCCGCCGAGCTTCATGGATGAATTCATGCGTCTCCCGGAGAAGTGGGGTGACGAGTTGCACAGCCTATGCCAAGTGCAGATAGCCGTATGCGAAGCGCCGGTAAACTAGCGAACTTTCGGTGAAGGTGCAGGGGATGAAGAAGCTGTCGTACTGGGGCGAGAACATCCGGCTGATCGCGATCCTTCTGGCGGTGTGGTTCGCCATCTCCTTCGGCTGCGGCGTGCTGCTGGTGGACATACTCAACCGGTTCACGCTGGGCGGATTCCAGCTGGGGTTCTGGTTCGCGCAGCAGGGCAGCATGTACGGCTTTCTGGTGCTGATCTTCGTCTACGTCGTCCTGATGGGGCGCATCGACAGGAAGCACGGGGTGAGAGAGGACTGATGGACCTTCAGACGCTCACCTACATCGTTGTCGGGCTGTCGTTCGCGCTGTATATAGGTATCGCGTTCTGGTCCAAGGCGCGCACCACCGGCGACTTCTACGTGGCCGGCAAGCACGTGCACCCGGTGGCAAACGGCATGGCCACGGCGGCCGACTGGATGTCGGCGGCTTCCTTCATCTCCATGGCGGGGCTGATCGCGTTCCTGGGCTACGACAGTTCGGTCTACCTGATGGGCTGGACCGGCGGATACGTGTTGCTTGCGCTGCTGCTGGCGCCGTACCTGCGCCGCTTCGGCAAGTTCACCGTGCCCGAGTTCATCGGGGAGCGCTATGGCTCCGACGCCGCGCGCGTGGTGGCCGTAATCTGCCTCATCGTGATCTCGTTCACCTACGTTGCGGGGCAGATGCGCGGCGTCGGCATCGTGTTCTCGCGCTTCCTGAACGTGGACATCAGCGTGGGGCTGGCAGTCGGAATGGCCGTGGTGTTCCTGTATGCCGTGCTGGGCGGCATGAAGGGAATCACGTATACGCAGGTTGCGCAGTATTGCGTGCTCATCTTCGCCTACACGGTGCCGGCCGTGTTCATTTCGCTGCAGGTCACGGGCGTGGGCGTGCCGCAGGTCGCGTTCGGCAGCGACGTGCTAAGCGGCGGAGGCAGTCTGCTGACGACACTGGACCGCATTGTCACGGACCTCGGCTTTACCGCGTATACCAGCGGAGCGAAAGGCGCCGCGGACGTATTCTTCATCACGCTGGCCCTGATGATCGGCACGGCGGGACTGCCGCATGTGCTGGTGCGCTTCTTCACCGTGCCCAAGGTGCGCCATGCGCGGGCCTCGGCCGGCTATGCGCTGCTTTTCATCGCCATTCTCTACACGACGGCCCCGGCGGTGGGCGCACTGGCCCGCCTGAACCTGACGACCACCATCCAGACGGGCGAAGTGTTCGAGGAAACCGCCAATCTGCCCTACGAAGAGCGGCCGGACTGGTTCAGGACCTGGGAGGAGACCGGCCTGCTCAGGTTCGAGGACAAGAACGGCGACGGGCGGATCCAGTACTACAACGACGCCAACCCGGACTTTGCGCGGCTGGCGGAGGCGAACGGCTGGCGCGGCAACGAATTGACGGTGGACCGCGACATCATCGTGCTCGCCAATCCCGAAATCGCCGGACTGCCCAACTGGGTGATCGCGCTGGTCGCGGCCGGCGGCATCGCCGCCGCGCTGTCGACTGCCGCGGGCCTGCTGCTGGTGATATCGGCCGCGGTGTCGCATGACCTCATCAAGAGCGTGTTCGCCCGCAATATTTCCGAGCGAAACGAACTGAGGGCCGGCCGGATCAGCGCCGGGCTGGCGGTCCTGCTGGCGGGGTACCTCGGTTTCAATCCGCCGGGCTTCGTGGCGGAGGTGGTCGCGCTGGCATTCGGCCTGGCGGCCGCATCGCTGTTCCCGGCCATCCTGCTGGGGATTCTCTCGATGCGCGTGAACAAGCAGGGGGCGATTGCAGGCATGCTGACCGGGCTGCTGTTCACGATCGGCTACATCATCTACTTCAAGGGCGTGTTCGTGGAGCCTTTTGCCGCCAACGTGCCCGAGAACTGGCTGTTCGGGATTTCGCCGGAAGGCATAGGCGCAGTGGGCGCCGCGATCAACCTGGCAGTGACCCTTGCGCTCAGCGCGCTGACGCCGGCGCCGCCGGAGTCTATCCAGGCGCTGGTGCGTCGTATCAGGGTGCCTTCAGGGAGCGGCTAGCCGTTACCACTTCCAGTCGAACATCAGCCACGCCTTGGTTGTGTCCGTGGCGTGATCATCCGCTGAATAGGTGGCTATCTTGAACAGGACCGAGAGATTGTCCCGTAGCGGGTAGGTAATTGCCAGGCCCAGTTCCTGTCCGTAGTCGGCGCCGCCCGAATCGGCCTGAAAATCGTGAAACACGCCGGTCACGGTTGCGCCGGCGACATTGCCGGAAACGCTCAGCCAGGTGTCGCGGACGCCGGTGGCGGGCGCAATCAGAAACTTGTCGGTCCAGCCCTGGAACTTGTGCAGCGTGGCGGCCGGGAAGCGAAACTGGGCCATGCCCTCATCGCTGCCGACCACTTCGTAGGCAGCGGTCACGTTCAGCCCGCCCAGCTTGACGTCGCCCTGAAGCAGGTAGTGCATGGCGTCATACGAAACCGGGTTGTCGCCGTAGTCGCTCTGGCTTGAGACCGCGGCGGTAATCGTGAGCGGGTCGAACGCCCCCACGTACTCCAGCCCAAAGGTGGAGTTGGCGTTGGCGGGGCCGTTGTCGTTTTCCAGGTCCCATAGGTAGGCGTACCCGGCCAGCGTGTGCCCGGGGGCGGCCTCGACGGACGCACGCAACGCATGGGAATTGCCGTACCAGTCGCCCGGCTGCGCGCCGTCCCCCGGCCCGAAGATACGGTTGATGTTGTGCACGTAGGCGTAGTCCAGGTTCAGTGCGCCGGCGGAAGTCTGCACGCGCAGGCCGTCGTAGGTCTGTTCGTTGTTGCGGTAGGCCACGCCGCCCATAAAGCGCTGGGTTCCGTGGTTGATCCGCTGGCGGCCCAGGGTCAGCGTGACATTCTGCTGGCTGAATTTCACAAAGGCCTGGTTGAGATCAAATCCGTCGGGATCGGCCACGACCGGATACCTGCCCTTGCCGTTTGTCGTGGAATTGAAATCCTCGATTCCCAGGATCAGCGAATAATCCGTCTCGACGCCGAACGACAGGGAACCGGACTCGGCCGAATTCCAGGTCAGGCGGGCCCGGGCCGTGGACGCCAGCGCGTCCTCGTCGATCCCGTCCTGCGAAACCGACTCCAGGCGGTAGCGAAATCCCAGTGCGGTCTTGCCGCCCGCCACCGCTTCGCCTATGTCAGCTGCGTAAGCGGCCGGCGCAACCAGGGAGGCCACGAATACCGCGTATGCAAACAGAGCCGGGCGGAGAGTCCTTCCTCCCCGTGATCTCACGCGCACCCGGGCATGTTTCAGACTTGCAGCCCGCATAGGTCACCAAGAAACTTGCGACTATTGGCTGCGAAGTTTACAACTAATTGAGTCCGCGAACACGCCAGGGCCTTTCACCGGTCGCGCCAAAAATCCCTGCCCACGGTTGCCGTCGCGGGGGTTGGCGCGGATAATGCCCGCGCATCGGACACAAGAAGTAAGGAAAAGCGGAATGCAAATCCCGGAACAAGGCGAAAAAATCACCATGAACGGCGCCGGACTTGTCGTGCCGGACCGTCCCATCATTCCCTTCATCCGCGGAGACGGCACCGGCCGGGATATCTGGCGCGCCACGGAACGCGTATTGGACGCCGCCGTTTCGGCCGCCTACGGAGGGAAGCGGCAGCTGGTGTGGATGGAAGTCTACGCGGGCGAGGCGGCCCAGGAGAAATTCGATTCCTGGCTGCCCGACGAAACCATCGAGGCCTTCCGGGAATACCTGGTTGCCATTAAGGGACCGCTGACAACGCCGGTGGGCGGCGGGATCCGGTCGCTCAACGTGGCCATCCGCCAGTTGCTCGACCTATACGTGTGCCTGAGGCCGGTGCGCTGGTTCGAAGGCGTGCCTTCGCCGGTTCGCGACCCGGGCGCCGTGGACATGGTGATCTTTCGCGAGAACACCGAGGACATCTACGCGGGCGCCGAATTCGAAGAGGGACAGTCCGAAACCGGCCGCTTTCTCGAACTGTTGAAGGAACATTTCCCGGAGCGTTATGCGCGCATCCGTTTTCCCGGAACCTCCGGCCTCGGCATCAAGCCCGTATCAAGGGAAGGTTCGCAGCGCCTGGTACGCGCGGCGCTGGATTACGCACTGGCGCATGAGCGCCGCAGTGTCACCCTGGTGCATAAGGGCAACATCATGAAATACACCGAGGGCGCGTTCCGCAACTGGGCCTACGACCTGGCGGAGAACGGCTACGGCGCGAGCTTCTATACCTGGCGGCAATGGGACCGGACCAATGAGAAGCATGGGGAGCAGGCGGCGAATGCCGAGCAGAAGAAGGCCCTGGACGGCGGCGCCATCCTGGTGAAGGACGCAATCGCCGACATTGCGCTGCAGCAGGTGCTTACCCGGGCCCACAGCTTTGACGTGATCGCCACGACCAACCTGAACGGCGACTACCTTTCCGACGCGCTGGCCGCGCAGGTCGGCGGGATAGGCATCGCTCCGGGCGGCAACATCAACGGCGACACCGGCCATGCGGTATTCGAAGCCACCCACGGCACGGCGCCCAAGTACGCCGACAAGGACATGGTCAACCCGGGTTCGCTGATTCTTTCCGGCGAAATGATGCTGCGGCATCTGGGCTGGAACGAGGCCGCCGACAGGATCATTGCCGCGATGAACGCCGTAATCGGCGACCGCACCGTAACCTACGACTTCCACCGCCTGATGGAAGGCGCCACCAAGGTCAAGTGCAGTGAGTTCGGGGACCTGCTGATCGCCAAGATGGGGGCCTGAGGCGGCGCCCGGCAGGGATGATATGCTTTTGAGCCCTTTCGTGGCTTCAGGCTGTTGCCAGAGGATTCAAGACATGAATCTTAAAGACATAAATCCAATAACCATGCGCATCCTTCCCGTGCTGCTTGGCGCGCTGCTTGTGTTCGGCGTGGCCCAGACCCAGGAAATGGACCATGAGGAAATGGACCATCAGAGCATGGACCATGAGGGAATGGATCACGAGGGAATGGGCGATGACGCAATGGACCATTCCGGGCATCACAGCATGACCCAGGAGGAATACGACCTGTTGCGGGAGAAGGTGCTTCCCTATCGGAATTACACCAACGAACAGATCATGGACAACATGATGCAGATGCCGCCCACCCACGAACGCTACGTCAGCGATCCCGAACTCGAGGGCGATCTGGGCATCATTGTTCTCACCCACGGCGCTTTCGAGCCGGGCGACACCTTCTTCGCCAACTCGCTCACCGGCCTGGCCCGTCAGCACCCGCTCGCCATCGGCTTCGGCATGGCGATGATGAACGGCAACCACATCCAGTCGGCGATCGACCAGCTTGAGGATGCGGGCGCGAAGAAGATCGTGGTGGTGCCCGGCGCGCTATCGGCCAATGGAACCGTTTACGAACAGTGGGCCTATTACCTTGGCGAGCGCGAGGAAGCTGCCTACCTGCCGGCACCCCGCGTCACCTCGAACGTGCCCATGACTTTCGCCCCGCCGCTGGCCGAACATCCCATGGCCGCCCGGATGCTGCTGGATCACGCGCTGGAAATCAGCAGCAACCCCGGTAACGAATTCCTGCTCATCGTCGGTCACGGCCCGGCCGAACCCGAGGACAATGTCATCGACCTGAAGCGGCTTGAGCAACACGCAGAAAGTGTCAAGGCCTCGGGAGGATTCGCCGAGGTCAAAGCCTACAATTTCCAGGACGATTCCCCGCCGGAGATTCGCAACGCCAACGTCGAAACCATGCGCGGCTGGATCGAAGAAGCCAGCGCCGCCGGGCTGGACGTGATCATGGTGGGCTACCTGCTGTCCACACGCGGCATCCAGCACAAGATCCCGGTTGATTTCGCCGGCCTTGATTTCACCTTCAACGAAAAAGGCATGTCCGCCCACCCGGACTTCCCCAGTTGGGTCGAAACCAACGCCCTGGAAACCGCCGGCCGACTCTAGACAGAAACGGGGCGTTCCGCCGCTTGGCAGGCGTCCCAATCCATGATGAATCAGTAAATGCCGCGAGAAGCAGCGTGACTGGCCGCAATCGTTCTCACATTCTGCCGCGCGCCGCGCTGACGCTTGCAACGGTCGCTGCGCTGTGCGCCCAGGCGCAGGCTCAGGTCTTCGAGTCCGAGGAGCATCGCTTCCGCGTTGTCACGGTGGTGGCGGGCGTGAAGCATCCCTGGAGCATCGCTTTTCTGCCGGATGGCGACATGCTCTTCACGCAGCGCACCGGCGAATTGCGCATGGTGCGTGACGGCAGGCTGCTGGAGCAGCCGCTCGCCGGCGTCCCCGACGCTCAGGTCCGGGGCCAGGGCGGGCTTCAGGAGATCGCGGCCCACCCGGACTTCGAGGCCAATCGCATCGTCTATCTGAGCTACTCCAAGGCCGAAGGCGAACGCAGCACCACCGCCCTGGCGCGCGCCCGGCTCGAGGGAGACCGTCTCCGCGAAGTCGAGGAAATCTTCGAGGCCGAGGCCTGGAGCGGCGCCGCGGGACATTTCGGCGCAAAGATCGCCTTCGACGGCAACGGGCACCTGTTCATGTCCGTTGGCGATCGCCAGGCACGGCCCCAGGGAAACCTGGAAGGCCATCCCGCGCAGGCGCTCGACAGCCACGCAGGCGCCATTGTGAGGCTCAGGGAAGACGGCTCCGTGCCCGATGACAATCCCTTTGCGGGCCATCCAGGCGCTTTGCCGGAGATCTGGAGCTATGGCCACCGCAATCCCCAGGGTCTGGACTACCACCCGGCGACCGGACGGCTATGGTCAACCGAGCATGGACCTCAGGGCGGCGACGAGCTCAACCTGATCCTGCCGGGCCTGAATTACGGCTGGCCGGTGATCGGCTTCGGGGTGAACTATGTCACGGCAACGCCGATTCACGCCGCCAGCGAGCGCGAAGGCATGGAGCAGCCCATGACCTACTGGACCCCGTCCATCGGCGCTTCCGGCCTGATTGTTTACGAAGGCGACGCTTTCCCGCGCTGGCGCGGCGACCTGTTCGCCGGGGGCCTGGCCCGCAAGCATCGCCGCCTGTCGCGCATCCGCACGGACGATGAAGGCCGCGTGGTGGCCCGCGAACCGCTGCTGCCGGATGTCTACCGGCTGCGCGATGTCCGCCAGGGGCCGGACGGATTTATCTACCTGGCCACCGACGACCGCAGCGGCCAACTCACGGACATAGTGCGGGTCGAACCGGCGGACTGAGTCCTCTCAGTCTTCCCGGGCGTCGACCACCTTCTTGAAATAGGTCCAGCTCGTTTCGTTGGGCCGGTCGTCGTCCAGCGGCGGCGCGTGCCGATACAGGGGGAAGTGTTCCTCGATCACGGCCCGGAAATCCGCCGGGACATTCTCGTAGTCGCCGACCTTGCGGCCTCCGGCGTGGAAATACATCTTGCCCGTGCGTGAGCCCATTTCCATCCACGGCAGCCACTGCGCCAGGCGCACCCAGCCGACGAATGTGCCTGCCGAATCGCTGTCCGCATCCAGCAGGTCATCCAGCTTGCCCTTGAAATTGAACATCTCCGTGGCGTGATACGTGCCGCCCACGTATTTCTGGTAATCGCCCGCCAGGGGGTTGTTGTAGAACAGCGGCACCGCCGCCGTCCACCACCAGTCGTTCCCCTGCGTCACGATGGGCAGCTGAAACTCCGAGCCGTCACGGCGAAGCGGAAACTGGGCCGGCTGGTTGACCGGGTCGTTGGCGACATGGACCACTTCGACGGTCTTGCCCGTATAGGGGTTCTCCCAGGTGTCCAGCATTTCTCCCGTGACGGGATCCTGGTATACGAGAATCTCCCGCGTAATCAGACGAAAGCCCGTGCCGCGCTCGGGATCCTCCACGGTGGCGCAACGGCGCACGTTGATGCCTTCCACGCGAAACAGCCTGAGGTCCGGCTGCCCCGCGACATGCCCGTAGGCAATCCCGGTCCACCAGAAAAAGGACTCCTTGCCGTCGAGCGTGGAGCATTGCACCTTGCGCCAGGCGGTCAGGCGCCCTTCGGCCGTGTCCAGCCCCGCCGCGGAAGCGGCGTGAGCCATGCCGGCCAGCAGCAAGCCGGCCAGTACCGGCGCGCAGATTCGTCCCAATGACTTCATGAAATTCTCCCGTCTGCCAAGACTGCATCCGCCGCGAGCCCGCGGCGGCGGCTGTATAGAATAACCCCATGAACTTTTCCGTCACAGGGGTTCTCGTCGGGAACCTGGCGCTGGTACTGGGAATCATGGTTGCGCTGTGGCTGATCAGCCTGCGGCTGCGCGACACCAGCATCGTCGATCTCTTCTGGGGCCTGGGGTTCGCGGTGATCGCCGTCGCGACGCTTTGGCGCACGGGCGGCATTTCGCCGCGGGCCTGGCTGCTGACCCTGCTGACCATGCTCTGGTCGCTGCGCTACAGCTGGCATTTGTGGCGCCGCAACGTCGGGCATGGAGAAGACTACCGCTACGCCTCCATGCGCGAGAAGACCGAGGCCGCCGGCCGTTCCTGGAACCTGCGCAGCCTGTTCGTCGTTTTTCTGCTGCAGGGCGGGATCCTCTGGCTCGTTTCGCTGCCGGTCCAGCTCGGCCAGTTGTACGCGCAGCCGGTCACGCTGGGCTGGGCGGCGCTGGCCGGGATCGCGCTGTGGATCGCCGGCATGCTGTTCGAAGCCATAGGCGATGCGCAACTCAAGCGTTTCCGGGCCGATCCGGACAACCGCGGCAAAGTCCTTGAGACCGGGCTGTGGCGATATACCCGCCACCCCAACTACTTCGGCAACGCCTGTTTGTGGTGGGGCATCTGGCTGTTGGCCGCGGAAGTGGACGCCGCCGCCTGGGCCTTCTTCAGCCCGGCGTTGATGACCTGGGCCCTGCTGAAATTCTCCGGCGTGCCGATTCTCGAGAAGCACCTGGCGGCCACCCGCCCGGGCTACGAGGATTACATGAAGCGCACCAGCATGTTCTTCCCGCTGCCGCCGAAGAAAACGGCTTAGGACCCGTAGGCGCCAGGCATGCCGGGCAAACGGTTCAAGCGCGAGGAGCAGGGGCTCAACCTGTCGTTCCTCGATGTCGTTTGCTGCGGCTTCGGGGCCGTCATCCTGTTGCTCGTGATCACCAAGATCCACGAACCGGTCATCATTGAGCGCAGCCGCGACGAGCTCGAGGGGCTGATCCTTATGCTGGAGCGCGAGCTGTTCGAAATCCGCGGCGAAACAACGGTGCTGCGGCGCGACCTTGATCCGCTTCGCGCCGAGACCGCCGAAAGCGTGCGCCGGGTGAGCCGGACCCGGCGCGAGGTGGAGGCAGCCGAAGAGCGCCACTTTGCCGCCAGGGAGACCGCGGCGGAGGGCAGCAACGAGGCCGGACAACTGCTGGCGGCGCGCCAGGAACTCACCGAGGAGATGGAGCGCCTGCTGGCCGACTACCGCCCGCCCCCCAACGACACGACGGTGGGCGGAATCCCGGTGGACAGCGAGTACATCATTTTCGTGATCGACACCTCGGGCAGCATGGTGGGCAACGCCTGGCCGGCAGTACAGCGGCTGGTTGCCGAAACGTTGCGCGTCTATCCCACGGTCAAGGGGATCCAGGTGCTCAACGACGAGGGGCAGTACCTGTTCTCGTCCTTTGCGCGCAGGTGGATTCCGGATTCGCCGTCACGGCGCCAGTCCATCATCCGCGCCATCGCCAACTGGCAGGCCTATTCGGACTCCAATCCCGCCGAAGGGATCGTCGAAGCCATTTCGACCTTCTACGACGAGGGCAGGAAGGTGAGCATCTACGTGTTCGGCGACGACTTTTCGCAGGGCTCGGCCGAGTCCCTGGTGCGCTACGTGGAGCGGATCAACGAGGCCGACCGTTTCGGAAACTGCCTGGTCAGGATCCACGCGGTGGGTTTCCCCGTTCTACTGCGTGGCGGCGCATTCGGCCAGGCCAGCCGCTTCGCCAATCTGATGCGGGTGCTCTGCGAGCGCAACTGCGGGACCTTCGTCGCCCGCCCCACGCTCGGTTAGCCCGCGGTGTTGCATTGTGCGCACAGCCATGCAGCGCAGGGGCCTGGTTGGTCAACTGAACCTCTGCGAGGAGCGGCCGTGCAAGCAGCGCATATCGCGGGAGGGTCGGCATGCCGTATCTGATCGGGCTGCTCGGAGCCATAGCAACGGTCCTGGTGCTGCTCAAGAGGCTCGCCGACGCCGGCATCGACCTCGGCGGCCTGAATCCGTTCGCGCGGCGGCGCAAACGCGATTGGCAAAGCCAGTTCGAGGCCAATCCGCTGTTCGGGCTCGAAGACCCTATGGATGCCGCGGCGGCGCTCGCGGTCGGAGTTGCCAAGGCAAGCGGCGACATGAGTCTGGAGCAGAAACGCGCCTTGCTCGCCGCGTTCCAAAGCACCTTCGGCCTGGAGTTGGTGGCGGCGGAAAAGCTGCTCGCGTCGAGCGCCTATCTCGTCGGCGACGGGCAGATCTTCATGGACCAGGTCGAGGGTGTCGTGGCGAATAGCAGGGAACGCTTCACGGACAATCAGATTGCCTCGACGCTGGCGCTGATAGAGGAGATTGCGGCGGTCGAGGGCGCCACGGAACGACAGCGCGAACTGATCGGCCGCATTGGGGAGATCTTGCGCAACAAGAGCGAATCCACGACCTGGCGGTGAGCGCGTCGCTTGTTCGAGAAGCGAGACCGCGCTGCCTCACTGAGCCTGCGTCAGGCCGGCGGCTTGTCGTCGTCGATGGAGACCCGGTGCATGAGGCGGCGCCGGTCTCCGAAGTCGAATACGCCCTTATGGATGGTGCAACGGTTGTCCCAGAAGGCAACCGAGTTCTTCTCCCAGGAAAACCGGCACTGGAACTCGGGCTGGGTGCTGTGGCGGAACAGGAAATCCAGCAGCATGCGGCTTTCTTCCGGCTTCATGTCCTTGATGCGCGAGGTCATCAGTTCGCTCACGAACAGTGACTTGCGCCCGGTTTCCGGATGCGTGCGCACCACCGGGTGCTCGGAAGGCGGCAGCATCTTGCGCATCTGAGCGAAAGCCTCGGGGCCCAGACGCTCAATCAGGGCCTCGAGGTTGCGGTAGGCGTTGTCGTTGACCGCGGTCAGGCCCGAAAGGAAGGACTGCATGCTGTCGGAAAGGTCCTCATAGGCGGCATACATATTGGCCCAGACCGTGTCCCCGGCGCCTTCGGGCACATCCAGGGCATACAGAACGGAGCCGCGGGACGGAATCGGCAGAAACGCCGCGTCGCAATGCCAGGTGATGTCGGTCACGTCACGGCTGTACAGCCCCGGGTATTCCTGCACGAATACGCCGGTAGTGCCCTTGAGCGTGGGCATGAAGCCGGCCTTGGTGAGTTCCCCGAAATTCGCGGCAAAGGCCTCGTGCTGTTCGGGGGTCATCTCCTGGTCGCGGAAGAACAGCAACTGGTATTCCAGCCAGGCCGAATGCAGCTCCTCAAGCGCCGCGTCGCCCAAAGGTTGCGAGATATCGACGCCGGTGACGGTTGCGCCGAAGGTGCCGGTTACGGGCCGAATCGTGATTTGAGAGTAAGTACTCATTGCGATTTCCTGATGCAGCGGCCTATCCTCCCCGGGAGCGAAGGCGTCTCGCCTTCGCGGAGGGCGGGACGCCCTCTCCCAGGGTCATATCGGCGCCTCCCAGGGCACTTCGGGATCTTCCGACAGCGGCCCCTCATGCACCCAGCCGTATTGCGTGTTGCTGGGCGCAGGCCCGTCTTGAAGGTAGGCGGCGCGCATCCGGCTGAGCCGGTCATCCGGAATCGTCTCGAGGGCGGCCGGCACGTCGATACCGTACAAATGCGCCGAGTTCAGGCCCAGGATCAGCTCCTTGTCCCGCCGCGTGAGCGCCGGATAGCCGTGCTTTTCCTGCAATGCTTCGGGGATCTCAAAGCGGCGGAAGGCCTCGATCTGCCATTGCGGCGAACCCCACCAGATCGAATCGGTGCCCCAGATCACGTGATCGCTGCCGAAGGCCTTGAGGATCTGGCCCATCAGGTGGCTGCAGATTTCCGGGTGGGTAATCGCCGTATGCCCGAAAACGCTACCGAGTTCCATGTAGACGTTCGTCATTTCGGGCGTTTCCAGACGGTCCCTGACGATATCGGAGGTCCATACCAGGTAGCCGTTCTCGTCGATGCCGGTGGCGCCCGCGGCCAGTTCGTTGACCAGGTTCCTGAATCCGGAGTGATAGACGATGAAGTTCAGGTCCGGCCAGTCCAGCGCGGCCTTTTTGATGTCCCAGGGGCGGCAGTACTCCGGGTCGGTGCCGGTGATCGGCAGGCCCTTGTGCACCGAAATGTTCGTGATTCCCAGCTTCAGCGCCAGCTCGTAGAAGGGATAGGCGATCTTCTCGTCGTCCATGCGCCACGGATTGATCGGCACGCCCGTATAGCACTTCCAGCCGTCCACCTTCAGTTCCACCGCCTGGCGTTCGATTTCCTCCAGGCTGCCGGGCATGTTGGGCGCCGCCAGGCCGTGGCTCAGCATGCGCCGCGAGCCCGCGAGTTCGTTGATGGTGCGCCGGGTCTCCACCATCATGTCGACCGGCAGGATGTTGTATCTGTCCTCGCCTATGGGCGCGCCGCTGATGATGCCCATGGTGGTTTCGCTGTCCAGGAAGACTTCCTTGGTGAAATTCTCCAGCTGCAGGTCCTCGCGTGCGGGTTTCACGCCCACCAGGTCCGGATTCAGGTTGAACATGCCGGCCAGGCGGCGGAACCCCAGCGGGCCCACGATTCCCTCCTTTACATGGTGGAGCTGGGCGTCGAAAACGAAAGCGGGCCAGGCCTCGGGTTCAGCGCCGGCCTCCGCGGCCTCCGCCCAGTCGACCAGGAAATACCGCCCGAACACCTCGTTCATGGCCAGGAATGCCGCGGCCATGCCGGCGGCGCTGCTCAAGTATTGCCTGCGGCTCATCTTCCGCCCGGCGGCCAGGCGGTCCGCCAGTTCGTAGATTCGCCGTTCCACGCGCCGCTGGTCTGCCGACTGCGGCATCGGGATGTACTCCTCGTTGGACACCACCTGGGTCGGGATGGGCGTGCAACGGCCCTCCTGGCGGTCCTTCTCGCTCTTGCGCATCCACATGAATCAGTCCCCCAATTCGCGACTGGCCTAGTCTAGCGTGAACCATCGGAATCGGCCCTGCGAACAGTACACTACCCGCAGCTCCTCACAGGTTCCCTCCCCCCGCATGCAAGCACCCGATTTCCTGGTCCTCCCCCGCTGGATTATCCCGGTCGAACCTGCCGGCAAGACGCTTGAAGACCATGCGCTGGCCGTGCGGGACGAGCGTATTTGCGCGCTCCTGCCGCGCGCCGAGGCCGTGCGGCGCTGGCCGCAGGCCCGGCGGGTGGAGCGTCCTGAGCACATCGTTGTCCCGGGGCTGGTGAACGCGCACACCCATGCGGGCATGACGCTGCTGCGCGGCTTTGCCGACGACCTCAGCCTGCAGACCTGGCTTGAGAATCACATCTGGCCCGCGGAAACCCGCCATCTCAGCGAGGATTACGTGCGCGCGGGAACGGAGTTGGCGCTGGTCGAGATGGTGCGTTCCGGCACTACCTGCTTTGCCGACATGTATTTCTTCCCCGACATCGGCGTCGAAGTCGCCCGGAGTCGGGGCGTGCGCATGGCCGTGGGCTTGCCGATGATCGACTTCCCCACGCACTGGGCCGAGGACCGGCAAGCCTCGCTCCGCAAGAACGCGAAGCTGTACGGGCAATACCGGGGCGAGCCGGGCGTCTCGTTCGCGATGGCGCCGCATGCGCCCTACTCGGTTGACGATTCCGGGCTCGAGCTGTGCGCGAAACTGGCGCAGGAACGCGACATCCCCATTCACACTCATGTTCACGAGACGGCCGGCGAAACAGCCGAGTCGCTGCAAGTGCACAAGCGCCGGCCGCTGGCCCGCATGGATGAACTCGGCCTGGTCAACGAGCGCCTGATGGCGGTGCATGCCACGCAGCTCGAGGACGCGGAGATCGACATGCTGGCCGAACGGGGCTGCTCGGTGGTGCACTGTCCGCAATCCAACCTGAAGCTGGCGAGCGGCTTCGCCCCCGTGGATGCGCTGCTGACCGCCGGCGTCAACGTTGCCCTGGGCACGGACAGCACGGCCAGCAACAACGATCTCGACCTGCTTGAGGAGATGAAGACCGCAGCATTGCTCGCCAAGGCGGTTTCGGGCGATGCCGAGGCCGTATCCGCGGCCGCGGCGCTCGAAATGGCCACGCTGGCCGGCGCAAGAGCGCTCGGCATTGACGGCGAGACCGGGTCGCTGGTGCCCGGCAAGTCCGCTGACTTCGTGGCGCTGGACCTGTCCGCGGCCAACACCCAGCCGGTCTATGATCCGGCCTCGCTGGTGGCCTACTCCTGCAAGTCGTCGCAGGTGAGCGACGTTTGGGTGCGCGGCAGGGCGTTGATGGAGGCCGGCAGGCTGGCCTGGGACGACGAGGACCGCATTCTCGCGCAGGCGCGCGAGTGGGGCGCGAAAATCGGGAACCCGGGCGCCGGACCCATGCCGGCCGCGCAAGCGCGATGAACGAAGAAACGGCTCAACGCAACGCCGACTCCTCCGAGCTGGAGCGCTTTGCCGCGATGGCCGCGCAGTGGTGGGACCCGCAGGGCCCGAATCGCCCCCTGCACGCCATGAACCCCGTACGGATGAAGTACATCGCGGATAACGCGAACGGACTCGTCGGCAAGAGCTGCCTGGACGTGGGCTGCGGAGGCGGATTGCTCAGTGAGTCCCTCGCGGCCGAGGGAGCCGGTTCCGTACTCGGGCTCGATGCTTCCGAAGAAATGCTGGAGGTTGCCCGTCTGCATGCCGAGGCCGGCAACGTGAAGAACCTGGAATACCGCCGCGCCACAGCGGAAGAAACCGACGGCGAGTTCGACGTCGTCTGCTGTCTTGAAGTGCTTGAACACGTGCCCCGCCCCGGCGAACTGATGGCCGCTTGCGGCCGCCTGACGCGCCCCGGCGGCCACGTATTCGTCTCCACTCTGAACCGCACTCCCGCGGCGTTCGCAATGGGCATAGTCGGCGCGGAGTTCGTGCTGGGCCTGTTGCCGCGCGGCACGCATCGCTACGAGAAGTTCATCCGCCCCTCCGAACTGGAGGCCTGGGCGCGCGCCGCGGGCCTGAGCGCCCGGGACTTCAGCGGGCTTCAATACAATCCCCTGCACGGCAGTTTCCGCTTGAGCAGCAACATCGACGTGAACTACATCGCCCACTTCACGAAAGCGGCCGCAGCATGAGCGCGGCGAATTCCCGGGTGCGCGCGGTGCTGTTCGACCTGGACGGGACCCTCGTCGATACCGCCCCCGACCTGGTGGGCTGCGTGCAGGACGTCATGCGGGCGCGAGGGGCCCGGCCGCTGCCGTTCAAGACCCTGCGCCACTACGTTTCCAGGGGCATGCGGGGGCTGCTGACGGCAGCCTACGGCGCCGATTTCATCGACAGCGAGCAATACCCGGGCGTGCTGGAGCATTGCCTGAAACTGTATTCAGGCCGATTGGCGGAACAGTCACGCCTGTTCCCGGGCATGCGGCGCGTGCTGGACCGTCTCGCTGTTCAGCGGATTCCCTGGGGCGTGGTCACGAACAAGCCGGAATACCTGACCCGGCCCCTGCTTGAGGCGCTGGACCTTGCCCGCGAATGCGCAGTGACCGTGGGGGGCGGCGCCACGACCCACACCAAGCCGCATCCCGAACCCATGATCTTTGCAGCCGACCGGCTTGCCGTGAAGCCGCGGGCCTGCGTAATGCTGGGCGACGATCCCCGCGACATTCAGGCCGCCCGCAGTGCAGGAATGTCCGCACTGGCCGCCGCGTGGGGGTATTTTGCCCCGGAGGAAGACTTGAGCACCTGGGGTGCAGCCGCGGTGTTGCAGTCGCCCGCCGACCTGTTGGGCTGGATCAATGAACATGGCGCCGCAGCCGACGCGGGGGCGGCGCCATCGCGCGCGGCATGAGCGAGGCGGTTCTCCTGGGAGTGAGGGGGTTGCCCTAACAGCGTCCCGCCCTCCGTGAAGTCGGGGCGCCTACGTTATGAGGTGAACCGTCAAGGACGTCGCACTAATGCCGCTCCCGGCCGCAGCATACCTACGCTGTCGCTGCTACAGGGATGTCCAGTTCGACTACGGTGGCTTGCGATTGAGGCACGGCTTCACCCTCCTCAAGAAGTCCCTTGATATGGAAGGGAATGCCCTCGCGCATGAGCTGGATGACTTCTTCGCGCGTGTCGGCCGTGGCCGCGCACCCGGGCAGGTCAGGTGCGTAAGCAGCATAGTTGTTGGGAGTCCTTTCAATGACAATGGCGTATTTCACCGTCCAGTTTGCTCCTTGAGTCCAGCCTGTTTCATTATATTGTTCCATGTTCCGTGCGGAAGGTCATGGCTGGGCCTCCCGGCTACGGTGACAACTCCGCCCTTGCTGGCATGCCGGTATTGGCGATGGCTGCCGCGAGTGCGAACCTTCCGCCATCCGTCCCTTTCGATCAGGCGAATGGCATCTTTGACCTTAGGCATTCCTGGGACGCTCAGTCTTGGGCGGATTGCGCCCCTTGCACAGAAGATGCCCACTCCCACCATCGCCGCACACATTCGATGGCGACGCCCTCGGAAAGCTGGTTGGCAGCCGGAGAAGCCATACATCGAAGCCGCAATTCACTTTCGGCGAGCACCGGTCGGTCGTCGAGGTATTCGTGTTCGATCAGGTAGTTCCGCAGCTGCTCAACGCTGGTGCTGCGAAATCCCTTTAGACGTTGGTCTTTGCGGCTTGCCAGCGCTCCAAGTAGCCGCTCCGCGTCTCCGTCAAGTTCCCTTGCAATCTCAACTACATCATCACGGTAACGCCCGCTCAGAGCGCCGCTGCCTGTCAATGCGTCCCGATCCACCGGCCTGCCGCGCCCCTGCTTCCACAGCTCACAGAACACCTCCAGCAAGTCCAGCCGTACGCCGGCCTGCGTGGCGGTAATCGATCGGGTAGCCAGCCTTTCCGCAAGCGCCGTTCCTGCGACGGTTCTCCATTGACCAGCCCTCTCGATTCCGTTGTTCAGAAAATGACGCAGCAAATCCAAGTCTTCCCACAGCACATAGAAGAAATGCTGCTCCGAAAGTCCCAGCGCCGGACGAAACGCTGGCACACGCAGCAACGCGCCGTAGGCTTCGACCGTCAATCCGTCAGGCGAGGGTACATTGGATGCAGGCGGAACGTGGAGCGCATCCGGGCCGCTGACGCTTTCCGCGCCGTTTCGGATCAGCCCGAGATCGATCGGCGTGGCAGGCTCGAGGCCATCCTGGCTGAGCGCCTGCCGAATACGCTCAACGTCGAGCGGATCACTGGTCAGATAGAAGATCTGGCGTCCCTTTTCATGCGCAACTCGCCCAAGACTGCGCGCGATGGCTTCAAATCGCTGTGGATCGCTCTGATCGAGCGCCTCGTCAAGGAACAGCGGCAGCACCTTGCCTTGCTCGACCTCCTCTGCGAATGCGATGCGCGTCGCCAGCAACAACTGCGCCCGCGTGCCGTCAGAAAGTTCATCGAGCTCGCGTCTTTGTCCACCACGCGATTCCACGGCGAACAACCGCGGAGTTCCATTTCCCTTCTCCAGCCGCAATTCGTAGTTGTGGAAAGTGAAGCCGTGGAAATGATCCCGCGCCCGCTCGAAGACGCGGGGCATCCCGCTCTGTTCGTATTCCTGTTCGACTTCTTCGATCAGAAACTCCCCGGCCTTAGCGAACAGAGCCGCGTCGCGAGTATCCCGCAGGCGGGCGCGGGTTTCTTCGCGAACAGCGATTAGGTTCTGCATAGCGGCGCTGCCTCTAGCCTGCTTCACCTCGGCCTCGACCTCCGCAATTTCCGTGTGCAGCTGGTTTGCTTTCGACTTGGCGTTCGACAACTCATTTCTGAGCCGTTCGAGCGACTGGCTATCCTGTTCGGATAGCCCGGACTCACCCCTATTATCGAGTGCATCACGGTCGGCCTCGATCTGGTTGTCAAGCTTTTCCTTTCCTCGTGTCAATTTGCTGTACTGAGGCAACTTTTCCAGCAGTGACGCAAGACCCCCCGCATCGCCGACGTCGAGCCCCGCTGCCGAATAGATGCTGCCGATCGAAGCGTGAATTGAGTCGCGGTCGTCGGTGTTCTCTTCAAGTTGCCGATTGGCATTGCGCTCGCGGTCAAGCGCGGATTCGAGCTGCGAGTTTCGATCCGCAAGACTGCGCACGCGGGCCTTGGCCGCTGCGGCACCGGCGGCCCGTGATTCGCCGTAACGCTCAATAATACCGGCTAATTGCGCCAAGAGCGCGCTGTGGCGCCTTTCCTGATGCTGCACTTCGCCTTTCATGGCTTCGTACTCGACGCGTGCCAGCCTGAGTTGGTCAAGCGCCCACGCATAATCGACCAGCTCTGCGTCGGGGGGAAGCGATTCGAGGCGGAGCGCAGCTTTCAGATCCTGTCTGCGGTTTTCCAGATCGGTCTCCTGCTCGGCCAAGCCTTCGAGTTGTTGCTCCAGCCGCTTCCTCTCGACACCGCGGTCGCGAGACCGCTCAAGGGCCGATGTCTTACTTTCCAGGCGGCGCAAGACTGATTCCACGGAGGACGCATCCCATTGGACGAGCACTTCAAGACCCAACTCCCCGTACCTATTCTGCTCTTCCTTTCTCCGGCGGTCATAGCCGCGTTTGCCGTCGGAAAACAATGCGGCCAGACCGATACCGGGCCCCACGGCTGCAACGAGAGCCAGTAGCGGATCCAAAAGGTAGGCCAGCGCAGCGCCCGCCAGGAATATAGCGAATGCCAACAAGAGCCAGGGCCAACGGCTCCGAAGCCTGATAGCTGGAGGCTCGGTTTGAGGCACGCGCAGCCAGGAACGCAGGGCGGCGGCGGCGCTCCGGATCGTCTCTATATCATGTTCGCCACTCTTGGACGGATCAGCGCTCTTGAGCACTCCCAATTGCTCCCTGATTGCGCGAACCTGGGCCTTGTGCGCATGGCTGGCGCGAAGGAACTCGAAGAGCTTACGGCGATCGGGCAAATTCAGTTGCGCGTGATCGACATCTTCGCCACCGATTTCCGCCAATGACGCGGCAAGCCTTTTTCGGGCTTTCTCGCGCTCGATTTTCGCTGCCTCCAGCGCCTGCTCAATTCCTGCCAATTCGTCCGCGTTGTCGCGCCACGTCGCGAGGTTCGCCTTCTCCAATGGTTCGGCCAGCCCGGATTTCTTCCGTTCGTCGCGCGCCTCAAGCAAGTCTCTTTTGAGCTCGTCGGCGCGCTCATCAAGCTTGGCCAACTGCTCCTCATGCTTACGGACATCCTCGCGCTCCTGACCCGTCAGCCTAGCGAGCGCGCCAGGCAGCGCCGCAAGTTGTTCCTCAATCTCGGAGAGTTCCTGCCGGCGGTCCGCAAGGCCCATTGCACGTTCGACGTGAGCGATACGGCTGGCCGCCGCATTCGCCTCCTCCAGATCGGATTTAAGCTGATCAAGCCGATCAACACGGCGCTGGAGGTCGTGTTGTTTGCCTTCCGCTTTCTGAGCATTATCCCGTGCATCGTTGAAGCTTCTGCGTCCCTGACGCTTTGTGTGCCGTGATACAGGGGAGAACAATCCTGATCGGATGTCATGCAGATCGAACCCGCCCGCCATCTGGCGGCGGATTTCCGAGGCGATGTCCTGGGTCCCCTCTAATGATGGATCGACCAGATCGCGGAGATTGAGAAAGAAGCAGTGGTATTTGTGCGACGGGGGAAGATTCGGAGAAGCATTGCCCTCACCGCCGCGGAGCCAGTAGACGCTGGGTCCTTCACGCTCTCCCCGCCACGTATCTCCTCCCCATTCGAATACACCGCTTACGGAAGTCTTGTGCGACGATCCACGATCACTCCAATACAACCCTTCCACCGCGCGGCAAATGCTCGACTTGCCAATGCCGTTCGGCCCGAAAATGACGTGGATTCCCGGTCCGGCCGCCTCGATTTCAAACCGCTTGCTAACTCCGGGCAGGCGGTTGATCGTAAGCCGCGTGAGCATCACGACGGCTCACGCGCCGGCAGGCTGGCCATCATCGCGCTCAAGGCGGCCTTTCCGGAGCGCACGAGAACCTCCCGCAATGCCTCTTCCGACAGGGGATCGGTGGCGTTGCGGTGTTCGTTCACCGGGTTGAAGATTTCTTCACGGGCGATTACGCCCAAACGCTCCCGCGCACGGTCAAGTAACGCCCTGGATTGCTCGCTGTTCTCCTTCAGCAGCAGCAGGCGCTGCGCAAGAAGCGCGGCCGGATCGCCGCCGGATGCGATTTCTTCCAGGTCCAGATGCAAATCCATCGCGTCGAGGATTCTGTTGAAGAAGATGGCCGTCCCGTCCACCACCCGAAACCTGGAGCGCCATTCACCGCTTTCGATCCACTGGCGGACGTCCTCGTAGGCACTGGTGGAGCCGGTAAGCTGGACGCGAAGCCCAAGGGCTCGCGGCATCGAGCCGTCTGATTCCAGCGCCCGTGCGTATTTCTGCGCCTCATCCCACAACCGGTCGCGCACATCCTCGACATGGCCGATTCCTTCCACCGAAACCTCCACCGGCTCCCACCGCACAGGTGCCAGCGGAACGTGTTCCGCCTTGATCCTGCCTGCCGCCGTTACCTCCACCAGCCATGGGCCATGTGGTCCCGTTTCTGAAGAATCCAGCGCGGCCAGCGAACCGAGATAGCCGGAAGGCTGCGCGCGCGCCGCACCCGGCTGTCCATTGAAGGACGGCTTGTGAATGTGACCCAGGAGCCACGCATCGTAGCCAGTGTCGTCCAGCTCCGTCTGGCGGACGGGCGCATATCCGCCGCCGGATGCTCCGAGGTCGCAGTGCAGAAGACCGATCCTCGGTACTGACGTTGCCGCTGACGGAAGCGGCTCGGCGAGCAACTGCGCTACGGGACTCTGGCGGACGTATTTTTCGCCGAAAGACCAGCCGACGATCTGAGCAACCGGCATTCCGTCCTTTGAAAGCGTGGTCGCTTCCCAGCGACCCTCCGCGCCCAAGAGCTTGAAACCGTCGATCAGCCTTGCAAGTCGGGGAAGCGCCTCCACGTCGTGGTTCCCGGCAACGGCGATGACCTCGATTCCAGCGTCCAGCAACCTCCGAACGCTCTCCTCCAGCGGGGCCATGGCTTCGAACCTGGCATTGGTGCTTTCAACGACATCACCCGCAAACAGAACCGCTATAACCTGCTTCTCAATCGCCAGATCGACCGCGGAACGCAAGGCGGCAGCAGGCGTCAGTTCCCGCAGGTCGATTCCTGCGGCGGAAATCCCGTCGGGAATGCCCGAACATGCTGTGCCGAGGTGCACGTCGCCTATCGCAAGAATCAGCGTCTTTTCGCTCATAGGTCCCTTTCTGATCGAGTGCTGCGCATAATATCTCTGTGTGTCCGGAAAAAATCCAAAGCGAGCGGCAAAAAAGATATGCTCACGCTATTGTGATTTTGAGCGTTTACGCCTTCGTGGAGGGCGGGGACGTCCTTGTTCCTATAAGCTTTTTCGGGTCGATTTCGCGCCACTGGCCGCGGGGCAGGTCGCGCGGCAGCCGCACCGGACCGTAGCGTGTCCGGATCAGGCGGCTTACCGCATGGCCCTGCGAGCTCCAGAGGCGGCGCACCACGCGGTGGCGGCCCTCGCTCAGCGTTACCCGGTACCAGCGATTGACCCCGCTGCCTCCCTGTTCGACCAGCGAATCGAACCGCGCCGGGCCATCCTCGAGCACTACGCCCCGGGTGAGGCGGTTCAGGACCCTCGGGCCGGGGCGCCCCAGGACCCGAACGAGATATTCCCGCTCCACTCCGAAGGACGGATGCATCAGCCGGTGGGCCAGTTCGCCGTCGGTGGTCAGCAGCAACAGCCCGCTGGAGTTCAGGTCGAGGCGGCCGACGGCCACCCAGCGCTGCCCCTTCAGGCGCGGCAGCGCGGAAAACACCGTCGGGTTGCGCGCGCGGCGGTCGCGCGTAACCAGCTCGCCGTCCGGCTTGTTGTATGCGATTACCCGGGTTGCCCCGGATTCGCCTCGCTGCAACTGCAACGGCCGCCCGTCCAGGCGAAACTGCTCGCGACCGCCAACCTTGAGCCCCGGCTCCGCCCGCCGTCCGTTGACGCTCAGCCGGCCCGCCGCGATCCAGGCCTCAACTTCGCGGCGCGAGGCGACCCCGGCCGAAGCCAGGTACTTCTGGACCCGGATCAATCGGGGTCGGAAGGTGTTTCGCCGGGGTCCCCCCCGTCGTCGAAGAGATCCGAGCCCTGCTCTTCGGCGCCTTCCGCGGCGTCGGCCCTTGCACGACCAGGAGGGCCGGCGGCAGGAGCGTCGTCCGGCGAGGCAAATTCGCCGGCCGATGGCAAGTCATCGAGGCGTTTGAGTCCAAAATAATTCATGAATTCCCTGGTGGTGCCATACAGGGCCGGGCGGCCCGGCGTCTCCCTGTGACCGACCACCTCGATCCAGTCGCGCTCCATGAGCGTGCGCATGATGTGGCCGCTCAGGCGCACGCCGCGCAGCTCCTCGATTTCGGCCCGGGTGATGGGCTGCCGGTAGGCGATCGCCGCCAGGCTCTCAAGCAGCGCCCGCGAAAATCTCGGAGGGCGGAATCGTTCCAGTTTTGCCAGCCGCTCCGCGGCCGAACTCCCGGTCTGCACCCGCCAGCCCCCGGCCACTTCCCGGATTTCGATTTCCCGCTCCACGTAGTCCTGCTCCAGGTCGCCCAGGGCCTTCAGCACATCGTCTTCGCTTATGTCTTCCAATGGATCGAAAAGGCTCAACAACTGCGTCATGCTGAGGGGCCGTCCCGCCCCCAGCAACGCCGCCTCCACCAGGTTCCGCGTATCCGGGGCGTTCACTTGGCGGCTTCCCTGCCTTGCCCGGGAGCGCTGACGTAGATCGGCGCGAACGGTTCGTTCTGGACGGCTTGCACGCCATTGTCCCGAACCAGTTCGAGGAGAGCCGAAAAGGTAACGGCCGCGCCCATGCGCCCCTCGGACGGATCGAACAAATCAGTGAAGTCCGCAAACTCCCTGCCCGAGACCTGCTTGAGAATGTCCGACATGCGTTCGCGCACGGACAGCTGTTCAGTCTGCACTGCCCAGCCTCCGGTGAAGCGCACCCGCTCGATCACTCGCGCGTAGGCCAGCGCCAGCTCGTTCAGTGTCGCCTGGGGAAGTTCGCGCGGCCGCTGATCCTCAAGCGCGTCCACCTTTGTCTGAAAGGCGTCGCGCTCCTGGCGGGGCAGCTCTTCCAGCCTGGCGGCCAGCTGCTTCAGGCGCTCGTATTCCAGCAGGCGCTGGAACAGCCTGGCGCGCGGGTCCTCGTCGTCCTCTTCTTCCAGCGGCAGTTGCGGCACCAGCATGCGGGACTTGATCTCCGCCAGGGTTGCGGCCATGACGAGGTATTCGCCGGCCAGTTCCAGCTCCATCTCCTGCATCAGCTCGATGTACTGAGCGTATTGCTCGCAGATGTCGGTGATCGGCACGTCCATGATGTCGAGGTCGTGGCGGCGGATCAGGTAGAGCAGCAGGTCCAGCGGCCCCTCGAAAGACTGCAGGAAAACGCGCAGCGCTTCCGGCGGGATGAAGAGGTCGGCGGGCGCCTCCACATATGGCTCGCCTGAAACGACCGCCAGACTGGCCGCCGCCGCGGGCTCCTCAAACAGTTGGTGCTTGTCGGTCATTGTCGATCAGTCGGACTCTACTACTATTTTAGGGAATACTGTCGCCGCACCCCGCGCCCTGCCCGCCAGGCGCGCGGCCGCGGCCCTGGAAAGCGCCCGGTAGTCGCCGCCTGTATCCGGTTCCGACGGCGCCACCAATCGCCCGTCGTCGGTGGCCGCCCGGACCTCCGCCGACAACGGCAGTTGCGCCAGCAGCGGCAGGTCGAATTCACCGGCAAGCCTCTCGCCCCCACCTTCGCCGAACAGCGCTTCGGTATGGCCGCAATGCGGACAGACATAGGCGCTCATGTTCTCCACCACGCCCAGCACCGGCACGTTGACCTTGCCGAACATGGCGATGCCCTTGCGGGCGTCGGCCACCGACAGTTCCTGCGGCGTGGTCACCACGACCGCGCCGGCCAGCGGGACCCGCTGGGAAAGCGTCAACTGGATGTCGCCGGTGCCCGGCGGCATGTCCACGACAAGGTAGTCGAGATCCTTCCAGCGGGTCTGGCCCAGCAACTGCATGAGTGCCTGCGTCACCATGGGCCCGCGCCAGACCACCGGGCTGCGCGTATCGACCAGGAAACCGATGGAACTCGCCTGCAGACCGTGCGCCCGCAAGGGCTCGAAGCTCTTGCCATCGGCGCTGCGCGGCCGTTCGCCCTCCAGGCCCAGCATCCGCGGCACGCTGGGACCGTAAATATCGGCATCCAGTATTCCGGTGGCGGCGCCGTCCATCGCCAGCCCGACGGCCAGGTTGGCCGCAACGGTGGACTTGCCGACGCCGCCCTTGGCGGACGCCACCGCGATAATGTTCCTGACCTGCTCGAGCCTTTGCACCTGCGGCGGAACCGCGTGCGCCGCAATCTCCGTGCGAACCACCACTTCTTCCGTGGAAGTGGCTTCACGGACCCGCGCACTCAACGCATCCGCAAACCCGCCGCAGGGGAAACCCACGGTCAACTCGATGGCGCGGCCTCCCGTGCTCGCGCGAACGCGGCAGCCGGCCTCGCCCAGCGTCAGGCCGCCGAACGGAGCCTCCACTGCCAATACCGCCGTTTCCAGGTCCTTAGTGCGCTGTCTCATAAGAATTGGGCTGATTGTAAGTGCCGCTGAAGAAGCAAGCGCCCTGATTGACCAGACACTTGCCGCTAGACTGCCGGTAGATTCCGATCATTTGTCCGGAAACGCAATGGCAACCAGCAATTCACCGCCACACGATTCCGCGCGTGTTGATGGCGCTCTCCCGCGGAGCCTGCGCATGAACTTCGGCGCCGGCGCAATGGGCATGGCAATCATCCTGAATACCATGGGCGGAGTCTTCGCTCCGTTCATGACCAACTTTCTGGGCATAGGGGCGGGCGCGGCGGCCACCCTGCTGCTGACCTCCAAGCTGTACGACATGGTGACCGACCCGCTGATGGGCGTCGTCAGCGACCGGACGACGACGCGCTGGGGACGCCGCCGCCCATTCCTCATGCTGGGAGGTGTCGTCAGCGCTATCGGACTCACGCTTGTCTTCAATCCTCCGGCCATCGACATTCAGGCCTGGCTCATCGCTTATGTGCTGGGATCGCTGCTGGTCATCTACACGGGTTACACGCTTTTCAATGTTCCGTACCTGACCATGCCCGCGGAAATGACCAGCAGCTACCACGAGCGCACGACGCTGATGTCGTATCGCGTCGTGTTCCTGAATATCGGCGCACTGATCGCCGTGTCCTCGTTTGCGCTGGTCCAATGGCTGGGAAACGACCGGGCCGCGCACGGAACCATGGGCTGGGCGTTCGCCATCCTGATTTTTATCGGGTCGGCCTATTGCTTCTTCGGCACGGCGCCGACGAGACAGACTGTCCGGAAGGAGCATGCTTATTCGATCGGCACGCAAGTCCGGACCGCTGTCGAGAACAGGCCGCTCATGCTTCTGCTGTCGGCCAAGTTCTGCCAGTTGCTGGGGGTGTCGCTCTCAACCGCGACGGGGGTGTACTTCAAGGTCGTGGTGCTCGGACTCAGCTACCAGCTCACGACCCTGTACCTGTATACGAGCAGCCTGGTAATCCTTGCGGTCATTCCCGCCTGGAACATGGCTTCCCGCAGGTACGGCAAGCGGCTCGCCTACATGGCCGCCACCGCCGGTTACGCGCTGGTGACGCTGACGTGGCTTTTGGCCACGGCGGACGATCCCCTCTCGTACATCTTCATTCGTGCGGTCCTTCTGGGTATCTGCGCCGCCGGCATTCTGGTCATGGGACCGGCGCTGCTGCCGGACGCCGTCGAGTACGACTACCTCAAGACGGGAATGCGCCGGGAGGGCACGCTGTCTTCCTTTTACTCGACCGTGGAAAAGCTGGCGTTTGCGATCGGCCCCGCGCTGGCGCTCTATTTCCTGAGCTGGTTCGGCTACCAGGCCGGCACCGAAGGCCTTGAGATCGAACAGCCGCAAACCGCCATCATCGCGATCTACATGGGCGCGGGCCTGACGCCGGCCGCGCTGAACGCGCTGAGCCTCGTCTTCCTGTTCAAGTACGACCTTTCCGAAGACAGGCTTACGACGCTGCGCGGGCGCTCGCCTGATTCCATTCCCCGGCCGAGCGGCTAGCAGCCCGTGGCGAAACCCCGCGTCGCACCGAGACTGGCGAGGCGCCCGCCTGGCAAGGCGCGAGGAGCGAGAATATTGGACATATTTGAGCGACGAGCAACGCCGTCCAGGCGGGATGGATCGCCAGTCGAATGCAGCGGGGCTTTTGCTACGGGCTGCTAGACTGCCCTCCACAGTCGAGTGTGCTGTCCCGCGAGCACACCAGGGGATTCCATGAACGAACGGAAGGACGCAAACCCATCGCCGGCGCCTGACGCGCCGGGGGCGGGAGACACAGTCTCAAGAAAACTGCGTATCAATTTCGGCGCCGGGGCGCTGGGCATGGCGGTGGTCCTTAATGCGCCCGCCGGCATCCTCGCGCCCTTTATGACCAACTTTCTCGGGATTGGCGCAACCAGCGTCGCCACCCTGCTGCTGGTTTCAAAGCTCTACGACGTGGTTACCGATCCGTTGATGGGAATCATCAGCGACCGCACCCGAAGCCGCTGGGGCCGCCGCCGCCCGTTCCTCTTCCTTGGCGGAGTCATTGCCGCGGCCGGCTTCGCGCTGGCCTTCAATCCCCCGGAGTTCGCCGGCCAGGCGCCACTGATAGCCTTCATGCTCGTGGGCTTGCTGGTGACCTATACCGGCTACACCGTCTTCAATATTCCCTACCTTGCCATGCCTGTCGAAATGACGGGCAGCTATCACGTTCGGACCTCGCTCATGGCGCACCGGATCGCGTTCGTCAATGTGGGCGGCCTGATCTCGGTCTTTTCCTTTGCCCTGGTCGAATACCTCGGCAACGATCGCGCTGCGCACGGTACCATGGCCTGGTTCTATACGGCAATCATTGTCCTGGCGTCCGTATACTGCTTTTTCGGCACCGGATCGGCAAGACAGACCGAAATTACTCAACACCGCTACCCGATCGGGACGCAGATCCGGTCAGCGTTCGCCAACCGGCCGCTCCTGTTGCTGTTGGGGGCCAAGCTCGGCCAGCTGCTGGGACTGGCGACGGCCGGCGTGACCGGCGTGTATTTCAAGGTCGTGATCCTTGGAATGAGCTACACGCTCACGACCGTCTACCTGGTCACGATCACGGTCGTCATCATTCTGATTCTCCCGCTTTGGAGCCGCGCCTCGCGGAAATACGGCAAGCGTTCGATCTACATGCTCAGCACTGCGGGCTACGCGCTCGTCACCGCCTCCTGGCTGCTGGCGACGGCGGAAGATCCAATGTCATACGTATTCATCCGCGCCGTCTTCCTGGGCATATTCGGCAGCGGCGTGCTGGTCATGGGGCCGTCCCTGCTGCCGGATGCCGTGGAGTACGACTACCTCAAGACGGGCATGCGCCGCGAAGCCACGATTTCCGCCTTCTATACCACCGTCGAAAAGTTCTCCTTTGCGATCGGACCGGCGCTGTCGCTCTATATCCTGGGCTGGTTCGGATACCAGGCAGGCACCGAAGGCATGCAGGCGGAGCAACCCGCAAGCGCAATCACTGCGATTTACGTGGGGGCGGGGCTTGTGCCGGCCGCCCTGTACGGGCTCAGCCTGATTTTCCTGTTCAAGTACGACCTGTCGGAAGAAAAACTCAAGGAGCTGCGCGCCGCATCAGCCGCAGCGGACTGAGAATCGCACGGGAAGCGGTCTGTTAACATCGGGCGCAGGCGTTCGCGCGACGCGGCCTGGGGACTTTGGGACTTTGCGCCGCTTCGACGCAAACGAATCACGTGCCGGCTGGCCGGACCTGAACCCGGCAGGCCTTAACCGCAGGAGAGCCCTATGAGAACGCTTACTTCGAAAGCTGTATTGGCAGCGACCGCTCTGACGCTATTGCCCTTCGGAATCATCCAGGCCCCGGCATTTGCCCAGGAGGTCGTCCTGGAAGAAATTATCGTCACGGCACGAAAGCGCGAGGAAAATCTTTTCGATATCCCAGTCGCCATTACCGCGATCACGGAAGAACAGATCGAGAATTTCGGTCTCAGCGACCTGCAGGACATAGCCAAGATCGTGCCTGGCCTGACCTTCGACCGATCGGTCACGCAGAATGACTACGCTCCGGCCCTGCGCGGCCTGCAGGCGGAACAGGGCCGCAACAGCGTTGGCCTGCTGATCGACGACATCGATATTTCATCGCAGAACGTCCAGGTGGCCGGCGGCGGCAGCCTCGCCCGCCTGCGGCTGGTGGATGTCGAGCGGATCGAGGTCGTGAAGGGCCCGCAGGCGGCCCTCTACGGACGCTCCGCCTTCGGCGGCGCCGTGAACTACATCACCAAGCGCCCGAGCCTGGACGAGTACGACCTGAAGGCCGCAATTGAGGCGCACAGCGAGTCCGGCCAGGAGATCAGGGTCTCCGGCGGGGCGCCGGTGGTCGAGGACGCGTTCGGTGTGCGGGTAAACGCCTACTACTTCGATGAGCGGGGTTCCTTCAAGAACACGGTTTCCGACGACTATGTGGGCGGCGGCGACGGAATGGGCATTTCCGCCGCCTTCCTGCTCCAGGCCAGCGAGAACCTTTCCGTTTACGGGCGGCTGGAATACTCCGACGAGAGCTACGCGCCTCAGGCCGCGTTCGTCATCAACGGCAATACCGACGTCAATCTCGTTGGCGGCGCGGAAATTGTGCTCAACAGGGCCACCACCAGGATTTTTTCCGGACCGCTGGTGGACGGCCCCATCGGCTTCGACATCAATCACCGGACCGGCGAGGACTACAAGGGCATGGATGTCGAGTATTTCCGCGCCACCGTCATCTCCGACTGGGACGCCGGCAGCATCGGGCTCAAGTCGCTGACCAGCTGGGTGGACTCGAACGACGACATTTTCCAGGACAACGATTTCGTCAGCGGGTCGGTAAACGGGATGGTCACGGGCGCTTTCCAGGAAACCGAACGAATCAACGACACTGTCCAGTTCAGCCAGGAGGTCCGCATCTATTCGCAAGCCGACGGCGCCTTCCAATGGCTGCTTGGCGCCTTGTACTGGAAGGAAGACGTCGATCAGTTCGGCAGTAACGACACGGGCCTGGCGTCTGGGGGGCCAATTCTGGATTCCGACGTCGCCGCCTTCTACGATACGCGCGACGGCGAGGGCCGCCACGTCAGCCGCTACACGGATCACACTTCGGCGTTCGCCTGGGCGGAGTATGCGCTGTCCGACAAGCTGTTCGCATCGGCGGAAATCCGTTACACGGACGAGGAAATCCAGCACGTCCTCGACTTCGAGCCGCCGTTCAATTTCTTTTTTGGCGTGCGCTCGTCCGGCGGTGCGACGCCACCCCTGCTGATTTCGTTCGGAGCGGTCTCAGGCCATCACTCCGAGACGATTGAGGAGCAGTACGCCATACCTCGCGTCGCGCTCAGCTACCGGCCCGATGAGAACACGAACCTGTACGCGGCGATCGGCAAGGGCGTTAAGCCTTCCGGCTTCCAGGATGGCGCGGTCTTCTCGCTGGACCGGCCCTTCGACCGCGAAACGCTGTGGTCGTATGAGGTCGGGGCCAAAATGTTGCTGATGGGCGGCGCGCTGGCATTCAACGCGGCCGGTTTCTACCAGGACTACAGCGACCAGCAGGTCTCGTCCCAGATTTTCAACGAAGAGGCGCAGCAACTGCAGCCCGTGATCGAAAATGCCGGTAAATCGACGATCTGGGGGCTTGAGTTCGAGGCGAACTGGCGGACATCGGAAGAACTGACCTTGTCCGGCGCCTACACCTACATCAACGGGGAGTTCAATAATTTCCGGGTGGTCTCCACCAGCGCTTCGCGGATCGGCGAAAGCGGCTGCGGCGAATTTCTGCCCCAGGCCCCAGCCTGTCTGTTGATCAAGGACGGCAACAGGCCGGCCGACCTGCCCGAGCACCAGCTCAACCTCAACGGCAATTACACGGACAGCCTGACCGGCAACTGGGACTGGTTTGTTGACATGAGCGCGCGTTACACCTCAGAGCGCTTCGTCTCGTCGGCCAACGTGGCCACGCAACCCGACTACTGGCGGGTTGACGGTCAGCTCGGAGTCCGTGGCGAAAGCCTGCGCGCCGCGCTCTACGTGGACAACCTGCTGGACGACGATACCGTGACCGACGGCAATCTGTACGTGGATTTCTTCAATGGCTTTGCGCCCTCCGGCTTCGGCTACCGCCCGATTCCGCGCATAGTGGGCTTGCGCGTCAGCTACAGCATGTAAGGGCCGTTGACATGCACCCCAGGGTAACGCGGGAAATCATCGACGCCTACAGGGACGTAGGCGTGGCCCATGTGCCGGGCGTGTTTTCGGCGGATTGGGTCGAGAAGATGACCCGGGTGATCGATTCGGTGGTCGCCGGGCTGCGCGACGGCTCGATTTCCTTCGGCCCCCACGAGACCATGCGCGACGTGGAATTCGAGGACCACGATGGCTACGTGCGGCTGGTCAATGTTTACTGGCGGGTACCGGAAATGCAGGCGCTGGTCGAGGAATGCGGCTGCGCCGGGATCGTCGCCGATGTGATTGGTTCCGATGAAATGCGCGCCTGGGTGGACGGCACTTTTCTCAAGGAAGGCAGCAAGGAGGAAACGGCCACACCCTGGCACAACGACGAGTGCCTGTTTCCGTTCTCGGGCGAGCACAGTCCGTCCATGTGGGTGGCGCTGACCGACATGGGCCCCGACAATGCGCCCTTGCTTACTCTGGCCGCGTCCAACAAGGATCCGCACCGCTATGTCAGTTCCTGGGCGCTTGAGGGTGTCGAGGCGCCGCCCAACTTCCATCCCTGGTCGGAGCTGCTGGAGCGGGTCAGCGCTCCCGACGCGGACATCCGCGTATGGGAAGCGCGCGCCGGGGACATGCTGATCATTCATCCGAAGACGATTCACGCCTCCAGGCCACGCACGGCCGGCTACGCCGGGCGCCGCCTCGGGTTCTCGCTGCGATGGATCGGCAGCGACATCCGCTACCAGTCCAATCCAACGGCAAGAAAGAACCCGTTCGAGGGCAGCGAATCGTTAAGAGAGGGCGAACGCCTTCCCGATTCGCTGATGCCGGTGACCTGGCGGCGACCGCCGCGCAAGAAAGCCGCCTGAGTTTGTTTCCGGCAGTTCCCGGGAGGAAGGGCGTCCCGCCCTCCAGGATACTGGGGCGACAGGACCGCCTGGCATGACCATCCGCCGCAGGCTGGTCGAAACGCCCTCGGGATTCGTCCATGTCCGGGCCGCCGGCGCGGGGCCGCCGATCCTGCTGCTGCACTGGACCCCGGCATCCAGCCGTCTGTACATTCCGGCGCTTGAGGAACTCGGCAACTCGGGATACGCCGGCTACGCCCCGGACAACATGGGATACGGCCAGTCGGACCCGCGCCCCGCTCCCTGGTGGGTCAGGGACTACGCCGACAACATCGCCGCGGTCATGGACGGCCTGGGACTTGAGTCTGCGGCCGTGGTCGGCGGCCATGTTTCTTCCGAATTCGCGGTTGAACTTTCGCTTCGCCATCCCGATCGCGTGACGCATCTGGTCCTGGACGGCTGCCCGGTCTGGGACCGCGCCTTTCGCGACGAGGTGCTCAAGCTGTCCCGGCAGCCGGCCCCGGAATGGTCGGAGGACGGCGCCCATGTCGCCTGGGTATGGCAACGCTCGCTGTGGCTTCAGCGCATGTGGGATTCGGGATTCGAGCTGGACGAACAAGGCGCCGCCCTGCTGCGCAACGCTGTCATCGACAGCATGCTGGCGCAGCAGATGGACGACGCAACGGAGGCGCTCAGGGAATACGACATGGAGGCGGCGCTGCGAAAAGTCCGGGTGCCCACGCTTGCGATCACTGCCGAGACGGACCCCTTGAACAATTGCCATGAAAAGGTCCTGGAACTGGTTGACGGCTCGGTTGGACATTCATTCGCCGGGGGGCATCCGATGCACTATCCGCATAAGGCCGCGGAGTACGTGGGCGTCATTCTGGAGTTTCTTCGGGGCGCGTAGAA
The DNA here is from genome assembly GCA_963666765.1 of Gammaproteobacteria bacterium. Lineage (GTDB taxonomy): Bacteria > Pseudomonadota > Gammaproteobacteria > Steroidobacterales > Foliamicaceae > Foliamicus. The sequence continues at coordinate 1,164,856 of OY762933.1, forward strand.
GATCCTTCGCGCGTTCCTGCCCCCTTCCCTCTGGAGCCACTTCGCGACGCTCCTGCCGGGAAGGGGGCAGGAACGCGCTTTAGTGGGCGCCGCTCAGGATGCCTCGTCGGGGGTCAGGGCGGTGATGGCCAGGGCGTGGATGGGGCCGTTCATCATTTCGTCCAGTGCAGCGTAGACTTTTCGATGGCGCGCGAGCGGAGCCAGGCCGCGAAACTGCTCCGCGACGATACGGACCGAGAAGTGGCCGCCTCCATCGCGGGCGCCCACGTGGCCGGCGTGCAGGTGCGAGTCGTCCTGCACTTCGACCTCGCAGGGGGCAAGGGCCTTAAGCAGCCGTGCGCGAATGAGCGCGGGACGATCGGCGGTCACTCGCTTTCGACCGCCTTCAGGGACCGCACCACCCACAGGCCCTGCAAAAGGCCGAATACCAGGGTCAGGGCGGTAAGGCCGAACAGCTTGAAGTAAACCCAGGTGGACTCGCTGAAGGTATAAGCCACCCAAATATTGAGCGCGCCCATCACGATCAGGAACATCAGCCACGCCCAGTCGAGCACCGACGCCGCGCGGGCCGGCAGGGCGGCAAAGCCTTCCGCCTGCGAGGTCAGGATGGCGTGGATTACGCCCTTGCGCTTCCACAGTCGCGCGCCAAGTAGCGCAACGCTCATCGCCCAGTACAGGACGGTCGGCTTCCACTTGATGAACACGGGGTCCTTGAGCACGACGGTCAATGTGCCGAAGACCAGCACCAACCCCGCGGACGCCAGCGTGATCGGTTTCGGCTTGTAGCGCCCGCCGATCAGCCACTGCGCGGCAACCTGCAGGACCACGGCGCCCATCAGCACCCACACTGCGGGGATCAGCCCCCACAGGAGATAGGCCGCCAGAAACGGCACGAGAAAGAAAAAATCCAGCAAAATCTGCACGGCGGCGGAAATGATAGCGCGGCGGCGGCGCATTGTATGCGCTGCTTATAATGCGCCGATGCTCAATTTCTTCCGCCATCCGCGGGGGCTTGTGACCCTTTTCTTCACCGAGATGTGGGAGCGCATGAGCTATTACGGCATGCGTGCCCTGCTCGTTCTCTTCATGGTCGACCAGGTGCAGAACGGCGGCATGGGCCTGACCGACGAAATCGCCACCGCCATTTACGGCGTGTATACCGCCGCCGTGTACCTGGTGGCCCTGCCGGGGGGATGGATGGCGGACCGCCTTCTGGGCGGCCAGCGCGCAGTGTGGGTGGGCGGCATCATCATCATGTTCGGGCACTTCGTGCTTGCCGTTCCCAGCGTCGCCGCCTTCTACCTCGGCCTGATCCTCGTGGTGCTGGGCACCGGCCTGCTCAAGCCGAACATCAGCGCGCTCGTCGGCCAGCTGTATGCGCCCAGCGATCCGCGCCGCGACGGCGGATTCACGATCTATTACCTGGGCATCAACGTCGGCGCGTTCATCGGACCGCTGGTGTGCGGATGGCTCGCGGACTACAACTGGCACTACGGGTTCGTCGCGGCCGGCGTGGGAATGCTCTTCGGCCTGGTGCAATACCGCTACACCCGCCATTACCTGGGCGAGGCCGGCGCCCGTCCCGAGTCCGCGGCCTCGTCCGCGTATCGAAGGAGGGTCTGGCTGGGCGTGGCGGCGGCGCTTGCGGCGCTCGCTGCGGTCTATGCCGGCGCGCTTGGCGGCGCCATCGAACTGAATGCCCGCGCCATAGCGGAAGCCAGCGCCCTGGTGATCGTCGTGGTGGCCGCTATCTACTTCCTGTTCCTGCTGTTTTTCGTTGGACTTACACGAGACCAACGCCTGCGCGTGATGGGCATCATCGTGTTGTTCTTCGGCGCCGCCATGTTCTGGGCCGGGTTCGAGCAATCCGGCTCGTCGCTTAACCTGTTCGCCGAGCGCTACACCATTCGCGAGTTCGGCTCGTTCAGCTTCCCGGCCGAGTGGTTCCAGTCGCTCAATCCCTTCTTCATCATCGTCCTGGGTCCATTGTTCGCGATGCTGTGGACGGCCCTCGCGCGACGCAATCTGGACCCCTCCACACCGCTCAAATTCGCCTTTGGGCTCATACAACTGGGGCTGGGCTTCCTGGTAATGATCGGCGCCGCCACGCTGGTGGCCGAAGGAAACCCGGTCCTCCCCACCTGGCTGTTTTTCACCTATCTGCTGCACACCACCGGCGAGCTTTGCCTGAGCCCGGTAGGCCTTTCCGCGGTAACGCGGCTGGCGCCGAAGAAATACGTCGGCCAGATGATGGGCATCTGGTTCCTGGGCGCATCCCTGGGCAGCCTGATTGCCGGCCTGATCGCGGGAGAATTCGATCCCGAGGCGCTCAGCGACATGCCCGGCCTGTACTGGCAGATCGTGCTCACAACGGTAGGGAGCGGCCTGATCCTCGCGGTTTTCCTGAAGCCGTTGAAGAAGTGCATGACACCCGCGGAGGTAGTAGAAAAGTGAAGACTCGAATCATCGTCGCGGCGCTGGCGCTGACAGTGTCCGTCAGTGCGTCGACCGAAGACACGCCGCTGCCCGGCGCTGATGAATTCGTACGGGAGACCAGCGAGAAATACGAGGAACTGCGCCTCGAAGGCGCGGCGGCCGCGTGGGCCTACCAGACTTATATCACCCCGGATACCGCGCTGCTCGCCGCCAGGGCCCAGGAGCGCGGGCTCAAGTTCCAGAGTTCGGCGGTCGCGGGCGCCAGGCGATACGACGGCATGGAACTCGAACCGCTGACGCAACGCGCCATCAACTCGATCAAGTGGGGGACCACGCTGCCGGCGCCGGACGATGACGCCAAACGGCGCGAACTGTCCGAAATCATGACCCGCATGGAAGGAGCCTACGGCAGCGGAAGGTATTGCCCGGACGGTCCGGAAAGCTGCCGGGACCTGGAGCAGCTCAGCGAGGTCATGGCCCGCAGCCGGGACCATGAAGAGCTCCTGGAGGCATGGCGCGGGTGGCGCACCATCTCTCCCCCGATCCGGGCCGATTACCGGCGTTTCGTGGAGCTGGGCAACGAGGGCGCCCGCGAGCTCGGATTCAACAACATGGGCGAGTTGTGGCGTTCCGGCTATGACATGCCCGTTGCCGATTTCCGCGAGGAAGTGGAGCGCCTCTGGAGCCAGGTATCGCCGCTCTACGAGCAGCTGCATTGCTACACCGCCGACAAGCTGAGAAAGACTTACGGCGAGGACCTCGTGCCCCGGGGCGATCCGATTCCGGCGCACCTGCTGGGCAACATGTGGTCGCAGACCTGGGGCGAGGTCTACGACCTGGCGGAGCCTTACGCCGGCGTGGCGGAGCTGAACGTAACCCGGTCGATGCAGGACCAGAACTACAGCGCGGTCTACATGACCGAACTGGCCGAAGATTTTTTCGTCTCGCTAGGCATGCCCAGCCTGCCGGAGAGTTTCTGGCAGCGTTCGCTGCTGGTGAAGCCGCAGGACCGGGAGGTAGTCTGCCATGCCAGCGCCTGGAGCATGGACGGCAAGGACGACGTGCGGATCAAGATGTGTATCGAACCCACCCAGGATCACCTGTTCACTATCTACCACGAACTGGGACACATCTACTACTACCTGGCTTACCGGGACCAGCCCATCATCTTCCAGTCCGGGGCCCACGACGGCTTCCATGAGGCAGTGGGCGACACGGTCACGCTGTCGATGACCGGCGAGTTCCTGAAAAACCTGGGGCTGGTGGAGTCAGTCAAGGACAGCCCCGAGGCCCTGATCAACGCACAGATGAAGCTGGCGCTGGACAAGATTGCGTTTCTGCCGTTCGGCAAGCTGATGGACCAGTGGCGCTGGGGCGTGTTTTCCGGGGAAATCGCGCCGGAGGACTACAACGCGGCCTGGTGGGACCTGCGTACCCGCTACCAGGGTATAAGCCCTCCGGTTGAGCGCAGTGAAGCCGATTTTGATCCCGGCGCCAAGTACCACATTCCGGGCAACACGCCGTACACCCGCTACTTCCTGGCCTTCGTGCTGCAGTTCCAGTTTCAGCGGGCGCTGTGCGAAGCCGCGGGATTCGAGGGACCGCTTCACGAATGCTCGATCTACGGCAACAAGGAAGCCGGCACACTGTTGTGGAAAATGCTCCAGCAGGGTTCCAGCCGGCCGTGGCAGGACTCGCTGGAGGCCGTGACCGGCCAGCGCGAAATGGACGCTTCGGCGATCATCGGCTATTTCCAGCCGCTGATGGACTGGCTGGAGACCGAGAACAAGGGACTCTCCTGCGGCTGGTAATCCACGGCATGACGCGCAAGATCCTCGTTACCGCGGCGCTGCCCTACGCCAGCGGTCAGATTCATCTCGGCAACTTGCTGGAGATGGTGCAGACCGACATCTGGGTGCGCTACCAGCGCCTGTCCGGCGCCGACTGCGCTTTCGTTTGCGCAACCGACGCGCACGGCACGCCCACCATGCTCAAGGCTCGCGAAGAAGGCACGAGTCCCGAGGAATACGCCGAGTCCTGCAGGGCCGCGCACGTTCGGGACTTCGAATCCTTCGGAATCCGGTTCGACAACTACTACACGACTCATTCCCCGGAGAACCGGGCGCTTGTGGAGCGCATTTACTCCCGGCTGCTGGAGCGCGGCTTCATCCGCACCCGCACGATACAGCAGGCCTACGACGAAGAGGCGGGCATGTTCCTGCCCGACCGCTACGTGCGCGGCGAGTGTCCTTCCTGCGGCGCCGAGGACCAGTACGGCGACAGCTGCGCAGCCTGCGGGGCCACCTACGCGCCGTCGGAACTGGTCAATCCCCGTTCGATCGTGAGCGGCCGGCCGCCGGTCACCCGCGAATCCGAGCACAAGTTCTTCGCGCTGGGCGAATTCGAGTCGCTGCTCAAGACCTGGATGCAGGCGAGCAACCTCGACCGCGGCGCGCGCAACAAGCTGGCCGAGTGGTTCAAGGAGGGCCTGAAGGACTGGGACATTACCCGCGACGAACCGTATTTCGGCTTTGAGGTGCCGGGCGAGAAGGGCAAGTATTTCTATGTGTGGCTGGATGCGCCGGTGGGTTACATGGCCAGCTTCCGCAATCTTTGCGGGGCAGGCGAGGAAGGTGAAGACCGGTTCGAGCGCTATTTCGGTCCGGACAGCGACACCGAGCTGTATCACTTCATCGGCAAGGACATCCTGTACTTCCATGCGCTTTTCTGGCCCGCCGTCCTTCTGGGCGCGGGCATGCGAACGCCCACCGGAGTATTCGTGCACGGCTTTCTTACCGTGGACGGGCAGAAAATGTCCAAGTCCAGGGGCACCTTCATTACCGCGACGGACTTCCTGGCAGCCGGCCTGGACCCGGAATACCTGCGTTACTACTACGCTGCCAAGCTCGGTCCGGGACTAGACGACATCGACCTGCAACTGGAGGACTTCGCGGCCCGGATCAACTCGGACCTGGTGGGGAAATTGGTGAACATCGCCAGCCGCTGCGCAAGCTTCGTGCGGCGCGAGTTCGACGGCGAACTCGGCCCGGCCCTGCACGATCCGGCTCTCTACGAGGAATTCGCCGCGGAAAGAGAGCGGATCGGCGAGTTCTACGAGTCGCGCTCGTACGGCAAGGCCATGCGGTCGATCATGGCCCTGACGGACCGCGCCAACGTGTGGATCAACGAGCGCAAGCCCTGGGAACTGGCCAAGGATGACGACAGGCGCGACGAACTGCACGCCGTGGTTACCCAGGGCATCAACCTGTTCCGGGTACTGATGACTTATGTCGCGCCGGTGCTGCCGCGCATGTCCGCATCGGCGGAGGAATTCCTCGGCGCAAAGCTTGCCTGGCGGGGCGTGGACGAACCCTTGCTGGGCGCGAAGATCAGGAAGTTCAAACCGCTCGCGAGCCGCGTCGCGCCGAAGACGCTCAAGTCCCTGGTGGACGTCAACCGCAAACAGCCGGCGAGCGATGCCGAGCGCGCTGAGCCAGTCGAAATCGACGATTTCCTGCGCACGGACCTGAGAGTGGCCCGGATCACCAGGGCCGAGCGCGTACCCGGCGCCGACCGCCTGCTGCGCCTGACCCTGGACGACGGCGGCAAGGGCCGCACCGTGTTCGCCGGAATAGCCGGTGCTTATGCGCCGGCCATCCTGGTCGGCCGCAAGGTCGTGCTGGTCGCCAATCTCAAGCCGCGCAAGATGCGTTTCGGTGTCTCCGAGGGCATGGTGCTGGCGGCTGGCGAAGGGGAAAAGCGCGTCTTTCTGCTTTCGCCCGACGAGGGCGCCGAACCAGGCATGCGGGTGCGCTGAACCGGTCCGTGCAGCCCTCGGTAGCGCGAATCGACGAAGCGTTGTGCGTGGGCTGCGCACGGTGCCTGCCGGCCTGCCCGGTGGACGCGATCATCGGCAGCCGCAACTTCACCCACACCATCGTTCACGACGAATGCGTCGGCTGCGGGCTGTGCCTGCCCCCCTGCCCGGTGGACTGCATCGCCATCGAGCCGCGCTTCCCCGTCGCGCCCGCAGACGATGAGCATGAAGGCATGCGGCGCGACACGCTGCGGCGCCTGGGAAAGACTGCGCAGCGCCGCTTCCGCGCGCGCAAGGCGCGCCTGGCGGCACTTGGGGAGCGCGCCGAAGCGCGGGTTTCCGGCGCCCCTGCCGCGACGGCAGTCAAGCCCAGCGATCACGACATAGAAGCGCTGATTCGCAGCCTCTCCTGACCCCCGGCCACAAACGCGCCCCCCATAGCGCGTGAGTCCACGCCTGAACAGGAAAGGAAGGCGCCGCTGGCGCGGCGTCAGAGCGAAGTCAGGTTACTACGAGCGCCGCGATGAGTCCTCCGCCAACGGCCAGATTGGTCAGCAATACGGCGTTGATGCGCCGCAAGACCGCATTGGTGCCCTGTTCAATCCTGTTTTCGATAGCAAGCTGCATCGCCTGGATCTCGTTCCGCGGAATTTAAGTTTCTTCCACTAACCCCAAATGAGTTGAATTACCCTCTGGTGGTCACCCGCTCTATTGCGTGCCGGCAATGCTGCAGCTAGCGGAACAATATGGAGGGCCTTTATTGGGATACCTTGAACCCATGCGTCAGTCAGATAACGAACTGCTTTTCTACAGTCAAGACCTGGGAAACTTGATTCAGTCATACGAGGCTCAACTCCGTGAAGAGGTTGAGGCTTGGGAAAGGAACAAGGTCCTGGCGGCCAGCGAGTCCGATCTCGTTACTTACCTTGTTGATAAATACACGCTTCATCCTCCACGTCTCCTGCCGGACAATATCTATATCGAGAGCGAAGGGGAAGCAAGCATTGATGTCAGTGGCGATCCTCTCCGCTATGTACGTGACCGAAGCCGACCGCTTTATTTCCCGGGTTCATTTGTCACTATTGCCATACCTTTTGAGGGAGAGCCTGCGCTTTTTTCGTACAAAGCTTCGACTTACTCACTCAATCCTCCACGGGCCCATGTTTCTGGGTCGAAAATTCTAGTTTCTTTTCGAGGCACCGATTTCGACGGTGAGCAGCTACGCAAGGAAATAGATGCGACAGTTAACAGAATAGAAGACTCGCTTACGTACACCCAGAACGACTGCCAAGGCTGGAATGAACGCGTTCAGTCCATCGCTGAGGAATGCCTGCGTAATCGCAAGGCTCGAATACTTAAGCAAGCAAATTTGGTCAGCGCTCTAGGACTACCACTCAAGAGGCGGAAAGGTGCATCAAAAGACTTGGCCATTCCCGTAACTCGCAAGAAGCGCCCAATCACCGTGCCTCCCACGCCCGCAGAACATTTCGAACCTGAACCAACCTTGCCGGGAGCGGAATACGACTACATTCTGAACGTGATCAATCAATTGTCGCTAATGATTGAAAGGAGCCCCAGCACATTTGTAGATATGAATGAGAATCAGATTCGAGATATCCTTCTTGTCAATCTGAATGGCCACTACGACGGTGGGGCGACTGGCGAAACATTTAACGCGCACGGAAAGACCGACATCTTGATACGCGCTGACGAAAGAAACGCGTTTATCGCCGAATGCAAAATCTGGTCAGGACCGAAAGCGCTGCTGGGCTCCATTGACCAAATCCTTGGATACCTCACATGGAGAGATACCAAGGCCGCACTATTGTTTTTCAGCAGAAATGCAGACTTCACGAGGGTCCTTTCCTCCATCGCTAATGCGGTTTGCCAGCACCCCAATTTCAAGCGCGAGTTGGCTCGAAAAAGCGAGACGCATACACGATTCCTCTTCCGACAAAAGGAAGATCCTCACAGAGACCTATTCTTGGCCGTGCTGGCCTTCATATGCCGAACGACGGGGAAGACTCGTAGGCTGCCAAGGAAGTCCGCCACTATCGCTGGCACGCAATGCCGATTAACCGAAGTAGGTCCTGTATTGCGTTGTCGTGCTGCGCAGTGCGGATTAAATCACTCAGTACAAATCGCCTGGCAAGCTCCATAGCCGATGTCGGTTTTCTGTACTCGGGCCAGAGTTTCTTCAGCTCGCGGGGAACTGCTTCAGCGGGAACTTGTCTGCTTTCCTGTCCCTTGTGCAGGCGTATAAGCAATCCCTCAAGGTTGGGCTGCACCAGTATCGCATCAACATTGTTGCGCCTTGCCAGTCCAATTGCGTCTCGTTGTTTCTGTGCATCTTCAATCAGTCGGTCGGAGTCGAGCAACGCCAAGCACTCGTCGCATCGGCGGCGGGTATTGGCTTGCTTCCATCTGGTCCGGATCGCAAGACGCACGACCTCCAAGCTGTCACCTCCGCCTGAACCTACAAACTCAAAGTGCACGAGATGCTCTCTTTCATCGCAGAGCTTCTTCAGCCACGTCACCACGGATTGCTCGCTTTTTCCCTCCCCGGCGATCAGGATGCGCCGGTGCTTGCGTGTAACCTTCCCTGGACTTGGCATGGCTTCAGCCGAATACAGGCAGACCTCCCAAATCTCCACTGCGGTATTCGCGGTAGAGGTTCGCGCTTCTGCGTAGGCCACGCACCTGCCAAAGACCGTACGCGCTGGTGACTCCGGCGCTGTTCTTTTCAACGATCACCGCCTCTTCTTTTTCCAGGCTTTCCAGCACAGCCAGATTGTGCAGCGTGCACAACAACTGTGCACCCTGCGGATTGGTCTCTGGCGACTGGAACCAGTGGATGATTTCCGCCGCCAGATCGGCGTGAAATTCGGAATCTAGCGCGTCGATAAGTGCCACATGGCCCGTTTCCAATGCACGGCTCAAGTAAGGAAAATGAGAAACAAGATTGCGCGTGCCAGCGGACTCCAACGGCATCGTAAGTGGCGCACTGAGGCCGCGGTGAGCAAACGCCAACTCCCGGCCGCCACCGGGGATGTCCTGAACCTGCATTGATTCAACTCCGACGTCGATGCGCTGAAGTTGTCTGGAAACCGCCAAGGCGAGATTAGCGTCCCCAGCATAGTTTTCAATGGTCATTTCCCTGCCCGGACGCCAACTTTCCGGCGGGGAATAAATTGTTGAGAGGTTGTTGTGTATACATGTAAACATGGGCGCGTACGACGCCGCCAATGTTGCAACCAGTGATGCTCCTGGGCGCAGGGCCTTAACGGCTCGATCTTCGCTTGAGATACCCGCTTCCGGGGCAATATAAACTTGCCCGTCGTGCCTGCGCTCAAAAATACGGCGAGGCCATCCATGAGGAAACGACAACATAGCTTCGTGCACGACGCGCGTGGCCGATGGATCGTCAGGACTTCTCGTCAACTCCAATTCATAGCGGTACAGGCCAACCCGATCATCGGCCTCGTCGACGAAGTGCGCTGCGGCGAAGCTGATCTCAATTCGTGTGGGCCTCGCCAAGCCCTGTTTTGATAGAAAAGGCTGGAGAACCGCTGACGCTCGATGTTCATGCGAATAGAGGACAAATCGAAGCGTGTGCGTAATCGCACGAAGTATGTTCGTCTTGCCCGCGCCATTAGGGCCGAACAGCGCAATCACTGCGGGCAGCCGCATCCTATGAGTGGAGGGAATCGCGCGAAATCTCGGCAGGCTGGGCGTCGTGCCGGGAATGCGGAAATCCAACTCAAGCGTCTCGCCGATTGAGCGGAAGTTGGAGATTGCAATCTTGTAGATCATTAGCCAACCTCGGCAAATTTTTGCCTTACTTATTCCTTATGATCCCATTATATATGAGTTAATATAGATACCTGACAGAAAAATTACATATACCCGACAATTTCTTGTCGCTTGGGAAAGCGTGCAGCGGTCAACTTTAGACTCGGTGGACTACCATTAGGAAGACTGGATTCCCATGAGGAACCCGCCGCATCCTGTTCTCTCCATGCTTCACGATTGCCTGGTGGCTTTAGGTTAAAGTGCTGCCGAAGGCGCCCGCAACGCCAGCGTAAACAAAAGGGAGATTATTCGAGGTCGTTCATTGCCGTTCCGCAATCTCGAAAGATATGGTGCTTCGCCTGCACCGAGCCTTTGGCGGCGGCGCCGAAACCTGACGTCAATTACGAGAAACCTACGACTCTGTTCAGGCTGCACTGCCCCCTGCTCTCACCCAGGCTCGAACGCGGCCAGCCACTACGGCAGGCGCCGGTGCCGACGAACTCGACTACTGAACAAGGTATCGGGGCCCGGTCCGCGGGCGCGGGAATGTTCCCTCAGGACGCGGCTTCGAGTTGCTCTTCGGTTGCGTAGTTGCTGATCTGCCAGGCGGAGATCATCGGCATGCTCCGGAACATTACCAGCATCAGGAAGAACCAGGAGGCCAGCGCGGAAATCGCAATCAGCCATTCCCTGGTATCCGCGAACGGCACATGCGCCGGTTCCAGTATCGGCATGACGTTGAGGTAGCGGTTGATCCAGAAACCGACCACGATGAGTCCTGACAGCACCAGCATGGCAGGCCAGGTGCGCTTGACCCAGGCGGCGAGACCGCACAGCAGGGGGGCAAAGAACATGCAACTGACCATAGTCCAGAAAAACGGCTGGTAATGCCCGTACATCTGCAGCGAAACCACGCCGTACTCGTAATCGAGGTTGCCGAACCAGGACACGAAGAACTGGGCCCAGAACATGTAGAGCCAAAGCAGGCTGAAGGAGGTGATCAGGATGCCCATCTGCTTGAGGCGGCCCGCGTCGAACGACTCCTTGAGGCCCTCGCAGCGCCACAGAACGGCGCTCATCAACAGGATGGCCGCCGATCCGGCCAGGTTTATTCCCTGGATGTAATACAGCGGGTACACGCTGCTGTGGTAATGCGAGATCAGCGTCATTCCGAAGTCCCAGGCGATGAAGGAGTTCGACATGACGTAGAAGAAAAGGATGAAGAAGGACGAGAAAAACAGCCGCCTCTGCAGCGCGAACATGTTCACGCGGCCGCGCCAGGAGGACAGCCACCGCCAGCAGGCGCGGCAAACGGGATTGCCGCTCTCGGCCAGATCGTCGCGGACGTCCGGCAGCAGGCCCCACAGGAAATAAAGCACCGACAGGCCGTAGAAGGCCGCCAGCGCCACGAGGTTGCGCCAGAACAGCAGATCCTCGTTCAGCCAGGGACTCAGGTGCCCGTGATCGCCTTCCTGCAGCCAGTAGAACAGGGACTCGCGCCCACAGGAAAAGATCAACGCAAAACCGATAAAGGCGAACGGCAGGAACGCAAGCGTCATCACCTCACCCAGGCGGTAGAAGGCGCGCGCGAATTCCGCCTTGCAGAGTCGCATGACCGCGGTAAAGCAAATGCCCGCCTGGCTCAAGCCCAGCACGAACATCCACATGACCAGCGCGAATGCCCAGGGAAAATCACCATCGGCGCCGTCAAACCAGAGCAGGCCAAAGGAAACGGCCGCCAGACCGGCAAGAACGCCGATCACGCCAATGAACGCCTTCGCGCCCAGCGCACCCGTGCCGCCGTTGACGCTCATTCCGCCGCCGTCTCGCCGCCGGATTCGGCCTCGGCGGTGTCCGCCGCTCTCGCGGCTTCCTCAAGCAGGCCGGTGCGCAGATACTGCACGATGCGCCAGCGGTCTTCCTGCGACATCGCGAACCGGTAGCTGGGCATGATCACGCCGCCGTGCGTGATGGTGTAGTAGAGCTGCCCGTCGGTCTGCTGCTGCACGTAGGGCAAGGTGAGGTCCATGGGCTGCGGGACGTACTTGAGTCCCACGCTGCCGTCGCCTGTGCCGGCGACGCCGTGGCAGACGCGGCAGTAGGTGTCGTACATCTCCTCCGCGCGGCCATCATCCGAATCTTCCGCGGCAAGCGGATTGCTCAGCTGCTCTCCGGCCTTCAGCCGCGCCCGCACCAGTTCCGGGAGATTGGCCGGGCCGTCCAGTTCGCCGCCGTCGGCAGGAACGGATTCGGCCGGCAGCTCCACCGTGGTTTCCTGCGTCTTGACGCTCGGCTGGTCCTTCATGTCGTCGTTCCAGGGCAATGCGCCGAGGGCGCCCGGAACGGCCATTGCGGCGACGATCATGAGTGCCGGGAGCAGGTTCAGGGTTTGAGGGCGAGACGCCCTCAAACCCGGGTTTGCGAGGCGGCTCATTCCGCTTCCTCCCGCTCGATCGACTCGGCGCCGGCGGCGCGCAGAATCTCCTCGGCATCCGGCGCGCCGGTTCCGGCCACCGAAATCACGAAGCGGTCCACGTTACTGGAGGCCCGATATGTACGGTCTCGCCACGCCGGCAAACGGCTCACGACGAAAAAGCCCAGCAGCGTCATCAGCGTGCCCAAAAGGATGGTGCTCTCGTAGGTAATCAGCAGGTACGGAGGCAGCGCAATCACCGGCCGGCCCGCGGTCGGCAGGATGAAGCGCGTGGCGGTCCACACGCACAGCGTGAAACCGCCGATAGCGCCCAGAATGCCCCCGACCAACGTGAACACGCGCACCAGGGACTTGCCCAGTCCGAGTGCCTCCTCGGCTCCGTGCAGGGGTATGGGAGAAAACAACTCCACCCCGGCAATGCCCTTCTCGCGCAGGGCCCGGGCGGCGTCAAGCGCCGTGTCTTCGTGCACGAAGGAAGCCAGCAGCGTCACGTGTGGGCCTCCCTCTTGCGCAGCGGGTTGAGCGTCTCCTTGACCTCGTAGATGGAAACCGCCGGGAAGATCTTCACGAACAGAAGGAACAGCGTGGTGAAGATGGCGAACGAGCCGAGCGTGATGGAAATCTCGACCAGGCTCGGGAAGTAGGTTCCGAACACGTCGGGCAGGAACTTGCGTGGCAAAGAACTGGCCACGATGACAAAGCGCTCCGTCAGCATTCCGATATTGATCAGGATGGAGAGCACCAGCATCACGTTCCAGTTGGTCCGGATACGGCGCGAGAACAGCGCCAGCGGCGCCACTGCGCAGAACAGGATCATCTCCCAGTACAGCCACCAGAACGGACCCTCCCAGATCCTGTACAGGATCGCTTCGTACTCGAAAGAGGTTCCGCTGTACCAGCCGCTGAAGTTCTCACAAATGTTGATATACGTCCAGATGAGCGACAGCACCAGCAGCAGCTTGGAGAGGTTGTCGATGTGCAGTTGCCCGATGTAGCGACCGAAGCCCATGAATTTCCGCAGCATCCACATGACTGTCACGATGCCCGCCGTACCCGAGTAGATCGCCCCGCACACGAAATAAGGCGCGAAAATGGTGTGGTGCAGCCCGGGGACCGTGGACATGGCGAAGTCCCAGGACACGATGGAATGCACCGAAACCGCCAGCGGGATCACCAGTACGGCGAAAAAGGTATAGGCCCAGCCCAGCGTGTGCCACTCGTGGGCGGTGCCGCGCCAGCCGAAGCACATGACCGCGTAAATCCTTCTGCGCAGGCCGGTGGAGCGGTCGCGCACCGCGGCGAAGTCCGGCAGCGAGCCCATGTAGATAAATACGGTGCTGGCCGTAAGGTAGGTCAGGATTGCCATCACGTCGAACATCAGCGGCGAGCGGAAGTTCGGCCACAGTTCCATGGGATTGGGAAACGGGAAGGTCCAGTGCACGAACCATACCCGGCCGACGTGCACCATCACGAACATGGCCGCGGTCATCAGCGAGAACAGCGTCATCGCCTCCGCGCTTCGGTAAATCGATTTGCGCCAGTCCGACTGGGTAATGTGCAGCACCGCGGACAGCAGGGTCCCCGAGTGGCTCAGTCCGATCCAGAAGATGAAGTTGGACAGGTAGGTGCCCCACATCGCGTTGCGGTTCATGCCCGCAGCGCCCACGCCCACGATGATCTGGTAGATCCAGGGCGCTACAAAGAACAGCAGGGCGGCGCCGGCGGATATGCCCAGCGTCACCCAGTAGCGCCAGGTGGTGGTGGTCAGCGCATTGATGACGTCGGTGTTGACCTCCGAGTAACTCGGCTGGCCCTGGTCGAACATGAGTTCCCGGGTAGCGCTCATGGTCAGGCCGCCGCCTCAGTAGCTTCTTCCGGCCACATCACCGGGCTTGCCGCGTGGCCGTCCGATTCTTCGCCGTGATGTTCGTCATCTTCATGGCCCGCCAGCGGTTCGCGGGCGTTCTGGAGGTAGACGACGCTGGGGTGGGTATTCAGTTCTTCCAGCACCTTGTAGGCGCGGGGGTCCTTCAGCTTGCGCGACACGGCGCTTTGGGGATCGTTGCGGTCGCCGAAGACGATCGCGTCGGTAGGGCAGGCCTGGGCGCAGGCCGGCTGGGCCTCGCCGTCGACCACCCGCCGGTCCTCGTCGCGGGCCAGGTCCTTGGCGCGGTTGATGCGCTGTACGCAGAAGGTGCACTTTTCCATTACGCCCTTCTCGCGCACGGTCACGTCCGGGTTGAGCTGCTGTTCCAGCGGCTCGTCCCAGGTGTAGGTGAACCAGTTGAAGAAACGTACTTCGTAGGGGCAGTAGACGGCGCAGGTGCGGGTACCGATACAGCGGTTGTAGACCTGGGCGTTGAGGCCGTCCTGGTTGTGATAGGTGGCGAAAACCGGACAGGCGATTTCGCAAGGCGCCTCGTCGCATTGCTGGCACAGCATGGGGATGAAATTCAGCCGCGCGTCGGGGTATTCGCCGTCCCAGTAGCGCTCGATGCGTATCCACTTCATCTCGCGGCCCTGGCGCATGAGCTTTTCGCCCACGATCGGCAGGTTGTTCTCCGCCTGGCAGGCCACCACGCAGGCCTCGCAGCCGGTGCAGCGGTCCAGGTCCACGGCCATGGTCCAGTGGTAGTCGAATTTCGTGTAGTAGCCGGGGGTGCGGTACTCGCGCAGTTTGTCGGTGATCTTGCTCATGCTCTTATGCCGGTCCCAGAATCTGCCTGCCCAGCGTGCGGCTGACGCCGCCGGTCTTCGTCATGCGCACGCGCTCGCCGGTCTTGCGCAGGGCCACGCGGGTGGCGGCCCAGGCCAGCGCCCCGGTTGCCGAGTCGCCCTGGGCCACGAGCAGCGAGGCCGGGTTCACTCCCCGCCCTTGCGCGTAACGGCCGTTGGCCTGGTGCCCCTGCCCCAGCGGCATGGCAATCACATCGGGTCGCACGCCCTGATACCGCAGCACCGGCGCGGTCACCGTGCCGGCCTGCGAACTTACCTCCACCAGGTCACCGTCCCTGAGATCCAGTTCCTCCGCCGTGGCCGGGTTCAGTTCCACCCAGCTTCCGTAGGCCACGCTGGTCTGGGGATCCGGAAGTTCCTGTATCCAGGGCAGCCTGGCTCCCTTGCCTTCGCGCAATCCCGGCGTCTGGAACGGATGCAGAACGAACGGAAATTCCGATTCGTTCCCGGCAAACCGGGCTTCGGACGGCGCCGCGGGCGCCGGCGCCTCGGCCGAAAGCCGGTCGGCCATACCTTCCGCCAGGTCGGCGACCCACACGCCTTGCTGCTGCACCTGCCGGAAACCGGCGTCGAAATCGCCCTCAAGGCCCAGAGAATTCCATGCGGTCGCCCACTCGGCGCGCGTATAGGCTTCGGCATCCTCATGAGAAAGGGCCTCGGCCAGCGCCCCGCCGGCGCGCTGCGCGAGCTGAAGGACGATATCGGTAACCGACAGCGTGTCGTACAGGCGCTTCTGTACCGGCTGCTGCAACGTAACGGACAGTTTCCCGCTTCCGGGAAGAGAAATGTCGTCGTCCCAGGCCTCCAGAAAGGTGTCCGCAGCCAGGATCCAGTCGGCGGCAGTAGCCGTATCGCTGGGAAAACTGTCGAGCGCCACTACGAGTTCGGCCCTGTCCAGCGCGCCGCGCAATCCCAGGGAGTCCGGCAGATCGTGCAGCGGGTCCACGCCAGCCACGATCACCAGCGACACCTCGCTGTTGTGCGCCGCGGATACAAATCCCTCGATGTCGCTCAGCGCCGAGTATTGGGGCGCGTGCGCCAGGTTGGGCCGCACGGTAGTCCCGGCGGCGCCGAGAACGCGGTTCAGCGCGGCCACGCAGGTCAGTGTTTCGGTCGCGTTGCTTCCGGCGCCCGCAGCTCCACCGCCAAGGACCAGCGGTGTTTCCGCTGCCGCCATGCGCTCCGCCAGCGCGTGCAACCGGTCGGCGGGCAGGTTCGCCAGCGCCGCGGCCTCGTCGAGGCTCAGGGCGCCGGACAGGCCTTCCCAGCCGTTCAGTTCCTCGCTTGAGCCGCCATGCCGCAGCAACTCGGCAGCCAGGGCCAGGGCCAGGGCGCCTTCGGTCCCCGGACGCGCCGGCAGCCATTCGTCCGCATTGGCTCCGGTCAGCGACATGCGCGGCTCAACCTGCACAAGGTGGCCGCGATGCCCGTCGCCGACTTCGCGGAACTCGCCGTACGCCTTGGAATAGCCCACCGGAGATCGCCAGGCGCCGAGGAAATCGGCGCCGAAAGAAATCACCAGGTCCGCTTTCGCGATGTCGTAATACGGCAGGCCGCTGAAGCCGTACATCGCCTGCGCAGCGGCCAGTTCGGCCGCCGGGGTGTCCAGGCCGAGGCGCAATACGTTCGCGCCCAGCGCCTCCCGGAACTTGTCCAGCGCTTCCTCGCCGGAACTGAGCAGGCCGGCGGTGAGAATCCAGGTGCGGCTGCCCATTCCCGCGGACTGCATTGCCCCCAGGCGCGGCGCAATGGCCGCAAAGGCCTCTTCCCAGGAAGATTCCACAAAGCCGCCCTCCCCGTCCGAGCGCATCGGCGCGCGCAGCCGGTCGGGGTTGTACAAGGCATTGAGGCTGGCCTGGCCAAGCGCACAAGTGCCGCCCCGGCTGACCGGGTGATTGGGATTGCCCTCGATCTTCTTGGCGCGGCCTTCGCGCACCTTGACGGAAATGCCGCAGCCGGCCGGGCACATGCGGCACAGGGTGTTGTACCAGGTGTCCATGCCCGGCGAGAAATCCTCCGGGGGGATATGCGTGGAAAGCAGCGTTTCCAGCGGCCTCTGGTTCACTTCGCCGAGCAACAGGCCGGTCCCGACGCCGACGCCGCCGCCGGCCAGGTATTTGAATATGTCTCTGCGGCTCAGCATGGCGTCAGTAGTGGCAGGTCAGACAGTCGCGGCCATTGGCCACGTCTTCCTCGGTATGGCAATCGATGCACCAGGGCATTCGAAGGTTCTCGTTCAGGTCCACGCGCCGCGTGACCCGGACCATTTCCTCCACCGGCCCATGGCAGGTCTGGCATTCGACGCCGCCGCGGATATGCGGCTTGTGCCGAAAATGCACGAAATCCGGCGTATCGTGGACCTTGACCCAGGGAATGCCTTCGCCGCGCTCCCAGTAATCGAAAAGCTTCACAACGTCGGGCGTATCGCGAACCTCGCTTAAGCCCTTGTGGCAGCCCACGCAGGTCTCGACGCTGGGAACTCCCGCCGTCGCCGACCGGTCGGCCCAGGAATGGCAGTACTGGCAGGGAATCTCGTTTTCGCCGGCGTGTATTTCGTGGCTGAATTCGATCGGCTGCACCGGTGTGTAGTCGTTCAGCATGGCGCCGTGCGCCCAATGTCCGATGTAAGCGCCGACAATCGCCAGCACGGCAATAATCAACCCCTTGATCACCGGCCGCGCGGCTTCGTATACGGAGATCGACACGATCAACTCCAACCCTTGACGGCGCGCGATTATAGACGGTTACGGGCCGTCTGCCCACTCTCCCGGGGAGGGTTTCTGGCTCAGATCACGACCAGCGGGTCGTCGATGGTCGCCAGCGGCTCGAAACCGTCCTTCGTCACGACAATCAGGTCTTCAAGGTGCGCGCCGCCCCAGCCGATTTCCAGAGACGGCATGTCGATGGTAAGCGTCATGTTCTCCCGGAAGGTCAGGTCGTCCGCAACCATGAAAGGCAGACCGTCCCGGTACGGCTGGTCCGTGTGCTGCAGACCGACCGAATGCGGCGAAGCGCCGAAAGTGGCCTTGGCCAGCGCCGGGTTGGCCTTGTTCATCGCCTCGCCGGCGTGCGCCCGCAGTTCCGAGTACTTCAGCCCCGGGCGAATCACATCCAGAGCCGCCTCGTAGCCCTTTCGGATGATGCCGACCCGGTCGAGGACATCTTTTCGGGGTTCGCCCAGGCACCAGGTGCGGCCGAAATCGCCGTGGTAGTAGTTGATCTGGCACACCGCGTCCACCATCATCGGGCGTCCGGGCACAACCTCGCCGTCGGCAAACCCGCCGATGGTGCCCATCGCGATCCATATGGCCTTCGCGCCGCGTCTGGCCGCCTCCTGAAGGAAGATCTGGTCCGTATCGGCTTTTGTCATGCCCGCCTCAATCTGCCCAAGCATGGCCATGCAGGCGTCCTGGTTCGCCCGCGCCGCCGCGCGCATGTGCTTGAGCTCCACGTCGGACTTGATCATTCGGATCTTGCGGAACGTGTTGTCGCCGGGCACGCACCTGACGCTGTCCTGTCCCAGGCTGTCCAGGATATGGGCAATGCTCATGTCGTCCACCGCGACGCGGCCATTGGCCAGTCCCGCTTCCTCCAGCGCGCGTATCAGCGCCCATTCCGGCGTGGCCGCCTTGCGTTTCTCGAAGCGGCGCTCCATTTCCACCCAGCCCCGTT
This sequence comes from Gammaproteobacteria bacterium, assembly GCA_963666765.1. Classification (GTDB taxonomy): domain Bacteria; phylum Pseudomonadota; class Gammaproteobacteria; order Steroidobacterales; family Foliamicaceae; genus Foliamicus. The sequence continues at coordinate 1,183,743 of OY762933.1, forward strand.
CGATGTCGGTAAGGCTTTCTTCGCGGATCGGCCGGCGAAATCCGCCTCGCGCTTCCGGCTGCTGGTTCCAGGTATCGGGGTCGCGGTACTGCTCCCACGCCACCGGCCCGCTGTACGGGATGATCTCGGGGTAATCCCGCTCGGCGTTGGCGATGAACCACAGGTCGGTTGAAGCCACGACCAGGAACGAGGGCTTGGCGGGATCACGCGGCATGACCGCGAAGCTGGGTATGGCCCTGAGTTTCTGCACCTCGTAGGAGAAGTAGTTGCCCAGGTAAAAGACGTTGACCGGGTTGAGCGCAACGATTCCGTCCACGCCCTCCTGCTCCATGACCTCGTAGGCGCGCGGCCTGTTGACCAGGCTGCGGCCATCGAAGTCTTTTCCGGGTACGGGGCCGGGAGCGATCAGGCCCCAGTTGGCATGCGCCGGCTCGGCGCCCAGCATGGTGGCGCCCAGTGCGAACGCGGCCCCGCCGGCAAGCCCGGCGAAGAAGTCGCGCCGTTCGATGTGATAGGGATCGGGCTTGGTCATGTCGTGCCTTCCTTCAGGATTTGGTGAATTCCCTCGACCAGCCGGTCCACCTGCTCTTCCGTGTTGTAGTGGTGGGTCGAGGCGCGCACCGTGTTCAGGCCATAGTCGGTTTCCCGAACCCATACGCGGTTGCGCCGCCATAGCGTGTCGACGACTTCGATGCGGTCATGGTCTTCGAGGGTGAAACCCGTCAGCCCGCAACAGAGCTCGGGACGGTCCGAGGCGTACAGCGTCACTCCGGGAATCTCCCTGAGCCTTTCCCGCAGCCTGGTGGCCAGCGCCCTGACGCGTTGCTCGATGCGCCCGCGGCCGATGGCGTTCTGAAACTCGAGTGCCGCAATCGTTGCGAGCAGCAATGGACCGGCGCGCTGGCTCAGGCGGTCGTAGCGCATCGCGCCGGTCTCCTCTTCGTCCCAGCCCATCGACGCCACCGTCGGCCAGACCCGATCCTGCGACTCGCGCCGCATGTAAAGAAAGCCCGTCCCGACCGGCGCGCCCGCCCACTTGTAGGGACTGGACGCATAGAAGTCGGCGCCCAGGGCTTGCATGTCCAACTTCATCATTCCGATTGCGTGCGCTCCATCGACCAGCGTCAGGATCCCGCGGGGCCGGGCCAGGGCCGCAAGCTCCCGTACCGGCAGCATGCAGCCGGTAGGAAAGGTAACGTGACTCACGCTGATCACGCGGGTACGGGGACTGATGGCGTCCTCGAAGCGGTTCAGTATTTCCGCCGGGTCAGACGCCGGAACCGGAAACGGCAGTTCCCTGACGACTACACCGTGGCGTTTCGCCTTGATTTTCCAGGGCTCCAGCCCGCCGGGATGCTCATGAAAGGAGCACAGCACTTCATCGCCGGCCTTAAGGTCGAGACCATTGGCTATGAAGCTCATGCCCTCGGTGGTATTCCGGGTGAGAGCGACCTCGCCAGGGGCCGCGTTGACGAAAGCGGCCAGTTCTTCCCGCAAATCGTCCTGGGCAGTCACCTGGCGCGCGTTCTCGCGGCCCGGATCGGCGGCCAGCGCCCGATAGCCGTCGACCACAGCGTAAAACACCGGCTTGGGCATCGGACCGAGCGTGCCGCTGTTCATATAGGCCAACTCCTCCGAAATCAGGAATTCACCGCGCACCTGCGCCCAGAATTCCTCTTCCGACAGTGCTTCCGCCTGCGCTATCGCCGCGATCGACGCCCGGGCCTCTACTTTCGACGCCCCGGCGGCCAGAAGCGCGCCGGCCGACCCGGCGGCGACCGCGCCCAGAAAATGACGGCGTGAGACACCGGCCGCGGTTCCCGGCTCCAGTACCGTTGCACCCGGGGGTTCTGGCATCAATGCGCCTCCCAAAAACCGCTGAAAGACCATAATAGACTACGCCGCTTGTGCGCCGATTGCGCGGCAAAGCCCCGTGCCCGTCGCCGAACAGCCGCGGCGCCGTGAGAAACCGATTGGAGATTCGCCTGAAGACAAACGCCCGAAATTCGCTCCTTGCCAGAGCCGCGCTTTGTCTGGCAGCCATTCTTGCAATAGCGGGAACAAACCTGGCGCCACCGGCGTGGGCGGAGGAAGTGCCGTTGCGGGTGGCCGTGACGCTCATGCCGGCCAGTTTCGGCGATCCGTTTCGAACTCTGGGTGTCCCCGGGGACTGGGTCTGGCGCCAGATCTTCGACCCGCTCACCGAGAGCGACGACGAAGGACGCATCGTTGGGCTGCTGGCGGAGAGTTACGAAAACCTGGGCCCCAACAGGTGGCGCTTCGTGCTGCGCGAAGGCGTACGCTATGCGAGCGGCCGGCCATTTGATGCCTTTTCGGCAAAAGAGGTCTTCGACTGGCTGATAAGCACCGAAGGCCAGGCGACGGTGGTGGGCTGGGAGCTGCGCCGGGTCGGCAGGGTTGAGGCGCCCGACGCCCGCACGCTGATCTTCACCACCCGGGAACCGGACCCGGTCCTGCCCAACCGGCTGACCTCCGCGATGATGGTCGACCCGCAGGCCTGGCGCGAACTGGGCCGGCAGGGCTTTTCGCGAACCCCGGTGGGCACGGGTTCGTACCTGCTCAAGGATTGGCAGAATCGCAACGGTGCGGTAGTGCTCACGGCCAATCCGTATGCGTGGCGGCCGCCCGGGATTTCCCGGGTGGAGATCTATCCGCTGCGCGACCACGCTTCGCGTTTGCAGGCGGCCCTGTCCGGCCAACTGGACATCATCATGTCCTTGCGCCCCGAGCAATTGGACGCCTTTTACGCGCGTGGCTTTACGGTTCACGCCGATATCCTGCGGCAGATCCTCGCCTTCGCATTCGACGTGACCGGACACCCGGACGCGCCCATCGCAGACGTACGCGTTCGCCAGGCGCTCAACTACGCCATTGACCGAAGGGCCATCTCGGAAGACATCCTGCAGGGCTTTGCACCGCCCGCCAGCCAGGGATCGGCTCCAAACGTTTTCGGCCACAATCCGCGGATCAAGCCCTATCCCTACGATCCGCAGAAGGCCCGGGCACTGCTCGCCGAGGCCGGCTACCCGCAGGGTTTCTCGACCGAGGTGCAGGTCGTGACCGGCACCTATCCCAACGACCTGGAAATCTTCGCCAAGCTGCAGCAGGACCTGGCTGCGGTAGGCGTCGACATGGCTTTCCGAAGGGTCCTGTTCTCCGACTGGATCCGCCAGTTTTTCCAGGGCGCCTGGCGCACCGAGCTCTTTACCCTGGCGTGGAACACCGCGCCGCATAACGACGCCTTGCGCCCCATGGAGCAATACTCCTGCCTCAAGACCCGCCCGTTCTTCTGCGACGAAACGCTCAGGCCAGGACTCGTGGCGGCAGGCCGTGAAATGGACACCCAGCGAAGGGAGGCCCTGCTGCAGGAATTGGCTCTCGAGTACCGGCGGCGCGCCCCCAGCCTGCTGCTGCTGGAATACGGTCACATGTGGGTGGTTGCGCCGGGCTTGAGCGGCTTCCGCGTGCGCACCCGCGCCCCACAACTCTACCGCGTAGAAAGGACCAGATAGTGTTATCGAGCCTGGCGCAACGCGCCGCGCGGCTGCTGATCCTGCTGCTGGGCGTCAACGCGATCCTGTTCGTTGCGCTTGGCCTGGCCGGCGATCCGGCCCTGATGCTGGCCGGCGAGGACCCGACGCCGGAACTGCTCGAGAGTATCCGTGCGGAATACGGCCTCGATCTTCCCGCCTGGCAGCGCTACCTCGTCCAGCTCGGGCGCATGGCGCAGCTCGACTTCGGCGTCTCGCTCTTTACCGGCCAGCCGGCCCTTGCCATGGCTCTGGAACAATTGCCGGGCACTTTGCTTATGGCGACGCTCAGCATGGCATTGACGCTGATCACGGCAATCCCTGCCGGCGTCTGGATCGGCCAGCGCCCCGAGGCCGCTTCCCGCCGGGTCGGCGCCGCGCTGACTGCCGTGGCGCAGGGCATCCCGGGCTTCGTCATGGCGCTGGTGCTGATCCAGGTATTCGTGGTGCGGCTCGGCTGGCTGCCCTCGCTCGGTTACGCCCAGCCGGCCGCCTGGATCCTCCCGAGTATCTCGCTGGGCTTCTTCCTGGCGCCGAAACTGTGCCGCGTGGTCAGCGCCGGCGTAGCCGAGGCCATGCAGGAGGACTACATACGCACTGCCCGTGCCAACGGCGCATCGATGCGGTTCATCCTGTGGCGAGAGGCCTTGCCTGCCGCCCTGCCGGCGGCTGTCGCGCTCATCGGCACGCAGTTTGCCTTCCTAATCTCCGGCGTCGTACTGATCGAGACCCTGTTCCTGTGGCCGGGGATCGGCCTGTTGCTGCTGTACTCGGCCCAGAACCTGGATTTCCCGGTGCTTCAGGCGATCTGCTTTGTCGTCGCGGTGCTGGTGTTTGCGGTCAACAGCCTGGCGGACGCCCTGCTGCGCCTGATGGACCCAAGGCTCAGGCCGGCAACCCAATGACTGGTGTTGTGTCACGGCTGCTTGCGCCGCTCAAGGCGTCGCCCCAACTGGCCCTGGGCGTGGCGGCGCTGCTGGGCTGGGTGCTGCTCCTGGCGCTGAGCGGACTGCTGCAGACGCACGATCCGCAGTTGGGCGACCTGACCGAGCGCTTCTCTCCGGCAGGCACGGCGGGCCATTTGCTGGGGACCGACAACCTCGGCCGGGACCTGTGGTCACGGGTACTGTCGGGTCTTCCCTGGTCGGTAGGCGTGGCCACGGTTTCCTGTGTGCTGGCGCTGCTGGTGGGCGGAACACTGGGATTGTGCGCAGCCCAGTACCAGGGCTACCCCCGCACGATCATCAACCAGCTGGTTGACGCCACGCTGTCCTTCCCGGGGCTGGTCGCGGCGATCATCATCGTGGCCGTGGCGGGCCGGGGATTCTGGCCGCTCAGCATTACGCTGGGGCTGTTGAGCTGGCCCGTTTTCGCCCGCGTAGTCTATGCAGAAAGTCTGCGCCTGCTGGCCCAGGACTACGTCACGGCGGCCCGGGTCATGGCCGTGAGCACACCGCGCATCCTCCTGGGGCACCTGCTGTCGGGACTGCGTCCGGTGCTGGCGGTGGTCCTGACCTTTCATTTCGCCGACATGCTGGTCGCGGAAAGCGCCCTCTCCTTCCTGGGGCTGGGAGCGCCACTGGGCGTTCCCACCTGGGGCGCCCTGCTGCAGGAATCCCGCGACTTCCTCATCGTTGCGCCCTGGCTGATGGTCGTGCCGGCCGCTGCCATCGCCCTGCTGGTGGTGTCCATCCACCTGCTGGGCGACGGCCTGAGCGCGCTGGACCGCGCCCGACGATGAGCACTTCCGCTTCCCTGCTGCGAATACGCGGACTGTGCGTTGATTTTCCCCGCGGCGGCAGGGTCCTGCACGACGTATCGCTGGATGCTGCCGAGGGAGAAACCGTTGGGCTGGTGGGCGAGTCCGGCGCCGGCAAGACGCTGGCGGCGCTTGCCATCCTCGGCCTGGTGCCCGCTCCGGGACGGATCAGCGGCGGCCAGGTATTCGTGCAGGACCGTGAACTGACAGGACTCGACGAGGAGGCCCTGCGGCCATTGCGCGGCCGGCTCGCCGGTTTCGTGTTTCAGGACCCTTCAGCATCCCTCAATCCGGTCCGCCGGATCGGTTCCGCGCTGGTCGAGAGCGCCATGCGCCATTCCGGACTGACCCGGAAACAGGCAAGCGAACGAGCAATAGAAGCCTTGCGCTCGGTCGAACTGCCCCGACCGGAATCGGCCATGCGCGCCTATCCGCACCAGTTCTCCGGCGGCCAGCGCCAGCGCATCATGATCGCCCTTGCGCTCATCAACCGGCCGCCGCTGCTGATCGCCGACGAACCCACCACGGCGCTGGACGCCGCTGTGCAGTCAAGAGTGCTTGAATTGCTCCAGCGCCGCGCAAAGCGCCATACGCTGCTGATGATCACCCACGACCTGGCGATGGCCGCACGATTCTGCGACCGCCTGTACGTAATGCACGGCGGGCGGGTGGTGGAACATGGCCCGGCCCGCGACCTGTTCTCGAAACCTCGCCACGACTACACACGCTCGCTCCTGGACGCGCTGCCGGGACGGCGTGCTTCCGTCACGACACATAGCCGGCGCCGAAAAACACCTGGAGCCCTGGCAACCTTGCGCGGTCTTACGGTCCGCTACCGGGGCGCCAGGCAGGCGGCGGTGGAGGACGTGGATTTCTCGATTCACGCCAACGAAACAGTCTGCCTGGTGGGGGAGTCCGGTTCGGGCAAGACCACGATTGCCCGCGCGCTCGCGGGCGTCATCAGGGTACCCCCGGGGCAACTCCGTTTCCCGGCTCTCAACGAGGAGGATCCGGGCGCGGCGGCCCGGGCGCGCCATTTGCAAATGGTGTTCCAGGACCCCTATTCCAGCCTCAATCCCCGGTGGCCGGTGGAACGCATCGTCGCCGAACCCATCCGAACCCACCGGCTCTGCGCCCGCGAGGAACAGAAAGACCGCGTGGCCGCGCTGCTGAGCCGCGTCGGTCTGGATCCGGGGCAGATGGACCGGCGGCCGGCAGCTTTTTCCGGGGGCCAGCGCCAGCGAATCGCCCTGGCGCGCGCGCTGGCCATGAATCCACGCCTGCTGCTTGCCGATGAGGCGCTCTCCGCGCTGGACATCCGCACCCAGGCCCGCATCCTGGCGCTGCTCAGGGATATCCGCGAAGAGCGCAAGCTGGCGCTGCTTCTGATCACGCACGATCTGACCCTGGCCGCGGAGGCCGGCGACCGCGTGATCGTGCTGCGGCGCGGCCGGATCGTCGAACAGGGTTCGGCATCAACGGTTATGACCGCTCCCCGGCACGAATACACCCGCGAACTGCTCGCCGCGCAGGCGAGATGGCGGCCGGAGTCGCGCTAGCCGTCCTGGGGATCGCAAAGAGGCTCCAGCAGGCGGCCGGTAAGACAGAAACAGCAGGCCGCATGTAAACTCCCCGGCTGTGAAACGTAGAGAACTGCTGAAAGGCGCGGGCGCCGCCCTGACCATGATGATCCCTCCGGTAAGGGCAGGCACACTGCTGGAGACGCGATGGGACTACATCATCGTGGGCGCCGGCACCGCCGGCCTGCCGGCCGCCATCCATGCCTCGAGGCGCGGCGCCAGCGTGCTGCTGCTGGAGGCGGCCGACAAGCTGGGCGGAACGCTCAACATGGCCAACGGACAGATCAGCGCCGCCGGCACCCGCCTTCAGGAAGCCAGGGGCATTGTCGATTCACCGGACCGGCATTTTGAAGACATCATGGAAATCACCTTCGGCGAGGCGGATCCCGCGATTATCCGGCGCACGGTGGACCTGGCCCCGGACACGCTGAACTGGCTGCTGGACCAGGGCCTGGCGCCCCTGCCCGGTCACCCGGTCACCGGCGCTTCGCCGGGACGCGCAGGTTACAGCGTACGCCGCTACTTCTGGGCCGCGGAAGAGGGCCGCGCGATACTCAAGGTGGTGCTGGAGGAATTTGACCGGGAAGTGCCCAACGGCCATATCGCCACGCAGCTGAATACGCGCGTCACCGGTCTGTTGATGACAGATTCAGGGGCGGTGGAAGGCGTTCGGGCCGAGAACGGCGATCAGGAATGGACCTTCCGCGGCCGCCACGTGCTGCTCACCAGCGGCGGCTACGCCATGAACCCCGACATGTTCGAACTGCTTACGGGCTATCCGGCCTATTCGGCCGGTTCCTGGCCGCATTCGCAGGGTGACGGCCTGGAACTGGCGGTCTCCGTGGGCGGCTGGCTTCGGGGCCAGCACCTCCATCGCGCCGGAACCGGCTCCATCCTTACCTCGGCGGAATTCCCCGCCAAGGTCTATGCGCGCTTCGCCACGGTCCCGCAGCAGCGGCTGCCCTGGGAAATCTGGGTCAACGATTCCGGCGAACGATTCATTCGCGAGGACGAACCGCTGGTGCGTCCCCGCGCCCGCGCCGTGCTAGGCCTGCCGAACCTTCGCTACGTCATCGTCTTCGACGAGAACATCTTCAGCAGCGCGCCGCCCGGGCTGCCGCAGTTCAGCCGGGAAGAGTTTCTTGCGCACTGCGAGAATCATCCCATGTTCGCCCGAGCCGGCAGCCTGGTTGAGCTGGCAACGGCCGCAGAAGTGGAAGCCGAGGGTCTCGCGCAAACAGTCCGCGATTACAACAAGGCTGTCGCGAGCGGCGAGGACCCGCTGGGGCGGGAGCATCTGCCCGCGCCCATCGCCCAGCCGCCCTTCTACGCGATCACGCACCTGGGGAGTTCGGCCACGTCGTCAGCCGGCGTGGTCGTTAACAAGGATCACCAGGTATTACGCGGGAACCAGGAGCGGGTACCGGGCCTGTACGCAGCAGGCGAAGTCCTGGGAGCCGGCACAACGCTGGGTTCCACCTTCGCCCCCGGGATGATGCTCACTCCGGCGCTCGCGGTCGGCCGCTGGCTGGGGATGACGCTCCCCATCTGATCGCCCGGAGGGACGACGCTCGATCCCGCCGTTTTATGCCCCCCTTCTTTCGGGAGGCGCCATCCTTGGCTTGGTTTCGCCATCCCTGGCTTCAACACTCCCGCAAGAAGGGGGGCATAAAACGGCTACCGGGACAGCACCCGCAGGCCGGTTGGTCAGAACACGTAGTTTGCGGTAACGCCGATCTGCCGCGGGTCGGCCAGCGGGTACTGGAACGCGCGCACGAAGCCCGACGTGCGTGCGCTGTCGCCGCGCGGCAGGATGTTCTTGAAGTCCACGAACCGGATGACAGTGGTAGGCGTGCGGTCGTCGGTGAGATTACGCACGAACAGACCCAGTTCCCATTGCCCCACGTCCAGTCCCAGCTTGAGGTTGACCAGGTTCTGGTCGCCGCTGTGCGCGTGGTTGAAGATCTGCGCGTACTTGCGGCTGGCAAAGGAATAGTCAAACCGGAAATAAGCGGTGTTGGCCCCGATCGGCCATTCGTAGCGGGCGAACAGGTTCGCCTGGTGCTTGGAAGCGTTCGGTGTCTGGTTGCCGGCCACCGACGGATCGCCGCCCGTGAACACGGCCTGTTCCCTGAACTCGTCGAACTCCACGAATGTGGCGTCATTCAGCGCGTAGCCAATGCCGCCGGTGAGCTGCTCAGAGAAGACATGCGCCACTTCCAGCTCCAGCCCCTTGGCCTCGGTTTCGCCGGCATTGGTCACGTACGACACGGGGCGGCCGTCGCTGAGCAGGCCGGTGGTGGTCAGTTGCTGCTTGGTCCAGTCGATGAAGTACACCGCCACGTTCAAGGTCGTGCGACCGTCGTTCAGCGTGTTCTTGGTACCCACCTCCACATTCCAGGAGTCCTCCTCCTCGGCAAACCGCAGCGAAGGATCCAGCAACGGATTAGCATTGATGAAGCCGGGCTTGTTGCCCTTGGCGACCGTCCCGTAAATCATCCGGCCGTCCGCGTATTTCCAGTCCAGCGTGGCTCGCGGCGACCAGCTCTTGAAGGCGTTCTCGATCAGAGGCAGCGTGGGGCGGGCCGGGGGATTGTCGTTGCCGATCTTGTCCGAGGCGTAGCGCAGTTCCAGCGTGCCGGTGACCGTATCGGAAAAGTCCCTTGCGACGGATCCGAAGATGGCCCAGTTGTCGGTGCGCGCCTCTCCCTGGTCCACCGTGCGGCCGTTAAGCCGGTCTTCGCGAAAATCGCGGCGACTCTGGTACAGGTAAACCCCGCCCAGCAGCCGGGTGGCGGATTCCAGGTCGGTGTTGACCAGCAACTCGGTGGACCATTCACTCCGGTCGCTTACCGCAATCCGATTGAAGGTACCGCCCAGCGCCGTCGAATTCGAGGTGATGTCGACGTCATACCCATAGAGCGCATCGGCGCTGAAATAGCCCGTATTGGACCGCACGGTGAGGTCGCCCAGGTCCCATTCCAGTTGCGCCGAGGCGCGCCAGGCTTGCTTGTCCAGGCCGATATCGTCACCGAACAGCTCCAGGTTCTGTTCCGTGCTTTCCAGTTCGGCCACCTCCCCGCAGTAATACTGACGCGCGATTTCCAGGAAACAGTTGTTGTAGGTGCGGTCCTGCAGGGTCACGGCGGCCGCGCCGTCATCGTCCTTGCCGTAACCCAGGTTGAAACGGGCCATGAAGTTGTCCGACGGCCGCAGTTCCAGGGAAAGGTTGAGGTTTATCGATTCCTCGTCGCCAACGAGCTGATTGTCGAGCGTGTTGCGGTAGAAACCGCCGTAGCTGTAGTAGCGAACGTGGGCCATGTAGAAGGCGGTTCCTTCCGAAAGGGGGCCGCGCGAAAGGAAACTGACTTCCCCTTCTTCGTGTTCCGCCAGGCGCAGCGACAGCTTGTTTTCGGGCTCGTTGCTGCCCTTCTTGGTGATCAGGTTTATCGCGCCGGCAAACGTCGCGCGACCGAACAGCGCGGCCTGCGGGCCCTTGATCACTTCGACCCGCTCGACGATATCGAATGGGAACGAGAGGACGGAGTCGTTGTACAGGACGCCGTCGATAAAGATCGAAGCATTTGCGCCGCCCAGGATCTGCGATTGCCCGCGGATGACCGGCCGGCTGCCGCCGCCCTGCACGCCGTAACGGTTCAGCTTCTCGAACGAGAAGCCGGGCGTGAACTGGCTGATGTCCATAACGTCGGCCAGGCCCCGCTCGGTCAATTCGGCCGTGGTGAACGCCGTTATGGTGAGCGGCACGTCCTGGATCCGCTCCTCCTGCTTGCGGGCCGTTACGACCACTTCCTCGATCTCGCCCACGTCCTGTTGCGCAAAGGCGCCTGAGGCAAGCAGCACGGTAACGGCCGCAAGCCATCCCATTCGATATTTCATCGACTGTTCTCCAAAAAAATTCGCGGGAATGTTACGCAAAACGGGCCGCCCGCGCCACCCGGTCGCACTATTTCTCATCGCCCTCCCGCAGGACGAAGTAGATCCGATCAATAAATTCCTTGCGTTCCCGATCGAGCGCGGCGCGTTCTTCCTCGCTGAATTCGTAGGCCTCCACGGCGGCGGCGCTGATCCCCGCCTTGCCGAGCGCTTCGACCGCGGCAAGGCGCTCCTTCACCGCCCACAGCTCCTGCGCCAGGCCCATCGTTATGGACACCAGTTCATCCACGCCCTGCACGTCGAAGAACCGCGGCTGCTTGCCGCGGGTCAGGTCCTTCAGCCGTGTTGTAGGGCTATCCTTGGGCAAGGATCCGCCCTATTTCCAGGCGCCGAAGCAATACCAGCGGATCGATGGGGTCAGGCGCCCGGTGTTCTCGTCCACCGTTATGCCGTCCCGCGACACGTACGCCTGAAGTTCCTCTTCGCCGTTGCGGGCCAGACTCGGTACGATGAATTCCACGAAGTTCGAATCGTCGAAGCCGGCCTGGACGCAGCAGTCGACCGGGCGCATGTCGCGGTAGGCCTTGTAGTACGGCTCCTGGTTGTAATAGCTGTCCCAGTCGAAGTAGAAGCTCTCGAAGGGCGTGGTGCGGCAGTTGGGCGGCAGCTCCATGTGCAGCATCAGCCCACCGGGACGAAGAAGGCGGTGCGCTTCCCTGAATACTGCATGCACCTTCTTCGGTGGCAACTCATGCAGGAACATCGACGACCAAACGATGTCGAAACCCGGCTCGCCGTCGAAATCGCATTGCGACGCGTCCATCTGCCGGTAACGAACTCGGGCACCCATCGATTCCGCACGGGCGTGGGCATATCGCAGCAGCGGCGCCGCCACGTCCACGGCATGGACCTCCGCTTCGGGAAACGTGCGCGCCCAGGGCACGGTGTTCGAGCCGATGGAACATCCCATGTCCAGGATGCGGCGCGGGCGAAGTTCCGGGAACTTCAGTGATATGAAGCGTGCGATGCTGTTGCCGATATCGTCGCGGCCGTTGCCGAACAGCCCCATGCTGAACACGGCGGAACCGTTGTCGTACAGGGCGCCCGCGGCCACGTCGTCGTCGCCGTATTCCGTGTGGTAGCAGCCGGGCATCAGGTGTACGTCGTGGTTGGCGACATACGGCGGCGTTTCCACGTCCGGATTGAGCGTAACCGAACCGCCGCGCCCGCTTCCATTGGCGGCCACGCCGGCGACCTTGCGATTGAGGTCCTGAAGGTTGCGTTCGATGGTGGGGATGACCGAGCGCCAGACGAGTTTCTGGCAGTTCACCCGCATGGCCGAATAGAAGCGATAGGAACGCTCGCCCCGCATCGCCCTGTGGACCTCCACGCCATCTTCAGGTTCCCGGCCCTTGTCGCGAACCAGCGACGGCTCCACACGTTTAGCGTAGGCCGAGCGCATTTCAGCTGCCAGATCGCCGAGTATGTGGCGGCGCATATCGCTGACAAATCGCTGGCGCGAGAGTTCGTCCCGGGTGGGCTCAATCCGAAGGCCGTGGCGTACGTAATCAGTCATGAAAGCAATCCTCCGCTTCCCGGAATCATAATACGCAACCCGCGTGGCGTTGCAACGCCACGGCGCGGAATCTGTCGTCAATTGGGTTTAGACTAGCCGCCTCCCGACACGGGGAACAAACGGACAGAGGTATTTGTGGCTGAGGAAATCATTGCGCCGGACGGTTCGCCGATGCGCGCGGCTGTTATCGGTTGCCGCGACATCGACAAGTCACTGGCCTTCTACAGGGACCGCATTGGTCTGTCGGTTCTCGCCGACGAATTGCTGAGCGGCGCGGCCTTCCGCAACTTCTGGCACCTGAACGGCGGAGCCTCGGCGCGCGCCATCCTGCTGGGGCAAGGCGACGAAGGAGTGGGCCAGGTGCTTCTGCTTGATTTTCACCTGCCCGAAGGCAGCGCCAACCCGGTGGAAATCCGCGACAGAAGCATCGTGAGGGCCTATGGCTGCTTCAATCTGAACTTCTACACGGCCGACATTCACCGCGACTTTGAAGGCTTGAAGAAGGACGGCTTCGTACTCTGGTCCGACCCGGTGCAGCACTTTTTCGGGGACGATGTGGGCGATCCCATAGAAGGAATTTTCGAAGGCCCCGACCGCGTGCCGATTAACCTGGTGGAGCTCGCAACGCGCGATCCGGCAACGCGGGTGGGCCAGATGCGCGCCTACGTCGAACAGCGGGGTTACACGAGCGCCGGCTTCACCCCCATCGTGACCAGTTCGCATGGCGTGGATTCGAGCGAGCGCGCCATGGCCTGGTACGAACAGGTGCTGAACATGAAGCCCCTGATCGACGAAGTGCTGGGTACGCCCGAATCCAACCGCCTGCTGAACCTGCCCGAAGACGCAAAGACCCGTGTCGTATTCATGCAGGGCAATCACATGTTCGGCAAGGTGGTGCTGAGCCAGCCCCTCAATTACGAGTGCGAGTCATTGATCGAGCGGGCCAAACCTCCGAACGTCGGCTACCTGGCCCAGGCCTTCGCGGTCGGCGACCTGGAGGAAGCAGCCGGCAGGTGCAGCGCCTTGAAGGTGGAGATCCTGAGCAAGCCGCAGAGCACGCCATGGCCGGGCTCGGGCGGCGTTTCCGCGATGCTGGTGCGCAATCCCGGCAGCGGGGCGCTGCAGGTATTGATGGAGGATGCGCGATGAGCGTTTATGGGATGACTTCGGTGACCGTGGGTGTCAGCGACATGGATGAGTCGCTGGCGCTGTTCCGCGACGTGATGGGATTGCAGGTGGACAACGACGGTCAGGCGCCACGCGCGCTGCTGGATGCATGGGGTCTGCCGGCGGAGGTGACGGCGCGCCTGGTGGAACTGTCCTGCCGCGGGTATCCGGCCGGTCACTTGCGTCTGGCGCAATACTCGCCCGCTGCAACGGACGCGGTGCGGCTGGACCATGGCCCCGGCGCGGTGGATTCCTCCACCGACATCGGCCCCAAGGCGATCGACTTCTACGTGCCGCCTCCGATGAGCGCCGCCGTCGAAGCCATAACGGGAGCCGAATACGCATTCCGTTCGGAACCCATCCGCTACGAGCTGGGCGATATCGAGAGTGAGGAATGCCTGTTCTCCGGACCCGACGGCGTGCCCGCCCTGTTGATGATCGGCCACCGTCATCCGCCCGAATCGATGCGCGAACTGCCTGCGGGAGTTCGCTTCTCGGAGATCGCCACGACGTCCGTCGTGTGCGCTGACCCGGATGCCGCTCGCCGCCTGTACTGCGATGTGTTGGGCATGGAACCCGGCACCGACGCGTGGGTGCCGGAAGAAAACCTGCACCTTGCCCGGCGGCTCACCGGAGTCGCTACCGCAACGGGCATGCATTTCCTGGTGCTTTCCGCCCCGGGCGAGCCCAGCGGCAAGCTCCTGTTCGTGCATTTCGCCGGTGTTCCGAGCAAGCGGCTGACCGGTCGCATGCGTCCCGGGAAGCTGGGCGTGAACCTGTTCAGCTACACGGTGGGCGAGCTGGACGCCACACTGGAGAAAGCCTGCGAGGCCGGCGCCACGCTTCTGCGCGGACCATCCCGGGTTGGCGAGCAGCGTGTAGCGCTCTTGCTCGGCGCCAACGAGGAACTGCTGGAGCTCAGCGAAGCGGACTAGAAGCGTTTGCGCGCTCGCAGCATGAAGTACGGCGCCTGTTTGGTCTCGCGAACCTCCAGCGCGGAGATCACGCCGTCGGAACGGCCGGCCTCGTATAGTTCCCGGGTTCGTTTGCGGTGCCCTCTTATCAGATTCACGATTTCAAACCGAATCGTAAGGTCCTCACCAAAGGTCCGGTCCCACCAGAGGTTCAGGGGCAATGGAAATTCCCGGATATGGCGCTTTTCCGAAATCCGGAAAGCACGTTGCTGGAAGCCGATGAACGCGTCGAACCCCACCACCGATTTCCATTGCGGCAGTTCCCAGATGAGGCCGACAAATCCCACGAACGAATCGCGGCCCGTTCGAAGCCGCGTTTCACCGGTAAAGGGATCGGTGATCTCGGAATCGAAGTGCACGGTTCTCGAACGCCAGGTGGCGCCCTTCCAGCCCAGGGGATCCAGGGGCACGTTCGTCACCAGTATCCACTTGCCGCGCGTCGCCTTGCCCGCGTTGCCCCGTGCATCGAAACCCGATCCGACGGGAATGTAGTCAAGCGCATTGTCCAGCCGGAAATGCGTGTAGGTCAATATGGCGGATCCTTTGCCCCAGAACCTGCGTTCGAACTGCAGTTCGTATTCGGTCCCCTCTTCCGGTTCCAGGCCGGCATTTCCGGCAGAGAAAATCCCGAACTCCAGTGACGGCGACGCGGCGAACGAGTAGAAATCCAGTTGCCCCACGACTTCCTCCACGCGCAGCCGGACATCGGTCGCGTCATTGATGGACCAGGTGGCCGTCAGACGAGGCTTGACGTAGTCGAACTTCTTGCTGAGATTCGCGTCGCCGCTTTGCCGCAGACTTGAATTCTCGAACTCGACACCGGCTTCGAAGGACAGATTGGAACGGACCTTCACCAGGGCCTTGGCGAACGCCTGGTAGCGGTCCTCCGCCACCGTGATGTTGTCATTGGGCAGTTCCAGGCGCGTTCCGGCCACATTCACCTCGACGAAACTGTCCAGTTCGTTGAAGGCGGCCTCGGCCCCGAATTCCAGGCTCAAGGGGGAGGACAGGTCCCAACGGTATATCGCGCGCGCCGCAGTCTCGGTCCAATCGAATTCGTCGTCCGCCAGGGTCTCCAGGGAGCCGGCCTGCAGGAATGAGTCGCTGCCCAGAGTCTCCAGCCGGTGGAGTATTTTGGCGTTCAGGCGCCGATTCGGAGCGAGATTCATGGTGATGTCGGATCCCACCTCGAATGTGTTCGTGTCCCGCTCGATATCGATGACCTGATCGTACGGGTCGCCCGTCCCGGTTTCATAGTCGCCCACGTGGTCGATGAGCAGGGTCGACTTCTTGGCCGTCAGGTTCAGCCCCAGATCAAAACCGTCCCAGGCGTAGTTGCCGCTGACCGTGGCGTGTACGCTCTTGTCCCAGTCGTCACTGTCAAACTCGCCACTGAGCGAGGATGCGGGGTCCGCAGCCGTAAGCGTATAAGGCCCCTCGCCCGTTCCCCACTCGAACTGTTCGCTCTTGTAGACCAGGCTCGTATCGAGATTGAAGCGCCCCGAACTTCTGGCGTACTCGAGGCGCGCGCTACCGCCCAGATCCCGGTCATTGTCTGTGTACTTCTTCAAGGCCGCTTCCGTGACCAGGGTCGATTTACTGCCCGCCTTGCGAACGATGTTCAATACGACCTGGCGTCCCATCGTGTCGAAGCTCGCGGCGTCCGCGCGTATCACTTCCACCTGCTCGATGACGGAGAACGGAATACTGGAGAGCACCTCCTGGAGCGTATTGGCCTTGATCGTCGGCCAGCGGCCATCGATCAGCACGTTGCCGGCAGCGCTTTCCAGTCCGCGCATGTCATTGTTTCCGCGCTCAAAGACGAATCCGGGCGTTCGGTTGGCCAGGTCCATGGCATTGACCGGCTCCCCGCCGGCGTAGAAGGCGGCCGGAAAGACCCGGATACCTTCCATTTCCGCTGAATCCGGCTGCTCCTGCGCCAGGCACGCAATGGCAAGCGCCGCCTGCGCGAACAGAACTCCGACAACTCTCGGGATGTGACCCATGCACTGTTTCACTGCCCGTACCATACTCGCTATGTCGCCGGGCGGGAATGTCGCCGGGCGGGAAATCAATTTCAGGACCCGGCCTGTTCCCGTTAGCGCCCCTATTCTCCGAAACGCGTTCTTCCCCGGGCATCGGGCTGATAAGATTCGTCCGGTCGCGCCTGGAGGATTCCGGACAAGGCGTCAAGGAGAATAGAGTGCGGAAAAACAAAGAGCGGATTCAACGGCGGCGGCTGGTTCAGACCATTCTGGCCGCACCGCTTGCATACGTCTGGGCGCGGCCAGTCGCCGCGCAACAACCCGGCGCCACCGTATCCGCAGCGTCATCGGCGGCACGGCGGATTCGCCGGCGATACGTGGACGGGCGCTTCGGCCAGGTCCACGTTTACATCGCGGCCGCGTTGAACGATACAGGCACGAAGACTCCGCTGATGTGCTTCCATCCCACCGCGCTTTCGGGTGATTTCTTCCATGACTTCATGCTGGAGATGAGCAAGGACCGGCAGGTCATGGCCATGGATACGCCAGGCTATGGCCGCTCGGACCCCCCACCCGAACCGCAGCCGATGGAGGAGCTGGCGGGAACGGCGGCCGACGTGCTCGATGCACTGGGCTTCGGGGCGAACGGCCAGGGCGCCGCGGACGTGATCGGCTATCACACCGGCGCCTTCATCGCCGCGGAACTGGCGGTACAGCGCCCGGATCTGGTGCGCCGGCTGGTGCTGCCGGGGATACCCTACCGGGTCGGCGAGGAGCGCCGCGAACTGTACGAGCAGTACGCCAAACCCACGCCGCTCACGGAAGATGGATCGAAGGCGATGGAAATATGGAAATTCTGGGTCAACGAGCGCCATCCGGAGGTCTCGCTGCAACGCGGTGCGTCGCACTTCGCCGATCACCTGCAATCGGGGCCCTACTCCTGGTGGGCCTACCACAGCGTTTTCAGCTATCCGGCCGAAGAGCGCCTGCCGCTGGTTCGGCAGCCGGTCCTGGTGCCCAATACGCACGGCAACCTGCAGGAAGCCTCGCGGGCCGCCGCCCGGTTGGTTCCCGACGCCACGGTGATCGAGATGCCCGATCTCACCCACGGCGTGTTCGACGTAGGCGTGGACCGTCTGGCCGCGGTTTCACGCGAATTTCTGGACTAATGAACTATGGAATTTGAGCGAGTCGCAAAGCTGGGCGCGGAGGTGTCGGGAATCGACCTTTCGCCGGACCTTCCGCAGGATGTGATCGATGAGATCGAACAAGGAATACTGGAACACAGAGTTCTGTTTTTCCGGAATCAGGACTTGAACGGAGAGGAACTCGTCGATTTTTCCCGGCGTTTTGGCGAGAGCTTTGTCCAACCGGCGCTGGCGCACAAGTACCAGGAGCTGCTGTTCCTGGAGAACGACAAGACCAAGCCGCCGACGCTTAACACCTTTCACCAGGACATGACCGGTCTGGCGCAGCCCCCGGCGCTGCACATGCTGCACGCGCTGATCGTGCCCGACGGGGGTGGCGACACGATGTGGGCCTGCAACTACAGCGCCTACGAATCCCTCTCGGACGAAATGAAGCGGATACTCGGCAGCCTGACCTGTACCCACACCATACTCGGGTACTACGAGCCGATCGTAAGGAACTGGGAGGACAGCGAGGAAAAGCTGAAGGAATTCGAGGAAATATTCCCGCCCGTGTCCCATCCGCTGGTGAGGACCCACCCGCGAACCGGCCGCAAGTCGCTGTTCGTCAACCGCTTCTTCACCAACTTCGTCAACGGTTTCACTCCCCAGGAAAGCGAAAACCTGCTTCAGTTCCTCTACAAGCACATCGAAACGCCCGAATTCTGCGTGCGGCTGCGCTGGCGCCCCGGCACCCTGGCGATCTGGGACAACCGCTGCACCTCTCATTACGCGCTGGCCGACTACTGGCCGCAGCACCGCAAGATGCAGCGCGCTTCAGTCTCCGGCGACACCCCCTTCTAAACGGAGCGAGGGCGTCTCGCCCTCCTAGTTCATTTCTTCGCGAAGGCCCTTGACGAGGCCGACGCACATGCACAACAGCACTACGGTGAAGGGCAGGCCCACCGAAAGGGTCAGCGCCTGCAGCGAGGCCATTCCGCCGCCCAGCATCAGCGCCATCGCGGCGAGCCCGGCCAGAAGGCACCAGAAGGCGCGTTGCTGCACGGGCGCGTCCATCTTGCCGCCGGCCGTGATGGTGTCCATCACGAGCGATCCCGAGTCGGCCGACGTGACAAAAAAGATCGTGATCAGGAATACGCTGACGGCCGAAACGAATCCGGTCATCGGCAAGGGCTCCAGCATCTTGAACAGGGCCAGTTCGGGCACAGATTCCGCCACGCCCGTATAGCCGTCGGAAAAGTACTGATCCAGCGCGGCGCCGCCGAACGTCGCCATCCACAGGATGCCGATGATGGTCGGCACGATCAGCACCCAGGTGATGAATTCGCGCACGGTGCGTCCAAAACTGATGCGCGCGATGAACATGCCCACGAACGGCGCCCAGGCGACCCACCAGGCCCAGTAGAACGTCGACCAGTCGCGCACAAAAGCCGTGTCCTCGCGGCCGATCCAGTTGCTCAATGCCGGCAGGTAATAGATGTAATCGACGCTCGCCATGGCGATCGTCGCGAGAATAACCAGCGTTGGGCCCGCGATCAGGACGAACAGCCACAACAAGCCCGCAAGCACCATGTTGATCCAGCTCAGGCGCTTGACGCCCTTGTCCAGCCCGGCGATGACGGACATCAGCGCGATGCCGATGATCACCATGATCAGAATGGCCCGGGTGGCGGTAGTCGCGGGAATCCCGAACAGGTACTGCAATCCACCGGCGATCTGCTCGGCGCCGAAGCCCAGCGATACCGCCAGCCCGAACAGCGTCGCCAGCACCGCAACGATGTCCACTACATGACCGAAAGGCCCCCAAACGGACTTGCCGATCAGCGGGAAGAAGCCGGAGCGCAGCGTCAGCGGCATGCCGCGATTGAAACAGAAGAATGCCAGCGACAAGCCGGCGACCGCGTAGATCGCCCAGGCGTGCAGCCCCCAATGCAGGATCGCCGCGGACATGCCGGCGGCGCGCGCCGCGTCGGTGTCGGCGGGATCGATGCCCAGCGGCGGCGCCAACGTGTGAGTCACGGGCTCCAGTACGCCGAAGAACATCAAACCGATGCCTACGCCTGCCGCAAACAGCATGGCCAGCCACGCCGAATAGCCGTACTGTGGGGCGGCGTCCTTGCCGCCGAGACGAATCCGCCCCAGCCGGGACAGCGCGATGCCAATACAGAACACGACAAAGAGGTTCGACGCAGCGAAGAAAAACCAGTCAAACGTCACGGTCGTCCAGACCCTCAGATCGGCGAACACCGCTGTCGCCTGCTGCGGAAACAGCAAGGTGCCGATCACGAGCATGACCACCAGCAGCGCGGAAACAATGAACACCGGGTTATGGATGTCGAGACCCCAGAACCGGATGTTCTGATCGCCGATTTCGTGGCCGATGTCGGGAGCCGCAGGCTTGGCCGATGCGGAGTCTGTGCGCGCGTTGACGCCGTCAATCATATCGACACCACGAGAATTTCCGGAGCTGCGCGGGGCATGATTGCGGACGCCGTGGATCGGTCCCCGGTCAGATGCCGTAGCGGCGCCGGACGTCTTCGCCCAGCGCATCTTTCAGCGGATCGAGCCAGGACTCGTAATTGCGCCAGTAGTCCAGACCCGACTTGAATATCGGCTGGCGGACCTGCTCGGAACTGGGCGTGCGCACCGCCCGTTCCGTACGGTGAAAACTCAGGCAGCCCGGCTCGAATTCGAGTCCGCAGTGGTCGAGAATTCGACGGACCTGGGTTTCCAGGTCCCCCACCACATCCTCGTACTGGACGCACAGCACTTTTCCGGGCAGCACCGCGTCCCAGTGGTCCATGAGTTCGACGTAATCGCGGTAGTACTGCCCGACGTCCGCCAGGTCGTAGGTGAATTGCTGGCCTTCGGCGAATAGCTGCTTGTAGCCGCTGAAACCGCAGGCCATGGGGTGGCGCCTGGCGTCGATGATCTTCGCGTTGGGCAGTACCAGGTGAATCAGTCCGATGTGGCGGAAGTTGTTCGGCATCTTGTCAACGAAAAACGGAGCTTCCTGGCGGTGAATCCGCGTGTCGTCGATGTATTGCTGCCCGAACTCGCGCAGTTCCCCGTCGGAGAGCGTCGCCAGAATCTCGGGGTAGTCGGGCTCATTCCTGCTGCGTCCGCGGCGCCGTAACTGCTGCGCCAGCGACACCATGTTCGGCAGCTCCAGGGTGCCGTCCACCCTGGAATGGGACGAGAGGATCTGTTCCAGCAGCGTCGAACCGGCCCGGGGCAGACCGACGACGAAAATCGGATCGCCGGCAGGATGCCCCGCCCTGGCGCCGCGATCAAGCATCCCGGCGGTGCATACCCGCTGCTGCGCGCGCAGTTCGTCCGTCATCCTGTCCGCATCGTAGTTGCCCGCCGCCTTCTTCGCGCGGTTGCCCTGCGCGTAGAAACCATATGAGGTCTCGAAGTCGTCGCGGTCTTCGTAGGCCTTGCCCAGGGCGAAACTCAGATGCACGCGGTCGGCATGGGCCAGTTCCTGGCTTCGCTCCTGCGCATGCATCCGCTCAAGTTCGGTGTCGCTGAACGAGTAGACCTTCAGGTTGGAAAGCGAATACCAGGCTTCGCCGTGGCGTGGCTGGCTGTCGATCGCCGCCTGGTAGGAGGCGACAGCGTCGTCGTACTGGCCGTTGGTCTTGAACGCATGGCCCTTCGATGTAAGCGTGACCGGGTCTCCCGGGATTCGCTTCAGCACCCTGTCGAAAAGGCTCAGCGCCTCCTCGTAGTTGCCGGTCTGCATGCACTCGATCGCATAGATGGACTGGAACTGCGGATTCTCCGGCGAAGTTTCAAGCAGCGCCCTGGCCTGCTCAAGGGCCTTTGCGAATCGCTGGCGTTTCCTGAGCGCCTGGATGTAGTCCATGTGTACCCGCACGTTCTTCGGATCGAACTGGTGCGCCGATTCCAGCAGAAACTCGGCGTCCGCCAGTACGCCGAAGCGGATGCCGATGTCGGCCAGCAGCCGCATGGCCTCTACGTGGTGAGGCGCCTTTTGCAGGAATTTTCGGCACAGGTCCTCCGCCTTGAGCAGCTTGCCCTGGCTCAACAGGTCCATAACGACGACCAGCGGTTGCGGCAATCGCTTCAGGTACTCCAGTTGCGCCCTGACCTGCGCCGCCTCCTGCAGGCGCCCTCCACGGGTCAGGCAATGCAATTGCCCCCGCCAGCTCGCCACCAGCGCCGGGTTGAACCGGCAGGCCTGCCTGTAAGACAGCAGCGCACGTTCGGGCCGGCCCATGTCGCGGTACGCGTGACCCTCTTCCTGGTGCGCCCGGCCGTTCTCGGGCGCGAGGACTTTCAGCCTGGCAAGCTGCGACAGCGCCGCGTCGAACTCGCGCCGGTAGCGGCGGCAGACCGCGCTCATGTACAGCGCGTCGGTGTTGTCCGGTTCATCCCGGAGGATGACGCCGAGGTCGGCCAGCGCCTCCTCGTATTGCTTCGAGACTATCCGGGACTGAATTTCGGCCAGCGCAGGCTTGTCCGGCGCCTGCCTGCGCCGCGCACGACCGTTACCTGCCGCGGGTTGGCGATTGCTGCGAGAGGCAGGACGGCGGGGATGTACAGGACGCTCGGCGCGCCCGGACGCGCCAGCGGCATCCCCCGGAGAGGATGCCGTATCGGCGCCTGCAGCCGGGCCCGGATCGGTCAGAAGTTCACGCTCGCGCGTACGCCGAATGTCCTGGGTCTCGCGTAGGTGACGTGGTGCCTGTCGAACACGAAGGAGCGCGACACTTCGGCCCGTTCATCGGTCAGGTTGCTGCCGAAGAGGGTCACCGACCAGTTGTCGCTGGCCACGCCTGCCGTCAGGCCGAACATTGTCCAGCTTTCGACCCGGTCGCGATTGATGGTGATGATGTCGCTGTACGAATCCGCGGACCAGGTAATCATCGGCATCACGTGCGCCGTCCACCCGCTGCCCTGCAGGATCCACTCGTAGCGAGCGCGCAGATTGCCCTGGTTGCCCGGCGCGAACGCAAGCTCGTCCCCCTCGCGAACGTCGTTGGTGGGGGTGATCTTGCGCGTGATCTCCGAGTCGAGGAACGAGACGGCGCCGCCGATGGTCAGCCCGTCGATCCCGGGCGGCAGCCAGATGAAGTCCGCCTCCAGGCCCCTGACCCGCGCGTCCGCCGCGTTGGCCGAGAAGAACAGGTTGACAATGCTGGTATCGAAGATCGTGGTCTGCAGATTGTCGATATCGATGTTGAACAGCGCCGCGTTCAAACGCAGGGCGCTGCCGAGATCAGCCTTCATGCCCACCTCAAGATTCACGACCTCGTCCGTTTCCAGCACGTAGGGCACGACAAAACCGCTGCCGTCCGCACTCGGTCTGCCGCCGGGGCGATTCAGCAGGCCGGGACGGAAGCCCTCCGAGAACGTCACGTAGTAGAGGTGCGCCGGCTGCGGCCGCCAGCCGAGGGTGGCCTTCAGGATCGTGCCGTCGGCCACGGCCTTGGGGCCGTCCTTGTACAGTTGGGAAATATTCGTGCCGAAGCGCTGGCCGTCAGAACCCAGGGTGGCGCCGGTATTGCCGAACGATGAATTGGCGCTGCCTTCGAGATCAACTTCCGTCTCGTAGTTGCGCGCGCCCAGCGTCAGGGTGAACTGGTCGCTCAGGTCGAAGTCCAGTTCGCCGAACACGCCGAACTGACTGTCCGTGCGCCGGATGTCGTTGCGGAATATGACCCCCGTGGGGAACGGTCCCGGGAAGGTGTAATAGCCCGGGCCGGCATTAAAGCTCGTTCCCGCGGGGTTGCCCGGGGCCGCCTCGACATTGGTCAGCGGGTAGTTCGGCGCGAATCCCGGGTCTCCCCGCCAGCCGATGGCGTGGACGGAACCGGGATAGGTGAAGTCGTTGACCTCGATGAGTTCAATATCGCTGGTGAACACACCGCCCTGCAGGCGCCAGCGCTTGGACTGGTCGGTGGTGAAGCGGACCTCGTGGGACTCGACGTCGAGCCAGTTGCGGCTATGCACAAACAGGGTCGGATCATTGCAGTGGCCGGATCCAAGGACCCCATTACCGAACCTGTTCGCGTAATAGACGTTGTAGTAATCGCAGATGTAATAGGGCAGGTACTGGCCCACGAACAGGTAGTCGGAGTAATCGACGATCTGGTCGGATTCCCGGTCGGTGAATGCGCCGGCGTAGATGACTTCCAGCTCGCCCAGCCGGCCCGTCAGCGTCAGGGCCGTGTTGTCGAAGGTGTCGAAGATGGCCTCGTCCACGAAGCGGTTGATTTCCAGGTCGCCCACCTCGGGGTTGGAGAAGAACACGCCGTCCGCCTCGGTGTCCTGGGTGGTATGCGAAACCAGCAGGTTCCAGTTGTCGGTGATGTCCCAACTGGCGGAGATACGGCCGCCGGTATAGGTGACGCCGTTGATATCTTCGCCGGCGACATCGCTGTTGTCGGCCGCGGTGAAGGTCACTCCGGAGAGGTCGGCTCCGGCCCCGAATCCGGCGCGGTGCGCGGCAACGGGGACGCCGTTCTTGCGAACGGTGCCTTCGAGCCTCCACCGGGCGCTTCCACTGGCGTCCCGGGTCGTGGCGACATTGTCGATCCAGCCGCCCTGCTTGTCCCTGTAAACGACGCCGCGCAAGCCGAAGGTGTCGCCCAAGGGAAGGTTCAGCACGGCTTCGACGTTGGCGCCGGTATCGCCGCCGCTGATCGTGTTCGCGCCGAACTTCACATTGCCGTAAAACTCGTTCAGGTCCGGCTTGTTCGTGATCAGGCGCACATTGCCGGCCTGCGAACTCGCTCCGTACAACGTCCCCTGGGGACCCGAAAGCACCTCAATGCGCGCCAGGTCCGCCGCATAGACGTCAAGGTTGCGGCCCGGATGCGCCAGCGGCTGCTCGTCCAGGTAGAAGGCGACGTTGGGCGCCAGACCGGCCACGCCGGCGGTCGTGAGGTTGGGCGTAGTCGATGCGACGCCACGAATATAGATGGTGTTCTGGCCCGGTCCGCTGCCGCCGGCAGTCACGCTGGGCAATTGCAGCACGTAGTCCGCGAAATTGGTTATGCCGAGTTCAGTGATCTCGCGGGTGTCCAGGGCGGTCACGGCCAGAGGAACATCCTGCAGCGACTCCTGAACGCGCCTCGCGGTAACCACGATCTCGTCGAACTCCCGGCCGGGGCCTTCCTCCTGCGCCGCTACCGGCGCGCCGACCAGCGCCGCCGCGACGGCGGCGGATAAAACCGTGTGTTGCGTGGGTACATTAAATGCCATAGTCCCGAATCTCCCGGCAGCCCAATCGTTGACTTCCAACCATACCATAAGCAATAAATTCGCGGCCCGCTGATTCCCAGGTTTGCAGCAGGATCTTCCGGACAGGGAGTCTTCCGGTGTTGAGGAGCCGCTGTTGACTGCAATCCGGGCTCGCTTTCTATCGCCCCATGGCCGCCCGGGAGAGACGAATCGGGAACCTGGACCGTATGCGGGCGTCGATTTCGTCGCTGACGTGGCGTGGCGCGTGCTGAGCGAGGATTTCCCGCGTTTTTTCGACGGCGCGATGCACCAGCACCGGCTTGCCCTGTTCTTCCCAGACGGTCGGGCTGTTGCGGTCGCTGAAGTCGGGATATATGTACTCGCTTTGCATCACCTGCAGGGTGCTCCCGGAACCCAGGTAATGCCCTTCGCCGCTGGTGCAGATCTGCTCGATCTCGGCGAAGCTCAGCGTTTCGGAGTTGACTTCGATCCCCCGGGTAACGCGCCCGATGGCGCCCAGGACGTCGTTGTCCAGCAACAGGCTCTCGGGGCATGTGCCCAGCAGGCTGGCGTACATGCCGGCGGATTCATAAACGATGTTCGCCCCGGACAAGGCCGCGGACAGCACCGTTGCCGCACGTTCCGCGCCGGCCTGGAAGTCCGGAAACTTGGCGTCGGTCATGCCGCAGGCGGTGCCGAAAGGAAGGTCGAAATGAATACCGAGCTGGGCGCAGGCGGCCGACAGCAGGCCCTGCTCCGGCGAGCCGCCGCTCATCGCTCCGGTACGCAGATCGGAAACGAACGGCCAGGCGCCGAGAATCGCCGGGGCGCCCGGCTTGATCGCGTTGACATAGACCAGCCCGCCGAGGCACTCCGCCCAGGCCTGGGAAACCGCCCCGGCCAGGTAGGCGGGGGTCGTCGCGCCGGCCTGGCCCGCCGACAGCAGCAGTACCGGCATGCCGCCCTCCACGGCCACCCGCAGGCACTCGAGGGCATCGGTGGCGAACTTCAGCGGCGGGACCACAAAGCAGTTGGACTGGCTGACGAAGGGTCGCGCCCGCCACTCGGCCTCGCCGCCGGCGACGAGATGCAGCATCTCAAGGCTCTTCTCCACGTGCCCGGGCAGCGTCCAGCTCGAACCGACGTGCTTGCTGGTGCCCGTCACCGCGCAGTAGAGGGTATTGATGTCCATCTCGTAGTTGTCGGGAATGTCCCGGGGTACGCAGGTGCGCTGGAACATGTGAATGTGCTCGCAGGTATCGACGATACGCGCCATGTCGTACAGGTCCTGCGCTTCGGAATGCCTGTAGAGATCTTTTTCCGTGTCGGCGATCATCACCGCGGCGCCGGCGGTGGAAAAGTGCACTCTGGCGCCGCTCAGGTCCAGGTCCCTGCGCGGGTCCTGAGCGTGCAGCACGAGGTTCCTCCGGGCCTGCCGCAGGGTGCGCTCGACCAGACTGACCGGCATGCGCAAACGTCCGTCCTCGCCGAGCACCGCGCCGGCCGCCGTGCAGGTTTCGATGCAGTGAGGGGTGGGGTCGGCGAATCCCACCTGGTCGAGAATCTTCAAGGCGTTTTCCGCGACGGCCGCAACGCCGGCAGCGGACAGGGGCCGGTATTGTCCTCCGGTATGCCCCGGCTGAACCGGCTTGATTGCTTCGGCAAGCGGCGCGGCGCGCTCGGCCCTTCGGGCCCTTCTACCACCTGATCGTCTAGGCATCGCTGCTCTCCGCGGCATACGAGTTGGAAGATGCTGAAAGCATAGCTCTTTCCACAGGGTCAGCCGCGGCGGCGACGGCCCCGCCGCCGCCCCCGGGCCCCGGCCGGCGCGCCGGGTTCGCGGTACCTCGCAATCCAGCGCGCGCAATCGGGATCCTTGCCCATCATGACATCGGCCCCAAGGACCGCCTGGACGACCTCGGCATGCAGCGGGTTGGTGATCGCGGAAGTCATGCCGGCGCCGATCGCCATGGTGAGGAATGCGCTGTTGATGCCGTTTCGATTCGGCAGACCGAAGCTCACGTTGGACGCGCCGCAGGTGGTATTGACCTTCAGCTCCCCGCGCAAGCGGCTGACCAGACGCATGACCTGCCTGCCGGCGGAGTTGATTGCGCCGATCGGCATGACCAGCGGATCGACCACCACGTCGCTCGGGGAAATGCCGTGGTCCTGCGCTCTTTCCACGATCTTCCTGGCCACTTCGAAGCGCACGTCCGGGTCCTCGGAGATGCCGGTCTCGTCGTTGGAAATGGCCACTACCGCGGCGCCGTGCCGCGCCACCAGCGGCAGCACCGTTTCCAGCCTG
Source organism: Gammaproteobacteria bacterium (assembly GCA_963666765.1). Lineage (GTDB taxonomy): Bacteria > Pseudomonadota > Gammaproteobacteria > Steroidobacterales > Foliamicaceae > Foliamicus. The sequence continues at coordinate 1,210,897 of OY762933.1, forward strand.
TCCTCTTCGCCCGTCACGGAGTTGACCAGCGCCTTGCCGCGATAGACCGCCAGGCCGGATTCCAGCGCAGCGACGATGGAGGAATCGATGGACAGCGGCACGTCGGTTACCGACTGCACCAGCTTGATGGACTCGGCCAGCATGGCGGGTTCGTCCGCCAGCGGGATCCCGGCGTTCACGTCCAGCATGTGGGCGCCGGCCTCCACCTGGGCGAGGGCGTCGGCGACCACCCGGTCATAGTTGCCCGCCTTCATTTCTTCCGCGAGGATCTTGCGCCCGGTGGGGTTGATGCGCTCGCCTATGATCACGAAGGGCCGATCGAAACCGATCGCCACTTCCCGGCTGGCAGACGCAATTACTGTGTCCGTCATGCCTCGGCCCCAAACTGACGCATCCGGTACATGCCTTTAGGGCCTCTCGGCCCTAATCCTCCGCCAGACCGTGATTGCGAATGAGCGCCAGCAGGCGTTCGTCCGAATAGCGCGTTTCGGTCCGGGCCGCAAGCCGGTCGGCGACCTCCTGCAAATCGGCCCCCGCGTCATCCGCCCCGGGCTCGACAGGCTCCCGCGCCCATTCATTGAGGTAGGCATCGGCGCTGCGCTTCTTCGCCCGCATGGCGGCGCGATCGATGGCGTTCTGAAAGCGCCCGCTCAACCGCGCCCTTGCGCGCCTTCTGCCCTGCCTGACGATTACCTGTGAGGGAATATCACGCCACTTCACCAGGATAATGTCCACAGCGTCAGCCCTTGGCGCAAGTCCCGCGTCGCACCGAGAGCGGCGAGGCGCCCGGCTGACAAGGCGCGAGGAGCGAGAATATCGGGAATATTTGAGTGACGAGCAACGCCGTCAGCCGGGATGCATTGCCGTTCGAATGCAGCGGGAGTTGCGCCACGGGCTGTTAGCTCGCGGCCACCCGGGCGACGCGCTCCTGCAAGCCACGGTAGCCGGTATGCAGGTGGGAAAACTCGAGGCCAAGGCGGGCCGCGGCGGCCCGGGCGGCTGTGAGCAGTTCCGTGTCCCGGGTCTGCGACAGATAGACCAGGCGCCGGTAGTTGCCGAAGAAGGCCTGGGACAGTTCAGGGTGGCGGTCCAGTTGCAGCGTCTGCACGACGAGCCGGTCAAAGAAGCGCACCAGGAAGTCGGTGAGATAGAAGGTGCCCGGCTCTTCATCGGCAAGGCGCTGGAATACGTCAGCGCCGGCGAACAACTCATAGCAGTGCAGCCCCGGAAGGCGCTCCACGCCGGGATGGTCGTCCAGCACCCGGTCGATCTCGCCATAGCTGCCGCAATCCGCATAGCCGACGAAAATGCGGTGGTACTGCCCGTTCGCAAGCCTGATTTCCTCGCGCAGCCGGGGCGCGATCCGCTCCGGGCGAAGGTGCAATTGCGGATCCAGGCAACGGATATGAAGGTGGTCCCAGCCGTTGGCGAGCCGAATCGCGTGCAACTCCCGGGCGAGAGCGCCGCACGCGATTACCAGCACGGGATCCCGTGTCATCAGCCGCCGTGTCTCTTTTGCATCAGCAGGGCGGCGGTGTCCACCGCCGTGGCGGCGTCGCGGCAATAGGCGTCCGCGCCCACTGCCTTGCCGAATTCCTCGTTAAGCGGCGCGCCGCCGACCAGCACAATGTAGTCCTCGCGAATGGACTGGGCCACGAGCTCGTCAATGACCACCTTCATGTACGGCATGGTGGTGGTCAGCAGGGCCGACATGCCGAGAATGTCCGGGCGGTGTTCACGCAGCGCCTCCATGTAGCTTTCGACGCTGTTGTTGATGCCGATATCGATCACCTCGTAACCGGCGCCCTCCATCATCATTCCCACCAGGTTCTTGCCGATGTCGTGAATGTCGCCCTTGACCGTGCCGATCACCATCTTGCCGACCGGCTTCGCGCCCGTCTCCGCCAGCAGCGGCCGCAGCACGGCCATACCGCCCTTCATGGCGTTGGCCGCCAGCAGTACCTCCGGCACGAACAGGATGCCGTCGCGAAAGTCGATCCCGACGATCCGCATGCCCTCCACCAGGGCATCGCTCAGCACCTTGTCCGCCGACCAGCCCCGCTTGAGCAGAATCTCCGTACCTTCAACGATTTCATCCCTGAGGCCGTCGTAGAGATCGTCGTGCATCTGCTCGACCAGCTCGTCGTTGTCGAGCTCGGAGAGCACGAGATCTTCCGGCTGTTCCGCCGCCTTGTCCTTGCCGCCCACGTCGTCGTTCATGCCATCTGCCTCCAACCACCAAAACTGCTGCCCAACAAAGGCTCAGCAGTTCCAGGACGGGAATCCGTTCGGGTCGCGAGTATGGGGCAGGCAAGGGCTCTTGGTGAACGATTGCGCCACCGGCCGAAGCGGCCCGGCGCGCGTTCCTGCCCGGCTGCTCCATCTCACGGCCGATCCAGCGGCCTTGTTCGGCATATTAGCAGTCATGAATTGAAATCCGCAATGGAAAAAACCGCTTTTTCGATGACCTGTGAGATTGCGATCCGTATTGCAAGTCAACCCCAATTTCCATGAGAATCGAGACAGCGGCCATCCAAGCCCGGAGAACGCCTTGGAAAAACAGGCTCGAATTGTCATAGTCGGCGGCGGCATTATGGGCGTCGGCCTGCTTTACCACCTGGCGGCCGAAGGATGCGACGACGTCCTGCTGATCGAGAAAGGCGAATTGACGTCGGGCTCCACCTGGCACGCGGCCGGTCAATGCCCCAACCTGGTCGGCAACTACAACCTCGCCAAGATCCACGAATCCAGCATTTCCCTGTACAGGAAACTGGAGCAACTGACCGGACAGTCGGTCACCTGGCACGGTTGCGGCAGCGTCCGCTTCGCCCTCAACGAGCAGGACCTGGACTGGTTCCGCTACCTTCGGGGCATCGCTCAAAACGTCGGTTACCACATGGAGATCATCGACGTCGAAAAGATCCGCCAGTTGAATCCCTTTGTCACAACGGAGGGCGTTCTGGCCGGCGCCTGGACCCGCAACGACGGGCATGCCGACCCGTTCGGGCTGACCCAGGCGATGGCCCGGGGGGCGCGCAACGCAGGCGCGAAAATCGTCCGGCACAACCGGGTAATCGGCATTGACGCCCAACCGGGCGGCGAATGGAAAGTGATGACCGAGCAGGGGCCGGTCATTGCCGAAACCGTGGTCAACGCCGCCGGCTGCTTCGCCCGGCAGGTGGCGGGGATGGTGGGTGCGGATCTTCCCATCCACAACATTCAGCACCACTATCTTGTCACCGGCGCGATACCGGAACTGGCCGGACGGAGTGAAGAACTCCCCGTAACCCGCGACCCCTATGCTTCCGTGTATCTGCGCCAGGAACAGGAGTCCGGACTGATCGGGATCTACGAATCCGAAGGGCTCGCGGAAGCCTGGCAGCCGGGCGGACTGCCGCCCTGGGAGTCCGACAGCGAGCTGTTCCAGGATGACCTCGAGCGGCTGATGCCCTGGCTGGAGCGCGCCATGGAGCGCATGCCGATCTTCGAAGCGGCAGGCATCAAGCAGATAGTCAACGGCGCCATCTCCCACAGCCCGGACGGCCTGCCGTTGCTCGGCCCGGTGGCCGGCTTGAGCAATTACTGGCTCTGCTGCGGCTCGTCCTTCGGCATTGCCCAGGGCGCCGGCTGCGGCAAGTACCTGGCTCAGTGGATGTTGCATGGCGACTCCGAGATCAACATGACCGGATTTGATCCGCGGCGCTTCGGGGTGTTTGCTGATAAGACGTACATGGACGCCAGGGGACGCCAGGACTACGCCAGGACCTACGTCACGCCGCCGCCGGGGGAAGAGCTGCCGGCAGCCCGCCAGCGCCGGACCAGCCCCTTGTATGACAAGCTCAGGGCCCAGGGCTGCGTGTATACCGAGACCTTTGGCTGGGAGCGGCCCAAGTGGTTCTCGCCCGACGGCCGGGAGGAGCAGTACAGCTTTCGTCACAATAATGTGTTCGAGCTGGTGAGCGAAGAATGCCTTGCCGTGCGCGAGCGGGTCGGCATCCTGGACCTCTCCGGATTCGCCAAGTACGACGTTACGGGCCCCGATGCCCGCACGATGCTGAATCGGCTTTGCGCCAACCGGGTGCCGAAGGATGGCCGTATCGCGCTCACCCACCTGCTGTCGGAGGGCGGGCGCATCGGCGCGGAAATGACCATCACGCACCTCGACGACGAGACCTTCTACCTGCTTTCGGCCGCCGGCGCCGAACTGCGCGACCTGGACCACCTGCAACAGGGCCGGCGTCTCTCCGAACAGGTGAGCGTCGCCAATGTCACCGACCGGCGGGGGGTCCTGGTGCTGGCCGGACCGCGCGCCCGGGAAGTGCTGGCTCAGGTCACGGATTCGCCCCTGGACAGCGCTGCTTTTCGCTGGCTGACGGCCAGGGAAGTCGAGATTGCCGGGAGGCCGGTGCGCGCGTTGCGGGTGAACTACGTGGGCGAACTCGGCTGGGAACTGCATCCCGCCATGGAGCATCTGGAGGCGCTGCACGACGCGCTGATGGCGGCCGGAGCGGAATTCGGCATCCGCAATTTCGGCCTCTATGCGGTCAACAGCCTGCGGCTGGAAAAAGCCTATCGCAGCTGGGGCGTGGAACTGACCAACGAAGTCACCATGATCGATGCGGCCATGGAGCGCTTCATCAAGTTCGACAAGGGCGACTTCGTCGGCCGGGAGGCGACCCTCGGGCAGCGGGACCGCACACTGCAACTGATCTACTTCGCCCTGGACGACGGCGATGCGGACGTGCAGGGCGGCGAGCCGATCTTCGCCGGTGAGCGCTGCGTGGGGGTGACCACCTCCGGCGGCTATGGCCACTTTGTCCGTCAGAGCCTCGGCTTCGGCTACGTTCCCCCGTCGCTGGCCGGCTCCGCCACCGCGTTGACGGTCGAAGTGCTCGGGCAAAGGCGGCGGGTGACGGTGCTTGATGAGCCCGTGCACGACCCGGCCAACGCCCGTTTACGCGCCTGACGGCTCGTGAGCGCCCGGGCCAGCAACGGTTGCGCATCTGACCGCCCATGACCACCGCGAGCGAGCGCCCCGCCGAGCTGCCGCGCAGCGCCAGCGTGATCGTGATCGGCGGCGGCGTAATCGGTTGCTCGGTTGCGTATCACCTGGCGCGGGACGGGGTCTCCGACGTGACGCTGCTGGAGCGCAGGCAGCTCACTTCGGGCACTACCTGGCACGCCGCCGGACTCGTTGGCCAATTGCGCACGTCAATCAACATGACGGAACTGGCGCGCTATACCAGCGAACTCTACCTGCGCCTGGAGGAGGAAACCGGCCAGGCCACCGGCTACCGGCGCTGCGGTTCCCTTTCGCTCGCCACCAACGAGGAACGGTTCGAGGAACTCAAGCGGAGCGCGTCGATGGCGCAGGTCTTCGGGCTCGACGTGGAAGTGGTGACGCCCGCTGCGATCAAGGCGCGGGCTCCGCTGCTGCACACCGGGGACCTTCTCGGCGGGATCCACATCCCCTCAGACGGCTACGCCAACGCCGTGGACATCACCAATGCGCTGGCCAAGGGGGCCCGCGCGGCCGGCGCACGTATCTATCAGAACGTGCCCGTTACCGCCATCCGCACCGGGCCCGGAGGCGTGACCGGAGTGGCCACCGATCAGGGCGATATCGCCGCCGAATTCGTGGTGCTGTGCGCCGGCATGTGGACCCGGGAACTGGCGGCAACGGTCGGGGTGAACGTGCCCCTGCATGCCTGCGAGCACTACTACGCGCTGTTTGAATCGGTGGCGGGGCTGGATGCGGGCTTTCCGGTGGTGCGCGACTATGACGCCTGCGCGTACTACAAGTACGACGCCGGAAAACTGCTCCTCGGCGCTTTCGAGCCGCATGCCCGCCCCTGGGCCGCCGAGGGCATTCCCGAGGATTTCTGCTTCGACGAAATCGCCGGCAGCATGGAGCACTTCGAGCCCATTTTCGAACAGGCCATGGTGCGCGTGCCGGCACTGGAATCCGCCGGGCTGGAAACCTTCTTCTGCGGCCCGGAGAGTTTTACGCCGGACGTGCGCTACCACATCGGCCAGGCGCCCGAACTCGACAATTGCTATGTGGCGGCGGGCCTGAATTCCATCGGTCTGCAGTCCGCCGGCGGCATCGGCAGGGTGATCTCCGAGTGGATACGCGTCGGCCACCCGCCGAAGGACCTCTGGGAAGTGGATGTGCGCCGCAACCAGCCCTTTCAACGCAATCGCAAGTACCTGCGCGAACGCGTATCCGAGAGCCTCGGCCTCTTGTACGCCACGCACTACCCCTATCGCCAGTACGACACCGCCCGGGGGGTCCGCAAATCGCCGCTCTACGATCGCCTGAAGGCTATCGGAGCCTGCCATGGCGAGCTTGCGGGCTGGGAGCGGCCCAACTGGTACGCGCCGGATCCGGCCCTCGCCCGCTACGAGTACAGCTACGGGCGGCAGAACTGGTTCGAGCATTCCGCGGCGGAGCACCGCGCCGTGCGCGAACAGGCGGGGCTCTTCGACCAGTCCTCCTTCGCCAAGTTCCGGCTTGAGGGCGATGATGCCGCCCGGGTGCTGAATTTCGTCTGCGCAAACAATATCGACGTGCGCCCCGGCCGCATCGTCTACACCCAGTGGCTGAACGAGCGGGGCGGCATCGAAGCGGATCTCACCGTGACCCGGCTGGCCGAAGACTGCTTCCTGATCGTGACCGCCGCGGCCACCGAAGTGCGGGATTTCGACTGGCTCAAGCGGCACATTCCGGCCGACGCCCGCTGCGTGCCGACCAATGTGACTTCAGCCATGGGGGTGATTTCGATCATGGGCCCGAAGACCCGGGCGCTGCTGCAATCCCTGACTCCGGACGATCTGTCGCACGAGGCCTTTCCGTTCGCCCACAGCCGGGAAATCGAACTTGGCTACGCCCGGGTGCGGGCCTCCCGGATCACCTACGTCGGCGAACTCGGCTGGGAACTCTACATCCCGACCGAGTTTGTGGCCGGCGTCTACGACGCCATCGTCGCCGCGGGCGCGCCGTTCGGTCTGACCCACGCCGGCTACCACGCGCTGGATTCGCTGCGCATCGAAAAGGCCTATCGCCATTGGGGCCACGACATTACCGACGAGGACACGCCGCTGGAAGCGGGCTTAAGCTTTGCCGTGAAGTTCGACAAACCGGGCGGGTTCATCGGGCGGGATGCGCTGCTGAAGGAAAAGGCCGCAGGGCCGGCGAGGAAATTGCTGCAGTTCCGGCTGCTGGACCCCCGGCCGCTGCTGTATCACAACGAACCCATCTGGCGCGATGACGCCCTGGTCGGTCACGTCACCTCCGGCGCGTACGGCCACACGCTCGGCGGCGCAATCGGGCTCGGTTACGTCGATACGGCCAAGGCGCCGGATCCGGTTGAAGGAACCTTCCACATTGAAGTGGCCGGCGAACGCATACCGGCGGAGGCTTCCTCCATCCCGATGTACGACCCCGGAAACAGTCGCATCCGCTGCTGATTGCGGGACCGCATACTTGGCACACTGACACCTGCCCCGCGCAAGATCATGAAAACAATCGGAAACTATATTCACGGGACACGGACCCCCAGTTCGTCCGGGCGGGTCGCACCCGTTTACAACCCGGCGACCGGGGAACAGCGTCTCAACGTCGCGCTTTCGAGCGGCGACGAGACGCGGGCCGCAATCGCAGCCGCACAGCAGGCCTTTGCGTCCTGGAAAGCGGTCACGCCCCTGAACCGGGCCCGCGTGATGTTCGCCTTCAAGGCGCTGATCGACCAACATCGGGATGAGCTGGCCGAACTCATTACGATGGAACACGGCAAGGTGCTCTCCGACGCTCGCAATGAACTGGCGCGCGGACTCGAGGTTGTGGAGTTCGCGACAGGGATACCGCATCTGCTCAAGGGCGAGCACAGCCTGAACGTGGGGCGCGGGGTGGACGGCTACAGCCTGATGCAGCCGCTTGGCGTTTGCGCCGGGATCAGCCCGTTCAATTTTCCGGCGATGGTGCCCATGTGGATGTTTCCGGTCGCCATCGCCTGCGGCAACACCTTCGTGATGAAACCGTCGGAGAAGGACCCGTCGGTGACCCTGCGGCTGGCCGAACTGCTCACCGAGGCGGGTCTTCCGGATGGGGTCTTCAACATAGTCAACGGAGACAAGGTCGCCGTTGACGTGCTGCTGACGGATGAGCGTGTCCAGGCCGTCAGCTTCGTGGGATCAACCCCGGTCGCGAAGTACGTGTATTCAACGGCGGGCGCAAGCGGGAAACGCGTGCAGGCGCTGGGCGGCGCAAAGAACCACATGCTCATCATGCCCGACGCCGACCCCGACCAGGTCGTGCGTTCGCTGATCGGCGCCGCCTATGGCTCGGCCGGTGAACGCTGCATGGCGATTTCCGTGGCGGTCTGCGTCGGGGAGGACGTGGCCGACCGGCTCGTCGGGCGGCTGGAGCGGGAAATCGATTCGCTGCGGGTGGGCCCTGGCTACGGCCTGGAGCAGGAAGCCAACATGGGACCGCTGATTTCAGAGGAGCATGCAGCCAGGGTGCGCGCATACATCGACAGCGGCGTCGAGGAAGGCGCCACGCTTCGCCGGGATGGCCGGGATTTCGAGTATTCCCAGGGGAATCGCGGTTTCTTCGTTGGCGCGACGCTGTTCGATCACGTGAAACGCGGGATGCGCATCTACGAGGAGGAGATCTTCGGTCCGGTGCTCAGCGTCGTGCGCGTGGACAGCCGCGATGAGGCAGTCGGCCTGATCAATAAGCATGAATACGGCAACGGCACCGCCATATTCACGCGTGACGGCGACAGCGCACGCCGTTTCTGCGAGGAGATAGAAGTCGGAATGGTCGGCGTCAACGTGCCGATCCCGGTGCCGATGGCATTTCACAGCTTCGGTGGCTGGAAACGGTCACTGTTCGGTCCGCTGCACATGCATGGCCCCGACGGCGTCCGTTTCTACACGCGCATGAAATCGATCACGGCCCGCTGGCCGGCGGGTCCGTCCGCCGACCCCGAATTCTCGATGCCCACGATGAAGTGAAGGGCGCGGCAGATGACCAACACAGGAACCACTCTCGGCTTCGAGGCGCAGCTCTGGGCGGCGGCCGACAAGCTGCGCGGCAACATGGAGCCGTCCGACTACAAGCATGTCGCTCTCGGGCTGATCTTCCTCAAGTACATCTCGGATGCCTTCGAGGCTAAGCGCGCCGCGTTGCTCACCGAAGAGTTGGCCGACCCGGAGGACCCCGAGGAGTATCTCGCCGAGAACGTCTTTTGGGTTCCGAAGGCAGCCCGCTGGTCGCATCTGCAGGCCAGAGCCAAGCAATCGACGATCGGCAAGGACATCGACGACGCCATGCTCGCCATTGAGGTCAGAAACGCCTCGCTCAAGGGCGTCCTGCCCAAGGACTACGCCCGCCCGGCGCTCAACAAGGTGATGCTCGGCGAACTGATCGACCTCGTGAGCGGCATCGGCATGGCCGAAGAGGCCGACCGCTCCCGCGACATCCTCGGACGAGTCTACGAGTACTTCCTGGGCGGCTTCGCCGGCGCCGAGGGCAAGCGCGGGGGCGAGTTCTACACGCCGCGCTCTGTCGTCCGGCTGCTGGTGGAAATGCTGGAGCCCTACAAGGGCCGGGTTTACGACCCCTGCTGCGGTTCCGGCGGCATGTTCGTGCAGTCGGAAAAGTTCGTCGAGGAACACGGTGGGCGCATCGGCGACATCGCCATCTACGGGCAGGAGAGCAACTACACGACCTGGCGGCTGGCCATGATGAACCTCGCAGTACGCGGGATCGACGCCGACATCCGCTGGAACAACGAGGGCAGCTTCCACAAGGACGAACTGCCCGACCTCAAGGCCGACTTCATCCTCGCCAACCCGCCGTTCAACGTCTCCGACTGGGGCGGCGACCGGCTCCGGGAGGATGCACGCTGGACCTTCGGCGTTCCGCCCGCGGGCAACGCCAACTACGCCTGGTTACAGCACATCCACCATCACCTCGCCCCGAACGGCACGGCGGGCGTGGTGCTCGCCAACGGCTCGATGTCCACCGCCACCTCCGGAGAAGGCGACATCCGCCGCGCCCTGGTCGAAGCCGACGCGGTGGACTGCATGATCGCGCTGCCCGGACAGCTCTTCTACTCGACGCAGATTCCCGCCTGCCTCTGGTTCCTGACCCGCAACAAGAACCTCGGCGGGGACTCACGCGACCGGCGCGGCGAAGTCCTATTCATCGACGCCCGCAAGCTTGGCCACATGATCGACCGGACCCGGAAGGAGTTTTCCGACGACGACATCGCCCGGATCGCTGATACGTATCGCGCCTGGCGCGGCGCACCGGACGCGGCGACATACGAGGACGAGCCGGGATTCTGCAAGTCCGCCACGCTGGAGGAGGTCAGGCAGCACAGCCACGTCCTGACACCCGGCCGCTACGTCGGCGCGGCGGAGACCGAAGATGACGATGTGCCGTTCGAGGAGCGATTTGCGGAATTGAAGAAAACGCTTGCGGAGCAATTCTCCGAGGCAGAAGAGCTAAGCACAATAATTCAAACGAAGCTGAACGGGATCAGCACGAATGGGTAACTGGTCCCAATACCCCTTGGAATCCTTCGTCGACTCGGAGAGATCGATTTCTTACGGCATAGTTCAACCAGGAAAACCGAAAGAACACGGTGTGCCCATCGTCCGTGTCAACAATTTCAAGGACGGATGCATTGATGTTCGTGATGCTCTTACGATTGATCCTAAAGTTGAGGCGAAATATCAGCGTTCCCGCTTACAAGGCGGCGAACTCCTTCTAACACTTGTAGGCACAATGGGCTTGTCCGCGATCGTTCCCGACGAATTGCATGGATGGAATGTCGCTCGCGCCGTGGGTGTCGTTCCTCTGAAGAAGGATGTCGATGAACGTTGGCTGAACTTTGTCTTACGCAGTCAACCTTCTCAGGACTTTATTGAGACCCACGCCAATACAACAGTTCAACCGACTTTCAATCTCCGGGATTTAGCTCGCCTCCCGATCCCAATGCCGCCCGCCAGCGTGCGCCTGTCTGCTTCAGAGTTACTCTCGGCCCTCGACGACAAGATCGAAGTTAACCGCCGGATGAACGAGACGCTGGAGGCGATGGCGCGGGCGATCTTCAAGGACTGGTTCGTCGATTTCGGCCCCACCCGCGCCAAGGCCGAAGGCCGCGAGCCCTACCTAGCGCCGGAACTCTGGGACCTGTTCCCCGACGCGCTAGACGATGATGGGAAGCCGGTCGCGTGGATGATAAAGCCGCTCGACAAGATCGCAGACTTCCTGAATGGCTTGGCTCTTCAAAAATTTCCCGCTTCGGACTCTGACGATAGTTTGCCCGTCATCAAGATCGCTGAGTTGCGGGGAGGCATAACGTCGAAATCTAGCCGGGCATCCCGAGATGTTCCATGCAAGTACGTCGTTAGGAACGGTGACTTTCTGTTCTCCTGGTCCGGTAGCCTACTCGCAAAATTCTGGACTGAAGGCGACGGAGCGCTCAACCAGCACCTTTTCAAGGTGACTTCGGACAGCTTTCCATCGTGGTTTTTCAGCCAATGGGTTCACCATCATTTGGAGGAATTCCAGGCAATAGCGGCCTCGAAGGCAACAACAATGGGTCACATTCAGCGGCGGCACCTGAAGGAGGCAGCGACCATTTGCCCGCCCAATGAGGTCCTCAGGTTGCTCGGTCAAAGCGTTGGCCCGCTCGTTGAACAGTCCATCAAGGCTGAGTTGCAGAACCGAACACTCGCAGAAACTCGCGACCTCCTCCTACCAAAGCTCATGTCCGGTGAAATCTGCCTTCGAGACGCCAAAATAGCAGTTGAGGCAGTGACATGAATCGCGTCCCCGTCGATCCCAAGCTTCTACGCTGGGCACGCGAACGCGCCGGAGTCGCGCAGGAAGATTTGACCGCGAAATTCAAGAAGCTGCCCGCGTGGGAGAGCGGTGAGACGCAGCCAACTTTCAAGCAATTGGAAGCGTTCGCTCGCACCGTCCACGTACCGTTCGGTTACCTGTTTCTCTCGGAGCCTCCCGAAGAACGCCTCCCCATTTCAGACTTCCGCACGGTCGCAAACGCAGTAAGCGCCAGACCCAGTCCGGATCTGCTCGACACGCTCTACGCCATGCAGCGGCGGCAGACGTGGCTGCGTGAATACCTCATCGAGAACGATGCGGAGCCACTGACCTTCGCGGCGAGTTCCCGTCTTGCAGACGACCCCGTAGCTGTGGGTCGCGAAATGCGGCGCACCCTGGGCCTGGACGAGGGGTGGGCAGCGGGAGTCCGCACGTGGCAGGACGCCGTGAACGAGTTGCGCCGCATGATCGAGAGGCTCGGCGTAATGGCGGTGATTAACGGCGTGGTCGGCAACAATACTCACCGTCGGTTGAGTGTGGCGGAGTTTCGCGGGTTCGCACTCACGGATCGTTACGCGCCCTTGATCTTTGTAAACGGTGCGGATGCCAAGTCCGCCCAGATGTTCACGCTGGCTCACGAACTGGCGCACATCTGGCTCGGCGAAGAGGGGCTTTCCGGTTTCGACAAACTGCTTCCCTTCGGCACGGATGTGGAAGACTGGTGCAACCGGGCGGCGGCGGAATTTCTCGTGCCGTCGCGAGAATTGCGCAAGCGTTGGATGTCGGCCAGACGGGAACAGCGTCCCTTCGATGCCATAGGGGGATCGTTCAAGGTAAGCCCGCTAGTCGCCGCCCGTCGAGCCATGGACCTCAAGCTTATTGGGCGTGGCGCCTTCTTCGACTTCTATGAACACTACATTAGCCGTGAGCATCGGGGCGGCACGAAACCTTCAGGGGGCGATTTCTACAACAATCAGAATGCGCGTGTCGGCAAGCGTTTCGCGACCTATGTGATGAAAGCGGCGCTGGAGGGTCAAGTCGGGTTCAGGGAGGCCTACCAACTGACCGGTCTTCGAGGTGGAACCTTCCAAGACTACGCCAGACGATTAGACATACGGCTCCCCTGATGGCGGGTCGGCACTACCTTGTGGACTCGGATGTCCTCATAACGGCGAAGAACCTTTACTACGCCTTTGACCTTTGTCCCGGCTTCTGGACATGCCTGCTGCACCATCACCAGGAGGGTTCGGTCTTCAGTGTCGATCGGGTGCGCAATGAGCTGCTCGCAGGTCGCGATACGGAGGATCTTGTTCAGTGGGTGCGAAACGACGTGCCGGAAACGTTCTTCTTGCCTGTGGACATCGATGAGGTGGCTCGTGTCTATACGGAGATCATGTTGTGGGTCCAGCGCCATCGGAACTACTTCGACCAAACGAAGGCGAAATTTGCGACCGGCGCAGACGGCTGGCTCGTAGCTTGCGCAAAGGTGCGCGGAGCAACCGTTGTGACGAATGAGCAACCTGCCCCGGAGTCCAGGAAAGAAGTGAAACTGCCGGATGTTTGCCGGGAGTTCAATGTTCCCCGGGAGAACACCTTTGAGATGCTGCGAGCGCTGGGAGCGCAGTTCGATTGGACAGGAAGAGTTGGGTGACCGCGTCGATAGCCGGAATCACCGAAAGCGAGGTGGAGGATGCGGCGCTCCAATGGCTTGCCGGACTTGGCTATGCCGTCGCGCACGGGCCGGATATCGGGCCGGAAGGTTCGGCGCCGGAGCGCGGCAGCTACGATGAGGTGCTGCTGGCCGGTCGGCTTCGCAAGGCGCTGGCACGCATCAACCCGCACCTACCCGCCGAAACGCTTGAGGATGTGTTGCGCAAGGTGCGGCAGGCGGAAACCCCGGCGCTCATCGAGGAGAACCGCCGCCTGCACCGCTATCTGGTCGAGGGCGTGCCCGTCGAGGTTAGCCGGGAGGATGGCAGCACCGGCGGCGATAGCGCCCGGCTGATCGATTTCACCGATGTCGATTCCAACGACTGGCTCGCGGTCAACCAGTTCACGGTGATCGAGGGACAGAACAACCGCCGTCCCGACATGGTGCTGTTCGTCAACGGGCTGCCGCTCACTGTAATCGAACTGAAGAATCCCGGTGACGAGAACGCCACTCTCGAAGGCGCATTCAACCAGCTCCAGACCTACAAGGACGAGATTCCTTCCCTGTTTCGCACCAACGCCGCGCTCATGACCTCGGACGGCTTACAGGCGCGCCTCGGCTCGCTGACGGCCAACTTGGAACGGTTCATGCCCTGGCGCACCGTGGACGGCGCCGCCGTCGCCCCGAAGGGCGCGCCGGAACTCCAAACCGTCATCGAGGGCGTATTCGAGAAGAACCGGTTCCTGACCCTGATTCGCTCCTTCACCGTGTTCGGGGACACGGTCTCCGGCGTTGTCAAGATCGTGGCCGGCTATCACCAGTTCCACGCCGTGCGCCGCGCGGTGGCGTCCACCTTGCGCGCATTGCCCCAGCCTGCCCTGAGCGTGCGCGAGGACCCGGTCCGATACGGGCTGCCATCGGTTGTATCGCAGGAAAAGGGCGACAAGCGCATCGGTGTCATCTGGCACACGCAGGGTTCGGGCAAGAGCCTTCTGATGGCCTTCTATGCCGGACAGATCATCGCCCATCAGACGATGGAGAACCCGACCGTTGTCGTCGTCACCGACCGCAACGACCTCGACGACCAGTTGTTCGACACATTCTCGATGTGCCGCGACCTGCTCCGCCAGACTCCGCGGCAGGCCGACAGCCGCGAGGACTTGCAGAGGGTTCTGACCCGCGCTGCCGGAGGCGTGGTGTTCACGACCATCCAGAAATTCGCGCCTGAGCCCGGCGAAACCGATTATCCCGTGCTGACCGACCGCCGCAACGTCGTCGTCATTGCCGACGAAGCGCACCGCAGCCAGTACGGCTTCCGGGCCAGGGTGGAGCGCAAGACCGGCGAAATCTCCTACGGCTTCGCCAAGTACCTGCGCGACGCCCTGCCGAACGCCTCGTTCATCGGCTTCACCGGCACGCCGATCGAAAAGGAGGACGTGAACACGCCGACCGTGTTTGGCCACTATATCGATGTTTACGACATCAACCGAGGCGTCGAGGACGGCGCTACGGTGCCGATCTACTACGAGAGCCGCCTCGCCCGCATCGAACTCGACGAGGACGAAAAGCCGGCGCTCGACGACGAGATCGCGGAACTGACCGAGGACGAGGCGGAAGGCGAGCAGGAGCGGCTCAAGCGAAGATGGGCGAACGTCGAGGCCGTCGTTGGCGCGGAGAAGCGTCTGCGGGTGATAGCCCGGGACCTGGTCGAGCACTTCGAGAGCCGTGTCGTTGGCATGGACGGCAAGGCCATGATCGTGTGCATGAGTCGCCGGATTTGCGTCGCCCTCTACGGCGAGATCGTCACGCTGCGCCCGGAATGACACAGCGACGACGACGAAAGCGGCGTCATCAAGATCGTCATGACCGGCGCGGCGTCGGACCCGAAGCACTGGCAACGGCATATCGGAAGCAAGGCTCGCCGCGAGTTGCTCGCCAAGCGGATCAAGGACCCGGACAACGCGCTCAGGCTGGTGATTGTGCGGGACATGTGGCTGACCGGGTTCGATGTGCCGAGCGTACGTCGACAAGCCCATGCGGGGGCACGGGCTCATGCAGGCCATTGCCCGCGTCAACCGCGTGTTCCGCGACAAGCCGGCCGGACTGATTGTGGACTACATCGGCATCGCGCAGAATCTGAAGTCCGCTCTTGGCCAGTATTCGCGCGACGACCGGAGGCACGCCGGAATCGACGAGTCCGAAGCGGTCGCGGTGATGCTGGAGAAACACGAGATCGTGAGCGCCATGTTCCACGGCTTCGACTACCGCAAGGGGCTTGCCGGGTCGCCGCGGGAACGGCTCGCAACGCTGGCCGCCGCCATCGAGTGGGTCCTTGATTTGCAGCGGCGCGAATCGGCCAGGGAATCGACCGAAGAAGGCAAGAAGCGCGCCCATCGCCGCTTCAACGACGCCGTGCTGGCGCTCTCGAAAGCATTCGCGCTCGCCGCGGCCAGCGACGAGGCTCGCGGCATCCGCGACGAAGTGGGTTTCTTCCAGACTGTCCGCGCGGCGCTCGCCAAGAGCGCGCCCGGCGCCGGCAAGTCCTCGGCCGAGCGGGACCTGGCGGTGCAGCAGATCGTCAGCCGCGCCGTCGTCTCGACCGAGATCGTCGATATTCTCAAGGCCGCCGGGCTGGACACGCCGGACATCTCCATCCTGTCCGACGAGTTCCTCGCCGAGATTCAGGGAATGGAAAAGAAGAACCTGGCGATGGAGGCGCTGCGCAAGCTCATCAACGGGGAGCTTCGCTCACGAGGCCGGGTCAACGTCGTGCAGACACGCGCGTTCTCCCAGCGGCTGGAGGAAGCCATCGCCCGCTATCACGGCAACGCCATCACCACGGCGGAGGTCCTCCAGGAGCTGATCGGGCTCGCCAGGGACATCCGCGCCGCCCACCAGCGCGGCGAAGAGGAAGGACTCAGCCAGGAGGAAATCGCCTTCTACGATGCCTTGGCGCAGAACGAGAGGGCGGTTGAGGTGATGGGCAACGACCACCTTCGCGTCATCGCCCATGAGTTATTGAACAGCCTGAAAAGCAACGCCTCCGTGGACTGGCAGCGCCGCGAGTCGGCGCGCGCCCGGATGCGGGTTCTGGTCAAGCGCATCCTCCGCAAACACGGCTACCCGCCGGATCTTCAGGATGCTGCTGTTCAGACCGTCCTGCAACAGGCCGACGCCCTATCAGCGAACTGGGCTGCCTAAGAACCGCCTTGTTCCAACGGTTGGCTTCTTAGTAGCTTTCCTATTCGTCTGCCTTCGCGAATTCAGCCATATGCACCTTACCATCACTCTTCGCCTGCATTAACACGATGTACATTCGGTTTTCATCAACCGGAAATACATGATGATGATTCAACAATACAATGACTTTGTCCATCCATTCTGGAAGTGTCTTGGACAAAAAGGTAGGTGCATCAAAATCTTGTTCGGAGAACGGGTTGGTCGAATGTAGTATTGCACTGCACTGGTCATAAAGCTCAATAAAGTCTTCCTTCGTTAGAAATCCCGACTCGACATTTGGAGTGTCGTACCGTCCTTCGGAAATCGGAACCTGTCTTGTTGGGACCGGGTAGAATTTTGGATTTACTTTCTCAAGCGCGCCCAGAATGCGTTTAGCATTCCAATCCTTTCGGAAATTGGTCCGCTGTTTGCTGTACTGCTCATGGTTCGCAACTAAAGATGACAACGCGATCAATTCAAGTATTTTCCTGATCTGCAGTGCTGCGGATTCCGCGGTGGTCACGAGGTAAATTGAATTGATCTCTCCACGAACAAATCCCGTCACTACGCTCGTTCGTTTCTTTATCTCCTCCATACACGAGAGATATTTTTCGACCAATATGCCCTTTATTTGAGTTTCCATTCGATATCGCGTCCTACTTCTCGCCCGAATTACCAGCAGCAACTTGCATGAACGCTTCTTCCGTTCTTTGCTGATATTAACTGATGATAGGTGCTGGAAATCGAGTTCTCGGTCCAGCATTGACAGACTTTTTTGATTCTTCTCGAAATCGACCATATCCAAGAATTTCTTTCTTGTTTCTCCGCGGAAGCACCTGTCTGCGCCAGAACTATTGGAATAGCGGTTCGTTCAAGCACCGACGGAAGGACAGGCCTGTTTTGATGACAGCTTGTTATCCGACCGGCAGCGCTCATCGCGGAGCGCGGAAATCCGTGTTTATTCTGTTTGCTCTGCCTCGTCCAAAACATAATCATGCCAAGCAGGCTCTTGACCAGACGCTGCCATGTATAGATTCAGCCCTATAAGCGTTGCAGTGATGTCATGCGCCATAGGGCCGTAGCCGTCTCCGTCCGTCGTGCTCAGTGGAGCCCGAACTACACGATATGCGCAACCTAAACTAACGAGTTTCTCAAGCGAAAGATGAGCCAACTGCCCGACAAATTCATCCCTAATGTTCATCGGGTCGAGCGGTCGGATGACCAAAAATCCATCGGGGCTTTTTCCGCGGAACCCATTCTCAACGACATGCGCGAGAACCTCGCAATCCAGTCGAGTCAGCTGATGGAGGATCTCAACGTACGTAATGTCCAAGCTGAACTGTTCATCTGCACCACTACCCTCCATCGCGGATGCAAGCAGGTTTGCCCACATCCGTTGTAGAACTTCGTCGTCCTGATATGAGGCCTTTTCCAGAAGCGGAAGTCCCACAGCGAGCGAGACCTTGCGGACATGATTAGCGTTTAGGTCCTTCTCTGTGAGAATACGCTCAAGCTGATCGCTAATGCGGATTAGGTTCCGTATTCGGAATAGTCTCGCTTGATCTCCAAGCGCCTGGCCTAGCTGGGTCAGCGCTGGTCCTACGACCGTGGCCGCGAAGATATTGCCAGCGAGTCTTGTCAGTGCAGCCAAGGTGATACTCTCCGTTCCTTCTATGTCCCCAGATGTCTCGATAGGTTCCATTGTCGCCCCTTGCATTAGTTCTTGAATGCCATTTCAACCTTACAAGTGGTTGTTGCGTGAGCCTTTACGCGACGGTGCCTAGGCCGTTTTTCGCGACCAGCGTCAGTAATTTCAAAGAAGCTCCTCGTGGGCGCTTCTCGCCACGCTCCCACTGGCTCACCAGCCCCATGGTCACGTTGAGATAGCGCGCGAAAACCGCCTGGCTCGCGTTTTCCCGAAGCCGCAGCGCGCGAATATCCTCCGGCAACATCGCCTCCACGGGCGTCAAGCACATCTCGTCGAACACGCGCATGGTTTTCTTGGACATGACGCCAGCCTCGGCCAGACCGAGCGCCGCCTCATGCGCAGCCCCCAGCGCCTCACTCTTGTACTGCTTGGTCATCGCATTTCACTAATCTTGATTTCGGTTGCTCCATTCGGAGTTTTGCAGTCACGCTCAAGCGATGCGATCGGGGCGTGAATAGACGTTGAAGCGGCTTGCCGTCAGGAAGCCCACCAGCGTCATGCCGAACTCCTCGGCGAATTCCACCGCCAGGGATGAGGGCGCGCCCACGGCGGCCAGGATCGGGATGCCGGCCATCATGGCCTTTTGCATCAATTCAAAGCTTGCCCTGCCGCTGACCACGACTCCGCAGTCGCTCAAGGGCAATTCGTCCTTGAGGAGCGCCTGGCCGATGAGTTTGTCGAGTGCATTGTGCCGGCCCACGTCCTCGCGGCTGGCGCGCACCTGCCCGGCGGCGTCGAACAGCCCGGATGCGTGCAGACCTCCGGTCCGGTCGAAAACGCTCTGCATACCCCGCAACCGCTCAGGCAGCGCGCCGAGGTTGTCCGCGCTGATCCGCAATGCGTTGCCGCGGAGTTCGTAACGCCCCTGAACCGCGACGGCCTCCAGCGATGCCTTGCCGCAGACGCCGCAACTGGAGGACGTGTAGAAGTGGCGCTCAAGACGCGCGAGGTCAACCTCCACGCCGGCCGCCAGGTCCACCCGCACCACGTTGATCAGCCCGTTGGCCGCCGGCGGCCCGCACGGCCCGATGGCTTCGAGCTCCGCGGGGCCCGCGATAATGCCCTCGGTCAACAGGAAACCGGCGGCCAGTTCCTCGTCGCTGCCGGGGGTGCGCATGGTGATCGAAATGCTCTTCTGCGCGCGCCGGCCATCGGGCTGCGTCCAGGACAGGCGAATCTCCAGGGGTTCTTCCGTCGCGACCACATCGTCGCGGTCCCCCCCATCGGCGCCAAAGCGCTGAATCTGCACACGCTTGACGCTCTTCAGCGCCGCCAGTGCCGTGTCACGGGTCATGGGTTGTCTCGGCGGATTGCGACCGTTCTTCGATCAGCTCCCTGAGCGCCTGCTCGGCCAGGTCGGACAGCCCGGTATCGCCCGACTGCATGTGCCGGGCCATCGCGTCGAGCATGTAAGGGCTCCAGAATCGGCCGATGTGGTCCACTACACCGGCCACCTCCCTGGCACGATCAAGTCCGCAGTCGAAGTTCGCTGCGATATCGTTGGCCATGCGTACCAGCTTGACCGGATTCATCGGCTGCGTCGCCTCCAACTTGACCCTGAACAGCGAACAGTTCAGGCGGACACGGGGGCCCTCGCCTTGCGCAGGAGCTCCAGCTGCGTTTCGGTGAATTCCCCGAACTCAAGCTGCCAGTCCGAAAGCCGGGTCACCTTGTACGCCTGCACGGCCGTGACCTTGTACTCCGGACAGTTGGTCGCCCAGTCGGAATTGTCCGTGGTCACGACGTTGGCGCCGGATTCCGGGTGATGGAAGGTCGTATAAACCACTCCGGGTTGGACCCGCTCGGTGATGTCCGCGCGCAATACCGTATCGCCGGCCCGGCTCTTCAGGCCCACCCAGTCATCCTGTTCGATACCGCGCTGCTCGGCGTCGTGGGGGTGAATCTCGAGGATGTCTTCCCCGTGCCACTGATCGTTTTTGGTGCGCCGCGTCTGCGCGCCCACGTTGTACTGGCTGAGAACGCGTCCCGTGGTGAGCAACAGCGGGTACCTGGCGGTCGAGCGCTCCTGCGTCGCCACATAGGGCGTCAGCCGGAACAGACCCCTGCCGCGCGTGAAGGTGTCCACATGCATGGTCGGCGTGCCGTGCTCGGCCTTCTCGTTGCACGGCCACTGAATGGAACCGAGGCGGTCGAGCTTCTCATAGCTCACGCCGTGAAAGGTGGGTGTGAGCCGCGCGACTTCGTCCATGATCTCGCTGGGATGGCCGTAGCTCATCGGGTAACCCATGGCGTTGGCCAGCAGCTGGGTCACTTCCCAGTCCTCGTAGCCGGCCAGCGGCTTCATCACCTTGCGCACCGGCGAGATCCGCCGTTCCGCATTGGTGTAGGTGCCGTTCTTCTCCAGGAAGGATGAACCGGGCAGAAACACGTGGGCGAATTTCGCGGTCTCGTTCAGGAACAGGTCCTGAACGATCAGGCACTCCAGCGACGACAGCGCGTCGGAGACATGCGTGATATCGGGATCGGACTGAGCCATGTCTTCGCCCTGCACGTAGAGGCCCTTGAAATGCCCCGCTATCGCCGCATCGAACATGTTCGGAATCCGGAAACCCGGCGTCGGCAACAGTTCCACTCCCCATTCCCGCTCGAACAACGCGCGGGTTTCGGCGTCGGAAACATGCCGGTAGCCCGGCAATTCGTGGGGAAAGGAACCCATGTCGCAGGCGCCCTGCACGTTGTTCTGGCCCCGCAGGGGGCTGACGCCAACCCCCTCTCGGCCCAGGTTGCCGGTCGCCATGGCAAGGTTGGCAATGCCCATGACCATGGTGGAACCCTGGGCGTGCTCGGAAACACCCAGCCCGTAGTAGATGGCGCTGTTGGGGCCGGCGGCGTAGAGCCGCGCCGCCGCCCGGACATCTTCCGCCGGCACCCCGGTAACCTCGGCCAGGGCCTCCGGGGAGTTGCGCTCCTCGAGGATGAATCGGCGCCAGTCCTCGAAGGCGTCCGGTTCGCAGCGGTCCTCGATATAGGGCCTGTCCTCCAGCCCCTCGGAGAGAACCGCATGGGCCAGCGCGTTGATGATGGCGACGTTGGCGCCCGGGCGCAGTTGCAGATGGCAGTCCGCCTCTACATGGGCGGAGCGCACCAGGTCTATCTGCAGGGGGTCGATGACGATCAGCCTGGCCCCTTCCCGCAGCCGGCGCTTCATCTGCGAAGCGAACACGGGGTGTGCGACGGTCGGGTTGGCGCCGATGATCATGATGACGTCGGCCTTGAGGACCGAGTCGAATGCCTGAGTCCCCGCCGATTCGCCCAGCGTGGATTTCAGTCCGTATCCGGTCGGCGAGTGGCAAACCCGGGCGCAGGTATCCACGTTGTTGTTGCCGAATGCGGAGCGGACCATCTTCTGCACCAGGTAGGTCTCCTCGTTGGTGCAGCGGGACGAGGTGATGCCGCCGATGGAATTGGGGCCGTATTTCTCCCGAATCCTGCTGAGCTTGTCGGCCGCGAAGCCAATGGCTTCCTCCCAGGACACTTCCCGCCACGGGTCGTCGATCGATTCGCGAATCAGCGGCGCGGTGATGCGGTCCTTGTGGGTGGCATAGCCGAAGGCGAAGCGCCCCTTGACGCAGGAGTGCCCGTGATTGGCGTGACCGTCCTTGTTGGGGATCATCTTGACCACTTCCTCGCCCTTCATCTCCGCGCGGAACGAACAGCCGACGCCGCAGTAGGCGCAGGTCGTGATCACGGAATGCTCCGGCTGGCCCATCTCGATCAGCGAGGTTTCCGTCAGTGTCGCGGTGGGGCAGGCCTGCACGCAGGCCCCGCAGGACACGCATTCCGAATCGAGAAACGGCTGGTCCTGGCTCGCCGCAACCTTGGACTCGAAACCCCGGCCGTCTATGGTGAGCGCGTAGGTGCCCTGGACCTCCTCGCAGGCGCGCACGCAGCGCGAACAGACGATGCACTTGCTGGGATCGAAGGTGAAGTAGGGGTTGCTCTCGTCTTTCTCCGCATCCAGGTGGTTCTCGCCCGCGTAGCCGTAACGGACATCCCTCAGCCCCACGGCGCCGGCCATATCCTGCAGTTCGCAGTCACCGTTGGTGGGGCAGGTCAGGCAGTCCAGCGGATGATCGGAGATGTACAGTTCCATGACGTTGCGGCGCAGGTCGGCCAGGCGCGGGTTCTGCGTGGTCACCTCCATTCCATCGGCCACTTCGGTGGTACACGACGCAGGAAGACCCTTGGCGCCCTCGATTTCCACCAGGCACAGCCGGCAGGAACCGAAAGGCTCGAGCATGTCGCTGGCGCACAGTTTGGGAATGTTGATGCCCGCAAGTGCGGCCGCACGGATCACCGTTGTCCCCTCGGGCACCGTCACCGTCTTGCCGTCGATGGTGAGCCGTACCATCGTCTCCGACTTGCTGGCCGGCGCACCCAGGTCTTCAGGGCGTCGGTAGGCCTCGTAGGCCAGTGCAGTGTCAGACGGCGCTTGACTCATGACTCATCTCCATCCATTCCGCCGACGATCAGCGCGCCCGCAGATCCTCGGGAAAGTGATCCAGAACGCTGATTACGGGGAACGGGGCCATCCCGCCCAGCGCGCACAGCGAACCTGCAACCATCGTATCGCAGAGGTCCCTTAACAATAGCAGGTTGCCGGACTCATCGTCACCGCTCAGGACCCGGTCGATGACTTCCACGCCCCGCACCGCGCCGATCCGGCAGGGCGTGCACTTGCCGCACGACTCGATAGCACAGAACTCCATGGCGAAACGGGCCTGCTCGCCCATGTCCACGGTGTCGTCGAAAACCACCAGTCCGCCGTGGCCGATCATCCCGCCGAACTCCGCGAACGCTTCGTAGTCAAGCGGAGCATCGAACTGTGAGGGATGAACGTAGGCGCCCAGCGGACCGCCCGCCTGCACGGCCCGGATCGGCCGGCCGGTTGCCGTACCGCCGCCGAAGTCCTCCAGCAATTCACGCAGCGGGCGTCCGAAACCGATCTCCACCAGCCCGCCCCGTTTGATGTTGCCGGCCAGTTGCACGGTCAGTGTCCCCCTGGAACGGCCCGTTCCGTAGTCCCGATAGTGCTCCGCGCCCTCGGCCAGGATGATCGGCACACACGCCAGGGTGATGACGTTGTTGACGATGGTGGGCGCGCCGAACAGGCCCTTGATTGCCGGCAGCGGGGGACGGTAGCGGATCACGCCGCGCTTGCCTTCCAGGCTCTCCAGCATGGAGGTCTCCTCGCCGCAGATATAGGCGCCGGCGGCTTCGCGGACTTCCAGATGGAAGGCCCGGCCGCTGTCCATGACGTCGTCCCCCAGCAGCCCGGCGGCTTCGGCGGTCCGAATGGCGTCGTTCATCACGCGGATCGCCAGCGGATACTCGGCGCGCAGGTAGATGTAGCCCATGGTCGCACCCACCGCCAGACCGGCAATGGTCATCCCCTCGATCACCACAAAAGGATCGCTCTCCATGATCATCCGGTCGGCGTAGGTGCCGGAATCGCCCTCGTCCGCATTGCAGGTGACATACTTCTGCGCCCCCTCGGCGTTCAGCACCGTGCGCCACTTGATGCCGGTGGGAAACGCGGCGCCGCCGCGGCCCCTCAAGCCCGATTCCGTAACGATCCCGATGATCTCCTCCCGCGACAGTTCCACGGCCCTGGCAAGTCCTTCGTAGCCGCCATGAGCGCGGTAGTCGTCCAGCGACAGCGGGTCGGTGATGCCGACCCGGGCGAAAGTAAGGCGCGACTGCCGGGCCAGCCAAGGAATTTCCTCGGTAGGCCCCAGCCCGAGAGCATGCTCGCCCGCGGCGAGGAAGCCCGCGTCGAACAGTGCCGAAACGTCGGTGGACTGCACCGGCCCGTATGCGTGGCGGACGCCGTCGCACTCGACCTCGATCATGGGTTCCAGCCAGTACAGGCCGCGGGAACCGTTGCGCACCACGGTAACGGATTCGCCGCGCCTGGCGGCCTCCGCGGCAATCGCGGCCGCCACGCCGTCGGCGCCCATGGAACACGCCGTGGTATCACGGGGAACGAAGACCCTGTGTGCCTCCGCCGCCATCCCTCAGCCCTCTTCCAGCAACGCGTCGAGGCGTTCCGGCGTCACCCGCCCGTAGACGAAATCATCGATCATGACCGCCGGCGAACAGGCGCAGTTGCCGAGGCAATAGATCGGCTCCAGGCTGATGCGCCGATCGGCGGTGGTTTCGTGGAAGCCGATGCCGAGCCGCTGCTTCGTGTGCTTTTCCAGCGCCCGGGCGCCCATGGCCTGACAGGCCTCGGCCCGGCACAGGTATAGCGTCCTGCGGCCCGGCGGGGTGGTCCTGAACAGGTGATAGAAGCTGATAACGCCATGCACTTCGGCGCGGGAGATGTTGAACACCCCGGCCACGGTCGGCACGGCCTCCGGAGGTATATGGCCGAGTTCGTCCTGAATGGCATGCAGGGCCGGCAGCAATCCTCCCGGGCGGGCAACATGGCGCCCGGCGATCCTGGAAACGAGCGCGTCACACACACCCGTGCCGCTACCTGCGCTCTTCGTGCTCAACAGCGGCCCCGACGTAATACCTGGTGGATCATCCTGCCGACGCTACCACACCCGCCGTCAGAAGAGGCCCTCGATTTGGCCCGCCCGGTTGAGGCGGATGCTGTTGGCGGAGGGAACCCGGGGGAGGCCGGGCATGGTCATCATGTTGCCGCAGATGGCTACGAGGAACTCGGCGCCGCAGGAAAGGCGCACCTCGCGGACGTGGATCGAGTGGCCGGAGGGGGCGCCCTTCTCGGCGGGGTCGGTCGAGAAGCTGTACTGCGTTTTCGCCATGCAGACCGGGTAATGGCCGAAGCCGTCCGCCTCGAATTTGTCGATCTGGGTTCGGACGTTGGGGGGCGCGGTCACTTCCTCCGCGCCGTAGATGTTCCGGGCAATGGTCCCGATCTTCTCCCACAGCCCCATGTCATCCGGATAGAGGGGGCGGAAGTCGGCGGCGCCGCTGTCCGCCACTTCCACAACCTTTCGCGCCAGGTCCTCGGCGCCGGCGCCTCCATTCGCCCAGTGGGTGCACTCGATGGCCACCGCGCCCCGCGTCTCGCAGTACTCGCGAACCGCGTCGAGTTCGGCGTCGGTGTCCGCGGTGAAGCGGTTGATACCGACCACTGCGGGCACGCCGAATCGGGCGATGTTGTCGAGATGCCGGCCGAGGTTGGCGAGACCGGCGCGGACCGCGTCGACGTTCCCGGAAGCGAGATCGCCGATCGCGGCCCCGCCGTGCATCTTGAGGGCGCGGATGGTCGCGACCACCACCGCCGCGTCCGGCCTGAGACCCGCCTTCCGGCACTTGATGTCGAAGAACTTCTCCGCCCCGAGGTCCGCCCCGAACCCGGCCTCGGTCACCGTGTAGTCGGCGAGCTTGAGTCCCAGGCGGGTCGCCATTACCGAGTTGCAGCCGTGGGCGATGTTCGCGAACGGCCCGCCGTGGATGAACGCGGGGTTGTTCTCCAGAGTCTGGACAAGGTTCGGCATCAGCGCGTCCTTCAGCAGCACGGTCATCGCGCCATCCGCCTCAAGCTCGCGCGCATAGCGTGGCTCGCGCTCGCGGGTTTCCCCGACCACTATGTTGCCGAGCCGGCGCTCCAGGTCCGCCAGCCCTTCCGCCAGGCAGAAGATCGCCATGACCTCGGACGCGACGGTGATGTCGAAACCGGACTCGCGCGGGTAGCCGTTGCCGACCCCGCCGAGCGCGATCGATACGTTCCGTAGCGCACGGTCGTTCATGTCCACCACTCGCCCCCAGGTGGCGCGCCGCGTGTCGATCCCGAGCGCATTCCCCCAGTGGATGTGGTTGTCCACCAGCGCCGAAAGCAGGTTGTGAGCGGCGCCGATGGCGTGGAAATCGCCGGTGAAATGGAGGTTGATGCTCTCCATGGGCACGACCTGGGCGTAGCCGCCCCCCGCCGCTCCGCCCTTCATCCCGAAGCATGGGCCAAGGCTTGGCTCCCTCAGGCAGATGGCGGCTCGCTTGCCGATGCGGTTCAGGCCGTCGCCAAGCCCCACAGCGGTCGTGGTCTTGCCCTCTCCGGCCGGGGTCGGGGTGATCCCGGTCACGAGAACGAGTTTGCCGTCCGGGCGGTCGGCGAGCAGATCGCAGTAGTCGAGCCCGATCTTGGCCTTGTCGTGGCCGTAGGGGAACAGGTGCTCGCCCGGAATGCCGATCTTCGCCGCGATCCCGCCGATCGGAAGGGTGCGCGCCGCGCGCGCAATCTCGATGTCGCTTCGCACCCTGCCCTTTTCGCCCATACGCCCGCTCCCGCCGACTCGAGTAGATCGCCCTGCCTCAGCAGCCCGAGACGGAAGTCCCGCAGCCGCCGCGAACCCGCGCCGCTGTTAGCCCGCTTCCACCACGTTTACTTGCGAGACAGCACACTACGGCATGTTAGTGGATTGGCGGTTGACGGGACAACCCGGCTGCAACAAAAACTGTTATGCTGCTTGCCATTCAGCGGCTCCATCTCAACTCCCTGGTATCCGATCATAGCCAGAGCGCCAAGATGCTTGACTAACCCCGTTCGGCGGCTCGCCGTGCATGAGCAGCCACCCGAAAGATAGGCGCAACCGTAGCCGAAAGCGGCGCGCTGGCCGCGCCGCAAAGCTGGCCGCGCGCCGGCGCGGAACCGTGGAGGAGTTCGCGACCTGGATCGATCGCAGGATTCCCTGTTTCGAGGTTCTCGATACCGAAGCGCTGGAGTTGATCGAGCACAACGCCGACACCGTGCTCGAGGAGATCGGCATCGAATTCCGCGATTTCCCGCGCGCGCTGAAACTCTGGAAGGATGCGGGCGCCGACGTGGACGGCGAGCGTGTGCGCTTCCCGCGCGGCCTGTGCCGGGCGCTGGTCCAGGCCACGGCGCCGCGCGAGTACACGCAGCATGCCCGCAACCCGAGGCGCTCCACGATCATCGGCGGAGCGCGCACCGTGCTGGTTCCCGCCTACGGATCGCCGTTCGTGCAGGATCTTGACCAGGGGCGCCGCTACGCCACCATCGAGGATTTTCGCAACTTCGTGAAGCTGGCCTACATGAGCCCGGGATTGCACCACTCCGGCGGCACGATCTGCGAGCCCGTGGACTTGCCGGTCAACAAGCGTCACTTCGACATGGTCTACAGCCATATCAAGTACACCGACAAGCCGTTCATGGGTTCCGTCACGCACCCCGAGCGCGCCGAAGACACCCTGGCCATGGCAAGACTCCTGTTCGGCGAAGACTTCGTGCCGCGCAAGACGGTGTTGACGAGCCTGATCAACGCGAATTCGCCTCTTGCCTTCGATGCGACCATGCTCGGGGCGGCAACCGTTTACGCCGAAAACAACCAGGCCACGGTCATTTCGCCGTTCCTGCTCGCCGGAGCGATGTCGCCGGTCACCGCGGCCGGCACGCTGACCCAGATCCTGGCCGAGGCGCTGGCGGGGATCGCCTACATTCAGCTCGTGCGCCCCGGTGCTCCCGTGGTTTTCGGTTCCTTCGCGGCGGCCGTGGACATGCAATCCGGAGCGCCGACCTTCGGTACCCCGGAACCCAGCCTGGTCCTTTACGGGGCGGGGCAGTTGGCGCGCCGCCTGGGCGTGCCCTTCCGCAGCGGCGGCGGCTTGTGTGCGTCGAAGATTCCTGACGCCCAGGCGGCCTACGAGTCCGCCAACACGTTGCAGACGGCAGCCCTGGCGGGCGTGAACTTCATGCTTCACGCCGCCGGCTGGCTTGAGGGCGGCCTTGCAATGGGCTACGAGAAGTTCATCCTCGACACCGACCAGGCCAATATGATCGCGGTGCTGTTGAAGGGCGTGGACATGTCGGAGAACGGCCAGGCCATGGATGCGCTTCACGAGGTCGGACCCGGGTCGCATTTCCTGGGCGCCGCGCATACCCAGGCAAACTTCAAGGCCGCGTTTTACCGTTCCACCGTCGCGGACAACAACAGCTTCGAGCAATGGCGGGAGGATAGCTCGCTCGACGCCGCGCAGCGCGCCAACGCGATATGGAAGCGGATGCTTGAGGAGTACGAGGCGCCGCCGCTCGATCCGGCGATCGACGAGGCGCTGGTGGAGTTCATGCGCCGGCGCAAGTCCGAGTTCGAGGATCGGGACTACTGACGGTTGTCATGTATCGAATGCGGCGATGGTCGGTGCGCAACGCGCGCGGTCTCAAGAGACTCTACGCCACCATCGAGCGTATCCTGGTCTTGTGCCACCCGCTGTTGCGGCGCATCGGCTACGCGCGGCTGGACAAGCCGTTCATGAAGATCGAGTCGGTCACCAAGGGTTTTCTGCTCGATTCGCAGAACTGCGGCCAGTGCATCGTCGGCTTCACCGGGCTGTCGTGCCCGATGAACTGCCCGAAAAAGATGCGCAACGGCCCCTGTGGCGGCGTCCGCGCGGACGGCAACTGCGAAGTCGATCCCGGAATGCCCTGCGTCTGGGTGCTCGCCTGGGAAGGCAACCAGCGGTTGCGCGAAGAGGAAATTCCGCTTCAGTTTGTGCAGCCGCCCGTCGACCACCGGTTGATCGGCCGGTCGGCGTGGCTGCGCGAGGTGCGCATCAGGGTCGAGAGCTCCGGTCATGCAGTTTGAAGACGAACCGCTGGTACCCGGCGACCCGCTGCCGATCCGGCCCGGGCACTCGTCGTTCGGCCGGTTGGAGCGCGTGCTGCGGGCCGGCGGTTTCGCGGTGACCGCGGAGATCGCGCCGCCTGATTCGGCCAATCCGGCCGAAGTCTACGAGCGCGCGGCGCTGTTCGACGGCTACGTGGATGCGATGAACGCCACCGACGGCTCGGGCGCCAATTGCCACATGTCCAGCGTCGGCATGTGTTCGCTGCTGTGCCGGCGCGGCTACGCCATGGTGATGCAGGTATCGGCCCGGGACCGCAACAGGATCGCCATCCAGGGCGACGTGCTCGGCGCGGCAGCCATGGGCGTGGCCAGCATTCTGTGCCTTACCGGCGATGGCGTGGATGTGGGCGATCACCCGCAGGCCAAGCCCGTATTCGACCTGGACTGCATGTCGATGCTGAGCATGATCCGCCGCATGCGCGACGAATCGCGGTTCCTGAGCGGACGCATGCTGACCGAGCCGCCGCGGGTGTTCCTCGGCGCCGCCGCGAACCCGTTCGCACCGCCGCTCGGCTACCGCCCGTTGCGGCTGGCGAAGAAGATCGCGGCCGGCGCGCAGTTCGTGCAGACCCAGTACTGTTTCGACATCGAAGCGTTCAGACGCTACATGGCGGCGGTGCGCGACGCCGGAACCCACGAGAAGGTCTTCGTCCTGCCCGGTGTGGGCCCGCTGGCTTCGGCACGTTCGGCCGAATGGATCCGCCGCAACGTGCCGGGTATCCATATTCCCGATGCGGTAATCCGGCGGTTGAGGGGCGCGATGAACCAGCAGCGGGAAGGGGTGAATATCTGCATCGAAATGATTCACCGGATCAGGGAAATCGAGGGCGTGCACGGCATTCACATCATGGCCTACCGCCAGGAGCACCGGGTCGCGGAAATCGTCGAGCGGTCCGGCGTGCTGGACGGCCGCCGCCCGTGGCGGCCCGCCCTGGACTGGAAGAACGCCGCCTGGGATGAGGGTCACCCCGCGGCGCCGGACGCGCCGACCAGGCAGGCAATCTGACGTGGCCGGCAAGGACGCCAGGATCGTGTTTACGCCCTCCGGGCGCCGCGGCACGTTCCCGCGCGGCACGCGCCTGCTGGATGCCGCCCGCAGCATGGGCGTCGACGTGGACTCGGTGTGCGGCGGCCGCGGCCTGTGCGGCCGCTGCCGCATCGTCTGCATGAACGGCGATTTCGCCAAGCACGCGATCAATTCCCGCCCTACGCACCTTTCGGCGATCAACGAAATCGAGAACAGGTACAGCGAGCGCCGCCAGGAACTGGCCCCCAATCACCGCCTGAGTTGCCAGGCGGTTATCCGGGGCGATCTTGTCATCGATGTGCCTCCGGAAAGCCAGATGCATCGCCAGGTGGTGCGCAAGGATGCCGTGCACCGTGAAATAAAGCTCGATCCGGCCACGCGCCCCTACCACGTCGAGGTGCAGCCCGCCGATCTGCTTGAAGCGACCGGCGACCTGCAGCGCCTCTGCGACGCCCTGGCCTGGGAATGGCAACTGGCCGATCTTGACTGCGACCCCGTCATCCTCCCGGGGCTGCAGGCGGCATTGCGCGATGGTGAATGGCGGGTCACCGTGGCTGTGCACCGGCAATCCACGGTCGTCGCCGTCTGGCCCGGCTTCAGGTCCAGCGTCCATGGCGTCGCGCTCGACATCGGTTCGACAACGATTGCCGCTCACCTCGTGAACCTGACAACCGGCGATGTGCTGGCTACCGAGGGCATCATGAATCCGCAGATCCGCTTCGGCGAGGACCTGATGAGCCGGGTTTCCTACGTGCTGATGCACCCCCAAGGCGCCGCCGAACTGACGCAGGCCGTTCGTCAGGGCGTGAACGATCTCATCGGCGATGTCTGCAGCCGGGGCGGGATGGACGCGGCGGACATCGTCGAACTGACGATCGTCGGCAATCCGATCATGCACCACCTGTTCCTGGGGCTCGACCCCCGCGAACTCGGCGGCGCGCCCTTTGCGCTGGCTGTCGATACCGCGCTCGACGTCAAGGCCCGCGACATCGGCCTCGGGATCCATCCCGGCGCCAATGTCTACGTGCTGCCGTGCATCGCCGGGCACGTGGGCGCCGACGCGGCCGGCATGGTGCTGGCCGAGGAGCCGCACCTGCTGGAGGAGGTGTCGCTGGTGGTGGACGTGGGCACCAACGCGGAGATCTTTCTCGGCAACCGCGATCGGCTTCTGGCCTGCTCCAGTCCCACCGGCCCCGCCTTCGAGGGCGCGCAGATTTCCGCCGGCCAGCGCGCCACGCCCGGCGCCATCGAGCGCGTGCGCATCGATGCGGAGAACCTCGAACCGCGTTTCAGCGTCATCGGTTCTGAGCCCTGGTCAGACGATCCGGGGTTCGAGGAAGCCGCGGGTTCGACCGGAGTTACGGGCATCTGCGGGTCCGGCATCATCGAAGTCGTCGCCGAGATGTACCTGGCCGGGATCATCAACGAGGATGGCGTCGTCGACGGTTCGCTGGCTGCCCGCAGCGAACGTATCGTCGCACAAGGGCGCACCTTCTCCTACCTGCTGCACGATGGCCCGCGGCCAATCCTCGTCACCCAGAATGACGTCCGCCAGGTACAACTCGCCAAGGCGGCGCTTTACGCGGGCGTCAAGTTGCTACAGGACCGCGCCGACTTCGACGGGATCGACCGTATCCGGCTGGCCGGGGCCTTCGGTTCCCACATCGATCCGAAATACGCCATGGTCCTGGGGCTGATTCCCGACTGCGACCTCAAGCGGGTCGAGTCGGCCGGCAACGCCGCGGGCATGGGGGCGCTGATCGCGTTGCTTCGCGTGCCTGCCCGCGCCGAGATCGAGGCCGCGGTGCGCGGGATCGAGAAGATCGAGACGGCGGTGGAACCGAAGTTCCAGGAATACTTCGTGGACGCCATGGCGGTCCCGAACAAGCGAGACGCCTTTCCAAGGCTGTTCTCGGTGGTTGACAGGCCGGCCCCGGGGCCGGGTCGCGCCGGCTCCGGCCGGCGTCGCCGCCGGCGTGCCGAATCCGCCGCGGAAGTTCCTCCGAGACGGGATTCTTAAGCCGTGAAATCCCGAGCAAGAGTTGTCGTCATCGGCGGCGGGATTGTCGGATGCGCCACGCTGTATCACCTGGCCAGGAAGGGTTGGGGCGACGATGTGGTGCTGGTCGAGAAGGGCGAGCTGACGTCCGGCTCGACCTGGCACGCCGCGGGTCTGCTGCCGCTGTTCAACATGAGCTATTCGGTGGGCCAGATACACAAGTACTCGGTCAGGCTCTACCGGCAGCTCGAGGAAGAGACCGGCCAGCGGGTCGGGTTCAGCCAGGTCGGAAACCTGCGGCTGGCTATGAACGACGATCGCATGGACGAGTACTTTCAGTACGCGGCGACGGCCAGGACCATCGGGGTGGACGTGCGCTTTCTGACGCCGGCGGAGATCAAGGCGCTGTGGCCGCTGTGCAACATCGACGGACTGGTCGGCGGGATCTTTCATCCGGAGGACGGCTACATTCAGCCTGCCGACCTGACCCAGGCCCTGGCCAAGGGCGCCCGCGCGCGCGGCGCCGCGATCTACCGCAAGACGGCGGTGGTCGGAATCACCCGGGCGACCTCCGGCGGCTGGGTCGTGCACACGGACAAGGGCGAGATCACCTGCGATCACGTGGTTTCGGCGACCGGGAATTACGCCCGCCGGACCGGGGAGATGGTGGGGCTGGACATCCCGGTGATGCCGGTGGAGCACCAGTACATCGTTACCGAGCCGCATCCCGAGCTTGAGAAGCGCAGGCAGCGGAGCCTGCCGGAACTCGGCGTGCTGCGCGAATCGGACGGTTCCTGGTACCTGCGCGAGGAAAGCAGCGGCTTCATCCTGGGCCCCTACGAGAAAGACGCGCCCTGCTGTTACGTCGACGGGCCGGACCCTCAGGCCGAGTACGAGCTGTTCCAGGAAGACATCGACCGCCTGATGCCGCACATCGAGGCCGCCATGGCGCGGGTGCCGGCGTTCGCCGAGGTCGGGATCAGACAAGTCTACAACGGCGCCATCGCCTACACGCCGGACGGCAATCCCATCATCGGGCCGGCGTGGGGCGTCGACAACTTCTGGCTGTCCGAGGGACACAGCTTCGGAATCACGGCGGCTGGCGGCGCCGGCTGGCAACTCGCCGAGTGGATTGTCGAGGGTGAGCCGACCATCGACATGCTGGGAGTGGAGCCGCGCCGATTCGGCGAATACGCGACCAAAGACTACCTGGTCGAGAAAACCGAGGAAGCGTACGCGCACGTTTTCGTCATCCACTATCCGGACGAGGAGCGGCTGGCCGCGCGACCGCTGCGCACCGCGCCCTGCTACGGGCGCATGAAGGCGCGCGGCGCCGTGTTCGGCCAGAAGTTCGGCTGGGAGCGGCCCAATTTCTTTGCCACCGACGGCATGCCCCAGGAAGATGACTGGTCTTTTCGCCGGTCGAGATGGTTCGAGGCAGTGCGCAGGGAAGTCGACAACGTGACCCGCAACGTCGGCCTGCTCGACATGACGGCGTTCGCCAAGTGCCGCGTGTCAGGTCCGGGCGCGGAGGACTTTCTCAACCGGTTCGTCGCCAACAGCGCGCCGAAGCAGGTCGGCGGGCTGTGCCTGGCGCACGCCCTGAACCGCAACGGCGGCGTGCATTCGGAGTTCACGATCCGGCGCGAGTCGGGCGATTCCTTCTACCTGGTGTCGGCCGGGGCCTTTCAGCGCCTGGATCATGACTACCTGCGCAGGTACATGCCGCGGGACGGTTCGGTGCAGTTCACGCCCCTTACGAACGCCAACGGCGTGCTGGTGGTGGCGGGTCCCAAGGCGAGGGAATTGCTGTCGCGCGTGACGCGCGCCGAACTGTCCAACGAGGCCTTCCGCTGGCTGACCGCCCGCAATATCGTGGTCGGTTCGGCGCCGGTCAACGCCATGCGCGTGAACTTCGTCGGCGAACTCGGCTGGGAACTGCACCACCCGATGGAGTATCAGAACCACATCTTCGATGCGCTGTTCGGGGCCGGTGAAGACCTGGGGCTGGCGCCGTTCGGCATTCGCGCCATGGACTCCATGCGGATGGAGAAATCCTACCGGCTGGTGGGTACGGAACTGTCGATCGAGTATTCCGCCTTCGAGTCGGCGCTGGATCGCTTCGTCAAGCCCGACAAGGGCGACTTCCTCGGACGCGACCGGCTGCTGGCGGCAAGGGAGGCGGGTCTCAAGCAGGTGCTCGTTACGCTCGAGGTTCACGATGTCGAAGACGCCGACGCGCTGGGCAACAACGCGCTGCTGAGCGGCGGAGAAACCGTCGGCCGCGCCACCAGCGGAAATTACGGTTTCCGCGTGGGCAAGTCGCTGGCGCTGGGCATGCTGCCCCCCGAACTGGCGGTTCCAGGCGCCGGGGTCGAGATCGAGGTCCTTGACAGAACGCTCCCGGCAACGGTGATTGCGGACAGCCCGTTCGATCCGGCCAACGAACGGCTGCGCGACGTCAATGGGGCCAACGGCGCTACCAACGGATAACAGCGGATATGAAGCGATACTCGGCGTTGAGCCTGCTGCGCAACGCGCTCGACTACAACAGGAAATGGCCGGCCGCCTGGCGCAGTCCCGAGCCGAAGAAAAGCTATGAGGCGATCATCATCGGCGGCGGCGGCCACGGATTGGCCACCGCGTACTACCTGGCCAGGGATCACGGCCTCAGGAACGTCGCCGTTCTCGAAAAAAGCTGGATAGGCGGAGGCAACACCGGGCGCAATACGTCCATCGTCCGCTCCAACTACCTGTGGACCGAGGCGTCGCTGCTTTACGAGAAATCGCTCAGGCTCTGGGAAGGGCTGAGCCGGGACCTGAACTACAACGTGATGTTCAGCCAGCGGGGCGTTTACAACCTCGGCCACTCGCTGCAGGACATGCGGGACATCGAGCGGCGCGTCAACGCCAATCGGCTCAACGGGATCGACGCCGAGGTGCTCGGCGTGGCCGAGGTCAAGAAGGCGATTCCATGCATCAACACCTCGCCGAGTGCGCGTTATCCGATACTCGGCGCGTCGCTGCAGCGCCGTGGCGGCGTGGCGCGACACGATGCCGTTGCCTGGGGTTTCGCGCGGGCGGCCGACGCGCTGGGCGTGGACATCATCGAGCAGTGCGAGGTCACCGGCATTGATGTCCGGGCAGGCAGGGCCGTGGGGGTCGCGACCACGCGCGGCCCGATCGCGGCCGATCGAATCGGCGTGGTGGTTGCCGGCAACGCCGGCGTGCTGGCGAAAATGGCCGGACTGCGCCTGCCGGTGGAGAGCCATCCTCTGCAGGCGTTCGTGTCCGAGCCCATCCGGCCGGTGCTGGACACCGTGGTCATGTCCGGCGCGGTTCATGGATACATCAGCCAGTCCGACAAGGGCGAACTGGTGGTCGGCGCCGGGATCGACGCGTACAACGGCTACGGTCAGCGCGGCAGCTTCCCGGTCATCGAGCATGCGATGCAGGCGATCATCGAATTGTTCCCGGCGTTCAGCCGCGTACGCATGCTCAGGCTATGGGGCGGCATCGTGGATATCTGTCCGGATGCCTGTCCGATCCTCTCAAAGACACCGGTTGAGGGGCTGTACTTCAACTGCGGCTGGGGCACCGGCGGATTCAAGGCGACGCCGGGCTCCGGATGGGCGTTCGCGCATACGCTTGCCCACGACCGGCCACACGAACTCAACGCGCCCTTCAGCCTGGACCGGTTCGCCTCGGGCGCGCTGATCGACGAACACGGCGCCGCGGCGGTGGCGCACTAGGGCCTGTTAACGCTATGCGATGCCGCTCTGTTGATTCTGTCCCGGTGCCAATCAAGGCGCGAGGAGCGTAGTTTGGTCATTCCAAATGAGCGACGAGCAACGCCGAGTGGCGCTGTGACAGACTCAACCCGCCGGGCCGGGCCTGTTTTCCCGCCTGGCGGCGTTGCCGATCGCTTATGTGGGCTGGCCACACGGCGCTCGCAGCGCCTTGCCAGTCAAGATAACAGGCCCGGCAGAGCGGCATCGCATAGCGTTAACAGGCCCTAATAGCCCGGAAAATGCTCCTGATCGAATGTCCATGGTGCGGGCCCCGGGCCGAGACCGAGTTCAGCTACGGCGGCGAAGCCGGCATTGCGCGGCCCGCTGACCCGGACGCATTGAGCGACGCGGAATGGGCCGACTACCTGTTCTACCGCAGCAACCCGAAGGGCGCGCACCGGGAGTTGTGGAACCACGACCAGGGCTGCCGGCGATGGTTCGGGGTCGAGCGCGACACGATCAGCTATCGCATCGAGAAGAGCTACCACTTGAACGGCGGAGGGAAACGCCGCTGACGATGGCCCCCGCCCAGCCGAATCGTTTGCCGCGCGGCGGCCGGATAGACCGTTCCCGGCCGCTGGCTTTCTCTTTTGACGGGAAGGCTTGCGAGGGCTTTGCCGGCGACACGCTCGCCTCCGCGCTGATCGCCAACGGCGTATCGCTGGTTGGACGCAGCTTCAAGTTGCGGCGGCCGCGCGGAATCGTCGGCAGCGGCGCGGAGGAGCCGAACGCGATCATGCAGATCGGCGAAGGCGCCGCGGCGCTGCCCAACCTGCCGGCGACGCAGGTCGTTCTCCATGACGGCCTGGTCGCGCGCACGACCAGGGGCTGGCCCGGCGTGCGGTTCGATGTCGGCGCGATCAATGACGTATTCGGCCGGGTGCTGGCCGCGGGCTTCTACTACAAGACGTTCATGTACCCGCGCTCGTGGTGGAAGCACTACGAGCACGCGATCCGCAAGTCGGCAGGCTTCGGCCAGGCGCCGGAAGGACCCGATCCCGACCGCTACGAGCACATGAACGCGCACTGCGACGTGCTTGTGGCCGGCGGCGGGCCGGCCGGCCTCATGGCGGCGCTGGCGGCGGCGAGGTCCGGCGCCCGGGTGATG
The DNA here is from genome assembly GCA_963666765.1 of Gammaproteobacteria bacterium. Lineage (GTDB taxonomy): Bacteria > Pseudomonadota > Gammaproteobacteria > Steroidobacterales > Foliamicaceae > Foliamicus. The sequence goes on from OY762933.1 coordinate 1,247,897, forward strand.
CTCGCCGACGAACAGGACGAATTCGGCGGCGGTTTGCTCTCTTGCGCCGCCAGCATCGACGGGGCCCCGGCCGCGGAATGGGCCGCGGCGGCGGTTGCGGAACTGCGCGACCGGGAAGACTGCGTCCTGCTGCCTTCAGGCACGGTTTTCGGTTACTACGATCACAACTTCCTGACGATTGCGGAGCGTTGCGCCGGGTCCCCGGACGGTTCGGGCGGCGGAGGCGTACGGGAGCGGCTCTGGCGGGTCCGGGCCAGGCAGGTGGTGCTGGCGCAGGGCAGTCTGGAGCGGCCGCTGGTCTTCTGCAACAACGACCGCCCGGGCGTAATGCTTGCCTCGGCCGTGTCGACTTACATCGAACGGTACGCGGTCCTGCCGGGGCGCCGCGCGGTGGTCTTCACCAACAACGATTCCGCGTACCGGGCGGCGATCGACCTGGCCGGGGCCGGCGCCGAGGTCGCCGCCATCGTCGACAGCCGCCCCGGGGGCGCCGGGGAACTGGGCCTGCGGGCGCAGGCCCTGGGAATTCCGGTACTGGCGGGCCACGTCGTGACCGATGTGGCCGGCCAGTACCGGGTAACGGGCGCCAGCATCGCGCCGTGGAACGGTGAAAGTTGGGAGAATGTCGAGAGCACGATCCGCATCGACTGCGATCTCTTGGCCGTGTCCGGCGGCTGGAGTCCTGCGGTTCATCTGCATTCCCAGGCGGGCGGGCGGCTGGCCTGGAACGATTCGCGGCTTTGCTTCCTGCCCGCGGAGACGCGCCAGGCCAATGTTTCGGCCGGCGCCGGCAACGGCAAATCGTCGCTGAGAGAATGCCTGGCCGACGGGCTGCGCGCAGGCGCTGAAGCCGTGTCGAGGCTGGGGCTGAAAACAGCGGCCATCAGGGTACCGGACGCCCATGCCGATGCCGTTGAGAATCCGATCGAACCCTTGTGGAGGGTTCCGGCAGCCAAAGACGCGGACCGCTGTCCCGGGCAGTTCATCGACTTCCAGAACGACACCACCGTCGCCGACATCCGCCTCGCCGCGCGCGAGGGCTATCGCAACGTGGAGCACGTCAAGCGATACACGGCGCTGGGATTCGGCACCGATCAGGGCAAGCTTGGCAACATCAACGGCATGGCGGTGCTTGCGGACACCCTCGGCAAGGAGATTCCCGAGGTCGGGACGACCACGTTCCGGCCCGCCTATACGCCGGTGAGTTTCGGCGTCTGTGCCGGCGAGAGCGTGGGCGAGCTCTACGATCCGGTAAGGACCACCGCAATCCACGAATGGCACGTGGCTGCCGGTGCGCCCATGGAGGTCGTCGGCCAGTGGCGCCGGCCCTGGTACTTTCCGCGGGACGGCGAAGACCTCGATGCGGCGGTGGCGCGCGAATGCCTGGCGGTGCGCAAATCGCTCGGCGTCATGGACGCCTCCACGCTGGGCAAGATCGACGCCCGCGGTCCCGACGTCGTCGAATTCCTGGAGCGCATCTACACGCACAACGTCGGCAGGATGAGAGTCGGACGCTGCGCCTACGGGATCATGCTGGGCGAGGACGGCATGCTCATGGACGACGGCGTGATGGCGCGGACCGGCGAGCGCCGCTTTTACCTGACCACGACTACCGGCGGGGCCGGCGGCGTGCTGAGCTGGATGGAAAAGTGGCTGCAGACCGAGTGGCCGGAGCTTGAGGTTTACCTGACTTCGCTCACCGATCACTATTCGACCATTGCGGCGGCCGGACCCGACAGCCGCAGGTTGCTGGAAGAACTCGGCTGCGACATCCCCCTGGACAAGGACAACTTTCCGTTCATGGCCGTGAAGCCGGCGGTGCTGGCAGGCATGGATGTGACGCTGTTCCGGGTAAGCTTTTCCGGCGAGCTGGCTTTCGAAATCAACATCGACAGCAATCACGCGCTGGCCATGTGGCGAAGGATCATGGAGGCCGGCAAGGAATTCGATATCACGCCCTACGGAACGGAAGCGATGCACGTGCTGCGCGCCGAGAAGGGATTCGTCATCGCAGGACAGGACACCGACGGATCGGTGACGCCCGAGGACCTCGGCATGAACTGGCTGCTTTCAATGGAGAAGGACTTTCTCGGCAAGCGTTCCCTGAAGCGCCCGGACTGCCTGCGCAAAGACCGCAAGCAATGGGTTGGCTTGCTGTCGCGCGACGGACAGACGGTGCTTGAGGAAGGCACGCAACTCGTCGGCGAAACCGGCAAGTCCGCAGCGATGTGCGGCCATGTCACGTCCAGCTATTTCAGCGCCTGCCTCGGACACCCGATCGCGCTGGCGCTGGTGGCCGGCGGGCGGGGGCGCAATGGCGAGACCATCTACGCCGCGCGGCCGGATCGCGATCCCTTGCCGGTGCAAATCGTGTCGCCGGTGTTTTACGACCCCAAGGGACAGCGTCAGCATGTCTGAGGCCGGTCACCGCCACCATGGCCTGGAACCCTTTTTCGCCGAGGTGGAATCCGCGCCGGAGGCGCGCGTGGCCATCAGCGTCCGGACCGGCCGCGGGTTCCTCAACCTCAGGCTGAATCCACGCGACAGACAGGCCCTTGAGGCCGCCGAGCGGGTCCTGGGCCAAGCCATGCCGCTGGGCGCGAATACGTTCACGGCCGGCAAGCACAAAGTCTATTGGCTGGGACCGGACGAGTGGCTGATCGGGGCCGGCGCGGAGCGCGCCTCCCGTCTCGCCAGCAGACTCGCCGAGGCGCTTGACAGATTCCACGCCGCAGTCAACGACGTAAGCGGCGGGCATGTCGAACTGCGGGTCAGTGGCGCCCACGCGCGAACGGTGCTGGCGAAGGGATGCACCCTGGATCTGCATCCGCGGGAATTCGCCCCGGGGCAATGCGCGCAAACAGGTCTGGGCAGGACGGCTGTCCTGCTGGCCACCGCCGGTGACCCATCAACCTACACCATCATCGTTCGCCGTAGCTTTTCCGACTACCTGTGCCGCTGGCTGGCAAATGCCGCGCGGCCCCTCGGCGCCGGATTCTCGGTACTCTAGCGGCGCAGGTTCCTGCCCTGAGCGAAGGCAGGGTCAGCCCAGAAAGGCCAGTACTTCCTCGGCGATCGCGCCGGCGCCCTCTTCCATTACGGCGCGGGTCACGTCCTTGCGTTCCACGAAGCGGGCGCCGGGAATTTCCGCGGCCGCCCTGCGCGTGTACTCCTTGAGCATGTACTGGCTTGCGACTACCAGTGTTTCGTGCTGAACGGCGCGAAAGCGCGTCGCGCAATCGTAGGTGAGCGTGGCGTGGTAGCCCCAGTTGGCCCGCTCCCCCGCGCGCAACAATTCCACGAAGTTGCCGAAAGCCCGGTTGAACGGCATCCCGTCCAGGCGCTTTGCCACGCTGAACTCCCAGGCGTTCGCAAGGCTTGACAGGTCCGCCGTGTAGCGGGTGTCGGCGGTCGATTTCGCGTATCGGGCGGCCTGCTGCTCCGGCGTGAAATAGGGCACATCCACCAGCACCATCCGGCGCACCCATTCGGGTTTGAGCCGCGCCATTTCGACAGCCAAAAGGCAGCCGCTGTGAAAGCCGAGCAGATCGACGGCTTCCCCACCGAACTCGCCTGAGTCGTCGGCCGCCTCCAGCATCGCAGCTGCCAGCTCGTCCATTGAGAGCATGTGCTCGGGCGGGTCGGAACCGCCAAATCCCGGGCAATCCGGCGCGCATACCAGGCGCTGTTTTCCCAGAAGCGGTGCGATCGTGCCGAAGAAGCTGCCACTGTAGGGAAATGGGTGCAGGCACAGCAGCGGCGGTTCGGCCCAAGGAAGCCGGGACCTCGTGTCCTCGGCGGAGGCAGCACGCCCCTGTTCCCGGGGATCGAAAATGCGCAGGTGAACCTGACCGAACCGCGTGGTTGCGTAGGCGCGCCTCATCCCCGTCCCTGACCTCCTGGATTACAACTCAAGCCCTTTCAGGCCCTGTTGTTCCGGGAGACGCATGAACCCATCCCTGGAGCTTGCTCCGGCATCCCTGCCTCCAATACTCCCGGAAAAACAGGGCCTGAAAGGGCGGGATCGAAGCATCGAGGGCGGGACGCCCCCTTTCCCGCAGAGACAAGGCAATTTGCTCAATCCCGCCGCCGCGCCGGCGCGTAGGCAAGGTCCGGCTTGCGGGCGGCGAGCACCTCGTCGGGCCGGCGAATCGGCATGCGGTGCGGCGCGGAACGCACTGCCTCGGGATCGCTCAGGGCCGCGTCGCGGATGCGCACCATGGCGTCAATCAGCGCATCCAGCGCTTCGGGCGACTCGGTTTCGGTGGGTTCGATGAGCAGGCACTCCGGAACCAGCAGCGGGAAGTACACGGTAGGCGCATGAAAGCCCTCGTCCAGCATGGCCTTGGCGAAATCGGCCGCGGTCACGCCGGTCTCGTCCCGCAGCCGTTTGAGGCTGATCACGAACTCGTGGCCGGCGCGGCGCTCGGGATAGGCCAGGTCGAAGCCCTCTTCCGCGAGACGGAGCGCCAGGTAGTTGGCGTTGAGCACCGCGTGGTCGGCCACCCGCTGCAGGCCCTCGCGCCCGAGCATCCTCAGGTACACCCAGGCGCGCAGCAGCACGCCGACGTTGCCGCCGTTGGCCGCCAGCCGCCCGATGCTGTCCGGGCTGTCGGTTTGCCACCGGTAGGTCCCGTCGGACTTTTCCACGTACGGCACCGGGAGAAAAGGCTTGAGCGCGCTCGCCACGCCCACCGCTCCGGCGCCGGGACCGCCACCGCCATGCGGCGTGGAAAAGGTCTTGTGCAGGTTCAGATGCACCGCGTCAAAGCCCATGTCGCCGGGCAGCACGCGCCCCAGCAGGGCGTTGAGATTGGCGCCGTCGTAGTACAGCAGGCCGCCGGCGGCGTGAACCCGCTTCGATATCTCCAGGATGCGGCGCTCGAACACGCCTAATGTCGAAGGGTTGGTGAGCATGATGCCGGCAGTGCGCGGGCCCAGCGCCTGATCCAGTGCGTCGAGTTCGATATCGCCGTCCGTCCCGGTGGCGATTTCCCGCACCTTCAAACCGCACATGGCCGCCGTCGCCGGGTTGGTCCCGTGCGCGGCGTCGGGAACGATGATTTCGTCGCGGCCGTAGTCTCCACGCGCATGGTGGTAGGCCTTGAACATCGCCACTCCGGCGAATTCGCCCTGCGCTCCGGCCATCGGCGCCAGCGTGATGGCCTCCATGCCGGTTACGGCGGCCAGCATGTCCTGGAGCTCGTAAAGGCACTCCAGAAGGCCCTGGGAGGAGGCTTCCGGCGCCCCCGGGTGTACGTCCAGAAAACCCGGAAGCGAGGCCAGCCGATGGCAGGCCCGCGGGTTGTATTTCATGGTGCAGGAACCCAGCGGATAGCTGTTGGTGTCGATGGAGAAATTAAGCTGCGACAGGCGCGTGTAATGGCGCACCACGTCCAGCTCGGAGACTTCCGGCAAGGGCGCGGCGCGATCCCGGATCAGCTCTGCCGGCAGGCCGGAAGGGGCCGCGCCCTCGCCCGCCGGCATTTGCGCACGGGCGCGCCGGCCGGGCCGCGACACGTCGAAAATAAGGCGAGTGTGCTGTCCCATGAGTGCGTTGCCGTTCAGAGCGGGCCTGAAGCGTCAGTGCAAGGCGCCGACCCTACCGACTGCAGGTTACGGCCCATCAACTCGCGCAGGGTCGAGGCATAGCGCCCGATGTCCTCGCTCGTACGCATTTCGGTGGCGCATACCAGGAAGGCGTGGCCGAGTTCAGGGTACTCCCCGGATACGTCGATGCCTCCCAGGATGCCCTCTTCGGCCAGGGCGGCAAGGACCGGCGCCACCGGACGGTCCAGGCAGAGGACATCTTCTTGGAAAAAGGGCGCATCGAAGGCCCTCTGCACGCCGGGAACGGCCGTCAGCGCCGCGACCAGTTCGGAGGCCCGTGCATGGCAGGCGGCCGCCACCCGTCGCAGCCCCTCGCCGCCCAGGAGGGACATGTATATGGTGGCCGCGGTCACCATCAAGCCCTGGTTGGTGCAGATGTTGGAGGTAGCCCGGCTGCGGCGAATGTGCTGCTCGCGAGCCTGAAGCGTCAGCACATAGGCTGGTTTGCCGGCCTTGTCGACAGTCCGACCGGCCAGCCGTCCGGGCATTTGCCGCAAGTACCGCGACTTGCAGGCCAGAAGACCAAGGTACGGTCCGCCGCCGGACATGGGAATGCCCAGGGGCTGGCCCTCGCCGCATACGATATCCGCGCCCCACTCACCCGGAGGCCGCAGCAATCCCAGCGATACCGGATTGACGCCCACGACCAGCAGGGCTCGCGCCCGGTCGGCCCGCGCCCGCCAGGCCTTGATATTCGGGACCCCGCCCAGGTAATTCGGGACGGCCACGGCCAGGGCCGCGAATCCACCTCCGGCTTCCCGGTCCACCGGGGAGAAATCGGCGCGGCCGGACGTATCCATCGGCACTTCGACCAGTTCGATCCCCTGCCCGCGCAACAGGGTGTGGGCCACCCTCCGCCAGGCCGGATGTACTGAACGCGCCACCAGGATCCGCTTCGATCCCGACTGCTTGTTGCAGCGGACAGCCATCAGGCAGGCCTCCGCGAACGCCGTGGCTCCGTCGTAGAGCGAAGCGTTGGCCACGTCCATGCCGGTCAGCCCGGCAATCATGGTCTGGTATTCGTAGGTCAGCTGCAGCGAACCCTGGGCCGCTTCGGGCTGGTAGGGCGTGTAGTTGCTGTAGAACTCGCCGCGCGAAGCAATGTCCCAGATCGCCGCCGGTATGTGGTGCTCATACGCGCCGCCACCGGCAAAGCACAGCAGCGCTTCATTGCGCCGGGCCCGCTCCCGCGCAATCCGGGTTACGCCGGCCTCATCCAGGCCCGGAAAAATATGCGGCGGTTCGTCCTTGAGCAGGCTGTCCGGAATCTCGTCGTACAGATCCCGGAAACGGCTCACGCCCATCCGGCTCAGCATTTCTTCTGTCTGCTCTCCGGTGTGAGGAACGAAAGGCATTTGCTATGCGGAGGCTTGCGTGGACGCAATAATTTGTTGCGGCTTGTAACCTGCGGAATGGTACCCGCATTTCACTCCCGCGGGTAGCGAACAGCGTTACTCGCCGGGTTCCCGTAACCACGCCGGTATGTCTCGCGCGCCATGAAGCACGCGCCAGACATCAATCCCCCTGTCTCCTTCCATATAGAAGACCAGGTAAGGAAACTTCCCCACCTTTCGGCAGCGCAAGCCGGCAATATCCAGCTCGTGCGCGTATCGCGGTGAGCCGGCTGCCGGTTGATCAGAAACAGACTGAAGGGTTTCCTGGAGTGCGTCGATAAATTGAATCGCGATTTTTACGCTGGCCACACTCCGGTAATGCCTGATCGCCTCTTCAACGTCGCGCCGCGCCCTCTCCCTGAGGGCTGCCGGCCCGCGCTTCACTTTCCGTCGGTTTCAGCGACAATCTGGCTGCGAAGCCCATCGAAGTATTCTGCGTCGGCCACAACCCCACCAGGCGATGCCGCGCCTTCGAGAATCAATCCGCGCAAACGCTCGCGGTCGAGGTCCTTGCGGATCAACTCGCGAACGTATTCGCTGGAAGTGCTATAGCCGCGGGCACTGACCTGAGCATTGACGAAGTCCTCCAGAGGTTCGGGAAGCTTTACATTCATTGTGCTCATGGGCGAATCCTAGCGGCGCAGCCGGTATTTGGCAACGAGTCCGGGCACGAGTCCGGCCGCCAATTGTTCAAAATTTTTCGGACGCATCAACGCTCACTGGCCCTTGGGTCCGGCAGGCGATAGCCATTCGATTCGATATAGTTCAGCCACTCCTTCTCCAGGGAGGAACTTGCTGCCCGATTGCTTCGTGCTCTCGGAGCGGACATATCCTGATCTGTCCGGCTTGAATCCTGATTAGGGCCTGTTAACGCTATGCGATGCCGCTCTGCCGGGCCTGTTTTCTTGACTGACAAGGCGCCACGCTCGCGAACTTCGTCCGCGACAGGCGCATCAGCCCGAGCCGCTAAACGTCTGCCTCCAGCAATTCCACGTACTGTTCCGGGTCCAGCAAATCGTCCCATGCGGCCGGATCCTCCGGCGCCAGCTCGAACAGCCAGCCGTTGCCGTAGGGATCATTCGAAATGAGCTCCGGGTCCTCACCAAGGTTTTCGTTCACGGCCACTACGTCGCCGCCCGCCGGTGAATACACGTCGCTGGCCGCCTTGACCGATTCCACCACCGCGCACACGTCGCCGGCAACGAAGGTCGCGCCCACCTCCGGAGTATCCACGTAGACCAGGTCGCCCAACTGCTCCTGGGCGTAATCGGTCAGGCCGACGACCATCGTTCCGCGGTCCTCCATGCGCACCCATTCGTGGTCACTGGTGTACTTCAGATCTGTGGGTACTTCCGACACTGTCTGTTCCTCTTCAGTTTTCCTTGCCGCCGGCGTCTACCAGTACGCGGCCGCGGCGCACAAACGGCGGCTTTACAACGGCGCACGGCACGCCGGCGCCACGAATCTCAACCTCGCACTCGGTTGGCGCGCCTCGCGGCATGCGCGCCAGGCCGATTGAGACGCCCATGGTAGGCGAGTAACCGCCGCTGGTCACCACGCCCGGACCCACCGGAGTGCGTACCGGCTGGCCCGCGCGAAGCATACCCCTTTTCTGCATGACCAGGCCCTTGAAAACGGGCAGATCCGGATTGCCGATCAGCCCTTCCAGCGCGCGCCGCCCGATGAAGTTCCGTTCCGGCGGATCCATCGCCACTGTCCATTTCAGCCCGCAGTGCAGCGGCGTAAGCGACGCGTCCATATCCTGGCCGTACAGGCACAGGCCGGCCTCCAGCCGTAACGTATCGCGCGCGCCCAGCCCGCAGGGGACGACGGCCGCCTCAAGCAATGCCCGCCAGAACGCCGCTCCGGTAGTCTGGTCGAGATAGATTTCAAAGCCGTCTTCACCCGTATATCCGGTGCGTGCGGCCAGGATGCCCTCCTCATCCATGGCGTGGAAGGGCTTAAGTGCGGCCAGGGCGGCGGCGAAATCGCGCGAAATCACCGAGCCGGCAACCGCGACGCCGCGTTCCATGGCCCCGGGCCCCTGAACCGCCAGCGTTACCCGCCCGTCCTCCGGCGCGATTCTCACGGGAAAGGCCCGCGCCACTTTGCGCAACTGCTCGCGCACGCTATCAACGGTGGCCGCGTTGCTCACAACGCGGTAGCGGTCATCGGCAAGCCGGTATGCGATCAGGTCGTCAAGCACGCAGCCGGAATCGTCGAGCAGGCAGGTATAGAGTCCGGCCACGCGCCCGCCCAGGCGATCGATGTCGTTGGCGAGCAGGCGGCGCAGAAAGACCTTGGCGCCACGCCCCGACACCGCGGTCAGCGCCAGGTGCGAAACATCGAACACGCCGGCGGCGCCGCGCACCGCGTGATGCTCGGATACCTGCGAACCGTAGTGCAGCGGCAACTCCCAACCGGCGAACTCCACCATACGCCCCCCGCAGGCGCGGTGCTGTTCGACCAGGGGGGTCGCTCTAGCCGGCATCGAGCGAGCCGGCGATAAAGCGGTCAACCTCGCGTTCCAGGATGGGCAGCGGCAGAGCGCCGTTGGCCAGCACGGCGTCATGGAAGGCCCGCACGTCAAAATCGGCTCCCAGCGCATCTTCGGCGCGGCGGCGCAATTCCCTGATCTTGAGTTCGCCGAGCTTGTAGCCCAGCGCCTGTCCCGGCCAGGCGATATAGCGATTGATTTCGTTCTCGACGTTGGTCAGGCTGAGCGAGGTGTTGTTCGCCAGGTAAGCGACCGCCTGATCGCGTGTCCATCCCTTCGCATGGATGCCGGTATCGATCACCAGCCGGCAGGCGCGCCACATCTCGTAGCTCAGGCGGCCGAAGTCTTCGTACGGCGTGGTGTAAATGCCCATCTCGATCCCGAGCCATTCGGTATACAGGGCCCAGCCCTCCACAAAGGCGGTGAATCCCAGTGTGCGGCGAAATTCCGGGACGCCCTGAAGCTCGCGCGCCAGGGCGATCTGCAAATGGTGCCCCGGCACCGCTTCGTGGACGGTCAGCGCGGGCAGTTCGTAGAGCGGCCGCTGGTCGAGCGCATAGGTGTTCAGCCAGTAATATCCGCCGCGATTGCCGCCGCGAGGCGCGGCCCAGTAGCGGGCAGTGGTTCCGGTAGGCGCCATTTCCGGGGGCATGGGCATGATGCCGTACGGCGTGCGCGGCAAGAGACCGAACCAGCCGGGCAGCAGGCCGTCGACCTTCTTGGCGATCAGCGAGGCATGGCCGAGCAGCTGTTCCTCGGTCTCGGCGTAAAAGCGCGGGTCGGTGCGCAAGAACGCAACGAACGCCTCGATGCCGCCCTCGAATTGAAGTTCCTCCACGATGGCAAGCATTTCCGAGCGTATGCGAGCCACCTCGGCGAGGCCGATTTCATGGATCTCATCCGGAGAGAGGTCCAGGGTAGTCATGGCCCGAATCCGCTGCCGGTAGTAGCCGGCCCCTTCGGGCAACTCCGAAGCCCCGATACTGTCGCGGGCGTGCAGCCGGTACTCCGTGTCCAGGAATTCCGCCAGCCGTCCCAGCGCCGGCAGCGCCTGCTGACCGATGACCTCGCGCGCTTCGGACTCGAGCCGCGCGCGGTCCTCCTCCCCTATCGCATCCGGCAGACTCTTGAAGGGCCTGAAGAAGGCGCTTTCCGCGACTTCCTGCCGCGCCGGCGCGGCAACGGTAGGCAGCAGGCTTTCCAACACCACCCGGGGCGCCACAAAACCGTCGTTAATGCCGGCCCGCATGTTTTCGATATGCTGGCCCACGTACTGGGGTATTCCGCGCAGGCGCTGCAGGTAATCCTCATAATCCTCGGGCCTGCGAAAACTCACGCCATCCGCCGCACGCAACAACCCGGAATGAAAGCCGCTGTCTGCTATGAAGGGAATCCGCTCCGGAAAGAACGCAGCGGATTCGATGCGGTTTTGCAGCATCCACTCGAAGAGTTCGCGGTCCATTCGGCGTTCCGGCGGAAGCGCATCGGCATCAATCCGGCTCAGCCGATCCAGGAATGCAAGCGATTGCCGCTTGCGGCGCTCGATATCGTCAATCGAAACTCCAGGCAAACTTCCATTGAAGTCGCTGACGCCCATCGAGGTGGCCAGCAGGGGATTCTCGCGCAGCCGGGTGGCCCATTCGTCGGCAAACAATTCGTCCATCTGCCGTTCCGCCGTCGCTTGCTGGGCGCCGGCCGGGATTGCGCCCGCCGTCAGCAGAACCGCCAGAATGCATATCGGATTGGCTACCTTTCGCATGCCTTCACACCTTCTGATGCGTCGAGCGCGGGACACCCTTGCTCCCGACCGTAGCCCTTCTTCGCCCCCTTCTTACGGGAGCGTGTGAGCCAGGGATGGCGGAACCGAGCTCCATGGATGGATTTATGCGTCTCCCGGAAGAAGGGGGCGAAGAAGGGCGGGATCGAAGCGCCGCTGCGGGATTAGAGAGCGAGACGACCTCCCTTGTTCACCTCTCTCTATATACGATGCGGCCCTTGCTCAGATCATAGGGGGTCAATTCCACCGTTACCCGGTCTCCGGTAAGGATGCGGATGTAGTGCTTGCGCATCTTGCCGGAAATGTGCGCCATTACCATGTGCCCGTTGTCCAGGGTGACCCGGAAAGTCGTGTTGGGCAGCGTCTCGGTGACTATCCCCTGAAACTGTATGGGCTCCTGCTTCGCCATAGTACGGCTACCTCTGCGTGGAGCGAAATTTCATTGCTCCTCCTCGACCATCTCGCGCTCATCAATTTCCAGAGCCAGTCCCTCGCCTGAGTCATCGAGTTGCACCAGCAGGCGCCCGCCTTCCTGCAGGTCGCCGAACAGCATCCGCTCGGCCAGCGGCTTCTTGATGTGTTCCTGGATTACGCGCGCCATGGGTCGGGCGCCCATTTTACGGTCATACCCGCGCCTGGCAATCCACTCGCGGGCCTCGTCCTCCAGAACCAGGGTGACGTTCTTCCCCTGCAACTGGGCCTCAAGCTCCAGCACCAGTTTCTCCACGACCCGCAGCACGGAATCGTGCTCCAGCGCCGCAAACTGAATCACGCCGTCAAGGCGGTTGCGAAACTCCGGCGAGAAAATCTTTTCGATCGCGGACAGGGAGTCGCTGGAATGATCCTGCGGCGTAAAGCCCATGGACCCGCGGGCTGCCTCGCGGGCGCCGGCGTTGGTGGTCATGACCACGATTACGTGGCTGAAGTCCGCCTTGCGTCCATTATTGTCGGTAAGCGTGCCGTGATCCATGACCTGCAGCAGCAGGTTGAATACGTCCGGATGGGCCTTCTCGATTTCGTCCAGCAGCAAGACGCAGTGCGGATGGCGGGTAACCGCTTCGGTGAGCTGTCCGCCCTGGTCGAAGCCCACGTACCCCGGCGGCGCTCCGATCAGCCGCGAGGCCGTGTGGCGCTCCATGTACTCGGACATGTCGAAGCGCAGCAGTTCCAGACCCAGGCAATAGGCAAGCTGTCGCGTCACTTCGGTCTTGCCTACTCCGGTCGGGCCGGCAAACAGGAGACTCCCTACCGGCTTCTCGGCTTCCCGCAGACCGGAGCGGGCCATGCGGATAGCCGAGGACAGCGCCTCGATGGCCGGGTCCTGGCCGAAAATCACGCGCTTTAAGTTGCTTTCCAGCTGCTCCAGCAGTTCGCGGTCCGAGGCCGAAACGCTGCGCGGCGGAATGCCGGCCATTTGCGCCACCACGGTCTCGATCTGCGCCACGTCCACGGTCAGTTCTTCGTCGGCCGCCGCGTTGAGCTTGAGCCGCGCCCCTGCTTCGTCGACCACGTCGATGGCCTTGTCCGGCAGGCAGCGGTCTCCGATATGGCGGGCGGCAAGCTCGGCGGCGGCGCGCAGGGCGTCGTCGTCGTACGTGGCCTTGTGGTGGTCCTCGAAACGGCTCCTGAGCCCGCACAGGATCTCGTAGGTCTCGTCCACGCTGGGTTCGGGCACGTCGATCTTCTGGAAGCGCCTGGCCAGGGCCCGGTCGCGCTCGAAAACTCCACGATACTCCTTGTAGGTGGTCGAGCCGATGCAGCGCAGGTCGCCGTTGGCCAGCACCGGCTTGATGATGTTCGAGGCATCCAGCATCCCGCCGGACGCGGCGCCGGCGCCGATCACCGTGTGAATCTCGTCGATAAACAGGATCGCGCCTTCCTCCTCGGCCAGCTCGTTGACCAGCGACTTGAGGCGTTTCTCGAAATCCCCGCGGTAGCGCGTGCCGGCCAGCAGCGCGCCCATGTCCAGCGCGTAAAGGGTGCAGCCCTCCAGCGCCTGAGGCACGTCCTCGCTCACCATCATCAGCGCCAGCCCCTCAGCCAGGGCGGTCTTGCCGACGCCGGCGTCGCCCACGAACAGCGGGTTGTTCTTGCGCCGGCGGCTGAGCACCTGCATGGCGCGCTCTATTTCATTGAGACGCCCCACCAGGGGGTCGATGCGACCGCTTCGGGCCCGTTCGTTGAGGTTGGCGGCGTAGACCTCCAGGGCCCTTCTGGGGCCCGCTTCGGGGGAGTCATCGGCCGCGTCCCCGTCCGGCGAAGGCCTGGCCCGCGAAATTCCGTGGGAAATGTAGTTCACAACATCCAGGCGGGTAACACCCTGCCGGTTCAGCTCGCTCACGGCGAAGGTCTGGTTCTCGGCAAACAGCGCCACCAGCACATTGGCCGAGCTGACTTCCTTCACACCGCTGTTCTGGACATGCGCCATGGCCCGCTTGAGTATCCGGTCGAAGGCGCGCGTGGGCCGGGTCTGCCGGTCCGCCTCCACGCCCAGAGTCGGCATGGTTTCCTCGAGGTGTTCCTCCAGCGCGCGGGCCAGATCATCCACATCCGCTTCGCAGGCCCCCAGTATCTCCGCCACGACCGGACTGCTGGTGAGCGCCAGCAGCAGGTGCTCCGCCGTCAGGAATTCATGGCGGCTTTCGCGGGCGCGCACCAGCGCGTTGGAAAGGCAAATCTCGAGTTCGCGGCTCAGCATCTTCGTACAACGTGGCGTGGGGCGAACACTAAGCCTTCTCGACCACGCAGGCAAGCGGGTGTTCATGGCGGCGCGCGTAGTCCAGCACCTGGGCGGCCCGGGTTTCGGCAATCTCGTAAGAGAACACCCCGCACACGCCACGCCCCTTCATATGCACTTCCAGCATGATCCGGGTCGCCTTCTCCCGCCCGAAACCGAACAATTTCTGCAACATCTGCACGACAAACTCCATAGGGGTATAGTCATCGTTGAGCAGCACGACGCGAAACAGTGATGGGCGGTCAACATCCGGCGGCGCTACCTCGGTTTCCGGGGCGCTGCCAAAAGTATGCTGGCGATCTTTGTCGGCTGGCTTGTTCATTTTCCGGCATGAAAGTTATCACAATCCAGTGTTCCCAGTGCATCGCAAGCGTGGACATTTCGCATGAATTTCAGGAATAGCGGCGGCCTTCTCCGGCGCTTGCCGGCGCTTGCCCTGCTGGGCGTGGCAGTCTGGCTGCTGGCGGAAATCGCATTGACGGCATGGCAGTTGGCGCGGATTGAACCGCCGGCAGCAACCAGCGCCAGGCCCGCGGCTTCAGCCCGGGACAGCGGCGAGGGCGCTCCGGGCGGCGGTCTCTTCGGCACGCCGGCTCAGCGCATCAAAGCGGCCGGCGCGCCGGCCGTCCTGCGCAACGGGAACTTCCGCCTGACCGGCGTGGTGGCCAGCGCAAACAGGAAACTGGCGCACGCCATCATCGAGACCGGCGGGGCGGCCGACACCTATTTCATCGGAGAAACGGTGGCTTCGGGCATCAGTCTGCAGGAAGTGCGGCCGAACGAAGTGCTGCTTCGGCGCGGCAGCGAGTCGCTCCGGCTTCCGCTCAGCGACCAGAGCCTGCGGATCCGCCCGACGGCCTCACTGAGCCGAGGGGCAGCCGCCGGCGGCATCGGCGCTGAGCTGTTGGCGATGCCGCGGGAGTCGCTCTCGCAACTCATCAACATGGAGCCGGTCATGGATGGCGACGGCAGGATGGAAGGCTACCGGCTGACTCCGCGCGCGCGCAGGGCCTGGTTTGAAAGCCTGGGCCTGGTGTCCGGCGACCTGCTCGTTGCCGTCAACGGCGTTCCCTTCGACCCTGACAACATGGCGCAGGCCAGGCAGGAAATGAGCGGCGGAAACGATATGATGCTCAGCATACGGCGGGACGGCGAACAGTTGGAAATAAACGTAGAAAACGGCAACTTCGGGTTGCTCGCCATGTGAGGGTCTGAAGATGCGTCCTATTCGAATTCGACCTTTCCGGAGGTGGCCGGCGACGGCTGTGCTGCTGCTCGCGGGTCTGGCAATCGCCCAGCAGGACACGGTCAGACTCAATTATCGCGACACGGACCTTCAGGAGGTGGTGGAGGCCGTTGCCGAGGCCACGGGAAGAAATTTCGTCATCGATCCCCAGGTGGGAGAGGATCGGAAGGTGAATCTGTTCGGATCGCAGCCCTTGTCTCTGGAGGCGTACTACGAAGCCTTTCTTTCGATGCTGAGCGCGCACGGCATTGTCGCCGTGCCCTCGGGTCCCGTCATCCGGCTTTCTCCGGACCGGACCATGCGGATTTTTGCCGGCGCAGGGCCGGATTCATCGGCGAACGACGAGCTTCAGACCCTCGTTCTGTCGGTGGCCAACGTGGACGCCCAGGGTCTGGTGCCTATCGTTCGCCCGATGATGTCGCCCGGAGCGCACGTGGCGGCCCACCCGCCGACCAACGTGCTGATCCTCTCCGGCCGCGGATCCAATGTGAACAAGGTGGCGCGCGTAGTGCAACGCATCGACCGGAAAAACGACCAGCCGGTCGAGGTCATTCGGCTGGAACACGCCAGCGCCCGGGATATCGTGCGCGTACTCAACGAGGTGGCGGTGGGCGCCGACACCTCCTTCAATCTGGCGGTGGCCGACGATCGCACGAACAGCATCCTGCTCGGCGGCGAGCAGCACCGGCGCCTGGAACTCCGCGCCCTGGTCGCGCACCTCGATACGCCCCTGGTTGAAGGCGGCGACACTCGCGTTCGCTATCTGAACTACGCTGATTCGGAAAACCTTGCGGGGCAACTCTCGGCCCAGTTCCAGGATGAAGGCACCGAGGGAAAGCGGGTGTTGGTGACTGCCGACGTTGCGACCAACGCGCTGATCATGGACGCGCCACCAGCCGTAATGCGGCAGATGCTGGCAGTGGTGGACCAGCTCGATATTCGCCGCGCCCAGGTGCTGGTGGAGGTCCTGATCGCCGAGGTCAGCGCGGAACGGGCCAACCAGCTCGGCGTCAACTGGGCGGCCTACGACCCGCAGCGCATGCTCGGCAGCACCGATTTCCCTGCGTCCGGCACCAGCCTGCGCGAACTGGTTGCCGGATCGCTGTCGAACACTGACCAGGGCCGGGCAGTTGCGGCCGGGGCGCTGGGGCCGGGCGCCGGATTCGCGGTCGGACGGGTACGTGACGAGGGACTGAGCTTTGCGGCCCTGATCAGCGCAGTGGAGAACACCGCCGGATCGAACATTCTGGGCACTCCGATGGTGGTCACGCTGGACAACCAGGAAGCCACGATCAACGTGGGCCAGAACGTGCCCTTTATTACCGGAAGCTATGCCAGTTCAGGCATCAACCCCAGCAGCGCCGATGGCCAGATCCGGCCGTTTACCACCGTGGGCCGCAACGACATCGGCCTTACCCTCAAGATCACGCCGCGGATCAACCAGGGCGACGCCGTGCGGCTGGAAATCGACCAGTCCCTGTCCGAACTGGCGCCGTCGGTGGCGGGCGCCGTCGATCTGGTAACCAATACCCGCGAACTGCAAACCGCAGTGATCGTGGAGGACAGAGGCACGCTGGTGCTGGGCGGACTGATACAGGACAAGGTCCGGGAGAGCCGCCAGTCCGTGCCCGTGCTCGGCAGCCTGCCTCTGATCGGCGCGCTGTTTCGCGCCAGCGGCCAGACCCGCGAGAAAACCAACCTGATGCTGTTCATCCGTCCCACTATCCTGCGCGACTCCGCCCAGGCGGACGCCGCCACAAACATCAAGTACGACTACCTGCGCCGCCGGCAACTCGCGCAATCGATAACGGGCGGAAGCACCCAACTGCCCGAAATCGAGGATGCCTTCGATTTCGGCGACGAAGCCGCCGGCGTTGAAGACGAAGACAGTAACGGTTCCGAAGAAGGCGCGAGCTCCGATTCGGATTGAACGCCCTGCCCTTCAGCTTCGCGCAGCGCCACGGGGTGCTGCTTACGCCGGGACCGGAAGGTGAACTGATCGCACTGGTGAGGGCCGGCGCCGGACTGGCGGGACTGGCCGAGGCCGGCCGCGTCGTTGGCCAGCCCCTCCGTCCGAAGCTGATCGAAGCGGAAGAATTCGACCGGCGCCTCAGGGCCCGCTACGAAAGCGGCGCCGACACCGCGCTGTCGATTGCCGAAGACCTCGACGAGGACACCGAGCTCGGCGCCCTGGCGCGGGAATTGCCGGCCCCTTCCGACCTGCTCGACAGCGACAACGATGCTCCGATCATCCGCCTTCTCAATGCGGTGTTGGCATCCGCGATCCGAACCGGCGCCTCGGATGTTCACCTGGAGCCGGGCGAGTTCAACCTGAACGTGCGCTTCCGCGTCGACGGCGTCCTTCGCGAGACGCTGAAACTCCGCCGCGGACTGAGCCCGCTGGTGATCTCCCGCGCAAAGGTCATGGCGGATCTGGACATCGCCGAGAAACGCCTGCCCCAGGACGGCCGCATTTCACTGCGGATCGCGGGCCGGGCCGTTGATGTGCGGGTTTCCACGCTGCCGGGGATTCACGGCGAGCGCGTGGTCCTGAGGCTTTTGGACAAGCAGTCCGGAAGGCTGGACCTCGAATCGCTGGGCATGGATACGCAGACGCTTGGGCGCATGGAAAAGCTCATTGAGCGCCCGCACGGAATCGTGCTGGTCACCGGTCCCACGGGTTCGGGCAAGACCACCACCTTGTATGCCGTGCTGGAACGGATCAACGACAGCTCACGCAACATCATGACGGTGGAAGACCCGGTGGAGTACTACCTCGACGGAGTCGGCCAGACGCAGGTCAATACCCGCGTTGGCCTGACCTTCGCACGCGGGCTGCGGGCCATCCTGCGCCAGGATCCGGACGTGGTCATGGTGGGCGAGATCCGCGACCTGGAAACCGCGGAAATTGCGGTGCGCGCCAGCCTTACCGGTCACCTGGTCTTTACCACCCTGCACACCAACACCGCGGTAGGCGCCGTAACCCGCTTGCGCGACATGGGACTGGAGCCCTTTCTGATTTCCTCCAGCCTGCAGGGAATACTCGCGCAGCGGCTGGTTCGCAAGCTTGATCCGGAATCCCGCGAGGCTTACTCGCCCGGCGAATACGAGTGCGCCCTGATGGGAATCAACGCCCATGAGGCGCCCACACTCTTCCGCCCGGGATCCGTTGCCGCGGCCGACGGCGGCGGCTACCGGGGCCGCACCGGCATCTATGAACTGATCCGCGTGGGCGACCGCCTGCGCAAACTCATACATGACGGTGCGCCGGAACGGCATCTGGAAGCCGAAGCCCGGAAGGATACGCCGCCGCTGCGATCAAACGGACTCGACAAGGTGCGCAAGGGCCTCACGTCCCTCGAAGAAGTATTGCGCGTAACCAGCGAGGAATAAGGCGGGTCGCTGGTGGCCCGGTGGAGTTTCCTGGCGCTGGACGAGAGCGGCCGCCGCAGGCGTGGCAGTATCGAAGGCGACAATCCGCGTCATGTGCGCGGCCTGCTGCGCGAGCAGGGATTGCGCCCGTTGGACGTGCGCGCCGCGTCGGCGGGTCTCGCCAGCCGTTTCCGGCCCGGCAAGAGGCGTGGGCTCGGCAGTGAGGCCCTGGCCCGGCTTACCCGCCAGCTGGCCACGCTGCTGCGCGGCGGCCTGCCGCTGGACGCGGCTCTCAACGCTCTCGTCGCGCAGCGCGCAAGGTACAGCGAAGTACTGATGGGAGTACGCGCACGCGTACAGGAAGGCTACAGCTTCGCCGAGGCCCTGAGCGCGTCGCGACGAACGTTTCCGGAATTGCTGGTCGCAACGGTCGGCGCCGGCGAGCGCATCGGCCGCCTTGAGGAAGTGCTGGAAAGGCTGGCGGAACATTTCGAGAAGCGCCAGGCGCTGCGCCAGCAAGTGCGCGCGGCGCTGGCCTACCCGATGGTGCTGACCGTCTTCAGCCTGGCGATCGTGAGCCTCATGCTGGTTTATGTCGTTCCGCAGGTCACGCCGGTATTCGTGGACAGCGGAGTTGAACTGCCGCTGCTCACGCGCATGCTGATGACGGTCAGCGACTTCGCCCGCGCCTACGGTTGGCTGGCGCTGTTGCTTGCGGCCGCAGGCAGCGGCCTTCTGGCGCGCGCGTTGCGCATTCCGGCAGCGCGTTCCCGGCTGCACAAGCTGGTCCTCCGCACGCCGCTGTTCGGTGCGCTTTCCCGCGAACTGAATTCCGCCCGCCTGATGCAATCGCTCGCCACGCTTACCGAAGCCGGCGTTTCCGTGTGGGAGTCTCTGCGGGTGGCTGCGCGTATGCTGACCAATCTGCCCATGCGCCAGGCCGCGATGGACGCGGCGGAGGAAGTGAGCGAGGGCAAACCTGCGGCCGAGGCGCTGGACCGCAGCGGACTGTTTCCGCCTCTTTGCATCCAGCTAATAGCCAGCGGAGAAGCCAGTGGAGAGCTGCATCAGCTGCTGGGCCGCGCGGCTGAAACCCAGGAACGTGACCTGGCGGCGCGCATCAATACCCTGACCTCCCTGCTGCAACCGGTACTGATCCTGCTGGTTGGCGGCTTCGTCCTGCTGATCGTGCTGTCGATCCTGATGCCGATCTTCGAGATGAACCGCCTTGTCGGCCAATAGGGAGGAGTGCAGGCATGCCCGCACAGCGTCTCACCCTCCACGAAGGCGGGACGCCTTCACTCCGGGGGGCGCGTAACTGGCGGGAAGAAAATCGTGCTCCGCGCCTATCGAAATGCGCGGAGTGGCTTAGGGTTCCGGAAGGCCGGGACTGGCCGTCGAACCGGTACTGGAACAGGTAAAGCGGCCGCGATTGTCACGGCCGCCTTACTTCGGGGAGGCTATTTCTGCTGGCTCTGCTCGAACATGCGGTCCATGCGTTCGCTGGTCGCGTCCGCCGAGGCACTCGCCTCCGCGGCGGCCTCAGCCGCACGTTCGGCAGTTACGCTCGCCTGCTCCACTTCGGAGGCGGTCTGACGTTGAGCCGCTTCCAGATCGCCGATCCTGCCCTCGATGGCAGACAGTCGGCTGCCCATCGCCGCGGCGCCGGCATCAATCTTGGCGGCCATTTCGTCCATTCCTGCGGTACAGCAGCCGGACATGGCCACTGCGACCGCCGGTGCTCCGAGTAGAGCAACAACAAGTCTGGTCTTTTTCATGAAGGTCCTCTGGTTGTAGGCCAGTTAAGCGCACCTGAATCCGGCGCACCCTGCGTATATTCGCCCAGCCCACCGGAAAATGCAAGAGAGATCAGGGTGTTTGGAGGTTCCTGTTGCCTGATCCGGACACCCGCCGGCCGGCTGCTCTCAGTGCCCGCCGGCAACCGCCTGAACAGGCTCCCGGGACGGAGAAATCGGTGTGGGAACGCCGCGCCGCTCAATCAATACGCGGCGCATCGCCTGCACGTCCAGTGGAACCCGCGCCGCCTGCGCCGAGGCCCTGATCCGTTCCATCAGCCGGTCGATTTCTTCCGGTCCGCGATCTTCCAGCGCGGGATGCGCCTCCAGGTACAGCCTGCCGTCACGCAAGCCCACCTTGACCGGCTGATTGACGATGGCCACCGGCAGTCCGGTGGGCACCTGCGGAAACAGCCACTCAATGTCCTCGGGCAGCATCCGCAGGCAGCCGTGGGTCACCTGCATGCCCACTCCGCGCGGCTTGTTGGTGCCATGGATCAGATAGCCCGGCGCGGACAGGTTTATCGCGTAATCGCCCAGGGGATTGTCCGGGCCGGGCGGGACGACCCGCGGCAATACTTCGCCGTCGGCCGCGTACTCCGCGATGATGGACTTGGGCGGACGCCAGGTGGGCCGGGTGCGCTTGCGCGTTACTCTCCAGTCGCCCAGAGGCGTCTGCCAGTCCATGCGGCCGATGCTGATCGGGAAGGTCGCAACCATGTCCTGCCCTTCCTGTTCGAAATAAAAATACAGGCGGTACTCGGCGATATTCACGACCACGCCGCGGCGGCGGGCGTTCGGCAGCACAAAGGAAGTCGGCAGCAGGACCTTTGCCCCGTCCCTGGGAACCCACATGTCCACATCGGGGTTGGCCTGCTTCATGTCGAAGAAGCCCAGGCCGTTGCGCCGCGCGACGTCGAGCAGGGATTCGCGGCGGTCGGCGCTGATCCAGTGCGATTCTCCAACCACGGTCGCGGTCGGCGACGGCAGCAGGAAATTCTCCGCCTTTACGGGAACGACGGCGAAGGTCCCGAAAACCAGGAGCCCGTAAAACGTGCTTCGCATCAGAACTGCATGAGGCCTGCCGCCCATGTCAATCCTCCACCGAACGACACCATCATTATGCGCTGCCCACGCCTGATTCGTCCATCCCTGACCGCCACGTCCAGCGCCAGCGGAATGGAGGCGGCGCCGGTATTGCCGTGGTCCTGAACGGTCAGCACCACGCGCTCGTTCGGCAGGCCGAGGCGCTTGCCTATGGCCTGAATGATGCGCAGGTTGGCCTGGTGAGGGATCAGCCAGTCGATTCCGTCGCGGCCCAGGCCATGCCGCTCAAGCAGCGCGTCCACCGTCCTGCCCATGGTGCGCACCGCGATCTTGAACACCTCGTTGCCCTTCATCCGCACCGCGAGGCCCCCGTCGCCCAGTTCGGCCGGATTGCGGGAAACCCCCGCACGGCTGCGGAGGATGTCCACATACTTGCCGTCGGCCCCCAGGATAAAGCTCATCAGCCCGGGTTCTTCGGCCGGTTCCAGCACGACGGCGCCCGCTCCGTCCCCGAACAGCACGCAGGTCGACCGGTCGGTCCAGTCGGTGATGCGGGAAAGCACTTCCACGCCCACGACCAGTGCCCTGTTCGCCCGGCCCAGGCGGATCATTCCGTCGGCCACACTCATCGCATAGAGCCAGCCGGTGCAGGCCGCCTCGCAGCTGAAGGCGGCGCAGGGGGGGATTTCCAGGGCGCGCTGTACGAGGCAGCCGACGTTGGGAAAAACGAGGTCCGGCGTGGTCGTGCCCACCACCACCAGGTCGATATCAGCCGGCGAACAACCGGCCGCTTCGAGAGCGGCCCGCGCCGCCGGAATGGCGAGATCGGAGGCGGCCTGCTCATCTTCAGCCATGTGCCGCCGCTCCATTCCCGTGCGGGTGCGAATCCATTCGTCGCTGGTATCGACGATCCGCTCAAGGTCCTGGTTGGTCAGCACCCGCTCCGGAAGAAACCTCCCGGTGCCCGCGATGCGGGAATGCCTCAATCCCGCAACCGGACCGGCTACGCCGCGAGGTTGCTCCATACGCCCTGAATCCGCTCGTTCACACCTTTTTCCACCTCGCGCATAGCCAGGTGGATCGCCTGCTGCCAGCCGATTTCGTTGCTGGAGCCGTGGCTCTTGATCACGATCCCGTTCAGTCCCACCAATGCCGCACCATTGTGGCGGTTGGGGTCCAGCCGTTTCTTGATCGTGTAGAGGAATGGCCAGCACGCCAGTCCATAGGCGCGGCTGATCCATCCGGTCTGGAAATACGATTTCATCTGTGCGTACACGAACTCCGCCGAACCTTCCATGGTCTTGAGCGCGATGTTTCCGGTAAAGCCGTCGCAAACCACCACGTCCGCGCGATGCTTGAAGACGTCGTTCGGCTCCACGAAGCCGTGATAGTTCAGATGGCTTTCGCTCAGCAGGGCGCCGGCCGCCTGTACCGTTTCGATGCCCTTGATGTCTTCTTCGCCGTTGTTCAGCAACCGGATCGCCGGGCTCTCGACGTTATTGATCGAGGCGATCACCGACCCCATCACGGCAAACTGCAGCAGGTGGGTAGGCGTGCACACGGGATTGGCGCCAAGGTCGAGCATGTAGCAGGCGCCCTTGAGCGTCGGCAGCGCGACCAGGATGGCCGGGCGGTCGATTCCGGGCAGCATTCTCAGGACCAGGCGCCCGATCGCCATGAGGGCCCCGGTATTGCCGGCGCTCACACAAGCCTGCGCTTCGCCGGACCGGGCAAGTTCCAGCGCCACGCGCATCGAGGAGCGCTTCTTGCGCCGCAAGGCCTCGGAAGGCGTGTCGTCCATCGAAACCACCTGCTCGGCGTGGTGTATCTCCACACGCCTTGACTCCTTTCCCAGCCGGCCCAGGCTGCGCCGCACGGTATCCGCGTCACCCACCAGGATCAGGCGCAACTCCTCGCGGTTGCGCAGCATTTCGAGGCTGGCCCCGACCGCGACGCCGGGGCCCAGGTCGCCGCTCATGGCGTCCACTGCGATGGTCAGAAGCTTGCTCATGGCAGGGGCCCGCCCGGTGCGGATCGAGCAGCCACGCTATCCGGAAGCACTATTGCCATTTCCCGGCGCGCAGGCGCGGGGTCAGCCTTCCAGGTCCTCCTCGTCCGCCTCCGGCGGTGGCGGAATGATCTCGCGCCCCCGGTAGTAGCCGTCCGGCGCAACATGATGGCGGCGGTGCAACTCGCCAGTCTCCGGGTCCATGGAAAGTGCGGGACGCCCGAGGGCGTCATGCGACCGGCGCATGTTCCGGCGCGAGCGCGATTTGCGATTTTGTTGGACTGCCATTTTCGTACCCCTTGGAACAGGCCCAAAAGTGCCCTGAAACCTACTCTTGCCGAAGCAGCGCCCCCAAACCGGCCAAAGGCCGGCTTGCATCCGGCGATGAGTGGGTTTCCGCTCCCCCCGAGACCGTACACTCATCGTGGACGGTCGCCATCGGCAGGCTGGTCAATATTTCATCTTCCAGTATTGTACCCAGCACCAGCCCTCCCGGGCCAGCGACCACGGTGTCGTAGGGTGACGCAACCTCTCGAATCTCCGTTTCGCTGGCCACCACGGTGAGCCTTGAGTCCACCTCGACGGGCAGCTGCACCGGCGCCAGGCAGCGCTGGCACTTGAGTTGCAGGGCGCCGGTGGCGCGAACGCGCACCAGGGGAAAACCTTCCAGTCCGGACTCGAACGACCAGCTCGCATGCAACCGCCGGGCCAGCCCGTTACCCTGGCACAATTCGGCCAGCCGCGCGGAATCGCCGACGGCGAAGGTGGTTTCAACGCTATGGCGGCGGCCGGCCCACTCGCGCAGCTTTGGAATTGCAACGGCGCTAGCCTGAATCACGTTCTATACCCCTGGTGTCGTGTCCCGGAGCTTCGGGAAATGACGAAGGATGCGGGGGCCGCTATCATAGGAAGCTGTCTTTACGCTGTCAATTCAGCGGGTTATTTGAATGGCCAGTGTGCTGTCCCATAAGATCGTTCTGGCGTCGCAATCACCGTACAAGCGCCAGTTGCTGACTCGAATCGTGAGCGATTTCACCACCAGCCCGTCCGGCATCGACGAAAGCGCGCTCCCCGGAGAGCGCCCGCGCGATCAGGCGGTCCGGCTTGCGCAGGCGAAGGCCCGCAAAGTCGCGCCGCACCATGCGGGCGCGTGGGTGATCGGCGCAGACCAACTGGCCGAATTCGAAGGCCGCGCGGTAGGCAAGCAACCAACGCCGGAAAAGGCTCGGGCCACGCTCATGTCGTTTTCCGGCCGGGAGCTGCATTTCCACACGGCGGTTTTCGTACTCGCCTCGAACGGAAAGGAGCACAGCTACGTGGATCTCACGGTGGCGCGGTTCCGGCAACTCGATAGCGAGCAGGTCGAGCGCTATCTGGCCATCGACCTCCCCTACGACTGCACCGCGGCCTTCCGCGCCGAGGGCGCAGCCCCGCTGCTACTGGAAGCGCTGGAGACCTCCGATCCCACCGCGATCATCGGTCTCCCCCTCATCTGGCTGTCCAGAGTACTTCCGCTCGACCCCCAGTAGCCTGAACCGACGGCGCGGGCCTTCCGGTTGCGCCGCGCCACACGCTGCAAGCGTCCACCGTGCCATAATGGCCGCCGCCGGTGTGTCGCGGTAACGTGTGCACGGCACGGGCACGGCAGATTGCGGCGGATCAGCGGGAGGGACGGTAGCCGGAGACGATGGGGTAGCGCCAGTCGCGCCCGAAGGCGCGCTGGGTGACGCGCACCCCCGGAGGGGCCTGCCGGCGCTTGTATTCGCTTAACCGCACCTGGTCGAGCACTTGGCGCACGACCCCGGGCTCGAATCCCCGCTCGGCGATGTGCTGCACCGAGAGGTCTTCCAGCATCAGCGCGTCCAGCACCTCGTCCAGCACCTCGTACGGCGGCAGCGAGTCGCTGTCGAGCTGCCCCGGTCGTAGTTCGGCCGTCGGCGGACGCTCGATGACCCGCTCGGGAATGGCCGGAGAAAGCGTGTTGCGGTAGCGCGCCAGGCGGTAGACGCGGGTCTTGGTGCAGTCCTTCAGCGGAGCGAAGCCCCCGGCCATGTCGCCATAGAGCGTCGCGTAACCCACCGCGTACTCGCTCTTGTTCCCGGTGGCCAGCACCAGGCGCCCCTGCTTGTTCGATATCGCCATCAGCAGCATGCCGCGGCAGCGCGACTGGATGTTCTCCTCGGTCACGTCCTCGGGCAGGCCCGCAAAAAGTTCCGCCAGCGTGTCATGCATGGCTTCGACCATGCCGGTAATGGGCAGCACTTCGTATTGCGCTCCCAGCGCCGTGGCCTGACTTTCGGCTTCTTCAAGGCTCAGGGGAAGCGTGTAGCGATACGGCATCATCACCGCCAGGACACGTTCCGCGCCGAGGGCATCCACCGCCAGCGCAAGCGTGAGGGCCGAGTCGATCCCGCCGGAAAGTCCCAGAACGACGTTCTCGAAGCCGCTCTTGCGCACGTAATCACGAATCCCCGTAACGAGCGCGCGGTAGACCTCCTCGTCTTCCGGCATGAATTCCGCCATTTGTCCCCGCTCGGGCCGGGCCGGGCCGCCACCGGTCGTGTCCAACCGGCAGTACCACAAGCCTTCCGCGAAGGCGTCGGCGCGAACGCAGGGCCGGCCTGAACCGTCAATCACGCAGGAAGCCCCGTCGAAAACGAGTTCGTCCTGTCCGCCAAACTGGTTGACATAGGCGAAAGGCAGGCCGGTCTCGCGGGCGCGCTGCGCCAGCAGTTCCTCGCGGCGAGCCTGCTTGCCCAGTTCATACGGCGACCCGTTGGTCACGACAATCAGCTCGGCGCCGTCATCCGCCAGGCGGCGGGGCACCTCGGGTTCCCAGACGTCTTCGCAGACCGCCAGGCCCAGTCTCAGCCCCTCCAGATCGACGCATTCCGCCGCCGTGCCCGGGGCAAAGTAGCGGCGCTCGTCGAATACCCGGTAGTTGGGCAGCACGTTCTTGCGGTGCAGGTGAAGCAGGCGGCCGCCGGCGAAGAGAGCGGCGGCGTTGAACCACCGGCCGTCCTCCCAGTGTGGGTAGCCGATTACGGTGGCTATGCCGCGCGAGGCTTCGCGCACCTGCCGGATACCGCCGGTCAGGTCCTGGCGCAGGCCGGCGTGAAACAGCAGGTCTTCCGGCGGATAACCGCACAGGGCCAGTTCCGAAAATGCAACCAGTCCGGCATCCGCCGCCCGGGCCTCATCGATCGCGCCCAGAATCCGGGCGACGTTGCCGGGCACGTCTCCCACCAGGAGGTTGAGTTGCGCCAGTGCGATCTTCATGGCGCGAACAGGACAAACTAGGCCAGCGCCCTGGCCATGCTGGCGCCGATCTCCGCGGGCGAACGGGTCACGGCGACCCCGGCGGCCTGCAGGGCGTCGTACTTGGCTTCCGCAGTGCCCTGCCCGCCGGCAACGATCGCGCCCGCATGGCCCATGCGTTTTCCGGGAGGCGCGGTCACGCCGGCAATATAGGCAACCACCGGCTTGGACACCTCGCTCGAAATGTACTCGGCGGCCTTCTCCTCGTCGGCGCCGCCGATCTCGCCCACCATGACGATGCCTTCCGTCTCCGGGTCACGTTCAAACATTTCCAGGCAGTCAATGAAATTCAGGCCGCGAACAGGGTCGCCGCCGATGCCGACGCAACTCGTCTGGCCCAGGCCGTGCGCCGTGGTCTGGTGCACTACTTCGTAGGTAAGCGTTCCCGAGCGTGAAATGATGCCGATGCGGCCCGGTTCGTGGATAAAGCCGGGCATGATCCCCAGCTTGCACTGCCCCGGCGTGATCACGCCCGGACAGTTGGGCCCGATCAGACGGCAGTCAAAGGACTTCAGCGCCGCCTTGATCCGCACCATGTCAAGAACCGGGACCCCTTCCGTAATGCAGATGATCAGGCGGATGCCGGCGTCGGCGGCGGCCATGATCGCATCGGCGGCGGCGGGTGCGGGAACGAACACCAGGCTGGTGTCGGCGCCGGTCGCCCGCACGGCCTCCTCTGCGGTGTCGAAGACCGGCAGCCCCAGGCATTCCTGGCCGCCCCGCCCAGGCGTTACGCCGGCAAGAATCTGCGTGCCGTACTCCAGGCATTGCTCGGCATGGAAGCGGCCCTGGCGGCCAGTCAGTCCCTGGCAGATCGCCCTTGTGGATGAATCCACCAGGATGCTCATGCCGCCATCTCCACGGCGATACGGGCCGCCGCGGCCAGATCGGAGGCCGCCGTTACCGTCAGTTCGCTCTCGTCGAGCATGGAGCGGGCCTGCCCGGCATTGGTGCCCTCCAGCCGGGCGATAACCGGAACCTCGACGCTGGCCTCGCGAACGGCCTGCAGAATGCCCTCCGCGATGACGTCGCAGCGTACGATGCCGCCGAAGATATTGACCAGGATGGCGCGGACCCTGGGATTGGAAAGAATCAGCCGGAAGCCGGCGGCGACCCGGGCGGAATCGGCCGCGCCTCCGACGTCCAGGAAATTGGCCGGCGCGCCGCCCTGAAGCTTGATCAGGTCCATGGTAGCCATTGCCAGCCCGGCGCCGTTGACCATGCAGGCGATCGAGCCGTCCAGGGAAACATAGCTCAAACCCACTTCCTGCGCGCTGCGCTCCAGCTCATCCTCCTGCCCGGGGTCCCGCAGCCCGGCCAGGTCCGGCTGCCGGAACAGCGCGTTGTCCTCCACCGCGATCTTGGCATCCAGCGCCAGCAGGCCTCCCTTCCCGGTCACCACCAGCGGATTGATCTCAATGAGGCTTGCGTCGCATTCCTCGAACAGCCGATACAGGGCGCCGGCCAGAGCGTGCATTTCCCGGGCCGCCGTATCCTCAAGCCCGAATATCCTGGACAGGCGCCGGCCCGCGTAGGGCATGATCCCCGTGGCCGGCCGCACCCTGACCCGAGCGATCTTTTCCGGCGCCACGCGCGCGACCTCCTCGATGTCCATGCCGCCGGCGGCGGAGCCCACGAAGCAAACGCATTCATCCTCGCGATCGATCAAGAGGCTCAAATAGAGTTCGCGCGCGATCGAACTGGCCTGCTCGACGTAGACCTTCTCCACCGGAAGTCCTTCCGGGCCGGTCTGCGGCGTAACAAGTTGCGAGCCCAGCAGTCTTTCGGCAGCTTCCCGAACGGCTCCGGGCGAATCGCATAGCTTTACTCCGCCGCCCTTGCCTCGCCCCCCGGCATGCACTTGCGCCTTGACAGCCCATCTCTCGCCGCCGAGTTCAGCCGCCGCGGCAGCCGCGGCCTCGCCCGTGGACGCCGCCCGCCCGGAGGCGACCGGCACGCCGTAGCGGCCCAGCAGTTCCTTCGCCTGGTATTCGTGCAGGTTCACGCCGGCATTCTGAAGCAATAGCGCAAAGGCACGCAAGCCTTTTGCACGGGGAGTGCCGCGTCGGCAATCCTGCCCCGGCGCAATGCCGCGCCGACGAAGGGGCGAGACAGGCTCCCGGCGCCGCTGCGCATGCTGCCGGTGCGCTTATTTGCGCTCAAACGCGCGCGAATTTACGCTTGCGCGCGCATAGGGCCTGCCTTATTCTGGCGATCCTTCGCGCACAAGGACTGGATGCCATGCAACAGAAGTCACAAGGATTTACCCTGGTGGAGTTGATGATCGTCATCGCCATCATCGGCATTCTGGCGGCCCTGGCGATTCCCGCCTACCAGGACTACACCATAAGGGCGCAGGTTCAGGAAGGACTGGCGCTGTCCGTGCAGTCGCGCAACGCGGTCACCGAAACCTATATGGCCCGCGGCAGCGGACCGGAAAGCCGGGAGCAGGCGGGATTGAGCGCGGATGCAGCGGATACGCAGGGGCGCTATGTCACCTCGGTGGACATCGTGGACAGCGAAGTCATCGTCACCTTCGGCAACGAAGCCAATCGCATCATCAGGGACAGGATGCTCTACATGACTCCGTATGTAGCGGGTGACGGCGTCACGCTGGTGTGGAAGTGCGGCAATGCCCCGGCGCCGGAAGGCGAAGCGCTGGGGGCCGAGGCGGCGGCGACCGACCTGGAGAACTCCTACCTCCCGCAAACCTGCCGCTCCTGACCCGTCACGCCGCAGGGAGGATCCCATGTCTGACACGGCGCCAGGCGCGCTCGCCAGCCCGCTGAGCAAGCGCCTGGTGTCGCTGGGCGTCGCCACCCGCGAAACAATCGCTGCCGCGGAACAGGAATTGGGTTCCCTGGGCGCAGGCTTCATCGCCTGGCTGGCGGAACGCGAGGAGATCGACCCGGCACGGCTGGCCGGAGCGGTGGCGCGCGAATTCGGATTGCCCCTGCTCGACCTTGACCGTCTGGACGA
The DNA here is from genome assembly GCA_963666765.1 of Gammaproteobacteria bacterium. Taxonomy (GTDB): domain Bacteria; phylum Pseudomonadota; class Gammaproteobacteria; order Steroidobacterales; family Foliamicaceae; genus Foliamicus. The sequence continues at coordinate 1,277,678 of OY762933.1, forward strand.
AGCGGCGGCGCCGGCTACCGGAATCGACCCCGAATTCCTCGCCTCCCATGGCCTGGCCGCACTGGCGGCGGACAGTAAAAGACTGGTCCTGGCACTCTCGGATCCGGCACAGATCACCATGCTGGACGAGGTACGGCAGCGCACCGGCCTGAACCCCTGTGCCGTTCTTGTGGAGCATCGGAAACTGGCGGCGCGCCTGCAGGCAGCGGACGCGGGACGTGCGCCCGACGCACTGTCGACGGAAGATCTGCCGCCCGTCGAGTTCGAGGCCGAAGCGCCTCAGGAGGAAGACCCGGCGATCGTTGCCTCCGTCGAGGAAGCCCCGGTGGTGCGCTTCGTCAACGGCGTCCTGCTCAACGCCATACGGCAGGGCGCGTCGGATATCCACTTCGAGCCGTACGAGGACGAATACCGGGTGCGGGTGCGCATTGACGGTCTGCTCAGGATCGCGGCGCAGCCGCCGGCCGGGCTGGCGGCGAAGGTGTGCGCACGGCTCAAGGTGCTTGCGCGCCTGGACATCGCGGAAAGACGCGCGCCGCAGGACGGAAGAATGCGGCTGCGACTTCCGAACCGCCGCAAGGTGGACTTGCGGATGAACACGCTGCCGACCCTCTACGGCGAAAAAGTCGTGGTGCGGATCCTGGATTCGGGTGCGGCGCTGCCGCCGCTGGATGAGCTGGGCATGTCTGTGAACCAGCAAGGTCACTTCCTTGCGGCACTGGACCGGCCCCAGGGCATGATCCTGGTCACCGGACCCACCGGAAGCGGCAAGACAGTGACGCTGTACTCCGCCCTGGCGCGCCTCAACGTGCTGGAACGCAATGTCAGCGCCGTCGAAGACCCCTGTGAAATCCAGCTTGCCGGCATCAATCAGGTCAATGTCAACCGCAGTGCCGGGCTGACCTTCGCCAGTGCGCTGCGCGCCTTCCTGCGGCAGGACCCGGACGTGATCATGGTCGGTGAGATACGCGACGCGGAGACCGCCGCAATTGCCGTGCGCGCCGCCCAGACCGGACACCTCGTGCTGTCCACGCTGCATACCGAGGACGCGCCTGCGTCGCTTGCCCGTCTGCGCGACCTCGAGGTTCCGCCCTATGCCGCGGCATCGGTCCACCTGATAGTGGCGCAGCGGCTCGCGCGGCGCCTTTGTCCGGAATGCAGACAGCGCTACTCGCCGCACGAGCGGGCGCTGTCCGGGCAGGACGGCGGCGCCGATGTCCTGCCCGCCGGAACGCAGCTTTACCGCCCCGGCGAGGCCGGCGCCTGCCGTCATTGCGACGATGGCTACCGCGGCCGCGTGGGGATATTTCAGGCCATGCCGGTTTCTTCCGCGTTGCGGCAGCTTATCGTGGACGGAGCGCCTGTAGCCGCCATCGAGGCGCAGGCCGAAAGAGAGAACATTTCCGGGCTGCGCAAGTCCGGATTGAAAAAGGTACGCGACGGTGTAACAAGCCTTGAGGAAATCAACCGCGTGACCGCCTCCGTTGCAAGCACTTGACATGACCAGGAACACCTACGCCTGGGAGGGCCGGGCCAGCGACGGCCGGCCGCTCAAGGGTCTTCGCCGGGACATCAGCGCCGCGAACGTTCGCGCCGAACTGCAGCGCGGAGGCGTTACGCCGCTGAAGGTGCGCGCCGCGCGTCCGACCCGCAGTCAACGCCGCAGGATCAGGCCGGTGGACATTGCAGGCATGGTGCGGGAACTCGCCACCGTGCTGAAGGCCGGCCTGCCGGTCGTGCAGGCCCTGGAAATCACCGCCGAAAGCCAGCAACAGTTCCGAATGCAGGACTTGCTGGATACGCTCTCGCAGGATGTCGCCGCGGGCAACTCGCTCAGTGAGGCGCTGGGCCGCCACCCGAAGTATTTCGGCACACTCCACGTCAGCCTGGTGGTGGCGGGCGAACGCTCGGGACGACTCCCGGAATTGCTGGCCAACCTGGCCACCTGGCTGGAAAGGCGAGAGCAGATTCGCAAGAGAATCTCTTCGGCGCTGAGTTATCCGGCGGCCGTGCTTGGTATTGCCGCCGTCGTGGTCGGACTGATGCTGATCTACGTTGTACCGGAATTCGAGCGCATGTTCGCCGGATACGGGGCCGGACTCCCGCCCCTGACCCGTTTCGTGGTCAGCCTGTCCGAACACCTGCGCGAAGACGCCCTGCTCTGGCTGGCCATTACGGGCTCGGCGACCCTGTTCGCGGCCTGGCTGCGAACGCGCCTGCCCGGGCTGCGCATGCACGAGGACCAGCTCAAGCTGCGCCTGCCCATCCTGGGCGGCCTGTTCGCGCGCGCGGCCCTGGCGCGATTCATCCGCACCCTGGCGACCTTGCTGGATGCGGGCCTGCCGGCAATCGAGGCGCTGGACGGCGCCGCAGGCGCCTGCGGGAACCGCGTTTACCAGGCCGCCATCGGGCACGCCCGGGACGAAGTGGCGACCGGCCAGAGCCTGAGGCGCTCGCTGGCGTACCTGCACACTCTGCCGCCCGAGCTTGTACGGATGCTGGGCGTAGGCGAGGAAACGGGCCGCTTGAGCGAAATGTGCCGGCACCTTGCCGACCGCTACGAGGAGGAACTCAAGACTTCGGCCGAGCGCCTGGGTGCGCTGCTGGAACCCCTGCTCATGGCGATCCTCGGCATTCTGATCGGCGGCCTGGTGCTGGCGATGTACCTGCCGATCTTCCGGATGGGATCGGTGATCTGAGGGTAAGGCGATAATGCAACCCAGACTTTAGGGCAATCAGTCTGCTTAGCGGGTCACGATCGGATCGGAACTTTGTACTGGGATTTTCAGTTCGGGCAACCGGCCCCTGCGTGGACGGCGCTGATTGCGGTCCTCATTGGATTGTCTCTGGGAAGTTTCGCCGGCATGCTGGTTTACCGGCTGCCACGCGGCCTGGCCCTGGACAAACCGGGTTCGTTCTGTCCCAAGTGCCGGACTCCGATCGGCTGGCGGAGCAACATTCCGCTGGTCAGCTTCCTGCTTCAGAGGGGGCGCTGCACGCATTGCGATGCACGCATTCACTGGCGGTATCCGCTCGGCGAACTGCTTTGCGCACTGCTCGCTCTTGCCGCATGGGTGGTGTTCGGCGCCTCGCTGGAGGCCATGGCTGCAATTCTGGTCTGCGCGGCATTGGTGGCGCTGGCGCTGATCGACCTGGAGCACGGACTGCTGCCCGACCGCCTGACGCTGGGCCTGCTGTGGGCCGGACTCGCGTACAGCCTCGCGCCGAAATCATCCGCCGCCGGAATGCCGGTCTTGCTGCCCTTTCCCGCGCCCGGCCAGGCGATCGCGGGCGCAATAGCCGGATACGCCTTCCTGTGGCTATTCAACCGCCTCTGGAGAATAGTCCGCAAGCGGGACGGCCTGGGCCTGGGCGACTGTAAACTGCTTGCCGCAATGGGGGCATGGCTTGGACTTAACGGGCTGCCGCTGGTGCTTGCGCCGGCTGCCGTCGCCGGCGCCTTGACGGGCCTGGTCATTATTGCCCTGGGCCGGGGATCGTTGTCACAGGAAATTCCCTTCGGTCCCTTCCTGGCGGCGGGCGGTGTGTTTACGCTCTTCCTTGGACCCGGCCTGGGCCTGATGCCGGGATTGCCCGGCGCGCCGGGCTGGCCCGGGCCATGAACAGACGATTCAACGTGGGGCTCACGGGCGGAATCGCCAGCGGCAAGAGCCTGGTCGCGGACCGACTGGCCGAGCTGGGTGCGGCGGTGGTCGATACCGACGTCATTTCCCGCCAACAGACCGCGGCCGGAATGCCCGCACTGGCGGAAATCGCCCGTCAATTCGGCGCCGGCCTGATCCGCAGCGACGGCACGCTGGATCGCGCCCGGCTTCGCGAGCAGGTCTTCGCCGACCCCGGCGCGCGCAAACGTCTCGAAGCCATCCTGCATCCGCGCATTCGGGAAGCCGCCTGGGAATGCGCCGGCAAGACCGCGGGAAGCTATCTCGTCATGGTCGTTCCGCTGCTTGTGGAGACCGGCTTCACCGACGGAATTGACCGGGTGCTGGTCGTCGACGCGCCCAGGGAGTTGCAATTGCGGCGGCTGAAGGATCGGGACGGCTACACCCGCCGCCAGTCCCTCGCCATTCTCGCGTCGCAGGCAGGCAGGCGGCAGCGCCGGGCCCTGGCGGACGACATCATCCTCAATGACGGATCGCGCCCTCAACTGTACCGCAAGGTGGGCGAACTCCACCTCATCTACCTCGATAAGTCGGAAGCCTTGAGCGAACATCGAAGAGCGATTGCGGGATAAAATTGCCGGCAATGGGGCTGCTGCATCTGGAATGAACGACTCCTTCGGTCCGCACTCCTCCACGGACATCCCGTACGAGTTTCCCCTGCGCGACGCCACCCGGCTTTTTCTGCGCCTGGAGGTGCTCGACGAGCAATTGCAACACGCATGCGGCTACCGCGGCCGGGAGCGAAACCGGTTCGCGGCGCATGCCGTTCTGAGCGCGCTGGACCTGGTATTTCGCGAAGACCTGCGCGCCCACCTGCTACAGCAGATCTACTACCTGCAGCGCAACTATGAAATCCTGCGTGCGCGCGAAGACATCCGCCAGGACGGGCTGAAGGCAATTCTTACGGAGCTGGAGGAGTTTCGCGAGCAGTTGGCGCGGCTCAAGGCCAGCGAGGTGAGAACGCTGCGCTTCGATCCGCTGCTCAGCGCGCTAAGGCAGCGCGACTCCGTGACGGATGCGGCCATGGCCGTGGATCTGCCGATGTACCAGTGGTGGCTGCATGCCGGCGATGAGAGACGCCGCGACGATATTCAGCGATGGACCGAGACTTTCCAGCCGCTGATGGACGCAAATCGCAGGTTCCTTGCTCTGCTGCGAGAGCGGGGCGAATACCGCGATTGCTCCGCCAGCCAGGGAGGGTTTACGGCTTCGATTACCCTCGGCCATGAGTTGTGGCTGGTCAGAATCGCGTTACCGGCTGATATCCCATGCTTCCCGCAAGTCAGCGGCACGTCCGACGGCGGCAAGATTCACGTGAGATTCTTCAAGACGCTATCCGACAAGGAGAGTCTGGAGCCTTACACGACCGACTTTCCCTTCCTGCTCGCGGTCTGCTGAATCAGCAGTTCAACCAGCGGGCGATCAGCCGGCAGGAACCCCATGCCGCCCAAGTTTGCCGGGAACTCCCAGCAGAGTTCCTGTCCTTCCCGCCCTCCGGGCTTGCCGCGGTAGTCCTCCACCGCGAAGAAATGAAGTTCGACCAGGCGGTCCGGATACTCCTGTTCGTAGTTCATGAGCTCGGCCGACCGGCGAACGGATATTCCGAGTTCCTCATGGAGTTCACGACTCAGCGTCCGGCGAGGCGTTTCACCCGGCCGCACCTTTCCCCCGGGGAACTCCCAGGCGCCGGCCATGTGCTTGCCCTGCGGGCGGCGGGCAACCAGCACACGTCCGTCGCCCCGCCGAATGACGCCCGCGGCCACCACGATTCTGCACATTACTCAACCGGCTCCGGCATGTGCATAATGGAAGGAGAACATCTTGCTCTGAAGATATGGAGAAACGGCATGCAGCTTAACTTGAGTGGCCACCATCTTGAGATCACACCGCACACCAGAGAATACGCCAGCAACAAGTTCAAACGCATCAAGCGGCATTTCAGCCGGGTAACGCAAATCCACTGCATATTGTCCGCGGAGAAATCGCATTACAAGGCCGAGGCTACTGTTCATCTGAGCCAGGGGCGCCTGTACGCCGAAGCGGTGCGGCACGACCTCAGGGCGGCCCTGGACGATCTGGTGGACAAGCTGGACCGCCAGGTTCGGCGCCACAAGGAAAAACTCCACGACCATCACGCCCGGGAAGCGCCGCACCACGGCCTGGGCTGACCGAGTCCGTTATCGCCGGCGTCAGAGCAGGAGCATGCTGGCGAGGCCGAGGAAGGCGGCGAAACCAACCACGTCGGTAATCGTCGTCAGCACGACCCCGCCCGCCAGCGCCGGGTCGATGTTGATCCGCCGCAGAATGAGCGGCACCAGCACGCCGGCGGCTGCGGCCGCCAGCAGATTGATGGCGATGGCCGCGCCGGCGATCAGCGCCACCTCCATGTTGCTGAATACCCCCAGCGTAACCACTGCTACTACCACCGCCCAACCCAGACCGTTCAGCAGTCCCACCGCAATCTCCTTCCACAGCAGCCAGCGGACATTGGAGTTCTGAACCCGTCCCTGCGACAGGCCGCGCACCATGAGCGTGAGCGTCTGGCTTCCGGCGATGCCGCCCATGCTGGCAACGACCGGCAACAGGACGGCCAGCAGCGCTATCCGTTCCACGGCCGGCTTGAACCATGCCACTACTCCGGCCGCGACCAGGGCGGTCACGAGGTTCAGCCCCAGCCAGAGCGTGCGGCGGCCGGTGCTGACTGCCACCGGCGCGAACATGTCATCGTCATCGTCCAGGCCGACGGAGCCCAGGATTTCGTGATCCGTCTGCTCGCGCAAGGCGTCCACGACATCGTCGGCGGTGATCTGTCCCACCAGCCGCCCCTCGTGGTCCACCACCGCCGCTACCGGGCTGTCGATGTTCTGAAACTGGTGGATCACGTCGGATGCAATGGTGTTGCAATGGATAGGACGCGCCTCGGTATCCATGAGTTGGTCGACTCTGGCGTCCACGGCGCCGCCGAGAAGGTCGCGCACCTGCAATACGCCCCGGTAGCGCCGGCGGCGGTCGACCACATACACGCAATAGAGGTCCTCGGGAAGTTCCGAATGCGAGCGCAGGTAGCCCAGCACTCCTTCCAGCGTCATGTCCGGGCGCACCGATACGACTTCCGGCGCCATGAGGCCGCCGGCCGAATCCGGGGGAAAATCCAGGACCGAGCGCAGCAGTTCCTGTTCGTCTTCATCAAGCGACCGGATGATGCGCTCGGTGATGTCGTCGGGAAGGTCGGCGACCAGGTCGGCGAGGTCGTCCAGGGGCAGGCCCTCGGCGGCATCCACCAGCGCGGCGGATTCCATGCCTTCCATGATCTGGACGCGCACCTCGTCGTTGAGTTCGACAAGAATCTCGCCCTCGTCCTCCTCGTCAACCAGTTCCCAGGCGAGTTCGCGCCGCCCGGGGGGCAGCGACTCAATGAGTATTGCGGCTTCGCGCGGGCTTAGCGCGTGTACGAGACGGCGCAGGCGCGGCTCGGTGTCCGCCGCCAGCAGGGCGCGCAAGACTTCGCGCTGGGAGGCATCGCGCGCATGCCCGACCATCGATTCAGTCTTCTATGGGAAGCACGGTCATGGAATCGGTGTGGCCGGAAACACCGGTAATGGCGCCCTGGGTAATGATCACCAGGTCACCGGCCTCAAGGCCGCCCTCGTCCCGCAGACGCTCGAATATGGCGCGAAGGAGCTTGTCGGGCCGGGTTTCGGTCACGTCGAAACCCACCGGCACGACCCCCCGGTAGAGCGTGACCCGGCGTTGGGTGCCGGCATGGCGCGTCAGTGCGAAAATAGGAATATCCGAGCGGATACGCGACATCCAGAGCGCCGTGGCGCCCGATTCGGTCAGTGCGGCGATGGCCCGCACGTCCATGTGGTTGGCGGCGTACATGGCCGCCTTGGCAATGCCCTCGTCCACTCGCTCGAATGCGCCTTCGGTGACCGGGCTGGTTTCCATGCGGGCCGGCATCCAGGCTTCGGCGCCCCGGCAGATGGAAGCCATGGCGGCAACGGCTTCGGCGGCATACTCCCCCACCGCGCTTTCCGCCGAAAGCATCACTGCATCGGTTCCGTCCATGACCGCGTTGGAAACGTCCGAAACCTCCGCGCGGGTCGGCATTGGCCGGTCGATCATCGACTCCATCATCTGCGTAGCGGTTATGACGACCCGGTGCCGGTGCCGCGCGCGGCGAATAATCAACTTCTGCTGCCCGATCAGGCCCTCGTAACCGGTCTCTATTCCGAGATCTCCGCGCGCCACCATTACCGCGTCGGCGGCATCGAGGATTTCGTCGAGATTATCCAGCGCCTCCGACCGCTCGATCTTGGCGACAATGTGTGCTTTGCCCCCGGCTTCCCGTATCAGCCTGCGCGCAGTCTCGATGTCGGCGCGGTCGCGCACGAAGGACACGGCGATCCAGTCCAGCTCCGCTTCGGCTGCCAGCTTGAGATCCCGGCGGTCCTCTTCGGTGAGTGCAGGCGCCGCAAGCAGCCCCCCGCCCCGCTTGTTCACGCCCTTGTGATCGGAAACCACGCCGCCGTGGACCACGCTGCAGTGCACTCTGGACCCGCGCGTCTGCTGCACCTTGAGCTCCACGTTCCCGTCGTCCATCAACATTGTGTCGCCGGGCGCCACATCCTCGCTGAGGGTGGTGAAATTCAGCCCGACGCCGTGCACGTCGCCCGCGTCGGGGTCCAGCTCCGGATCGAAAAAGAACTCGGCGCCGTCTTCCAGCCGCACCGGACCGTCCGCGAAACGGGCGATACGGATCTTCGGGCCCTGAAGGTCTCCCAGCAGGGCCACGCAACGGCCCAGTTCCGCGGCCGCCGCACGCGCCTCGGCAATGCGCCGATAGCGGACGTCCCAGTCGCCGTGCGAGAAATTGAGGCGCAGGGCGTCGGCGCCATTCTCCAGCACGCCGCGAAGGACTTCCGGCCGGTCGGTTGCGGGTCCCAGGGTCGCAATAATTTTGGTGCGCCGCATCAGCGCTGAATCATACACGCCGGACATGACCGTGCGATCTCCGTATTGAAAGAAAAAAATCAGTTATTACGCGGCATTGAGAGCGGACAGGCCCGGCAGATCGCGCCCTTGCAGCCAGGCGAGCATGGCGCCCCCGCCGGTGCACAAGTGATCCAGTTCCGAGGCCAATCCGAGCTCGTCCAGCGCGCGCAAGGTGTCGCCTCCCCCGGCGAGGCGGAAAGCCGAACTGGCCGCGACCGCTTCCGCCACTGTGCGGGTACCGCCGGCAAACGCCCGGACCTCGAACAGGCCCAACGGCCCGTTCCACACCACGGCGCCGGCGCCGGCAATCGCCTGCGCGTAAATCTCCGCCGTGCGCGGCCCGATGTCGAGGATCATTTCCTCGGGATTCACATCGTCAATCGGCGCGATTCGCGCGCGTTGCGGCGCGTGGGGCGACGGCGCCAGCACGGCGTCCACCGGCAACACAACGTCGGCGCTGCCGGACAGCACTTTCCGCGCCTCGGGATACATATCCGGCTCGGCGAGCGACGCCCCGAGCTCCACGCCGGTGGCGCCCAGCAGCGTATTGGCGATGCCGCCGCCCGGGATAAGCACATCCGCCTGCGAGGCAAGAGAACTCAGCACGCCCAGCTTGCCTGAAATCTTGGCGCCGCCGGCTATTGCCGTCAGCGGACGCGGCGGATCGGAAAACGCGGACCGCAAGGCCTTGAGCTCGGCCAGTAGCAGCGGACCCGCGCAGGCTTCCGGCGCTGCCCGGGCAACAGCTTGGACACTGGCGTGGGCCCGATGGGCGCTGCCGAAGGCATCCATCACGTAAAGGTCGCAGAGCGCCGCCATGCGCTTTCCGAGTTCCGGTGAGTTGTCCTTTTCCCCCGCGTTGAAGCGCACGTTCTCGCACAGGACCATCTGGCCGACGGAAACGTCCACGCCATCCAGCCAATCCCGCTTCAGCGGCACGGGGATGCCGAGGGCGCGGCTGAGTTCCCCGGCGACGGGGGCCAGGGAGAACCGGGCGTCAAACGAACCTTCGGTCGGGCGCCCCAGGTGCGAGAGCAGAATCACCGCCGCATCGCGGTCCAGGCAATCGCGGATGGCCGGCAGCGCCGCATTGATGCGCTGGTCGTTGGCAACCCGTCCTCCCTCGATCGGGACGTTCAGATCCGCGCGAATCATGACCCGCCGTCCGGTGACGACGGCGGAGCTCAGCGCGGGAACCGTCATCTAGCAGCCCGTGGCAAGATCCCGCGTCGCGCCGAGACCGGCGAGACGCCCGCCTGGCAAGGCGCGAGGAGCGCGCATATCGGGCATATGCAAGCGACGAGCAACGCAGTCCAGGCGGGATGGATCGTCGGTCGAATGCAGCGGGGCTTTTGCCACGGGCTGCTAGGCTTCGAGCAAGGCCAGCGTGGTGTCCAGCATGCGGTTGGCGAATCCCCACTCGTTGTCGTACCAGGAGCACACCTTGACCAGGTCGCCGCCCAGGACCTTGGTCATGCCGGCGTCATAGACCGACGAATAAGGGCAATGATTGAAATCGGTGGAAACGAGGGGCTCGTCATTGAAGGCCAGCACACCGTTCAATTCGCCTTCGGCCGCAGCGCGCATGGCGGAATCGATTTCCTCCACCGTAGTCGTCCGCGAGGCGCGGAAAGTCAGGTCGACCAGCGATACGTTGATCGTGGGCACGCGCACGGAGAAGCCGTCCAGGCGACCGTCCAGTTCGGGCAGCACCAGCCCCACCGCGGCAGCCGCCCCGGTCCTGGTCGGAATCATCGACTGGGTTGCCGATCTCGCGCGCCGCAGGTCCTTGTGGTACACGTCGGTCAGCACCTGGTCGTTGGTGTAGCTGTGGACGGTGTTCATGATGCCCTGCTCTATGCCCACCGCCTCGTGCAGCACCTTGGCCAGCGGCGCCAGGCAGTTGGTGGTGCAGGAAGCGTTGGAAATGATCGAGTGGTTCGATCGCAGAATGTCGTGATTGACGCCGTAAACCACCGTGGCGTCGACCTCCTTGCCCGCAGGCGCGGAGATCACGACCCGCCCGGCCCCGGCGCTCAGGTGCGCCCCGGCCCTGTCACGCGTGCGGAACAAGCCGGTGCATTCCAGCACCGCGTCCACGCCCAGCTCCGCCCAGGGCAGCTGCCCCGGATCGCGCTCGGCCAGCACGCGCACGCGGTCTCCGTCCACCAGCATGTCGTCGCCCTCCATCGCCACCTCGGCGCCGAAACGCCCGTGTGCGGTGTCGTAGCGCGTCAGGTGCACGTTGGTATGGGTGTCGCCAAGGTCATTGATCGCGACGATCTGCAGCGCGCCGCGCTTCCCTTCTTCGTAAAGGGCGCGCAGGATGCAGCGCCCGATTCGACCGTAGCCGTTAATTGCAATTCTTGCCGTCACTCTATTTCCTCAGTCTGACTTCAGGCCACGCACTTCGGCGACGGTCTCGCGGGCCAACGCCGCAACCGCTTCCGCCGTAAATCCAAAATGTTCGAACAACTCACCGCCGGGCGCCGATGCGCCGTACCGGCTTATCCCCAGCACGCGCCCATGGGGGCCGGTGATTCCTGGCCATCCCCTGGGGACGCCCGCTTCCACCGCGACCCGCGCCCGTACGCCCGCTGGCAGCACCGACTCGCGGTAACCGGGATCCTGCTGCATGAACATGTATACACAAGGCATTGAGACCACCCGCGCGGCAATGCCCTCGCCCTCAAGCTCCGCTGCCGCGGCCATCGCCAGCTGCACTTCCGAGCCCGTCGCAATCAGCAACACGTGGGGCGACTCAGCCGCTTCCTGCTTCAGCACATAGCCGCCGCGGGCCACATCGGCCAGCTGCCCCGGGGTGCGCGCCTGCGCCGGCAGACCCTGCCGCGTGAGCACCAGGCTGGTAGGACCGTCCCGGCGCTCGATCGCCTCGCGCCAGGCCACCGCCGTTTCCACCGAGTCGCATGGCCGCCAGACACGCATGTTGGGAATGATGCGCAGCGATTCCAGGTGTTCGATCGGCTGGTGAGTGGGACCGTCTTCGCCCAGCCCGATCGAATCGTGCGTGAACACGAATATGCAGGGCTGGCGCATGAGCGCGGCCATGCGCAGCGCGTTGCGCTGGTAATCGGAGAAAGTAAGGAAGGTGCCGCCGTAGGGAATGAAGCCTCCGTGCAGCGCCAGGCCGTTGAGCATGGCGCCCATGGCGAACTCGCGAACGCCGAAATATACGTAGTTGCCGCCGCCTTCGGACGTTACGGCAACGGACCCGGAATGGAGCGTGCAGTTGGAACCGGTCAGGTCCGCCGAACCGCCCACCATTTCCGGAAGCATCGGAGCGAAAGCCTCCAGCGCGCCCAGCGAGGCCTTGCGCGTGGCCTGGGTCTTATGCTCGGCTGCGATTTTCTCTATCGCCCGCGTCGCCGACGCTTCCCAGTCGTCCGGCAGCCTGCCGTCCATCCGCCGCCGGAACTCCGCAGCCTGCTCCGGATACGCATCGCCATACGCGGCGAAACGTTCATCCCACTTCTCGACCTGCCGATCGCCGCGGTCGCGGATGTCCCAGCCCCGGCGGATGTCCTCGGGCACCTCGAACGGCGCATGCGGCCAGTTCAGCTCCCTGCGCGCGGCCTCGATCTCCGCTTCGCCCAGGGGCGCGCCGTGCGTATCCGCGGTGCCCTGCTTGTTCGGCGCACCGAAACCGATCACGGTCCGGGCGCACACCAGGCTGGGGCGGTCCTCGTCGGCGCAGGCCTCGTCCAGCGCCCGGCGCAGGGCTTCGGGGTCATGGCCGTCGACATCGCGCACCACGTGCCAGCCGTAGGCCTGGAACCTGGCGGGCGTATCGTCGCGGAACCACCCGCCGACTTCCCCGTCGATCGAGATGCCGTTGTCGTCGTAGATGCAGATCAGCTTGCCGAGGCCCAGCACGCCGGCCAGCGAGCAGGCTTCGTGCGAGATGCCCTCCATCAGGCAGCCATCGCCCAGCAACACCCAGGTCCTGTGGTCGACGATTTCATGCTCCGCACGGTTGAACTCGGCCGCCAGAAGCCGTTCCCCCAGCGCCATGCCCACTGCGTTGGCCAGGCCCTGCCCAAGGGGTCCGGTGGTAGTCTCGATACCGATTTCGACGTTGAGTTCCGGGTGGCCGGCCGTATGCGAGCCAAGCTGGCGGAACGCTTTCAGCTGGTCGAGGTCCAGGGCGTAGCCGGCCAGGTGCGCGGCGCCGTACAGGAGCATGGATCCATGGCCGTTGGACAGCACCAGCCGGTCGCGATCCACCCAGTGAGGCTGCCGCGGCGCCACCTTGAGATAATCCGAGTAAAGCAACTCCGCGATGTCCGCCATCCCCATGGGCATGCCGGGATGGCCGGAGTTGGCGCGCTGCACGGCATCCATGGCCAGCGCGCGAAGGGCGTTTGCGCGCTCCCGGCGCGCGGTTGCTAGCTCCGCCACTTGATTGAACAGCCCTGGCTGGAGTTCTGGCTGCGCGGGCCTTGTCCAGTCCTTGCGATCCGGACCATTGCGTCGAACAGTTCGCGCGGCGCGTCCGGGGGCGCGGGGCGCGAACCGCTGGAATCGAGCCGGCCACGGTACTGCAGTTCAAGATCGCCGTTGTAGCCGAAGAAGTCCGGCGTGCAGACCGCGCCGTAGCTGCGCGCCACCTCCTGCGATTCGTCGTGCAAGTACGGAAAACCGAAACCCGCCTGTTCGGCCAGAGACGCCATTCGCGGCGGAGAGTCCGCCGGGTAGCGGATCACGTCATTGGGCATGATCGCAACGCTGCCGATTCCGTGCTCCTGCAATTCGGCGGTGTCGCGCGAAAGCTTCCCGAGGATGGCCTGTACGTACGGGCAATGGTTGCAGATGAACATCACCAGCGTGCCGTTCTCGCCGGCGCAGTCCTGAAGACTGAACTCGCGCCCGGACGGGTCCGGCAGGTTGAAAGGCGGCGCGGGCGCGCCGAAATCGCAGGGAGGCGGACCCATCAGCATGGTGTGCTCCTAGTGTGCTGTCCCATAAGTTCCTTGCCTTTCAGAACGGGCCGGCCGCACTGATGCAAGGCAATTTGAACTGGCCGCCGAAAGCTTCCACGGAAGGCGGGAAGTTTATCATGCAGGCCGTTCCCGATAAACGCCGCGGCAGGACTCATAAGCGGCGCGGCGGGAGTTTTCGGCGGCTGTCCGCTTATTATTGGCGCATGCGTACCGGGACCCCGCTTTTTCCCCTGCCGACGGTCCTTTTTCCGGAGGGACCGCTGCCCCTGAGGGTGTTCGAGCCCCGCTACGTGGACATGGTCGGCCGGTGCATGCGCGATGACGAGCCCTTCGGCGTGGTCCGCATCGAGGACAACGGCGAGTCGTCCTCCGAAGAGAGGTTGTGCAGGACCGGAACCCTTGCGATCATTGCCGACTGGTTTCAGAGCGACGGCGGTCTTCTGGGCATACTGGCCATCGGCTCCCTCAGGTTCCAGCTCCACGCCACGGCCCTGCAGCCGGACGGACTGCGGGTGGGCGACATCGAGGAGCTGCCGCCCGAACCCCAGGTTCCCCTGCCGCCGGAATTCCTTTCCATGAGCTCCGCATTGCAGCACCTGATTCAAAAGCTGGACCGCCTTTACCAGGGCATTGAAACGCGCTTCGACGACGCCAGTTGGGTGAGCCTGCGGCTGGCCGAGATCCTGCCTATCGGCCTGGAGCACAAGCAGCATTGCCTGGAGCTTGAGGACCCGCTGGAACGCTTGCGCTATCTTCGCCCGCTGATGCGCGTGAGCCGCTAGACACTGGTGTCCACCGAAATGCTGCAAGTGGAAGAGCGCGCAGGCGGCCTGCTTCGCCTGACGCTCAATCGCCCGCGGCAGCACAATGCGCTGAGCTTTGCGCTGCTGGATGAACTGCGGGAAACGCTTGAGAACCACGCTCAGGACGCGGCGCTCAAGTGCGTAATCATCACCGGCGCCGGCGACAAGTCATTTTGCGCCGGGGGCGACCTGCACGAACTCGACTCGATGCGGTCGCTTGACGACGCCCGCCAGATCTCGCGCATCGGGCGCCGGGCGCTGGACACAGTGCGCTATTTCCCGGTTCCGGTGGCCGCAGCGCTGAACGGCGACGCTTTGGGCGGAGGCGCCGAACTGGCGCTGGCCTGCGACCACACACTGGCGGCAGGACATGCGCGGCTGGGCTTCCTGCAGGCGCAGCTCAACCTCATGACCGCCTGGGGCGGGGCGGCGGACGTCATTGCGCGTTGCGGCAGCGCGAGAAGCATGGGGCTGCTGCTCAGGGCGAAGCGCATGAGCGCGGAAGAGGCGCTTGAAGCGGGCCTCATAGACGAAGTGTGCGAAGAGCACCAGAAGGTGGACGAACTGGCGCTGGCCTGGAGCGCTGCGATGATGGAGCGCAGTCGCGCCGTGCTTCGTGGACAAAAAGCGTTGGCGATCATCCTGCGCAGGCGCATGCACGACGCGCTGTCGGAAGCCGAGGAGCAGCACATGGCCAACGCCTGGACCGATCCCGCACACTGGGAGGCTGTGCGCCGGAGTTTTTCCGCAAAGAAGTCATAAGGGAGTCGCACGGATCATGAATACGGGTTTTCGCTGGCCGGGCGGCGCCGGCCTCGCGCTTTCGGTGGTGCTCAACATCGAGGAAGGCGCCGAGGCCAAACCCGGGGACGGCGATTCGCGCCCCGATCCCGTGGATGAACTCGGGATTGCGTTGCGCGGCCCGGGACCCAACCTGCCCAACGAGAGCAACTACCAGTACGGCGTTCGCGCGGGAGCGCCCCGCCTGCTCGACATTATCGACGGCTACGGCGCCCCATGCACCGTGACGGCGGCGGCGCTGGCGCTTGAGCGCGAGCCGCAACTCGCCGAGCGGCTGGCGCAAAGCCATCATGAAGTCTGCGCGCACGGGTTCCGCTGGTCCTTCCAGCACCGCATGGAAGAGGACGAGGAACGCGAATTCATTCGCAAGGCCGCGGACAGCATCGAGGCCTCCGTCGGCCGGCGTCCGCAGGGATGGCTGTCGCGTTACCTGTTTACGGATAACACTCGGCGGCTGCTCTCGGAAGAGGGATATGGCTATCACATGGACGACTTCAGCGGCGACCTGCCGTGGTGGGACGATGCCGGATCACAGCCGATGCTGGTGTTGCCCTATGCACTGGACACCAACGACATGAAGATGTGGAATGCGCCCTCTTACACGGCGCGGGCCTGGCTCGACTACCTGAACGACAGCCTGGACCGGATGCTCAAGGAAGCCCGCAGCGAACCCAAGATGATGTCGGTAGGGATCCATGCCCGCATTGCCGGGCGGCCCGGACGCGCCGCGGCCTTCGACTCTTTCCTGGCGCGCGCCCTGACCCGCCCGGGCGTATGGATCGCCACCCGTTTGCAGATCGCCGAGGCCTGGCGGACCGCCCACCCGCCCCCCGTACGAGCGGACGATCCCTGATCACGACCACGAACGAGTGTCGAGCAGTCCCCGGAGGCGAGACCGTTATTGTTCAATCCGAGGACAGGATTGATAACGGCACGGATTTTCTGATCGAAGCCGCGCCGGCAAAGCAATGACAAATGTTCGAGTACATGTACAACTGAAAGACACTGCAGGCGAGACCAACGCAGATGGACCCGTTTCCGTGTCTATTCGCAGAACGGATTTGAACCATCTGGCCATGCTACCGGGTTCACTTCTTGTCTGCTGCCACGAGCGTGAAGATTTCCGATGAGTTATGCTTGACGTAATGCGTATGTTGCTGTGATGGTGTACGCGTTGCGATTGCATCTGGGACGGAAATTGTCGTGATCGTTGGTTTCTCGGACAGGAAGACCGAGGCGTTCTACCAGGGGCGCCGGGTGGCGGCTTTTTCGGGCTTCACCCGAACCGCCTCGCGCAAGCTCGACCAGCTCGATGCCGCTACGGGTCTGGGCGATCTGGCGCGGCCCGGCAATCGTCTGCAGGCGCTCAAGGGTCGGCGCAAGGGGCAGTGGAGCATCCGTATCAACGATCAGTGGCGGATCTGCTTCAAGTGGCCCGAGGGCAGCTCCGGCCCAACCGAAGTCGAAATCGTGGACTACCATTGAGAGGAGAAATGAAATGCGTGAACCCATCCATCCGGGCGAGACGTTGCGCGAGGATCTTGACGCACTCGGCATGAGCGCGGCCGAACTAGCTCGCCAGATCGAAGTACCAGTAAACCGCATCACCGAGATTCTCAATGGCCGGCGCTCCGTCACCGGCGATACGGCCCTGCGCCTGGGGCGCTTCTTCAGTACCTCCGGGGAGTTCTGGCTCAATCTCCAAAAGCTCTACGAGTTGCGGCTCGCGGAGCAAAAGAATGGCGCAGCTATCGCCCGGCTGCCGTCCCTGGACGCCGGCAGGAATCTGCACGCTACAGGATGAGCGAGATCCGACTGCACGTACACAGTGTCGCGCCGCTTCCCGTCGCGTAACGTAAGTCCGACAGCCAGCCAATTTGGGCAGAGGTGCTTGTGTCTAGGTTGAGTAATCTTCTGTGCCAAGTTGAGTCGTTGAATACGCAGCTCGCTGCCGATTTGAAGCAAGAGGTCGAGGCGCTGTCCTCACGCCGGGCCTTTGGGCTCAATTTCGAGCGTCACATTCCTGAGACCGTTGAGCTTCCGCGTCGGCCAGTGCGCAAGGGCGATAAGGTTCGATTTCTACCCGAGCGCGGCAAAAAGTTGAATAGCGTGGACACGAGTATTTGGCGAGTTGATCACATTCAAATGGATAGCCGTGATCAGGTGGCGCGCCTCGTGCGGTGGCAGAATCCCGAAGCTGATCCTCAGATGGCGACCCGTTCGGTGAAAGACTTGGTTGTTGTCGCCGAGTTTCGCGACCCGATTTACCCAGGTCTTGTGTCCACCGGCCGGATCGAGTGCGGTGGCGACAATCCGTCTCATGTCGTGATTAATGCCGAAAACTTCCACGCGCTCCAGATTCTGCTCTACACCCACGAAGGGAAGATCGACGCGATCTACATTGATCCACCCTACAACAGCCGAGCGAGTGACTGGAAGTACAACAACGACTACGTCGATGTGGACGACGCCTACCGACACTCGAAATGGCTGGCAATGATGCAGAGGCGGCTCACGCTCGCAAAGCGGTTGCTCAAGCCTGCGAGGTCCGTAATGATCGTCGCGATTGATGAACGAGAAGTCCATCGACTCGGCTTACTTCTTGAGCAGATGTTCCAAGACGCCAATATTCAGATGATCACCAGCGTCATAAGCGCAAAGGGCGTAGTTCGTCCCGGAAAGTTTTCGCGAATCGAAGAGCATCTCTTCGTCGTGACGATAGGCAACATTAAAGCCAACCCATGGGTTCGCAATATGCTCGATCCTATCAAGGGCGACAAGGGCCAGACGGCTGGCCTGGAGTGGCTCGGCCTACGTCGCCGAGAACCTACAAGCCGGCGGGGGGCACGACCTAATCAGTTCTACCCAATCTTCGTGGACAAACAATCCAACAAGATCCACTCGATTGGCGATACCGTAGAGGATGATATCGAGAGAGATTCAGTAGTCGCACCGGCAGGCACGCACGCTGTTTGGCCGTTGAAGCCGGACGGTACAGAAATGCTCTGGGGATTGACTCCAAGCGTATTGCGTCGCAACCTTGGGAACGGTTACGTCCGAGTAAGCAAGAAGGGAACCGTTCAGTACCTGCAAACGGGGACGATCGCCGAAATCCTCAACGGGACCATTGCCGTCACTGGCCACGCCAAGGATGGCTCGGTGATTGGCGCTAAGCCAGTCGACGACGATACGCCTACGCCAAAGCGGGTGTGGAACCTTCCTTCGCACAACGCTGAAATGGGCGGGACACGAGTCCTGTCGAAGCTGATCCCTGGGCGACGCTTTCCCTACCCCAAGTCGCTGTATGCTGTCGAAGATATTCTGCGTTTCTTCCTTTCCAATAACCTCGATGCGGTCATCCTAGACTTCTTTGCGGGGTCAGGGACAACTGCCCATGCTGTAATGCGCCTGAACTATCAAGATGGCGGGCAACGCCAATGTATCAGCGTCACCAACAATGAAGTATCCCCAGAGGAAGAACAGAAACTTCGCGAACAAGGGCGTCGTCCGGGCGACGCTGAGTGGGAACGACTAGGCATCTGCGAGTACATCACCAAGCCTCGTATCGAGGCGGCCATCACCGGCGTCACTCCAGAGGGCAATCCAATTTATGATTCCTACGGATACACCGATGAGTTTCCCTTCGCGGACGGGTTTGAGGAGAACGTTGAGTTTTTCACCGTGACCTATGAAGCACCAAGGCCCGTCGCACACAATCGATCCTTCAGTGCAATTGCTCCCCTGCTTTGGCTCAAAGCAGGATCCGCAGGACGCAGAATTGAGATAGCGAGGAACGACTTCGACGTCGCTGATACATACGCCGTATTGTTCGATCTTGATGCATCAAAGGACTTTCTCGCTGCTGTTGCCAAGACCAAGAACGTGGGAATGGCGTTCATCGTCACCGACGATGACAGGGGGTTCCAAACGGTCTGCGGCGAACTGCCGTCCCGGGTGGAAGGCGTGCGCTTGTACGAGTCCTACCTTATGAACTTCACTATAAACGCCGGCCGGGATTAGGTGTGCGGTACTCGCTTAAGGACTATCAGGAGGATGCCGTTGCTGAGGTATTGAACCGTTTGGCAAGGGCTCGGCACGACTGGGGTGCACAGCTAGCGCCGGGAGCCTTCTCACTCACAGCAACCACTGGTTCAGGCAAGACGGTGATGGCGGCGGCAGTGATTGAGGCCCTGTTCGACGGCAGTCCTGACCACGAATTCGATCCCGATCCGGGCGCCGTCGTGCTGTGGTTCACCGACGATCCGTCACTCAACGAGCAAACTCGCTTCCGGCTGATGGAAGCAGCTGACCGAATCGCGCACTCGCGACTGGTCGTGATCGAGAACACCTTCGCCCAGGAGAAGCTGGAACCGGGAAACGTTTATTTCCTCAACGCCCAAAAGTTGAGCAAGAACTCACTTCTGGTGCGAGGGGCGGACCAGGACTCTCGGGAGGGCGCCCAGTCCGCACTGCCTATGCCGGATTCACGAGCGTTCACGATGTGGGACACGCTGGCGAACACCATCGATGACGAACAGCTCACTTTTTACCTGATCCTTGACGAAGCCCATCGTGGTATGAAGTCACCAAGCCAACGCGACCGGGCAGAGAAAGCCACCATCGTGCAGCGGCTTATCAACGGCGCCAATGGCGCGCCACCGGTGCCGATCGTGTGGGGAATATCGGCAACAGTCGAGCGTTTCAACGACGCGATGGCCGAGTCACAGAACCGGACCAGCTATCCCTCGGTAGTTGTTGCGCCTGAACGAGTCCAGGAGTCGGGCTTATTGAAGGACGACATTCGACTCGACTTCCCCACGGAGGCGGGCCGATTCGATACCGTCCTGCTGGCGCGAGCTGCCAAGAGAGCAATGCAAGCCACAAAGCTGTGGGGCGCCTATGCCCAAAGAGAGGGCATTGAGGCTGTGGTTCCCCTTCTCGTTGTGCAAGTGCCCAACACGCCATCGGAGCAACTGCTCCTGTCCGCATTCGAAACCATCAAAGCAACTTGGCAGGAGTTGCAACCGGATGCCATGGCGCATGTGTTCGGGGATCACGCCACCCTCAAAATCGGAGGATTCGTGGTTCCGCACGTTGCCCCTCAGACTGTCCAGGACCGGTCGCACATCCGCGTATTGTTCGCCAAGGACGCAATCTCCACGGGTTGGGACTGCCCACGCGCCGAGGTGCTGGTGTCGTTCCGTCCTGCCAGGGACGAAACGCACATCACGCAGCTTCTCGGCCGAATGGTCCGAACACCTTTGGCACGCCGGGTGCCTGGCAACGATCTACTGAACTCCGTTGCATGCGTACTGCCACATTTCGATCGCAGCGCCGCAGCAAGGGTGGCCAGCAACATGCTTGGCGATCGCGATCGCGACGAGGACGGCACTGGTGGAGGTACGGGCCGCCGCGTTCTTCTGGCCCCGGTAGACATGGACATCAATCCGATGATCGGCGAGGCGGTTTGGGAAGCCTTTGAAGAATTGCCATCGCAGACCTTGCCGAGGAGGGCTGCGCGCCCCGTCAGACGGTTGTCTGCGCTCGCACAGGCTCTATCTCGAGACGGGCTGAGACCAAATGCGCGCAAGGAGGCCTATCGGAGTCTCTTCGGTCGACTCGACGGGCTAATGGTTCAGCACAAAACCGCAGTGGCTGCCGCGAGCAAGGGAATCCTTCAGGTAGAAGGCGAAACTCTCGTGGCACACGTTATTGGCGGCGAGGTCCGTGACCAGGTTGCGTTCGTTGAGGCCGCCGATGAATTCTCGGTCGAGGCTGACTTTCAGGCCGCCGGGCGCGTACTCACTGCGGACTTGGCCCGCAAGTATGCGGACCACCTCGCGGAAGTGGACGAAGACGACGATGGATTGTTTGACGCACATGTCAAGGTTGCAGCGTTGGCCCAAGTCGCCGGAGTGGGAAACGAACTGGACCGAGAAGCCGAACGAATCTGCACAAAGTGGTTTGACAAACACCGGGTCGCGATCAAGGACCTTTCGGACGAGCGCCGTGCCGTTTATGACGAGATCAAGGGCATGTCGACCGAGGTTCAGTCGACAGAAATCAATCGACCCCGCGTCCGAACCGAGGAGACCGAAGATGACGAAGGCAACAAGCTTGAGACTCGCGCCGACCATTTGATGTCAGACCTGGACGGAAACTTCCCAGTCCACTCGTTGAACCAGTGGGAGATCGATGTCCTAGACAAAGAGATGGGCCGCGACGGTTTCCGGGCCTGGTATCGGAATCCTGCCCGGCCATCGGGTGATGCCCTCGTTATCGCGTACCGGAATTCACAAGGGCACTGGCGCCGAATGTGCCCCGACTTCCTCTTCTTCCACGGCGAAGAACAGGACATCAAGGTCTCCATCATAGATCCCCATGGCCATCACCTCGCTGACGCGCTCCCCAAGCTGCGCGGCCTGGCCGACTTCGCGGCAACTCATGGAGAGTACTTCCATCGCATCGAATCGGTCGCACGCATGACGAACGGCGTCCTACGCGTCCTGGACGTCACCAATCCGAACGTACGAGAGGCAATCGCGGAACACAACGACATCGAGACGCTATACCTCGGCGTGCGGGCCAGCGACTATTAGGTCCTGTGTTCACGCCTCCATGCGTTCCTTGCGCAGCGCGAGTAGCAAGTGCGGAGCTCTTCTTGAGCGAGATGAATCTAACTTTTGATCAATGGGTCCAGATTGCTGCTGCCGCCGGAGGGTGGCTGGCGGCCGCTGGAACGATCGCCGCCGTTGGGGTTGCCCTGCACCTGGCCCGCCGCGGCGAAAAAGTGCACCTGAAAGTAAAGGCCTTCCGCGCAGTGAGTTATGAGGGGATGGGCGGCAATGTAACGGAATGTATTGTTCTCAGCGCAACAAATTTAGGTCAGCGAGCGGTAACGATAAAAGGTTGGGCTTGGTGCGTTGGCAAAGGCAAACGCCAACGGAGTTTGTGGAGCAAGCGTCCCATGTCGCCAGAAACGATTGCGTACGGCGAGACGGCGACGGTCGATATTGACCTGCAATCGCATGATAATTGGAGGCAGATTGCGGAGGGCTTGGTCAAACAGTGCGAGGCCGAGTCATTAGACAATCTGCGTTTGGAGGTTTACCCAACGGTAGGATCCGTGGTGCGAGTTGTCCCGGATCAAGGAGTCTTGGACTTTCTAGGCCCGTACTTTGAAGAAGAAAAGCGAACACTGAGCACAGCGCAGCAAAACGCCGGGCATAACGAGCCGCTGTGAGTAAGAATGTGGGGTAAGACGCCGCATGCGAAAGAGAACTATAATAATAACAGATAGTTACACGTGTAGTTCTGATTTGGCCTGGGGAGCCACTCTCAGCTTCGAGACCCAACTTTCTGAGCAGCGGCGGAGCACTTGACCGGCACCTTTTCAAAGTGACTTCAGTCCGAATTCCAGCGTGGTTTTTCAGCCAATGGGTTCACCATCATATTGAGGAGTTACAGGCAATAGCCGCCGAAAAGGCAGCCGCTCTGGAGCAGGAGGAGACTCCGTGCCCGCCGGCGCGGCTTCGGTCCCGTTAGTCAAGGAGGATGATCATGACCACGAACGAACTTCCAGCGGTCCCCGGAGGCGAGGTCATCGTCTATGAATCCCCGGATGCGGAGGCAACTACCAAGGACTTCTTAGGAGTTCGCCCTGAGGGCAAGAGATCGGCTTTCCCCTCTCGCAGCCTAAGCCGTGACGGAAAGAAAGGAGTTCATGGGGTGAGGACGGCGGCGCCGTTCAGGCGGCCAGCGCGCAGGTCGTTCAGCGCCGCGTTGGCGCTTTTCAGAGGATAGCGGGTTACGCGTGTGCTGATCGGCGTGGCCTCGGCCAGCGACATGAATTCCTCGGCGTCGGCGCGGGTCAGGTTGGCCACCGAGCGCAAGACGCGCTCGCCCCATAGCAGTTCATACGGAAACGCTGGAATCTCGCTCATATGGATACCGCCGCACACCACGGTCCCGCCCTTGCGGACCGCAGCCAGGGCCGCGGGGATGAGGTCGCCCACCGGCGCGAAGATCAGCGCCGCGTCAAGTTTCACCGGAGGCTGCCGGTCCGATGGCCCCGCCCAGACCGCACCGAGTTCCCGGGCGAACGCCTCGCCCTTGTCGTCCCCGGGACGGACAAAGGCATATACCTCCTGGTTTTGCTCCAGCGCAACCTGGGCGACGATGTGGGCCGCGGCGCCGAATCCATAGATCCCGAGACGCTCGGCTGGCCCCGCCAGCTTCCAGCTGCGATAGCCGATCAGTCCGGCGCACAGTAACGGAGCGGCGTGTTCGTCAGAATAACTGTCGGGAATCGGCACGCAGTAACGCGCGTCGGCCAGGATGCCCTCCGCGTAACCACCGTGGCGGTGAAAGCCGGTGAATTGCGCACTGTCGCAAAGGTTCTCCCGGCCTTCACCGCAGTAGCGGCATTCGCCGCAGGCCCAACCCAGCCATGGAACGCCGAAACGCTGCCGGGGCCGGATATGCTCAACGCTCTCCCCCACTGCTTCGGCAACAGCCACCGCTTCGTGTCCCGGGACGATCGGAAGATTCGGGCCGGGCAGCTCGCCGTCCACCAGGTGCAAGTCGGTGCGGCAGACTCCGCAAGCCAGTACGCGGCCGCGCACCTGGCCCGCGGCAGGCGCCGGCAGATTCAGAGTTTCGGAATGCAGGCCGCCGCGCGGACGGCTGAGAATCATCGCGCGCATGGCGCGGTCATTGTGGCATGAGAAGGGGCTTATATACTTAACTAGCCAGCGCAAGCGCACTGGCGTTCGGTATATCTCGTTGACGATTCACAGGCCGGGTAACCCCGCCGCCTCCACGTCCAGCCGCCCCAGTCCCCCGGGCCTGAATATTCAACGCCGCGTTCACATCGGCATTGCATTGGTGGCCACAGGCCACGCATTCGAACTTGCTTTGCGAGCGGCGGTTTTCCGCCGCCACATGACCACACACCCGGCAGGTCTGCGAAGTATAGGCCGGGTCCACCTCAATCAAGGTGGCTGCCTTGTAGGAGAGCTTCGCTTCAAGTCCCGCCCAGCCGGTATTCAGGATCGAGCGGTTCAGCCCGGACTTGGCTTTGACGTTCGCGCCCGGACTCTGCGCACTGCCCTTGGCGCTCGCGGTCATCTCCTTCGTGTTCAGCGCTTCGATCACAACCGTCCCCGCACTGCCGGCCAGTTCACGGCTGACGTGGTGCTGCCAATTCGACCGCGCCATCGCGATCTTCCGCTGGACCTTCGCACAGCGGTGGCGCGCAACCGCCCTGCGCTTCGAACCTTTCTTCCGCCGGCACATCATCCGCTGATAGCGTCGCCGACGCGCCTCAAGCCGCTCCATGCCCGGCATCTCGAATATCCGCCCGTCACTGGCGGCAACCTGCCCGCAGTTGCGGTCCAATCCTAAGGCCAAACCGTTGTCGGCCGGCGCAACAAGGGCGTCGGGAACGTCGTAGCACACCGTGCAGTACCAGCGCCCCAACACCCGCTTGACCACTGCCTGCTTCGGGGTGCAGCCGCTCCCCGCGGAGGGGGTCTCGTACGGGTTCCCGCCTGAACGCCGAAGCACGCACCAGCCCACTTTCGGTATCCACAATCGGCGCACGCCGCTGATCGAGTCGGTGCGTATCTTCACGTCCTGCGGTATCGTGAACGAGTCATCGCCCCTGCGGGACTTGAACTTCGGGAAGCCCCCGTATTGAAACGACCGCTTCCAGGCGTCGGCCTGGTACTTGAGGGCCTGGCGAACGGGATGATAAGGCAGGGCCTGCAGCCAGGGGGTCTTGGAGCGCAGCGCCGTAAACCGCTTGCCAAGGCTGAAGAACGACAGAGAGGGCCTCGCAGGACGCTCGAAAAGCAGGCCTATGAGCGTATCGTCACAGAAACGTTCGGTGTCGCAATGCAGCCGGTACTGCTCCTGCGTGTCCGCCAGCACCCGGTTCCACACCCAGCGGGCCGCACCGGCGGTCTGCGCGATCTTCGCAGCTCTTGCGGAGCTGCCTGGAACCAAGCGGTAGGTGATATTGCGGTGCGCCATTTCTACTTATTATACAACGAGTTAAGGGTGACTTACTGCGCCTGGGACAGGCCCCGGATCTTGCGCTGGCTAGTTAGGTATATAAGCCCCCATGAGAACCTGCCGGCCGCCTATTGGGGAGGGGGTCAGGCGGGCCGGCAGGGTTTGGGGGTTACTTCAGTTCCGTGAGGTGTGACTTCAGCTTGCCTTAACCTTGATCTGGCGTGACGATGGCGCCACTTCTTCGGCTTTCGGCAAGTGGATCTCCAGCACGCCATTCTTCAGGCAGGCTTGGATGTGGTCCTGGTCCACGTCGTCCGGCAGGCTGAAGGAACGCTTGAACGTACCGAAGCCACGTTCATTCAGGTGGACGCTGCGCCCGTCGCTTTCCCGCTCGTAACTCCGCTCACCGGTAATGGTCAGGACGTCATTGGACACGGAAACTCCACGTCCTTGTCCTGCATACCGGGCAGGTCAGCGGTCAACTCATAGCCCTTTTCGGTTTCCGCGATGTCCATTCTCGGAGTCAGCGTGAAGCTGTGCTCCAGGCTGTCGCCGTTCGAAACGCGGAATGCACGGTCCATCCAGTTCTCCAGTTCCCGGTGCATGGAACCGAAGGCCCACGGCGTGACAAAAGTCCGTGGACGGGTCCTGACAACAAGGTTTCTCATTGCTCTTCTCCTTTGTGCTCTTTACTCATTCGCTCCCGCCCTTGCGGGAGCCTCTTCTGCAATGGAATTGGGGATTTCAGGCGGGGATTTCAAGCCGGGCGTCCTGTAGAATCGACCCGCTATGTCGGAGCGTCTCGCCAACAAGGTAATGCTCGTCAGCGGAGCGGGTCCGGCGGTATCTGCCGCCGTTGCGCGCCGCGCCCTGGATTGCGGCGCCGAGGCCGTATTAATCGCCCACGACCCTGACTCCAGGGACGCCGCCGAATCGGCTCTCGCCGGAACCGGAGCGCGCCTCGTTTCCCACAATCGCGCCGAACCGGCAGCGTGGCCGGAGCTGTACGACCGCCTGCAATCGGAATCGCTGCTTCCTGACGTCCTGGTAAACGGTTGCTACGCGCACCGTGCCGGCACACTTGCCGAGACCTCTCTCAAGCAGTTCAGCCAGGCGCTGCAAAGCAACCTGACAGCGGCCTTTTTCGGAACGCAGACGGCCGTGGTGCGCTTGCGCGCCGCCGGGCGCAAGGGCGCGATCATCAACATGAGCTCGGTCTTCGCGGACCGCGCCCTGGCCGGCGCCGCCGCGTATGCCGCCAGCGCCGGCGGAATCCGCTCGCTCAGCAAGTCCGCCGCGCTGGCCTGCGCGGAGGCCGGCGACGGCATTCACATACACGCTGTTCTGACGGGACACTACGAAGGCGGACCGGCGCTGCCGGAAGGTGGAAACCCCCTGCTCAACGGCAGGGTGAGCGCCGGGGAAGTAGCAGCCCTGGTGGTGCAACTGGCCGGTGACGGCGCAATATATATGCACGGCTCATGCGTCACCCTGGACGGGGGCTTATGGATTTCCTGAACGACACGGCCGGTCACGGCGAACCGGGCCGGCTGGCCGGCAAGCGCGTCCTCATCACCGGCGCCACCTCGGGCATCGGCCGGGGCTGCGCCATGCACATGGCCGAGGAGGGCGCGCGGCTGATCTTTACCGGCCGCAACGAAGAGGGGGCGGCCGAGACCTTGCGCATGGTCAGCGAAGTGGCCCCGGACACCGAGATCGAATTCGTCCGCCAGGACGTCACGGTAGAAGCGGACTGGACGCGGCTCTACGACCGCGTACGCGAAGTCTGGGGCGCGATGGACGTGCTGCTCAGCAATGCCGGCGACGCCAGGCTGGGGCCCCTGGAAAGCGTAAAGCCCGAAGACCTGGATTTCCTCTACAAGGTCAACGTGGAAGGCCAGTTCCTCGGACTGCGGGACGGCCTGCCGCTGATGGCCCCGGGGGGAAGCATTATCGTCATGTCGTCGCGGGCGGGATTGCGCGGTTTCCCGCACGGTACGGCCTACACGTCGGCCAAGGGGGCGCTGACCGCCCTGACCAAGGTGGTCGCGGCTGAAGCGGCCGCCCTGGGCACGGGGATACGGGTAAACTCGGTGCACCCCGGTCTCGTCTGGACCGAAAGCGTGGAGCGCGTGCTGCAAGGCCGCGCGGAGGAGTTACGGGCCAAGATGGAAGCCACCGTGCCAATGCACAAGATCGGGCATCCGCGTGATGTCGGCGATCTGGTCTGCTACCTTTCCAGCGACGATTCCCGCCACATTACCGGGGCCGAGCTGTCCATAGACGGGGGAATGGCGGCGCAGTAAGGAGTAGAACCATGCCTTTGATGGAAGTCGATACAAGCAAGGCGCTCAAGCGCAACAATGCAACAATCCTGCCGGAGCTTGCCAGCCGGGAAGACGAGAGTTACCTGGATTTTGTCGAGAGCCTGCGCTCGTTCGTGCTGGACGGCATGCAATTCGAACAGCAACTCGCGACCCGCACCGGGCACCTGGAGGACACCTCGGAACCGCCGGCCGAACGCCTCGAGAAAGTGCGCGAGATAGCTGAAGACATGCCGATTGCCCGGGTGCGCGACCGCCTCATGCGCTCGCAGCAGGAAATGAAGTGGCGGCGCATATGCAGTTCGCTGGACGCACGCCGGGACATTCATCTCGGGAAGCTCGAGGCAGCCGAAACACGCGGACCGGCCCAGCTTGAACTGGATCCTGGATTCGAGCAGCCGGAATACGCCAACGTGCACTTTCATCTGCAGCCGAACGGCTACCACAAGGACCCGCTGGCCGGCTTCCGCTACCACTACGGGACCAAGATCTTCTTCGTGGGCGATAACGACAAGGACCAGCTTCACGCCTCGCTGGTCCAGAACCATCTGCCGTTGCCTGCCGACGGCCGCGTCGAGCGGATCCTCGACCTGGCCTGCTCGGTCGGCCAAAGCACAACGGCACTGAAGGAAAGGTTTCCCGAGGCGGATGTGACCGGCATCGATCATTCCGAGCCGATGCTGCGCTGCGCCCACCATCGCGCCGTGGAGCTGGGCATCGACGTGTGCTTTTCTCAGCGGCTGGTCGAAAACACCGGCTACGAGGACAACAGCTTCGATATCGTTTTCTCCTTCATCCTTTTCCACGAAATTCCGATGCGGATCATTCGCGAGACCCTGGCGGAAGTGCGCCGCGTCCTGCGTCCGGGCGGAATGTTTGCGGTCTATGACTTCATGATGGCCAGCGGCATGACGCCGGCCCAGCTCTACCACCGCCATTTCGATTCGCGCCATAACGGGGAAGCGTACGGCGACGACTTCTGCTACACGGATTTCGACGGACTGCTCGAGGAATACGGTTTCGTCCCGGCGGCGCCCGGCAAGCACCTGGGCACGACGCAGGTCTGGTACGCGACCCGCGCCCAGTGACAAAGCGCGGCCCGTCCGGGCAAACGCCGGAAGGCGGCGCGCCCCTGGCCGGGGACTATCCGGTCTATTTCAAGGACCCGGTCCAGGATGCGATGATGAACATGATCCTGGAGTTGAGCGCCCAGCTCTGGATGAGCATGGACCGCCTTTATGCGCTGGAGGACCTGCTGGCACGCCAGGGCGTCGTGACCGCCGCCGCCCTCGATGGATACAGTCCGGACGCGGAGCGGGCGGCAACCCTCAAGGCGCGCCGCGAGCGCTTTACCCACGATATCCTGCGGGACCTCAAATTGCTGACCGAAGGGGCGGCAAGCGCTCCGACAGAAACGGACAAGGAGTAGTAATCGTGGCCCGCCTGCCCTCCCTCCCCGAACAGGCCGATCTCGCGGATGTGTTCCGCCGCTTCCCGATGGGCGTAAAGGCGCTTTGCGAGTACACGGACGACCTCTTGCGCGGCCCCTCGCCGTTCACCGTGGGAGAGCGCGAGTTCATCGCCGCCTACGTGTCCGGCATCAACGCCTGCAACTACTGCCACGGCGCCCACAGCATCATCGCTGAGATGCACGGCATCGACGCGGACCTGCTCGAGAACGTAATGAACGATCCCTCGCGGGCCGGGGTGGAGCCGAAGATGCTGCCGGTACTGGATTACGTCCGCAAACTGACGGAGGCCCCTGCGCGGCTGACCGATGCGGACGCGCAACGGGTCCTTGACGCCGGCTGGAGCGAGGAAGCGCTCTATCACGCGATTTCGGTATGCGCGATCTTCAATTTCATGAACCGCATCGTCGAGGGGTGCGGGGTTGAATCCAACCCGGCAATCCGCGACGTTCAACGCGAACGGCACGCGGCCATGCGCGACGAACCGCGCCCCTACACGCTTTTCGCCCGCAGTATCGGCGCATTCGACTGATCCCGGGAGTGGGGGCATTGCCCCCACGGCGCCCTCCGGGAGGCCGTCCCCGGCCTCCCGGAGGGCGAGACGCTGTGAGGGCAATGTCCTCACAGCCAGGAATTATTCCGGCGGCGGCTGGTCGAAGAAGTAGTTTGCGATCGCAGCGAGGTCGGCGTTGCTCAGGAAACGCGTGCCATGGTGCACGAACTCCGCCATGGAACTGCCGTAGGTGTCGCCGTCGGGCATGATCCCGCTGCGCAGCGACCAGCTAAGGTCGCCTTCGGTCCAGCCGTTGGCTTCGAGCGTCGCGGTCGTAATGTCCGGCCCGTTCGAGCCCACCTTCTCCACGCCGCCCTGGTAGCGCCGCGACA
Organism: Gammaproteobacteria bacterium; assembly: GCA_963666765.1. Taxonomy (GTDB): domain Bacteria; phylum Pseudomonadota; class Gammaproteobacteria; order Steroidobacterales; family Foliamicaceae; genus Foliamicus. The sequence continues at coordinate 1,307,616 of OY762933.1, forward strand.
GATCCCGCCCGCCCATGGCTCCCCGAGGCGTATGGCAGGCGCCGCAGTGCGCCGGACCTTCCGCCAGGTAACGGCCGCGATTCCACTGCTCGGACCTGCTTTCATCCGGAGTCAGCTCGCCGGGGCGGAGGAAGCGGCTCTTCCAGCCACCGACAGCGCCGCGCATTCGATAAAACAGCCTGAGCTTGTGCCTGGGGGCGCGGCCGGCCACGGGCGGAACGGATTTCACCGCTTCCCACAAATCCACGATGTCCTGGCTCGTCAAATGCGTGTAGAACGGGTAGGGATAGACCGGAAAGTAATGCTTGCCTTCCGGATCCAGGCCGTCGGTCAGGGAGCGCGCAAAATCCTCGAAGGTCCAGACCCCAATGCCGTCCTCGGGATGCGGCGTGATGTTAGGCACAAAGTAGGTGCCCGCGCGCGATTCGATCGGCAGCCCTCCGGAGAACAGCGACTCGCCCTCGTCGGCGGCCCGGTGACAGGTGATGCAGCCGGCCACCCGGGCAATGTAAAAGCCGCGATTTGAATCGCCGGTCAGTCCGGAATAGTCACGCGCAATTGCTTCGCCTGACGCCTGCGCACCGGCAATGCCGCCCGCGAGAACGGCCAGGGCGCCCAGCGCCAGGCGCCATTTCGGGAAAAAACGCGGCGTTGCGCTCAGCTATCGTCCTCCTTGCGGAAATCGTCGTGGCAGGCCTTGCAGGCCATTCCCACGCCGAACAGCGCCGTGCCGGCATCCATGGCCGGGGCCGCAGCATCTCCTCCGGCCGAGGGATCGGGAGGCGCGGCGCTCGGCGGCGCCGGCGGCGTATCGGCGGCGGCAGCCAGCTTGTTGGCCGCCTCGGTCAGGTCGCCGGCCAGGGTGGAGAAGCGCTCGAAGTCCTCCCAGATTGCGGGCAAGGCCTCGCCGGCGGCATCGTAGCTGCCCTCCGGGAACAGCGAGGTCATCTGCTCACCGCCGGAATCGGCGATCCGGCCCGCCAGTTCGCGCATCCGGTCCGCATCATATTCCTCGATTCCGCGAACCTGACTGCTCATTGCCTGCATCGCGTCGGCCATCGCCTCCATCAGTTCATGCCGCTCATGAGCAACCCCCGTGAGACCCTCGTCGGCATAGGCCGCGCCAGTGGCAAGTCCGCCTGCGGACATCGCCAGAATAGCCAATAACGTACGCTTCATAGTCTTCTCCCGGACGTGGATCGCATCAGCCGCACATTGTAGGCCAGTCTTGCTACCGTTCGTTACGCTCGCCTCGCCGGATCTGCGCTCACAGCCCCGGCAGGAAAGCTGTTGCCAGGATTGCCACCAGGATGGTAACCAGGCCGCTCACGAACCAGTTGCGCAATTGGTTGATGGACTTTTCGAGCCGCGCTTCGAGAGCGGCTATATCACCTTTCAGGACAGCTATATCCGCTTTGGTGGCCAAGTCGATGTCGCGCTGCCGCATCAGTTCGGCCAGGGCTTCAGCCTTTGGCTGATCAAACCCGGCTTTCTGGAGTGTCCGGGCGGCTTGCAGCGTGTCGAAAGCAGCGATGGCCATGGGGCAAATGATAGCGAAATGGAAACGCTCATACAGGAGAATATACCCGTGTATCGGGTCGCTTTAGGTGAGTCCCTCCAAATTGGGCATTCCTGGAACGAAAGATGAATAGGACGACCTTCCCCGCGTTACGCGCGGGGAACCGGGGGACCGCCCTGATCGAGGGGGATGCGAGGCATTCGTATGCGGCGCTTACTCCCTGTTCATGGCGGTGCCGACCGTCTATGTGAAGTTGATTGAGCACATCGAGTCGCTCGCCGCCGCGCAGCGCAAGGCGGTGTGCGACGGATTTCGGCGGATGCGTCTGAACGTGTCCGGCTCAGCTGCCTGCCCGGCCTCAGGCAATGGTGCTCCGGCAGGATGTCTTCCTACAAGGCGCCGAGGCGCCTGAAGATCATGGATGGCCTGCCCCGAAACGCAATGGGCAAGGTAATCAAGAGCGCCCTGCGGGACCTGCTCTGACCTGAAACCGCTCGCCCGGGATTGGGGGCACTGCCCTCAAGGAAGGCGGGACGCCTTCGGCCCCAGAGCCTTGCGGTCGGGCCCGTAGTACTCCTCGAGGTAATCGAGCACCTTGACCCGGATATCCGGCTGCAGCGGCGCCATTTCCTGGTCCCGCACCATTTCCACAAGCACCTGTTCCCATACGGCGCGCGACAGGCCCTGCTGCAGCACCAGGTCGATGGAATGACAGGACCCGCAAAAACCGAACACCTCCAGCCGCCCGACATCATCCGGCATGCCGCGGAACAGGGCCTGCTCCTGTTCGCTTTCCGGGTCAGTCTCCGGCTCGTCGTCCGCCCAGGCAAGCATCCCCAGGCAGGCGGCAACAAGAGCGACCGGCAGGACTGCCCGCCGAACACAAGGCGCCGTCATTGCGATTACGCCACGCGCACCGAGATCTGGTGCAATGCGTTGTTCAGGTAGCCCTTGGGGTTCCAGGCCGGCGTGAACGGCTGGCTCACGCCGTTGCTGTCGGTGGCGCGCGCCCATACCTGGTAATAGCCGGGCCGGGGAAATCGCACCTTGGCGGAAAACCGCTGCCAGGCGTGGGGATTGTGCGGCGGCGCGAGTTCGGCCGTCTGCCAGGTGGCGCCGTAGTCGCTGGAAACGTCCACTCGCGCCACCTCGACATCGCCGGCCCAGGCGTGCCCCGCCACCTCAAGTTCGGGCGTATCGATTGCCAGGCCCGTTTGCGGCCTGGTGATCAGCGACTTCACGGGCATCGCGTGGATGATCTGCATGTCCTCTTCCGGAACCGACTCGCCGGGAGCGACCGGATAGGGCGGAACGCGGTAGGAGGAGCCCGTCATCTTGGGGCCGTCATGGACCACGTCCCGCAGCCGGATTCGGGTCAGCCACTTCTGCGAACAGGAACCCGGCCAGCCGGGTATCACCAGGCGCAAGGGCGCCCCGTTCATGGGATGCAGCGGGCCGCCGTTCATTTCAAACGCGATCAGGTTGTAGGGGTCCATTGCCTTTTTCAGCGGGACGCCGCGCGAAATCGGCAGTTTGCCCGGCGTTCCGGACAGGTGCAGATCAGCGCCCTCGTGGGCCGTGTAGATCGCCGTCTCCTTGTAGCCCGCGGCCTTCAGCACGTCGGCCAGGCGCACGCCGGTCCATTCGGAGCACCCGACCGCGCCAAGGGTCCACTGGTTGCCGCGGGCCGGAGGTTCGAATCCCGCCCGACCGTTGCCTCCGCACTCGATAAGCAGCCGATAAGTCACTACCTCGAACCGGCGGCGCAACTCTTCGATGCTGAGCGTCATGGGACGCTCGACCAGCCCGTCAATCTGCAGCGTCCAGGTGTCGGGGTTCATGTCCGTGGGCACAATGCCGTTGTTGCGGATGAAATGACGCGCGACCGGCGTGACCTCATCATCGAGAAGGTGCGCGGGTGTCTCCGCGTTCAGGGGCCGGTCGTTCAGCACCTTAAGCCCATCCTTGCCCTCCAATGGCAGTGTTTGCGCAGCGGCCGCGGGAATCAAGCCGAACCGCGACCAGCGTTCAAACGGAAGAGCGTTGCCCGCCATCGCGGCGGCGGCGGCCATCCCTGCCCCTTTCAGAAACCGTCGGCGCTGCGTGAAGTCCATGGTGGGTTCGTATTTTAGTGCCGTGACACGGCACTAAAATACGGTCGCCCCCGCCTCTCTGATGGAGTAAGGGGCCTTGATCGCAAAGGCAGATTCGTTATGGCGAGCATGCAGCAGGTCCCCGCACTTGAAGATCAGCTCCTGCTGAGGACCATGTCCTACGTGGACGGCGCCTGGGAGTCCGGCGAGGCGCGCGAGGTTCTGACCGTGCGCAATCCCGCCACGGGAGCGACCATCGCGGAGGTCCGGACGGCGAACGCGGCCGACACGCGGCGCGCCATCGAAGCCGCGTACCGCGCTTTCGGGAAATGGCGCCAAACCACGGTCAAGGAGCGCGCAGGCGTTCTCAGGCGTTGGTACGAATTGACTATCGAAGCGGCCGAGGACCTGGCGGTGCTGATGACCGCCGAGCAGGGCAAGACGCTGGCCGAGTCCCGCGGCGAAATCCAGTACGGCGCTTCCTTCATCGAATGGTTCGCGGAACAGGCCAAACGCGCCGACGGCGACGTATTCTCCGGCGCAACTCCCCATACGCGCGCCATCTGCATACGCCAGCCGGTCGGAGTGGTCGCGGCCATTACGCCGTGGAACTTCCCCAACGCGATGATCGCGCGCAAGGTGGCGCCGGCGCTGGCGGCCGGCTGCACCGTTGTGGTCAAACCTGCCGAGGACACACCGCTGTCCGCGCTGGCGATGGCGGAACTGGCCGAGCGGGCGGGCTTCCCGGCAGGCTGCTTCAACGTAGTGGTGGGCAATCCGGTGGAAATCGGAGCGGAGCTGACCGGCAGCCCCCTGGTGCGCAAGCTCAGTTTCACCGGCAGCACCGAGGTAGGCAAGCTGCTGGAGAAGCAATGCGCCCCCACGCTCAAGCGCACGACCATGGAACTGGGCGGCAATGCGCCGTTCATCGTATTCGACGACGCCGACCTGGACGACGCCATAGCCGGCGCCCTGCTCTCGAAATACCGCAACAGCGGCCAGACCTGCGTATGCGCCAACCGCTTCCTGGTCCAGGACAGCATCTACGACGAGTTCTGCGACCGCCTGGTGGCCGCCTCCAGCGAGCTGGTTCTGGGAGATGGCGCCGACGAAGGCGTTACACAAGGCCCGCTCATCAACGATGCGGCGATCGGGAAGGTGTCCGGGCTGGTCGAAGAGTCCATCGATGCGGGCGCGGAATGCCTGATGGGCGGCAAGGCCTCGAACCTTGGCGGCTGCTATTACCCGCACACCGTCTTGCGCAATGTCACGCCGGAAATGCCCGTGTTCCGCCAGGAGATCTTCGGTCCCGTCGCGGCACTGACGCCTTTCGCCGACGAAGCGGAGGCGGTTCGGCTGGCCAACGACACGGAGGCTGGCTTGTGCGCCTACGTTTACAGCCGCGACATCGGCCGCGTATGGCGGGTGGCGGAAGCCCTGGAGTTCGGGATGGTGGGCATGAACGAGGGCATCATTTCCAGCGAAATGGCGCCATTCGGCGGCGTCAAGGCCAGCGGCTGGGGCCGCGAAGGCTCGCGCTACGGCATGGACGATTACATGGACATCAAGTACCTCTGCGTAGGCGGCCTTGACCGCTAACCCGGGATCGAGGGCGTCCCGCCCTCAAAACGAATTTTGAAAAACCTCCAATCCCTTCCAACCCTGACCGTTCTGGTCCTCCTTCTGCCGCTTGCCGTCCCCGCGCCCGCCCGGCAGGCCCATGCTTCCGAATCCCAGGCCTCCACCGACTGGCCCCACTACGCCGGCGACCAGGGCACGCAACGCTACGCTCCCCTGCCCTCCCTCACCCGGGACAACTTCTCCTCGCTGGACTTTGCCTGGCTCTTCTCCTCACCCGACCAAGGCATCCCTGGCGCCGGCAGCAACGAACTGTGGGCCGGCAAGCACGAGTCCACCCCCATCATGGCCGATGGCGTGCTCTACAACAGCACTTCGTTCAGCCAGGCCTACGCGCTGGACGCCGCCACCGGGGAACTGCTCTGGGTCCACGACCCGGAGAGCTACCGGGCCGGCACTCCGCCGAACTTCGGCTTCATCAATCGCGGCCTGGCGCTTTGGTCCAGCGGCTCCACGCGGCGGATTTTTCTTGCAACCGGCGACAGCCGCCTGATCGCGCTTGACGCCGAAGACGGTCAGCAGATCAACAGTTGGGGCAATGGCGGCGAGGTCAACCTGCTGGAGGGCCTGGGCCAGGACGTGTCAAACGACCTGTACGGCGTCTCCTCCCCTCCCCTGGTATGCGGAGAAGCCGTCGCGATCGGCTCTTCCATCCTCGAATTCCCGCCGCGGCCCGACACGCCGCCCGGCGACGTGCGGGCCTTCAACGCGCGCACCGGAGAGTTGATGTGGCGCTTCCACAGCATTCCGAAGGACGGGGAATACGGGGCGGACACCTGGGAAGACGGCTCCAACAACCGCAACGGCGCCGCCAACGTCTGGACCTACATGAGTTGCGACGAGGAAGCGGGCCTGGTCTACCTGCCCTTCGGCACGCCGGTGAACGATTTCTGGGGCGGCGACCGGCCCGGCGACAACCTGTTCGGCGAGTCGCTGGTGGCCGTGGACATGAATACCGGCCAGCGCCGCTGGCATTTCCAGACCACGCGTCACGGCCTTTGGGACTACGACCTGCCCGCGGCCCCTGTTCTCCTCGACACGCCCGAAGGCCGCAAGCTGGCGGCGCAGGTCACCAAGCAGGCCCTGCTGTTCGTGTTCGACCGGCTGACCGGCGAGCCCGCCTGGCCGATCAACGACACGCCGGTTCCGCCTTCGGACGTGCCCGGCGAGAAGGCCGCGGCAACACAGCCCATTCCAACCCGGCCCGATCCCTTCGACCGCCAGGGCGTATCCGAGGAGGACCTGAACGACCTCACGCCCGAGCTCCTTGCGGAAGCCAGGGAAATCTTCGATTCACTGGACAGCGGGCCGATGTACTCGCCGCCCACCGCCCGCGGCCGGCTGATGCTGCCGGGCGTTGCCGCATCCTGGTCCGGCGCGGCCTACGAGCCCGGACGCGGCTACCTTTACGTACCCTCCATAACGCTGGGAATGATCGCGAGGGTCATGCCCATCGGGCGCGAGCGCAAGACCTGGCTCGGGACCCTGCCTACGCCGGCGCCGCTGCTGTCCAACGGCATGCCGATGTTCAAACCGCCCTATGGCCGAATCACGGCGATCGACATGCAGACCGGCGAACACGCGTGGATGACTCCAGTGGGCCGCGGCTACGGGAATCTCCCACAGTTCAAGAATCGCGAAATGCCGCCCATGGGCATTCCCAGCCGCACCTTCGTCGTGGCGACTTCCAGGCTGCTCCTGACCGCGCAGGAAGGCGTCAATCTCGTTACGGGCACCTCCCCCGAACGCAACGCGGCCCGCTACCAGGCCAGCCCGTACCTGCCTGCGCTGAGAGCCTTCGATCTCGATACCGGCGAGCTTATCGGCGAGGCGCCGCTGCCCGGCAACGCCACGGGCGCCCTCATGGCGTACGAAGTCAACGGCAAGCCCTACGTCGTCATCCCGATAGGCGGCGCCGGCCTCCCCGCTCAACTCGTCGCGCTCACCCTGCCGTAGTTTACAATATGACCGGTTAATTCAACTCGTCAAAATTAAGATGAACGAAATCACCGCTACCCATGCAAAGACCCATCTCGCGGACCTCCTGCGCAGCGTCGAGTCCGGAGAAACAATCGCCATCACGCGCCACGGCAAGACAATCGCCCACCTGGTGCCTGCTATTTCCCTGAAACGCGACGCCCGACAGGCAGCCGTTGATCGCTTTGAGAAGCGCCGTGAGCACTGGAAGCGTGCCAAGGCATCCTGCAAGGAGATTCTTGCCTGGCGGCATGAGGATCATCGCTTTTGAGCAATCTGGCACTGGACGCATCCATCTCACTGGCGTGGCTGCTGGATGACGAAACCGCCCCCGAAGCAGATGTCGCAAGACAGCGTCTTGCGACTGACAGTGCTTATGTGCCGCGCATCTGGCATCTGGAGATACGCAACGCCCTCCTGGTTGGCGAGCGCCGAGGGCGCCTGTCGCGCCGGATGTCCGATGAGAGATTGGAGGCCCTGGCGGAATTGCCCATCCGAACCGACCAGGATCCAAACCTTCGCGTAGCCATGGACCTGGCGCGAAGGCACGAAATTACGTTCTACGACGCCCTCTATCTTGAGTTGGCTTTACGCATGACCGCGGTACTGGTGACACTTGACAAGGCGCTCGCGCGCGCGGCAACAAACGAGGGACTCGACGTTCTTGCCGTTTGACGTGTCCTTAAGCGGGCTAAAATTACGTCCCGCTGCCGGTTACTTTCCTTACCGCAGCCACCATGGGGCCGTAGCTCAGTTGGGAGAGCGTCGCGTTCGCAATGCGAAGGTCGTGGGTTCGAATCCCATCGGCTCCATATATGCAATCACATAACTATTTGAATGTATTTAGGAAAATGTAATTTCTTTTCATATAATGGCACTTGAAGTGGCATTTCGGAATTGCCCATCTTCCGTTATGATTTGCTCGCCCATCCGGGGAGTGGGAGGAGCCTAATGCGTAGAAAAGCAATCCTATTTGCGGCGCCCCTGGCCATTTCCCCGTATAGGTAATTTACTGAATAAGTTTACTTTTTAAGTCTCATAAGGTTCAGTTATAACACTGGCTATGCCATTTGGATTCGGACGGAGGAAATCCGAAACCCCAAACGGTGACTATGGCTCACAGCTCTTTCGCCCCTCCTCGAATAAAGTGCTTCGAGCACAATTCGCAATTCAATCAGCTTGTCTTGTGGTGTTGACCCGTTTTCGTGGGTACCTGAATGGTGTAGCGGGCACCTGTAAATTTCCCATTTCTGGCCAGCCAAAACTGCGCAGATATTGGTCTGCCGAGCGAGGCTGTGCAGTCCATCCTGTTGATCGAGTTAACGGGATGGGAGCGGCAGATCGATGCATCGGTGGGAGACCCGAATGCTATTGAAGCACTATGTAGGATAGACGAACGTACCGGAAGTCTGCGGTTCGTTCGTCTATCCTAATAGGGCAAGAAATATCCGGGAGTTGATGCGCGATCCAATGGCGTCACAGAACCAGATAGATCAATGGTTTATGGACGATGTACTGCCGCACGAGGCTGCCCTGACAGGCTATCTGCGGCGCAACTGGCGTGATCAGGATGAGGTCGCCGATCTCCGGCAGGATGTCTACGTGCGCCTGTACCGGGCAGCGGCAAAGCGATTTCCCGTCAATACCCGCTCCTTCGTTTTTGCGGTTGCTCGCAACTTGTTGGTCGATCGAGCTCGACGTGGCCGCGTCGTTTTCATCGATACCGTAGCGGATATCGACACGTTAGCCGTCGATTGGGAAGAACCGACAATCGAAACGAAATTGTCATCCAGGCAGGAGCTCCGGGCACTGAATTCGGCGATACAGTCGTTGCCGGCTCGTTGTCGCGATGTGTTCATACTGCGAAAAGTCGACGGACTGTCCCAGCGAGAAGTAGCAACGCGGCTCGGTATTGCAGAAGGGACCGTTGAAAAACAGATACGAAAAGGAATCCAGAGACTCGCCGACGCATTGTACGGAGAAGGAATGCCGTACGCAGAAAACCGCAACTGGCGAGGCCGAATCTCCAGGGAAATAAACAAATGATTACTGCACAGTACATCGAGCGAGAGGCTGCAGAGTGGCTGGCGCGTCTGGACGTGCAAGGACTCTGTGAAGCAAGAGACGACATTGCGTCGATGGAAGAGGCATCCCCGCAGTTTGCGGAATGGATGCAGTCTTCAACGGCGAACCGCGTGGCATTTCTCCGGCAGTTCGCCGCGTGGCGCCGTGGAGACCGGCTTGCCGCGTTGCATCGTGGAGAACCGATCGCCGAACGCCAAGAGTCCGTGATAGTGCAATCGACACGCTGGTTGATGCCCTTGGCCGCAAGCGTCGTGCTCGCGATTGGTCTGGTGACATTGCTGCCCAGGGACGCAAGCGTTCAATTTGAGTGGGAAACACCAATCGGTGGGCATCAGTATGTGCCGCTTGCTGATGGGAGTAAGGTTGAGCTCAACACGAATACCCGATTGACCGGAGTAATCAGCGATAACGAGCGCCGTGTCAATCTCAAACAAGGCGAGGCGTTTTTCTCAGTCGCCAGCGACAAGTCACGTCCATTTGTTGTCGTTGCCGGCGACCGGCAGGTACGTGTGCTCGGCACCCAGTTTACGGTTCGCCATGAAGACGGCGAATTCGAAGTTGTTGTTGCCGAAGGTCGCGTACAGATCGAAAACTCGGATGACAATACTGCAGCCACATCTACGGTCGTAGAGAAAGGAGCGTATGTCGTCGCCCAGGATGATGAAATCCTGATTACGTCACGCTCAGATGCGGAGATCGACGCATCGCTTCGCTGGCGCGAGGGACTACTTGTTTTCGATGATGTTCGCCTCGACCAGGCGGCTGCGGAATTCAATCGTTACAACCAGAGCCAGATCATCGTCGAAGGTGCGGATGCGTCATGTATTCGCATTGGTGGTAGCTTTAGAGTGGACAACGTGGATGCGTTCGTTCGACTTCTCAACGATGGCTTCGGCCTGCAGGTCGAACGTCAGGATGATGCAATAGTTGTAAGAAACTAACGCAGGCAGTACCGGATTTCTGCTGGCGAAACGTCTCTCCCTATAACGGACCAAAAACGGTCTGGCCAGAAACCTTAGGGGAGTACGCATGAAACCCGGACCAGGCAATTTGCAAACACTGTTTATTACTGCTGCATTTACGCTCGCGATAGCGGCGCCAGCGATGGCTGATGACGCAATCGAGTTCTCGATAGATGCTGGCGATCTGAAGGCGGTACTTACGTCATACATCGCGCAGTCAGGCAATCAACTCCTTTACCGGGTCGATGAAGTTTCTGGCATTTACACTGACGGTCTGAAGGGCGCCTACGATGCAAATCGTGCGCTGGAGATGCTGTTAGCAGGCACCGGTTTCCAGGTGCAGCGGGACGAGTCCGGCGCGGTGTTGTTGGTACGTACCGGTTCGGATGCTGGCGATCAGAACGAATCCGACCCAAGCGCCCCCCAAGACAGCGCTTCGAAATCGAAAGACAACGATTCGAATTCGAATGGCCCATCGGATTCGGCCAGCGATGCAGACGCATCGACACCCGAACCACGAAGCGAAAATCGCTCGGCACGCCCTCACCGGGAGACGGAGGTCATCGTCGTTACCGGTACGCGAATCCAACGGCAAGTTAACGAACTGTCCGCACCGGTGACCGTGGTCGATGGTGACGTTGTACGCGAGCGAGGGTTCACCAATGTCGGCGATGCGCTAGCCCAGCTGCCGATTACCGCTCAAAACACGACCAACGCTTCGACATCCGGAAGCTTTCGGAACTCCGGAATAACCGTTATCAACCTGCGCGGTTTGAGTTCTGCGTCAGGATCGTCGCGCACCCTGACGCTTGTGAACGGGCGTCGTCACGTTGCCGGTCAGCCCGGCACGACTAACGTAAACGTTGCGACGATTCCGTCGGCCCTCGTGGAGCGTGTCGAAATAGTCTCGGGAGGTTCATCTGCCATATATGGTTCTGATGCTGTCGCCGGTGTCATCAACTATGTGCTCAAGAACGACTATGACGGTCTTGATGTGTCAGTCCAGTACGGGGCAACCACCAAGGGTGATGGAGAGCGCTCGAGTCTAGCGGCCGCCTGGGGAAAGGATTTTGACCGCGGCAACTTCGTCATTGCCGCCCAATACACGAAAGACGAGGAAATCAGTTTCGGTGAGCGCTCACACCTTTGGCAACTGCCAGTGCTGGCGGTCGATGGATCTGCTTTGCCGAATGCCACGAGTTCGACCATCAATAACGGCGGCCTTCTGTTTCAGCCCTTCGCCACGCCATTCGGTGTGTTCAACGTGCCTTTCATGGACATCCTTGGAACGATCACCGGCACACCCTTCGCGCATGTGGCGTACGGGGCAAACCAATCACCATTTGCCTTCAACCCGGGAACGCCGAACGGACTGGGAGGTTTCAGCGACGGAGACGGGATACCACTGGGCATCAATGCACAGTCGCCGGACCTGATTTCGGCGCCTGTCGAGTCATACAACATCAATGTTAGCGGTCAGGTGCTTCTCAGCGACGACCTGGGTTTCCTCGGAAAGACATCAGGATTTGTCGAAGCGAAGTACTCAGGCATCGAGTCGAGTGGACTGAGAGGTTTCTTCACCACGATGCCGGACATTGCAAGGATTCCTCTGGCGGTCGGTGCTGACAATCCTTACCTGGACCCGAGTATCGCTCTGACCATGCAGCTGCTCGGAGCAACTGAGTTGCGGATCGGGCGGCAGTTTCCCGAGCTGGGTCCGGCCGTGGGCACGAATGAGTCCGACTCCTACCGAATCGTAGCCGGATTCAAGGGAGAAACGGCCAACGAACTGGCTTGGGACTTCTACGTCAACTACGGCAAGTCTGAGCGCATAAGTGAGTTGAATGACTTGGATGGCGCGCGCTTCGCCCAGGCGGTGGATGCAATAGACAATGCCGGCACTATCGAATGTCGTGATCCGTCAAACGGTTGTGTACCGGTCAATATCCTGGGCGCGAATCGCGTGTTCTCCAGTGGATTTATGAATTTTGTCTCGATTCCCTGGGCGATAGAGGACGATATTGATCAGACGATTGTTGGCGCCACGCTGTCGGGCGACGCGTTCGGCATTGCCGGCAGCAGTGCGCAGTTTGCGGCTGGCATAGACTACCGTGAAGAGTCGACGAGCGCCGTCCCGAATGCAGTGGCAGCGGTAGGTGGCGGACTTCTGAATCCTTTTCCCATCGATGGCATTGACGGAGAGTTCCATGTCCTCGAGGTTTTCGGAGAGCTCAAGATTCCTCTCGTCAGCGACACCGGTGGTCGGACTGTGCTGGTCGCGGATGTGTCCGGACGCTATGGCGAGTACTCGACTGTCGGTGGTGTCACCAATTGGAAAGCAGGGCTGATGTGGGCGCCAGTGCAAGAATTTCGCCTTCGTGGGTCGTTCGGCACAGCGATTCGAGCACCCAACCTTGCGGAAACCGCGCGTGTGGAAATCACGACACCTCTCGGGATATTCGATCAGTGCAGTCCGCTGAACTGGCCAACCGCCGACCCGAATCGTGCAATCAACTGCGCGGATATTGCGGCAACGGCTCGCGCAGCCTACGACCAGGGTCTGATCCCACCGTTCGTTGTTTACTTCCCGGCAGAATTGCTTGGATTGCCCGCCGATGGTTTCACAACCGCGCTCGGTGCGACTTCGACTGTTGGCAACAATCCTTCGCTCCAGGAAGAAGAGGCGGATACCTTTAACATTGGATTTGCGCTGGAGCCCGGGTTCATTGAAGGACTTCGGCTTTCCGTCGACTATTGGAATATCGATATCGATGGCGCCATCGTTCTGTTGGATGGGCAGGCCGCGACTGTCGCATGTTACGACGGCCCACCAAGCTTGTTTCCGGGCGCCGAGTGCGATCTGATCAGCCGTGACGCTACCTTGGGTTTGATTACGTCTGTTCTGCAAGCTTACGTTAATGTCGATCAACTTGAGGTGGCCGGTTACGACTATTCGATCAACTACGACTTTGAGATTGATGGCGCGGGTGAGTTCAGCATTGGCTGGATCGGCACTCGGTTCGAGAAGTTTGATCGCACGGCCTCGAACGGTGCGGTTAGCGATCAGGTCGGTATTGAAGGTGGCGTGCCAGAGTTCAGCCACAACCTCCATCTGCGCTATATACGTGGGCCGTTCTCTGCCTTCATGCAACGCCGACAGGCAGATGATATTACCGGTGCGTTTCGCCCCGGGCAGCCAGTACTCAGGGGACAGACAGTCTGGGACGCATCTCTTACCTGGGTCTTCTCGGACAAGATCCGCGCAACCCTCGGTGGCAGCAACATCTTCGATGATAAGCCGGACGTCCAGTTCACTGACCTCCTCGGAAACTCAAGTCAGTATGACCTGATTGGTCCGCGCTGGTTTCTGCAGTTGAACGCAAGCTTCTAGCCCGCCAGGTTCCCGCAAACATAACTCGCACGGGGCGGCGCGGAACAAACCGGGCGGCACAGTTTGATTACATGAGGGGAATGATGGACTCCGCATACCGAGCACAGGACGATTTCTTCCGCTTCGTCAACGGCGAGTGGATATGCGCCACCGAAATTCCGGCCGATAAACCCACGTGGGGTACGATTCCGATGTTGCGCGAGGAGTCTGAAGACGCTCTTGCCGGACTGCTGTCAGAGTTGGTCCAAAGCGACGAGCGGACGGCGGACGAGGAGCGCATTGCTGCACTTTACCGGAGCTATATGGATACAGCGTCGATCGCTTCGGCAGGCCTGCAGCCAATTCAAGATCTGCTCGATACGGCGTCAAGTGTAAGTGATGAAGCCAGCCTGTACCGTGCGATCGGGAAGCTCGCCCGAGCGTCCGGCGCGACGTTCTTCGGTATCGGCGTCTCGCAGGATGCGAAATCCAGGGCCGATTATTGTGCAATGGTCGGCGCCGGCGGCATCACGTTGCCGGACCGCAGTTTCTACCTCGAAGATCAGCCGCACTATGAGGCCGCGCGAAGCGTGCTGGTCGACTACGCCAACAGACTACTCAAGCTTGCTGGCGTCGAGGCGGGGTACGACGCAGGTAAGGCGATCCTGGTCTTCGAAACGTCATTGGCTGAATGCATGTGGCCGCGTGAAATGATGCGCGAAGTCGCTCGAACTTATAACCCGATGTCATTTGACGAACTGCAGGACTCGGCAACGTCTGTTCAGTGGAGTGCATTCCTGGAGGAGTTCGGTTTTCCGAGCTTCGATCGTGTTGTCGTTGCACAACCCGACTACCTGCCGAAAGTCGTACCGGCACTGTATTCGGCGGCGGCCGCATTCGCAGAAGACAGCGCGGGCGGTGATGCCTGGGAGTTTTATCGAAACTGGCTGACATTCCGGGTGCTGCACGGCTACGCACCTGTTCTTTCCGAGGCCTACGAGAACCTGCACTTCCATGAATTCAGCAAGCCCATCAACGGCGTTTCAGAGATGGAGCCCAGACTGAAGCGGGCCGTGCAGACAACCTGTTTGTCATTGTCTGATCTCGTCGGCCAGCTCTACGGTGAACGCTATTTCTCGGCCGAGGCGCGGGAACGCATGGATCAGCTCACTGAGAATCTGCTGGCGGCGTTCAAGGTTTCGATTCCGAATCTGTCGTGGATGAGCGTGGGAACTCAGAAAAGAGCACTGAACAAGCTGTCGAGAGTTCGTTGGAAGATCGGTTTGCCAACAAAGTGGCGGTCCTACGACGATGTCGAGTTGGCGACGAATGACTTGATTGGCAACTTGCGCAAAGTTGGCGATGCAAATCTCGCGTATTCCTTTGCCAAGCTCGCCAGAAAGGTCGATCCGGAAGATTGGGAAATGCCGCCGTTCATGGTCAACGCCTACTATCATCCATTGAATAACGAGATTGTCTTCCCGGCCGCCATACTCCGGCCGCCGCTGTTTGATGAAAATGCCGATGATGCTGCGAACTACGGCGCCATCGGCTCGATTATCGGGCACGAACTCAGTCACGGGTTTGACGACCAAGGCCGCCGCTTCAACGAGGAAGGCAATCTCGACGACTGGTGGACCGAAGCAGATGCAAGGAAATTTGAGGCGAGTGCAAAATTACTCGTATCGCAATTCAACAAACTCAAGGTTCTGCCCGGTCACAAGGTTAATGGCCGGCTGACACTCGGAGAGAACATCGCCGATCTGTCCGGTGTCACCTTGTCCTACCGAGCCTATCAACATTCCCTGCGCGGTAGGCCTTCACCTGTAGTAGGCGGGCTCAGCGGTGAGCAGCGGTTCTTTCTTGCCTACGCGAAAGCGTGGCAGAACAAGAGTCGTGATGAGTTTGCCGCAATGCTCGTCAAGACCGACGTGCATTCACCCGCAGAGTTTCGGGTCAATGCCATATTGACCAACCTGCCCGAATTCCATGATGCATTTGATGTTGTGCAGGGCGACAAGATGTACACGGCGCCTGAAGACCGCATCAGGATCTGGTAGCAAATTCGAATTTCAACGGAGGGTTTCAAGATGACGAACGTATTGACACTCACAGACGAGAACTTCGAGCATGAGGTCATTAATTCCAACGTTCCCGTTCTCGTGGATTTCTGGGCGGAATGGTGTGGACCTTGCAAGGCGCTCGCGCCTACGCTCGAGAGTCTTGCCGACGATTTCGTTGGCAAAGCTAAGATCGGCAAGCTCGATGTCGAGGCCCAGCCCGACACCGCTCGCCGATTCTCCGTCCGCGGATTGCCAACCGTGAAGATCTTCGCTAACGGAATGGAGCAAACATCGCTGATGGGGGCCAATCCGAAGGAGCGTTATGCATCGACGATCAACAAGCTCCTTGACGGCAACCTCGACGGGCAGGCAGGTTATGACCCAGTATTGAACGTCAATTTCACGCAGGCGGTCATGACAGCCGATATCGCCGCCATAAGCCAGGCTCTCGATAAGAATCCGGGCCTTGTCAATGAGCCGCTCAAGACCGGACTGTTGCCAATGCACGTAGCTGTCCGCTTCAAGAATGAACCGCTGCAGGAAGTATTGCTGAAGTACGAACCGGATCTCGACGTTTTCGCTGTTGCCGGTCTTGGACGCACGGAGACCCTGCGAGAAATGTTGGCCTCGAATCACGAGAGAGCAAAGAGCAGGGACAGTGACGGATACACCCTGCTTCATTACTCGGCCCTGGCCGGTGACGCAGAGGGCGTTGCGTATCTTCTTGATAAGGGTGCAGACCCAAGCGCACAGTCGACAGACCAACTGCAACTTAGCGTTCTTTTCGGCGCAATTGTTGCCGGGAGCAGGAATTGTGTTGACGCACTTGTAGCAGCGGGCGCCGATCTCGCAGGGACGGATCATCTTGGCAATACGGCGCTGCACATAACGGTAATGGCGAAGAACATCGATTTGGCCAAAGCTCTTCTCGATGCCGGTGCGAATCCGGAGTTGGCCAACCGGGAGCAGGAGACGCCGTTGGACAAGGCAAGGCAAACCCAACAGCCAAGTTTCACAGAATTACTCGAAGCCGCTAGCGGTTAGCTTGCCTGATTGTGATCCGGGATCAACGCCAAGCAGTCAGGGGCACACGTTTTCGCGAGTTGTTCGCCGGCCTCTGGAAGCTGACTCGCCCGTACTACGCATCAGGTGATCGATGGTGGGCGTGGGGCCTATCAGTCCTGATTCTGACGTTCATTGCGCTTGGGACCACGGTCGCGGTTGGACTAGCTGACTGGATCAAGGATTTCTTCGACGCGCTCGAGCAAAAAGACGGTGGTGCGGTTGCGGGGCTGGTCGTGAAGTTTGTTGGCTTGGTCTTTATGCTTGTCGTGTTCGAGGTACTCGATACCTGGGCGGGCATGATGCTCGAATTCAGGTGGCGGCACTGGCTGACAGATCAATTTTTCGTCCGCTACCTGCAGGACGGACGCTACCATTTGCTTGAGCTCGTTGACTACGGCATCGACAATGCAGATCAGCGTATCTCCGTTGATCTGTCGAACCTGACCCGCGATACGATCGGCCTTGCCACCGGCCTTATTCGTAACTTCATATACCTTGTCTCCTTTTCGGCACTCCTGTGGGGCCTTTCGGGAATGCTGGAGTTCACGTTTCTCGGTCGCGAATGGGTAATTCAAGGTTATCTCGTCTGGATTGCAATTTTTTGGGGATTATTGACGTCCGTCGGCGTCCATTTCCTTGGCCGATCCTTGATTCCTCTGAGAAATCGCCAAGAGCAGTACGAGGCGGATCTTCGCGCATTGCTTGTGCACATCCGTAAGAATGCTGAGGCGATCTGCCTGAGCGCTGGGCAGCAGCGTGAGAATCTGACCCTGCGCCATTCGTTCGAGGTCCTGCAAATTAACTTCTTCAGCCTCGTCCGCTATTCGGCCCTCGTAAACGGTTTTCGTAATTTCACCAACCTATCCAGCGCGATGGTCATTTCCAATGTCGCCAATGCGCCGAGGCTGCTCGCGGGCCAGATCACACTCGGTGTCCTGATGGAAAGTCAGACGGTATTTCAGCGAGTCCAGCAATCGCTTGGCTGGTTCGTGAATTCGTATGACAACATCGCGAGTTGGAAGGCGAGTGTCGATCGTGTCTTGTTGCTTCAGCAGGCACTTGAGCGTGCAAGCGCGGATCGCAACGACTCGAAATTGCAGCAAGCCGTTAGCGAGGGATCAAATGCTGATATAAGGGCGACAGGCCTGAGTGTGTCCCTTCCTGATGGGGGGCAATTGCTGGACGAAGTCAACCTGCAAATTTCCAAAGGTGAGCGACTGCTCGTTACTGGTCCATCCGGTAGCGGCAAGACGACGCTGTTTCGAACCCTGGCCGGTATCTGGCCATGGGCAAAGGGCAAGGTGTCATTGCCACAAGGCGGCTGCATGTTTCTGCCTCAGCGCGCTTTTGTTCCATCGGGTTCGCTCGCTGAAGCGCTGGCTTACCCGAAGGACCTGTCCGATTTTCTTGCGAGAGATCTTGAGAACGCGCTTGAGGCGTGCAACCTGGGGCAGTTAAAAGATGAGCTGTACAGTGACCGGGCGTGGTCGAAAACCCTGTCAGGCGGTGAAAAGCAACGCGTCGCTTTTGCGCGTGTGCTGCTGCACAAACCGGCGTGGTTGTTCCTCGACGAGGCGACGTCCGCCCTAGATCTCGAAAACGAAGCGGCGTTGTATGTCACCGTTTCGAGGCTATTGCCGAACACGAGCATTATCTCAATCGCTCACAGAACAAGTCTGGAAGGCCTGCATTCACGTCGTCTCAATGTGGTTCCAGGGAGCAAGTCGATCCTCGAGACTGGCCTCAATGCGGAGACGCCCTGAATGGCCAACGCAGCGAAGCGCAGTCAGCAGTACATTATGGAGGTCACGTCGCTAGGGCCCTATTTCAAGGCGCTCGGCAAGCTCACTTTCCCGTTCTTTCGGTCGGACCAGCGCCACTATGCCTGGGGTTACCTCATTGGCTGGTTCGTGGCAATGATCCTGACGATAGGTGCAGTCATCGCGCTTGTGCAATGGTCGAAGGAGTTTTTCGACCTGCTGGAGGCCCGGGATGTCGCACAGTTCCCCGCCCTGATCGTCAAGTTGTTTGTCATTCTTACGGCCGTATCACTAATGTCGATGTTCGAGGTGTTTTTCCTGCAGATGTTCGAGTTTCGCTGGCGGATGTGGCTATCGTTGCAGTTCTTCGATACTTACCTGGATGACCAGCGATTCCAGACGCTGGAACTCCGCGACTATGGTATCGACAACCCGGACCAGCGCATTGCGGTGGATATTCGGGACCTGGCATTCAACACGATCTCGCTGGGACAGGGATTCGTCCGCAACACGCTGAACGGAATATCGTTCATCAGTGTTCTCTGGGCCGCATCGGGGACCTTTCAGTTCGCTGTGGGGGCATCCACATATGCGATCCCCGGTTATCTCGTCTGGGTTGCCCTTGTTTACATCGCACTGGTTACCTGGGTCGGTTACCGTATCGGTAAGCCGCTGATTGCGTTGCAAGCAGAACGGCAAAGGGTTGAGGCTGATCTTCGCTTCACACTCATTGGTGTCCGGGAAGATGCTGAGTCAATCGCGCTGATTGGGTCGGAGGGTCGAGAACTCAGACGGCTTCAGAACCTGTTCGGGCACATTCGAAGGAACTGGTACCAGATAGTCCGGGTACAGGCCGGGTTCGTCGGTTTCCAGCAATTGTCCGGCCAGGTTGGCGGCATTGTGACACACATTGCCAATGCGCCTCGATACCTGTTGGGCCAGGTGACGCTCGGCGGCATGGTGCAGGCACAACAGGCCTTCGGCCAGCTCTACGTGTCCCTGGGGTGGTTCCTTCAGGTTTTCCCGGCAATTGCCTCCTGGAAGGCAAGTGTCGATCGCGTGCTCACATTAGAAAGAGCAATGAATGCGGCGTCGAAAGACCGCGCCGCATCAAGACTGACAATCGAACGAAATAATGGAGACCTGGTGCGGGCTGAAGGTCTGTCGGTCTCCCTGCCCGATGGGTCGGCGTTAATGGATGCAACGGACCTGGAGATTTCTGCCGGGGAATCGGTACTGATCTCAGGTGATTCCGGTAGTGGCAAGACTACACTCTTCAAGGCGTTATCCGGCCTGTGGCCGTGGGCCGACGGGAAGGTCACGTTACCGGCCGATTCGACAATGTTCTTCCCTCAGGCTACCTACTTTCCTGTCGGCACCCTGGCCGATGCAATCTGCTATCCGGATAGCCCGTCCGAGTTCGAGCAGGATCAACTCGAGGCAGCGATGCAAGATTGCAAGCTCGAACATCTGATTGCTCGTCTCGATTCGACGGAGTCGTGGTCACAGGTGCTGTCCGGCGGTGAGCAGCAGCGGGTTGCCGTAGTGCGGGCGTTACTTCGTCAGCCGCAGTTCCTGTTTCTCGATGAGTCGACCGCTTCGCTGGATGTAGAAACAGAGAAAGAAATTTATGGTCTGCTCGCGAGGGTGTTGTCGAATAAGGCGATTATTACTATTGGTCATCGGCCAGAATTGAAAGCGTTGCATCGACGGCACTGGAAACTGTCAGATAAGCATCTGGCCGACGTAGTCGCATCTGGGATTGTGTGAGATTTGTCAGACTGAGTGCTACTGAGGGTCTCCTCATGCGACATGGTTCGAATTGTGGGGGAATGGTCAACCCTGCTCTCACCAGGATAAGAGTAAATCGAAGCTGTTCGGCCGCGACCGCCTTCCGGCCTGTCTGTGATAATATAAAGTTTCATATATGAGACATTAGAAAAGTTAAGGTTCCATATATGATATATAAAAGGAAATCACAACAGCCCGACACAAACGTTCTCCCGTCCGTTCGCCGCGCGCTGGCCAAGCTGGGCGGCGATATTCAAATCGCGCGGCGGAGGCGGCGCATCCGTCAGCAGAGCTTCGCTGAAAATCTCGGGATCTCGCGCGCCACCATGCACCGGCTCGAGGCCGGCGATCCGGGCGTGTCGATCGGCGTGTTGTGTCGGGCCTGCCTGGCGCTCGGCCACCTGGAGGCGTTGCGGACGCTGATCGAGATGCCCGAGCGGGACGCGGCGCTGCTCGCCGACCCGCCACCGGAGCGCGTCCGGCGTGCCCGGCTGGAGTTGCCGGTCGGGACTCCGTCCCCGGACGCCGACTTCGATCAGGGTCAGTTTTGATGACCCGCAACACGCCTGCCAAGCGCCGGGTTCCCGTTGTCCTTGGAGAGAGCCGGATCCCGGTCGGCCTGCTGGTGTTCGAGTCGCGCGGAACCAAGCAGGGGTCGGCATTCCGCTACGCCGACAGCTGGCTTGACCGCAGCGACAGTTTCGCCTTGTCGCCGCAAATGCCGCTGAGTAGCGGCTGGACGCATCACTGGAGCGTCGGCAAGGAAAAGCACGGGGCGTTGCCGGGTCCTGTGTCGGACTGCGCGCCGGACGCCTGGGGGCGCGGTCTGATCACAGCCCGCCTGGGGTACCCGCCGTCCGAACTGGAGGCACTGCTGGCGGTCAACGATACGACTCGGATGGGGGCGCTACGGTTTCTGGACGAAGCCGGCGAACCGATGTCGAGAGTCTCCACGCCCGTCCCGCACGCGGCCCGGCTGCCGGACATCCGGGCATTTTGCCAGGCCGCCGAGACCGGCTCCCCCGAAGCGGTCCGCGAAGCCGCCAGAAAACTGCGCGGCACCGGCGACAGCCTGGGCGGCGCACGCCCGAAGTCCGACTTCATTCATCGCGACGGCACGCTGTCCTTGGCCAAATATACGTCCGAGCGCGACACGCTGCCGGTAGCGCGCATGGAGGTGGCTACGCTCCATCTCGCCAAGGCCGCCGGCCTGCGCGCTTCCGAAGCGCATCTCGCATTGCCGGCCGAACGCTACCCGGTGGCGCTGATCCGGCGCTTCGACCGCACTGGCGCCCGGCGCAGGCATTATGTGTCGGGGCGCAGTTTCCTCGGTGAAGAAGCCGCGCAGAACGCGTACTACACCGAGCTGGTCGAACGCATGTCGAGTGAGTGCGCAGAGGCGTTTCTCGACGAAACGCGCGAGTTGCACGGCCGGATCCTCTACATGATCCTGGTCAGCAACACCGATGACCACATGAAGAACCACGGATTTCTGTACACCGGCCGGGGCTGGGTCCTGTCGCCGATGTTCGACGTCAACCCGCAGCCACACCGCGAGCGTCAGATGAAAACCGGTATCAGCCCGCTCAGCGGCTTCGAGCCGTCGATCGAGGCGTCGATCGAGGCGGCGCCGTTTTTTGAGATCAGCAGGGACGAAGCCCGCAAGCGGGCGCTGGACATGGCGAAGGTCATCCGCGACCGGTGGCGGGAGCATTGCCGCCGCCAAGGCATGACGAACGAACAGATTGCCGCCTGCAGATCGGCCTTCGAACATCCGGAAATGGATGTGGCGCTCAATCTCGGCCCGGCGCGCGCTGCGGCGCCCGGGATCCATGCGGCGCAGGAGGAGAGGGCGGCGGCGGAAAACGCTCCCGGCGGATAGCCGGGACGTTCGCTACGGCTGCATCTAGCGCGGGAGATCGTCTTATCGGAGAGTATCGCCATCACCTGGCCGCTTCTCAACCCCAGACAGCCAAACCACCTATCCCTTACTGGACAACGGCTCTCATGTGTTGCACTTCATAGTGGGACGGGCATGTTCATTTAATGTAGGTAATCATTCATTTTCTGAAGAATAACCAACATTCTATGAGCAGATTACTGCAACGTCCCGACCTTATGGCCGCGATCCGAAAAGGCTTGGACGAGTCGCTGGTCGTAGCCCTTTTGGGCGCGCGCCAAGTGGGCAAGACTACCCTTGCACACCAGGTCATGAAGGTCCGGGAAGGACCTTCCACACTCTACGACCTGGAGACGGCCGCGGCGCGCGAAGCGCTTTCCACTGCGCCGAAAACCCTCTTGCGGGAAAGCCGGGGCCTGATCGTCATCGACGAGGTCCAGCGCTTGCCGGAACTGTTTGCCACCTTACGGCCCCTGTGCGACGATCCGAAACGCCAGGCCCAATTCCTGCTTCTGGGTAGCGCTTCCCTGGATCTTATTTCAGGGCGTGTCCGAATCGCTGGCCGGGCGCATCCGGTTTGTTGATGTCAGCGGCTTTTCCATGCAGGAGACCGGCGCCGGGAACCAGACCCGGCTGTGGATGCGCGGAGGGTTCCCGCGCGCCTATCTGGCGGAGACCGAAAAAGCCTGGTGGCGCTGGATCGAGTCCTTCTCGCAGACCTTTCTCGATCGGGACATTCCAGCGCTGGCGGCACGTGTGCCTCCTGCAGCGTTGGGTCGTTTCTGGCGCATGCTCGCCCATTTTCATGGCCAGACCTGGAATGCATCGGAACTGGCCCGATCGATGGACGCAAGCGAGCGCCATGTCAACCAATACCGCGACCTGCTGGCGGGCGCGTTCATGGTACGGGTGCTGCCGCCCTGGTTCGAGAATCTGGGGAAACGGCTCATCAAGAGTCCAAAGGTGTATTTGCGCGACAGTGGCATCCTGCACTTTCTCCTGGGCCTGCAATCCCAAACGGAGTTGGCCATGAATCCGCGCTATGGCGCCAGCTGGGAGGGCTTTGCTCTTGAACAGACATTGATCGCCCAAGGATCCCGTGATTCCTATTTCTACCGTACCCAGCGCGGCGCCGAACTGGACCTGCTGCTGCTGCGCCACGGCCGGCGTTGGGGGTTCGAATTCAAGTGCACGGACGCTCCCAGAACCACCCGTTCCATGCACATTGTCAAGAAAGACTTACAGCTTGACCACCTGTGGGTGCTCTATCCGGGCGAGCAGGAATATCCTTTGACGGAATCCATCACCGCATTCCCCTTGCGTGATATCGGCAAGCTTGTGCTGGAGCCTGCATGAGGGGGCGGAACGAGGTTTGCCGCAATCGTCAATGAAACTGGACAATCCCCGCGAGGCATTTGGGGGCGATGGTCACGCGGGCGAGGATGTCTCCATCCTCCAGCGACAGCCTGACCACCTCGCCGGTGAACCAGTTGGCGGCATAGGCCGTCTCTCCATTGAGGCCCGGCGCCACCAGCGCCCAGCCGAATCCGTCTAAAGGAAAACTGGCGACCTCCTCGCCGGACTCCGTCAGCACAATGACCCTGGTGCCCAGGGGCAGGACAAACCGGTCGTCCTTCAAGTGCTCCACGTCGAACATCATGGCCGGCGGTGCGCCGGGGGGCGCTTCGGGCAGGGTCATCAGATCGGCCAGCTGGCTGCCCGCCTGCAGGTCGAAACGCATAAGCCTTGGGCCGGTCTCGGAGGTATAGACAAGGGTGCGACCGTCGGAAGCGAGCGTGGTGTGGGTGGCGCCCATACTGCCGCTGACGCCACCGTGCACCTCGGGAATGAACGTTCGGACCAGTTTTTCCCCGGCGTCGTATTCGTGGATTTCCCCATGTCCGACACTGTCCGGATCGTCAGGCAGATAGGGATAACGGGTGGTGAGCCGTTCCGGCTGGGCGCTGCCCTTGAGGTACTCGATCAGGACAAAATGCCCGTTGTCGAGAAACTGCACCGAGCCGAAGGGGCGGTCGGCAAATCTTTTCGTCGGCAACAGCGTGCCATCGGGCTTCACCCGCACCACCAGCCAGGCAAAGCTGTCGAACGCCCAGAGCGTATTGTCGGGCGCGAAGGTGAGACCGCCGACCAGGTGGGAGGTGTCCTCTATCCAGAGAACACCCTTGAGGTTGAGGTCGGCATCGAACTGCAGGATACGGCCGCGGCCAGCATGATCGTCATCGGGATCGTTCAGCAGCGTCGCACCGATGAACACATCGCCCCGGGCGAACGGTTGCAGCGTCGATTCCTCCGGTGCGAAATCGAAGGTGGACTGCTCTTCACTCACCGCCACACTCGCTGCGCAAACCGCGCACACGAGCACCAGCACTCTCATGCTGATGGAGGTTCATGCTTTTCCCGGGTGGCGGAAATGATGCGGAAGACCCGCTCGAGCATGCCCGCGCGCCAGGCTTCCCGTTCGTCTTCCACGTCTTCGTCCGGCGCGTAGTTTTCGATTTCTTCCGGCGTGGCGACTTTCCCCTGGGCCGCAAGCCGTTCATGGGTGTCGAGCCGTTCCTTGACGACAGACACCTCTCCGACCAGGGCCACGATCATGGCCAACAGCTTGTCGGAGTCCGGTGAGTCCAGGAAAAAGGGCCTGCGCCCCTTGGCTACCCGTTGCCTCTGTTTTCCGTTCCCGTCCGCCAGCGTACGTCCCCCTGCCCGATTGAACGGGTTGTTTCCTGCGTTTTTCGAGGGGTAGTATAGGTCCATGGCCCTGACGGGGCCAGGGACACGTTTCGGAGAGCAAATATGCGCAACAACTCGGACCACGCCATGTTTCCGGAAGCCACCCACGACGAGCAGTCGGCCCAGAGTTTCATCAGAACCCTGAGGGTGTTCGCCACCCGCAATTTTCATGAAGGCAACAACGCGATCATTGCCGAGAAGCTCCTGTCCCCACGCCAGGACCGGTCCTGTCCATCGCGCAAGGAATTGCGCGCAGCCCTGGAGGACGAGCCGCACAACAAGTGGTGGAGTTCCATGATGCGGACCACGCAGGAAGTTCTGTATGACACGGTAGGCCCCAGCATCGAACGACAGCTTCCGGAGCTCATCGACAGGGCCAGGTCCTTCAGGGGCACTCTGGGATCGCTGACCCTGGATGACAGCGTCGAAATGCCGCCTTACCTGGCGGCCGTGGACGTTCACTGCAAACCCGGAAGTTATCAGCAGGAAATGAGCGAAGACGATGTCTTCGCCGGGGCTGAGTTCGACCGCACCTACCGGCTCTATTCCATGGGCGGCCTGGGCCCCAACCTGGATGGCATGGGCCGGACGCTAATCGCCTGGATGAAGGATCATTTCAGCGATGCCGGGCCGCGGCGGATCCTCGATATGGGCTGCACGGTGGGCCACTCCACCCTGCCCTACTGCGATCACTTCCCTGATGCGGAAATGCACGCCATCGACGTGGCGGCCACTTGCCTTCGCTATGGCCATGCCCGCGCCGTCGCCATGGGCAAGGAAGTCCATTTCTCCCAACAGAACGCGGAACACACCAACTTCGACGACGGGAGTTTCGATCTCATCGTCTCTCATGCGCTCCTGCACGAAACCTCGCGCCGGGCGATCCGCGCCATCCATAAAGAGTGCCATCGCTTGCTGGCGCCAGGCGGCCTGATGATCCACATGGACAACATCGTGCCCGACAAGCCTTTCGAAAAGTACTATTGCGACTGGATGGCAAGGTACAACAACGAGCCCTATATGGGTGCGCTGCAGGACGAGGATATGGTCGGGATCTGTGAGCAGGCCGGGTTTGACAGGGACAATGTCCAGCTGGGTGAAGGGCTTCCCGCGTTCCGGGACAAGTCCATAAAGGAGAAGACGGTTTACGGAAACCTGATGGTTTGCGCCCGGAAGTAGTCAGACAAACAAGCCTTCCTTCCCGTTACAGCAGCGACCAGGCCAGATCCCTGGCTTCCTGCTCCGTTTCTGCAATTCGATCCTTGGGGATCCGGTCGAGGACATCGAAGGCGTAGAGCGTCCTGCGAATGGGGTCCCGCAAGCCGAAGACGACGATTTTCGTATCGGTCCGCTTGGCCTGATCGATCAGCAGCGCCAGCAGGTGTGCGGCGCTGTCGTCGAAATGAGTGGCGCCGGACAGGTCGATAATCACGACCTCGTGATCGCGGATATCCGCGCCGAGCAGGCGGATCAGCTTGCGCGAGGACGACACCGTGAATGAACCGCGAAAGGCCAGGAGCCCAATGCGCGCTTCGAAGTCGTCGGGGGCCTCGGCGCTGAATGTGGAATCGAGAAGCGGTGTCGAGATTACGCTGTCCAGCTCCAGCGATTGCAGTTGCGTGGCGTTGACCATGTTCGCGGCGATGACGCCGAACACGATGGCAAAGAGTGGATCGACGAAGATCGTCACGCCCATGATCAGGAGCATGACCGTGGAGTGCCGGGCATCCATTCGAG
The DNA here is from genome assembly GCA_963666765.1 of Gammaproteobacteria bacterium. Lineage (GTDB taxonomy): Bacteria > Pseudomonadota > Gammaproteobacteria > Steroidobacterales > Foliamicaceae > Foliamicus. The sequence continues at coordinate 1,334,327 of OY762933.1, forward strand.
GCGCCTTGAGCAGGAACGAGAAATCGATCAGCTTCCAGCCGACGGCCATGACGATTGCGGAAAGCGCCGCCAGCGGGAGTGGCGCCGCATAGGGACCGAGTCCGAGGATGAGAACCGCGACAATGACCAGGCAGATCACGCCCGCCACTACGGTCTTCCCGCCGAAGCTGCGCGACGTCATCGTGGCTATGGTCCCGCTACCGGGCATGATGCCGACGATTCCCGCCGTGAGGTTGCCCAGCCCCAGACCGAAGAGCTCACGATTGGGATTGTGCTGGGAACCGGTAAAGCTGTCGGCAATGAGCGCCCACATCAGGGTATAGATGGAACTGATAAGCGCGATAAGCACTGCCGGCCCGACGGCTTTCGGCAGAAATTCAAGTGACGGCATCTCCAGCAAGGGGACCGGCAGTCCCACCGGGACGGGTCCAAGCGGTTCAACGCCGGGGAAGAACTGCGACATGAGCCAGCCGATGCCGACAACCGCCAGGACCGCCGGCAGGTACCGGGCCACCCGGGACGGCCAGGCAAGAATCAACGCCAGACAACATCCGGCCACCAGGAGATCACTCGTACCGAGTTCTATCAGCCTGGTAATCTGCGACCAGAGGATCAACACACCGATGCCCGACATAAACCCCGCCAGCACGATGTGCGGGATGTAGGACACAAAACGGCCGACGCCGGCGAGTCCAAGGGCGATCTGGATGGCCCCGGCCATCACGATGATCAACGCCAGCTGCGGCAGGGAAAACTGGTCACCCACCAGAAGTGTCACGGTGATGACCGCAAGCACGGCGCTGGGACCGCTGACGAGCGCTCGGGTGCCGCCGAAAAGGGCGGCGATTATCCCCACGAATACGCCACACCAGAGGCCTGCCAGGGGACCCATGCCGGAGATGACTCCGAGCGCCATGGCGTTCGGAACATAGGATGCGGACAGCGTGACGCCGGCCCGCAGGTCGGCCCAGAAAACAGCGCGCGCGTACGGCGGGCGCTTCTCGTTACGCAGGCCGCTCAGGATGTGGCGCAGAACCGGCACGATTCCGGCTACTCCGGTCGCGCGAACGCGACCAGCGCCGCATCCTTCCCGCCGCCGGTGGCGATTACAACGAACTGCCGCCCCGAGCGCGCCCGGTAGGTCATCGGGTTGCCGTTTGTCGGAAACGTTGTCGTGCTACGCCAGACCTCAGCGCCGGTCGTCTTGTCGAAGGCGTATAGGTACCGGGCGCCGCCGCCGAGAAAAACCAGCCCTCCCCCCGTTACCAGGGGACCGGAGTTACCGAGTGTGCCAAGGCGCTCCGGCAATTCGACACCCCGAAGCAGCGGGTGCGAGCGAATCTCCTGGCTCCCTTCTCCGAAGGGCGCCTTCCACGCGATTTCCCCCGCGTTGAGGTCAATCGCCACCAGGTGCGCGTACGGTGGCCTGGTAAGCGGGATCGGACCGAGCCCGCTGTCGGGGGCTTGGGCGGCGCCCGGTCCTCCGGCCTCCCTGAACATGACCAGCGTCGCGCCGTGCGGGCAATTGTTGCTGTACTCGACGTCGACCCGCGGGTCGTCTCCCACGTTCGCGCAAAGCTGGTTCGTGTCCGCCTCTTCCGAAGTCCGCACGTACAACACACCGGTTTCGGGGTCGAAAGCGCCGCCGCCCCAGTTCGCCCCGCCGCTCGCGCCCGGGCGCTGGAGCGTTCCCCGAAGGCTCGGCGGCGTATACAAGGGGCCCAGCCGGAACCGCTTCATCTGTTCGACCGCGAGTGCATGGATCTCCGGCGTCAGGTCGTTCGCGTCCTCGAGCGACACGCCCTGTCTTCCGAATGGAGGCGGCCTGGTCGGGAAAGGTTGCGTGGGAAACAGCACTTCCCCCGGAACGTCCGTCGTCGTTTCTACCGCACGCTCCTCGATCGGCCATACCGGCTCGCCCGTCACCCGTTCAAACACGTAGGTGAAGCCGTTCTTCGCCACTTGCGCCACCGCGTCGATCTCGCGCCCGTCCACCGTGATCGTCACCAGGTTCGGCGCCGCGGACAGATCATAGTCCCAGACACCGTGGTGCACCGTCTGGAAGTGCCACTTCCGCTCGCCGGTGCGCGCGTCCAGGCACACCAGCGACTCGGCAAAAAGGTTTGCCCCCACCCGGCGACCACCCCAGTAGTCGCTGCTCGGCGTGCTCGTCGGCACGTAAAGGAGCCCCCGCTCGACATCCAGGGACATCAGCCCCCAGACGTTGGCATGGCCCGTATAGCGCCAGGACTCATCCGCCCAGGTGTCCGCGCCGACCTCGTCGCCCGATTGCGGGATGGTGAAGAACACCCAGCGCCGCTCGCCCGTGCGGGCATCGAAGGCCTGCACCGTTCCGGGCGGGTCGAATTTGCGCTGTACCCCATCGGGCACGCGGCTGCCCACAATCACCAGGTCTTCGAACACGACCGGGGGCGAGGTCTGATCAAACTCGTAACGGGTCACCGGGCGGCCATGGCCCTCCGTCAGCACAACGCTCCCGCCCTCCCCGAAGCCGGTGTCCCGCGCACCGGTCGCGGCGTCAATCGCGTACAGCCGGTCGCGGCTGTTGAGAAAGATGCGCGACTCGCCTCCCCTGCTCAAGTACGCGATGCCCCGGTGCTTGAAGCCGCTTGGCCCAGCACCCTCGGGCCCGCCTTCGTAGGCCCTTGGGTCGAAGGCCCACAACTCGGCGCCCGTCTCCGCGTCAAGGGCCGCCACACGGGTGTACATGGTCGACAGGTACAGCACGTTGCCGATCATGATGGGCGTTGCCTGGAACGGCCCCGGCTGAGTGCCATATTGCTCCAGGGCCATTTCGTCCGGATCCCATTGCCAGGCAATCTCCAGATCGCTTACGTTGGCAGCCGTGATTTCCTCGGCCGGGGAGTACTTGGTGTGCGATTGTTCCGCACCGGCATACGGCCATTCGATCATGGCGGGCGGTTCCTGGGCCGCCGCGAGCGCGGCTGACAGGAAGGCGACTGCGGCAAGGAATCGCTTCATGCGGGGCACTTCAAATGCAAACGGGGCCCCGATCCGGGCCATGTATACCAGGCCATCAGTGCTGGCGGCGTTGCGGCAGAAAACCGGTCGCCAGGAAAACGACGACAAAGACGACAAGAACGGTCCACATGGCCGTCGAGTACTGCAACGGTTTGAGCCAGACCTCGTCGTAGAACCCGTAGCGCGGCGCCAGTTCGCCGAAAGGAATCCAGAAGATGGCCTTGGTGGGAATGGCATAGCGAATGGCCGCCATTACCCGCGTGAATTTCATCAGCCGCCACAGCAGCCAACATCCCCAGACCGCCAGGCCAGCGGCTATGCCGTAGGTCACTGGATGGCCATAACCGAGGAACCGCGCGTCGCCGAGAAACAGCGAGGCGCCATAAAAGAACCAGGTCACATAAAGGGTTTCCAGAAAAGTAATGCGGCAGATATTCCGCGCTTTCCCCGGTTCCCGTTCGCCCAGGTTGAGGCGGCCGGTTTTCTGAATCCAGTGAAACGCATTGCAGCGACTGTTCTTGTTGAACACAAAGAAAAGCAGCGTCGCCACGCAAATGCCGAAGGACCCCTGGATATAGAGCAGGTGCGCGGGCCACTTTACCCCGGGACCCACCTCCGGCATGGGCAGCTGCAGCGAAACCTCGTTGAACTTGAAAGAGTAGGAGGCCCAGCCGATCCAGATCAGCATCCCGGCGGCAAACCCGAGCAAAGTACCGCTGACTTCGTCGTTGCGCTTGGCGCCGATCAGCAGCAGGGCCGCCGCCACTGCGCCGGTGCCGAGAAACAGTCCGCCGGCGTTCTCGTAGCCGATGAGGTCGCGCACCACGATCACAAAGGAATGCGCCACCGGCAAGGCCAGAAGGACGGCGAAAAAGGCAATCACGCCGATGAACGGCGGGCGGTAGTACCGCTGCCAAATCGTCCGTCTTATTTCAGGAGACTTGTTTTCTGTCATCAACCGCTTCGTTAAGGCCCGCCGGGAAACGTATCATAGATGTGACCGCTGCCGCCGAACCGAGCACGAACCTTTTTTTTGAGCACCGCCATGAGCACGCGATCCGCAACCTTGTCTTTTCTTGCCTGCGCCGGTTTGATCTGCGGGACGAATACGCTGGCGCAACCGGCCCACTATGAAGGCGAAGACCGCAAGGACTACGTCGGTAACGCCCAATCTTTCTACCCGCAGTTCGACATTGGCAGCACCGCGCCGCCGGAGGTAACTTCGGCCATTGAATCGCTGGTGACGGACTTTGCGGACCGCTGGCGTGCAGCGAAATGGACGACGGTGAAGGACCTGTTCAGTCCCGGCGACGAACCTTACGTCCTCCTCACCCATCAGCCGGACTGGCTGGTCGGGTGGGATGAACTCAACGGTTATTTCTCCAACAAGCCCACGATGCCCGAGAAAAGCGTTCCCGACGAGGCGCCGCCGGGACTGCGGGAAATCGAGGCCAGCCACTACGAGTACCGCGCGGAAGGCGAGTTGGCGGCAATGATGTACACCCCCGACCGCATCCGGGTGCGCCTGATCGATGACGACCTGGCCCTGGCGATCTGGTACGTGGATTTCCAGTTCAAGCCCCGGTTCGGCGCGGCCAAGGGCGAGCATTTCAAGGCCAACGCCGTTTTCCGCAACACCGCCGAGGGCTGGAAGTTCATCCACTACGGCGAAGCCCCCATGTCCGCCATCATGTACATGGAGCGGCTGTATCGCAGCCAGGTCAGCCAGGAGTTCCTCGACCTACTGTCCAACGGGGGGCGGCAGCGATGAGAACGGCGTTGCCCCTTCTAGTGGCGTTGCTTCTTCCCGGGAGCCTTTTCGCCCAGTCCATCCTGCACGAGGAAACCACCGCCCCGCCGAAAGTGGCCGGCGCCATCGAGGAGCTCGTGGTCGAATGGGCCGACAAGTTCAACCGGGGCGACTGGGTTCAGATACACGATACCTGGGACCCGGACGAGGAGGCGCCGTACTACCTGGGCGAAGAACGGGACCGCTGGGTCATGGGCAAGGAGGGCCTGCACAGCTATTTCAACCCGCCGCGCGCATTGCTTTCCCTGATGGAGAACGTCAACATCGTGCCCTACCGGTTGCGCGTGCGGCAGGTGTCGGACTCCATCGTCATCGCCACATGGGACAACCGGCTCGACCTCAAGGTGCGCACCCGCCCGGCAATCAATGACGACTACCGGGTGAATGCGGTCTTCCGCAGGAAGCCTGAAGGCTGGATGTTCATTCACTACGCCGAACTGGCCTGGTCCGCGCTCACCTACATGGAACACCTCTACCGCAAGTCCGTCTCGCCCGGCTTTCCGGGCAACGCCATGCCCTATGACCGTACCTGGCGTCCGGCAGACGGAGAGAGGCCGATGTCGACAGTTCATGAATGAATCTTCATTGCATGCCGACAACAAGGCCGGCATCTACCAGGCCCTGAGGACGCTTGCCGCGGCCGAAGGGAATGCGCTCGATGAGACCATAGAGCGCATCTATCATCCCGATGCCCGCTGGTACGGATCCCATCCGATCAATGAGCTGGAAGGGACCGAAGCCATCAAGGACGTCTGGCAACGCCTGCGCCGTTCCTTTCCGGACATGGAACGGCGCGACTCGATCTTTCTTGTGGGCACATCGGGCTCCAGGCAGTACGCCGCGGCGGTCGGCGTCTATCAGTCCAACTTCACGGCTGACTGGCTGGGCGTGCCCGCAACGCACGGCGTGGCGCACTTGCGATACGGGGAAGTGCACGAACTGGTCGACGGCAGGATCAGCCACACCTATGCCCTATGGGACCTCCTGGATCTCCTGCGCCAGGCCGGCATCTGGCCGATCGCACCCAGCCTGGGAGCGGAGCTCGCATGGCCCGCGCCCGCAACGGCCGACGGAGTGCGTCTGGGCAAGGAAGATGCGGAACTCAGCGCAAGCAGCATTGCACTGGTGCATGCGATGCACCAGGGTCTGTTCCGGTTTGACCGGAAGGACCTGGACAGCATGCAGCAACAAATGTACTGGACCAGGAACTTTCTTTGGTACGGCCCGGCGGGCATCGGCACGGCCCGGGGAATGGAAGGCTACAGAGCGCATCACCAGGCGCCTTTCCTGCGAGCGTTTCCCGACCGCAGCGGAGCGGGCCACTACATTGACATGGGCTGCGGAAGCTATGCGGTCACCGGTGGCTGGCCCAGCGTCCAGGCGACCCACGCCGGACCCGGCTGGCTGGGACTCGCGCCCACGGGAAAGCGCGTGACCATGCGCGTGATGGACTTCTATCGCGTCGAGAATGGCCTGATCGCCGAGAACTGGATTCCAATCGACATAATCGAAGCGCTGCTGCAGCTGGGCACGGACGTGCTGGCGCGGGTAGCGCACTTGCGCGGCAGGCCGAACACAGGGCTTTGATTCACACCTGACAGGGTTACTCGGAGCCGCCCGGCGCCAGCAGCCAGACCAGTAATGCCCACACGGTGAGTACGGCCTGCGCGCCGGCCATCAACAGAAACGGCGCCCAGGGCGTGGCGGCGCTGAACAAGACCCCGCCGATGCCGGCCGCCAGGATTATGCCGATGGAGCCGAACGTGCTCATCAGGCCGATTACGGCGCCGCGCTCGCGGGGCGGCGCTTCCTGGCCCACCAGGGCCATGCCGCTCATGATGGCTCCGGCCATGGCCGCGCCCAGGAGCGCGAACAGGGGCAGCATGCGAAGGTCGAGGGGCGATTCGACGAAGTACAGGGAGCCGTAGGCGACAACCGACAGAACCAGCGACAGGACCATGCCTGCAACCCGGTTGATGCGGTCGAGAATCGATCCGAAGACGAACGACCAGAGCACGGCGAAGACCTGCATCACGGCGAAGGGAAGAAATACCTGGTATTGCGCAACCGCCGCTTCTCCACCCGCCGCCTTGACCGCCATCGTCGCCCAGAGCGATACGAACAGCCCGGCCACAACCATGTCGCCGCGCGACGTCATTGCGCTGACATATGCCAGCAGGATGCGCGGGTTCCTCGCCTGCTTGAACCCCGCCTTGACGAGTTCGGCCCACGGGGGACGCTTGTGCGAGGACTCCGGCACGCCGCCCTTCAGCCCTAAGCGGAAAACCGCTACGGAAACAAAGCACACCAGGGCCGCGGCGCCATAAGCGTAGCGGCCGGCGGCAACGGGATCCAGGCCGGCGTCCTGCAGCCACTTGGGCAGGGCGGAAACCAGCCGGGTCGCAAAGACGATGCCCAGGGCGTTGAAAGCCGAGCTGAAGCCGACCAGTCGCCCGCGCGAGGATTCGACGGGATAGTCGTTCTGGATTGTGGCGGTCATCGACGCGGTCGCAGCGACCCCCACGCCGAAAATGATCCGGTAATAGACCAGGTGGGCTACTTCCGTGGCCCAGGGATACAAGGAATAGCTGAGGCCGATCAGCCCGATGCCCAGCATGAGGACGGGGCGGCGGCCAGTTCGGTCGGCGAGCATGCCGAAGGGCCAGATCAGTACCAGGGCAACGATCTCGGTAATCCCGGTAAGCCTTCCCGTGATCGCTCCGGCCACGCCCGGGTCGGTAATGCCCAGGTGCTCCGCAAGGATGTACGGCTGCGAGAAGTTCATGTTCGTCATCATCCCGATGCAGATCAGGGACGCGTACATGTAGGTCCAGAAGTGCGAGACCTGTACGCCCGCCGCAAGCTGAATATTTCGTATGCGCGCGCCGGCGCCCAGGTCCGTGGCTGTCATATCTTTCCTCCCGCTGCCAGCGGGGCAATCATAGAGGCTTGCAGTGCCTGTGGCTATGCAATGCAGGCCATGGAGCAGCTGTGGCCGTTACAGCTTGCGGCCCAACTTCGCCGCGAGTCGAAGGCGCAGGGCGTTCAGGCGGATAAAGCCGGTCGCGTCCTGCTGGCTGTAGGCGCCGCGGTCGTCCTCGAAGGTCGCCATGCTCTCGTCGAAGAGGCTGTCCGGCGAGCGGCGGCCGAGCACAGTTGCCGATCCCTTGTACAGCTTCAGTCGCACGGCGCCGTTGACGGGCTCTTGCGATCCGTCGATCAGCGCCTGTAGCGCTTTCCGTTCCGGGGACCACCAGTAACCGTTGTAGATGAGTCTGGCGTAGCGCGGCATCAATTCGTCCTTGAGGTGCGCCACCTCGCGGTCCAGCGTCAGCGATTCGATCGCCCGATGCGCTTTCAGCAGGATCGTGCCACCGGGAGTCTCGTAGCAGCCGCGCGACTTCATGCCTACGTAGCGGTTCTCGACCAGGTCCTGGCGGCCTACTCCATGCGCACCGCCCAACTCGTTCAGGCGCGCCAGCAGCGATGCGGGGCTTATGGCTTCGCCATTCAGCGCCACCGGATCACCGCCGGTAAACTCGATCTCGACGATTCCCGGTTCATCCGGAGCCTCTTCCGGAGCCACGGTCCAGCGCCACACGCTCTCGTCGGGCTCGTTCCAGGGATCCTCCAGGTCGCCGCCTTCGTAGGAGATGTGCAGCAGGTTAGCGTCCATGGAATACGGCGATTGGTCCTGCCGCTCGAAATCAACGGGTATTTCGTGTTCCCGGCAGTAGGCAAGCAGCTTCTCACGGGAGTTGAGGTCCCACTCCCGCCAGGGCGCGATCACCTGGATGTCAGGATTGAGCGCATAGGCCCCCAGCTCGAACCGCACCTGGTCGTTGCCCTTGCCGGTAGCGCCGTGCGCTATGGCATCCGCTCCGGTTTCCTCCGCGATCTCCACCAGGCGCCTGGCGATCAGCGGGCGGGCAATGCTGGTGCCCAGCAGATATTCCCCCTCGTACAGCGCATTCGCTCGGAACATGGGAAAAACGTAGTCCCGGACGAAGGTCTCCTTGAGGTCTTCGACATGGATTTCCTCAACGCCCATCGCCCGGGCCTTGGCGCGCGCCGGCTCCACCTCTTCTCCCTGGCCGATGTCGGCTGTGAAGGTCACCACCTCCGCGCGGTGGTTCTCCTGCAGCCACCGGCAGATTACCGACGTATCGAGCCCCCCGGAGTAAGCGAGCACAACCTTTTGCGCGCGCACCATCGCCGAACTCCAATGGCCGCTCTGTTAGACCGACGAGCGATACGGCCGGATCACCAGCGGGCCTTGTCCTTGAATTGCTGGTAGGCCTCGTCGAGCCCTTCCGGCAGGTAATCCAGGAACGCGCCCGGTGCGTAGCGGGACTTGTATTCGTCGATCACGTGCGCATAGAGCTCGGCGTGGAAATCCGGAATCCGGTGCCGGCTGCGGAAGTCGGCCATGGGGATCCGATAGGTCAGCAGTTCCTCGTGATGGCCCTCCGCCTCGGCGAGGATCTTTCCGTCCGGGCCGATGATGACGCCGCCGCCGCCGCCCGCAGTCTCGAAGAAGCTCTTGTTGCCCGGCGATACGGCGTTGTTGGACAGCGCGCCGTACACCTTGTTCGACTGGCAGACGTTGCGCATGTCCAGGTGGTTGTATCCGCCCGTTGACGTGCGAATGATGATCTCGGCGCCCTTGATCGCCATGGCCCGATAGAGTTCCGGCTCCATCTTGCAGGGTGAGATGCAGATGTTGCCCACCGAGGTCCGCGCCACGGGGATCACGGCGTCCCAGCCGTACATTTCGACGTAGCGCTCCAGCACCTCGTAAACGGAAGTGGTGAACAACTCAAAACCAACGAAAACGCCATGGATGTTGCGGGCCTTCCACTGTTCGGAAACGATCTTCCCGTCCGGCCCGATCACGACCGCCACGCTCATGATGTGGCGCGGCCAATCCTTGTACTGCGCATAAGTGCCGAAGGAGATATAGCAGTTGTGTTCCCGCGCCTTGGCGCCGATGGCTTCGGTTTCTTCGCCAGGCAGTTCCGGGGCGAAGCTCAGTATTTCCGAGCGTGTCCACCGGTCCCAGCCGGTCAGCGGGAACTCGTGAAAGGCAAGAAAGTCCTTGTGGCCGCCGTAGTACTGCGCCCGGTCAATCAACCACAGCATGTGGTCGAGGTTTTTCTTCAGTGTCTGCTTCGCATTGGCCGCGTCGACGGGATGAACGCGGGACTGCACGACGCCGAAGTTCACGGTGTCGCTGCGTAGCGGTACCGTGGGATAGGTGCCGTCCGTGCTGCTCACCGAGCCTTCCGATGAAGCTTCCGATGATGCTTCCGAAGCCGCCATCGCGGGCAATGCCGCCAGCCCCGCGAGAGCGCCTGCGCTGTTCGACAGCAGGCTGCGACGTGTTATCTGGTTTGTCATGGTCTTCTGTTCTCCCAAGCGAGCCCGGTTGAAAATCCGCGCGCCCTGGCCGTTCCAATGGGCTCGTCAATCATTGGCCGGCGCGTTTCCCGTCCACGTACTTCTTGAATTCCTCGTAGAAGGTTGTCGTGTCCCTGGTGACCTCCTCCGGAGACCTCAGGTATTCGGGGTCGTTCTTTTCCATGTAGTCAAGAACGTCCGCGGGCAGGTCGGTTACCTTCGCAAGCTTCTTCCCGCGCGTTGAAATCACCATTCCGCCGGCCCAGCTGCCCATCTCCATCCACGGCGCCCATTGGCGATTGGATATCCAGGACACGATGGCCGGCGCCGCGCCGAGATCGAGGTTCTCAAGATCGGCGCGCTTCACGTGGTGGTTGTATACCGAGGCCCCCTGGTAATACGGGCTTCCCACATAAGCCGGGTAATCCTCCATGCTCAGCGGCGACTCGCCGAAAAACATGAGGTCCGAATAGAAGGTCACGTCGCCCATATGCTCCATATACGGCTTGAGTACCGCACCATTGTCGTCTTCGTAGTCGAACCGGCTGTTCACGTGGATATTGCGAATGTGAAAGATTTGCACTTCCCTTTCGGTGAAGGGGTTGGTCCAGCGGTCGATCACCTCGCCGGTGTCAGGGTGCTGGAAATACAGGCACTCCCGGTTAAGCCAGGTATACCCGCTCTCGTCCCGCACCGTTCTGGAGATCGCGAGGCCGGTGGTCTTGAACAGCAGCTTGCTGCGCTGACCGGGAATGTAACTCCGGATCTGGCCGGTGCTCCACAACGGCGCGTCGGCGCCTGATACGTCGGAGCGCGCCTTGATGTACGCATCCAGATTGTCGCGGGGATCCTCCAGATCAAGCGGCTGCCGGTTCGCGCCTGCGGCCGGCGCAGCGGCAGCAGCAACACCGGCGGCGACCGCCGACGTGACGAAAGCACGCCGCGTGTTAGTGAACTTGCCCATTCTCAACTCCTCCTGCCGTTTGTCAGTAGGCCAGCGGATTGCCGGGCGATTCGATGAACCGGCCGCTTTCCTCCAGGGTCAGGCGGGCCACCAGCCCGCGAAAATCGCGGATGGCCGGCGTAAGTTCCAGCTTGGCGAACTCACCGCCCATACGGGTCTTCACCCAGCCGGGGCAGATGCTCACCACGGTGATGCCGCGATCGGCCAGGTCCCCGGAGAGTAGCCGCGTGACCATGTTCAGCGCGGCCTTGCTGGTGCGATAGGCGTAAAGGTCGCGCTGCGCCCGGCTGATCGAGCCCTCGATGGACGAGAGCGCGACGAACTTGCGCTGCTCGCTTCGGGCAATGTGCTCCACGAACGATTCGGCGCATTTCAGAGGCGCCAATGCGTTGACGTTCAGAACCTCGCGCACGATCCCGTAATCGATGTGGCCGAACGATTGCCTGAGATCGGACTCCGCCCCGGGTTTGGGACCGAACAGTCCGGCATTGCTCAGGAACACGTCGATCGTTTCGTCCTGCAACTCTTCGGCCAGGGCCGCAATGGCGTCGAAGTCCGACACGTCCAGCCTGTATGCCTGCACATTGTCCTGCCCGGCCAGCTCCTCCAGCAATTCGCCGGCTACCGCCGGATTGCGATAGGTTGCAAGCACGCGCCACCCATCGGCCGCATACTGGCGCGCGAACTCCAGGCCCAGTCCCCGATTCGCGCCGGTGACCATAACGGTTGACGACATTTTTCTCTCCCATCCCTCTGCCCGGAGTCGAATCGTACACCCGCACAGGCGATTTCCCGAAACCCGGGCTGCCGGCAATGCGCGTGGCCCGCTGATAAAGTACGGACCGATGAGCGAGATACTTCAACCTCCCGGCTGGCCGCGACCGAAAGGCTTTGCCAACGGCATCGCGGCGCGGGGCAGGCTGGTTTTCACGGCCGGTCAGGTCGGCTGGGACAGGGAGGGCAATTTCCCGGACACGCTGGCCGGGCAGGTGGAACTGGCGCTAGAGAACGTGGTAGCGGTGCTGGCGGAGGCCAAGGCGGCGCCGGAACATCTGGTTCGGCTTACCTGGTTCGTCACCGACCGGCAGGCCTACCTGGATGCGCAGTCGGAAATCGGCACCGCCTATCGGAGGGTTTTGGGCAAGCACTACCCCGCCATAAGCCTGGTTGAAGTCTCGGCGCTGGTCGAATCGCAAGCGCTGGTGGAAATCGAAGCGACCGCCGTGATACCGGACTAGCAGTCCGTGGCTATGTGGCGTCCGGCCGAACGCATCAAGTATGTGGCCGAACCCGGGCGCTGGCCGACCCGCGAGGAAGCGAAGCGTTCGCGCCTGTTCCAGCCGCTCGCGCTGGGGCGCAACGGCCAATGCCTGCTGAATGACCGCACCTGGGTGCCGGCGATGGTCCCCTGGCGCGCCACGGAAGACGGCATCGTGACGCCCGACATTCTTGACTGGTACCGGAGGTTCGCCGAAGGGCGCCCCGGGGCCATCGTTGTCGAGGCCACCGGCATCCGCGACATCCCTTCCGGGCCGCTGTTGCGAATCGGTCACGACCGCTTTCTGTCGGGCCTGCGCGCACTCACCGAGACTGTGCGCAAGGCCAGCGTCGGCTACACGCGGCTGTTTATCCAGATCATCGACTTCCTGAGCATTCGCAGACGCCCAAAGCGCGATCGATATCTTAATAAATTTCTTAATATTAATCAATATTATATTGATAAATTAGGGTTATTATCATCCGTTTCGGAAGCGGACATTCGCGCCGCGCTGATCGAAATGTCCGATGAGCAACTGTTCGAGATACTGGACGAGCGCGAATGGGAAGCATTGCAATACGGCGCCCGGGAGCGCGTCACCGACACGCAGTTGGCGCACATCCGCAAACTCCCGCAAAAGCTCCCCGGCCTGTTTTCCGACGCCGCCGAACGCGCCCGCGAAGCCGGCTTCGACGGCGTCGAACTGCACTATGCGCACGCTTACACGATGGCTTCGTTTTTGTCCTCGCTGAACACCCGCGAGGACGGTTACGGGGGCAGCCTGGAAGGCCGGGTGCGGCTGCCCGTTGAAGTCTTCGAGGCCGTGCGGCGCCGGGTGGGGAACGACTACATCGTTGGCTGCCGCATGCTCACCGAGGACTGCCTGAACGGTGGCATGGAAACCAGTGAAGCGGCCTTCTTCGCCAGCCGCCTGGCGGCGCAGGGCATGGACTTCATATCGCTGTCACGAGGCGGCAAGTTCGAGGACGCCAAACAGCCCAAGGTCGGGTGGGCCGCCTACCCTTACACCGGGCCCAGCGGCTACGAATGCATGCCTTCGTACTACTCCGATGCCAGGGGGCCGTTCGGCCGCAATCTCCAGCCCGCGGGGCAGGTGCGCGGCGCAATTCGAAAGGCCGGCCTGGACACGCCCACGGTGGCGGTGGGCGGGCTGCACAACTTCGAGCAGGCCGAGAAGGTGCTGGCCGACGGCGAGGGCGACATCGCCGGCCTGGCCCGCCAGGCGCTGGCGGACCCCGACTGGTTCGAGAAGGTCCGCTCGGGCCACGGCGAGGAAGTGCGGCTCTGCCTGTACACGAATTACTGCGAGGCGCTCGACCAGCGCCACCGGCAGGTGACCTGCGAATTATGGGACCGCGAAAACCTTCAGAGAAAGGGAATCGCCATGTCCAGCGACGGAAAGCGCCGCCTGGTGGCGCCCCGCTGGAAGAAATAGCGCGCACTTGAATTGAACCTTATGTACGGTAGTGCCTATATTCGTTTCCAAGCGTCTGTAACCGACTGACTTCCTAATACTTCTCGCAGCGGGTTTTGACCGAACTTAATACCGCCTTCGCCAGTTCCATCTTTTCCACGGGAGTGTTTGCGGCAACAGCTACCTGCTCAGAGAGCACGCCAATGGGGTCGCGCAAATATATGAATGTCGAGTTGCTCAAGAAGATGGACAAGGAGGTCGTCTACGCAGCAGTCTGATCAAGTGGCCGGGACCACCGCCAAACAAAAAGTGCGAAAGATACTTGACACTACCCGCCTCCAGCGCATCGGGACCGAGGCTCTCTTGCTTAAGTACCCGTACGGCGTACCCCAGCCCATGTCCTTCATGGACTTGCGGTCACGCGGGAAAACCTCACTTCACGCGCCCCTGAGAACCGTCTGGAAGTGGTTTCACAGGGCGGCGGCGGTGGGCGCCGCGCTCAGGTAGTCCTCTTTCACGGAGAGACGGCCTGAGGTTCGTTCCACTCAAATCCCTTGCTTGCCAAGCAAGCGCCGTAGTATTGCGCTGCGGCGCGGTCACGCTGGTATATGTCCATGGCCGCCGTGGCTTCGATCGCCTTCATCTTGCACTCTGATCTTGCCGCGGCGGCCTCCTCGTCCGTAAGCGAGGGATGAAACAGGGGGATATTCGATCTTTCAACATAATTCATGTAGGAAACAAGTGCTACCAGACAGATGACCACAGCCATGAGGGGCCACCATGCCTTGATTCCCCTGCTTACGGCTTCGGTGTTCACCCATTTCCACCAAAACGGCGTGGTGGTTAGAAGAATCAATCCAGCGATAAGGGAACCGAGCGCGCTGGATAGAAGCACGGAAGCGTTCAGCCATTCAGTCATGTTTCTTCGCCGATGACTTCTCCGATCAGAAGGAACAGGGCTTTGCGGCTGCTCGCCATCATTGGATCATCTTGTCGCTCAGGGGTTTGGTTAGAAACAAATCAGATTGACCGCAATTTGCCGGACACACATATTCCAGGGGAGGGAACTCAGTCTTTTCCAATACGTGACCGTTCCCCTTTCAGGGGAGGCGCTGCAGTCAGAGTTGGGATTTCGTTGATTGTTTCGAGACTAAGCTGCTTCCGGGATGATCTTGCTGCCGGTCGTTTGCTCGGCTTAAGCCGACGCTTCTTACCGCCATCTTCTGGAAGCATTTCACCCTCGTCAGCGGTCCACCCAATACCTGGATGGGGCAAACGATAGTAGTTGGCTGGATTGTCGGGGTCGAAAGAGGCCTCAGGGATTGGCTGCGAATCACGAACAAAGCGGCCAAGAGCCGCTTCGCAATAATCATCCAGTATCTCAATGCATGTCCAACGACGGCCTAATCGCTCGCAAACCTCTCCTGTCACACAACTTCCCGCAAATGGATCAACCACAAAATCTCCCGACTCAGTCAACATCCGAATAAAGTATTCCGGCAGCTTTGCTGGGAATCGAGCCGGATGCGGCTTTAGTCCGTTTTTCTCGCAGTAGCGAAGATAGAAACTGTTGCTTTCGGTGTTCGGTATGGCGATGAGGTTGGGGGGTATGGCGGCGCCATTGTCAATATTGAATTTCTCGCTGATGTCATGTCCTGACGGTCGCTTCTTTGCCCTGTAGCCCTTGGTCAGGAGCTCTCTCATACTCGGGCTGTACGGCTGAAGAACCCGACGATTACTGGCCTTTGGCCAAGGCGTCTTCGACAACCACCAAACGGTATTGACCGCGTCCTTGACACGTATTCGGCGCACGGTGACCCACTCGGCCGGCGTTGGCAATTTGGATGGATTCCACCAATAGAACTCTTGGGCTAAGTGAAACTCGAGTTCCTCACACAGCATAATCAATAGCTTGAAATGGTAGAGGCTGCGCGTCGGATAACCCTTGTTCCATGCGCCGCCAATGTCAATGACCAGACTGCCGTTGCTCTTTAGCACACGATGAAAGGCCTTCGCGAATGGCTTGAACCACTTGACATACTCGCCGGACTCAACATTTCCATAGTCTTTCTTCCGAACCAGGCCAAAAGGCGGACTTGTCAGAA
This sequence comes from Gammaproteobacteria bacterium, assembly GCA_963666765.1. Lineage (GTDB taxonomy): Bacteria > Pseudomonadota > Gammaproteobacteria > Steroidobacterales > Foliamicaceae > Foliamicus. The sequence continues at coordinate 1,350,302 of OY762933.1, forward strand.
TCAGATCGACGGAATCGTTCGCATAGCTTGCCAGCACATCCAAACTGTCACCATGCACAATTTTTCCGAGCGACGTCTTGTGCACAGTGCCGGAATTCGCTTTTCTTGACATTGCGTGACTTCTACAATTCCAGCTTCTTCAGATCCATTGCGTGACGAGCCTCACGCTGAAAAATTTCTACGATTTCTGTAGGACGATCTTCGATACGTTCAAGGTCTTCACCATCCACCATTACGACACATAGATTTGATTCTCTCATAATGCCATTGGCGTATCGGCGAGCCTCTCTGCCGATCTTGCCGGTTGACACCATGACAATTGCGTTGCTCTTCAGAAAATGGGTTAGTCCAACTTCCTTGGCTACGTCATCCAGCGACACTCGTGCCGTATTCTTGCATTGAATCTGCCAGCGCGAAAAAACCAGCCGGGCGCTCTCGAACACCAAGTCAACTTCTGCGCCTTTCGTCGATCTGCCACGCAGCCGAGTCGCTACATACTGCAAATCTATGAGTCGCATCAATTTGAAGGCAAGAGCTTCAAGCGCCAACCCGCGAAGATGATGGTTCTTGGAAGTCAGTTCATTGCGAATAGCCGCAAGAGATTTCCGCAGCAAAGGCCTAAGATCTGCTTGGGCTTGCTTTTCAAGTTGCTCAATGACGGGAGTAATCAGATTGGCTGCAAGCTTTTGCGACGCCGTAACCAAGAATGGCTTTGCGCCGCGGCCAGGATTCTTGGTCCCCCGTTGCAGCTCAATGTATCCGGCATCCCGGAGCGGGTAGAGCACTTGCTTGGGAAGATTCTTTTCGTTGAACGCCACACCGTATGTAGCGGTGGCGAGCCTTTCTATATCATTCGATAAGTGCGGGCCAGCTTCACCTATATTGGCGAGTGCCTTTAGAAAAACTCGCTGCTCCGGCGAAAATGTGGCAAGAGCCTCCAACTCTTCCGTGTTGAGACCGAGAATTTGATCCAGGCGCCGCTGGTCGACCCGATAGCCCGAAGTAAAGACTCCGGCTTTCTCCAGCCACAAGCGAAGCGTGCTCATGTGTTTTCCGCCCCGAGGTACTCGAAGGCCACGTTCATTGAGCCACGCACGTAGCTTGATGAGGTTAATGTCCTCACCAGCGACATGCATATCGAGGATGCATTGAACAAAATTCAGGCCCTGGCAACGTTTGAGAATGTGCCGAGCAAACGAATCAATCAGAGCATCCTCATCCTCTCGCAATTCATGGAGTCGAGTCCCCACTTCGGTTAGGGTGGTGTCTGTCTCTCCAATAAGCCCATAAGCTCGAAGAGAGAGTTTCGTATTGTTTGCTAACTTGTCCTTGTTGTATCCGGACGTTTCGCGCTCATCAAAGTACTTCTCGCGAACATCCGTTTCAAAGGCTTTCCAATCGGAACCGCGCTTGTTCGCCAGAACCAAAAGTGTTGGGAGGCTGATCTGCTTAGGCGAGAATTCGCTACCGAATGGAAGATCGCTCCGCGGCATCCCAGACTTCCAAGATTCGCCTATTGGCCTTAGTGAGCATTTTGGGGCAGGCTCGGCCCAGGGTCAACGCTTTTTTGCTCACTCTTTTGCTTATTTTTCTACACATCCCAGCCGCAGAATTGCTGTTTATGTGTTGCTGTTTGTGTTGACCCGAAGCCATTCGCGCTTATACTCACCGGCCCTGCCGCAGGTACCCGATCATGCCCCTGGTGGCGCATACCAATCTGCCCTCATTTGACTGGCTGCGTGAGCGGGGATACGACATGCTGTCCGCCGGGAGCAGCGTTTCGCTGGAGCCGCGCGAACTGCATATCGGGGTGCTGAACATGATGCCCGACGCGGCCCTGGAGATAACCGAGCGGCAGTTCCTGCGCCTGATCGCCAACTGCAGTCAGGCAGTGAATTTCTACGCCCACTTCTTTTCCGTGGGATGCCTGCCGCGCAGTGCGCAGGCGCAGGCGCATATCGCCGAGCACTACTCGAGTTTCGAGCAACTGCGTGACAAGAAACTGGACGCCCTGATTATTTCCGGCGCCAACGTGACAAATCCCGCCCTCGACAGGGAGCCGTTCTGGGACCCGCTTCGGGACATCATCGAGTGGGCGCAGGAAGACGTGCACAGCATCCTGTGTTCCTGCCTCGCGACCCACGCGCTTGTGAAACAGTTGTACGGCATCGACCGCCGACCACTGGATCGCAAGAGATGGGGCGTTTACAGCCACCGGGCAAGCAACCGCTCCCATCCTCTGCTGCAGGGCATCAATACGCGCTTTGACGTGCCGCATTCACGCTTTAACGAAATCACCCGCGAACATTTTGAAGCCGCGGGCCTGCATGTGCTTGCGGAAAGCGACGAGGCCGGCGTTCATCTGGCGACAAGCCCCGATCAGGCCCGCCTCGTGTTCTCTCAGGGCCATCCCGAGTACGACCACAACAGTCTGCTGAAAGAGTACAAGCGCGAAATCCATCGCTATCTCGAAGGTGAGATTGGCGACCTTCCCCCCTATCCTGAAAACTACTTTTCCTCCAAGGCGGTGGAGCTCGTGGAGTCCTACCTGGATCGAGCCAACCGCGCCAGGGCGCGCGGCGAATCGACGCCCGTGTTTCCCGAAGGAGAAATCGAGCCGCACCTCGACAATACCTGGGGTGACACCGGCAAAGCCCTGTTCGCCAACTGGATCGGGCTTGTGTGCCGTCTGGCGCATTCGGAACGCTGTATGACCTTCATGCAGGGAGTCGACCACAAGGTCGCTTTCGGCATGCGGGACTGCGCGTCCTGACCTCTCAACCCCCCTCCCCCTACTACAACTGCAACTACAAGGAGCGCTTCAATGCGACAGGAAACCATTGCAATTCACGGTGGCTACGACCCCGATCCCACCACCAAGGCCATTGCCGTGCCCATCTACCAGACCGTGGCGTACGAATTCGACAACGCCCAGCACGGTGCGGACCTGTTCAACCTGGCGGTGCCGGGGAACATCTATACCCGCATCATGAACCCGACCAACGACGTGCTGGAAAAGCGCCTCGCCGCGATGGAAGGCGGCGTCGCCGCGCTCGCCGTCAGCTCCGGCAGCGCGGCCATCAACTATTCGATCCTGAATATTGCCGAAGCCGGCCAGAACATCGTTTCGGTGCCGCTCTTGTACGGCGGCACCTACACGCTGTTCACGCACATGCTTCCCAAGCAGGGCATCGAAGTCCGGCTGGCCGAAGACGACAACCCCGCCGCGATGGAAAAACACCTTGACGACAAGACCGTCGCCGTATTTGCCGAGACCATCGGCAATCCCGCCGGCAATATCGCGGACATTGAGGCGCTGGCGGACATGGCGCACAGCCATGGCGTCCCGCTGATCGTGGACAGCACGGTCACGCCGCCGCCGCTGCTCAGGCCATTTGATTTCGGGGCGGATATCGTCGTTCACTCGCTCACCAAGTACATCGGCGGGCACGGCAACTCCATGGGCGGCGCAATAATCGACAGCGGCAATTTCCCGTGGACCGAACACGCCGACCGTTACCCGGGACTCACCCGGCCCGAGCCCTCCTATCACGGCGTCGTCTACACCGAAGCCCTGGGGCCGGAAGCCTATATCGGCCGCGCCCGCACCGTGCCCTTGCGGAACACGGGATCGGCCCTGAGCCCGCTGAATGCATTTCTGATACTGCAGGGCGTCGAAACGCTGTCGCTGCGCCTGGAGCGGCACGTCGAAAACACCTTCGCCGTGGCCAACTACCTGAAGGAGCACCCGCGGGTAGCGTGGGTCCACTACGCGGGCCTGCCGGAATCTCCGTACTACGACCTGGCGCAGAAGTACACGAACGGACGGCCGTCCGCCCTGCTGAGTTTCGGCGTCGAGGGCGGCTTCGAGGCTGGCGTGAAGTTTTACGACGCGCTGGGGCTCTTCAGGCGGCTGGTCAATATCGGCGATGCCAAGTCGCTGGCGGCCCATCCCGCTTCAACCACGCACCGGCAGCTCACGGAGGAAGAGCAGGCGGCAGCCGGGGTGACCGCGGACATGATCCGGCTGTGCGTCGGAATCGAACACATCGACGACATCCTCGAGGACCTTGACCAGGCCCTGGCGGCGGGCTGATCGAGGCGCAGTTGATTCAGGGGACAAGTAGGCCCGCGGGTGACCGCGGGCCGAAAGCCCCCCGGCATGGGCTGCCGGACCTCAGGCGTCTCCCAGCGCACTACGCAGATACACGGGCCGGGCATCCTCCGGCTCAAGCAAACGGCCTGCAGCGTATTCCCGCATCGACAGTCGAAGCACTGCCCCGGCGCGGGAAGCAGCGTTCTCCGCCAGCCTTTTCACTCTGTGTGCGTTGGATGCCCGCAGGACCTCATTCTCGGACCACACCCGGCCGGCAGCGATGAATCGTTCAGTTCCCGGCAAGCGCGAGTGCGCCGCCGCAAGCCAGTCATCCGCCTCGGGCGACACCAGGCCCGATTCACCGACGCGATACCAGCCCAGGTAGACCTTGTCGCGCCCCGCCGGCAGACAAGGCGCAATCCATGCTTCTGGAGGAGCGCGGCCCTCCCTGGGAGCGAGGCCGTCCCCGGCCTCCTGGAGGGCGGGACGCCCTCGCTCCCAGGCGTCCTGCGCCAGCGCGGCGAGGCTGGAAACCGCGCACAATCCGATTCCCAGGCCGGCTCCCAATCCCTGTGCAGCGGCCGCGGCTACGCGCAGTCCGGTGAACGCGCCCGGGCCGCGCCCGAAAGCGATGCAATCGAGATCCTCAAGCGAGAGATCGACCTTGCCCAGGACCTCGTCTATCGCCTCAAACAGGACCGCCGCAACCTTGGCTCCGCCCGGCAACTGCGATTCGAAATGTCGATCTCCGTTGCAGGCCGCAACCGACGGGGGGCGCACGCCCGATTCCAGCGCCAGGCAGCGAAAGCCGCTCATGCCGCCGCCTGGCGGGCCGTCGCGGCCACCCGAGTCATGAAGCTCACCGCCTCGTCCGGGTCCCGGGTCAGCGGCATCGGCGGCAGGCTGGCCAGAAAGCGGCGGCCGTAGCCCTTGGTAAGCAGGCGCTGATCGCAGATCATCACAATCCCCTTGTCGGTTTCGCCGCGAACCAGCCGCCCCACGCCCTGTTTTAGCGCAAGCACCGCCTCGGGCAAGGAAATCTCGTTGAAGGGATCGCCGCCACGCGCCCGCACAGCCTGCTGACGGGCCCGGTATACGGGATTACCGGGCGCCTCGAACGGCAGCCGGTCGATAACGACGAGAATCAGATCTTCGCCGCGCACGTCCACGCCCTGCCAGAAACTCCGCGTACCCAGGAGGATGCAATCCCCGCGGCTCCTGAATTCCTCGAGCAGCAGACTACGCGGTCTGCCCGCCCCCTGGGCGACAAAGCGGTCCTTCCAATCGGGGCTCCTGCTCAGTATCTCCTTCGCCTCGTCGAGCGCGCGATAGCTGGTAAACAGCAGGAAGGCCCGGCCGCCGGCAGCGGCAGCCAGCGGCAGGGCGGCGTTCAGCACCGCCTCGGTAAACCCTTCCGCCGTACGACCTGGCACCGGCAGGTTCCGCGGCACAAAAAGCAATGCATTGCGCCGGTAGTCGTAGGGGCTCTCCACAAGCAATTCGCGCGCGTCCTCGAATCCCAGGCGGCGTGCGAAATGCGTGAAATCGCCGTCTATGCTCAGCGTCGCCGAGGAAAAGATCCACGAGGCTTCGCAGTCCTCAACCAGGCGCTGGAATTCCCCGGCAATGTCCACGGGGGTCAGATTCAGGCTGACGTGGCTGCGCGTGGTGCGAATCCACCCGGCGCGCAGGTTCCCGGGCACCGCGGGGTCGGCGTCAAAATCCGCATCGGGGTAGGCGTAATCCGCATACTCGAACTCGCCGTCCTGGCGCAATTCATCCAATGCGCCGGACATGAACCCCAGACGGTCGCACATCTCCCGCAAACCGGCGGTGGACAGCATCAGGGCGTCCTGCTCATCATCAACAGCGTCCTCGCAACACTCGAAAAGCTGTTCCATCGCGAAATCAAGCATCTCAATCTCGCGGCGGAGCATTGCCGGCGTCCAGTCGGTCTCTCCCGGTTCGCGCGGACAGGCCAGGCGCAGGTCGCGCACGGCGTTGCGCAGCGCATCGTACTCCTCCTCAACTTCCGCCCAGACGCCCGCAGCCAGCGCCTCGCGCTGGATGTCTTTCAAGGCATCGACGATCTGCCCCGTGCCCAGCGTGAGCGCAAGGCTTTCCCGGGCCACTTCCGGCAGGGCATGGGCTTCATCCACGACCACGCAATCGAACCTGGGCAACAGCCCGTCCGCTCCGGCGGCCTTGAGTTGCAGATCGGCCATCAGCACATGGTGATTGACCACCACGATCCGCGCCCGCACAGCCTCATCGCGCGCCCCAAACACGTGGCAGGACTCGAAATCCGGGCAATCCTTGCCCAGACAGTTTTCGCGGGTGGAGGTTACGCGCCTCAGAATCGGCGCATTCTCCGGCACTCCCCGGCACTGGGCCAGGTCCCCGGAAACCGTGTGATCGGCCCAGGACCGAACGCTCTCCAGGTCAATCCGCTCGCGCTCAGCGAGTTCGCCCTGGGCTTCGGCGGCACGCGCGAGACGGTAGCGGCACAGGTAGTTGGCGCGGCCCTTCAGCATGCGCACCTTGACCGGGCGCCCCAGCGCCTCGCTCGCCTGCGGCAGGTCGCGCAGGAACAACTGGTCCTGAAGATTGCGCGAATGGGTGGATATCACCGCGCGTCGCCCGGCAAGCAAGGCAGGAACGAGATAGGCGAGGGTCTTTCCGGCCCCCGGTCCCGCCTCGGCGATCAGGCTGCCGCCGTCAGCCAGCGTCTCGGCCACGGCCAGCGCCATCTGCTGCTGACCCTCGCGCGCTACAAAGCGTTCGACCGCGAACGACAGCGGCCCATCCGAAGCAAAAGCTTCCAGCACCTGGTCGGCCGTATTACTGATTTCGCCCTCCTCTGCCTGCGTGCGGGTGAATGAGGGCGGGACACTGTGAGGGCAATGCCGTGCGGGCAGTGCCCCCACTCCCGCCTTCAGTACTCGACGGACGGAACCGGCGCCATTTCTTCCTGCTCGTCGCCGGGCTGAAGGTCGCGAAAGCGCATGCAGGCGCTTTCGAAATACACCTCGCACTCGCCGGTGGGTCCGTTGCGCTGCTTTGCCACATGCAATACGCGCTTGTTGACGTGGAAGAGATCCTGCCTTTCCTGACTATCGGGCAAGGTCACGAACGCAACGACATCAGCGTCCTGCTCGATCGCGCCGGAGTCGCGCAGGTCGGAGAGTTGCACCCGGCGGTCAGGACGGCGTTCCACCTCACGGTTCAACTGCGAAAGCACCACCACCGGCACTTCCAGCTCGCGAGCCAGCGCCTTGAGCGACTTCGAGATGGCGCCCAGCTCGATGGCCCGGTTCACGTCGCGGCGTTCGGAGGGCGAGGCATCGAGCAGTTGCAGGTAATCCACGAGGATCAGGCCCAGCTTGCGGCCGGCCCGCTCTTCAGCCCGCGACACCCGACGGGCGCGTGAGCGGATCCGGTCGGGTGTCAGCAACTGGGAATCGTCAATCAACAGCGGCGCTTCCTTCAGCATGTTCAGCGCGCTGTTGACCTTGCTCCAGTTACGCCCGATCTTGCCGATGCGAAGGTCCGAGTGGTCGATTTCACCCAGCGAGGAAAGCAGCCTCAGCGCGATCTGCTTCTTGGGCATCTCCAGGCTGAAAAGCAGGGCCGACACCGGCTTCTGGCTCAGTACCGCCGATTGCGCGATGGTCAGCGCCAGCGATGTCTTGCCCAGCGACGGGCGGCCGGCCAGGATGATCAAATCGCCGTTCTGCAATCCGGCGGTCAGATTGTCGAAATCGGTAAGCCCGGTAGCCACGCCGGTCACCACATCGCCGCTTTTTTCTCGCTCGCGCAGCCAGTTGACCAGTTCGGTGCGGAATGCGTCGCTCATGCCCAGTTCTTCGAGGTCGCCCTTGTAACTCTGCTCGTTGATCCGGAAGATTTCCTGCTCCGCTTCTTCCAGAAGTTCCTCGGCTTCCTTGCCGCCGGTCTTCAGCACGCGCCCGGTGATCCGCCTCCCCGCGCGCGCCAACTGGCGCAGGATGGACATGTCGCGAACGATGCGGGCGTAAGTCTCGACATTGGCCGCGCTGGGCGTGCCGATCAATAGGTTCCCGACATATCCGGCGCCACCGGCGTCGTCCAGTTTCTCGCGGGAGCGAAGATGCTCGCAGACGGTGAGATTGTCGCAGTGCTTGCCGTCGTTGATCAGATCGCGAATCGCGCCGAAAATCAGGCGGTGGTCGTCGCGCGAAAAATCGCCGCCCCCCAGAAGGTCCGCCACCTCATCCCAGGTCTCGTTGTCCAGCATGAGGCCGCCAAGCAGGGCACGCTCGGCGTCAACCGAAGAGGGAAGAAGATCGCTCTCAGCCATCTCCGGCGGAATCCGCCGCCTGAACCTCAGCCTCGGTGTCCGATTCGGCGGTCTCAGCACCCGCCGCTTCGTCCGTCGGCTCCGATTCCTGAACGGCCTCGTCCGTGTCCGCGACCGCAAGCTGCGCCTCTTCCGCTTCCTCATCCTCGTCCGCCGGAAGCGGCTCGGCGCCCGGCAGGGCCTCGGTCTCGCCAGCCTGTCCGACCACCCGGATCGTGGCATCCTGCTGCACGTCGGCATGCAGCTTCAGCGTAACGGGGTGCTCGCCCAGCTCCTTGATCGGACCGTCGGGCATCTGCACTTCCGAGCGCGACACTTCGACGCCGGCTTCCTCGAATCCCGCGGAAATCTCCGCCGGTCCGACCGAACCGTACAGCTTGCCGACCGGGCCGGCGTTGGCGATGATGGTGAGCGGCAGCACCGCCTTCACCTGCGCGGCGCGGGCCGTGGTGGCGGCCATGCGTTCGCTTTCCATCGCCATCAATTCGGCGCGCCGCTCTTCAAACGCGGCAATCTGCTCCTCGGTGGCGGGCGCCGCCTTGCCCTGGGGCAGCAGGTAATTGCGCCCGTATCCGGCGCGCACGTCCACGATTTCCCCGATTCCGCCGAGGCTCTCGACACTTTCCAGGAGAATGATCCGCATCACGCCACCCTACTTCTGCTGATCAGTGTAAGGCAGCAGGGCCAGGTAGCGAGCCCGCTTGACGGCCAGGGCCAACTGCCTCTGATACCTTGCGGAGGTTCCGGTAGTGCGGGCGGGAATGATCTTGCCCGTCTCGGTAACGAACTGCCGAAGCAGCCCCACGTCCTTGTAGTCGATCTCCTTGATGCCTTCCGCCGTGAACTTGCAATAGCGGCGGCGCCGGTTGTAGCGATTCATTCCTTTGCCTCCTTCGACTCGTCGTCTTTGCCGGCGGCGGCATCATCGACCGGCGCGTCACTCTCCCCCGGCTCATCGTCGGTCCGGCTTTCCGCTTCGTCAGGCGGTTCATCAGCGGAGCCGTCCTTTGCTTCCTCCGCTGCAGCCCCGGCTTCCTTCGCGGCCTGCTCCGATTCGTCCGCTGCAGCCTCGGCCTCTTCTGCCTGATCGGCCTCCTCCGGCGCATCCCCGGACTCGTCCGAGGCCTCAGGCGCCGCATCGGACTCTTCGGTGGCTTCGGATTCCGGCGACGCTGCAGCTTCTCCGGCGGGTTCGGATTCCGCTGCCGCATCAGCCTTCGGCTCGGCTTCGGAAGCCGGCGCATCGTCGGTGGCCGCTTTCGCCCTGGCATCCTTCTCACTGCCCGCGTCGCGCTTGGCGCGACGCCCGTGGGCGACTTCCCGGTCGTACGGAAACTCGCGGTTCTCGCGCGCCGCCTCCTTCTCGACCGCCCTGGCCAGAACGGATTGCTCACTGACAGCGTCGTCGCGGCGAACGACAAGGTGACGCAATACCGCGTCGCTGAAATGCAGCGCGCCCACAAGTTCGTCCAGGGTGTCCCGTGCGCACTCCACGTTCATCAGCATGTAGTGCGCCTTTTGCACCTTGGCGATGGGGTAGGCGAGCATTCGTCTCCCCAGGTCCTCGTTTCGATGAACCTGGCCCTGGCCGCCTTCGATGATGCCGACGTAACGATCCATCATTACGCGGGCCCGTTCACTCTGATCCGGATGGATCAGAAGCATGATTTCGTAGTGTCGCAATGGACCTCCTCAGTGGTCTTTGGCCGCCCGCCTGCGCGGTGCGGCTAAGGAGACAGCGCAAGCCTGAACCTGCAGCGTGGGGCGGAATTATACGGGAACCGTCAACGGGCGAGCAGATCGAGGTCGAGGTGGCCTCGATCCTCGTCGACCCGGGCAACGCGCACCGATACCGGCTGCCCCGGAGTAAAGCCGAACAGGCGTTGCGCCCGCTGCCTGTCACGCGTGCGCCCACGGCCACGGCCCTGCGGGAGGCGCCGGTGCGGGATCATTCCATTCAGGCCGACCTCGGTCACCTGAACGAACAGGCCCTTGCCGGTGGCATGCGACACGACGGCGTCGAGCGTATCGCCAAGGCAGCGGGACAGATACCGAATCTTGTAGGTCTTTACCGCCGCACGCATGGCTTTTTCCGCCAGGCGCTCCCTTTCCGAACAGGCGAGGCCCATTTGCGCCAGCTCATTGCCGCGCAGCGGAGCGGCTTCCCCGCGACCGCCGTCGATCAGGTGCTTGATTGCGCGGTGCACAAGCAGGTCGGGATAGCGGCGAATCGGCGAAGTGAAATGGGTGTAGGACTTCAGGGCCAGGCCATAGTGGCCGACATTTGCCGGCTGGTAACAGGCCTGCTGCATGCACCTGAGCGTGGCGACGGCGATTGTTTCATAACTGGGCTGCCCCCGAAAGGCCCTCAATGCCTGGTTGATTTCATCCGGATTTCGGCTGGCCGCCTCGGAAAGCGAATGCCCCGCACCTGCGAACAGGAAGCGCAGCTCCTCGAAACGGTCGGCGTCGGGTGGTGAATGCACGCGGTACAACGCCGGCATGCGGGCCCGGCCCAGGAACCGGGCGGTGGCGACGTTGGCCGTGATCATCAATTCCTCGATCAACCTGTGGGCGTTGTAACGTTCGGACCGCTCCATCGATTGCGCTTCGCCGTCCGGTCCCAGGCGCACCCGGGTTTCCGGGAGGTCCACGTCCAGCGCTCCGCGGCGGCCGCGGGTCGTGGCCAGCAGGCGCCATACCGCGTAGAGTCGCTCCACCGGTTCCAGCAGCGCGCCCAGCTTGCGGCGGGCATTCGCGTTACCTGCCTCGATCGCGGCGTGAACGCCCGAATACGTAAGCCTGGCCGCCGACCGCATGATGGCGCGGAAGAACTTCCACTTCTTCAGATTCCCGCGGGAATCGAGACGCATCTCGCAGACCAGGCACAGGCGGTCCACGCCCGGCTTGAGAGAACAGAGATCGTTGGAAAGCACCTCCGGCAGCATGGGAAGGACGCTGCCGGGAAAATACACCGAAACAGCGCGCTGCTCGGCTTCCCGGTCTATCGGATCGCCGGGCCGTACGTAGTGCGAAACGTCGGCGATAGCCACGATGACCCGCCATCCGTCACCGTGCGGCTCCGCAAACACGGCATCGTCGAAGTCCCGGGCGGTGGCGCCGTCAATCGTAACCAGCGGAACCGAGCGCAAGTCCTCACGCTTGCCCGCGGTTGGCGGACGCGAAGTGATCCCGTTCGCGCGCTTGCGGACCCGGCCGGGCCACGTTGCCCGAAGCCCGGCCTCGGAGATGACGCGCTGCTCAATCAGCGAAGGCATCGGATTGAATCATTGACATATGAGGCGGCAAAACGCAAAATTTCGCCCTGTTCCAGGCGCCTTGGCGCCCCCGCGGCAGACTGCCGCGCCGGGTTCGCAAGGCAACATCGTGCCGAGGTGGCGGAATTGGCAGACGCGCTGGCTTCAGGTGCCAGTGGGGGTAACCCCGTGGAGGTTCGAGTCCTCTTCTCGGCACCAACTCGCAAGGTTGCGGATCGCATCGTTTAAGGGTTACAGCCGGACAATCGGAGGAGAGTGGGTCAGCCGGGGCTGAACCGATCACTCACGAATCGAAGGGATGGCGGCGAATGATCGTTTCTTCGCGCGCCGGTCCCGTGGACACGATGCAGGCCTTGAGGCCCACCAGGGTTTCCAGCTTCTCGATATAGGCGCGCGCGCCGTGGGGCAGATCCTCCCAGCGGGTGACGCCGCGGGTTGAACCGCCCCATCCGTCCATCTGCTCGTAGCAAGGCACGCATTCCGCGTAGCGGTTCATGAGCGCCGGGCGCGCGTCGGTTTTTCCCCCGTCCACCTGGTATCCGGTGCAGATTCTCAGCGGGTCCACTCCATCGAGCACGTCCAGCTTGGTAATGCAAAGGCTGCCGATCGAGCCCCGCTGGGCGGCCCCGCGGACCGCCACGGCGTCGAACCAGCCGCATCGGCGCGCACGTCCGGTGGTCGCGCCCCATTCGGCGCCCTCCCTGGCAAGGCGCCGGCCCACCTCATCCTGCAGTTCCGTTGGGAAAGGCCCTTCGCCTACCCTCGTGGTGTAAGCCTTTACGACGCCTACGACTTCCCTGAGTTGCGCCAGGTGGGCGCCTGAGCCGGCAAGGGCCCCGGCCGCCACGGTGCTGGAGGAAGTCACATAGGGATACGTGCCGTGGTCGATATCCAGCATTACGCCCTGCGCGCCTTCGAACAGCACCGCCCTGCCTTCGGTATCCAGCGTTTCCAGGCGCGCGGCAACGTCGGCAACCAGGGGGCGCAATTCGTCGGCCATTGCCAGCCATTCCTCCGCCACCCGTTCCGGGTCCACCGGCTCGGCCCCGTAGTACTTCTCCAGCATGAAATTGTGCAGGTCGAGGGCCGCTGCCAGTCGCTGGCGGAAGGCCCGCGGCGCAAACAGCTCGCCCGCGCGAACCGCGCGTCGCGCCGCCTTGTCCTCGTACGCGGGACCGATCCCGCGGCCGGTCGTCCCTATGCGCCCGCGTCCGGCATGCCGTTCCCGCGCCTGGTCCAGGGCCATGTGCGAAGGAAAAATCAGGGGACAGTCCGGGCTCACGTACAGCCGGCCGGCCGGATCGACGCCGCGCTGCCTGATGGATTCAAGCTCCTTGAAGAACTGGGGCAGGTACAGCGCCACGCCGTTCCCGATCAGGCATTCCACGCCCGGATTGAGGATTCCGCTGGGCAGCAGGTGCAGCACCATCGTCTCGCCATCGTGGATTACCGTGTGCCCGGCATTGTGGCCGCCCTGGAAACGAACCACCGCATCGCAGCGGCCGGCCAGCAGATCCACCACCTTGCCCTTGCCTTCGTCGCCCCATTGGGCGCCGATCAGGACAATGCCGCGGGCTTTTGTCTGGTCCCGGAAATCAGTCATTCTTCAGCGCTGAACCCGCGTGAGCGCCGAAGGCGCGAAGAAAGTGAGAGCATTCACATTCTCGATCCTTGCAGGATCGGCGGGAAGTGCTATCTCGTGCTTTCCGACTCGTTCAAGTACCGGAAGAAATCGCTTTCGCTGTCCAGCACCAGCAGGTCGCCGCCGTTGCCGAAGGAATTGCGGTAGGCGTTGATGCTGCGGTAGAAGGAATAGAACTCCCGGTCCCTGTTGTAGGCGTCGGCGTAGGTCCCTGCCGCCGTCGCGTCGCCCTCGCCCCGAGTGATCTCGGCATCCCGGTAGGCCTCGGCCAGGATGACGGTGCGTTGCCGGTCGGCATCGGCGCGAATCTGCTCAGCCGTCTCGGCGCCCTCGGCGCGCAACTCCGAGGCCACGCGGGCACGCTCCTGGCGCATCCGCTGAAACACGGACTCGCTGACCTCCTCGCGGAACTCGATGCGCTTCACGCGCACGTCAACGACATGGATGCCCAGCGTGGTGGCGGCGTTGCGGGCATTGTTCAGCATGTCGAACATCAGTTCCCGGCGTTCGGCCGAAACCACTTCCGGCACGGTGCGTTTGGCGAACTCGGCGCGGATGTCGTCCTTGATGATCTCCAGCAGGCGCTGCCGGGCGCGAAGCTCGTTGCCGCCGTCGTTGGAGGTGTAGTAGGTGCCGATGTCCACGATGCGCCACTTGACGAAGAAATCCACCAGCAGGTTCTTCTTTTCCGCGGTCAGGAACGGTTCCTGCGGATTGTTGATGGTGAGGATCCGGTCCGGGTAGACCTCGACGTTGTTGACGACGGGCAGCTTGAAGTACAACCCCGCGACGGCATAGGTCTGAACGATCTCACCGAATCGGAACCGGACCGCGTATTCGCGCTCGTCAACCACGAAAAGGCTGGCGTTCAGCAGGATGACGGCCAGCACCGCTATAGGAATCAATGCCTTTAATTTCATGATCCCGAACCTCCCCTGCGCACGCGCGCGTCTTCCATTTCCGTTGCCGTTGATTCCTGTTCGGACAGATTGCCTCTGGCCTGCCCCCCACTTCCGCGTTTCATGAGTTCATCCACCGGCAAATACAGCAGATTGCCGCTGCCCTTGGCCTCCAGCAGTACCTTGTTGGCGCCGCCGTAGAATGCCTCCAGGGCCTCGATGTAGAGACGCTCACGGGTAACTTCCGGCGCTTTCGTGTATTCCGCCAGAAGCTTCACGAAGCGCTGCGCCTCGCCCTCCGCATCGGCGACAACGCGGGCCTTGTAGGCCTCCGCGTCCTGCAACCGCCGGGACGCTTCACCGCGCGCCTTGGGAACCACGTCGTTGGCGTAGGCCTGGGCTTCGAAAGCCAGCCGTTCCTTGTCCTCGCGCGCCTTGATGGCGTCCTGCACCGCCGCTTCCACCTGTTGCGGGTAGTTGGCGTCGCGCAGGTTCACCTGGGTGACCCCGATCCCCGTCTGGTAGTCGTCCAGAGTCGCCTGGATCAGGTCCTCTGTTCGCTGGGCAATATCGCCACGCCCTTCGCCCAGGATGTAATCCATCTGGTTCTTGCCGATGATCTCGCGGATGGCGCTTTCGCTCACATCGCCGATCGTTTCCTCCGGGTCGCGCACATTGAAAAGGTAATCTTCGGGGTCACTGCGCTGGTACTGAACCACCAGGTCCACGACCACGATGTTCTCGTCGGCGGTGAGCATGCGGGTCTCCTGGCTGAAATTGTTGACCGACGATACGTTCACCTTTTCCACGGACTCGATGGGCCAGGGCATGTGCCAGCGCAGTCCGGCCCCCATGGTTCTCGTATGTTCGCCGAACAGCAGCACCACCGCCCGCTCGGCTTCATCGACGCGATAGAGTCCGGTAAGGGCCCAAAGCACCGCCAGGACTGCGACCGCCCAGGTCAGCGTCCGCCGAAAAGACCGCTTGCCGCCGCCGCCGATTCCGCCGAAGAATTTCTTCAGTGTGTCGCGAACGACGTCTTCAAGATCAGGTTGCTGGCGGCCGTCCCGATTCCATGAACCGTTACCACCGCCCGGTTCGTTCCAAGCCATATCAAATTATCCGTGTTGTGCCCGTAAGCAAGGGTCGGGTGAAATCAGGCCGCGCCGATGTCCTCGCGGCTGGCCAGTTTTTCATAAGCCCGGTGTGTCATTTCCAAATCCAGTGTCCAGCCTCCGCCGGGCAATAGTCGTTCGCGGAGTACGCGGCCACGGCGATAGAGCATTGCCCTGAGGCGTCCCTGACCGGCGTCTAGCCGAACCGTGCGGCGCAACCGCCCCGCCGACAAACGCTGTGCAACCATTGCAAGCAACTTTTCCACGCCGGCGCCGCTGAGCGCCGAAATCGAGGCCGCGCCGCAGTCGTCATCGACTGCCCGCAGCCCACCGGGAATTATATCCGCCTTGTTGAAGACGCGGAGCAGCGGCGTGTCCGCCGCACCGATTTCGTCAAGCACCCGCTCCACTTCGTCTATGCGCTCCATCTGATCAGGGGCCGAAACGTCGATCACATGCAGGATCAGGTCCGCCGAGGCGATCTCCTCCAGGGTCGAGTTGAATGCCGCGATGAGTTCGTGCGGCAGGTCGCGGATAAAGCCCACCGTATCGGAGAGCAGTACCTCCTGGCCGTTGGGCAGCGAAATCCGGCGTATGGTGGGATCCAGGGTGTCGAAGGGGCGGTCATGGGCGGTAACGGCGGCGCCGGCCAGCCGGTTGAACAGCGTCGACTTGCCGACATTGGTGTAGCCCGCCAGAGAAACCAGAGCGGAGTCGGAGCGCTTGCGGCGGGCGCGGCCCAGGCGCCGGCGCGCCATAACGCCCTCAAGCTCCGTTTCCAGGCGCCGGATTCGCCGGGACACCAGGCGGCGGTCGGTTTCAAGCTGCGTTTCGCCGGGCCCGCGCAGCCCGATACCTCCCTTTTGCCTCTCGAGGTGGGTCCAGACGCCGACCAGCCGGGTGGACAGGTGCCTGAGCTGGGCCAGCTCCACCTGCAGCTTGCCTTCCCGGCTGCGCGCCCGCAGGGCGAAGATATCGAGTATCAGGCTGGTGCGGTCCACAACCCGGCAGTTCAGCGAGCGCTGAAGGTTCCGTTCCTGCGAAGGACTCAGCGCGAAGTCCACGACCAGCAGTGCAGGCGCGAGTTCCGCACACCTGAGCCGGAGTTCCTCGAGCTTGCCGCTACGGATCAGGGTGCGTGGATCGGGCCGGCGCAGACTTACGGTTACCGTGCCCTCGACCCGGGCGCCGGCCGAAGCCGCCAGCGACTCGAATTCCTTCCTTCGGGCGTCGTCGCCGGCGGGCACCAGCAGGATGGCCCTTTCGTCAGTCTGATTTTCGATCAAACGAACCCAGGCCCTGCGCCGTTTCGTCGCGCAGAACGCTTTCCAAGTCTTGCTGGCGAACGGGGACGATGGCGGATATGGCGTGCTTGTACACGATCTGACTTACGCCATTGTGCAGCAGTATCACGAACATATCAAAGCCTCCAATCACGCCCTTGAGCTTGATTCCGTTCACCAGGAACACGTAAACACGCGCCCGGCGCCGGCGAAGTACGTTCAGGAACCGGTTCTGCAAATCTTGGCGGCTTTCCATGGGAGGCTCCTTGCGGGACTCTCAAACCCCGGCTCGCGTTCCGCGGCCTTCGTGGGCTTCTTGTACTGGTCTGCGCAAGAATGAAACAGATCCGACGCTGCGCCAAGCTCGAAAGTGCCCCGTTTTGACCAGTTTTTCCCTTTTCCGTCACGGGTGCCTGGTCAGCTTTCATTTGGAGCCTTCGCGGAGACGGCCCGCCCGTCGCGGATGTCCCAATGCGAACGGATTCCGTCTTCCAGGCGCGCGGCACAGTCCGGGTCCTCCGCGACAAGCCGGGTGATCCCCCGCTCCGCGCGCAACCAGGTCAACTGCCGCTTCCCCAGCGCCTTGGTCGCCCTGACTCCACGCGTTTTTGCCTCGTCAAGCGAACACTCCCCGTCAAGGTGCTCCAGCAACTGCCGGTAGCCCGCAATTCGAGTGGTCGGCAGGCCGGGGGCAAGGTCCATGGCATGCAGATTCCGTGTTTCCTCCAGCCAGCCGCGCGCCATCATGTCGTCAAATCGCTCTTCGATCCGCCGGCGCCAGGCGGGGCGGTCTTCGGGAATCAGCGCGAACTTGAGATAAGGGCGCGGCGCGAATCCGGGAGCAGCAGACCACAATTCGCTGATCGGCCGGCCCGTCAGCCGCAATACTTCCAGCGCCCGTTCAATGCGGGCGCCGTCGTTCGGGGAAATCCGGGCGGCCGCTGCCGGGTCCAGCTCCTTTAGTTGGCCATGCAGTGACGGCCAGCCCTCACGCCCGGCACGCGCCTGAATCGCTTTCCGCAGCGCGGCATCGGCGCCGGGCAAATCGGCAATCCCTTCCTCCAGAGCCCGGAAGTAAAGCATCGTCCCGCCCACCAGCACCGGAACCTGCCCCAGTTCCCGCGCCCGCGCAATTTCCCGCCGTGCGTCTTGTGCAAAGCGCGCCGCCGAATACCGTTCTTTCGGCGAGCAAATATCCACCAGGTAATGGGGAGCGACCCGCTGCTCCTCCGGACCCGGCTTGGCCGTGCCGATGTCCAGCCCCCGGTAGACGCAAGCCGAGTCCACGCTGATCACCCTGAGCGGCAGGCGCTTCGCAAGCTCCACCGCCAGGCGTGTCTTGCCCGCACAGGTCGGCCCCTTCAGCAACACTGCCTCCACCGCCTCAGTTCCGGCAGGGTTCGCGGCTATTGGCCGCGAAGGAACAGGCGGTCGAGTTCCTGGATGCGGAAGGCCCGCCATGTCGGACGACCGTGGTTGCACTGGTCCGCGCGCGGCGTCTTTTCCATGTCACGCAGCAGCGCATTCATTTCCTCAAGCGTGAGCCGTCGGTTGGCCCTGACCGAAGTGTGGCAGGCCATCGTCGCGAGGATATGGTGAATCCGCCCCGTAAGTTCCTCTGCCGAGTCCTCGCTCTCCGCCTCCTGACGCGCCTGCGCACCCGAAAGCAGGTCGCGGAGCATGGCCTCGGCGTCCCCGCCCGCGAGCAGCGCCGGAACCTCCCGCACCGCCAGCGTCTCCGGTCCCACCTGGTCCACCACAAAACCCAGCCGCTTCCAGGTCTCGCGCTGCTGCCCGGCCACGGCCATGTCCTCGCGGCCAACCCGCAAACGGACCGGCTCGAGCAACAACTGCGCCCCCAGACCCTGGTCGTCGAGCTGCGCCTTCATCCGCTCGTAGACCACCCGCTCGTGGGCCGCGTGCGCGTCCACGATGATCAGGCCCTGGCTGTTCTCCGCGAGGATATAGATGCCGGCCAGTTGGGCCAGCGCATAGCCCAGGGGCGGGATTTCCCCCTCGGGCTCCCCTGACCGGGGCTCGCGCACGGGCGCGTGGGTCTGGCCGGTACCCAGCGGGAGGGGCGAGGCGCCAAGCAGGGCGGCCAGCGTGCCGGCGCTGCCCGGCCCGCCCCCGGCGCGCTCCGCCGGTCCTAGAAAAGCGGCCCCGCCCTGTCCATGCTCCGTCGCCTCTTCCGCGGCCATCCTGCCGGGCCGGGTTCCCGCCAGCACGGCCTCCAGGGTGCGCCGCACAACGTCATGAACCTTACGCCCTTCGCGAAAGCGCACTTCGAGCTTGGCCGGATGCGCGTTGACATCCACCTGCGCGGGATCCATTTCCAGGTACAGAAGCCAGGCCGGATGACGGCCGTGAAACATCACGTCCTCATAAGCCTGACGCACGGCGTGGGCCACCGTGCGGTCGAAAATGGCCCGACCATTCAGGAACAGGTGCTGCATATCGCCCTGGCTGCGGGAGTATTTCGGGCGCGCCAGCCACCCGCGCAGGTGTATGCCGTGGCGCTGTCCCTCGAAGTACAAGGCGTGTTCGATGAATTGCGAGCCCAGCAGCTTCGCAATCCGTTTCTCCTCCAGCTCGCGATTTCGCGCCGGCGGAAGGTCGTAGCTCAGGCGTCCGTCCTTTTCGTAGCGCATACCCGTGGAGTGACGACTCAAGGCCATTCGCAGGAGCGCCCGGTCGATATGTCTCGTTTCGGTGACCGGTTTGCGCAGAAAACTGCGCCGCGCCGGCGTGTTGTAGAACAGGTCGCGCACTTCAACCGTGCTGCCCTGCGGATGCGCCGCGGGCTGCGGCTCCGACGTGCTGCCGCCCGAACTGCTCACCGTCCAGCCGCTGCGCTCACCGGCCACGCGCGAGGTCAGTGTCAGCCTCGCCACGGCGGCAATACTGGGCAGCGCTTCGCCGCGAAACCCCAGCGTCGCGACGGTTCGAAGCTCTTCCAGGCTGGCGATCTTGCTGGTGGCGTGGCGCGTGAGCGCGACCTCCAGTTCCGCCGCTGCGATACCCACCCCGTCGTCGCGCACGCGGCACAGCCGCGAGCCGCCCTTCTCCACCTGCACCACGACCCGTCCCGCGCCTGCGTCCAGGCTGTTCTCGACCAGTTCCTTGACCACCGAGGCGGGGCGCTCAACCACCTCGCCGGCGGCAATCTGGTTGACCAGGTGGTCGGGCAGCAATTGAATCGTCATTGCATGGCCGCGAACACCTTGCGCGTGTTCAGCGGCTTCCCCTCCAGGTAGAAATCGATCGCCGTTCGCAGCAGCCGGCTTGCCGCCCGGCGCACGTCCCGGCTGCCCCAGTCCCCGCGCGCAATGCCCAGGAGTTCGGCGCCGGAAAAATTCATCGCTGCACCGGTCCGCGCGCTGTTCGGCAATGCCTCGGCGCCCTGTTCCATACGATAGCAATAGGCCGCCTCCGGGGCCAGTGCCTGGCCTTCGATGTCGCTCTCAAGATTCAGTCCAAAGCCCAGCGAGGCCAAGAGATTCAGCTCAAAGCGCCGCAGCGCCGGCTCCATCGGACCGGCCACGCACAGGTCGCCCAGCGCCAGCGTGTAATGGTCGAACAATTCCGGGTGAGGATCTTCGCGCCGGGTCAGGCGCAGCAACAGTTCGTTCAGATACATGCCGGCAAGAAGCTTCTCGCCGGCGGGAGGCGCCATTGGAGAATTGTGCGGCGCGCTTTCCACGGCGATCAGGGTTGCCAGTTCCCCTCTGCCGGTCCAGGAAAGCAGCAGCAGCCGAAAGGGCAGCGCCGCGAGCGCCAGCCGCGAACGCGGTCTGCGGCCGCCCCTCGCGACCAGGCCCATGCGGCCGAAATCTCTTGAGAAGGCCTCCACGATCAGGCTGGTTTCGCGAAACGGCCGACTGTGCAGCACCCAGGCTTCGGCCAGTTCCACGCGCCGAACCGTGTTCATCGGCAGTAACGCGGGTCATTGAACCAGTTCTTGCGCACCCGCACCTGGGCGCGCAGGTGGAAGGGGCGCTTGAAGATACGCTGCAGCTCCATTCGCGCCTGCCGACCCGCCGCTTTCAGACGCAGGCCGCCGCGGCCGATCACGATACCGCGCTGCGAGGCCCGGTTGACCCGCACTTCGAGTTCCGCCACCACCGCCCTGCCCCGCGTTTCCAGGGACGTCACGGCTACATCCAGGTCGTACGGCACCTCGCGATGCGTATTCAGCGTCAGTTTCTCGCGCAGCATCTCGGCAATCCGGAAACCCAGGTCGCGGTCGGTCACGGCTTCGGGCGGATACAGCGGATCGCCCTCGGGAAGATGCTTCGCGACGACCTCGCCCAGCCGGTCCAGGTTGTCCCCGCGCAGCGCCGAGATCGGCACGAGTTCCGTAAAATCGCCCTTTGCGGTGCACTTCTCAAGAAACGGAAAGAGATCTTCGCGCCGCTTGAGGCGATCGATCTTGTTGACCAGCAGTATGCATTTCAATCCGGATTTCCTGACTTCCTCCAGCACCTGACTGTCGCCCGCCAGCCATCGGCCCGCCTCGACCATCATGAGAACGACGTCGGCGCCGGCCACCGAACCCAGCGCGGCGCGGTTCATGCTGCGCGTTAGCAGCCGGGCGCCGGGCGCTTGCAGCCCGGGCGTATCCACCAGCACGAGCTGGGACTCATCCGTGTGCCGCACGCCGGTAATCGCGTGCCGGGTAGTCTGCGGCTTGCGCGTTGCAATGCTGACTTTTTCCTTGAGCAGGCGGTTCAGCAATGTGGACTTGCCCACGTTGGGCCGGCCGATGATGGGCGCCATCCCGGTGCGGAAACTCATTGCGACTCGCCCATTGCGGACAGCACCGCTGCCGCCGCCTCGACTTCCGACGCCTGAATCGTTCGCCCTTCGCCTTCGGCGCTCAGGGACAGCTCCGGCACCCTGCACGTGGTGCGGAAGAACGGCGCCTGGGGATCGTCGCGGGAACCGGCCAGGTGATATTGCGGCGGCTTGAACCCGCGCCCCTGCAGGTACTCCTGGAGCACGCTCTTGGCGTCGCGAGGCAAATCCGCGACCGTTTTCAGCCGCTGCGCAAACAGCTTCTCGAACACCGCCGCGGCCGACCCTATCCCGCCGTCCAGCCAGACGGCAGCGAAAACCGCCTCCAGCGCATCCGCCAGCATGGCTTCACGCGCCGGTGCGTCCGGCGCCAGATCGGCGCCCTTGTAGCGCAGGAAACGCCCAAGATCCACTTCGCTGGCGACGGAGGCCAGCGTGGCCCTTTGAACGAGGCGCTGCCGCAACTGGGTCAGTCCGCCCTCCAGGGCTTCCTCGTGGCTCCTGTAAAGGTAGTCCGAGGCAACCAGTTCCAGCACGGCGTCGCCGAGGTACTCGAGGCGCCGGTTGTTCCGTTCGTCCGCGCTGGGATGGGTCAACGCCTGGCTCAGCAATTCAGGACGGGCAAAGGAATGCCCTAGTGCCGTCTCAAGCTCATATTGCCGCATCAGCGCGTTTGGCCGGCCCACCGGGAAAGCTGCCGGCCGCCGGTCAATTAATCGCGTCGCCGATACGGCCCCATTCGGGCATGCTGCCAATTTCCCAATTGAACCAGATGCGCTCAGCGCGGCCTACAAGGCGATCCTCCGGAATAAAGCCGACTCCCGGGTAGCGGCTGTCCCTGCTGTTGTCCCGGTTGTCCCCCATCACGAAATAGTGCCCCGCGGGAACGCTGAACCTGCCTTCCCTGCTGATCCGGCCGGGCATGAAATGGATATCATGGCTGGCCTCACCCAACTCCTCCACCGCCTTGCGCACGGAGTACGGTGACGCCGGGTTCAGCGGGACCGGCTCGCTCACCTCGATTGGTTCGCCGTTGATGCGAAGCCGCTTGCCCCGATACTCGATGACATCGCCCGGCAGCCCGACCATGCGCTTGATGAAGTTGGCCCGCGGGTCGGAAGGCAGCTTGAACACCACCACGTCTCCGCGTTCCGGGCTTCCCAGTTCCACGATGGTGGTGTTCGTGACGGGCAGACGAAGTCCGTACGCGAACTTGTTGACGAAAATGAAATCGCCGATTTCCAGCGTCGGCTGCATTGAACCTGATGGGATGCGGTAAGGCTCGTAAAGGAAGGAGCGTATGCACAGCACAACCAGCAGCACCGGGAGAAACGCAGCGGCGTATTCGAAAACCTTCGACCTCGGCGGCAGTTCTCCGTCCGCTCCGGCCACGCGCCGGGCGCGTGGCGTGAGGACAAAGCGGTCTATTGCCCACAAAACCAGCGCCAGTCCCGTTATTCCAACCAGCCAAATTTCCATAGGCCCGCGATTTTACCCGCGCCACGGGCGGCTAGGGATTCCGCAACCGGACCTGCAACAGCCGCCAGTCCCGCTCTCCGAGCATCGCGGGAGTAAGCCACACCCACAGCCGGGCATTTCCGCGCCGCCCCGCGGCAACGCGTCGCAAGGTTAGCCCGACCAGACGCCGGGAAACAAAGCCACGCCGGTGCAGCAATTCGGCCTTGTCGATTTCGCCGGTGTCCAGCACCAGTCGCCAGTCGCCGGAGGGCGTAAGCCAAAGCGCTTCGATTCCCGGCGCAATCAAGCCGCGTTGGATGCGGCGCCAGTTGAAGGCTGCCCCCAGCGTGACGCCCGCCGCCAGCGGAAGGCGCAGCCAGACCGGCAGGTCCGCGATCAGCACGGCGACCACGGCCAGCACAAGCCCAGCTGCGAGAACCGGGACGGCCCAGGCCGGCCGCGCCGTGCGAATCTCAATCGTGGCGGCGAATCCGCTCAATCGCGCGCGCCTGCTCCGGCGACCCGGGCGCAAGACGCCCGGTCAGCAGGTCCTCCAGTTCCGGGTCGCTGCGTTCAAGCAGCGCTTCGAAGCCGGCCCGTTCCCCGGCGTCGGCATGCTCGTAACGATCGCTGAGGTAGCGCTGAAGCAGAAGATCCAGTTCCCGTCGCCCGCGGCGGCAGCGCCATCGCAGTCTGGCTTCCCGGCTCACGACCCGCCCTCGGTCAGGCGCGCCGCTCCAACAGCTTTTTCTTGGTCTCCGCAATGGCCCGCGCCGGGTTGAGGTCCTTGGGGCAGGCCTCGGCGCAATTCATAATCGTGTGGCAGCGGTACAGCCTGAACGGGTCTTCGAGCTGGTCCAGCCGCTCGCCGGCGGCCTCGTCACGGCTGTCCTCCAGCCAGCGGTAGGCGGCAAGCAATGCGGCGGGGCCCAGGTAGCGGTCGCCGTTCCACCAGTAGCTGGGGCAGCTGGTGGAACAGCAGGCGCACAGAATGCAGGCGGCGGGCGAGTTGATTTTCTCCTGGTCCTCGTGCGATTGCAGCCGCTCGCGGTCCGGGGGCGGAGGCGTTTTGGTCTTGAGCCACGGCTCCACCGACGCGTACTGGGCGTAGAAATGGGTCAGGTCCGGAACCAGGTCCTTGACCACCGGCAGATGCGGCAGCGGATACACCGCCACGTCGCCCTTGAGGTCGCTGACCGCCTGGGTGCAAGCCAGGGTATTGATTCCGTTGATGTTCATGGCGCAGGAACCGCAAATGCCCTCGCGGCAGGAGCGGCGGAAGGTCAGCGTGGAATCGACCTCGTCCTTGATGTGGATCAGCGCATCCAGCACCATCGGCGCGCAGTCGTTCATGTCCACATCATAGGTGTCGACGCGCGGGTTCTCGCCCGAATCGGGATCGTAGCGGTAGACCTTGAAGCGGCGGATACGGCGCTCGCCGTTGGCCGGGGAGCCGTCCGGCGGTGCGTGATGCCGCCCGCGCCTTACTCGGGAGTTCCTGGGCAGCAGGAATTGCGCCATGCGGGTGTCCTGTGTGATTCAGCAAGCCGGCCGGGCCGGGATCTGGAAATCTTAGCAAAAACCCCGGCCGAATGCCTTGATTCGTACTGCTACACTCGAAGGAATAGTCGGAAACGTGGCAGCCGGCCGCGCGTTCCGTTACGGGAGTTTCACCATGCTTACCTTCGATAGCCTGCCCGCGAGGGAGGGCGTCCCCGCCCTCCCCGCAAGAGCCAGCGATCTGCCCGGGCCGAGAACGCGGAAGCCCTCGCTCGCAGGATTCCTGACCGCGCTCACCCTTGCAACCGGACTCGCCCTGGCCGCGTGCCAGCCGGCCACCGAGGCGCCGTCCGACCAGGCAGGCGCCGACATTGACCAATACCTGGCGATCGACTGGTACGACGGAACAGTGGAGGAGGCCTTCGCCGAGGCCGAGCGCTCCGCCAGGCCCCTGTTTCTGTATTGGGGCGCGGTCTGGTGCCCGCCCTGCAACCTGATGAAGAGCACCCTGTTCCAGCAGCCGGAGTTCATTGCCAGGACGCGCGACTTCGTGGCCGTTTACCTGGACGGCGACACGCAACGCGCCCAGGTCTGGGGAGAAAAGCACGATGCGGTGGGCTACCCGACGCTCATCGTGTTCGACTCCACCGGACGCCAGATGACGCGCTTGCCCAGCACGCTGACGCCGGAGTCCTTCATGGCGGCGCTGGACGACGCGTCCTCCGGCCTGGCGCCGGTGACCGAACTCGTGCAGCTAGCCCTGCGCGGCGAGCGGGCGCTTGACGGCGCCGAGTATCGACGGCTCGCCTACCACTCCTGGTATGAAGACCGCCGGACGCTGGCGCCCGAAAAATACCTGGCGCTTTTCGACCAGCTTGCCGGCCAAACGCCCGATGACGACCCTGCTCTGACCCGGCGGGTTCAGGCGCTGCGGCTGTCCGAAGCGATCGGCGCCGGCGCAACGGCACCGGAATCCGGCCATTACGCGGAAATGTTGAGTCTGCTCGCAGCCGAAGAGCACGATCTCGACAATCTCATGATGTTCTCCGACGGGATCTCCGGCGCCTTTGCGGCGCTGGCGCCGGACCCGGCGCAGCGGGAAGGGCTGCGCGGCGCCTTGACCGGCGCGATCGAAGCGGTGCTTGCCAATCCCACCGGAAGCAAGTCCGCGCCGATCTTTTCCCTGGGATTGCTGCTTGAGCTGGAGCGTATCGATGATGCGGACGCCGCGCCCTCGCCGGACCTGCTTGAGCGCATTCTGGCCGCGGCCGAGCAGGCCGATGCCGGCGCCGAGACCCAGCAGGAACGCCAAAGCCTCATCTTCTACGCCTACAGCCTGCTGCGCGACGCCGGGGAGCTTGAGCGGGCGCGGGCGCTGCTGGAAAAGGAGCTGGAGATTTCCGAGGAGCCCTACTACTTCATGTCGCCTCTGGCCTCGTTGAGCTTTGACGCCGGTGACGTGGAAGGCGGTTTGCGCTGGATGGAGCGCTATTTCCGGGAGGCGCGCGGCACGGCCACGCGCTTTCAGCACGGCGCGAACTACGTGCGCGCGCTGACGGAGTGGGCCCCGGAAAACGCCAATGCCATCATCGGCGTATCGGAAGAAGTGCTGGCCGAAATGCACGGGCAGCCGGACGCGCTGGCAAACCGCAACCTGCGCTCGTTCGGATGGCTGGTCGATGCGCTGGAGTCCTGGCGCGACCAGCACCATGCCGGGCTGTCACTGGCTGCGCTGGACAGCGGCATCGCCGCGATCTGCGCGGAGCACGCCGAAAATGAATCCGTGGGCGCCTGCACCGCGATGCAGCAGCGCCTGGGCGACTCGACGCCGGGAATGTAGCCGCCGGCCCAGGGTTCAACCGTCTGCAAACAGCGGCTCGCCACGTGCGAGCGCCGAGACGGGTACGACCGCTACCCGATCCGACAACGCGTATCTCCGGTCGCCGGGATACATAACGGCAACCTGAGCCAGGCCAACATCTGCCAATGCATTACGTATCGAGGGTGTGATGCGGGGAGCGTCGGCGAATTTGCACTCAATGCCGTAGCGTGCGCCATTACGGCGCAGGATCAGGTCGATCCAGCATCGCACCGTATTACCATGAATATCGAACTATAAAAGTGCTTTTTTCATGGTAAATGGAATCGAGAATTACGACTTACGGCTCACAGCTTCAATCAATGGCGTAGTTCTGAAGGGGCAGGCAGCCACAAGCGAAGACGCCGGCTAATCCAAGGCCTTGAATGTTATCGCCGCAGGTTTGGAGACCGTCAATCGGACTAGCCAGTTGGCTTTCTTGGAGGTCTGGTTCTAGGCGGCATGCTGGCCATCCTGGTATGCGGCTCACTCGCACTTCTTGTCGACATCAGGAACAGCTTGCGCGAGCTTTGTGAGAAGCATGGCCCAGCCTGGCTGGCAAGCGCAAGACCAATAGGAACCATGCCAATAGGAACCTCTACCTACAAAGAGACGAAGTTGGATAAGAAATTGTAAAAGGTTGATTCTACAGGGTTTATATGCTATAGTTCAGGCACTTCAACGGATTGAAACGGAGCCTCGAAATGGACTTTCACTGCACTTCTTCCGCCGCCCCAGTTCGCGATGCCGAGTCTCCGGCTGCTGTGGCCAGCAAGGCGTCGTATCCCCACCCGGATGCCGAGGTGCGCATGGCCGAACGGCAGCGCGAAGAGGACGCGCTCGAAGCCCTGGAGGCGGAGATCACCCAATTGTGGGGGCACATCAACGCCGCCACCGCGCATTTTCTGGCTCTGCTGGCGGAGTTCGACCGCAGGGAGGGCTGGGCCCAGCACGGCATTTCGAGTTGCGCCCACTGGCTGAGCTGGCAATGCGGAATCGGCCCGGTGGCGGCGAGAGAGAAGGTGCGGGTAGCGCGGGCCTTGACGTCATTGCCGAAGATCGCAGGCGCCTTCGGCGAGGGCCGCCTGTCGTATTCGAAAGTGCGCGCGCTCACGCGGGTGGCCACGGCGGAGACGGAAGACACCTTGCTGAACATCGCCCTGAACGGCACGGCGGCGCATGTGGAACGTACCGTGCGGGGGTTTCGGCGGGCCGTGCGCTATCTTGAGCGTGACGAGGCCGAAGCCATGCACGAACGGCGCTACCTGGAGTGCTGGCGGGAGAGCGACGGCAGCGTCAGGCTGGAGGCCCGCCTGGCGCCCGAGGTGGGCGAGATGCTATTGAAAGCGCTGGAAGCGGCCCACGCGCAACTCGAGGAGCGGGTCGGAGATGCAGAGGGCGCCGGGGCGGCCGCGGCTGATGCGGCTGCGGTTCACGCAGATGTTTCCGCGGAAACATCCGAGGCGCAGTCTGCGCGGCGGCAACGTTGGGGCGAAGTTCCCGCAAATGTTTCCGCGGAAACATCCCGGATGAGACCCGCGCTGCCGCCGTGTTGGGATGCGGGCTCTGAAAATGTTTCCGCGGAAACACCCCGACGTAGCGTGAGTCAGCGGCGCGCGGATGCCCTGGAACACGTTCTCCAACAGTTTCTGGCCGGGAAGTGCTCGGGATCGGCCAACGGCGCTCACGAGGTGGTGGTGCATATCGCCCACGACGCTCTTCGTGACGTGCCCGAAAGCAGCGGCGCGGAATTCGACAGCGGCCATATCGTGGCGGTGGAAACGGCACGGCGTCTGGGCTGCGACGGGGCTCTGGTCGGCGTGGTCGAAGGCGCGAAGGGCGAGCCGCTGGCGGTGGGCCGCCGAACCCGCGCCGTCCCGCCGGCCATCCGGCGTGCGCTGCGCGTGCGTGACGGCGGTTGCCGCTTCCCGGGCTGCGACTGTTCCCGCTATGTGCACGCCCATCACATCAAGCATTGGGCCGACGGGGGCGAGACCCGGCTGGATAACCTGGTCACCCTGTGTTCTCAGCATCACCGCCAGGTGCACGAAGGGGGTTATGGCGTTCGCATGAACGACGGCGAGATCCAGTTCACGCGCCCGGATGGCCGCGTGATCCCGCCGGCGGGCGGGACGGGCCTGCCGCACGGGGAATGTTTCCGCGGAAACACCTGCGAAAAGCCCGGAAGCACTTCCGCAACGGACGGCGCGGAGCGACTGGCGGCGTTCAACGCGGCGCGCGGTCTGGCTATCGACGCCCACACCGCCCGTTGCGGCTGGGGTGGCGAGCGCATGGACTACAACATCGCCATCGACGCGCTGTGCTGGAAGGCGGGGTATCGATGATGTGTCAGAGCTGCGTGCTGCGGCTGGCGAATCGGAATCCGGGCTACTCAATTGACAATTCGGGTAGGGCGCGCACGATCTTCACCGTTTCAAGGCTCACGGTGATGACGCGCAGGAACAGATCAAGCGGGTAGCGCGGGTCGCCCACTGTCTCGATGGCGTAGCGGTTGGCGTCGCTGACGATGCCGCTGGCCTTGTCGGTCTTGACGCACTGGCGCTCCATCACCCATTGCAGGGCGGGTTTGCCGCTGACAAAGTAGTCGTAAGCGCCGTCCGGAATGTCGCGGATGGTGATGTATGGGTTATAGATAACCGTAGAACGGTCTTTGTTCTTGCCCGTTCCGGGATGGCGCATCTTCGTTACTCGGTAGGCCACTTCGGGATCTGTCGGAAGTTCTTTGTTGCCCGCGTCGATAGTAACTGGCCAAGGCTCGACGGATTCGTAGCCGACGTGGAGTTCGCCTAGCCGTTGGCCGGCGTCACGGAACGCGCGGTAGTCCTCGACCGACTTCACGCAGGGGATGCGCGGCAGTTCCTTGGAGAGGTTGGCTCGGAAGCGCTGTCGGTAGTCCTCGGAATGCAGCAGGCCGTAGATGTAGTGGAATATGTCCTGGCGGCTGATCGTATCGGTCGGGTACGCTTGGCTAAACAGGCTCTGGGCGTACTCGGTGATTGCGTCGCGGCGCTGCACGATGGGCTGGTTTTCGACCCCGGAAAGCATGTCGGGCTGGGCGTCCAGTGCCGCTTCGTCATACAGCCAGAAGGGAAAACTCAGACCGTTTGCCAAAGTTTGATACTCTGCCAGCGAATCCATCATCAGCACCGAAAAACCTGATCGCCCACCCGTGCCAGTCATTGCGATCATACGGTTGGGATGTCCCGCATGCGGGAAGATTTGCGGCATCTGGTACAGACTCCAATTGAGCTGAGGGCTGTAATACAGGTTTTGCTTAGTAAACGGACGATACAAACAAGGGACAACATAAGCGTTATCAACTCTGAGCGATTCCTCCTTTTTCACGCGCCTGTAAAAGTCATCCCCCCAGCTAATTCGTTTTGGATCCAAGTTGACGAAGCTCTTCACATCGGAAAGTGTTTTCCCCGCTTCGACCGCTCGCGCCCAACGCTCCATTTCGGCGTTGTAGAACGCCACGGTCGATTCGATGTTCTCGATGAGCGCCTTGCGGGAAGTGTTGACGCACCAAGCATCCCTGGAGGTGACAATCCCACGCGAACAATTTTCGAAAAGCACTTTCCCGGAGGCGTGCTTCTTGTCTCCGAGCACCGGAAACGCGTCGAAAGACGTGTCGCGCTGGTCCAGCCAGTCTCCGTGCTCGTCGGGCGTGATTCGGGTCCATGCGCCAGATTTCTTGATGCCTCGAACGCTCCGGAAGCGATTAATGATGTCGAGCTTCTCTTTTCGATCCAGATAATCCCCGATGTCATGAAAAAGGATGCGGCACTGTTCGCTAGCTTGCGAATCCTTTACGAACACGGCGATTGCGACAGGAGTGCGTGTGCCTACGCCAAAGACATTGTCTTTTTCCTTTCGGCGCCGTTCCCCTGCGGTGTACGCATTGCCGCGCAAGTGAAACACATACACCCTAGTGAACTCAGTCGATAGGCACTTGCGCAATCCGTCCATCGCGATGCCATCCAGCCAACCGGCGTTGGTAACATACGCCATTACACCGGCATCGCCCAGCCGGTCGCTGCCCCAGCGGATTGCGCGGATGTAACTGTCGTAGAGCGCTTTCTTTTTCGTGTTCTTGTCCCCACGCACGCCGTATGTGGCCCGAACTCGTTCGTCCAATCCAGCATATGCAACGTTTTGAGCATTGTCATTTGCGCTTCGCTGCCCTACGGAATACGGCGGGTTCCCAACAATTACCCGAATATCCGTCTTCTTCTGCCGCTCGCGCCGGTCCGAGTTGTCCTTCATGTAGTCCGACAGCAGGTCGTCGCTCTCGTGCAGAGCGAACGAATCGGTGAGGCAAATGCCCTCGAAGGGCAGATAGTCGTCGCGGTCGGCGATGGCGTGGAACACGGTCTCGATGTTGATAGCGGCGATGTAGTACGCGAGCAGCACGAGTTCGTTGCAGTGGATTTCCTCGCGGTACTTGTGTTCGAGTTGGTCCGGGGCGATCAGGCCAGATTGCAGCAGGCGCGTGATGAAGGTTCCGGTGCCGACGAACGGGTCCAGAATGTGGACGCCCTCGGAGCCGAGCGTCTGCCCGAATTCCTGCTGAAGCGCATCGTTGACCGAGTGGATAATGAAATCGACGATCTCGACCGGCGTATAGACGATTCCGAGCTTTTGCGTAGTGAGCGGAAAAGCCTTGCGGAAGAACTTGTCGTACAGCTCAACGATCAGGCCTGCCGGGCCTGCGGGTCGGTGATCCCGGCTGCGCGCCGGCGCACGGACGCATAGAACCCTTCCAGCGCTTTTGCCTCGCGTCCGATCTGCGCTTCGTCGATCACGGAAAGCACCTCGGTCATCGCCTTGGAAACCGGATTGCGCTCCACGAACGGGTGGCCTTCGAACACCGCATCGAACACCGGCCGTGTGATCAGGTGCTGCGCCAGCATTTCGATGGCGTCGGCGTCGCTTACGGACTCGTTGAGATCGTCGCGGAGTTCCTTCAGAAAGTCCTGAAAGAACTCCTGGGCGTCGCTGCCGTCCTGCTCCACCAAGCTGCGGATTCGGCTGATGTGTCGCCCGGCGATCGTAGCCACATCCTTCGCCCAATCCTCCCAATAGTCGCGCGTGCCGCATTTCTCAACGATCTTCGCCATGACGGCGCGAGAGAACTCGTCGATGACCAGTTGGGCCGGGCCTTGGTCCTCTCCCTTGATCTGCGTGTATTCGCCGCCTCCTTCGCCGATACTTGGCCCCTTGCGCTTCGCGCGGCTTGGCAGGTCCTCAACTGTCGCGGTGACGGCGCGCAGTTCCGCGCTTTGGACTGCCGCGCGCCCGTCGATGACAGATATTCGATCGCTCACATCCTGGCCCAGTCCGCCCTGGTTGATCACTGCGTCCAGCCGTTCGTCATGGGCGCGCAGTGCGTTCAGTATCTGCCAGACGACCCGGTACTTCTTGTTGTCATTGAGCGCCACGTTGGCCGGCACATCCGAGGGAATCCCCACCGGCAGGATGACGTAACCCATGCGCTTGCCCGGCGCCCGGCGCATCACCCGACCCACCGCCTGCACCACGTCGATCTGGCTGTTTCGTGGATGCAGGAACATGATCGCATCCAGAGCCGGAACATCGACGCCTTCGGTGAGACAACGGGCATTGCTCAGAATACGGCAGACATTCGGACCGATGTCCTCCTTCAGCCAGTCCAGACGCTGCTTGCGGGCCCGGGCCTTGTAAGTGCCGTCCACATGCCGAATCCGGCAATCAAACTCCTGCGGCGCATCATCGCCGGCGCCTTCCCGGTATTCGGCGATGACCTGGCCGAATTCATCCCGGACCAACTTGGAACTCTTGATGTTCCGGCAGAAAGCCAGGGCACGATTCATGGGGCCGGGATCGTCGGCGCCCCGCCCCACGAGCCCGGTCTTTGACAGGGCCTTCCAGCAACCGACGATCTTGGTCGCATCGTCGAGCACCAGCTCGCTGTTGTCGTCGGCCAGGCGTTTTTGCACTGCGCGGCTGACCTGTCCCTCGTCCATGGCCAGCACGATCACCCGATAGTCGGTGAGGATGTCGCTCTCGACGGCCCGGGCGAACCCGTGATGGAACAGCACCTCGCCGTAAAGATCCGGGTCGTCCATTGACGCCAAGACGGCCTCGGCTTCGCGAGCCTTGGAACGGGCATTCTCGCCGTAGATGCGTGGCGTGGCCGTCATGTAGAGGCGCTTGCGTGCTCCGATCACACTATTGTGGTGGACCTTCACGAAATTTGACTGATCTTCGCCGGCAAACGTCACGCCTGTGGTGCGATGCGCTTCGTCGCAGACGATCAGGTCGAACTCGGACAGTCCATGCTCAGCCTGCGCCTCGGCAATGACCGAAATCGACTGGTAGGTCGCAAAGATCACGCGCATGGAGTTGGCGTCTGATGCGCCGACAGCCTCCGCCAGCCTGTCGGCTTTCGTGGTGGCCGGAAATGCCAGGTCGGTGACTTCAATCTCGGCCACGTCGAAGGTGCTTCGCCGCCGTCTTCCGACCTGGGTATCGGAGCAAACCGCGAAGGCCGTAATCGGCACGCGGGCGTCGGCGCACCATTCGGGCACCGATTGCGCCATCAGGGCCAGGGACGGCACAAGCAGCAGGACGTGGCCGCCTTCGCCGGCCAGTTCCTCGGCGATTCGCAGGCTGGTAAGGGTCTTGCCCGTGCCGCAGGCCATGATGAGCTTGCCGCGGTCGGCGGCCTCCAGTCCCGCTTTCACGCAGTCCAGCGCTTCCACCTGATCGTCCCGCAGCGTCTTGGGTTCCGGCCGGGCGATATCGCCGGTCGCGGCAAAACGGGACCAATCGACCCGGCTCTCGCGCAGGTCCTGCAGGCCGATGATGGTTGTGGGAATCGACTGATCGAGCACCATGGCCCCGGCGTTCTCGCTCCAGGGGGCTTCGGTCGTCTCGACGATCAGCCGTTCGGCGAATTCATCTGTGGAGGACGCTGAAATAAAGCTGTCGATGTCTGCCTTCAGAATGCGGCGGGCCGGGTCGAACAGCTTGCACTGAACGGCGGCCAACCCTCCGTCGTGGCGTGTGCATACGAGGTCAATGCCAACGTCAGTGCGGCGCATGTCATGGTTGCGCGCCCACTCGGACCACAGTTGCGCCCTGGTGAAGCGCTTCGACTGCACGGGATCGGTCACGAGCCAGGCGGCGATCAGCTTCTCGAACGCTGTGCCCTTGTCGCGTTGGCTGATAGTTTCGGCCCGGTAGGACTCAAGCAGGCGATCCAGTGAGCTCATCGCTCAGACTCGCGCTTGGCCCAAGTCAGTGTCTTGCGAAGCGGCAGCAACCTCTCTGCTCGATGCATCATCCATCACATCACCTCCATATTCTTTATGCTTTCGATGCCCCAACTGCCCCTTAAAGACCCCGCGTCGCGCCCTGGATTCGGCGGTGCGCGAAATATACAGGGCCACACTATTCGATGTTGTCGAGAAGTGCCGGGGTTTCGAGGGGCTGAGTGTTGAATGGCGCGCTCACGCGCTCGATGTCCTGAATGGTGATGCTGCTTATGTCGCCGGTAGCCGGATCCAAACGCACCTCACCGGTAATGAGCACGTCCTTGAGCATGTTGGCCAGGACCGCTTCCTTGCGCTCCTCGTCCACCAGGCACTCGATCGGCTCGCCGTCAACGGGATGGATCCGGCACCTGGCCTCCTTGCCGGTGAAATCGACCATGAGCAAGCGGCCCTCTATCTTGCGGATATTGACGTTGGGCCGCGTAAGCCGCTCACGTATGAGCTCCAGCACCCCGGAGGTCAGTGCCGATTGGACTGTTCCCGAGTTGTCATTCAATTCGAAACCTATGGTTTCGACTCCCTGATTCAACAGCACGCCGGCATCCCGCCACGCCCTGAGCACGCCGGGATCCATTCCTTGCGGCAATGCCTCGGCAATATCGCTGCTCCCCACTTCCTTCAAACCGCCAATCGCCATTTGCAACACCTTGAGGCCGAAATCCATTTCGGGGAACGACGTATTCTCCAGCCGACGCTCAAGCCCGAGGCTTGCCGAATCGCCTTCACCCTCGAACGTGACCAGTTCGAACTCGAGTTCCGACCTTAAGTCCTGAGGCGGCTGACCCGGGCGGACACTCCGGGTCTCGCCGCGCATGACCCGCCCGGTGCGCTGCACCACCTTGCGCCAACTGTCCAGGAAATTGGCGAGATGGGCCACCGGCAGCCGGCCGCGCTCAATCGCCTGACCCCGAAAACGTATCTCCAGCAGCCGCATCCGGCTAGTATAGGGTGGCATCGCAAAGGGGGAACGCATGGAACGGAGAACATTCGTCAAGCGCACGCTTGCACTGACCGCGCTGAGCGCCGCGCCCTGGCGCCTGCGCGCCGCCGGGTACGAGGACAAACCGGTCATCGCACTGTTCGGCGCCACCGCCCGGTCCGGGCGGGAGATCATTCGCCAGGGTCTGCAACGGGGCCACACCATCAAGGGTTTCGCCCGCACTCCCTCAAAACTCGGCATGGAGCATGAGAACCTGACGCTCTACAAGGGCGACATCTACGAGCGCGACACCATCGATCCGGTGCTGGAGGGACATGAAGTGGTGGTGTCCATGATCGGCGTGCCCGCACCCGAAGACCCCTCCGCCGAGATCGGGCCGGTCGACATCTATACGGTGATGGGCGAGCACCTCATTGCGGCCATGAAGGAGAAGGGCAATACCCGGCTCATCATGGCCAGTTCAACCGGCGTGGAGCACCGCATGGACGTAAACGCGCCCAGACCGCCACCTGGAGACCTGACCGAACGGTGGCGCTGGCTGGCCCGCCAGCTCTACGACGACATGTGGAAGATGGAGGAAATGATCGCGGAGAGCGGTCTCGATTACATGCTGTTGCGGCCCGGCTTCATGGTGGAGGAACCGGCGCGCAACGATATGAAGTTCAACACCACCGGCGATACGCCCGGCGCCCGCGTGATCACCTACGAGGACTTCGCCACCTTTGTCCTGGACAACCTGGATGGCGGCGATTACTGGAACATGGCCCTGGGCATGTATTCGGACACCATCGTGGACCCGGCGGCGGAGATCGAAAAGCACCTCGCCAGGCAGAAGGCCGAACAGGCCGCCGCTAAAGAAAAAGGAGCGCAAGAATGAAAACGACGATCAGGATTGCAGCCGTGCTGCTGGGCGCAACGCTGTTGGCGGTGTTCGCAAGCGAAGGCACGGGCAACGACGAAGACGGCTTCGAGAAGCTGTACGGACAGTTTTACGAGCACGACAATCCCTACGCCGAGATAATCTCTCGCTCGGAGGAGAACTTCGAGGAGCTGAACGTCGAAGGCGCCATCCTCAGCCTGGATGACGATTTCACCATGTACGAGATCACCGAGGAGGGCGCCGAGGAACGGGTTCGCGGCATCGAGCAGGTGCGGGAGGCCCTGAGCGGCGTGTTCGGCTCCGGTACCTGGCGCGGCGCCAACGTCTACAAGTGGGGACTGACCGACAACACCCTGGTGCAGATCGAGGAGGACTTCTACCGCACGGAAGACGGCGGCACCCGCGCCGTCAAGTCCCTGGTGGTGGTTGAGTACCGCGACGGCAAGCGCTGGCGCGAATGGCGTTTCAAGCCGCAGGACCGGTAAGCGCGACGCGGAGGAAGTTGGCCAGCAGCGCGTGGCCATGCTCGGAGGCGATGCTTTCGGGGTGAAACTGCACGCCGAAGACCGGCCATTCGTGGTGCGCCAGGCCCATGATTACGTCCCGATCCGTTTGCGCAATTACCTGGAGCGTGTCCGGCAATGAATCGCGCTCCACCGCCAGCGAGTGGTAGCGGGTGGCCGCGAAGTCTTGCGGCAGGCCCTCGAAGAGGCCCTCTCCGTCATGGCGGATCGCGCTGAGCTTGCCGTGCATGAGCTTCGGCGCCCGAACGATTCGCCCGCCGAAGGCCTGGCCTATGGCCTGGTGGCCCAGGCAGACTCCAAGTAAGGGGATGGCGCCGGCGGCTTTCTTCACCAGATCCAGGCAGATCCCCGCGCCTTCCGGATAGCCCGGCCCCGGCGAAAGGACGATGCCCCGTGGCGCAAGCGCTATCACCTCGTCGACCGCGATCGCGTCGTTGCGGAAAACCCGGCATTCGGCGCCCAGCTCGCCCAGGTAGTGGACCAGGTTGTAGGTGAAGCTGTCGTAGTTATCGATGATTACGAGCATCTCGAGCATCCGTTTCCGCCCTTCCTATGCGGCCTTGCTGAAAGTAATGTGCAGGCTGGTCAGGCCCCGCAGGATGAAACTCGGCGCGTGCGCGGGATGCGGAAAGGCGTCGTCCAGTGCGATGTCGGTCATCCGCGTAAGGATCGCCCTGATGGCGATCTCCAGTTCCTTGCGCGCAAGCATCTGGCCGATGCACCTGTGGATGCCGTGACTGAACGCCAGGTGGCGTATGGCGTTCCTGCGACGGACATCGAGCGCATCGGCCCGCGGAAACTTGTTGTCGTCGCGGTTGGCGGCGCCGTAAGCGACGTAAATCTTCGCGCCTTCGGGAATTTCACAGCCGCCCAGCGTGGTGTCCTCGGTCGTGACGCGGAACAGGCCCTGCACCGGGCTTTCCAGGCGCAACGACTC
Source organism: Gammaproteobacteria bacterium (assembly GCA_963666765.1). GTDB lineage: Bacteria > Pseudomonadota > Gammaproteobacteria > Steroidobacterales > Foliamicaceae > Foliamicus. Next base: position 1,387,185 of record OY762933.1, read on the forward strand.
CTCGACGAAATTGGGCGCCAGCGAGAGGTCCCCGCGCAACAGCTCCTGCTGTTCGGGGTTCTCGATCAGAAGCAGCAGAGACTTGGCCAGGTGATTGCGGGTTGTCTCGTTGCCGGCCACCAGCAATTGCTGCACCAGCGCAAGCAGTTCTTCAGTCGACAATTCACTGCCGTCCTCGTGCCGCGCCGCCACCAGTCCGGAGAGGATGTCGTCTTCGGGGTTGGATTTCTTCTCCTCAATGCGGTCCACGAAGTAGTGCTGGTACTCGATGATCAGCCGGGTGCACTCGAGCTTGCGTTCCGGGCTCAGCATGATGCCCAGGGTCTCGATGAAGGCGTCGCTCCAGGTCTTGAACCGGGGCATGTCCTCCTGCGGGACTCCAAGCTGATCGGCAATGACCCCCAACGGCAAGGGCACGGCGAATTCATTGAAGAAGTCGCAGCGGCCCCTGTCGATAAAGGCGTCGATAAGCTGCCCGGCATGGAGCGTGAGGTATTCCTCCATGCGGCGCACGACCGGGCCAGTGAAGGTGCGATCGACGAGTTTCCGGAAAACCGTGTGCCGTGGTGGATCCACCTGGGTAAGTACGTCGTGGACGAGATAACCTTCCTTTTCGAACAGGGCGTCGCTTTCCGCCGTGTCGGGCCCGCCCACGTCCCTGCGCAAGTCGATGGCGGAGGAAAACACCTTCCAGTTCGTCAACGCTTCCACGGCGAGTTCGTACGAGGCAATCATCCACAAGTCGGTATGGGGGTCGTAGTGAACCGGCTCGCGTTCATGCAGGACGCGGTAATAGTCGTACGGGCATTCCTGCACCGCCGGATCGGCGATGGTGAAGTCATCCGGGCTTGCTTGCGTTTCCTTCATGCAGCCTTGTCCAGTGGCGGTTTGAGAATACCGGATGACGTAGCCAGAAGCGCCCCGGTGTGGCCGCACACAAAACGGTCGGAAGCGGCGATATGGATCTTGTGTTCCCGGGCGCAGGCGGCAAGATCATCAAGAAGCGCCGTCTGTGGGTCCCTGGCCACTTCTCCGAAGCCGCCGCTGAGCACGTAGGCGGGAAGGACAACGATCCGGATGCCGTCGTTCGTCGACAACAGGGTCCGCACGGCCTGACCGGCCCTTCGGGCGTTCAGCGCCACATGATTCTCGACCTGCCCGCCGAACGCCTGCATGGGCAGGCCGGCGACCGTGTATCGCAGTGATTGGGTCATGAGCCTGGCGCCCACGGTAGGGTGCCTGCGCTTAAGTGTCCAGTGCAGCGTAACGCACCGCCTCCTCGGCGGCGCGGATCAGGGCGTTGGCCTTGTTGCGGCTTTCCTCGTACTCGGCGGCGGGATCGCTGTCGGCCACGATGCCGCTTCCCGCCTGCACGTACATGGTTGCGTCCCTGACGATCGCGGTACGCAGGGCAATGCAGGTGTCCATGCTGCCGTTGGCCGAAAAATAGCCGATCGCGCCCGCATACACTCCGCGCTTCTCCGGCTCCAGTTCGTCGATGATCTCCATGGCGCGGACCTTGGGCGCGCCGCTTACGGTGCCCGCCGGAAAGGCCCCGCACAACGCGTCCATCGCCCCGTAGCGCGGGTCGATTTCGCCTTGCACGTTGGAAACGATATGCATCACGTGCGAATAGTGCTCGATGACCATTTGCTCGGTCACCTTGACGGAGCCGATCTTCGCCACCCGTCCAACGTCGTTGCGCCCGAGGTCCAGCAGCATGAGGTGCTCGGCGCGCTCCTTGGGATCGGCCAGCAGCTCGCTCGCCAGCGCCTCGTCTTCGGTCCGGTTCCCGCCACGCCGCCGGGTGCCGGCGATAGGCCGTACCGTCACCGTTTCGTCCCGCAGGCGCACCAGAATCTCGGGGCTGGACCCGACGATCGCAAAGCCTTCGAAGTTCAGGAAATACATGAACGGCGAAGGGTTGGTCCGGCGCAGCGCACGGTAAAGGGCGAACGGCGGCAACTCGAACGGCAGGCTGAACCGCTGCGAAAGCACCACCTGGAAGATGTCGCCAGCGGCAATGTACTCCTTTGCCTGCTCGACCATGGCGCAGAACGCGGCACGGCTCACGTTCGATTCCGGCGAGGGCGTTTCCGGCGCACGTTCGCCGCGCGCGTGTGCGATATAGCGGCTTTCTTCCAGTTCCGATACGGATTGAGAGAGGATGCCCCCGGCTTGCTCGTATGCGCCCTCCGCGCCGGCGTCTCCGGTGGGACGCACGGGCGTGACAAAAGTGACGACATCCTTCACGGAATCGAAGATCGCCATCACGGTGGGGCGCACGAACACGCCGTCCGGCAGGCCCAACGGATCCGGATTGGGATCCGGCAGCCGCTCCATCATGCGCACCGTGTCGTAGGCCATGTAACCGACCAGTCCCGCCGCCATCGGCGGCAGCGACTCGGGCAAGTCCATGCGTGAGTCGTCGATCAGCCGCCGCAAGGCGTGCAGCGCATCGCCCTCGCAGGGCTCGAACTGTTCGGGCCTTGTGAGCGCGCGGCGGTTGACCTCCGCCCGGTTCCCGCGGCAACGCCAGATCAGATCGGGCTTCATGCCGATGATGGAATAGCGCCCGCGCACTTCCCCGCCTTCCACGGATTCCAGCAGGAAGCTGTTGGGCGTACTCTCCGCCAGCTTCAGCATCACCGACACCGGCGTCTCAAGGTCGGCCACCAGGGTCGTCCACACGACCTGGGCGCGCCCGGCCCTGAAGTTCGCCGCGAATTCGTCAGGGTCGGGAAAGAGTTTCATCGGGGCAGGGGCAACTTTCTGTCGAGGGCGGGACGCCCTCTCTCCCGGGTTTAGTAGACGCGTTGTTTCAGCGCTACGGTTTCCACCTCGTCGGTCATGGTCTCGAGTTGGACCGGGCGGTAGTCCAGGCGCGCCCGGCCGTCCTCATCGACCCAGGACAGCGTGTGCTTGAGCCAGTTTTCGTCGTCGCGGTCCGGGTAGTCCTCGCGCGCATGCGCGCCGCGGCTCTCCTGGCGGGCCGCGGCCGAGGCCAGCGTGGCCATAGCCTGGCCCAGAAGGTTTTCAAGCTCCAGCGTTTCGACCAGATCGGTGTTCCAGATCAGCGAGCGGTCGGCGATTTTCACCGCGGAGAAGCTCTGCAGCGTATCGCGCAGCCGGGCCACACCTTCAGCCAGCACTTCGCCGGTGCGGAACACGGCCGCGTGGTCCTGCATGAGGCGCTGCATTTCCAGGCGGATCTCCGCGGTGGGCCGCGATCCGTCGGCGTGGCGGACCCGGTCCACATGGGCGATCGACTCGTCGCCGGCGCCGGCCGGCAGCGGCGCCGGCGGGCCTTCGCCGCGCAGCGTCTCGGCGCAGCGACGCGCGGCGGCGCGGCCGAACACCACAAGGTCCAGCAGCGAATTCGAGCCCAGGCGGTTGGCGCCGTGCACCGATACGCAGGCCGCCTCGCCCACCGCCAGCAGTCCCGGCGCGATGTTTTCCCTGTCCCTGAGGGCCTCGCCGTGATAGTTGGTGGGAATGCCGCCCATGTTGTAATGCACCGTGGGCACGACCGGCATCGGCTCCCTGGTGACGTCCACGTCGGCGAACACCCTGGCGGTTTCGGCGATGCCCGGCAGCCTTTCGGCGATCACCTCGGGATCGAGGTGCATGATGTTCAGGTGCACGTATTCCTTGCGCGGGCCCAGTCCCCGGCCCTCGCGCAACTCGATCGTGATGGCGCGGCTGACGACGTCGCGCGAGGCGAGGTCTTTGGCCGACGGCGCGTAGCGCTCCATGAAGCGCTCGTCCTCGGAATTGGTCAGGTAGCCGCCCTCGCCGCGCACGCCCTCGGAGATCAGGCAGCCCGCGCCCAGGATCCCGGTGGGGTGGAACTGCACGAACTCCATGTCCATCAGCGGCAGCCCGGCTCGCAACACCATGCCGTTGCCGTCGCCGGTGCAGGTGTGCGCCGAAGTGCAGGAATAATACGCCCGGCCGTACCCGCCGGTGGCGAGAATCACGCGGTGGGCGTTGAAGCGGTGCAGGTGGCCGGTCTCCAGGTCCATGGCCATTACGCCCCGGCACACGCCGTCGACCATGATGAGGTCGATCGCAAAGTATTCGATGAAAAACTGCGCTTCATGGCGCAGGGACTGCTGGTACAGCGTGTGCAGCATGGCGTGGCCGGTGCGGTCGGCGGCGGCGCAGGTGCGCACCGCCTGGCCCTCGCCGAAATGCGTGGTCATGCCGCCGAAGGCGCGCTGGTAGATGCGCCCGTCCTCGGTGCGCGAAAACGGCAGTCCGTAATGCTCCAGCTCGATGACCGCCCGGGAGGCTTCCTTGCACATGTATTCGATGGCGTCCTGGTCTCCGAGCCAGTCCGAGCCCTTAACGGTGTCGTACATGTGCCAGCGCCAGTCGTCCTCGCCCATGTTGCCCAGCGCCGCGCTGATGCCGCCCTGGGCCGCCACCGTGTGGCTGCGGGTGGGAAAGACCTTGGTGATGCAGGCCGTATCCAGCCCGGCTTCGGCCAGCCCGAAAGTGGCCCGCAGGCCCGCGCCGCCGGCGCCCACCACGACCACGTCGAAGGTGTGATCGACTACGGTGTAATCGCCTGGCATTTCCGCGCGCCTTCCTCGTTCAGATCCGGGTAACAATGCGGGCGATCGCGAGCAGGCCGGCCAGCGCAAGGACGATGTGCGCCAGCCTGGACGCGATCAGGCAGGCAACCCGCAATCCGCCGCCCACGTAGTCTTCCAGCACTACCCGCACGCCCAGCTCGGAGTGATACAGAAGCGCCAGCAGGAAGGCGGTGAGCAGCGTGGCGTTGCCCAGGCCCTGAAAACAATGCAGGAGGTCCTCGTAGCGCAGGCTGGGAAGGGTCGCCAGCCGCCACAGGAACCACGGCGCCAGCGGAACCAGCGCCACCGCGCTGATGCGCTGCGCCCACCAGTGCCCCGTGCCGTGGCCGGCGGAGCCCAGGCCCTCGGCATGCCCTAAGGGTGTGCGCAGGCTCACAGCAGCCAGCCCTCGAACGGCCCCCACCACCAATAGGCCGCGGTCGCCGCAAAAGACGAGAGAAAGACGAACCAGCCGGACAACCGGGCATGCCGGGGCTCGAAGCCGCGGCCGATGTCCCAAACCAGGTGACGCACGCCGTTCGCCAGGTGATAGAAAAGGCACCAGGTCCAGCCCAGCGCCGCGAGGCGCACGATTCTGAGGCCGAAGAGACCTTCCAGGTTGCCGCCCCATTGCGGTCCCGAGGCCAGCGCCAGCAGGCAAGCCACCAGCGCGATCGCGCCAGCCGAGAGCACAACGCCGGTAAAGCGGTGCAGAATAGAAAGGGCCATGGTGTACTGCCAGCGATATACCGACAGGTGAGGCGAGAGCGGCCGGTTGGCGGCGGAAGGCATCAAGGAAATCAGGCAGCGTATGGTCGGAAAGGTGTGCAATTGTAGCCCGCAACACGCGGCGCGAACACGGAGTGAGGGCGTCCCGCCCTCACGATTGAAGAGGGCGGAACGCCGTCACTCACGGAGTCTTGATTGACGCCATGAATCCTGACTCTCGGATCCAGTCAGCGTCGGGGACTCTGCGCCTGGAAGACTTCGCCGCCTTGCGGGTAAGCGGCGAGGACCGGGTGGACTTTCTTCAGGGTCAGCTGAGCCAGGACGTCGGCAAGGTCACGCCGTCGCAGGCCGCTCCGGCCGCCTGGTGCAACCGCCAGGGACGGGTGTTGTGCCTGATGGTGGCCGTGGCCTGGCGTGATGCGATTTTCCTGGTGATGCCGGCGGAGATGGCGCAAGCCTGCGCTGACGGCCTCAAGCGCTACGTCCTGCGCGCGAAGGTGCAGATCGAACGCTGGGATCAAGTCGCCGGGAGGGAGGGAGGGCCCGCCCTCCAGGCCGATGAGGGCGGGACGCCCTCGTTCCCGGGGATTTTCGGATGTTCCGGACTTGCGGATTTGGACGGAGAGGCCTGGGCCTGTATGGGAAACGAAGAATTTTGCGCCGTGCGGCTGCCGGGCACTGGTGACAGGGCCTTGCTCCTGGGCGAACCGCCGGCCGATCTCGAAGAAGCTTCAGTTTCCGGCTTGACCCCTGAAGAATGGCGGCTCGCCGACATCGAAGCGGAACTGCCCTGGATAGGCGAGAAGACCAGCGGCAAGTTCCTCGCACATTCGCTCAACCTCGACCTTTCCGGCGCCGTCAGCTTTACCAAGGGCTGTTTCGTGGGCCAGGAAATAATCGCCCGAATGGAGTACCGCGGCACGCCCAAGCGCAGGATGCGGCGCGTGCGGATAGAAAGCGGCTCCACCGTTCAGGCCGGCGAACGCCTGGACCTGCCCGGGCTCGGAGCGGCAACCGTGATCGCCCGGGCCACTTCGCAGGGCCACATCGAGACGCTGGCCGAAGTCCGGCTTGCTGAGCGCAGCGAATAACCAGGCCCTAGTCCAGCCGTAATGAAATCGGTTCAGGAACAGATCGACGACACGCCGATGAGCGGCTTCCAGGTGCTGGCCGTGTCCGTGTGCCTGGCGATCAACATGCTGGATGGCTACGACGTGCTGGTCATGTCTTTCGCGGCGCCCTTCGTGGTCGAGGAATGGTCGCTCAGCGACACGGTTACCGGGCTGCTGCTCTCGTCCGGTCTGGTCGGAATGGCGCTGGGTTCACTGTTCCTTGCTCCCCTGGCGGATGTTTACGGAAGGCGCCGGATGACGCTGTGGTCACTGGCCGCCGTGACGGCGGGCATGCTCGCCTCGGCGCTGGCGGCCGACCACACGCAATTGATCGCGCTGCGCTTCCTTACCGGGATCGGCATCGGCGCCATGCTGGCGAGCCTGACGGTGGTGGTGTCCGAGTATTCCTCCAGGCGCCGCCGAACCTTCTCCCTGATTGTCCTGCAGGCCGGTTTCCCTGCCGGCGCCTTGCTATGGGGCCTGGTGGCCGTTCCCATCATTCTCGGATACGGCTGGCGCTGGGCGTTCGTGTTCGGTGGGGTCCTTTCCGGCTTGATGATTCCGGTGGCCCTGGCTACGCTGCCGGAATCGCTTGACTACCTCATTACGAGCCAGCCGCCCAAGGCACTTGAGAAAGTGAATCGCCTGCTCAAGCAGATGGGCAGAACGCCGGTGAAAGAACTGGGGACCGGCGGGCAAAGGCGGGCGCAGCGCGCAAAACTGGGCAGCCTGTTCCGGCAGGGTCGGGCGCGGAACACGCTTCTGATCTGGGTGTGCTTTTTCTGCACGCTGCTGGTGTTCTATTTCTTCATGTCCTGGACGCCCAAACTGCTGATTGACGCGGGACTGTCCGAAGAAGTCGGGCTGTCCGGCGGGATCATTCTCAACGCGGGCGCAATTGTCGGCGGCATCGTTCTCGGGCTGCTGGCCTCGCGAATCCGGCTCAACTGGCTGCAGTCGGGCTACGCTCTGCTGGGCGGGGGCCTGCTGATCGCTTTCGGACTCTACTCCGGCGTGCTCTCCGCGGCCCTCATTCTGGCCTTCCTGGTGGGCTTTTTCGGCACCGGCTGCATCATGGGCGCGTATGCCGCCGTACCGCAGCTCTATCCGACGGAAGTGCGGACTACCGGCACGGGCATGGCGATCGGGCTGGGCAGATGGGGCGGTGTCGCCTCACCGACCGTCGCCGGACTGCTGCTGGACGCCGGGTGGAATTCGGCGGAGCTGTATTTCGTCTTTTCGGTACCCCTGTTCCTCGCCGGAATAGCGGCCTTCCTGCTTCGATTCCGGATTTGAAAAAGGAGAGTACGCCAATGAGCGAAAAGGCCGCAAATGGCCTGCAGATGCCGCCGCAGGTCATGCTGGACCTGGCGCGCAAGGCCGCGGAACTGCTGGTACACAGGACTCAGGGGCTGCCCGGCGAGGGCGCTTGGGACGGGGAGTTCCGCGAAGGGTTGAAGGAAGTCCTGCTGGAAGTCCCGCCCGAACAGGGACGCCCCGGCGACGAAGTGATCGAGTACGCGGCCCGCGAGATTCTTCCCTACACGCTCAGGCTCGATCATCCCCGTTCCTTCGGCTTCATATCCTCGGCCCCCACCTGGCCCGGCGTGCTGGCCGACTTCATCGCCGCCGGCTACAACGTCAATGCCTGCACCTGGCTGGTCGCCAGCGGCCCCAGCCAGCTTGAGTTGGTGGTAATCGAGTGGTTCCGGCGCTGGCTGGGTTATCCCGAGGGCGCGGGAGGCCTGTTTACCAGCGGCGGTTCGGCCGCCAGCCTGGATGCCTTCGTGGCGGCGCGGGAAGCCGCAGGCCATCCACGCCGCGCCACAGTCTACATGAGCGACCAGAGCCATACGGCGTTCTTTCGGGCGGCGATCATCGCCGGAATCCGGCGCGAGAACGTGCGCATCATCCCCAGCGACGATCGATTCCGCCTCGACATGGCGGCGCTCAGGCGGAAGGTGGCCGAAGACCGCTCGGCCGGCTTCACCCCGGTGGCGATATGCGCCAACGCCGGCGCCTCGAGCACCGGGGCCATCGATCCGCTGCCGGAAATGGCCGACTACTGCGAGGCCGAGAACATCTGGCTGCACGTGGACGCGGCTTACGGTGGTTTCGCGGTCGTGTGCGATGAGGGCAAGGCGCTGCTGCGCGGGATCGAGCGCGCCGATTCCATCGGGCTGGACGCGCACAAGTGGTTGTTTCAGCCGTACGAGGCCGGCTGCCTGCTGGTCAAGGACGCCGATACGCTGGAGAAGGCATTCGGGGTCCACCACGACGTGCTGCAGGACACCGTCTGGGGCGCCAATCATCCGAACTTCTCCGACCGCGGGCTGCAACTCAGCCGCTCGTTCCGCGCTCTCAAGGTCTGGATGTCGGTTCAGACCTTCGGGATGGCCGCGTTCCGGGATGCGATCGCAAAGGGAATTCGACTTGCGGCCCGGGCGCAGGAATACGTCGAGGCCAGTTCAATTCTGGAAGTGGTCAGTCCGGCATCGCTGGGCGTGGTGTGTTTCCGCGTCAACCCGGCGGAAACGCGCGCAAGTGAAGAAACCCTGGAGAAGATCAACCGGAAGGTCCTGGCGCAGATGTTCTGGGACGATCCCGCGTTCATATCTTCGGCGTCGCCCCAGGGCAGCTTTTCGCTTCGCCTGTGCATCATCAACCACAACACGCAGTGGAGCGATGTCGAGGAGACCTTGAAGGCGGTCGAACGCTTCGGTGCGGACGCAGTTCATGGCGCGGATTGACAGACGTCCGCACTCCCGATCAGAAGGTGTGGCGGTAGCTGGCGTAGAGGATGCGGCCGTCGATGCTGTAGAGGTTGTAGGCCTGGGGTAGCGGCAAACGGCGCATCGGGATATTCCGCCGCATCCTCGTGGGCATCGGGCAACAGACCGCATTGGTAGGGATACACATATCTCGTTCCCGGTATTCCCGGGCGAGCTGCATTGCCTGCGAGAACCGCTCGGAGCCCAATATCCTCTCGGCGCGAGCATTGAAATCCTCGATCATCGCACCGCCTTGTCCGCGGGAACGCCGGCGCCGAAGCGGTAGGCGTTGCACATCGCATTCTGCGCCCTGACGTTGCCCTCTCTCGCTGCCTCTTCGACGACACGAAAGTGCCGTTCCTGGTCGCCACCCCCCCACCGTGACTGCCGGCCTCGAGTGCTCAAGCCGCCGGGCGGAGTCATCCGATTGCGCAACTGCGGGAGCCGGCGCCAAAAGGGAGACGATCAGCACAATACCCATTCGCCAGCCAACGCGGCGCAAAGGCAACGCCGGAATGCGCTTGCGCATGTCAGCCGAGGCTAAAGGGAATACGGGTCTTCCTTTCATCTCGCGCGACACACCAAGTGCAAGTATGGCGCCCAATAATGCCCTTGCGCTTTCGCAACGGGCAAGATCCGACGGCTTGCTTCAAACCTTCACGATGGATCGCATATACTCCGTCAAGACGACAGTCGCCGGCTGGATTGGCGGATTTTCATGGAGGAAAAAGGATGTCTGACGTTTCATTCGACACGCATGCCGAGATACGGAAACTTGAAGAGAGCGGCATTCCCCTGCCCCAGGCGGAGGCGCTGGTGGACATGGTGACCAGGGCGCCGACGAATCCGCAGGTTATGGAAACCCTGGAATACCTGAAGGTCCAGGTGGATACCAACATGGCCACCAAGGCGGATATTGCAGAGATCAAAGGCGAACTGAAGGAGTTAAATACGCGCTTCGACGCCCGGAACAAGGAGTTCAATGCACGCTTCGACGCACAAGACAAGGAGTTCAATGCACGCTTCGACGCACAAGACAAGCATGTCCAGGCGCGCTTCGACGCCCAGAACAAGGAGTTGGACGCGCGCTTCGACGCGCAGAGGAAGGACACCAACGCCGGTTTCGCAACACTTCGGGCCGATTTGTTCCGCGCGCTTTGGCTCCAGGGCAGTGTGTTGGCCGCGCTGATACTGGCGCTTGCAGGAGTGATCCTGGCTTTTGCGACATTCATGCTGTCAAGCCCGTAGCGCCGCTTTCACCGCTCTGATGCAGGAAAGAGGGTGGATGCAAGGCAAGCAGGTCGGCGTGATTCTGTCCGACGGCAACGTGGATGCGGACGTGTTCCGCGAAGTGCTGGCCGGCGGCGTGCCTCAGCCCTGAGCCCGGCCTCGCCGGAGGTATTGCCGAATCGTCGGCGCAACGGTCTCGCGCAGGTAACGAGCCCGGGGCGTCGTTCCCCACCAACCGGAATGTCCGCCGGCCGATGGGTGGGTGAATGTCAGCAAGTCCACCGGCCGGCCGGCGATCTCCACCGTTTCGGCGGACTTTGCGTCGGCAGGAAGCGGCAGCGCATTGGCCATCCAGCGCCGCAGCCCCAGGCCGTGGACCACGATTACCGTCGGCTGAAGGATTTCCATGGTGCGCAGGAAATGTGGCGCGCAGTTGCGCTGCATCTCGGTGCTCGAGTGTCCGCGGCCGCCGCCATGCGCGTCCCGGCTGCGCGGCTTTTCGAGCGCCGTGCAGAGCAGGTAATTCACCTGGGCGCAGCCATCGAAGAGATGCCCGTCGAACAGGCGCTCGCCCTCTTCGTCTTCGCCCGGTTCGCGCCCAAGCAGCAGGCGCAACGTGGAAGTCACGCCCTTCATGTGCGGATTGCGTCCCCGAAAACCCGCCCTTGCCGACTCGGAAATCATTGCTGAGCGCCCGGCAAGATCCACGCAATCACGGGCCTGTCCGTATTCCTGCCCCAGCACCACAATGCGCATGGCGCATCCGTCAACTTCAAGGTCGTAGTGCCGGCCGACATGATTCATCTGGCCCTTGTGAAAAGGGAAGCCCGCGCGGCTCGCCCGGCATTTTGCGTAACTGCCGCAGACGAAGGAACCGTCGGCCGAGAGCAGTTCCGAGCGCACGTACTCCTCAAGCAGCCGCACCCGCTCGCGGGTCCGTTCCGGATGCGATCGAATCACCATTCCAGCTATAGCTTCAGGATCCACGCACTCCTGTTTCACGAACCACGATCAAGGACCAAGTGCTCCCACGGGAACCACGGTTACGCCATCCGTGCGTTCGTATGCATAACCCGTCGCGGTAATCACCAACAATTTGGATGGGGCGCCAATTTTGCTCGTGTCCACGCGCTTTTCCAGCTTAAGGAGACTGACAGCGGCCGAATCTATCCATTCGCTTCCTCCCAGCTTTACCTCGACCGGCAGCCATTGCCCGGCCGCCGTTTCTACTACGGCATCGACTTCAAGCCCTGTGTTGTCCCTGTAGTGGCTTACCTCAGCGTCGTGGGCAGCGGCATATACCCGCAGGTCTCTTACAACCAGAGACTCGAAGAGCAGGCCAAGGTACTCAAGATCACCTCTGAGTTGGTCAGGACTGGATCGCAGAGCTGCTACAGCCAGCGACGGATCAACAAAATGACGCTTGACAGCTTTCTGAAGACGCGAGCGTGACCGCAGGTGTGGCGCGAACGGCTGCTGATTCTCCACAACAAACAACCGTTCCAGCGCATCCAGATAAGCATGGATCGTGCCTTGCATCACGTTGCCATCATCGCCGGAAACGTCTCGCGCGAGCGTAGCTACCGAAACCGGAGTGGACACATTGCGCGCCAGTGAACGAATCAAGCGCAGAACCCCTTTTGGATCGTGTCGCGTACCTGTCGCACGCTGGATGTCCGTCCGGCGAACTTCCTCGACGAAATCCCGAACAAAACGCATCGCCCCGCTTAGATTGGCGTCCAGGGAGCCCGGCCATCCACCGCGGCAGATGAACTCAATCAAATCGGGTAATGAGAGGCCTGGATCGGAAGCCGAAACTTGTCGGCCAGCCAGTAGATCACCAAGTGAGACTTCTCCCGTGGCATGCGCCAGCTCAAAGAGTGACATCGTGCGCATGCGCATTCGGGCAATTCGACCGGCCCCGGTGTGACGCACGAGGTCATCGGAGGGAACCGCGGAGCCGGTAAGAATGAATCGGCCCATTCCCGGATCGAGATCGGCCGCGCGCCGCACATGGTTCCAGATTTCGGGAGCAACCTGCCATTCGTCGAGTAGGCGGGGAGCATTGCCCTTGAGCACGGTTTCGGGATCTACCGCAGCCGCCTGGCGCGCGCTGGCGTTTACGTCAAGGAAAACCTCGCTCGCGGCGCGTTCGCGGGCGGTGGATGTCTTGCCGCAGGCTTTCGGTCCCTCAATCAGGACGGCGGCCGCGGCGTCAAGCCGTTCGCTCAACTCCGCGTCCACTATTCGGGGCTGGTAATTGCTCATTACGATCGCCATCTATCTCTCCATAGATACTTTGGCAACTATTATATAGATACTTTTGCAATATTTTTATGAATGCTTTTGCAATATATCAAGAGATATTTTTTCAATTCTTTTGGAAAGAATTTTGCAAAATATTCTGCCAAGCTAACTCTAGAAATAAGTTCAATCAATTGGTGAAAAATAACAGTAAGCAAGAAAACGGAAGACGAGCAAACAAGAATCCTGATTAGCAAGAGTTTGCAAGTAGCAATTAGGATACTGTCGACAACGCTTCTCAGAATTGATCATGTGCGCGCTCACCTTTCAGGAGGAACCATGCTCGCTAACCCAGAGCGGCAAAGAAAAATAACCGCGCTCTTGCGAGAGCAGTCCAAGCGGCGCGGAGAACGAGGGTGGCCCGAGTTGCCCGCTCCCGTAAAGGCGCTCGTCAGCAAAAATCCTTTCGCTTTCCTCCTGGCCGCCTGTCTAGACCGGAACATGCCTTGGGTGAAAGCCTGGACAATCCCATGGGAGATTGAGCAGGCCGGCTTCTTGAACGTAAAACGATTAGCCAGCATGGATGATCGCGAGATCAGCAGACTGATGGCTAGCCTCCCAACCCAACACCGGTACCCCACGCAGTCCGCCAAGACCGTCATGAGTGCTGCGCAGTTAGTTTGCGACCGCTACAACAGTGACACCGAGGCGATCTGGCGCGACTCGCCGGTTGCCGAAGTAACTGTCAGGTTACGGGAGATCTGGGGCGTGGGCCCCGGGTTGGCCGCCATGATGATCCGTACTTTGCACGATCACTTCGGCTTCTTTCATGAAGAGAAGGCCGAAATAAACATCAAGCCTGATGTCCTGCTCGTTCGTGTCTTCCGACGTGCCGGCCTTACGAGAACCGACAGGGAATACGAGGCCATCGCCGCCGCGCGACGCTTAAATCCCGAATATCCAGCCGCCTTGGACTGGGCTTGGCACGTTGGCCATAACTGGTGCAAGAAGCAAAACCCGAAGTGCACCGATTGCCTGTTGTCGGAGCACTGCTTGTATGCAAGCCGACTTGAATACTGAATTAGACTACGGTCTCCATCGATAGTGTCTGTCCAGCTTGCTGATAAGAATATCAACAGGCTCTTTCATACTCCTTATGAAGCCTGGGTCCGCCACCAAGAGACCGGGATGGTATTCGAGGTCCTTCTTCCCATACGTTGGATTCAGGCCTCTAACAATTTCTTGCAGCGTTTCGTCCAGAAACTTGTTTTCCAGAAACAAACCCTTATCTTTCAAGCATCTGCTCAAGTTATGCCCTATCCTCTTCAACGACTCATCAGTGACTCCGTTCTTGCGGAGTATGGACTTGAGCGCTAATTCAATCGCGTGTCCATACAAGTAAGCGACAACTACATACCTTCCTGGTCCTAGCCCGTGCTCGCAGACTGCAGAGGCGGCATTTGCAAACTCCCTCGCATAGGTTAGCAACCCCACGTGAGCGTAGGCTTGCCCTCTCGTATTTCCCGTCATCGCAGACTTGGGTGTATTAAGCTCGCGAATACCGTGTCTGCACAATTAGTCGCTTGAGCCGTGTGAGTCAACAAACATCCGATACATTGTTTCTCGTAAGTCATCATCCCAATCAATTTCCGCCGACTTCAACGCCATCATGAAGTCGACTTGATCTTTACTATTCCGGGCATGGCGCAATATCTCGCGCAACGTCGCTGGATCGAAGAAGCGATGAAGATAATCATATGGGCTTTCCCCCTCCGGCAACTGCCCTAACAAGATCTTTGTCCACTGCCGACGCAGGCTCCGCTTATGAGAATCTTCGATTTCCCAATAATCCTTCTCGGCCTCAGAAGTGTTCCTGGCAAACAAGTCCTCCATTTCCGTTCCGAGCCTATTCAACAAGCCGAAGTGTTCGCGTACGACAACTGAAAGTTGTATTTTCTCGCCACGAGTAGATTGAATGTAATTGCAGGATTGTTCATTCCAATTGCCTGATTTCAGCATCTCCTTTTTCGAGTACATCATGGAACCAGTGCTTGTCTTAAGCCCGCCCGAGTACGAAACACTCCACTCAGGAACCAGCACGCGGCCATGCACAAGATTATTTCTCAGCTTTCTTATGAAATGCGAAATATCGGCAGAGAAAACTTGTTCCACAATGCCGGAAATGTTGTCCGAAATATCGCTACGTAGTCCCCGAATCTCCTTCAGAATATCCCTGACTCCGAGCGCAAGCGCGCAGTATGCAACCACATCCTTCTGAGCGGAATAGCCGACGGCCTGATCAATTTGATCTTGGAAATCCCGAGATTCTGCCAATGCGCCCAAAGCTGCATCATGGCGGGAAATGTCGATAGATGCTTGGTGGGAAGCGCGAATGAAGGACTCCAGTCCTTGCCGTAAAACCCATTCCTTCCGATACACGTGATAACGCAATACTTCCTGTCGTTTTCCCACAAGGGAATTTATGCTCTGCCGAACCTCTTCGCTGGTGGGAAGTTCCTTTCTCTTCAGGTAAGCAATACACTTTTCAGCTACTTGTTCTTGCTGCTTGGCTTGTGTGTCCGCCACCCTCCGAAGGAAATCCATAGCTTCACTGGGCTTGGAAATTTTTGGCACTCTCAGAATCCCCTGAATATGTTCAAGTCATACAAAGGTTACTCTGCCCTCATAAGCGGTACAAAAGCAGTACAAAAGCACTTGACATGGCCGTATGCCCAAATCAAAATGTGGGCACATTCGCCCCTTGGCAGTACGTCGCGCTCCCAGCCTGCCGTTTCGGATTTTGGTTGGAAATCATGGGTGTGGCCGATCCCTTGGGGCTTTTTTTTGATTTGCCTCTCTAGGGATCAATAGCGTGATCAAAACCGCAATACTGATTGACGGAGCATATTTCCTGGCTCGCTTGCCGGCTGTGCAGGGAAAAGTTGATGCTTCCAATGCAGTGGATGTCGCCGAAGCTGTTTCTAAGCTGATCAATAGTCACCTGAAGCAACTCAACAAGGCTTACGGCGCTCCTAACCCGTCGCAATTGCTGTACCGCGCTTTTTTCTATGACGCCCGCCCATACCAAGCCAAGGCTCATACTCCTGTTGGCAGGAAAGCGATAGATTACGGTAACTCCAGACAAGCTCGATTCCGCAACCAGCTATTCTCACAGCTATACGGCAAGCGCAATCTGGCCGTTCGTTTGGGCGATGTCAGGAAAGCGGGCAAACGCTCGTGGATTCTGAAGCCAGGTCCCCAGGCCGACTTGCTTGCGGGCCAAATTGGTGCGCAGGACCTGACGGACCACGATTTCACCGCAGCGCTCCGCCAAAAGGGCGTTGATATGCGGATCGGCATTGATATTGCCTGGATTGCACTGAAGCGACAGGCGGATGTCATCATCCTTGTTTCCGGAGACGCTGATTTCGTACCCGCGGCAAAACTCGCGCGACGCGAGGGCGTGCAGTTCGTACTGGACCCGTTGTGGCAGAACATTTCTCCCGACTTGTATGAGCATATTGATGCGTTGAGAAGTGGTTTCCCAAAGCCCCGCAAGCAGTCTGCCAAAGCAAAGTCAACGTAGATTCCACGCCAGTAACGCCAGCCAAAACTAGACTGCCAAGAAGGAGATCCCCGTTGCTGGATCTGTTTTCCAAGCCCGTGGACCAGATCGCCGCGGGCGACATTGATGCCCTCATTCAATTGCAGATCCAGGAAGGAGCCCAACTTGAATTCAAGGAGGGCCTATCTGCAAGAGGGAGGTCCCCCGATCCCTGGGTAAATGGTGAAGAAAAAATTGGCGACTACGCAAGGAATTCGATATTGAGAGAGGTGGTCGCATTTGCGAATGCGTACGGTGGGACCGTGCTTCTGGGTATCAAGGAAACCACGTCACAACCTGCTGCAGCCGGCGAAATCACCCCGGTTCCGAGATGCGATGAACTGGCGGATCGTCTACGCAAACAGTTCCGGGATTGCGTGGAACCCCAGATACCCCGACTGGAGCTCATTGGCGTTAAGACCAATGGGGAAGCAGGAGTAATTGTAATCCGCGTGGGCCGGTCCCGCATGGCACCCCATCGAGTAAAGCCCACCCGATCCTGTCCAATTCGAAGAGCCGATCGAAGCGAGGAAATGACCATGCGTGAAATTCAGGAAATGACACTGAATGTTTCCAGAGGTATGGAGCGCTTTGACAAGCGAATGAATGAAAGATCAGAACGGTTCCGCGCAGTATTCGACTGGCTGGATTCGCCCGCGCACGCCTTCGGCCTACGGCTGACAGCAATCCCTTTGGCAGAAGAAGTCGTATTCGAACGGGTAGTGGATAAAAGCACGATCGTTGCTGAATTGTGCATGCCCCGGGTGGTTGTAACGGGGAAATCAAATAATGGCAGTTGGAAACTTCAAGGCCCCGTAGACTTTCCTGCCGCTTCTTGGCGCCCCATTCTCAGAGGCGTGCGTGCGGACATCAACGAGTACGGCCTCAAGACGAGTTATACCTGTTACCAGGAACTCTATTGCGATGGACTCGTGGAATTGGGGTTTGCTGCCAGCAGCGAATCAGCTTTGCTACACGGGGACTGGCCGCTGGTCCTGTTTGCCAATGCGGTGACCTGGGCCATCCATGTCCGAAGCAAGTCTCCTGGCCCACTGGCGGAATACGGTCTTGAAGTGGAAATATATACAACAGGGGACAAGAGTCGAGTAGGCGATGCTTACAGTTCTCATTTTCGAGCCCGAATGGAGTTTGCAGCGCATGCCGCAAACGTCGACGGAAATGAACGAGAACTCGATCTCGTGGCCCCAAGAATTTCCAACGTCAGATTTCCCCGATACTCATTGGGGGCTACAGCCAACCCAAATGAACTTCTTGCGATATTCAGGCGGGATTTTTGGCATTGGTTGAGAGTGGATACGCAGGATGACGGTGTCACGCTGGAAATCAACAATGTGCTCTGACTGAAACTTAGAGCAAATGACCCGATGAAATGCCGGATCGTTCTTGCGTGGAGCAAATCGCAGGACGATAAAGCGGCTTTTTGTTACGACATCACCTTATTTCAACATCGTGCATCAAGAGTTCGAGTCCGGCCCCGAGTTGGACATATTTGCGTGAGCATTTTTCCAGCACTGCTTGCGTAGTGGTTGGCGAAAAGCTCGGCTCGCGCGTGTTATGGAGCCTTGACCTTGGCTAACCTTCTTCGGCGTCAACTTCCCCTAGTTTTCACTACGAGTGGTGTTTGCGTCTTCTCGTAGAGCATGAACAGATGCTCGACACGTTCGCGCTCAGAGCGGAAGCCGGCACGGTTATAGAGCCGATCCATGGTGCCGTC
This sequence comes from Gammaproteobacteria bacterium, assembly GCA_963666765.1. GTDB lineage: Bacteria > Pseudomonadota > Gammaproteobacteria > Steroidobacterales > Foliamicaceae > Foliamicus. The sequence goes on from OY762933.1 coordinate 1,405,190, forward strand.
GAGTGCCCGGTGTGCCTTGCGCAAGGCGGGAGGCATGGCGTCTGGATCGTAGAGCACGTCGAGCGCCGAATTTGGAAACATGGTCCGTGCATCAAGAATCGCTTGTGATTGCGCCTCTAACCTGCCGCGCTGAATGTCGGTCATCTCCGGCCATGGAAATGAGTTGTAGACGGCAGTCGCATACCGATAATCGTTCTTGAGTCGTCCTGTGACCGCCCGCATCCAGGACATGTGCATCGCCGAAGTGAGGATTCCGAAATAATAGAGCGGCGCTCCGGGAATAATCTGAAGCTGATCGGAAGCAATCGCGGTGGGCGGCAGCATTCCGATCGGGATGTACTCCCGTGTCTCCGATGAAACTTTAGGAATTGCCAGATAGTCCGTGTCGGGTTGGCGGTCTTGGGTAAAGAGAGTGGGGTAGTTGGCGAATTCTCGAACGCTGGATGTCGGGCTCTGAAGGCGGCCGCTGCGCACACGCTCCAACCGTTCGACAATCGGCTTCGACGCCTTCAGTTCGGAAGGGTCCGCGTCCTTCAGCCACAGGCACCATCGCCACCGTCCTGAGATCATTTCTTCGCCGCCGACATACGGCTTCAGCCATTTCTCGCAGTTCGGATCGGCGGCCAAGAGCTCCTCGCGGCCGCCAGAGTCCAGAATCAGGTTGCTGAACTTGAGATAGCCGCCCCCCGGTTTCCTGAGGCGGGCGCCGTCCGTCGGCTGGCTGCCTTTGTGCATCTTCAGTCGACCGGGCGGCGGCGCGGAACGAGCAGGCACGGCATACTGCGGGCCGTCAATCAGGTAGCCGTTGATTCGTGCGACCTCTGAAACGTGCGGCTCACCCCGTATATGGTCGTAATCATAGATGTAGCGTTTCGTTTCTTTCGAAAATGTCAGGCCGATGATGACGCAATGCACAGCCGCTTTGCCCCGCGCTTCGCTATTCCATTGGAACGTCCGGTGCGCAAATCGGATCGAAAGGTCCCGAGCGAATACGGTAGGCCACAAAATGCCGCATTGCTCACCTTGGGTAATTGAGTTTGTGGAAACTAAGGCAATCTCTATTGACCGATTCGCCGTTGCATACTGCGCGCTCTTATAAAACCAGCATGTCACGTAATCCAGTCGGTTGACTTGCCCCTTCTTCCCCCAAATATTTGCCATGTCTTGCTGTTGCAGTTTCGTGCGCCATTGATGGCCGACAAATGGTGGGTTTCCAAACACATGAGAACAATTTTCGGCTGGAAGAAACGCTTGCCAATCCTTGTCGAGAGCGTTTCCAACCTCGATATGGGGCGACCTGTCCAATGGAATTCGCGCGTAGGTCTGGCCGAACTCCAGGCTCAGCCGGTTGTTCATGATGTGGTCCATCATCCACATGGCGGTCTCAGCGATTCGGGCGGGGAACTCGCCGATCTCAATGCCATAGAACTGATCCACGTTGATCAGCGAGAGCGTGGTGGCGTCAAGCTCCTCTTGCCCAAGTCTGGCGGCGGCAGTGCGGAGTTCGCGGATAACTTCGAGTTCAAGAAGCCGCAGTTCGCGGTAGGCGATGATGAGGAAGTTGCCGCAGCCGCAGGCGGGGTCGAAGAATCGCAGCCTGCCGAGCTTTTCCTGAAAACGTTGAAGGTCGGTGCGGCGGCGGCTGTCCTTGCGGGAATTGAGGCGAGCGAACTCCATACGCAGGTCGTCCATGAACAGCGGCTCGATCACCTTGAGAATGTTCTTTTCGGTGGTGTAGTGGGCCCCTTGGGTGCGACGTTGCTCCGGTTCCATCACGGACTGGAACAGTGCGCCGAATATGGCGGGCGAAATGTTCGACCAGTCGAAGCGGCATACGTCCAGCAGCGCTTCACGCATCAACGCGTCGAACGACGGAATGCGCAGCGGCTCGCGGAACAGGTCGCCGTTGACGTAGGGAAAACGGGCCAGATCTTCGTCCAGAGCGGGGCTGCGCTGATCATCGGGCGTGTTCAGCACCTGGAACAGTTGCGCCAGCCACGGCCCGAGGTCCGCGCCGTCCTCGCCGGTGCGAGACTCGACGAATTCCAGGAAGATGTCGCGCGGTTCGAAGATGCCGGTATCGTCGGCGAACAGGCAGAACACGATGCGTACCAGGAAGCGTTCCAGATCGTGGCCCCTGTAACCGGCGGCGTCCAGCTTGTCGTGAAGCCGTCCGACCAGCTCGGCAGCCTTGATGTTGGCGGGGTCCTGATCACGGAAGGTGCGTTTTTGAACGCCGAGGATGAAGCCGAAATGCTCCACATGGGCCGGAAGGTCCTTGAGGCCGAATCGGACCTCTGTGCGTTCGTCCAGATCGTGCAACTCGAAGGTCTGGAAGTCGCTGACCAGAATGTAGCGGGGCCGGTCTCGCTCCTTTAGCGCGTCGAAATACTCTCCGGCTTGTCCGTAGGCTTTCTTTAGATCGCGGCCGGCGCTCTTCTGCTCGACGATCAGGACGCCGGGCCAGAAAAGATCGATGAAGCCGGAGCTGTTGTCGAGTTTCGCTACATGTTCCTCATAGCGTGCCACCGAGCGGCGCTCCACGCCGAACACGCGGAAGAAGGCGTTATAGAAGCTCTGCGTTTCGCTCGTCTCGCGAACCGCATTGCTCCACTCGGCGGCAAACACCGCCGCGCGAACACGGACCTCGTTCCAGGACAGCCGCATGGGCTAACCCAGGTCCCCAGAAAGGTCGCGTAAGCGGATTTGTTTCAAATTGATACCACTAACTCCTGCTTATCGAATGACGCTCATTCTCCACAATATGGAACGTGGTTGCCAATGCGGCAATCCGCACCAGTATTCGAGCCTTGACGAATAGGTCTCCCGTGCAAATATATGCACGTGGAAAAAAACATCCGACGGATCCGGAGCAGGCTTGATCAAGAAGGATGGTACCTACTTCGCCACGGGTCGGGGCACGATATTTATCGCCACCCGTCCATTTCTGGCGTCCTGATCTTGCCTCGCCACCGCCGGGTGTCGCCTGCTGTCGCTCGCTCCATAGCAAAGAAAGCAGGATGGAAGGACACCAAAACTAAGAGCAAAGACGATTGAGGTGGGGAATATGATTCGGTATCCAGCACTCATTGACGGGGAATCCGGTGCTTATGGCGTCACGTTTCCGGACTTACCTGGAATCGTCGCCATGGGCGTTTCCGTGGACGAAGCAATGATCCATGCGGAGGAGGCCTTGCGCGACTATGCGCTGGAAACTGAACGGGAGGGCGTTGACGTAGTCCCGCCAAGCGCCATTGAGTCCGTGAAGCCCGAAGTTGGTTCCGCACTGGTTTCCATACCATTGATCCGGATTTCAGGACGCCGTGTGCGAGCAAACCTGACTCTGGACGAAGGCGTGGCCGATTTCATTAACAGCGAGGCCCGTCGGCGGCGCATGACCCGAACCGCCTACGTCGAGTGGATGGCGCGCCGCATAGCGCAAACCGGCGGATAGGGAATACGACAACATAGCCGCTTACGCATGGCTGCGAGCGCATATCTCCCCTCTATCTCGCGCCCAGTTAATTTCTGGGACGCCCACTATGACCAATAGTACCCTGCTTGAGGTGTGAGACAGTAAATTCGCATATAGCGAATTTAGTTCTTGCAAAGCCAACTTTTCTCGCTATAATACGTGCATGCTTGCACAAGCGGAAGTACAAGTCATCACACTCAGAATCGGCCCTGCTGATTCGAGGAGGGCGTACAGCCCTCTACTACTTGCCTGCGGCGACCGCCCCCCTCCCTCGGGATGGCCCGCCAGGGGAAGCGAGACCCGACCAATGACCCGTCGGGTCTCAGACATCGTGGATTTAGCTGCTGCGATCCGTCTATCTGCTGGTGATGACCTCGCTCCGCAATCCCGCGGAGCGAGCAGCAGAAAAGTAAGGAGGACATTATGTCTAGACCTAAATGCAAGCAGCAGCAGCAGCGATCGAAAAGCGGGGGAAAGTGGCCGCCATGGCTACGAAATCCTCGTCTGCTCAAAGTGGCCTTTTATTTTGGAAGAACCGCGTATCGACTATGGTGTTGGTGGCACTCCTTTCAAGGCACGACTGATGGCTAGATCGCTTTCCAATTGTCTTTAGACAAAGTTGTTGTCGTGCTGTCCGAATCCTTAAGGCTAATCAGGGTCTTTCACGACTTGAAACAGAGGGAACTGGCAAAACGACTGGCAATTTCCAAGTCGTTTCTTTCCGAAATTGAAGGTGGGAAAAAGCAACCCCGTATGGAACTGATTCAGCGATATTCCACGGAATTTGGAATCCCGGTGTCATCAATACTGTTTTTCGCTGAAGGACTACAGAGTCCATCAGATACATCTCTCGCTGCCGAAAGAGCTAGGAGCGTGATTTCCCAAAAGGTGATTTACTTCCTTAAGTTGGTGGAGGATAGAACTTCAGATGCCAAGGGCACCTAACAAGTATTACGCTGAATGTGATAGCCCGTTCTATCGTCTCAGATCACGTGCAAGGCTTGCTTCCCTTTTGCGGATTGGTAAGGTCAAACTCCAGCAAGTCGCCAATTTAGATGATTTATACATCACTTTTCGCAAACCTAAGTCGTCAGGCGGTTTTCGAATAATCGACGCTCCTCGCAACGACCTCAAGAATGTGCAAGCGAGGATCGCCAATCTGCTCCAACGAATTTCGCCACCAGACTACTTATTCGCACCTGTCACCGGACGTTCGTATGTTGATAACGCCGCTACGCACGTCGTTCACGCTCAATTTGTCTTTTGGATATAGAGGACTTCTTTCCCAACTGCACAGCAAACAAGGTAATCTGGTTCTTTCACAAACGAATGAAATGTTCGCGCGACGTTTCAGCTATTTTGCGGGGGATCGTCACGCACCATGGAACTCTTCCTCAAGGCAGTCCATGCAGTCCGATCTTGGCATACTTCTCCTACGTCGACATGTGGGAAGAAATCGCGCGAATCGCCGAGAATAACTCCTGTAAGCTTAGTGTTTACGCAGACGACATAACTGTTTCGGGACAAATGGTGCCCAAGAAGGCACTTTGGCAGATTAGACAAGTACTCTGGAAGCATGGCCACCGGTGCCAGGCAAGCAAGGTACGGTGCAAACATCAGAAGCCCGCTGAGATAACTGGAGTTATCGTGAGGCCAGACACACTCCATGCCCCTAACCGGCTGCATAAGAAATTACTTGCTGTTCGACGTGAATTCAATCGTGCTGTTGCCAGCAGAAGGAGCCAAGACAAAATCCGGGCAATCCTGAGCGGCCGAGAAGCGCAAATGAATCAGATTACGTCGAGAAACTCACTCTAACGCCGCCAACTTTTCTAATGATCTTACGTCCGCACACCCGGAGTCTTGCAGATCGCACCCCACCCACTCGATTGCTTGTGCTTGTCTTATGACTCTAATTCCCCCGACAAGACGAGTATGCGTTCTACTACATATCAAAGAGCAAACTCAGCACTAGTAGAGCTGGGTCCGGTAGTTCTCCTTGAGGATTCCCTCGATCTCGTCGCCGGATTTGCCGCCCTTTATGTGATCGGAAAGGATGTCGCCGATCCGCGTGAACGAGGAGGGATCGATCTTTGCGTCCTCCTCCCACAGGCGGGAACGCTTGATCGCCTTGGCGCAATGGATGAAGGCTTCCCTGACGGTCACGGCAATCGCCACCCTCGGTATGTGGCGCCGGAACTCGAACCGGGCGAGTTCCGCCTGGTCGTCGATGATCGCCGCATCGCCGTTCACTCGCAGGGTCTCGCCCAGGCCGGGGATGAAGAAGATCAGGCCCACCCTGGGGTTGTGCATGATGTTGCTCATCGTGTCCAGCCGGTTGTTGCCGGGGCGATCGGGGATCAGCAGGGTATGTGCGTCAGCCACGTGAACAAAGCCCGGCGGGTCGCCGCGCGGGGATACGTCGGCGCAACCGTCCGGCCGTGAGGTGCCGATACACAGGAAGGGAGAACGGGCGATGAAATCCTCGCAGTGCTTGTCCAGCCTGTCGAGGACCTTGAGTTTGGCCCGCTCAACCGAGACCGGAAAATGCCGCCTCAGTTCCTCCTCGGATTGCAGTACGCTGGTTCTCGCCATTTCAGCACCCGGTAGCCCGTCGCGAGGCTATGTTATAGCGAGTGTCCCGTTCCCGGCCCGGAGGCGGATGACCGGCGCCGGGGCTCAAGAGCTCACCGGCTCTTGCCGTATCGCTCTCCGGCTTCTATGGCAATCTTGAGTCGATTGCGCGGTTGAGGGAGCGGGCAGGTGGCGAAATCGGTAAAGGCGCAGGGCGGGTTGATCGCCTTGTTGAAGTCCAGCATCACGGCGCCATCGGCGCCGGGCCCGAATGCATACAGGTACCGGCCCGCGGGATAGGTGGTCTTGCCCGTGGTGAGATCGGCGAATATGAGCAGGTAGCCGGGGCCCGCGGCGTAGGCCTCCAGCGAAAGGGGCTCGCCGCCAATCTCAAATTCCAGCGTGCCCGGGGCGACAGGCTGCCAGCCGAGTCCTTCCACCACCGTACTGAGGATGCGCTTCTGCGGCTCGTCGTAGGCCACGAATCGCGCCGCCACCCGCCAGGCCGTGTCCGTGGGATAGGACTTGATTCCGGGAAAGGCGTTCACCGCCGGGTGGTTAAGGTCGCGCAGCCGAACGCCCATTTGGCCCATGCGGTGAATCGCATGCCAGGACAGCGTGCCGTGCGTAAGGACCGTGGGCCTGCCCGCTTCGTCGTGGACCAGCCGCAACTCCCTGACCGGCTCACCGTTGCTGAAAACCTCCGCGCCGGGTTCGGCCCGAAACACGACATCCTCGCCTTCAACCAGGAACTCCCCCAGCTCAGGCGCCGCCGGCAGATCCGCAAGCACGATATCGTTGCCCGGCGCCGATCCCATGCTGCTATTGCCCTCGTCCAGCCAGTAAAGGCCCGCCAGGTTGAGCCATCCATCCGGCCCCTTCAACTCCTCCTCCCGCTCAGCGCGCCACTCGGCGATCTCCAGCGCGTAGTCGGAGTCCTCCGGCGCCGCAGCCTGGCCCGAAGCGGCGCCGGCAAGCAGCAGACCGACCGAAAGGAACAGCGCGCTCAGGGCATCCGGCTTCACGGCTTTCATCGGAACGCTTCAGCCGGCTAGCCGGTGGATTCCGCGGGTCTGCCCGCGGGGAGATCGGCCTCGGCGGCCTGCTGCGCGGGGTCGCGGCGGTTCTGGGCGCGGCCCAGGGCAACGGAAAGCGCGCACCAGACGGCGGCGAAGGGCGTTACGGAGGCAACCATCAGTGCCAGGCTGCCCAACCCCGCCAGTATCGCCTGTATGCCCGCGCCGGCCAGATCGCCTCCACGGTACAGGAACACGTCGATTATCGGCTTGGCCTTGTACTTCTCGGAGGGCGGCACGACGCTGAACAGCGTCTCGCGGGCGGGCCGCGAGATTGCGTATCGTGTCGCTCGGTGAATGGCCTGAAAAACAGCCATTACGCCGTACAAGGGCCATATGGCCAGCACGGCGAATCCAGCCAGGGTAACCAACGGGAGTATTGCCAGCGTCCACCCCACACCCAGCCGCCGAATGACCCGGGTGGTGATGAAAATCTGAGTGAATAGCGTCACCGTCTGGGTCAGCGCGTCGAAGAACGCGAAACCGCCTACAAGCTGACTGAAGGTATCGGCTTCGTCCAGGATGATGTTGGCCTGGGTGAAGTAGATCAGGGTGTTGGAAATGGCCATGAAAATGATGAACAAGGCAATCCCCAGGAGGTAGGGCGAACGAGCCAGCGATGCTGCACCGTCCCAGAAATTACCACCGATGGGCTCACCGGGATTGGATGTTGGCAGACCGTGCTGGGTGCCGAGGATGGAGTGTTCGGAACGTAATGCTGCCCTGTCCAGGGTAAGCATCAGGGCGATCGCCGCGATAAAGAGCGCCGCGCCGGTCGCTATGAGTCCGACCGGCAGGTAAACCGATTCGGTCATGCCGCTGATGACGTTGGTGGCCCAGCCTGCGACCAGCGCTCCCAGCGTTCCGCCGATCCCTATGAAGGCGAACATGCGCTTGCCTTGATCGACATTGAACACATCCACCATGAAGGCCCAGAAAAGGCTATTGACAAACAGGTTGATGGCGCTCAGCCAGACGTAGAAGGTATAACCCACGTTTCGCGATAAGGAGGTTTGCGCGTCGCTGCCAATCAATCCGCCGCCGGCTACCGCGTCCATGACAAGCAGGGAGGCGAACCCCAGCAGGCACACAACCACGAACAGGTATCCGACCGGAATGAACTTCCTCCGGTCCATCCGCGAGACGGCGCCGCCGAACAGCAGCACGAGAATCAGGGATACGATCGACGTAATAACAAACAGCCAGCGGAGTTCGTCCATGCCCCGCGACACGCCCATGGCGTCCCGCACCGGGCGCAGGAAGAAATATCCGCTTAGCACACAGAAGTAGAAGCATGCAGCCAGCACAGCAAGGCGAAGTTCGCCCCGCTTGAAGTTCAAAAGGCGTGCAGCCCAGTCCGTCATTCTGTTTTTCTCCCGCCCACGACCAGCAAAGCCAGTGATACTAACAGCACGGTTCAGCTGCGCAATTGCGGAAAGAGCAGCACGTCGCGGATGGCCGGCTGGTCGGTCAGGAACATGACCAGGCGATCCACCCCCAGGCCGAGGCCCGCGGTGGGCGGCAGGCCGTATTCCAGCGCGGTCACGAAGTCCTCGTCGTAGAGCATGGCCTCGTCGTCGCCGCCTTCCCGCAGCCGCACCTGCTCGCGGAAACGGCGCGCCTGGTCCTCGGCGTCGTTCAACTCCGAGAAGCCGTTCACCAGCTCCCTCCCGGCGATATACAGCTCGTAGCGGTCGGTAATTTCCGGATCGTCATCGTTGGCCCTCGACAGCGGCGAGACTTCCGCGGGGTGCCCCGTGATGAAAACCGGGCCGGACAGCTGGTCCTCCACGGTGCGGTCAAAGAGCTCCGCCAGCAGCTTGCCCCAGCCCGCGTCTGCCGGCGGACCCTTCTCCATCCCAACCCGTTTGAACCATTCGCGGAGGTACCCGGCGTCGCGCAGCCGCTCCGCATCCATGTCGGGATTGTGCTCGAGCACGGCCTGCTCCATGCTCAGGCGCGGCCAGTCGCCGCCCAGCTCATACTCCTCGCCCTGATAGGTCACCCGGGTGGCGCCGAGCACCGCTTCCGTGGCCGCGCTGATCATTTCCTGCGTCATCCGCATGAAGTCGTTGTAATCGGCGTAGGCCTGGTAGACCTCCAGCATGGTGAATTCCGGGTTGTGCTGGGTAGAAAGCCCTTCATTGCGAAAGCAGCGGTTCATCTCGAACACCCGCTCCATGCCGCCCACCACCAGCCGCTTGAGATGCAACTCCAGGGCCACGCGAAGGTACAGGTCGCGATCCAGCGCATGGTGGTGTGTGGCGAAGGGACGGGCGGCGGCGCCTCCGGGGATGGACTGCATCACGGGCGTCTCCACCTCCATGAAGCCCCGGCCGGTCAGGAACTCCCTAAACGCGGCGGTCACGCGGGCGCGGCGCTCGAAGACCTCGCGCGAACCCCGATTCACGATCAGGTCGACGTATCGGCGCCGATAGCGCTGCTCGCGGTCGGTCAGCCCGTGAAATTTCTCCGGCAGCGGCCGCAGCGACTTGGTAAGCAGCGCGATTTCGCCGACTTCGACGCTCAACTCGCCGGTTCGCGTGCGCGTCAGGACGCCCCGAGCCCAAACGATATCGCCCAGGTCCAGCGCCGCGCTGTCCGAGTAGGCGTCCTCGCCCATCACGTCGCGCGACAGCATCAGTTGTATCCGTCCGCTCGAATCCTGGACCGACGCGAAACTCAGGCGCCCCATTCGGCGCTGCGAAACCAGGCGTCCCGCCACCTGGACTTCGCGCCCCAGTTCCTTCAGGCCGGAAGTGTCCGTTTCGGCATATTCCGCATGCAAGGCCGCGGCCGTCGCGTCGGGCCGATAGTGGTTGGGGAACGACCAGCCGGTTTCCCGCAGCGCGCCGAGCTTGCGCCGGCGATCGGCGATCAGGCGGTGTTCCGGGGCGGCCTCGGAAGACCGGTCGTCGGGCGGCGCGGGCATGATTCGGATTGTACGGCGTGAGCTTTTGAAGCGGAGATGAGCGCATAATACGCACGGCTGAACCAGCGGGGTAACGATCTTGACCGAATACCTCCTTTCGCTTTCCTGCCCGGACCGGACCGGCCTCATTTATGCCGTAACGCGCTGGCTGCTTGAGAACGGGTGCAACGTGCTGGACAGCGACACCTACAAGGACCCCTTCCGTGAGCGCTTCTTCATGCGCGTTCATTTTTCGGGAGACGTGACGATCGAGGAACTGCGCAAGTCGTTCGATCCCGAAGCCGGAAAGCTCGAGATGCGATGGGAACTGGTGCGGGCCGATGCCCGTCCCCGCGTGCTGATCATGGTTTCGAAGCACCTGCACTGCATCCTCGACCTGCTCAATCGCGTGCGCCTCGGCCAACTGGCGATCGACATTCCGCTGATCGTCTCCAACCATCCGGACGCGGAATGGTTGGCGAATGCCGCCGAGATCGAATACCTGCACCTGCCGGTGACGCCCGCCACCAAGGCGGAGCAGGAGCAGCAGGTAGTGCAGGAGATCGAAAAGCACGACATCGATTTCGTGGTGCTGGCGCGCTACATGCAGATCATTTCACCGACCCTTTGCGAGCGGCTGCCCGGGCGCATGATCAATATCCATCATTCCTTCCTGCCGGGGTTCAAGGGCGCCAAGCCCTATCACCAGGCTTACCGGCGCGGCGTCAAGCTGATCGGCGCCACCGCCCACTACGTCACCGCACAGCTGGACGACGGCCCGATCATTGCTCAGGACGTGCAGCCGGTCGGGCATCGCATGACGCCCGACGGGCTGGCCGCCGTCGGCAAGGACATCGAGCGGGTGGTGCTGGCCCGGGCGGTGCAATACCACGCGCAAAAGCGCGTCCTCATCAACGGTCGCCGTACCGTCGTATTCCGGTGAGGATCATTTCGACGCCTGCAAAACGCCAACGGGGGCGCATATGACTGAAGACTCCAATCTGAAAACCGGTTCCAGTGGCCTGACTCGACGGTCCGCACTTCTGGCTGGAGTCGGGCTGGCCGCCGCAGGTGCACTTCAGGACGCGTTCAGAAAAACGGCCGGGGCCCAGGACACGTCCGCCTTCTATCCCCCGGTCACACCGGGCATTGATCCGCGGGGCGCCAGGGTTCAGCCTTACCCGGCGGCCTGCGTGCAATCCGGCGTTGTTCCCACCTTCGATTCGTCGGGAAATTTTCTGCCCGACGGCCTGAAGCGGAATGTCGATGCCATGTGCGAACTAATCAGGCGCGGAGCCGACGAACATGGCGCGCGCCTGATGTCGTTTCCGGAATTCGGACTGCAGGTCCCCAGCGCCCCCATGACGCCGGCCCAATGGTGGCCGGGAACCATCCGCGTCGACGGGCCGGAGATCGAGCGCATCGGCAAGACCGCGCAGGACGCCAACGCTTATGTCGCCTTTAACCCCATGGAAGGCATCGACAGGTTTCCGGGCCGGTACTTCCTGGCCGGCATGATCGTGGGACCCAGCGGCGATGTGATCCTCAACTACAGAAAGCTCACGGGCCTCACCGGCAAGACCCGCCCCGGCGACCTCCTGTCCGCCTGGCTGGATCATTTCGGCGAAGACAGCCTGTTTCCCGTTGCCGACACGCCGATCGGCCGGCTCGCCTGCGTGGTGGCCGGGGACATGAACTACCCGGAAATTGCGCGCGGCATGGTCCTGAAGGGTGCGGAAGTGATCCTGAGCCCCACGGCGTCAGCCACGTATCCCGCAGATCACGATTTCGAAGTGCCCGTGAACACCACCATGACGCGCCGCGTGCGCGCATACGAGAACGTGGCGTACGTGCTTCTGTCCGATCTGGGCCCGGTGGGTGTTGATCCACAACCGCCCTACCGCCGGCGCCAGCCCTCGCAGATCATCGATTTCAAGGGCAATAGGCTGGCCGGCACACAATCCGGCGGTGTGGAATATGCGGTGGCGGATATCGATATCGATGCGCTGCGTCGCGAGCGAACGTCCCTTGGCGGCTCAAACCTGCTGAGCCATCTCCAGATGCCTTTGCACCGGGGCATGTACAGCGCCACGGACTTTGCCCCCGTCAATACCCACCTGGATGCGCCGCTGGTTTCCATGGATGAACACAGGGCAGCGCAACGTGAAACCGTGAGCCGTCTTGTCGAGCAAGGAATCCTGGTGCCTCCCGGAATCGCGTGACGGGACATATTATTCGGTATTCAATATGTATTCGGGAGAATGCAAATGCACGCGCGACGGTTAATTGAAATCGCAGGTATCGCGGTGACTCTGGCCTGCCTGGGATCGCTACCGGCCAACGCTCAAAGTCCGCTGGAACAGGACCTCGAACAAATCATGAAGTGGTGGCCTGGGACCTACAACAACAATCGGCAGGTGGCCGCCGTCGAAGCGCAGATGGGCGAGGAGAATTTCACCGGCGAGGTATGGCGTCTCGATGGAAGCGGCATGGGCGGCTATCTCAACGTGACGTCCCACTACATACGCCTGGATGCACCGGCAATCGGCGACAACGTGTTGTACGTCGAGGAATACCGCGACGGTCAGCCGGGCGAGACTTACCGTCAACGCATTTACACACTGTCCGTCGACGAAGAGGAGCAGGTCATCAGGGTCAACCTCGCCAACTTCAAGGACCGGGAGAAATACATCGGCGCCTACCGGGACATTTCCATGCTTGACGGCATAACCAGCGACGATATCGCACCGTTCCCCGGCATCTGTGATCTCATCGTTGATCAGCGCGGCAACCGCTATCACCTGCGCATGCGCACCAATGCCTGCGCCTTCGGGGGCCAGGCGTTCAGTTATGAAGCCGTAATTACCGGCAACGCCTTCTGGTTTCGCGACAAGATCGTGCGCCTTGAAGACGACACGGTCGTCATGACCATGGCGAATTTCAACTTCCACAAATCGGACCGGGTGAAGTGACCACCTCCTTTCGACGAGGTAAGGAGCCAGGAATCATGAGAGTGCTCAAAGCGGTAAGCATCGGATTGGCTTTGTCGCTCGCGGGAACGGCGGCGGCGGACGAACTGCGCGAAGAACTGGAAAGGTGCGCGCAGTTGCAGAGCGCCGAGGTACGTCTGGCCTGCTACGACGCGCTGGCCTCGGCAAGCGTGTCCTCTGGTGCCGGTTCGTTTGCGGCCGAAGGCAGCGTGAGCCCGGATGGCAGTGTGGCTGCCGCTGCCGAAGCGCCTGCCGGGACCCGCCTCCCGGAAACCGACGATCAGGGCGCGCCGGAAACGGAAACAGGACAGTCGCTGGCGGACCGCATATTCGGCCTTCTTCCCGGCAGGGACGAAGGCGACAACCAGCTTGAATCGCGGGTGGTCGGCGAAATCAGGAACCCACGGCAGGGCACGCGCTTTACGCTGGAGAACGGCCAGGTGTGGCAGCAGGTCGACCGGACCCGGCGCAACTACCGGGCCACCAATCCCGGGGTGGAGATCAAGGAAGGGTTCATGAACAGCTACCGGATGCGCCTGGAGGGTCTCAACGGCCGCATCCGCGTGCGCCGCGTGGAATAAGCGCTATCGCGCGCGGTCGAGCATCGCCTGGTGTTCGGCGTAAGCCTGGTCCAGGCGCCGGCGCGCCTCGCCGGCTGAGGGGAAGCCGGCTTCGAGGCCGGCCAGCATGATCACCGCTTCCATTTTTTCGCGCGTTACGCCGTGGTGGATGCCGGCACGCACGAAATAGCCCACGTCGTGTCGGGCCGCGGTGACGATCCCGATGGCGCACAGGATCATGGTCTTGAGATCGACCACCTCCTGGTCCCAGACTTCCGGGGCAATACGCGTCATCAACTGCCGGTTGAAGTCGTTCTGTTCGAGCTGTTCGCACAACTCGGCACCGTAATCGGGGCCGAAGATGCGCAGGAACATGGCGCGCCCGCGCTCAAGCTCCACTTTGGTAAACGGTTTGAAGGCGCCGCCCATGGGTCCCGGCTAAACGCGGATCAGGTCGCGTTCGAGGTTGTAGAGGCGTTCGGAGCCGTTGGCGGTGATGCGCACGGACTCTTCGAAGAACATCCCGCCCCAGCCGATTTCGTGCAGCTCCATGTCGATGTTCAGCACCATGTTCTCCTCGATCATGAAGTCGCCGAGGTTGCCGCCGGCGATGAACGGCACCTCGATATGGTCCAGGCCGATTCCGTGCGTGAAGGCCAGCTCGAAACTCGGCAGGCCGGCGGACCGGACCGCCTGGATGACCCGATCGCGTAATTCGCCGGTCTGTATGCCGGGACGCAGGTTGCAATAGGCCTCGTCGATTCCCGCCATGTACGCCTTCCAGTAGCGCTCCAGTTTCGGTGAAGCGTCGCCCAGGACCGCGGTGCGCTGCGCGTCGCCCATGTAGCGCCGCCACTTCATCATGCTGTCGAAGCAAACCTGGTCGCCGGGACGGATAACGTAATCGCGCTCGGGACGGCCGGCGCCCGCGCTCATGGGCCCCGCGCCGTTGAACGTGGCGAAGGGGCGAGCGCCCTGCTCCACCACCCGGACCTCGTAAGCCGTATAGACCTCGTTCCAGGTCGCCCCATCCCGGATCGCGGCCAGCGCCGCGCGCAACGCCGTCTCGTTCTTGACCGCCGCTTCCCTGAGTATGGCGATCTCATCCGGCGATTTGACCATCCGTATTTCGATCAGCAGATTACTGGCGTCGACGATTTCGGCGCGCTCCACGGTATCGCCCAACAGCCCTGCGAAGCGCGTGTCGTCAAACCCGAGCCGGCCCCTGTCCAGGCCGGTCTCGCTGAGCATGGCGCAAACGGCGCCATTGATCCCGGCATAGGGCTCGTCCTCCAGCTCCGCGACCATTCGGCGAATGGCCAGGTCCTCGCCCGTGAGCTCGGTATCCTCGGCGAAGGTGTGCACTTTCAGCACGCCGCCGTACAGGCCGAAGTAGTACAAACGCTTGTCCGGCATCCAGGTGGGGCGCTGGACAAGGACGGCCGCCTCGATTTCGGTCGCCACCAGGCAGGGCGGGATGTCCGGGTCGCGCGGCAGGATGGCGCAGGCCACCCACGGCACGTCGTACAAAAAATCAGTGTCGAAATCGCTCAAGTACAGGACGTTGTTGGGCGTGACCGCGATCAGGGCGTCCAGCCCGTCACGCTCCATCAACTCCATCGCCCGCTCGCGATTCAACAACATGCCGGATGTCCTCGGATCAGCGGAAGGAGGCGCTGGCGAAGTACTTGTTGACGCGTTCTTCCCAGTCGTCCACCTTGCCGAAGATGCCGGTGTAGTAATCCGCCAGGTAGATCAGCCAGAACGCGCCGCTGATGCTGCACACCGGGCCGTGGCGCACGCCGGGCGGGCGACCGATGTAGTGGTCTCGGGTCAGGACCAGGTCCTCCTTCACGTCCTCGCGCTTGTGGTCGAAGGTGTAGCCGATGTAGCAATCGCCGGCGATCAGGTACAGGCATTCATTGTGCGGGTGGTGTTCAGTTCCGGGGTCGACGAACCCGGGCGCCAGCGCGGTCAGCGCGATCACCTCTTTGGTGCCGTCGTCCTTGCGCAGGCCCTTGGTGAGCACGCCCGGCGGGCGGGCCTCCTCCCCGGTGTTCGGGTCCTTCCAGGTGGAGCGCTTGACGATGTCCGCCATCGGATCGACCCACGGCATGTGCCAGGTATTGGTGCGCTCGATATGCCGCTCCACGTGCGCATCCGCCAGCGAGTCGCCCGCCTCCTCGAAGGCCAGCGGCCGGCTGGTGAACAGCAAAAGCCTGCAGCCCCCGGCGGTCTGCAGCGGCCCCCAGGCCATGCCGGCCGGGAAATAACCGTAACAGCCCTGCATCCAGTTCTCGCCGCCGATGTCCAGGGACCCTTCCAGCACGTAGAGGTCGATGTCGGCTTCGTTGCGCCCGCGCGGGAGGGACCAGCCCGCGGGCAGCTCCATGACCAGGTGTTCGCCGCCGGTCCTGCTCTCGGTGCTCAGGTTGCGGGCCACGGCGCCCGGCGCGTACCCGGAGTTGAGCGCCTGCGGGTGCACCTTGCTTACGTCAAGGCAGTCTTCTCGTCGCATCGGCATGGCCGTCTCCTTTGAAATCTAGTGTCGTGTCAAACAGACACTAGTCCTTGTTCAGCCCCGCCAGCCAGCCCACCACGGCCTCGCAGCATTCCCGGGGCTTGGTAATCATGCAGTAAGTCGAGCCGGCGCCGGCGATCTCGGCCTTGTCAACGTCCGGCTTGATCGCCAGAAACTCGCGCATCAGGGTGTCATGGCTGGCGGAATCCATGCGCTCGTTCTCGTTGAGCGCGCTATCGTCGCCCATCAGCAGCAGCGTGGGGCATTCGATATTGCGTATGTCGGCGGTGAGGTCTACGTTGGTATAGGCGTCAAGCACGGACTTCAGGGTGGCCATGTTCACGTTGGCGGCGTATTGCTTCTTCGCCCAGCGTTCGTACTTGATGCCCTCTTCGGAATACAGCACGTCCGGCGGCAGCACCACCCCGGCGTACAGGCGCGAAAGTTGCTCGATGCCGAACACCCTGCCCACCCACCAGGAGGCCTCGTAGATGTTGCGCCAGGTGTCGTCGACGCGAATGAAGGGATAGGCGATCAGCGAGTGCATGCGCTCGGGGTACTTGGCCGCGAAGCGCAGTCCGATCGACGAACCCGTGGAAGTGCACCAAAGGGCGGTGCGTTCTATCCCGGCAGCGTCCAGGATCGCGGCCAGGTCGTCCACCCAGCGTTCCACCGAGTACCGCTCCGACTGGGTCCAGTCGGACTTGCCCACGCCGCGGTAGTGCCATTGCAGGATGCGGTGATGCGGGGTGAGATACGGCTCGCAGAACTCGAACTGCTTGTCCACCAGCGCAAAGCCGCCGATCAGCGTAAGCGGCAACTCGCCTTCGCCGCGAAGCTCGTACCAGAGATTGGCGCCGTCCACGCGTACCTTCGGCATTGCGTCCTCCCTATCCCGGAGAGATCGCGGCGTCGTACTGATGCACGATCCGCACCCCGTCCAGCATGAACCCCATTGGCATCCAGTATGCGCCCAGCACTTCCTGCGGCGCCAGCGGCATCAGTTCCTCGTTGTCGGCCGGGCAGAACTCGAGACTGCCCTCGCCGGCCAGCGTCTCGCCCTGCTCAAGGCCGCTCATCACCATCTGCGTAAGGTCGTGCACCAGCGGCTTGCCCAAGGGCGGCACATGGCAGTCGGGGACGTGGCGCATGCAGGTGAGCGGCAGGTTGCGCGTGTAGAACTCAAGCTCCGCCAGGTCGATTACGCGCTGCGGCGAGAACTCCATGCGCATGACAGCCTCTCCGTGACGGCTGACGGTGCGCTTGAGCCGCGTGCCGATTCCGCCATCCTGGGTCATGCCGGGCAGCAGGGGGTGCAGCCCGCTGGTTTCGATTTCCGCCTGCTTGGAACAGGCGCCCAGAAACCAGCTCAGCAGCACCAGCCAGTCGCGGTTGCACCACTGGAAGGTGGAAAACATGGTGCGCTCGCCGTGCAGCCTGCACGGCAAGCCGATCACGGCAACGTCGTAATGACTGCGCGCAGCCGGCCAGTCCTCGGGCGCAACGCCCTCGGGATAACACTTCAGATGCGGGCTCCACACATAGGCCTCATCGGGCGGGTCGGAAGGGGTGAGCGGCTCCGGCAGGTAGGCGGCAATCGCATCGGGATCGGCCTGGAAATGGAACAGCAGCAGGTTGCCCGCAAAACGCCACGGCAGCGGCTCCAGCATGGAGGCCTCGCCGTTGGGAGTGAAAGGGCGCGTATATCCGGCCATGGCTAGTTTCGCCTCACGAGCTCCAGTTGCCCCAGAGTTGCGGTTGCGGGTCCGGCGCCGGCTGCGTCAGGTATTCGCGGCATCGCGGTGCGGTCCAGTCCGGCTGGGTGAACCGGAAGTCGATTTCCTTCTCGCCACGGCAGAACCACACGCAGCCGCCGCGCGTGGCCTGCGGTCCGTGCGGTTTCTCGCCCGGACGGAAAATGTAGGACCCCGAAGTGATCATTCCGGTCTCTCCCATCAGGTAATCGCCCTGCAACAGCACCAGTTCCTCCCAGGTTTCGTGCGCTTCCAGCCTCGGATCGCACCATCCCGGCTCCTGAAAAGTCATCAGCGTGTAGGCGCCGGTGTCCGGATCGCTGCGCAGCCTGCGCACTTTCAGTCCGGACCCCGCCTCTTCGCTCGTTCGGCCGGGAAAATCAGGCACAGGCTGCCATGCAACGGCGTTGACGTCCAGCGGCCCGACCATTCTTCCTTCCTCACAAGCCGCCGCCGGATCGGAATCCGGGGACAGACCCGAACGGCCTTCGCTCATCCAAAGCGCGGTAAACCCGCTGCGGGAGCCGGCGCCGTCCAGGGACAGGCCCCGAGGCAGAAACGCATAACTGCCGCGCACAAACGCGCATTCGCCGAGGCGCAAATCACCTTCCAGCAGGAGTATTTCGAGGTCGCTGTCCAAAGCACCGCCGTCGTGGGAGCACCACCAGGGCTCGGCCTGCACCAGCAGTGTGCTGGCCCCCGAGTCGCCGGCCTGAGCGCTCAGGACAGCCGCCCGCAGACCATGCCCGATGCCGGGCGCCGCCGCCGGGGTCAGCGCCACGCCGTCCAGACGCAGAAACTCAACTCGCGGACGCGACATCGATGCTGGATCCGGTGAACCGTCGGTCAACCAGCGCCGGAACGCGCTTCGTGCTCCGCATAAACGCGCGTGAGGACGTCGATGGCCATCTCGGCGGCCGGAAAGCCGAACTCCAGGCCCGCCAGCAACAGGATTTCCTCTACTTCTTCGCGGGGAATGCCGTGATGGGCCGCCATCTTCATGAAGAATTCCACTTCCTGCTTGTGGGTGGCGGTGAACATCGCGATGCTGCACAGGATCTTGGTGCGAAGATCCACCCGGTCCATTTCCCAGATCGGCACCATGACCTCGCGCAGCTTCGCGTGGAACGCGGGCGGGCGGGACGTGACGATCCACTGGTAGATTTCCTCGCCCTGTTCATCGCCCCAGAGCTTGTGCGTAATCGCCCGAAAGCGGCTTTCCATGTCCTTGCTCATGGTCTGACTCCGATCGTGGCCCACCAGGGATAGGCGCCGAAGAAGTACTCGCCGCCGAATCCCCAGCCGGTCAGCTCGTTGGGCAGCGGCACGTCGCGGACCTGGCCGAAACCGCCTTCCTCAAACATTCGCACGCGATCCTCGGCAAGGAATCCCGGCAGGAAGGGGTCCTCCATGCGCCGCCCGGTGGAATCCAGCAGAAACGCCGACAGCGGACTGAAGTCCTCCTGCAGCACCTTGAACGGCGGCGATTCCATGATCGCGAAGATCCCGCCGGGACGCAGCAGACGGTGGGCCTCGCCAACGACGGCCGCGCGCACCTTGCCGGGCAGTTCGTGAAACAGCCACACCGCGCTGACCACGTCGAAACTGCCGTCGGGATAGCCGGTATCCTCGGCAAGCCGTTGAGTGAAATGGACCCTGTGCCCGCGCGACTCGGCCAGCTTGTGGCCGTACTTGAGCATGGACGCCGCGTAGTCCAGACCCACAACTTCGGCATCCGGGTAAAGCTCGCAATAGGGGAACGTGCTCTTTCCGACGCCGCAACCCAGGTCCAGGATGCGCCGGTAATCGCCCTGAGGCACGGCGCGCGCCAGGTTCCAGCCCATCTCGTCGCCGTCGTCGCGGCCTACAAGAAACGGGCTGATCATCCAGTGATACAGGATGCCGGCGAACTCGGCGTGGTAGTTGCCCGGCTGGGTGTGGATCTCGATCTTGCGGTAGTAGCGGGGCGTTTCCAGTTCCGGATCCAGCTCCAGGCTTCCCAATGCGCCGGGCGGGTTGCAGTCATCCAGCCAGGCGCGCACCTCGTCGCCCTGGCGTTCGAGTATGTCCAGGATTGCGCGGAACATCTGCGCATGATTGTGGCGCTCGAAGAACGCGCCGAATCGATAGGCCGGACCCTGTTCCATCATCGCGCCCAGTTCCCGAATATCGGACGGATCGCTGAGCCTGGCTTCGTTGTCCTTGTAATAGGCGCCCATGGCGGGGCCGAAACCGGTCGAATTGAAGGCCATCAGGCCGCCCAGGAAGTCAAGCCGCGCCTGATCCGCGCGGCTGCGCTGTATGTCCAGACTGGCAGTCACGGTGAACCTCCGGAATTGGACTATCCGCTATTGGACGATCCAGTGTTGATCTATATTATAGGGAGGTGTGTGCTACACACTGCCAAACGGCGCATTGGGAGTGCGCCGTTTTTTCGGGCCAACTTCAGTTACCTGGGGGACACCATGAGACTGACTCGCTCCTTTACCTGCTGCGCTGTTGCGTCGTTCCTGATCATCCCGCCTTCGCTCCTTCTCGCGCCTGCCGTCGAAGCTCAGGTGGCCGCGCTGGAAGAAATCGTCGTGACCGCGCGAAAACGCGAGGAAAGCATCCAGGACGTGCCACTTTCAATCACGGCGTTCACCGGCGAAGAGCTGGAGCGTGGCGGCTACGTAGACTTGGAGGACATTTCCTTCCAGACGGCCGGCATGCAGTTCAACAACGAGCTGGCCGGAACACGGCCGGGACGGCTGTTCAGCAATATCCGCTTCCGCGGCGTTGAAGGCAGCGAGTACTCCACGCTGCAGACCGCATCGCTGTTCGTCGACGGCGTATTCGCGCTGCAAGGCGCGCAGACACTGGCGCTGAGCGACCTGGAGCGAGTGGAGGTCATCAAGGGTCCGCAATCGGCGGCTTTCGGCCGCAACTCCTTTGCCGGCGCCATCAACTACATTACCCGCGCACCGGACATGGAGGAATTCTCGGCCAGGATCAAGGCCGACGCCGGCCAATACGACCAGCATGAACTCGACGTGAGCGCGGACATTCCCATCGCTCCCGGGGTTCTCGCCCTGCGTGTCGGAGGGCGCTACTTCAACAAGGGCGCCATGTATCGCAACGCATCCGGTGTCGGCGTAGGTGAACAGCGCTCCGAATCAGCATTCGCGACCCTGTTCGTGCAGGCCGCCGACAACGTCAGCATCAAGCTGCGTTACTACCAGCAGGACGACAGCGACGGTCCGGCCGGCGTGACCTTCTACAAGGCGCGGCTGGACGACAGCTGCACGGGCAAGTCCTTCCCGGGGCTGACGACCGAGGGCGAGCCCACCACGCTGATGCCCAGGGAGTACCTCTGCGGCACCATCCCGGGTCCCGGCGGACAGATCGGCTTCCCCAACCCCAGCGTTTCCCTGACGCCATCCAGTTTCCCCGCCGGATTCGAGAACTTCATCCGGGACTCGCTGATCGACGCGCCCTCGCAGGTCGAAGGCGTGCCCTACCTCGACCACTTCGGCATCGAGCGCGAGATTACGCGCATCAGCCTGGTGCTGGACTACGAGTTCGCCAACGGCATGTCGCTGGTCGCCACCGGCGCCTACAACGAAAACGCCGCGGCCAATCTGCGCGACTGGGACATGACGCCCGACGAAGGCTGGTACGTGTCCAATCCACAGGCCGGCGAGGACGAGAGCATCGATATACGCCTTTCCTCGGCGCCGGATGCGAAATTGCGCTGGCTGGGCGGATTCAACTACTACACGCAGGAATTCCTGACCAGTTCCAACGGCGGCGTGTTCGTGGTGGCCTGCGGCAATCTGGCGGCATTCGGCTCGCCCGCGCAGTGCGCCAATCCGGCCCGCATACCGGTGGACGTGGACGGCGGCGACTTCGTGGACGTGCAAGCCTTCTACGGTTCGCTTTCCTACGACATCACCGAGCGGTTTACCGTGGACCTGGAAGCGCGCTGGCAGGACGACACGCGCAGCGACGGAATCGGCGATTTCGAGATCAATTTCAAGGATTTCCTGCCCCGGATTTCGCTCAGATACCGCTTTACCGAGGACATTACGGCCTACATTACGACGTCACGCGGCATTCTTCCCGGCGTCATCAATTCCAACATCATCAACTGCGATTCCAGCACTTACTCATCGCCGTTCATCGATCCGCGCACCAGTCAGCCCAGCACTTCGTCAATTTGCCAGCAATACGTCGATGCGCTGGGCGCCGACGCGGTGGACGTGACGCCGGTGCAGGAACTGGACGCCTATGAGATCGGCGTCAAGTCCACCTGGATGGACGGACGGCTGGTCGCCAACGTGGCGGCCTACTGGCAGGAGTGGGGGAATGCGCCCTTCCCGACCTTCGTGACCATCTACCGCGACGACGACGGCGACGGGGTCCCCAATGGAAGCCCCAACTTCTTCCCGATCAGCACCCCCGGCAGTTCGGAATACTCCGGCGTGGAACTGGAATTGGATTTCCTGGTCACCGAAGACTGGGACCTGAGCTTCAACTGGTCATTCAACGACAACGAGTTCACCAACTTCCTCATCCCGCTGGCGTCCGCCGAATACGCGCTGGGCACCCGCAACGTCAAGGGGCACCGCTCCAGCCGCTTCCCCAAGTGGTCCGGCAATGTCTCATCCACCTACGGCGGAACCTTCGACAATAACTGGGACTGGTCGCTTCGCGGCGATCTCACCTACATGGGCGAAACCTTCCCCGGCCTGACCAACCTGGCCACGCTCAAGAGCTATTCGCTGCTGAATATTCGGTTTGCGATGGAAAGGGAAAACCTGAGGCTGGAGGCCTATGTGAAGAACGCCCTCGATGAGGACTACTGGCGATCGGGTCAGGAGTACACGGACTTCTCGCGCGTGCTCAGCGTCGGCTTCAACTTCAACCGGCTGGGGCTGACCCTGGTGCCACAGGACAAGCGGACCTTCGGCGTGCGCGCCGTCTTCGAGTTCTAGCGGGCCTGAGGAAGGCCGGCTCCCGGGCGCACGTTGATGAAGACCCGCGTTCTGCCGCTGGTGGAGGCCACGCCTGAGTCCGTGGCCTCCTGCGGGCAGCTTCTTGGGCGGCATGCCGCCGCCAAACCGCTGCCCATCAGGTTCTACGAGGGCTCGGTACAGACCTACCGCCCTGTGGATTTTCGTTCCGACGACGATACCGAGCTGAGCCTGGCGCATGTCCGGCGGCGTCCCTTTGAAGTGCGTTGGATCGAGCGGCATTTCAAACACACCCAGACCTTTATTCCGCTGGGCGGCGCGCCCTTCATAGCGGTGCTGGCGCCGCCGACCGACGGGGACCTGCCGGACCTGGACAAGGTGCGGGCGTATCGCTTCGACGGCTCCGCCGGCTTCACCATGAAGCTGGGCACCTGGCACGAGTTTCCGTTCGCCGTCGAGGACGAGGCCGACATCATCGTTGTCTTGAGACGCGAGGCCACGCAGAGCCTGCTGGACACCGATCCCGCAACGGGTGAGGTCCGCGGCCCCGACATCCAGAAGCAGGACCTGGTCAAGCAGCACGGCGTACAACTGAAATTTGACGTATGACCCCTGGGAGCGAGGGCGTCCCGCCCTCGTATCAACCAGGACCGTCTGGTCAAATTCCACCAAACGAGCGATGACGAAGGAACACATAGAAAACCTGGCGGCGCTCAAGGTCACGCCGACTTCCTGGAACCCGCCCGGCCTGACGCCGGGCGCGCAACTGCGTCCACTCGCCCGCGACCCCGCCAGCGGCGGCTTTACCGGCCTGGTGGACCTGCCGGCCGGCTATGACAGCAAATCAGGCTTGAGTTGCGCCGTCGAGATGCGACTCTTCGTCATCGACGGGGAGCTGCAGTTCGGCGAACGCCGCCTCGGACCGGGGGGCTTCTGCTACCACCCGGCAGGTTCCGGGCAAGGCCGCTGGCGTTCCCCCGAGGGCGCGCGCGCATTCGTCGTTTTCCTGGAAAGCCCCGTATTTCATGCCGATCAAGGCTCCCCAGCGCCCGGTGCGATCGCGGCGCTGGACTCGTTCGCCATGGACTGGCACAACCCGTTGGACGCGAGCGACCCGTCCCAGGATTTTCGGCCCGGAATTTTCGTCAAGGTCCTGCACGTGGACCCGGAAACCAGGGCGAGCACGCACCTGGCCGGCCTGATGCCCGGCTGGTACGCCGAAGGCATGGAAACGCACCCTGTTTACGAGGAAAACTACTGCCTGCAGGGCGATGTGCTGATCGGCGAAGTCGGCGAAGAAGCGGGCTACACCATGGTCACGGGAAGCTACATGTGCCGGCCCGCCGGGGTCATCCATGGTCCGCTGGCCAGCAAGAACGGCAACGTCAACCTGTGCTTCACGCACGGATTGCTGGGCATCGATTACAGCGAAAACCCGCGCTCCATGGATCTCATCCGCAATCACCTCCGGAACCACCCCTGGACCTGACAAAGGTGCTGCTGAATCTCGAACGCGCCCGCGCCAAAATGGAGGAAGCCGGCCTCGAGGCCATGGTGTGCGTGCAGCCCATCAACGTGTACTACGCCAGCGGCTACGAGTCCGACTGGCTGTTCGACTACCAGTGGGCCGGCTGCGCGATCCTGCCGCTGTCCGAGGACCGGCCCGCCACGCTGATCGTGCACGACGTCGAGTTGACCAACCTGGCCGAGCACCCGAGCTGGATGCCGGAGCTTCGCGTCTATGAAACCCAGGTGGGCGACGACATCTTCAGCCACTACACCGTTGACGAAGAGGCCGAACTGGAGGAATCGGACCGCAAGACGCTGGCGCTGATGGAGACTACGCGCGACACGGCCAGCGTGGGCGTGGTGGAGGCGGTGCTCAAGGCGCTCGGCGAGGGCGGCTACCGCAGGCTCGGCTTCGACGACGCGCGCCTCGCCTCGCTCTGCTCTGAACGCTTAAGTGGTGTTCAATGCTTCGACCGCCCGGAACTGATGACGATCATCCGCGCGGTCAAGACGCCGGCCGAACTGGAACTGATGCGCGAAGCCGGCCGCCGCAACCAGCAGGCGCTGGGCGTTGCGATCGATGCGGCCGGCGTGGGCGTGAAGTGGTCGGACATCCGCCGCGCCTGGCACCTCTCGGTGGCGGAACAGGACTGCATGCCGTGGTGCATCTACGTCGGCGCGGGCCACAAGAGCATGGGGCTGTGGCACGACCACGATTACCCCATCCGCGAGGGCGACCAGTTGTGCTTTGATTCCATGCTCACCTGGCAGCGCTATTTCGGCGACATGCAGCGAACCTGCGTGATGGGCGCGCCCAGCGCCAAACTCAAGCGTTACTGGAATGCCGCCTACGCCGCCGCGGAAGCCGTTTTCGAGGCCATGCGGCCGGGCGTGAACACGGTGCAACTGCGCGAATTGGCGCTTGGGGTCGGCAAGCGCGGCGGGATCAAGGGTTTCCGCCATGCCTTCATGCACGGCCTCGGACTGGAGCACCTGGAACTGCCCAGCGCTTCGCCCGGCCTGAGCGGCTTCGACCTGGAGGAAGGCATGGTCGTGAACATGGACATGGAGGTGTGCGAGATCGGCTTCGGCGGCATTTACTACGAAAATACCCTGCTAATTGGAAGTGATGGTCCTGAATATCTTTTTGATATGCCCCGAGAACTGATTCATCTTCCCTGCTGAACGACGAGAAACGCATGGCGAAGAGAAACGACTGGCTGGGCGACGAAATGCTGGACCGCATGATGAACGTCATCATGGGACTGGCCGAGGAGCTGTACGTCACGCGCGACCGACTCAAGGTGATGGAGCGGGTCCTCGAAGGCCGGGGCTCGCTGAGCCGCGAGGAACTCGACAACTGGAAACCGGATGAAAACCAGCAGGATGAAATCCTGAGCGACCGCGACGCCTTCATACAGGCCATTCTTGGCCGGGCGCTCGACAAGCCTCCCGGGGACGACAACGCCGAAGCCTGAGCGCCGTCCACATGCAGGCTGCCCCGACCCGCTTTGCGCGCGTGCTGAAGACGCGCGACGTGCTGATGCTCGCGTTCGGGGCGATGATCGGCTGGAGCTGGATACTGATGACCGGCTACTGGGTGGGCAACGCCGGCAGTGTCGGCACACTCATGGCGTTTGCCGCCGGTGGCCTTGTGATCGGGTTTATTGCGCTGGCTCTGGGCCTGCTCTGCCTGTTCATGCCCTTCAGTCCCTCGAGCCTGGTCTGGCCGCAGGAATAGGGCATAGTACTGGGCTGGGGTACGGTCGGCGCGCTGGTCTGGCTCACCCGCCGAATCAAACGCCCTGCTTCAGACCGGCCTCGATAAACGGATTCAGGGCGCCGTTCAGCACCGCCGTGGGGTTCCCGGACTCCACGCCCGTGCGCAGGTCCTTGACCCGCGACTGATCGAGGACGTACGAGCGGATCTGGTTCCCCCAGCCAATGTCGGCCTTGCTGGCCTCCAGGGCCTGCTGCTCCGCCCGCCGCTCCCGCTCGGCCAGTTCGAACAGCTTTGCACGAAGCTGCTTCATGGCCGTGGCGCGGTTCTTGTGCTGCGAGCGCTCGTTCTGGCACTGCACCACAATGCCGGTGGGCAGATGAGTGATGCGCACCGCCGATTCGGTGCGGTTGACATGCTGCCCGCCGGCGCCGCTGGCGCGGTAGACGTCGGTCCGGAGATCGCCGGGATCCACTTCCACTTCCGTGTCCTCCTCGATTTCGGGGGAAACGAAAACGCTGGCGAACGAGGTGTGCCGCCGGGCCCCGGAATCGAACGGCGACTTGCGCACCAGGCGGTGCACTCCGGTTTCGGTGCGCAGCCAGCCGTAGGCGTGATCGCCGCGCACGTGGATGCTGGCGCTCTTGATTCCCGCCACTTCGCCATCGGAGGCTTCGATCAGTTCCGCCTTGAACCGGTTCTGCTCGCAGAACTTGAGGTACATGCGAAGCAGCATTTCGGCGAAATCCTGTGCGTCGTGCCCGCCGGACCCGGCCGTTACTTCAAGGAAAGCGTTGGCCCCGTCCCTGGCGCCGCCGAACATCCGGCGAAACTCCAGCTTCTCCACTTCCGCTTCCAGCGACATTACGCCGTCGCCTACGTCAGACAACGTGGCCTCGTCCTGCTCCTCCAGGGCGAGCTCAAGCAACTCGTCCAGTTCGCCGGCGTCCGCCGCAAGGCGATCCAGCGCATTTGTAACGGACTGCAGCGCCGCACGTTCGCGCCCCAGCGCGCCGGCGCGCTGCGCATCGGACCAGATGGAAGGGTCGGCGAGTTCGGCCTCGACCTCGCTTAAGCGCCGGGTCTTTCCGGCGTAATCAAAGGTACCCCCTAAGCGCCTCGAGGCGGGCGCCGAGATCGGTAAGCAGCGGTTTGAGTTGAGTCGTTTCCATGGCGGCGCAAGCCTACGGCACTAATCTCCAATTCGCAACCAGGGGCTCTTCCTTTTTTCACCGCCCCTTGCCGCCGAGGGCGTCGGAGGCAAGGGTGAGCGCCGGTCGCGGAGCGACGCAAAGCATGCCTTTGCGAGGTGCGAAGGACGCCGAGCCCACAGGGACGTGCTCGCTGGCGTACCCCGGCGGCAAGGGGCGGTGAAAAAAGGAAGAAAGGGTTAGCGGACGCGCAGGGCAGCGGCAACGGCGCGGCCCTCGGATGCCAGCACGTTATAGGTGCGGCAGGCGGCGCCCGTATCCATGACCTCGAGTCCTATGCCTCGATTCAGCAGTTGCATGCCGAGTTCGTGATCGGGAAACCGCTGTTTCTCGCCAGTGCCCAGGATGATGACGTCCGGCTGTCCATCGATCAGCGACGCCAGGATTTCAAGCGTAACGGGTTCATCGTCCTTCAGGGGCCAGGGCCGTACCTCTTCCGGACTCAGCAGGACCGGCTCGCGCCAGGTGTCCTTCCCGATACGCAGTTCGCCCGGCCGCCACGACCGCACCGTAAGCGCGGCCCCCGCTTCCAGCTCGAGCTTCATGCCGCCGCGGCGAACCGCTCGCGCAGCTTGAGCTTGCTGACCTTGCCGGTGGCGGTATGCGGGAGTTTATCTGCGAACTGCACCGCGTCAGGGATCCACCACTTGGCGACCTTGCCTTCAAACCAGGCCAGCAAGGCATCGGCGTCCACCGACTCGCCTTCCTTCAGGCACGCGATCAGCAGCGGCCTTTCGGACCATTTCTCGTGCGGCATCGCGATTACCGCCGCCTCGGCCACCGCGGGATGCGCCATGGCGACGTCCTCCAGTTCGATGGAACTGATCCACTCGCCGCCGGACTTGATCAGGTCCTTGGTGCGGTCGGTTATGCGCATGAACCCTTCCGAATCGATGCTCGCGACATCTCCGGTATCGAACCAGCCGTCCTCCAGCGCCGATTCCTCCGCCCGGTAGTAGCGGTTGGCTACCCACGGCCCGCGCACCTGCAGGCGCCCCACGGCCTTGCCGTCCCTGGGCAATTCCCCGCCGTCGTCGTCGACCAGGCGCATCTCCACCCCGTACGGCGCGCGTCCCTGGCTCAACTGCTGATCGAGCCGGGCAGCGGGTTCCAGGCCGGCGGTGGTGACCTTGGGCGCATTGACGCTGCCGAGCGGACTCATTTCGGTCATTCCCCAGGCGTGACAGACATGAATTCCGTGCTTCTCGGCAAAATCCACCATCATCGAACGCGGGCAGGCAGCCCCGCCCACAACCAGGCTCGTGACCGTCTCCAGTTTCCTGCCGCTTGCTTCCAGGTATTGCAAAAGACCCAGCCAGACCGTCGGCACGCCCAGGGCCTTGCTGACGCGCTCGCCGTTCATCATGGCGACCAGGGCTTCGGGTTCGCCGGCCTTGGGGCCCGGCAGAACCAGCCTGGCGCCCGCCATCGGAGCGCTGTAGACCACCCCCCAGGCGTTGGCGTGGAACATCGGCACGACCGGCAATACGCTGTCGGTGCTATTGATGCTGATTACATCGGCCAGCCCGCTGGCGTAGGTGTGCAGGACGGTGGAGCGATGCGAGAACAGCACGCCCTTGGGATTGCCCGTGGTGCCCGAGGTGTAGCACAGGGAACTGGCAAGTTTTTCGTCCAGGTCCGGCCAGTCGTAGGAATCGCTCTCGCCCTCTATCAGTTCTTCGTAGCTGATCAGCCCCGGCACCGAGGAGTCCGGCATGGCCTCCCTGGAGCAAAGCAGAACGTGAGCCTCCACGGTGGGAAAAGCGCCATGCAGCTTTTCCAGCAACGGGAGCAGCAGGGGGTCGGAAAAAAGGAAACGGTCCTCGGCGTGGTTGACGATGTACTGAAGCTGCTCGGGAAACAGCCGCGGATTGATGGTGTGCAGTACCCCGCCCATGCAGGAAATTCCGTAATACAGCTCCATGTGCCGGTAGTCGTTCCAGGCCATGGTCGCCACCCTGTCGCCCTCCTTCAGGCCCAGGCGCCTGAGTGCGTTGGCGAGTCGGGCGCAGCGGCGGAAAATCTCGCCGTAGGTCGTTCGGTGCGCAGGGTTCTCAACCGTTAGCGAACAGACTTCCGAACCCCCGTGCTGGACTTCCACGTGACGCATCAGACTGGTCACTGTCAGGGGGTAGTCCATCATCAGTCCCTTCATGGGTCTCGCGCCTCCAAATTCATTCAGGCAAGCCGAAAATGTAGCACAGTCCGCGGGTTGTGGAGGGCGGGACGCCCTCGCTCCCGGCAGGGTGGCGTCAACCGCGCGGCGGCAGCAATGGTACGGGTTCGACCGGCTTGCCGTTGCGGCGAATCTCGAAGTGCAGCATGGCCGCGTTGCCGGGACCGATGCCCATCGTCGCGATCGGCTGGCCGGCGCGCACTTCGTCGCCCTCCCTGACGAGAATCTTCTCGTTGTGGCCATAGGCACTGAGCCATTCGGGCGAGTGCTGCACGATCACCAATAGACCGTAGGCTTTCAGTCCGTCTCCCGCATACATGACCTTGCCGCCGTCGGCGGCCACGATGTCCTGCCCGCGCGCGCCCAGGATGCGGATGCCGTAGTCGCCGGGCCGGGCACGTGCGCCCTCGACGTCCAGTCGACCCCCGGCCGGCCATTCCCAGCCGGCCGCGCGCGCTGCCGGACCCGAGGGCGCGGACGACGGGGACGCGGATTCCTGCGCCGACGAGGCGCCTGCTCCGGCGCCTCCCGGCGAGGACCTCGGTTCCACGGCTGCGCCGCGCCCCGCGGCGGCCCGCGGCGCCGGGGAAGAAACGGCCGCGGCAACACCGGAGTCCGAAGCCGCGTAGCCGGGAGGCGGCGTGAGCCATATTCGCTGCCCAACCAGGATCAGGCTGCCGTCACCCAACTCATTCCAGGCTGCAAGGTCGCTTACCTGCAGGCGAAACCGCCAGCCGATGGAAAACAGCGTATCGCCCGCCTCCACCGTGTACCAATCCGGGGCAACGGCGCCTGTGCCGCCGGCCACGTCCTCCCGCGGCGACTCCGATGAAGTCGCGGCGGCCGGGATCGCCGCGGCCGGCGCCTGCCCGGCGGTAGCGGGATCTTCCGGAATCCAGTTCCAGCAACCCGAGAGCAGCAGCGCTACGGCCAAGCCGGCTGCAATTCGAATTCGGCGCAGAATAATCACAGGTACCA
Organism: Gammaproteobacteria bacterium; assembly: GCA_963666765.1. Lineage (GTDB taxonomy): Bacteria > Pseudomonadota > Gammaproteobacteria > Steroidobacterales > Foliamicaceae > Foliamicus. Next base: position 1,435,600 of record OY762933.1, read on the forward strand.
CAATAACCCAACGGCGACGACAAGAAGGCCGATCATTATCCAGCCGGCCCTGTCCGAATAATGAATGGCCCTGATCGCCTTCGGACCCAGCCAGGCCGACAGCGCCCCCACCAGGAAAAAGCGCAATCCCCGGCCAAGAATTGAAGCCGTGACAAAGCTGCCTACGTCCATGTTCATGCCGCCGGCGGCAATGGCGAAGACCTTGTACGGGAGCGGCGTAAAGGCGGCAAGGACCAGCGCCCAGTAGCCCCAGCGCTCGTACCAGTACTGGACCCGGGAATACTGGTCCCCCCAGCCCCATTCCTGGATCAGGGGCAATACCGCGTCGATCGCAAGATAGCCGAGCAGCAGGCCGCACAGGCCGCCAGCCACCGAGAACGCGAGCGTCAGGAAGGCAAGACGAACCGTCCTGTTCGGCTGCGCAGCGCACATGGGCACCAGCATCACGTCCACGGCAATCGGAAAGAAAACCGACTCGGCAAAGCTCACCGCGCACAGGACGGCCGGCGCCCGGGGCATGCGGGCCCATGCCACGACGCGATCGGCAAGGCGGGCCGTCGCCGTAACCATCGGAAAGGCCGGTCTCAGCCCTGCCCCGGCAACAGCGGAACGAAGGCAACCGGCGCCAGCGTCTCGCGGATATCGCCGTTCTCCCCGCGCTCGATACGCACGAGTTCCTGGCGCGAATGATCACCTAAGGGAATGATGATGCGCCCGCCCGGCGCGAGCTGGTCGAGCAGCGCCTGCGGCACCGCCGCCGCCGCCGCGGCGACCAGGACGCCGTCGAAGGGCGCCTGCCCGGGCCAGCCCAGCATCCCGTCGCCATGCCGGAAGCGCACGTTGTTGCACCCGAGTTCCGCCAGCAGGGGACGGGCTTCGGCAAGCAGCGAACCGATCCGCTCGATGCTGAACACGGACCGCACCAGCGGCGACAGAATCGCGGTCTGGTAGCCCGAGCCGCATCCGACCTCAAGCACCTTTGCGGGCCGCCGCATGCTGCCGTCGTCTTCCATCAGCAGCGCCTCCGTCATCAGGGCCACAACGTATGGCTGCGAAATGGTCTGGCCCGATCCGATCGGCAGCGCGTTGTCGTTGTAGGCGTAGCGTTCCAGGGCCTCTTCAATGAACAGGTGGCGGGGCGTGCGGCGTATCTGCTCCAGGACCTCTGTGCTGCGGATCCCGCGGTCGCGAAGCGAGTCCGCCAGGCGGTCGCGGACTCTCGCGGAGGTCAGGCCAATGCCGCTGCGCCGGCGTTGTCCCGTGCGCGATACGTTCATAGCCGCAACCAGTCGCGGGTCGCTTCGAGACGCTTGTGATCAGTCAGGTCGCATTGAACCGGTGTCACCGAGATCCATCCGTCCTGCACCGCAAAGAAATCGGTCCCCGGCCCCGCGTCCAGCCCGTGGCCGGGCAGTCCCATCCAGTACAGCTTGCCGCCGTATGGATCGCCGGACACCTTGACGCGTGCGGCCTTGTGCCGGTGCCCCATCCGGGTCAGCTTGAAACCGCGGATGTCGTCCCATGGCAGATCGGGCACGTTCACATTCAGCAGCGTGTTCCCTGGCGGCTTGTCCTTGCTCAGCCGCTCGAACAATTCACTCACCGCGCGTTGCGCAGCGTCAAAATTTTTGGGAGGGTAACCCGCGACCGATATTGCGATCGCCGGCACGTCCAGCACCCTGGCCTCCATCGCCGCAGCTACGGTGCCGGAGTAGAGGACGTCATCCCCCAGGTTCGGCCCATGGTTGATGCCGGAAAACACCATGTCGGGGTCCTCCGGCAGCAATCCCGTAATAGCGATATGCACGCAGTCGGTGGGGGTGCCCGAACAGTACCAACGGTTCTTGCCCAATTTCGTGACCCTGAGCGGCTCAAACAGCGTGAGCGAATTGCTGGCGCCGCTGTGGTTGCGCTCCGGAGCGACGATCATGATTTCGGCCAGGCCAAGCAGCGCCCGTTCCAGGGCCTGCAGGCCCTCGGCGCGATAGCCGTCGTCGTTGGAAAGCAGGACTCGCACGGGGGCGCCTATTCGCGCGGGCCTCCGGACGGGTCGGCCTGCCCGGGGTCTTCGCTTTCCGCCGCTTCCTCGACCAAGAGGTAGATCTTTTCGTCGGGGCCGATCATGCCCAGCTCGGAGCGCGCCAGCCGTTCGATCTCCTCGTCGCCCTCCTTGAGGCTCTGGACTTCGGCGACCAGACGGCGGTTACGCTCCCTTAGCGCTGCGTTCTCCTTTTCCTGTTCGGCGAGTTCCTGGCGGGCGCGAAGCATTCCCAGGAGGCCGTCGTCGGCGAACCACAGCGGGTATTGCAGGCCGGCCAGCGCCAGGCAGGCGAGCAGGATTGCAGCGGTCTTAGGCTTCATTGCTGATCAGCGCGCCGAGCACCGTCATGGCTCCACGTGGAGCGGCGACTCTTGCCCCCGTCTTGCGGGAGCGTTGGAGGCAAGGATGCCGGAAACGAGCCACAGGGATGTGCTTGCCGCGTCTCCCGCAAGACGGGGGCAAGAGTCGCCGCGGATTAGCCCGCATGGTGTTGCACCACGGAGGCGGGGAAGGCGTTGAGGCCGGCATAGGGCGCGTCGGCGCCGAGCTGTTCGGAGATTCTGAGCAGGCGGTTGTATTTCTCGGTGCGATCGGAACGGCAGGGGGCGCCGGTCTTGATCTGGGTGGCCGCCGAGCCCACGGCCAGGTCGGCGATGAAGGTATCCGCCGTTTCCCCCGACCGGTGTGAGATGACGGCCGCGTAGCCGGCCGCAACGGCTGCATCGATTGCGGCGCGCGTTTCGGTCAGCGTGCCCACCTGGTTCGGCTTGATCAGGATGGCATTGCCGATGTTGCGCCGGATGCCCTCGACAAGTATCGCCGCCTGCGTCACATAAATGTCATCGCCGACGAGCTGCACGCTTCCGCCCAGCACACGCGAGAGGGCTTCCCAGCCGTCCCAATCGTCCTCGGCCATGCCGTCCTCGATGCTCACCACCGGGTAGCGCCCTGCGAGGTCCCCGATCCAGCCGGCGAAATCGGCCGAGTCAAAGCTACGGCCTTCCGATTCCAGGCGGTACACGCCGCCGGAATACAGTTCGCTGGCGGCCACGTCCAGGCCGAGCAGAAAATCTCCCGGCACGCTGAAACCTGCTCGCTGTATTGCCTCGATCAGCGCCTCCAGAGCCGCTTCGTTTGAAGGCAGATCGGGCGCGAATCCCCCTTCGTCTCCCACCGCCGTCGAACGGCCGGATTTCAGCAGCACGCCCTTCAGGACATGGTAGACCTCGACTCCCCAGCGCAGCCCCTCGGCAAAATTTCCGGCGCCCACCGGCAGGACCATGAATTCCTGCACGTCCAGGCGATTGTCGGCGTGTGCGCCGCCGTTGAGAATGTTCAACATCGGTGTGGGCATCACCAGCGGGCCGCTGCCAAGCCTGCGGTACAGCGGTTCGTTCCGCGCCACCGCCGCTGCCCGGGCTGCGGCCAGGGAAACGGCGAGGATGGCGTTGGCGCCCAGCCGGGACCGGTTCGCGGTGCCGTCCAGCGCAACCATCCGCGCGTCCAGTTGATCCTGGCGCTCGCAATCCATTCCGAGCAAGGCCTCCCGAATCTCGCCATTGACGTGACTTACGGCCATTTGCACGCCGCGGCCCGCGTAGCGGTGCGATTCCCCGTCGCGCAACTCGACCGCTTCACGAGCTCCGGTGGAGGCCCCGGACGGGACCCCCGCCCTGCCCCGGGCGCCGCAGCTCAGCGCGACCTCGGCCTCCAGCGTGGGGTTGCCGCGCGAATCGAGTATCTCGCGCGCCTGTACATGGGCTATTGCAGTCACGATTGCTCGGCCAGCGGTCGGGATTTCACCAGGCGGTCCAACTCCAGCAGCGACTCCATCAATTCGCGCACACGATTCAGCGGCCAGGCGTTGGGACCATCGCTCAGCGCTTCATCCGGGCGCGGATGCGTTTCCATGAACAGTCCCGCCACTCCGGCGCCGACCGCCGCTCGCGCAAGAACCGGAACGAACTCCCGCTGCCCGCCGGAGGACGTGCCCCTGCCTCCCGGAAGCTGCACCGAGTGAGTGCAGTCGAACACGACAGGACAAGCGGTGTCCCTCAGTATCGCCAGCGATCGCATGTCCACCACCAGGTTGTTGTAGCCGAAGGAAAAGCCCCGCTCGCAGACCAGGATGTCCGTGTTGCCGGTAGAGCGGGCCTTGTCCACCACGTTGGACATCTCCGCGGGGGAAAGAAACTGGCCCTTCTTGATGTTCAGGGGCCGGCCCGCGGCGGCGGCCCGCAAGATGAAATCGGTTTGCCGGCATAGCAGGGCCGGTGTCTGCAGCACGTCGGCCACGGCGGCCACTTCGTCCATCGGCGTGTTTTCGTGCACGTCGGTAAGCACCGGCACGCCGACATGGCGCTTGACCTCTTCGAGAATCCGCAAACCGCGTTCCAGGCCGTGACCGCGGAAGCTGGCCAGCGAGGACCGGTTGGCCTTGTCGAAGGAGGACTTGTATACCAGGGGAAAGCCAAGTTCGCGGCTGATTTCCGCGAGCAGTCCAGCGGTTTCCAGGGCCGATTCCCGCGACTCGACCACGCAGGTGCCGGCAATCAGGAACAGCGGCTGATCGAGTCCGGCGGCAAAGCCCGCCACCTGCGATCTGCCGGGGCCCGATTGCGCCGTCACGGGGCGCCTAGCAGCCCGTGGCAGAATCCCGCGTCGCGCCGAGAACGGCGAGACGCCCGCCTGGCAAGGCGCGAGGAGCGCGCATATCGGGAATATGCAAGCGACGAGCAACGCAGTCCAGGCGGGATGGATCGCCGGTCGAACGCAGTGGGACTTCTGCCACGGGCTGCTAGCCGCCGCCGGCGCTGGCTGCCTTGGCCGGCAGGTCGCCACGTTGCCGATAGCTTGCGGCGGCGGCGATGAAGCCGTCGAAAAGCCGATGCCCGGCGCGCGGCGTGGAGGTGAACTCGGGATGAAACTGGCTTGCCAGAAACCAGGGATGCGTAGGCAATTCCACCACTTCCACCAGTCCGTCGACGGATCGCCCGGAAAACCCCAGCCCCGCCTTCTTCAATACCTCAAGATAGCGATTGTTGAACTCGTAGCGATGCCGGTGGCGCTCGTACACGGTCGGCTCGCCGTATTCCCTGCGCGCCAGGCTGCCCTTGGCCAGTTGGCAGGCCTGCTCGCCCAGCCGCATTGTTCCGCCCTTGTCGGAATCCTCGTCGCGGCGCTCCACCTGCCCGGACTCATCCACCCATTCGGTAACCAGGGCCACCACGGGATGCGGCGTGCCCGCGTCGAACTCGCTGCTGTTTGCGTCCTTCAGGCCGGCGACATTGCGGGAGAACTCGATCACCGCCACCTGCATCCCCAGGCAGATGCCCAGGTAGGGAATCTCCTTCTCGCGAGCGTGGGTAACGGCACGCACCATCCCCTCGATTCCGCGCTCCCCGAAGCCGCCCGGAACGAGCACCGCGTGAACTCCGGCCAGGCAGTCCACGCCCTCCTCCTCGACCTGTTCCGACTCGATATGTCGTACCCTCACGTTGACGCCGCAGCGGCGCCCGGCGTGTCCGAGGGCCTCGTTCAGCGAGATGTAGGAATCGCGCAGGTCCATATACTTGCCGACCATGGCCACGGTGACCTGACCTTCGCAGTTCCGGCCGGCCTCGACCACCTGTTCCCATTCGGACAGGTCGGCCGTCGGCAGGTCCATGCCGAATTGCCGCGTCAGCACTTCGTCCAGTCCCTGGCTTCTGAGTTCGATGGGAATCGCGTACAGGTCGTCCATATCGCGGGCGGAGAACACCGCCGACTCGGGCACGTTGGTGAACAGTGCGATCTTGCGCCGCTGTTCATCCGGCAGCGCAAGCTCGGAACGGCAAACCAGGGCGTCCGGCTGAATGCCGATCGAGCGCAGTTCCTTGACCGAATGCTGCGTGGGCTTGGTCTTGATCTCCTGCGAGGTGGCCACATAAGGAACCAGCGTGGCATGCACGAAGGCGACGTTCTCGCGCCCCATGTCAAGACCCATCTGGCGGATCGCCTCAAGAAACGGCAGCGATTCGATGTCGCCAACCGTGCCGCCCACCTCGGTGATGCAGACGTCGGCATCGCCGGCGCCCAGCAACACCGAGCGCTTGATCTCGGCGGTTACATGCGGAATGACCTGCACGGTGGCGCCCAGGTATCCGCCGCGGCGTTCCCGGCCGATGACCGCGTTATAGATGCGCCCGGTGGTGAAATTGGAGTCGCGCCCCGGCCTGCTGGAGTCCACGAATCTTTCATAGTGGCCGAGATCAAGATCGGCCTCGGCCCCGTCGGCTGTCACGAATACTTCGCCATGCTGAAAGGGGCTCATGGTGCCCGGATCCACGTTCAGATAGGGATCCAGTTTGATCATGCTGATGGAAAGGCCGCGGGCTTCGAGAATTGCCCCCAGCGAGGCGGCTGTAATGCCCTTTCCCAGCGAGGAAACTACGCCGCCGGTAACGAAAATGTAGCGGGTCATGCCACTCCGACCACAGTACTGGATCGGGCAACTAAGATAACACAGACTGCCGCCGGAATACCGCGTCAGTCGGATTCCGCGGGGTCCTCCGGGCAAATGTAAATGCGCCCCCTACGGCGGGTAAGGCGGACGCCGCCCCAGCGGGCCTCGGGATGGCGGTCGACCGCTGCATTCAGCAGCATGTCCAGGGCCGCGTTCAGGCGCGCCTCGGAGGGCGCGCGGACTCCAAGCGCGGCCAGCCGCTCACGCAGGAGGTTTGCGCGGCGCGGCGGCGAAAGCCCCAGCAGGCCCTCGCAGTCGATATGGTCCGCCAGCGCGATCGCGCGGCCGTCCTCCTCGGCCAGGGCTTGCAGCAATTCACGCGTTTCCCCGGCCAGCCGCGCCAGGCGCCCGGCGGTGACCCCCGCCCCGGGCCAGCGCCCGCGCAGCAGCGGGAGCACGTCGTTGCGCAAAAAGGAGCGGTCGAAGCCGGTATCGCGGTTTGACGGATCGTCGATGTAGCTCGCGCCCTTCCGCCCGAGCCAGGCCCTCAGGTCGCCGCGGGGCAAATCGAGCAGCGGACGCAACAGCCAGCCGTGGCCCAGGCGGCGCTTTTCGCGGATGCCGGCCAGTCCCGCAATGCCGGCGCCGCGCAGCATCCGCAGCAGCAGGGTTTCCCACTGGTCGTCCTGGTGATGCGCAGTCAGAAGGCATTCGCCAGGTTCCATGAGTTCCGCCAGCGCTTCGTAGCGTGCCCGCCGCGCCGCAGCCTCCACGCCCCTGCCGTCGGCCCGCACTTCCACCTCGCGGCAGATCAGGGACAGGCCAAGGGAGCGGGCCTGGGCCTTGCAATGCCGCGCCCAGTCTCCCGATTCGCTTTGCAGGCCATGATCGACATGCGCCGCGCGAAGCCGACCGCGGCCTGAATCACCGAGCAGCTCGTGCAAGGCGAACAGCAGGGCGGTCGAATCAGGACCGCCGCTGAACGCCACCAGCAACGGACGCTGCCTCCAGTCGGGGCACAATCGGCCGAGCGCCGCTTCCAGGACCGGCTCGACAGCGCCAGGCCCTGCCGCCGCCCGGGATGGGCCTACCGCTTCCTTACCGCTTGATCCAGTTGGCGGGATCATTGACGTCGCCCTTTCCACCGTACACCGAATGCGCCGGATAAGGGTAAAGCCTGCGGCCCGACACTACGTCTCCGGAAGACAGGGGAAAGCGCGGGTAAGCCGTGCCTGAGAGGGCCGGCCGGGTCCGGTAGGCGTCCAGGCTATCGGGCGGTTCGCCCTCTTCGACCCACTTTTCGATGAGAGTCAGGTAATCGGCCGCATGCACGCCGTCACCGCCGGAACAGTGGGCCATTCCCGGCAGCATGAACAGCCGCAGAAAACCGGAGACATCTTCCCGGCCAAAGGCCCGCACATGCGACTCGTAAAAGAACAGCGAGGACGCAGGCGTGGCGTCGGTATCCGACCAGCCGTGATAGAGGAGGATTTTTCCGCCGCGGTCCGTGAAATCCGTCAGCCTTCTGCCCTCCGGCCCCAGGTCGAGCATCCCGCCCACCGGACTGCCCTGAGCGCCGTGCCGCGCGTAGTCGAATTCAGCCAGTGTGGCGTCCGGCCCTATCCTGCGTTCCAGCGTGAACCGGGCGCTTCCGGCACGGCGCGCCGGCCGGCCGTCAACAGCCAGGAAATTCGTGATCCAGTCCCTCTCCGATCCCCTCGCATACCCCATCGGGTAATACTGGCTGCCATCGGCCTTGCGGGCGCCGTCGTGAATCTTCCGGACTGCCTTTATCTGCTCGCCCGTCAGGCAACTGCCCAGCTGCCCGCCGGCGCACCGCAACGACGCCGGATCAAACCGGCACCCCGGGGGATCCGGTACAACGCCGTCGCGAACGCCGTCATCCTCGTCGCAGGCATCCAGTACGGCGTCGGCAAGCAGATGCAGCGATTCCGGCGAAAAGACCGGCGAACCGTCCGCCCGCTTGCTTGAGGCATAAGCAAATACGTTATGGGGCGTGACCATCTGCATTGCCGGCGCCCCGGAAATGACGCCGTCGTAGTCTTCGGGGAACATCAGCGCTTCGGTCAGCCCCTGGCGGCCGCCGGTGGAGCATCCCCGAAAGTAGGCGTAGTCCTGCGTCTGGCCATAGGCGGTGGCGATCACCGCCTTGGCCAGCAGGGTGGCGCCATGCGTGGCCCGGTACTGCCAGTCCACGCGCCACTGCTGATCCTGCGTCCATTCGCGGGGGTCATCGCCCTCGGCAAGCTGCCGCCCCATGTCGGTGGTCGCCACCGCGTACCCCCGCGCCTGGGCGTCCGGCATGTGCTGGGCATAGATGACGCCGCACAAGCCGCCGCAGCCGGTGAAGAGCAGCCTGCGGTTCCAGCCCGACAGGGGCAGCCGTATTTCCACCCCCGTAGACGGAGCGATCGTTGCCTGGACGCGGCAATAGGCCGGCAAGCCATCGTCGTGAGGGCTGACCGCCGCGGCGGTGCGGACTTGCACCCCGCTTCCCTCGACCGGGGCCCATTCCAGGCCGGCCAGACCCCGGCAATCGGCTTCGGAAAGTGACGTGGCGCCGTGTGCGACAGGCGCGACGGCGCCCAGTACGATTCCGAGCGCCGCCCGGACAAACGGCGTCATGATCCGTCCGTCACTGAACCCTACGCAGCTTCTCCGGCCAGGACCCCCCGCGGGTCCTCGATCAGGTCGGGGTGGTGGAGCTCGACCAGGCGGAGCAATTCGACCGGCAACCCGTCGGGAGATTCCGCCTTGCCGCCGCGACCGTTCTGCACCGTATGCCCGGGGGTATCGCCCATCTGCATCCAGGGCCGGAACGCCGTGTTGGCGATGTAGGCCACGTCGACCTTCGCTGAAATCACCGATGGGTCCGCAAGCGCCTTCCAGCTGCCCTGGTTAATCGTCCACTCGCGGTAGAAGAAGCTGGGCGCCGTCTGGCCCGGAGGAAAGACACGGGCACTGATGTCCTGGCGGATGTAGAAGTCGTCGCCGCGCCTTTGCGGCAGACTGATGAAGCGCTTGCTTTCGGCCTGTCCCGAAACGAAGAAGGATTCGCCCTCCACGGTCTCGTCTTCCATTGTGAACTCGGTGGTCTCATCCGCGCGAATGGTCATGTCCATGTGGGACGGGCCCGCACGGTACAGAGGAACGTCCACCACGTTGCCGGTAATCGGCATGGTCAGCTTGTCCAGCAGCTCTCCCGTCTCGATGTCCATATACATCGCAACTTCCAGCGACACGCTCTTGTAGAGGCTGTCGTTGACCTTCCGCATCTGGCGGATGGTGGTCGACAGGAGCCGGTAAAGCGGATAGGTCACGCCGTCGACGAACGCATAGTTGACCGCGTCCACCCAGCCCATGGTCACGCGATCGTCCAGGCTGGAGCGCAGCTTGATGAAGTAGTGCAGCATTTCATCGTCGCTCAGGTCCAGGTCGGTAAGTCCCGAGTACTCGTCTGCCTGCGCCCCGGGCGCCAAACCGGCCAGAAAAGGCGCGCCAAGCGCACCCGCCAGTACTGCACGTCGATTCAAGTTGGTGTTCATATTTCCTCCCAATACGTAATTCAGGCTTCGTGATAGACGCCGTACTTCAGCAGGCGCCGATGACGGCGCTCGAGCAGTTCGGCGGTTTCCAGGCGGGTCAGGCCGAGCAGATGCTTGCTGATCGACTTCTTCAGGCTCGCGATCGCGGCGGACGCATCCCGGTGGGCGCCGCCCAGCGGCTCGTCGAGGACTTCGTCCACGAGCTTGAGCTTCAGCAGCCGCCTGGCCGTGATGCCCATCGCCTGGGCGGCCTCGGTGGCGTGGTCGGCGCTCTTCCAGAGAATGCTGGCGCAGCCTTCCGGCGAAATCACCGAGTAGATGCTGTACTGCATCATGATCACAACGTCCGCCACGCCGATGGCGAGCGCCCCCCCGGAGCCTCCCTCGCCGATGATCGCGCTGATGATGGGCGTCTTCAGACCCACCATGCAGCTCAGGCTGGAGGCGATGGCCTCGCTCTGGCCGCGTTCCTCCGCCCCGATTCCCGGATAGGCGCCGGGCGTGTCGATCAGCGTGACCACGGGCAGGCCGAATTTCTCGGCAAGCTGCATGAGGCGCTGCGCCTTGCGATAACCTTCCGGCCGCGTCATGCCGTAGTTGCGGCGCACCCTGGAGGTCGTATCGCGCCCTTTCTGATGGCCGATCAGCATCACCGGCGCGCCTTCGATCCGGGCCAGTCCGCCCACCAGCGCGTAATCGTCCGCGTACATGCGATCGCCGTGCAGTTCCTGGAATTCCCCGGTCATCCCGGCGATGTAGTCCAGCGAGTAGGGCCGCTTCGGGTGGCGCGCCACCTGCGCCGTCTGCCAGGGCGTGAGCTTGCGGTAGATGTTGCGGGTCAGCGACTGGCTGCTGCGCTGAAGCCGCTGAATCTCGCCGGCAACGTCCACGCCGGAATCGTTGTCGAGAAACCTCAGTTGCTCGATCTTGCTTTCCAGCTCCGCGATGGGCTGCTCGAAGTCAAGAAATGATTCCATACGCACTGCGTCCGACCTGGCCGGGCCTGCGATTGTAAGCCCTAGCGCCGTGTCAGGCGTAGCGAATGCTGAACCCGCCGATTACCGGCGATTCGCCCAGGGCCTGCCGAAGATCGCCGGTTGCGCGAACATTCCAGTCCTCACCCAGGCGCAGGCTACCGGCCGCGCCCGGCGCCGCATAGCGCACCACAACCTGTGTCTCTCCGGGCACGTGCGGGCGCAGCAATTGCCTGAGCCGGGCGAATGTTTCGGCCGGCTCCTCGGCGGCGCGGCAGTCCAGCAACAGCAGCCGCGCGCGCTTTTCCATAACCTCGTCCAGCGGCTCCACCGAGCCCGCATAGAGGTTGAGCGAACCGCGCTGCAGCCGCGACAGGCGGCCCCGCACCATTACCAGCGAATGCGGAGTGATCAGCCGCGCGGGTGGAGCTCCGGCGTCCCATCGGGGCAGCCGCACCGGCAATCGCGTTTGCCCGTCATCGAGGTCGAAGTAGTTTGCGCCCGCCCTGCGCCACTTGCGCAGCACACTCCCTGCCACCGTGACGTTCGGCGCGTCGCGCTCGTCCCTGGGACCCGGCTGCGACCGGTCCAGAATTTCGCGCAGGTCGCCGCCAACCAGGGCGCGAGCCTCCTCCCGGCACTCGTCGAAAGGGTGTCCGCTCAGGCAGAAGCCCAGGCTGCGCCGCTCGCCGTCCAGGCGCTCGCGAGGGCCCCATGCGGGCGTGTCGGGCGCCTCGATATGCATCGGCTCATCGCCGCCCTCGTCGAACAGGCCTTCCTGCCCGCTCTCGGCGTCGCGGGCAGCCTGCGCCGCGGCTGCCAGGGCCGCGGGCAACACCCGGATCACCGCGGCCCGGTTTTCGCACAGGCCGTCCAGGGCGCCGGATCGAACAAGCGTTTCGGCCTGTCGCTGATGCAGCCCTGCGCCGCTGATCCGGGAAAACAGGTCCGCGATGCCGGTAAAGGGTCCGTTTGCCTCGCGCTCGGCCTGAATCGCCTGGGCGGCTGCCTGCCCCAGTCCACGGATGGCGCCCAGTCCGCATCGAACGGCCTTGTCGTCCACGGCGCTGAACCCCACCTGCGAGTGATTCACGTCCGGGGGCAGGACCGCAAGTCCGAGAGCAAGGCACTCCTGCGTCATCCAGTAAAGGCGATCATGCGCACTCATGTCGGTGGTCATGGTGGACGCCATGTACTGGGCCGGATAGCGGGCCTTCAGCCAGGCCGTCTGGTAGGCGACGATCGCATAGGCGGTGGAGTGCGACTTGTTGAAACCATAGCCGGCAAAGGTTTCCATCAGGTTGAAGATGTGCTCGGCCTTGCCCCTGTTCAGGCCGTGGTTCAGCGCGCCCTCCACGAAAACCGAGCGCTGGTCGGCCATCTCGTCTTTCAGCTTCTTGCCCATGGCGCGGCGCAGCACGTCGGCCTGGGCAAAGCTGTAGCCGGCGATCAGGCGGGCAATCTCCATGACCTGTTCCTGGTAAAGGATCACGCCGTGGGTCTCGCTCAGCAACTCGCGCAGGTCCTCGTGAAGGTAATCCACAGCCTCCTGGCCGTGCTTGCGCTTGATGTAGGTATCGGCCATGCCGGTCTGCAGCGGACCGGGGCGGAACAGCGCCACCAGGGCGATCATGTCGCTGAAGCGGTCCGGCCTCAGGTCGCGGATCAGGTCGCGCATGCCCCGCGACTCGAGCTGGAAAACAGCACGGGTCCGCAGGTTACGCAATAGCTCGTAAACGCCCGGATCGTCCAGCGGCACGGAGCCGATGTCGATGGGCGGCTCGCCCGCGGCGGATCGGGAGCGATTGACCTCGGCCATGGTCCGGGTAATCGTCGTGAGATCGTTCAGGGCCAGGAAATCGAACTTCACCAGTCCGACCGAATCAATGTCGTCCTTGTCAAACTGCGTAACCGTGGGCGAGTCGCTTTCCTGGCGGTAGAGCGGCGTGAAATGCGTCAGCTCCTCGGGGGCGATCACGACGCCCCCCGCGTGGGTGCTGGAGTTGCGCGGCAGGCCCTCCAGCTGCAGCGCCAGGTCGATGACCTCGCGCGCTTCCGTATCGGTGTTGTACAGATGACTCAGTTCCCGGTCGTCGTTCATCGCCTGCTCGATGGTGACCCCCACCGGCAACGCCGGGATCAGGCCGGCGACATGCTCGCCGAGGCCAAGCGGATGACCCAGGACCCGGGTCGCGTCCTTGATGGCGGCGCGCGCCGCCAGGCGGTTGAAGGTGATGATTTGCGCCACCCGGTCCCGTCCGTACTCGTCGGCCACATGCTCCAGGACCCGCTCGCGCTGCTCGGCGCAGAAATCGATATCGATGTCCGGCATGGAGATGCGCTCCGGGTTCAGGAAGCGCTCGAAGATCAATCCGTAGCGCAATGGATCGATGGTCGTAATGCCCAGCGCGTAACTGATCAGGGAACCGGCGGCCGATCCCCTGCCGGGGCCCACCGGCACCTGGTTTTCGCGGGCCCAGCGGACGATATCGGCCACGATGAGGAAATAGCCGGGATAGTCCATCCGCCGCACGACTTCCAGTTCGGTACGCATACGGTCCGTATACCGGGCGGGCAATTCCGCTTCCGCGCCGTTCGGGCCGGGGCCGAGCTGGCGTTTCAGGCCGGCCAGCGCCTGCTGTTCGAGGAAGTCTCCTTCACTCATGCCCGCCGGCGCGCGCGCCTTGGGCAGCCGGGACTCGCCGAGATCCAGTTCCACCGTGCAGGCGCGGGCAATGGCTACGGTGTTGCTCAAGGCCTCCGGCAGATCGGCGAACAGCTCGACCATCTCCTCCGGGCTCCTCAGGTATTGCTGCTGCGTGTAGCGCCTTTCGCGGCGCGGATCGTTCAGCGTTTCTCCCCGGTGAATGCACACCCGCGCTTCGTGCGCCGTAAACTCCGCGCTGTCCAGAAACCGCACGTCGTTGACCGCCACCAGCGGGACGCCCTCGGCGGCGGCCAGTTCGACCGTTCGCTGCGTCAATTCGGCCTCGCCGGCGCGCCCCAGCCTGCTTACCTCCAGGAAAAGGTCTTCGCCCATCAACCTGCGCAGGGCCAGCACCTGCTCTCGCTCTCGCCGCGCTTCGGGGCCGTCCCCTACGGGGCTGTCGAGCGCGATCAGCCCGATCAGACCCTCAAGGCCTTCCGCGTTCAGCCACTCCCTCATCAGCAGGGGCACGCCGCGCGGCTCAAGTTCGAGGTACATGCGCGTGACAAGCGTCAGCAGATTCCTGTAACCCTTCGCGTTGCGGCACAATAGCGTGACCCGACCGGAACGGCCGCCATCCCCCGTCCGGCCGATATGGAGATCGGCGCCCAGGACAGGCTTGATTCCGACGTTGAGGGCCGCCCGGTAAAAGCGTACTGCTCCGAACATGTTGTTGAGGTCGGTCAGGGCGACAGCGGGCATTCCCCGGTCCCGGACCGCGCGACAAAAGCCTCCCTTGCCGTCGCTTATTCGCAGCACCGAGTCCACCAGGGAGAATTCCGAGTGCAGGCGAAGGTGAACGAATTGCGCGGTCTTTCCCACGGTCGTGTCAGCCTCCCGCCACCGCGCGGACCGGCCGGAAACTGCGGCGGTGCGCGGGACTTGCGCCCAGGCGTTCGAGGGCGGCGCGATGCGCGGGCACTGCGTATCCCTTGTGTTCGGCCAGCCTGTATCCGGGCCAATCGAGATCCAGCCGCCGCATGAGCCGGTCCCGCCACTCCTTGGCCAGGATGGAAGCGGCCGCGATGCACGGGCAGTGACGGTCGCCGCCGATCATGGCATCGAGTTCGACATCCCGGCGCCAGCGTTCAGGCATCTCGGGGAGGTAGGGGCCGTCCACGCGGGCCAGCGCCGGTTTGCTGTACAGGCCCAGCAGCGCCCGCCGCATGGCCAGCAGGCTGGCGCGCAGCACGTTGAGCCGGTCGATTTCTTCCACCGTCGCCAGGCCCACCGACCAGGCCAGGCAGCCGCCCCGGATTGCTTCTTCGAGCGCCGCGCGCTGCCGCGGCGACAGCAGCTTGGAGTCGCGGACCCCGGATATGTGCTTGCCGGCGGCAAAGGCGACGGCCGCCGCGACCACCGGTCCGGCCAGGGCGCCCCGGCCGGCCTCATCCACCCCGGCCACGATTCCGGGCTTCGGGCAATCACCCACGAGCGGGTCGGCTTGCCAGCGCCAGCACGGCCTGCGCCGCACGATCGTCGACGCCGCGCCGCAGCGATTCGGAAAGACGCGCAAATTCGACGCGCATCGCCCGGCGTGCGCCCGAATCGTCGTAAAGGCTCAACAGCTCGGCTCCCAGCGCCTCGCCGCGGGCCCGCTCCTGCAGCAGTTCCGGAACCACCCTGCGGCCGGCCAGCACGTTCGGCAGGGCGACATAGGGTGTTTTCAGGAGACGGAAGGCGCGGGCAATCCAGGCCGTAAGCGGCACAACCCGGTAGGCCACCACCAGCGGACAACCACACACCATGGCCTCCATCGTAACCGTGCCGGAAGCCGCCGCCGCCAGGTCGGCGTTCTTCAGCAATTCGCGGGCGTTTCCGCTCGACTGGCGGACTTCCACGCCGGGAGCAAAACGCCTCAGAATCGCCGCGAATTGCTCCCGGCCCTGCGGCGTGGCCGCGGCCGTGGCGAAGCGAACGCCGGGCCGGCGCGACGCCAGCCAGGCGGCCGCCTGCGCGATCGGCGGGCCGATGCGGCTGATCTCCGACCCGCGCGAACCCGGCAACAGGGCCACGAGCAGCCTGCCTTCGCGGACGGCGGTCAGGGATCCACCCCCCTCGGGCGCTTGCTCATCGGCAATCGGATGACCCACGAAAACCGCCTCCACGCCCTCCTTGCGCAACAATGCCGGTTCAAACGGAAGCAGGCAAAGGACCCGGTCGCAGTTGCGGCGGATACGCCGCACCCGGCCGGCGCGCCAGGCCCATATCGACGGGCACACGTACTGCACCGTGCGCACGCCGCCGCGCTTCAGCCGCCCGGCCAGGCCCAGATTGAGTTCCGGGGAATCCACGCCGATGAATATGTCCGGGCGAAACTCGCCGAGTTGCCGCAATAACCGGCGACGAAGCATCCACAGGCGCGGCAGGTGGCGGACCACTTCCGCCAGGCCCATGACGGCGAATTGCGACGCCTCGAGCATCGGACTGCATCCCGCCTCGCGCATTGCCGGGCCGGCCACGCCGGCCACATCCACCTCCAGGGGGCCAGCGCGCAGGGAACGAATCAGTCCCGCACCCAGACGGTCGCCGGAGGCTTCGCCGGCGACCATCGCTATCCGCAGCGCCCGGTCAGGGTTCAACGCAAGAGGCCACGCCCGGACTCGGCCAGAAACTCGGTCAGCAACTTCAATTCCGGCTGTTCCCGCACGGCCTCGGCGATGATTTCGGTCGCCTCGGCGCGCCCGAGCTGCTTGCGGAAAAGCGTGCGGTAGGCCCTCTCTATGTTGGATCGCTGGCCGGCGTCGAACCCGTGGCGCCGAAGGCCGATGATGTTGACCCCGCGCGGCCTGGGCGGCTGTCCCGCCACCATGACGTAGGGCGGGACATCGCGGGTGATCCCGGCGTATATGCCGATGAAGCCGTAGTCGCCGATCCGGCAGAACTGGTGGGCCCCGGAGAACCCCGCCATGGTCACGTGATTGCCGACACGCACATGGCCCGCTACGCTGGCGAAATTGGCCATCACTACGTCATCGCCAAGTATGCAGTCGTGCGCGATGTGTACGCTGGCCATCAGCCAGCAGTTATTCCCGACCCGGGTGACTCCGCCCCCTTCCTGCGTACCGCGATTGATGGTGACGAACTCGCGAATCGTGTTGTCGTCGCCGATCTCCAGCCGACTGTCCTCCCCGGGGCGGAATTTCCGGTCCTGGGGGTCGCGCCCGATGGCCGCGTGGGGATGGACGACATTGCGGGCGCCCATGTGCGTGGGACCTTCCACGACCGCGTGCGAATCGATCCTGCAGCCGGGGCCGATCTCCACATCCGGTCCGATTACGGCATAGGGGCCGACCTCCACATCCGCAGCCAGTTCAGCATGCGGCGATACGATGGCGGTAGCGTGAACCTGCGTCATCCGGAACGCTCCAGGCGCCGCACGCGCTTGTGCAGGGCGTCGAGATGCCTGAATCGGGCCGCATTGCGGCGCCAGCTTGCAACCTCCTCCATGGGGGTCATCGAACCTGCATAGGCTCCGGGCTTGCCAATCCCGCGCGTGACCACGGTACGGGCCAGCAGCACCACATCGTCACAGATTTCAAGGTGGCCCGCCACCCCCACGTTGCCGGCAAGGCGGCACCTGCGCCCTATCCTCACGCTCCCGGCAATCGCGCAACCCGCAGCCATGGCGGTGTGCTCGCCGATCCGCACGTTGTGTCCGATCTGTATCAGGTTGTCCAGACGCACGCCGTCCCCGATTACCGTGTCCTCCAGCGCGCCGCGGTCGATCGTGGTGTTGGCGCCGATCTCCACGTCGTCGCCGATGCGCACGAAACCCAGCTGCGGAATCTTGCGCCAGCGCCCCCCGGCATCCGGCGCATTGCCGAAACCGTCGGAACCCAGCACGGCCCCGGGATGGACCAGGCAGCGGCTTCCCATGGTCACACCCTCGCATACCGTGCTGTTGGCCAGCAGCCGGCTGTCCTCGCCGATACTCGCGCCGGGTCCGACGGTTGCGTTGGGACCCACGTAAACGCCACGGGCCAGCCTGGCCCCGGCCGCCACACGGGCCCCGGCCGCGACTTCGCAGGTCGCGTCCACGCTGGCATCGGTCGAAACCGTGGCGTCGGCATGGATTCCCGCCGCCGGCGGCAACAGCTCGTGCAGTTCATCGGCCACGCCGGCGAACACGCGATAGGGATTGGGCGTAACAAGCGCCGCGACCGGACACTCCGGCGCATGGGGCTCGCTGAGGATTACGGCGCCTGCCCGGGCCGAGCGAAGATCGTTCAGGTACGCCTGGTTGAGAAAGAAGGCTACGCTGCCGTCATCGGCGCGCGCCAGTGTCGATACGCGATGGACCCTGACGCCGGGCTGTCCGCGCAATTCGCAGCCATGACGCCGGGCCAACCCGCCAAGCGTCAGTCCCCGTTCGTGCTGCGAACGCCGCTGCATCACCGAACGCACCACGCGATGTCGTAGAAGCATCCACAGCCGGCGGCTACCTCGCCATGTTTAGGGCCTGTGTTTAACAGGCCCTAATCCTGCTGCTCGCTGCTGTAGGTTTCCTGCAGGGCGCCCAGTACCTGCGGAGTGATGTTGACCGCATCGCTGAAGTACACCACGCCGCCACTCAGGATCAGGTCGTATTCGTTTTC
Organism: Gammaproteobacteria bacterium; assembly: GCA_963666765.1. GTDB lineage: Bacteria > Pseudomonadota > Gammaproteobacteria > Steroidobacterales > Foliamicaceae > Foliamicus. The sequence continues at coordinate 1,453,930 of OY762933.1, forward strand.
CTCGGCAACCTGGCGCACGTGGCCGAGAAAAACCGTGCCGAGGTCGCGCTGGCTGTTGTTCTGTTCCAGTTGCAGATCTTCCTCGAAAGCCTGCGCTTCCTGCTGAATCTCGCGGCGCAGGGCCAGAATCTCGCGCTCGGCGTTGCGCAACTGCTCGGTGCCCATGGTTTCGCGGTCGCGTTCGTAGTTCTCGCTCAACTCTCCCAGCCGGGTCTGCTTGGCGTTGATCTCCCGTTGCCTGGGCGCGAACATTTCGCTGATGCTCTCGTTGGCCTCCCGCCCCTGGGGCGACTCCACGGTCAAGGCCTCCAGGTTGACGAACCCTATTTTCAGCGCGGTCTCCTGAGCCAGTGCGCTACCGGCCGTGAGAGCGCACATCGCTACGCCCAGGAGTAGTTTCTTTACGGTATTCATTGTTTAAGAAAAGCCTCTTGTTTCCAAAGGGATACGGGAGGACGCACGAATATCAGAACGCGCCGCCCAGCGAAAACTGGAAGCGCTCCACTTCGTCCCCCCAAAACCGGTCTGTCTCCGGATCGGCGTTAAGCGGCGCGGCGAAACTGAATCTCAGCAGTCCCAGGGGCGCCAGCCACTCCGCGCCGAGTCCAACGGAGCGCTTTAGTCTACTTGTGTCAAAGTCGTAACTCAACGGATCGCCCAGTCGGTCGTAGAAGACCAGGTCCGACGTGGAGAACACGTTGCCCACGTCAAAAAAGGCCGCCAGGCGTGCGCTCTGACTGAAGCGCTCGGGCAATGGCAGGGTCAGCTCGACCTGACCGGTAACCAGCATGTTGCCGCCGTAGGCGTTGCCGAACCGGTCCTTGGGCCCCAGGCGGTATTCCTTGAAACCGCGCACCGAGTCCGGTCCGCCGCCGTAGTAGTGCTTGTAAGGCGGTACCGCGCTGGTATCGCCGAAGGCCTCGGAAATACCGATGTCCGCGCTCAGCCGAAGGCCGAACCAGCGCAGCCCCGGGATCCGCAGGTATTGCGTGTACTGGTAACGCGCGGTGGCGTATTCCACATCGCTTCCGGGAATCGTGGCCGACAGGGAAAGACGGTGGCGCATGCCCCGATCGGGAAACAGCACGCGGTTGCGGCTGTCATACAGCCAGCCCATCAGCAATTCCAGGCTGTTGAATTTCGAACCGTAGTAAATGTCGGGCTCGCCCGTGATCGGGCTGACGACTTCGCGCTCATACGGTTTGCCGTTGACCTGCACCCATTGCCGGGATTGCTCGTTGCTGAAATTGGTGGTGATGAGGTCGGCCTGCTGAAGCGTCGCGCCGAGTATCAGGCTCTGGTATTCCGTGATGGGATAGCTCAGCTCCGCGGAGGCCGCGGCCGTGGTCGTGTCGAGGTCCGAGCCGGCGCTGAAGAACTGGCTGTAGTTCTGGTAGGTGAGCGAACCGGTAATGCTGACCCCGTTCATGGTCGCGTACGGATCGGTGTAGGCCAGATTGTAGAGCCGCGAATAGCTGGTGCCCGTCAGCCCGATCGCGAGCCGGTTGCCGCGCCCGAACAGGTTGGAATGGACCGCGCTGCCGCTGAGCTGCACCCCGTAATACCCCGTGTAGCCCACCGAGCCCTGAAACTCGCCCGGCTGACGTTCGGTCAGGCCGAATACCACGTCCACCTGGTCCTGCGAGCCGGGCACCCGAAGGGTCTCGAAATCGACCTCTTCGAGGTACGGAAGACGCTGCAGCCGAATCTTGGACCTTTCAAGCAGATCGTTGGACAGGTAGGCGCCCTCGAACTGCCGCAGTTCGCGACGCAGCACCTCGTCCTCGATCGAAGCCGCTCCGTCAAAGGTGATGCGCCGCACATAGACCCGGCGCTCCGCGCTGATCAGCAGCGTGACCGCGACCTCGCCGGAGTCCTCGTCGATTTCGGGGATCGGCGTGATTTCCGCAAACCCGTATCCCTCCTGGCCGAGGCGCAACCGGATCAGCTCGCTGCTCTGGGTGATGAGTTGCTGCGAGTAGCGCATTCCCGGCTTGAGCAGCACGTATTGGTTGAGCTCGGCCTCGGGCACCACGAAATCGCCGGTCAGCTTCATCTCCGATACCGTGTAATTGCTGCCTTCACGAATATTGATGGTGATGAACACGTCCTTCAGGTCGGGCGAAAGCGTCACCTGGGTGGATTGCAGTTCGAAATCGGCGTAGCCGCGATCCAGGTAATACGAGCGCAGCTTTTCCAGGTCGCCCTGCAATGCCTCGCGCGAGTAGCGGTCGTCCTGGCGTATGAACGACAGCCAGTTCGGCGTCTTCAGCTCGAAGTCCTTCTTCAGCTCCTTGTCCGTGAAGAGTTCGTTCCCCACGACGTTGATCTGGCGGATGCGGGAACGGTCGCCTTCCTTGATGTCGATCACCACGTCCACCTTGTTGTCGGGAAGTTCGGTGACGTCCACGTTGACATCGGCGCCGTACTTGCCGCGCCCGAAATAGAGGTCGGTGAGCGAAAGTTCGACTTCCTCCAGTACCGACGGCTTGACCAGGCTGCCTTCGGCGATGCCGTTCCCGGACAGCGTGCGGTTCAGGTCCTCGGTCTTGACGTCCTTGTTGCCTTCGATGAGCAGCGATTCGATCGTCGGCTGTTCGCGCACCGCCACCAGCAGCAAGTCCCCGTCACGCCGAAACTCGACGTCCGCGAAAAAACCCGACTCGTACAGGCCCCTCATGAGCTGCCGCACGGACGCGGCATCCAGGGTGTCGCCGATGTTCACCGGCAGGTAGTTCAGCACGGCGCCCTCGGAAATCCGCTGCAGACCCTCGATGCGGATGTCCCGAACGACGAAGACCTCCTGCTGCTGCGCCTGCGCCTGCGCCGGCGCGATGCCCATCAGGACCAACGCCGCAGCGGCCAGAAACTTCCGCTTCATTCGCTCAGCCGCCCGGGCCGAAAAAGCCGCTGATGTCGTTGAACAGGGCCACGAACATGATGGTCAGCACCAGCGCTACCCCCAGGCGCTGCACGGCGAGCTGGGTGCGCTCGCGAATCGGGCGGCCGCGAAGCCTCTCGATTGTCTGGTTCACGATCTGGCCGCCGTCCAGAATCGGTATGGGCAGCAGGTTCAGGATGCCCAGGCTTACGCTCACCAGCGCCAGGAAGGTAAGGAAAGCGACTCCGCTGATCTGGACCGCTTCTCCCGCGTAGCGGGCGATGCCCACCGGCCCGTTCAGGGTGCGCAGCGAAACGTCGCCCGTGAACATGTTGCCGAGCACGCGGAACGTCAGGCCGGTAATGCGCCCGGTTTCCCGGATGCCGCGCTCCAGCGCCTCCACCGGCCCGAAACGCTGGGTCACGAACAGGTGCGAGCGCGCCTCGGGCGACTGCATTACGCCGACGAAGCCAATGGAAACGGGACCGGCCGCGTCTTCCCCGGCGGCTTCGCCGCGGCTGCCGATAAGCACATGCAGCCGCCGCTCCGTCCCGTTGCGCTCCACGGTCACTGGCACGTTTTCTCCCGGGCGGGAGCGCACGTATTCAACCCACTGGCGCCAGGCGCCGATGTCCTCCCCTCCGGCCGAAAGAACCCGGTCACCGGGCTCGAACCCGGCCGCGGCGGCCGGCCCGTCGGGGAGGATGTCGCCCAGGATGGGACGCGAGTCCGTCATCGGTTCCAGGCCGGCTGCGGCGAACAGATTGCCGTTTGCCAGTATGTCTTTCTTCTGCCCGGAAAGATCGAGAACGAGTTCGCGCCGGGCGCCCTGATCGTCTTCGACCGTCATCTGCACCGAAGGATCGCCGAGGATCTGGTCCACGATGGCCATGACGGCAGCCTGCCAGGTGGGCGACTCGCGCTCCTCCACGGCCACGATGCGGTCGCCGGAACGCAGCCCGGCCTGTTCCGCCACGCCGCCGGGCGCAACTCCACCCACCAGCGGCGCGGTTGCCTGTATGCCAACCATGAAGATCGCCCAATAGGCCACTATGGCGAACAGGAAGTTCATGCCGGGCCCCGCCGCGAGGATGAATATCCTTTGCCAGTAGGGGCGCCGGTTGAAGCTGCGATGCAGCTCTTCCTCGGCAACCGGCCCCTCGCGTTCATCCAGCAGGCGCACGTAACCGCCTACGGGAAGCGCACGCAGTTGGTACTCGGTCTGGTCCGTGCCCGCCTTTCGTCGCCAGATTGCCGGACCGAAACCGATCGAAAACTCGAGCACCCTGACTTTCGACATTCGCGCGGCGATGTAATGCCCCCACTCGTGCACGGCGACAAGCAGGCTTATCGCCAGCACGAACGCGCCTATCGCAATCAGGGTGTCTACCAGCATGGCAGAGGGAATTCTCTTCTAACTCGGTCTTTCGCGGCTTGTTTTTCTATGCTACCAAAACAAGCCTTGCTATCCCTGCCTAAAGGGGCAGCCAGCCCACCGGCTGAAACACCAGCAATCCCAGCAGCGGCGCCGCGGCGATACTGCTGTCCATGCGGTCCAGCATTCCCCCGTGGCCCGGCAACATGCGGCCGCTGTCCTTCAGGCCCGCACGCCGCTTGAACATGCTTACCGTCAGATCGCCCAGCATCGACAAACCTCCAACCGCCAGCCCTCCCAATGTCCAGAACAGCGCCGATTGCTGCAGGTAAAAAGATGCGGCAAAGCCCGCAAGCGTCGCCACCGCCAGCCCCCCTGCGGCGCCCTCCACGGTCTTGCCGCCGCTCAAGACGGGCGCCAGCGGACGCCGGCCCAGCAGTTTGCCGAATACGAACGCCCCCGTGTCGGCCGCACCGACCAGTACCAGCAACAGGATGAGCAAGTCTCCCCTGCCGCTGCCGAAAATGGCCAGTACCGCCAGCCAGGCGGGCGCCATACCCAGGAGCCCATAGGCCAGGGCAATGGAGTTGCCCATCGAACTGAACGACCCGCGTAACAAGACGATGGCCAGCGCCCACCAGGCCACGCCCAGGACCATGACCGCGTATGAAACCGCACTGGGCGGCGGCATCGCAACCGGCACGGCCAGGGCCAGGGCGAACAGGACAATCCCGACCGACCGGGCGAGGGTCCCGGCCAGACCCGCCATTCGCAGCCACTCCCGCCAGCAAAGCAGCAGCACCAGCCCGATCATGGCCAGCTTCAGGCTGAGGGGGGAAGCGCTCGCGACTACGATCGCAGCCACCAGCACTGCCGCGGTCAGGAGCCTTGGGGGCAGGAACCGGCTCATGCAGTACCGAATCGACGATGTCGCGCCGCATAGTCGTCGAGCGCCGTCTGCAATTCCCCGGTTCCGAAATCGGGCCAGAGAACCTCAGTGAAGTAAAGCTCCGTATAGGCCAGGTGCCAGAGCAGAAAATTGCTGAGCCTGCGCTCACCTCCGCTTCGAATCATGAAATCCGGCGGCGGCAGGTCCGCCAGGCCGGTGCGGAGCGTAAACGCTTCCAGGTCGATGTCATCCGGATCCAGCGCTCCGCGCGCCGCGTCCCGGGCCAACTCCTGCGCCACGCGAACGATTTCCTGCTGCCCACCGTAGGAAAGCGCCACGACCAGTTGCATCCGGTCATTCCGGCGGGTGCTCTCCTCGGCCTTTTCCAGCGCGGCACGGACGCCGCCGGAGAACCGGCTGCGGTCTCCGATGCACCGCAGGCATATGCCGTTGTCGTTCAGTAGTCCCATGTGCCGCCGCAGGTTTTCGGTGAGAAGTGTCATCAGTTCGCTTACTTCGTCTTCCGGACGCCTCCAGTTTTCGCTGCTGAGCCCGAAAAGCGTCAGCACGGAAATACCGCGGCGCGCGCAGTCTTCGACAATGGTTCGCGCTGCTTCCACACCCGCCCGATGACCCTCCGACCGGGGACGGCCAAGCCGTTCGGCCCAGCGGCCGTTGCCGTCCATGATGATCGCCAGATGCTGCACTGTCTCACTCACGACAATATCCGGCTAGATCGACATGATTTCCCGTTCCTTCTCCTCCAGCAAGGCATCCATCTGGGCAACGTGGGCGTTGGTGATCTTCTGCACTTCGTCCGCCGATCGCCGTTCATCGTCTTCCGTGGCCATCTTTTCCTTGACGAGCTGCTTGATGTCGGCCAGCACGTCGCGCCGGATATTGCGAACCGCCACGCGTCCCATTTCCGCCTCGTGGCGCGCCACCCGCACCAGCTCGCGGCGGCGTTCTTCGGTCAACTCGGGAATCGGCACACGGATCACCGTGCCGGCGGTGACAGGATTGAATCCCAGCCCCGACTCGCGTATGGCCTTTTCTATGGGCTGAACCATGCTCGCCTCCCAGGCGGACACGGCAAGCGTGCGGGCGTCCTCCACGGTGATGCTGGCGATCTGGCGCAGGGGCGTATCGGCGCCATAGTAAGGCGCCGTCAGATGATCGATCAGTCCGGCGTGGGCTCGGCCGGTGCGCAGACGGGAGAGGCTTGCGCGCAACGCCGCCACACTCTTGTCCATTCGCTCGATTGCATCTTCCTTAAGTTCGTCGATCATTTGCCCCCCAAGCCGCGCCGCGCCCGGCGCCGGTCGGGACAACCGTTGCTAGTCGGCGGCGCTGGTTACCAGAGTTCCAACATCCTCGCCCTTGACAATACGCAACAGGTAGCCGGGCGAGCCGACATCATATACGCGAATCGGCAGGTCATTGTCCCGGCACATGACCGCTGCCGTCGAGTCCATGACGCCCAGGCGGGCGCCGATCAGCTGATCGTGCGAAATCCGCTCATACCGCGTGGCGTCCGGCTGAATGTTCGGATCGGCCGAGTACACGCCGTCCACCTGGGTGCCCTTGATGAGCAGGTCGGCGCCGATTTCCACCGCCCGCAGACTGGCGGCCGTGTCGGTTGACAGATAGGGGTTGCCGGTGCCCGCGGCGAAAATACATACCCTGCCCTTTTCCAGGTGCCGGAGCGCGCGGCGACGTATGTAGTCCTCGCACACGGCGCGCACCGCCATGGAAGACATTACCCGCACGCCCGTGCCCACGCGTTCCAGCGCGTCCTGAAGCGCCAGCGCGTTGATGACCGTGGCCAGCATTCCCATGTGATCCGCGGTTACCCGGTCCATGCCGGCCCGGGCCAGGCCCTCGCCGCGAAAGATGTTGCCGCCGCCCACCACTACGGCGGTCTCGACCCCCAGGTCGGAGAGTTCCTTGATTTCTCCGGCGATGCGCGCGAGCATCGACATGTCGATCCCGTGCGACTCCCGGCCCATCAGGGCCTCCCCGCTGAGCTTCAGCAAAATACGGCGCAGCGGGGACACCAGGCCCTACCTGTGCTCGCGAAGCTGGGCCTCGACCTCTTCGGCGAGATCGCTTGCGGGGCGCTCTACACCCTCTCCCACCTCAAAGCGCACGAAGCTGTGCACCCGGGCGTTGTGGGAGGACAGCAGCTTGCCGACCGTGAGCTTGCTGTCGCGCACGTAAATCTGCCCCGTCAGGCAGATGCCGTCGAGAAACTTGCGCAAGCGCCCTTCCACCATGCGCGCCACGATTTCCGGAGGCTTTCCGGATTCGGCGGCCTGATCAGTCAAAAAAGCGCGTTCCCGCTCGACTATTTCGCCGGGCACGTCATCGGGAGATACGTGCTGCGGGCGCATCGCCGCCACGTGCATGGCGATGTTCTTGCCCAGTTCCGCGTCGCCGCCCTGCATGTCCACGACCACGCCTATCCGGTTGTTGTGCACGTACACGGACGTTTCGCCCTGTGCCTCGATGCGCTCAAAGCGGCCCACGGAAATGTTCTCGCCGATCCGGGCCACCGCGTCCTGACGGGTCTGTTCAAGGGACTGCCCGTCCACCTCAAGCGCCAGCAATCCATCCAGGCTTGCGGGCGCCTGATCCGCCACGGTTTGCGCAATGGACGCGGCGTAGCGGCGAAAGTCCTCGCGCCGCGCCACGAAATCGGTCTCGCAATTCACTTCCGCGATGGCGATCGCGCCGGAACTCTCGGCCCATGCAATCACGCCCTCCGCCGCAGCCCGCGAGGCCTTCTTCTCCGCGGCCGCCGCGCCCTTCTTTCGCAACAGGTTACGCGCAGCTTCCGCGTCGCCGTTCGTTTCGGTCAGCGCACGCTTGCAATCCATCATGCCCGCGCCGGTCGACTCGCGCAGGGCCTTGACCTGGGCGGCAGTAATCGCCATTCGCTAGCCCTCCCCTTCGGCCGGCGGTGGTGCGGCTGTCGCCGTGCCCTCTTCGGCGGCAGCCGGTGCGGGCGCTTCCGCATCGTCTGTGGCGGGAGCCGCTGCGGGCGCCTCCGCATCCTCTGCGGAAGGAGCCGTTGCGGGCGCCGCCGCGGCGGCGGGCCTGGTCGCCACCCGGGGCGCGGCCTCGGCGGGCTTCGCGTCCCGGTCCTCCCGTTCGCGGGCAACGGCCGCGGTGCGCCGGGGCATACGCCGCGACACGCCACGCAGTCGCGCAGGCGTCTTGGCCCTTGACCGCGGGCGTCCGCTGCGCGCAATGGGCTTGCCCGACTCGTCCAGCTCCACGAACTCGTCGTCGCCGAGCGAAATTTCCGGCATTTCCTCGCGGCCCTTGAGAATCGCGTCGGCGATTCCGCGCGCATAGAGTTCAGCGGCGCGGATGGCGTCGTCGTTGCCGGGAATCATGTAATCCACGTCCTGCGGCGAGCAGTTGGTATCGACCACCGCGGCCACCGGGATGCCGAGCTTCCTGGCTTCGTTCAGGGCGATGCGCTCGTGCTCCAGGTCGATGATGAAGACCGCGTCGGGAAGCGTGTCCATGGAGCGGATTCCACCCAGCGAACGATTCAGCTTTGCCAGTTCGCGCTTGACTCCGAGTGCTTCCTTCTTGGTGAAGCGCTCGCGCAGGGTCTCTTCATCCAGCGCCTCCAGCTCCTCCAGCCGGGCGATGGATTTCTTGATCGTCTTGAGGTTCGTGAGCGTGCCGCCCAGCCAGCGGTGGCTGACGTACGGCATGCCGCAGCGGGTTGCCTCGTTGCGGATCGCATGCTGCGCGGCGCGCTTGGTGCCTACGAACAGCACGGTTCCGCGCTGCGCCGCCACAGATTGCACGAACTCACAGGTTTTCTTGTAGAGCGGTACCGTCTGCTCCAGATCGATTATGTGAAGCTGGTTGCGTTCGCCATATATGAAAGGCGCCATTTTCGGGTTCCAGTGTCTTGCCCGGTGCCCGAAGTGCACGCCCGCGTCCAGCATTTCACGCACGGTAATTTGCGCCAATAGCTTGCTCCTGTGAGTACCAAGAAACCCCGGAAGGCTGTTTCCCGGCGACGAGGCCCTGCCGCCGCCCGATGTTCGCCCGCCGGAGCGAGCCCGCAATTTTATAGCATCATGCTTTCCCGTGCGCCGCACGGAGTAGAGGTTCCGCTGCTTGCCGGAGAAATGCGCGCTACTATTGGCGCCGGCGCCAGTCTTGAGCCATTACGACCCCATGCAAGTCAGCATCAAGTCAAGCGAGGAGCAACAGCGCATGCGCGTTGCCGGCCGGCTGGCGGCCGAGGTGCTGGACATGATCGGTCCGCAGGTGCGGGCCGGCATGACCACCGGCGAACTGGACCGGATCTGCCACGAATACATCACGCGGGAACAGCAGGCCATACCGGCGCCACTGAATTACCGCGGCTTTCCGCGCTCCATCTGCACTTCCCTCAACCAGGTGGTCTGCCATGGAATCCCCGGAAAGCGCAAGCTGCGCGACGGCGACATGCTCAACATCGACATCACCGTGATCAAGGACGGTTTTCACGGCGACACCAGCCGCATATTTCACGTGGGCCGGCCGAGAATAAAGGCGCGGCGGCTGGCAGGGATAACCTTCGACGCCATGTGGGCCGGAATTCGCGAGATCGGACCCGGCAAGCGGCTGGGCGACATCGGCCATGCGATTCAGACGATGGCCGAGAATCAGGGTCTGAGCGTCGTGCGCGAATACTGCGGTCATGGTATCGGCCGGGTGTTCCACGAGCCGCCCAACGTCCTGCACTACGGCAAGCCGGGCACGGGCATGGCGTTGCGCGAGGGAATGACGCTAACCGTGGAGCCGATGCTCAATGAGGGGCTTCCCGATACCCGCCTGCTTCCGGACGGCTGGACCGTGGTGACCCGCGACCGCAAACTGTCGGCGCAGTGGGAGCATACGGTTCTGGTAACGGCCCACGGTTACGAAGTCCTGACCCTGGGAGACGGTCCGGTTGAACCCTGAGCAGATGACTGCGGCCGCCGAGGCGCTGCCGTTGGCGGGTCCGCGCGAACGGCAACTCGGCGCCTGCCGTGACCGCATCCGGAAGCATGAAGAGCGCATCCGCGAGGCTTTCCTGAGCAACCGGGAAAGCACCCCTGAACTGCTGAGGCTGCGGTCCCGGAAGCTGGACGAACTGCTTTGCGAGTTGTGGCATCTGCACGCCGGCCCCGCGCTGCGCGGCGCCGCCCTGCTGGCTGTAGGCGGTTACGGCCGCGAGGAGATGTACCCCGCGTCGGACGTCGACGTGCTGGTCCTGATGCCGCAGGGTTATTCGCGCAGCGCCAAAGCGGAAGTGGGCGCATTTCTGGCCTTTCTGTGGGACGTGGGGCTCAAGCCGGGGCACGGCACAAGGACCGTGGCGGAGTCCCGGGACCAGGCCCGCGCCGACGTCACGATCATGACGGCGCTGCTGGAAGCGCGGCTTCTGGCCGGTTCCGCCAGGCTGTTCGGGCAACTCACGAAAGCCATCAATGCGCGCAGCGTCTGGTCTTCCGCGCAGTTCTACCGGGCCAAGCTCAGGGAACAGGAGCGGCGCAACACGGAGCACGGCGACACCGCCTCCAATCTGGAACCCGATGTCAAAAGCGGACCGGGCGGACTGCGCGACCTGCACACGGTGCACTGGATTCTCAAGCGCCGCTTCGGATCGGCCACGCTCGAAACCCTGGCCGAACGGGGACTGATTTCGGCCGAGAAGCTGGACGCGCTTCGCGGGGCGCGCGATTTCCTTTCGCAGGTGCGCTTTGCGCTCCACATACACGCGGGCCGCATGGAAGACCGGCTCCTGTTTGAGCACCAGAAACAGCTTGCCGGAGTCTTCGGTTTTAACGATCAGACCGGCAACCGCGCCGTCGAGCAGTTCATGCAGCGCTATTACCGGACCACCCGCAGCGTCTCGCTGTTCAATGAAATCATTCTCCGGCGACTGGGCGAGGTCATCGGCCGCACCCGCGCCTCGGAGCGGCGCGTCAACGCGCGCTTCCTGCTGCGCAATGGTTACCTGGACTCGAAGCGGCCCAATCTGCTGCGCGACTCGCCGCGGGCGGTGCTGGAGCCTTTCCTGCTGCGGCAGAAGCATGCGGATATCCGCGGCTTCAGCGGCCCCCTGGTGGAGCGGCTGATGGAAGCCGCGCCCTCGATCGGCCGCAGTTTCCGCAAGGACCCGAAGAACCGCCGCACCTTCATGCAGGTGCTGTCCGCGCCCGCCGATGCGCCCAGCCAGCTGGAGGCGATGAACCGCTACGGAATCCTGGGCGCCTACATTCCGCAGTTCGGGCTGATTACCGGCCGGATGCAGTACGACCTCTTTCACAGCTACACGGTCGATGCGCACATCCTGCGCGTGGTGCGCAATCTCCGCCGGTTCGCCCTGCCCACGGAGAAAAGCAAGGATCCCGGCCTGTCGGAGATCATGCAAGGAATCGAAAACCCCGCCGTGCTCTATATCGCCGGGCTTTTCCACGATATCGCCAAGGGCCGCGGCGGCGATCACTCGCAACTGGGCGCCGGCGAGGCCGAGCAATTCTGCGCCGACCATGGCTTGAATCCGCGCGAGTCGGCCCTGGCGGCGTGGCTGGTGCGGCATCACCTGGAACTGTCGATGACCGCCCAGAAGAAGGACGTCTACGACCCGGCGGTCATTCGTGATTTCGCCCGCCTGGTGGGCGACCAGGCCCATCTGGATCACCTTTACCTGCTGACCGTGGCGGACGTGCGGGGCACCAACCCCAACCTGTGGACGGCCTGGAAGGCGCGGGCGTTCGAGGACCTGTACCGCCAGACGGAACGGGCGCTGCGGATGAACATAGAACACCCCCGCGGGACCGAGGAACTGCTGCGGGAGCGCGAACATGCCGCGCTGCTCGAACTCGGCGGCCGAGGGCTGGAGAAAGAGCGGATCCGCGCACTGTGGGACCGCTTTGCCGAGGACTATTTCTGGCTGTTCCGCGACGACGAGATCGTGTGGCACACGATCTCGCTTGAGGGCGGCCTGGCCGGCGACGGCTTCCAGGTGGCCGCGCGCACCGACTCGGCCAACGGCAATACCGCGATACTGGTGCACGGCCCGTCCGCCGTGCACCGGTTCTATATCACTTGCTCGGTGCTGGACACGAAGGGGCTGAACATACTCGACGCGCGCATCCTGCCGTCCGGCGGGCGGCGCAGCCTGGCGCAGTACCTGGTGGTCCAGCGCGACGGTTCAGCGCTGCATGACGCCGACCGGCTGGAAGCCATCTGCGGTTCCCTGAGGGCAGCACTCGCCAGAGGCAAGCTGCCTTCACAACCGGCCCACCGCAAACTGCCGAGGCGCTTGCGGGCCTTCGACGTCGGCGTGCAGGTGAGTTTTCGCGACGACCCGCGCGGGCGCCACACGGTAATGGAGCTGGTCACCACGGATCGGCCGGGACTCCTGGGGCTGGTGGGAGGCATCCTTACCCGCCGGGAAATAGCGGTGCGCACCGCGAAAGTCGCAACCATAGGCGAGCGCGCCGAGGACTTTTTTCACCTGATCAATGAGCGCGGCCAACCGCTGTCCGGCCCGCAACAGGAGGCGCTGCACGCGGCCCTGCAGGCGGAACTCGCGGATTCGGGCTGACGCTATGCGCCGGCGGCCCTGCGGCGTGGCGACCGGCGATCGATGGTGCGGGCGCAGCGGCGCGCCCGGCTGGTCAGGGAGTGCGCAAGTTCGGATAGCGTAGTCTTGTCCAATCCTTCCTCCTGCAGCGCGGCCGCCACCTCAAGCGCCCGGTCAGCCACCTCTACACTGATTTCGCCGACTCGGCGACGCACCCGGCACTACGCAAACTTAGACGGCTTCACGCAATTTTCTCTTGCCATCGACATAGGCGCAGTACCTGGTGGTTCAGCGTGACGACGCACCGGCTACGCGAGGTTGATTGTCATGTTTGGCTCGCCGAGCAGAGTATCGTCCGGCCATCGAGCCATAACAGTCTTGGTCTCCGTATAGAACTTCACCGCCTGTTTGCCGTACGCGTGCTGGTCGCCGAAAAATGATTGACGCCACCCCGTGAAGCTGAAAAACGGCAAAGGTACGGGGATGGGTATGTTGATACCCACCTGGCCGACTGCAATCTCGTGCTGGAATTTCCGTGCGGCGCCGCCGGAGGAAGTGAATATCGAAGTGCCGTTACCGTACGGGTTCGCGTTTATGAATCTGATGGCCTCGTCGAGGCCGCCAACTTGCGCACACAGCAGCACCGGACCGAAGATCTCTTCCGTGTAAATCCTCATATCGGGGGAAACCTTGCTGAACAGCGTGGGCCCTAACCAGTTTCCTTCAGGGTAGCCGGCCACACTGCAGTCCGACCCGTCCAACAGGCAGTCGGCGCCTTCGTCCTTTCCGTCGGCAATTAGTTTTACGATGCGCTCTCTTGCCTCCGGCGTAATCTGGGGGCCATAGGCAGCGTTCCCGTCGTCCCACGGCCCGGGGCTTACGGCGGCCATGGCATTCCGGATATCCGGAATCCAGTTCGCGGCGCCGCCAACCAGGACCGCTACGCTTATGGCCATGCAGCGTTGACCGGCCGCGCCGCAGGAGGCGCCGACAAGGCTCCTGATGACCTGCTCCCTGTTGGCGTCAGGCATCACTACCATGTGGTTCTTGGCGCCAGACATGGCCTGGACGCGCTTGAGGTGCTGCGTGCCGGTACGATAGACGTGCCGGGCCACAGGCAGGGAACCCACGAACGAGACGGCGCGGATGTCCGGGTGGGTAAGCAAGGCGTCCACCTGATCCTTGCCGCCATGAATGACCTGCAATACGCCCTCGGGCGCTCCGGCCTCCACAAACAGCTCGGCCAGCAAGTTTGGCGTCATTGGATCGTGCTCGGACGGCTTGAGCACAAAGGTGTTGCCGCATGCTATGGCGAGCGGAAACATCCACAAGGGAATCATTGCCGGGAAATTGAATGGCGTAATGCCGGCGCACACGCCAATAGGTTGCGTATACGTGCAGGTGTCGATCCGCCCGCCCACGTTTTCTGCGGTTTCCCCCATCATCAGACTGGCGATATTGCAGGCGTGCTCCACCACCTCGATGCCTCTCCAGACATCCCCCTGGGCGTCGGAAAAAATTTTGCCGGTCTCGCGGCTGAGAACGCGGGCGATGTCGTCTTGATGTTCCTTCAGCAGATGCTGATACCGGAGCATCAGGCGCGCCCGTTCGGGGACAGGCGTTTCCCGCCAGGAGAAAAAGGTGTGCGTTGCGCTTGCTACGGCCCGATCGATTTCCTCCTGCGTTGCGAAAGGCAGTTCGGTCAAGACCTCCTGCGTGGCCGGGTTGGTGACGGCCAGGATCCGGTGGCTTTCTCCGGCGACAAATTCACCGCCGATGAACAATGGCAGGCGCTCTTTCATGAATCCGGCCTCCAGGCCCTATCAGCTGACTCCGCGAGCCGAAGCAAGCCGCCAAAATGACGCATAGGCAGCAAAGGTGGCAATTGCCGCGAACAGGTACAACGGCCCGAACGAGCCGCCGGCCACCAACTGCCCCGCCATGCCCGGGCCAACCATGCTGCCGAAAGCGAGACAGGCGGCGACCAGTGAAGTGGCGCGGCCGCCGACATCGGAAGCGGATATGGAAAAGGTCATATAAGGCAGTGCGAACAGCCACGCAAACATGAACAGGCTGACGGCAGCCCCGAACACCCACAGCGTCCCACCCACCACGAAAAGGAGAATCGCCATTCCGTACAACAGGGCCGCACCGGCCAGGGGCGCGAGACGGCCCCGGCGGTCCGACAGCCAGGCGGCGGCAAGAGAACCAAGGCCGCCGGACAAAGCCGCGACCGAAAGGGTCAGGCCAATGGCATCGGCTTCAAAGCCCTCAAGCGACGCCCGGCGTTCGGTAAACGACCACAGCGCGCTTTGACCAATCGTGAAGGCAAACAGTGCGACCAGCCCGATCACTGCTGGGACAGGCAAGCTCGAGCCCCGCACCGGCGTCCGGGTGACCTCCCGAGCCGATCCGTTGCCGGCGATCCACGGCACGCATAGCGCGCCTGCGGCTGCTGTGGCGGCAAAGGCAATCAACATCCCGGCCAGCCCGAAGCGCGACAAAAGAAACAGCGGAATAACGGCAAGCAGGGCGGCGCCCAGCAACACCTCGCCCAACAGCTTCACGCCGAAAGCCCGGGTGGGATTGGACCGTTCTCCTGCAATCACGAAGGACAGGCTGTATTGGGCTCCGAAACTGAGTCCTACAGCAAACAGAAGCGTTACGAATAGCCACCAGCTACCCGCCCCGGCCGCAAGCGCGAGCAAGAGAGCGGCGCTCAGAAACAGTATCAGGCTGAGCAAGCGGCGGCTGGTTCGAGTGATCAGGAACGCAGCCGCCACCGACGACAGCCCGAACCCGGCAAGGTAAATGGTTCCCAGCCATCCAGCTCCTTCACTGCCGAGATCGTAAGTGTCCGCGGCGACGCCCAGGAACAGCGGCAGCGTATTGAAGATCATGGCCGCGCAGGCGCCCGTGGCGATGATTGCTGCAAAGCCGGATGCCTGGCCCGGGTTTCCTGCAGAGTTGCCCATCACTCGATCTCGCCCAGGCACAGATATTTGATCTCAAGATAGTCGTCCAGACCGTATTTGGATCCTTCTCGCCCGTTCCCGGACTCCTTGACTCCGCCGAAGGGCGCGGCGGCGTTGGATATGATCCCTTCGTTGACGCCGACGATTCCGAACTCCAGGCCCTCTCCCACGCGGAAAATGCGCCCGATGTCGCGTGCATAGAAATAGGCGGCCAGCCCGAACGGAGTGTCGTTGGCCAGACGAATGGCCTCCTCCTCACTGTCAAAGCGCAGCAGAGGCGCCACCGGGCCGAAGATTTCCTCTCTACAGACGCGCATTGCCGGCGTCACGCCCGTGAGTACGGTCGGCTCAACGAAGGGGCCATCGTCCACGCCTTGATTCGCTCCGGTCAAAACGGCGGCCCCTTCCGCAACCGCCTCGCCGATCATCGCCCGGACACCCTGTGCGGCGGCCCTGTCAATCAAGGGCCCCATGGCCGTATCTGCATCCATGCCGTCGCCGAGCTGAAGGCTGGACGCCTCTTCGGCGAACCGTTCCGCGAAAGCGTCGAAGATTCCGGACTGAACCAGAATCCGATTCGCCGATACACAGGTCTGGCCGGCATTCCGGTACTTGCAGGTCATTGCGCCCGATACGGCCGTATCCAGGTTGGCGTCATCGAAGACGATAAACGGCGCGTTTCCGCCCAGCTCCATGGAAACTCGCTTGACCGTATCCGCCGAGGCGCGGATCAGACTCTTGCCCACCGCCGTGGAACCAGTGAAAGTAAGCTTGCGCACGGTCGGATTGCCCGTCAGTTCAGCGCCGATGGCGCGAGTGTCGCCGGCAAGAACATTCACGACGCCTTTCGGGACACCGGCGTCTTCAGCCAGGGCGGCAATCGCCAAAGCCGACAGAGGCGTGGCCGTGGCCGGCTTGCACACCACTGAGCAGCCTGCCGCCAGGGCCGGCGCGATCTTGCGGGACAGCATCGCGTTGGGAAAGTTCCATGGCGTTATGCAGGCCACGACGCCCACCGGCTGCTTGACGGTGACAATGCGCTTATCGGCGCTCGGCGCTGGAATGGTGTCACCGTAAACCCGCCCGGCTTCCTCGGCAAACCATTCAAAGTAACTGGCGCCGTAGGCGATTTCGACTCTGGCCTCGGCCAGTGGCTTGCCCTGCTCAGCAACAAGAATGCGAGCCAGGTCCTCCTGGTTGGCCATCATCGCAACAAATATACGGCGCAGCGCGTCCGCCCTTTCCCTGGCCGGACGGCGGCGCCAATCGGCCTGGGCCGTTCGGCGGCGAAAATCGCCCTGCGCGTCTCGGCCTTGCTGCAGCGGGCGACTTCCGCCACAACTGCGCCGTTCGCCGGGTTCGTGACGCTTGTCAGCGCGCCGCTGTCGGCGTCGGTCCAGGCCCCGTCCACGTAAGCCTGTGTGCGCAAGAGGTCGTTCTTGCTCAATTGCATCGGAGTCTCACTCCGGTTGACACCGAAGAATGGGCAACCATGCCGGGAGCGCGGTCGAGCCAATCATCCATGGCTCCGCGGCCCTGTCGCCTCAAGGCGTTCATTCCAGCTTTCCCGTGATGCTCCTTGCGCCACTTCGCGCATCGTGATGCACCCGGGAACCGGGCACACCAGCGCGCACAGGTTGCAGCCGATACATTCAGCTTCGTCCACCCAGGGCGTGCGGCTATCCATGTTCGCCGGGGCAGCGTGCTCCACAGGCGCCGCTACCTGTGCGCGGGGGCCTTGAGCATGATCCGGTTCGCCGTGCCAGGCATGACAGGGCGACTGACTGGTATGGATGCACTGGTGCGCGCCGTCCAGGCAGGCGACATAGCACAACTGGCAACCAATACACGTATCCGGATTGATGTCGGCGACGATCCGGTAGTTGAGATCGAGATCGCCCCATTCACGAAAGTTGGGCGACGCCTGACCTATCAATTCGGTCAACGACGCCATACCCCTGGCGTCCAGAAATTCACTCAAGCCCTCCGTCAGGTCTTCGATGATGCGATAGCCCTTATGCATGACCGCCGTGCAAACCTGTACGCTGCCGGCCCCCAGTGCGACAAACTCCGCAGCGTCGCGCCACGTGGATACGCCGCCGATCGCGGAAAGCGGGGTCCTTATGCGCATGTCGCGAGCCAGCGCCCCCACCATGTGCAGGGCGATGGGTTTGACCGCAGGGCCACAGTAACCGCCGTGAGTACCCTCGCCGCCCACCGCGGGCAGCGGCGTCATAAGGTCGAGGTCCACGCCGATCACGCTCTTGATGGTGTTGATCAGCGACAGTCCGTCAGCGCCGGCCCGCACCGCAGCCAGGCCGGGTTCCAGAATGTCGCCGACATTCGGCGTCAGCTTGACCAGCACGGGCACGGATGAGAACTCCTTCGCCCAGCTCGCGATCTCCGCAAGCACCCGCGGTTCCTGACCGACGGCGCTGCCCATGCCGCGCTCGCACATGCCGTGCGGACAGCCGAAATTCAATTCGATAGCGTCGCAGCCCGCATCCTCGGAGCGGCGAATAATCTCGCGCCACTCCTCCCGCGTCTCCACCATCAGACTGGCGATCAGAGCACGGTCCGGATAGCGCTTCTTTACCTCCGTCATCTCCTGGAAATTGGCGGCCAGCGGACGGTCCGTGATGAGTTCAATATTGGTGAATCCGGCAACTTTGGCGCTGCCGATATCCATGGCGCCGAAGCGGCTGTTGACGTTAACGATGGGTTCGCCGAGCGTTTTCCATACTGCGCCGCCCCATCCCGCGTCAAATGCGCGCATGACCTGCTCTCCGCTATTGGTTGGCGGACCGGAAGCCAGCCAAAACGGGTTGGGGCTGGTGATGCCGCAAAAGTCGATGCTCAAGTCAGCCATCGCGTTTCGTTCCTGCCGCTTCCGACCGCCACACCGCCAGCATGGCCTGTGCCGCAATGCGTCCGTCAGCGGCGGCGTCAACTACTTCGCGGCCACCGTTGATGCAGTCGCCGCCGGCAAACACGCGCTTGCGCGATGTGCGGCGCGTTTCCGGATCCACCCACACCGTCCCGTCCGCGTTACAGCGCACGCCGGCCCCGAGCGCCTGCACACCCGTTTCCTGACCTGCCGCTACCGCGAGAAGATCACAGGCCAGTTCGACCTCCTCGTTGCTGCCGACCTCCCGGAAGCGAGCGCTGCAGAGAGCGCCGCCGCGATGCACAGCGGCGAGCGGGCGCAGGTTTTCACGCAACCGAACGCCGCAGCTTCGCGCGGCGGCGAGCTCATGGGTGTAAGCGCTCATGTCCGCCTCGCGGCGGCGGTAAGCCAGCGTCACCTCGGTTACGCCAAGCAGCGCAAGTTCGCGCGCAATGTCGATGGCGGTGTTGCCTCCGCCGATTACGACCGCCCGGCTCGCGCCGGCCGGCAAGGCAAAGCCCTCCTCCGTCTTGATGGCACGGATCAGTTCCGTGGCTCCCCAAACACCCGGTCCCTCCAGGTTCAGCGTTCTACCCTGGCCCAGGCCAACGCCGATAAACAGCGCGTCATATTTCTCAAGGAGCGACGCAAAACCGATGTCTTCCCCCACGCGCACTCCGGCACGAAGCCGCGCCCCGTGGCTGAGCAGCCATTCCACTTCGGCGAGGCTCGAATCGGCTTGCATCTTGTAAGGTGCTACACCTGTTGTATTGAGTCCGCCAGGTAAGTCCTCGCGTTCGTAGATATCGGCTTCCACGCCTGCCAGGGCCAGGTGGGCGGCGCAGGCGAGGCTGGCGGGGCCCGCGCCGATCAAAGCCACCCGGCGGCCGATGGGAGGAGCCGGCGTGAATAACGGCCGCGCGCTAGCGCGTTCATCGGCGCAGGCCGTATCGGTGGCGTAGCGCTGCAGGCGCCCGATTGCGATGGGCTGACCGTTGAATTGCTGGTACACGCAGGCGCCCACGCACATCTCCTCTACCGGGCACACTCGCGCGCAGGAAGCGCCCAGCATGTTTTGCCGGAAAATCGTGGTGGCCGCCCCCCGGGTATTGCCGGAGGCGATCTGAGCGATGAACTTCGGAATGTCTATGGTCGTGGGGCAGTGCCGAACACAGGGCGCGTCATGGCAATACAGACACCGGTCCGCCTCAATCAGGGCTTCGGCGGCGGAGAGCGGCGGCTTGGAATCCTCAAAGTGGCGTTCCAGCCGATTTGACTTCAAACGCAAAGTGCCCTGTTCCGTTGGCATGGCAACGTGGCCTACGCGTCGGTCACGAAAACGAGAGCGTCTTCCATGGCGGTCAGCGCTTCATCGACTTCGGCGGCGGAAACCGTCAGCGGCGGTGCAATGCGCACGGTATTGCCGTAGAGACCTCCGCGACCCAACAGCAGCCCGCGCTCACGGGCCGCTTCGATGAAGGCGGCAGTGCGCTTCGGGCTCGGAGAGCGGTCGCCGACAGTTTCATCCACCACAAACTCGATAGCCTGCATCAGTCCCTTGCCCCGTACATCCCCGACCATGACGGGGAACCGCCGTTGCAGGCGCTTGAGGCCGCCGCTGAGCTTTTCGCCCAGCGCAGCGGCCCTGTCCGCCAGTCCGTCCCGCTCAACGATGTCGATCACCGCATTGGCTGCGGCGCAACTGGCCGGATTGCCGCCGAAGGTGGACAAGGTGGATTTATCCAGCGATTCAGCGATGGACGGGGTGGTCACCAGCACGCCGAGAGGAAGGCCGTTAGCGATGCCTTTCGCCATGGTCATCAGGTCCGGTTCCACTTCGTAGTGCTCGATGCCCCAGAGTTTCCCCGTACGGCCGAAACCGGTTTGCACTTCGTCGGCGATGAACAGACCGCCGTGTGCGCGCACAATCTCAGCCACGATCGCAAAGTACTCCCGGGGCGGCGTGATGAAGCCGCCCACGCCCAGAATCGGCTCGGCCAGCATGCCGGCCACATGGCCGCTTGTCGTAGTCTCGATCAGTTCCTTGACGTCTTTGGCGCAGGCGATGCCACACTTCGGGTAGGTCAGTTTCAAGGGGCATCGGTAGCAGTAGGGCGCCGGGGCGTGACGGATGCCCGGCGCCAGATGGGCGTTGCCGCGCCAGGCCGCGTTGCCGGTCAGGCTCTGGGCCAGCAATGTGCGCCCGGAATAGCCGTGCCGCAGCGCAATCACTTCGGTGTTGCCCGTGTGGCTTTGCGCGGTCATGACCGCCATTTCGTCCGCTTCGCTGCCTGATGCGGTAAAGAAGCACTTCTGCAGCGCGCCGGGAGTGATGCGGGCAAGGCGCTCGGCCAACTCTCCCATCGGAAGCGTCGGGTACAGGGTCGAGATGTGTGTGAGCCGCTGGATCTGGGCGATTACCGCCTTGTTAACCCGTTCATTGGCGTGACCCACGGAGACCGTGAGGATGCCGCCGAAGAAATCCAGATAGGACGCGCCTTCGATATCCCGGACCCGGCAGCCTTTCCCTTCCGTAACGACTACTGGATCCGTATGGATGCTCTTGACCTGCGGAAACACATAATCCCGATACCGGCGAATCGCCGCATCCCGGCCGGTGGACCGCAGCGCTTGATTCCCACTTTCGTTCATACGACCGTTAGCTCGAGCGCTCAGGGCGCAGTTACTGAAGCGTAGGCGTCCGGGCGGCGATCCCGGTAGAACTGCCATTTGGCGCGGACCTGGTCGATCGCGCCCAGGTCCAGGTCCGCAACAAGCAGCTCGTCGGCGTCTTCGGACGCCTGGGCGGCAATCCTGCCCGTGGGGTCAACAAAGTAGCTGCTGCCATAGAACGTGCCCAGATTCCATGGCTCTTCCGTCCCCACCCGATTGACGCAGCCCATGAAGTAGCCATTGGCGATGGCATGGGCCGGCTGTTCGATCATCCACAGATGGTCGGAGAGTCCCTGAACCGTAGCGGAAGGGTTATAGACGATCTCCGCGCCACCCAGGCCCAGCGCCCGGGCGCCTTCGGGAAAGTGGCGGTCGTAACAGATGTACACGCCGACTTTCGCGTAGGCGGTATCGAACACCGGGTAGCCGAGATTGCCGGGACGGAAGAAGTATTTCTCCCAGAAGCCGGCGGTCTGCGGGATGTGAGTCTTGCGGTACTTGCCAAGATAGGCGCCGTCCGCGTCGATTACCGCCGCGGTGTTATAGAGGAACCCGGCGCCCTCGGATTCATACAGGGGCACAATCATGACCATGGAATACCGGCGGGCGTACGCAGCCATGCGTTCCGTCGTGGGGCCCGGCACCGTTTCGGCCGTAGAAAACCAGGAAGAATCCTGGCTGGGGCAAAAGTAGGGCGTGTTGAAGATCTCCTGCAGGCACAGAATCCGGACACCCTGCCGACCGGCTTCCTCGACAAGCGGAATGTGTTTGGCGATCATGGCTTCGGTGATTGCATCCTTGTCGCCGTGCGCTCCACCTTCCGGCAGAGCCATCTGGATCAGTCCGGATTTCACGATTCTCGCAGTGTCAGGCATTGAATGACGCCCTCTTGACGAAGTTGCCGCTTCCCGGACTCCCACGCCAGACGTTGTCCGCGACGACTACACGGCCACGGCTGATCACTGTTTCACTGACACCCTGAACCTCCATGCCCTCATAGGCGTTGTAGTCCACGTTCATATGGTGCGTATGCGGGTTGCCGACACTGATGGTTTCCTTGCGTTGTGGGTCGAAAACCACCAGATCGGCGTCGCTGCCGACCGCGACCGTGCCTTTCTTCGGGAACAAGCCGAAGAGCTTTGCCGCAGCCGTGGAGGTCAGCTCCACGAACTTGTTCAGGGAAAGACGCCCCGCAACCACTCCTCCGGTATAGACAAGGCTCATGCGGTTTTCGACGCCGGGCGCCCCGTTGGGTATCTTGCTGAAATCTTCGATGCCAAGGACCTTCTGATCCTTGTAGCAGAACGGGCAGTGGTCGGTGGCGATGCTGTGCAGGTCGCCGAACACCAGCCCGCGCCACAGGTGCTCCTGATTCCATTTCTCGCGCAGAGGCGGCGTCATTACGTACTTGGCCCCTTCAAATCCCTCCTGATCGTAGTGGCCGATGTCCAGGAACAGGTATTGAGGACAAGTCTCCGCGTACACCAGGGCGCCCCGATCCCTGGCAAGCGTGACCTGCTCCAGGGCGTCCGAGCAGCTCAGGTGCACGATGTAAACCGGCACGCCCGCCACTTCCGCAATGGCGATGGCCCGATGCACGCCTTCGGCCTCCATGCGCGTGGGGCGGGTCTGGGCGTGGTGTTTGGGCGATGTCTTACCCTCGGCCAGGGCACGCTTGACGATCTCGTCGATGACGATGCCGTTTTCGGCATGCATGCACACCAGGGTTCCATCCTCGCCTGCCTTGCGCATGGCGCGGAACAGCGTGCCGTCATCGACATACAGCACGCCCGGATAAGCCATGAACATTTTGTAGGAGGTCACGCCCTCGTCCGCCAGGCGGCGCATCTCCCAAAGCCGCTCATCCTCCATGTCGGTCACGATCATGTGGAACCCGTAGTCGATACTCGCCTTGCCGTCCGCCTTCGCATGCCAGGTCTCCAGCGCCTCCAGAGTCGAACGGCCTTTTTCCTGTATGGCGAAGTCCACGATTGTTGTTGTGCCGCCAAAGGCCGCCGCACGGGTGCCGGTTTCGAAGTCGTCCGCGCTCGTGGTCCCGCCAAACGGCATGTCCATGTGGGTGTGGGGGTCCACGCCGCCAGGAATCACCAGTTTCCCCGTTGCATCAATGGCGTGGTCGGCGTCCATTTCCAGGCGCCGGCCAATCACAGAGATTGTTTCGTCCTCGATGAAGATGTCGCCGTGGTAATCGTCCACGGCGGTAACAATGCGGCCGTTATGAATGAGCAGCGACACGCGCCAGCCTCCCCCGAGTACCCAGCCCGTAAACCAGAAAGGCGATCAGGCAACCGGAAAACCAGGATCCGGTGTACAGCCATTCCAGCGCGGGAACAAAATAACCCACCAGCGCGGTGGCCACACCCAGGCTCAGGGCCAGCATGGCCAAAGGGTTGACGCCGTGAACATAGGCATAGGAGCCCTTGGCGTCGAACAGATCCGGTATCGAAAGAACCTTGCGGCGGGTCCAGTAGTAGTCGGCGAGCATGACGCCCAGCACCGGCCCAAGCAATCCGCTCACAAAAACGAGCAGGCCGCTGATGCGGTCAACAAGCCACCAGGGAGCAATCAGCATGCCGATGACGCCGGTAATCAGTCCGCCCCGGCGAAAATCAAGGCGCTTCGGCAAAAGATTGGTAAATGCGTTGGCCGGAGCGATCACATTGGCGGCGAGGTTGGTCGTGACCGTCGCGATGAGCAGGGCGAACTGCGCCGCCACAACGAGGGCCGGATTCTGGAATTGAGCCAGCAGCGTTACCGGGTCCCAGGGGGCGTCCTCGGCGATGAGAATCTGATCAAAACCGATCAGAGCCGCGCAGGTGACGAATACGCTGATGAAACTGTAAAGGAGCATTGCGCCAGGCAAGGCAAGGAGCTGGCCGGCTGCTTGCGCGCTCTGGGAGACACTGTAGCGGGTAATGTCGGCAATGCTGATGGACATGGTGGCCCAGAATCCAACCATGGCCGTGGTCCAGAATAGCCAGATTGCAAAACGGGAGCGCGGTGGATCGGCTGCGCGGACGTCGATTGGCGATGACGCGTGGCCATCGCGGCGAAACTGGACGGCAAGTTCGCCGGCCGGCAGCTGGTTCACTGTCAGGCGCGCCCCATCCGCTCCCAACGTACGCCATGGCGCGTCCGCCAGAGCCTCCGCCGCGGCGACGCGAAACTGATCCGCCTTGATCACGCCCCCACTGTCGCGCAGTGGCGCCAGCGTTACATTGCCATCGGAATCGTATGTAGCGGTAGACCGCTCCAGTTGGGCGCCCTGGCGCAGCACCGTGTCAAAGCCGCCGCCTGCGGACACGCCCCAGGCCACCAGACACAATCCGATAACGAGCAACAGGGGGGCGGCCCACATCTCGATGCGCCGAATGGAATCGATCCCGCGCCAGATAATGAGCAGATTCAGCGAGAGCGACAAGGCGAATCCGGCAAACTTTCCTGCTGTCAGGCCCGCTTCGACAGGGACGCTGGCCAGCGTGCAACCTATCGCGTGGATAGCCAGCCCGCCAATCCAGGTCTGTATGCCAAACCAGCCGCAGGCAACCAGCGCTCTTGCCATGGCCGGCCCGTGCACACCGGCCACGCCAAACGCGGCGCGCGCCAGCACCGCAAACGGGAGCCGGTAGCGGGTGCCGGCGTGACCGTTCAGGATCATCGGCGCCGTAACGATCAGATTGCCGGCGAAGATAATGGCAAGCGCCTCCGTCCAGCTCAGGCCGCTGCGAATCATGTAGCTCGCCAAAAGCCAGGTGGGGATGCACACCGCCATGCCGACCCAGATTGCGGCGAAACTCCAAAGGGTCCAGTTGCAGCGGGATTGCGGCGCCGGCGCCAGATCCGGCGAGTAGAGGGACGATGCTTCAATAGCGCTGTCCCGCGCCGTGCCGCTGGCGTTGCGAAATTCCATTGCGCGTGGGGCGAATTAAACCCGAAGCCAATTCCGCGCTCACCTGGACCGGTCAGAAATCGATGCGCGCCTCAAGCCCGATCTCGCGGCGGTCCGTATTCCAAAGCGCAAAACCCAGAAAACCGGGATAGTAGTTGCGTACCCTGGTGTACTTCTTGTCGGCCAGATTGATTCCGTACAGGCCGACACGCCAGCGTTCACTCGGGTCCACGTACTCGATACGCGCATTGATCAACCCGTAACCGTTTTCCCACTCAAACGGCGAGTTGGCGATCTGTCCGAAGAAGTCGTCCCGGTACGAATAATCGGCGCGGATCAATAGCCCGGCGCCGTTGCCCAGCGGCCACTGCAGCCGTGGGGATATGCTGAAGGTGTACTTGCTCACGTAGGGCAACCGCGAGCCTTCCATGAAGTTGGCTTCCAGCGAGGGATCCAGATCAACCCTTGTAATCTGCGCATCAGTGTAGCCGGCAGTGACGGTAACGCGCGCCACCTCGGAAAGCACAGCGGTCAACTCCAGCTCAAAACCATCAATTTCCGCCTCTGCTGCGTTGAGCACACGCGTATCGAAGGAATCTCCCACACGGTTGACCTGCGCCTGATAATCTTCATAGTTGCTGCTGTAGGCCGAAACATTAAGGCGCATACGATCGTCAAGCGCCTGAACCTTCATCCCCACCTCCACCATGTTCACGTATTCGGGGTCGTAAACGCCCACGCTGGACGGCCGGCTCGGCCGGGCTGCGAATCCGCCGCTGCGGAAACCGCGGGAGTAGGTGGCGTACAGCATGACGCTGTCGGACACCTGGAACTTGCCGTTCAACGTGCCGGAAACCGCATCCCACGAGTCGCCCAGTGAGGTTGGCGCCACCAGGTAAAAGGGTTGACCGTCGTCATTGAGGGCCTGGTTGCCCATGGCGTCCAGGCGCCGGTAAACCACGTCATAGTCCTTGTCTTCTTCCGTGTAACGCAGACCCGCCGTGAGGCTGAACCGTTCCGAGAGGTCAGTGGTGGCCTGACCAAAAGCCGCATAGCTGCTGGTTTCAACCGCCGACCTGCGCTGATCCAGGTTGCCGAACTGATCGTCGTCCTGCAGGTTGTAGCCGTCCTCGGTGAAGTAATACAACCCGGCAATCCAGTTGAGCGTGCCCGCGGCGTTCTCGCCCAGCAACTGGAGCTCCTGGGAAAACTGATCCGACGCGCCACTCTCCAGATAGTGGACAACCACCTGCGGAGCGCCGTCAAACTCCAGGTTTCCGACGTACTCCATGTCCCGGTAGGCGGTAATGGACTTGAAAGTCATCTGTTCGGACAGGCTCCATTGCCAGGTCGCAGACAAGCCGAATAGATCCTGCTCGGTGGCGAGGTCGTCCAGCGAGTAACTGTCGAAGGGATCGGTCTCCACGCCCGGGGCGCAGGGAGCATACTCGCCCGCTGAGGCACTGGTAAAACACGGTGCGGCGCCAAAAAAGTTGACCATCCAATCGGCGAATTCATAGAAGCTGTGAGGCACCGCGGCCTGGCGTGCTCGGCTGGCGTCGGCCACCAGAGAGAATTCGGCGGCTTCACCGGCCCAGAACAATTGCACTCTGCCGCTTACGCTGCTTTCATCACCCGTTTCCTCGCCGGTGAACACCTGCTCGCCCACGCCGTCCCGGTTGCGGCTCAGCACGCTTGCGCGCAGCCCCACGTTCTCGCCGATTCCGAATTCGGCGGAGGCCTGAACGTTAAGCCGTCCTTCCTGCCCGACGGTGGCGCCCAGATGGCCGCCTGGTTCCCCGCTCGGCCTGGAGCTGACCACGTTAACCGCGCCACCAATGGTGTTCTTGCCGAAAAGCGTACCCTGAGGCCCGCGCAGCACCTCCACCCGCTCAAGATCCAGCAGGTCCAGCGCCGCGCCCTGGTTGCGGCCCACGTAAACCCCGTCGATATAGAGGCCGACCCCAGGGTCGGTAGTCACCATATGGTCGGACTGACCGATTCCACGAAGGAAGATTGCGCCGGCCTCGGCGCTTCCCATGCCGTAGGACGTAAACGACATGCCCGGAGTGAATTTTCCGATGTCCCGCAGATCGATCATGTTGGCTTCCTCAAGATCCGGGCTTGAGAAAGCCGTGATGGAAATAGGCGTTTCCTGAAGAGACTCCTGGCGCTTGCGGGCAGTGACGATGACCTCCTCAATGACCCCGTCTGCCCGATCTTCCGCGGTCTGGGCTGCCAGAGGCGCGCACGGAAAGCAGACCATCGCTGCAACGAACAGGGCCGCCAACAAATCCCCGGCGCCCCAGGCCCCTCTATCGGTACTTCGTAGCGGAAAAAACAGCTCGCTTTCTCTCTGGATTCTCATGGTGGCCTCCGAGGTTGGCGGGATGGCGGATACTAACTGTTGTTGACAAAAATGTCAAACATCTTTTGCATATTTTGTTTGACAAATATGTCAATATCCGATACGTTCCGGCAACCGGCCAAGGTTATGAGGCCGCCGGCGCGGAGCCAAACGCCAATGGGCGTGAGAAAACGCGGCTGCCGGGAAAGACTAGAGCTTTATCCCGCAGCCCTTGAAAACAACGTGCAGGATAGTATCGACCCCGTCGCTGAAGTGCGTCTTGGTAAGACGGCGCGTGCCGAGCACACTGCGTATCTGCTGCTCGAAATCCGCATAGTATTGCGTGGTGCCCCAGACCAGAAAGAAAAAGTGGCGCGGGTCCAGGCAATCCATCTTGCCTTCGTCCATCCACTTGCGAAGCACGGCGCACTTCTCTTCGGTCAAGGCGCGTATGCTCTCGTTTTCCTCCCGGGTCATCATGTCCGATCCGCGTATGACTTCCTTGGCAAATACCTTGGATGCCACCGGGTGCTTCCGCGAATACTCCATTTTGGCGCGTATGTAGTCACGAATCGCTTCACCAGGCTCGCGATCCGCTGCGATGTGGGCGAACGCCTTTCCCCAATCCGCGCGCAACTGAGCAATGATGCGCCGGTAGATCTGGCGCTTGGAAGAAAAATAGTAGTACAGATTGGGCCGCGGCAATCCCGCTGCCTGGGCAATGTCCTCCATGCGCGTGCCATGCAGGCCTCGCGTCGCCAGGAGGTTTTCCGCCGCACGCAGAATACGCGCTTCCTTCCTGTCGCGGGAATTCAAGGCGGGCGGCACTACACAAGCCTCCCTGCAAAAAGCGCGCGGGCTGGCGGTCGCTTATCCCCTGCTTGCAAGGCGCTTGTCTCCTTGGCCCGGCGGAATACTAGCACGGCCTTCACGGCCCGAAAGAGAGCTTTCTGATGGCGCGGCGTCTTGCCAGGGTTATGGAGGAATGGCTCGGGGGCTGGCGTTCCGATTTGCCCTCCGGCTGGCGAAAATTGTTCGCGGAATTCGAGCTTTCCGCCAGCGCCATCGACCCGGCGCTTACCCTCGAAGCGTCCGAACCCATCTTTCCGTCACGCCGCCACGAGTCGCTGCCCGAAGCGCCTGCGGGAGCGCATTTTTTTCGGGCTTTCGACGGCATAGAACCCAGGCAGGTGCGTTGCGTTCTGCTGGGCCAGGATCCCTATCCGGACGTCCGCTTCGCCACCGGCCGCGCATTCGAGGCCGGCTCTTATTCGTGCTGGAGCGGGCTCGGCGAAATGGCCTCGCACAGCATGCGCAGCTTCATTCAGTGCGTCTGCGCTTCGCGTCTTGATGACGCCAGCTACGCTTCGGATACTGCCCAGTGGCAGCGCACTCTTGCAGCCATCTCCAATCCAGCCAACGGCTTCGTCGAACCGCAACAGCTTGCACAGGAATGGGTGGATCAAGGGGTGTTGCTCCTCAACGCGAGTTTAACCATCAGCCGTTTTTCGGTAAATGGACACCCGCATCAGGTGCGCGGACACATTCCGCTGTGGCGGCCATTCGTGGCGCACCTCATTGACCGATTACGCGGCGCCGGACGGCCCATAGCCTTCGTATTGTTCGGTGAAGCGGCCTGGAAAGCTGCGGCAAATGGCGGATTGACCTGGGACCGCGGCGCGACCGGCAGTTCCCCGGTTGTGGCCACGCTGCATCCGGCCGCCGGAAACGAATTCCTGAAGCGGCCCAATCCATTCGTGGAGTGCAACAGGAAACTTGCCGCCATGCGTCAGCCGCCTATTCGCTGGTAAAGGTAACCGGATACATGCAAACCGAATATGACTACATTATCGTCGGCGCGGGTTCGGCCGGCTGCGTGCTCGCCAATCGCCTAAGCGCCAGCGGCGAGCATAAGGTGCTGCTGCTTGAGGCGGGAAGCAAAGACCGCAACTACCTGTTTCGCCTGCCGATGCTCATGGGCAAGCTGATGCATTCGGGCATCTATAACTGGGCCTATCACACCGAGCCCGAGAAGCACCTTGACGGCCGCCGGGTCTATTGGCCGCGCGGCAAGGTGCTGGGCGGGAGCTCAACGATCAACGGCATGATCTACGTGCGGGGAAATCGGGCCGACTACGACGGCTGGGCCGAGGCCGGCAATCCGGGCTGGTCCTACGACGAAGTCCTCCCTTACTTCAAGCGCTCCGAACGCCATACGGACAGGGATAACGAATACCACAGCCGGAATGGGGAAATGACCGTGCGCCGGGCGCGAGGCAGCAACGCCATGTTCAATGCGTACATCGAAGCGGGACAACAGGCGGGTTATCCGTTCAATGACGACTTCAACGGAGAAACGCAGGAAGGATTCGGGCGCTACGACTTCAGCATCGAGAGAGGGAAACGCTGCAGTACCGCCCGGGCGTTTCTGTATCCGGCGCTCAAACGCCCGAACCTCACCATCGAGACAAACGCGCTCGCCCACCGGGTAACTCTTGACGGTAAACGCGCAGGCGGAGTCACATTCGAGACCGGAGGCAGGCTGCATACTGCCCGAGCCACGCGTGAAGTGCTCCTTTCCGCCGGCGTCGTCAACTCGCCGCAGTTGCTCATGCTTTCCGGTATCGGAGACAGCGAGGAAATCGAAAGCCATGGCATCAGGACAATGCGCCACCTTCCGGGAGTGGGAAAGAACGTGCAGGATCACGTGGACTGCTGTCTGGTGTACTCATGCCGGGAACCGGTTTCCATCCGCCGCGATCTGCGCGTGGACCGAATCGCCCTCAGCGTGGCCCGGGCGACCCTGTTCGGCACCGGATTCGTTACCTCGTTTCCTTACGAAGCGGGCTCGTTCATGAAAAGCTCGCCCGCCATGGAGGCCCCGGATATTCAAACGCACTTCATGCCGGCAACAGAAGACACCGCCAACATGCACTGGTCCGTGTTTTCCGCCGGGGGCGCCGACCACGTCGCGGAACAGCACGGTTTCACCATTCGCATTGGCCCGGTACAGCTCTCAAGCCGGGGCAGGATTGCTCTGCGCTCAGCCAACCCGGAGGATCCTCCACGTATTTTCGCTAACTATCTCTCTGATCGGAATGATGCCGAGATAACAATTGCGGGCCTGCAGATGATGCGCGAAGTCATGGCGGCGCCCGCCTTCCGGCATGTCATCCACAAGGAGGTTGCGCCGGGACCGGAAATCAAGACTCAGGCGCAACTTCGCAAGTGGCTGATCGACGCGGCCATGACAACCCTCCACCCGGTGGGCTCATGCAGGATGGGTCAGGGCGCGGATGCCGTAGTGGACGCGGAATTGCGAGTGCATGGAATCGAAGGCCTGCGGGTGGTGGATGCGTCCATCATGCCCTCGATCACTCGTGGCAACACCAACGCACCGGCGATCATGATCGCGGAGAAAGCCAGCGACATGATTCTCCATTCAACTTCATGAACCAGGGACAAAAGCCATGATCGTGGATCACCGAACCTATACCTTCCGCCCGGGAACCCTGCAGCGCTGGCTGAAAAAGTACGAAATCGATGGACTGCCGATTCAGAAGGAGTACCTGGGAACCTTTCTCGGCCTGTTCACGACGGAGATCGGCAATCTTCATCAGGTGGTTTTCATGTGGGGATACGAAAGCCTGGGTGACCGGGAGAAGCGGCGGGCAGCGATGGAAGCCGATCCTCGCTGGGATCAGTTCATGAACGAAGTCTGGGAACTCGAAGCCATTCAAACGCAAGAAATCAAAATGCTCCGCCCCGCCGGCTTCTCCCCGATTCAATAGCCGCCACCTGGGCCACGCCCGACCAATCGGAAGCACTCATCCAGCTTGTCCGAATGTCAGTAGGTGATGGACGGAATCCTTGTGGCCATGCGCTCAATGGCTCTGGCCAGTTGGGGCAGGTCCTGCTCGATTACGGTCCATACCGCTTCCAGACTGATTCCCAGATAGTTGTGAGCGAGTACGTTCCTGAAGCCCGCGATCTCGGTCCAGGGAATATCAGACTCAGTGGCCTTGACCCCTTCGCTCAGTCGCTGAGTCGATTCAGCCAAAACTTGCAGGTTGCGAAGGACCGCATCCCGCACAATGGGCAAGCCAAGGAAAGCGGTCGAGTCCCCGCCCGTATATTCCTCAATACGCTCGATACATTCAAGGATGTGCGCCAGCAGCACTGAGTCCGAATGAGCATCCGGAATCACAGAGGTTCCGCCTCGTCTAATACTCGTTCCTTCAACTCGGGACGCAATCCCTGCTCGGTGACAACATCCACCCGGCGCTGCAACAGATCCTGAACATCCATGAGCAGTCCGCCAAGTGCAAGACCTGACTGTCCGCTTGGCAAAGAAACCAGCAAGTCAACGTCGCTATCGTCGTTTGCGTCGCCTCGGGCCATGGAGCCGAATATCCGCACATTGCGGATCCCGCGGCGCTTGGCGAGCGCAAGGATCCGGGCACGGTTAGCCTCGATAAGTCGGTGCATTATTCCCCTCCCCGCCAGCGTTTAGCTGCGGCGGTCCAATTTTCGCATTGTCCTGGAAAAAGCACCTCTGGCGCTAGCGGCCGGGGCGCGCCTCCAGCATGCCCTCGCGCAGCGCCAGCCGCACGAAGGGCACCGTCAGTTGCTTGCTGCGGCTGGCCGCAAGGGCCGCGAGCTGGTCAACCAGGATGAATACGTCGCTGGGATTGCGGCGCACACGCCGCATGAGGAAACGCGCGGTCGCTTCCGGCAGCCTGATGCCGCGGCTGCGGACCCTGAGCTGCACCGCCTCCAGGCGTTCTTCGTCGGTCAGCGGCTGCAGTTTCCAGATCTGTCCCGACGCCAGCCGGGTCCGCATGTCGTCACGCTCAAAGCCGGCCCCCGCCGGCGTACTGGCCGCCGACAGCACCAGCCGCGAACCGCGCCGTTCGAGTTCCCGGCAAAGCCCGCCCAGCGCCTCCTCCACATGCGGCGCGCCGGCGATCCTGTCGGCGTCGTCGATGCAAAGCAGTTCGATATTGCGCAGTGCATCCAGGGCATCCGGCTTGAAGCCGGCGTGCGCCGGCAGGTACGCGGCGGTCAGCCCCTCGTCTGACGCCGCCCGCACGGCGGCAAGCAGCAGATGGGTTTTCCCCGTTGCGGGGGCGCCCCATAACCATAAAGGAGGAGCGCCGTCCCGGGAGATGAGACTCCGCAGGGCCGTCACGACGTCCGCGTTGGCGCCATTGTAGAAATTCTCGAAAACGCAGGGGTCCTCGCGGCTCACGTCCAGCTGCAACTGCCGTCTTTCGCCCCCGGCCAACCCGGTTGCCTGCCGTTTCCGCTGCGCAGCGAGCAGGAAACCGCTCAATACGTAATGCACCCCGCTCAACACGGCAAGCAGCAGCGCCAGCGCTCCGCCGATCTGTATCCACAAGGACGGCAGGAACCCGCCGAAGGCCTCGGCGGCGATTACCGCCACGCCAAGCCATATCTGAACGAAGGTATTCAGCCGGCTTACCCTGGAGGGGCGCGGGCGCAGCTCGCCGCGGAACAGGCGAAAGGTCTGCCAGCCGACCACGATCACCAGGTCGCGCACGATGACCACTACCGCCAGCCAGGCCGGAACATGCGAGAGCGCGGCCAGCGTGACGTAAACGCTGGCGATCAGGACCTTGTCCGCCATCGGGTCCAGGATCGAACCGAGATAGCTGTCCAGTTTCCAGCGCTTGGCCAGGTATCCGTCCAGCCAGTCGGATAGCGCCGCGACGCCCAGCAGCAGCAGCGCCTGACCGTAGTGCCCGCGGGCAAGCATGGTAACGATGACCGGCGCGAGCAGGAGCCGGAAAACGCAGATCAGGTTCGGTATGTGGCGCTTGAGTTTCATGAACCCGTCCGCGTGAGTTCGAATGCAACGCCCAGGGAACCCAGCGCCTCTCGCAGCGGGGATTCGGCCGTCCGCGAGGTGATCTGCAGCGTAAGTTCATCGCCCGTGGCGCCCTTTACCTGCCACTCCCGTACCGCCTGCAGGGAGCTCAGCGTTTCCTGGAGGCTTGCGTAGGCCTTGAGGTCCGGGACCGGCGCCAGCACCAGCAGATACGACCGCAAGGGTCCCTGGGTGGCCATGAATCGCCCGGCCAGCATGTCCGTTACCCGGTGCACCGCCTCGGCAGCGTCGCTTTCCCATACTGTTTGCCAGAACCCGTCCTCGCGCAGATTCCACTCGATGTCGTCGAGCCCGCTGGGTACCGCCACCCGCCCCAGAACCATCAACCTGTCGTCGTCGCCCGGCAGGCATGCAAAGGAGCCGATCCAAAGCTCCTCGGCGCATTGCCCTGCCGCGTTTACGTCCGCGACGGGAGCGAAATTGATTTCGATGCCCCGCAGCGCCGCAACCTGCTCGAAAGTCCGGCTCAGCGCTCCGCTGAATACGCTACGGACGTTCATGGCCTGCGGCGGCGGTTCCGCGAAACCCACCGGCTTGAACAGCCACCTTTCTCCGTCGTTCACGACCAGCCACAGGTTGAGCCGGGGCCTCTCGCCTTCCCAGATACTCTCACCGGCCTCCTCAAGAACCCGGCGAACCAGGGGCTCGTCGAACTCGGCTTCCAGGCTTTGCCCGTCGATGACGCGGAACTGCCGCACAACGCTCGTGGCCGGCGGGAAGCGATCGGCGAGTTCGCCAGCCCCGCGCCGTCCCGTAACCCGAACCAGCAGTCGCACAAGCGCGTCCTGCAGCGCCCTGTCCACCCCCGCCTGGCTGGAGTCAGGCAACGGAGCGGTGGACCTGAAGGACGTTTCGGCCAGAGTTGCGGCGGACGCCAGAAACACCGTCATGGCCACGACACTTAAGGCGATGCGCGAGAGCATGGAAAAGGGCATTATAGGATGCGCGATTCCCCGAAAGAGAGGGTTTGAGTGAGCAAACCGATCACCTACAGCGGCGCCGGAGTTGACCTGGAGCGCGGTGCGGAAATCGTCCGCCGTATCGCGCCGATGGCCCGCGAGACGCACCGCCCCGGCGTGCTGGGCGGGATCGGCGGATTCGGCGGTCTGTTCGAGGCGCCCTGCAGCGGATACCGGCAGCCCGTGCTGGTGGCGGGCGCCGACGGAGTCGGCACCAAGCTCAGGTTGTGCGCCGAAGCGGGCCGCATGGAGGCGCCGGGCGTGGACCTGGTGGCCATGTGCGTGAACGATCTCCTGGCCATGGGCGCCGAGCCGCTGTTTTTCCTCGACTATTGCGCGGCCAACCGGCTGGATCCGGAGCGCCTGGAACCTCTGCTGAAGGGCATCGTGCGCGGCTGCAGGGAAGCCGGCGCCGCGCTGCTGGGGGGCGAGACCGCGGAACTGCCCAATACGTACGTGGATGACGGACTGGAACTGGTGGGCTTTTGCGTGGGCGTGGCCGAAAAGGACCGGCTGCTGGACGGCAAAGGCATCGAGGCGGGCGACCTGCTGCTGGGCGTGGGTTCGTCCGGCCCGCACTCCAACGGTTATTCGCTGGTGCGCCGAATCGTGGACATGGCCGGTGGGCTCGGGACCCTGAGCGGCAGCCTGATCGACCAGTTGTGCGAGCCGACCCGAATCTACATCCGCCCGGTGCTTCCCCTGGCGCAATCGGGACGGCTGAAAGCGATTGCACATATCACCGGCGGAGGCCTGCCGGAAAACGTGGAGCGGATCATTCCGGACGACCTGGCGGCCAGAATCGACACCGGCGCCTGGCCCTGGCCACCGGTATTCGACTGGCTGAGCCGCGAGGGACCGGTTGAGCGCGGGGAAATGCTGCGCACCTTCAATTGCGGCATCGGCCTGGTTCTGGCCGTGTCCCCGCAAGAAGCGGCGGCGGTGCGCGAAGACCTGGTCCGGGCGGGCGAGGAAGTTTTCGAGATCGGCCGGGTGGAAACCGGCAGCGGCGTAACGCTTGACTAGGGCCTGTTAACGCTATGCGGAATACCGGGGCCGTGAGCTTGAGAACCGTCGTTCTTCTGTCCGGCACGGGGACGAACCTTCAGGCCATACTCGATCACGCGGCGTCGGAGGAATCGCGCCTCGACCCGGTCGCCGCGCTCAGCGACAGGGTCGAGGCGCAAGGCCTTGAACGCGCCCGGCGAGCCGGCATTGCGGCAATCGCCCTGCCCCGTGGCGGGTTCCCGGATGCGCGCTCATGGTGGGGCGAAATCGCGGCGCGGTTGCGCGCGCTGGCTCCCGACGCGTTGGTGCTGGCCGGTTTCATGCGGATTCTGCCGGCGGAGCTGTGCGAGGAATACCAGGGTCGCGTGCTCAACATTCATCCTTCGCTGTTGCCGCAGCATCCCGGCCTCGATACCTACCGCAGGGTGCTGCAGGCGGGAGACCGCTGGCACGGAACCACGGTGCATTTCGTGACCCACGAGCTTGACGCCGGCCCCCGGATCGCCCAGGCACGGATTCGAGTGGGCCCCGAGGATGATGAGGGCTCGCTTCGAACCAGGGTTCAAGCCTGCGAACATGTCCTGTATCCTCGCGTGCTGGAATGGATGTCGCAGGGCCGTCTCGTCATGGGCGACCGGCACGCGACGCTGGACGGAAGCGACTTGCTCGAACCGCTCATGTTTGAAGAAGGCGAACTCTCTTGACTGCGGCGCGGTCAACGGTTGCGGCCCTGCTGCTGGCGTTCGCCTGGCCGGCGCTTGCGGCGGGCGCCGCCGGGTCGGCCCACGGCCTCGAAAGCATCGGCGTGCTGTACGATGTGGACGCCCCGTTCGGACAGCGCGCCCTGAGCCTCAGCCTGGTTCGGACCGACGGCGACGGCTTCATTTACGAAACCTACTCGCGGGGTCTGGGCCTGGCCCGCCTGATCATCGCATCGGACGCGTTGGAGAGCAGCCGCTTCGTGCTCGATGAAGACGGCATGGTGCAGCCGCGGGGCTACCTGTGCCGTTCCTGCGACGGCCGCAAGGACGGCCTGGTGGAAATCTCCTATGACCCGGATGCGAAGCTGGCCGTATTCCGCGAGGGGGAGGAGTTACTGGACTTTGGAATGGACGCGCGCACCATGGACCGCAAGGCATGGGAAATCCAGACCGTGCTGGACATCGCAGCCGGCCGCCCGCTGACCGTGGAACCCACGCTCGAAGGCGGAAAGCTGAAGTTGTACCAGGGCGAGAAGCTCGGCAGGGAAACGCTCGGCACGCGCGCCGGCGAGCTTGAGACTGTCAAGTACCGCCGCCAGCGCGAGGGTTCCGAAAACTTCCAGTATCTCTGGTACGCGCGCGAACTGGGTTGGCTGCCGGCCCGCTGGGAGATCTGGCGCAAGGACAGGCGCACGGTGATCATCGAGGCTTACGACTACGGCTGGGGCGAGGACGCGGCGCTCGCGATGCTCGCTGACTGGCTGGACTAGCAGCCCGTGAGCATCGGCCCGGACAGCTGGATTCGGCGGATGGCCGTCGAGCACCGCATGATAGAGCCGTTCGCCGAACAGCAGGTCCGGCGCATCGGCGAGAAGCCGGTGATCTCATACGGCGTTTCCAGCTACGGCTACGACGTGCGCTGCGCCAACGATTTCAAGGTGTTCACCAATATCCATTCGGCGGTCGTGGACCCCAAGCAATTCGAAAGCAAGAGCTTCGTTGCCCTGACCGGCGAACACTGCATCATTCCGCCCAATTCGTTTGCGCTGGCGCGGACCGTGGAGTATTTCCGCATTCCCCGGGATGTGCTGACCATCTGCCTGGGCAAGTCCACCTATGCGCGCTGCGGCATCATCGTGAACGTCACGCCGCTGGAGCCGGAGTGGGAAGGTTTTGTGACGCTGGAATTCTCGAACACCACTCCGCTGCCGGCCAAGATCTACGCCAACGAGGGTGTGGCGCAGATGATTTTCTTTCAGGC
The DNA here is from genome assembly GCA_963666765.1 of Gammaproteobacteria bacterium. Taxonomy (GTDB): domain Bacteria; phylum Pseudomonadota; class Gammaproteobacteria; order Steroidobacterales; family Foliamicaceae; genus Foliamicus. Next base: position 1,491,298 of record OY762933.1, read on the forward strand.
GGGGGAAGTGTGCGAAACATCGTACAAGGACCGCGGCGGCAAGTACCAGGGCCAGACCGGCGTCACGCTGCCCAAAGCCTGACGCCGTGTGCGCCTGCCCTCGCGCCTTTGTTCCCGGCCCGGTGCGGAGACGCATGAACCCATCCCTGGGGCTCGGCGGCGGCTGTCCTGCCGCCGACGCTCCGCACCGGGCCGGGAACAAAGGCGCTTCAATGTTCGAGCGGGCCCGGCTGTAGGCGGCGGCGTGGCGAAGCTGTGAGCCGGCTGGCGTTTATCGGGTTGGGGGTGATGGGGTACCCGATGGCGGGGCATCTGGCGCGCGCCGGGCACGCGGTTACCGTGTTCAATCGCACGCGGGCGCAGGCCGAGCGTTGGGTGGCGGAATACGGCGGGGCGCTGGCTGGCACGCCCGCCGAGGCCTGCGAGGGAGCGGAGTTCGTGTTTGCCTGCGTGGGCCGCGACGAGGATGTGCGCGCCGTGACACTGGAGGAGGGCGGAGTTTTCGGGGGCATGGGCCGCCAGACAAAGCTGGTGGATCACACCACGACCTCAGCGGAACTGGCGCGCGAGCTGGACCGGGAGGCGCGTTCGCGCGGGCTTGCTTTCCTGGACGCGCCCGTGTCCGGGGGCCAGGCCGGAGCGGAAAACGGCAAACTGGCGATCATGGCGGGCGGCAGGAGAAAGGACTTCGACCGCGTGCTCCCGTTACTTGAATGCTACGGCGAACGCATCGATCTCATGGGGCCGGCCGGGGCGGGCCAGCTCACCAAGATGGTCAACCAGATATGCATTGCCGGGCTGGTGCAGGCGCTGTCCGAAGGACTGGACTTTGCCCGGCGCGCGGGACTGGACGGCGAGCAGGTCGCGGGGCTGATCGGCGCCGGAGCGGCCCAGTCCTGGCAACTGGACAACCGCCACGCCACCATGCTGGCCGACGAGTTCGACTTCGGTTTCGCCGTCGAATGGATGCGCAAGGACCTGGGCTACGCGATGGACGAAGCCCGGCGCAACGGCGCCGAACTCGCTGTCGCGCGGCTGGTGGACCGGTATTACGCGGAGGTTGAGGCGATGGGCGGCGGCCGCTGGGATACCTCCAGCCTGATCCGCCGCCTCCGCAACAAGGGGCAAGCCGGCCGATAAGCCGGGTTCTGTCGAGGGCAATCATTCATCTAGGGCCGCCGTCGCCGACGGCCTCAAGCAGCCTACCCGGAAGCGCGTGCGGACATACGCATGGCTTCCCTATTCGGCCTTGCTCCGGACGGGGTTTACCCTGCCGCTGCTGTTGCCAGCCGCGCGGTGCGCTCTTACCGCACCTTTTCACCCTTACCCGGCATTCCCGAAGGCGCCGGGCGGTATATTTTCTGTGGCACTTTCCGTGGGCTTGCGCCCCCCAGGCGTTACCTGGCGTCCCGTCCGCCGGAGCCCGGACTTTCCTCCCGCCGCACCGGTAAAACCGAAGCGACCGGCGATTGCCTGGCCGGCTCGCCCACAAACCACACTAGACCACCCCGCCATCACATGCAAGAGCTTCTCCCGCTTACTTCCCTCTCCGGCAACCTGCCGCACACTCCGAAGGCTGCATACCCTGAAAAGCACCCATCCATCGGCAGCAAGACCACACCGTCCACAGCGTCCATTGTGTGGCGAAAACCACCCGGAAATTTCAATTGGGCGGCGCCTGACTTTCAATCAGCCAACAAATGAATTTCAACTGGCCAACGCCCGACTTGCTCGGCGCTACGCGGGATTCTGCCACGGGCTGCTAGTACCTCTTCAAACGCGGAGTGTAATGGCGCCAATAGAATTATGTGATGGACATAAGATGGTAGATATGGAAATGAACAAGCTATCGCTAAGCCAGTTTGTCCCCGAGGAACTGCGGGGCATTGAGAATCCTCGAACTGAGCTTCCGAGAATTGCGAAAAACCCGTCGCTGATCTCGCGCATACAACACGCAGTGCAGCAAATTCCCACCAGGCACGACCTTCGAATGCAGGATTGCCGCACACTGCAGCTTGCGCCGCAAAGTGTGCATCTGGTCGTCACGTCGCCACCCTATTGGACGCTGAAGAACTACAACATGCATGAGAATCAGATGGGTTACATCGCGGACTACGAAGAATTCCTGCTAGAACTCAACAAGGTATGGCAGCTTTGTTACGAGGCACTTGTGCCTGGGGGACGTCTCATTTGCGTTGTTGGGGATGTCTGCCTATCGCGGCGCAAGAACAAAGGCGAGCATGCCGTTGTTCCGCTACATGCGTCCATCCAGGAACACTGTCGCAGGATCGGGTATGTAAATCTCGCACCGATCATCTGGTACAAGATTGCAAACGCAAACTACGAAGTCTCGAACGGTTCGTCCTTTCTGGGAAAACCTTACGAGCCGAATGCCGTTATCAAGAATGATATCGAATACATCCTGATGGAGCGAAAGGGCGGCGGCTACCGTAACCCGAGCATAGAGGAGAGAGTGCTGAGTGTAATCTCAGAAGGCAACCACAAGGCCTGGTTCCAGCAGATCTGGCACGGCGTAACCGGCTCCTCCACGCGGCGCCACCCGGCGCCGTTCCCACTACAACTCGCCGAACGCCTGGTGCGTATGTTCAGTTTCGTTGGGGACACCGTGCTGGATCCTTTTCTGGGCACCGGCACCACCAGCATCGCGGCCGCCAGGTGGGGACGCAACAGTATCGGCGTGGAGGTCGATCCCCGCTACTTTGAGATGGCGCGTGAACGCGTCACAGGAGAAACATACGGGCTGTTTCATGACGCCTCAATAGTCGCCGCATGACCCGGCAGGCAGACCTTAGTGGGGCTGTGCGCCATTTCTGGAAAACGCGGGCGGCGCAAAAAGCGCGCCAAGGCGCAGCAAGTGGCCAGCGCGATCAGGGAAACCGTACTGCCGTCACGGGCGGCAAACAACTTGATGGCTTTGTGAAGCTCGTTACCCGAATTCTGGCCAGTTGTGGACTGCCTGACGCGCATGTTCATACACGAAAGCGCGACATTGCTCTACCCGGCTACTTTCGGCCCACTAAGGAGTGGGACCTGGTTGTTGTACATCGCGGCAAGCTGGTTGCAACCATCGAGTTCAAGTCACAGGTAGGCTCGTTCGGGAATAACTTCAATAATCGCATCGAGGAAGCGCTCGGAAACGCGCTTGATATCCAGACCGCGTATCGGGAAGGCGCGTTTGCACCCTCTCCTGCGCCGTGGATCGGCTACCTCATGATGCTGGAGGACACCGACGCATCCACCAGACCGGTTCGCATAAACGAACCCCATTTCAAAGTGTTCGACGAGTTTCGCGAAACGACCTATCTTTCCCGTTACGAGCTTTTCTGCAAACGGCTCATGCGGGAACGTCTCTACAACGCGGCATGCTTCCTTACATCTGACAGAAAGTCCGGCTTGCAAGGCGTATACGCCGAACCATCGAGGGAACTTTGCTTCCAGAACTTTGCAGGGTCGCTGATTGGTCACGTCTCCGGCATCATCCAGGCGGAACGCGTTTCTCAAGAATAAGAGCAAGCAATGGGTGCAAGCAGTGTTGCGGACAATCGGCGCCAGCCTATGCTGTGGCGCACAGATAATGTGAGACTGTGGCCATGAAGAACATCACGGTATCAATCGACGACGAGTGCCATCGGCTTGCCCGGATTCGTGCGGTCGAACTGGGCACTTCCGTTTCCGCTCTGGTGCGCGGGTATCTCAGGGGTCTGGTGGCGGACCGCGACGGGAAGCACGAGAGTGGTGCGGAACCTGGCGAAACCCCCTATCAGCGACGCTGCAGGCAGTTGCGGGAAGTGTTTGCGGACTTGGATGCGAATGGTGTGGGATTGCGAATGTCCGACAACCTGCCCCGAGACGCTCTCTACAACCGCGCTGCGATGCGCTCCGAGCCGTACGCCGTACGGGACGGCTCAAGCCGGGGACCCTGAACCCCGGACAGCACTACGGCCCGGTCCGCGCTCTCAACCCGTTTACGGACTCAACACCTACAAACTGAGCGCCAGCGACCCGGGAGAGCAGGACCAGGCGGGCGGCGGCGCGGGCGCCTACTTGCCGAAGGCGATGTCCACCGCGAAGGAGTCGTGGTCGCTGGCCTGATTGTCGATGCGGATTACTGAGGCTGCAACAACCTCGTCGAACAGGAACTTGCTCAGCAGCACATGATCGATCTGCCCCTTCTCGCCCCGGTACTGGTAGGTCCATGCCTCGCCGCTCATGTGTTCGGATTCGGCAGCGTTGGCCAAGTCCCATGAGGCGTCGTTCAACCCCCGAATTTCGCGCAGGGTGGGGCTTCCCGGAACATCGTTGAAATCGCCCATGACGACGACTTTCGGCCGGCCTTTCTCCAGCACCGGGCGCACCAGGCGGCGGATCATCCGCGCTTGCGCAAGCCGCTCCCCATCGGACGTGATCGGATTGCCGCGCTTGGACTTTAGATGCAGGGCAAACACAGTCACCGGTTCGTCTAGCACCTCAAGATCAACCCGCATGAACTTGTGCAGAGCGGCCACCCGGGGATAGCCGTTGTTGGTGTGAAAGTCCTCTTGCATTGCCGGATACGAGCGCACGGGTTCGGTCAGACTCGGAAATTGCGACAGAATCGCAACATCCTGGCCGGTAAAGGGATCGTCGCCCGCGCCGACCCAGTAGAACGGATAGCCCTTGCCACGACTTGCCAGGACAGCGTTCAGACGCTCCACCGCATGGCGGTCCTCAACTTCCTGAAGGGCGAGCACATCGGCATTGATCTCTACGATGGCATCCGCCACGTACGCGAGCGAATCCTCCCAGGATTGATCGTCGCGCTGGCCGGCCCAGTTCATATGCGGCGGCTGATCGTCGAAAAACCACCAAGCGTTCAGCGTTGCGAAGCGAACCTGCTCAGCGCTGGCTGACGAAACAAGGACAAGCACCGCGCAAAGCGTCAAAGCGAACCGCATCATTCCTGCCCTCGGTGTTCTTGTTGTTCCGCTTGAGGCGGCTCGCAGTATAGCAGCGGGCCCGCTAACTCCGCTGGCGTGTCCCGGGGCGGCGCATGGCATAATCCCGCTGCGCCGCAATTTGTGAAACGGATCATTGCGGCACCGTAACTTTCTAACCAAGAACAATAAGCGGGGGGCTTGGGCCAATAAAAGAAGAGCCTGCATGAGTGGATCAGGCGCATCGGGACCTGCCTTGCGGTTTGTGCGGCGTTCGTTTTCATGGCTGTCGCCGCAGCCGAAGAAGGGGAAAATCCAGAGCCTGTCAAGAAATCATCCTCGGGGATCTGCCACTGTCCAGGTGGGCAGTTCTACCTGCGAACCACGAACTTCACCCCGTTCGCCACGCTGAGCGAGTGCCTCGAAAGCGGAGGCCGGAAACCGAAGCGGGGATTGGGCAATTGCCCCAAGGAAGAACCAGAGGACAACGCAAGCGAGCCCGCGGCGCCTCCTGCGCCTTCAATTCAATCGGCAGCCTACGACCGCAGCGTATTCGGGGGCTGGAGCGATCAGGACAAAGATTGTCAGAACACCCGGCACGAGCGCCTCCTCGCGCTTTCCCTGAGCGCCGCCGAACTGTCAGGGGATGGCTGTTTGGTGGTGGCCGGGCGCTGGAACGACCCGTACACGGGCGGGGTGGTTACCGTCGCCCAGGAACTGGACCTGGATCACGTGGTACCGCTGCGCTGGGCATGGGAGCACGGTGCCGCAATGTGGGATGAAGACAAGCGCGAGCAATTTGCCAACGACCCCGCCAACTTATTGCCGGTAAGCATCAAGGCCAACATTTCCAAAGGCGCCCTGGGGCCGCTGGATTGGATGCCGCCAAATGAGGGCTTCGCCTGCGAATATGTACTTCGCTTTTCCCGGGTGATTGACAGGTATGGCCTTGAGCTTACCTCCAGCGAAGCCTCTTCACTGGAGGCGCTGATTGCACAGAAATGCGATTGATGGGCGACGTAGCGCGTTCCCTGGCATCTGGTATGGCCGTAAGCGTGCAAGTTTCAGCGGGCGCGATTTTTGGCCTCAGCCAAGAGCCCAATAGATAAAGAGCAAGAAGAAAATGGCAGCATGGTGGAAAAAAGCGATTCGATCACGGCAATCGGGTTCCGCCTCGCCGGGCAGCATCCTATTCCCGCCAATCGACAAGGAAGATGTGCGTCGCAAGGTGAAGCTGAGTCGAAACGCCAAAATCGATGGTAGTAACGACGAGCCCAAGGAAGGCGCCTCGGAATTGAGCAGTACGGAGTTGAATGTCCAAAGGTGCTGCCAGGATCAATTGAGCGAATACGAGAGCACTTTCTACCGGGAAAGGGACGCGTATGTTGAACGCCGCAATAGCGCCTTAAGTTTGCTGAAGGTGGACCCCGAAGAACTGAAGGAGCAGGCCATGGTGGACGGCGTAGTGGCCGACTGGAAGAAAAAAGTCGGACCCATTACGTCCAGCGCTCGTGATCTGAAGAATTTCGGAGATCAACTTCGCAACTTCAGAACACAGCACGATTTATGGGGCTCGTTGCCGGACTGCAAGAGTATCTGGCGGCTGATGTGGGTGCTGTTGGCAATTTTCGTGATCGAACTCGCCGCGACCGTTTATCTGTTGCGAGAAACAGGCGGCATTCCAATAGTCCTCATTATTTCCGTAGGGTACTGCGCTTTGAATTGCGTCCTGCCCTTTCTGCTTGGGCCTGTATTCCGGTGGAAGAATTACAGCCGCGGGCACCACCTCCTAAGGATTGGAGGTTGGACAGCGTTGCTACTGGCTTTGTTGACCGGGCTCGTACTAAACCTGGGTATGGGCCATTATCGATCCGCCGGTATTAGCCTGCGATCCGTTGATACCGCAGCCGCTGACACGGCTCTTCTTGAAGGAATGCTCCGAGCAGTGGATGACGTTGGAGTCACCGCGTTACAGAATTTTGTCTCTTCACCCTTTGGGATCGCGGACACATTGTCGTGGTTGCTTGCAGCGGTTGGATTATTCGTTTTTTTGGTCAGTTTTGTGGATGGATACAAGAAAGATGACATCTATCCTGGCTACGGCAAATGCTACAAGAAGTATCGCGAGCAGCTTGAGCAGTACCACTATGATGTTGATCAATTGGTCGATGAACTGCAGTCAAGACGCGATGGTGAGGTAATGCGCATTGTGACCCGGCGCGAGGCGATGAAGCATAACCTTGAGAAGGCCATCGGACTGGAAAACGATATTGCTTCTCTCGCACAGAAGTATTCTCGCGCCTGCGAGCTACTGGGAAGAGACTGCCGGGAATTGGTTCGCGAGTACCGGAGCATCAATCAGGCAACCAGGACATCTCCGATTCCTGCCTATTTCAGTACTGAGGAGAAACTGCAAATTGCCGAACCAGTAGTACCCGAACTACCTCAAGCTCCTGACGAGGACAAGGTGCGGGAGCGCATGCAGAAGCTTGCTAATTTTTCACAAAAGTTGAACGAAGAATTCGACAAAACCACGGCAGAGATCAAGCCGTCGAACGAGGTGCTTCCTAGCCCGCCTGACAAGATTATTCAGGAAGCAGTCTGATGACCAGAAGGAAGAGATCCCAATTGGGGCAAATTGTTGCTTTTGTGCTGGTTGTCCTCGTGCTTGGGGTAATCGGTTGGGCGGCAATTGACTATTTGGACGAACCCACTGTGGACGGCGCTACGTCCTGTCCACAGGAGCCTGGCCACACGAAGGTGTCCCTATCCATCCTGCTTGATTCCACCGATACCTATGGAGCAGGTCAGAGGTTGTCGCTAATCAACCGCGTTTGGGATGAAGTGGACGCTCTCGATGTGTACGACCGCGTAAAGATTTATCAGGTAGAGAGAGGCGAGCAGGCTCCCTTGCAGAACCTGTGCAAACCGGCTCGCAGTGTGCAGGACAGTCCGATCCATCAGCAGTTTCAGGAGGTGCGATTCAAGGAACGCATCGGCAAGGCGCTACAACGGCTGGAGGGAGAGAGAGCAATTTCGCCAATCATTGAGTCGCTGGGTTGGGTGGCTGCCGACCGGGAGCGGGATGGCTCCGAACTCAGAATATTGCTGGTGTCGGATCTGCTGGAATACTCAGATGTCATCTCCCATTACAGCCCTGATTGGCGCCGAAACTTTGAGCGCAACCGCCAAAGAATTCTTGGGCAATGCCCTAACCTGGAGGATGTACGGCTGGATCTCTTGATTCCCGCCAGGCCTGCGGAGCCCAACCAAAACAACGATCTGTTTGAGTGGTGGCTAGAGTATCTGGAAAGTTGTAATGGTTACGTCACTTCGGTCGCCCGAATTACGGGGGCCGGCTGAATGGATTCTCCAAGGCTTCCTGTCCGGGAAAAAGACTGGGCATGCTTTCTAATCTGTATTGGACTAGGGATTCCCCTTCTGCTATTACTTCGTCTTCCGGAGGAAATGCCGGACTGGTCTATCTGGGTGGCTACTGCCTTGCTCAGCCTGATCATCGGCACCTACGCGTTGGTGATATGGCGCTGGCGCTCGCCGGTGCTGGTTCGAAATGAACGAGCGGCGGACAATCTCTATTTCTTGGGTTTCATATTCACTGTCTGTGCGCTAGGCGTTTCCCTGTACCGCTATTACGGTGCTACGCCCGGTTCCGTGCCCGTCGAGCGGATTATGGGGGATCTGGGCATTGGAAGTATCACAACCGTTGTCGGCCTAGTTTTTCGCGTGCTGGTCCTTCACCGCGAGGATTTGGCAGATACGGAAGAACACGTAAGGGAGCAAATAGTGGATCTCGCACAATCAACTATGTCAGGGCTGTACCAGACCTCGGAAGTTGTATCGCGCGGCCATACAGCCAATCTCCAAGTCGTGCGCGAATTGACGGAGGTTATGCATCGGTTTAGTGCAGAAGTACGCGAGCAGAGTTCCCAGGTAACTCAGAATCTTGAGGAGGCAGCCAAGTCGATATCCGGCTTCTCGGAGACTGTGAATCAGCTTGCAGCTCCTGTTGAGCAGTTGCCCAACGAGTTCGCTAAAGCCGTATCTGAAATGCAGCAGCAGAGCCTTCGGCAAATGCAAGGCATCGCCACCGACTTCCATCAGGTGATAGCGGATTTTCTCAGGTCAGCACAGGATCAGGTTTCGGCCTCAATTAGCACGACAGAGCAGATTCTGGTGTCTCGTGTGAAGGAGATATCTGTTCCGTCCGAAGAGGTAAATCAGTTGCGCCAGAAGATGCTGACAGGGTTTGATACGCAGTCGCGGGAATTGACGCGCTCCTTTGGTCAAGTCAGTAATGCAATGCGGCTGGTGACTCAGGCCCTGGATCAAGTAGAGCGAGACTTGCGAGCGTCTCCGGCCGCATTAGCAAACTCCCTTGACTCCCTGCGTGATGGCACAGGCTCGTTCTTCGGGCATGCACGGGAAGAACTGGCGAATTTGGCGAACTCTGTCTCTGCCTTGAATATTGATCGAATCGTTGATGGCATGAGAGAAGTCGAAGAAATTTCAAAGGAACGTGGGCGAGCAATTGCCAATCAACGCGACGCAGCGTCGGAACTCAGTGCCAAGCTGACGGAATTAGTCAATGAAATGCAGGTTCTGCGCGAGTTGTATTCGAGCGAACCGCAACCGAAACCCAGTTGGTGGCGCAGGCGTTGACCAGAATTGATTCGGGGCACACCCGGGCAGAATCATGACGGGGGAAACGGGTAAAGGACTGATCGAGATCGGCCGCGCCAATCGGCGGGGTTTCTTGGTTGGAATCACTTTGGCTGAACTGATGCTCATGATTCTGTTTGTTTTGCTGTTGCTCAACAGGAATTTTCAGCTTGAGGCGATGGAAGCGGTCGAAATCGAAGAGGAATTTGGAGGGACACAGTCGCTTTCGGAAGCACGCAGCATGGCTCAACAGCTTGCTGAAGTTCAGTCAAGAACGGAGCTGAGCGAAACGTGGAGGACTCTAACGAGAACGGTCAAGGAGCTGAGCTCCAAACCAGAGCGGCTTGACCGATGGCTGGAGGATCTGGAAGACAATCCGATGCCGGAGATATCGCAGAAAACAGACAGGGAAGAGGCCATGCGGGATGAAATTCGCAGCCTTCGCTCGGAACTTGTGAATGCGGAAACTGCCGTGGAACGGGCCGAGAACCACAGTCGGCGCCTTGAAGAACAACTGCACACCCAGCAATCCCGACTTGAGGAGGAGGCATCCCGAAGAGATGCGCTAAGCGCTGAACTAGCGCAGGCGAAGGCAGGTGAACTGGTCATCTGCACGTATGAGCCCCCGGGCCCGGGAAGCGTGAGTTCGTTGCGCGGCCGTTCGGTTCCTCTAGGCACGGTTCATCTACAAGCAGATGGCATTACTCTGATCGAAAAGAACACGGAACTTCGGAGCGTTCGATTAGTGGACTATGTAGGAGATTCCTACGATGCGAGCGAAGCTGCCGAACTGCTCGAAGACTGGCCTGTGAATGAGAAGCTCAGTTTTGCCGAACTGAGTTCCATAGGCAGCCGTTTTGTTGAGATCGGGAACCGCGCCGCGGAAAAGCGGGCACGATGCCGTTTCAGCATGAATTACTACATTGAGGACTTTATTACTCCCCACTCCGTGCTGCTTACTTTCGAACGATTTTTCTTTCAGCAATTCCGGATATCCGACTCGCAGTATGAGGAGTTGATGGAAGGCGCGCCGCAGATTGACTGACCCTGGGACAGTATCAATCCCCTAGAAGGAACAAGCCAGGCAGAATTCAAACCAATCAGAAAGCACGTTCTAGTGTCTCGAACGTCCGAATACTTGTTGCGCGTGACTTAGAAGCGCATTGCGGACGAGCCCGTCGAAGGAATCGACCTCATTGCGCTCGCCACGTCAAAGTCCACCAGCGGCAATAGCCACTATCGTCCGGAAAGTGATCTTGGCCTCTGTCCAGACTTGGCAAAATCGCCTCTTGACAAGGCAAATGCCACCCATGCGGACTTCCATCACCCGCGGCTGCGGTTCCCGGAAATGTTTCCGCGGAAACATCCGGGACACAATTCACGCCGCCTGCGCGGGGTTGGAGGAACGCGGCTCTGGCGCGCAGGTACTGCCGACGGATCGGGCGCGAGGCTTCACAGGGTGATGCGAATCCCCCCTCGGCGGCCCGCATCGCGCACATCCTTCCACAAAGAGCCATCCACGCTTCCGTCTCGAACGCTCACGATCTCAAGGTCGGACTGCGCCACCCGGTCGCCGAACAGCAGCAGGGCATCATCCGGGTCGCACTGAATTGACGTCCAGATCAAGCCTTCCATGTCTGCGAACTGGTGGTGGACGGCCTTTGCCCACAATGCCGTTTGGGGGTAGGCGACAGGCAGGCTACCCAGCAGACCGTCTCGATCAAGACCCCATTTTCGGAGATCCGGGGCTCGAAGACCGGCCAGCCTGACCGGGCGCCGCAGCCGAAGCGTGCTGTGCATTCGCTCTGTGATCTGGCTTACCGGAACGGTCTTGCGGGTGGCGGCAGCGGGAATGTCGTGGAAGATCGTTTCGTACACCGCAGCTACGATTGTGCCGCTTGCATAGAGCGACGGAATGCAGTCGCCATTGTGATTCCGAATCGGGGCGAAGCGGGTGGGACTGCCCTGGCACGGATTGAAGAGATTTCCAGCGAATTGCCGGATGTGCAGGCGCTGCAGCAGCGTCCCCGCCGCCAGCTCTTCCACGCTCGGTTCCTTCAGGCGGGCAGGCGGCGGTGGAAGGAATGGCGATACCGGCCCGTCATCCACTTGCTGGTTCCGCCAGTCGCCTGGCCGCGCGCACAAGCAGTTCGCCGTCGTCCAGCCGACTCTGTGGTTCGTCGCCAGCCAGCCAGCCATTGCCGGACGCAAACCACAGGGCCCTCTGCCAGGCGCTCATCTTCTCCGGGAAGGCGGCCAGCACGGCCCTCACCGCAGGATGCGGCGCGCCGTCCTGAAACTGAAACGCGGGATAAAGGTCCGCCCGTCCCTGCCGTACCGCAAATATCCTGCCCTCGCGCTTCCAGCGCGATGCCGGCTCGCTCAAATTGCGGGAGCGCAAGCCGGACGCCTTGTGTATGTCCTCCGATGTCAGCAGCCCCGTGTCGCGCAGATAGGCGGCGCGAAGCTCCAGGTTGTCGATCAGGATATCGGCCTCTACTGGCGAGTGGGGCGCGTACTCATCCGCCACCAGCAGTTCGAGCATCCGGTCCAGGGATTGCCTGCGGTGGCCGGGCCTGGGCGCCGCCAGTTGCATGTCGAGAATACGGATCGCATGATCAACCGCCCTGCCAAGCTCAGGGTCGCGCGCGCGGAGCACGATCCACTCTTCTTGAGGTTCCCGGACCTCACCCAGGCTAGCCTTCAACTTTGCCGGCAATTCGTTCACTTCGTCGGGCCGAAGATGGCGCCAGATCAGTCTTTCAGGTTGCATGGCCATGGGTCAGCAAAGCGTGAGAGTAACGATCAGGATTATATGATAACGAATATCATGCCATATCCGGTCACAAGGCTCGACTGCTGCCTCAAGTGCTGCCTGTCGGCGAAACCGACGCGGTTAGCGGGGCGCGGCAGCTGGAGAAGTTTGGTGGGGGGCTGAAATTGGTTGGAGCGAACGCGTCTCGTCTTACTGGAAGGCAGGACGCCCTCTCCCAGGGGTGGAGGGCGGGACAGCCCTCCCTTCCAGGGGCGTGGGATATGATGGCTGGCGGTCCCCGGGAGGAAAGCGCATGAGCGGTCGCATAGGAAACATCGAACTGGCGTCGGGCGTGCGCATAACGCACTTCTGGACCTACATGTACGCGTCCCTGATCTGCATCGGGATGATTTCGAACATGAATTTCTCCCAGCCCTATATCCTCATCGAGCACCTGGGGATCGCCAATCCGGGCGTAGCCGGCAGGATTACCGGCCAGCTCACCCTGATTACGGAAATCATGAGCCTGATGCTGATATGGCCGTTCGGGATATTGGCCGACCGCATAGGACGCCGCCCGGTCATCATGCTGGGCATCGGCATGATCGGACTCAGCTACGCCGTCTATCCCTGGGCTACGGATGTCCCCCAGCTCATGGCGATGCGGGTGATCTTCGGCATCGGCGTGGCCGCCGCCGCGGCCATGACGGCCACGATCCAGAACGACTATCCCGTCGAGTCCTCGCGGGGCCGCGTGATCGGGTTCAGCTCGGCCTTCAACGCGCTGGGCATCGTATTTGCAACCCGCATGGTCTCGGCGCTTCCCAAATGGCTGCAGGACGCCGGGATGGAGCCTGTGGCCGCGGGCCGCTACGCGTACGGCGCGGCCGCTATTATTTGCTTCCTGTCGATGCTGATATTCCGCTTTGGCCTCAAGGGCGGCGTACCGGAAGAGGTGCGGCAGCGGCCCCGCTGGTGGGACCTCATCCGCTCGGGCGTCGAGCAGATGAGAAACCCGCGCATCGTGCTCGCCTACCTGTACGCGGTTACGGCGCGGGGCGCCCTGGTGGTGGCCGGCCTGTTCATGTCGCTGTGGGCCACCACGGCGGTGCGGGCCGCCGGCGGCGATGTCGCCGTGGCGCAATACCAGGTATGGCTGCCGTTCATGGTGGTCCAGGTGTTCGCCGTGGGCTGGTCGTTCGTGTTCGGCTGGATACTGGACCGCGTAAGCCGGGTCGCGGGGGTGGTCCTGTCGATGGCGATGGCGATCGTCGCCTACGGATCGATGTATTTCGTGGAATCGCCCCTGGATCTGCGCATGCTGCCGCTGTTTGCCCTGCTGGGCGCCTCCATGGCCAGCGGCATGATGAGCAGCATGGCGCTGGTGGGCCAGGAAGCGCCGCCGGCCAAGCGCGGCGCAGTCATCGGCCTGATGAGCGTGTTCGGCTCCGTCGGCATCATCCTTGCCGCCACCTACGGCGGCGAACTGTTCAGCGCGGCAACGCCCTGGGCGCCATTTTTGCTGATCTCCGGATCGCAGGCCGTGCTGATCGTGGTGGCGGTAGTCATCTGGGTGGTGGCGCCGGGCGACTGGAAGCCGGCGTCCGCCGCGGCCGCGCGCAGTTCCTGATCCACGGGCGGGTTGAGGAAGGTCTGGGTACGGCCGTCGGCCCAGCAGACGTCCACGCGATCCACGCTTTCGCGGCTTCCCAGGCCGAAGATGGGCGCGGGCTCGTCAACCGAGTTGTAGCCGGTGGACGAGAATATCTCCCGCCACTGAACCAGGTCGCCCGCCGCCACGCGAACCCGCGCGTTGAGCCGCTGGCCTTCGAGGCGCACCTTGATCCAGTGATTGCCGTTGCCTTCATTCAGCCACAGGAAATTGCGCTGAGGGTCCGATAGCATCTCGCCGCGGTTATAGAAGGTCCGGGCCGTGCCGACGATGTCGGTGAAGCCGTCCCCGTTGACGTCGCCGCTGGCCACGCCCGCTCCGATGCTGTGCCCCTCGGCGCCGGACCCCGCGGTCACGTCGGAGAAGGCGCCGTCGCCGTTGTTGCGCAGCAGCGCGTTGTTGGCGGCCCCGACGGCGATGTAGAACTGCACGAAGTACGGGAGGTCCTCGACGATATCGTTGATGAGCACGTTGGACGGCCCGCCGTTGCTCACATAAATGTCGAGCCAGCCGTCGTTGTCAAAGTCGCCCATCGTGCAGCCCCTGGCGCCGCCCTCATCTCCCGCGCCCGAGGCCAGGGTGATGTCGGTGAAGCCGGCCTGGCCGGTTTCCGCATAGTCGTTGCGGATCAGGCGGTTGGCCTGATCCGCGTTCGGCAGATAGGCGTCGATGTCGCCGTCGTTGTCCACATCGCCCAGGCAGACGCCGTTGGCGTTGCCGGGATTCAGGAACGCCCAGCCGGCAGGCGGCTGCCTCGAGCGCGTGATGTCCGCAAATTTGCCGTTACCCTCGTTCATATAGAGCGCATTGGGACCTCCTTCCTGGGGCGACAGCAGGTCGAGGTCTCCGTCGAAGTCGAAATCGAACCAGCCGGGCGACCCCTGGCTGTTGGCCTCCTTCATGTTGTCCAGAAGCAATACGCCGGCGGCTTCGGTCACGTCCTCGAACTCGCCGTCTCCGGTGTTGCGGAACAGCGCCTGGTCGACATCGTAGTCGGCCGAGCGCCACAGCAGGTCAAGCAAACCGTCACCGTCGTAGTCGCCGAAACCCACGCCCCCCGAGGTCGCGGTTATGCCCTCGTTGGACTCGTCCTCGTAAACCCCCTCGCGCACCAGCCAGGCGTCGCCGGTTACGTCTTCGAAGTCCGGCACTCCGGTTTCCGCCAGCCGGTTGCGATAAAGGGTGACGGGCGGATCGTAGCCGCCCCTGGCGCCGGACTGCATGTTTGCGACCACCAGGTCGTCGTCGCCATCGAGGTCGTAGTCACCAAAGCTGATCCCGCGTCCCAGCCCGCCTTCGTTGGCGGCGCCGCGCGCTTGCGCAACGTCGGTGAAATAGCCGCGGCCATCGTTTTCCCACAAGCGATTGCGGAAGTCCAGCCCGTGCGTCCCGCTGTCGTTATTGGTGATGTAGAGGTCGGCGTCGCCGTCGCCGTCGTAGTCGTTGAAAGCCACGCCGGCGCCGTCCAGGCCGATGTCGGCGATCCCGCGCTCGGCGGCCTGCTCGCTGAATCGGATCGGAACGCTCTCCCCGGATGAATCCGTGCCGCCCTGGCAGGCGGCGAGCAATATCACGGCGGCGGCTACAACGGCGCCGCACCGAACACATGATTGAATCAAAGCCATACCTCCACCCCGGCAACCTACGCCGCCGGGACCTCAAACGGCAGCGTGCGCAAACGCTTGCCCAGCGCCGCGAAAATCGCGTTGCCCACGGCCGGTGCGGCCGGCGGCACGCCGACCTCGCCTATGCCCCCGATCGGGGCGCCGCTGTTGACGACATGCACCCGGATTTCGGGAGTGTCGTTCATGAGCAGCATCCTGTAGCTGTCGAAATTGCTTTCCTTGACGCCATTCTCGTCAATGTGGATCCGGCCGAGCAGGGCCGCGGTCAAACCGTAGAGAATCCCCCCGCTGATCTGCGCTTCCAGCGTGGCGGGATCCACCGCCAGCCCGCAATCCACGGCGCAGTCTATGCGCTCGATGCGAAGCGCGCCGCGCACCACGGAGACCCGCGCGACCTGTGCCGCATAGGAGCCGAAACATGCCGAACAGGCAATGCCCAGGCCGCTGTTCGGACCGGGCGGCCGGCCCCAGCCGCCTTCCCTGGCTGCGCGGGCCAGCACGGCCGACATACGCGACTCCTCCGGCAGTAACGACAGCCGGAAGGCGTAGGGATCGCGACCGGCCGCGTGGGCCAGCTCGTCGATAAAAGTCTCGACGAAAAAGCAGTTGAATGAATGGCCGACGGACCGCCAGAAACCCAGGTTGACCGGCGACTCGGCTTCGCCATGGCTGACCTCAAGGTTCGGCGCCCGGTAGGGCAGGTCCGCGACGCCCTGCAGGGCAGCGGTATCCACTTCCAATTCCATCCCCCGCATCTGCCTGAGCAGGGACGGAGAGGCGACCCGCTGCCGCCAGGCGGTCAATTCGCCTTTGTCGTCAAGCGCGCCGTGCATCAGGCTGATCGCCGCGGGCCGGAAATAGCCATGCCGCATATCGTCCTCGCGCGTCCACATGACCTTTACCGGCCGCCCGGCGTATTGGGAGGCAAGCACGGCTTCGGCAACGTAATCGTTCTCCAGGCGGCGTCCGAATCCTCCGCCCAGCGCGGGAGTGTAGATATGCACGTCTTCAATGGGCAGGCCGGTATGCTTCGCGGCCACCTGCTGCGCCCGCGTCTGGGACTGGGTGGGCGCCCAGACCTCGCAGCGATTTACGCGCACATCCGCGGTGCAATTCATCGGTTCCATGGTGGCGTGATGCAGAAACGGAGCTTCGTACTGCGCCGTGACCCGGCGCGCCCCGGAACTCTGCAGGGCTTCCTGCACGTTGCCCTCGCTGCGCGCCAGGGGAGCCGGTTCGTACAGGGCGTTGACCAGCCGGCGGCGAAAATCGGCCGCAGGATCGGTCGCGCCGGCTGCGGCGTCGCCGTCCGGCGCAACCCACTTCACGTCCAGCGCGGCCCGCGCCTTGTAAGCCCGCCAGAAGTCCTCCGCGAGCACCACCACTCCAGGCGGCCGGTGGACGTCGCCCGGAATTTCGAACACATCCGCCACGCCGGGGAGGTTCAGGGCCGCCGTGGCGTCGTAGACCGCGCGCCGCTCCACGGAACCGGGCCAGGGAGACCGGTCGATCAGCGCGGTCAACTGCCTGGGCAGGCGCACATCGCTGGCGTAGCGCTCGGCGCCCAGGGTCTTGGGAGGAACATCCGCCCGCGGGAAGGACCTGCCGACAAGACGGTAATCGGACAATTCCTTCAGCGGAGGATTCTCCGGGGGCTCCAGCTGCGCCGCAGCGGATATCAGCGCACCGTATTCCAGCCGGGCTCCGGTGGCGCGGTTGGTCACCACGCCATCGCTGCAGACGCATTCGGAAGGACTGATGCCCCACTCCACCGCCGCCGCCAGCCGCAGCATCTCCCGGGCCGAGGCCGCCGCGTTGCGAAGCAGGTCGAACGAACCGCTTACGGCCTGACTTCCGCCGGTGCCCACGACTCGTGGCCAGCCGGCGGGATTGTCGGGCATGGCGGCGACGGAAACACGGTCCCACGACACTTCCAGCTCTTCCGCGACGATGCGGGCCAGCGCCCAGGGGCTGCCCTGCCCCATGTCCGTGCGGTCGCAGACAAACGAAACCTCGCCCGAAGGAGCGATCGAAATCCAGGCGCTGGGTCGAAACTCGCCGGCATCCTCCGATCTGGCGGCAGGCAGGCATATCGCCAGCGTCAACGAGCCGCCGGCAGCGACAAATGCCCGGCGGGTCAGTCTGATTTGAGGCGCGGACTTCACGCGGGCGCTTTGGCCCCGGCTTGATTTGGCGGAGAGGGTGGGATTCGAACCCACGAAGGGCTTCTAACCCTTACTCCCTTAGCAGGGGAGCGCTTTCGTCCGCTCAGCCACCTCTCCGCACGTGCGGCGCCTGCACTAGGACTCCTCGTCGTCGCCGCCGGCACTGCCCTGTTCTTCAACGATTCGCTGGTAGACCTCTTCGCGATGCACCGTCACTTCGCGCGGCGC
Organism: Gammaproteobacteria bacterium; assembly: GCA_963666765.1. Lineage (GTDB taxonomy): Bacteria > Pseudomonadota > Gammaproteobacteria > Steroidobacterales > Foliamicaceae > Foliamicus. The sequence continues at coordinate 1,509,357 of OY762933.1, forward strand.
CTCGACGCCCAGCCGGACCTGGTTGCCCCGTATGTCCAGCACCGCAATGCGCACGTTATCGCCAACGATTACGGCCTCTCCGGACCGGCGGGTAAGAATCAGCATTCCCCAAGCCTCCTGGGCGAGCTCTTGCGCCGCGCGGCTATTGCCCGCCCTCATTGTTGTGGGAAGAAATCATAACGCGGAATCGGCAATGACGCCACTTCAAGGGATCATTCGGCTTCGGCGTTTGCGCTGATGGCCCTGGTGGTCTGGCGTTTCCGGGCCGGCGTCCTGAAGCGGGGCTACGAGGACCTGCTGATGAATCTCCGCCCGATTGGCCGGAGGGCGGAGTGGCTGAACTGCGTCTCTAGCCGCGCGGCGTGTACAGGCCGGGATTGGCCAGGATGGGTTGAAGCGCCGCGTGTATCCGGTCCGCCATGCGCTCAAGTTTGGCGGGAGTGTCCAGCAGGTCCTGCCGCACCTCGAGAGCCGCGTACGGAAATTGGCGCCGCTCGGCATGATGGTCGACGGTGAAGTCCTCGGGGTGCCTCCCGGAATACGGCAGGTTATCGCCCACCAGCAGCGTCCCATCCTCGCGCAGGCCATCGAGCAGCGGGCGGGCGATCCGCCCGTCCAGGTCCCACAACACGCCGCAATCCCAGCGCCGGTCCGCGCCGTCAAGGTAACGGGTGAAGCTGTGTATCGCGATCAGCACCGGCGCTTGAACGACTGTGCACAGGCGATCCAGTTCCGCGTCTATCGCGCCGTGGTACGGCCGGTATATGGCCTGTGCCCTGAGCTCCCTTGCCTCATCGCTCAATCCCCGGTTGCCGGGAACCTCAACGCCGTCGCTCATGTCGAGAAAGGCCGACATGTCCGTAAGCGCGCGGTTGCAGTCCACGACCAGGCGCGAATAGTTGCACAGCACGGCCGTGGCGTTCAGGCGCGCGCTCAAGGCCAGCGACAGGTCGCCCGCGCCGAGATCCTGGGCTATGTGGCTTGCGCGATGCTGCGGCGCGAGGCCGAGATGATTCAGGGCGCGCGGAAATCCTCGCCCCGCATGATCGCAAACCACCAGCTGGGGCGCGGCGGCGCCAGCCCTGTGCACCTGGTACGGGGCGGGATCGGATGCGTCCAGCAGGTCGGAGGAGCGAGCGTTCAGTGCGCCGGATGAAATCTTCCTGTCCCCGCAAACAAATCCATCACCAAGTCAATTTCCCGATATGCAATATGGCGTCCCCAAGGGGATTCGAACCCCTGTTGCCGGCGTGAAAGGCCGGTGTCCTAACCACTAGACGATGGGGACTCAAGAATTCTGGTGGAGCCAGGCGGGATCGAACCGCCGACCTCTTGCATGCCATGCAAGCGCTCTCCCGGCTGAGCTATGGCCCCAACACAAGGGGCGTAGTTTATCCGCAAGAACATTCTTGCGCCAGTTGGAGCGGCTTTTCGGCATTATTGACAACGTTGTCATTCACGGATAGAGTCAGGGAATCCGGTCCAGCTGAGGAGGGGACCCATGTCCAATCAACCTGTCCGCGTCGGGCGGCTCTTCCGCCCGTCTGTTCTGTTTTTTCCGCTCCTGGTTATGAGTGTCCCGGGCAGTGCCCTGGCACAGCAGGACGATGCCGGGCAGTCGGCAGCCGGCGGCGCTATCGTCATTGAGGAAATCGTGGTCACCGCCACCAAGCGCGTCACCAACCTCATGTCCACCCCCATCGCGGTTACCGCGGTCACCCAGGGCCAATTGACGGACCAGGGCGTCAGTAACGTGACCGACCTCGGCGACCTGGTGCCGAACATGCAAGTCGGATCCTCGCCATCGGATTCCGGCGTTCAGGTCACCGTGCGGGGCATCACCTCCAACAACTTCACCGAACTTGGCGACCCCACCGTGGCAATTCATGTCGACGGGATGTACACGCCCCGGCCCCAGGCAGGGCTGGCGCTGTTGCACGACGTGGGCCGCGTGGAAATTCTGCGCGGACCGCAAGGCACGCTTTTTGGCAGAAACTCCACTTCCGGCAGCATCAACATCATTACCGCCCGTCCCGACACCGAAGTTCTTGAAGGCAATATTGAACTTGACGCGGGAAGGTTCAGCCGAATGGGCGCGCGGGCCTGGATCAACCTGCCGGCCGGCGAAAACCTGGCGTTCCGCATTTCCGGCATGATGGAACAATCGGACTCCTATATTGACCAGGAGGCGGACCGCTTCGATCTCGCCTTTGACCCGGATGGCGACGGCAACTTCGAGATCCCCGCCGACGGTATTCCCAACACGGACCAGAGAAGGAACCGCGATGTCTCGGCCGACGAGGCCTACTTTGCCGTGGACCGCTGGGCCACGCGCGTTGCGATGCGCGCCTACCTGGGAGAGGCGGCGAGCTGGCAGCTTACCTACGATCACTTCCAGGACAACAGCCCGGGCGGCCTGTCGCTAAAGGACTGCGAAAAAGCCGCAGGCACCTTCTTCGAGTGCGACCATGACCAGTGGTACGCCAGGATCAATGTTCCCGGCGAGCTCGATTTCACCATCCAGACCGTGCGCTCCGAGTTCAGCTGGGACGTTACGGACTCGGTGGTGCTGGAATACCGCGTCGCCTGGTCGAAGCAGGACCGCTTCCAGCAGTACGACGGCGACGGCGGGGCCTGGGTGGATCCCGACCATCCCGGTTACGGCTTGTCCAGGTACTGCTGCGGGGGCTTTGCTCCTCTGGTCCGCAATGCCGGCGCCTTCGAACAATTCGGGTTTGGCGTGGAGGTCAAGTTTCCCTTCGAGGACCTTCAGTTGACAACGCGCTATTCCACCTACGAGTCGATCGTGCACGAGTTGCAGTTCAAGTCCGCCGGGGACGGAGACCTGAGCTGGATTGCAGGCGCATTCTTCATGGAAGAGGAAAATGCCATTCGCTTCGACGTCGAAATCCCGTTCTGCTGCACCGGCGGAATCCCTCTGGCGCAATCTTTCGTGCAGCCTGACCGCGGCGTTTCCACGCAGGCCGTATTCGCGCAGTTCGACTATGCCGTGACCGAGAGGGCAAATCTGACCTTTGGCTATCGCCAGACCTGGGACGAAAAGTTCGACAAGGGCGGATCGAACCATCAGACCATCGGCTATTGGGTAAATGCCGGCGCTTACGACCCCGCCGGCTCATTCTGGTACGAGTCCTGGGGCCTGATTGGAATTGACCCCACCTGGGCTTCGAACCCGGCCTTCCATCAGGCCAATGTCCTGACCGACGCGATGGGTTCGCTGGCGGAAGACTTCCCCAACAGGATACCGGGCACCGACAACACCTACGAGGCGGACTGGGGACAGGGCACCTGGCGCGTCGGTTTCGACTATCTCCTGAACAATGATCTGTTTGTTTACGGATATGTCGCCAGCGGCTTCAAGGCCGGCGGATTCGGCGACAAGGTGGATGTCTGCGAGTGCGGCGAAATAACCGCCTTCCCTTACGACCCGGAGGAAGTCATCACCTATGAGCTGGGCATCAAGGGTGAAGCCCTGGACGGCAACCTTCGCCTGCTCGCCAACGTCTTCTTCAACGACTACAGCGACATGCAGCGCACGTCCTGGGTCATCGTGGGCGAGTCGATCCACAGCGGCAACGACATCGGCACCCTGCTCACCACCAATCTCGCGGAAGCCGGAATATTCGGCGCCGAGTTCGAGTGGGACTGGGCCGAGCCCTGGCCTGGAGGCAGGTTCCACGGATGGGTCTCGTACCTGAATGCGGAAATCGAGTCGCTTGAAGACGGAGAGGACGGTCTTTTCTGCTTTGAACGTGCTTATCTCGGATACTCGCCCTGTCCGGCGGAAGATCCCACCCAGCTCCGGGGCGACAACACGCTTCGCAGACCTCTTGACCTGTCGGGCAACAAACTGCCCTGGTCGCCGGAATGGTCGTTCTCCGCCACCGTGGACCATACCTGGTGGCTCGGCAACGGCTGGGTCGTAGGCCCGTCACTGACCTGGAACTGGCAGGCCGAGATGTTCTTCAACGACAACAACTACAACGAAGGCCCATTCCACGCAGGCCAGAAGGCCGTCAGCACCTTCAATGCAAACTTCAGGATCATCAACGAGGACCAGGCCTGGGCGCTGGTGTTCTTCGGCCATAACCTGAGCGATGAGCTGGTGCGCTCCTGGGCGGATCCGGGTCCCGGGTACTGGCGCGCGAACTTCTTCCCGCCGAGAACCTACGGAGTGCGCTTCAGCAAAGGCTTTTAGCAGCGCCCCCATACCTCCCACGGGGGCCGGCGGTCCGCGAACCCGGCGCTCCGTCGTGAGCGCCGGGTTCGCGGTCGACCAACAAGGCCCCGATCCAATGGACCACGCGAAGCATGCCGTCAAACACTCCGTAACATGAGCGACAGACAGCAAGCGAAGGCCGCAGGTGGCGCTACCAGAGCCACCATCCACGATGTTGCCGCCAGGGCGGACGTGTCGATCAAGACCGTCTCCCGGGTGCTCAACAAGGAACCCAAGGTCAGGAACAGCACCCGCGACCGGGTTCTGCAGGCGGCCCTGGCGCTCAATTACGAACCCCATCCCCTGGCTCGGGGGCTCAAGGGCAGGCGCACCCACTCCATCGGCCTGCTCTATGAGAATCCCCAGGAGTTCAGCTACGTGCAGAAAGCCCTGGAAGGCGTTTTTGACGCTTGTCGTTCGCGCAATCTGTCATTGCTGCTGCGCCCCTGCCCGCAGCAGGTCCCGATTGACGATGTGCGCCAGTTTGTTCTTCAGACGCGGGTGGACGGCCTGGTGCTGCTCGCCCCCCTGGGCGACCGCCCGGACATAGTGAGCATGCTGGGGGAGCTCGAGACACCCATGGCGCAGGTGTCTCCGGGCGTAGCGGTTTCCGGTACGATTTCGGTCAATCCAAGGGACAAGGAAGCGAGCGAATTGCTCACGGAACATGTGCTTTCCTGTGGACACCAGCGGGTCGGATTCATTCAGGGCGACCCGCGCCACGGTTCCAGCCACAAGCGCTTGCGCGGCTTTCTCGCCTGCCTGCGCAAACACGGGCAGGATTCCGGCCAACGGCTCATCGCTCAAGGCCACTTTACCTTTGACTCCGGTAAACAGGCAGCCCAAAAGCTGCTTCGGGAGAAACCCAGGCCCACCGCCATCATCGCCAGTAACGACGACATGGCCGCCGGAGCCATCGTTGCCGCACGCGAGCTTGGTCTTGACGTGCCGCGAGACGTCTCGGTCGTCGGATTCGACGACTCGCCCATCGCGTCGCATACCTGGCCTCCTTTGACCACCATGCGTCAACCGATCAGCGAGATGGCGTCAACCGCTGCATTCTGTCTCATAGACCACATCGCCGGAGCGGAGGAAGGGTCGAGAAACCGGGAATTTGACTGTGAAATCGTGGAACGCGAATCGCTCGCGGCGCCCAGGGCGCCGAGCGAGTGAACGCGCGCGCAAACCGCCTGCTCTGGCCCGATTGCCGGAGCCCTCTCGACCGGGATCGCGACACTCATGCCCGCATCGAGGCGGAAGTCGCCGATCGCCTTGGGACGATGACTGCCGAGCAGAAGATCGCACAGATGATTCAGGCGGAGATTTCGTCCATCACGCCCGAGGACCTGGCTGACTGTCCCGTCGGGGCGATACTCAATGGGGGCGGCTGCTCCCCCGGCAACAACAAGCGCGCTCCGCTGGGCGACTGGCTGGCCCTCGCGGACGCCTTTTTTGAAGCTTCCACCGCCGCCGGCGGCGTTCCCCTGATCTGGGGCACGGATGCGGTGCACGGACACGCGAATGTCTTCGGCGCGACCGTATTCCCGCACAATATCGGACTGGGCGCCGCGCGCAATCCGCAACTGATTGAGGCGATCGGCGCAGCGACCGCGGCCGAGATGGCCGCTTCCGGGATCGACTGGACCTTTGCGCCCACGCTCGCGGCAGTGCGGGATGACCGCTGGGGGCGGACCTACGAAGGCTACTCGGAAAGCCCGGAGATAGTCCGCGAATATGCTCCGCATCTGGTTCGCGGACTGCAGGGTGACTCCGCACGGCTGGACCTGGGCGGTCCCGGAAAAGTCCTGGCGACGGCCAAGCATTTCATCGGTGAAGGCGGCACCGACGAGGGCATCGATCAGGGCAGCACCCGGTGCGCCGAGACGGAACTGCGGGACATCCATGGGCAGGGCCACATGTCGGCGATAGCGGCAGGCGTGCAAGTCGTGATGGCTTCCTTCAATGACTGGAATGGGGCCACGCTACACGGTCACAAGCACCTGCTCACCCATGTGCTCAAGGAGCAGATGGGGTTCATGGGTTTCGTTATCAGCGACTGGAACGCATTTCAACAGGTCCGCGAGGAATTCGGCGAGGCCTGCGCCGAGTCCGTCAAGGCCGGAATCGACATGCTCATGGCGCCCGAGAACTGGCGCATGGTGCACGGCTGCCTGCTTTCTCAGCTCGAGAAGGGCAATTTGCCCTTGCGGCGTGTCAATGACGCCGTTACCCGGATCCTCCGCGTCAAGGCGCGTATGGGACTGTTCGCCAAACCGCGGCCGTCCCGGCGCGCAGGCGCCGGCAACGCGGATGCTCTCGCCGCGCCGCGACACCGCGAGATCGCCCGCAAGGCAGTGCGCGAATCCCTGGTGCTGCTCAAGAACGAGGGCGGAATACTCCCTCTCGGGCGCGATCTGCGCGTGCTGGTTGCCGGCGACGGCGCGGACAATATCGGCAAGCAATGCGGCGGATGGACCCTGACCTGGCAGGGAAGCTTCAATGAGAACGGGGATTTCCCGAACGCCGACTCCATCTATCGCGGAATAGAAGAGACTGTGACCTCCGGAGGAGGCAGCGTCGTACTGCATGAGGACGGAGCATTCCGCGAGCGCCCGGACGTGGCCATTGTGGTCTTCGGAGAAGATCCCTATGCGGAGGGACACGGAGACGTCTCCCATTTGAGTTTCTCCGCGCGCCATCCCGAACCCCGGCAAATGCTGCAAAGGCTGGCGTCGGAAGGAATTCCCGTGGTATCGGTCTTCCTCAGCGGACGGCCGCTGTGGGTCAATCCGGAACTCAACGCGTCCGATGCATTCATCGCCGCCTGGCTGCCCGGCACGGAGGGCAAGGGCATCGCCGACGTCCTTTTCCGGAACGGGAATCACGAGATCGCCCATGACTTTACGGGCCGCCTGTCCTTCTCATGGCCGCGCAGCCCCTTGCAGACGCCGCTCAACCACGGTGACGACAGCTACGATCCCCTGTTCCCGTATGGTTACGGGCTCACCCTTTTTGAGCCCGTCGAGGACTTTCCGAAGCTGAGCGAGGACGATCCTTCACGCTTGCTCGCGGACGGGCGTGTGCCTGTGTTCGACAAGCGCCCCGTGAACGGATTCGAACTCTTTGTCGGGGACCAGGAAGGCTGGCGCGTGCCGGTGACGGCCCGCTCCGCAAGCTCCCCGTCCGGCATGGTCTCGGTGCGCAATATCGACATGTCCACGCAGGAGGATGCGCGCGAGGTCACCTGGCACGGCGGAGGCGCGCAGATCAGCTTTCACGGCAGCCGGCCGCTTGACCTGACGCAGCTTGCGGATGCAAAGGCGCAACTGACTTTCAAAGTACGCGTGGAGAAGCGGCCGGAGAGCCGGGTCATATTGCGTATGGATAGCGCCTACCCGCACTGGGGCAGCCTGGACATCACCGGAATCCTGCGTGAATTGCCGAAGGGCGCCTGGCAGCGTGTTGCAATCGATCTGGCGCGCTTTATCGAGTCGGGGACCGATCCGCGCTGCGTGGAGACCCCGTTTCTTCTGTGGACCGAGGGAGCCTTGCGCCTGTCTCTGGCGAACATTGCAATTGCCGCATGAACAGGGAGTTTCGCCGACTACGGGCGCCGTGGATCGCGGCACTGGTATGCGCGCTTTGGAGCTTGGCTGGCTGGGGCCAGGAGCCGGCCGGGCCGGTGAAGGTGGAAGTCGTCGGCAGTCAGGGCAATTACCAGCTCCTGAGGGGCGGCGAGCCCTACCTGGTGAATGGCGCCGGCGCAACTGTCTCGAACTATGCGGAGCTCGCCCGGCGCGGCGGGAATTCCGTGCGCACCTGGAACATCGATATGGCGCAGGCGCGTCTCGACCAGGCGATGGAAGCCGGCATAACGGTATCGCTCTGCCTTCCCGTCGTCGCGCCACGCTACGGTTTTGACTACACCGACGAGACCTTCCTCATTGCCCAGCGCACGCGTGTGTGGGCGGCGGTGGAGCGCTATCGGGATCATCCGGCGCTGCTCAGCTGGATTCTCGGCAATGAACTCAACTACGGCCATACGGACCCGGCGCTGTGGGACGAAATCAACAATCTCTCCCGCATCGTGCATCACCTCGACCCCAACCACCCCACCACCACGGCGATCGCCGGTCTGGAGGAGGAGGTCATCCGGGCGGTTCAGGAGCGCGCACCGGATCTCGACTTCCTGAGTTTTCAGGTGTACGGGGGCCTCGCGCTCCTGCCGGAGTTTGCCGAAGGGATATTGGCGGACACGCCGTTCATGATCACCGAGTGGGGGCCGCTGGGCCACTGGGAAGTGGCCGCCGCCGAGTGGGGTGCGCCAATTGAGCAGAACAGCTCCGTCAAGGCGAAACATTATCGCGATCAATACCGGAAGTTCATCGCTCCCCACCTGGGCAACGGCCTGGGCAGCTATGCCTTCCTCTGGGGCCAGAAACAGGAACGCACTCCGACCTGGTACAGCATGTTCACCTACAGCGGCGAGACGACCGAAACGATGGACGCATTGCAGGCCGCCTGGACAGGCGAGGGTCCGGAGAATCGCGCGCCTCGCGTGCGGTCGCTCCTGCTGCATGGCAAGAACGCCCACCAGAGCGTCACGCTCCTGCCCAATGAGCGCTATATCGCAAGACTTTCTGCAAGCGACCCCGATGGCGACGAGCTTCGTTACCAGTGGGCGCTGCGAGCGGAAAGCCGGGCCACTGCCGAAGGCGGCGATTTCGAGGAAGCGATCGAGGAAATCGACGGACATATCGAGAACACGACACTGCGGCATATCGTCATGCGCGCCCCGGAGACACCCGGCGCGTACCGGCTATTCGTCGAGGTCTATGACGGAAAGGGACATGCGGGATACGCCAATGTTCCGTTTCGCGTTCAAACGCAGGCCGCACGCCGATGAAGAGCTGGAAGGACCGCGCCACCGCCGAAGCGGACCGTGTTTCCTTCCCGCGAATGATCGCCTACGGACTGGGCGGCTTCACAAATAACCTCCTGGCCGCCGCCAGCGGCGGAATGATGGTGGTGCTCAACCTCGGCTACGGGATGAACCCTGCGCTGGTGGGTCTGCTGTCCGCCATTCCCCGTTTCACCGATGCCGCCACCGATCCCGTCATGGGATACATTTCCGACAACACACGGTCGCGCTGGGGGCGGCGGCGCCCCTTCATTTTCGTCGGCGCGATCCTCGCGGGTATCTTCTTTGCCGCGCTCTGGCAGTTGCCGCGCGATGCGGGCGAGGGGCTGCTCTTCGGCCTTTTTCTCGCGGGATCTCTATTGTTCTTCCTGGGCTACACGGTTTTCGCGACACCCTGGGTGGCGCTCGGCTACGAACTTACACCGGACTACCACGAACGCACGCGCCTCATGGGAGTGCAGAACTTCTTCAGCCAGTGCGCCTACCTGATCGCCCCATGGTTCCTGTGGTTCATGAAGCTGGATTTCTTTACGGATATTCGTGACGGCGCTTCCGGCCTGGCAGTACTGGTGGGCGTTGCCTGCATCGCCGTCGGCGTGCTGCCGGCAATCCTCTTGCGCGAAAGGTTCAGGAACACGGCAATCGGGTCTCTCGAAACAGCCTCCCGGCTTGAGCGGATTTCCGGCGAAGCGCGGCGCTTTCTCAAGGGCTTCGCGCAATCCCTTCGCAACCGCCCGTTCCTGAAGCTTTGCGGGGCGACCTTCCTGGTCTTCAACGGCTTCCAGCTCATCGCCGCCTTCCAGTCCTACGTGATCATTTACTACATTTTCGCGGGCGATCTGGGGTCCGCAGGCTATTACATCGGCCTGTTCGGAACGATCGCGACAATCTCGACCTTCGCAGTGGTCGCGTTCGCTGCCTGGCTCGGCACGGTCGTCGGCAAGCGCCATGCCTTCTTTGTTTGTATCGGCATATCGACACTGGGGTATGCGCTGAAGTGGTTCTGCTACGACCCGGCGAACCCCGTCCTGCTGCTGCTCCCTGCCCCGCTGCTCGCATTCGGGCTGGGCAGCCTTTTCACCCTGATGCCTTCCATGGTGGCGGACGTCTGCGACCTCGACGAACTGAAAACGGGAGAACGCCGTGAGGGCATGTACGGATCCATCTACTGGTGGGTGGTGAAGCTCGGCATGGCCGCGGCGCTGGCCGCGGGCGGCTTCCTTCTGAATTTCACCGGTTTCGATGTGAGCCTGGAAGGCGACCAGACCGTGAGTGCGCTGTTCTGGATGCGCGTCTGCGACGTGGTCATTCCCGTGATCACGTCATTGCTGGCTATCGCGCTGGTGGCCTCGTACGACCTGAGCGAGTCCAAAGCCCGGGAAATCCGCGCCCGGCTCGGCCGCTGAAGCGTTCTACCGTGCTTCCTCGCCTTCTGCCTGCCCAACCCTTCCGGGAGGCGCCATCCTGGCTCGGTTCCGCTGTGCGCGCCAAGCCATTGGCGCGCACTGGCTCCAACGCTCCCGGAAGGAATGGGCAGGCAGAAGGCTTTACCTTGCGTCGGGTTGTTCGTAGCGCAGGCCGAATCCAAGGGGATAGGCTGGCTGGTACGGATCATCGCCCTGGTTGAGCACGGCCTGGTCCGGCCTTCCGGGCCAGGAGTATGGCAAGCGACCTGAGAAATCGAAACGCGGCCAGCCGTTGCGGTTTGCGATCAGCACGTCCGCAACTCCCGCGCCCTCACTGCCGGGCAGCCAGGCCACCACAAAGGCGTCGGAGGCCTCAATCTCGTCGGGCGTGGCCAGCGGCCGCCCGGTAAGCAGCACGCTCACCACCGGCACGCCCGCGGCCCGCAGGGCGCGGGCGGCCTGCAGGTGGGACTTGTCGCGAGGACTGAATTCCAGGGTCTCCACGTCACCTTCGTATTCGGCGTACGGCTCCTCGCCGTAAACCAGCAATGCGATGTCGGGCAGCGGTTCCTCCTGCCTGGCGCGCACCTCGGCAAACTGCCGGAACTGCACGGTCCCGCCGCCACCCTGCACGGCAGCCCGCACGCCATCCAGGATGCTTGTGGCGTTGGGGAAGTCCGGGTTCCCGATGTCGTCGCCCTGCCAGGTCATCGACCAGCCACCCAGTTGATTGGGAATATTGGAAGCCGCAGCGCCAACTATCAGCACGCTGGAATCCGGGTCAGCAGGCAATGCGCCGCCGTCGTTCTTCAGCAGGACCAGCGACTGCCTGACCGCGCTGCGCGCAAGCGCACGGTGATCGGGATGACCGATCCAGCCGGAACGGCTCACCGCGTCGCCTTCATTTCCTGACGCCACCGGCCGTTCGGAAGGCGGCGACGCATCCAGCAGTCCCGCGCGAAGCTTGACCCGCAGGATCCGGCGCACGGCGTCATCCAGGCGCGCGATCGTGATTTCGCCGGTGCGGGTCTGGCGCAGCAGGTTCCGGTGCAGCCGCTTCCAGCGCTTTGGGGCCATGTACATATCCACGCCTGCATTCAACGCTTCGGGACAGTTGTCCGGCTTGCACCCGGGGATTTGCGAGTGGGCGTCCCAGTCCCCGAGCACAAAGCCGTCAAAACCCATCGCGCCCTTGAGCGCGTCCTGCAGCAGGTAGTGATTGGCATGCATCTTTACGCCGTTCCACGAACTGAAAGACGCCATCACGGTCTGCGCTCCACTCTTGAGCGCGGTTCGATACCCGGCGGCGTGAATCCGCACGAGTTCCTCTTCGCTGGCCCACGTTATTCCCTGGTCCACTCCGTCCCTTGTACCCCCATCGCCGAGAAAGTGCTTGGCGGTGGCCAGCACCTTGCCGGGCGCCATGAAGTCTCTGCCAACGCCGCCCTGCATTCCCTCGATCAGCGCGGCGCCCAGCTCCGCCACCAGCGCGGGATGCTCGGAATATCCTTCGTAGGTCCGCCCCCACCGATCATTTCGGGGCACGGCGATCGTGGGCGCGAAATTCCAGTAAATGCCGGTGGCCGCCACCTCGCGCGCGGTCGCGGCCCCGATGAGCCGCAGCAATTCGGAATTGGCGGTTGCCCCAAGCCCGATGTTGTGCGGGAAAAGCGTGGCGCCGAAGACGTTGTTGTGGCCGTGCACGGCGTCGGTACCCCAGATAACCGGGATGACCGGCCGGCCGTCGTCACGGTCCACCGAGGCCTGGTAATAGGCGTCCGCCAGGGCCAGCCAGTCGGCGGCGGACGCATGCCGGTTCTTGCCCGGAAACGAGCCGCCGCCGTTCAATACTGCGCCCAGACGGTAGTGCCTGACGTCCTCAGGGGACACGTATTGGATTTCCCCCATGATCACCTGACCTACCTTGTCGCTGAGCGACATGCCGGCAATGATCCCGTCCAGCCGCGCTTCTTCCCCGGAATCAATCGGAAAAGGGCTGGACTGCCGGGGCCAGTGCGCCGGATCGGCCGCGGCATGCGTCGTCACCAGAAGGAGTGCCGGGAGGAATAAGCGAACTCCGGACATTTTCCTCAGCCTGCCAGCACCCACTGCGAAAAAACGGACCAGATCAGCAACACCAGCAGGACAACGCCTGCGCTCAAGGCGGCATCACTGCGCCAGCTCGGGTGATCCCTCACGTCCCCGCGCCGAACCGTGAGCTCGGAAGCGCCGCCGCCCGTGGCCAGGCTCACACCCACCAGCACCGCGGTCGAGATCGCAAACAGCGCAATAGCTATGTGCAGAAAATTTATCTCCGCAAGCGCAAGCCACAGGCTGCCTTCGAAGGACTCGGGAGACATTCCGGTCATCACCTCGATGAGCAGCCGGGCCAGGCCCAGAACGGCGCCTACCGCCAGCGACCACTTGGCGCCTTCGGCATTTGCGCCGGGCCAGAGCACGCCCACCAGGAACACCGCCGCAATCGGCGGGGCGATGTAGGCCTGCACGCTCTGCAGGTAGGTGAACAGCCCCCCGGAAACAAAGTCCATGAATGGAATCCACAACAGGGCCAGGACCACCATGACCACCGTGGCCACGCGGCCCACCGCCACCAGGCGTGCTTCGTCCGCGCCGGGGACCACCCGCCGGTAGAGGTCCACCGTGAAGATAGTCGACGCCGAATTGAAGACCGACGAAAGGGAACTCATCAGCGCCGCCAGCAGGCCGGCGGCGACCAGCCCCTTGAGGCCGGCCGGAAGCAATGCGCCGATCATGGCCGGCAGCGCCTGGTCCGGATCGTCGAGCTCAAGCGCCCCCGTATTGCTGAGCGCCAGCGCCAGGACGCCGGGCAACACAAACAGGAACAGCGGCAACTGCTTGAGCCATGCGGCGAAGATGGTCCCCTTGCGGGCGTTATCGATGCCGTTGGCGGCCAGCACGCGCTGCACGATGAACTGGTCCGTGCACCAGTACCACACGGCCAGGATGGGCGCCCCGAACAGGATCCCGGTCCAGGGAAACTCCGGATGGTTCATGCTGCGCCACAGGCTGAAGGCCTGCGGCTGCACGGCCGCCTGCATGCCTTCCCATCCCCCCACCGCGTTCAGGCCGATCAGCGTCACCGCGATCGCCCCGCCAAGGAGCACGAACATCTGCACCATGTCCGTGTACAGCACCGCCCGAAGGCCGCCCCATGCGGTATACAGCCCGGTAAGCGCAACGATGGCGAGCGCGCCCCACCAGAACGGAATTCCCATGAGGGTCTCGAAAACGATCCCGCCGGCCGCGACCGTGACGGCGATCTTGGTGAGTACGTAGCCGACCACCGAAATGACGGCCAGGTACGTGCGTGGTCCCCGCGAGTAGCGCTTCTCCAGGAACTCCGGCATCGTGAATACGCCGGAGCGCAGGTAAAACGGAGCGAACAGCCAGCCCAGCAACAGCAGGGCAAAGGCCGCAAGGATTTCGAACTGCGCTACCGGGACGCCCTCGACGGCGGCGGAGCCCGCCAGCCCCACAAGGTGTTCGGAACCGATATTGGAAGCAAAAATCGAGGCGCCGACCACAAACCATCCCACGTTGCGTCCGGCAAGGAAGAACTCCGCACGGCCTTCCCCGCGCTTGCGGCCAACCTTCCAGGCGACCCCCAGAATCAGTACAAAGTACGCCCCGATAACGAACCAGTCGAGTATGGAAACGGGACTCTCCTCCCTGCGAATTCGGGCGCAACTCTAACAGAGCGTGGCCTTGCGGGCGCCAGGGAAAACGGGCGCCACGAGGCCGGGTAAATCAGTCTTATCTTAGCCGGCCCCGGCTGCGGCGCCGGAAACTCTCTGCAGAAATGCCGAGACGTCGGCGAGTTCCGGTCCGCAGACCTGGTGGCCCATTTCATACTGGCGCCACTCCACCGCGCAGCCTGCGGCTTCCAGTTTCTCCCGCATATCAAGGCCGAGACGCAAGGGCAGAACTTCGTCATGGTTGCCGTGCGCCGCAAAGCAGGCCAGCCCGGCCGCGGCCGCGCCGGGTCCCTGCGGTGCGAGCGGCGGCAGGAACGTGGACAGCGCCAGTACGCCGGCCACCGGCCTGTCCGACAGCAAGGCGGTGCGCGCGGCGATCGCCCCGCTTTGGGAAAAGCCGGCCAGCACGATCCGGTTACGGGCAATGCCGCGCTGCTCTTCCCGCTCGATCAGATCCTCGAGCGCGCGGCAACTCGCCTCTATGCCTTCGCTGTCCATGGGAGCCATGCGTTCGAGCGAAAGAATGTCGAACCAGGCCCGCATGGGCATTCCGCCGTTGATGGTTACGGGACGTACCGGCGCGTTGGGGAAAACGAAACGCCAGGCAGGCGCGGGCGGAAGTCCCAGCTCCGGGACAACGGGCCAGAAATCGCCCGCATCCGCGCCCAGGCCGTGCAACCAGATCACGCTATGGAACGGGTCCGGGCCCGTAACCCGCTCAAGACAATCCAGCATGACTGTTGCGCGGCGCGCTCAGCCCTGCGCGGCCGGGTCCGCGGCGGCGATGCGCGCGTCGATGTAGGCCAGCGCCTTGTCCAGCCGGTCCAGGGTCCGGGCGCGGCCGGCCAGGGAAAGCGTGGTGTCGATCGGCGGCGAAACCGCGCCGCCGGTTACGGCCACCCGTAACGGCTGCCCCAGCTTCCCGAAACCGATACCCTGCGATTCCGCGGTCTCTGCGATGCAGGCATGGATGGCGCCAGGCGCCCAGTCCTCGAGTCCGGCAAGCGCGTTGCGGACCGCGGCCAGCGCCTCGCGAACCACGGGACGAAGGAACTTGCGGGACGCGCGTTCGTCGAGTTCGATCTCGCCCGAGTACGCCCAGCGGGCGGCTTGCGCCATGTCGGCAAGGGTCTCGGCGCGTTCCCGCCAGGCCTCGACCGCCTCATCCAGCGGCGGACCATCCGCGGGGTCCAGCCCCAGCCGCTTCAATTGCGTCGCCAGACCCTCGCTCAGCGTTTCGACGGCGGCCCCTTTCATGTGCTGCTGATTGATCCAGTTCAGCTTGCCCGCGTCGAGGCGGGAGGCGGACGCGCCCAGCCCTTCCCGGCCAAAACTGTCGATCAGCTCGCTCACGCTGAACACTTCCTTATCGCCATGCGACCAGCCGAGCCGGGCCAGGTAGTTGAGCACCGCGTCCGGCAGGTAGCCGGCACGCAGGTAATGCAGCGCGTCGGTGGCTTCGTCGCGCTTGGAAAGCTTCTTGCCGTCCGGGGCCAGCAACAGCGGCAGGTGGCAGTATTCCGGCGGCGTCCACCCCAGCGCCTGAATGAGTTGAAGCTGGCGCGGCGTGTTGTTCAGATGGTCGTCGCCGCGAATGACCTGGCGCACGCCCATGTCCTCGTCGTCGGTCACGCAGCTCAAGTGGTAAGTGGGCATACCGTCGGCCCGCAACAGCACCAGGTCGTCGAGCTGCGAATTCAGGTACCGAACATCGCCATGCAGCCAGTCCTGCACGACCACCTCTTCGGTATCAGGGCGGCGAAAACGGATCACGGGCTTCACGCCGTCGCGGGGTGCCGTGCGCTCCCGACACCGCCCGTCATAGCGGGGATCTTCGCCACGCTTGCGCTGCTCATCGCGCATGGCCGCGAGTTCTTCCGGCGTGCAATAGCAATGGTAGGCGGACCCGAGCTCCAGCAGCCGCTGCGCCACTTCGCGATGCCGCTCCACCCGCGAGGACTGCCGCAGCGGCTCGCCATCCAGGTCCAGCCCGAAGCGCCGCAGCGCATCGACGATTGTCCTGACGTGCTCCGGAGACGAGCGCTGACGGTCGGTATCCTCGATCCTGAGCAGGAATTCGCCTCCATGCCGCCTCGCATACAGCCAGTTGTACAGCGCCGTTCGTAGCCCCCCAAGGTGCAGGACACCCGTGGGACTGGGAGCAAAGCGGGTACGTACGGACATCGGAACTGAACTCGGAAAATCGGCTGAACTTGCAGGCCGCGCAGGCGGCGGTCAATAATACCCGGCTACGGGCGATTAGCTCAGGGGGAGAGCGCTGCCTTCACACGGCAGAGGTCGCTGGTTCAATCCCAGCATCGCCCACCAATAAAAAATATAACCAATGAGCCACGGTCGTACAGCTATCATGAACGCTGAGGGCTCCATCCTGAGCGAGCTGCAGTTCGAGGTCGTTCCGTTTCGATCGGAGTACGCGCTGGAAGTGGTCAAGATGTGGCGGCGGTCGTTCCAGCGCGCGATGGGGCTGGAGGAACAGAATCGCT
This sequence comes from Gammaproteobacteria bacterium, assembly GCA_963666765.1. GTDB lineage: Bacteria > Pseudomonadota > Gammaproteobacteria > Steroidobacterales > Foliamicaceae > Foliamicus. Next base: position 1,526,165 of record OY762933.1, read on the forward strand.
TCGGCGAAGTGAGTCGGCAGCTCGATTTCCTCTCTACCATCGATCCCGCGAGCATCCACATCGCCCTGGACCCCGGCTCCAGCGCGGTCCTCGGCTTCATGGTTCTTTCGGACGGCGAATTGGACCACCTCTACGTTCGCGTGGGCTACCAGGGGATGGGGCTTGGCACCGCCCTGCTGAACCTGGCCAAGCTGCAGTCCCCCGCCGGCATCGAGTTGTTCTCCTTCCAGCAAAACCGGTCCGCGCGCAGCTTCTACGAACGCAGGGGATTCAAGGAGGTGGGGCGGGGCTTCGCCAGCTTCGACGGGAACCCCTGGGCCACCGACCGGGAAGACCTGGCGGATATCAAGTTCAGGTGGGAGGGTTGACGCGCCCTTCCTGCTTGAGCAGCTGGTGGAGCGTCAGATAGCCGTAGCGGGGATAGCGCTCGGCCAGGTCCGTCAGCCGATGACGCAACTCCCCATCTTCTCGACCCTTTGGTCGATACCAAGCGACCGAACGGGGCAAGCCCACCAGGCGGTGTCAATGCCGAAGTGAATTTCCCCAGTTGTTGGAGTATTACTTCAGCAGTGACAGGCGGCAGGCTCGGCGCTGACTGTAGCGGCGATCGGTTAGGTGAGCTACGGCCGCTCGCCGCTGGGCGGCCGTCACCATTTTCCCTGGACCAGCTTCTTCAGCGCCACCTTGTCCAGTTCCGCTTCCGCCAGCAGCGGTAGCCGGGCTGGCGAGATCATTCAGCAGTTGCCTCAATCGGACTTTCACTTGCGGTGGTTAGCGCATATTGCAAGTGAACAGTTCGCGACGGTTCGTCCAGGTCCAATAGATGATCCACCCACGCTCGCGGTTTACCCAGCTTTTCCGCAAGCGTTGCAGGGAGCATCTTGCGCTCGCGCATTGCGGCATAGAGCGCCAGTTTTCCGGCTATTCGCTCTGGAAGCCTAACCGTCGGCCGGTTCCCTGCAATCGATGGGTCGGGAAGCGCCCAACCGCGAGAAATATACCCGCCCAACGCCGCAACCAGGCAGTCCTCTGCCTCAGTCAACGCTTCCGGTTCGTTTTCCCCCTCGGTAAGCGCTTCGGGCACGTCGGGAAACGAGACCAGTATTTTGCCGTCGCGCTGGCCGGAAAGCGTAACGGGATACGCGAAATGCATGACGTTCTTCGCTTCAGAACCTGGGAAGAATTCTAGCATTACTGTCAAAAATCACTTGGTGAAAGACCAAGATGGCGAATCATGGCTGCAATTAACCCCGCTCCTAATTCTTTCCGCCTGTCTTTGACTACCGTAAACCGGTTACCGTAAGTTAGCCGGCCATGACTGCCCTTGCCTCGGTCAGGCTCAAAACGAACAATAACGCCGCGCGACCGACCGATTTTCCTTACTCGCCGCACGAACTCTCTTCCGGTCATCGAACCGAGGCATAACGCCCAGGACGCGATGCAATCCGCACTTGATCCCTCCTGGCCTGCAAAGAGCCAATGTGCCGTTGACGCCCTGCTGAATCAATTCGGAAATACTTCGCGATTACCAATAAAGCGTTCCGGCTACGGCATCAGGCGTTGATCGCCGGGTCGCCTTCCAGTTCGACGAGTTCGTAGCTTTGTTTCAGCAGGTCCCACCGCATCCGGACCGGAATGAAGTCCGAACCCGTTGCCCAGATCTCAATCGGGGGCTTGTCCGCGACCAGGAATTGAAAGTGCCCCGTCTCGAAGCTGCCCGCGGCAACGTCGATCCGTTCATCGCCAATGTACTTCCTGCTCAGGAATCCAGGCGGCGGCGGCACCAGCGTGGGCCCCGAGCCGCCATTGGGAAGATGTGACGAGCTGAAAGTGCAAAGCTCGCTTCCGCTGTCCATCGATTCATCGCGTTGCAGCGTCGCGCAGGCCCAGGCATCGCCATGAAGCGGATGCGCGCCGAAGAAACCGATCCGTTTTCCGGTATCGAAATGTTGGCCGAGGCGGCCTTCCTTCGCGGTGAAGCCCTGGCATTCGGCAGTACTATCCGTGAACCTGAACCACGATGAGCCGACCAGCTTCTCGTCAATACTGAGACGCACGAAGGCATCGACCGGATACCAGTTCTTGCTGACCGTCATCACGACATCCCTCAAGAGGCGATCATCGTCCATTTCGCAAGTCGCGCGCATTGTCCTTGTGCCATCGGGTTGCACGGTAACGTGAAACCACTCGCGCCCCATCTCCCCGACGCCATCGGTCAGGTAGAGCATTTTTCCGCGATAGCTGCGATGATTCATTCCGTTCCCCCTGCAAGACAAAGGACCAAGGTTATCGCCAGTGGTAATTGCCAAACAAGATGCAATCCGCCACAGGGCCCCGTGATCGGCGAGACCGGGGCCCTGCTCAGGGACAAGCGCCTTGCGTGATCGGGAACTGACGGGGCGCACCAAGCTCGCCTTCGGCGTCGGGCAGGTCGCCGAGTCGATACAACTGAACACCTTCGACTTTTTCCTGTTCTTCTACTACGTACAGGTACTGCACCTGAATCCGGTTCTCGCCGGCACTGCGACGATGCTGGCGCTTGTGGTCGACGCCATTACCGATCCCGCGGTCGGCCTGTTATCGGACAACTGCCGCTCGCGCCTCGGACGGCGCCATCCATTCATGTATGCGTCGGCGATTCCGTTCGGCCTCATGTTCTATCTGCTGTTCAGCCCGCCTGCGGGCATTGTCGATTCAGCCCTGTTCGCCTGGCTGGCGGCCTTTGCCATAGCCACTCGCGTTTCGTTGACGTTCTTCATCGTGCCGTACTTTGCGGTCGGCGCCGAGCTTACCGAGAACTACCGGGACCGCACGTCGCTGGTCGCATACAGGACAATGTTCTCGTTCACAAGCGCCATCGCGCTGTCGGCCGTGTCCTTCTCGGTTTTCTTCAGGGCTACCGCCGAATACGCGCAAGGACAGCTGAACCCGGATGCCTACCCTCTGTTCGGCATCACGTTCGCCGCGGTTGTCGTGTGCGCGATTCTGGCAAGCGCCGCGGGAACGCACCGGCAGATCCCCTTCCTGCATGAAGTTTCCCGCGAAAAAGGGAAGCCGGTTCGTTTCGCCGGTTTGGTTCGCGAACTGACCGACCTGGCCAGAAACCGCTCCTTTGCCGCGATATTTCTAATGTCGATTACGTTTTTTGTCGTAGCGGGAATTCAGCGGGCGTTGACCCTGCACATGAATACGTATTTCTGGGCGCTCGAAACCGATGAGATTCAAACCCTGTTCTATGTCTTTTTCGCCGTAACGCTGGGCACGATTCCCTTCGTCAAGCGCATCATCGATCGGCTCGACAAGAAGCGCACCATGTACCTCGGGCTGGTGATCATAATCCTGGCCTTCGTCTTGCCCACCATACTCCGGCTGATTGGCTGGTTCCCCGAAAACGGGAGCGGACTTCTGTTGCCGCTGCTGCTTGTTGACCAGTCTGTGGCCGGAGTGGGCATGGGCATTCTGTCGGTCTGTTCCGGATCGATCGTCGCGGACGTGGCCGACGATCACGAGCTTCGTTCCGGACAGCGCCAGGAAGGCATGCTGTTCGGCTTCCTCACCCTGGCGACCAAGGCGACATCGGGCGCCGGGCAGTTCCTGGCGGGTCTGGCACTGGCGCTGATCGCCTTTCCTACCGAACGGGAGGTCGCACCCGGCGATATCGAGCCGAGCGTGCTGTTCGATCTGGGACTGGTATATGGACCGCTGGTCGCCCTGTTCGGCCTGCTCTGTATTTACCTGTTTTCGTTCTACGACATTTCCCGGACAAGCCACGCTGCAACCCTCAAGACTTTGCAGCAACGCCGCCGGGCGCCCTGAGGCCTGCTTCGGACTTGAGTTCCGCAGTCTTTGCTGCGAGAAGTTGGGGGTCGGCGCGCGTTTCGAGGTTCAGGCGCAGCAGCGGCTCGGTGTTGGAAGGCCGCAGGTTGAAACGCCAGTCAGGGAAATCGACCGAGAGGCCGTCGATGTGATCCACCAGGGCGCCCTGTGCCGAGTAGGTGTCGGAAAGGCGCTGCATCAACGGCGCGGGGTCCTCACCAACCGCAAGATTGATTTCGCCGCTGGTCGGGTAGCGCCGGCGTCGTTCGGCGGTGTGCTCGGCCAAGCCTCCGCCTTGTGCGGAGAGTATGCCGGCCATCAGCACCCAGGGGATCATGCCGGAATCGCAGTACAGGAACTCGCGGAAATAGTGGTGTGCGCTGCTCTCGCCGCCGTACACGGCGTCTTCTTCTCGCATCCGCTGCTTGATGAAGGAATGTCCCGCCCGGTTCCGGATCGGCTCTCCGCCCACCGAGCGCACCTGCTCTTCCGTATCCCAGACCAGCGTGGGATCGTGGATCACTCGCCGGTCGGCGGCCGGTCGAGAAGGCAGCAAAGCGGCCGCAAACATGCCCACCGAGTAGTAGGGATCCACGAATTCGCCCCTTTCGTCGAAGAAGCAGCAGCGGTCGAAGTCGCCGTCGAAGGCCACGCCGAAATCGGCGCCATGCGCCAGCACGGCTTCGGATGTGGGGATGCGGGTGCTTTCGAGCAGGGGATTGGGCACGCCGTGCGGGAAGTTGCCGTCCGGTTCGGCGAGCAAATGAACAATCTCCAGGGGCAGGTGCTTCGACAGCTTTTCCACGCTGGGACCGGCGGCGCCGTTACCGGAGTTGAGGACAACTTTCAGGGGGTCGAGCGGCAGCTCTTCCACAAAACCAAGCACGCGGCGGCGCCAGGATTTGTGCACCCTTGCGCGACGCCTGCGGCCGCGCGCGCCGCGCGGCGGCGGTGACTGCGCCAGGCGGGCGATCTCGGCAAGTCCCGTGTCGGCGCTGATGGGACGCGCTTCCTCGCGGACGATCTTGAGACCGTTGTAGTCGGCCGGATTGTGGCTGGCGGTCACCATGATGCCCGCGCCACAGCCAAACCGTCCTGTGGCGAAATACACCTGCTCGGTGCCGCACAGGCCCAGGTCGGCAAGGTCTGCGCCCGCGCGGGTCACGCCCTCGGCCACGGCGTCGGCGATTTCGGGACTGGACAGGCGCGCGTCGCGCCCCAGCACCACTTCCTCCGCGTCGGTGAAACGAACAATAGCGGCGCCGATGCGGCGCGCGAGCTCGGCATTGAACTCGCCGGGCACGCGGCCGCGCACATCGTAAGCCTTGAATGGTGGTTCTAGCGTCATCCGGACCGCAGGAGTCGGCGCCGCAGGCGTTCCCGCATCCTCCTGCCGGGAGACGCATGAATCCATCCATGGAGCTTGGTTCCGCCATCCATGGCTCACACACTCCCGGCAGGAGGATGCGGGAACGCCTGCCTCAGAGTCATTCAGGCGCGGCCGTAAACGTCTTCGAAGCGTTCGATGTCGTCTTCGCCCAAGTAGTCGCCCAATTGCACTTCCACCAGCTCCGCGGGCTCGTCGCCGGGATTGTGGATTCTATGCACGGCGCCGAGAGGAATAAGGATGTGATCGCCGGTTTTCAGGGAGTGGCTCTCGCCGTCGCGTTCGGCGACCGGCGCGCCGCTGACGACCACCCAATGTTCGTCCCGGCGGCGATGGCGCTGCAGCGAGAGCGTCTCCCCGGGCAACACGCGAAGGCGTTTGACCTGGTAGCCCTCGCCCTGCCCCAGCCCTTCGAAGCTGCCCCAGGGACGGAAGACCTCTTCGCCGACGGGGTGCATGCCGGAACCGTTGTCCCGGGCCACGCGCTCGCCGCGGCCCACGCCGAAGTAGCGGAAGCCCTTGTCCTTCATCCGGTCCGGCGAATACAGGTTGCGCCCGTCAAAAACGACCGGTTGCCTGAGTGTTTCGAAGAGTCTGTCGAAGTCCGGCGAACGGAACTGCGGCCACTCGGTCACGATTGCCAGCGCATCCGCCCCCTCGGTTGCTTCGCTGGCGCTCGCCGCAAATTCCAGTCCGTCGCGTTCGCCGAGCAGCGACTTGCAGCGCTCGACCGCGACCGGGTCATAGGCCCGCACTCGCGCGCCCTGCGAAAGCAGGAATTCGATCAGCACCAGGCTGGGCGCCTCGCGCATATCGTCGGTGCCCGGCTTGAAGGACAGGCCCCACAGCGCGATGAGGCGGCCCGCCAGCGAACTGCCGAAATGGACCTGGATCTTCTGTCCCAGCAGCGTTTTCTGCCGCTCGTTTACGCTCTCTACCGCTTCGATGATCGTGGTGCGGTAGCCGTGTTCGCGCGCGGTCTGAGCCAGCGCGGCGGTGTCCTTGGGCAGGCAGGAACCGCCGTAGCCGCAGCCCGCGTAGAGGTAGTTGTAGCCGATGCGCTTGTCTGCGCCCACCCCTGCCCGCACCTGCTCGATGTCGGCGCCGACCCGCTCCGCCAGGCCGGCCAATTCGTTCATGAAGCTGATCCGCGTGGCCAGCATGGCGTTGGCGGCGTACTTGGTCAGTTCCGCCGAGGCGCGGTCCATCACCGTCAGGCGGTCGCGCTTGCGCTGAAACGGAGCGTACAAAGCGCTTAAGGATTCGATTGCGCGCCGGCTCCCGGTCCCCACGATGATGCGTTCGGGGTGCATGAAGTCGGACACCGCCGCACCACCCTTCAGGAATTCGGGATTCGACACCACGTCATACTCGTGGCGCGCCCCGCGTTCGGCCAGGGCCGCTGCGATGCGCTTCTCCACCTCGGCGCAGGCGCCCACCGGCACGGTGGACTTGCAGGCCACCAGGCGGTATCCGGGCATATGGGCGGCGATGGACTCGGCAACGGCATACACCTGCTGGAGGTCCGCTTCGCCGTTGCCGCCAGGCGGCGTGCTTACCGCTATGAATTGCGCCTCGCCGTGCTCCACGGCTGCCTGGACATCCGCGCTGAACTCAAGCCGCCCGGACTTGAGGTTCCTGCGGACCAGGTCCTCGAGCCCCGGCTCGTGGATGTGCAGTTCCCCACGCCGAAGCCTTGTGACCGTAGCGCGGTCGATGTCGAGGCAAATGACGCTTACGCCGGTCTCGGCGAAGCACGCGCCGGTCACCAGCCCGACGTAGCCGCAGCCGTGCACGGTGATCTTCATAGGCCGGCTATTGTAGGGTCTGTTACCGCAAGCGAAGAGGTGGTCAGTCCAGGAGCAGACTCGCGAGGGGCGGCTGCGCGGACTCGTCGGCGGCCAGGCGCTTGGCGTGCTCCACGCCCCATTGGTCGAAAGGGTTCACGCCGAGCAGCGTCGCCTGCACGAAGACCTGGTGCTCATACAGCGCGATCAGGGCGCCCAGGTGAAACGAATCCAGCTTCTCGATCAGCAGCACGCCGGAAGAGCGGCCGCCGGGAAGCGCCTTGTGCGGCGCCAGGGGATCGGAGCCCAGGTCTTCTTGCGGAAGACCGCGAGCGAGCGTTTCGGCCTGCGCCAGCATCTGCCGAAGGGCTTCCGCATGCATGGCGGGATAGGCGCCGCCGGGCTCCCGCGCGGCGATGAAATCGACGCAGACCCTGCGGTTTCCCTGCTGCGCCCACTGCATGACCGAATGCTGGGCGCTCGACCCGGCCAGACCCCAGATCGCGGCAACGCCGGGCACGTTGAGCGCATGCCCCTGCGCGTCATTGCTCTTGCCCAGGCTTTCCAGCAGAAGTTGCTGCAGGTAGGCGGGCAGCAGGGCCAGGCGGGTGTCATAAGGAAGCAGCAGCTGGCTGGAGCAGCCGAGAAAGGTCTGGTTCCAGAGCGCAATCAGCGCCATGAGCACCGGCAGGTTCCGGTCCGCCGGCGCGTCGCGGAAATGCCGGTCCAGCCAGCGCCCCCCGGCAAGAAACCGCTCCATGGCCTCGCCTCCCAGCGACAGCCAGGCGCTCAGACCGGCGGCCGACCAAACCGAATAACGCCCGCCCACCGCGTCGGGCATCAGGAATTGCATTTCCGGGGCGACGCCCCAGGCGGTCATCGCTTCGCAGTTGGACGAAATGGCGGCAAGGTGCCTTGCCGGGGCGTCCTCGCCCAGCGCCGCAACCAGCCAATGGCGCGCGGAGTAGGCATTGGCCATGGTTTCGGCCGTGCTGAAGCTCTTGGAGCAAACCGTGAACAGGGTCTCGTGGGGGTCCGCGTCGACAAGCGCGCGTTCAAGCTCGATTCCGTCCATTTCGGATACGAAATGCACCCCGACGGCGCCATCTTCCGCGAGTGCCGAGCACAGGAGACGAACCCCGAGGTCCGAGCCGCCGATCCCGATATTGACGATCCGCGTCAGCGGTTTGCCTGTCGCGCCCCGCACCTCCCCCGCCCGAAACCGCTCGGCGAATTTCTTCGTCCCGTCACGCGCCGTGGCCAGCGTCGCATTGCCCGGCTCCGCCGAACGGGCATCCGGGTGCAGCGCGGGCCGATTTTCGCTGGGATTTACGACATCGCCCGCAAAAAGCGCCGCGCGCGCCGCCTCCGCTCCCCGCTCTTCGGCAAGCGCCAGCAGGAGCCGCAGTGTCTCGGCGGACACCTTCTGGCGGCTGTAATCCAGGAACAGACCGGCGGCGCCGGGACCTTCACACACGAGCGAGCACCGGCCAAACCGCCCCGGGGAATCCAGCATCTTCGCCAGGTCCCAGCCGCATGCCTTCTCCGCGTGCTCCGAAAGCGCGCCCCAGGCGGTCATGGGGCTAGTGTGCCGTCCCACTGGAATCCCGGTGATGCGCGGCAGCCCCGCCTACAAGAGGTAGATGATGGCGAGCAGGCCGGTGGCGGTCATGACGATGGTGTACGGCAGCGCCATCAGCACCATGCGCAGGTAGCTCAGGCGGATGGCCGGCGCCAGGGCGGTGGTCAACAGGAACAGGAAGGCCGCCTGGCCGTTGGGCGTGCCCACGCTGGGGATATTGGTGCCGGTATTGATGGCCACCACCAGCAACTCGAACTGCGCCCGGTCGATCAGCCCGTCGAACAGCGCCTGCTTGACCTCCGCGATGTAGATTGTGGCCACGAACACGTTGTCACTGATCAGCGACAGGGCCCCGTTGGCCAGGTACATGATCGCGAGTTGCTCGGTGCCGTCGCGGGTGAAGATCAGTTCGGTTACCGGTTTGAACAGTTTCTGGTCGTAGATCACGGCGACTATGCCGAAGAACACCACCAGCAGCGCGGTAAACGGCAGCGCCTCCTGGAAGGCCTTGCCGAGCCGGTGCTCTTCGGTGACGCCCGAAAAAGCCGTGGCGAGCACGATGATCATCAGGCCGATCAATCCCACCTCGGTGTGGTGAAGCTGATGCAGGCTCAGCGCCACGATAAGAATGACCGCCGCACCGCCCTGGGCCACCAGCGCGGCATTCTGCCTTGGCGTGCGGGCTTGCGACGCCTCCCGGTCGTAGCGCTCGAGCACCTCGCGCACTGCGGGGCTGAGCTTGACGCCGTAACCGAACCGGCCGCTCAATTCCAGCAACGCGCAGGTCAGAAGGCCCATGAACAGCACCGGGATGGTCACCGGCGCCATGTTCAGGAAGAACTGGCCGAAATTCCATCCCGCCTCGCCGAAAGCGCGGCCCGCCTCCTTGGCCAGGAGGAGGTTCTGCGGCTCGCCAACCAGTGTGGTAACGCCGCCCAGAGCGGTCCCGACGGCGGCATGCATCATCAGGCCGCGCAGGAAAGCCCGGAACTGGCGCAGTTCCGCCATCTTTTCGTCCGGAACCTGCGAGTCGTCTGTCAATCGCCCGGCAACCTCGCCCGCCTTGAGGCCGGCCGAAACCGAGTGGTAGATGCGGTAAAAGCCGATCGCCACCGCGATGATCACCGCGGTCACCGTCAACGCGTCCAGGTAGGCGGACAGCACCGCCGCGGTAGCGCTGAAGAGCAGCGACAGCAGCAGCCGCGAGCGCACGCCCAGCAGGATGCGGGTAAACACGTACAGCAGCATCTCCTTTAAGAAGAAGATGCCCGCCACCATGAAGATCATCAGCAGGATGACCGGAAAGTTGTCCAGCGTCTTGGTGTACAGCGTCTCCGGCGAGGTCATGCCCATCAGGACCGCCTGTATCGCCAGCAGTCCGCCGGGCTGCAGCGGGTAGCAGCGCAGCGCCATCGCCAGCGTGAAGATGAATTCCAGCACCAGGATCCAGCCCGCAATGAACTCGCCGCCCGGCAGAAGAAACCAGAGCAGCGGATTGACGATCAGGAATGCGATGATCGTCTGCTTGTACCAGCGAGGCGAATCACCCAGAAAGTTTTGTGCGAATGCGGATCGAATTGATTGCCCCACGAATTTCTCCAGACCGGCAAAAAGCCGGATTCTAATTGACGGAAATCAGGTTTGCTTGAATTCCTTAAGCCAGGCGGCGCCCCGCTCCGATCCCGCATCGATATTTCTCAGCATTTTCTCGTGCGCTTCAAGCTCTTCGGAGCCCGGCTCGAAGCGGGCGAACTCCAGGCCCTCCCGGTCGACGGGCCGCGCCGCGCCGACGCCCGCTTCCTCGTTCATGCTGAGTTCGCCCTGTCCCATGGTCATGCGCAGCCACACGGACGCCGTCAGGCGGGCATCCTCCAGGGCGTCGTGGTAGCCCCGCTCGCGAGACGCCACGCCGAGGCGCAGGCTCAGCGCGTCGAGGTTATTGCGCTGCGTGGGATAGCGCGCCCGCGCCATCTTCAGCGTGCAGGTCGAGTCGCCGATCGCCCTCAGCCTTTCGCTTCTGTCGGCCCTCTGCAACTCCGCATCCAGAAAGCCCAGGTCGAATTCAATATTGTGTCCCAGCAGGTGCGCACCGCGCACGAATTTGAGAAACTCTTCGGCAAGATCCGCAAACTTCGGCTGGTCCGCTACCTGGTCGTCGGTAATGCCGTGCACCCGGGTGGATTCCGCCGGAATGGAGCGCCGAGGATTGATGAGCCGATGAAAATCGCGGCCGGTGAACCGCCGCTCCACGAGTTCCACGCAGCCGATGGATATGACGCGGTCGCCGCCGTTCGGGTCCAGCCCGGTGGTTTCGACATCGACGGCAACGTGGCGCACGGTTGCGGATTCAGGAATTCGGCGCGCCGGGATCGGCAAGCGAGTCTATCGCCTCGCGCGCCAGTCCGTCCACGCGCTCATTATCGGGAATGCCGGCATGCGCTTGCACCCAGCGCCATTCCACCGAGTGGCGCGCGCAGACGTTGTCGAGTTCGCGCCACAGGTCCTCGTTGCGCACCGGCTTTTTGTTCGAGGTCTTCCAGCCGTTGCGCTTCCAGTTCTCGATCCAGCCGTTCATGCCCTTCTGCAGATAGGTCGAATCCGTGTGCAGGACCACGCGACAGGGGCGTTTCAGGGCCTCCAGCGCGCGCAGCGCGGCGGTCAGCTCCATTCGGTTGTTGGTCGTGTGTGGTTCCGCGCCGGTCAGCTCGCGTTCGTGTTTCCCCGCACGCAACAGGGCCGCCCAGCCGCCGGGGCCCGGGTTGCCCGAGCAAGCCCCGTCGGTATAAATCTCCACCTGCTGCACGGGGACGGATTGTACCTTTCGGGAGATATTGCCTTCCGTTTCTTCCGCATCCAATGCCTGTAGAATCGCGCCATGCCGATTCTCGAGGGAAAGCGGGCGCTGGTCGCCGGCATCGCGAGCAAGCGTTCGATTGCCTGGGGCATCGCCCGGAGCTTTCGCAGCGAGGGCGCGGAAGTGGCCCTGAGCGCGCTGCCCGGACGAATGCTCGAACGAGCCGAGGCATTCGCGCCGGAAATCGACGCGCCCTTTTGCCTCGGCATGGACGTCAGCAGCGACGAGTCGATCGCGGAAGCCTTTGGGCAGTTGAAGATCTCCTGGCCGCGGCTCGATATCCTGGTTCACTCGATCGCCTTTGCGCCGGGCGATAACCTCAAGGGCGACTTTGCCGACAGCGTGTCCCGAGAGGGCTTTCGGGTCGCCCACGACATTTCCGCCTACAGCTTCGCCGCGCTGGCGCGCGCCGCCGCGCCGCAGATGGCCGACGGCGGGGCGCTGTTGACCCTCTCCTACTCGGGCTCCACCCGGGCGGTGCAGAACTACAACGTCATGGGGCCCGCCAAGGCCAGCCTGGAGGCGGTAACCCGCGCCCTGGCCATGGACCTGGGCAAGAAGGGCGTACGCGTCAATGCGCTGTCGCCGGGACCGGTCAAGACGCTGTCGGCCGCAGGCATTCCCAACTTCCGCAAGATGCTGCACCACTACGAAGGCGCCGCCCCGCTTCGGCGTAACGTGACGCTGGACGAAGTTGGCAACGCCGCCGTATTCCTGTGCTCGGAAATGGCGTCCGGAATCACCGGCGTGGTCCTTCCCGTTGACGCCGGCATGGGCGCCGTAGGTCTCTCCTTCCCGGACTGACCCGGGAGATCAGGCGAGTTCGGTGAGGATCTCTCCTACGGGCCGTCGCTTCTGCTCCGGGACGATCCGCGGGTAGCCGATCGAGAAAAGGCCCACAACCATTTCCTCTTCCGGGCTGACGCCCAGCAGTTCGTAGAAGCGCTCGTCGCGTGTGACCGCCCCCGTGCTCCATTTGCAGGCGACGCCGCCCTCCCACAGGCACAGCATGAAATTCTGTATCGCGCAGCAGCAGGCGCCATAGTCCTCGCGCTCCCGAAACGGGTCCTCCGTGCGGCGGCAGGTCACCGCCATCCAGTGCGGTACCGCTTCCATGAGCTGCCGCCTTTTTTTCGCCGCCCCGGCCCCGCGCTTTGCGAGCGTGAGCTCCGCGGCGATCTCGACCATTGCGCCCACGGCGGCGGCGCCCAGCAGGAAAAATCGCCAGGGCTCGGTCAGATGATGGTTCGGGGCCCAGCGCGCGGCGTCCACAGCCGTCAGCAGCAGTTCGCGCGGCGGCGGCGCGGGCTTGAACAGGGCCACCGTACGCCGCCCGCGCACCAGGCGCAGGCCGGGCTGCTGCGAATCACTCACGCCGCATCGCGGCGGCGCAGCCGGCTCTCCTCGCCCAGCACCCCGCTCTCTCCCTCCAGCCGGGCGATCGTCACCGCGCCGCAACTGTCGCCGAACACGTTCACGGCCGTGCGCGACATGTCGAGAATCCGGTCAAACACGAACAGGACGCCGATCGCCTCCACCGGCAGGCCCACCGCCCCGAGAATCACGGCGATCGCGACGAAGGAAGCCGCGGGAACGCCCGCCACGCCGATCGACGTCAGCAGCGCCGTGAAGACGATGGTGAATTGCGTGCCGAAACTCAAGTCAACCCCGAAGGCCTGGGCGATGAAGACCACGGCCACGCATTCATAAAGAGCCGTGCCGTCCATGTTCACGGTCGCCCCCAGGGGCAGCACGAAGCCCGTGGTACGGCTGGAAACCTTCGCGTTGTCCTCCACGCACCGCATCGTAATGGGCAGCGTCGCCGAGGACGAAGAGGTCGAAAATGCGGTCAGCAGCGCGGGCGCCATTGCCCGGTAGTGCCGCAGCGGGTTTACCCGCGCCACGAACAGCAGTATCAGCGGCATGACCACCAGGAAATGAATGGCCAGGGCGATCAGGACCGTGATCGAGAAGATCACCAGCGGCCGTGCGGCCCCCAGCCCAACGTCGGCGACCACCGATGCGACCAGCCCGAACACTCCGATCGGCGCGAAGCGCATGACGAACCGGGTGACGCCCATCATGGCCTCGAAACAGGCCTGCACGAAGCTTGTGACCTGCTCGCGCTTCTCTTTCACAAGGCGCGAGATGAAGTAACCGAACAGGATGCAGAAAACGATGACGCCCAGCATCTGGCCTTCGGCGGCGGCCATCACGATGTTCGGCGGAAACATGCGCAGGAACACTTCGGCCACTCCGCCCTCGGCGCCGGCGACGCGCCCTGCGACCTCCTCGGCATTGGCCCTGAAGTCGAGCAGATCCCGTACCGGAGTCCCGTCCAGGATGCCGGGCTGCACCAGGTTGACCATGGTCAGGCCCACGAGCACGGCCACCGTGGATGTGGCCAGGTAGTAGAGAACCGTCTTGCCGCCCAGCCGGCCCAGCGTGCCGGATCCGCCCAGGCCGGCCACGCCGGAAATGATCGAAGTGGCGATCAGCGGCACGATCAGCATCTTCAGCGCGTTGAGAAACAGCGTGCCGATGTAGTCGTATATGGAGTCGAAAGTGACGCCGGCGGCGAGTTCGGCGGTGTCGCCGCTGATCAGCCCGGCGATCACGCCCAGCAGGATCCCGGCGAAGATCTGTGCATACAGGGGCCAGCGAAGCGGATTCCACTGGTTCATGGCGTTTCTCCCAATGTTTCGGGCGCTATCCAGACGCTGGCCCGGTCACGCACGCTGGCGCGATAGGCATCGAACTCCATCATGCCCTCGCGGTCCTCCAGGTCGGCCTTGACTTCATCCCGCTGGTCCCGCGGGATGGTCTCGGGGCGCCCCGGAAATACCTCAGAGACCTCGTACAGCGCGTAGCGGCCGTCGAGAAGGCTGAGTCCCTCCGCCGAATGACCGGGCGCTGCGGCAAATATGGCGTTCAGCAGCTCAGAGGGAAAGTCGGCCGAGTCTCTGCGCATTTCCTGCTCCTCGAAGAAGTCCACGCCCTCATCTGCGGTCAGGTCCTGCAGGTCTTCACCGGAGCGGCGGCGCGCAAGCAACTCCGCTCCCCGGGCCGCGGCGGTCTCCGCGGCCGCGTCGCTGACGAGTATCTCGCGAATCCGGTCGGCCACTTCTTCCAGCGGCTGCTGTTCCGAAGGCTGATGGCGGGCGGCCCGCAGGACTATCGCCCGGTCGGGGCCCAGCTGAAGAATCCGCGAGTTCTCGCCGCGGTCCAGCACGGTCTCGCCGTAGGCGGCGTCAATCACGCGCCGGTTGCCGGCAAACTCCGCCGCGCCCTCGCGGGTGAAGTTCTCGATAGTCCTGAGCGGCAGTTCGAGTTCCTCGGCTATCCATGCCAGTCCGTCATCGCTTTCCAGGGCCATGTCGGCCAGCCGGTCGGCCAGATCGTAAAAACGCGTCCGCTTGCGGCGCTCCCCAAGGTCCGCGAGCACGTCCTCGCGGGCGTCCTCGAACGGCGCAATGTCGCCTCCGCGAACGCCGTCCAGGCGGATGATGTGATAGCCGAATTGCGTCTGCACCGGGGCGGTGTACTGCCCCGTTTCCTCGAGGCCGAATAGCGCTTCCTCGAACTCGGGAACGAGGACGCCGCGTTCGTTCCAGCCCAGGTCTCCCCCCAGCGAAGCGGAACCCGGGTCCTCGGAAAATTCCCCGGCGAGGGCGCCGAAGTCTTCCCCGGCGTCCAGCCGCGCGACAAGCTCATTGGCCCGGGCCAGCACCTCGTCGTCGCCTTCCGGGCTCGCCGCCAGCAGAATATGGCTGGAGCGGCGCTGGAGCGGGCTGATGAACTGGTCGCGATTCTCCTCGTACCATTCCAGCGCGTCCTGCTCGGTCATCTCCTCCAAGCCCGGCAGGTTCCCGGCATCGAGTTCGATGTACTCCAGGTCCAGGTACTCACGCGTCCAGAAGCCTGAGGCGTTCCGCTCGTAGTACTCGCTTACCTGTTCGTCGGTCACGACCATGTCGTCGCGGAAGGATTCCGGCGCAACGAAAAAGCCTCGCACCGCGCGGCTTTCCTGCACCAGTTCAATATAGAAACGAAAATCCACCGGGGTAAAGAAGGCGCTCTCGGCTATGCCCCGGGAAAACTGTTGCTGCGTCATCAGACCCCGCTGCCGATACTCGAAATAAGCCGGCGTCTCGCCGATATTGGCCAGGGCGCTGCGGTACAGGTCGACCGAGAATTCACCGCGGTCCAGGAAGGCGGGAATGCTCTGAATCACGCCCGCGAGACGGTCGTCGCTGGTCGTAAAGCCGCGCTCCTCGGCGTGCGCCTGAATCATGCGCGCGTCGATCATCTGGTCAAGGACCAGGCCGCGAAGTTGCTGTTCGAACTCCTCGGGCAGCGCCTCGCCGAACTGTTCGCGCAACCTGACCTGTTCTTCATCCAGCGTGCGCAGAAACTCGGTCTGACCGATTTCCGCGCCTTCGACGCTGGCGACCGCGGTACTGGACATGCCGACGTTGCCGCGCATGGTGCCGAAGGTCAGCACCAGGGCCAGCCCGATGACGCCAAAAATGATGCCGGCCACCCAGCCGCTGAGCCGGTCACGGATTACCTGGAGCATCGGAACCCGCTAACCCCACGTATTCGGAGAGTAGTGGCGGAGTGGACGGGACTCGAACCCGCGACCACCGGATTGACAGCCCGGTATTCTAACCATCTGAACTACCACTCCGCTATGGGTGCTGAGGGGTTTGAACCCCCGACCTTCGCCGTGTAAGAGCGACGCTCTCCCAACTGAGCTAAGCACCCGCCGGCGCCGTTACCCTCGCGGAAACCGCCGCAAACGCTAACCGGGGCTTCGCCCCGACAGCTGGGGGTGGTTAGTTTACGGCATCCTTCAGGGCGCGGCCTGCCTTGAATCCGGGAACCGAGGTGGCGGCGATTTGAATCGTCTCACCGGTGCGGGGATTGCGACCTTGCCGTGCGGCGCGATGCTTGACGCTGAAGGTTCCGAAACCGACCAGAGATACCGAGTCTCCCTGCCCCAAGGCACCGCTGATGGCCCCTAATACCGCATCCACGGCTCGAGCCGCATCCGCTTTCGCAAGACCCGCAGCAGACGCCACAGCATCCGTAAGTTCCCGTTTGTTCATGCAATTCTCCGTAGGTTTGTGCCCGGTTCTACCGGTTCGATACGCGCTGGCGGTGTCTAAAAGACAATGAAATCCACCCCCAAAATATGGCATGGCGGCACCCAAAAAAATTGATGCCACCATATCAGCCCAACAGCCGAGAATTATGTACTAATCCCCAGCCCGCCGCAATATTACATACTCTTGAAACAAAGCGCGGGCGACGCGCGAAAAAACGAGTCCGATCGGCCTTCGGGACAAGGGTTCAGTGCGTGCGCGGCTGATCCGGCGGCGGCGCCGCAGCGGGCGTGGCAGCCGCCGCGGCGGCTTGATCATCCGCAACGGAAGCGCCCACCCCGGGCATGTTCTCCAGGGCCAGCTCAAGCACCTCGTCGATCCAGCGCACCGACCGGATATCCAGGCTGCGCTTGACGTTGGCGGGGATCTCGGCGAGGTCCTTCACGCACTCCTCCGGAATCAGCACGCGCTCGATGCCGCCACGGTGCGCCGCAAGCAGTTTTTCCTTCAGCCCGCCGACCGGCAATACCTCGCCGCCCAGCGTAATCTCGCCGGTCATGGCCACATCGGCGCGAACCGCAATACCGGTCAGCGCCGACACCAGGGCGGTGCACATGCCGATGCCCGCGCTGGGACCGTCCTTGGGCGTGGCGCCTTCCGGAACGTGCACGTGCAGGTCCAGTTCGGACTGAAAGCCCGGGTCCAGCCCCAGGGAAGCGGCGCGGGCGCGGACCACGGTGACCGCGGCCTGGATCGATTCCTGCATGACGTCGCCGAGCTTGCCGGTGAGGGTCAGCTTGCCCTTGCCCGGCGCGACCGAAGCCTCGATGCGCAGAAGTTCACCGCCCACCTCCGTCCACGCCAGGCCCTGGGCCTGCCCCACCCGGTTCTGGTTCTCGGCCCGGCCGTAGCGGAACTTGCGTACGCCCAGGTACGGCTCGAGCTGGCGGGGGCCGATGCAGATTTCCCTCCGCGAGGGGCGCAGCAGCTGCCGTTTGACGACCTTGCGGCACACCCGGGCGATCTCCCGCTCCAGGTTTCGCACCCCGGCCTCGCGGGTGTAATGGCGAATGATGTTGCGCAGGCCCCCGGCGGTGAACCGCAACTCGTTCTTGCGCACGCCGTTGTACTTCATCTGCTTGGCGATCAGGTAATTGCGCGCAATGGCCAGCTTCTCGTCCTCCGTATAGCCGGGGATGCGCAGGACTTCCATGCGGTCCAGCAGCGGGGGCGGTATGGCGAGCGTGTTGGCCGTGCATACGAACATGACGCGAGAGAGATCGAAATCGACTTCGAGGTAGTGGTCGTTGAAGGTGGAGTTCTGTTCCGGATCCAGCACCTCCAGCAGCGCCGACGAAGGGTCGCCGCGAAAGTCCATGGACATCTTGTCGACCTCGTCGAACAAGAACAGCGGGTTGCGCACGCCCGACCGCGCCAGGTTCTGAATGATCTTGCCCGGAAGCGCTCCGATATAGGTGCGCCGGTGACCGCGTATTTCCGCCTCGTCGCGCACGCCGCCCAGGGACATGCGTACGAAGGACCGGTTGGTGGCCCTGGCGATCGAACGGCCCAGGGAGGTCTTGCCCACGCCGGGCGGACCCACCAGGCAAAGGATCGGGCCCTTGAGAGACCGGACGCGCTTCTGCACCGCCAGGTACTCGAGGATGCGCTCCTTGATCTTTTCCAGCCCGTAATGATCCTCTTCCAGTATCTTTTCGGCCCGGGCCAGGTTGCCGTTGGTCCGGCGCTGCTTCTTCCATGGCGCCTTGAGCAGCCAGTCCAGGTAATTGCGCACCACGGTGGCTTCGGCCGACATCGGCGCCATCATCTTGAGCTTGCCCAGTTCGGTCATGGCCTTTTCCTGGGCCTGCTTGGACATGCCGGCTTCCTTGATCCCCTTTTCCAGCGAAGTAATCTCGTCGGGCGCATCGTCCATATCACCCAGCTCCTTCTGGATGGCCTTCATCTGTTCGTTCAGGTAGTACTCGCGCTGGCTTTTTTCCATCTGCGTCTTCACGCGTCCGCGAATCTTGCGCTCGATCTTGAGCATGTCGATTTCGCTGCCCATGAGGCCCACCAGGTATTCCATGCGCTTCATCGGGTCGCCGGTCTCCAGCACGACCTGTTTTTTCTCGAGCGCGAGTTGCATGTGCGCGGCGATCGTGTCGGCCAGCCTGCCGGTGTCATCCAGCCCCGACACGCCGGCCAGGGCTTCGGGCGGAACGTTCTTGTGCAGCTTCACGTACGACTCGAACTGGCTCAACAGCGAACGGCGCAGCGCTTCCATTTCCTCCGGCTTGTCCAGCGCCTCGGCCTCTTCGGAAACGGTCGTGAACTCCGCGCTGAAGAACTTGCCGGACTTGAGCGAGCTGAGCTGCGCGCGCAGGACGCCCTGGACCATCACCTTGACCGTGTTGTCCGGCATTTTCATCATCTGCAGGACAGTGGCCAGCGTGCCTACCCGGTAGATGTCGGGCGCCTGCGGTTCGTCCACCTCCGGCTTCCGCTGCGCGACCAGCAGGATTTCCTTGCCTACGGCCATGGCGTTCTCCAGCGCCAGAATCGAGGGTTTGCGGCCCACGAACAGGGGAACGACCATGTGCGGGTACACGACCACGTCGCGCAGCGGCAGGACCGCCAGTCGGCGCGGGACGGCTAAATCGGTGCTGGTGTCATCACTCATGGCGTTACCTCGGTACCCGCTCTAATACTCTTTGTGTGTCATCGATATGGGGTTGGCTGAAGCCAAACCCAACCCGGAACGCATCGCCGTTGTCCCGGCCGGTTTCCTGTCCCGCAACTGACTTCGCCAGACTGCGAACTAGCCATCCGAGCCCGTGGCCCTCTCGAATTCCTCCGGAGGCTTCAAGGCCAGCGGTTCGTCGGTCTCGTACACCACCAGGGGCTTGTTCTGGCCCATGATCGCCCCGCGATCCAGGACCACGCGGCGGGCATTCTTCAGCGAGGGCAGGTCGAACATGGTGTCCAGCAGCACATCCTCGAGGATGGTGCGCAGACCGCGCGCGCCGGTCTTCCTTTCCATGGCCCTTTCGGCGATGGCCTTGAGCGCGCCCTCGTGAAATTCCAGTTCGCAGTCCTCCATTTCGAACAGCACCCGGTACTGCTTGGTCAGCGCGTTCCTGGGCTCGACCAGGATGGCCATCAGCGCATCGAGGTCCAGCGGATCGAGGGTGGCCACCAGCGGCATCCGTCCCACGAACTCGGGTATCAGGCCGTAGCGGATCAGGTCCTCGGGTTCCACGTGCGAAAGCACTTCGCCCAGGCGCTGGGTTTCGTTCTCGCCCCACACTTCCGCGGTGAAGCCG
The DNA here is from genome assembly GCA_963666765.1 of Gammaproteobacteria bacterium. Classification (GTDB taxonomy): domain Bacteria; phylum Pseudomonadota; class Gammaproteobacteria; order Steroidobacterales; family Foliamicaceae; genus Foliamicus. The sequence goes on from OY762933.1 coordinate 1,546,025, forward strand.
ATACCGCTGCGTTCGGTCCGGTTGCGGATGATGGCGTCCAGCCCGGCGAACGCGCCGCCGCAAATGAACAGGATGTTCGAGGTGTCGACCTGCAGGAACTCCTGCTGCGGATGCTTGCGGCCGCCCTGCGGCGGCACCGAGGCCACGGTGCCCTCGATGAGCTTGAGCAGCGCCTGCTGAACGCCCTCGCCCGAAACGTCGCGGGTTATGGACGGATTGTCCGACTTGCGGGAAATCTTGTCGATCTCGTCGATATAGACAATTCCCGTCTGCGCCTTCTCGACGTCGTAATCGCACTTCTGAAGCAGCTTCTGGATGATGTTCTCCACGTCCTCGCCCACGTAACCGGCCTCGGTCAGCGTGGTGGCGTCGGCGATGGTGAAGGGAACATTAAGAATGCGCGCAAGCGTCTCGGCCAGCAGGGTCTTGCCGCAGCCGGTGGGTCCGATCAGCAGGATGTTGCTCTTGGCAAGCTCCACGTCCGGCGCGTCCTTTTCCCTGCGCCGGGAACGCATGCGTTTGAAGTGGTTGTAGACCGCCACAGACAGCACTTTCTTGGCCCGGTCCTGCCCGATCACGTATTCGTTCAGGAATTTCATGATCCCCGCGGGCAGCGGCAGCGACACGGGCTGGTTCTCCGCGCGGTCTTCGAATTCCTCGCGGATGATGTCGATGCACAACTCGACGCACTCGTCGCAGATGTACACGGAAGGGCCGGCTATGAGCTTGCGTACCTCATGCTGGCTCTTGCCGCAAAACGAGCAGTACAGGAGTTTCCGCTCGCCTCCGCCGCCACGATTGTTTTTGCTGGACATAGCTTTAGTGCGATGCAGTTGCGCCTAAGCGCGCGCTGGCATTGTACCTGCCCCGGCGTGAAACGACACTAGCCGCTGTCGTCCTCCGGCGCGGCCACCTCGTCGCGGCTGGCCAGCACGCGGTCGATGAGCCCATAGGAACACGCCTCCTCGCCGCTCATGAAATGATCCCGGTCGGTGTCGCGGGCAATGCGCTTGAGCGGTTGGCCGGTGTGCTCCGCAAGTATGCGGTTCAGCCGCTCGCGTGTCTTGAGCATTTCCTTCGCATGAATGTCCACGTCGGACGCCTGGCCCTGAAAGCTGCCCATGGGTTGGTGGATCATGACGCGCGAGTGCGGCAGGCAGTAGCGCTTGCCCCTGGCGCCGCCCGCGAGAAGCAGCGCCCCCATGCTGGCGGCCTGTCCCAGGCAAAGCGTGCTCACGTCGGGCTTGATGAATTGCATGGTGTCGTAAATGGACAGCCCGGAACTCACCAGGCCGCCCGGCGAATTGATGTAGAGGCTGATGTCCTTGCCGGGGTTTTCGGATTCCAGGAAGATCAGCTGGGCCACGATCAGGTTGGCCATATGGTCGTCCACGGCGCCCACCACAAATATCAGCCGCTCCTTGAGCAGGCGCGAGTAGATGTCGTAGGCGCGTTCGCCGCGGGCGGTCTGCTCCACGACCATGGGCACGAGATTCAGTGCTTTTTCATTCATTTGGGGTATTCCTTGGTCGCTCTCACGCGTCCATTCAGCCACTCCTTCCCGGGAAACGCATGAATCCATCCATGGAGCTTGGCGTCGCCATCCCTGGCTCCGACACTCCCGGGAAGGAGTGGCTGAATGGACGCGAACAGCATAACGGTGTTCTCATCGTCCGCGGCACTCAGGTTCCGCCGGACAGGACGGGGGGCATGGGTTCCATGAACTCGTCGAAGGCCATGGGGAGCGTCTTGACATCGGCGTTTTCGTACAGCCACTCGAGCACCTGTTCCTCGCGCAGGCGCGCGCGCAGATTGCCGACCAGTTCGCGGTTACCCGCCAGCTCGGCCAGGGCCGCCTCGGGATCGGGCGCTCCGGAAGCAAGTCCCTGCAGCTGCTCGCGCAGCTTCTGTTCCTCGGGTGCGATTTCTTCGCGCGCCGCAAGCTCGGAAATCAGCAGTTGCAGACGCACGCGCTGCTCCGCCGCGGCGCGCATCTCGGGCGTTTCCTCGGGCAGCTCGACCGGCTCCGCGGCTTCTTCCCCGGCGTCCGGGTCCGGAGGAGGCGGAGGCGGACGCATGGCGGCGCGCGCCTGTTCGACGTCCTGGTCCACCAGCGACTTGGGCGTGGGTCCGGGATTCGCGCTCAGCAACTGGTCGAACAGTGACTGGCGCTTATGGTCCTCGCAAACGGACGCAAGTTCGCGTTCCAGCGTCAGGCGCACGTTCGAGCGCAAGTCGTCGATGGAACCGCTCTCGACGCCCAGCTTCCTGATGAATTCTTCGTCCAGGTCCGGGAGCGAGGGCTCGGAGACACTCACGACTTCAACCTCGTACAGCACGCGCTTGCCGCGCAAGGCTTCGTCCGGGTAATCGGGCGGCAATTTCAGACGGAACTTCTTCTTTCGCGAAGCGGACAATCCCACCAGGCGTTCGAGTAGCTGCGGCATCAGGCGGGTTTCGCCCAGCATCAGGGGCGCCTCCCTGATGTCCCCGGCCTGCAGCGTCTCGCGCCGCCGCGAAGCGCGGATATTCGCCACCATGCGGTCGCCCTCGTGGGCCGGACGTTCGACATCCTCCCACTGCGCATCGCGCCTGCGAAGGCGCTCGATGGTGCGATCCACGTCCCGCTCTCCGATCTCCACTTCGGGCTGCTCATAGGCCAGTTCGTCCAGGCCGCTGAACTCGATGTCCGGGAACACATCGAAGGTGGCTTCGTATTCGAGGTCGGAACCCTCGCGCGCCTTGCTGGTCTTGACCTCGCCGCCACCGACCACCCGCAGTTGCCGGTCCTGCGCGCCCTCGCGGAAACTCCTCTCTATGACCTCGCGGGTCATTTCGTTCCATACGTCCTGACCATAGCGCTGCCGGATCAGCTTTATGGGCGCCTTGCCCGGCCGAAAGCCGCGTATCCGCGTGCGGCGGCGAATCGCGCCCAGGCGCGCCAGGAACTCCTGTTGCATGGCGGCAGCCGGAACCTGCACATGCATGACGCGGCGAAGTCCTTCGCCGTCTTCCACCTTGTAGTTAGCGCTGTCGAGATTCATAGGACTGGATCGTTCGCCCCCCCTTGGTGGAGCGGAATTCTGGTGCGAAAGGAGAGATTCGAACTCTCAAGGGGATTACCCCACAGGAACCTAAATCCTGCGCGTCTACCAATTCCGCCACTTCCGCCTGACGTCAATTATAAGATTTGCAGGGGGGACCGCTCAGGATGTCAGGACTTCCAGTGCGGCGTTGTACTTCTCCGCGGTGCGGGCGATCACGCTTTCCGGCAGCCGGGGCGCCGGCGGCTGGTGGTCCCAGTCCACCGAATCCAGGTAATCGCGCACGAACTGCTTGTCGTAGCTGGGCGGGGAAACGCCCACGCGGTATTCGGCTGCCGGCCAGAAGCGGGAGGAATCTGGCGTCAGCACTTCGTCGATCAGCACCAGGTCGCCGGCCGCGTTGATCCCGAACTCGAACTTTGTGTCGGCCACGATGATGCCGCGCGCGGCGGCGTAATCGGCGCCGAACCGGAACAGGGCCAGCGCAATGTCCCGCACGCGCTCGGCCAGCGCGTCCCCTATGAGGCCGGCGGTCTGCTCCATTCCGATGTTCTCGTCGTGCTCGCCCACCTCGGCCTTGGTGGCCGGCGTGAATATGGCCTCGGGCAGCCGTTCGCCGAGCCTCAGGCCCTCCGGCAGGCGGATGCCGCATACCTCGCCGGTGGCCTGGTAGTCCTTCCAGCCCGAACCGATCAGATGGCCGCGAACGACCGCTTCAACCGGCAGCGCCCGCACCCGTTCCATCAGCACCGAGCGCGCTTCCAGCTCCTCAATCGCCGCCGGCTCGAGTCCGTCGATCACCTCGGCCAGCGGCGTATCCAGAAGCGCGTTCGGCACGATATGGCCCGTATTGGCGAACCAGAACCGCGAAAGCCCGGTCAGCACGCGGCCCTTGCCGGGAATGGGATCGGGCAGAACGACGTCATAGGCGGAAATGCGGTCGCTGGTTACCAGCAGCAGGCGATCGTCGCCTACCGCGAAAAGGTCGCGTACCTTGCCGCTGCCGATGGACTGCAAACCCGGTATTTCGGTATACGATACGGTCACTGCCTGCTCCCCTGTGCGTGCGTTTCGGGCGTATTTTAGTTGTACCTGTTTCTTCTGGGAAAAGCTGCCGGATTCATCTTCGGCTTCATGTTCGGCAATCTTCCGGGGGCTTTCCTGGGAGTGCTGCTCGGCCACATGCTGGATCGCAGCATGTCCCGGGGCAGGCGCGGATCGTGGCAAATCCACTCCGGAGCACAGACTGCCAACCGGCGGCGGGTCTTCTTCGCCTCCACTTTCCGGGTGATGGGGCACATCGCCAAGGCCGACGGCCGCGTCAGCGAGGAGGAAATCCGCGCCGCACGCCAGGTCATGCAGGGAATGCGGCTCAATTCGGCCCAGATACGCGAGGCCATCGACTGCTTCAACGAGGGCAAGGAGCCCGATTTCGACCTGGACGCAGAACTGATTCGGATGAACGAAGTCTGCCGCGGCCAGCCGCTGCTCACGCAGTTTTTTCTGCAGACGCAGTTCTTCATGGCCTTCGCCCACGGCGGAGTGAACCCCCAGGAACGCGCCGCGCTGGATCGAATCGGGCAGGCGCTGGGCCTGTCGCAATGGCAGATCAGCCAGCTCGAAGCGCAGGCGCGGATGCGCTCCGGATTCGCCGGCGGCAACGGCCGCGCGGGCCCGGCCCGGCAGCAACCGATCGCGGACGCGTACCGGGCGTTAGGGGTGTCGTCCCGCGCCAGCGACCAGGAAATCAAGACTGCCTACCGCCGGCTGATGAAGGAGAACCATCCCGACAAGCTGGTGGCCCGCGGCCTGCCTGAAGCGATGATGGAACGCGCGCGCGAGCGCACCCGCGAAGTCAACCGGGCCTACGAACAGATCAAGGACCAGCGCGGCATACGCTAGCCCCGGCAACGTCGCGACTATTCGCCCAGGGCCGCGCGCATTTCCCCGATGGCCTGCGCGTAATCGTCCGCGCCGAAAATTGCCGAGCCGGCCACGAAGGTATCCGCCCCGGCCGCCGCGATCTCCGCAATATTGCCGGCTTTCACTCCGCCATCCACTTCCAGCCAGACATCGCGCCCGCAGGCGTCGATCCGTCTGCGGGCCTCGGACAGCTTGGCCAGGGCCTGGGGAATGAATTTCTGCCCGCCGAAGCCCGGATTGACCGACATGATCAGCACCAGGTCTATGGCCTGAAGCGTGTGGTCCAGCCAGCTCAGCGGCGTTGCGGGATTGAAGGCCAGCCCCGCGCGGCAGCCGTTCTCGTGGATCAGTCCGATCGTGCGGTCGACGTGGCCGCTGGCCTCCGGGTGGAAGCTCACGATGCTCGCGCCGGCCTCGGCAAAGGACCGGGCCACGGCGTCAACCGGGCTGACCATGAGGTGCACGTCGATCGGGGCCGTGATCCCATGCTCGCGCAGGGCCCTGCAGACCAGCGGTCCCACGGTCAGGTTGGGGACGTAATGGTGATCCATCACATCGAAGTGGATCACGTCCGCGCCGGCCTCAAGGACGGCTTCGACCTCTTCGCCCAGGCGGGCGAAATCGGCCGACAGGATGGAGGGAGCGATGCGGGCGCGTTTCATGTCGCTGGCTCCGGCGCTCAGATATAACGCGCAGTGGTGGTCATGACCCTGGACACCAGGCGCATCGCCGAGCGGGCGGCTTCCGGCAGGGGTTCGCCGCCGGCGTCCTGGGCGTTTTGCCCATGGCGGGCCTCGTCGGCGCGCATCTGCTCCAGGATCCTGCGGCTGCGCACGTCGTCGGCGGGCAGCTCTTCAAGATGACCGTCGAGGTGACTCTCGACCTGCGCCTCGGTCTCCGCCAGGAAGCCGAGGCTTGAACGGTCGCCCATCAGGCCGGCAAGCGCGCCGATGCCGAAGGAACCGGCATACCAGCAAGGAGTCAGCAGGCTGCGGCGGCCGTTCAGTTCGGTGATCCGCTCCTCGCACCACTTGAGGTGGCGCCCTTCCTCCTCGGCTGCATTCAGCAGGTTGCGCTTGAGACCCTCGTCGCGGGCAACCAGCGCCTGGCCGCGGTACAGCGCCTGGGCGGAGACTTCGCCGGAGTGGTTCACGCGCATCAGGCTGGCGCTGAGTTCCCGGTCGCGGCCTGAACGGATCTCGTCCTCCGCGTCGCCTGCGGGATTGTCGGCGCTGGGCGCGGGTTCGCCGGCGCACACGCGCAGGGCGTGGCCCAGTTCCGCGAGGAGCTGATCGCCGATGGATCGTTTGTTGTCCGCCATTGCTGTATCCGACTTATCGCTGGGCTTGACCGTCCCCCTGTCTTGCAGGAGCCGCATGAATCCATCCTTGGAGCTTGGCGTCGCCATCCCTGGCTCCGACACTCCTGCAAGACAGGAGGACGGTCAAGCCCGCCAAGTTATTCATGGTACCAAATACTCCCGCCGGTAAGGACCATGTGGGGTTGGCTGGGGGACCAGGATTCGAACCTGGATTCTCGGAGTCAGAGTCCGATGTCTTGCCGTTAGACGATCCCCCACCCGCGGTTTGCCGGGCCGGTCCGCCGGCAGCGATCAGCGCTTGGAGTACTGGGTGGCCCGGCGGGCTTTTCTCAGGCCCACCTTCTTCCGCTCCACCTTGCGCGCGTCGCGGGTGACGAAACCGGGCGCCCTCAGCTTGGGACGCAGTTCCTCGTCGTAGGCAAGCAGCGCCCGGGTGATTCCGTGACGGATGGCGCCGGCCTGGCCGGTGGTGCCGCCGCCCTTGACGGTGACGTTGACGTCCATGCGGCCGTCGAGGCCGACGACCTTCAGCGGCTGGTGCACGATCATGCGGGCCGTCTTGCGGCCGAAGAATTCATCCAGCGGGCGCCTGTTGACGGTCACCTTGCCGGTGCCGGGTCGAATGAAAACGCGCGCGGTGGAGGTCTTGCGCCGGCCGGTGCCGTAAAACACGGTGTCGGTCATGCCTGTATCTCCAGGGGCCTGGGCTGTTGCGCGGCATGCTGGTGCTCGGGTCCCGGATAGACCTTGAGCTTCTTGAGCATGGCGCGTCCCAGTCGGTTCTTCGGCAGCATTCCCCGCACGGCCGAGCGAATGGCGCGCTCGGGCGTTTCCTTCATGACCCGCTTCAGGGGAACGGACTTCAGGTTTCCGATGTAGCCCGTGTGACGGTGATACATCTTCTGGTTCAGCTTGTCGCCGGTCACGCGCACCCTGGAGGCGTTCACGACAACGATGTAATCGCCGGTATCCACATGCGGCGTGTACTCGGGCTTGTGCTTGCCCCGCAGGCGCCTGGCGAGTTCGGTGGCCAGACGGCCCAGCGTCTGGCCGGCGGCGTCCACGAGGAACCAGTCCTGCTGGACTTGCCCGGGTTTTGCAGAGACGGTGCGCATGTTGGATCGTTACTCGAAATCGAAGCCGCGCGGTGGGCGCGAAGCCGCGGAATTTTACACTATTGCGTCTCGTCGCCGACACGCTTGGAAGGAAAATGGCAGGTAAACGTGCTCCCCTTCCCTGGCTTGCTCTCGATCTCCAGGTTTCCCCCGTGACGCGTCAGCACGTGCTTGACGATGGCCAGTCCCAGGCCGGTGCCCGGAACCACGGGACTGCCCTCGCCCCGCACCCGGTAGAACCGTTCGGTCAGGCGCGACAGGTGCTCCTGCCGAATGCCGATGCCGGTGTCGGAAGCCGAGAGCCGTCCGCCGGATCCGCCAGCCTGCCAGCGCAATACCACTTCGCCGCCCGGGGGCGTAAAGGCCACCGAATTGATCGCCAGGTTGATTGCGACCGAACGGATCTCGGCTTCGTCGCCCAGCAGAGGCCGTTCACTATTGACCTCTGCCCGAATATCCAACTGGCCGCTGGAGCGCGCCGTCGCGACCTGCACCGCGTCCCCAAGCACGTCCATCATGTTCAGGGGCGCGAAGCCGGGCGGGGTCTCGGACGTTTCCAGCCGCGACAACTCGAGAAGGTCCCGCACCAGCCGGGTCATGCGGTCGCACTGTGACGCCATGTGCTGGACGGGGTCGTCCCATCGCTCCGGGAATTCCTCGTCTTCCGCCATCGATTCCAGGTAGCCGGCCAGCACCGTCAGGGGTGTCTGCAGTTCGTGCGAAGCGTTGGCCACGAAGTCGGAGCGGGTCTTGTCCGCCAGCACCGCGGCGGTGACGTCGCGCACCAGCAGCAGGAACTGCTTTTCCGCATAGGGGACGCGCTGGGCCTCCAGCCAGCTGTCGGGCTTCTCCGGCGACCTGAATCGCACCAGGTCCTTGCCGCCACGCTCAAGCCAGTTCCTGAACTCGGGATCGCGGATGAGTTTCAGCGCCGGACGGCCCTTGTCCAGCCGCTTGCGCACCCCCAGCAGCCGGCGGGCCTGCCTGTTGCTGACCACGACCTCTCCCTGATCGTTAAGGACCAGGGCCGCGTCGGGGAAGGACCGCGCCGTACTGCGCAACGCCTTCAGCACTTTCCTGAGTCGCTGTTCGGCCTCCTCGGTGCGGCTTTCCAGGTCGCTCAACTGCTGCGGCAGTTCGGCGAAGGAGAACGCGCCGCCGGACCAGGCATCCGGGTCGAACAGTTGCGACAGCTCGCCCGCAGCGCGCAACTGGACCGACAACTCCCATGCAAGAATCAGCACCACGCCGGTCAACGCGCCCGCAATCGGCATTTCGGCCAGCAGCCAGCCGACCACGGCCAGCACCGCCGCAGCGCCGATCGCGCGCAGCGCAATGCGAATGACCAGTCTGCGAACCAGGGGATCCACGATTCAGAAGCGCCGCCTAGTGCAACGAGAAACGGTAGCCCGCGCCTCGCACGGTCTGGATATAGCGGTCCACTTCGTGCGCTTCCAGCGCTTTCCTGAGACGCCGGATATGCACATCCACCGTGCGGTCCTCCACGAAGACCGCCGGCCCCCATACGCGGTCGAGCAACTGCGAACGGCTGAACACCCGCTCGGGGCGTTCCATGAACAGGCGCAGCAGGCGGAATTCCGTGGGCCCCAGAACGACGGCCCCCTTGTTGGTGTGCACGCGATGGCTTACCGGGTTCAACGTCAGCCGTCCGCGGGTTATGGGGTCTTCCTCGGCGCTGTGGGAGCGCCGCAGCACCGCGTTGATGCGGGCCAGCAGCTCGCGGCTGGAAAACGGCTTGGTGACGTAGTCGTCGGCGCCGCTGCTCAATCCCGAGATCTTGTCCTGCTCCTGGGAGCGGGCGGTGACCATGATGATCGCCACGTCCCGCGTCTCGGGTGTGCGCTTGATCCAGCGTGTCAATTCCAGTCCGCTGCTGTCGGGCAGCATCCAGTCGATTATGGCCAGGTCGGGAAGGCGCTCGGCGATGGCCTTGCGCGCGGCGCCCGCATCCTCCGCTTCGCGCACCTCGAAGTCTGCGCGGCGCAGGTTGAAGGCGAGCATTCCGCGAATCGCGCCCTCGTCTTCAACTACCAGAATATCGCGCCGCATCTCGCTTCACAATTATGCCACCCGCAGCTTTAGGGCTATTCCTCGTCGAAGTGGGTGGCGCAGGACACGACGTTGTTGCGGAACGCGATCTCGCCGGTGTTGTAGCGGCCGAAGGTAGCTTCGTCGTCGAAGTCCACGCAGCGGTCGAAGCCGGTAATCACGCTGTTCCACATGTAGGCGCCGGTGCCGCGGCGAAGCAGCACGCCGATCGTGTTCGTTCCGCCCTCCTCCGTGCCGATCATCGTGAAGTTCGCCAGCGTCGGGCCGGAAATGGGCTGCGCATTCGGGGCGTCGCCGTCATTGTCCGCCTCGATGCCGCGGTCCGCGTCGTCGGCAGCCTGGCGGATCACCACGAACTGCGCGCCGCCCAGGTAGCCCTGACCCCAGTCGAAGGAGTCGTCGGCCGCATCCGTGATCACCACGTGGTCCATGAAGTCGCTGGCGCCGAAATGCTCCACGCCGTCGTCCAGTCCCTTGTGCACCTGCACATAGGAGACGCGGGTGCCGGAGCCGGTCGCGAACAGGGTCAGACCGTTCAGCTCGTTGCCGTTGCCGTCGATGTCGTTACCGGCGTGGCGGATCACCATATAGCGGATGTAACCGCTGTCATCGGCATCGTCGTTGCCGCCGTAGGCGCCGATGTTGCCTTCGGCGGCCACGTCGCAGGGGCTGCCGCACTCGTTCGATCGCGCATAGCCCATCAGCGCCAGGCCGGCCCATTCGCCGCGGCCCGCGGCGCCGTCGCCGCCGCTCGCCCAGTCTTCAAACTGGCGGCGCGAAGTCATCACGATGGGGTCCTCGGCGGTGCCGTCGGCTTCGATCCGCGAGCCCCGGGTGACGATCAGTGCCTCGCCCGAAGAAGCGAGAACCAGCGTGCCCGGCTTGATCTTCAGCGTCACGGACACATTGTCGGACGCATCGCCATCGGCCTCCTCGCCGTTGCCGATGTAGGTGCCCGGAAAACCGGACGCCGGTGCGTAGATATTGTCGTTGGTCAGGATGAGCGTCGAACCTTCGGAATCGTAGCGGCGCTGCAGGCGGCACAGGTCCATTTCGCCGCCGCCCACGCTCGAGGGAAGGCTGATGCTGCCGTCCGCCGTGGCGCCCGCAGGACAGCTTCCGTCGGCGCCGGGGTTCGCGACCGCCGGCTCCCAAACGGTGTTGTTGCCGTTTAAGGAAACCGTCCAGCCTTCGGTCCAGTTGTCGTCGGTGTCCTGCGCGAAGGCGCCCACGTAGTCGGTGGTCACGAACATCGTGTTCGCCACGTCGGCTTCGACTTCGTTGGGCCGGTAGTCGGCGCGCAGGTTGGGATTGGCGACCCGGTTGTCGGGATCCATGTCCACCCAGTTGGCGATCGCCGTGCCCGCCACGTCATCATCGCCGCTCTCGTAGACTTCCCTGGCGGGGCAGTAGAACAGGGAGTTCTCGATGGTCAGGTCGGTCCCGAAAAGGTCCTCGGTGGCGCCGCCATCCACGTCCAGGCAGGAATCCTGGAAATCGGCCACCAGGAAGTTGTAGATGCGTGCGCCCGTGCCGCGCCGGAGCAGAATGCCGTCGGAGGAGGTTTCCGCGCTGTTCGCGGCGCCCAGGATGGTGAAATTCGCCAGTGTGGGCCGTGAGACCGGCGCCGCCAGAGGGTTGTCGCCGTCGTTGTCGGCCTCGATTCCCCGGTCGCCGTCATCGCGTGCCTGCACGATCAGCACAAACTGGGCGCTGCCGCGGTAGCCCTGGCCCCAGTCGAAGGAGTCGTCACGCGCGCCCGTAATCACGATGTGGTCCATGTGATCGGTGGCGCCGAAGTGCTCCACTCCATCGTCGAATCCGTAGTGCACCTGGACGTAGGAAGCCCGGGTTGCCGAACCGGTCGCAAACAGGGTCAGGCCGTTCAGTTCGTTGCCGTTGCCGTCAATGTCGTTGCCGGCGTGGCGGATCACCAGGTATTCGATGAATCCGCTGTCGTCGGAATCGTTCGTGCCCCCGTACGAACCGATATTGCCCTCGGCATTGACGTCGCAGGGATCGCCGCATTCGTTGGAGCGGCCATAGCCCATCAGCGCCAAACCGGCCCACTCGCCGCGACCGTCCGCCCTGGCCCGGCCTTCGACCCATTCTTCGAACTGGCCCGTGGAGGTCATCACGATGGGGTCCCCGGCGGTGCCCGAGGCCTCGATGCGGGACCCCCTCGTGATGATCAGGGCCTCCTGCTGCGAACCGAGGATCAGCGCGCCGGACTCGATTACCAGCGTCACCGACACGTCGTTGCCCGGATTGCCGTCGGCCGCTTCGCCATTGCCGATGTAGGTGCCGGGAAAGCCGGCCGCCAGGCGGTAGATGTTGTCGCCGGTCAGCGTGATGGTCTGGTCGTCGGTGTCGTAGCGGCGCGCCAGCTGGCAGAGGTCCATCGAACCGCCGCCCACGGATTCGGGCAGCGACTGCGCTTCGACAAAGGTGGTCCCCTCCGGGCAGTCGCTGTTGGATGCCGGATCGCCCTTGGGCTGCCACACGGTGTTGTTGCCGTGCACGCCCACCGTCCAGCCCTCGGTCCAGGTATCGGCCGTATCCTGGGCGAAGGCGCCCACGTAGTTCACATCCTCGAATTCACCGCCCAGGGAGATGGCGAAGGCATCGCCCTGCAGGTCGGGCGAGCTGGAAGTAAAGGCCCATTCGGCGCCCTGCAGGTCCGGCGAGCCCTCGCCAGGCGTGCCGTTGGAGTTCAGCATGGGATCCAGGCCGATCCGGTTGCCGTTGCCGTCGAAGGCCTCGGACACGGGAAACGGGTCATTGCCGGCCGCTGGCGGGTCCGGGTTGGCCACCGGGGGCGTGGGAGGAGCGGTCGTGATCACGATGTCGTCGCGGGTTCCGCCACCGCCGCAGGCGGTCAGAATCATGCTGGTGAACAGGGTCAGGGCAAGACAAAGGGCAAAGTTCAATGGCATGGAGCTGCACCTCTGCGAATTGCTTCGGTCGGACAGAAATCGGCTCGGTCAAAACTGGGCGTCGACCGAGAGACTGATCGAGCGGCCGCGGTTGTAGAGCCTTTCCACCCGGCTGCCGCGCAGGACTTCAAAGTTGTCATCCAGGATGTTGCGGATCTTGAGCTGTATCCGCAGCGGCGCGCCGAACAGGTTCACGGCCTGCCGGTAATTGAAATCCAGCCGCGCAACAGGCTGTCCGTATGAATCCGGCAGCCCCTGCGTGCCGACGTCCACGATCCTCTCTCCCGCCATGTTGAAAAGCAGGGCGGCCTGCAGGTCGAGATCCGGATTGTCGTAGCTGAACTGGACGTTGGCCACCCAGGGCGACTGGCCTTCCAGTTCGCGCTCGGCGCTGGTCTGCTGTGCGCCGGCGGAGCCGATGTCGACCTTCGAATCCACGAGCGCCACGTTAAGGCGGAATTCGAAATCCCGCATGGCATCGGAAACCAGGCCCAGTTCCACCCGCAACTGCGCTTCGACGCCCTGCAGGGTGGCCGAGTCGGCGTTGGCGAAGGTGCGGACACCGCCGGCTCCGAGCCGGATCACGCGCTCGATGGGGTCTTCGAACTTCTTGTGGAACACCGCCGCCTGAACGCTGTTGACGTTGTCGAAGAAATACTCCCAGCGCAGGTCCAGATTGTCGATGGACGCCGCCTTGAGGTCCGGGTTACCCACTACCGTGTAGCGTTCTTCGGGATCGATGTAGGGCGCCTCGGACAATTCCTTCAGATCGGGGCGGTTGAGCGTGCGGCTGTAGCCCAGGCGTATCTGCTGGGTCTCGCCGCCGCCCGGAAGCCAGGTGAGGGTCATGGCAGGCAGCAGCGTGGACTCGGCCAGCTCCCGCAGGTTGCGGCGGGTGGGGTCGATCAGCTCGAATGTGGTGACGTCCTGGGTGGAGTCCTCGAAACGGGCGCCGAACATCCAGCGCCAGCTCATTCCCAGGTTGAGGTCGGCCATCGCGTACGCGGCCGACAGGCTGTGGCCGGCGGCGTAGTTGTCGGTGGGCTGAGTGGTTTCCTGCAGCTCCCAGAGGTCCTCGGCTATCAGCTCGTCGGCGAAGATCAGATCGGGCGTCTGTCCGAGCCGGGAGCGCAGGTTGTTGCGGGAAAAGTCGGTCAGAAAGCGGAAGCGGCGGAAATGGGAGTCGCGCTCCTTGTCCAGGTACGAGAGGCCGAACGCAATTTCGCCGTCGGAGTCCGGACCGAACTCGATCGGCAACGAAAGGTTGAGCGCGTAGTTGAGCGCCTCGTCCTCAAGGTCCTCCCAGCTCCGCTCGTTGGACTGGCCGGTGTCGGACAGCGCATAGAGGTTTTCCGCCTCGTCGAACCGCTCAAACCGGTAAAAGCGGGTGTCGGGTTCCTCGCGGGTCGCCACCGACCAGGTCAGCGACCAGTCGACGGTCAGCGACCTGAATGTCTCAATGAAATGCTCGCCGGCGAATTGCTGGCTCAGGAGTTGCCGCTCGACGAACTCCAGGGTCGTGTCGGCCACGTGAATGTCGTTCTCCGAGAAGAAGTCGAACTCGCGCAGGAAGGTGCGGTCGGTGCGGCGGGTAACGAACGTGGTGCTGCGCAGGAAGGTGTTGGCGTTGATGTCCCACTCGACGTTGCCCAGAAGCGACAGGTCGATGGTGTTCTGCGTGCGGCTCTGGGTGCCTTCGTCCAAGATGGACAGGTCGTCGGAGGCGCCCGAAAGGCCGAAGGTGCGGCGCTCTTCATCCCGGTACAACCAGTCATTCGAGTAGCGCGCCGAAAGCAGGAATCCCAGGTCGCCGCCGCCGACCTGCCTGCCGCCGCCCCAGCGGCCGGAAATGCTTACGCCGGGTTCAACCTCCTGGAGTTCCGTATCGTAACTGCGGTTGAGCGAGCGGCCGGCCCTGGCCCGTTCCTCGTCGCTGACAAGGTTCAGCGACACGGCGCCGTTCTCCGTGACCTGATTCAGTGCTGCCGGCAGCTCCCGGGTGCCGTCGTCCATTCCCAGCCAGTCCCGGCCACCGCCCTCGAAGTGCAGGCCCTGGTCGCCGGTGGCCTGGGAATTCCCCCCTATGCCGACGCTCAGCTCCAGCACCCGCTCGGCCGGCGCGCTACGGGTCGACATCGCCACCATTCCTCCGGAAAAATCGCCGGGAAGCTTCGGGGAATAGGTTTTCTGAATGTCGACGTTCTCCAGTGCGCCGGTCGGGAACATGTCCATGGGTATGACGCGGCGCGTGGGGTCGGGGCTGGGCAGCGGCGAACCGTTGAACAGGGTGTTGGAGTAACGCTCGCCCAGGCCCCTTACATATACGTATTTGCTGTTGACCACCGTCAGCCCGGGCACGCGGGCCAGCGCGTCCACGGCGGAGGAATCGCCGGTGATGGCAAAGTCTTCCGATGAGAGCACATCCACCACCGACTCGGAGTCGCGACTGCGGGTCAGCGCCGTGGGCCGGTAGGCGCCCAGCACCACGATTTCCTCCATGTCCTGCTGCAACGCGACCGCCCCCCTGCTCAGACGGACCGTCAGGTTCTGCTCTATGCCGGCCTGGATCGTAATCTCGCGGTCCGGCGGGGAGGCGTAGCTGGAGTGCGAGACCGACAGCGTGTACGACCCCGCAGGAAGCACCGCCGCGAACCCGCCCACTTCGTCGCTGCTGGCGTAACGTGGTTCGGGTCCTCCGGAAAACGTGAGCAGGGCGCCCTCGATTCCGGCTCCGGAAGCGGCCGAGATCGCGGTTCCGCTCAGGCTGCCGTCGGCGAGTGGGGCTTCTTCTTCCTGGGAAATTGCCGGCGTGGTGGCCAGCAGGCAGACGGCGATTGCCGCCAATCCGTTCTTGCTGATCGTCATGGATTCGCGAGGTCCTCCCATTGCATGCGCGTATTTCAAGCGCGCGGGATAACTTTCGCGTTACAGAAAATTGACGATTGCGTTAATTATGTGAAGCTTGCGTTACGCGTGAGCGCGCACGCGTAACGAGGGCGCCCCGCCCTCCGCGAAGGCGGGACGCCTTCGCTCCCGGGGAAAGAGGGCGAGACGCCCTCGTTTCCGAGCTAGTCGGCGATTTCCTCGACCAGTTCTATGGCGAAACCGTTGGGCGCTGCCACCGTGGCGCGCCGCGCGGCTATCGCTGCCGGGCGCGCGTCGACCGTCAACGGTTCGCAGAGCACTTCCGCGCCGAAGTTCCGGGCGCGTTCGAGCACCGCGTCCAGGTCGGTAGTCATGAACGACCACATCACCATGCCGCGGTTCGGCGGGCGTGAGGGAGCAACAGCCCCGGCGCCGGTCCCGTACCAGTCCAGGAACACCAGATACTTGCTCTCGGAGCCCGGCGCGAAGACCTGCAGAAATCGCATGTTCGAGCCCGGCGGCACATCCAGCAAGCCGCCTGCCGGACCTTCGCTGGGGAGATCGATGTCGCGGCGGACTTCGTATCCCAGCACTTCGGTATAGAAGTCCAGGCTGCGCTGTCCGTTGTTGATGACCTGGCTCGAATACGCCGGGCCTCCGGTCAGCGTCCCCTCGGAAATCGGGCAAATGGGGGCAAGGTCCGGCGGCCGCGCAATGCCCAGCACGTAGACCCCGTCGGGCGCGCGCAAGTGCGTTTCCAGGGCATCGTAGGGCGAGCCGTCCGGGCGATGCAGCGGAATACGGGTAACGCCGGCCACGGTACCAAAGCCCATGCGCTCACTCTCGTCAATCAGCTTCTCCATGTCGGCGCAGGCAAAGCCCACCGCCAGCCCGCCTTCCAGCAGCGCATTCATGCCCGGGCGCACTTCCGGACGATCGCCGGAGACGCCGATCACGCGCAGGTACGGCATGTCGGTATTGCCCGGCTGCTGGTAGAGGACATGTTCCCAATCGCCCTCGCCTTCCAGTCCCCAGAGCCGGGTCAGTGGATCCCGCGTCCCCTCAGGCAAATGATCCAGCGCCGGTTCCAGGCCCATCAACTCGGAGTAGAAGGTTCGGCAGCGGTCCAGGTCGCTGGTAACGACCGTTGCGGCGGCCAGCGTGCCGACCAGTGCGTCGCCCTTTGTCTTGCCGGGCGCGAGCGGGTTCGTCGTGTTCATGGCGGGCAATGATAGCGAAGACAGGTGCGTTATTCTTTAACGGATACAGCAAGTGCCGTGTCAAGCTTATATTGCCGCATCAGCGTGTCTCCCCTGGTTCGTGGCAAGGCGCGTCCCGCCGGAAATGGCGCCCCCCATTGCCCAGGGGCGCAACGCGGCCACGGGCCGGGGGAGACACGCCCTTCGGGAGCGGGCGTAGCGCGCCCCTGCGGCGTTGCAGCCGTTCGCAATACAGCGAGTATTCCGGGCCGGCTGCGCCTTGCAGGGACACGCTACGCCCACTCTGATGCGGCAATATAAGCTTGACACGGCACTAGGGACACAGAATGACCGAGCAGCGCCGCCAATTCCTGAAAATGCTCGCCGCCAGCGCGGCAGGTGTGGCGGCGGCCGGCTGCGCGCCCTCGCCCCCCGGCGGCGGAACGGGCGCTGTCGCCGGCGCAGGCGGCGGAGCGGGCGAGCGTTACCGCTGGCGCCTGGTCACCGCCTGGCCGCCGGGGCTGCCCGGCTTCGGCACGACCGCGGTAACGCTGGCGGACACCCTGAGGGAAGTCTCCGGCGGGCGGCTCACCCTGCAGGTCTATGCCGCAGGCGAGCTTGTGCCCGCTTTCGAGGTTTTCGACGCGGTGTCGCGCGGCAGCGTGGAAATGGGCCATTCGGCCCCCGCGTACTGGAAGGGCCAGGCGCCGACCACCCAGTTGTTTACCGGCTACCCCTTCGGGATGCTGCCGGCGGAATTCAATGCCTGGATGGCCTATGGCGGCGGTATGGAATTGTGGCGGGAATGCTATGAGCCTTACGGGCTGGTGCCGTTTCCCGGCGGGAACACGGGCGCCCAGATGGGCGGCTGGTTCCGCCGCGAAATCCGTTCTGTGGACGACTTTTCCGGGCTCAAGATCAGGATGCCGGGCCTGGGCGGCGACGTTTTGCGACGGCTCGGGGCAACGGTGGTCAACCTGCCGGGAGGCGAGTTGTTCACGGCGCTGCAATCGGGGCTGATCGACGCGACCGAGTGGGCCAGCCCATACAACGATCTTCCGCTGGGCCTTTACCAGGCGGCGCCCTACTACTATTTTCCCGGCTGGCACGAACCGGCCGGCTCGATCGAGATCATCATCAACCGAAAGGCGCTGGAGTCGCTGCCGGGAGACCTGCAGAAACTGATCCAGACGGCCTGCACGGCGGTCAACCACCAGATGCTCTCGGAATTCATGGCCCGCAACGTGCAATCGCTGCGGGTGCTGGTCGAGGAACACGGGGTGCAGTTGCGGCGTTTCCCCGACGACGTGCTGCAGGGCCTGCGCAAGGCCGCAAATGAAATCCTGGACGAACTGGGCGCGGAGAACCCGCTGGCCGGACGGATCCTTCGCTCCTACCGCGAGTTCCAGGAAGGCGTATCCGGCTGGCAGGCCATTTCGGAAGGTTCGTACTTAAGCGCCCGCGACTCGTGATACGCCATGACCCCGCGCCGCACGGTCCTGCAGCGCCGGTGAATGCGAGCGCCGCGATCCAGGCTGATCGCAAAGCGATGTGGATCGCCGTAATGACGGCAGTAGTGCCCACGCTGACGGTCAACATCTGTTACCTGATTTCCAGCACGCAGGGGCTGGTACCCGCCTGCATCCCCTACTTCGAGGGCTGCACATCGATCAGTTCCGCCGGCCGCTACGGCATCAGCTATTACCTGTTCAAGGTGGGCATGGTCGCCGGGGCGGTCCTTCTGGTGCTGTTCTGGCGGCAGATGAACGGGCACATACGTGCGGGCACCGGGCGGGCCGCTCCGGTTGCGACCGCGGCCGGCATGGGCGGCGCGGCCTTCCTGGTGTTGTACACGGCCTTTCTGGGCTCCGAAGGCCATTTCTATTTCCTGATGCGCCGTTTCGGTGCGCTGCTTTACTTCGGACTGACCATGGTCGCGCAACTCATGGCATTGCGGCGGCTGGAAACATTTGCCCCGCGCTGGCTGACGCGAACGATGAAATGGATCTGTTTCTCGATGCTGTTCTTCGGCTTCTTCAGTATCCCGGTGATGAACTACATGGACAACAAGGACACCTTCCAGGACATCATCGAATGGGACTTCTCGCTGCTGATGCAGACGTACTTCCTGCTCACCGCCATCTGGCTGGCGCAGGTCCGAAAAAGACTGGCCACCTAGGGCTTTGCGCCCTGCATCCGCTTGCGGGGAGCGTCGGCGGCAGGACAGCCGCCGCCGAGCCCCAGGGATGGGTTCATGCGTCTCCCCGGAAGGGGATGCAGGGCGCAAAGCCCGGCCGGCAAACTATTCTTCGCCCTTCCAGCGCATGGCTTCGATGAAGCGGGGGTCGTCGGGGTCGGCCAGCTTGCAGCGGGCCGAGGCCCCGTCGGCGCCGAACCCCACACGGCCGCTTTCCGGTGTCGCCCAGGCATTGGCGATGACATCGTCGCCGGTATACGCGCCCGGCTCTCCGTCGTGCAGCGTAAGGCGCGCGAGGTCCACGAAGTTGCGTCCGGAACTGGACGGCCAAAGTGAGGTCAGAAATTCCAGATGGATTTGCCGCGGTTCGGGCTCGCTCGTCGTGAATGTGAAGACGTCTCCGCGGTCATGCATGAAGAAGGGGTTGATCACCTGGTTGCTGCCGTCCTCGAACTGCAAGGCAACGAAACACTCATAGCGCTTTGCCTTGTACATGCGCAGGTGGGTGCGGTCCAGGCGTCCGGAAATGAGCGAACCGTCTTCCAGGTAGCCGTTGTCGTAGATCCACAGTTCATCGGGATTGAGGATCCACTCCGCGTCCCAGGTCATCTGCTGGCCGGTGTTCTTCGACACCATGGTGCATTCGCCGAACTCGCCGAGCAGACCCCTGAGCTGCTTGCCGTGCCGCCTCCAGTTGAAACTGCAGTTGCCGCCGTAATTGGGATCAGGCTGAAGTTCGGGCCACACCTCGGGCCGCAGATGCGCGTCCACGTATTTTTGAGGATCCTTGATGCGCCGGCCGGAGATCGAAACCGCGCCCAGTTCTTCGTCGATCGAAATCAGGAACAGCACCTGCTGCCCGGGAAATACCGGGCCGTCGTCACCATCGAGCCTGATCTGCGTATAGATCACGTGCTCGGCAAGGTGGGGCGCATCGATCGGGGCAAACACCCGGTAGAAGACGTCGTGCTCGCCGTCCGGCGGCGCACCCAGGTTGCGCTCCAGGAACACCTGGGGGATGGACGTGTACTCGCCCGGCATCCAGGCCATGAAGTCCTCAAGGACCTTCATCAGTTCGGGCTTCGAGTTGGTGGCGCCAACCGGTGAAGCCAGCAAGGCCAGCGCGATGGTTACGGCGAATATCCGCATCTCCCTCTCCTGTTTCAGCTTGTGCCGAAAGCGTAAACCCGAAACGTCCCGATGCAAAGCGTCTGCGCCACGCACACAGGTGTCAGTTTCATGATTGGATCATCAAACTGACAGTTTTGCAGGGCGTGGATACGGACCTGAATCGACGGAAGACGCCTGCCAAGTCAGGGCCTGTTCACACCGGGCGAATTTCAGCAAGGCGCAGGAAATCCACATCTGCTGACTCGATACGCACACCGTGCCTTTGAGCGCACGCGGCGATTGCCAAATCGGTCGCCGGCACCGTAACGCCCTGAGCGCGAGCTCGACGGGCGAGATCATAGGCAGCCGACCAGACCGCCTCGTCCATCGGCAAGAGCGGCAGCGCCTCGGCGAAATGGCGCAATACCCTCCTCTCGCGATCACCCCGTGCCCCATTCCAAAGTTCCAATTGGACAATCGGGCACCAGCACGCTGCCCCGGATTCCAACGCCCTCTTGACTCGGCGCCGAACCTCCCGGTTCCCGTCAGGACGCAGCAAATGAATCCATGAGGACGTGTCAATCAGAACCAACGGACTGATCCCTGCTCCATCGCTGCTGGCTTAGCTCATCTGCAGTCATAAGATCCGGACACGTTCCAGCGTACCGGGCAAGTTCGGCAATCCGCTTGCGGCGATTGAAGTCGGCGATAGCGGTAAGGACAGCTTCCCGCTTGGTCTTGGCGCCGGTGAAGCGGATAACATCCGACATTTCGCTTTGAGGAATATCAATTGTTGTTTTCATGCGGATATCTTACCGCGATATGGATTCTCTCTTGTGACATAGAAGAATCTCTTAAGTTGGAATAAAGATTCTTGCGACTGCATGGCATACGCCTTCCGAAGCCACGGGCGCCACCGCATCAGGTGACTGACCGGCGGGCGCACCCTGGCACGGTCGCAATAGTTCGCGGCGGTTATGCCTTCAGGTCATCGTCCCGGAGCGGGAGCTTGCGTACGCGGCGGCCCGTGGCGGCGAAGAGTGCGTTGCAGAAAGCCGGCGCCACCAGCGGCGTACCGAGTTCGCCTATGCCCGTGGGCGGCGCATCCGATTCGATCACCACGACTTCCATTGGCGGAACCTGCGCCATGGTGAGCATCCGGTAGCGGTCGAAATTGCCCTCTACCACGGCGCCGTCCTCAAGATTGATTTCGCCGAGCAGTACGGCCGTAAGTCCGTACACGATGGCGCCTTCGATCTGGGCCTCGATGTTGTTCGGGTCCACCGCCAGCCCGCAATCCACGACCGCGCGAATGCGTTGGGCCCGCCATTCCCCGTCTTCAACGCCCAAATCAATCTGCATCCCAATATAACTTGCGAACAGCTTGGCCAGCGCGATCCCGCTTTGCGGCGTCCAACCCTGAACGGTAGCCTCAAGCACTCTCAGCGCGCGCGGGTCGCCGGCCGCAAGCTCCGCGCGAAGTTCCACCGGCCCGCGGCCGCCGGCGTGAGCCACCTCGTCGAGAAAGCTCTCGGCGAAGAACGAGTTCATGCTCGAGGCCACGCTGCGCCAGAATCCGCCGCGCACCGGCATTTGCCGCATCACATGCGTGATTCTTCGGTTGGGAATGGAATAAAGATCGTTGAACAGGGCGCCTGCCGAGGAAGCATCGGCCGTCTCCTCCACCATCCACGGCCAGCGCTCGTACAGGAGCGAATGGCCGGCCACCGTTCCGGTCCAGGCGACAGGCAGTCCCTCGGAATTCAGGGCGGCGCGCAGCCGGGCGACGTAGGGCGGGCGGTAGCAGTCGTTGCGCATGTCTTCCTCGCGGCTCCAGACCAGCCTCACCGGCTGATCCGGCAGGCCCTGCGCGCGCAGCGCCTTGGCGATGGCGACCGCCTGAATGGCGATTTCGGACTCGATGCGGCGGCCGAAAGCGCCGCCCATGTTGCAGGGATGCAGCGTGAGGTCTTCGGGCTGCATGTCAAAAGCGTTGCCGATGTCCGCGCTCAGTCGCTGCAGGTTTTGCGAAGGGATCCAGATTTCGCAACCGTCGCCTTGAAGGCGCGCGGTGGCGCCCAGCGGCTCCATGGTCGCGTGGGCCAGTATCGGCGCCTCGTAGGTCTCATCCAGGCTGAACTCGGCCGCGGCAAGCGCGCCGTCGGGATCGCCGCCCTCGATGAATACCCGGGCGTCGTCGGCGCTCAATGCCCGGTGCAGCTCGTCGAACACCGTCTCCGTGCTGCTGGTATCGCCTCCTTCCCAGTCAATCTCGGCCTGCTCCAGAGCGCTTGAGGCGGTCCAGTAATCTTCGGCGACGGCGGCCACCGCGTTCTCGCCAATGGCAAACACCCTCGGCCAACCGCCGTTGGCGTTGGCGCTGCTCAAGCTCTTCAGGCGCGCGCCGGGGCGCGGCGCGTTGACGACAGCCGCACGTAGCGCCGGCTCGCCGCCGGCGAAGTCGGCCATGAACGAAAAGCTCCCGTCGACCTTGGGCGCAGAGTCCTTGCGCGGCGCGTGCTTGCCGATCAGGCGGAACTGGTCCGGAGACTTGAGGGGCGGATCTTCGGGAGCGGCCATCTTCGCCGCCGACGCAGCCAGTTCGCCGTAGCCCATGGAGCGATCGTCGTGCCAGACGCGCGATTGCTCGGCCCGGCACTCGGAAGGCGGAACGCCCCATTGGGCGGCAGCGGCCGCGATCAGCATTTCCCTGGCCGCCGCGCCGGCCTGGCGGAGCCGGGTGTGATAACCCATCACCGAGATGCTGTTACCCGAGCCCTGGCCGTGGTCAAAACGGCCGGGATTGCCGTAGACGGGTGGATCCAGGGGCGCGTACCGGACCTGCACATGCTCCCAGTCGACCTCCATTTCCTCGGCGAGGATCAGCGGGAGGCTGTGGATGATGCCCTGCCCCATGTCGGCAACGGGGCAAAGCACGGTCGCCGTGCCCTCCTCGTCCAGTGTCACCCAGACGTTCATCGTCTGCGGACCCTCTTCGGCGAAAGCCATGCGAACGCCGAATGCGGGTGCGGCCAGCAGCGCGCCGGCCGCCGCAATCAGTTCGCGGCGATTGAGCGCCACGATGGGTTGCTCGTTTACGGCGCCTGGCGCCCCATTGGAAAGTTTTGAATTCAGGTTAGACATGTCGGCGAATAATAAGCTATCAGCTTGCGTGATAAACTCCCGGGCCGTGGCGAGCTTCACTCTCAACGGACGCGCGGTGACGCTGGACGTGCCCGGCGACATGCCGCTTTTGTGGGCGTTGCGCGATCATCTGCAACTCACCGGAACCAAGTACGGCTGCGGCATCGCCTTGTGCGGTGCCTGCACGGTGCACATGGACGGTGTGGCGGTGCGGTCCTGCCGGATCAACACCGCCGCCGCCGAGGGGCGCAACATCACCACAATCGAAGGGCTGGCGGAAAGCGGCACGCCGCACCCGGTGCAGCAGGCCTGGATCGACGAGCAGGTCCCCCAGTGCGGCTACTGCCAGCCAGGCATGGTGATGGCCGCTACGGCGCTGCTGGCTGACAACCCCGCGCCCAGCGACGAAGACATCGATCGCTCAATCACCAACATCTGCCGTTGCGGCACCTACCCGCGCATCCGGCGGGCCATACACGCCGCAGCAAAATCAATGTCGGCAACCACGGCCGGCGAAAGTTGAACCCTCTCAGGCTAATCACGCCGGCCCTGCTGGCGGCAGTACTTGCGCTTGGCGCATGCGGCGGCGAGCAGCCGGCCACGACCGCAGCGGAGGCCGATTCTTCCGCCGAGGGTGCGGCGGAATCCGCGCCTGCCGTGGAGGAGGAAGACCTCGCCACCCTGCTGGCCGCCGCCAACCCGGACCGCGGCCGTCGCCTGTACATCCAGTGCCGCGCCTGTCACACCCTGGTGGCGCAAGGCAACCAGTTGCTGGGACCGAACCTGCTCGGCTTCCTGGACCGCCGGGCCGGCACAGCGGCCGGTTACGAGTATTCGGAAGCGTTGCTCGCTACCGAAATCACCTGGACGCCGGAAACGCTGGATGACTGGATGCGCAGTCCCTCGGAAGTCATCCCCGGCAACAAGATGATCTTCGCCGGCATCCGCAGGGCCCGGGACCGCGCCGACCTCATCGCCTACCTGCAGCAGGCCACAGCCGCGGAATAAGGCGCCAAAACCCGGCGGGCGCGCCGGTTGTCATGCCGGGCCCTTCCGGGAGACGCATGAATCCATCCATGGAGCTTTGTTCCGCCATCCCTGGCTCACAAACTCCCGCAAGGGCCCGGCATGACAACCGGCGAACAGCGCAAGCTATTGCATCCCCAAGGGCTTACTGCCCTCAAATCGCCCAAGCCTGAGCGCTGGCATAAGAACCGGCTAATCGGTCTGGCTTTCTTCGGCGCGCTGGGCGTCGATATGGTCCTTGAACACGGTCCAGGAGGTTTCCCTGGGGTTCTCGGTGCGTATTGCCGGCGGCTCGACGTATTCCGGATGATTGGCGCGGATTTCATCCATCACCACGGCGGGCAATTCGTCGTAGCTGCTCAATCGCATTCCGGCGGTATGAAACACCGCGACGCCGGGGCGATCGCCCATCTTCATCCACGGCAGCCACTTGGACACGCGTCCCCATGAAATGACCCGGTCCTGGGCCACCGGAATGTCCGCGTCCAGGATTTCATCGGCGGGCGACGCCGAAGTGCCGAACTCCATCGCGTGATAGATCCCGCCCACGTACTGCTGGTAATCGCCGCCCAAGGGGTTGCTGTAGAAAAGCCGCGCGGCGCCGCCGCCGTGCATCATCACGCCGTCCTTGAAGAAGTAAGGCAGCCCTGCGGAGGGATTGCCTTCCTCGTCCCGGGCCCAGTTCTCGCGGTAGTTGCCGGGCGGATCGTTGGCCACCTGCACGACCTCCACTTCCTCGCCGGTCCATGGATTGGTCCAGGTGCGCAGGATTTCGTTGGTTTCCGGATCCAGGTAAAACATCAGTTCCCGCGAGCGGGCGACAAAACCCAGTCCGCGCACGGGGTCGTTCAGTGTTTCGCAATGGCGGATATTCATGCCCTGCACGTTGAACAGATGGCGGTCTTTCTCGGCGGGCTTGCGCGAGTACATCCGTCCTTCCCACCAGTACAGCGCCGTCTCGCCGTCGTTGAGCGAGCAGCGGACCTTCATCAGGAGCCGAATGACGTCGTCCGGGTCGTCCAGGTCCAGTTGTCCGCCGTAAGCGGCGCCCGCTGCCAGCGACAGCGCGCCGATCAATCCGGCCAGAAGGCCTGAAGTTCTGATTGTTTTCATTGTCTCCACTCCCCCTCAGGCTCGGTTACCGATTCGAAATATGACCAGCTGGTCACGTTGGGCCGCGGATCGTCCAGGGGCGGCGGCTCGGCATACTCGGGATAGCTGTTGCGCAGTTCGCTCAGCAGCGGCTCGGTCAGGTCGTCGATCCCGGCAACCCGCTTGCCGACGGTGGTGAAGATCATCATCCCCGGGCGGTCGCCCATTTTCATCCACGGCAGCCACTTCGACGTGCGCGCCCAGGACAGGGTGTAGCGCTTGAGCGTCGCAAGCTCGGGATCCAGCAGTTCGTCCTCGTACGCATAGGCATTGAGCATTTCCATGGCGTGATAGGTACCGCCCACGTAATCCTGGTAATCGCCCGCCAGCGGGTTGGTGTAGAACAGCGGAGCGAAGCCGGTGGTCCATACGCGGCCCTTCATGAAACGGCCGTTAAACGTGATGCCCGTCCCGTCGGGGCGCCGGGCGTAAGCGGGCCCGCGCATGTTGACCGGATCGTTGGCCACGTGCACGACCTCCACTTCCTCGCCCGTCCAGGGGTTGGTCCAGGTGCGCAGGACCTCGTTGGTTTCCGGGTCCAGGTAGATCAGCAGCTCACGGGAAACCGAACGGTAGCCGTGGCCGCGTTCCGGGTCCTCGAAGTTCTTGCACTGGCGGATGTTCATGCCCTGCACGTTGAAAATGTGGCGGTCCTTCTCGCCGGGCATGCGGCTCATCGCGCCGCCCTGCCACCAGTAAAGGACCGTTTCGCCTTCGTTCAGCGAACAGTTCATCTTCTGTCCGAGAAGAATGGCATGGTCCGGGTTGGCCGGATCCAGCCTTTCCGCGGCCATGGCCGCCTGGGACAGGATCAGCAGCGCGGCGCCGGCCAGCGTCGCGCGAAATGCATGTCTCATGTGCTTCCTCCCATAGGCGGGGCGCAGCATAACGCCCGCAAATGTGTTCCTACAACCTCAATCATAGCCTCGGCCAGCCGCCATCCAGCCCCGAATCGGTCAGCCGCCTCAGCAGATCTGCGGCGTTTTCCAGCGCCGCCGGTTCGGGATGCGCTACCGGCGGCGTTGACGGATAGCGGGGCAATGTCGCGTCCAGGCCCGCCTTGGAAGCCGTCTTGCGGCCGGGTTCCAGCGACGGATCGAGCAGGGACGTCGACAGGCCGTCCACCCGGATCAGGTCACGGTCCCACTGAAAACGCGTCGCCAGCGCCCAGTTGACCTGCTGCGGATCGAACAGGTCGATGTCCGAATCCAGCGCCACGGCCGTCTTGACGCGACGCCAGGCAAGCACGGCGGCCAGCGCGTCACGCACCTCCCCCGCAAGCGCGCCGTCGAACTGCAGCAGAGCCAGAAAACGCCGGCCCTGCGCGGGCGCATGCACGTTGATCAGGCGCGGCGACACCGCGCGCGCCAGCGAATACAGCTTGCCCTCCATGGCGATGTTGTCCGGAGTCAGGTTGTCGGCCAGGCCCGAGCCGCAATCATGCAGCACCGCATCCTCGCGATGCGACATCGACAGGACTTCGCAAACCGGCGCATCCACGGCGGGCCCCAGAAAGCCCGTGTATTCCGCGAACGGCCCGTCCGGGGCCGTTGCCTCGGGATGGACCAGCCCCTCTATAACGATTTCCGCGTCGGCCGGCACCAGCAACTTCCCGTCGAAATTGAGCGAAGGCGTAAGCCGGACCGGTTCGCCGATCAGCCCGCCGGCCGCCGGCCAGTGGCTTTCCGGGTAACCCAGCTTGACCTGCGCCGCTACGCTTACCGCCGGATGGTGACCGATCCAGAACGCCACCGGGCAGGGTTCGCCGCGCTTGTGCCAGGCCCGCATATTGCGGGCGTTGTGGGAGTTCGGATACGGAAACCAGCTCATGCGGCGGGCGTCCTTGAGCCAGCAGCGCTGGATCGCCGAGTTGTCGATGCCGGTCTCCGGATCGCAGGTGGTCGCATGGGCCGCCGTAAGGTAGGGGCCCGGGTTGCCACTGTGCTGGACGGTGGCCGGCAGCAGCCGCAAGTCCACGTCAGCGCCCTTGAGGACGGTATCGCGCACCGGGGCATCCGCGCCCGGCACCGTTACCGGCTCGATCCGGCGCTCCTGGCGCCCGGCCCACCAGGACGCCGCCCGTCGATGATCATCAAGCCCCAGCGCCCGGCACACCTGCTCCCGGCTTGCGGTCAGGTTGGTCACAAGCCCGAACCGCGAGATTTCTCCGTTCGGCAGCCGGGGGCTGCGCACCCACAGCGGCGGATACCGGCCTTCGGCATCCAGCACGTGCTGCAGGGCGGTCGCTTCGTACTCCACGGCCATGGGTTCGTCGATGCGCAGCGCCCTGTCTCCCAGCGCCTTCAGCCATGCGGCAAGACCGTCGCTTACGCGGGGCTGTGCGCTGCTGGAACTCATGGTGCGGGCTATCTGGACTGGGTTCTTCGACCGGGCCTGCCGACCCGCAGGCGATGGTATCACCGCGCAGCGCCAGCGACAGGTCGGCTATCCTCTACCGCCTGATGGTCAAGGAACACCTTCCGGACTACTTTTCCGTCGCCGACCCGGCGGGGCTGCGGCGCGAATACCCCGTAGGCGATGATTTCACGGCGCGGTTCGCCGGCATGGGCCGCGACGAACTTCGGGCGATACAGGAAGGGCGCTTCCGGCGCTGCCTGGAGCGCGCCTGGGCCACGCCGTTTTACCGCAGGCTGTGGGGAGAAGCGGGGCTGGAGCCGGGCGACGTGCAGAGTCTCGAGCACCTCGAAAGGCTGCCGGTCTTCTCGAAGTCCGACCTCATGAAGAGCGTGGAGGCCAATCCGCCCTTCGGCGATTACCACGCGCATCGCGACGAGGGCCCGCAATCGCAGCCGGCCGGCCTGGTGATGCAGACCACCAGCGGCACCACCGGCGCGCCGCAGCCGATCTTCTTCGGTCCTCGCAGCCGCGAACTGCAGGCGCTGATGGTGGCGCGCGCCTGGCTGCTGCAGGGATTGAAGGCCGGCGACGTGGTGCACTCCTCGTACGCCCACGGGATGGTGAACGCGGGGCACTTCGTGCGCGAGGCGGCGCTGCATTACACCCGCGCGCTGCTGTTGTCGGCCGGCGCCGGCAACGAAACGCCGTCGGTGAGCCAGGTCGCCAACATGGCGCGATTCGGCGCCACCGTGCTGGTGGGCTTCGCCGACTACCTTCGCAAGCTGGCGGACACGGCGCGCGGCCGGGGGCTGGAGCCGGGGCGGGACATCCGGGTGCGAATGATCTCCACCCACCTAGGCCTGATGCCGCGCGAGGAATTGGCGGCGGCCTGGGCGGCGGAGTCGGTCTACGACTGGTACGGCGTGGGCGACACCGGGCTGATCGCCACCGAGGGCCCGGACCTCGACGGAATGCACGTGATGGAGGACGCCCACTTCCTGGAGATTCTCGATCCCGAAAGCCAGCGGCCGGCGGCTGGCGGCGAAGCCGGCGAACTGGTCTGCACCTGCCTCTACAAGGACGACGCCTATCCCATCATCCGCTTCAACACGCGCGACATGAGCGCGCGGCTAACCGGTAGCAATGCCCTGGGACTGCCGTTTGCCCGGATTGCCGGTTTTCTCGGACGCAGCGACAACATGGTTAAGTTCAAGGGCATCAATTTCTACCCGGAAGCGGCCGCCGCCGTGCTGGTCGATCTCAAGGAATACGCGGGCGACTATGTGTGCGTGCGCGACGGCGAACAGCTTCACGTGGAGATTGAAGTCAGCGACCCGCAGCAATCCGGCCTGGCCGATCGCATCGGCGCGCTGATTCGCGAACAGCTGGGCGTTCGCGTGCCGGTCAAGCTGCGCGAGCCGGGCAGCCTTGGCGAGATCACGGGATCGGAGTCCCGACAGAAACCGCGCCGCCTCGTCACGCGCTGATCGCTGATAGCCGACCCTCGCCTTATCTCTCCCCCTCCCCTGTTGAGAGGCGCCATCCTGGCTCGGTTCCGCCATCCCTGGCTCCAACGCTCTCCACAGGGGAGGGGGAGAGATAAGGCTTTAGTTATGCAACCCGGCGATCTGCTGTTGGACGGTGCTCACGACCCATTCGGTGAAATTGGGGTGCTGTGACAGCCCCTTCTCGTTGAAGGTGTAGTCCAGGCCCATCAGGTCCTGCCTGATGTGGTGCTGCAAGCCGTCGGCCGAGGACGCCGGCGACACGACGATCAGCTTCTTGCCCTTGCGCTGCGCCTGCTGCATCCAGCGCTTCAGTTGACGAACGTTGCCTTCGCGCACCGGCGGGATGGCGTCGTCCTGCAGGTTGATGGCCCGCACTTCGCTGATCCCGGTCGCGGCCCTGACCTGTGCGGCCAGGCCCTCGATCACCGGCAGGTCCAGCTCGTTGTCGAAGTCGTCCTCGGGGCCGTGGGCCACCAGGAACAGGGCTTCGTTTTGCGGGTCGGTGCTGATTTCCAGCGCATGGTCGGACAGGATTTCGGCGATCAGCGGATGGTCGTCCATGTGCGGTGCAAACACGAGCTCGGCGCTGGCCTCGACGGGTTTGACCTTGAGGTAGGAGGACTCGTCGCGCCGGCCCAGGATGTATTCCCATTGCCGGGTCATGGAGTTATGGACGGTGGACGTGGTCTGCACCAGCACAATGGTCTTTGCGCCTGCCGCTTCGAGATCGTCGATAGCCGCCTGCAAGTGCGACGAGGTCATCATGGCCATGCCGTAACCGATGGCCGTGGGGTGTTGGCCGGCGATTGCGCGCATGGAATCGGTCATGATCCGGTCGCCGGCTTCGCTGACGCCATGGGAAAGGACCAGCACGCCGACATCGCCGCGGATATCGGCGTCACTGACATACCAGGTGTAGTTCTCGCCCATCTGCGCCACGTTGATGCGCAGTTCGTTGTCCGTCAGCAGGCCGTACAGGGCGATCTTCTCCTTCAGGCCGGCGAGAACGTCTTCGCTCAGCATGTCGCGCATGTCCATGCCCATGCGGCGGCGGCCCAGTTCGTCCGGCGGCGGCATGGGCATGTCATGCCCCTGATAGCCGTGGGCGCGGTGGGCGCTGTGGTCCTCCTGCGCCCCGGCCGATGCAAGGCCGAAGCTGAGCCAGATCGTGCCTGCGGTCAGAACAAGGAATCGTCTAGGAATCATCTGGAGGTCCTCCGTCAAGGTTCGGGCGGTGCGGGCTGCCAAGGAATCCGTCCTCAATCTCCGCGACCTGGTCCGCAAAGGGCAGCATCGCCTGGTCGTGGGTCACCATCAGCGTGGCGACGCCGTACTCCTTGGTCTGCTTCGCCAGGAGCCCGACCACTTCCCTGCCGCGGCCGTGATCCAGCATGGAGGTCGGCTCGTCCACGAGCAGCACCGACGGATCGTTCATCAGGGCTCGCGCAATACCGACGCGCTGGCGTTCGCCACCGGACATCTGGTGCGGACGATGTCCAGCCCGGTGCTTGAGTCCGACCTCTTCGAGAAGCTGGCCGGCCCGCTCCCTGGCGGACCGGTCCGGTTTGCGGCCGTTGATATGAGACATGAGCAGGAGCTGGTCCATGGCGGTCAATGCGGCGACCAGGTTGGACTGCTGAAAAATAAACCCGACGCGCTCCCGCCGCAGACGGGCCCGCTCGCCTTCCTTAAGCGCGGTCATGTCCTTGCCTTCGATGTTGATGCGGCCGGAGGTAGGCGGAAGCAGGCCACCGCAAACCGCCAGCAAACTCGATTTCCCGGCCCCCGACGGTCCCATCACGGCGCACAGGGTGCCCGCTCCGACCGCCAGCGAGACTTCATTCAGGGCGGTCACCTGCTGGTCGCCATCGCCGAGCACGAGGGATACGGAGTCGACGGCAAGAGTCATCGCATCTGCCCAAGGGCAATGATCGGATCAATGCGGGCAATCCTGCGCACCGCCAGGAACGCGCCGACCAGGCCGCCGCCGAACACCAGCGCGCCGGAAATCAGCATGGCGTCGATATCGATGACGTAGGGGATGTCCGTGCGGTCCACGATCAGGTCGCCGAGGGCGTAGCCGATCCCTACGCCGCAAGTCACGGCAACCGCCAGCAGCAGGGAAACCTGCGCCAGGGCATCCCGAACGAGATATCCCGTGGACGCGCCCAGCGCCTTGATCAGACCGATCTCCTGGGTGCGCTGTATGGTCCATATCGAAAAGAACGCGCCGATGATCAGCGTGGCGATTACCAGCAGGAAACCCTGGTTGATGCGCACCGAGTCCCGCTCGGCCTTGTAGCCGGTCGAGGCCACGAACGACATGGGCTTGTCGAGCGCGACCGTGAACAACTGCTCGTCGATCGAAGCGATCTCCGTTGTTTCCCCGAGCTGGAGTGCGACAACCGTAGCGAAGTCGTAGAGAATGTCGGGCAGGGATTCCCCTTCCGGCGGCCCGCCGGGCGGACCGTAGGATGCTTCGGCCCACAGGCGGAACGGCGCATAGACGATGGGGGTGTGGGCGATGTTGTTGTGCGCGTCGAGAAGCCCCACAACTTTGAGTTCCGTGAGCACGCGATCCAGCACGATGGTGTCGCCAACCTCCACGTTGTTCTCCGCCACCAGCATGCGGCTGACCACCACGCCATAAGGATCGTCGCCGATGGGTTGGCCGATGTCCGCGCCCGGATCGATGAACGATCCCGGTTCCATTCCCCACAGCGCCAGGGTGACCGGTTCGCCCTTGGAAGTGCGGGCATTGAACATGGTGTTGCCGAGCTGGGTCGATGCCATTACGCCCGGCTGATCCGCCCAGCCTTCCCACATCGCCCGTTCCACCATGCTGTTGGACCAGGTGGGCTTGTCGTCGTACTCGAAAGCGAGGTGGGTGGTGGGCAGGGCGCGGATGCCCGATATGTTGCGGTCGACCAACCCGCTCGACAGGCCGGTAAGAAGCACCATCATCAGGGCCACCATTACGATGACCGCGGCCATCAGGAGGAACCGACCCTTGGCGAAGGTGAGATCGCGGAGCGCGAGAAACATGGCTGGGGCAATTCTATCGACAAGCGCCGGCCAGTCGAACGCGCCAGCGCCGGATGGGCTGTTGCCTTGCCGCGCGTTAGTATTCGCGTGACAAGAAGTGTTCATCTGCAGGTAACGGGAGGATTCGCTTGGAAACGCAATTTCGACTGCTCGTCGCGATCGGCTGTGCGGCCCTGACCGGAGCGCTGATCATGCAGCACGCGGCGGCCAGGGAGGGAATGTTCACGCCGGAGCAGATCCCCGGCATCGCCGACGACCTGCGCGCCACGGGAATGAACCTGGAACCGGCCACGCTGGCCGACCTCACGGCCTTCCCCATGGGCGCCGTGATCTCGCTCGGCGGCTGCACAGCCTCGTTCGTGTCGCCGAAGGGCCTGGTGGTGACCAACCATCACTGCGCGCGCGGCTCCGTGCAGTTCAACTCCACCAGCGAGAACAACTACCTCGAGAACGGCTTTCTGGCTGCCTCGATGGCCGAAGAGCTTCCCGCCGCTCCGGGATCGCGGGTGTATGTCACCCTGCAGGTGGACGACGTTACCGACCGGGTCACCGGCGGACTGGACCCGGCGCTGGCGCCGCGCGAGCGCTTCACCGCGATTGAGCGGCGCCGCAAGGCCCTGATCAGTGAATGCGAGTCGGAACCGGGCTACCGCTGCCAGGCCGCGTCGTTCTTCGGCGGCCTGCAGTACAAGCTGATCAGGCGCCTGGAGATCCGCGACGTGCGCATCGTGTATTCGCCGGCCGACGCCATCGGCAAGTACGGCGGTGATATCGACAACTGGCGCTGGCCCCGGCACACCGGCGACTTCGCCTTCTACCGCGCCTACGTCGATCCGGACGGGCAACCTGCAGACTACTCCGAGGACAATGTTCCCTACTCGCCGCCGCACTATCTCGAAGTGTCCGCCGCCGGTCTTGAAGACGGTGATTTCGTCATGGCCATGGGCTATCCGGGAAGCACGTCGCGATACGCACGCCTCGCCTCCGTCAGGCAGACCTTCGATTGGCAGTTTCCCGAGTTTGTCCGGTTGTTCTCCGACTGGATAGCGACGATCGAGGCCGCGGCGCCCGAAGGAAGCGAGGCCCGCATTCGCTATGAGTCACGGCTGGCGCAGCTGAACAATGTGCTCAAGAACCTGAACGGGCAGATCGATGGAGCGCGCCGTAACGACCTGGTCGGGCGCCGCGCCCGCAGGGAAGCGGAACTGGACGCCTGGATCGCGGCCGACCCGCACCGAATGATGCTGGGCCGGGCGATAGAGGAGCTGGACGCCCTGTCCGAGGAGCGCGCCGCGGAGGCCCGGCGCGGTTTCTGGTACGGCAACGCGTTGCGGCCGCAGCTGCTGGGCGCGGCGCAGCGCCTGTACCGGCTGGCACACGAACGCAGGAAGGCGGATGCCGCACGCGAAAGCGGTTACCAGGAACGCGACATGGCGATGTTCCGCCAGCGCATGAGCGTGATCGACCGCCGCTTCGATCCCGCAGTGGACAAGGCGGAATGGATCCTGTTTCTCAAGGGCTATCTTGCCCAGCCTGCCGAAATGCGGATCGAGACGCTGGACACGGCGATGGGCCTGTCCCGGGAGCTGGGCGAGGACGAATTGTCACAAAAGCTGGACGAGTACTACGACGGTACGACGCTGAACAGGCTTCAGACGCGCCTGGCGCTCATGGAAGCCACGCCCGAGGACCTTGAAAGCAATTCCGATCCCTTCATTCGCCTTGCCGTGGCGCTGCACGAGACGCAGATGGCGCGCGAAGAGGCGGCCAAGATCCGGGCGGGACGCGCCAACCGGCTCAATCCGCAGTACATGCGGGCCATCATCAACTGGCAGCATTCCCAGGGCCATGCCGCCTACCCGGACGCCAATTCCACGCTGCGCGTGACCTACGGCACGGTCATGGGCGGCTCGCCGGCGGACGGGCTCTTGTACGAGCCGTTCACGCGCCTGGAAGGCATCCTGCAGAAGGACACGGGCGAGGAGCCGTTCAACTCGCCGGTCGCGCAGCTCGACCTGATTCGTGCGGGCGACTACGGTAACTATTACCTGGATTCCATCGGCTCGGTGCCGGTCAATTTCCTGTCCGACCTGGATTCCACCGGCGGCAATTCCGGTTCGGCCACGCTGAACGCCGACGGCAAGCTGGTGGGGCTGCTGTTCGACGGCACGCTGGAGAGCGTGAACTCGGACTGGGACTTCGACCCGGACATCACGCGCACCATCCACGTGGACACGCGCTACATGCTCTGGGTCATGGAAAAAGTCGACGGCGCCTCCGCTCTGATCGACGAAATGACCATCGTCCGCTAGGAGAGGGCGGCGGCGAGGAGCGGGACGCAGCCGGAGGCGCCGCTGTTGCTCAGGAACACGACGGCGTCGCCGGGACGCGCGGCGCCGGCGGCGGCCTCAGCGGCCTCTTTGGCGTCGCCGCAGGGCGTTACGTTCGCCACACTCGCGAATTCCGCATTCGGGTCCCATTCGAGGCTGCCGGACGGGGACAGCCAGACGTGCGCCGCCCCGCTAAGCGCATCGGGCAGCGCTTGAAGGTGCGCGCCGGAACGCATGCTGTTGGAAGCGGGTTCGAACACCGCCAGCACGCGCGCGTAGTCGTGTTGCAAGGCCTCTAGCGTCAGGCGGATCGCCGTGGGATGGTGGGCGAAGTCGTCGTACAGCGCGATGCCCGGACCGCTTCCGTAACGCCCGATGAGCTGCAGTCGCCGGGCCGGGGGCCTGAAGCTCGCAAGCGCCCTGCAGGCGCTCGCAAGATCGACGCCGGCGCCGTGCGCGGCGGCCACCGCTGCGAGCGCATTCGACAGGTTGTGCAAGCCGGGAAGTTCCAGCGTGCCCTCGGCTTCGCCCGAAGAACACTGAAACCGGGCCCGGCCGCCCTGCAGCCTTGCAGCCCGCCATTCGGCCTTGACGGATGACTGCACCGAAAAGCGCTCCACCGGCGTCCAGCAACCCTTCTCCAGCAATCTGGCGATATTGGAATCGGCGCCGTTGACGATCAGGCGGCCGCCCCCCGGCGTGCGTCTGAGCAGCAGGTGAAACTGCCGCCTCACCGCCTCCAGGTCGGCGTAGATGTCGGCATGGTCGTGTTCGATGTTGTTGACGATCACGGTGCGCGCGCCGTAATGCAGGAACTTCGCGTTCTTGTCGAAGAACGCGGTGTCGTATTCGTCGCCCTCGATTACGAAATGCCGGCCGCTCCCAAGCCTCGCCGTGCGCTCGAAATTTCCTGGCGCTCCGCCGATCAGAAATCCGGGTTCCAGCCCCGCTTCCTGCAGCAGCCAGGCCACCATGCCCGAGGTGGTGGTCTTGCCGTGCGTCCCTGTCACCGCGATCACCTCGCGGCCGGGCAAAACGTGCTCGGCCAGCCACTCCGGGCCGGAGAGATAAGCGAGATCCGAATCCAGCAGCGCCTCCACGATCGGCATGCCGCGCGACATGAGGTTTCCCACCAGCACCAGGTCGGGGCTGGCGTCCAGTTGTCCGGGATCGAAGCCGGCGACAGGATCGATCCCCAGTTCGCGCAGCCGCGTGCTCATCGGCGGCCAGGCGGCGTGATCGGCGCCGGTGACTTCGTGGCCCAGTTCGCGCGCCAGGGCGGCAAGTCCGCCCATGAAGGTACCGCAGATGCCGAGAATGTGAATATGCATCAGGAAGAAGCTTCGATCGGGATGCCGAAGAGCTGGGTCAGCGAAACGTAGAGGATCATGTAGAGGAAAAAATGGGCCACGGAAAGGAGCAGACCCACCCAGATGCCGCGATCCATGGCCCGCGAGAAGATGTTGCCCATGGCCAGCAACCACCAGGCCAGGAAGCCGTACTCCGCTGCCTGAACCAGCAGCCCGGGCTGTTCCAGGGACGTCGCGACATACACCAGCGGCAGGTTCAGGGCGTTGATGACCGCCTGGACACCGAGCAGGGACACCAGAGTTTGCGGCCAGCGTTCCGATTTGCCCGCCATCCGAAGAATGAATCCCGAGTAGCCGAGCAGAAGCAGCAATTCGAACGCCAGGACAGGCAGCACGAAAACCGCTGACGCCGGCAGCAGCATCAGGTAACCGATAGCGGTTACCACTGTCCAGGGAACCAGGCAAAGCGCCAGCATCCCGCGCGAACCGGGCAACGAGTCCGGGCCGCGCAGACCAAGCGACACCATCAACACGCCCTGGAATATCGCAACCATCAGGCCCGGATTCCTGCTTGCCGATTGTGTCCGCTAGCCGGATGCGGAAGCGGAATCAAGCGCCTCCGACACCCGCGCAAAAACTTCGTCGGGCGAGCCGAGCCCGTCAACGCGGCGCAGCAGGCGGGAGTAGTGCTCAAGCAGCGGGCGGGTCTGGCGCTCATACACGGCAAGCCGGTTGGCGATGGTTTCCTCGGTGTCGTCGTTGCGCTGAATCAGCTCGCCGCCGGCGTCGCGGCTCGCCACCAATTCCTCCGGCGGAGAGAAATGGATGTTCAGCAATTTCCCGGTTGCCGAACAGGTCCGGCGGCCGGTCAGCCTTTTCATCAATACGCCGTGGTCGACCTCCAGCATCAGCACTGCATCCAGTTCCTGGCCCGAGGCCTCGAGCAGATCTCCGAGCAACCGTGCCTGCGAGCGGTTGCGGGGGAAGCCGTCGAGGATGAAGCCCTCTTCACAGTCGTCCTGCCTGAGCCGCTCGTCCAGAAGCTGCATGACCAGTTGGTCGGAAACCAGTTCCCCGACATCCATCGCGGCCTTCGCCTGAAGGCCCAGCGGCGTGCCGGCCGCTACTGCGGCGCGCAGCAGGTCGCCGGTGGACACCTGAGGCCAGCCTTTTCGCTCCTCGAGCCGGCGCGCCTGGGTGCCCTTTCCCGCGCCTGGGGCGCCCAGAAAAACAATCCGCATCGAGTCCTCCGGCCTGGCTTGCGCAGCGGTAAGGGGGTGCTATCGTACACGGTAGTCCATCCGGAAAAACCAGCATCCGCATGCCCGCACCCAACGC
Organism: Gammaproteobacteria bacterium; assembly: GCA_963666765.1. Classification (GTDB taxonomy): domain Bacteria; phylum Pseudomonadota; class Gammaproteobacteria; order Steroidobacterales; family Foliamicaceae; genus Foliamicus. The sequence goes on from OY762933.1 coordinate 1,583,016, forward strand.
ACTTTATGCGCAATCGGGCGGTCCCACAGCCGTCATCAACGCTACCGCCCAGGGCGTCATTGAGGCGGTGCGCCGCGCCAGGCCTGCGGTCGGCAAGCTGTACGCGGCGCGCAACGGCATCCTCGGCGCGCTGCACGAGCAGTTGCTGGACACCGACGCCGCGTCCGCGCAAGCCGTAACCGCCCTGGGCCAGCGCCCCGGGAGCGCGTTCGGCACGGCCCGCTACAAGCTGGCCCGGTTCGAGGAGGACGAGCGCGAGTACCACCGTCTGATCGACGTGTTCCGCGCGCACGGCATCGGCATGGTCTTCTTCAACGGCGGCAACGACTCCATGGACACGGCGCTGAAGCTCTCCGAACTCGGTCGCCGGCTGGACTACCCGCTGCAGTGCATCGGCCTCCCCAAGACCGTCGACAACGACCTGCCGGTCACCGACTGCTGCCCGGGCTTCGGCTCGGCGGCCAAGTACGTGGCGGTGTCCACCCGCGAGGCCGCGCTGGACGTCGCCGGCATGGCGCGCACTTCGACAAAGGTCTTCATCCTGGAAGTCATGGGACGGCATGCCGGCTGGATCGCCGCCGCCGGGGGACTGGCGGGATCGGGTGCGGGCGACGCGCCGCACATCATCCTGTTTCCCGAAGTGCCCTTCGAGGCCGACCGCTTCCTCGAGCGTGTCCGGGAATCCGTGCAGCGGCATGAATACTGCGTGATCGTGGCCAGCGAGGGCGCCCGCTACGCAGACGGCCGCTTCCTGTCCGAGGCGGGCGGCGCCGACGCCTTCGGCCACAAGCAACTCGGAGGGCTGGCGCCGGTGCTGGCCCAAATGATCCGCGAAAGCCTGGGCTACAAGCACCATTACGCGATCAGCGACTACCTGCAGCGCTCGGCGCGGCACCTGGCTTCGGCCACGGACCTCGAGCATGCCTGCGCGGCCGGGCGGACAGGCGTCGAATTGGCGGTAGAGGGCGTCAACGCCGTGATGGTGACAATCAAGCGTACCGGCGATAATCCCTACACTTGGGAGACTTCAGCCGTCCCTCTCGACCGGGTAGCCAACCGCGAGAAGGAACTGCCCCGCGGGTTCATTACGGACGACGGCTTTGGCATCACCGGGGCGGCCCGAACTTATCTTCAGCCGCTGGTCGAGGGCGAGGCCCCGCCCCCGTTTCGCGGCGGGCTGCCCGTTTACGAGGAAATCGACCTGCCGTCGGTGGAGAAACGCCTTCCCGCGTTCGACTAGGTCCGCTCAGCCGTGGCGGGCGGCGAAGCGCTGCAACTGCTCCTCGGTGGCGGGTTTCTGGTATTTCTTCTTCCAGTCGGCGTAGGGCATGCCATAGATGCGCTCGCGCGCTTCGGTTTCCGTCAGATCGATCCCACGTTCATTGGCCGCCTCCGCGTACCAGCGGCCCAGGCAGTTACGGCAGAAGCCGCCGGCGATCATCAGATCGATGTTCTGTACGTCCCTGTTGTCGTCCAGGTGCCTGAGCAGGCGCCGCAGCACTGCTGCTTCCAGCTCGCGGTTGGTCTTCTCGTCATTCATTGGGTTTCTCCGGTCGCGAGGGAGGGAAGGCGGGGGAGTATACTCCCGCCGTTGTTTCCGGAGGACCCCCTTTGAGCATCGCCTACCAGGGAATTGCCGGCGCCTGGTCGCACCTGGCCTGCCGCGCAGTCCATCCGGAGCTCAAGGCCGTTCCCTGCCCGAGTTTCGAGGACGTGTTCGAGACGGTCGAGGCCGGCGGCGGCGACCTTGCCATGATTCCGATCGAGAACAACCTCGGCGGCCGCGTAGCGGACATTCACCAGCTTCTGCCCCACCAGGCGCTGCACATCGTGGCCGAGTATTTCCAGCCCATACGCCACGAACTGCTGGCCGTGCCGGGCGCCACCGCCGAGAGCCTGAAGGCGGTCTACAGCCATCCCCAGGCCCTGGCGCAGTGCCGCCGGTATCTTCGCGAGAGAGGGCTTGAACCCAGGGCGGCCAGCGACACCGCCGCGGCTGCGGAATGGGTTGCGCAAGAGGGCGACCCGTCCATCGGCGCAATCGCTTCGAGCCTGGCGGGCGAGCTGTACAAGCTTGGCAGCCTGGGCCGGGACATCCAGGACGAGCATCACAATACGACTCGCTTCATCGTACTGGCCAGGGACAAGAACACCGGGCCCGCGGATACGGACACGAAATACATCACGGCGCTGTGGTTCCAGCTTCGCAGCGTGCCCGCGGCGCTGTACAAGGCGCTGGGGGCGTTCGCCACGAACAATATCAACCTTACCAAGCTGGAGAGCTATATCGGCACGCGGCATTTCGACCGGGCGCGCTTCTACGTGGAGGTCGAGGGCCACGAGTCCGATGCCCCGCTACGCTCGGCGCTCGAGGAGATCGAGTACTACACCGACGTTGTCCGCGTGCTCGGCAGCTTTCCGCAGCACGAGTTTCGACGCGCGAACGCCAAGCCTTAACATAGGCGCCACGCTGACGGTGGGGGGTGAAGAAATACAGCGGTGACTTTCGCAATGCACAAACTTCTGGTTACTTATACACGCCCGCAGGACGTTGAAGCTTTCGAAAAGCATTTCGGCGAAGTGCACGCGCCAATGGTGCGCCGGATTCCGGGACTCAAGAAACTCGTGATCAACCGGATCACCGGTAATGCCCTGGGCGGCGAGCCTTCGCTGTACCTGATCGTCGGGTTGCAATTCGGGTCGAAAGAGGACTTCGCGGCGGCGATGGCCTCCGAAGAAAACGCCGCCGCCGGCAGGGACGCCGTGGAGTTCTGCCGCGCCACCGGGTCCCGGTTCGAAGTGCTCGTAGCCCACGAAGACTGAGCCGGCGTATGAGTGAGCGGATGACGGGGGGCGAGGCGCTGGCGCGGTCGGTCCTCGCGCATGGCGTCGAGACGGTCTTCGGGCTTCCGGGCGGCCAGACCTACGGGCTCTTCGACGCGCTGGCGCAATCCGGGCGTCCGACGGAAGTCATCAACTCCCGCCACGAACAGGGCGCTGCCTATATGGCGCTCGGCTACGCCGCCTCTACCGGGCGCCCCGGCGTCTTCAGCGTGGTTCCGGGACCGGGCGTCCTCAATTCGGGTTCCGCCCTGGTCACCGCCTACGCCACCAACTCGCCCGTTCTCTGCCTGGCGGGGCAAGTGCCCTCGCAGCACATCGACCGGGGATGGGGCATGCTGCACGAGATCCACGATCAGCTCGGTATCCTCCGGCGCCTGACGAAGTGGGCAGAGCGCATTCCCAACGGCGCGGATGCGCCGGAGATGGTGGCCGAAGCGTTTCGGCAATTGCATACGGGGCGCGCGCTTCCGGTGGCGCTGGAAATGGCCCCGGACGTGATGGAGGGCGAGTGCGAAGCCACGCTGCTCGGGCCCGCCTCCTCGTACGAAGTGAACAGACCGGACCCGGACGCGCTGAAGGAGGCGGCCCGCATCCTGGGTGCCGCCCGAAATCCGATCATCATCGCCGGAGCAGGCGCGCTGGATGCGGGCGAGGAACTCAAGCGCGTGGCGGAAATGCTGCAGGCGCCGGCGGCCGCCAACTTCAATGCCAAGGGAGTCATCGACGAGCGTCATTACCTGGGGATCAACCTCCCGACAGCCCACGCGCTATGGGGCAATGCGGACGCGGTGCTGGCCGTCGGCACCCGGTTCACGGAGCCCGAACTGGAATGGGGCCTGGACGACGACCTGCCGGTGGTGCGGCTGGAGGCGGACGACAGCGCGTTCAATCGCGGCCGGGCGCCGACCGTGGCGCTGTGCGGCGACGCCGGCGCCGGGCTGGCTGACCTGGCCGAAGCGCTGGAGAGCGCCAACCGCAAGCGTGGGTCGCGCAGGAAGGAGCTGCTGGGACTGAAACGCCGCTTCGAGAAGGATTTCCACCGCAACAACGCGCCGCAGATGGCGGTGCTCAAGGTGGTCCGGGAGGAATTGCCGGACGACGGCTTCCTGGTGGACGAGGTCACGCAAATGGCCTATACGTCCTGGTTCGCCTTCCCCTCCTACCGGGCGCGGCATTACATCAGCAGCAATTTCCAGGGCAACCTGGGCTACGGCTACCCCACCGCCCTTGGAGTGCAGGCGGCGCACCGCGACCGCAAGGTCGTCGCGTTCGCCGGCGACGGCGGTTTCCTGTACGCGGGCACGGAAATGGCCACGGCAAGACGCCACGGGCTCAACGTTGTGGTTGTCGTGTTCAGCAACGACGCCTACGGCAACGTACGCCGCGACCAGGCGCAACGCTACTCGGGGCGCGTGCTCGCCTCCGAATTGACCAATCCCGACTTCAAGGCGATGGCCGAGTCATTCGGGTTGGAAGCCTGGCGGGCGCGCACGCCCGAAGAACTGCGCAAGGCCCTGCGCGAAGCGCTCGATGCCGACGCCCCGGGGCTGATCGAAATGCCGGTCAGTGAGATGCCCAGCCCCTGGCCCTACATCCTGCTGCCGCGGGTGAGGTAGTCCTCGAGCCGCACGGCGTCAAGCCCCGGCACTTCCTTCACGACAAACTCGTCTTCCCGCCCGAAAGGACGCGTGGCGTCCAGCCCTACCCGTCCCACGAAATCGTCCTGGGTATCGCGGTAGAACCCCGTACGGTCGCTGATCACCAGGGTTCGCGCATCGACCCTGCCCCGGGTAATGAAGGCATGGATCACGGAGTTCATGTCCCCGGGGTCCACGTCCTCCTCGACCACGCAGCACAACTGGTTGTAGTCGGCGTGGCTGTCGAAGACCACCTCCATGACGTCCCGGGCGTGACCCGCGTATTGCGGGCGGATCTGCACCGTCGTGTTCATGAAGGCCGGCGCGCACGATACATCCACGATTCCGGGCAGACGCCGGCTCAGGTCGCGGTACACGCGCGCGGCATTGATCGCTTCCAGGGGCGCGAGGTCCTCGCGCGACCCGCAAAGCAGACTGTGGAACAGTGCATCGCGCCTCCAGGTCACGTTGTCGACCTGCATGACGTGGTTGGGAGCCTCGGGAACGTAATACCCCAGCACCTCGCCGAACGGTCCCTCCGGGCGCCTCTCCGCCGGCAGGATTCGGCCCTCGACGACGACCTCGGTGGCGCAGGGGATGGGAAGTCCGGTGCGCGCGCCTGGATATACGTCCACCTTCCCGCCCGCCAATTCCGCGGCCAGCGCGTACTCGTTCACTCCGGCGGGAAGGTGCGTGCCGGCGGCCAGAAAGACGCCCGGCGGGACCCCGACCAGGAGCGCCACCGGCAGCGCCTGCCCGGCCTCCTCGGCCCGGCGCTGGTAGTCGGTCAAATCGTGACTGTCGCCCAACCGCAGGCGCAGTTCGCTCGGGCCGGCGTACATCGCCCGGTGAAAGGATAGATTGGGCACGCCCGTATCCGGGTCCAGCGCCAGCACGATCGCCGCGGTGAAATACGGCCCGGCGTCGCGCTCGTGGTAGGTGATCAGCGGCAGGTCGGGCAGCCGCCCTTGCCGAAGGTCCTCCGGTGCCGGCGCCTCCCGCGTCGGCGGTTCGACTCGGGCCTCGGCCGCGTCGAGCATACTCGCGTAGGCGGCGGCAAAAGGCCCCTCTTCCACCGGAACCAGGCGCCTTAGGCGCTCCTCCCCGGCAAACAGGTTGGTGACCACCTCCAGTTGCGTCCCCTTTACGTTGCGGAACAGGATCGGGCGATTGCCCGCCTCCTGGGCCCGCTTGGTCACCGCCGCCAACTCGAACCGGGGATCGACCGCCCGCTCCACGGTCAACAGCCTGCCGGCCTCGGCCAGCCGGTTCACCCACGCCCTCATCAAGGCGCCTGCCCGGACCAGCGCGGCAAAAAGCCCGTAACCAGCGCGGCGAGCGCGCAGCAACCGGCGCCCACGAGCAGCATGTCGGAATAGGAACCGTCGGCGTCATACACGGCGCCGTAGGCCCAGGGCCCCAACGCCGTGCCGGCCAGAAATGCGCTGAACAGCAGGCCGTATATGACCGCAAAGGACTTCAGGCCGAAATAACGCCCCGCGAGATAGGCGAGCAGATCGATTTCCGCCCCCATGCTCAGACCCAGCAGCACGGCCGCCGGTATCGCGAAGCCCGCCGCATTGCCGGTGGACAGCACGACCATGCCGGCCGCCGAAAGAAGGAACACCACCAGGGCCACGCGGGGCGCGAAGATCCGGTCGATGAGATAGCCGATCACGACCCGCGAGACCATCACGGCGATGCCCACCATGCCGGCGATCCATCCGGCCTCCACGCCGGGGATCCCCATTTCGCTGAGCATGGGCTTGAAGTGCGCCAGCATGCCGTAAAGGCTGAACGACAACAGCGCGAACACGCAGATCAGCATCCAGAAAACGCCCCGGCCCACCGCTTCGCGCCACTCGTCGCCGGTGGCTTCGGCGACGGCGCCGTCCGGGCCCGGCGTGTCGGCGGCTCGCGGGCGCGGAGGGTCCTTGAGAAACAGGGCCACCAGCGGAGTGGCCACGAAAATAATGATGGCCCCAAGCGCCAGAAAGCTGAAGCGCCAGCCGTATGCATCGTTGATGTAGCGCACCATCGGCGGAACGTAGGCGTACCCCAGCCCCGCGCCCGCCATCGCCGTGCCGATGGCGAGTCCACGGCGGCGGTCGAACCACGAGGACACGGTGCGCATATACGGCGGACTGTTGGCGCCGGCGCCGAGCACGCCGATCAGGACATAAACGGTGAGCAGTATCCACAGCGCGTCCAGCCGCCAGCCCAGGACACACAATCCTGTCCCGAGCACCAGCATCGAGGGCGCCAGCACCCGCCGCGAACCGAACCGGTCCACCAACCTGCCCATGAACGGGAGGGTCACCGCAAGACAGGCGGTGAAGAGGGTCAGGGCCAGGCTCATGTCGGCGCGGGACCAGCCGAATTCCTGCTCCAGCGGCTCGATGAACAGACTGAAGGCGCCGAATGCGAACTGTCCCGGGCTGGTGGACAACCCGAACGCGGCCACGGCCACGATCCACCAACGGCGTTGCGGGTCACTGGGTGAAGACATGCGCCCGTACTATATGCCGCGATGTTTGAGGAACTGGTACACGACGCCTCCGTCGACGGGCGGGTCTACACCAGCCGCGACGTGTTCGCCGCGGAGATCGAAAGGATTTTCACCCGTTGCTGGAACTACCTAGGGCATTTGAGCGAGATTCCCCGGCCCGGCGACTTCCGGCGCGTAGCCGTGGCCGGCCGGGAACTGATCTTTCTCCGCCACAGTGACGGAACGCCGCGCGCGCTGCTCAATCGCTGCGCCCATCGCGGCGCGCAACTGATAAGCCGGACCTGCGGTCACGCCCGGCGGATACGCTGCGCCTATCACGGATGGACCTTCGGCACCGACGGCGCTCTCAGGCAAGTCCCTCTTCCCGAAGGCTATGTGGGCGAAAAAGCGCCACGCGCCGGGCATCCGGATTGGGCGCTCGACGCGTATCCTGTGGAGACGTACCGGGACTTCGCCTTTGTTCGGCTGCAGACGCCTTCGAATCCGCTGCCGCTGGAGGAATTCCTCGGCCCGGCCCGCGAAGCGTTGGACCTCATGGCGGACCGATCGCCTTCGGGCAATCTTTCCGTGGCCGGAGAACCCCTCGCTATCGTGCTTCGCTGCAACTGGAAGGTGTACCTGGAGAACCTGCATGACGGTGTCCATCCCCCGGCCGTGCACGAATCCTCGATCGCGGCCGCTCGCGCCGCGGCCCGTGTGGATGAGCCGCCGCAGGAAGTGCAGTGGGTGGCCGCCAACGGCCAGCCGCTCGCGGTTTTCGGTGACCTGAAGGTGCGCTGCCACCCTTACGGGCACAGTGACATGAGCGGTTTCCGCAAGGAAGCCGACAGCGAGGCCCCGGGGTACCGGCAGGCGCTGGCCGAGGCCTGGGGTGCGGTACGCGCCGGGCAGACGCTGACCCGCAACCTGCACAACGCCTGCTTCTACCCGGGCGCTTCGGCGCACCCGCAATACATGCAGATGCGCCGCCTGACTCCGCTGGCCGTGGACCGCACGCTGGTCGAAAGCTGGACCCTGCGCGCGGAAGGCGCGCCGGAATCGCACTTCCGCCGCAACATCCGCTACGCCAACACGATTCACTCCCCCTCCTCGCTGGTCAAGCCCGACGACGCGGAGGCCTACCGGCGCGTGCAGCAAGGGCTTGGGTCCATGCCGGGGGCGGTCAGCCAGCACCGCCGGGACGGAAAAGGCTACAGGGGCGGCGCAAGCACGGCGCTGGACGAGGAATACGTTCGCGCACAGTACCGGGCCTGGCGGGATTACATGGAAGACCGGCAATGATCGTGCTGGATGAAAGCCTCGAGGTGTCCCGGACACAACTGGCGGCGGCGGAGCGCCTGCTCTACCTGGAATGCGAATACCTGAACTGCGGGCGCTACGACGCCTGGCTTGCGCTCTTTACGGAGGACTGCCGTTACTGGGCGCCGCTCGGCCGCGGCCAGGAGGACCCCGACCGTCAGGCCTCGCTGTTCCATGAGAACCGCACCCTGATGCGGATGCGGATCGCCCGCATCAGCCACGAGTCGGCCCATTCCCTGGCAGGCGGGATCCGCACCAGCCGCACGGCGGGGCCCGCCGCGCTGTGCGGAATCGAAGCCGCGAGCGGCCACTGGGTAGTCGAACGGCGCTTCGAGATGACCGAACGGCAGGGCGATCGAACGCGCCGGTTCTCCGGGCTGTTCACTTACCGCTTGCGTCCCGGGGCGCAGGGCTTTCTGATTCGGGAAAAACGGGTGGACCTCATCGACTGCGATGCCCCGCAGGAGCCGCTGGAAGTCTTCTTCTAGGCCCTTTAATCCATGATCTGTGGAAGCGGCGGCAGCGTCTGGATCTCCAGCGCCGTGGTCACGGCGCGGGTCGACATTACCGGCACGCCCGAGCCGCGCGCCGTTTCTTCCAGCGTGGCATGTTCCACACTCAGCGTGAAGCGGCTGGCTGGCGCCAGCGCGGCGGCCGGAATCACGCGCTCCGTGTCTGAATAGAGCATGAAGCGCTGGCCCTGAAACGGCCGGCCGCTGTGATCGACCTTGTAGCTTTCCTCATCGCGCAGGATCACGAAGATCATGTCATCACATATCTCGCGCGGGTCCGCGTGGCCTGATTCGAACGGCGTAAACCGCACAATCAGATCCATCGTGGGATCGATGTTGTCCACGGCCACTTCCTCGCCGTTCTGTTGCAACCACACCCGGGGGCCATCCGGGTAATCGCCCTCCCCCAGCCCAACGGCAATCGAAACGTCCTTATCCGCCCCCGGCGGCCGATAACGGAAAATGTATTCCCCGTCCGGCCAAGCTTCGTCCAGGTCGGCCTCGCTCTCGTAGCGCCGGTCGCCCCGAATCAGCAGGATCCGGTCCCGCGACGGTCCCACCACCTGGCGCTGATCGGCGAACCGAACCTCGCGGCCGTCCGGCCGTATCAGCACCGCTTCGCCCAGCGGTGTCCCGTCGGCGAGAAAAATCTCCGAGAAAAACGAGTAATACTGGCGCTCGGGCCTGCCTTCGCCAACCTGCTCGAATCCGGCGTGCTTGCCCACCACCGCGAAATTGACATCGCGGGTCTGGGCAACGGCCGGAGAAGGCGCGAGAGGCGCCAGCACCAGGCAGGCCAGAATTGGCGCGAGGGCCCTGCGAACGAAGGCGTACTGCACTCGCAGAGGGCGGGACGCCCTCGTTCCCAGGGGCAGGCGCGCCGGTCGCCTAACGGCCAAACTTGTAGTTGACCTTGGCGCCCCAGATGCGCGGATGCGGACGCAGCCGGAAACCGCTGAAACCGAAGTTCTCTCCGGTCCCCGTGAAGTACGCCTCGTCCGTCAGGTTCTCGACGTAGGCCACGACCTCCCAGCACTCGTTGAGATGCACGCCTGCCCGGAGGTTGACGATGTCCACCTCCGGCGTACGGAAGGGAAAGCCGTCGGAACGGCTCGGGATCTGCCCGATCGGGTTCATTTGCGTCAGTGGATCAGAGTAAATGGTCGCGCCGCTGGTCTGCAGGTAGGTTACGTCCTCGATAGTCGAGTACTGAGAGTCCTTGTAGATATATTCCAGACGTGCCCAGCCGTCCCACTGGTCCAGCGTGAACTCGTAGTCCGCCGCCATGCTGAAGGTGATTTCCGGCGCGCGGGGCAGCGGCTGGCCCTTGAGGTCAACGAAGAGGTTGCCGCTCAGGCGCGCCACATCGTCGCTGAGAATCTCGGTGTCGATCACGCCGATGCCGCCGGTAATAGTCAGGTTTTCGGTGAGCAGCGCAGCCAGCTCGGCCTCAAGGCCGGTAGCGCGCGCCTTCTGCACGTTGATCGTCAATTCCACGTTGGTCGTGGCGTCGCCCGGAACCAGGAAGAAGAAGGTCTCAAGCTGAAGGTCTTTCCAGTCCAGCAGGAAGGCCGCGGCGTTGAAGCGCGCCCGCCCGTCGAACAGATCGGACTTCACGCCCACTTCGTAGTTGGTCAGAACCTCCGGCTCGAAGGTCTCGTTCACTGCCGAGTTGTCGGTGCCGTTGCGGGCCAGCGAGAAACCGCCGGCCTTGTAGCCCCTGGAGATCGTGGCGTACACGGTGGCCTCGTCGCTCAGGTCGTAGGACAGCGCCAGACGCGGCGACAGATCGGAGAAAGTATCCTCGCCGCTGATAATCGCCGTCGGCACCAGGTCGTTGGGCCAGCGGTCGCCGCCCGCGGGATTCAGCGGGTAGTAGGTGTTGGCCACATCGTCGGAGGTGTACCGGCCACCAAGCGTGAGATCCAACCGGTCGCTGACATGATAGGTCACGTCCGTGAACACCGCGAAGCTGGTCAGCTCAAAGCCGTCGGTGGAACAGGCCAGGCAGAACGGCCGTCCGAAGACATCGTTCAGGAAGGTGGGCGGCAACGAGCCGATGGCCGCGTGATCCACGCCATTGACGATGGTGGTCGTGCCGAGCTGCACATTGCTTTCGATTTCCTTTTCGTCGCGGGCATACATTGCGCCGACGGTCCAGTCGTAGACGTCGGAGGTGATGTCCAGGCGCAATTCCGTGCTGAATGATGTGCCTTCGCGGGTCTGGTCGCGGAACACGACGTTTTCGGGTATCAGGTCGTTATCGAACACCCGGTCGGTGTCGGTGTCGATCCAGCCGGTGATCCAGTTCAGCGTTGACGTGTCAGACATCTCGCGGCTGACCTTCAGGATGGCAAGGCTGGTTGTGTTGTCGTTCTTTTCGCCTATTGGCGAACGAGCGGTCTTGTTGCGGTTTTCCGGCCAGAAACCGGTGCCGGGATCAACCGGGGCCAGCAGGCCGCCGCTCGGACCACGGAACAGGAAGGTGGCTACGGAGTCGGTGTCCCAGACGCCGGATGGGACGTTTTCGTCGTGTCCCTGCTGCTCATCGCTGCGCATGAGCATCAGGTCCACGGTCGTGGCGTCATCGAGCATCATGCGCGCCGACACGCGGCCCATGGTGTATTCGTGGCCGGAATCGCCGCCGCCGGGAACGATGTTTTCGACCAGGCCGCCGGAGTCCTCGTAATACAGCACGCCGCGCAGCATGAAATTCTCGCTGACCGGCATGTTGATCATGCCGCTTACGTCGTGCTGCTCGCTGGCGCCCTCGAACATGCGCGCGCCCACGCTCACGCTGGCGTCGAACTCGGGCTGCGGCTTGCGGGTCGTGAGGTTGAGCGCCCCGCCGACCGCGTTGCGGCCGAAGTAGGTGCCCTGCGGGCCGCGCAGCACTTCGATCCGCTCCAGGTCCTGCAGCTGCGGGTTGACGGTGCCCTGGCCCACGGAGGCTACGCTGAACTCGTCCAGGTAGACGCCGATGGACTGGATGAAGGAACTCTCGTCGGTGTTGATATTGCTGACGCCGCGCATCGCGATGCTGATGCCGCGCGAACCCACCTGGCCGTCCTCGGTATAGCTGACATTGGGCGTCAGGTTGAGGTACTGGGCCGCCTCGGTGATGTTGGCGATCTCAAGCGCCTCGCCGGTAAAGGCGGTCACCGCCACCGGAACTTCCTGCAGGCTCTGCTCGCGCCGCTGGGCCGTAACGATAATTTCCTCAAGGACCATACCGTCCTGGGCGATCGCCATCGGAGAGATCATCACGACAACCAGCAATCCGAGGCCAATACTGCCTTTCTTCATCCGCTTTTCCTCCAGGGGACCTGTGCCCGAAATTCGGGGAAACAAGCGTGAAATAATAACATCAATACCCTTTTGCCCAGCCGCCACGGGCTTCCTCGGCAACCGGTTCAGGCAGTCTCGATTTCGTAATCCAGTACCACGCTCTCGCTGAGCGGAAGCGACTGGCAGGCAAGCACGAAGCCGGCTTCGATTTCCTCTTCCAGCAGCGCATGGTCCCGGCGCATGCGGACCTCACCTTCCACAAGCCGCGCCCGGCAGGTGGCGCAGATGGCGCTTCGGCAGGAATGCGGAGGCGTGTGCCCCGCCTCGATGGCGGCGCTCACGATGTCCAGTCCCCGCGACGGATCCATGCAAAATTCCCGGCGCTGCCTGCCGAGCACAAGCGTCACGCGCACGCTTCGACCGGGTGGGATGGCGTTGGATTCAGACATGGAGCGCGGGCATTGCCCTCAAGGCGTTCGCCTACTCCGAGATGTCCTCCAGGCGCTCGCCGGACCGCACGTTGATCTGCATGAGCGTGGAGATCCCCGTCAGAAGCAGACTGGGTACCACCGTGACGGTAAATGCCCACTGCCAGCCGATGATCCCCACCAGCGCCCCGACCAGCAGCGGATAGAAGGCGAAGCCGACGTTGATGCCGACTCCCGCCACAAAAGCCACCGCGGTGGCCCGCACCCGGGTGGGAAACACTTCCGCCAGGTAAGTCTGCAGCACGGCGATGGCGCCGTAGAAGAAGAAGGTCATGGCCGCCATCAGCGCGATGTCGGCGCCCAGTCCCAGATCGAGCCAGAAAACCGCGGCGGCGATGGGGATGGCGGTGAAGACCCAGATCGCCACGGTGTTGCGGCGGGTGGTCAGGAACTCCCCGACAAGCGAAGAGCCGATATAACCCAGCGCGCCGATGCCGTAGGAAACGCCCACGATCAGGTTCGCCTCTTCCAGCGTGTGCCCCCGCACTTCATGGAAGAAGGTCGGGAAGAAGAACGCGGTCCCCCCGTAGGCCCCGCCGAAGGTCAGCGAAGCGATCCATCCCAGCGAGACGCGCCGGATGTATTGCCTGCTCAGGAGCAGGGATATGCGATCGCGGGCCGTCATGCCCGCATCGGGAGTGGCCTCCTGCGCCTCTTTCTCGGCCAGGAAGCGCCGGCTTTCGGGAATGCACCAGTACAGGACGACGGCGATGGGTATGACCAGGAAGGCCACCATGAACAGCAGGCGCCAGCTCCCGGCCCCCTGCACCGCCTCGGCGGAAATAAGGCCCAGCGATTCGAGGAACCCGCCCACAACGCGCCCGATCCCGGGATTGCCCATCAGTTCGACCGCCAGCAGTCCGCCGATGAACCAGCCCAGGGGATAGCCGATCTGAAGGATGCCGGCATTGAAGCCGCGAAAGCGGGCGGGCGAGGCCTCCACCACGTAGGAATTGACGATCGGCACCATGCCGGAACACAGGCACCATCCGACCAGGCGCAGCAATACCAGCATCCACAACGTTTCGGCCAGCGAAAACAGGCCGACCATCAGCGCCGACAGGGCGAGGAACACGGAGAACATCATCCGCCGGCCATAGCGGTCGGTGAGCAGCCCGGCAACCACGACGAAAATCGCGGCGGCCAGGAACGAAGCCGACAGAATCAGGCCAATCTGCGGATCGCCGATCGCGAAGGTCTCCTTGATCGGGGGGATGGCATAGCCGAAGAACGCCTGGTCCATGTTGGCCAGCGTCCAGCCGAACAGGCAGATGCCGAACACCTGCAGGAAATACGGACTCAGAAGCGCGCGCCAGTTGACGCGCTCTGTTGTGTCGCTCATTTCGTGGTTCGGCCTCAGGCGGCGCCTTCAGCGCTTTGGGCCGCGGCGGCGCGCGATTCCTTCAGCGCCAGCCCTCCGGCCGCGGCCATCACGAGCAGGTTGGCGCACCCCACCATGAGGAAAGGAGCCGCCGGGCCGTACTTGTCGTACAGCACGCCGCCCAGCGCCACGAATACCAGAATGCCCAGCACGCCGCTCAGATTGAAAGCGCCAACGACCGTGCCGCGCGATGCCTTCGGCGCCTCGCGTCCGATCAGTGTGGTGGCGCCCCAGAAGGCGCTGATCTGCCCCGCGCCCAGCATGCACAGCAGCGGAATCGCTCCCACCGAGAGCAGGTCGTCGACAAACCACATCCCCAGGTAACCGATCGTGGCCACGGCAAAGGCCACCGCCAGCGCCAGCAGCCGGTCGCGCTTCTCCAGCAGAAAGCCGAGCAGGACGATCCATAACAGGCCGGCGGTCTGGGCGACGGCGAAGGGGCGCACGCTCATCGCCTGGGCGTCGGACCCGCTTATGCCTGCGCTCTCGACCGCAAACCGCCCCCAAAGGGTCAGGAAGCTGCCCAGGATCACCAGGTCGCTGCGGGCCACGAAGGCGCCCGCGTACGCCACGGCAATGCGCGGGTTTCGGACCGCTTCGCGCACGCCGGCGGTCAGCAGCTCCTTGACCGGCGGGCGCTCCTCGCGTTTGGTGGGCGTGCCGGGTTGCAGGCCCCAGGCCGCCACCGCGGCCGACACGAAAGCGACCGCCGCGATCATGAACAGGCCCACGGTCAGGGCGCTTTCCTCGGGCAGGTCCAGGCGTCCCACCACCACCCGGGCGCCATCGCCGAACATCAGCTTGATGAGCACCACGCCCAGGCCGGTGAGCGCACCGCTGATCGCCACCACGCGGCCGCGCGAGACTTCCTGCGGGTAGTCCGCCAGGATGGTGCCCAGCATCCCCGTGGCCGCCCCGATTCCTATCGCATAGGCGACCCGCGCCCCGAACAGCTGCCATATTTCGCCGGCGTAGGCGTGGAAGACATAACTGAAGCCCATGAAGACCAGCCCGACCGCGAAGAGCTGGCGGCGGCCGATTCGGTCGGCGGCAACTCCCACGACGGCGAACACGGCCAGCAGCACGAATTCCGTCCACAGCACCAGGGCGCTGATCCACTGCCCCTGCTCCCTGGCTGGAATGCCGAAGTTCTCGCTCAAGACATTGGTCTGAACGCCGGTTATCGCGGTGAGCAGGCCCACCGTCGTAAACGAAAGGACAATGAATGACCATCCGTGAGTGCGGGTAAGACCCGGCACGAACCACAGGCCGAACAGGCGGATGCCGGAAGGATCCGGCTTTAGATCGCGGGCCTGAGCCGGGTTGATTCCGCGGGCCATCTCAGCATCGCTCCCCTGCCGGCGGCATCAGGGCCTGTGAACAGGCTCCAAAGCACTCGCGGCCGGCCGGCGGCGGCCGCGAGCACGAATTCAAGTGCCGCTACGGCCTACGTTTCCCTGGGCGGCGCCGGAGTGCGCTCGATCGCGTACATCTCCAGGCTCGAAAGACTGGGCGTTTCCGGATCGTAGGTCTCCGGCGCGTTGAAGTACTTGGGATGGTGCTTCTCGGCATAGTCGAGCAGCTTGCGGTCGTGAACCTGTTCCAGGTCCTCGCCGGCGCCCATGAACGCGGCGTACTGGCAGAAGCCGTCAGCCTGGCCCATCAGCATCCACGGAAGCCACGGCGTGGTGCGGTTCCAGACGCCGTGGTAAGGCAGCGTGGTCACGTCGGGATTCTGCATATCCGCTGCGTTCAGGTGATAGGCAAAGAACTCCGATACCTGGACCATGCTGCCCGTCGACTCACGCACCCACTTGGCGGGATCGAGCGCGTTCGGATAGTACAGGTGAATGTGGACTTCCATGTCCATGCGCGGGCCGCGCTGGGTCCACGGAAGCCTGAATGGAATCTTGGGCGGCTTCTCCTCGTTCAGCCCGCCGAATGCCGGCGGCTCGGGAAAATGATCCGCGATCACGAAATTGAAGGGATCGTTGGCGATGGGCACAACGGGAACCGTTTCATCCAGGTAGGGGTTGTGCCACTCCTCCAGGACTTCTCCGCTTTGCAGATCGGTGTAATACCCCACTTCGCGCAGGATCTTGGCAATCGTGCCGTCCTCATTCTGCTGCAGGCGGGACACGCCGAATCCGGCAAAACCGAACAGGTCGCGAATTTTCTCGCCCGGGCGCACGCCCATGACGTAACCCTTGAACCAGCCGACTTTCTGCTTGCTCTCGTCGAGGTTGCCCTGTGTACGGGCAAAAGCGAGTTTGTTCCCCTCTCCGGTACTCAGATCGAGATACGGGCCGCTGAAATAATCCTGCGAACCGTCGGCGTCGCCGCCGCCGGCATCGGCGCTGTCGTCATTGATGTTGACGTTGACGTCGCCGCAGGCCCCCATACTCAGCGCCGCGGCGCCGAACGCCCCCACGGCCCCGAAGCCCTTGATGAATTCCCGCCGTTTCGATTGCATGGGTTTTCCCCTCTTTTCTATGTTTCCCGCTGATTCAGACCCGCCGCGCGGGTCCCCCGAAACCGCCCGGCCTCATGTGCCGGCCGGCGCGTGGGCTGCAAGGATACCAGCACATCGCCCGGGAGCGAAGGCGCGAGCTACTCGCCGCCGGCGGGCGGCGCCGGCGTCTGCTCAATGGCATACAGCTCCAGGCTGGACAGGCTGGGCGTGTCCGGAGAATACGTCTCCGGCGCGTTGAAGTACTTGGCATGGTGCTTCTCGGCGTAATCCAGCAACGCCCGGTCATGAATCTGTTCCAGGTCCTCGCCCGACCCCATGAAGCAGGCGTACTGGCAGTGCCCCTCGCCCTGACCCATCAGCATCCACGGCAGCCACGGCGTCGTGCGATTCCAGACACCGTGCACGGGGAGTGCGGTGAGTTCGGGATTCTGCATGTCGGCGCCGCTCAGGGAATGAGAGAAGAACTCCGAAACCCGAACCCTTTCGCCCGCGGACTCGCGCACCCACACTTCGGGATCGAGCGCGCTGGGGTAGTAGAGATGGATATGGCGCTCCATTTGTAGCCGCTCTCCTACTTGCCGCCAGGGCAGGATGAACGGCCGCGGAGGGCGCACGTCGTCCTCGTTGAGGCCGCCGTACTGCGGCGGCGGCGGAAAGTGGTCCCTGATCACGGTATTGAAGGGATCGTTGGCGATCGGTACCGGGTACGTGGTCTCGTCGAGATAGGGGTTGTGCCACTCCTCCATAATCTCGCCGCTGCGCAGGTCGGTGTAGTAGCCCACCTCGCGCAGCACCCTGGCGATACCACCGTCCGGCTGGGTCTCCAGGCGCGACACCCCAAAACCGGCAAATCCGAACAGGTCCTGGATTTTCTCGCCCGGCCGCACACCCATCACATAACCCTTGAACCAGCCGTAGCGTTGCTTGCTCTCGTCCAGGTCGCTGGTCAGGCGCGCGTAGCCGATCTGATTGCCCTGGGGGCTGCGCAGGTCCAGGTAGGGACCGCTCAGGTAGTCCGGCGCCCCGGATGAATCGTGGCCGTCCGCAATCGCCTTGCGCGGCGCCTGGCTGAAGGCCAGCGCCGCCGCCCCCAATGCGCCGACCGCCCCAAAGCTCTTCATCAATTCCCGTCGTTGCATAACTGTCCCCTGTGTCCTGCTCTGCGGCGCCCTGGTCGGACAGCCGCGTTGATTGTGGCGCGCGCCGCTAACTGCTCGCGGCCAGTCCGGCCTGCGCCTTGCGCCGCCGGGCCTCGTGGCGCAGCAGGATCAACGCCAGCGAGAACACTACCACGTTCCCGCAGCCGACCATTACGAACGGCCCGTAACTCTGCCAATTGTCGAACAGCCAGCCGCCGAAGACGCCGGACCCCATGATGCCCAGGGCGCCGAAAAAGCTGAACAGGCCGATGACCGAGCCACGGCCGCGCACCGGCGCTTCCTTGCCGATAAGCGCGATGGCCGAGAGCTGCGCGCACATTTCGCCCATGCCGATCAGGGCCGCGCCCAGGAACATCCAGTTGCTGATGGGATCGGGGAAGAACGGCATGGACAGGTAGCCGCAGGCGGCCAGGAACATGGCGATCGCAATGCCCGCCACGCGGTCGATCCGGTCGAGTATCGGCGCCATGATCGCCGCCCACGGCACCGCAAACGCCTGGGCCACGATGTAGAAAAGCACCGCACGCGCCTGCGCCTCCTCGCTGGTCAGGCCCTGCTCCATTCCCACCTGGCGCAGCCACAGCGAGTAGAAGACGCTGACGACCGCGAGATCGCCGCGCGAAACAAGCGCCCCGATGTAGGCCAGGGCCACCCTGGGATTGCGCGCCGCGCGAAACGCTACGGACGCGGTCTTGAACAGGCCCTCCCGCTTCTCCACCTGCGCGGGCGCGCCCGGCTTGAGAAACAAGATCAACACCACGGCCACGACCATGCAGAATGCCGCCGCGGTCCAGAAAGTGGCCCGTCCCACCATGACCGACTCCAGTCCCAGGCCCTTGTAGCCCTCGATCAGCCGGCCGGCCATTCCGTTGACCACGCTGATGCCGATCCCGTTGAGTATGAAGGCCGCCGCCTGGAACCGGCTGCGCGAGGACTCTTCGGGATAGTCGTTGATTACCGATGCCAGCATGGCGGAAATGCACGCGGCGCCGAACGCGAACAGAGGCCGGGACAGGAACAGGTGCTGGGCCGTAGTGGCCATGGGATACAGCACGTAGCAGATGCCCACCATGCTGAAGCCCAGCGCGTAAACCACCCGCCGCCCGACACGATCGGAAAGAGTCCCCAACAGGTACACGGTCGCCAGCACGACGAGTTCGTTCAGCAGCAGGAGCCCTCCGGCCAGCCCGCCCCACTCGCTTTCGGGAACGCCCAGGTTCGTGAACAGGTAGCCCTGCTGCACATTGATGAAGGTGAGCAGGCCGATCGAGAAGAACGCCCCGAAGTAAAGCGCGTTCACATGCCGGTTGCGCACGCCCTCTTCCAGGCGCAGCGGAATGAAACCAAGCAGGCGGTAAACTCCGCCGGGCGGGGTGGGAGACTCGGACATCCGGGCGGATACTCAACCATTTCCGGCGCAATTACAATCCCCGCGAGCCTTTTCCCGCCGGAGATTCACAATGACCGACTACCACGGCTACCGCCTCCGCGTCGGCCTCGCGGTGCCTTCCACGAACACGACGGTGCAGCCGGAATGCGAACTGCTGCGCCCGCCGGGCGTGACCAATCACACCGGCCGGGTGAGCATCCGCCAGCGCAGGATCACCACCGAGAAGGACTTCCTGGCGCACGTGCAGGCCATGCGCGACGGCATGGGCGACGCCATCGACCGGGTCTGCTCGGCGCAGGTGGACCACGTGATCATGGGCGTGGCCCTGGAGGCGTTCTGGGGCGGCGTGAAACAGGCGGCGGAACTCCAGGAGAACCTTCAGCAGCGCGCCGGCGTGGGGGTGTCCATGGGGTCGACGGCCACCGTCGCCGCCCTGCGCGCATTCGGGGTCGAGAAAATCGCGGTGCTGACTCCGCACATGCCGCGCGGCGACGAGCAGGTGCGCGAATATTTCGTGCAGGCGGGCTTCGACATCCTGCGTCTGGTCGGCCTCAAGTGCCCGTCGCCGATCGAGATCGCCTACACGACGGGACCTCAGATGCGCTCGGCGATACGCGAACTCGACGGCGACGACGCCGAGGCCATCGTGCAGGTGGGGACCAACCTGCCGGCCATGGACATCTGCGCCGAGGCCGAGGCCTGGCTCGGCAAGCCGGTGCTGGCGATCAACGCCGTCACCTACTGGGACGCGCTGCGGCGCTCAGGCATCCACGACCGCATCTACGGCCACGGCAGCATCCTGGAGCAGCACTAACCGGGTTCGGTCGCGATCACCGGAGCGGGCGACTGTATGGGCAGGGGCATCGCGCGACCATTCAATTCGAAAGCGCCCTCGCGCAGCGACATGACGAGAACGTAGTCCTCGTCGGTCTGCTGCAACAGTCCCAGCGCCAGACCGGGTCCAAGCAGCGCCTGGCCCAGGAGTTCCTCCGCTGCCGCGACGGGAATCTCGAAATGCAGAAAACAGTCGGCCCCGGCGAGAAAGGACGCGCTATTCAGGCCGTCCGCCGTGCCGGGAACCTGCTCGCCGTCAAATGCCAGCTGAAGCGTCAGCGCCAGTATGTGCTCCCCGGCGTAAGTCAGCACAACGTCCAGTTCGGCGTAGGGGCTGCCGGCGAGCAGCGACCGGAAAGCATCGAGCAGTTCCGGCGTCGGCTGCGGCAGCGCGGGCCGGTCGCTTTCCTCCTCCGCCTGCGCCGGCCCTTCCGGCGCGCCGCTGGCTGCAGCATCGGGCATCGCGCCGCCCCACGCATCGGCCAATTGCAGCAGCACATCCTCGCTGAACCCTCCCGCGCGCTGCGTAAGCCTGATCGGCCCGAACTCCCTCCCCATGAAGTCCAGCGCTTCGATGCTTGCACTGCCCTCGACGCCAAACAGTCCCTCGTCGGACAGTGTGCTCGTGTCCAGCGACTCGAGACCGGCCATGCGCATCACGGAATTGCCGTCCGCCATCTCGACCCGGATCTCTCCAATCGAACTAACCGATTCCGACACGACCAGCATCGCACCACTCTCGAAGCCCTGCGGGTAATCGATCTGGCGCTGAAGTTCCGCTAACGTGATACGCGCGGACTCCTCCGCCGCGCCGAAGGTCATTTCCATGTTTTCAAGCGCGGCAGTCTGCAGTTGAAAGGCGTCGGGCCCGGTCCACTCGCCTTCCACCAGGAATCCTTCCAGCTCCAGGAACACGGCGCCGAGGTCCGCACGCAGGCTCCGCGCCTCGATCCGGTTGTGGACCGTTCGCCCCGAGAAGGAACTCAGGTACACCACAAGGTCGTTGGCCGGACTGTCCGGCGAGTAGATAGTGTCCGCCGAGGCCTCGGCGCCCAGGGCGACACGCCCCCGGGCATGAAACAGCCCCACGCCGGGACCCACGGCGAAATACACGGGACCGTGGGCAATCTCAAGATCCACCGCAATCAGCCCGGGGCGCGGCATGTCCGGCGGAATCGCGCCGGGAAAGGGCAGGCCGTGAAGCGGCCGCCATTCAAGCCGCGCCGTGGACGAGAACCAGCCGCGCCGATAATCGGTCACCTCCATCCGAAAACCGTTCGGCATGTTCGCCAACCGGTCCTTGAGTGTGCCTTCGGCAACCTGACCGAAATATCCCGCCGGAAGAACGATGGCGGCAGCAATCAGCCCGACTGCAATCAAGCTCTTCTTCATTAGAGCCTCCAGAAAACGAAAATCACAAAATCCCTGGCCTGCCGCACGCTGCAACGATCCGGTTGACCAGCCTGAAATTATTCTTCTTTGGCGGGAATCTAGACGCTGGCCGCAGCAGGGTCAACCAGGCGGCGCCTGGCCTTCTACACTTCCTTCACCCGCGTGAGCAGGATGAAGCCCGCCACCAGCAGCACCAGGATCGCCAGCACGCCGAGCCGCTGACTGTCCAGGACCAGCGCCGCGTAGCCGGTAAGGACCGGCCCCAGAATCGCCGCGAAGCGCCCGAACATGTTGTAGAAGCCGAACATTTCGGTGGACTTGCCGGGCGGCGCCAGGCGCGCGAACATGGAGCGGCTCAGGCTCTGCACACCGCCCTGGGCGAGGCCGATCATCGCCGCC
The DNA here is from genome assembly GCA_963666765.1 of Gammaproteobacteria bacterium. GTDB lineage: Bacteria > Pseudomonadota > Gammaproteobacteria > Steroidobacterales > Foliamicaceae > Foliamicus. The sequence goes on from OY762933.1 coordinate 1,604,622, forward strand.
AGGAGATAGAAGTGCCATGCCTCGCTGGCCATGCTGGCCATGAAGGTAACCAGGCAATAGACCACCAGAGCCACGTAAATGCAGCGTCGGGGGCCGAAGCGCCGCCCGGCGAATCCGAAGGCCAGTGTGGCCGGAAACCCGATGTAATTCGTCACAAGAATCGCGAACACGAGGTCCGAGGGCGGTAGATTGATGGCGGCGCCGAAATCGACCGCCATCTTGATTATGGTGTGCACACCGTCGATGTAAAGGAAATACGACAGAAGGAAAAGCCAAAGCTGCGGGTATTGGCGTGCCGTGCGCACAGTCGACCACAGTTGCCGCCAGGCCGCGCCGAGGCGCGCCCGGCGGCCCGTGTCGCCCGTTCGGTGTCCGCTGCGTAACAGCGGTACCGAAAAAAGCACCCACCAGGCGCCCACCACCAGCATGCTTACCTGCATCGCCTGCACCTGTGAATCCAGACCGAACCTTGCGGGATCGACCGTCACCAGCGCGCACAGGGTAAAAAGCATCGCGCTGCCGATATAGCCCAGCGAGAAGCCGTAGGCGGATACCAGATCGTACTGTTTGGGCTCGGCCACCTCCGTCAGCAGTGCGTCGTAGAAGATATTGGCCGCCGAATAGCCGAGCCAGGCCAAAACGAAGAGGGAGAGTCCCGTCGCCCAGTGTCCGGCTCCCGGCAGCGCAAGCATCACGGTGCAGATCGCCCCGGGCACGACGCACATTGCCAGCATGCGGCGGCGGCGGCCGCCCTGATCGGCCAGCGCCCCAAGCAGCGGAGCGGCCAGCGCCAGCAGCAGGGCAGCGATGCTGTTGGCCGAGCCCCAGATGAACGTGATCCGGGTGGAGGTTTCGCCCGCCGACCAGTGCTCGCGCAGCAGCAGGGGAACGAACGAGGTCATTACGATCAGGGCGAAGGCCGAATTGGCCCAGTCGTACATCGCCCATCGCCAGGCCTCGCCCGACAGCGCCCGGAAAGTTGCGGGGCGACCTGCGCGCGCGGCGCTCAAACGGACTTGCGCTCCCGCTGCAAGGCGTCCATCTCGCGCATTGCCAGTTGCAGGTCCTCCCAGGCCTTGCGCTTCTGCCCGGGCGACCGCAGCAGGTAGGCGGGGTGGTAGGTCACCAGCACCGGCGGCTCAAGGTGGGCGGGGTATTGCAGTTTGCCGCGCAGCGCGCCCACCGGCCGGTCGGTTTCGAGCAGGCGCTGGGCCGCCACCGCGCCCAGGGCGACGATAAGCCGCGGCGCGATCAGTTCGATCTGGCGCTTGAGGTAGGGAATACATGCGGCCGCTTCCTCAAGGGACGGATTGCGATTGCCGGGCGGGCGGCACTTGACGATATTGGCGATATAGACAATCGTCCGGTCCAGGTTCATCGCCTTCAGCATCGCGTCCAGCAACTTGCCCGCCCGGCCGACAAACGGCTCGCCCCGGCGGTCCTCCTCCTCTCCCGGCCCTTCGCCGACGAACATCCAGTCGGCCTTCGGGTTGCCGACGCCGAACACGGTTTGCCGGCGACCGGAATGCAGCGCGCAGGCCGTGCAGGCCGCCACCTTGCTGCACAGCGCCTCCAGTTCCGGCGGACTGGAAGCAACGGGTGCCGGAGCGAGGGCCTCCCGCCCTCTAGAATCCGACCCTTCCTGCGTCGAAGGCGTCGCCCCTGCGGCCGGCTCCGCGCTCTGTACGCCATCGCCCGACAGCGGCGACTCCGAGCGCCCCGTCCAGACGCTTACGTCCATCAACTCAAGAAGATCGCGCTGCGCCCGGCTGAATCTGCTTTCCTGCCCCATAAGCCGCCGGCAGACTCGCCTGGTTCAATCGGCGGCTTTGCGCATCGCGCGGCGGCGGCCCTTCTGTACTGCGCGCCACGCCAGCAGCCCCGGACCCAGCCCCACATATACGCCGAACAGAGTAAACAGCATGAGCGGCGCGTCCAGCGCAATCAGGGCAAAGCAGACCGGAATCGCCGCCATCTGGGTAAATTTCAGCCGCCGGTTCACGGCGAAGTGCTTGAAGCTGGGATAGGCGATACGCACGCACATCAGGGTCGCGGCCGCAAGCGTCACGAAGCCCGCCAGAATCAGGACCGGCAGGCCCGTCCACTGGGACTCGGCCGCCAGCCACACGAAGCCGGCCACGAAGCCCGCGGCCGCCGGGCACGGCAGGCCCTCGAAGAAGTTCTTGTCGCTGGTCGATTCCCGCGCGGTATAGCGCGCCAGGCGCAGGGCCGTGCCGACCGCGAACAAGAAGGCGATCACCCAGCCGACCTTGTCCCAGACCCAGCCGTAATCGCCCATGTACTTAAGGCCCCACTGGTACATCACCACCGCGGGACCCAGGCCGAATGCGACCACGTCCGACAGCGAATCGTACTGGCGGCCGAACTCCGTCACGGTCCCGGTCATTCGGGCGACCCGGCCGTCGAGGGCGTCAAGAATCATCGCCACGAACAGGGACACCGCGGCCCTCTCGAAATCGCCGTCGGCCCCGGCCACGATGGCGTAGAAGCCGGCGAACAGCGCGCCGCTGGTCAGCAGGTTGGGGAAAAGGTATATCCCCCGTTTGCGCATCGCCGCCCTGCCCCGGGCGAATTTTTCGCGGTTACCCTCCATCCGGGCAAGTCTGCCACAAGCCCGACGGCCGGGAACCGCCCGCGGGCGGGCTCGAACAGCTTCCACTACAATTGCCGCTCCGAAAGTCAGACCCCACGATGCGCCTCTCCAAGCTCCCCCTGGCCACATTGCGCGAGACCCCGGCCGAAGCCGAAATCGCGAGCCACCGTCTCATGCTGCGCTCCGGGATGGTGCGCCGGCTGGCCTCGGGGCTGTTCACCTGGATGCCCCTGGGCTGGCGCGTGGCGCGCATCGTCGAGCGGGTGACGCGCCAGGAGATGGAACGCATCGGGGCCCACGAGATACTGATGCCGGCGGTCCATCCCGCGGAATTGTGGCGCGAGAGCGGCCGCTGGGAGGACTATGGCGACCTCCTGTTGAAGATGCGCGACCGGGGCGAGAGGGAATACTGCTTCGGTCCCACCCACGAAGAGGTGATTACCGACATCGCCCGCAGGGAACTGAGGAGTTACAGGCAGCTGCCGGTCAGCTTCTTCCAGATCCAGACCAAGTTCCGCGACGAAATCCGCCCCCGTTTCGGCGTGATGCGGGCCCGCGAGTTCATCATGAAGGACTCTTATTCCTTCCACCTCGGCGAGGAGTCGCTGAGCGACATCTACGGCGACTATCGCCAGGCCTACAGCCGCGTTTTCGAGCGCCTGGGCCTCAATTACCGCGTGGTGCAGGCGGATTCCGGCGAAATCGGCGGCTCGCGCTCGCAGGAATTCCACGTGCTGGCCGATTCGGGCGAGGACCTGATCGTCTGGTGCGAAGGCGACGATTTCGCCGCCAACCTGGAGCTGGCGCCCGCCCTGCCCCCGGAGGGCGACAGGGAGGCGCCCGGCGACGCCATGACCGAAGCGCACACGCCCGGCATGCGCACCATCCGGCAGGTCGCGGCGCACCTGGATCAGCCGCTGGAAGACTGCCTCAAGACCCTGCTGGTCAAGGCCGAAGGCGGCGGCGTCGTGGCGCTGGTGCTGCGCGGCGACCACGAGGTCAACGAACTGAAGGCGACGGGCCTGCCGAAAGTAGCCAAGCCCCTTACGCTGGCCAATGCGCAGGAGGTGGCCCAGGCGGCAAGTTGCCCGCCGGGCTTTGTCGGCCCGGTCAACCTGTCCGTGACCACCTACGTCGATCACGCCGCGGGCCACAGCGCGAACTTCGCCTGCGGGGCGAACCGGCGCGACAAGCATTTCGTCAACGTCAACTGGGGGCGCGACCTGCCGGAGCCCGAATGCGTGGACCTGAGAAACGCCGTAGAGGGCGACCGCAGCCCGGGCGGGGGCGGCAGCCTGCAAATCGCCCGGGGCATCGAAGTCGGGCACATATTCCAGTTGGGCGACAAGTACAGCCGCTCGATGAACGCCGTCGTACTGGATGAGAACGGCGCCGAGCAGCACATGCAGATGGGCTGCTACGGCCTGGGCGTAACGCGAACGGTGGCCGCGGCCATCGAGCAGAATCACGACGAGCGGGGCATTATCTGGCCCGAAGCGATGGCGCCATTCAGCCTGGTGATCGTGGCGCTGAACATCGCGCGCGACGAGGAGGTGCGGGCAACGGCGGAGCAACTCTACGAGGACCTGCAATCGCAGGGCGTGGACGTGCTGTTCGACGACCGCGATGCCAGCCCGGGGGTCAAACTGGCGGACGCCGACCTGATCGGCATTCCGCACCGTGTGGTGGTCAGCGCCCGTGGTCTGAAGCAGGGCACGCTGGAATACAAGCACCGCCGTTCGGAGGACGCCGAGGGCTTAAGCGCCGCCGAGGCCGCGGATTTGCTGGCCGATCGAGCAAGGCGCTGACCCTTCGCGCGTCGCCGCACCTTTCCCTTCGGAGCCACTTCGCGACGCTCCTGCCGGGAAAGGTGCGGCGACGCGCTTGAGTGGGCGTCAAGGCATCGTCAGCGGGCGTCAGTGCGTTCTGAAGTCGGGCAGGTGCTGCCACTCGTCCAGCTGCTCATCGGCCTGCTGAACATCGCTTACCTGTGCGGAGGGCGGTCCATGGCGCAGCCACTCGCCCAGTTCGTCCACTGCCGATTCCGGCCCCAGGGCCAGGACCATCACGTTGCCGTCCGGCGTATTTCTGGCACGACCGCGCAGACCCAGGCGGTGCGCAACGCTGGCGGTGCTGGCGCGAAAGAACACGCCCTGCACGCGTCCCGAAACGATGTAGCGGCGGCAGATCTCTGCGGACATAGGGGGCATTCTACCCGGCCAGGGTCGGCGCGTTAGAATCAATCGGCCATGACCCCGCACGAATCATTCCGGGAAACGTTTGCCGCAGGCGGTTCGCTGCTCAAGGGGGGGCCGCTGTTCAATCGCGAGAGGGCCGAGAAGGTCCTGCAGCAGGAAGGGCTGGCCGGACTGATCGTGGCCGAGCCGGTCAACGTATTTCACCTGACCGGGTACTGGCCGCAACTCGGAAAGATGGGCTTCCCCGCACCCTCCCTGGCTTTGCTTTCCGCCAATCCGAAGAAGCCGGTGGCGCTGGTCATCCCGCAGTTTCTTTATTACCTCGTCTATGCCGACTCCCACTTTGACGGCGGCGTGGAACCCTACGTTTACACCCACCGCGCGGTAACCGCGACTGCCGTTCTGGGCGACGTGGAGGAACCCGGCGCCGGCGACCTCCGCATCTACCGCGACAAGGGCGAAGCCCCGGTGGACGCGGTCGAAACCCACCGGCGGGCCGCGGTGGAGGCGGCTGCCGCGCGCAACGGCCTCAGCGCCGAGCGCGAATGGGCGATGGTGAAGGCCGCGCGCGCCCTGGACATGGACAAGGGCCGTGTGGGCGTGGACCACATGGCGATCATGGCAATGCTCGAATACTCGCCTCTCAAGGCCACGGCGGTGGCGGGCGAGAACACCCTGCGCAAGATACGAGTGGTCAAGTCGCCACGCGAGATCGAACTGATGCGCCTGGCCTCGCAGGCCAACGCCGACGCCGCCCTGGCCGCCGCCGGCGCGGCGCGCGAAGGCGCCACCACCCAGGAGTTGCGGGCGTCGTTCTTCTCCGAGGCCGCCAGCCGCGGCAACGCAGGCGTATTCATGTCGATCGATCGCATGATCTCCGAAGTCGTCGACTTCGAGTTCGGCGAGGGGTCCGCCTTCTTCATCGACTGCGTCAGCCACGGCTGGCATTACCACGGGGACTTCGCCCGCACCATATTCGTCGGCGAACCGGCGAACGCCATGCGCGATGCGACCCGGGCGATGCATATCGGCTGGGAGGCGATACGCGAGAAACTGCGGCCCGGCCTGCGCTACTCGGAAATCCCCCCGATCGGCCAGAAGGCGGTGCGGGACTCGGGCCTGGACTTCGACATTCCGTTCGCGCCGCACAGCGTGGGCCTTACGCACACTGACGAGCCCGGTCAGGACGGGCGTCCGTACTGGGTGAAGGAGGACCTCAAGCTGGAGCCCGGCATGATCATCAGCGTGGATTGCCCCGTGATGAACACGGGCATCGGCGGCTCCGCGCACATGGAGGACTTGAGCCTGATTACCGCCCACGGCGCCGAACCCGTCCACACCATTACCGACCCCGTCATCATCGTCTGACGCCCATGCAATGCACTACCAGGCGCCGCTTGCGGGATCGGCGAAGAGCCTTTGCTGCGCCCCTTCCCGGCAGGAGCGTCGCGAAGTGGCGACGAAGGGAAGGGGCGCAGCAAAGGCGGTCAAGACAAGAACGAAACGTCAATGAACGGTGAACTCAAAATCCTGGTGGTCTACTACTCGGTGAAGGGCGCCACCGAGGCCCTGGCAAGAGCCATCGGCCGAGGCATAGAAAGGACGCCCGGTTGCGAAGCCGTGCTGCGAGCCGCGCCGCCTGTGGCCGCACAATCCGGCGAGGCCCTGCCCGCCGTGCCAGAAAGCGGCGCCCCGTACGTCAGCAAGGACGACCTCAGGGATTGCGCCGGCCTGGCGCTGGGCAGTCCCACCCGCTTCGGCGCCCCCAGCGCGCCGATTCAGCATTTCCTCGACGGCCTGGCGGCGGAATGGGTCTCCGGCCTGCTGGTGGACAAGCCCGCTGCCGTATTCACGTCGTCGGGCAGCATGCACGGCGGACAGGAAGCAACCCTGCTATCGCTGGCGGTTCCCCTGCTGCACCACGGAATGCTCATCGCCGGGATCCCCTACACCGTGCCGGAATTGCGCAAGACCACCTCGGGCGGATCGCCCTACGGCGCGTCGCACGTCGAGCGCGCCAGCGACAACGGCCTCACGCTCGACGAAAAAGCCCTCGCCGAAGCCCTGGGCCGCCGCCTCACCCAACTCGCTCGCTCCCTGAACGCGTCCTGACTGGCTCTCGAGCGTTTTGCGACGCCCCCTTGTGGCCTCAGCCACTTCGCGACGCTTCCGCCACAAGGGGGCGTCGCAAAACGCCAATCCAAACGGTTGCGCGCATGCTGGAGCGCGGTGTTGCACCCTTCCCGGCAGGAGCGTCGCGAAGTGGCTCCGAAGGGAAGGGTGCAACACCGCGCGAAGGATCAGCGCCATGATGCGATAATTGCGCCGCGTCGTTGGGTAAGCGGCGGAAATCACTCGCGAGAGCTTGAAGTGCAAGACCTGCGCAACATCATCGAAGCCGCGTACGAACGGCGTACGGAACTCGCGCCCGACAGCGCGCACGGGGAGCTGCGCGCGGCCATCGACGAGGCCATCGGACTGCTCGACAGCGGCGCGGCGCGGGTGGCCGAACTGACCGACGACGGCTGGCAGGTCAATGAGTGGCTCAAGAAGGCGGTGCTCCTTTATTTCGCGGTGACGCCCAGCCGCGAGATCCCCGCGGGGCACACGCGTTTCTTCGACAAGGTGCCGCTGAAATTCGCCAGCGGCGACATCGCCTCGTCCGGCGTGCGCGTGGTGCCCGACGCGCTGGCGCGGCGCGGCGCCTACATCGCTCCCGGCGTGGTGCTCATGCCCAGCTACGTGAACATCGGCGCCTACGTGGACAGCGGCACGCTGATCGACACCTGGGCCACCGTGGGAAGCTGCGCGCAGATCGGCAAGAACGTCCACCTTTCCGGGGGCGCGGGTATCGGCGGGGTGCTGGAGCCTCTGCAGGCCACGCCCACCATCATCGAGGATGACTGTTTCATCGGCGCCCGCTCCGAGATCGTCGAGGGCGTCATCATCGAGCGCGGCGCGGTCATCGCGATGGGCGTCTACATCGGCCAGAGCACGCGCATCTACGACCGGACCCGCGACGAGGTCCTGTACGGGCGGGTCCCCGCCGGCTCGGTGGTGGTGCCTGGCAGCCTGCCGGACGGAAAGAGCCGCGCGCAGCTGTATTGCGCCGTGATCGTCAAGCAGGTGGACGAACGCACTCGCCGGCGCACGTCTTTGAACGAGTTGTTGCGCGATGTCTGAACTTCGCGACAGCCAGACGCTGGAATTGGCGCTGGACCTGATGCGCCGGCGGTCGGTCACGCCCGCGGACGGCGGTTGCCAGGAGCTCCTGGGCGGGCTGCTGGAAGAGGCCGGCTTCAGCGTCGAGCACATGCCCTTCGGCAAGGTGTCCAACCTCTGGGCGCGGCACGGCGGCGATTCGCCGGTGCTGTGCTTTGCCGGCCACACCGACGTGGTGCCGCCCGGGCCGCGCAAGGACTGGGACCACGATCCGTTCGAGCCGGAGCTGAGCGACGGCTGGCTCAAGGGGCGCGGCGCCGCGGACATGAAATCCGGCATCGCGGCCATGGTCCGCGCCGGTATCGATTTCGCCAACGACCACCCCGATCATCGCGGCTCGGTGGCCTTCCTCATCACCAGCGACGAGGAAGGACCGGCAACCGACGGCACCCGCAGGGTCATGGACACGCTCAGCGCCCGCGACGAAATGATCGACTGGTGCGTCGTGGGCGAGCCTTCCTGCTCGGAGCAGCTCGGCGACACCCTGCGGGTCGGGCGGCGCGGCTCGCTCAGCGCCATCATGACCGTGCGCGGCGAACAGGGCCACGTCGCCTACCCCGCGCTGGCGCAAAACCCGATACAGAGTTTCGCGCCGGTGCTTGCGGACCTGTACGCCACGCCGCTGGACCAGGGCAACGACAATTTCCCTCCCACCGGCTTCCAGGTGGTGCGGGTTCATGCCGACGCCGGCGCGACCAACGTGTTTCCCGGCGAACTGGTTACACGCTTTAACTTCCGCTTCAACACCGAGTGGCGGAGCGACCAGATCAAGGAATGGGTGGAGAATCTCCTCAGCCGCCACGAAATTGACTACGAGATCAAATGGTTCCCCGCCGGCGAGCCCTTCCTGACCGCCCACGGCCCGCTGGTCGAGACGGCCCGGGAAACAGTGCGCGATGAGTGCGGGATCGACCCGGAGCTGTCCACAGGCGGCGGCACCTCCGACGGGCGTTTCATTGCGCTGCACGGCGCCGACGTGGTGGAATTCGGCGTGATCAACCGCACCATCCACCAGGTCAACGAGCGCGTCCGGGCCAGCGATGTCGAAGGCCTGCGGCGCGTGTACGCGCGGATCATGGAGCGGCTGCTGCTCAAGCGGGAATCGGAGTAGGCCCATGAACGTGGGGTTCATCGGCGCCGGCACGATTACCGAGGCCGTGGTAACGGGTCTTTGCGGGGCCGGATCACCCGACCTCTCGATCCTCCTGTCGCCCAGGAGCCTCGATCGTTCGCGCCGCTTGAGCGAACGCCATGCTGCGGTCGAGGTGGCCCCCGACAACCAGCAGGTGCTGGACCGCTCGGAACTCATCTTTCTTGCCGTGCGTCCCCAGGATGCGGGCGCGGTCCTTGGCGCGCTCAGCTTCCGGCGGAATCTCAAGGTCGTGAGCTTTATCGCTACGATGAGTTCCGCGGAAATCCGGCGGCAGGTCCGGCCCGCCAACTTCCTCGGCCGCGTGGCGCCGGTGCCGCCCGTGGCGCGGCGCAACGGCCCGATCGCGATGTGTCCACCGAACCGGGAACTGGCCGGTTTCCTTGACCCAATCGGGACCGTGATTGAAGTTTCGGACGAGGCGCAGCTCGACGCCTTCTTCTCGGCTTCGGCGCTGATGGCGCCGTATTTCGAGCTGCTGGAGTCCGTATCGGCCTGGCTCCGCGGCCAGGGCGTCGATGCCGCGCAGGCAGACCGCTATACCGGCTCGCTTTTTCGCGGCATCGCCGAGCGATCCACCCAGCCGACGGGCCAGGGCTTCGCCGAACTCGTTGAGGAGCACGCGACCCGCGCCGGCATCAACGAACAACTCCGCCGCGAATTACTTGCCTCCGGCTTCTACGACCGGATCCACGCCGGCCTCGACCTCATCCAGTCACGAATGCAGGGCCGCGCCACCCTTAAGGACACGCTCAAGAATGATTGAATTTCCCGGTTCCGAACCCCTCTACGATCATGCGATCCTTTTCCTTAGCAATGTCCGCGCCGCCTGATGCGCCGAGAATAAAGACGACGGATCGATCAACACTTCTCGGCAACTCAGCTAAGTCCCGGTCAATAAGCCAGCGGACTTGTTATCGCGTAACGGCGTTATCCGATTCGGTGGGATGCTAACGCAACCAATGGCAAGCCGGGAATAGGATGATGGAACTCTCGGCATACCGGCTGTTCTACGACAGCATCCACGACTTCAAGACAATCGCAGTCCATGTCGAATCCGAAATCCGTCGCCATGGAATCCTTAGCGACAGCGAGGAAGCGGTGTCCGGCATGAAGGGTCGCAAGCACCATGACATGTGGGTATCAATGAAGACTGTGTCCCACTTCAATCTCGGGATTGCCTTGGAGTCGATGCTCAAGTTACTTTTGTTCCTGAACAAGATCCAGATCCCGCACCACCACAAGCTGGCAGAGTTGCACGATGCGATCCCGCTGAAGTTCCAGAAGCAACTGGAGGCGACCTATCAGGACAGCAGGACCGTTCTTCCTCAAGGCTATGAACTGGTGGCGTTCATTAATGCGGAGACGCCTACGGTTCCTGCGGGCCCGCCTGCCCGGGAGATCTTGAGTCTCAGGGCATTCCTTGAGTATCTCGATGAGGACGTCATGCTGTGGCAGAAACGCTACTCGTGGGAACTCGTCAACAAGGGGCGTTGGCGTCACTATCTTAGCGACATTGCGGTTTTCGTGGAACTCATCGAGCGCGTGATGCGTGATATCCGTAGATACTGAGATCACTCAACCGTCTACGAGTGACCATATTTTCCGTGGCATTTGGAGGAGTCCAAGCACGGATTGACCAATATCTACATTTCTGTTATAAGAGTTATATGATAGAAATAACTTTGATTCCAGCAACGCTTCGCGCCATTCGGGCAAACCTGGATCTTACCCAGCAGGAACTAGCACATAGGCTTGGCGTTGCCTTCGCTACAGTAAATCGTTGGGAGGGCGGCGTCACAAAGCCACAGAAGGCCGCCCGGACCGCTATTTCCGCGCTGGCTGTCGAAGCGGAAGTGGACCCAGCCCAACTCTGGCCCGATGACGCGGAATCCGCCAAGCGGATAACCCGAAGGCGGACGCGGCGCTCAGCCGAACCATCCACCAGACCCATGGAGCAAATGCTGTGGGACGCCGCCTGCTCCATTCGCGGCGAGAAGGACGCGCCCAAGTTTAAGGATTACCTGCTGCCGCTACTCTTCCTCAAGCGCCTCTCGGACGTGTTCGATAACGAGATCGAGCGGTTGGCGGAGGAATACGGCGATCGAGAGATCGCTAAGCGAATCGCCGAAGATGACCACAAGCTGCTGCGCTTCTATCTTCCGCCGGAAGCCCGGTGGAGCGTCATCAGCGGCCGCGAGCAATACGACTGGCCGCCGGATGAAAAGGGACGCAGCACGCGCCCCAAAGACACGGGTGAACACCTCACCAAAGCCGTGCGCGCGGTGGTTCGCCAAAACCCTTCGCTATCCGGCGTCATCGACCTGGTTGATTTCGCCGCCGAACGCAACGCCGAACGCGACATCAACCCCGCCAAGCTCGCAGCCGTGGTCGAGACCTTCTCCGACCCGCGCTACCGGCTCGGCCTCGCCGACGTGCAGCCCGACTTCTTAGGCCGCGCCTACGAATACCTGTTGCGCAAGTTCGCGGAGGGCGCCGGCCAAAGCGCCGGCGAATTCTTCACGCCCACCGAAGTCGGTTTTCTCATGGCTCACATCGTGCGCCCCAGGCCCGGCGAAACCTGCCACGACTATGCCTGCGGTTCTGCCGGTCTGCTCATCAAGCTGCAACTCGTCGCACGCGAACTCGATCCCACCAGCCGCGTGCCACTCAAACTGTGCGCGCAGGAACTGCAAGCCGAAAGCTACGCCGTGGCCCACATGAACGCGATCATCCACGACATGGAGGTTGATATCGCCCGCGGCGACACCATGATCAACCCGAAGTTCAAGACCGCCGCCGGGCAGATCGCCACCCACGACATCGTGGTGGCCAATCCGATGTGGAACCAGCCTTTCAACCCGGATATCTTCGCCAACGATCCGTTCGACCGTTTCCGCACGCGCGGTGGCGCAACCACCAGCAAAGGCGACTGGGGGTGGCTGCAGCACACGCTCGCCTGCCTTAACGAGCGCGGTCGGGCAGCGGTCGTGCTCGACACTGGCGCGGTGACGCGCGGCTCCGGCGCCAAGCACTCTGACAAGGAACGCAAGATCCGCAAATGGTTCGTGGAAAACGACCTGATCGATGGCGTAATTCTGCTCCCGGACAACCTGTTCTACAACACCAGCGCCGCCGGAGTAATCGTGGTGCTTTCTAGGCGCAAGCCGGAAGTCAGGCGCGGCCGGATCGTGCTGGTAAACGCCAGCCGCCGCTTCCGCAAGGGCCGGCCCAAGAACTTCATTCCGGAAAAGGCCATTCGCCCACTCGCCGAGGCGTTTGTCAAAGGCGTGGCTTTGGAAGGCGAAGTTGCGGTAATCACGCGGGAGGAGGCGGAGAGGGCAGACTACAACCTGAGTCCAGCCAGGTGGGTTGGGCAGAAGACTGAAGTGTCACTGCGACCACTCCCGGAGATCATCGCCCAGATTCGGCAACTTGACAATGAGGCCCGCGAAATTGACGGGCGCCTGGCAAAAATGCTGGCCCAACTGCCACAAGATTGATCATCCATGGATAAAGGAGGATAGAAACATGGGAGCAACACACGTAACCGTAATCATCCGCAACCCGGCGCAACCGGAGCGGGCATGGGAAGGACTGTTTCTGGTGGACACTGGAGCAACCGATTGCCTGGTCCCCCGCCCCCACCTGGAAGAGATTGGCCTTATTCCTGAAGGGAAGCGCGTGTACGAACTAGCGGACGGCAGCGAACTGACCTTGGATATCGCCGTTGCCAGGATTGAGTTTATGGGCGAGATCGTGGGCGGCACAATCATTTATGGAGATGCGGACGCGGAGCCGCTGCTGGGCGTAACGGCCCTGGAATCAGTCGGCATCGAAATCGATCCCCGTAACCAAACCCTCAAACGGCTTCCCGCCGTGCGACTCAAGGAACTAGCGGCCGGATAAGCCGCATCGAGAAACCTGCCGTGGCCAAGACCAAGCCCGTTCGCCTCGCAGATCTATGCGATCTTGTCGCGGAACCGGTCAAGCCTGGAGCAAGGCCCGACGCTCTTTACCTCGGCCTGGAGCACCTTGCACCTGGGCGACTTACGCCCATTGGTAGCCGATCCGCGTCGGGTGTGAGAAGTACGTCGTCCGCGTTCCAACCCGGCGACGTTCTCTACGGCAAGCTCCGCCCGTACCTCGACAAATCTATCCTCGCGTCGAAAGTCGGCGTCTGCACCACCGAGTTGCTGGTACTGCGCGCCAAACAAGACGTGGACTCCCGATTTCTCGCCGCCCTGCTCCATTCACCCTACTTTGTCGAGTACGCCGTCGCCGGAACGACGGGCGTTCAACACCCCAGAACATCCTGGACGCACATACGGGAATTTGAGGCTCCGGACCTGTCACCGAGCGACCAGCAGAAGGTTGCCGAAATGCTGTGGCTGGTTCATGAAGCAATCAGCAAATCGGAATCGCTCATGGAGGAAGCCAAAGCTCTCAAGCGCGCCGCCATGCAAACGCTCTTTACACGCGGCTTGCGCGGCGAAACCCGGAAGGAAACCGAAATCGGCCCGATGCCGGAGACTTGGGAGTTGGAGTCGATTGGGAACGCCTTCCACATCACTCAAGGGCTTTCTCTACAGGGTAATCTCGCTACCGATGGGAAGGGCACACCGTTCCTCCGCACCTCGAATGTCTATTGGGGTCGCATCGAGTTGCAATCTATCAGCCATATGCACATCCGTAGCGACCCGCCGCCGGAGAAGCTACTGAATAAGGGCGATCTACTTGTCTGTGAGGGTGGAGAGATAGGTCGAGCGGCGGTATGGGATGGTGAGATAAGTCACTGCCTGTTTCAAAATCATCTTCATTGTCTGCGCCCCATAGACGCTTCCCGCACCGATTCCTGGTTCGTAATGGCGTGGCTCGAAGAGGGCTTCAAGCACCGTAACGCCTACGAGGGTGCAGGTAACCGAACGACCATCCCCAACCTTTCCCGCTCACGTCTGGCGGAGCTGGCGATCCCGCATCCTACTCCCGACGAACAGCGTGAAATCGTCGCTATCCTCGACGCCATCGACCGCAAGATCGAATTCCACCGCAGGAAGCGCATCGTGCTAGACGACCTGTTCAAGGCGGTCCTCCACAATCTGATGACGGGCGAGATACGGGTTGGGAATTTGGCTACGGCGACACTTATCCCTTGAACATCAATTGTTTTTTTACGTATGAGCTGCGCCTACATTATCCGGCGGGATGTCCTCATCAGGGAGCGAGGTCTGTCCGACCGTCAGGCCATGGCTCTTGACCACATTGTCGAACACGGCAGTCTGACCATTCGGGACTTCGAGCGCCTTTGTCCTGAGGTCAATCGCCGGTCACTGCAGCGGGACATTCGCGCCATGATCGAACAAGGGATCGTGGAAGAAAAAGCAACGAGTCCGACGGACCCCGGCAAGAAATATGTGTTCAATGACGGACAGCTTGGTTCCATGCTATGACAAGCTGTGACATGAAGCTATGACAAGCCGCCTCGCGACGATCCGTGAGAGGGCATTAGTCAAGGACATGACTAACCTTCGCGGTGCTTGCAAGCGGCTGCTTTCAACCACGCTGTTTACTGCGATTGTTACTGCCTTCGCCTTGGCCGGAGGAAGCGCGCCATGGCTGATCTGAGAATAAGCGAGGCAGGTTCCGTGCAGTTTCCGATGGTGCGGCATGCGGCGGATATCGGCTGGCAGCCGCTGCCGCCCAAGAAAGGGGTGCAAATGCGAGGCGGCGAGACGGGGACGCTGTTTCGCGGCGAGGTTGAGGGAACGCTTCGCAAGTTCAATCCATGGATGACGGACGACGCTGTTCGGGCGGTAATGGAAAGGCTCGAAGCGGTCCCGGCGACCATTGAGGGCAACCGCGAGATGCTCGACTGGCTGCGGGGGAATCGCCAGTGGTACGACGAAACGGAGGAGCGTCACCGGCGCGTGCGGCTTGTTGACTTCGATACTCCGCCAGCCAACGTACTTCACGTCACCTGGGAGTGGAAGATCAAGCCGCCGGCGCGGAAGGGAAACAGAGCGGACGTGGTGTTCGTCGTTAACGGCATACCGGTCGCTATTGTGGAGCACAAGAACCCAGCGGACAGGGACGCCATCAAGCGGGGCATTACGCAACTGCGGCGCTACGAAATCGAGACGCCCGAACTGATATCCGCGGCGCAATTGTTCAACGTCACGCACCTCCTCGACTACTGGTATGGCGTTACCTGGAACGTTTCGCGCCGATTCATGGCGCGCTGGAAGGAAGAGACGGATGAGAGCTACCGTTTTGCGGTGCAATCGTTCTTCGAGCCGACGGAATTTCTGCGGACGCTCAAGGAATGGATTCTGTTCTATGTGGAAGACGGCGAAACGCGCAAGGCGGTGCTCCGGCAGCATCAGCGGCGCGCGATCGATCGCATCATCGAGCGCTGCGCCGAGCCGTCCAGGGACCGAGGGCTTATCTGGCACACGCAGGGCTCCGGCAAGACCTTCACGCTGCTCACCGCCGCACGGCTGATCCTGGAGCACAAGGACCGGTTCCACACGCCTACCGTGGTTGTGGTCGTGGACCGCATTGAATTGGAAGGACAGTTGAGCGGATGGATCGAGAAGCTGCTGGGGGAGATGCAGCAACAGGACATCCCCGTTTGGCGCGCCAACAACAAGGACGAGCTGCGAGAGCTGTTCAGGACCGACAAGCGCGGGCTGATCCTGTCGATGATTCATAAGTTCGAGGGTCTGGAGAAGGACGCCAATACCCGCGAGAATATCTATGTATTCATCGACGAGGCGCACCGCTCGGTGGCCAGGGAACTGGGCACGTACCTGATGGCGGCCGTGCCCAACGCCACGATCATCGGCTTCACCGGCACGCCTATCGCCAGAACGCAATACGGGGAGGGCACGTTCAAGATATTCGGCGCTCAAGACGACTCGGGCTATCTCGACAAGTACCCGATCGCCGAGTCGATCGAGGACGAAACAACGCTGCCGATCCGCCACACGATGGCTCCGAGCGAGATGACCGTTCCGGCAGAGCGGCTGGAGAAGGAGTTCTTCGAGATGGCCGAATCCGAAGGAGTTACGGATGTCGATGAACTCAACAGAGTGCTCGAACGGGCGGTCAGCTTGCGAACCTTCCTGACTGCCGACCACCGAATCGATCAAGTCGCCGCCTTCGTCGCAAGGCACTTCAAGGAGAACGTGGCCCCGTTGGGCTACAAGGCATTCCTGGTGGGCGTCAATCGCGAGGCTTGCGCCAAGTACAAGCACGCGCTTGATAAGCATCTGCCGGAGGAATGGAGTGTGCCGGTTTATACAAGAAACGACGCCGATGTTGTTGACCGCCCGCTCGTTGCGGCGCTTCAGCTACCCGACGAGCAGGAGGCGGACACCCGCCTGATGTTCAAGAAGGCGGGAGAAAATCCGAAAATCCTCATCGTGACCGACAAGCTGCTTACGGGTTTCGATGCGAAGCTGCTGTATTGCATGTACCTCGACAAGCCGATGCGGGACCATGTCCTGCTGCAGGCCATCGCCCGCGTGAACCGCCCGTATGCGGACGCCAAAGGCAATCGTAAGCGGATTGGTCTGGTGGTGGATTTCGTTGGTGTCCTGCGGGAACTGAAAAAGGCACTGACCTTTGACTCGTCGGACGTGAGCGGGGTAATCGAGGACCTCGATGTCCTGTGTCAGGATTTCCGCGACAAGATCGAGAAGGCAAAAGCAGCGTATCTGGCCGGCCAGAAGGGCCTGGACGCGGACGAGCAACTTGAGGAAATCATCTATGGACGCTTCCTGGAACCGGAACCCCGCAAAGCATTTTTTGAAAACTACAAGGAAATCGAGGCGCTTTGGGAAATTCTGTCCCCCTCCCCCGATCTCCGTGATCACATACCCGCCTATAAGCAGCTTGCGCGTCTCTACGCTAGCGTGCGTAACGCCTACGCTGGCCAGGTGAACTATGAGGCAGAACTGGGCCAGAAGACGCGCCGCATGGTGCAGGAAAGCGCGGCGCAAGAAGGTCTAGGCAATGCGGCGAAAACGGTGACTTTTGACGTCGTTACGCTCAAGGCGCTGCAACGGAAAAAGGGATCGGAAGAGGCCAAGGTGTTCAACCTTGTTCGTGGGCTGAATCGAGAGATCGACAGCGAGTCGGAGCTGGGTGCGGTTCTACTGCCGCTGAAGGAACGCGCCGAGCGGATTATTCGGGACCTTGAGGAACGCAAGAAAATGGGTCTTGAGGCCATGGATCTGTTGGCCGTTCTCGCGAAGGAAAAAGAAGCGGCCATTAGAGCGGCGAAGCAGAGTGACCTCTCGCGTCGCGCCTTTGGGGTTCACTGGATTCTCAAGGAGGATGACGCTCTAAGAGCGGCTGGCGTGTCGGCACTGGACCTGGCCAAGGAATCGGAGAAGCTGATGGAACGCTTCCCTAATGCGGCGGTCAATGCCGATGAGCACAGGCGACTGCGTTCGGCCCTGTACCGGCCGCTCCTGGTGCTGGACGGTACGGAACGAAGCCGTATCGTTGAACGCATCCTGGGAATCCTGCTGGATGACGGCGCCGATGAAGCAGCATGAAAGAAAACGGCAGATCATTCTCAGGCGCGTGGAGCGCTGGGCTCGGCGGCTGAACGTGCGTCCGAGGCTGATTCGCGTTCAACGCATGACGCGCAAGTGGGGTTCCTGCTCGACTTCCGGGACTGTTACGTTAGCCGCTGATCTTGCCGACCAGCCGTCCGGTTTTCAGGATTTCGTCATCGCGCACGAGTTGCTGCATCTGCGCGTGCCCAACCACGGAAAGTTATTCAAGGCGCTCCTGACGGCGCACCTGCCCGATTGGGAAAAGCACAACGTAGAGAGACGCAAGCCCCTTAGCTAGAACAAGGCCCCCCAGGGATAGGCCATTTCCGAATCCACCGCGGCGAGCACTTTCCCGGTCGTCGCGTTGTCGTCGAGCGCCTCGACGATCAGGGCGGCCAGGTCGCTGCGGTGGATCATGCCATCCGTTTCGCGGCTCTCGCTCAGGTACCCGTTGCCCGTGGGCGGCTTCGACCGGAGTGCGCCGGGGCGAATGATGGTGTAATCAAGACCGCTGGCCGTGAGGTGGTCTTCAGCCTGCGCCTTCAACGGCAGTATTTCGCGCAGGAACACCCGCGCCAGCCAGGGCGCCGCCTTGTAACTGTCCCCCGTGCCGATGCTGGTTACCAACAGCATGCGCTTGACTCCGGCCTCTTCGGCCGCATCGAAAATATTGCGGTTTCCCAGGTAGTCCGGGCGCGGATCGCAACTGAAGCAACCCACCGTGGTTATGACCGAGGTATAGTCCCCGCCGGCGAATGCGGCCTGCACGCTTTCCATATCCAGCGCATCGCCGACGGCGAAGTTCACGCCCAGCGGCTCAAGCCCGGAGCGGTCCGACGACGGGCGGACGAAGGCCGTAACCCGGTCGCCCCGTCCTGCGAGGATTTTCGCCACCTCCAGACCCGTGTTCCGGGTTCCGCCGAACAGCAGGACATGGTGACCGCCCTCGGGGGCCGCGTCGGCCTCCATTTCGAAAACGGGGTACTGGGTGGTTCTAAAGGACAGCAGGACAAGAACGGCGATGACCGCGAGAACGATCAGGATAATGCGTTTTTTTGTCATGAGAAGGCCTCTTTAAGTCAGCCGGGAAACTGGGCCACGCCCGAGAGCGAGTTTGTTTGCCCGATGTTGTTGCTGCGGACGACTTCCCCGGTCTCCCGGCTGATGATCACGACCTCGCCGGTGAAGAAGTTGCCCACGATAATTCCAGCGCCGTCCACTGTCGGCCCCGAGGCCGCCCATCCGGGACTGCGCATGTCGTAATAGCGAAGGGTCTCGCCTGAGTCCTTGTCGAGCACCACCAGGCCGTTGCCCGTGCTGATCAACAGCGAACCGTCGAGCATGGGCATCAGGGTGAGGACCATGAACACGTTCTCGTCGTCGTCGAAGACCCTCAGGTCCGGCAACTGGCGGTCGTTGGCCAAGTCGTATTGCATGACCCGGTTGCCGGTCTCGGACAGATAGACCATCCGCGTGTCGTCGTCGGTCAGCACGGTCGAGGTCACGCCGTGAATGCCCACCACCCCGCCATGCGTATCCGAGTGGAATTCCTTCAGCAGCCGGGCGTCCGGGCTGAACTGGAAGATGTTGCCGTCGCCGATCACGTCGCGACCGGGCAGCAGGTTGAAAACGGTGGTGTTGGTGGGAATAGAAGTGTTGGTCCCCTGCAGGTGCTCCCCGAAATACAGGCTCCCGTCGCGGGCGAAGGTGACGCTGCTCAAGCTGCGCTCGGAGAACCTGCGAACCGGCTTCTGCACCCCGTCCGGGGCGATCTCCACGACCGCCGGCGTTCCCTGCGCAAACGCCCACAGCGTGCCGTCGGGGCCGAAATTCAGGCCGCCGATCTTGTGCGTAGCGCCCTTCGTGTAGAGCTCGCCCTTGAGGTTGAGTTCGGCGTCGTACTGGAAGATGCGCCCCGTACCCATGTGATCGTCGGTGGGGTGATCCATGATGGTGGAAGCGACAAAAATATCGCCCGCGACAAACGGCTGAAAGGTGTTGACGCGCTCCTCGGCGCCCCACAGCAGGCTCGATGCCACGAGCAGCGCCGGGGCCAACGCCCACGCCCTTGGACCCATCGGAGTTCTCAGCATTTCAGTCCCCCTTCTTGCCGCCCCAAAGTTCTTCGACAACGGCGGTACAGCGGATTGTAGGTGACTGCGCGGAATCGCCGAAGTCCCAGATGCGGTTGTCCGGCCTGCGTTCCTGCGGATCGATGAAGCCGTTGGCGTTGGCGTCGCAATAGCCGTCGATCAGGCCGAGGTAGTCGCCGGCAGCCGGAATCCAGCCGCTGTCTTCGGCGGTCAGCAGGTTCAGCAGCGACGCACCTTCGGAGTGGGCGGCGCTGGACCAGAAGTTGAGTTCTTCTTCACCCTCGACCGTGACTCCGGAAATGCCGCCCGAAGCGCCCTCGCTCACCACCCTGCTCGCCGCATAGCTCATGCGTACGCTGCCGTTGTTGCGCCCGATCAGCCCACCGACGGCATCGGCGCCGAACACCGGGCCGGCGGCGTAGCTGTTGCGCACCTCACTCAAGGAGTTGAACCCGACCAGGCCGCCGATATTGCTTCCGTCGCCCTCCACCCTGGCGGTGGAAAAGCTGTTGCGCACCTTGGCGTCAGTGTTCATTCCCACCAGTCCGCCCAGGTCGTTGCCGCCGATCACCGCTCCCGTGGCATAGCTGCCCTCTACCAGGCCGAAGGTATTCAGGCCGACCAGCCCGCCCAGGCCGCGGCTCCCGGAAACTTCGGCGCTCGAGCGGCTGTGGTAGACGCCGCCGCGCATGTCCCCGATCAGCCCGCCGAGGGCCTGGTTTCCGGAAACCGTGCCGGAAGACTCGCTGAAGGCGACCAGGCCGCCGCTTCCTCCCACCAGGATGCCGAGCGCCAGGTCGCCGGCCACCTCGCCCTCGGCGCGGCAGCGGAAAACAATGCCGAAATTGCTGCCCACGAGCAGGGCTGCGCCGCCGCGTCCGATCACGAATGCATCCTCAAGCACCAGGTCGCGAACGGCGCCCCGGGCGCCGAGCACGCCGAGCAGGCCGATCCCTCCACCGCCGGGTCTGGAGATGCGCAATCCGCGGATCGTGTGTCCCCGGCCGTCGATGACGCCCTGAAAACCGTAGCGGTCCAGCGTGATCATGCAATTGCCTTCGGGGCCGCAATCACCGATCGGCTCGAAGTTCGGGATGGACGAGGCGTCAAGGTCGCGCGCGAGCTGGTACCTGCGCGTCATGCGGACCTCGCGATCCAGCGTCGTTGCCTTGCCTTCCTGCCGGCCGAGATTGCCGATGGCTTCCAGTTGCCTGATATTGCAGATCTCATAGTAGCCGTCGGCGTTTGTATCCAGCACGAATTCGCCGGCATCCCCGGGGGCCGCATCGTATGCGTCCGCAAGGCCATCGCCGTCGACATCGGATTCGGCGCTGCCGGACAGGCCCAGGCACGCAGACCCGCCGACCTCGCCCGCGGCCTGCGCCGCGTCTTCAATCGCCTGCGCCAGCATGCTGTTGTAGCGGGCGATGTGGTCGCTGTGGTCGAACTTGCGTGGTCCCGCCGGGCCGCGGGGAGGACCGCCTTCCGGCGCGCCGGCGCGAGGCGGTCCGGCGGATGGCGTGCCCTGCTCAGTGCGTTCGCGTATTTCCTCCGGCGTCAGGTAGCCCGGCTGGCCGGCGTAATAGGCCGCGATGTCCTCAAGCTCCTGGTCCGTGCGGCTGAGCACCGATCCGCGCATGAGCGAATGGGAACGCCCGCCATCACGGTACTCCTTGAGCGAAAGGAACAGGTAGCGCTCATGCTGCCCGCCGATCTTCGGATTGATCGGCGAAGGACTGTAGCCATCCTGCCCATGACAGGCAAAGCACTCCCTGGCCAGGCGCTTGCCCCGCTCCACGTCGCCCTTCCCCCACGCGATTCCGGCGCCGCCCGTCACCAGGAAAAGCGCCAGAATCAAGGCCGGGGTACGAGTGTGCTGTTCCATGAAAATCCGCGTTGCGAGGCGGCCAACAATACAACAGGCAATTGCAATGGAAGCGGGCAATCGCTAAAATCCGCGCTCCTTGCGACGAGGAAAACGACTTGCCCAGCGTACGGATAAAGGAAAACGAAGTCTTTGATGCGGCCTTGCGCCGCTTCAAGCGCGCCTGCGAGAAGGCCGGCATCCTGTCCGAGGTGCGACGTCGCGAGTTCTACGAAAAGCCGACCCAGGTTCGCAAGCGCCAGAAGGCCGCCGCCGTGAAGCGCCAGGCCAAGCGCACCAGCCGCGAACAGAATCGCCGCCGCCGCCTCTACTAACCCCCTCCCCTGCAAACCGAATTCCGTACGAAGGCCGCGCGCCAGCTGGAGCGCGGTGACGCACCTTTCCCGGCAGGAGCGTCGCGAAGTGGCTCCGAAGGGAAAGGTGCGCCACCGCGCGAAGGATTCGCAGAATGCCGGCCTTCAAAGCGTGAAGTTTTGGCAGCCGCGCCGAATAGTGCAATATTCGGCTTATGGCCGGGCCGATTCCGAGAGAATTCATCGACGATCTCCTGGATCGCGCCGACATCACGCAGATCATCGGCGAACGCGTCAAGCTGAAGCGCGCCGGGCGCGAATACACGGGACTTTGTCCGTTTCACAACGAGAAAACCCCGTCTTTCACCGTCAGCCCCACAAAGGACTTCTTCCACTGCTTCGGATGCGGGGCCCACGGCAGCGTCCTGGGCTTCATGATGCAGCACGACCGGCTGGACTTCCCCGCCGCGGTCGAGGCGCTGGCCGAACGCTACGGCCTGGAAGTTCCGCGCAGCGGTCCGTCCCGCCCGTCCGGCAAAGGCCTGTACGAACTGCTCAACGAGGCCGCCCGGCACTACATCGAGCAGCTCAAGGGCAGCGACCCGGCCAAGGACTACCTCAAGGGCCGCGGCCTGACCGGAAAGGTGGCGCAGGCCTTCGGGATCGGTTACGCGCCCCGGGGCAACGGCATCCTGGCGCGCTTTGGCCAGTCGGAGGACCAGCGCCGGAGCCTGGTTGACGCGGGCCTGGCGCTCAAGGGCGAATCCGGCGAACTCTATGATCGCTTCCGCGACCGGATCATGTTCCCGATCCGCGACCGCCGCGGCCGCGTGACCGGTTTCGGCGGGCGGGCGATGGGCGACGCCAAGCCCAAGTACATGAACAGCCCGGAAACGCCGGTGTTCCACAAGGGACGCGAACTGTACGGACTGCATGAACTGGGCCGGCGAAAAGTCGACCGCTGCGTGCTGGTGGAAGGGTATATGGACGTCATCGGGCTGGCCCAGAGCGACGTGCCGGGCGCCCTGGCCACGCTTGGAACGGCGGTCACGCCACAGCAACTCACCCGGCTGTTCCGGATCGCACCCAGCGTCGTGTTCTGCTTCGACGGCGACCCGGCCGGGCGGAGAGCGGCCGAGCGGGCGATGGAACGGGCCCTGCCGGAAATGCGCGGCGGACGCCAGTTGAGTTTCGCCTTTCTGCCCGAGGGCGAGGACCCCGACAGCTTCGTGCGCTCCGAGGGGGCGGCGTCCTTCAACAAGGTCCTGGATTCCGCCACGCCGATGTCCGAATTCCTGATGCAGACACTTTCCGCACAATGCGATCTCGCCACCGCGGAGGGACGCGCGCGGATGGCCGAACTGGCGCGGCCGCTGCTCGGCGCAACGCCCGTCGGCGTTTACCGGGACCTCCTGGTGAACCGCCTGGCCGAAGAGGTGCAGCTTCCGCGGGAGCGCCTGGGGCAGCTTCTTGAGACCTCGCAACGGCGACGCGCCGCCCGCCCGCCGGCCGCAAGACCCATGCGAAGGGACCCCTGGGGCAACCTGGCTGAAGCCCTGGCCGGCCTGCTGGTCAATTTCCCCGAACTGGCAGCGGACCTCGACCCGTTGCCGGAACTTGCATACCTCAGTGAACCGCGCGTCGGCCTGCTGTCGGAACTGTTCGAAACGGTGCGCTCAGCGCCGGGGATAAGCCCGGTAAAGCTTGTCGAGCGCTATCGCGAAAAACCCGAACATGGCCTTGTGTCACAACTCCTGGCCAGGGAAACCGAACTCAGCGCGCGCCAGGCCAGACTGGAGTTCGAGGAGGGCGTCGCCAGAATGCGCAGGGAAAATTCCATTCGCGAAATGGCGGCGCGCACCCCGGCCTGAAACGGGCAGAATTCGAAACTCCCGGAGAGACCGAAATGGCGCAGAAAATTTACCTCGCAGTCGTGGGCGGCATCTTCGTCGCTTCCGCCCTGTTTGCCTACGTTGATCCGCACACCCTGGGACAGGCGATGGGCATTGCGCCGGCAGACCCGTCGGGCGTGACCGAAATCCGGGCGACCTATGGCGGCCTGGTGGCGGGCATCGGACTGTTGCTGATTTCAGGCCTGTGGTCGAAGCGACTGGCGTTCGCCGGACTCGCCTGCACGGTTTTCGGCGTCGGCGCGCTGGCGCTGACCCGGCTGCTTGCCGAGGTCCTGGCCGGAGGGCCCGGAATTTCCGCGAACCAGGGACTGGCGATCGTCTTTGAACTCTTCGTCGTGGCCTTTGCCGTCGTCTTCCTGCGGCGCTCCATGAGGCAATGAGCGGCGGCAGGGCGAGCAAAGCCGTTGATTTCCCCGGAAACGGATCCCACATCCGCGGCATCCAGGGAACATAAGCGGGGTCGCCCCCTTCGGGTTGCCCGGCTTTATGGAAGACAAAAAATAAGCGATAATTGTTCGGTTAAACCTCCCGGAGGCAGCCACCCCGCATGACCGTTGGAACCACTACACAGCGCTCACGACAGAGAAACTGGCTCAAGAAGCTCATTTCACTTGGGCGGCAACGCTCGTACATCACGCACACCGAGCTGACCGACCAGCTCCCCGACGAGATCGTCGAGATGGAGCAGATCGAGGAAATCATCAACGTGCTCCGCGACATGGACATCAAGGTGTACGAGGAGGACGAGGTTCCCGATGCGGACACCCTGGCCCTGACCGAAGGCGAATCCGCCAACGACGACGTGGAAGAGGCCGATGACGCCATCAGCGCGTTCGAAGTCGAACTGGGCCGCACCACCGATCCCGTGCGGCTTTACATGCGCGAGATGGGTTCGGTCGAATTGCTCACCCGCGAAGGGGAAATCAGCATCGCGCGGCGCATCGAGCAGAGCCGCAGCGAAATCCAGCGTCTTATGGCCTATTACCTGCCGTCAGTACAGCACCTGGTGGACCGCTTCGAGGATTACCGGGCCGGCCGGATGAAGCTGACCGACCTGGTAGCCAAGATCGTCGATCCGGACGAACCCGAAGACCTGCGGCCCGCCGCCGAACGCGACCCGGCCGACAACGCCGCGCGCAAACAGCCGCCCGATCCCGTGGAACTGGAGCGGCGCTTGCTCGCTTTGACGGACCAGTGCGCCCGGGTGCATCGCGCCCTCAAGAGGGTTCGAGCGCAGGAACTCAAGGCCCAGAACGGCGAGGCGCCGGAACATTTCGCGCTGTCCTGCCGCAACCTCAAGCACACGCAGAAGGTCATGAGCCGGATGTTGCTGGAGCTGAAATTCACGCCGCGCGCCTTCGACGGCATGCTCGACGCGCTGCACGCCACCATGCGCGCCCCTTCCGACGATCAGGACGCCCTGTATCCCTCGTCGGTATCGGGATGCGAAAAGCGGCTTCGCCGGATATACGTGCGCAGCGCGGGGATCAAGCTGGGCAGCTTCAAGGATTATTTCGCATCCGATCCGAGCAACGACGAATGGCTGGAGGAACAACTGGCCAGCGAGGAGTACGGATCGAAACTGGCGCCCCATGCCGAGGAAGCGCGGCAGCTTACCCGCCGCCTGCGCAGGGTCGAGGACAAGTGCTGCCTGCCGATCAACCGCTTCAAGGCCATTCCCAGGGGCAAGGACGGCAAGCCCATGGCGCGCGGCATCAAGGAGCTGTACCGCGAGATCTCCCACAACGAACTGAAAGCCAAGGACGCGAAAAAGGAAATGGTCGAGGCCAATCTTCGCCTGGTCATTTCCATCGCCAAGAAATACACCAATCGCGGACTGCAGTTCAACGACCTGATCCAGGAAGGCAACATCGGGCTGATGAAGGCGGTGGACAAGTTCGAGTACCGGCGCGGATACAAATTCTCGACCTACGCCACCTGGTGGATCCGCCAGGCCATCACCCGTTCGATCGCCGACCAGGCGCGCACGATCCGCGTGCCGGTTCACATGATCGAGACGATCAACAAGCTGAACCGCATTTCCCGGCAGATGCAGCAGGAAATGGGACGCGACCCCACGCCGGAGGAACTGGCGCAGCGCATGGAGATGCCCGAGGAAAAGGTCCGCAAGGTTCAGAAGATCGCCAAGCAGCCGATTTCGCTGGAAACGCCGCTAAGCGAGGACGAGGATTCGCACCTGGGCGACTTCATCGAGGACCAGAACGCCACCTCACCGATGGACGTGGCGACCACGCGCGGGCTGGAGGAGACGATGCGCGACGTGCTTGCTACGCTCGGCGCCCGCGAGGCCAAGGTGCTGCGCATGCGCTTCGGGATCGACATGAACACCGATCACACGCTGGAGGAGGTCGGCAAGCAGTTCGACGTCACCCGCGAGCGCATCCGCCAGATCGAAGCCAAGGCCCTGCGCAAACTCCGCCATCCCTCGCACGCCGAGCGCCTGCGCAGCTTCACCCAGGAAGAATAGCCCCCCGAAAACGGGGGCTTACCCCCAGGAAAGACGACCTGACGACCAGTTGGGCGCTGTTGTCGTGCCCCTTCCCGGCAGGAGCGTCGCGAAGTGGCTCCGAAAGGAAGGGAACGCGACAGCAGCGCAACGCCAGCCTCGTTCAAGGCCAGGGACTAGCTGGCGTAGCTGCTGCGCAGTGGGGCGATGCGATTGAAGATGAGGGCGCTGGGCGAGGAGTCCCGGGAATCCGGCGTGAAGTAGCCCAGCCTCTCGAACTGCCAGGCTTCGTCCGGGCCGGCATTCGCCAGGCTCGGCTCCAGGCGGGCGCCGGCGGCGACTTCCAGCGACCGGGAATTCACCTGTTCGCTTAACGGCGGCGTCCCGGACTCCAGATCCGGCCGCTCGACATTGAACAGCGGTCGGTACAGGCGCAACTCCGCAGGAATGGAATGGGCTGCGCTGACCCAGTGAACCGTGCCCTTTACCTTGCGGCGCGCGCCCTCCCCTCCGCTGCGGGAATCCGGATCCACGCTGCAATGAAGTTCCGCAGGCTCGCCGTCCACTCCGTGCACGACTTCATCGCAGCGAATGATGTAGGCGTTGCGAAGACGCACCTCGCCGCCGGGACGCAGGCGGAAGAAGCGCCGGGGCGGGTCTTCCATGAAGTCGGTGCGCTCGATATAGATTACGCGCGAAAACGGCAGCTTGCGGCTGCCCATTTCGGGGCGCTTGGGGTGATTGTTCGCCGGAAGCTCCTCGAAATGGTTCTCGGGCAGATTGGTGAGCACCACCTTCAGCGGGCGGGCCACCGCCATCGCGCGCGGCGCATCGCGGTTGAACTCATCACGCACGACGGTCTCCAGCTGATCCGCGCCGATCATCTGCTCCGAACGGCTGACGCCGACACGGGCACAGAACTCGCGCAGCACTTCCGGCAGGTAGCCGCGCCGGCGTAGCGCGGACAGAGTCACCAGGCGAGGATCGTCCCAACCCTCGACAGCCTGCGTTCGAATCAGGCTCGCCACTCGCCGCTTGCTGGTTACCGCATGACCCAGGTTGAGCCGCCCGAACTCGTATTGCCGCGGACGGGTCTTGAGGTCCAGTCCGCTGTGGTCCAGCAGCCACTCGTACAGCGGCCGATGGTCCTCGAACTCCAGCGTGCACAGCGAGTGGGTGATTCCTTCGAGCGCGTCGCTCAGTGTGTGGGCGAGGTCGTACATGGGGTAAATGCACCAGTCCCGTCCGGTGCGCGCATGCGCGACGTGCCGCACGCGGTACAACACGGGGTCGCGCAGGTTGATATTGGGCGAAGCCATGTCGATGCGGGCCCTGAGCACCTGCTCGCCGTCGCCGAAATCTCCAGCGCGCATGCGCCGGAACAGATCGAGGTTTTCCTTTGCCGGGCGGTCGCGGTAGGGGCTGGGGCGACCGGGGCTCGTAAGCGTGCCGCGGTCGGCGGAAATCTTGTCGGCGGAACTGCTGTCCACGAAAGCATGCCCGGTCCCGATCATGTGCTCGGCGATCTCGTACAGCCGCGGGAAATAATCCGAGGCATGCGTCACGAGAGGCGTGTCGAAACCCAGCCAGTTGACATCGTCTCTTATGGCGTCGACGAATGTCTGCTCCTCGGCCACCGGGTTGGTGTCGTCGTAGCGCAGGTAGCAGGATCCGCCGTTTTCGGCGGCGACGCCGAAATTCAGGCAGATGGACTTGGCGTGCCCTATGTGCAGAAAGCCGTTCGGCTCGGGCGGAAAGCGCGTAACCACGCCCGAGTGCTTTCCGGACGCCAGGTCGTCGGCGATGATCCGCCGGATGAAGTCGTCAGCCGCCATTCGCTGCGCCAGCCTGCGATCGGATCGACGTGGCCGGCGTTACTTGCCGGGGGCGTAGTCGCTGACGACGTCGCGGCGATGGTATACGGGACAAAGGAAGCGACCGGCGGACCGCAGGCGGGTCAGCCAGCGGAACGCCGCACCATTCTTGCGGTTCGCCAGCACCTTCTCCACCAGCCAGGGCGTGACGCGCTCCACCCTGTCGCCCAGGATGTTGTAGATCTTGCGCGCCTGCGCCGCGCGCTCGGTATCGCGCCCGCCAGCCAGCATCGACATGTCGGTGATCACGATGCCCGGGCTCAGCGCGCCGACGATCACGTTGCTGCCGCGCACTTCCTTGGCCAGCGATTGCGCCATGTAGCTGATCGCGCGCTTGGTGGAACCGTACGGAGTAAGTCCCGGCGCGGTCATGCCGTTGCTGCCGAAGCCTTCAAACACGTACACGGCCCCGCCGCTCTCCTGCTTCCGCATCCTGTCGATCGCGACCCGGCAGCCATTGAAGGCGCCGGTCAGGTTCGTGTTCACCACTTCCGCCACTTCTTCGGGCCGCAGTTCGCTCAACCCGGCGCGGCGATTACTGATTCCGGCATTGTTGATCCAGATGTCGATATCGCCGAAGCGTGCCGCTGCCGCGTCCCACAGTGCCTGCACGCTGGCGAAATCGCTCACGTCGCAGCCCTTGCCGAGGACCTCGCCATGTTCCGCCAGGTCGGAGGCGGCAGCGGCAGCGCTCTCGTCGCTGCGCCCGCACACCACCACCCGGTGACCGCGTTTCAGGAACTCCCGGGCCATGCCCTTGCCGATGCCTCGCGTGCCGCCCGTCACAACTACTGTCTTTGCCTCTGCCATAACCGACCCCACTGTGCCCGGAAAGGCGGCTAATCTATCACGCCACGACCCTCGGACCGTATTCCGGCAACGGTTGCCGCAGTCAATGCACGCAGTCAATGCATGCATTGACGGGCGTCGTCCACCAAGCCTAATATTCCCGACTCTGAGAAGCCGGCAGCGAATCACATGCCGGCCAACGTTCCAGCCCTGGAGTTGGTCATGAACACAAACCCCGTCAGACAATCGAGCATGTTCCTGCTCGGCCTGGTTCTCCTTGCGCCGGTCGCCCCGGCACAGGACGCGATCGAGGAGATCATCGTTACCGCCCGGCAACGCGAGGAGACCCTGCGCGACGTGCCGGGCACGGTGCGGGTGCTGACTTCGGAAGACATCGAGCGCTCCGGTATTCAGCGCGCCGAGGACTTCATCTACATGACGCCGGGCGTGTCCATCGTGGACTCGGCCGAAGTCGGCGATACGCAGGTCAACATCCGCGGCATCAACGGCGCGCGCGACGCGGAGAACTCCTACGCGCTGATCGTCGACGGCGTGCTGATGACCAACCCGGCGGCGCTGAACCGCGAATACGCCAATCTCCGGCAGATCGAAGTCCTCAAGGGTCCGCAGGGCGCGCTCTACGGGCGCAACGCGGCGGCCGGCGCCATCATCATTTCCACCGAAAGGCCGGGGAGCGAACAGGGCGGCTATCTCAAGGTCAGCGCCGCCGGCGACAGCACCTGGCTGTATTCCGGCTCGATCGAAGGCGCCCTGGCCGAGAGCATGAACTACCGCGTGCAGGGCGACTACCGCTCCACCAAGGGGTTCTACGAGAACACCTACCTGGACCGTGACGACATCGTCGACGACTATCGCGGCTACAACGTCAACGCCCGCCTCACCTGGGACCCCTCCGAGGCGACCAGCTGGGACTTCAAGTTTCGCTACGGCGAGGTCGACGCGGCCTCGATCACCTTCAACGCCGCCTTCCACCTGCCTCTGTTCGCGCAGTTGTTCGGCGTTCCGCAGTTCTTCGAGGACGTCAACGACCACGAATTCGTGTTCCAGAGCAACATCGATCCCGGCAACGAGCAGGAGGCCACGGAGTTCTCCGCCCGCGTCGACCATGGCCTCGGCTGGGCGGACATGCGCGCCTGGTTCCTGTTCAGCAAGATCGACAACAACCTGAGCGCCGACGGCACCAGCGGGGCGTTCGGTTTCTTCAACGCCAACCAGCATTGCCTTGACAGCGTCACCGACGCGGTCAATGCGGGGGTGCGGCTACCGCCTCCCACCTACCTCGGGCCCAGTCCGAATTTCCCCGTATCGCTGCTGGGCCCCTACACGCCGATCGCCTGCGACGGCACCCAGTACCAGGAGCGCAAGCAGACCGACTTCAGCGTCGAGGTGCGGCTCAACTCCACCGGCGACGGGCCGATGACCTGGCTGGCCGGCGCCTATTTCCTCGACATCGACCGCGAAGTGGGTGTCAACACCGGCCTGGATCTGGGTCACGGCATCACCAATGAGCTGTATGTTCCGCAATCGGGCAACAACCCCACCGAGCAACTGGTGCACGACCGCTTCAGCAGCCAGGTCATCGCGGCCTTCGGCGAAGTCTCCTACGAAATGACCGAGACCACGGAAGTCTCGCTGGCGCTGCGCTTCGACAGCGAGCGCCGCAAGGTCGAGAACCTGGTCCCGGTCAACGCCTTGTCCCAATACATAGACTGCGACGGACCGCCGTACACCGGCAACGCGCCGATCAACCCGGGGCTTTGCCCGGGCGTGAACCCGGCCGGATCCATAGCGCCCAAATCGCGCACCTTCAGCCAGTTCCAGCCCAAGCTGTCGCTCACCTGGGACGTGACCGAGGACTGGACCCTGTTCGCCAGCGGCGGCGTGGGCTTCAAGAGCGGCGGCTTCAACAACCAGGGCGCCAAGGCCACGGTCGATATCTTCATCAACGGCCTGATCAACCACGTTTTCCTGGCCAACCTGGGGCTACCCCCGCAAGCGCCGGTAGGCATCACCGATGACGTCGACAAGGAGACCTCGGTTTCGCTGGAAGTGGGCCTGAAGGGCAGCCTGCTGGACGACCGGCTGCGGCTGGAAGCGACCGCTTTCAACGTGCAGGTGGACGACATGCAGTTCTTCGAGTTCCTGGTGGGTCCCTTCGGCCTGCTGCGCCTCAACGGCAACCTGGACGAAGTTAGCTTACAGGGCGCCGAGGTGGGCGCCACCTGGGCGGTGACGGACATCCTGGACGTATACGCCGGCTGGGGTTACGTGGACAGCGAGATCGAAGCCAACAGCGTGCGGCCGGACACGGTCGGCAACAAGTCGCCGTACACCCCGGACTGGACGGCCAGCGCCGGCGCGCGCATCGTCATGCCGTTGACGGGCGACTGGCGACTGGCGGCCTCGGCGGACGTTTCCGCGGTGGGCGAAACCTGGTTCCACGTGGTCCAGGACCAGCAGCGCCACACCCTGTTCGAGGGCGCGGCCAGTGACTTCACGCCGACGAGGCGCGACAGCTACACGGTGCTGAACCTGCGCGTGGGCATTGAGAACGACCGTCTGTCGGCGGTGCTGTTCGCGAAGAACGCGGCCGAGGAGGTCTACCTGGAAGAGGTGATCCCGGCTCCCGAGTTCGGCGGCACCTTCATCCACCCCGCCGACCTGCGGCGCGTAGGCCTGGAGCTCACCGCCCGCTTTTAGAATAACCGCGCGAAGGAGGGCATCCCGCCCCTCCACCCGAGGTTTTTAGAGGACGGGACGTCCTCGTTTCCCGGGGGGAAGGGCGGGACGCCCTCCTTCGCGCGGTTACATCGAGCGGCGGATGAATTCGCCGGCGGGGGCAGGAGATTCCTCAGGCGCGCTGACTTGACCAGGCCGCCACGATGTCGGAGGCCGGGGCCGACCAGACGCCCGTCTGCTCCGAAATGTGCTTCAGGACCGATTCGAAGGCGCCGATGCGATGCGGCTGGCCCATCATCCAGGGATGCACCGAAAGGGCGAGCAGCCGCCCGTGTCCGGTCTTCCCGGCCTCCGCCAGCAGGTAATCGCAGGCGTCCTTCACCTGGTCGGCGTACTCCCATTCCGAGTGCAGGTTGTTCTGGATGATGAACTGGTCGTCGAGTTCCAGCGACAGGGGCAGTGCAATCAACTCGCCGTGCCGGGTGGTGAAGGGATAGGGCATGTCGTCGTTGATCCAGTCGCCCATGTAGCGTATGCCCGCCTCGGCGAGCAGGTCCGGCGTGTTGCCGCTTTGCGACCGCGCCGGGCTCAACCAGCCCGTGACCGGTCCGTCCACGGCCGCGCGCAGGGCCGCAAGCGAGCGGTTGATCAGCTCCCGCTCGTCGTCCATGGCCAGGTCGCCGTGATGCAGGGTGTCCATGTGCCAGGAACTCGCCAGAATCTCGTTGCCGCGCCGGTTCAGGCGCTCAAGCAACTGCGGGTAACGCCCGGCGATGGCGGCGTTCACTGAAAACGTCGGGGTCACGCCAGCTTCGTCCAAGGCTTCGAGGCAACGGAACAGGCCCACCCGGTTGCCGTAATCGCGCAGCGTGTAGTGACGCAGGTCGGGGTACGCCGTGCTCATGCCGCCCGGCGGCGGGAACGGCTTGCCGCGCTGGTTCAGCGGGAAGAACTGTACCGCCACGTTGACCCAAAGCGCCACCCGTGCGCCGTTCGGCCATGCGACCGGAGCGCGTCGGGACAGCATCGACCACTCGTACCGGTCGTGGTCCATGCCGTAGCGGCGCCGTTGGTACTCCAGGTAGGCCGGGTCAAGCGCCATCTCCGGCCTCCCCCTTGTCTCCACTCCCCCACTTCGCCACGGCCTGGTCGTAGTAGTGCTCCACAAAGTACTCGGCAATTTCCCGGCCCGTGGTCACCCACACCTTCGGGCGCCCGGTGATATAGGCCAGCGCGTCCTCGAACGCGCGTATCCTGTGCGGGTGCGCCACCTGGTAGGCGTGCAGCGGCACGCACATGACCGTTCCGCCCTTTTCGCCTTCCCGGTAGAGCCGGTCGAAGGCCTGCCTGATCATCGCTCCGTAACGCCTGGGCTCGATGCGGTTGACGACATAGACAATGGTGTCGTTGAGTTCCAGCGAGTAGGGCACGGAAACGAACGGCCGGCCGGAGCGCACCCGCACGGGCGTGGGCTGGTCGTCGTGAAAAAGGTCGCAGGTGTAAAGCCCGCCGGCCTCGCTGAACAGGTCCAGCGTACGCTCGGTATGCGTGAGGGCCGGGGCCAGGTAGCCGGAGCACTGCTGCCCGGTGTGCCTGGCGATGGTGCGCACCGAGTCCTCGATCACGGCGCGTTCCTGCACCTCGTCCATGCCATAGACATAGCGGGTGTTGTAGATGCCGTGGCTGAAGAACTCCCAATTGCGCTCCCGGCACATGTCGATGATCTCGGGATGATGCTCGCAAAGCGCCACCGACAGGCTGACGGAGCCGCGCACGCTGTAGCGGTCAAGCAGTTCCATCATGCGCATGTGGCCGACCCGATTGCCGTAGTCCCGCGTTCCATAGCCCTGGATATCGGGGGTCGGGCGGGGCCAGGCCTTGCGTATTGGATTGGTCGGCGGATCCAGTTCGTAGAACTCGATATTGGGCGCTACCCAAAAGGCGACCCTGGCGCCGTTGGGCCAACGGATCGGAAGGCGCTCGGCCCAGGCGCGATAGTCGTAAAGCGCTGGATCTTCCCGCACGGGACCAGTCACTAGAAGCCGGCGCCGCGGGCCTGACGAATCGGCGCACAGCCGGGGTGGTTCTCCAGCCAGCCGGCCACCGTGGCGAATGGCTCCACGTCCGCATACTTGAGCATGATGTCGCAGAGGTTGGCGAAATGGGGTATCTCGTGCTTGTCGGCGACGCACTCCTCCGGCACGATCGTCCGATAGCCGTGCGAGAGCGAGGCGACCGCGGAGGCGCGCACGCAACCGGAGGTGCTGCCCCCGGTGAGGATCACCGTGTCCACCTTGTGCCAGACCAGAAGCGAGGGTATCAGGCTGTCGTGAAAGACGCTTGCCATGCGCTTGTTCACCACGGCGTCGCGTTCGCGGTCCACCTCCAATCGCGGGTCGAGTTCCGAGCGGGCGCCGCCCTCCTTGATGTTCTGAAGGGAATTCTCCGTGTCGGTGCGCGTGCCCCAGACGCCGGCGTCGTCGGCGTTGTCCATGTAGGCGACGTAGGTCCAGATCACCGGCATGTTCCGTTCGCGCGCCAGCGCCGACAGGCGGTTGATGTAGTCGATCTGGTCGGGGTTGGTCTGGTAGGCCGTCGGGAAGCTGTCGATGTCCGTATAGGCGCGCTGCAGATCAATGTTGATCAACGCCGCCTTTTCCCCAAAGCCGAAGCGCGCCCGGTTGGGGTTGGACTTGACCTCTTCCCAGTATTGGCGAGGCGTCAGGTTGGAGGTTTGCATCTGTGGCATCGGTTCGTCCCGGCTACATAGGGCGGCGAATGAACTCGCCGGTGGGGGCGCCCATTACGGCGCCGTCGTCGTAGATCCGGCGTCCGCGCAGGAAGGTGGTCTTGACCCGGGCGCCGAGTTCCACGCCTTCGAACGGCGTGTAACCCTGCTGGGACTCCGATTCCTCGGCCCGGACTGTCCAGTTCTCGTCGGGATCCACGATCGCCAGATCCGCGTCGAGGCCTTCGACGATATCGCCCTTGCGTAACAACCCGAAGCGGCGCGCCGGGTTCAGGCTGGTCACCTCCGCCATGTGATTGAAGCTCATGCCGCGGCCGCGCCCCTCGCTGACCAGCGCGGACAGCAGGTACTCGGTGCCGCCGAAGCCGGACTTCGCCAGCCAGATGTCGTCGGGATTGTCCTGGCTCACCTTGCGCTCGTGCTTGCAGCAGGCATGGTCGCTGCACACCCAGTCGAGCTTGCGCTCCAGCAGCTTCTCCCAAAGGAACTCCACGTCCTCGCGCGGGCGGATCGGCGGGTTGACCTTGGCCAGGTTGCCGTTGGGCGTGTCCACGTCCAGAACCAGGTGGCCGATGGTGACCTCGCGCCGGAAGTCGATGTGCGGGAAAGCACCCTGCATGCGCAGCGCAGCGTCCACCGCCTTGGCCGAACTCAGGTGCAATAGATTGATATTGGGCAGTTCGGTCTCATGCGCCAGGTACGAGGCGATGCAGATGGCCAGCCCTTCCGAGTGCGGCGGCCGTGCGGCGTGGTAGGCGTGCAGGCCGGTGAGCCTGCCTTCGTCCTGAACGATCTTCGTATATGCCTGCATGATCTCCGCCGTTTCGCAGTGCAGGCTGAGGCTGATGGCGGGGGCGGCGTCCGGATGCTCCTGCATGGCGCGCTTGACGCCGCGCATCACGAATTCGAAGTGCGCGTAGTCGTAGCGTTCGTCCTCGCTGATCATCAGGAAGTCGTTCTGGCTGACGGAGGCTCCGTGCAGCCCGTAGCTGCCGTAGAACATGAAGATCTTGAACGAGGTCACCCCGTGCTCGCCCACCAGCATGGGCAGCTCCGAAATGTGCGTGCTGTCCATGGGCGCCAGGTGATAGCAGTAGTCCACGTGGAAGCGCCCGTCGGACTTGTCCAGCACCTCGGGGAAGAACTCGGCATAGGGACCGCCCTTGTTCAGGTAGTACTGCCCGGTTCGCATGTAGTTGAGGCTTGAGGTCACGCCGCCCTGGGCCGCGGCCCGGCTCTCGGTCTGCGCGTCCTGCTCCAGCGGGCCGTAGATGCCGCAGTGCATGTGGGGATCCACCACCCCGGGAAACGCGATCCGGTTGCGTGCGTCGTAGGTTTCCCTGGCGCTCCCGGCGGCGATGTCCGGCGCCAGGCTTGCGAAACGCCCGCCCTTGATCGCGATATCGAGATCTTCCAGGCCGTCCCCGCCGGCCCGCGCCACGCGCACGTTCTTGATCAGCAAATCGAATTCATGGGTGCCGTCAGTCACTGGCTTGCTCCGGGCCCGCTTGCGGGCCGCAAGTATAAGACACGGGGGCTGTTTGCTACGCTACACTAGCCCGCCCGGGAGAGGGATTCGAGACGATATGAAAAGACGCAAAGGCTACGCCGACGGGCCGTTCGGGCAGATCCATTACCAGGAGGCTGGAAGCGGCGCGCCGCTGCTGCTGCTTCACCAGTCGCCCAGCTCCTCGGAGATGTTCGAGGCCGCCTATCAGCCGCTGGCGGCGCGCGGCATTCGCGCGATCGGCGTCGATACGCCCGGCTTCGGCCAGTCCCACGTACCCGACGAGCAACCCTGGATCCCGGACTACGCGCAAGCCATCCGCAGCGTGATCGATCATCTGGAACTGGAGCGCACGGCGCTGCTGGGCCACCACACCGGCGCTTCCATCGCCGCGGAACTCGCGGTAATGGAGCCGGAGCGGGTTACCCGGGTGGTGCTGAACGGCGCGCCGCTGCTGACCCGCGAGGAGCAGGACAAGTGGAAGGCGGCGACCAGCAATCGCGCGGAACCCGAAGTGAAGGCGGACGGCAGCCACCTCATGGACGTGTGGAACCGGCGGCTGCACTTCACACCGGGCTGGACCAACCTGCGCGCCATGCACTGGGGCGTGGTGCAGATGCTGATCGCCGGCGAGAAAGCCAGGTTCGGCCACGCCGCCGCCTTCGCCCATGACCTTTCCGTGCCTTTGCGCAAGATGACCCAGCCGACGCTGGTGTTGACCAACACCGGAGACGACATTTACGAGGTCTGCAAGCGAGTAAACAAGCTCAGGCCCGATTTCGAATACGCCGAGTTGCAAGGCGGCACTCACGACATCGTGGACGAACAGCCCGAGGAATGGACCCGCATCGTGGCTGACTTTATTCTGAAGGACTAGCAATGACCGATACCCTGGGATGGCGCATGAAGTTCGGTGTGGTGGCGCCGTCCACCAACACCAGTGTGCAGCCGGAATACGACGACATGCGCCCGCGCGGCGTGACCAATCACTTTTCCCGAGCCTGGATTCCGGACGACCCCGTAAATAGCGACGAGGAATTCCTGCAGTTGATGGAGAACATCCGCGCGGAAACGGAGAACGCCGTGGATCGCGTCATGACCTGCAGCCCGGACTACGTGGTGATGGGCATGTCAGCCGAGACGTTCTGGGAGGGCGTGCTGGGAGCCGAGCAGCTGAAGAAGAACCTGGAGGAGCGCGCCGGCGTGACGGTAGGCCTGGGCTCGCACGCCTGCCGCGACGCCATCGCCTGCTACGGCGACATCAGGCGGATCGGCGTGATCACGCCCTACATGCCGGTGGGAGACAAGGAAGTGCGCAACTTCTTCGAGGATTGCGGCTTTGAGGTGGTGCACCTGGTGGGGCTGAAAAGCAGGAGCCCGATGCTGATCGCGCATGAGAGCCCGGCCACGCTGCGGCGGGCCGTGCACGAGGTCAACGACGACTCGGTGGAACTGATCATCCAGGTGGGCACCAACCTGGCGTTCGCGCACATCGCGCCGGAGGCCGAGAACTGGCTGGACAAGCCGGTGCTGGCGATCAACACCTGCACCTACTGGCACGCCTTGCGCGAGAACGGCATCGAAGACAGGGTCTACGGCTTCGGCTCGCTGCTCGCCGAACACTAGCAGCCTGTCGGACTTAGGGGTTGTATTTTCTTACAATTGGGTCGGTCCAGGCCATGGGGTAATCGAGATGCCGAAGTTTGTGGAGCGGGATTCGAGCCAAGCTTATCTTTTGCCTCCGGACCTTCGCGAGTGGGTTGCGTCGGACGACTTGGCGCATTTTGTTCTGGAGGCGGTGGAGCGGGTTCCGATGGAATCGTTCAAGGTGAACGAGCGGGGCACGGGTTCGGCGCAGTATCACCCGCGGATGATGCTGGCGCTTTTGATTTACTGCTACGCGCACGGGATATTCGGTTCGCGTCGGATCGAGCGGGCGACGTATCGGGACATTGGGGTTCGGTATGTGACAGCGAACTGTCATCCGGATCATGACACGATCTGCACGTTTCGGCGGGAGAACTTCGAGGCGGTGGGGGAGGCGTTTTTGCGGGTATTGCTGATGGCGCGGGAGTTGCAGTTGCTGAAGGTGGGCACGGTGAGCGTGGACGGGACGAAGGTGGACGCCAACGCGAGCAAGCGCAACAGCCTCCGTCGGGATCGCGCCCATGCGCTTCGGGAGCAGTTGCGCGGAGAGATTGAGGACTTGCTGGGCCGCGCGGAGCGTGCGGAT
This sequence comes from Gammaproteobacteria bacterium, assembly GCA_963666765.1. Lineage (GTDB taxonomy): Bacteria > Pseudomonadota > Gammaproteobacteria > Steroidobacterales > Foliamicaceae > Foliamicus. The sequence continues at coordinate 1,642,876 of OY762933.1, forward strand.
GCGCAGTCGGGGCCGGATGCGGAGAGTTTGCCGGAAGATTTGCGGCGTCGCGAGAAGCTGAAGGCGAAGCTGGATCGGGCGTGCGCCAAGTTGGATCGCCGTGCGCGTTCGCAGGCGGCGTTGGATCGGGCGGCGTATGAGCGCAAGGTGGCGGCGCGCGACAAGCGCGAGGGCCGCGCCAAGGGCGCGAAGATCAAGGAGCCGGGTAAGGAGCCGAGGCCGGAGGAGCAGATCAACCTGACGGATTCGGACAGTGCGCTGATGCGCAAGAACAAACGCAGCGAATGGCGTCAGGCGTATAACGCGCAGGCGGTGGTGGATGCGCACGGAAGCCAGTTGGTTTTGGGTTCGCGGGTGAGTTCCTGCGCGAGCGATAGGCGCGAGTTGGTTGCGGATGTGGAGACGATTCCCAAGGCGTTGGGCGAACCCGGCCGGGTGTTGGCGGACAACGGCTATGCGTCGGGTTCGCAGGTGGCGCGGCTGGAAGGCCGGGGCCTTAAGGTTCTGGTGGCGGTCGGGACGGAGGATCGTCGCCGTGCGCATGATTTTCGTCCACCGGTTGAAGGCCAGGCGGCGAAGGAGCCGAAGGCGGAATGGCTCAAGCGGATGAAGGAGAAGATGGAAACAGAAGAGAACCGGGCGCTGTATCGCTTGCGCAAGCAGACGGTGGAGCCGGTGTTCGGGATCGTGAAGGAGGCGATGGGATTTCGGCGGTTTTTGCTTCGGGGCCGGAACAAGGTGGAGGGCGAGTGGGCCCTGGTGACGCTGGCCTACAACTGCAAGCGATTGCACCGCTTGAAAATGGCGTAAACCGATGATCCGGCGAGTCGTATCTGCCTGTTTCGGCCTCCTGGGGCGCTTTCGTCGGCTTCCGGGAACCCCGGGAGGGCGCTGGCCGGGTTGCCGGAATTTCCCGCCCGTCGAATGCGGTCCCCAGGGCGGCCATTCGAGGCCGCGGGGAGCGCACCGCAACCCACTACGGCAACCCTAAGCCCGACAGGCTGCTAGTTTCGGCATAAGACTGGTACCGTATCCGCTTGAGGCTGCCATGCCCCCTCTTTCCGGGAGCGTCCGAGGCAGGGATGCCGAGGCCGAGCCGACACGGATGTCCTTGCCGGCGTATCCCGGAAAGAGGGGGCATGGCAGCCGCAGGATCGGCACAACATGGATGACAACATTAAGATGGAATACGACTACACACCGATTTCGCAGCGGCCGCGGCTGGAGTGGCCGGATGGCAAGCGCGTAGCGCTGCTGATCACGTTCAATCTCGAAACCTGGGACCTCGTCAAGGACACCGACGCGCCCTACTACGCGGGCGGGCCGCCGATACTTCCGGACGCCCTGCCGGGCCGGGTGCCGGATTTCCCGAACTACACCTGGCGCGAGTACGGCCAGCGGGTGGGCATCTGGCGGCAGTTCGAGCTGTTCGACAAGCTGGGCGTCACGCCGGCCTGCACGCTCAATGCCGTGACCTGCGAGCGGCGCCTGCCCATGGTGCAGGCCGCCCTGGAGCGCGGCTGCGAACTGATCGCGCACAACTACGAGCAGGGCGAGCTGCTGACCGACTTTTCCGGCGACGAGGCGCGCGAGCGCGAGGTGATTCATCGCACGCTGGATATCTACGAGCGCACCGTCGGGCGCAAGGCGCGCGGCTGGCTGTCCTCGTCGCTGCGGGGCACGCTGGCCACGCCGGGGATCCTGGCCGAGGCGGGACTGCTGTTCTACTGCGACCTGATGAACGACGATCAGCCGTACCTGATACGGACCCCGCACGGAAACATCGTCTCCACTCCGTATTCCAATGAAATCAACGACTTCACGATTCTCACCCGGCGCGGCCACACCACCGACGAGTTCCGCGACATCCTGATCGACGAGCTCGACCAGCTGTACGCGGAGGGCGCGACGCAGGCGCGCATGATGAACGTGGGGCTGCATCCGCACGTTTCCGGGCGCGCCTATCGCATGCGTGGCCTGCGCGAGTTCATCGAGCACGCCAAGTCGCTGCCGGGCGTGTGGTGGACCACGCGCGAGGAGATCGCCGAGTGGTATCTCAGGCAGCCGGGGAACGAGGACGTACCGTCCTCATAAGGCCAGCCCGCGCGCTTCCGCCCCCGCCGTGAACGGCAGCAGACTGCTCGAAGGCAAGACCGCCCTGGTAACCGGCGGCGCCCGGGGCATCGGCCGCGCCTGCGCCCTGGCCTTCGCGCAGAACGGCGCCGGCGTTGCGCTGGCCGACATCGATCGCGAAGGCTGCGAGCAGGCGGCGCGCGAGATCGCCGCGGAAACCGGCGCCACGACCCTGGCGCACCACTGCGACGTGGGCGACGACGAGCAGTGCGAAGGCCTCATCGCCGCCACGGCGGATCACTTCGACGGCCTGGACATCCTCCTCAGCAACGCCGGCATCCTGGCGCCCGGAGACGTGCTGACGGTAAGCCGCGAGGAATTCGACCGCGTGCACCGCGTCAACCTGCGCGCCGGATTCGTGCTGGGGCAGCTCGCGGCCCGCGAAATGGTCAAGCGAGAGCGCAAGGGCAGCATCCTCTACATGTCTTCGGTGAACGAACGGCTGGCGATCCCCAACCAGCTCGCCTACGTGGTGTCCAAGGGCGGACTTTCGCAGCTGACCCGGGCGATGGCCCTGGGCCTCGCCGCGCACGGCATTCGGGTCAACGCCATCGGCCCTGGCTCGATCGAGACCGAAATCCTGAAGAGCGTGATGACCGACGAGAACGCGCGGCGCATGATCCTTTCGCGCACGCCCATGGGCCGCCTGGGCCAACCGGACGAGATCGCGTCGGTGGCCGTGTTCCTGGCCAGCGAAATGGCCTCCTACATCACCGGCCAGACCCTGTTCGCCGACGGCGGCCGCCTGCCGCTGAACTACACCGTCCCAGTCTAGCGGTCCCACATGCCGGTGGAGGCGTAGCGTTCGCCGCCATCGGACAGGATGGTGACGACGACGGGGTAGCGGCCGGTGGCTGCTACCTGCAAGGCGGCGTGCACGTAGGCGCCGGACGACGGCCCAACGAACAGCCCAGCCTTCGAGAGCCGCCGGCAGACCGGCGTCGCCTGCTCCATGCGCACGTCGATGCGCTCATCGATCAGCTCCTCGTGCAGGATGGCGGGCACGATATCGTCGGGCGCGCCCAGCGGCTTGAGGCCCTCGATGCCCGGAAACACTTCCGGAATCACGCAGGCGATGTGCAGGCCGGGATTGGCTTCGCGCAGCCTGTGGCCGGCCCCGGTAATGGTGCCGCCGGTGCCGACCCCGGCGACAAAGGCGTCGGGCGCGCTGCCTACGGCCTCGCCGACCTGCGTCAGCAGTTCGGCGCCGGTGCCGTGATAGTGGGCCCTCCAGTTCTCGTCGTTGGTGTACTGATCGCAATGCCAGTAGCGGTCCGGCTGCTCCCTGGCAAGCCGTTGCGACTCGCGCAGCGCATGGTCGTAGCCCTCGATGGGGTCGGTCAGGATCAGTTCCGCGCCGTGCGCCTCGATCCGCTGAAGGCGCTCCCGGCTGGCGTTGCCGGGCACCACCAGGGTGACCGGGATGCCCAGCGCGGCGCCCAGCATGGCGTAGGCGATGCCCGCGTTGCCCGAGGAGGAATCCAGCAGCCGCCGGTCTCCGTCGAGATGCCCGTCGCGCAATGCGGCCGACAGCATGCGGGCGACCGGACGGTCCTTGATGGAACCGCCGGGATTGGTGCTCTCCAGCTTGGCGAACAGCCGCACGCCTTCGGGGATTTCCTCCAGGAAGTCCAGCTCGACCAGGGGCGTTTCGCCGATGCCCGCGAACAGCCCGGCATCGTCACCCGCCAGCGGCAGCGCGGCTTCTCCAGAATCGAATGCCATTGCTTGCATTACCCCCCGAACCTCAGGGCACTGATGGAACCGCCGCTGCGCAGCCTACCCTGCCAGGGCGCAGAATTCCTGGTAGTCGATGTAGCCGGGAAACTCCGCGTCCTCGGCGCAATAGCTGCATTCGGGGTTGCGGGCCTGCGTGAATTCCGTGAACCGCGCGGACAGGGCGTCATAGTGCAACAGCCGACCCACCAGCAGGTCGCCGGCGCCAAGCAGGATCTTGATCGTCTCCACCGCCTCGAGAAGCCCCACAACGCCCGGCAATATGCCCAGCACGCCCGCCTCCGCGCAGGACGGCGCCAGTTCGGGCGGCGGCGGCTCCGGATAAAGGCAGCGGTAGCAGGGCCCCGGCCCGTCTTCGCGGGCCGGCCAGAACACCGACACCTGCCCCTCGAAGCGGAACACCGAGCCGTGCACGTTCGGAATCCGGTGCTTTACGCAGGCATCGTTGACCAGGTAGCGCGTGGCGAAATTGTCGGAACCGTCAACAACCACGTCGTAGCCCTCGAAAACCTCCTCGACGTTGGTGCTCTCCAGGCGCAAACGATGCTCCACCACGTTGACGGACGGGTTGAGCGCCAGCAATGCCTCGCGCGCCGAGGCCACCTTGGACACGCCCACGCGTTCGTCGGAGTGCAGTATCTGGCGTTGCAGGTTGCTGCGGTCGACCACGTCATGATCGACGATGCCCAGCGTGCCGACGCCCGCCGCGGCCAGGTACAGCGCCGCCGGCGAACCGATACCGCCGGCGCCTATCAGAAGCACCCGGCTTTCCAGCAGCTTCAACTGGCCGGCCTCGCCCACTTCCGGCATGACCAGGTGGCGCGAATAGCGCTCCCGGGCATCCGCGTTGAGCATCCTGGGAATCTCGAAAGGCAGGCCTTCGTCCTTCCAGCCGTTGAACCCGCCGGCCAGCGAACGCACGTCGCTGTAGCCCATGCGCTTCAGGTCATCGGCCGCGAACAGGGAGCGCTGGCCGCTGGCGCAGGTGACCACCAGGGTACGGTCCAGGTCCGGAACCGCCTCTTCGATCCTCAGTTCCAGGAAACTGCGGTCCAGCCTGAGCGCGCCGACCGGGCTGCCCTGGGCGACTTCGGTCGCGTCGCGCACGTCGATCAGGGCCGCGCCGGAGCGTTGCAGTTCCAGCGCCTCGCGCGGGCTGACTTCCGGCACATTGCCGCGGATGTCGGCCAGCCGGCGGTCCCGGGCCGAGCGGCCTCCCGCCACCGCCGGCAGAATCGAGAGAACGTCGCCTTCGCTCACCTGCGTCTCCATGCCGTCCAGAGTGCGCACGTTGTCGCTGCCCAGATAGATGTTCACGAACTCGCGCGGCTGCCCGTCCGCCTTCATGACCCGTTCCAGCAGTTCCGGGTAATCCGCGCCAATCGCGCTCATTACGGCGCCCACACTGGCGCCTTCGGCCATTATTTCGCTGTTGCCCCCGGCAAAACCGCGCAGCGGCGTGGGAATGCGCACGGTCGCCCTGCTCATGCCGCCACCTGCTCTTCCACGAAGCCGGCGCCGTTGAGCCGCCAGGAACGCAGGTCCTCCACACGCGCGCCGCTCACCGAAAGGATGACGTAGGAATAACCGTCCCACGCGGCCTCGCGGTCCGTCTCGGACGGAAGCGCGGGATGATCGGGATGCGTGTGCCAGAAACCGACGATGTCCAGTCCGGCCTCACGTGCCGCCTCGTCCGCCGTCATCAGGTCGTCGGGATCCAGCACGTAGCGGTCGCGCGCGCGCTCGGTGTTGAGATTGCGCGCCTGAAATACCCGCTCCACCCGCACCTGGCCGTCGGTTGAGGCCCCGACCAGGACCCCGCAGGTCTCATTGGGGTAACCGTTGACGGCTATCGTTTCCAGTTCGTCCCGCAGCGGGGCGGGCAGATTGATCGTGTTCATCCGGGAAGCGCGGGCGGCTGAATGGGAGCGCGCATTTTACTATCCGCGGAAACGGATAAAATTTGCCGGTTTGCGGGCAATCGCCCTGCTACGCTTGGGACAGATCATATGAATTACGTGTACAGCGCCATCGCCGCCGGGGCCTTGGCCATTCTCTACGGGCTCGTGAGCACGCGCTGGGTGCTGAAGCTGGATGCCGGCAACGAGCGCATGCAGGAGATCGCCACCGCGGTGCAGGTCGGCGCCAAGGCCTACCTGAACCGGCAATACATGACGGTCGCCCTCGCGGGCCTGCCCCTGCTGCTGATACTGGGTTTCGTGCTCGATTGGGCGGTGGCCGGCGGGTTCCTCGTGGGGGCCGCGTTTTCCGGCGCTGCCGGCTACATCGGCATGAACGTGTCGGTGCGGGCCAATTCGCGCACCGCGCAGGCCGCCTACAACGGAATGAACGCGGCGCTGGCGGTGGCCTTCCGCGGCGGCGCTATCACCGGAATGCTGGTGGTGGGCCTGGCCCTGCTGGGCGTGGCCGGCTACTACCTGGTGCTGGACCGTGCCGGCATGGAAACGGGCGACGTGCTGCATGCGCTCGTGGGCCTGGCCTTCGGCGGCTCGCTGATCTCGATCTTCGCGCGGCTGGGCGGCGGAATTTTCACCAAGGGCGCCGACGTGGGCGCGGACCTGGTCGGAAAGGTCGAGGCGGGCATCCCCGAGGACGACCCGCGCAACCCGGCGGTCATCGCCGACAACGTGGGCGACAACGTGGGCGACTGCGCCGGAATGGCCGCCGACCTGTTCGAGACCTACGCCGTGACCGTCATCGCCACGATGCTGCTCGGCTTTCTGACGATTCAGGAGGCGCCCGACGCGGCGGTGCTGTACCCGCTCGCCATCGGCGCCGTCTCGATCGTGGCCTCCATCATCGGGACCTTCGCGGTGCGCGCAGGCAAGGGCAAGGGCGTCATGTCGGCGCTGTACAAGGGCGTAATCGTGGCCGCCGTGCTCGCCGCGATAGGAATCTGGTTCCTGACGCAACAGATGTGGGCCGAGGCCGGCTCGTATACGCCCGCAAGCCTGTTCGGCTGTGCGCTGATCGGCCTAGTGCTTACCGGCGTGATCATGTTGATCACCGATTACTACACCGGCACGCAGTTCTCGCCGGTACGCAAACTGGCCCAGGCCTCGTCGACCGGCCACGCCACCAACATCATCGCCGGGCTGGGCCTTTCGATGAAAGCCACCGCGCTGCCGGTGCTGGCGGTGTGCCTGAGCATTCTCTTCACCTACCAGCTCGCGGGGCTGTACGGTATCGCGATCGCCGCCACCGCCATGCTTTCCATGACCGGGATGATCGTTGCGCTGGACGCCTTCGGGCCGATCACCGACAACGCCGGCGGCATCGCCGAAATGGCCGAGATGCCCGAAGAGATCCGCAACATCACCGATCCCCTGGACGCCGTAGGCAACACCACCAAGGCCGTAACCAAGGGCTACGCTATCGGCTCCGCCGGGCTGGCCGCGCTGGTTCTGTTCGCCGACTACACCCATAACCTGCAGGCGGCCGGCAAGAGTTTCGTGTTCCGCCTGGACGACCCGGCCGTGATCATCGGCCTGTTCATCGGCGGCCTGATCCCGTACCTGTTCGGCGCGCTGGCGATGGAAGCGGTGGGACGCGCCGCCGCCAGCGTGGTGCAGGAAGTGCGCCGCCAGTTCCGGGAAATCGCGGGCATCATGGAAGGCACGGCCAAGCCCGACTACGGTCGCGCCGTGGACCTGCTGACCCGTGCGGCGATCCGCGAGATGATCGTGCCCTCGCTGCTGCCGGTGCTCGCGCCGGTGGTGCTGGTTCTGGTGATCGGCTGGCTGATGCCTGAAGGCGCGGGCGCGAGGGCGCTCGGAGGCATGCTGATCGGCTCGATCGTCACCGGGCTGTTCTTGGCGATCTCGATGACCACCGGTGGCGGCGCCTGGGACAACGCCAAGAAATACGTGGAAGACGGCGCGCTGGGCGGCAAGGGCTCCGAAGCGCACCACGCCGCGGTTACGGGCGACACCGTCGGCGATCCCTACAAGGACACCGCCGGTCCCGCCATCAACCCGCTGATCAAGATCGTCAACATCGTCGCCCTCCTCATCGCCCCCCTTCTCTAACGACGCATTACGTGAATGACAGTACCGCTATCGCTGCCACCGTATTCCGGGAGACGCCGACAAGCACATCCCTGTGGGCTCGACAGCGGCATCCCTGCCGCTGACGCTCCCGGAATACGGTGGCAGCGATAGCGGATAATCCCCGGAACAGGTGATGGTGCAGGAGATGGATACGAGGGCGAGGGAGCGGATGGTGCGCGGCCAGGTCCGGTGCTGGAACGTGCTGGACGAGCGCGTTCTGGCCGTGTTCAGCGATCTGCGGCGCGAGGATTTCGTCCCGGAGCGGCACCGCGCGCTGGCTTACGCCGACCTGGCGCTGCCGCTGCCCGGCGGCCAGGAAATGATGACGCCCTCCGTCGAGGGCCGTATCCTCCAGGCGCTCGAGCTCAAGCCCAGCGACAGTGTTCTTGAGGTCGGAACAGGCAGCGGCTGGCTCGCCGCCTGCCTGGCGCGGATGGCCGGCGAGGTGCTGAGCCTGGAGATTTCGCCCGAACTGCATGCCGGCGCGTCGCAAAGGCTCGCGGCAAGGCAAAACGTGACGACCGTTTGCGCCGATGCCTTCGACTTCGAGCCCGAAGAAGCATACGACGCCATCGTCCTTACCGGCTCCCTGCCCCGGTACGACGAACGCTTCGAGCAATGGCTCAACAAGGGCGGCCGGCTGTTTAGCATCGTGGGGCAGCAGCCGATCATGGAAGCGCTGCTGATAACAGCCGGTGAGCCGCGAATCGAGGAGTCCCTGTTTGAAACCGTTGCGGCGCCGTTGACGAACGCTCCTCATCCCGACCCCTTCCACTTCTAGCAGGCGGTGGCGTGTCCCGCGGAACACTGCGCTATCGGCGGCAGCGGTTAGAATCCCCACGTTGACTTGCGCGACTGGTCTCCAATGAAGAAATTATTGCTTTTCGCCACGCTTACGGTGGTCGTCGCAGCGCCCCTGCCGGGGTGGTCGGAAAACCTGCTTGAGGTGTACCAGCGGGCGCGCACCGGCGACCCGGTGCTGCGCGAGGCCGAGGCCCGCCTGATGGCGGCGCAGGAGACCCGGTCCCAGGCCCGCAGTTTCCTGTTCCCGGAAATCGACGCCTCCGGCAACTTCACCCGCAGCGACAGCCGCAGCACGCTGCTGTTCTACGCACCCACGCCCACCGGCGAGTTTGCGCCGATCACCGATTCCAGCTCGTCGGAAGGGCGGACCCGCGGCTGGGGGCTGACGCTGACCCAGACCCTGTTCGACTGGGGCGCCATCATCGCCATGGGCGCGGCCAAGGACCTCCTTGCGCAGTCCGAGGCGGATTTCGAAGCGGCCCGCCAGGAATCCATGCTGCGCACTTCCCAGGCCTACTTCGCGGTACTGGGCGCGCAGGACGAACTGACTGCGCAAAGCGCCGCTCGTACCGCCATCGCCCGGCAACTGGAGCAGGCCCAGAAGCGCTTCGAGGTGGGCCTGATCGCCATTACCGACGTACAGGAGGCGCAGGCCGCGCACGACCAGGCGATAGCCGCCGAGATCGGCGCCAAGCGCGCCCTGGCGAGCACCGAAGAACAACTTCGCGAAATCGTCGGCGCGCCGATGCCGGTCGCCAACCTCACCAAGCCCGGCGAAGGCATGCCGCTGCCGCTGCCGTCGCCCAATGTGCAGCAATCGTGGGTGGACACGGCGCTGCAGCAGAATCCCAGCCTGGTCTCGGCCCGGCTGGCGGCGTCGATCGCCGAAAGCGAGGTCAAGCTGCGCCGCTCCGATTACCTGCCTTCGCTGGAACTGGTGGCGGATACCGGCGGCGGCAACGGCAACCGGGAGCGTGTCTTCCGGGGCCAGCCCAGCGATTTCCGCGACAGCAACCGCAACAACTCGGTCCGGCTGACGCTTTCGGTTCCGATATTCGACGGCTTCAACCGGTCGTCGCGCATCCGCGAAGCCAGGTTCCTGCACCGCGCTTCCACCGAGCGCCTGGAAGGCGTCGAACGCATGGTGGTGCGCCAGACCCGCGATGCCTTCCTGGGCGTGAGCTCCGAGATTTCCCGCGTCACCGCGCTACGCCAGGCGGTGGCCTCCAGCCGTACCGCCCTGCGAGCCACGGAAGCCGGCTACGAGATCGGCACCCGCACCATCGTTGACGTGCTTGCCGCGCGCCAGGCCCTGGTCGCCGCGGAAAGCAACTACGCCCGCAGCCGCTACGACTTCATCGTCAACGTGCTGACGCTGAAGAACGCCGCGGGCATCCTGACCGAGGCGGACCTCGCGGAAGTCAGCAGCTGGATGGCGCAGACCGAAGAGGCCGAGGCGGAAGAAACGGCTCAATAAGAGCGAGCGTCTCCTCAAGAACGTTTTCCCCTGCCGCCAGGCAGCTCCTGGCAGCCTCTCCCGCGCTGCGCAGCGCATGCTCACTGTCGAGCAGGCGGGCCAGCCGGCCGGCCAGTTCCCTTGCGTCACGCACGCCGAACAGCGCGCCGGCCTCGCGGAGCAGGCGGGCCGTATCCCGCGTCTGGAACAGGTGCGGACCGGCCAGAACCGGCAGGCCGAAGGCAGCCGGCTCGAGCAGGTTGTGCCCGCCCACCCGCGCGATGCTTCCGCCCACGAAGGCCACGTCGACAGCGGCGTAGAAGGAGGTCATCTCGCCCAGGGAATCCAGCAGGAAGACCTGGGCTCCGGTTGGCGGCAAGCCTTCGACCGACCTCACTCCGATCTTCAGGCCGCTCTCCTGCAGTAAGGCGCGCACCGCGGGGAACCGCTCGCGATGGCGCGGCGCAATGATCAGCAGCGCGTCCTCACGCGCGGCCAGCACCTGCCGGTGTGCCTGCAGGGCCACCTGCTCCTCCGGCTCATGGGTGCTGGCGGCGATCCAAACCTGCCGGCCGGGGCCGATCGACCGGCGGATTTCCGCGCCGCGCTCCAGCACGCCCGCGCCGGGCCGATAGTGGAACTTGAGGTTGCCGGTCACGCGCACGTCCAGGCCGCCGGGGCCGAGGTCCGCAAAGCGCCGTGCATCTTCCTCGCCTTGCGCGCCCACGGTTCGAACCGCCCGCAACGCCGCCGAGGCAAGCCCGCGCACCCGCCGGTAGCGGGCGTGGGAACGCTCCGAGAGGCGGGCGCTGGCCATCACCAGAGGCACGCCGGCCGACCGGCAGGCGGCGTACAGTCCCGGCCAGATCTCGGTTTCCAGGATCACGCCCAGGCCGGGGCGCGCGGCGCGCAGAAAGCGCCGGTTGACGACGCCAAGGTCCAGCGGCAGGAAGCAGTGAAACTGCGATTCGAGCAGACCACGCCGGATGGCTGCGGAACCGGCCGGCGTGAAGGTGGTGAGCAGCATGGGCAGCTCGGGCCGGCGGGCGTGCAGTTCGCCGGCCAACACAGATAGCGCCCCGGCCTCACCGAGCGACGAGCCGTGCAGCCACACCCCTCCGGGCGGCACAACGGGCGTCCTCAAGGCCCAGCGTTCGGAAAGCCGGCGGCGCCAGCCAGGATCGCGCGCCGAACGCGCCAGCATGTAGCCGAACATTGCAGGCGCCGCAATCCACGACAGCGCGCCGTAAGCGCCGAGCACCGCCTCATCGCGTGTAGTCATGCGTGTGCGGGCACCCCCGCGCTTAGCCTTGCCCCTTCCTGCCGGGAGACGCATGAATCCATCCATGGAGCTTGGTTCCGCCATCCATGGCTCACACACTCCCGGCAGGAAGGGGCAAGGCTAAGCGCTCCCGTGGCGTCAGGCGCCGGAAACCTGGCGCAGGAGGGCGGAGGTGGAGAGGCCCTCGCGGTACGGGAGGACGACCACGCGGCCGCCGAGGCGCTCGACCGCTTCGCCGCCGGCAATTTCTTCCGCTTGATAGTCGCCGCCCTTCGCCAGCACCATCGGGCCGACCTGCTCGATCAGCGCGGCCGGCGTGTCTTCAGCGAAGGGCACGACCCAATCCACGCTGCCCAGCGCGGCGAGCACCGCCATGCGCTGATCCAGCGGCACGACCGGCCGGGAGTCCCCCTTCAGCCTGCGCACCGATTCGTCGTCGTTGACCGCCACCATCAGGCGGTCGCCCAGCGCCCGCGCCTCCGCAAGGCAGGCGGTATGACCGGCGTGCAGCAGGTCGAAGCAACCGTTGGTCATGACCAGTGTCTTGCCGTCGTCGCGCAGCCGCCGACCGATGGCCGCAGCTTCCGCGGCGTCGATGACCGCGGAAGCGCTCGATCCCGGCGCGCGGAGTTCTTCCCTGAGATCGCGCAAATGGATCGGCGCTACGCCCACGCGCGCCACGACCACGCCCGCCGCCACGTTGGCGAGATAAGCCGACTCATCCATGTCCGCGCCCACCGCAAGGCCGGCAGCCAGGACCGCCGTTACGGTGTCGCCGGCGCCCGTGACGTCGTAGACCTCGCGCGCCCGGGCGGGAATGTGCCGGGCGGATCCGGCGACCGGCGCCGCCAGCAGTCCCTGTTCGCCCAGAGTGACGACCATGCCGCCGATTTCCAGCAGGGCGCACACCCGTTGCGCCCGCGCCGCCATTTCTTCCGTCGATTCCCCCGATCCGCCAAGGGCCGCCTCGAATTCGGCGCGGTTCGGCGTCAGCAGGCTGGCCCCCCTATAGGTGCCGAAATCCGCGGATTTGGGATCTACCAGGACCGGAACGCCGGCGGAGCGTGCGGCCTCGATCAGCGTGCCGGCATCGGCCAGACTGCCTTTGGCGTAGTCCGACAGCACGACCGCGGAACAGCCGTCCAGCAGTTCGGCGAAGCGCACCGTCAGGCGGGCGGAATCGTCCCCGCTGAAGGGCGTTTCGCGGTCCAGCCGGATGACCTGCTGATTGCGGCTAAGGACCCTGAGCTTGCGGATCGTGGGGCGGCTTTCGGAATGCAGCCACTCGCAGGTCACGCCGCTGCCCTGCATCGCCCCGGACAGCGCCTCGGCCTCCTGGTCCTTGCCGACAATTCCCAGCAGCGTCACCCGCGCGCCCAGCCCGGCCAGGTTGCAGGCCACGTTGGCCGCGCCGCCCGGACGGTATTCCTGGCTGTCGACGTGGACCACCGGAGCAGGCGCTTCGGGCGAAATGCGCGTGGCCGCTCCCAGCCAGTACTCGTCCAGCATGACGTCGCCCGCCACCAGGATGAGCGCTTTCGAGTAGTCGGGAATCACGGACGAACAGGCCCGAGTCAAACAGGCCAGCACACTAGTCGAACAGGCCGGGCAGAGCGAGCGAAATGGACGGAATGGCCGTCACCAGCAGCAACACAACCAGCATTGCGCAATAAAACGGCCAGATGGAGCGCAGGCTCTTCTCGATGGTGATGCCGCCCACGGCGCAGCCGACGAAGAGGACCGCGCCCACGGGCGGCGTGACCAGGCCGATGCCCAGGTTCAGGATCATCACCACGCCGAATTGCACCGGGTCCATGCCCAGCTGGGTGGCCACCGGCAGGAAGATCGGCGTGGTGATGATGATCAGCGGCGCCATGTCCATGAAGGTTCCCAGCATCAGCAGGATCAGGTTGATGATCAGAAACAGGACCAGCGGGTTCTCGCTGATGCCGAGAAGGGCTTCCGACATGCGCAGGGGCACTTCCGCGACCGCCATCAGCCAGCCGAAAGCCGAGGCCGCGGCAATGATCAGCATCACGATGGCCGTGGTCCTGACGGCGTTGCGGGTGGCGGTCACGAACTTCGACCAGTTCAGGCTTCGATATACGAAAGCGGCGATGACGACCGTATAGACGACCGCAATCGCCGATGACTCGGTCGCCGTAAATATGCCCGAGAGTATTCCGCCCACGATGATGATCGCTGAAAACAGGCCCGGCAGCGCCTGCACGAAGGCCACGAAGAGTTGACGCCACCCGGGGAAGGCGCCGCCCGGATACCCGCGCCGGACGGCGACCAGCCAGGTCGCGGCCATCAGGGCGAGACCCAGCAGGATTCCGGGAAGCAAGCCGGCCAGAAACAGCGACACGATGGACACGCTGCCGCCTGCCGCGATCGAGTAGATGATCATGTTGTGCGAAGGCGGAATGAGCAGGCCGGTGGCCGAGCCGGTCGCGGTGACGTTGACGGCGAAATCCCGCGAGTAGCCCTTCTCGCTCATGATCGGCGTCAACGCCGACCCCATCGCCGAAACGCTCGCCACGGCCGAACCCGAGACCGCTCCGAACATCATGCAGGAGAGCACGCTCACCTGCCCCAGTCCGCCCCTGGCCCGGCCCAGCATGGATTCCGCCAGACGCACCAGCTTGGCCGCGATTCCCGACTGGTTCATGAGTTCGCCGGCAAATATAAAGAACGGAATGGCGAGCAGCGCGAACACGTCGATGCCGGCCGCCATGCGCTGGAACGCCACGATCAGCGGAATATCCAGGTAAAACAGGGTGGCCAGCGCCGAGAGGCCGAGACAGAATGCGACCGGCACGCCGAGAGCCAGCAGAACCACGAAGCAGCCGAACAGTACCACTAGCTCCATGGGTCGGCATCCCTCCTTCCGGCAATCAGGGTCGCGCAGTTGACGAACGCGAACAGCATCATCAGCACGCCGCAAACGACGAAGGGCCAGTAGGCCACCGACCGGGAAATATTGAGCGTGGGGATGATGTGCGTCGCCGTGTAGTCAACGAGAGCCAGCCCGTTGAAGGCCATGGCCGCGCCGAAGGCCATGATCAGCACCTGTCCGACAACAAACACGGCCCGCTTGAGCCGGAGCGGCAGCGTGGACACGAGCCACCGGAAACCCAGGTGGAACTTCTCATACACGCCAACGGCCGCGGCCAGCAGCACGAAGCTGACCATGAGGATCAGGGCGACCGCCTCGGACCAGGGCGGACTGGCGTTCAGCACGTAGCGCGCGAACACCTGCCAGGAAATCACCAGCGTCATCACGGTCAGTCCCGCCGCGGCGACCTTCAGGACGAAACCGGCGAGCGCCCCGGCTGCGCGGTCCAGGTCCAATCGTTGCCTAAGGCGCGGCACGGATCCTCTCCACCAGGTCCCTGAGCCTCGGGTCCTTCAGATACTGTTCATACAACGGCTGCATCGCGTCCATGAAGGGTTGCTTGTCGACGTTGTCGACAATCTGCACGCCGGCTTCGACCATGGCGTTGCGCGATGTCGTCACCCGTGCGTCCCAGAACTCCCGCATCGCGGGCACCGACTCCTTTGCGGCCCTGCGCACCAGCACCTGGTCCTCCGGCGACAGCTTTCGCCAGCGATAGCGGGACATGACCAGCACTTCGGGCACCATCACATGCTGGGTAACGCTGTAGTGCGGCGCAACTTCAAAGTGCCGGGAAGACTCATAGGAAGGCCAGTTGTTCTCCGCCGCTTCGATCGTGCCCAGGGCCAGCGATTCATACACCTGCCCGAACCCCATGGGCGTCGCGTTGCCGCCCAGCGTCGAAATCATGTCCACGAAAACTTCCGAGTTCATCACGCGAACCTTCATTCCCTGAATGTCGGCCGGGGAGTGGATCGGACGGAGGTTGTTGTACATGCTGCGTGCGCCGGCGTCGTAGTAGCACAGGCCTATGAGTCCGTGGGGCTCCAGCGCGGCAAGGACTTCATCTCCGATGGGGCCGTCGAGCACGCGCCGCATGTGTTCCGTGGAACGAAAGAGAAACGGCAGGGAATACACGCCCGTTTCCGGCGCGATCGAGTTCAGCGGAGCGATGCTGGTCCGGCTGATGTCGATCCCGCCGAATATCGTCATTTCCAGCATGTCCCGTTCGTCGCCCAACTGGGCGCCGGGATAGATCTTGAGGCGAATCCGGCCCCCTGTTGCCTGGTCGAGCCGGTCCGACATCGCTTCCATGCCGCGCACGGTCGGATAGCCTGCCTCCTGAATGTCGGCGGCCCGCAGACGAATGCTGTCCTGGGCCGCCGCGAACGGACCCGTGAGCGCGAGTAACGCGGCGAGCAGGGGAACCGCTATCGGGTGCAAGGCCGGGGGGTGCTGCACTATCGCCCCATCCAGCCGCCATCGACGAGCAGTATGCTGCCGTTGACATAGTCGGAGGCCCGGGAAGCCAGGAACACCGCCGCGCCCTTGAAGTCGTCGGGCCTGCCCCAGCGACCCTGCGGAATCCGTTCGAGAATCGCCTTGAACCGCTGCGGGTCCTCGCGCAGGGCCCCGGTGTTGTCGGTTTCGACGTAACCCGGCGCAATGCCGTTGATATTGAGGCCCCTGCCCGCCCATTCATTCGAGAGCGCCATGATGAGCTGCCTTAGCCCGCCCTTGCTGGCGGCGTACCCGGGCACCGTGATTCCCCCCTGAAACGAAAGCAGCGAAGCCGTGAAGATTATCTTGCCCGAACCTCTTTCGGCCATGTCGCGGCCCAGTTCGCGACTCAATATGAACTGGGCGCTCAGATTCACCTCCAGCACCTCGTCCCAGTAGTCGTCGCCATGCCCGGCGAGCGGGGCACGCCGTACGGTCCCGGCGTTGTTGACCAGAACATCCACGGCGCCGTGCTCTTCCCGAACCGCGGCAATAAAACGGTATAGCTGGTCACGCTGCGCGAAGTCGCATTGATAGGCCGTAAAGCTGCGTCCGGACTCCCTGACGGCCTGTTCCACTTCCGAGCCCGACGCTTGCAGCGTGGCCGAGACTCCGATGAGGTCCGCGCCCGCCTCGGCGAGCCCTACGGCCATAGACCTGCCGATGCCGCGCCGGCAACCGGTAACCAGCGCGGTCCTGCCGTGAAGATCGAACAGGTCACTCATCGCGGCGGGGCCTTTTCGGCACAACAGCGCCGTGTCCGTGACACGACACTAGTTACACTTCGAATCGCCGCAGTTCAGGCAGGTCAGACAGCCGTCCATCATCACGACGGCGGCGGTGTGGCAACGCCCGCAAAGCTGGGCGCCGGCGGGGAAGGTATTCCTGGCAAAGGCGTCTTCCTGGCGCTGGGCGTCCTCGAAATCCTGCCGCTTGACTTCCAGCGCACGGCGCTGGGCCGGGTCCAGGGAGTGTTCTCCCATAAACCCGATCCGCTCCAGGTGCTCGCCCACTACGCAGCCCAGCTCGGCGATGATCGACGGCATGTAGACGCCGCCCGGCTGCCAGTAGCCGCCGCGCGGGTCGAACACGGCCTTGAGTTCATCCACCAGGAAGGCCACGTCGCCGCCCTTGCGGAACACGGCCGACATGACCCGGGTCAGCGCCACGATCCACTGGTAGTGATCGAGGTTCTTGGAATTGATGAAGATCTCGAACGGACGGCGCCGCTCGTCGGGCGTGTTCTCGTTCAGGACGATGTCGTTGATGGTCACGTACATGGCGTGATCGGACACCGGGGTCTTGACCTTGTAGGTGGTGCCTTCCAGGCGCGTCGGGCGCTCCAGGCCCTCGTGCATGCGCACGACCTTTCCGTCCTCGCTGGCGCTGAGCGCCGGGCGCGCGGCGGGTTTTTCGGGCGGCTTGGACTGCGGGGGCGTCTCGGGCGCGGCGGCCGGTTGTTCGTCGGCGGAGACTTCGGGCGCGGCCTCGGGCTGCTCCACGCGGTAGCCGACGATCTTGCCGGCGATTTTCCTGGCGAACTCAGTCATTGTTCAGAACTTGCCGTAGTAGCCCTCCTTGAGGGCGTCAAAAAGGTTGGCGGCAGTGTGCACCTGGCCGTCGTACTCGACTTCCTCGTCGCCGGCGAACTTCACCTCGCTGCCGTCTTCGAGCTGGAAGACGTAGAAGGTGCTCTTCAGGTCCTTCTCCTTGACCAGCACGCCCTGGAAGGCGGTGGGATTGAAGCGGAAAGTGGTGCAGCCCTTGAGGCCGCTCTTCCAGGCCTCGACGTAGATGTCCTTGAAGCGGTCGTACGGGTAGTCGGACGGCACGTTGGCGGTCTTCGATATGGATGAGTCCACCCATTTCTGCGCCGCGCCCTGGATGGCGACGTGTTCCGACGGCGTAACGTCGTCGGCGGTGACGAAGTAGTCGGGCAAGGCCTCGTCGCCCTCGCCGTCCGGGCCGGCCGCGGGATTGATCCGCTCGCGGTAGGCGAGCAGTTCGCACGAGTAAACGGGCACTTTCTCCTTGGTCTTGCGCCCTTCCCGGATCACGTTGCGGAAGTAGTGATGGGCGAAGCTGGGTTCGATGCCGTTGCTGGCGTTGTTGCCCAGCGACAGCGAGATCGTGCCGGTGGGCGCGATCGACGAGTGATGGGTAAAGCGGGCGCCGTCATCGGCGATGGCCTCGACCAGGTCGGGAGCCTCGCCGGCCACGCGCTGCATGTAGCGGCTGTAGCGCGCCATGAGCACCTTGCCGGGCAGCCGGTCCCCGGCCCGGATGCCGTCTTCGGCCATTTCCGGACGCTGGCGCAGCATCTGCGGGGTCACCTCGAACTCCTCGTCCATGATCGGCGCCGGTCCTTTCTCGCGCGCCAGTTCCAGGCCCACGCGCCAGCCGGTCAGCGCCAGTTCGCGCGCCACCCGCTCGGTGAATTCGGTGGACTGATCGCTGCCGTAGCGGATCTGCAGCATGGTGAGCGTCGATCCGAGCCCCAAAAAGCCCATGCCGTGGCGCCGCTTGCGCAGGATCTCGGTCACCTGGCTGTCCAGCGGCAGGCCGTTGATCTCCACCACGTTGTCGAGCATGCGGGTGAAGATCGCCACCACCGCGTTGAACTCGTTCCAGTCGAAGTACGCCCGCTTGGTAAACGGCTCCCGCACAAAGCGGGTCAGGTTGACGGAACCCAGAAGGCAGGCGCCGTACGGCGGCAGCGGCTGCTCGCCGCAGGGGTTGGTGGCGCGGATGTTTTCCACGAACCAGTTGTTGTTCATCTCGTTGACGCGGTCGATCAGGATGAAACCGGGCTCGGCGAAATCATATGTCGAGCGCATGATGAGATCGAACAGCTCGCGCGCCGGCAGCGTTCCGTACACCCTGCAGGCCACACGGCCTTCCGCGTCGGTTTCATAGCCATCCGTGACCGGCCACTCGCGCCACACGACCTTTTCCGGATCGTCCATGTCCAGTCCGTCCTCGCAGGCTTCCGACTTGTCCAGCGGGAAGGCCAGCACCCATTCGCCCTCGGCCTCGACGGCCTGCATGAACTCGTCGGTGATCATCAGCGACAGGTTGAACTGGCGCAGCCGCCCGTCCTCGCGCTTGGCGGTGATGAACTCCTTGACGTCGGGATGGCCCACGTCGAAGGTGCCCATCTGCGCGCCGCGGCGCCCGCCCGCCGAGGAAACCGTAAAACAGACCTTGTCGTAGATGTCCATGAACGACAGCGGCCCGGAAGTGTAGGCGCCGGCGCCGGCCACGTAGGCCCCGCGCGGACGCAGGGTGGAAAACTCGTAGCCGATGCCGCAGCCGGCCTTGAGCGTCAGCCCGGCTTCATGCGCCATCTCCAGGATGCCGTTCATGGAGTCGCGCACCGTGCCCGACACGGTGCAATTGATGGTGGAGGTGGCCGGCTTGTGCTCCTGGGCGCCGGCGTTGGAGACGATCCTTCCGGCGGGAACCGCGCCATGGCTCAGCGCCCAGAGGAAGGACTCGAACCATTTTTCGCGAATCTCCCCGGGCTCGACTTCGGCCAGGGTGCGCGCCACCCGGGCGTAGGTGGCGTAAACGTCTTCGTCGAGTATTTCGCCCTTTTTGGTCTTGAGCCGGTACTTGGAATCCCAGATGTCGAGGGAGGCTGGCTGTAAGGAAATCTCCTCTCTGTCTTCGCCGAAATGTGCCAGCTTGACCGGTTGCCCCATAGACTCCCCCAAATTATCGCTTTCCGTCCCACCTCCGTGAGCCCGGAAAGTCGCCTGCGTTGTCCCCTTATTCCAGCGTCGATTCGGCGCTGATCTGGCAGAATTTTTAACCCCCGCGAACTGCAATTGCAACAGCCGCTCTGAATTACAATGAAACCGCCGTTCTCCGTTTGGCGAACCATTATGGCGGCGCGACTGTTTGCGGCACATGCGCATCAATTGGGATACCTCGCGAATGCAATTCACTGATACTCCGGACAAGAAGATGAGACGAAGGATACTGATCGGATTATCGGCGCTGGCGCTGATCCTTGCCGGCGCCGGCGCGCTGCTTACAAGCGGCGCACCGACGACCTCGTACGCGCAGGACGAAGGGGCCCGGGCCGCATTGCCGCTGGAACCTGGCGGGCAGCCCTTCCCCAGCCTGGCGCCACTGGTCGAAGCGACCAAGCCGGCGGTGGTGAGCATCGCCATCGCGCGCCCGTCGAGGAGTTTCCGCAATCCCTTCCAGGGCGACCCCTTCTTCGAGCGCTTTTTCGGCAACCCCCGGCGGAGGCAGCAGCCTCAGCAGGAGGATCCGCAGCCGCAGCCCACGGGTTCGGGCGTCATCGTGGACGCGGAGCGCGGACTGGTGATCACCAACCATCACGTGATCCAGAACGCCACCGAGATCGAAGTGACCTTGAGCGACGGGCGGACCATCGACGCCACGGTGGTGGGATCGGACGCCGGCACCGACGTGGCGCTGCTGGAGCTGGATGATGCCGACGACCTCGTCGAGATGCCGCTGGGCGATTCCGAGGCGCTGCAGGTGGGCGACTACGTGCTGGCCATCGGCAACCCCTTCGGCCTGACCCACACCGTTACCTCCGGGATCGTGAGCGCCCTGGGCAGAACGATACAGCGGGGCCGCAGCGAAGGGGCGCCCAGCCCGATAGAGGACTTCATCCAGACCGACGCGTCCATCAATCCCGGCAATTCCGGCGGCGCGCTGGTGAACATGCGCGGCGAACTCGTCGGCATTCCTTCCAACATCCTGTCCCGCTCCGGCGGCAACATCGGCATCGGCTTCGCCATCCCGACCTCGATAGCGCGCGAGATCATGCGCCAGCTGGTCGAGTTCGGCGAGATCCGCCGCGGCCGGCTGGGCGTAGTGGTGCAGGACGTGAGCGATGACGTGGCCCAGGCCCTGGATCTCGAGTCCTCGACCGGCGCATTCGTGAGCGAGGTCGTCCCGGATTCCGCCGCCGAGCGGGCCGGAATCGAACCGGGCGACGTGATCGTCAAGGTGGACGACAAGGAAATCGCGGGCAGCAGCGACCTGGTCAACAGCGTCGGCCTGCGGTCCGTGGGCGAAGAAGTCACGCTGCAGATCGTCGGCAAGGACGGCCAGCTCAAGCTGGTGCAGGCCACGCTGGGCGGCATGATGACTTCCGTCGGGGACGACGTCCATCCGGCTTTGGCCGGCGCCACGCTGGCCAACGGCGAGGACGGCGGCTTCCGGGGAGTGCTGGTGGATTCCATCGCACCGGGCAGCGCCGCCGAGAACAGCGGCCTGCAGGCCGAGGACGTGATCTTCCGGGTCAACCGCACCGACGTGCGCAACGTTGAGCAGATGAAGGCGGCGGCCGAAAACCGGTCGCTGCTGGTGCTCCACATCGCCCGTGGAAACCGCAGGGTCGTCATCACGGTGCGGGGCTAGACCGGCCGGCGGCGTCCCGGCGGTGGGAGGCGGCCCGCCTGAGCACATGAAGACATACCTGGTAGGGGGCGCGGTGCGGGACCGGCTCCTGGGCCTTGAGGTACGCGAGCGCGACTGGGTGGTGGTGGGCGCCACCGCCGAACAACTCCTCAAGCAGGGATACAAGGAGGTCGGGCGCTCATTCCCCGTGTTCCTGCATCCCGACACGCAGGAGGAATACGCGCTGGCGCGGCGGGAGACCAAGACCGCGCCGGGTTACCGGGGGTTCGAGGTCGAATTCGGACCCGAAGTGACGCTGGAAGAAGACCTGATGCGGCGCGACCTGACCATCAACGCCATGGCCGAGGAGGACGGCGGGCGCCTTGTCGATCCCTACGGCGGCGAACGGGACGTCGCGGAAAAGGTGCTTCGCCACGTATCGCCCGCGTTTCGCGAAGACCCGGTGCGGATCCTGCGCGTCGCCCGCTTCGCGGCCCGCTTCAACGGCCTCGGTTTCGGGATCGCCCCGGAGACGATGGCGCTGATGCGCGAAATGGTGGCGCGGGACGAGGCGGCGGCGCTGGTGCCCGAGCGCGTCTGGCAGGAGACGGTGCGGGCATTGGGCGAAGACGCTCCGCGGCGATTCTTCGAATTGTTGCGGGAATGCGGAGCCCTGAAGGTGATCTTCCCCGAGATCGACCGTCTCTGGGGAGTGCCGCAGCCGAAGCGCTGGCACCCGGAGATCGACACCGGCGTGCACGTGATGATGGTGCTTGAACAGGCGGCCCGCTTTTCGTCGAAGGTCGAGGTCCGGTTTGCGGCGCTGACCCACGATCTCGGCAAGGGGGTCACGCCCGAGCAATTCTGGCCGCGGCACAGCGGCCACGAGGCGGCCAGCGTGCGGCTGGTGGGCGAAATGTGCGAACGGCTGGGCGCGCCGAAGCGGTTTCGCACGCTGGCGGAGAAGGTCGCGCGCTACCACGGCGTCTGCCACCGCGCCGACGAGCTGCGTCCCGACACCAGGCTCAAGGTGCTGGAATCGCTCGGCGCCTTTCGCGCCGACAGCCTGCTGGAAGATTTCCTGGTGGCCTGCGAGGCGGACTACCGCGGCCGCAAGGGCATGACCGAGGACGCCTACCCCGCCGCGGACGTTTTCCGCCGCGCGTACGCCGCCGCCAGCGCCGTGTCGGGCAAGGACCTGGCGGACGAAGGCTACGAAGGCGCCCGCCTCGGCGAGGAACTGCGCCGCCGCCGCGTTGCCGCCATTGCGGGTGGGCGGTAGCCGGCCCTTCGGCCTTTGCGTGCTCACCTTTGTGCCGGTCCTTCGGCCTTTGCCTCCCTTCCTGTGGAGCGTCGGCGACAGGAGTCGCCGCCGAGCCCCATGGATGGGTTCATGCGTCTCCACAGGAAGGGGGGCAAGAAAAAGCCTGCGATGCGGTGATCCGGTAGTATTGAGCGTTTAAAGAATTCAGGCGCGAGGAGCAGGACATGAACCTGAGGATTTCGAGAAGGGAGGCGTTGCTCGGCGCGGGCGCTGCCGGGCTGGCGCTGAGCCTGCCTGCAGTGGGCCGGGCGGATATCCGCATGCACCACATTCCGTCCAGCGGCGAGGCCCTGCCGCCGGTGGGCCTGGGCACTTCGCGCGTGTTCAACAGCGTCAGCGGCGAGAACCAGCGCGCCGCGCTGGTCGAGGTGCTGGAAGCGCTGTTCGCCGGCGGCACCCTGGTGGACACCTCTCCGATGTACGGCAATTCCGAGACCCACCTGGGCGAGCTGCTTCCGTCGGCCGCCGGCAACGAGACGATGTTCTGCGCCACCAAGGTCTGGACGGAAGGGCGCGAGTCCGGCGTAAAACAGATGCGGGAATCCATGCAGAAGATGGGCGTGGACCGGATCGACCTGATGCAGGTCCACAACCTGGTGGACTGGGAGGTACACCGCGAAACCATGCTGGAGATGCAGGCGGACGGCACGTTCCGCTACCTCGGCATCACCACGTCGAACCCCCGGCAGTTCAGCGACTTCGAGCGCGTGATGCAGGCCGCCGACTGGGATTTCGTGCAGCTCAACTACAGCCTGGGCGAGCGCGAAGCGGAACAGCGCCTGCTGCCGCTGGCGCAGGAGAAGGGCATGGCGGTGATGGTGAACCGGCCTTTCGTGCGCGGCGACCTGTTCCGCCGCGTCGGCCGCAAGAAACTGCCGGACGTCGCGGCCGAACTCGGCTGCGAAAGCCCCGCCCAGTTGTTCCTCAAGTGGATCCTGGGCCAACCGGCGGTCACCTGCGTTATTCCGGCCACCACCAAGGTCAAGCACATGGTGGACAACCTCGGCGCGGCTCTGGGGCCGCTGCCGGACGCTGAACAGCGCGAGCGAATCGAAGCCTGGTTATAAGCCCAACGGCGACGCTTTCCGGAGGCGGCGGGGGCCGGCGAAGGAGCGCCAGAGTTCGGCGATGGTGGCGCCGGCGGCCGGGTGGCGGAGGTCGGGCGCGAGGTCGGCCAGCGGCTTGAGAACGAAGGCGTAGCGTTCAATGTCGGGGTGAGGCAGCTTCAGCGCCTGGTCCACGCGGTCGCCGTGGAGCAGCAGGTCGAGGTCCAGCGTGCGCGAGGAAAACTTGCCGCCTGAACGGTCGCGGCCCGCCTGTGCTTCCAGTTCCGCAAGCCGTTGGCGCACCCGCCCGGGCGATTCCTCCGTGCGAAACCCGGCCACGAGGTTGAGAAAGTCCGGGCCGCTGAAGCCCTCGGCCGGGCTTTGATAGAGCGGCGAAAGCTCATGCTCGCCGTAGTATTCGCCGAGCGCCTTGCAGGCGGCCTCGAGGTTGGCGCGCGGATCGATGTTGCTGCCCGCGCTGACGAATACGCGCACCGGAGCGTTCGCGCGCGCGTCCTCTTTCACGCGTCCTTGTGCGTTCGATTGCCGCGTTCGATCACCACGCCCACGTCGCGCGCATTGCGCAGCGCGTAAGGCTTGCGCGCCGTCACGCGCACCCATTGCGCGCCATGCTGCTCCAGCACCAGCGACGCGATGGCTTCAGCCAGGGTCTCGATCAATTCGTAGGCGCGGCCTGTCGCCAGTGCCGTAATGTCCTGCGACACGCGCTTGTAATCAAGCGTGGCGCCGATCTCGTCCGCCGCCGCCGCCTTCGCCGCGTCAACGGCGATCTCCAGATCCACTCCGACCACCTGGGGCGCAGCCTTCTCCCAGCGATTAACGCCCACGGTCGCCTTCACGCGCAAATCCCGAATGATGATTCTGTCGGTCATTTCCGGCGAAGACTAAAATCCTTGCGGTGCGGGTTCTGGGAATCGAAACGAGTTGCGATGAAACCGGCGTGGCCGTTTACGGGTCGCGCCGGGGCCTTTTGGCGCACCGATTGTATAGCCAGGCCCGGCAGCATGCGGAATTCGGGGGCGTGGTGCCGGAACTGGCCTCGCGCGACCATATCAAGCGCCTGGCCGGGCTTGTGAAGGGGACGCTTGACGACGCCGGTTTACGAAAATCGGACCTGAGCGGCATCGCCTGCACCGCGGGCCCCGGCCTGATCGGCGCCTTGCTGGCGGGGCTTGTGTTCAGCGGCGGACTGGCGCGCGCGCTGGGCGTGCCGCTGATCGGCGTGCATCACATGGAGGCACATCTTCTCGCCCCCCTGCTCGAGGGTGACTCGCCCGATTTTCCGTACCTGGCGCTGCTGGTCTCCGGCGGCCACAGCCTGCTGGTGGACGTGCGCGGCTACGGCGATTACGCCGTGCTGGGCGAATCGCTGGACGATGCCGCCGGCGAGGCCTTCGACAAGGGCGCCAAGCTGCTTGGCCTGGGCTATCCCGGCGGGCCGGAAATTGCCCGGCTGGCGGAACAGGGCGAGCCGGGCCGTTTCACTCTGCCGACGCCGATGCGCGGACGCAAGGATCTGAACTTCAGCTTCTCCGGGCTCAAGACCGCCCTGCTCTACAAGGTGCGCGACCTGGCCGCCAACGGGCCGCTCACCGAAACCGACCGGGCCTCGCTGGCGCTGGCGCTGGAAACGGCGATCGTCGGCTCGCTACTCGACCGCACGGCGCGCGCGCTGGATGCGACCGGGCACGGCAGCCTGGTCGTGGCGGGCGGCGTGGGCGCGAACCGCCGCCTTCGGTCGCAATTGAAGGACTTGTGCCGGGAGTCCGGCGTAGGCCACTATTACCCGCGCGCCGAGTACTGCACCGACAACGGCGCGATGATCGCGCTTACCGGCTGCCTGCGCCTTGCCGGCGGCGTCCCCGGACCGGCCTGGCCCGATGCCCGCCCCCGCTGGAACCTGAGCGAAGTTCCGCCCTTCACCCCCGCCTGACTCTTACCAGCCGATGCTGCGGCCGCCGTCCACGGCGATGATCTGGCCGGTCACGAACGGCGCGTCGCAGACCACGAAACGCACCAGCCGGGCCACGTCGCGCGGCTCACCGGCCCGGCCGAGCGGCGTCTTCGAAAGGATCGCCTTCTTCACGTTCTCAGGCGGCGGCGGATCGGCCCACATCACCATGCCCGGCGCGATGCCGTTTACCCGCACCTCCGGCGCGAGTTCGCCGGCCAGGCTTAGCGTCAGGGCCGCGAGCCCGGCCTTGGCCGCGCTGTACACCGGGTAGCCCCGAAGCGGGATGCGGGCGTGGATATCGACCATGTTCACGATCACGCCGCCCGAGGCCCTGAGCGCCGGCGCCAGCGCCTGCGACAGGAACACCGGGGCCTTGAGATTGCTGCCCACCAGGCTCTGCCAGTCGTTCTCGGTAATCTCGCCCACCGCCGTGGGATAGAAGGTCGAGGCGTTGTTCACCAGGCAGTCGAGGCGGCCGGCGCGGTCCAGAACCTCCGCGGCCAGGCGCTCGCAGGCGCCTTCACCGAGCAGATCGCCCTGCAGGGAGAACGCGGAGTCGCCGCGAAGCCCGTTCAGCCGCGCCACCAGCGCGTCGGCGTCCGTGCGAGAGCGATTGCAATGCACCGCCAGCGTGAACCCGGCAGCGTGCAGTTCCCCGGCGATCGCCGCGCCCACGCGCTTGGCTCCGCCGGTCACCAGTGCGACTTTCGCCGTCGTCATTGCCCTTGCGCCGCCCTTTGCTGCCCGGAGGCGGCATTATATGAAGCCGCCCGTGAATTCGAACGATCACAAGCCCACCAGGCCGCCCCGGCACATTTCCGCCGCCATCACCGGATCCGGCGGCTGGCTCGCGTTCGACCGCTACATGGAGCTGGCGCTCTATCACCCCGACGAGGGCTATTACGGCGCCGGCCGGGCCCGGTTCGGCGAGGGTGGAGACTTCGATACCGCGGCGGAAACGTCGGCTCTGTTCGGGCGCGCGCTGGCGGGCCAGTGCGCCGAAGTACTCGCTGCCCTGAACGGCGGAGATATCGTGGAGCTGGGACCGGGCAGCGGCCGCCTGGCCGAGGTGATGCTGGCCGAGCTGAAGGCCCTGGGCATGCTTCCGCGGCGCTATCTCCTGGTCGAGCCCGCTCCCGGCCTGCGCGCCGGGCAGCGCGAGCGCCTGGAAAACGCGCACCCGGACCTGGCCGAAAGGCTTGAATGGGTGGATCGGCTCACGCACGAACGCCTGCGCGGCGTGATTCTCGCCAACGAAGTGATCGACGCCCTGCCCTGCAAGTGCTTTCGGCGCGCACCGGGGCACTGGCTGGAGCGGGGCGTGAGTTCGGGCGCGAAGCGGCTGCGCTGGGAGGACCGACGCGCCGACACGGCGCTGGAGAAGGCCCTGGACGCGCTCCAGGCGGAACTGCCCTGGAGCCTGCCGGAGGGGTATTGCTCGGAAATCCGGGTGAACCTGGATGAGTTCATCGGGGAACTGTCCCAGTCGCTGGAGGCCGGCCTGGTTCTTCTGGCCGATTACGGGCTTCCCCGGCGCGAGCTGTATCTGGCCGAACGTGACGAGGGCACCCTGGGCTGCCATTCCAGGCAGCGCTGGCACGACGACCCGTTTCGTCGGCCCGGGCGCGAAGACATCACCGCCTGGGTGGACTTCACGGCGGTCAGGCGCAGCGCGGAGGCGGCCGGCCTGGAAGCGGTGGGCTTCGCCAGCCAGGCGCAGTTCCTGCTGGGAGCCAAAATCCTTGAACTGGCGGGATCGCCGCCCGCACCGGAGGACGCCGCGGCGCTGCGCCGGCTGATGCTTCCCGGGGGCATGGGCGAAGCCTTCAAGTTCCTGGGGCTGTCCACGGAAGGGATCGAGGCGCCCTGCGGCTTCGACGGGCGCAACATGCTGGCGTCGCTGGAACCGGGCCGCGCCCGCGATCCTGCGGGCCGGGCGGCCGGCGCATGAGCCTCTGGCAGATCGTCCTGCTGGCCCTGCTGCAGGGCGTCACCGAGTTCCTGCCGATTTCGAGCTCGGCGCACCTGATCCTGGTGCCGGCCTGGCTCGGCTGGGACGACCAGGGCATCGCCTTCGACGTGGCCGTGCACTTCGGCAGCCTCATCGCCGTGATCGCGTTCTCGCGCCGCGAGCTCGCCGCGATCCTGGGGGAATGGCGGGCCTGGCTCCTGTATCGCGCGCCGCCCGGGCCTTCGGCGCGGCTCGGATTGATGATCGTGGTGGCATCGCTTCCGGTCGGCGTGCTTGGCCTGCTGCTGCACGACACGGTTGAAGCGTCGTTCCGCGAGCCACGGCTCATCGCGGTGGCCGGCGCGCTGTTCGCGGTCCTGATGGTGTGGGCGGACCGGCGCCCGCAATACGACACCCGCCTGCGCGAGATCGGCTTCAAACAGGCGCTGTGGATCGGCTGCGGCCAGGCACTGGCCCTGATTCCCGGCGCGTCGCGCTCCGGCGTGACCATTACGGCCGCCCGGGTACTGGGCATGGCGCGCCCGGCGGCGGCCCGCCTGTCATTCCTGCTGGCGATACCGGTCATCCTGGCGGCCGCAGGGCTGGAGACGCTGAGCCTCGGCGCCGCGCCCGCCGGCGCCGACTGGGGCGCGCTGGCGCTGGGCATGGCCGTGGCCGGGGTGGCCGCTTTCCTTTGCATGGGCCTGCTGCTGCGGCTGGTCGCGCGCTGGGGCCTGTGGCCGTTCGCGCTCTACCGCCTGGCGCTCTCCGCCGTGATCCTGCTCTAGGTGCATATTGCTTATACTCGGCGGAATGAAGAAATTCCTGATCGCGATTGCCGCCATCTTCGGACTGCTGCTGCTGGCCGGGGTGGGCTCCATGGCGCGCATGAACGCCTTCACCAGCGTGGACGACGAGCTGCCCTGGGCCTGCGAGGCTATCAGCCTGCCGGGCAGCGCCGAGGACATCGTGATCGACCACATGCGCGGCATCGCCTACCTGTCGGTGCTCGACCGGCGGGCGCTGCTTTCCAACCGCAGCATCCGGGGCGTCATCATGGCGCTGGACCTGAATGCCGATCCCGTCGGCCAGTTCCTGCCCCTGGCGGAACTGCCCTCCCACCTGCATCCGCACGGACTGAGCCTGCACCAGGACGCCGCCGGAAACACGCGGCTTTTCGTGATCAATCATCCGCGCGAGCGCGGCGAAGGCCCGGAGGCGGTGGAAATCTTCGAACTGCGCGACGACGGCCTGCTGCACCACCTGCGCTCCGTGCGCAGCCCGCTCATGAACAGCCCCAACGACATCCAGGCCGTGGGCGCGGAGCAGTTCATGGCGGTCAACGACACCGGAGCCGTCAATCGCTTCCAGCAAATACAGGAGTTCCTGTTCGGGGCGGGCCTGGCCAGGGCCGTGTACTACGACGGCCAGGTCATGCGCGTGGCCGCCGACAAGCTCGCCGGCGGCGCCGGCATCGCTTTCGCCGACGGCCGCTTTGTCATCTCGGAGACCCAGGGCAAGCGGCTGAAGTTCATGACGGCGGACAGCGACGGAAGGCTGACCGAAGAGTCGCGCGTTGCCATGCCGGGTTTTCCCGACAATATCGACGTGGACGCCGACGGCAAGCTGTGGGTCGCGGAGCACCCCAACGGCATGGCGCTGGGACGGCACTTCGGCGACAAGGACTATCCCGCGCCGAGCCGCTTCTATCGCCTCAACGCCGACGGCAGCGGGCTGGAACTGGTGGCGGCCGATTCCGGGCGGATGCACTCCGCCGGCAGCGTCGCCGCGCGCTACGGCAACAAGCTGCTGCTGGGCTCGATCACCGCCACCCGCGTGCAGCTATGCAAGATTCCCGAGGGAGGTTGAAATGATTACCGAAGCACAGGAGCGCGTACGCCGGGAGCGCATGCGCATGTCGATGGTTCGCCGCACGCTGGGCGCGGCGCTGGAAGGCGAAGCGGCGGCCGACAATCCGGTCCCGGTGTACCTGGCCTGTTCGGACTATCTCAAGCACGCGCTGGACCGCCTGCATGCCCAGGACCACCGGCTGTGGGAACGGCTGAATCCGCACGCCGGTCCCGAAGACGCCGTATTTCGCGACAAGCTGGACAGGCTGAAGGAGCGCCTGGCCGCCAGCGAGCAGGCCCTGGCCGGACTTATGCGGGCGCGAGACGCGCTCGGCACCCGCGGCGCCTCCGAGCGCGAGGGCTTCGAGGACGAGGCGCGGCGGTTCCTGGACGTGTTTCTCAACATCCTCTCGGCCAGCCGGCATTCGACGCTGGCCGAGGAAGAGGCGGAGTTTGCCGACGCCGACTGGGACTATGTGGCCGACAACACGGCCGATGCCGCGGCCGAGGAAGGCCGGCTGTTCGGCGAGGTCGAAAAGGCTGCGCCCGGATTCATGGATTCGCTGCCTCCGATCCAGCCCCCGCCCGGCCACTAGCCCCCTCTCTCCCAAGCAGGGCGAGGGAACACGCCTGAGCGTTTGGAGCGTTACAATTCAGGCATGTTGATCGGCGTACCCAAAGAGATTAAGCCCGACGAACACCGGGTAGGATTGAGTTTAAGCAGTGCGCGCGAGTTAATCGAAAACGGCCACGAATTACTGGTGCAAGCCGATGCCGGCGCGGGATTGCGCCGCAGCGACGACGATTACCGGGCCCTGGGCGCAAGGATCACCGAAAGCGCCAAGGAGATATTCGAGAAGGCCGAAATGATCGTAAAGGTCAAGGAGCCGCAGCCTGGTGAATGCCGGATGCTGCGCGAGGGCCAGGTCCTCTTCACCTACCTGCATCTGGCTCCCGACCCGGAGCAGGCGCGCAGGCTGATGGAGTCCGGCGTCACGGCCATCGCCTACGAAACGGTCACCGACGTCCACGGCCACCTGCCCCTGCTGGCGCCGATGAGCGAAGTCGCCGGCCGCATGGCCGTACAGGCCGGAGCGCACTGCCTGGAAACGGAAATGGGCGGCTGCGGCAAGCTCCTGGGCGGCGTCCCGGGCGTGCTGGCGGCCAACGTCGTGGTGCTGGGCGGCGGCGTGGTCGGCACCAACGCGCTGCGCATCGCCGTGGGCATGGAGGCGCGCGTGGTGGTGCTCGACAAGTCCCTGGCGCGGCTGAGGGAACTGGACCTTCAGTTCGGCCCGCGGCTCAACACCATGTATTCGACCCGCTCGGCGATCGAGGAATACGTCGCGCAGGCGGACCTGGTGATCGGAGCGGTGCTGGTTCCGGGCGCCTCCACCCCGCAACTCGTGTCGCGCGAGATGGTACAGGGCATGGCGGCCGGATCGGTGCTGGTGGACGTGGCCATCGACCAGGGCGGCACCTTCGAGACCAGCCATCCCACCACCCACTCCGACCCCACCTACATAGAAGAGGACGTCGTGCATTACTGCGTGGCCAACATGCCGGGCGTGGTGCCGCGCACGTCCACCCAGGCGCTCAACAACGCCACCCTGCCGTTCGCGCTGGCGCTGGCGAACAAGGGCTGGCGCCGGGCCATGCGCGAGGATCCCGGGCTGATGGCGGGGCTTAACGTGCATGCCGGGCGCGTCACCAACCAGGCGGTGGCCGAAGCGCTGGACCACTCGTTTACTCCGCCGCTGGACGCGCTTAATATTCACTGATTAAACTGCGGTAACCGGAACGGAACTGTTTATGCCCACGAATACACAACCCGAAGCACGTCCCAGGCGGGCGCTGGGCAAGCGCCCCGCGTTTTACGGCGACGAACGCCTGGACATGCTGTTCGCGATGCTTACCACGCTCCTTGGCGAGGTGAGCGTGATCCGTGAGCGGATCGACACGCACGAGCGGCTGCTGGAAAAGGCCGGGCTGTTCGGCAAGGACACCGTGGATGCGTGGCTGCCCGACGCGGCAGCCGAGGCGGAGCGGGCCCCGATCCGGCAGCAGATGATGGGCCGGGTGCTTCGCTACCTGGAAGAAGATATGGAACCCGCAGCGGCCGGCGGTGAACTCGACCGCATATCAAAGGAGGTTCAACATGGTGATGTTTGAAGCCGAAGGCGTGCGCCAGGACACCATGCGCAGCGACGTGTATCCGCGTCACGGCATGATGGCCGGCGCCACCCACGACGAACTCGCGGCGCAGAAGTACTTTCTGGGCCTGCGCGCCTACGCCAACGGGCGGCTGATGGGGCATGCCATCGACGCCTGCAACGAGCAGGTAATGCCCGAAATGGGCGAGCGCGACCCGGAGGACGAAAAGGACCGCACGGCGGTGCTGCGCAAGGCCGAGGAACTTCCCATATTCCAGCACTGGGGCGCGCTGCTGCGCACCTCGCAGGAACTGATGTGGGACTACGTGGCCGACACCGTCGACCGGCAACTGGACGAACTGGAAGACAAGTTCCGGGGGATCAGGGACCCGATCGGCAGCCTTACGCTCCACCCGGACGTGCCGAATCCCGAATACCTGACGCTGGTCGATCAGCACATTCAGCCGGGCGGCTATCTGCACGACGCCGGCGGCGACGACGTACGAGCCGGGGCGATATACGACCGCGGCGCCGTGCTGTATGGCCTCGGCCGCGCGGGCGGGCTCAACGACGTGCGCGGCCACACGCTTTGCGCCTTCATCCAGGACAGCTTTCCGGACGAGAAACCGAAGCGGATCCTGGACCTGGGCTGCGGCGTAGGCCACGGCACCCTGGCGCTCACCGACCTGTTCCCGGACGCCGAATTGCATGCCATCGACATCGGCGGCGCCCTGCTGCGCTACGCCCATGCCCGCGCCGAGTCGCTGGGCAAGCCGGTGCATTTCCACCAGCAGGATGCCCGCAATCTCAAGTTCGAGGACGAGAGTTTCGACATGGTCACGTCGGAAATCCTTTTCCACGAGACTTCGGGCGCCGGCATGCCGGCCATCCTGAAAGAGGCCTACCGCGTGCTCAAACCCGGCGGCGCCATGTGCAACCTGGAAGTGCCGCTGCGCTACAAGGGCATGGACATGGGCGGCGTGGTCGTGCGCGACTGGCAGAACTACTACAACGCCGAACCCTTCTGGGGCTCACTGGGCACCGTGGACATCGAGCAGGCAATGAGAGACGCCGGCTTCACCCGCGTCATGCAGGGCTTCCAGCCACGCACGCTGAACTTCGCGGGCGAACGGGGGACGACGGACAGGGAAGACCCCAGCATGGGAGCGCTCTCCCACTGGCTGGTCTTCGGCGGCTACAAGAAATAGCGGCGCGCGAGGGCGTCAAGCCCTCACAGCGTCTCGCCCGCACGCCGGGAACGGAGGGCCTCCCGGCCCTCGCAGAGGGCGAGACGCACTCTCTCCCGCGTTAGAAGCTGGCCGTCAGCTTCAGGCCGACTTCGCGCTTGTTCGGCAGAGGCGCAAAGGTCTTGCGGTGGGGCAGGCCGAATATGCTGGTGGTGCCGCCTGCCGTCAGGGAACTCTGATCATTGGTCAGGTTCCTTGCGTAGAGCTCAACCGAGAACATGTCGCCCAGATCCGCGTGCAGCCGGGCATTGATCTTCCAGTAGCTGTCCACGGAGTTCCAGTTGAAGTTGTCGATGTAGAACTGGCCCTGGTAGATCCCGTCGATCCGCAGCCAGATGTTGTTCGCCATGCCCGTCAGTTGATCCAGCTGAAGGATCGCGGACAGGCTGCCGGTCCATTCCGGCATGTAGCGCGGACGGCCGCCGATCGCGGAAATCTGCTCGCCGACAGCCAGTGTCGGGGCTGGCGCAAGCACTGCCGTTGCCACCGACCCGGTGCCGGCAAAGTCGGTGAATTCCACATCGTTATAGGTAATTCCGCCGCTGAAGGTAAACCATTCGCTCGGCAACAGTTCAAATTCAGCTTCCAGCCCCCGGATCTCGGCATCGCCGGCAATGTAGGCCGCGGTAAAGAACGGCGCCGGACTCAGCTCGAAGAAGGTCTGATTTTCCCAGTCCATGAAGTAAGCGGAAACCGCATAGTTCAGCCAGCCACCCACGCGCTGCTTGAGTCCCGCCTCAAAGGCCGCAAGCGACTGCTTCGGCGTGAAGAAGCCAAGGTTCAGCGTCACGCCCGTGGCTGCGGAGTAGTCCTCCGCATTGGTGTCGTTGCCCTGCAGATTGCTCCTCGAGTAGTGGGCGTAGAGATTGGTGTTGTCCGAAGGTTGCCAGGAAATGATCACCCGCGGCATGAACGCGCTGTATTTCTGTTCCACGTCCACAAGCGCGGTGAGATCCACCCGCTGTCGAATGGAAACGCCGTCATAGACGATGGTCTGGGTATCCGTGTTCCAGCGCCCTTCCACCGACAGCGTCCACTGCTCGTTCAGTGCGTAGTCCACGGAACCGAAAACTCCAAAGTTCTCGCCGTCCTGGAAATTCAGATTGTTGGTGGCGCCGAAGCCGCTGAAGTCCGTGAAACGATTGTCCTGCGAATAGTAGCTGGCGCCGACCATGTAGTTCATCCGCTCCCCGGCCTGTGGCATGTAGCGCACCTCGGCATAGGTATCGCGCACCCAGCCGGCCTGTCCGGCAAGCCAGGGGGCGCCGGAATTAAGAAAGAAAAACGCCGCCGGCGTGCCGAAGTTGTTATCGATTATGCGCCAGCTTGAGGATTCTCCACGAGCGAACTGAGCGCTCAGCACGCCCTCGTTCGCCAGCTCGTATTCCCCCGAAACGTCAATTCGCCAGAGCTCATATGTGTTGCCCAGCCCGTCCGGAGCGTCAACGATTGAGTATCCTTCCAGTTCAGGCGGCAGGGTCGTGACAAACGACCAGGGGTTGGAGAACAGGAAAAGCGGCGTGCTGGCCGTGATCTTGCCGACCTCCGAAAAGTTCGGCTGTGCCGAGTCCCAGTCGGGAACGGAGCCGCAGAACAGGTTGCGCGGGGACTGCGACAGGTCCGTGGTGAAAGTGCCGCCATTGCCGCCGTCCACGGGCCGGATCGTGCCGGTATAGCTGCGGTTGCAGCTTCCGGCCGGAACATGGCCGCCTTGCGACTGCAGCTGCATGGTGTCATCGGAGTCCACGTAAAAACCCGAGACCTGGAAGCTGAAAGTCTCCGAAACCTCGAATGTCGCCAGGCCGGTGACCGCGGTATTGTTCTGCTCCCCGATGGGGTCGCCGTTGTCAAAATGGTAGTCGGCGCCCACCTTCTCCTGCATCAGCGCGAACCGCACGCCCACCTTGTCGCTGAGCGGCCCGCCTATGGCAGCGGTGAAGTTGTAGCTGGCTTCATCCGAAGGTGAATAGGACAGTGACGCCTTGCCCTCGAATTCCTCGCCGGGCCTGGCGGGGATGTAGTTGACGGCGCCGGCGAAGGTGTTGCGGCCGAAGAAGGCGGTCTGCGGCCCTTTCAGAATCTCGACTCGCTCGAGGTCGATCAGCGGCAGAATGCCTGCGCCATCGGAGATGTAGCCGCCGTTCCAGAACACCGAACCGGCGCGCGACGCGGGGCTTTCCACCTGAACACCCAGTCCGCGGAAGCGGATGTTGGGGTTATGCCGCCCGCCCATTCCGCCCTGACTGACGTTCTGGAAAGCGAAGCCCGTCGTTACCGTGGAAAGCTCCTCGATGGTGTTCATGCCCAGGGCATCCAGTTCGTCCTGGGTGTATGCCGATACCGACAAGGGAATCTCGAGTACCGACTCGTCGCGTTTACGCGCCGTGACCACGATTTCCTCGAATTCCTGCGCGGCAAGGTCCTGAATGCCCATCAGGGCTGCGGCGCACACAGCGGCAAGGCCGGCGAGCCGGCGTAAGCAGACGTCAAATGTCATGTTTTGTCCCCTGGAAAGTTGACCAGTGCAATGAATCCCAAGAGAAAAGAGCGAATTCATTGTCCCCACGGCGGCTGCGTATTGTACATTGGCTGTTGGCGCAAAATTCCCCCGGGGGAATCAACTGCAGCCAAAGCGCCTTTCGACCTCGGCGGGCGCCCGAAAAATGCTGAACGGCGGGGAAGCGAAGGATAGAATCTGCTGCCTTGCATAACGACTGATCAGCGCCGGGGCTCATGCCCAGTAACGAATCCTCCGAACTCAGCGAGACCGCTTCCGCCGAACAAGTGCTCGGCGCGTACGGCCTGCGCGCCGAATCGCTGGAATACGTGAACCACGGGCTGATCAACCGCACCTGGCGGGTGCGCGGCGAGAACGGCGCAAGTTACGCCTTGCAGCGCCTGAGCCCCATCCTGGGGCCGGAGATCCACGAGGACATCGAGGCGGTAACGGCCCATATCGCCGCCAGGGGCATGGCCACGCCCCGGCTGGTGCGCTCATCCGGCGGCGGCCTCTGCGTGCAGCGGGCCGATGGCGTCTGGCGCCTGCTCACCTGGCTCGAAGGCGAGTATCACAACCGCCTCGATACCGCCCGCCAGGCCGCGCAGGCCGGCGCCCTGCTGGCCCGCTTTCACGTGGCGCTGGTCGATTTCGAGCATCCCTTCGCCAGCAAGCGCCGGCCGATACATGAGCCCCGGCGCCGTATCCGGGAACTTGAGCGGGCGCTGGCCGAGCATCGCGGCAACCCCCTGCACCTTGAAGCCGAGCGGCTGCAGCGCCGGACGCTGGAGCTGCTCTCGCAACTGCCGGTCCTGCCCGACACGCCGTTGCGCGTGACCCACGGCGACCCCAAGATCAACAACATGCTGTTCTCGGCCGAAGGCGAAGGCCTGGCCATGGTGGACCTGGACTCGCTGGGCCGCCTGAGTCTGCCCTACGAGCTGGGCGACGCGTTTCGTTCCTGGTGCAACCCGGTCGGCGAGGACAGCGAGGATACGGAGTTTTCGGTGGAGCTGTTCGAGGCCGCCCGGTCCGGCTACCTGGACGTGGCCACCTTTCTCACGGACGACGAGCGCTCCAGCCTGGTGGACGCCACGCTCTGGATCACGCTGGAGCTGACCACCCGTTTCACCGCCGACATCGTCAACGACCGCTATTTCGGCTGGGACCGTGAGCGCTTCGCCTCGCGCGCCGAGCACAACCTCGTGCGCGCGCGCGGCCAGCTCAGCCTCGCCGAGTCCCTCATGGCCGCCCGCCCCACCCTGGAAGCGAGATGGCGCTGAAGCATCTCATCGAGACGTTCGCGGCCTGGAAGGAGGCCGGCGACCGCCTGGTGCTCGGGACGGTTTACGAGACCGCGGGATCGACCTATTCGAAGTCGGGATCGCGGGTGCTGATCGACGGCGAGGGCAACTACCAGGGGCTGGTGAGCGGCGGCTGCCTGGAGGGCGACCTGGCGGAGCATGCGGCCGCCGTGCTGGATTCGGGCGAAGCGCGCTCAGTCTGCTATGACATGCGCGGCGAGCACGACATCCTGTTCGGGACCGGTGTGGGCTGCGACGGCATGCTCAAGGTGCTGTTGCAGCCGCTGTCCGGCGAAGGCGAGCAACCCTGGGAGCCGCTGGCGCGGATGGCGGAGCTGGCGATGGGCTCAAGGGCATCGCGCTGCGCGGTCGTGGTGGAGGGCGACGAGGCGCCGGTGGGCAGCACCTTCCTGGACGACGAGGTGCCCGCCGAGCACCCGGACGGCCTGCACACGCTTGAGAATCCCGCGCGCAAGGTGCTGGTGTATCCGCTCAAGCCGATTCCGAGGCTATTGGTGCTGGGCGCCGGCGTGGACGCCGTGCCGCTGGTGGAGTTCGCCGAGCGGCTGGGCTGGCGGGTCACGGTCTGCGACCATCGGCGCTCGTACCTTCAGCGCGGCGACCTGGGTGCGGCCGAGGCCGTGCGCGAGCTCCGGCCCGAGGACATCGCCGAGCACATCGACCTGGATTCCTGGGACGCCTGCGTGGTCATGAGCCATCACCTGGCCTCCGACCGCTACTACCTGGCCGCCCTGGCCAACCGGCCCATTCCGTGGATTGGCGTACTCGGGCCAAAAGCCCGCCGCGAACGGCTGCTGCGGGAGCTGGGAGAAGGCGCCGGCGACCTGCCCGGCAAACTCCGCGGCCCCGTGGGCCTGGACATCGGCGCCAACGACCCGGCCTCGATCGCACTCTCGATCATGGCCGAACTCACGGAAACGTACACGAAGCGCATAAGAGGTTGAATCGCAGTCGATTTCTTATTGACACACTCCAGTATCCAAGAGTATAAGGGAACATGGAAGGACGCGTTTGGTCGGCGTGTCCATGGAATTCGAAAAGGAGAACGAAAATGACCCAGGCAGGATTCGAACCGATTGCGGCGAGTCAGCGGCTGCAAGTGGCCGGACTTCCGGCAGAGCAAGCGGAAGCGGTAGTGGAGACCGTATCGGAAGTGAACGTTCTTACGCAGCAAGTCGCCGACGACCTGTCGGATTTGAAGTCGTACATTCAGGAGAACATGGTCACCCGAGATGACCTCAAGGACTTCGTCACCCGAGACGACCTCAAGAACGTTGTCACCCGAGATGACCTCAAGGACTTCGCCACCCGAGACGACCTCAGTGCGTTTGTGACCAGGGAAATGCTCACGGCGGATCTCGCGGTACTGAAGTCCGAGATTTTCCGCTTTGGTTTTATCGCTACCGGAATCCTCGGCACGCTCATCCTGGGACTGGCCAGCATGATCGCAGCAATGTCCGTTGCCGCTCTGTGGCGGTAGCGGCTTCGCGGTTCCTCAGGCCTTCAGAAAATCCCGGAACCGGCGGGCGTTGCGGACGTAGTTTTCGGCGCCCCGCGCCACTTCGGCGCGCTCTTCGTCGCTGAGCATGCGCACCTGGCGGCCGGGCACGCCCATGATCAGGCTGCCCGGCGGATACTCGCGGCCCTCCGGCAACAGGGCGCCGGCCGCCACCAGGCTGTTGGCGCCCACGTGCGCGCCGTTCAGCAGGATTGCGCCCATGCCGATGGTGCATCCGTCCCCTACCGTGCAGCCGTGCAGAATGACTCGATGCCCAACGGTTACGTCTTCGCCGACCGTCGTGGGAAAGCTGGGATCGGTGTGCGCTACCGAGCCGTCCTGGATGTTGCTGCGCGCGCCGATACGAATCGGCTCGTTGTCGCCGCGCAGCACGGCGCCGAACCACACGCTCGAGTCCTTCCCGAGCTCCACGGCGCCGATCACCGCTGCATCCGGGGCGATAAACAGTGCTTCCGAGTTCGGCGCGCGGTCACCCAACCGGTAAATCACTGTAATTCTCCCACGTAGCGCCGCGGCTGCGCCGTAAAGCCGGGCCCGAACTCGTAGAGAAGCGGCGCCCCGGTGGGAATCTCCAGCCTGACGATGTCGTCATCGGAAATATTCTCCAGCAACTTCACCAGCGCCCGCAGGCTGTTGCCGTGGGCGGAAACCAGCGTGCAGCGCCCGGCCTCGACGTCCGGGGCGATGCGGCTCTCCCAGTAGGGCCGCACCCGGTCCAGCGTGTCGCTGAGCGACTCGGCGGCAGGCGGCGCGTCCACGTCCGCATAGCGCGCCTCATGGCGCGGGTGGCGCGGGTCGTCGGGCTCTAGCGCCGGCGGCGGCACAGCGTAGGAACGGCGCCAGATCTTCACCTGAGCCTCGCCGTGCCTTTCCATGGTCTCGGCCTTGTTCAGGCCCTGCAGCGCGCCGTAATGGCGCTCGTTCAGCCGCCAGTGCCGATGGACCTTGATGCCGCTGCATTCCAGCTCGGCCAGCATCAGCGACAGCGTGCGCACCGCGCGGGTCAGCACCGACGTGTGGGCCACGTCGGGGACGAGGCCGGCCCCGCGGAGCAGGCGCCCGGCGCGGCTGGCCTCTTCCTCGCCCGCTGGGCTTAAGTCAACGTCGGTCCAGCCGGTAAAGCGGTTCTCGCGGTTCCACAGGCTCTCGCCGTGCCGGCACAGGACCAGCCGGCCATACGAGGGCTTCACGAGGCCAGTTTCAGGTCCGCCACCACGGCTCCCAGGAATCGGGACGCGTCGGCGCCGGCCACGCAGCGATGATCGAAGGTGAGCGACAGCGGCAGCATGCGCCGGATCGCGATCTCGCCGTCAACCGCAACGACTTCCTCGCGGGCCGCGCCGCTCCCGAGGATTCCCACGGTGGGCGGCACCATCAGCGGCGTGGCGTAGCGCGACGATCCGCCGGCGATGTTCGACAGCGTGATGGTGTAGCCGCGCACCTCCCCGGGCTTCAAGCTGCGGTCGGCGCCGGCCTTCTTCAGCCGCGCCACTTCCTCGCGCAGCTCGTCGAGGCCGAGCGTGCCGGCGTTGAAGATGGTGGCCACGATCAGGCCGTGCGGCGTGTGCATGGCCAGGCCCATGTGCACCTCTTCGGACATCGACAGCACGCCGGTCTCGGCACTGAAGGTCCCGTTCAGCCGCGGTTCGGCGCGCGCGCCGGCCGCCATGGCCCGGATCAGCCGCGGCGTGAAATCGCGCGGCGACTCCCAGTCGTGGATGTCGGCGTCGTCCATCACCGTGCACAGCGCCACTTCGCTGTGCGCGGCTGTCATGCTGCGGAACATGGCGCGGCGCGGGCCCGAGAGTTTCTCGTCGGAGGACGCCCCCGCCCTCGGGGAAGGCGTCTCGCCTTCCCCGAGGGCGGGACGCCCTCCTTCCCGGGTTTGAGGGCGGGACGCCCTCTCTCCCAGGCTTTCGGCGGCCTTCGCGACGTCCCGGGCCGTGATCCGCCCGCCCGGGCCGGAGCCCTCAAGGCTTGTCAGGTCTGCGCCCAGTTCGCGGGCCAGGGCGCGGACCGAAGGGGCCGCCTTGACGCGCTTCCTCCCCGGCGCCGCGGCGGCCGACCCGGTCGTGTCGCTCATGACCACGGCGCTGGCGGGCAGTTCGCCGACCACACCGGGGACTTCGTCCTTGCCATCGGCGGCCGGTGCGGAAGTAGCGGTTTGTTTGGATTGGAGGGCGGGGACGCCCTCGCTCCCAGGGTCAAAGCGGGCCAGCACGTCGCCTACCGGGATCACGTCGCCGGCCTCGCCGTGGATCGAGACCACGCGGCCCGAGACCGGCGACGGCACCTCCACCACGGCCTTGTCGGTCTCCACCGACACCAGCGGCTGATTCAGCTTGATCTCGTCATTAGCGGCGACATGCCATTCCACGATCTCGGCCTCGGTCAAACCCTCGCCAAGATCAGGCAACTTGAACTCTCTCATTCCAATCTTCCCGGTTGATGTATCGATCAGCTCTCCATGCACTCGTGCACGGCGTCCTTGATCCGCTGGATGCCGGGAATATAGCCGTATTCCATGCGCGCCAGCGGCGGCACGGCATCGTAGCCACCCACCCGGACTACCGGCGCTTCCAGGCTGTACAGCCCTTCCGAGGCCAGGACCGCGGCCACTTCCCCGCCCAGCCCGCCGCTTATCGCGGCCTCGTGAACGATGACCGCGCGCCCGGTGCGCGAAACCGACTCCAGGATCGTTTCCTTGTCCATGGGGCTGACCGTGGCCAGGTCCATCACCTCGCAGTCGATGCCCTCGTCGGCCAGCTCGCCCACCGCGTTCCAGGTCTCCAGCACCGAAGCGCCCCAGGTGATCACGGTCACGTCGGTTCCCGGCCGGGTCACGAAGGCCTTGTCCAGCGGCAGCCCCTCGCCGTTGTCCGGCACTTCCTGCCGGAAGGCGCGGTAAATCCGCTTGGGCTCCAGGAACACCACCGGGTCCGGGTCGCGGACCGCCGAAAGCAGCAGGCCGTAGGCCCGCACCGGCGAGGACGGGATCACGACCCGCACGCCGGGCATGTGCGCGAAAAAAGCCTCCGTGCTCTCGGAATGGTGCTCCGGCGCGCGGATGCCCGTCCCGAAGGGCGCTCTCAGCACCATCGGGCAGGTCAGCCGCCCGCGGGTGCGGTTGCGCATCCGGCTGGCGTGGCTGATGATCTGGTCGAGCGCCGGGTAGATGAAGCCCATGAACTGGACTTCCGGCACCGGCTTGAACCCCTGCGTGGCCATGCCCACCGACAGGCCGGCGATCATCGCCTCGGCCAGCGGCGTGTCGAACACCCGCTCGATGCCGAATTTTTCCTGCAGGCCCACCGTGGCCCGGAACACCCCGCCGTTCACGCCCACGTCCTCGCCGAACACCACCACGCTTTCGTCGTGGGCCATCTCCCAGGCCAGCGCCTGGTTCACCGCTTCGACCAGCGTGAGGTTTGCCATCAACCGTGGTCCGGGACCGGGTACTTGCGGGCGATTTCCCGCTGCGCCCCGAGCGCGGCCGGCATGTTGGCGAACTGGTGCTCGAAGATCTCCTCGATCTTCGGCCGGGGCGTGGCCAGGTAGGCCTCGACTTCCTTCTCCACTTCGGCTTCCAGTTTCTCGATGAGCGCAGTTTCCTGTTCGTCGGACCAGCCGAAGCGCTCCTCCATGAACCGCTTCATGCGGTGAAGCGGCGCACGCCGGCCAGCCTGCTCGACCTCCTCGTCGGGGCGATAACGGGTGGCGTCGTCGGCCGTGGTGTGGTCCGCCAGCCGGTAGCTCAGGGCCTCGACCAGCGTGGCGCCGCCGCCCGAGCGGGCCCGCTGCGTGGCGATTTCCGCGGCGTTGCGCACCGCGATCAGGTCGTTGCCGTCCACCTGCTCGCCCGGAATGCCGACGGCAATCGCCTTCTGCGCCAGGGTGCTGGCGGCAGTCTGGCCTTCCACCGGCATGGAAATGGCGTAGCGGTTGTTGGTGACCCAGAAGACCACCGGCAGATTCATCGCGCCGGCCGCGTTCAGGGCCTCGTAGAACGCGCCTTCGGAGGTGGCGCCGTCGCCGCACAGCGCCACCGCGCAGGCCTCGTCGCCGCGCATCTTCAGCGCCAGCGCCGCGCCCGCGGCATGCAGGCATTGCGTGGCAATCGGCACGCAATAGGGAAAATCATGCCGGGCGCCATCCCAGTTGTGTCCGCGCTCGTCCCCGCCCCACACCGCGAGCAACTGGCTCATGCGCACGCCCCGCCAGATCACGGCGCCATGCTCGCGATACGAAGGCGCCAGCACATCCTCGGGCCGCATGGCGGCCGCCAGCCCGATCTGGGCGGCCTCGTGGCCGTTGCTGGAGGCGATGGTGCCGACCTGCCCGGTGCGCTGGAGGTTGATGCAGCGCCGATCGAACACCCTCGTGAGGTGCATGAAGCGATACATGCGCGCCATTTCGTCCGCATCGGCGGCGAAATCGGGCAATTCTTGCTGGGCTTTACCGTGCTCGTCTAAGAACTGCGTATACGTGATTTCAAACTGGGCTACTACCGGCATGTTATGGCTCGTATCAGGGCGCAAAGTATATCGCGGTTGCCGGAAATTCCCTCCCGGGAGCGAAGCCGGGAGCGAAGGCGTCCCGCCTTCGACGAGGACGGGACGTCGAGAGGGCAGTGCCCTCTCTCCCGGGCTTGTGGAATCTATAATTCGCGGGCGATGCTGACGCACATTGATTCGAAGCGCCGCCCCGGCATGGTGGACGTGGCCGGCAAGGCCGTGACCGAGCGCACGGCCACGGCCCGCGCGGTCGTCGTGCTGCCTCCCGAGGCTGCCGGACAGGCCGAAGACGGTGAAATCAACACCCACAAGGGGCCGGTGTTCCAGACCGCCATCATCGCCGGCACCCAAGCCGCCAAGCGCACCCACGAACTGATTCCGTTCTGCCATCCGCTCAAGCTCGAAGGCTGCCGCATCGCGCTCGACCTCAAGGGCAACGAGGTCGAGATCGAGTGCTCCGTGAAGGTGACCGGCAAGACCGGCGCGGAAATGGAAGCGCTGACCGGGGCGACGGTCGCCGCGCTGACGGTTTACGACATGCTGAAATCGGTCTCGCACGGCATCGAGATCACCGCCACGCGGCTGGTCGGCAAGACCGGCGGCAAGAGCGACTACCGCGATGACGGCGCCGAATGACGCGAGCGTTTCCGGCGTGGTGCTGGCAGGGGGCTTCAGCACGCGCTTCGGAAGCGACAAGGCGGCTGCCGAAATCGGCGGGGTGAGCCTGCTGGAACGCGCATTCCGCCTGCTCGAATCGGTCCTGGACGACGTGTGGGTGTCGGTTCGCCCGGACCAGGTATCCGACGCCCTGCGCTCGCGCTACCGCTGCCTGGTGGACCGTCATCCGGGCAAGGGTCCGGCGGCGTGCCTGGAAGCGGCGTATGCGGCAGGGCCGGAGCGGGCCTGGCTGGCGCTGGCCTGCGACCAGCCGGGACTGAGCGCCTCCGACCTCAAGCGCCTGCTCGCCGAACGCGACCCCAGCGCCGCCGCAACGGCCTACTGCGACACCGCCACCGGCGCCCCGCAGCCATTGTGCGCAATCTACGAACCCGCTACCCTTGCGGGTCTGGCGAAAGAGACGGCCTCCGGGAAAGGCCCCTCGCCACGCACCTATCTGGAAACCCGGCCGCTGAAACTGATCCCCATGGACATTACGAACATCAATAGTCATGCCGATCTGCGCAGATTTCTGCGCGGCGCAGCCTCGCAGCCGGGAGCGGTCCTATGAGCAAGAACGACGGTAACAGGCCGACACGCCGCGAGGCGGAGGAGGCGGTGCGCGTGCTGCTGGGCTGGACCGGCGACGACGTCGGGCGCGAGGGCCTGGTGGACACGCCCAAGCGCGTTGCGCGGGCCTTCGAGGAATGGTTCAGCGGTTACGCCATGGACCCGTACGAGTTTTTGTCACGCACCTTCCGGGAAGTCAACGGCTACGACGAGATCGTGGCGCTGACGCACATCGACTTCAATTCGCACTGCGAGCACCACATCGCGCCGATCATCGGCAAGGCGCACGTGGCCTACCTGCCGCGAGAAAAGGTGGTGGGCATCAGCAAGCTGGCGCGGGTCGTGGACGCCTACGCGCGGCGGCTGCAGGTGCAGGAAAAGCTCACCGCGCAGATCGCCGAGTGCATTTCCACCGTCCTGGAACCGCGCGGCGTGGCGGTCGTGGTCGAAGGCGCGCACGAATGCATGACCACGCGCGGCATCGGCAAGCGCAACGTGAGCATGGTGACCAGCCAGATGCTCGGAATTTTCCGCGACGACGCCCGCGCAAGGGCCGAATTCCTGGCCATGATCGACCGCGGGCGGTGATAATACGCGGCACCGGGGAGTGCCGCGGAAAATCACTTGGCTCACGAGGTTCGATCGATAGAAGACGCACGGGCGCTGGAAGGCGTCGAGGTGGGCGTGTCCGACTGGATCCTGGTGGACCAGGAACGGATCGACCGCTTCGCCAGGGCCACCGAGGATTTCCAGTGGATACACGTCGATCCCGAGCGGGCGGCGAAAGAGCTCGAAACCGGCGCCACCATCGCCCATGGCTACCTGACGCTGTCGCT
Source organism: Gammaproteobacteria bacterium (assembly GCA_963666765.1). GTDB lineage: Bacteria > Pseudomonadota > Gammaproteobacteria > Steroidobacterales > Foliamicaceae > Foliamicus. The sequence goes on from OY762933.1 coordinate 1,687,606, forward strand.
GATCCCCGGCGCCACCGAGGAGTTCGTCCATTTCCCAACGCTCAAGCGGGCGATCAACTGGGGCCTGAACAAGGTGCGCTTTTCCAGGATGGTGGTGTGCGGCAGCCGCGTGCGCGTGCGCACCACATTGCTCAAGGCCCGGGGCCGTCTCGGAGGCATACAGATCACCTGCCGGCACCGGATCGAAATCGACGGGCAGAACAAACCCGCCTGCACCGCCGAGACCCTCGGCCTCTATATGATCTGAACCTGGGAGTGAGGGCACTGCCCTCACAGCACTGCCCTCACAGCACTGCCCTCACAGCGTCCCGCCCTCAACTCCGGGGATAGCCGGTCGGCGTGTCAGGGCCCGCCGCGTTGGCGTAGTTGATCAGCATGAAGCTGATGCGGCCTCCGGCGAACTCGAAGAAGTTGGAGTTCAGCAACTGCTGCGTCGGATGGTCCGCGTAGAGCCCGCCGGGCTTGGGCGTCAGACGCACGACAAAGCGGCTGGCCGCACGCTGCCTGTCAACGTCGATCGTGTGGCGGAAATGGCCGAACCAGCAGTCGTAGTTCCCGCAAAGATGCTCGAAGAAGCTCCCCAGCGGCTCCTGCCCGGGGCCGGGTGACGGCGAATAGCGGCGTTCGGGGTTGTCGCCGTGGCGTATCAGCACCTCGGCGTCGCCGGCGAAACAGTCCCGCACCGCTTGAAGGTCATCGGCGGAAACGTTGCCGAAGTAGCGACGCTCGATGAAATCAATATATGCGGAGCGGTCTTTCATTTCTATCCTTGACGAGGGCGGGACGCCGTGAGGGCAGTGCTGTGAGGGCAGTGCCCCCACTCCCGGGGGCGGCCCCTAGGGCTGCATGAGCGCGAGGAACCCGCGGATGCGCCGGGCGTTGGTGCCGACATCGGAAAGGCCCAGCCTCGACTTGGAGCGAACGTCCACCAGCGAGCCGTCGCCGGCGGGCGCGATCCGCACCACGATGTCATCCTTGAAACCGAACCAGGCGGTGGTGGCGACGGCCTCCAGGCGCCCTTCCTCAGGCGCCACCGTGATCACCTCCCATTCCATTTCGCGCGCGGCGCTCTCCGCAACCGCCATCGCCTCCGCCGGCGGCATGTCCAGCTCAAGCGGCTGGATCTCGGGATACGCCGCAAGCTGCTGTTCGGCCACTTTTTCGCCGAGGTATTCCGGCGGATTGGGCGCCCCGGCGCGCAGCGGCAGTATGTCCACGAATTCGGGCGGGTTGGCGGTGTCGGTGGTGATGTCGTGGATCGGCGGAGAAACCTGCCCCTGGCGAAGCCACAGCAGGTTGTTGAGGGTCATTCCCACGCTTAAGACCAGCGCGATCCAGCAGGTGGCGTTCAACTGCCAGCTACCCATCCGGCCTCGCCCGCCGATCATTGCGATCAGCAGAAACAGCATCGCCAGCGCCATGATTGCAACGCTGCCGACGTAGCCGATGAAGGCCGGTATCAGGGTCAGCAGGTCCAGCCGGTATCCGCCGATGCTCACCGCCACGACAACGGCCCCCACCGCCCAGACCCACACGCCGATCCTGGCGAGCGTTACGGACATCCTGCCATGTCTGGCCATAGTCCACCCTCTCCCAAAGCGAGCGGTCTATATTACGGCATTCTCCGGCGGCGATGCTGTACGCTTTACGCCATGGACACGCGATCCGATCCGATGGGCGCGGACGGCCTGAAGGGACTGGTCGACCAGCTCGAGCTGGAGCAGCTTGAACAGAACCTTTTCCGGGGCCAGAGCCGCGACTTCGGCACCGGCCGGGTTTTCGGCGGCCAGGTGCTGGGCCAGGCTCTGTACGCGGCCCTGCGCACCGTGGAAGGACGCGTGGCGCATTCGCTGCATGCTTACTTTCTGCGCGAGGGCGACATGCGCGCGCCGATCGTGTACGAGGTGGACCGCGCCCGCGACGGCGGCAGCTTCTCCAACCGCCGGATTGTGGCCATTCAGCACGGACGGCAGATCTTCAACATGACCGCATCGTTCCAGGCTGCCCAGGAGGGCCCCGAGCACCAGGACCCGATGCCGGAGGCGCCGCCGCCCGAGGAACTCAAGGACCTGCGGGCCTTGACCTCCGGCGAAGCGGACTGGATGCCGCGCCGTTATATCAACCTGCTCAGGCTCACGCAGGCGCTCGACTTCCGCCCGGTCGACCCGGCGCACACCTTGGGGATGGGCGCCCGCGAGCCCCGCCAGATGCTGTGGATGCGCACTTCAACGCGCTTGCCGGACGATATCGAGGCCCACCAGGCGTTTCTGGCCTTTATGTCCGACATGGGGCTGATCGGCATGGTGACCTTCCCGCACGTTCGCCCGGCCGTCGGTTTTCAGCTCGCCAGCCTCGATCACGCCATGTGGTTCCACTGCCCGGTGCGGGTGGACGAGTGGCTGCTGTTCGACCTGCACAGCCCGCGGGCCGGCGGCGCGCGCGGCTTTGCCCGGGCCTCCGTTTACGCGCGCAACGGAACGCGGGTTGCAACCATGGCCCAGGAAGGGCTGTTCCGCATCCGCCGGGCGCCCGCCTGAACGCGATGCCGCGCACGCTGTTCGAAAAGCTCTGGGCCGCCCACGAGGTCGCGCAGGCCGACGACGGGCAGTCCCTGATCGCCATCGACCGGGTATTTCTGCATGAGCGCACCGGCACGCTGGCGCTGCAGGCGCTGGAGAAGGCCGGACGGACGATACGCCATCCCGAGCGTGCGTTCTGCGTCATGGACCACATCGTCGATACCAGGCCCGGGCGCCCGGGACTGACGCGCATGCCCGGCGGCGCCGAGTTCATTACGGCCACGCGCGAGGCGGCGCTTCAGGCCGGCATCCGGCTGTTCGACATCGACGACTCCCGCCAGGGCATCGTGCACGTCATCTCGCCGGAACTCGGCATCGCCCTGCCCGGCCTGACGCTGGTATGCCCCGACAGCCACACCTGCTCGGTGGGCGGCCTGGGCGCGCTGGCCTGGGGCATCGGCACCACCCAGGCCGAGCACGCGCTGGCCACGGGCACGCTAAGGGTGGAAAAGCCGGCGGCCATGCGGGTGCGCTTCATCGGCCGGCCGGATCCGGCGGTAACGGCGAAGGACCTGATTCTTGCGGTGATCGCGGAGCATTCCGCCACGGGCGGCCTGGGCTGCGCGGTGGAGTTCGCCGGCGATGCGATCGACGCGCTGGGCGTGGAAGGCCGCATGACGCTTTGCAACATGGCCATCGAGTTCGGCGCATGGACCGGCATGGTGGCGCCCAACGAAGAGGTGTTCGAATACGTGAGCGGGCGCGAGTTTTCCCCGCGCGGCGCGCTCCGGGACCAGGCGCTGGCGGCCTGGCGAGAGCTGAAGACCGACGAGGGCGCGCGCTTCGACCGCGAGCTGGAACTCGATTGCGAAGGCCTCGCCCCGCAGGTGAGCTGGGGCACCAGCCCCGAGCACACGGTCGGGATCGACGGCGTCGTTCCCGAGCCCGGGGGCGCCTCGGGACGCCGCGAGGGAATGCGCCGCGCGCTGGACTACATGGGCCTGGCGCCCGGACGGCCCCTGGAGGGGCTGGAAATCGGCGCCGCCTTCATCGGTTCGTGCACCAACGCGCGCCTGTCGGACCTGCGGGCGGCAGCTGCGATCCTTGACGGGCGGCGAGTGGCCGATGGGGTCAAGGCGATCTGCGTGCCCGGCTCCACGGGGGTGCGCGCAGCCGCCGAGGCCGAGGGTCTGCACCGCGTGTTCGAACGCGCCGGTTTCGAATGGCAGGAGTCCGGCTGCGCCATGTGCTTCTACGCGGGAGGCGACGGATTCGGCGGCATGCGCGCCGTGTCCAGCACCAACCGCAACTTCGAGAACCGCCAGGGCCCCGGCGCCCGCACCCACCTGGCCAGCCCCGCCACCGTCGCCGCCTCCGCCGTGGCCGGCCGCCTCACCGACCCGCGCAAACTGAGCTAATCGCCACTAAAATGGGGATTGACAGGCTTGGCCGGTGCAAGCTATAAGGATGTCCTTAGGGAGGGGTGCAGACAGGTATGCATCCCTGTTGGTTCAAGGATTTCGCAAGGAGTGTGAAAATGGAAGAACTGGCATACGACACACTGTCGGAGGCAAAGGAACTTGAAGCAGCCGGATTCAGCGGCAGGCAGGCGGAGGCGATAGTGGGAACGGTAAGCCGCGCCGCCGCGATCAACGAGCAAATAGCGGGTGACTTGATCGCAATCAGGGCGCGGACCGATGCAATCACGGTCCAGGTCGATGCCATCAAGGAACGGATCGACAATGAAATGGTCACCAGGGCGGACCTCGAGAACTTCGCGACAAAGGACGACCTCAAGAACTTCGCAACGAAGGACGACCTCAAGAACTTCGCGACGAAGGTAGATTTGGCTGACTTGCGCACGGAAATGGCCGCAGGCTTCGGAGCACTCAGTACGGAATTGCAGAAATGCATGAAAAGCGTTTACCGCAACATGATCTGGGTCTTGACTGTATTGTTCAGCGGATTTGCCGCACTACTGACCGCATTGCGCATTTGGGGATGAGGGGCGTCGTTTCAGGTGTGGCTGCGCCGCTGATGCGGCCCAACGTCGACACGGACGCGATCATTCCGAGCCGCGAGATGAAGCGGGTGTCGCGCGAGGGCCTGGGCGAGGGCCTGTTCGCGAACTGGCGTTATTCGGACCTGGCCACGCGCGAGGAAAAGCCGGACTTCGTGCTCAACCGGGCCCTTTACCGGAATGCGAAGATCCTGATCTCCGCGGAGAACTTCGGCTGCGGTTCATCGCGCGAACACGCCGTGTGGGCGCTGGCCGACTGGGGCATAGGCGCCGTCATCGCACCCAGTTTCGGGGAAATCTTCCAGGCCAACTGCGCGCAAAACGGCATCGTGGCGGTGGTCCTTCCGGCCGATGATGTGGCCGCGCTGGGGGCCGAGGCCGAACAGCGTGAGTTGCGCCTCACGGTGGACCTCAAGGCCTGCGAGGTACAGGGATTAGGCAATCGCGCCCTGCCCTTCCCGATGAAACCACGGGAGCGCGAAATGATCCTCAAGGGCCTGGATCCCATCGCCCTCACGCTCAGCGAACACGGCGAAGCTATCGAAGCCTTCGAGCAGTCCGACCGCACCGCACGCCCCTGGGCCTAGTCCCGGGAGGGAAGGCGTCTCGCCTTCCCGGAGGGCGGGACGCTGCGAGGGCATTCCCTCGCTCCCGGGAACGCTTGCAAGCACCGCTCCAAACGCGGTACGCTCCGCCGCTGTGAACGAGAACGCATGCCGGCCACTGGAGGGGCTGAAGGTCCTGGAGCTGACCCACATGGTGATGGGGCCGGCCTGCGGGCTGATGCTGGCGGACCTGGGCGCGGACGTGATCAAGGTGGAGCCGCCGGGCGGCGATCCGACCCGCCGGCTGCCGGGTTCCGGGGCGGGCTATTTCCCCATGTACAACCGCAACAAGCGGAGCATCTGCCTCAACCTCAAGTCGCCGGAGGGCATGGACACGGCGCTCAAGCTCGCCGACCGCTCCGACGTGCTGGTGCAGAACTTCCGGCCCGGGGCGATGGCTCGCCTGGGGCTCGACTACGAGACGCTGTCGAAGCGCAATCCGCGCCTGATCTACTGCACCGAGAAGGGCTTCCAGGCCGGACCGTACGAGAACCGCGCGGCGCTGGACGAGGTGGCGCAGATGATGGGCGGGCTGGCCTACATGACCGGGCCGCCGGGCCAGCCGCTTCGCGCCGGGGCGTCGGTGATCGACGTGCAGGGCGGCATGTTCGGCGCGCTGGGAGTGCTGGCGGCGCTGCACGAGCGCGAGCGCACCGGGCGCGGCTGCGAGGTAGTCGCGACGCTGTACGAAAGCGCGGTGTTCCTGGTGGGCCAGCACATGGCGCAGAAGGCCGTGACCGGCGCCCCCGCCACGCCGATGCCGGCGCGGGTGTCGGCCTGGGCAATCTACGAGGTGTTCGCCACCAGGACCGGCGAGCAGATATTCGTTGGCGTGGTCAGCGACGTGCAGTGGGTGCGCTTCTGCAAGGTCTTCGGCCTGCATGAGCTGGGCGCCGACGAGAACCTCAAGACGAACTCGGGACGGGTCGCCCGACGCGACGAGTTCATTCCCCAAATCAAGGAATTGTTCTCGGGGATGACGCCGGCGGAACTGATGGAGCTTTGCGCCGAGGCGGGCCTGCCGTTCGCGCCCATCACCCGGCCCGAGGACCTTTTCAGTGACGCCCACCTCACGGCTTCGGGCGGCCTGGTGGAGGTGACGGTGCCGGACGGCGACTTCGCCGGCGAGAAGGCGTCGCTGCCGGCGCTGCCGGTGGCGATAGGCGGCAGCCGTCCCGCGCTGCTGCGCGACGTGCCGGCCGCCGGCCAGCACACCGAAGAAGTCCTCGCCGAGTTGGCGGAAAACTGACCCGGGAAGGAGGGCGTCCCGTCCTCCGGGAAGGCGAGACGCCTTCGCTCCCGGGAAGCATCTCTCCCAGGAGACAGAAATGCGAAAACTCAACCTCAAGGGCTACAGCAACCCCCTCTCGCCCGAGGGCAAGGCGGCGCTGGTTACGCCCACGCCGCACCATTACGGCGGGCAGTTCATCTTCGTGGACTACCGCGCCGATGCCGAGCAGGTGGCGCGCTACCTCCCGGCGCCGCTGGAGCCGGACCCCACCGGCCGCGCGTTCGCAATCGTGGACGAGCTGGTGTGCGTGCCGGGCGACGACCCGGAACTGGTGTACAGCAACCCCGAGCGGACCCGCTACATCGAAGGCGTGGTGGGCCTGCGCTGCTCCTACAAGGGCGAGCCGGGAACGTTCATGAACGCCATGTGGGTCTCCAGGGACTGGACGATGACCTTCGGCAACTTCATGGGCTGGCCGAAGAAGATCGCGCACATCCACCTGACTCACGTGCCGGCGAACCATCCCACGCTAAAGCCCATCGGCGTGGGCTCGAACGTGCGCGGCGTGGTCGCGCGCGAAGGCTACCGGATCCTGGACGTGTCGGTGCGGCTGGACACGAAGGAAGAGGACTCGGCGGCGCCCAAATTCGGCTGGCTCTACTCGGTGCGCTACTACCCGGAGATGGGGCCGACGGTGCCGGCGGTGAAGCAACTGATCCGCAACCGGATCGGCAACACGCGCGCGATCAACGTCTATTCCGGCGAGGGCAGCGTGGAATTCGGGGAGTCGGACAACGAGGAGCTGACGCCGCTTGAACCCGTCGAGATCATTCGCGGGTATTACTACAGCCCGTGCTGGACCACGGGCCACGGCGCGGAGTTGCTGGAGACTTACGAGTAGGAGCGAAGGCGTCTCGCCTTCCCCGAGGACGGTCCGTCCTCCTTCCCGGGTGTGCTCCGGGGCTAGCAGCCCGTGGCAAAACTCCCACTGCGTTCGACCGGCGATCCATCCCGCCTGGACTGCGTTGCTTGTCGCTTGCATATGCCCGATATGCGCGCTCCTCGCGCCTTGCCAGGCGGGCGTCTCGCCGGTCTCGGCGCGACGCGGGATCTTGCCACGGGCTGCTAGAGGCCTGGGGAGAGCGCGCCGAGGGTGCGCAGCAGGCCGACGCGGGCCTGCGCCAGTTCCATGCGTTTCTCCAGCAGGGTGACGTCCGTCTGGGCCACGATCTCCTCGGCCTCAAGCTGATCCAGCACGGTGCCCCGCCCTACCAGCAGTTTCTCCTCGACGATGGACACGATTTCCGCGGCGTCTTCGAGCGACAGCTCCAGTTCCTCGCAGGCCTGCGCCAGGCCGTTGACCAGGTTCCATGACACCATGATGTTCAGCTCGAGCTGCTCCAGGTCGGCGTCGAGGTCGTATTCGGCGGCCTCCATGGCGTAGCGGGACTTGCGCAGCCGGGCGAATTTCCTGCCGCCCTCGAAGATCGGCATGCGCAGCGTCAGTTGCGCATCGGCGTCGCGGGTCTGGATTTCACCCACGTAACCATCGGAGCCACCGAGCTTCAATTCAAGCTGGGGCCACAGTTCGGAGCGCTGCAATTCCATCCGGCTGCGCGCCACGACCAGGTTCTGGCGGGCCTTGCCGGCAATCGGCGCAGCCTCCACGCCGCGGCTCCTGGCCGCGTCCAGCGTCTCGGGCTGCACGTCCGCGAGTTCGACCAGGCCCCCGGCATCAAGATTCTCTCGGATCGCGCCGGTCAGCCGCGCCAGTTCGTATTGTGCGCGCCGGTAGGCCGTATCGGCCTCGATACGCTCCGCGCGCGCCTGGTGGAGGTAGCGCAGCACTTCGTGCACCTGGGTCTGGTCGGACTTGCCCAGCTCCAGCTGCTCGCGCACCGAGTCTTCCTGTTCCGAAACCAGTCTTTCGAATTCGATCCGGCGGTTGAGAATCCTGCGGGTGTAGATCTGTTCGGCGTAGGCCACGGCCACGTCCGCCTGGACCGACTGACGGACATCCTCCGCGTCGAACCCGGCGGCGGCGATCAGGGCGCTGGCCTCCCGCTCGCGCGCGCCAATGCGGCCGAATGAATAGATCGTCTGGGTGACCTGCAAACCGGAAGTTCGCGAATCGCCCTCGTAGATGCCGATGTTGCGGGCCTCGTTGCGGTTATAGCCGTAGCCCCTGCCGCCGGTGAAGCTTACGTTCGGAAAACGCAGGCTGCGGGCTTCGGCGAACTCCTCGCCGGCTTCCTGCACCCGGCTGCCCGCCGCCCGAATGCGCGGATCGCGCGCCAGCGCGTCGCGCAAAGCTTCGTTGAGCGTGTAGGGGGCGTCGCCTGCGGCGCCCTGCTGTGCAAATGCGGCGGGCGCGGAGAGCAGGATGCATGCAGTGAGCGTCAGAAGGGCAGCGTGGGAGCGAAGGCGTCTCGCCTTCGCGGAGGGCGGGACGCCCTCGCTCCCAGGGATGGCGGGACGCCCTCTTTCCAGGGAGTGAGTAAGAGTGTTCATTCTTCTTTCATGGCTCGGCGGAGCATGCCGGTAAGCGGCTCGGCCAGGTATTGCAGCATGGTGCGCTTGCCTCCGCTGAAGGTCACCTCCACGGGGAACCCCGGGCGGATGTCCTTGTCGCCCAGCTTGGCGTACTCGGAGTCGGGGATGCTGATGCGCGCAACGTAGTACTGCTCCTGGGCCTCTTCATTGGTCAGAATATCGGCGGAAACCAGCACGACCTGGCCGAGCAGTTCGGGCGTCGCCCGCTGGTTCAGCGGCGTAATCCGCAGACGCGCCTCCTGCCCCACGTTAACGTTGTCCCGGTCGGTGGGCATGACCTTGGCCTCCACGATCAGCCGGTCGTCCTCCGGCACAATGTTCATGATCGGCTGGCCGGACGGCACCACGCCGCCCACGGTGTGCACCTGCATGTTGATGACCTTGCCCCCGAGGGGCGCGATGATGCGCGTGCGCGCCACCTCGTCGCGCACCGCGAACAGGCGGTCGCCGGTCTCGAAGTAGAGGTTCTGCGCTTCGGTCAGTGCGGTGGAAAGCTCCGTGCGGTAATCGTTCTGCAACTGGATGATCCGCTGCCGGGTCTCGCCGATGGAAAGTTGCGCCTCGGCGATCTCGGCGCTGATCTGGCCCACCTGGCCGCGCGTCTGCGCCAGGTTCAGGCGCCGCTGGGTGAGCTGGTCCTCGGACACGAGCTGGCGTTCGGCCAGGCTCGCCAGCGCGTCGACGTCCTTCTCCAGCAACTCCTGCTCCTGGCGGGAGGCGTCACGGCGGGCAGTCAGCCCGTTGACCTGTTCTCCGAGCTGCTCCACCCGGCCCTTCAGGATCTCGATTTCGCCGGCGTGCTGGCCGCGCCGCTCCTTGAACAGGTCCACCTGGGACTGCAGGATTTCCTCGACCCGGAGGTTGCCGCGCAGGGTCTCGAACTCCCGCGAGAAACTCACTTCCTCGCGGCCGTACAGCTCGGCGTTGAGGCGATCGATCTCCGCCAGCGCGCCGTAATAGCGGGCCTCGAGCAATTCCTGCTCCGCCCGCGGCTTGGTGTCGTCGAGTTCCAGCAGTGCGTCGCCGGCGGCAACGGTGTCGCCTTCGCGCACATGCAGGCTCTTGACGATGCCCCCTTCCAGGTGCTGCACAGTCTTGTTCTCGCCGTCCACCTCCACCAGGCCCATTGCGACAATGCCCTGGGCCAGCGGGGCCAGCGAGCCCCAAAGGATGAAGGCGCCCAGGGCCACGCTCACCACGGTCCCGCCAATCCACATGGCGCGGTCGGTGAGCGGATCGATCGACTCGTTGTCCTCGATCTTAGGCGGCGTCTCCAGGATGCGCGTCAAAAACGCCAGCACCTTGCTTCGCCAGTTGTCGGGCGCCGCCTGCACCTGAATATTCATTGCGTGTACTTCACTTGTATCGGCCGCGCCGGAGCGGCGGGCGTCTGTGCGGGGGGCGTGGCCTGCGGCCTGGCCGCGCCGAACTGTCCCAGCACCTCGTCGCGCGGACCGAAGTTGACGATCTGGCCCTCGTTCATCACGCCGATCTGGTCGACGCGCCTTAGAAGGCGCACGTTGTGCGTGATCAGAATGGTGGTGATGCGCTGCTCCCTCAGGGCGTCGATCACCTGTCCCAGCACCTCCTGGCCCTCGCTGTCGAGGTTGGAGTCGGGTTCGTCCAGCACCACGTAGGCCGGGTCGCCGTACAGCGCCCGCGCCAGGGCGACGCGCTGGCGCTGGCCGGCGGAAAGCCCGCGGCCCCCGGCGCCGATCGGCGTGGTGTAGTTCTGCGCCAGGCGCATGATCACTTCGTGGCAGCCGGCCCGCTGGGCCGCGCCGATCACGCTTTCGTCATCCGGCTCCTCCAGGCGCGCGATGTTCTCGGCCACGGTGCCGTCGAACAGTTCCACGGTCTGCGGGAGGTAGCCGAAGTGCTTCAGGCGCAGGTGGTCGGGCCAGCCGTCGATCTCGGCGCCGTCGAGCCGCACCGCGCCCTCCACAGGCTGCCACACGCCCATCATTACGCTGGCCAGCGACGACTTGCCGCTGCCGCTGGGGCCGATCAGCCCGGTAATGCTGCCCGGCTGAAGCGTGAAACTGACGCCGCGCACCACCGGCGCTTCGGCCCCCGGCGGCACGGCGGTGACGTTCTCGGCCTCGACCTTGCCGGCCGGACGCGGCAGCTCCGTTCCCGGGCCCTGGTCGTCGGCGCCGAAATTCTCCAGCAGCGTGTTGACGCGCCGCCAGGCCTGCCGGGCGCCCACGAAACCGCGCCAGGCGCCTATGCCCTGCTCGATCGGCGCCAGCGCCCGGCCCATGATGATGGAGCCGGCGATCATCATGCCGGGGGTAAGGTCGCCGGCCAGCACCAGGTAGGCGCCGGTGCCGAGCATGCCCACCTGCACCGAAAAGCGGAACGCCTTGGTGGCCGACAACAGGACGCTCAGGCGTCCGGAGGCGGCCGACTGGAACGACGCCGAACGGCGGTGCCGCCCCTGCCAGCGGCCCAGCAGCCCGTCGAACATGCCCATGGCCTTGAGCGCGTCGGAATTGCGCATCGAGGACTCGAGAAGCTGATGCGACTGCAGGCCCTCCATGGCCGCGGCCCGCATGGGCAGGCGGGAACGAAACTCGGCGAGGATGCCCAGAGTGAAGATCACGACCGCGCCGAACACGGCCACCGCGCCCATCAGCGGGTGGAACATGAAGATGACGGCGGTGAATATGGGCGTCCAGGGAATATCGAAGAACGCGAATATCGTTGGGCTGCCCATGAACTGCCGGATGTTGTCGATGTCCCGCACCGGCTGGCTGGCGGCCTGCCCCTGGCTGGCCAGGTTGCTGCGGAAGGCGCTGGACAGCACGTCGTTGGCCATGTTCAGACCGAGCGCCAGGCCGATGCGCTGCATCAGGCGCTGGCGCACCCACTCGAGCAGGCCGAAGCAGGCCAGCAGAAACACGGCGATCAGCGTAAGCATCAGCAGCGTCTCGGCGCTGGCGCTGGTGAGCACCCGGTCGTACATCTGCAGCATGTAAACCGGCGAAACCAGCATCAGGATGTTCACCAGCGAACTGAACACGGCGATGGCGATAAAGCCGCCGCGGTACTTGCTCAGCGCGGCGCGAAGCGGCGTTATGGGCCGCTCTGCGTCGTTGGTCCTGGCTTGCTCGTTCACTTCAGGTCACGGATGGATGCGTGCTTCCGTCGCTCTTCCGTTCCAGCCTTTGCGGGGAGACGCATGCATCCCATCCATGGAGCCCGGTTCCGCAATCCCTGGCTCACACGCTCCGTGCAAAGGCCGGAACGGAAGAGCTTTGATGGACATCAACGCCGTGGTCAGGTGGCCGTGCCGCCGTTGGCCTGGGCGGCCCGCTGCTTCTCGACTTCCTGCTTCAGCCGCTCATTGACTTCCTGCATCATGCGCAGGGTGCGGAGAAAGCCGGGCCAGGGCATGGCGATCCGGGTCTTGGGGATCATCTTGGGCGGCGCGTCGTCCCCGCCGTCGTCGGTCTCGGCCTCGAATTCCCCGAACTCCAGCCGCACGACGCCGTCGCGCAGCACGGCGGCCATCAGCCCATCAACAAAGATTTTGGTATCGCTCATCCAGCTTTTCTCCCATAGAGACTTAAAAAAGGCGGCGCCAGGCTGTCGCGCGGGGCCGACGGTAAGGATTCTAGCGGAGATATGGGGCCACGGGCACTTGAATCAAGGAAGCCCGCGGAGAGGGCCCAGGGCGTTTCCGGCTCGCCGGCGGACCTGCGCGCACAAGCGCTAGCCGGGGTCCGTGAGGAACTCCGCCAAACACTGAAAGCAAGCGGTATACGTAGTTGAGCATGACTGCGCCGGATCATCCCTATGGCATATCGCAGCTGTTCTCAAGCTGGCGCGATCCAGTTGATGTCATCGGCTGTCGCGGGTTTGCACGGATGCCTGTCCTGGAAGGATGCAGGCCACTCCCATTCGACCTCCGGAAACCGCACCGGATACGCCAGCGCTTCCGGATTTCCAAGCAGCGTCAGACCCCAGTACGCCCAATGGCGGCGTGAATAAAGTCCCGGTGGTGCATGACGGTAGGCGTCGATGAACTGTTCCCTGGAAAACAGCGCCCGGGCCTCTTCGATGTCCCTGTCGGACCCGCGCGCCATGGTTTCATTCAAGAGCCTGCGCTCGTCCGCCGCCACCGTCTCGGGTGGTTCGTACCAGTTGACGTGGCGCGCGAGGCGGAGCAGACGGGAAGAACGATCAGGCATTGGCATGACTATTCCGGTTCCTGAGCAGGTTTGCCGGACGCATCCATCGTCCGCTCATTCCAATGAATGCGCCCAGCCTCGCCAATGCGTCCGAGTGGCGCAACCGCTACAGCGGGCACGTTCTGGTTCGCTTCCACCGCCCGGGCCAGAAGTCGGTGGTCTTCCGGCGGCAGCCGCTCCAGCGCGGGCGGATAACTCAAAGCCATCAGCGTTATGTGCGGGTTGAACGAATTCCCGTATATGGCCCGTGCGCAACCCAGCCCTTCGGCCAAAGACAGGCCGTGACGCAGCAACGCGCAAATGTCCTGAAGGTCCTTGAGGCTGTCCCGCTGCTGAAGGGCCGCGCATTTGCAGCCGAATATGTCACGGGTCCCGGCCAGGCTCACCCCCGGCGGGATTCTGGCGGGAAGTTCCAGGCAACGCAGCGTCAGCCCGCCGAAGAAACTCACGGAAACCGGCCCGGCTTCCGTTTCGGCCAGCACCGTCAGCGTGTTGTGCTCTTCCTGGGTAATCCGGCCCCTGGCCAGGAAATCCAGCGCTTCATACAACTGCCGGGGGTCAATGGGCTGTGCGCTGAAAAAATCAAAGTCGACGCTATTGCGATGTCCCAACTGCAGCGCGAGGGCGGTGCCGCCGTACAGCACGAAATGCTCCGGCAGGCTCACAAACCGCTCCCACAGCAATTTTTGCGCTCTGGGCAGGATGTCCCAGTAAGGCGCGGCGTTCACGTTCTTCAATTGCGGGATGCAGGTGTCGAGAAATTATTCTTATTATACAATGATTTATGAAAAAGAACGGGTATGCGGGGGAGACACAGCACCCATAGCTCCCTCCCTGGATGCCGGCAGCGGCCCGCACGCGACAGGATAGCGTCAATCCGACAGGCGCCACTTGTTCAGGAAGCGGACCGGCGACTCAAGGCCTGCTGGGGTGTGATGGCCGGGATTGGGGAGCGTTCGTAGTCCTTGACGTTCCGGGTGACAATGCGCGAGGCGCCACAGGATCTTGCAGCAGCCACCTGCAGCGCGTCCTCAAAATCCTTCATGGGGAGGGACGCGGCGTAACGGATCGCCTCGGCATCGCCCGCCGCTACCCCAACGAAGCGGGTCAATTCAACGATAAAGTCGCGTGCGCTTCTCCGTCCCCGCGACGGGGACACGAGGTAATGGAAATTGGCAACGGAATGCCACGCAATGAACGCAGTTTGCCCGGTTGCCTCGATCTGGTCGAGAAGCACCGCGGCCGGTTCCGACCAGGGCTGCCGGTCCAGAGCCAGGTCGATGAGGACATCCGTGTCCAGCAGCATTTACAGGTACTTCCTGGCCAGAGCTTCGTACCGTGGATCGTCGCGCCCGGCCGATCGCAGCCGCCCGCGCCAGCGCGACGCGAAAGAAGGAGTGTGTCCTGCAGCCATTGCCCGCACAGAGCCTTCGATGAGCGAAGAAAGCGATACGCCCCGAGAGCGCGCGTATTGCTTGGCAACGGGCAGCAGCTCCGCGTCCATCGTGATGGTGAGTTTTCTTTTCATTGCTTCAGGAATACAAAAGATACGTATAGCATAGGAAAAGATACGTATATGTCAACAGGCTGCTCTCGCTTGATCCATCCGGCATTGCAGGTGATGGCATGACTGCCTCCGTGAGGATCGCTTCGCTAGCCTAGCACAGACGGCTCGCGGATATCGGCAGGAAAAGCGCTGTGTTTCGCGCGAAAGGCGTACAAAGCGAGGACGGGGAGCTGGATCAAGTGCGAATACAATTCACGGGCCGAGAGTACTCTGATTCAATAGGGAATAATGACGAACACCGCGGAGATGGGAAAGCGCAGCGCTCCAAGACAAGGCTGGCGCTATGCGTTCGGTGTGCTTGCGCGTTCCCTTACCGTACCGCTGATACTTGCTGTTGGAGGTTTGACCTTTTTGCTGGCGCGGAGCCTGTACGCCTCTTCGCTGGCGGTGGGTGAGAACCTGGGCCAGGTCTTTGCGTTCTTGGCCCTGTTCGGCGCAATCGGCTTTTTCACCAAACTGGGGCTCTCGCAACTGAACAAGCACCTTGCGGCTCTGCTTCGCGACCTCTGGAATTACTTCAAGTCAATTCTCTCCCGCAACCCCGCAAGTTTTCGGGAATCACTACGCGCTCTCACAAGGCGCCTGATCCCTGTTCTTGTCCTGACGATTGGCGCAGGACTCCTGAGCGGCTACATTCGTCCGCCGGACGCCGAACCGGAAATACCCAGCGCGGAATCAGCCATGCCCCGCGCGATCGAGGTGCACTCGGGCGAAAGTGACGTCACCGTGTCCTTCCGCGGGGCGAATGGACAGAACGTAAGCACGAATATTGTTGGTTTGCGCGGTGTTATTGCCAAGATCGTAACGCAGTCGCTGGAAGACCAGGCCGGCCCGAAGGAGCCCGCCGTGATGGCGGACCAACCGGTCATGATCGAGCCCATAAGGAGCAACTACGTTGCAAGTTTCCCGATCCTTTTCGAGCGGGCGAGCCTGGATCCAGGGCCGCGCTCCGCGGCGGCAGCCGGTGGCGGCGCTGAGTTTGCCGGCGGGGCTGCTTATGACGCCAAACTCAACCGGAAATTCATCCGCTTGCTGGTGGAGTCGCTGGACCCTTGCGGCGAGGAAGACGGAACCCGGCCCGTGTGGTTAAGTGTGCGGGGACACGCAAGTTCAGCGCCGTTTCGTGATGGCCGTGGAGAAGCGCTTCCGCTATCCGGCGATTTGAATGTTCGCCTTGCCAACACGAGAAGGCGCAGTGTGGAGGGCGAGCTTCGCAAGGCGATCGGCGAGGCGGACGCAGAACGCCGGATCCGCCTGACGCCCGAAATCGACTACACGCTTCCTTCCCAATTGCGAAGGGATCGAAAGTTCAATGATCGGCCCGGTGCATATGCAGCGGCAGCGGGAAGCTTGCCGCAGGATGTCTTGACGCGCGTGGCGTACGTCAACATCCTCAGTGCGGCGAACTGCGCACCGGACTGACCGAACCCGCGCCCCGACGAGTGCAGAAATATGGCCAGGACACTTGTATTCAATTTTGACGGCACGGGCAACGAGCCGAGCGACGCGGGCGAATTCGCCCAGGACGAGAGCATCAGCAACGTGCTCAAGCTGCACGTTCTGATGGGCGGCGGACTGGAGTCGGGCGAGACCGGCGTGGAAACGCCCGACGGCGACGGGCAACGCGCGTTCTACTACAACGGCATCGGCACGCGCGAGGGCAAGTTGCGGATCCCGCTCGTGGGCCGCCTGTATTCCGCAGGCCGCAGCGTGGTGAACATGGCCTTTGCGCCGCGCTGGGGCGACGCCGCGCGGATCATGCGTGAGGCGAAAGAGGATTTCGACGAGGCGTATGAAGACGGCGACCGCGTGGCGGTGTTCGGTTTCAGCCGAGGCGCCGCGCTGGCGCGCAAGTTCGTGGCCACGATCCTGCGCGAAGACCCCGGTCGCGAAGTTGCGTTTCTCGGCGTGTTCGACACGGTGGCGGCGATGGACGGCATCCATCGCAAGGGCGAGAAGATCAGCACCGACGTCGTTTTCGAGAACGGCACGCTGCATGACGGCGTAAAGCATGCGGTTCACATCGTCTCGCTGGACGAAGACCGCGTTACCTTCACGCCGACGCTGATCAACAGGGACGACTCGCGTCCCGACCGGATCCTGGAAGTGTGGTTCCCGGGAGTGCACAGCGACATCGGCGGCGGCTACTGGCACGACGGCCTGTCGGACCTGGCGCTGGAGTTCATGATCGGTGAGTGCCGCAAGGCGCTGGGCGGCGGCATCCGAATCCACGACGGGGACCGGAACACGATTCGCGGCCTGCTGGAAAAGCAGGGTCTGGCCGAGGACCAGGGCAAGGGCCTGCCCGAAATGGACGTGGACGACTTCGTCATCAACCCCATGGCCACCGGCACGCTGCACGAGCACGGCGGACTCGTGGCGAAGGCCGGAGATCAGGCGCCGCGGCGCGTGTGCGTGAATGACAACGACCGGCCCTGTCGCGACGCACTCCCGCTGATCCACCACAGCGTAAGAAAGCGCTTCAACACCGTGCCCGGCTATCGGCCCGCCGCCCTGCGCGGGATGGAGTTCGAACTGCTGCTGCCCGGACGCGAAACAAGCGGCCCCGTGCGCGGCATCAGCGGATTGCGCGACAACGTGTAAGCCCGTAGCCGCACTCCTTGACAGGGAAATGCGGTAACGATTCTCGTTTTCTGGATTTGCTCTACGGCGTCTGGGAGCCGGTTCTGCAATCGACGCGGCGGCAACCGGCTCGTACAAGTCGTCCCGGCCGTCCAGGCGCTCCCACCAGACTGAACCGCGCGTATCCGCAATCGTCGACTGAAAACACCCGCACATGGTCTCCGCATCGAAGTATTGCAACTCGTGCAAGGTGGAACTCTCCCGGCGACGGCCGGCTTCCCTGTAATGGATCACCAGCGCATCGGGCGAGAAGTAGTTGCGGGTGATGATGCCCGTTACTTCGACGTTCACTCGCCGGCTGCTGTCGTAATCTACCGGATCGAGGCCCGATCCCCGATCGGAAAGCTTCTCTCCCGATCCCGACAGATCGAGACCTTCCTGAATCAATAGCGCCTGGTACGTCACCTGCAGGCCCTCGAACCTGGGCAATGCCGTGTCCTCGTACACAACCGTGAACTTCCATCGTCCGGCGAGGTCGGGCGCCGGGGCGATGTAGTCGTCGAAGATCAGGCGAGTCAACCGCCAGCGCGAATTGGAATTGGGACAAATTAGGGATGCCCAAGGAGAATAATCTTCCGGAGCCTCGCGAAGAATCCGAAGGTCAGGAGAGCGACCCGGAAAGCCAGGCAATAGAGACATTTGCTTGCGGTTGACTCAGCCCTGGTCGGAACCGGCCGCGGCCCTCCTCGACCAGATTGAGGCAAGCGGAAACGCATTCATTGCGTGGCATTCCGTTGCCAATTTCCACTATCTCGTGTCCCCGTCGCGGGGACGGAGAAGTGCACGCGACTTTATCGTTGAATTGACCCGCTTCGTTGGGGTAGCGGCGGGCGATGCCGAGGCGATCCGTTACGCCGCGTCCCTCCCCATGAAGGATTTTGAGGACGCGCTGCAGGTGGCTGCTGCAAGATCCTGTGGCGCCTCGCGCATTGTCACCCGGAACGTCAAGGACTACGAACGCTCCCCAATCCCGGCCATCACACCCCAGCAGGCCTTGAGTTCCTAAGCCAGCGTCGGTAGCAACGACTCAAGTTCCGAGGCGGGAA
This sequence comes from Gammaproteobacteria bacterium, assembly GCA_963666765.1. GTDB lineage: Bacteria > Pseudomonadota > Gammaproteobacteria > Steroidobacterales > Foliamicaceae > Foliamicus. The sequence goes on from OY762933.1 coordinate 1,705,986, forward strand.
GTGCCTGAACGCCGGGAGCGAGCTGATAGCGCTTCGCGCCTGCGTGAACGACGTCCAGGCTGTCCAGCTTGAGGGTTTCCATAGCGGACTTCATCGAGGGGGTAAGCCGCGGAGCTTCAGCGCGCTTGACCTCGAAGCCGTATCGCCGGCTGCCGTCCGTAACCAGCAGGTCAAGCGCCGCTCCGCTATGCGTTGACCAGTGATAGCAATGATCCCGGCTCGCGCGCATCAGGTGCATGATCTGGCCAATCACGAAGCCTTCCCAGGATGAGCCAACCTTGGGATGTGACAGAACGTCCTCCCGGGACCGGAGTCCAAGGAGCGCATGCAGGATGCCCGTGTCTGCGACATACACGCTTGGGGAGCGGACCTGCCTCTTGCTGATGTTCTCGAACCACGGCGGCAATTGGCGGATCACGAACAACGAACTCAGCAGGTCCAGGTAGCGCCTCACCGTGGTGTGGGAAACACCGAATGCGCGCCCGAATTCCGTGCCGTTCCAGACCTGGCCGTGCCAGTGCGCCACCATGGTCCAGAAGCGCCGAAGCGTTGCCGTGGGAATCGCCGTACCAAGTTCCGGAACGTTCCGCGACAGGAATGTGTCGATGAAATTCGTCCGCCAGCGCCCGCTGGCGCCGTCCGATGCCGCGAGATAGGATCGCGGGAAGCCCCCGCGCAGCCAAAGGCGTTCAAGATCCGCAACTTCGTTCAGGCCGAACCCGCTCAGTTGGTGGAATGCCAATCGCCCGGCCAGCGTTTCCGATGTCTGCCGAAGCAGTTCCGGAGATGCGCTCCCGAGCACCAGGAAACGGGCTGGCGTGCCCGGCCTGTCGGCGAGAACGCGCAGCAGAGGAAATACCTCGGGCAGCCTGTGAACCTCGTCCAGCACAACGAGGCCGCGCAGGTCCCGTAGCGCAAGGCCGGGATCTTCCAGTCGCGCAAGGTCTGCGGGGTCTTCCAGGTCGAACCAGGCCGCGCCTTTCGCATCGGCAAGTTGCCTGGCGAGCGTGGTCTTGCCGACCTGCCGTGCGCCGAGCACCGCCACCACCGGGAATTCGTCAAGAAGCACGCGAACCTGCCGGATATGGTCTTCCCGCGCCACCCATTTATCATTGAAATATGAATCTGTCATGTTCATATTTCAATCTATTCTACATGCTCTGGCCAGCCTTGTGCAGATCAAAACCGTGATCGGTTCATAGGGCGAGTGTGCCGCAGGAGACGCGGCGGCCGAACTCGGCCGCGGCGATCGCCAGGCTGATCGGCAAGTGCGTTTTCCCTTTCGGCGAGATCGCGTCCGCGCCGGGAGCGCAGGTCAGAAGAGGGCGACGCTTACCATTATGGTGGCCAGGCCGAGGATGAGCGTACCCAGTACGCCGCTCTGAATCCAGATCATCCGGAACATTTCCGACCGCAAGTCTTTCAGGGCAGCCTTGGTCTCGGCGCCCAGGACTTTCAGGTCCGACTTGGTGGCCATGCCGGCCTTGATGGACTCTACTCGGAGTGTCAGAGTCTCCAAGGCGGCCTGTGTGGCCATGCCTGACTCGATGGAATCGAGACGGAGCTGCTGCTGGTCCAGACTTCTGGCAATCCGAGCGTTAAGCGGGGCGCGGCTGACCAAGTCCACCATGGCTTCTGCTTGCTCCTCCGGGCAGCCAGCTCCGCCGAAGAAACTCACCGACACCGGCCCGTCTTCCGTTTCGGCCAGCACCGTCAGCGTGTTGCGTTCTTCCTGAGTAATCCGGCCTTTCGCCAGGAAATCCAGCGCTTCATACAACTGCCGGGGATCAGAGAAACTTTATGGCAGCTATGATCAGACTCACACAGCCCAGACTGCCAAAGAAAAGGTTGCGGTACAGTCGCGCGAACTCCCCTTCGAACTCCGCTTTAGTGACCAATTGACTGATCTCCTTTTGGAACTCCGCTTGGGTGACCAATCCGCGGATCTCCTTTTGAAACTCCGCTTTGGTGACTAATCCACTGATCTCCTTTTGGAACTCCGCTTTGGTGACCAATCCACTGATCTCCTTTTGGAACTCCGCTTTGGTGACCAATCCACTGATCTCCTCCTTGGTGGCTAATCCGCGGAGGTCGTCCTTGGTGGCTAATCCGCGAAGATCGTCCTTGGTGGCCATATTCTTGAGGTCATACTGGCTTAGCGTTTCCGCAAGGTAGGATTTTGTGACCATGTTTTCGGTCACGTGAGCCTTGAGGTCAGCCAGATCCTGAACCATCTGCAGAGTCAGACTGTTTGCCTGGGTCACGGTCTGCACCACCGCCTCCGCCTGATCAGCTTCGAAGCCTGCGTCCTTCAGGCGTCGGGTTGCCGAGATTGCATCGAATAGCAATTGCGCCATTTTCGCACTCCTTACGAATTCCCTGGATCGGCTTGGCCAGCCGATCCCTCCATCTCTACTTATACCTCGCAGCCGCCCGCTCCGTCAATCGTTTTGTGCTGGCTCATTGCACGAATCGGTACAACGCGGGTGGATTGCGCCCGCAGAAAGTGTTCTGTGAAACGCGCAAGCGGGGCGAAAGCGTGCGGGCGTGCCGGACTAGGCGTTGTCGCGCAATCCGCTGATGCCGCGCACGGGTCCGCTTGTTTCTCCGTCGGGCAGCAGCAGCTCAAACTCCAGGCCGCGCAGGGCGGCGGGCCGATAGCCCGGCACGCTGTTGAAGCGCTCTGGTACGCTGTGGTGGACCAGCGGGACTGCGTCGCGACAGGGCCGGTCGTTGTCATTCACGCACACGCGCCGCGGCGCCTGGTCTCCGGCCTTCGCCACGAGTCCGCCGTGCTCGTGCAGCGTGCCTGTGGCCATGGGGTTGATGACGAAGTCGTCCACGTCCATTTCGGGCAGGCCCTTGCCCTGGTCCTCGGCCAGACCCTGTTTTTCCAGCAGGCCGCGAATCGTGTCGCGGTCCCCGTCGTGGATCCGGATGCCGCCGCCCAGCGCCTTGCGGCACTCACCGATCATGAACTCCAGCGCCAGGTCCGACAGGCCGTCGTGCCAGTAGCCGCCGCCGATGTCGCTGTGCACTCCCGGGAACCACACTTCCAGAATCCGGCCGGGACGCGAGTCGTCCCTGTTGATCAGCGTCGGCGTGAAGGTAACGCGGTCTTCGTCCAGCGAGACGATGTGAACCGCCTGCTTTACGCCGTCATGCAGCGTGCCGTTCTCGAAAACGACGTCGGTGCTGATCTTCTCGCCCTTGCGATGGATGCCGTCCATCGCCGCCACCGTGTCGAACACGCCCAGAAACACCACCTCGCGGCCGGCGTCTTCGCGCAGGATCATGGCCACGAACTTGCGGGCCAGCGCGGCCCCGCGGCTGAAACCGAATACCGCCACGCGGTCGCCTTCTTCATACGCTTCGCCGAAGTCCTCCTTCGCCTCGCGCAGAATCCGCGCGGCGTCGCCCCAGCGCGGCGCAAAGGCCATGTTCACCATGCTGCGGCCCGCGGCATACACCCGGCCCAACAGCGGGATGCGCAGATTGCCCTCGCGCGTGCCGATGCCGTTGTAATAGAACACCCGCTGTTCCCCGCCATCGGGCGTTTCCACGCCGGTGTCGCCCGACTCCAGCCCCCCGCCCATCAGCACGTGCAGCTTGAGCACGTTGCTGATGCTTTCGTCCTCGGCGAATTCTCCCGCGTCGCTCGGCTCGTTCCCCGTGCCGTCAAAGTTGAATACAAGTGTCCTTGTCATTCCTCTGCTCCGGTTCGGTTAGTCCGGCGCGCATCTCGCCGCGCTAAGGATGTTGACGTAAGCCACACGCGTCAGGAAATCCTGCGGCAAACTCCCTGCTTTCGCCGGGTATGCGGCCGGCCGATCATTGAATTTTCGATCCCTTTTCAATTGGGAAGGAAGTGTGTAGTCGATTTCGGGCGTCAGTCGAATCCGGCGCTCCGCGCCCGCCTGGCCAATCGCAGCGCGGAGCGCGCGTTCCACGCTGCGTCTTCTCATGTTGGCAAGACGAAGGTTGAGCTCCACGGATTGCGGAAGCGCCTCTCCCTTTCCATCACGAAACGGTGCTGAACTTGCGTACCCCCGCACGCTTAACCACACCGGACGGGTTCCGTCCTCTTCGCCGCAGGGAATCAGAGACTCCACCAGCAATCGAATGAAGCTCCGATTGAGCTCGGCGTCATAATCCGCTCCGGCGACGAACTGCGCGGCGCCATCGGCCGCCGTCGCGCCGCGCAGCCCGGAATCCAGACTCGCCCGCTCGAACAGGATCGGGAAACTTGCAACGTAATTGCTCCTTATCCGCTCGTCAGTGTCCGGCTTTTCCGCCATCAAAGGAGGCTCCGGCCCGCTCGCCTGATCTTCCAGCGCCTGCGTGACAATTTCCGCAATAACGCCGCGCAGCCCCAGGATATTCGTACTTGCGTCCTGTCCATTCGATCGGCGGAAAGACACTGTTACGTCGCTATCGCCGGAGTGAACCGTAATCGCGCCGGGTATGTCTGGTTCGCCGTCCGGCGGGCGAATGTAGCCGCTCAGGAGTCCTGCGCCAACCGTCAGGACAAGAACCGGAATCAAGCGCTTTGTGAGTGCGCGTAATGATTCAGCAAACCTGGCGGAGTCGCGGGAGAGAATTGACTTGAAGTAATTCCAGAAGTCGCGAAGCAAAGCCACAAGGTGCTTGTTAAGCTGCGATAGCCCCAGCTTGGCGAAAAAGCTGATTGCGCCGAACAGGGCAAAGAAGGCAAAGACCTGGCCCAGGTTCTGGCCCACCGCCAGCGAAGAGGCGTACAGGCTCCGCGCCAGAAAAAAGGTCAGAACGCCAACAGCAAGTATCAGCGGCACGGTAAGCGAACGCGCGAGCACGCGAAACGCATAGCCCCAGCCCTGTCCTGAAGCCCTACGCTTTCCCGTCTTAGCCATTTTGGTTCATTCCATCGCCGATATGTTGTTCTTGAATTGCCTTCTTGCACTTGCGCAGGGCCGGAAATAAGCGAGGCGGGCATATAGCCCGCCTCGCTGCAACGTGAGTTGCTGGTCGGATCAGACGATATCCAGACCGTCGTCGATTATGAGGAGATAATCTTCGAGCAGGTCCTGTTCGCCGTAACCCATGCTCTCCACGAAGTCCTCGATGAGGCCCAGCGACATCCCCGGAGGCGGAGGCGTGGGGTCGCCGCCGTCGGTTTCGGAGTCGTCGTCAGTGCCGTCGTTGTCGTCCGCCGTGTCATCGGCGTCGGGGGTGCCCGTAGAGCCCTCGTCGTCCTTCAGGCCGGGCGTTTCGGTGGGTCCCGGGCGTGCCCGATCATCGGTGTCGTCATTCACAAGCGTGACCACCACCCGGATCGCAGCATACCCCAGCGCCGCATTGGGAGTCGGCGTGCTCAGGCCGCCGCCGTCGGTGGCCGCGAACGTCAGCATGATCTGCTTGTCGTTAGTCATGATGCCGTCTCCATCGGAGTCGACGGTCGCGTCGAGATCCCTGCCGTCCGTTTCGAAGTCGAACTTGGCGCCCGGCTTCAGACGCAATTCCCAGGTGCTTCCGTTGGAATCGGAGTCCCCGAGGACGCTGTTGTCGCTATGCGTGATGATGAACCGGTCATCGCCGCTGACGGTCACATCATGCGTGCCGAACGCGTGCCGGACAAAGTTCTGATCCAGAACGTCGAGGATAGCCAGGATCTCTGTGCCCGTCGCCCCCACCTCTTCATTCAGCGTGACTTCGATGACAGTACCACCGAGGAGAGATTCCGAACCATTGAAGTCCGCGTCGATAAGGGGACTGTCCGCAGAGGCCGTGCCTGCCGTAAAGGTAATGTCCGTCGGCGCCACGTTGATCCGAATCATCACATCGCCGAAGGTATTGGCAACGCTGTTCCTGAGAGTCCCGTCGGGCGCCCTGTCGGAAGCGGTAATGTCCAGGTTCAGCACGTTGCCCGCGCCGTCGGCGGAATCGCCGTCGTGGTTGCGCAACTGGTCGCTTACGTAGGTCAGCTCCCCGCTACTCAGATCAAGCACCAGGACGCCCGAGGCCACCTGGGCGACATAGGCCCCGTTGGCGGTCGCCCCTCCCGAAATGCTCGGCGTCGTGCTGACTGCGGTAAAGCTCAGCCGAGCGGTGTCGGGATCCTCGAACAGGCTGCGAAGGTCCACCGTGTCCGTGATCGTCACGGTATGTCCGGACAGGACGCCGTCACCGGCATTCGCGGTGTTCGTGCGCGCGTGTCCCGTACCCATCACGCTGCCCTCGACCGTGTAGTCCTTTATCGCGGTCGGAGTGGCGGTTCCCGCAGCTTGGCCGCCGATCTCCGCTGTGTTCGAAGCGACGATCGCCGTCACGCCCGGATTGTTCGGGTCGGTGCTGTCGTAGGTGGCCAGCGCCCGGACCGTGGAGCCGGCAAGCGCCGAAGTGACGCTGAGATCGCCGGTCGCGCCGGGAATGTCCACCCAGTTGGTACCCCTTTGCACCTGCCACTGCACCGAGGAGAGGCCCCGTTCGCTCACGCTCAGCGTGCCGCCCGGGAACGGGTTGCCCGAAGGCGCGAGGGCTGCAGGTGTTTCGGTGGATCCAAGTGGGGCGCCGTCGTTCGCGACATCCTTAAGGTCGGCAACCCGGACCGCGTGGCTGTATACGCTCTCCGTGTCCGTACCGGCGCCGGTACCGTCCGCGTCGTAGGTCGCGACCGCACGGTAGAACTGGCCTTCGCCGTCGTCCACTACATAGGTGGCGGGGTTGCTGTCCGCATCTCCGTCACCGGGAGCGGTTCTCCAACCTCCCACTCCATTCGCGGACACCTGCCAGCTGTACGTGATATTGGCGGCGGGCACTCCGGCGGAGCCATAGTCCCCGTCCTGGACAACGGCCGCAGCCGTCAACGTATTGGCGCCGGCCGTAATGGTGAAGGCCCCCACGCCGTCGTTCGGCGTGTTGGAGACCGCCCTTTCGGTCACATCTTCGACGGTGACTCCTCCGGTGTTGGAGACGAATTCGCTGCTGAAGACCTCGTAGTACGTGACCTGCACGCGGATGTAGTTGCCTACATTGGCTTGCGTCAGCGTCAACTCATTGCTGGTGCCCGTCTGTATGGCAGTGTCCTGGGTGGTTTCATCGCCCGAATACCAGGTGTACAGAACAATCGCAGCCGATTGGTCGCCGGCCAGGTCGGGGTCCCTGTTCTCGTTGAAGCTGGCCCTTAAGACGCCGCCCTCGCGGGTGCTGCCGCTGATGGTGACGGCGGGGCTGTCGTCCGTGCTGACGATGGCCTCGTTCTCGTCCGTGACCACCAAATTCGCCGTCACGGAGCCCGTGGCGCCGCCCGCATCTCGCGCGGTCAGCGTAAAGCTGCCCCGGTCGCCCTGCGTGTCCCTGTCGGTACGGTCGATCTCCACGATGACCACCATCGCGTCGGTAGTCCCCGGATCGGTGCCAACCGTTCTGCCGACATCGGTTCCGCCGGGCGTGCCCCAGGTGAGGTCGTCGCCACCGCCCGTGTTGCCGTCCGGGCCCTTGGTGATGTCGTCCCACTCGCCCGGACCGTGCAGGATCTTGATCCAGGACGCCGAGCTCGAAGCCCCGAAGATCAAATCGTCGGAGTCCGTCGCGTCGTCGGTCCAAAAGGATTCCAGGTTGATGTACAGCACAACCTTGTTGTCTTCCGACTGGTTAACCGTGCGATTAGCAACAGTCATGATCCCGGTGGGGTTGGCCCCGGTCGCGCTTACGACCGTGGGCGCTTCATTCACGTTGTTGATATCGATATCAATCTCGGCCGTGTCCGTGGCGCCCGTGCCGTCGGTTACCCGAACCGTAATGGTGATGTCCTCCACGGTCTCGTGGTTGAGACGATCCAGGGTATTCACGGAACCCCTTGGATCGGTGTCGCGGGCATAGATGTGGTACGTCCACGTGTTGCCGCTCTTGATCGGGTCCGACAAGCGGAACGCTCCACCGTAACCTGCAATACCCTGAGCCTCGTTGACAGGAACCGTGGCGGTGTCGTCAATGGAATTCAGGGTGGCGGCGGCGTTGTCCGCGTTCACCACGCTGATGATTTGCACCGACTTGATGGCGAACAGATGGTCTGGAATGTCCTGATCCCCGTCGGTGACCGTGAACGTCGCCACCCGCTGCTCGCCCGAGCCCTCGTTGTAGCTCCCTCTCGCGTCATTGGCCTTGGGATCGCTGTTGTCGCCCACAAGGATGCCGCCCTCCGCATCGGAATGGGCCACGTTGATGTTGAACGAAGCGGATGCCGATTCGCCATCTTCATCGGTGGCCGTAACCGTCACGCGATGAACGCCCCGGCCGGGAAGCACGTCTTTCACGTTGGTGATCTTGCCGGTCTTCTCGTCAATCTGAACCCACGAGGCGCCGGATATCGAATAGGTCAGGCTGTCGCCGGCGGCTATGTCCTGGTCCGTGAAGGCCGGGAAGTCATCGTCTGCGGTGCCCTGTGTCTCCAGTAAAACGCTGAGCAAGGCGCCCGCATTCACATCGTCGGCTTCCAGGTCGTCGTTCACGGTGACCCACCAGTTGCCGATCGCGCCCGCCTTGGGGGCGTCGTTCCGATCGTGGACAACGATGGTGAACGTCTCAGTGTCCGTAAAGCCCTTGTACTTTGGCGCTCCAAGAGCCCGTGCAACGGCCGAGTTCTGCTCCCCGTTCAGGTCCGTGGCCCGAACCGTTACCTCGACCACGCCGTTCTCACTCAGGTGCTCGTGATCCAGAGACTCGCCTGCCTTGAGCGCCAGCCATACGCCCTGATCGTTAGTCTGGATCTCGAAGCGGGAGTCGCCCACCACCTCAATCAGGTGCTGGCCGTTCGGGTGACTGAAATGGTCCTGGTCGTCCACGGTGATCCTGCCGAGCACGATGCCGGAGTCGTCATTCTCGTACACCTCGACTTCGACGATCGAGTCCCCGCTGTCGTCCAGCAGGTTGATGCCGGTAACCGGGTCGTTGAGATCGTCCACGACCACATGGAACGTGGTCCGGGCGGATGCGCCATCGCCGTCCCTTCCGGTGAGGGTGACCTCGTGTGCGCCCGCGCTTTCGGGGCCCGTTGTGGGCGGCGTGCCGCGCAGATGACCCATGACCACCTCGTTGCCGTTGTCGTCGGTGGTGTATTCCACCGCCAGACTCAGCCAGGACGGATTGCCGCTCAACTCCCAGCGCACGACGGCGTCGCCGTCATCCGGGTCGCTGAACAGGTTGGTCAGATCGAACGTTTCGTCGACGATCTTGCCTGCGGAGGCGGCCACGTTCGGGACCGAGCCGACCGCAGTCGGATTCTCGTTCATGTCGTTGACCGCGATGGTGACCGTGACCGGTGCGGATTCGTAGGTCCCGTCGGTGGCGGTCACTGTGAGCGTCACCTCGTCTTCGGCCTCGTGGTCCAGGCTCATCCCGTCCTTGAGCTTCAGCAGGCCGTCAACCACTTCGAACCGCGAGTCGCTCACGTTGAAGGTGATGTCGTCGCCCTGCGGGTCCTCGGAATCCACCACGCTCACGGAGGCGCCCGCCTCGTTCTCGTCCACGCTCGGATTGGCCGTGCGCAAAACGGGGGTCGAGGGCGCTTCTTCGATGTTCGCGACCGTAACCGTAACGTCGGTCGTGCCCTCGGCGCCCTGCGAGTCGGCCACGGTGACGGTAACCGTCACGCTGGCGGCGTCCTCATAGTCCAGGCTTGCGTCGTCCTTGAGCTTCAGCCACCAGCCGCCCTCGGCGTCCTGCTTGACCTCAAAGTCGCTGTTCTCGTCCACGGACGGCGTCCAGGTGTCGCCGTCGTCCGGGTCTTCAACCACGATCTCGCCGATCAGCGCGCCCGCCACGTTCTCTTCAACGCTCGAGGACGCTTCCATGCCGTCCGGGGCGGTGCCGTCCTGCACCATGACGCTCGGGGCTTCGTTCAGATCGGTGACGATCACCGTGGCCACGGCGCTGGCCATGTTGCCGGCGCTGTCCGTGAAGGTCACGGTGACATCAATCGTGCCGTCCGTCGCCGCCTCATGGTCCAGCGAGGCGTCGGCCTTCAGCGCCAGCCAAAGACCGCCTTCGGGGTCGAGCTTGACCTCAAAGTGGTCGTTGTCCACCGAAGTGGCCATCATGCCGTCGCGGCCCGTCAGCATCGCGGCGTCGGCCGCGTCCGGATCGCTGATCTCGATCAGCGCCAGCGGCGGCAGGTCCGCGCCCATCGCGTTCTCGGCCACCGTCAGGCTGGACTCGACATCCAGCACCGGAACGGTCGCACCGCCGGTAATGGTTACCGAGGGAGACTCGTTCACGTCCGTGGCCGTCACCGTCACGTCGGCGCTGGCCGAAAGGCCGGCCGCGTCGGTTACCGTCACGGTAACCGTGACTTCACTCTCGCTCTCGAAGTCCAGGCTCTCGCCGTCCTTGAGCTTGACCCACCAGCCGCCTACATCGTCCTGCTTGGCTTCAAAGCGCTCGTCGCTGACTTCCAGCGTATGGCTGTCGCCGGCATCCGGATCGCTGAGCAGAATCTCGCCCACGGGCACGCCCGCAGCGTTCTCATAGATCGTCGAAGCCGCGGTCATGCCGTCCGGCGTCTCGCCGTCGGCAATCGATATGCTCGGAGCCTCGTTGACGTTGGTGACTTCAACCGTCACCACGGACGTGGAGGCGTTGCCGGCCGGATCGGAAGCGGAGAGCGTCACATCGACCGAGGCGCCCTCCTCGTGATCCAGGCTCTCGCCGTCCTTGAGCTTAAGGACCAGACCGCCCGTGATCTCGAAGCGCTCGTCATCCACCGAGTAGCTGATGTCATCACCCTCAGGATCGGTGCTGTCAGCCAGGGAAGTAACGACGGCGCCTGCCGTGTTCTCGGCGATGCTGAAAGAACCGTCGCGCACTTCAGGTGCGGATGGCGCTTCGTCGACATTGTTGGCCGTGACGGTCACATCGGTGCTGGCCGAAAGGCCGCCCGCGTCCGTAACGGTGACTGTAACCGTGACCGAATCTTCGCTCTCGAAGTCCAGGCTCTCGCCGTCCTTGAGCTTCAGCCACCAGCCGCCGGCGGCGTCCTGCGCGGCCTCGAAGCGGTCGTCGCTGGCCTCAAGCGTATGCGTGTCGCCCGCATCCGGGTCGCTCAAAGTGATCTCGCCCACCGGCACGCCCGCCGCGTTCTCATCAATGGTGGAAACGGCGTCCACACCGTCCGGCGTGGCGCCGTCGGCCACCGAAATGCTCGGGGCCTCGTTGACATCGTTGATCGACACGCTGACGGTATGGGTGGCGGACTCGCCATCGCCGCTGGCCGTAATCGTGACCTCGATCGGAGAGGTGTCCGACTCGAAGTCCAGGGCCGTTCCGGACGCGAGCTTGAGGTTGCCGTCGGCGATCTCGAAGCGGTCGTCATCAACCGTAACGTCGCTGGCGTTCTCCGTCGCTACCGAAGTAACCACGCCGCCATCGGCGTTCTCGTCCACGGAACCTTCTGCGTCCGCCGTAATGACCGCATCCGCCGGAGGCGGAGGAGGCGGAGGTGGAGGTGGCGGTGGCGTCGGCCTTTGCGACCCGCCGCCTCCGCAGGCGTCCAGCGCGAGCGCGAGCGCGGGCAGAATGAGAATATCCGCGCGTGACGGATTTTCCCGACGCCGGCGTATCGCCCTTTCAAGGCGTGCCTGCAAGAGTTGAATTACGGTTCCTGACTTAGACATGAGCCTGCCTCCTTACCGAGCAAGTTCAATTGGTTGAAATGTGGTCGAGCCCTCCCGGGCAGAATGACGCAATAGTATATCTCTGCGGCCCGTCAAGCAAGCCATCGAGAGAATTATAGAGCACACACCTTCCGTATGTATAACTGAAAAAGTGGGTGACTCTGCACTTCCCCGGAACGGGGCTCCAAAATCGATCACACCGGTTTGTCGCTTCACCCGACTAACCGGCCCTGCGGCCGAGTGAGTGTTGCATTTTCCCCCCGATCACCGGAATTCCAGATGGCCTTCCAGGATCACTTTGGTTTCGTTGGCACGATTCTACACGAAAAAACCGCGCAAGTAATTTCCTTTTGTCAGATATTTTCATCCCGCCCGGAATCGCAGCACATCGCCGTCGCGCACTTCGTAGTCGCGTCCCTTCAGAGCGGGAGCGGATTGCGGGGTGTTGCTGAATGCGCGCCAGGGGGTGGTTTCGGCGCGCACGAATCGCTGCTGGAAATCGGTGTGCACGCGGCCGGCGGCGTGCCAGGCCGTGTGGCCTTGCGGGAGCAGCCAGGCGCGGGCCTCGGAGGGGCCCGCGGTGAAGAAGGTGTTGAGGTTCAGAAGCTGCCGTAACGCCTGCATGAAGCGCTCGAGGACCTGGTCCGGGAGGCCGAGTCCCGCGCGCAGGTCCTGCTGCTCGCTTTCGGGCATCGCCGCGAGTTCGGACTCGAGTTCGGCGGTGACGCGAACGGCGGGTTTGCGCTGCTTTGCGGCATATTTTTCGGCCTGGTCGGCGGGGCCGCCCTGTTCGAGGTGCTCTTCGGCGACGTTGAGCGCGTAGAGCGTGGGCATTGCGGTGAGGAGCGGGATGTCCGGAAGGGAGGGCGGGGTGCTGCCCTTTCCCAGGTGGTCGTACAGGGCTTGCAGTTCTTCCACGCGCTTTTTGAGGTCGGGGTGGCCGGACTTGGCGCGGCGGCGGGCGGAGTCCAGGGCGCGTTCTGTTGTGGCGAGATCGGCCAGCATCAGCTCGGTGTTGACGGTTTCAGCGTCATCGACCGGGTCGACGGCGCCGGAAACATGGGCGATGCGCTTCGATTCGAAGCAGCGCAGCACGTGCACCGCGGCGTCGGCCTCGCGCACCTGGGCAAGAAAGCGGTTGCCCAGGCCCTCGCCGCGCGATGCGCCCTTCACCAGGCCGGCCACGTCCACCAGCTCCAGCGTGGACTGGACTTTTCGCCGCATTCCGGAGGCTTCGGCCACGGCGTCCAGGCGGGGATCGGGGATGGGCACCCGCGCGACGTTCGGGTCGATGGTGCAGAAGGGGCGGTTCTCGGTAGGGACCTCTGCGGCCGCCAGTGCGTTGAACAGCGTGGACTTGCCGACGTTCGGCAGGCCGATGATCGCGGCTTTCACCGGGAAGTCCCGGGGGAGGACGGGACGTCCTCGCTCCCGGGGGTGTGGAGTTGGGTCATGGCGAACTGCAGGCCTTTCTTGTACAGCGTGTCGAAGGCATGCAAGGCGTCCTGCATGGCTTCGTCGATGGCCTTGCCTTCGCCGGCCGTGGGTTTGGACAGTACATAAGGAGTAACGCGGTCCCTGTCGCCGGGGTGGCCCACGCCGAGGCGCAGGCGCAGGAAGTCCGGGCCGCAGTGGCGGATCACGTCGCGCAGGCCGTTGTGGCCGCCGTGGCCGCCGCCGCTCTTCAGACGCGCGGCGCCGGGGGGCAGGTCGAGATCATCGTGCACGATCAGGGCGCGGTCCGCGTCGAGCTTGAAGAAATCCAGGACGGCGCGCACCGCCTGGCCGCTGGAGTTCATCCAGGACCTGGGCTTGAGCAGCAGCACCTGCGCTTCGTCGCGGCGCGCGATGGACGCGGCGGCCCCCAGGCGCGAGCGGTGGACGAATTCGGGCGCCGACCAGTGGCCGGCGAGCAGATCCAGGAACCGGAAACCGGCGTTGTGCCGGTGGTGAGCGTGGTCGGGGCCCGGATTGCCCAGGCCGATGACCAGGTCGGGAGGGGATTCAGTCCCCGCCAGAGGAATCCTCGTCGGCCGCGGCCTCGCCCTCGCCTTCGCCCTCGCCCTCGCCCTCGGCCTCTTCGTCGAGCAGCTCTTCGTCCTCTTCCACTTCGTCCACCTCGGCGATGCGCCGCAGGTGGATGGAAACCACCGGGTGGTCGGTGGCGCCGTGAATGCGCTCGTTCACGGTGACGCCTTCCGGCAGGTCGAGGTCGGACAGGTGCAGCATGGCGTCCAACTCCATCTCGGCGAGATCGACTTCGATCTGCTCCGGCAGGTCTTTCGGCAGGCAGATGATGTTCAGTTCGCTCAGGAGGTGGGAGACGCTGCCGCCCATCTTCACTCCCGGCGACTCCTCGGCGTTGAGCAGGCTGATGGGCACGACCATGCGGATGGTCTCCTCGTCGCGCACCCGCTGCAGGTCGATGTGCAGGACTGTGTTGCGCGCCGGGTGGCGCTGCACGTCCTTGACGATGGCCGGCTGCGACTTGTCGCCGACGCGCACGTTCAGAACCCGCGAGCGGAATGTGGGGTCCTCAAGGCTGCGGTTGAGCACCTCGGAGGAGAAGGACAGCATGCGCGGGGGGCGCCCGGCGCCGTACAGCACCGCGGGCGCCCGGCCGTCGCGGCGGGCGCGGCGCGCGGAACGCTTGCCACCGCCGTCGCGGAGCTCGCCCTGAAGATCGATCATGGTTGCCATGGCGGGGCGGGATTTTACTGTAGTTCTAGGGTGTGGAGGTGGCTGTCGTGGCGGGCTGGCGCTTGCGCAGCGCCTGCACGGCGCGGGTCACGGCGTTGAGCGGGCGGGTGCGGCCGGCCAGCATGGCGTAGAAGCACGGCACGATATACAGGGTAAGCACCACGGAGACCAGCACGCCGAACAGCACCACCACGCCGATCGAGCGGCGGGCCTCGGTGCCGGCGCCCGCGCCCACAATCAGCGGGATGGAGCCGCCGATGGTGCACAAGCTGGTCATCAGCACCGGTCGCAGGCGCGTGGTGGCGCCTTCCAGCACCGCCTGGACCACCGACAGACCGCGGTCGCGGAGCTGGTTGGAGAACTCCACGATCAATATGCCGTTCTTGGCCGCCAGGCCGATCAGCATGATGCAGCCGGTGAGGCTGAACACGTTGAGCGTACCTCCGGACACGTTAAGCCCCAGCATGCCGCCGGTCAGCGCCAGCGGCACGGTGAGCAGGATGATGAACGGATGGATGAAACTCTCGAACTGGGCCGCCAGGACAAGGAAGCAGATCAAGAGCGCCAGCAGGAAGCTGAAGTAGATCTGGCCGCTGGACTCCTTGTATTCACGCGACTCGCCATCGTATTGCACGCTCAGGGACTCGTCGTCGATTTCCTCCTCGATCACCATCTCGATGTAGTCCAGCGCCTCGCCCAGCGAGTAGCCGGGCATGATGTTTCCGGACAGCTTGATGGCGCGGCGGCGGTTGAAGCGCGACAGCTGGCGCGGACCGGAGCTTTCCTCCAGGCGCACCAGGCTGGCCAGCGGCACCAGGCCGCTGGAAATGGACCGCACGTAGATGTTGTTGAGGTCCTGCGGCGTGACCCGGTCTTCTTCGGAGGCCTGCAGGACCACGTTGTATTCCTCGCCGCGGTCGATGAAAGTGGTGACGCGGCGCGAACCGAGCATGGTCTGCAGCGTCTCGCCCACGTCGCGCAGCGACACGCCGAGGTCGGTGGCGCGGGCGCGGTCCACCGTTACCTTGATCTGCGGCTTGGTCTCGTAGTAGTCCGAGTTCATGTTGACGATGTTCGGGTTCTCGCGCACCCGGTCGAGGACGCGGTCGCGCCATTCGGCCAGCTGGTCGTATTCATTGCCGCGCAGCACCACCTGCACCGGCTGGCCCCCGCCCATGTTCAGGCTCGGCGGCAGGAACACGAAGGCCCGCACGCCCGGCAGGGCCGCCAGCGGACCGCGCAGCATGCCGGCGATTTCCGGCGATGACATCTCGCGGTCGGAGCGCGGCTCAAGCGGCGAGTAGATGAACGCGGAGCTCACGTCGCCGCCGGCGCCCCAGCCTCCGGTGCGCAGGATGATCCGCCGGACCTCGCCCCGATCGACCCAGGGCATCACGATGTCTTCGATCTGGCTGAGCTGCCCGTCCATGTAGTCCAGGCTGGCGCCTTCGGGGCCGCGCGCCATCATGATGATCATGCCGCGGTCTTCGGTGGGCGTGTATTCCTGGTCGAGCCGGTCGAACAGGTACCAGCCGACGCCGGAAACGCCCAGCACCAGCACGATGGCCAGCCAGGGCGCGCGCAGGGCGCGGGTCATGCCCTTGCGGTAGCCGCCGGCCAGGGAGCGGAAGACGGCGCCGCGCTTGCGTCCGCGGGTCGAGGATGTCACCTTTTCCTGGGTACGCATCATGCGCGAGCACAGCATCGGCACCAGGGTCAGGGCCACCACGGAGGAGAACACCACGGCGGCCGCCAGGGTGATGCCGAACTCGCCGAAGATCACGCCGATGCGCCCGGGAGCGAGCGCCACCGGCAGGAAAACGGAAACCAGCACCACGGTGGTGGCGATGACGGCAAAGGCGATCTGCTTGCTGCCGTCGATGGCCGCCAGCAGCGGCGGGCTGCCCTGCTCGCGGTGGCGCACGATGTTCTCCAGCACCACGATGGCGTCGTCAACGACCAGGCCGATGGCCAGCACCGCGGCCAGCAGGGTCAGCGTGTTGATCGTGTAGCCCAGGATCGCCAGCACCATGGCGGCGGCGATGATCGAAACTGGGATGGTGAGCCCGGGAATCAGCGTGGCGCGCCAGGAACTCAAAAACAGCAGCATCACGAACAGCACCACGCCAAGCGCGATCGCCAGGGCCTTGAACACCTCGCGCATGGACTCGCCGACGAACTCGGAGAAGTCCACGTTCACGTCCACGGAAATGTCGTCCGGCAGCGAGCCCTGAAGGCGTTCCACGTCTTCCTTGACCCGCTGGTTGACGGCCACGATGTTGGCCTGGGCCTGCGGGACTATTCCCAGGCTCACGCCGGCCTGGCGATTCGAGCGGGCGATGGAGCGCATGTTCTCGGGTTCGAGCCGGATGTCCGCCACCTCGTTCAGGCGCACGAAGCGCCCGGACGCGCCGCGGCCGATCACCAGGGCGCCGAATTCCTCGGGCGTGTCCAGCCCCGTGATGGCGCGCAGGGTGAACTCGCGGTCCACCGACTCGATGCGGCCGGCCGGCAGTTCCACGTTCTCGCTGCGCAGGGTGCGTTCAACGTCCTGCACGGTCAGGCCGCGGGCGGCCAGCGCCTCGCGGTCCAGCCACACGCGCATTGCCGGGCGGCGGCCGCCGGACAGGCGAATGGCCGCGACGCCCTCGATGGAACTCAGGCGGTCGACCAGACTGCGCTCGGCGAAGTCGGTGATGGCCATGACCGAGCGGACATCGCTGGCCACGTCCACGTACATGGTCGCGTCCATCATGTTGTCCTGCTTGGTGATCTGTGGCGGGTCGGCCTCTTCGGGCAGGGCCCGCAGCACGCGCGCCACGCGTTCGCGCGCGTCGTTGGCGGCGGCATCGATGTCGCGGTCCAGCCCGAACTCCATGGTGATGGTGGAGCGTTCGTCCTGGCTGCGGGAGGTCATCTTGACCACGCCGGGAAGGCCGGCCACCTGGTCCTCGATCACCTGGGTGATGCGCCGTTCGACGATGTCGCCGGAAGCGCCGGTGTAGAGGGTGTCGATGGAAACCACCGGCGGCTGCACGTCGGGATACTCGCGCACCGACAGCGTGTTGAGCGCCAGCAGGCCGAGGATGAACAGCACCAGGCTGATGACCGCGGCCAGCACCGGCCGGCGCACGGAAATGTCGGAAATAATCATTGCGCGCGCCCCGCCGCCGCTCCGGGCGCGCCCGTGCCGGCAGGCGCGTCGGCCACCCGTACCGGCAATCCGTCGCGCAGCCGTTGCACGCCCTGGGTCACGATCTCTTCGCCGGCTTCGAGGCCGGTGACGATCTCGACCTGGCCCGGGCTGCGCGTGCCCAGCTTCACTTCACGCTCCAGCGCGCGCCCCTCGTCCACCACGTACACGTACTGGCGGCCCTGGCGCGGGACCAGCGCGGCTTCGGCCGCCAGCACCACGTCCTCGCGGCGCCGGGCGATCACCACCTGCAGAAACATGCCGGGCTTTAAGTCGCCGTCCTCGTTGGGCAGCTCGGCCACCACCGCCAGCGAGCGGGTCATGGGGTCGACCCGGCTGTCGACGCTGATCACGGCGCCCCTGAAGATGCGGTTCGGCCAGGCCGCGCCGCTGGCTTCGATCTCAAGGCCCTCGTTCACGACCGCGAGGTATTCCTCCGGCACCGAGAACTCGAGCTTCATGACGCTGATGTCGTCCAGCGTCGTAATGATGGTGTTCGGTTGCACCAGGCCGCCGACGCTGATCCTTCGCAGGCCCACGGTCCCGGCGAACGGCGCGCGGATGACGGTGTCCTCCAGGCGGGCGCGGGCCGAGTTGACCTGCGCTTCGGCCACCTGCAGCTGCGCCTGGATCTCCTCCAGCTCGACTTCGGAGACCACCTGGCTGGCGGCCAGCGTCTCCAGCCGCCCGTAGCGGCTGCGGCGCTCGTTCAGGTTGGCTTCGGCCAGGTCGAGATCGGCGCGGATCTCGCGGCTGTCGAGCTCCACCAGCACTTCGCCCGCTTGCACGGCCTGGCCTTCCTCGAAGCGAATCTCCGCCACCACGCTGGAGATGCGCGGCGTGACGTCGATGGCCTCGTTGGCGCGGGCGGTGGCGAGCGCGACGTATTCTTCGGTGACCGCGCCCAGTCTGACGATCTCGGTGAGCACCGGGGCGGCGCCGCCGCCGCGGGGTGTGGCGTTGCCGGCATCCCTGTCGCCGCCGCAGCCCGCCAGCAGCATCGCAAGCGCCGCTAGCAGCCCGTGGCAAAACTCCCACTGCGTTCGACCGGCGATCCATCCCGCCTGGACTGCGTTGCTTGTCGCTTGCATATGCCCGATATGCGCGCTCCTCGCGCCTTGCCAGGCGGGCGTCTCGCCGGTCTCGGCGCGACGCGGGATTTTGCCACGGGCCGCTAGCCCGCCGGTGGCGGCAGTCATTCGGGCGGCTTTAGGGTGCCGGTTAGTGGACATGGTCTGACGAAGCAATTCGGAGCGTCCGCCTGAGCGGATTTAGCTTCCATTGTAGCGCCCTCGGGGAAGAGGGCGTCCCGCCCTCGCTGTTCCGCTATGGCAGGATAGAACCCCTTGGGTCCAACCGGAGAATCATTCATGAACACACCCATCCGGCAACCCGGCCCCGGGGCAAAGCCCGCCGGCCGCTACGCAGTCTGCGCGGGCATCGCGCTGGTCCTTCTGATCTCGGCCGCCCCGTCCGCCATGGCGCGAACGGTAAAGGGCGTAAAGGTCACCGACCAGATCTTCATGGCGACCGACATGAGCCGCACCTTCCTGGTCGTCACCCCCGACGGCAACGTGGTCATCGACACCACCACGAGGGATTCCGCGCCGCGCCACTACGAGGTGCTGCGGGGAATGAGCTCGGCGCCGGTGAAGTACATCCTTCTCACGCACGCGCACGAGGACCACGTGGGCGGCGTGCACCTGTGGAAGGAGGAAGGCACTGAGGTCATCGCGCAGCGGCGGTTTGTGGAATACATGCACTACCGCGAACGGCTCGCGGGCTTTTTTCAGTACCGCAACGAGGCGCAGTTCCTCGCTCCGCCGAGGGACGTGAAGTCGAAGGGCAATTTCGCGGCGGAGATTCCCACCACCATCCTGTTCGATTCCGAGTACAAGTTCGAATTCGGCGGGCTGACCTTCCACATGATGCATACGCCGGGAGAGACCTGGGACCACGCGACCGTGTGGATCCCGGAGCTGAAGGCGGCGTTCATCGGCGACAACTACTACAGCAGTTTTCCGAACATCGCCGCGCTGAGAGGCGCGCCGCCGCGGTTCGCGCTGGACTATGTCAATTCGATCGACATCGTTCTCGCGCTGGACCCGGAGCTGGTGATGGTGGCGCACGCGCCGCCGCTGGTGGGCAGGGAGGAGATTCAATCCACGCTCGGCGAATACCGCGACGCGATCGAGTATGTCCATGACGCCACCGTGCGCGGGCTCAACGAGGGCAAGGACGTCTTTACCGTGATGAACGAAGTGAAGCTTCCGGACCGATTCGAGATCGAAGAGTCGTACGGCGGCGTGGCCTGGAGCGTGCGCGGCATCTACCACGGCTACGCGGGCTGGTTCGACGGCCAGCCGGCCACCCTGCTTTCGGAATCGCCCGACGTGAAGATCCGCGAGCTGGTGGAGCTGGCGGGCGGCGTCGACGAGGTGGTGGCGCGCGCCGAGGCGCTTGAGGAGGAAGGCGACCTGGTGCTGAGCCTGAACATGGCCGACGCCGCGCTGGCCGTGGACCCGAACCACCCGGGCGCACTTGCCGTGCGCGTTTCGCTGCTGACCACACTCGGCCGGGGCGAAAAGAACTTCAACGCCCGAAGCTGGATCGGCTACCACAAGCGCCTGAGCCAGAAACGCCTGGAAGCCCAGCAATAGCTCCCGGGGACGCCCTCTTCCCCGGGGTCAGGCGAAGAGGGCGTTGTACATGATGATGAGGATGGCGGCGGGGGCGACCACGCGCAGCAGCCACAGCCAGACGGTGAACAGCGCGCCCGTCCGCCAGCCCAGTTCGCCAAGCAGGATCGAGCGCTTCATCCGCCAGCCGGCGAACAGCGCCATCAGCGCGCCGCCCAGCGGCATCATGATCGTGGCCGTGAGGTAGTCGATCACTTCGAACGGGTTCATGCCGGCAATCGCGTTCCATTCCGCACCGGACCCGAACGACAGCACCGTCAGCCAGCCCAGGCCCCACAGCGTGGCGCCCACCGACAGGGTCGCGGCCCAGCGGCCGAGTTGCAGGCGTTCCTGCAGCAGGGTGACCGCCGCTTCCATCAGGGCGATGGCCGAGGTCAGCGCGGCGAAGCCCAGCAGCAGGAAGAAGACCGAGCCGAAGAAGCTCCCGCCGGGCATGCTTCCGAAGGCGATCGGCAGCGTCAGGAACACCAGCGAAGGACCGGAGCCGGGCTCCAGGCCGTTGGCGAACACGAGCGGGAAAATCGCGATGCCGGCCAGCACCGCCACGCCGGTGTCGGCAATGGCGATGCCCACGCAGGTCTGCGGAAGCGAGACTTCGCGCGGCGCGAAGGCCCCGTACATCATCATCAGCCCGATGGCCACGCCGATCGAGAAAAAGGCGTGGCTGATGGCCTCCAGCGCGGAGGCGGCCGTAAGCTGTTCGAAGCGGAAATCGAAAATGAAGTTGAGCCCGCCGGCGGCATCGCCTTCGATCAGCGCGTAGGCGATCACCAGCAGCAGCAGCAGGAACAGCACCGGCATCAGGAACCGCACCGCCGCCTCGATGCCGCGACGAACGTCCCGGCCCACGATGACGCAGCTCGCCACCATGAACAGCGTGTGCCAGGCGCCCAGGCGCAGCGGGTTGTTGTTGAGCCCGGCGTTGAGCGCCTCGGCGGATTCCTTCGTGAGCCCCTTGAAGGCCCCGCTCGCCGCCAGCACCAGGTAGTCGACGGTGCTGCCGGCGATGACGCTGTAGAAGCTCATGATCAGGTAGCCGGTAAGCAGGCCCATGCCGCCCACCAGCCCCCACACGGCCCAGCGGCCGCTCTGCGTGGACACCGCCGCCATGGCGGTGTAGGGACTCGCGCGGCCGTGGCGGCCGATCGCGACTTCCACCGACAGGATGGGCACCGCCACCATGAAGGCGGCGATCAGGTAAACGAAAACAAAGGCGCCGCCGCCGTTCTCCCCCATGATGTAGGGAAAGCGCCAGATGTTGCCGAGGCCGATGGCGCCGCCGATGGAAGCGAGCAGAAAGGTGCGGCCCGAACTCCAGCGCCGGGCGGAAGTGTTCTCTGGCATGGGCTGGGTGCTACTCCTGAAGCGGTCGCGGAATAATGCCACAGGGGGGCAACGCCCCCGCGCTGCGATGGCGCTTCCCCCTCGGAGAGGGCGGGCCGCCTTTCCGCGGGAGAGGACGCGACACCCTCCTGCGGGAATCTCCTGTGGACGAAGATAGCCGATCGACGCCGAGGCCTCGTTTATGGTGCAATTAACGCGGCGCGGGAACGAAGAGTCGCTAAAGCCAGTTGGCTACGCGTAGTCCCTCGATGCGATCGAACTCTCGTTGATTGTTTGTAACCAGCGTAAGGCCTTCGCTTCGGGCATGGGCGGCTATGTGCAGGTCATTGACCCCGATCGGTTTGCCCTCGCGTTCCAGTTCGGCGCGAATATCGCCGTATTGACCCGCGGCCCTGATACCGTAATCCAGTGTTTGCAGGCGTGAGACAAAATCCTCGACACGCTCAAGGTTGCGAACGGGCTGTTGACTCTTCTGTACTCCGTGCAGGAGTTCCGCGAGAGTAATGCTGCTGATGCACATATGCCCGGCGTGCCGATTGAATACGTCCAGAAGGTCGGCGGGCCTGCGCTTGATGACATAGATCGCAATATTGGTGTCCAGCATGAATTTGAGCATGAGGGCCTCCTTTCCCATCGCAAGACTCTAGAGCGGCTCTCGGTCCGGCTGCTGCTGGTCGGGGCGGGTCGCCAGAAAATCCTCACTTGCGTCTGGGCCTTCCAGAAAGAAACTGTCCCAGGCGTGGCCCGCAGGCGACAGAATGCGGTCCGTTCCCCGTACGCGCACATGCACTCTCTTCACGTCGCCCGGGAAACGCGTTTCGGCGGGCAAACGGACTGCCTGAGTGCGGTTGTTCTCAAAAACGGATCCAAGGGGCACGCCAACTCTCCGCTGCTAGATACAGCGTATATATAGCACATCCGAGTTGTGCTGGGAAGTTATTCTGCGGGTTTGGGGTCTTCTACGAGGCGGACGATGGCCATGGGGGCGGCGTCGCCGGGGCGGTGGCCTTTCTTGAGAATGCTCAGGTAGCCGCCGGGGCGCTCCTTGAAGCGCGGGCCCAGCTCGTCGAACAGCTTGCCGACCACCTTGCGGTTGCGCAGGCGGTTGTAGGCCAGGCGCCTGCGGGACACGCTGTCCTCGCCGGCCAGCGTGATCAGCGGTTCCACCACACGGCGCAATTCCTTGGCCTTGGGCACGGTGGTGGTGATGCGCTCGTGCTCGATCAGCGAGGCGGCCATGTTGCGGAACATGGCGCGCCGGTGGTCGCTGGTGCGTCCCAGGATGCGGCCGGATTTGCGATGGCGCATGAGGAGTCTCCCGAACGAACGGTCAGGCGGCGGTCTTGAGCCCGGCCGGCGGCCATTCGGGCAGTTCGGAGCCCAGTTCCAGTCCGCGCTCGCTGAGCTTCTCCTGGATCTCGGTGAGCGAACGCTTGCCGAGATTGGGCGTGCGCAAAAGCTCCGCGTCGGTCTTCTGCACCAGGTCGCCCACGTAGTGGATGCTTTCGGCCTTGAGGCAGTTCACCGAGCGGGCGTTGAGCTGCAGGTCCTCGATCGGCGACATGTAGAGCTGGCGGAGCTGCGGGTCGATGCCCATGAGGCCGACGTTTTCGCTCGGCGCCAGGTCCACGAACACGGTGAGCTGGTCGCGCAGGATTTCGCCGGCGCGGCGCACCGCGTCGCCCGGATCGATGGCGCCGTTGGTTTCCAGCTCCACGATCAACCGGTCGAGGTCGGTGCGGCGCTCCACGCGCGCGGACTCGACGTCGTAGCTGACGCGCCGGACCGGGCTGAAGGAAGCGTCGAGCTGCAGCCGGCCCATGGTGACGCTGCCCTCGGTGACTTCCGCCATGCGCGTCGCCGGACGGTAGCCGCGGCCGGTGGCGACGGTCAGGCGCATGCTCAACTCCACCCCGGAGGTGAGCGTGGCGACATGCTGGTCGGGGTTGACCACCTCGACGTCGTGATCGGTGACGATGTCGCCGGCGGTGACCTGGCCCGGGCCCTTCCTGGTGAGCATCAGCTCGGCGCTGGCGCGCGCGTGCATGCGTACCGCCACGTCCTTGAGGTTCAGCAGGATTTCGACCACGTCCTCCTTGACCCCCTCGATGGAGCTGTATTCATGCAGCACTTCGTTCTGGATTTCGGCCTCGACGATGGCGGCGCCCGGCATGCTCGACAGTAGCAACCGGCGCAGCGCGTTGCCCAGCGTATGGCCGAAGCCGCGCTCCAGCGGTTCGATGGTGATGCGGGCGCGGTTCGGATGACCGCGTTCCTCCACGCGAACGATGCGGGGCTTCAGGAAGGTGTGTACTGATTGGTCCATTGCGCTTGCACTCCTTTTACTTGGAATAAAGCTCGACAACCAGGCTTTCGTTAATGTCGGGCAGAATCTCTTCTCGTTCCGGCAGGCTCTTGACCGTGCCTGCCAGCGCTTTCTGATCCAGCTCCAGCCACTCGGGGAACCCGAGCTGGCGAGCGATGTCTATGGCGTTCTGAATCCTGAGCTGCTCTTTGGCGCGCGGATGCACGGCAACGACATCACCCGCCTTGACCTGGTAGGAGGGAATGTTGACGAGGCGGCCGTTGACCTGGATCCCGCGGTGGGACACGAGCTGACGCGCTTCGGGCCGGGTGGCGCCGAAGCCGAGGCGATAGACGATGTTGTCCAGGCGTCCTTCGAGCAGGCGCAACAGGTTTTCGCCGGTGGAGCCCTTCTGGCGCGCGGCGCGCTTGTAATAGTTGCGGAACTGCCGCTCCAGCACGCCGTACATGCGCCTTAACTTCTGCTTTTCGCGAAGCTGCAGGCCGTAGTCGGACATGCGTCCGGGCCGCTGGGTGCTGCGCGCGCCGGGCACGCGGTCGTGGCGGCACTTGTCTTCGAGCGAGCGGACCCGGCTCTTGAGCAGCAGGTCGGTGCCCTCGCGCCGCGAGAGCTTGCATACGGGTCCGGTGTAACGAGCCATGTCGAGCGCCTCCCTAGACGCGCCGCCGCTTGGGGGCGCGGCAGCCGTTGTGCGGGATGGGTGTGACATCCTCGATGTGGGTAATGCGGAATCCGGCGGCGTTAAGCGCGCGAACCGCGGACTCGCGGCCGGGGCCGGGGCCGCGGACTCTCACCTGCAGGTTGGCCATGCCCATTTCACGGGCGCGGTTGGCGGCCCGCTCGGCAGCCACCTGGGCGGCGAAGGGCGTGGACTTGCGCGACCCGCGGAAACCGGAGCCGCCGGAGGTGGCCCAGGACAGCGCGTTGCCCTGCGGGTCGGTGATAGTGATGATGGTGTTGTTGAACGACGCGTGAATGTGCGCGATGCCGTCGACGACATGGCGCTTGGTCGCTTTCTTGCGGGGCTTGGGTTGTGCCATTTCGATAACCCCTTACTTGCGGATGGGCCGGCGCGGCCCCTTGCGGGTGCGGGCGTTGGTGCGGCTGCGCTGGCCGCGAACCGGCAGCCCGCGCCGGTGGCGCAGTCCGCGGTAGCAGCCCAGGTCCATCAGGCGCTTGACGTTCATGGAGTTCTCGCGCCTCAGGTCGCCTTCGAGCTGGAAGCGCGCCACGCAGGAGCGGATGCGCTCGATCTCGGGCTCGTCCAGGTCCTTGACCTGCACGTCGGGCGTTACGTTGGCAAGCTCGCAGATCTCCAGGGCACGGGCGGGGCCGATGCCGAAGATATGCGTAAGCGCGACCCGCACGTGCTTGTACACGGGCACGTTGATGCCGGCGATGCGAGCCATGTCAGCCCTGCCTCTGCTTGTGCCGCGGGTCGGTGCACAGGACCCTGAGCACACCCTTGCGCCGCACGATCTTGCAGTTGCGGCAGATCTTCTTAACCGATGCGCGTACTTTCATATGCCTGCATCTCCTTCAAGCCATGTCCCGGCGCTCATCGCAGGCCCTTGCGCCCGTAGGAGCCGAGATTGGCTTTTTTCATCAGGCCCTCGTACTGGTGCGACATCATGTGCGCCTGCAACTGGGCCAGGAAATCCATGGTGACCACCACCATGATGAGCAGCGAGGTGCCGCCGAAATAGAACGGCACCTGCCATTGCATGATCAGAAACTCGGGCATCAGGCACACGCCGGTGATGTAGATGCCGCCCCACAGCGTGATGCGGGTGAGCACCCGGTCGATGTAGTTGGCGGTCTGCTGACCGGGGCGTATGCCCGGGATAAAGGCGCCGGAGCGCTGCAGGTTTTCGGCGGTGTCGCGCGCGTTGAACACCAGGGCGGTGTAGAAGAACGCGAAAAACATGATCAGCGCGCCGTACATCATCACGTAGATGGGCTGGCCCGGCGACAGCCGCGCGCCCAGGGTCTGCAGCCAGCTGAAACCCTCGGCCTGGCCGAACCAGGAGGCCAGCGTGGCCGGGAACAGGATGATGCTGCTGGCGAAGATCGGCGGGATCACGCCCGACATGTTGAGCTTGAACGGCAGGTGGCTGGACTGGCCGGCATACATGCGCCGGCCCTGCATGCGTTTGGCGTAGTTGACGGGAATGCGCCGCTGGGCGCGCTCCACGAACACCACGAAAGCCGTTACGGCCAGGATCAGCAGCATCAGGATCAGCGCGAAGGCGCCGTTCAGTTCGCCGGTACTCACGAGTTGCAGGGTGCCGCCGAAGGCCGAGGGCAGCCCGGCCAGGATGCTGGCCAGGATGATCATGGAAATGCCGTTGCCGATGCCGCGCTCGGTGATCTGCTCGCCCAGCCACATCAGGAACACGGTGCCGGTGGTGAGCGTGATCGCCGCGGTCAGCACGAAGCCGGGGCCGGGGTTGATGACCACGCCCTGCCCCTGCAGCGCCACCGACATGGCGATGGACTGGAAGGCGGCCAGGATGACGGTGAAATAGCGGGTGTACTTAACGATCTGGCGGCGGCCGGCCTCGCCCTCCTTGCGGAGCGCGGCCAGCGTGGGAACGACCACTCCCGCCAGCTGCATGATGATCGACGCGGAGATGTAGGGCATGATGCCCAGCGCGAAAATGGACAGCCGCTCCAGCGCGCCGCCGGAGAACATGTTCATCATGCTCAGGATGGTGCCTTCCTGCTGCATGAAGAACTGGGCGAGCGCCTCGGGATCGACGCCGGGCACCGGGATGAAGGCGCCGATGCGGTACACGACCAGCGCGCCGGCCAGAAACAGCAGGCGCTTGCGCAGGTCGCCGAAGCGCGTGGCCTCGCCCAGCGCCGCGGCCGGGTTGAAGGCGCCGGCCTGTCCGCGCCGCGCCATCAGTCTTTCTCCCCGCCCTCGACGGAGCCGCCGGCGGCTTCGATCGCCTTGCGCGCCCCCGCGGTAGCCGCGATGCCTACCAGCTTGACGGGCTTGCTGATTTCGCCGCTCAGGAACACCTTGGCGGCGCGCGTGTCGAAGCGCGCCAGACCCCGTTCCTTGAGCAGCGCCAGGTCCACCGTCTTCTCACCCAGGCCCGCGATCTCGCCGGTGCGGACGCGCGCGGTGTAGCGGGCGGTGCGTGACGCGAAGCCGACCTTGGGCAGGCGGCGATGCAGCGGCATCTGGCCGCCCTCGAAACCGCGCCTGACGCCGGACCCGGAGCGCGAGCCCTGGCCCTTGTGGCCGCGGCCGGCGGTCTTGCCGCCGCCGGCCGATGCGCCGCGCCCAACGCGCTTGCGGCGCCTGCGCCCGCCGGGTTGCGAAAGGGAGTTCAGCATCAGTCGAGCTCCCTCACGTCGAGCATGTACGAGACCTTGCGCACCATGCCGAGGTTCTCGGGCGTGGCGGGCACGGTCACGGTCTGGTGCAGGCGCCTCAAGCCCAGGCCGCGCACGCAGGCCTGGTGCTTGCGCAGCCGGCCGTGCAGGCTGCGCTTGAGCGTGATCTCGACGCTTTTCTGCTTCGCCTTCGCCATGGTCAGCTCACGATCTCCTTGACGGACTTGCCGCGGATCCGGGCGACCTGGCCCGGTGAGCGCGCCTCGTGCAGCGCCTTGACGGTGGCGCGCACCACGTTGATGGGGTTGCGCGAGCCGTACGACTTGGCCAGCACGTTGCGCACGCCGCAACATTCGAAGACCGCGCGCATGGCGCCGCCGGCGATGATGCCGGTGCCCTCGGCGGCCGGCTGCATGTACACCTTGGTGGCGCCGTGGCGCCCGGTCATGGCGTAGTGCAGCGTGCCGCGGCGCAGCTTTACGGGCTTCATCTCGACGCGCGCCTGGGCCAGCGACTTCTGGATCGCCAGCGGCACTTCGCGGGCCTTGCTGTGGCCGAAGCCGACCTGTCCGCCGCCGTCGCCGACCACGGTCAGCGCGGTGAAGCCGAACTGCCGGCCGCCCTTGACCACCTTGGCCACGCGGTTGACATGCACCAGCTTTTCCAGCAGGTCTTCGCGGGTGTCGTTATCGTTCGCCATGATTCGCGTTTCTCGCTAAAAATCCAGCCCGGCCTTGCGCGCGGCGTCGGCCAGCGCCTTGATCCGCCCGTGATAGCGGAAGCCCGAGCGGTCGAAGGCGACGGCCTTGAAGCCGGCCTCGACGGCCTTTTCGGCAAGCTGCCTGCCCACTTCCCTGGCGGCCTTCACGTTGCCGGTGTACTTGACCTCGCCGCGCAGCCTGAGCGTCGAAGCCGACACCAGCACCTTGCCGTCGCCGGGCTCGATGAGCTGGGCGTAGATGTGCCGGGGCGTGCGGTGCACGCTGAGCCTCGGCCGGCCGAGCCGGGCGATGCGTCCGCGCGTCTTGCGGGCGCGGCGGGCGCGGGCGATTCTCTTGTCGATGGTCATATCGCTACACCCCGCCTACTTCTTCTTCGCTTCCTTCAGGCGCAACTGCTCGCCCCTGTAGCGCACGCCCTTGCCCTTGTAGGGTTCCGGCGGACGCAGGGCGCGGATTTCCGCGGCGGTCTGGCCGACAAGCTGGCGGTTGATGGATTCGAGGACGATTTCGGTCTGGGAAGGCGTCTTCACCGACACCTTGTCCGCCACCTGATATTCGACCGGGTGCGAAAAACCGAGCTGCAGCGCCACCTTGCTGCCCTTGGCCTCGGCGCGATAGCCGGTGCCGACGAGCTGCAGGCGCCGCTCGAAGCCCTGGCTGACGCCGGTGAACAGGTTGCGCACCAGGGCGCAGGTGGTGCCGGTCATGCTGCGCGCCAGGCGCGAACCGGAGCGCGGGGCTACCGACACGGCGCCGTCGTCGAGCTTCATCTCGATCTCGCTGTGGACGGCCATCGAGTCCTCGCCTTTCGGCCCCCTGGCCGTGAGCATGCCGTTGGCCAGACTGGCGCTTACGCCGTCGGGAACGGGAATCGGTCGTTTGGCCAGGCGGGACATGGTTCAGCTCACGATGCAGAGCACTTCGCCGCCCTGCCCGGCCGCGCGCGACTCGCGGTCGCTCATTACGCCCCTGGAAGTGGAAATCACGGCCACGCCCAGGCCGCCCATCACCCGCGGCAGATCGTCGGCGCGGCGATAGATCCTCAAACCGGGGCGGGAGGAGCGCTCCAGCCGGCGGATGACAGGTTCGCCCTCCACGTACTTGAGTTCGATGCGCAGGGTGCGCTCGGGCCCGGGCTCGCCGCTGGTTTCGTAGCCCTCGATGTAGCCCTCGGACTGAAGCACCCGCGCGATGGACTCCTTGATCCTGGATCCGGGCATGGACACGTTGTCGTGCAGCGCGCTCTGCGCGTTGCGGATGCGCGTCAGCATGTCCGAAATGGGGTCTTGCATGCTCATGCGGGCACCGCCTACCAGGACGCCTTGCTCACGCCGGGGATGTTGCCGAACATGGTCTCTTCGCGAAGCTTGTTGCGGCTCAATCCGAATTTCTTGAAATAGCCGCGCGGGCGGCCGGTGATTGCGCAACGGTTGCGCAGCCGCACCGGGCTGGAGTCGCGCGGCAGGCGCTGAAGCGCTTGCAGCGCATCGGCCAGGTCGTCGGGACTCGTGGAGCGGTCGGCGATGATGCGCTTGAGCTCCACGCGGCGCTCACGGTAGCGCTCCACCGTGCGCTGGCGCTTCTTCTCGCGTTCCACCATGCTCTTCTTGGCCATGCGCTTACCTCTTGAAGGGGAATTTGAATTCATCGAGCAGGGCGCGGCCCTGTTCGTCGTTCACCGCCGTCGTGGTGATGGCGATATCGAGGCCGCGGATGACGTCGATGTTGTCGTAGTTGATTTCGGGAAAAATGATCTGCTCGGTCACGCCGATGCTGTAGTTGCCGCGACCGTCGAAGGACTTGGGGTTCAGCCCCCGGAAGTCGCGGATCCGCGGGATGGCCACGTTGACCAGGCGCTCCACGAAGTCGTACATGCGCGATCGGCGCAGCGTGACCTTGCAGCCGACGGGGAAGCCCTCGCGCAGCTTGAACGCCGCCACGGACTGGCGCGCGTGGGTAATCACGGCGCGCTGGCCGGCGATGAGCGTCAGGTCCTCCGCGGCCTTCCTGACCACGCCGCGGTCGCTGGCGCCTTCGCCCACGCCCATGTTGAGCGTGATCTTGGTCAGCTTCGGCACCTGCATGGGATTGCTCAGGCCCAGGCGCTCCTTCAGGCGGGGCGCCATTTCGGTGCGGTAGGTCTGTTCCAGCGCGCTCATACGGTGTCGATGACCTCGCCGTCACTCTTGAAGTAACGCACGCGCTGACCTTCGGCCAGCGTCTTGACGCCCACCCGGTCGCCCTGCTCGGTAACGGGGTTGTAGAGCGCCACGTTGGAAACGTGCAGCGGACGCTCTTCCTCGACGATGCCGCCGGGCTGGTTCTGCTGCGGGTTGGGCTTGCGGTGCTTGCGCACCAGGTTCACGTTCTCGATCAGCACGCGGTCGTTGCCGACCAGGCGCGTGACGACGCCGCGGGCGCCGCGGTTGCTGCCCGTGACAACGATGACTTCGTCGCCGGTCTTCAGCCGCTTCATGACGCTACAGCACCTCCGGGGCGAGGGAGACGATCTTCATGAAGCGGGCGGTGCGCAGTTCGCGGGTGACGGGGCCGAAAATACGCGTGCCCACCGGCTCCAGGCGCGGATTCAGGAGCACGGCGGCATTGCCGTCGAAGCGGATCAGCGAGCCGTCGGGCCGCCGCACACCGCTGCGGGTGCGCACTACAACGGCGTGATACAGCTCGCCCTTGCGCACTCGCCCGCGCGGAACCGAATCCTTGACGGTGACGCGGATGACATCGCCGATGCGCGCATAGCGCCGGCGCGATCCGCCCAGCACCTTGATGCATTGCAGCTTCCTCGCGCCGGAGTTGTCGGCCGCGCTCAATACGGTTTGGGCTTGAATCATGACCGCCGGTCCCCACTACTCGCTGCTGCTCCCGTCCGCGCGCCTGAGCACGCGCACCAGCCTCCAGGATTTGCGGCGCGACACGGGCCGGCCCTCGGCGATGGCGATGAGATCGCCTTCGCGCGAGGTGTTGTCCTCGTCGTGAATGAGCATGCGCGTGGTGCGCCGCACGTATTTGCCGTACATGGGATGCTTGACCAGGCGCTCGACGGCCACCCGCCGGGTCTTGTCCGATCCGCCGGACAGAACCCGGGCCGTGCGTTCCGAGGCGCTCATGATCCGGAGGGCGCGGACGCCCTCTCTCCTGACGCGGCCTCGCGCATGATGGTCTTGAGCCGGGCCACGTCGCGGCGCAGCTCGCGGTGGCGATGCACCCGCGCCTCCTGCCCCGTGGCCTGGCTCAGGCGCATCTGCAACTGCTCGCGCCTGAGCTCGACAAGCCGCTGCCTGAGCCCGGCTGCATCCATTTCCCTGAGTTCGGAAGCCTTCATTGCAGTTGCCTGTGTACGAATGCGGTATCGACCGGCAGCTTGGAGGACGCCAGCCGGAAGGCCTCGCGGGCCAGCGGCTCGGGCACGCCCTCGATCTCGTAGAGCAGGCGGCCGGGCTGCACCAGCGCGACCCAGTACTCGACGTTGCCCTTGCCCTTGCCCTGGCGCACTTCCAGCGGCTTCTGGGTGATGGGCTTGTCCGGAAAAATACGAATCCACACCTTGCCGCCGCGGCGAACGTGGCGGGTCAGCGCGCGCCGCGCCGCCTCGATCTGGCGGGCGGTGATGCGGCCGCGCGTGGTGGCCTTGAGGCCGTATTCGCCGAAGGCGACGAAATTGCCGCGCTGGGCCAGGCCGCGGTTGCGGCCCTTGTGCATCTTGCGATACTTGGTGCGCTTGGGCTGCATCATGACGGCGTTGCCTCGGTTGCGGGCGCGGCCTCCGTGGCAGCGGGCGCTTCGGGCGCGGGCTCCGCGGCGGCGGACGCCTTGGGCGCAGGCTCCGCGGCGGCGGGCGCTTCGGGCGCGGCCTCCGCGGCGGCAGGCGCTTCGGGCGCGGGCTCCGCGGCGGCAGGCGCCTTGGGCGCGGCGGGCGCCTTGGCGGTGGGCGCGTCCTGCGGGGCGGTTTTCTCGCCGCGGAAGATCCATACCTTCACGCCCACCACGCCGTAGGTGGTGAACGCTTCGGCCAGGCCGTAGTCGATGTCGGCGCGGAAGGTGTGCAGGGGCACGCGGCCCTCGCGGTACCACTCCGAGCGGGCGATCTCGGCGCCGTTCAGCCGTCCGGAGACCTTGACCTTGATGCCCTGCGCGCCGAGCCGCATGGTGGTGCTGACCGCGCGGCGCATGGCGCGGCGGAACATCACGCGGCGCTCGAGCTGCGAGGCGATGTTCTCGGCCACCAGCCGGGCGTGGAGCTCGGGTTTCTTGATCTCGTTGATGTTGACGCGCACCTGGTGCAGCTTGGTGTCGATCAGCCTGGCGAGGTCGCGCCTGAGCCTTTCGATGTCCTCGCCCTTCTTGCCGATGACGGTGCCGGGGCGGGCGGTGTGGATCTGGATCTGGGTGCTCTCGCGGTGGCGCTCGATGTCGATATGGCTGACCGCGGCATCCTTGAGGCGCTTGCGCAGCATCTCGCGGATGCGATAGTCGGACTCGACCAGCGCCGGGAAATGCTTCGAATCGGCGTACCAGGTGGACGACCACGGCCGGGAAATGCCGAGCCGGATGCCGATGGGGTTTACTTTCTGGCCCATAACGCCGGCTACTCCTGGTCCGCCCCGTCCGCGTGCTGATCCGACACGGTGAGGCTGATGTGGGTCTGGGGTTTGATGATGCGCGCGCCGCGGCCGCGGGCCCGGGCCCGGAAGCGCCGGAACGGCTTGGCCTGGTCCACCAGCACTTCGCTGACGTACAGCTCGTCGATGTCGGCGCCGAAATTGGTCTGCGCGTTGGCAATGGCCGAGTTGAGCACCTTGCCCAGCAGCTCGGCGGCGCGCCTGGGCGTGAACGCCAGGGCGTTGGCGGCCTCCTCGACATGGCGGCCGCGGATCATGTCGGCGGCCAGCCGCGTCTTGCGGGTGGAGATGCGGGCGTAGCGCAGCCGGGCGGAAACTTCCATCGTCATGCTCCGCGGGCGCTCAGGCCGTGGCCTTGCGGTCGCCGGAGTGACCGCGGAATATGCGGGTGGGCGCGAACTCGCCGAGCTTGTGCCCCACCATGTTCTCGGAAATCAGGATCGGGATGTGGTCGCGCCCGTTGTGCACGGCGATGGTCAGGCCGACCATGTCGGGGATGATCATCGAGCGCCGCGACCAGGTCTTGATCGGGCGCGGGCTGCGGGTAGCCGCGGCCACCTGCACCTTCTTCAGCAGGTGCAGGTCCACGAACGGGCCCTTGCGCAGCGACCGGGGCATTACTTGCCCTTCCTGCGGCGCACGATCATGCGCTCGACGCCCTTGCGGCGGCGGGTGCGGTAGCCCTTGGTGGGCACGCCCCAGGGACTGACCGGGTGGCGTCCGCCCGACGAGCGGCCTTCGCCGCCGCCGTGGGGATGGTCCACCGGGTTCATGGCCACTCCGCGCACGGTGGGACGGATGCCCCGCCAGCGCTTGACGCCGGCCTTGCCGTCCTTGCGCAGGCCGTGCTGATCGTTGCCGACCTCGCCGATGGTGGCGCGGCAGGTGATCGGCACCTTGCGCATTTCACCGGAGCGCATCCTCAGCGTGGCGTGCGGGCCCTCGCGGGCCAGCAACTGCGCGGAAGCGCCGGCGGCCCGGGCCAGCTGGCCGCCCTTGCCGGGCTTCATCTCGATGTTGTGGATCTGCGTGCCCAGCGGGATCCGGCTCAAGGGCAGGCAGTTGCCTGCGCGGATCGGCGCCTCCAGTCCGGACATGAGCTTTTCGCCGGCCTTGACGCCGTTCGGCGCCAGGATGTAGCGCCGTTCGCCATCGGCATACACCAGCAGCGCCAGGTGGGCGCTGCGGTTGGGGTCGTACTCCAGGCGCTCGACCCGCGCCGCTATGCCGTCCTTGTTGCGGCGGAAATCGACAATGCGGTAATGGCGCTTGTGCCCGCCGCCGCGGTGCCGGGTGGTGATGCGACCGGCGTTGTTGCGCCCGCCGCGGCCGGGCAGGGGCCTGGTGAGCGGCCGGTACGGTTCGCCCTTGTGCAGTTCGGGCGTGACCACGCGCACGGCAAAGCGTTGGCCGGGCGAGGTGGGATTGAGTGGTTTAAGCGCCATTGTCCTGCCCCTTACTCGCCCGCCACGAAGTCCAGGTCCTGGCCTGGAGCCAGCGTGACGTAGGCCTTCTTCCAGTTCGGCCGGCGGCCCAGGGTGGCGCCGCGCCGCTTGACCTTGCCCTTGTAGTTGATGACCGTGACCGAGTCCACTTCCACTTCGAAAATCTCCTTCACCGCCCTGGCGATCTCCGGCTTGGTAGCGTCGACGGCCACCTTGAAGGCGAGCTGCTTGCGCCCCTCGCTCTCGGCCAGGTTGAGGGCCTTCTCGGACAGGTGCGGCGCCCGGATGGTGTTCAGCAGGCGCTCGGAAAGGTTCTCGGCGCTCATTGCAGCCGCTCCTTGAGCGCCTTGAAGGCGCCTTCCGTGATCAGGATGGGGCCGGAGCCCGCCAGCGCCACGGGGCTGAGCTCGCGCAGATCGATGATGTCCACGCCGGGGAGATTGCGGATGCCCAGGCAGAACTCGCGGTAGTCGTCATACGACTCCACCACGATCAGACCGCCGCTGAATTCCATCTCCTTGAGCAGCTTGAGCGCCGTCCTGGTGCGGTGGTCGGCGGGCTCGATCTTGCGGGCGATGGTCAGGCGCTTGCTGCGCGCCACTTCCGCGAGAAGGCAGCGCATGGCGCCACGGTACATCTTGCGGTTGATTTTCTTTGCGTGCGAGCGCGGGGTTGCGGCGAAGGTGCGGCCGCCGCCACGCCAGAGCGGGCTGGAGCGCGTGCCGGCGCGGGCCCGTCCGGTGCCCTTCTGGCGCCAGGGCTTGACGCCGCCGCCGCGCACCGCGGAGCGGTTTCTCTGCGCCTTGGTGCCCGCGCGGGCGCCGGCCAGCCAGGCGACAACCGCCTGGTGGACCAGCGACTCGTTAAACGGAACGTCGTCGGAGAACGGCTTGTAGACCTTTCTCGTCGGCTTTGCCTTTTTCGGCTTCGCAACGGCTGGTT
The DNA here is from genome assembly GCA_963666765.1 of Gammaproteobacteria bacterium. Taxonomy (GTDB): domain Bacteria; phylum Pseudomonadota; class Gammaproteobacteria; order Steroidobacterales; family Foliamicaceae; genus Foliamicus. The sequence continues at coordinate 1,740,987 of OY762933.1, forward strand.
CCTGCCGGTCGGATTTTGTGGCCGTTGCGTTCATGGTTTAAGCCTGTTGGGCCGGCATTTTCACGGCGGGGCGTACCAGAACGCGGCCCGTCGTGTGGCCCGGAATGGCGCCCTTGACCATGATGAGGTTTCTCTCCTCGTCGACCCGCACCACTTCGAGGTTCTGGACCGTTCGGCGCACGTTCCCCATGTGGCCGGACATCTTCTTGCCCTTGAAAACGCGCCCGGGCGTCTGGTTCTGGCCGATGGAGCCGGGCACGCGGTGCGCCTTGGAATTGCCGTGGCTGGCGTCCTGCCCGTGGAAATGGTGGCGCTTGATGGTGCCCGCATAGCCCTTGCCTATTGTGGTGCCGGACACGTCCACATGCTGGCCCTCGGAGAACAGGCCGACGCCGATTTCCGCGCCGGGCTGATAAGCCTCAAGCTGGGCGGGATCGTCGAGGCGGTGCTCGAAGAAGCCCTCGCCGGCGGGCTGATCGGCATACTGGCCGGCCAGCGCCTTGCCCGGCGCCTTGCGCGCCTCGCCCACGGTAACCTGCACGGCCGCGTAGCCGTCCTTGGCCGGCGTGCGCTGGCGGGTCACGCGATTCGGGCGCGCCTCGATCACGGTGACGGGCACACTGGCCCCCTCCTCCGTGAACAGGCGCGTCATTCCTCGCTTTTGGCCGATTAAACCAAGGCTCATGGCGGTCTCTTAAGAGTGCGGACCCTCGCTGGACGGGCGGCGAGGGTAAAGACGAACAATATTAGCAATCATGCCCTTCTAATTCAAGCGGATTTGAGCGTCCACGCCAGCCGGCAGTTCGAGCTTCATGAGCGCGTCGACGGTCTTGTCGCTGGGCTCGATGATGTCCAGCAGGCGCTTGTGCGTGCGCAGCTCGTACTGGTCGCGGGCGTCCTTGTTCACATGCGGAGAAATCAGCACGGTGAAACGCTCCTTGCGGGTGGGCAGCGGCACCGGGCCGTGCACCCTGGCGCCGGTGCGGCGCGCGGTTTCGACGATCTCGCGGGCCGATGAATCGATCAGCCGGTGATCGAAGGCCTTGAGCCGGATTCGTATGTTTTGCTGTTCAGCCATATGGTTTACTCCACCACCTTTGCGACGACGCCGGCTCCGACGGTTCGGCCGCCTTCGCGTATCGCAAAGCGCAGGCCGTCCTCCATCGCAATCGGCGCAATCAGATCCACTTCCATGCGCACGTTGTCACCCGGCATCACCATCTCCATGTCCTGAGGCAGGGTCACCGCTCCGGTCACGTCCGTGGTCCGAAAATAAAACTGCGGACGATACCCCTTGAAAAACGGCGTGTGACGGCCGCCCTCCTCCTTGGTCAGGATATACACCTCCGACTCAAATCGGGTGTGCGGCGTAATCGACGCCGGCTTGGCCAATACCTGGCCGCGCTCCACCTCGGTCCGCTTGACGCCCCGAAGCAATACGCCCACGTTGTCCCCCGCCTGACCCTCGTCCAGCAACTTGCGGAACATCTCAACGCCCGTACAGGTGGTCTTGGATGTGTCCTTGATCCCAACGATCTCAACCTCCTCGCCCACCTTGACCACGCCGCGCTCCACACGGCCGGTCACCACCGTGCCCCGACCGGCAATCGAAAACACGTCCTCGATCGGCATCAAAAAGGCACCGTCAATGGCCCGCTCGGGCTCGGGGATATAACTGTCCATCGCATCCACCAGCGCCTGTATGCTGTCCACGCCACGCTCGCCTTCCTGACCCTCCAAAGCCTGCAAGGCGCTGCCGATGATCACCGGCGTGTCGTCGCCCGGAAAGTCATACTGCGACAGCAGGTCCCTGACCTCCAGCTCCACCAGCTCCAGAAGCTCCTCATCGTCCACCATGTCGGACTTGTTCAGATACACCACAATGTACGGAACACCCACCTGACGGGCCAGCAAAATGTGCTCGCGCGTCTGCGGCATCGGACCGTCCGCCGCGCTCACCACCAGCACCGCACCGTCCATCTGCGCCGCACCCGTAATCATGTTCTTCACATAGTCGGCATGACCCGGACAGTCCACGTGCGCATAGTGACGGTTGTCGCTCTCATACTCCACGTGCGCCGTCGCTATCGTAATCCCGCGCTCACGCTCCTCCGGCGCATTGTCAATCTCGTCAAACGCCTTGATCTCGCCGCCGTGCTGCGCCGCCATGATCTTCGTCAATGCCGCCGTCAACGTCGTCTTGCCATGGTCCACGTGACCAATCGTCCCAACATTCACATGCGGCTTGGTACGCTCAAATTTCGCCTTGGCCATAAGTGCTTTTCTCCTTGAGTGCGGCTCCTCTCAGCCGGTATGAGTCAGGTCCGCCGCCACCTTGGCGGGGACCGGAGTGTAACGGGAAAATTCCATCGAGTAGGTTGCGCGGCCCTGCGACATCGAGCGCAGGGTGGTGGCGTATCCGAACATCTCCGCCAACGGCGCCTCGCCGCGCACCACCTTGCCCGCGGGCGACTCCTCCATGCTGTGCAGTTCGCCGCGCCGGCGATTGAGGTCGGCGCTCACGTCGCCCATGTAGTCGTCCGGCGTGACCACCTCGATCTTCATGGTGGGTTCCAAAAGGACCGGTTTGGCCCGCCTCATGCCCTCGCGGAACGCCTGGGCCGCGGCCACGCGGAAAGCGACTTCGCTGGAGTCCACTTCGTGGAAGGAGCCGTCGTACAGCGTGGCCTTGATGTCCACAACCGGGTAACCGCCCAGCACGCCTTCTCCCATCTGCTGCTTGACGCCCTTGTTTACCGCCGGAATGTATTCCCTGGGAACGGCGCCGCCCACGATCTCGTCTTCAAACTCGTAGCCGCCCCCCGAGGGCAACGGCTCCAGGCGCAGGAAGACGTGGCCGTACTGGCCCCGGCCGCCGGTCTGGCGCACGAAGCGGCCTTCCTGCTCCACGGGCCGGCGAATCGTTTCGCGGTAGGAAACGCGCGGGCGCCCCACGTTGGCCTCGACCTGGAATTCGCGGCGCATGCGGTCGACCAGGATTTCCAGGTGCAGCTCGCCCATGCCGGCGATGATGGTCTGGCCGGATTCCTTGTCGGTGGACACCTTGAAGGACGGGTCCTCCCTGGCCAGCTTCTGAAGCGCCAGCCCCATCTTGTCCTGGTCGGCGCGGGTACGCGCCTCCACGGCCACGTGGATGACGGGGTCGGGGATGGCGATGCGCTCGAGCGTGATGGGCTTGCCGACCTCGGTCAGGCTGTCCCCGGTGGTCACGTCCTTGAGGCCCACGGCGGCCACGATGTCGCCGGCGCGGATTTCCGAAACCTCGGCGCGTTCGTTGGCGTGCATCTGCAACAGCCGGCCGATGCGCTCCTTCTTGCCGCGGGTGACGTTGAACACCCGGTCGCCGGACTTGAGGGTGCCGGAGTACACGCGGATGAACGCCAGGTTGCCCACGTAGGGGTCGTTGGCGATCTTGAAGGCAAGCGCCGAGAAGGGCGCGTCGTTGCTCGGCCCACGCTCGGCCGTTTCTCCGGATTCGGTAACGCCGGTGATGGGCGGCTTCTCGGCCGGCGACGGCAGATAGTGCACCACGCCGTCGAGCACCGCCTGCACGCCCTTGTTGCGGAAGGCGCTGCCGCACATGGCGGGCACGATCTCGTTGCGCAGGGTGCGCTCGCGCAGGCCCCGGCGGATCTCTTCCGCCGACAGCGGCTCGCCGCCCACGTACTTTTCCATCAGCTCGTCGTCGCTCTCGGCGGCGGCCTCGACCATACGCTCGCGCCACTCGGCGCAGACTTCGGCGAGGTCCTCCGGAATTTCGTCCTCGCGGTAGGTGGTGCCGAGGTCCGCCTCGCTCCAGTAGATGGCGCGCTCCTCCACCAGGTCCACGACGCCGGCGAAATCGGCTTCGCTGCCGATGGGCACCTGTATGGGTACGGCGCTGGCGCCCAGGCGGGACCCGATCTGGCCCACCACGCGAAAGAAGTCCGCGCCGATACGGTCCATCTTGTTGATGAAGGCCAGCCGCGGGACGCCGTAGCGGTTGGCCTGGCGCCACACGGTCTCGGACTGAGGCTCCACGCCGCCCACCGAGCAGAACACCGCCACGGCGCTGTCCAGCACCCTGAGCGAGCGCTCGACCTCGATGGTGAAATCCACGTGTCCCGGCGTGTCCAGAATGTTGATGCGGTGCTCGGGAAACTGGCGGCGCATCCCGCTCCAGAAGCAGGTGGTGGCCGCCGAGGTGATGGTTATGCCGCGTTCCTGCTCCTGGTCCATCCAGTCCATGATGGCCGCGCCGTCATGGACCTCGCCTAGCTTGTGCGAAACGCCGGTGTAGAAGAGGACCCGCTCCGTGGTCGTGGTCTTGCCGGCATCGATGTGGGCCATGATGCCGATGTTGCGGTAGCGGCCGACGGGAGTAGCGCGCATGGTGAGATACCGAACAGGCCGCGGGGTGCGCAGGAAAACAAGGCCAGGGCGCCGTCGGGCGGCTACCAGCGGTAATGCGCGAAGGCTTTGTTGGCCTCCGCCATTCGATGGGTTTCCTCGCGGCGGCGGGCCGCCGCGCCGGTGTTCTCCGAGGCGTCCATCAGCTCGCGCGCCAGGCGCTCGGCCATGGTCTTTTCGTTGCGCTTGCGGGCCGCGTCGATCATCCAGCGCATCGCCAGCGTCTCGCGGCGGGTGGCGCGCACTTCCACCGGCACCTGGTAGGTGGCGCCGCCGACCCGGCGGGAACGGACCTCCACGGCGGGCTTGACGTTCTCCAGGCCCTGCTCCAGCAGCAGCAGCGCTTCTTCGGGGCTCTGCTTGCGGATCCGGGAAATGACGTCGATGGCGCCGTACACGATGCTTTCCGCCACCGATTTCTTGCCGCTTTTCATGATCATGTTGATGAAGCGCGACAGAAGCTCGCTGCTGTAAAGCGGGTCGGCCAATACGGGCCGGCGGGGGGCGCGGGAGCGGCGGGACATGGCTTCAGCGCGGTCGCTTGGCGCCGTACTTGGATCGGCCCTGGCGGCGGTCCGTTACGCCCGCGCAGTCCAGCGTGCCCCGGATCGTGTGATAGCGCACGCCCGGCAGGTCCTTGACCCGGCCGCCCCGGATCAGCACCACCGAGTGCTCCTGCAGGTTATGTCCTTCGCCGCCGATGTAGCTGGTGACCTCAAAGCCGTTGGTGAGACGTACCCGGGCCACCTTGCGCATCGCCGAGTTCGGCTTCTTGGGCGTGGTGGTGTACACGCGCGTGCAAACGCCCCGCTTTTGCGGACTGTTCTCCAGCGCGGGAACGCTGGTCTTCACCCGCCGCGGCGCGCGCGCCTTGCGCACAAGCTGATTCACCGTGGACATTGCTTTATGGCCTGCCCTTTGCCCTTTGTTGTGATCGGAAAACCCGGCTTGCAGCGTTCCTTGAGGACACCCTTGGAGGCCGCCTCAGCCGCAAGCACGGAATCCGCGAATTATGCGGAATTCGCCTGTCAAGTCAAGCTGCGCCCCCGGAAAGGAGGTCGCCCCGACCTCCTTTCCGTCAAGCTGCTACGGTCGGAGCCTGCTCTTCGGCCGGCTCGGCGGGGGTTTCTTCGGGCGCGACGGTCGCAAACTCGGCCTCGGCGGCTTCGGCGGCCTCCATTTCCAGGCGCTTCTCGCGTTGCTTCACGCGATCCTGGTGGTAGTGGAAGCCGGTGCCGGCGGGAATGAGCCGGCCGACGATCACGTTTTCCTTCAGGCCCTTCAACTCGTCGCGCATGCCGATCACGGCGGCCTCGGTCAGCACCCGGGTGGTCTCCTGGAAGGACGCCGCGGAGATGAACGAGCGGGTCGCGAGCGAGGCCTTGGTGATGCCCAGCAGCAACGGACGGTAGGTGGCCAGGGTGTTGTCCTCTTCCACCATGCGCTCGTTGATCTCGACCACCTGCGAACGTTCAAGCTGCTCGCGCTTGAGCAGGCCGGTTTCGCCCGGGTCGATGACTTCGACGCGCTTGAGCATCTGGCGGATGATCACCTCGATGTGCTTGTCGTTGATGCGCACGCCCTGCAGCCGGTAGACCGCCTGGATTTCGCCCACCAGGTATTCGGCCATGGCCTGCACGCCGCGCAGCCGCAGGATGTCGTGGACGTTGGGCTCGCCGTCGGCGATCATCTCGCCGGTCTCGACGTGCTCGCCGCCGAACACGTTCAGCGCGCGGTCCTTGGGCACCAGCATCTTGACTTCCTCGCCCTGCTCGTCGGCGATGATCAGCCGGCGCTTGCCCTTGGTGTCCTGGCCGAAGCTCACCACGCCGTTGTGCTCGGCAAGGATCGCGGCCTCGCGCGGCTTGCGGGCCTCGAACAGGTCCGCCACCCTCGGCAGTCCGCCGGTGATGTCGATGGACTTGGCCTCGCTGGCCGGCACCCGGGCCAGCACGTCGCCGGTCACCACCTTCAGCTTGGCTGAGGCCTTGCCTCCTTCCTCCATCCCGCGGGACTTCTGCCAGGCCGCGGCCAGGATGGCGTCGAGCACCGAGCCCTCGGGCAGCTTGTGCTCCACCGGTGCATCGGTGCCGGCAAAGTGCAGCACCTTGCCGTCCTTGTCGGTCAGGCGGATACGCGGCTCCTTGTCGGCGCCGGAGGAGGGACGGCGGCGGCGTTCCAGCACCGCCACGTTGGACAGTCCGGTGAGCTCGTCGATGCGTTCCTCCACGGTAATGCCTTCCAGCAGGTCCTCGAACTCGATCCAGCCCATCACTTCGGAAATGATCGGCCGGTTGTGCGGGTCCCAGGTGGCCACGGTCTGGCCGGCCTTCACCTTGTCGCCGTCGCTGACCAGGATGGCGGCGCCGTAGCTGACCTTGTGGCGCTCCAGCGCCCGGCCGTCGGCATCCACCAGGGTCAGTTCGCCGGTGTTGCTCACCGCCACCAGGCGCTTCTGCTTCTTGTGCTTCAAGGTCTTCAGGTTCTGCAGGCGCACCACGCCGTCGCGCCGCACCTCGATGCTGCTGCGCGCGCCGGTCCTGGACGCCGCGCCGCCGATGTGGAAGGTGCGCATGGTGAGCTGGGTGCCGGGCTCGCCGATCGACTGGGCGGCGATCACGCCCACCGACTCGCCGATGTTCACCCACTTTCCGCGGGCCAGGTCGCGTCCGTAGCAACCGCGGCACACGCCGAAGCGGGTTTCGCAGGTGATGGGCGAACGCACAGTGACCTGCTCTACGCTGTGCTCCTCGATGAGCGCCGCAAGCTTCTCGTCCAGGAGTTCGCCGGCGCCGATCAGTTCTTCGCCGGTGGACGGCGAGACGATCGGCTGGGCGGTGGCCCTGCCGAGTATCCGGTCGGTGAGCGACTGGATCTTCTCGGTGCCGTCCAGAACCGCTTCCATCACCAGGCCGGCGGTGGTTTCGCAGTCCTCTTCGGTCACCACCAGGTCCTGGGCCACGTCCACCAGGCGGCGGGTCAGGTAGCCTGAGTTGGCGGTCTTCAGCGCGGTGTCGGCCAGGCCCTTGCGGGCGCCGTGCGTGGAGTTGAAGTACTGCAGCACGTCCAGGCCTTCGCGGAAGTTGGCGGTAATCGGCGTTTCGATGATGGAGCCGTCGGGCTTGGCCATCAGGCCGCGCATGCCGGCGAGCTGGCGCATCTGGGCCGCCGAGCCGCGGGCGCCGGAGTCGGCCATCATGAAGATCGAGTTGAAAGACTTCTGGCTGACTTCCTCGCCCTTCGCATTGGTCACCTGCTCGGTGCCGAGGTTCTCCATCATGACGCGCGCCAGCCGGTCGCTGGTGTGCGACCAGATGTCCACGACCTTGTTGTAGCGCTCGCCGTCGGTCACCAGGCCCTGGGAGTGCTGGTCCTGGATCTCCTTGACCTTCTCCTCGGCCTCGGCCAGGATTTCCGGCTTGTTCTCCGGCACCTCCATGTCGTTGATGCCGATGGAGATGCCCGCCGAAGTGGCGAACTGGAAGCCCATGTACATCAGGCGGTCGGCGAAAACCACGGTCTTCTTGAGTCCGGCCTGCCTGTAGCAGGCGTTGATGAGCTGCCCGATTTCGCGCTTGTTCATAGTGCGGTTGATCAGGTCGAAGTCCAGTTCCTCCGGCAGCAGCGCGCCGAGCAGGGCGCGGCCGACGGTGGTATCGATCAGTTCGCCGCCGGCGCGAACCCTGACCGCGGCGTGCAGGTCGGCGGCCCCGGTCTCGTAGGCGCGGTGCACCTCGTCGCGGCCGCTGAACACCATGCCCTCGCCGCGCGCGTTGATGCGCTTGCTGGTCATGTAGTAGATGCCCAGCACCACGTCCTGGGAAGGCACGATCACCGGTTCGCCGTTGGCCGGCGAAAGGATGTTGTTCGACGCCATCATCAGGGCCCGGGCCTCGAGCTGCGCTTCCAGCGACAGCGGCACGTGCACGGCCATCTGGTCGCCGTCGAAGTCCGCATTGAAGGCGGTGCAGACCAGCGGGTGAAGCTGGATGGCCTTGCCCTCGATCAGCAACGGCTCGAAAGCCTGAATGCCGAGGCGATGCAGGGTGGGCGCGCGGTTCAGAAGCACCGGGTGCTCGCGGATCACCTCTTCGAGGAAATCCCACACGATCGGCTCTTCGCGCTCGATCAGCCGGCGCGCGGCCTTCACCGAGGTGGCCTCGGTGAACATCTGCAGCTTGGACAGCACGAAGGGCTTGAACAGCTCCAGCGCCATCTTCTTGGGCAGGCCGCACTGGTGCAGCTTGAGCGTGGGGCCCACCACGATGACCGAGCGGCCCGAGTAGTCCACGCGCTTGCCCAGCAGGTTCTGGCGGAAGCGGCCCTGCTTGCCCTTGATCATGTCGGCCAGCGACTTGAGCGCGCGCTTCTTGCTGCCGGTGAAGGCGCGGCCGCGGCGGCCGTTGTCCAGCAGCGCGTCGACGGCTTCCTGGAGCATGCGCTTTTCGTTGCGCACGATGATCTCCGGCGCGTTGAGGTCGAGAAGACGACGCAGGCGGTTGTTGCGGTTGATGACCCGCCGATACAGGTCGTTCAGGTCCGAGGTGGCGAAGCGCCCGCCCTCCAGCGGTACCAGCGGCCGCAGTTCCGGCGGCAGAACGGCCAGCCGGGTCAGGACCATCCACTCGGGACGGTTGCCGGAATCCCGGAAGGCCTTGAGCAGCTTCAACCGCTTGGTCAGGCGCTTGATCTTGGTTTCCGAACCGGTGGCGTCGATCTCGCCGTGCACCTTTTCGATCGCTTCGTCGAGGTCCACCTCGCGCAACAGCTTGCGGATCGCCTCGGCGCCCATTTCGGCCTCGAAGATGGGGCCGTACATCTCCAGCGCCTCGCGCTTGAGTTCCTCGGTCAGGAGCTGGCCCTGGACCAGATCCGTGTCGCCGGGATCGGTCACCACGAAGGCCTCGAAATACAGCACCCGCTCGATCTCGTGCATGGTCATGTCGAGCATCAGCCCGATGCGCGACGGCAGCGACTTCAGGAACCAGATATGCGCCACCGGCGTAGCCAGGTCGATGTGGCCCATGCGCTCGCGGCGCACCCGCGCCTCGCGCACCTCGACGCCGCACTTCTCGCAGATCACGCCGCGGTGCTTGAGCCGCTTGTACTTGCCGCAGATGCACTCGAAGTCCTTCAGGGGACCGAATATGCGCGCGCAGAACAGTCCGTCGCGCTCCGGCTTGAAGGTGCGGTAGTTGATGGTTTCGGGCTTGCGTACTTCGCCCCAGGACCAGGACTTGATCATCTCCGGGGACGCGAGTCCGATGGTGATGGAATCAAAGTCTTCAAATCCGGGCGCGGCCTGGGCCATGCGAGTGATTTCTCTCATGCATCGCTCCTTAGAGTGATTGGTTCTTGACAGTATTCGGCGCGGCTGGCGCGCTGGCGTCTTGCCGGCTCCTTCCGGGAGTTTGTGAGCCAGGGATGGCGGAACAAAGCTCCATGGATGGATTCATGCGTCTCCCGGAAGGAGCCGGCAAGACGCCAGCGAACCTCGGAAGTTGGCGTGTGCAAGGGGCGCATCAGTTGCGGGTGAGTTCGACGTTGATGCCGAGCGCGCGGATCTCCTTCACCAGCACGTTGAAGGATTCCGGCATGCCGGCCTCCACGCGGTGGCGCCCGTCCACGATGCTCTTGAACATGCGGCTGCGTCCCGACTGGTCGTCGGACTTGACGGTGAGCATTTCCTGCAGCGTGTGGGCGGCGCCGTAGGCTTCCAGCGCCCAGACCTCCATTTCGCCGAAACGCTGTCCGCCGAACTGGGCCTTGCCGCCCAGCGGCTGCTGGGTCACCAGGCTGTACGGGCCGGTGGAGCGGGCATGCATCTTGTCGTCCACCAGGTGGTTGAGCTTGAGCATGTACATGTAGCCCACCGTAACCTCGCGGTCGAAGGCCTTGCCGGTGCGCCCGTCATACAGGGTGGTCTGGCCCGATTCCGGCAATTCGGCCAGATTGAGCATGTCCTTGATCTCGGCCTCGGTGGCGCCGTCGAACACCGGCGTGGCCATGGTGACGCCGTTGGCCAGGTTGCCGGCCATGTCCGTGAGTTCCTCGTCGTCGAGCGACTCGACGCTCTGGCCGTCGCCCAGGGCGGAATAGTTGTAGATCCGCTCCAGCGTCTCGCGCAGCGGGCTGGCGCCGCCGTCCTGCGTCATCAACTCGCCGATCTGCAGCCCCAGGGCCTTGGCGGCCCAGCCGAGATGGCACTCGAGTATCTGCCCGGTGTTCATGCGCGAGGGCACGCCCAGGGGATTGAGCACCATGTCCACCGGCGTGCCGTCGTCCAGGTACGGCATGTCCTCGACCGGCACGATGGTCGAAATCACCCCCTTGTTGCCGTGGCGTCCGGCCACCTTGTCGCCGGGCTGCACCCGGCGCTTGACGGCCATGTACACCTTGACCATCTTGCGCACGCCCGCGGCCAGCTCGTCGCCGGCAGTGATCTTGCGGGCCTTCTCGGTGAAGCGCCGCTCCATCTGCTCGCGAATCTGCTCAAGGCGTTCGCGGGAGAGTTCGAGGCTTTCGTTGAGCTTGCGGTTGCGCAGGCTGATCTCGAACCACTGGTCGCGCGGCAGGGCTTCGAGCTTGCGGGGCGTGACCTTGCCGGGCTGGAAGCCCTCCGGCCCGCCGTCGGCCATCTTGCCCTCGATCAGTTCGCGCACGCGCTGGAAGAGGTCCTCCTCGATGATCCGGCGCTGGTCGTCCAGGTCCTTCTTGACGCCGGCCAGTTCCTGGTCCTCGTTGGCCAGCGCGCGCTTGTCCTTGTCCACGCCTTCGCGGGTGAACACGCGCACGTCGATCACGGTGCCGTCCATGCCGGCCGGTACGCGCAGCGAAGTGTCCTTGATGTCCGAGGCCTTCTCGCCGAAGATGGCGCGCAGCAGCTTCTCCTCCGGCGTGAACTGGGTCTCGCCCTTGGGGGTGACCTTGCCGACCAGGATGTCGCCGGCCTTGACTTCCGCGCCGATGAAGGCGATGCCGGACTCGTCCAGCTTGGCCAGCGCCGCCTCGCCCACGTTGGGAATGTCGGCGGTGACCTCCTCGGCGCCGAGCTTGGTGTCGCGCGCCATGCAGGTCAGCTCCTCGATGTGGATGCTGGTGAAGCGGTCCTCGTGCACCAGCCGCTCGGAAATGAGGATGGAGTCCTCGAAGTTGTAGCCGTTCCAGGGCATGAAGGCCACCAGCAGGTTCTGGCCCAGGGCCAGTTCGCCCATGCTGGTGGCGGCGCCGTCGGCGAGCACGTCGCCGGATGCCACCCGATCGCCCTTGCGCACCTGCGGGCGCTGGTTCATGCAGGTGTTCTGGTTGGTGCGCTGGTACTTCATCAGGTTGTAGATGTCCACGCCCGGCTCGCCGGCGCCGGCGTCCTCCTGCTCCACGCGCACCACGATGCGCGACGAGTCCAGGTAGTCCACCACGCCGGAGCGGCGCGCCACGGTGCAGGAGCCGGAATCGATCGCCACCGCCCGCTCCATGCCGGTGCCCACCAGCGGCGGTTCGGCGCGCAGCGTGGGCACGGCCTGGCGTTGCATGTTCGAGCCCATCAGCGCGCGGTTGGCGTCGCCGTGCTCGAGGAAGGGAATCAGCGCCGCGGCCACCGATACGGTCTGGCGCGGAGAAACGTCCATGTACTGGATGCGCTCGCGCTGCATCAGCGTGGACTCGTTGCGGTAGCGGACCCGCACCAGCGGCTCGGTGAATCCGCCCCCGTCCGTCAGCCGGGCGTTGGCCTGGGCGATCACGTACTGGCCTTCCTCGATCGCCGAGAGGTAATCGATGATGTTTGTGACCTTGCCGTCGGTCACCCGCCGGTACGGCGTTTCCAGGATGCCGTATTCGTTGGTGCGCGCGTAGACGGCGAGCGAGTTGATCAGCCCGATGTTCGGGCCTTCCGGCGTCTCGATCGGACACACGCGACCGTAATGCGTGGGATGCACGTCGCGCACCTCGAAACCGGCCCGCTCGCGGGTCAGGCCGCCGGCGCCCAGCGCCGAGACGCGCCGCTTGTGGGTGGTCTCGGCCAGCGGATTGTTCTGGTCCATGAACTGCGAAAGCTGGTTCGAACCGAAGAACTCCTTGATGGCCGCCGATACCGGCTTGGCGTTGATCATCTCCTGCGGCATGAGGCCGTCGCTTTCGGCCATGGAGAGGCGCTCCTTGACCGCCCGCTCCACGCGCGCCAGGCCCTGGCGCAGCGCGTTCTCGGCCATCTCGCCCACGCAGCGCACGCGGCGGTTGCCGAGGTGGTCGATGTCGTCGACGTTGTCCTTGCCGTTGCGGATGCTCAGCAGCACGCGGAGCACCTCCACGATGTCCTCGGGGCTCAGGATGGAGCTGCCGGTGGTCTCCTCGCGCCCCACGCGGCGGTTGAACTTCATCCGGCCGACCCTTGAGAGGTCGTAGCGGTCGGAACTGAAGAAAAGGTTGTGGAAGAGGTTCTTGGCCGCCTCGGCGGTGGGGGGCTCGCCGGGGCGCATCATCTTGTAGATCTCGACCAGCGCCATGTCGCGGTTGCGGGTTTCGTCCACCCTGAGCGTGGACGAAATGTACGGACCGTGTTCCAGTTCGTTGACGTAGATGGTCTCGATCTTGCCGATGCCGTGGGCGATCAGGCTGCGCAGGACCTCGTGAGTGATCTCGTCATTGGCCTGGGCGAGCACTTCGCCGGTCTCCGTGTCCACCACGTCGCAGGCCAGGGTCTCGCCGAGCAGCGGATGGGCGGCGGCCTCGTCTTCGACGGTCTCGGCCTCGCCGTTGTCCTTGTACCTGGGCAGGGGCGGAAGCTCCAGCCATTTCAGCCGCGATTTCTGCAGCATGCGCACGTGGCGCTGGGTGATGCGGCGGTCCCTGGGCGCGATCAGTTCGCCGCCCACGACGATGTCGAAGCGCGCGGTCAGGCCCCTGAGGCGCGTCGGCTCCAGACGCATCTTCACCTTGCCCTTCTTGTCGATGCGGTACTCGTCGCGCTCGAAGAACATGCCGAGTATCTCCTCGGTGGAGAATTCCATGGCCCTGAGGAGCACCGTGGCCGGGATCTTCTTCTTGCGGTCGATGCGCGTGTAGACGCAATCCTTGGCGTCGAACTCGAAGTCCAGCCAGGAGCCGCGGTACGGGATGACCCGGGCGTTGTGCAGCAGCTTGCCCGAGGAATGGGTCTTGCCGCGGTCGTGGTCGAAGAACACGCCCGGGGAGCGGTGCAACTGGGAAACGATGACCCGGTCGGTGCCGTTGATGATGAAGCTGCAGTGCCCGGTCATCAGCGGAATCTCGCCCAGGTAGACCTGCTGCTCGCGGATCTCCCTGACCGCGCGCGTGCTGCCGCGGTCGAAGATGACCAGCCGGACCATCAGGTTGAAGGGGGCGGCATAGGTGGCCCCGCGCAGCCGGCACTCTTCCTCGTCGAAGGGCGGTTCGCCGAGACTGTAGCTGACGTATTGCAGCTCCACGTTGCCGGTATAGCTCTCGATCGGGAATATCTGCGAGAAAACGGAATGCAAGCCAAGGTTCTCGCGTTCGTGCGGCGGGGTGTCCGCCTGCAGGAACTGCGCGTAGCTGTCGCGCTGCATCGCGAGCAGGTACGGCACCTCCAGCACGGTGGAACTCTTGCCGAAGCTCTTGCGGATGCGTTTCTTTTCGGTGTAGCTATAGGTCATACGTTGTTAATCCTTGCAAGTGGCAGGCGCAGGCGCTGGCCGCGAAGGCGGAACCGCCCCCGCTGCCGGGAAGTGGGCCGAAATGCCCAACTACTTGACTTCAACCGTTGCGCCGGCTTCTTCGAGCGTGGTCTTGAATTTCTCGGCGTCTTCCCTGGATACGCCGTCGGATACGGGAGCGGGTGCGCTCTCGACCAGGTCCTTGGCCTCCTTGAGACCGAGCGTGGTGAGGGAACGCAGGGCCTTGATGACCTTGACCTTGGACTCGCCGAAGCCTTGCAGCACGACCGTGAACTCGGTCTGTTCCTCCTCGGCGGCGGCATCCTCGGCCGGGCCTGCGGCGGGTCCGGCAACGACGGCCGCGGCCGCGCTGACGCCCCACTCTTCCTCGAGTTCCTTGATCAGTTCGACAAGTTCGAGCACCGGCATCTTGCCCAGCGCTTCGCGGATTTCTGCTCTTCCTTCGGTCATGGCATGCTCCTTGGGGGATATGAATCGATAGTCTGGTGCGGAAGCCGGCTCATTCGGCTTCCATCTGCTCCTGCCGCGCGGCCATCAGGCGCGCCAGGCGCCCCGGCGGCTCGGCGAGGGTCGCAACGAGTTTCTGCATCGGCGCCGTGAGCGCGCCCAGAAGCTTAGCGCGCGCCTCGTCCAGCGTCGGCAGTGTGGCGATCCGGTCGGTCTGATCGCCGGAATACAGCGTGCCGTCAAGCACGAAACCGCGCGGCTGAAGCGCCTCGTGCTGCTTGGCAAAGTCTTTGAACAGCCTGGCGATCGAGCCCGGGTCCTCACCCGAGAAGGCCAGCAGCGTGGGGCCGTTCAGCGCCTCGGTCAGTTGCTCGCAGGGCGTGTCCTTGACCGCGCGCCGCGACAGCGTGTTCTTGACCACGCGCAGGGTGACGCCGGCGCCGCGCGCGCGGCGCCTCAGGTCGGTCATTTCCTCCACGTTCAGGCCGCGGTAATCGGCCGCCGCCGCCACCATCGCGCCTTCGGCGGTGGAACGCAGGTCTTCGACCAGCTCTTTCTTCTGTTGAAGGTTAAGGGGCATGGGTCCGCTTTCCGTCCGTTAGCTATTGCAGGTCGATGCTCGACTGATCGACGCGCACGCCCGGTCCCATGGTGGAGGACAGGGTGATGCGCTGCATGTAAATGCCCTTGGCCGCAGGCGGCTTGGCCTTTAACAGTTCGTTCAGAAGCGCCGTAAGGTTTTCGAGGATGGCTTCCTCGCTGAAACTCTTCTTGCCGATCGAGCAGTGAATGATCCCGGACTTGTCGGTTCGGTAGCGCACCTGACCGGCCTTGGCGTTGCGCACCGCCTCGCCCACGTTGGGCGTCACGGTGCCGGACTTGGGGTTGGGCATCAGCCCGCGCGGCCCGAGGACCTTGCCGAGCGCGCCGACCACGCGCATGGCGCCGGGCGCGGCGATGTAGACATCGTGTTCGATCTTGCCCTGCTTGATTTCGTCGGCCAGTTCCTGAAGGCCCACGGTGTCGGCGCCCGCCTCGATAGCGGCCTCGGCGGCTTCACCGTCGGCGAACACGGCCACGCGGATTTCCTTGCCGAGACCGTGCGGCAGCACCGTGGCCCCGCGCACGATCTGGTCGGCCTTGCGCGGGTCAACGTTGAGGTTCACCGCCACGTCCACCGATTCGCTGAAGCTGGCGGGCACGCTCTCGCGGACGACGCGGATGGCCTCGTCGACCGGCAGCGGGTCCCGGCGCCCCGGCGTCTCGCGAAAAGCCTTCTGTCTCTTGCTTAAAGGGGCCATGACTAAACCTCCGCGCCGGCGACGGTCAGACCCATGCTGCGCGCCGTTCCGGCGATGGTGCGCACGGCGGCGTCCATGTCGGCGGCGGTGAGGTCCGGTTCCTTGGTGCGCACGATTTCCTCGAGCTGGGCGCGGGTCACCTCGCCCACCTTCTCCAGGTTGGGCACGCCGCTGCCCTTGTCCACGCCGGCGGCGCGGCGCAGAAGCACGGCGGCCGGCGGCGTCTTGGTGATGAAGCTGAAGCTGCGGTCGTTGTAGATCGTGACGACGACCGGCGTGGTCATGCCCGGTTCCAGGCTGCCGGTCTGCGAATTGAAAGCCTTGCAGAACTCCATCAGGTTCACGCCGTGCTGACCCAGCGCCGGGCCGACCGGCGGACTGGGATTGGCCTGCCCGGCCGGAACCTGCATCTTGACCACAGCCATTACGTTCTTCGCCATAACTTATGCCTTGCCTATGCCTTGCCTATGCCTTGCGCACCTGACCGAAACTGAGATCGACCGGCGTGGAGCGTCCGAGGATCTGCACCGCCACCCTGAGCCGGTTCTTTTCGTAGTTGACCTGTTCGACCACGCCGTTGAAATCGTTGAACGGCCCGTCGACGACCCGCACGACTTCGCCGGGCTCGTACAACACCTTGGGCCGTGGCTTCTCCGAGCCTTCCTCGACCTGCTGCAGGATGCGGTCGGCCTCCTCCTCGGTGATCGGTTCGGGATGCTCGCTGGTGCCGCCCACGAAGCCGAGCACCCGCGGGACGCTGTTGACCAGGTACCAGGAACTCTCGTCCAGGTCCATTTCCACCAGCACGTAGCCGGGGAAAAAGCGGCGCGAGGACCGGCGCTTCTGGCCGTCGCGCATTTCCACGACTTCCTCGGTGGGCACCATCACGCGGCCGAACTTTTCCTGCATGTTCTCGCGCTCTATGCGCTCCAGCAGCGCGGCCTTCACCTTCTCCTCGTAATTTGAGTACGACTGAACGATGTACCAGTGCATGGCGCCCTATACCTCCCTCAGGCGCCCGTCAGCATGCGGGTGAGGGCGGCCAGGCCCATGTCCAGCAACCAGAAGAACACGCACAGGATGAGCACGATGACCAGCACGGTGGCGGTGGTCTGCATGGTTTCCTGGCGGTTTGGCCAGACGACCTTGCGCAACTCGGCGCGGGAACTCTGGACGAACTGCCAGGCGTTCTGCCCGCGGGCGGTGCGCAGCAGGACCGCGGCCGCCAGCGCCAGGCTTGCCAGCACGCCGCCCACCCGCACGAAGATCGGCAATTCCTCGAAGGCGTAATAGGCGTAGACGCCGGCCACGAGCAGCAGCGCGGCCAGCAACAGCCATGCCGTGTCGAGGGAGTTGCCGGTCTTGATCGGATTGTTGTCTTTCATCGCCTGTCATGCGAGGGTCGGTTGGCAGGCCAGGAGGGACTCGAACCCCCAACCTGCGGTTTTGGAGACCGCTGCTCTGCCAAATTGAGCTACTGGCCTGCTGCGTTTCAATAGTCGGGAACGGCTGGGCTATTCCACCACCTTTGCGACGACGCCGGCTCCGACGGTTCGGCCGCCTTCGCGTATCGCAAAGCGCAGGCCGTCCTCCATCGCAATCGGCGCAATCAGGTCCACTTCCATGCGCACGTTGTCACCCGGCATCACCATCTCCATGTCCTGAGGCAGGGTCACCGCTCCGGTCACGTCCGTGGTCCGAAAATAAAACTGCGGACGATACCCCTTGAAAAACGGCGTGTGACGGCCGCCCTCCTCCTTGGTCAGGATATACACCTCCGACTCAAATCGGGTGTGCGGCGTAATCGACGCCGGCCTGGCCAATACCTGGCCGCGCTCCACCTCGGTCCGCTTGACGCCCCGAAGCAATACGCCCACGTTGTCCCCCGCCTGACCCTCGTCCAGCAACTTGCGGAACATCTCAACGCCCGTACAGGTGGTCTTGGAAGTGTCCTTGATCCCAACGATCTCAACCTCCTCGCCCACCTTCACAACGCCGCGCTCCACACGGCCGGTCACCACCGTGCCCCGACCGGCAATCGAGAACACGTCCTCGATCGGCATCAAAAAGGCCCCGTCGATGGCCCGCTCGGGCTCGGGGATATAACTGTCCATGGCCTCGACCAGCGCCTGTATGCTGCCCACGCCACGCTCGCCTTCCTGGCCCTCCAGAGCCTGAAGCGCACTGCCCACGATCACCGGCGTGTCGTCGCCCGGAAAGTCATACTGCGACAGAAGGTCCCTGACCTCCAGCTCCACCAGCTCCAGAAGCTCGTCGTCGTCCACCATGTCGGACTTGTTCAGATACACCACAATGTACGGAACACCCACCTGGCGGGCCAGCAAAATGTGCTCGCGCGTCTGCGGCATCGGACCGTCCGCCGCGCTCACCACCAGCACCGCACCGTCCATCTGCGCCGCACCCGTAATCATGTTCTTCACATAGTCGGCATGACCCGGACAGTCCACGTGAGCATAGTGACGGTTGTCGCTCTCATACTCCACGTGCGCCGTCGCTATCGTGATCCCGCGCTCGCGTTCCTCCGGCGCATTGTCAATCTCGTCAAACGCCTTGATCTCGCCACCGTGCTGCGCCGCCATGATCTTCGTCAATGCCGCCGTCAACGTCGTCTTGCCATGGTCCACGTGACCAATCGTCCCAACATTCACATGCGGCTTGGTACGCTCAAATTTCGCCTTGGCCATGATTACTCCTCTGTGTGTCCGCGCGCGCCCGCGCGACGCGCGTTCATCAGGTTGCAAAAAAAGCCCACAACCGGACTTGAACCGGTGACCTCTTCCTTACCAAGGAAGTGCTCTACCGACTGAGCTATGTGGGCGACGTATACCTCCTTCCAACTGGAGCGGACGATGGGAGTCGAACCCACATCATCAGCTTGGAAGGCTGAGGTTCTACCATTGAACTACGCCCGCAATGCTCCGCAAGCCCTGTTGTGTCCATTCCCGGCCGGGTACTCAAGAAATCACGGGGAACCACCACCTCGCAAACTGGAGGGGGTAGGATTCGAACCTACGAAGGCTGAGCCAGCAGATTTACAGTCTGCCCCCGTTGACCGCTTGGGTACCCCTCCGTGGACGTAACGTCCCATCATCTCACAAGGACTTCGAGACTGTCAACCCGTGATTACGAGCGCTTACCTGTTGTTTTCCGCCCGGATTCGGGCGCGCGAATCCGCATGACGGCAGCCGCCGAATTTTGCCCTGTGGATATGGTGGAAAATAAGCCCCCATGCGACGCGTAACCCTTCCGCTGCTGATCGCGCTGATCACGGCCGGCCTCATCTCGCTGCTGGTGATCACGCGCCCCAGCATGGCGCCGGTCGAGCAGGCGGAAATCCGCTGGCCGGTGCGGGTCGCTAGCGCGCGCTTCCAGGACCTGCGGCCGGTGCTCAAGCTGTACGGCGAAGTCGTTGCCGGGCGCGAGAGCGAGCTTCGGGCCCTAGCGCCGGGGCCGATCTCCGAGGTGGGCGAGAACTTCCGGGAAGGCGCCAGGGTAGCGGAGGGCGAGCTGCTGCTCAGGGTGGACCCGTTCGACTACGAGATTGCGCTGGCGGAGCAGCGCGCCGCCGCTGCCGAAGCCGAAGCGCAACTGCGCCTGAAGGAGCAGGACATAGAGCGTATCGCGGCGCTGTTCGCCGAGGGCAACGTCTCGGCCCAGCAGCGCGACACCGCGGTGCTGGAACTGGACATGGCGCGGGCGGCCCTGGAGCGCAGCCAGGCGGCCGCGCGGCGGGCGGAGCGGGATCTGAAGGACACCCGGCTGGTGGCGCCGTACGAAGGCGTCCTGGTGGACGTAAGCGCCAACCTGGGCAAACAGTTGTCCATCTCCGACCGTGTGGCCCGCATCGTCGACCCGGCTTCGCTGGAGGTGGGGTTCCCCCTTTCCAACGAGCAGTACGGAAGGCTGATGTCCGAGGGAAGCCTGATGGGGCGGCCGGCGCGGATCTACTGGAAGGTCGGCGAGGTGGAACTGGAATTCCCCGCGAGCATCGAACGGCTGGGCGGCGAAATCTCCGCGGCCAGCGGCGGCGTGCGCGTGTTCGCGGAACTGCTCGACACTTCGATCGACACGCCGCTTCGGCCCGGCGCCTTCGTGCGCATAGAGCTTGAAGACCGGCTCTTTCCGCGGGTCGCGTCGATCCCGGAGACCGCCCTGTACGGCGAGGACCAGGTGTTCGTGGTCGAGAACGGCCGGCTGCGCGCGCGCAGCGTAGAGCTGCACGGCTACGACGGAGAAATGATCCTGCTGGGCAAGGCGCTGGAGAACCCACTCATGGACGGCGAGCAGGTGGTGATCACGCAACTCCGGGAAGCGGGCGAGAACGCCCGCGCGGTAATCGTCGAGTAGAAGGCGCCGACCGTATATGGCCGCCAACCGCATCCTCGTTTTCTTCGCCCGCCACAAGGTGGCCGGCAACCTGCTGATGGCGCTGATGATCCTGTTCGGGTTGCTGGGACTGGGTCAGCTCAACCGCCAGCTCATGCCCGACTTCACGCTGGAGCAGATCCAGGTCGACATCACCTGGGTCGGCGCCAGCACCCAGGACATCGAATCGAACGTGATCGAGCCCCTGGAAAGGGAATTCATGCGAGTGGACAACCTGGACAGGGTGAACGCCACGTCCTTCGAGGGACGCGCCGTGCTGCTGCTCGAATTCGATTTCGGCAGCAACATGGCCAAGGCGCTCACCGACACGCAGTCGGCGGTGGCGCGGGTGGCGACGTTCCCGCAGGAGATGGAGCGGCCCGTGGTGCGCCTGCTGGATCCGACCGAGGTCATTTGCAATGTCGAGATTTCCGGCCCCTTCACCGAGAGCGCGCTGAAGGCGTACGCCTGGGAAATCCGCACTGCGCTGTTGCAGCGCGGCGTCAGCTCGATCCGCATGAGCGGCCTGCGCAAGAGCGAACTGCGGGTGGAAGTGCCCGCGGAAACCCTGCGGAGGCTTGATCTTACGCTGGACGACGTTGCCCAGCGCATCGCACGGTCCAGCCTCGACCTTCCCGGCGGGACCCTGGAAACAGACAACATCTCGCGCCAGATCCGCAGCGAGCGGCGGGCGCGCACGGCGGCCGAACTAGGGGAACTGGAGGTCCTTTCCAACGAGTCCGGCGAGCGGCTGCAACTGAAGGACATCGCGCGGATACACGAGACCGCGGCCGACGGCGAAGTGGCCCGGCAGGTCGGCGAGCATGCCTCGATCAACCTGAACGTGAGGCGCAGCCGCGGCGTGGATTCGATGCTGGCGCAGCAGTGGGTCGAGGCATACCTGGAGGAGTTCCGCGCAAGCGCCCCAACCAGCCTGCGGGTGGAAACGTTCGACGTTCTCGCCGACCAGGTGACCCAGCGCGTCGACATGCTGCTGGTGAACGGCGCCGGCGGACTGATGCTGGTGCTGGCGGTCCTCTACCTGTTCCTCGGCGGGCGGCCGGCGTTCTGGGTTGCGGTGGGCATCCCCATTTCCTTCCTCGCGGCGATGGCGGGCATGGCGGCAATCGGGCTCAGCCTCAACATGATCAGCATGTTCGCGCTGATCATGGGCATCGGCATCATCGTGGACGACGCCATCGTGGTTTCCGAACACGCCGGCACGCTCTACGACTCGGGCGTGCCGGGAGGCGAGGCGGCCGAGCGTGCGGCGCGGATCATGCTGCCCCCGGTCCTGGCCGCGTC
Source organism: Gammaproteobacteria bacterium (assembly GCA_963666765.1). GTDB lineage: Bacteria > Pseudomonadota > Gammaproteobacteria > Steroidobacterales > Foliamicaceae > Foliamicus. The sequence goes on from OY762933.1 coordinate 1,762,510, forward strand.
GCTCACCACGCTGGCGGCATTCCTTCCCATACTGATGGTCCAGGAGGAAGTGGGCAGCGTCATCAAGGACCTGCCGCTCACGCTGAGCCTGGTGATTGCGGCCAGCCTGGTGGAGTGCTTCCTGATTCTGCCCATGCATCTGCGCTCCGCGTTGAAAAAGCAGGGCGAACCGGCCCGCTGGCGCGTGCGCTTCGACGAGGGTTTCGCGCGATTCCGCCAGGGAGCGTTCACCGGGATGCTCAGGGCCGCCCTGCGAAACCGCTACGCGAGCGTCACCACGGCCTTGTGCCTGTTTCTGCTATCCATCACCCTGATGGGTACCGGCAGGGTGGGCTTCGACTTTTTCCCGGCGCCGGAATCCGACCTGGTGTTCGCCAATTTCGCCTTTACGCCCGGGGCGCCCCGGCGCGACTCCGAGTTCATGGTGGCCGAGCTCGGCCGCTCGTCGCGCGCCGCCGAGCGCAACCTGGGTTATGCGCCGGGCGAACTGATCGCCTTCGGCGTGGGCTCGGTGGCCACGCGCGATCCCGGCGTGGGAAACGCGCCCCTGGAGGTCAGCGCCGACCACCTGGGCGTCTATACGCTGGAACTGGCGCCCGGCGATACCCGTGCGGTGCGCAACGAGGAATTCATCGAGGCCTGGAAGCGCGAGTCGACGCGCTCGCCCGGCGTGGAGAAACTCATCTTCTTTTCCCGGCAAGTGGCGGGGCCGCCGGGTAATGACGTGGAACTGAGCCTTTCCGGCGCCGGCCTGGAGGACATGAAAGCGGCCGCCGTATACGCGGCCCGATGGCTGCAGGCGGTACCGGGCGTGGACTCGGTGGACGACGATCTGCCACGCGGCAAGCAGGAGATCCTGCTGGAAATCACGCCGGCCGGAGAGGCCATGGGATTCAGCGCTTCGGAAGTCGCGCGCCAGGTGCGCAACGCCTACGAGGGCGCGCTGGCCGACCGGGTCCCGCGCGACGAGGAAGAACTTCGGGTGCTGGTGAAGCTGCCGGAGGCGGGGCCGGGCGAGGCGGGCCTGCGCAGTCTTTACCTGCGTTCCCGCTCGGGCGTGGAGGCGCCGCTGACCGAAATCGTGGACCTGCGCCAGCGGGTGGGTTTCGCGCAGATCCGGCGCACCGACGGAGTGCGCCAGGTCACGGTGTCGGCGGACATCAATCCGACCATGACCACCAGCGGGCAAGTGATTCGCGCCATGCAGGAACAGGGCATCATGCGCACGATACGGGAGCGATACGGCGTCAGCATCAGTTTCCTGGGGCGTGCCGAACAGCAGCAGATGGCGCTGGCGGATTTCCGCATGGCGGCGATCGTCGCCCTGGGCAGCATGTACATCGTGCTGGCCTGGGTGTTCGCACGCTACGCCACGCCGCTGGTGGTGATGAGCGTGATTCCGTTCGGGCTGGTGGGGGCGATCCTGGGCCACCTGGCCTTCGGCTTCAACCTGAGCATGTTCAGCCTGGTTGCGCTGCTGGGGCTGGCGGGCGTGCTGGTGAACGACTCCATCATCCTGGTCTCGGCGGTGCAGCGCCACCGGGAAGAGGGCGAACCGCTCATGGACGCGCTGCTGCATGGGGCGCAGGATCGGCTTCGGCCGGTGCTGATGACCAGCATGACCACGATCGTGGGCGTTACGCCCATCCTTTTCGAAGGCAGCCTGCAGGCGCAACTGGTGCAGCCGCTGGCGATCACGCTGGTGTTCGGGCTGATGCTGGCGCCGGCGCTGGTGCTGGTGTACGTGCCCTGCGTGATGGCGATCGGCGGCGACCTGCGCCGGAGCCTGCGCGCGCGCCTCGGAAATCCGGCGCATGCTGATCGGCCGCAAACTGTTTGAACGCAACGCCTGACGCGCCATTTCACAGGAAGACGCCGCCATAGCCGTTCATCGCCCCCCTTCTTCCGGGAGTGTTGGAGCCAGGATGGCGGAACCAAGCCAGGGATGGCGCCTCCCGGAAGAAGGGGGGCGATGAACGGCGAGATCGAAGCGCCCGCGCACGCCAAAGCTGTAGAGGGCGGGACCGCCCTCGTTCCCGGAGGCCCGGAGGGGTCAGGCGCCGACGGCGCGCAGCGGCTGTGCGGTGGGTTTGGGTTCCACCAGCGGCACCGGGTCCAGCACCCAGGCCTGCGACTTGCGCCGCGCCGGCGACGGAATGGCATAAACGACATTGCGTTTTGCCCGCATCCGCTTGAGTTCGTCGGCGTCGATGCGCCAGCCCTTGTCGTCCCATTGCTCCAGGCGCTCGCGGTAGAGCCAGATCACCTTGTCGGCCGGCATCAGCAACTCGCGGGTGCTGCGTTCGGCAGGCGTGCACACCGGGTCGAGCCCCTCGACCACGGGGCGGTCCTGCTCGGCGATGGCAAAGTTCCGCTTGTCCATCGTGTTGTCAGCCACCTTCAGAAGCCACTTGTTCCTGGGAATCATGCAGTTGCGCATGGACACCAGGAAGGTGTGCAGATGGTGCTCGTCCACCGGAGTCTCCCAGACGTACTGGTGGAACCACTTGGTGGGCGTGAGATGGATGTAGGTGTACAAGCCGTTCGGACCGTGATGGCCCGAGCCCGCGTCCAGCGGACCGTCGTAATTGCGGATCCTTTTCATTAGCCAGTTCTTCAGCGGCGGCGACTGGAAGGTGTGCATGAAGGCGAAGCCATAGTCGTGATGCTCGATGCGCAAATCGTGGACCTTGTATTCCGCGCGCTCGCCCGAGTAGCCGTGGGTGGGATGCACGAATTCGTTGTGGGCCGGATCCAGGCCGTTCTCCACGGCGCGCTCGTAATTGGCGTTCCAGTGGTAGTCCATGGTGTTGGCCCGCCAGTTTTCCTTGCCCCACTCGGAAATCGGCATGATTGGAGGGCGCTCTTCCTCCGGCAGGTCGCCCAGGAACACGAAAATCAGGCCGTAGCGCTCCTCGGTGGGATAGCCGTCCACCTGGCCCCGCGGCGGTACTTTCTTGCGCCCCTCGGGACCGAGCGAGGGGATGCTTACGCAGCGTCCGCTGCCCTCGTACTGCCAGCCGTGATACGGGCACTGCACGCAGTCGCCCATCACCTTGCCGCCGGACAGCGCCGCCCCGCGGTGGATGCAGGTGTCGCTCAGGCAATGCGCCTTGCCCTTTGAATCGCGGAACAAGACGAACTCGTGACTCAACATGCGCACGCGAAGCGGCTTGTCGGCGGTGAGCTTCTCCGACCGCTCCGCGGCGTACCAGAAATTGATATACATAATCTGCCTCCTCGAAGAAGGGCGGGTATCCGATTGTAGCGCAGCCCGCGCGTTGTGAAATTCGCCCTGTTTCCGGATTTCGGATTCAACGGGCCAATGCCCCCGCGACCCTCCCGTTCCGCCGTGTACAAGCCGGCGGGATTCTGGTACGGTGCGGTCCATGAACAGGCTTGTCCTGCAGCGCAACGTGCAGTTTCTCTACGAGGAGCAACTCGCGCGCATGGAGGCGCGGTCGCTGGGATGCGAAGATTGGGACCGCGACGGGGACAATCCCTGGGAGGTCGACGTCCGGGCTGACGGTTGCGCGGCCGAGGTGCTGAACCGCTCGGCCTACGCGGGCACTCTGGACGGGCAGCCGACGGTGTATGCGGAACTCATTCGCCCCCGATACCAGGGTGGCGAGTTCAACCGGACGCGATCGGTCAACCAGTACCTGACGCACTGGATATATCCCTACCAGGGAAAATTCCATCCGCAGATGGCGCGTGCGCTGCTCAATATTGCCGGCGCGCGCGAGGGTTCGCTGGTGCTGGATCCCTACCTGGGCAGCGGCACGACCGCGCTGGAGGCCGCGCTGTTGGGGATGCGCTGCATCGGCATCGACATGTCGCCGCTGTGCGTGCTGCTGACCCGCGTGAAGATCGACTCGGCGGGGGCCGTCGAAGCCATACGCGGCCGGGTCGAGGCCCTGCTCGAGGGGACGGAGCTGGACCCGGAAAACGCCGGCGCCGACGAACATGACAATCCGCGCGTCGCGGACTTCGTCCGGATCGCCCGCATGGTGGCCCTGAGCGACGTATCGCGGCGGCGGCGCGACGGCCGGGCGGCATTTCGGAAGAACCTCAAGGCCATGCTGCAGTCCGTCGAGGCCCATGCCGAGGCCTTGAGCCGCTTCGGAATCAGCCCCGGGGCGGCGTCCATCTTGCGGGGCGACGCGCGGGACCTAGCGGCGGCCGCTGTCGGCGATTCGACGGTCGATGCGGTGGTGACCTCGCCCCCCTACTCCATCGCGCTGGATTACGTGAAGAACGACGAGCACGCGCTCAAGGCGCTGGGCGTCGATCTGCCGGAGCTGCGCGCGGAAATGACCGGCGTGCGTGGACGGGGCGCGAAGGAAAAGCTGGCGCTGTACAACCGCGACATGCAGCGGATGTTCAGGGAGGTGGCGCGGGTGCTGAAGCCGGGAGCGAGGGCGGTATTCGTGATCGGCAACGCCACGGTGGACCGCAGCGAATACACGACCACGGAACAGATGAGCGAGTGGGCCGTCAGGGCCGGAATGGAACGGGAACGGGAAATCCCCAAGATCGTTTTCGGGCTCTATAACGTGATGCGGGACGAGAAGATCCTGATTTTCCGCAAGCCGGGCTGAATCTCCGGCGCCCGCCCCGCGGCTGTCAGAAGTGGCCGGCCAGGAGCAGGATCAGCTGGCGGAACCAGCGGGTGACGGGAATGATGACGGTCTGGAATATGCTCCAGTTTCTTCCCAGCTGGGCCCCGAGCCAGGGCAGAACGAAGAACAGCGCCAGCAGGATGCCGAAACCGTGCCGCTCCAGGCGCGCCAGGGGCGCGGCCATCGAGTCGGGCAGCAGTCCCACGGCAACCCGGCCGCCGTCCAGCGGCGGCAGCGGCAGCATGTTGAACACGGCCAGCAGGACGTTGAAATAGATGGCCATGCGCAGCACGTCGGCCAGCCAGGCGTCCAGCCCGGAGAGGTACGGACCGCCGGCGGCGTGCAGCAGCAGGGCCGCGACCCAGGCCTGCAGCAGGTTGCACAGGGGCCCTGCGGCGGCGACCTTGACCATGTCCATACGCGGGTTGCGCAGGCGGTGAAAGGCCACCGGGACCGGCTTGGCGTAGCCGAACATGAAGCTGCCGCCGGACAGGGCCAGCAGAATCAGCGGCATGGCCACGGTGCCGACGGGGTCGATGTGCCGAAGCGGATTGATGGAAACGCGGCCCAGGCGCTTGGCCGTGTCGTCACCCAGCTTGAGCGCCGCGTAGCCGTGCGCGGCCTCGTGCAGCGTAATGGCCAGCAGCAGCGGGACGATCCAGACGGACAGGCCGTAGACGAGGTTTCCTAGAGAATCCATTGTTCCGGGCGACTCCTTGGGCGCGTCCCTGCGCGAAGTCTAAACGGGTCTAGTCTTCCTTGAGCAGATCGTCCATGGTCTTGAACCACTGATCGCTCTTGTAGCGGGGAAGCTCGTAGGCCCAGCCGCCCAGGGCGGCGTTCATTTCGCCGGCCCGCTCTTCGGCCGTGACGACCGGCTCCTCCGGCTCGGCGCCTTGGCCCGGGGAGGAGGAGGCGGTGGCCTCATCCGCGGCGCCGGCTGCCTCGCCCTCGCCGGCCGGCGATTCCGCCGGAAGATCGACCGGGCGGGCGGTGAACAGCACCCAGTAGCGCGGGTCGGCGTCTTCCGCGCCCGCATCCTCGCCGTTCTCCGGGCCCGCCGGCGGCTCTTCGCGCACGTCCAGCTCCAGTTCGAGCCCGTCAAAGGTCTCGTACCGGGCCAGCACCGCGCGCGCCAGCGCCGCCACGTCCGCCGCAGGGCGCACGTCATTGGCTTCGACGTTGGCCAGCGCGCTGCCGATGCTGTTGGCCACGCTGCCATAGCTCAACTCTCTTCCCTCGGGGATGTCCCGGGGCGTGAAGTTGATGTCGCTGCGCTCCTCCCTGGCGATCTCGAGCCGGTCGCCGTCGCCGCGGTCCAGCGCGACCCGGAGCACGTCGCCGGAGCCCAGGTCGATGATGTCCCGGTCCACCCAGTCGCGCGTCTCGTCGGAAAGGCTCAGATCGGCGCTCACCATCCAGCTCTGGTCCTCGCCGGCGTTGCGGAGGTACACCATTCCGGCGCCCGCCCGGTGGCCCAGGATGAACCGGTCCTCCGGATGCCTGTCGCCGTAGCCGAGCTCAAGCAGGTAGCCGCCGGCATTCGGATCGCTTACGTCCTCGACGCCGATGCGCGGATAGAACTCGGCCAAAGCGGTCTTCCTCTCCACCCGGCGGGCCGCGGACAGCGCCTGCAGGCTGCCTCGGAAGCGTTCGAAGTCCACCGGGTGCCCACCCTTCTCGGCCACGGCCCAGCCCTGGTCCGAGCGTTCGATGGTAGCTATCACCTCGCTGCCGGCGCCCGTCACGCGCAGGGACTGCAGCTCGGCCAGGCGCTCGGCCAGGCCCGGCGCGTGCAATACGCCGGTCGAGTCGTCCCCGGAGAAGTCCAGCCGCGCGAGGAGCACAATCGCGACCAGCGCGGCGCCGACCGCGACCAGGATGACGAGCGAGCGCCGGGTCACGATCCGCGCCCGGTCCGCCTGCGGCGGCGCATGAGCGCCACGGCCAGTCCGCCGATGGCGATCAGCAGCGGGACCAGACCGATGTTGACGACCTTGAGAACGGCGCCCAGCCGCTGGATGCTGGCGTCGAGGTTGCGGCGCACCTCCCGCAATTCCCGGCGTATGCGCAGGCGCTCGTCGGTGAATTTCTCCAGCTCCGCTTCCTGTTCCGGCGTGAGGCTGAGAGCGAACTGGTCATCGCGGGCTTCCTGCAATTCGGCCAGCCGGTTTTCCGTCCTGACCAGCTCCTGCTGCAACTGGTCCTCGGTAAGCCGGAACTGCGCTTCTGCCTCGAGCCGCAACTCGTCGACGCGGTCAAACGGCCTGGAAAAGGCGGCCCGGCCGCGCAGGCCCATGAGGTCGGAACTGCCGGCCAACTGGTCCAGCGCGTTGATGACGAAGTCGCCATTGCTGGCGAACGCGGTCACCAGGCGCTGGCCGAAAACGCTCTGCGCCTGCGCCCACATCCGGTCGGCCAACAGGTCGGTGTCCGCCACCACAATGAGCTGCACCTCGCCCTCGGCAATGTGCTCCGGAAGTTCGGCCTCCTCCCCTTCCTCCGAAGACGCCCCCGGGAGAGAGGGCGTCTCGCCCTGCGCCATGGCATCGGCAAACGGGTTCGCCGAATCGTCGTCGGCGCTGTCCGTCTCGTCCGCGGGTTGCTCGGGCCGGCCGTCCGGGAAGGCGCTGCTTACCGTGCCGCTGAGCCGGGCCGCCAGCGTCAGCGCCTCGCCCTGCGGGTTGAAGCCCGACCACAGGCTGTTGATGTCCGGCGTAAAGGCCAGCAGGTTGGGATCCAGGAATCCCGCGTCGGAACTCGAGCGCACCAGGGGCGTGACCTGCAGGGCGGCATCCTCGTTCACCTTGAGGTAGCCCGCGAATCCCAGGTTCAGCACGTCCAGCTCGGCGGTCACCACCTCGCCGGAGTCGGCCTCGTTGAGGTCCACTCCGATATACGCGGGATGGCGGGCCAGCGTGCCGTCGGCCTCGCTGACCCGCAACGCGTAACGGCCGTCCCCGACTACGGTTTCCGCAGGCATTCCCAGGCCCCAGTGGGAAAGCAGGAAATCCAGATTGGACGAACGGTCGGCTGGCATGCCGGCCATGGCGCCGCCGGGCGGCGTGGCCGGGTCGGCCTCCGCCAGGGGGTCGACGAAAACCAGCGCCCGGCCGCCGCGGAACAGGTACTGCTCCAGCGCGTACAACTGCCGGGGCGTCGCGCCCTTGGGATGCACCAGCAGCAGCACGTCGACTTCGCCGTCGATCTCGTCCCCGATGATGTCGAGGTCCCTCAGATCGAACAGGTCGCTGATCTGGGACGTGATGATCCACGGTTCGGTCACGCTGGTCTGCATGGGGTCGAAGCCGCCGGTCAGGGGCAGGCTGCTCACCAGGCCCACAACGGGCTCGTCGGCGCGCGACAGCGAATAGACGAGCTTGGCGAGGTCGTACTCCAGGAACTGCTCGCGTTGCGGATCCATGAATGCGATGAACTGCTCGTCGCCGACGGCGTTCGAGCCGGCCACGCCGAAGTACAGGGGATCGTCGCTGATCTGGAGGCGCACTGCCTGCAGGCCGAAGGCCGCGGCGCGGTCCTCGTCCTCGGAGAACGGCGCGGGATCGATAACGCTGACGTCCAGCCTGCCGTCCGAATGGGCTTCGAATTCGTTCAGCATGTCCTCCACCCGGTCGGCCCAGGCGCGCAGGCCGGGGCTGTCGGACAGTCCGCCGCGGGAAATGAAGAAGTAGAGCCGTACCGGTTCAGGAATGCCGTCGAGAACCTTTTTGGTGCCCTCCGAGAGCGTGTACAGGCCGGCATCGGTGAGGTCCAGCCGCACGCCGCGCACGACGACGTTGACCAGCGCCACGGCGGCCAGGAAGACCAGCAGCAGGACGCCCAGGCCGAGCTGCCCGTAGCGCGGTCCGGTGCTCCGGGCCACTAGTTGCCCCTCCCCAGGTCGAGCACGATGGCGTTGGCGTAGAGGAAGGCCGCGATCACGAGCAGGAAATACAAAATGTCGCGCGCATCCAGGACGCCCTTGCTGATCGCGTTGAAATGCGTGAGGAAGCCGAGCGAAGCGATCGTGTCCACCACCACTTCGGGCGCCCAGCCGGCGAACGCGTCCAGGACCAGCGGGAAGCCCGCCAGAAGGAACCCGAAGCACACGACGACGGTGGTGACGAAGGCCACAACCTGGCTGCGGCAGGCGGCGGAAATGCAGGCGCCGATCGCCAGGTAGGCGCCGGCCATCAGGACGCTTCCGCAGTAGGCCGCCAGGATCACGCCGTTGTCCGGATCGCCCAGGTAGTTGACCGTGATCCAGGTGGGAAAGGTCAGGGCCAGCGCGACGGCAATGAAGCACCAGGCGGCCAGGAACTTGCCCAGCACCGCCTGCCAGGCCGCTATCGGCAGCGTCATCAGGAGTTCCACGCTGCCCGACTGGCGCTCCTCGGCCCAAAGGCGCATGGATACGGCCGGCGCCAGCACCAGGTGCAGCCAGGGGTGGAAGCCGAAGAACGGAGTAAGGTCGGCCTGTTCGCGCTCGAAGAAATTTCCGAGATAGAAGGTGAACACGCCGCTCAGCGCCACGAAAATCACGATGAACACGTACGCGACCGGAGTCGCGAAATAGGCGCGCAACTCGCGCCGGGCAATGGTCCACACGTGGCCCATCATCCCGGTTCACCGGTGGTGATGCGGCGGAAGACGCGGTCGAGCCGCCGGCTCTCGGACTGCGCGGCCAGCGCCCCGGGGCTGTCGTCGGCCACGATGCGCCCCGCGGCGATGATGATGGCGCGGCTGCACACCGCCTCCACCTCTTCGAGTATGTGCGTGGAGATCACCACGATCTTGTCGCTGGACATGCCGCGAATGAGTTCGCGCACTTCGTGTTTCTGGTTGGGGTCCAGGCCGTCGGTCGGTTCGTCCAGCAACAGCACGGGCGGATCGTGAAGGATAGCCTGGGCCAGGCCGACCCGGCGGCGAAATCCCTTCGACAGAGTCTCGATCCGCTGATCCAGCACCGATTCCAGTTGCAGCAGGGCCGCCACCTCGCCGATGCGTTCCGCGCGCCGCTCGCCCTCAAGCCCGCGCACGTCGGCGATGAAGTCGAGGAATGCGCGCGGCGTCATTTCGCCCCACAGCGGCGCCCCTTCGGGCAGGTAGCCGAAGGTCTTCCGGGCGGCGATGGTCTCGGTCTGCAGGTCGAAGCCGTGCACCTTCACGCTGCCGGACGTGGGCGCCAGATAGCCCGCGCACATGCGCATGGTGGTGGTCTTGCCGGCGCCGTTGGGACCGAGCAGGCCGACGATCTCCCCCGGCTCTATCGCGAAGGAGATTCCGTCGACCGCCCTGATGGGGCCGTAGTGTTTGCTCAGCGACTCCGCACGAATCATGGCGGCGGTATTTTATTCACCGTCCCGCACAAATCCAGCGAATCGCCGAAGGGCTCGCGTTCCAGCGGCTTGCGCTGCCCCATGCCTGGGCGGAGCGTCGGCGGCAGGATGCCGCCGACGAGCCCCAGGGATGGGTTCATGCGTCTCCGCACAGGCATGAGGCAGCGCAAGCCGCGGCGCCCCGGCGAACGATGGTGAGTCTAGGCTTCGGGTTTCCGGAAGCGCAGGGTGTAGCGGTCGGTCTCGCCGATCGCCAGGTATTTCTCGCGGTCCTCGTCGCCGAGGCGGAGCGTCGGCGGCAGCGTCCAGACGCCTTCGGGATGATTGCGCGTGTCCCTGGGGTTGGCGTTGATCTCGGACTTTGCGTCGAGCACGAAGCCGGCCTTCTCGGCCAGCATGATGGTGTATTCCTCGGTCACGTAACCGGATTCCGCCTTCGGGTCCTGTTCGCTGTCCGGATCGCCGCGGTGTTCGACGATTCCCAGAACGCCGCCGGGCTTGAGGACATCGTAGAAAGCCTGGAACACCTCGTCCTCAAAGTCGCGGGACATCCAGTTGTGAACGTTCCGGAAACTCAGCACCAGGTCCACGGGTTCCGGCGCAAGCGCCATCTTGTCCGGGTACATCTCCGTCATTTGGGCGTTGCCGTAGGCCTCCGGATGGGCTTCAAGCTTGGCCTGGTAGGCGTCACGGGCCCGATTGAAGAACTCCATGTCGGTGCCGCCCGGAAATTGCGCTCCGTAGAATTGCCCGTTCTCGGCGACGAAGGGTGCGATGATCTCGGTGTACCAACCGCCGGCAGGCCAGATCTCGACAACGCTGGAATCGGGCTGAAGACCGAGAAACTTCAGGGTCCCGGCGGGATTTCGCGCGCCGTCGCGGGACGAATTCGGCACCCCGCTGCGGCTCGACCCGCGATGGTCTCCCGCCAGCACGGCGGCCATGGCGGCATCCCAGGAGGCGCCCGCATCGTCCGCCGGCGCGGGAGCCGGGCCGGCAAGGAAAACAAAAGCCGCAGCAGCGGCGAGAACGGATCGGTACATGTTCGGATCTCCGGTTTCAGGGAGTTACGCTTTCGCGGCGTTGGCGCTCGCACATAATCCGGACGCAACGCCATTCAAATCCGGGAAGGGGACCTGACCCCACACCACCTGCCAGCCCGTAAGCCGGGCCGCAATATGCGAAGGACAGCCCCTTCCCCTTGTGTGTCGCATGGGCGCGCACCGCCCATGCGACGGCAAATCAGCTAGCCGGCGTCTTCCTCTCCGCCGCCATCGTCTCCGCCTTCCTCACCGCCGGCATCGTCTCCGGCGTCGTCTCCGGCGGCGTCGCCGGCTTCGTCACCGCCTTCGCCGGCATCGCCGTCAGACATGGCGTCGGCAGCATCGCCCTCTTCGGCCGGCATTGCTTCCTCGGCCGGCGCTGCTTCCTCGGCGGGCATGCTCTCAGCCGCCGCGCCGTCATCCGCCGCAGCGCCGTCGTCCGACGGAGCTCCCCCTCCACACGCCGCCAGCGCCAGGGCCGCCGACAAAAGTACCAGGTTCAATCGGACCATGGTGTTCCTCCAGAGTTGTTACGCGAAAATCACAACCGCGCTTTGCGACGCGGAAGCATTAAGCCTACCAGAATCAGCCCGGAAAGAAAGCCGCCGATATGGGCGAAGAAGGCGACTCCGCCCTGCCCGGCCTGAATCATGGCGCTGGATGCCAGCTGAAACAGGAACCACAGGCCCAGCACCATCCATGCGGGCACGCGAACCGTATAAAAGACGATGAACAGCGGAATCAGCACCCGGACCCGGGCATGCGGGTAAAGCCTCATGTAGGCGCCCAGCACGCCTGAGATGGCGCCGCTGGCGCCGATCATGGGGATAACGGACGTGGTCTCGGAGACTGTCTGAACCAGCGCCGCCCCAACGCCGCACAAGAGGTAGAACGCGACAAAGCGACCCCGGCCGAGCGCGTCTTCGACGTTGTCGCCGAAGATCCACAGGTACAGCAGGTTGCCGGCAAGGTGCATCCAGCCGCCGTGCAGGAACATCGACGTGAAGACGGTGGCCCAGGCCGGCGCCCACTCGAGTTGCGGCGGGAGAAGAGCGCCGTGCACGAGCCGGGCGGGAATCAGCCCGAAGGCGTAGACCGCCGCCTCGCCCGCCTGCCGCTGCCAGAGGAATGCGAGCAGGATGGCGCCCAGCAGCGCGTAACTCACAACCGGCGTGCGGCTGGTGCTATTCTCGTCGCTAAGCGGAATCATTCCGCGGGCTTTTCGCGCCGGCGGCGGTTACTCACAAACGGGACGCACACCCCGGGCCAGGGCGCCGTTATACCGTTCCAGCGCGGCGCTCATGCGGCCAATCAGGTTGCCCATGCGGTCCTCGGGGGCCGGATGCGTTGAAAGGAACTGCGGCGGGCGCACGCTGCCCGCCTTTTCTTCCATGTTCTTCCAGAGGGTGACGCTGGCGCGCGGGTCAAAGCCTGCATCGGCCATGTACAAAAGGCCGATGTCGTCGGCCTCCCGTTCGTGTTTGCGGCTGAAGGGCAGGGTAAGGCCGATCTGGGCGATCGCCTGCATGTCCTGCTGCGGCACGCGCATCGCGGCGCCGGCGACAGCCGCCGCGCCGGTGGTCATCATTCCCCGGTTAACCTGCGCCACCTGGTGCTCGCGCGTCACGTGGGCGATTTCGTGCCCGATCACCGCGGCAAGCTGGTCCTGGTCCCGGGCCACGTCAAGGATGCCGCTGAACACGCCGATCTTGCCGCCGGGCATGGCGAAGGCGTTGGCGTCGGGCATGTCGAACACTTCGATTTCCCACGCTCTGCCGGCGTACGGCTCCTCGACGACCCTGAGCACCGCCTGCGCCACGCAGAAAATGTAAGCCCGCTCGCCCGGGTCCTGCGAGATCGGCATCTGGCGGCGCATTTGCTGGAACTGCTGGTTGGCTTCCACGCGCAATGAGGACTCGCTGACGCAGGATACGGCGGCCAGCGCCAGAACGACTATTGCAAATTTCTTCATGTTGCACTCCATTCCTGCATTTCAGGGACAGGAGAACGCAGGATTCATCGTATGTAATTCCACTCCCGCATTATTGCCCATCAGGGCGCGCTCGGCACGGTAGCTGGAGCGCACCAGCGGGCCGGCCACAACCTCCCTGAAGCCGGCGGCCAGCCCGTACTCGCGCCATTCGGCAAATTCCTCCGGCGGCAGATAACGCTCCACCGGCAGATGGTGCCGGGTGGGACGCAGGTACTGCCCCAGCGTCAGCAGCGACACGCCCCGGGAACGCAGGTCGCGCATCGCCTGGCGTATCTCCCCGGGACGCTCGCCCAGCCCGAGCATGATGCTGGACTTGGTGAGGATGCCCGCGCCGTGGCGGGCGGCGATGCCCAGCACGTCCAGGGACTGGTCGTAGCCGGCGCGCGGATCGCGCACCCGGGGGGTCAGCCGGCGAACGGTTTCGACGTTATGGGCGAATACCGCCGGCTTCGACGCGAGCACCGTGCGCACCGCCTCTTCGCTGCCGCGAAAGTCCGGGGTCAGCACTTCGACTGCGGTCTTCGGGCTGCGGCGGCGGATGGCGCGAACGCAGCTTGCGAAATGCGAGGCGCCGCCGTCGGGCAGGTCGTCACGGTCGACCGAGGTCAGCACGACATAGCCCAGGTCCATCATGCGCACGGTCTCGGCGGCGTTGTCCGGCTCGTCGGCATCCAGCCAGCCGGAAGGATTGCCCGTGTCCACGGCGCAGAAGCGGCAGGCGCGGGTGCAAACGCCGCCCATCACCATCAATGTGGCGGTACCGGCGTTCCAGCACTCCCCGATGTTGGGACAGTGCGATTCCTCGCATACGGTGGCCAGCCTGTGCTCGCGCATAAGGCTCTTCAGGCGCAGGTATCGCGATCCCGAGGGCAGTTGCGCGCGCAGCCAGCGCGGTTTGCGTCCGGCCCGGTCGGGTTCCGGCGCGGCGCGGCGCTTCTGGCCGTTGCGCACGGCGCTGAAACCCTGCGGGGTGCGGTATTTCTGGCCGCTTACGACGGGAATGGCGGCCAGTGCCCCGCCGGGGGTGGTCATGCGGGATGGACTCCTTCGGCAGACAGCAGGCGGCGCTTGCGATCAAGGCCGCCGCCATAGCCGCACAGGCTGCCGTCGCCGGCCACGACTCTGTGGCAGGGCACCAGCCAGGCAACCGGATTGGCGTTCATGGCCCCGCCCACCGCGCGCGAAGCGCCCGGCCTGCGCGCCCGCCGGGCAAGCTCCCCGTAGCTCTCGGTGCTGCCGGCGGGGACCCCGAGCAGCGCCTGCCAGACGTCAAGCTGGAACGCCGTTCCGCGCAACAGGACATCCACGGAATCGGCGCCCGAGTCAAACAGGCTGTCCGCCTTGCACTGCGCCCACTCGTCGTCCCTCCGGAGCGTCGCGCCATGCCAGCGCCGCGCGAGCTGCCGCCATTGCCGATCTTCGGCGCCGTCCACGTACCCCACGCGGCACAATGCGCCGTCAACCTCCGCCAGCATCAGCCTGCCCAGCGGGCTGGAGGCAAATCCCGCGGTGATCGAGCGCCCGCGGGGGGACATCTGGTCGCGGTCTTCAAGTCGGGCGCGGACGATCGGAGGAATGAGAGTGACCTTGGGCATGGCGATTACCTTCAGGACGGAAATTCCAGTCCAAGTTTATCTGCTTTCGGCCGTCTTGCCGGGCCACAGGGGCGGAAGTCTGCCCGGCGCCGGCTTCTCCGGCGGCGCTACGGGCGGCGGGCGGCGGGCGGCCCTGAGCAGCACGTCGGGATCCCAGCTTGCCTTGCCGGGTCCGTACAGGGATGCGCTCAAGCGCCGGCACTCCGTTTCGGCGGGTCCGCCCAGGCGCCGGCCCAGTTCGTTGAGATCGCGCGGAGCGGCATCGGGCCACCAGGTCCGCGACCAGGCCAGCAGTGCCTCCTCGACCCTGTGGGCGTCATTGGCGCGGCATGCGGCGGCCAGCGCCTCCAGGGGCCTGGCGAGCGCGTCCCGGCGATCCGCGTCGCGGCCCAGCGCGGCCTGGATTCGCCGGCGGACACGCCGGTCGGCGCCAATCCGGCGGGAAATCCACCACGCGATTGCCGTCGCGAACCAGCCCGCGGCCAGCAGTGGAATCAGCCAGCCGGTCGCCGCAAGAGGTTCCGGCGGCGGTTCGGACGGTTGCAGGATGTCCCGTCCGATCGGCGCCCGGGCCTGCAGGATGCGCCGGGGCAATTCGGCGGTCTCCCAGCGTTCGTCGGCCGTGTTCCACCAATTCAGCCGTATTTCGGGCAACACGACGTCGCCGCTGCGCAAGGCCAGCAGCGCCGCGCGCTGCCGGCGCACGCCCACCAGCCCGCCGCCGGTAACGAGATCCTCGAACTCGGGGCGTTCGACAAAGTGGCGGAAATTCGGACCGTCGCCGGGCCTGAGCTCCGGAATCTGGCGCGCCGGCTGCCCCTCCACCCGCACTCCCAGCAGCCGGATCAGCGGCTCGCCCGCAACCAGGTCGTTCGGCTCCCGCTCGAAGTCCTCCCACAATTGCACATCGGCGGCCGCCAGCCATCGGCCGGCGGGGGGCGAAGGAACCGCCCGCACCTCGAGCCGCTCCGGACCTGCGTCCGGAACGAAGCTGCGCGTCCGGAACCCGAAATCCTCGCCAATCCACTGCAGGCTGGCGGGTTGCAGCAGCAATTCGCCCGTTGACTGCGGATACAGCGCGTAGCGCCGCTCCAGCACCAGTGACTCGGCGCCTTCGGACCGGTAGTTGTACTGCCGGTCGGTCCCCAGCTGTTCGATCAGCGCCTCGCCCTCGAGGAGCACGGGATCGTTGAGGCGCCGAATGCGCCCGAAGCGGCGCGCGCCGGCGGTACGGAAAATGCGCACCGTGTACAGCACCTGCGAGCGCTCCCAGGGGCTGCGGGTACTGATCTCGGCACGCACCACGAAGGGGTTCTCCGCCGCGGGAGTCTGCGCCCCGGCGCCCGACAGCGGCAATGCCGCCAGCGCCAGCAAAGGCAACAGCGGCAACCCGGCGCGCCGGCCTACCATGGCTCGGCCTCGCCGCCCGGCCAGAGGGGATTGCCGTCCTGGTCAACGCCCTCGGCCCGGTACTGGCGCAGGAACTTGCGCCGCAACAGACCTCCCGGGTCGTCAGGGACCTGCAGCAGCCAGCTCTGCGAGCTGTCGGGAAGCATCTGCTCGTCGGGAACCTCCATGTCGCTGGCCAGCGGCATGCTTTCCTGCTGGCCCTCCGCCTGATCGGCCGCTTGCTCCAGCGCGTCGGCCGGGGCCTGGGCGGGGTTTTCGCCAGACGCCGCTGCCAGGCTGGCGCTCTGTTTGAGCACTTCCAGGTTGTGGCGCGCGTCGGCATGGTCCGGCTGGTCGAGCAGCAACTCTTCGTAGAGGCGAATGGCGGTCTCGACCTGGCCGGCCAGGGCCAGGGCCGTGGCCCTGTTGTAGCGCGCGGAAACGGCGGTCAGTCCGCGCAGGATTTCCGCGCTTTCGAGGAAGCGGCCCTGACGGTGCAGCGCCGCCGCGCGCCACTGCGGATCATCGAACAGCTCGACCGCCCGCGGGTAGTCGCTATCGGAAAAAGCGCGCATCCCCTGTCGATCCGAGGTCGTGAACCAGCCGTCCGAGCCGTATGCGCCCAGCGGCGCAGCCAGCAGCACCAGGATCCATCCGCGCCGAAACGCCAACGCCGCAAGCGGCAGGAGAAAGAGCAGCAGCAGCGGCCCCTCGTCGCGCCAGCGCATGGCGCGCAGGTCGTTGGCAGGACTGCCCGAGGCGACGCCC
Source organism: Gammaproteobacteria bacterium (assembly GCA_963666765.1). Classification (GTDB taxonomy): domain Bacteria; phylum Pseudomonadota; class Gammaproteobacteria; order Steroidobacterales; family Foliamicaceae; genus Foliamicus. The sequence goes on from OY762933.1 coordinate 1,779,259, forward strand.
GGACCTCGGCCCAGCAACTCCCTCAGGTCGCCGTTGTCGACCGTCATCCGCCGATATGCGCCGCCGCCCTCGCGCGCCAGGCGCAGCAATGCGTCCTCGTCCGGCCGGTTCACCACCAGCCCCGCCCAATCGTCGCGCATGAACCCGCCGCGCATGTCCGGAACCGGGGCGCCCTCCGGCGTGGCGGCGCCCAGCACCAGCAGCATATGGCCGTCGGCCCTGAGCGCGACGGCCGCTTCCACGGCCCTGCGGCCGCCGGGCCCGTCAGTCACCAGCAGCACCCTGCCTTGGCGCGCGTCGGCCTGGTTCAGCAGGCGGTGACCCCTGGCGATGGCCGCGGCAACGTCGCTCCCCCGGCTGGGCATGACGTCCGGCGCCAACACGTCAAGAAGATTGATCAGCGTGGCCGCGTCGGTAGTGAGCGGCGCGACGGTGAAGGCGTGGCCGGAATAGGCCACCAGGCCGGTCTGGCCGTGGGCGCGCATGCGCAGGCCTTCCTTGATTTTCAGCCGGGCGCGGTCCAGGCGGGTTGGCGTGAGGTCGGCCGCCAGCATGGAACGCGACACGTCGAGCACCGCCACCAGCGCATCGCCGCCGCGGGTGGCGGACACCGGCATCTGCCGGTAGGCCGGACCCGCCAGGGCCAGCAGGCACAGCGCCAGCCCCGCTGAACAGATGAGACGCCAGTTCGAGCCGGCGCGTTTTCCCCGGCCCTCGAGAAGAAACGGCGCCAGCGCGGGATCCAGAACCTTCGTCCACGTCCCGCGAACGTGCCTGCCCGGCAGCCAGGGCAGCGCGGCCAGCGGCAGCGCCAGCAGCCACAGGGGCCGGATCCAGTGCAGGTCGAATTCCATGCGCGCGGTCCCCTACGAGCGCCTTGCCCGCCAGGCCAGCGCCAGGCCCAGCGCCAGGGCCAGGAACAGCGCCGGCACGTGCGCCGGGCGCCCCGAGCGCAGCGCCAGTTCCTCGAGTTCCGCCGGCTCCAGCAGGTCAAGCTCCGCGTAAATTTCTTCCAGCCGGCCGACCGCCGCGGCCCGAAAATAGCGCCCGCCGGTAATGTCCGCGATGGCCATCAGGGTCTCCTCGTCGAGCTCCGAGGAAATGCCGGACTGTGACGAACGCGATGACCCGATTCCGATCGTGTAGATCCTGAGCCCCGTCTCGCGAGCCAGTTGCGCGGCCTTCAGGGGCGTGAGCACGCCGGCCGTGGCCGCGCCGTCGGTCAGCAGCACCAGCACCCTGTGATCAGGCGCGGGGCCCTCGTCCGACATGCGCTTGACGGCCAGCGCGATCGCGTCGCCCAGTGCGGTCTGGCGGCCCGCCAGGCCGACGGAGGATTCATCCAGGAATGCCCGGACCGTTGCCCGGTCAAAGCTCAGCGGCGCCTGCAGATAAGCCTGCCCGCCGAACAGGATCAGGCCCACGCGGTCGCCCACGCGCCGCTCGATGAAGTCCCCGGCCACGGACTTGATCGCATTGAGCCGCGATTCGGACCTTCCCGCCAGCCGCGCGTCGCGAACTTCCATGCTTCCGGACAGATCCACCGCCAGCATGAGGTCGCGCCCGGTGGCAGGAGCCGTAAGCCCGGTATCGAGCACCAGGGGGCGCGCCGCGGCGAACAACAGGCACAGCCACATGAGCGCGGCAATGAGCCAGTCCGGGCCGAAGCGGCGGCTTGATTCGCCGATGGGGTCGGCGCGCGAAAACCGGTCACGGTCCGGCACCCGCAGGGCCTGGCCCGCGCCGCGCCTGAGCGGCGCGATGAAGCGGTACGCGAGAAGCGGGAGGGGCAGCAACAGCCAGGCCCAGGTCCACTCGAAGGCCAGTCTCACGACGATCCGTCCTTAGCAGCCCGTGGCAAAAGCCCCGCTGCATTCGATGGGCTGCCAGGCCCGCGCGAGCGCCGAATCCAGGCCGCGACGCTGCGGGAATAAGCACGCGCGTCCAGCTCGACCCGCGCCTGATAGGGTCCATGCAGAAGGGCTTCCTCGGGGCCGGGGCAGGCGCCCCGGCCGAGTTCCTGCAGGCATTCGATCCAGGCGCTTCCGGTCAGGCCGGCGACCCGGGCGCGGTCCCCGAGCCTCAAGGCGCAGGCGCGCAGCAGGACCGACAGGTCCGCGAGCAAGCGGGCGGTGTCGCCGTGGAGCGCGTATTCGGCCTCGGCGGCCCTGAGCCGCGAAAGCGCCTCGCGCTTCCAGGCGGGCGGGCGCCGCAGCCACCACAAGCCCGCCGCCAGCAGAACCAGCGCGACCAGCCACCAGCCGGGCTGCGGCGGCCACCAGGGCGGCGGCGGCGGGAGGTGGATGTCGCGCAGCAGCGCTGCAAGGTCGCCGCCGTTCACCGCGCCAGTCTCCGGACCGTTGCCCGCCGCCGGCGGGCATGAAGCGGAAGCGCCCTGTGGCGGCCGGCGGGATCTTCGTCGGTGCGGACTTCCAGGTACGCTCCCCCGTGTGTGCGGGCGATCTCCGCAAGCGCCCGGGACCCCTGAAGGAATTCATCCTGCCAGCGCCGACGCGCGGCGTCCCCGCCGGTGCGGAACACCGTTTCTCCGCGCCGGTCGCGAACGGCGTATCGACCCGGAGGCGGCAGGTCGCGATCGAGCGGGTCGAACAGGCGCACGATCAGGAGCGGGCGGTGGGCGGCCAGCCGCCGCGCCGCATCGATGCAGCCCCTTCCCATGAAGTCGCTGACGAGCACCAGGCGGCTGCCGGACGGCGCGTGGCGCTGCAGGGCGGGCACGGCGTCGATCAGCTCAGCTTGCCCGCTTGCGCCGTTGCCGCCCGCGTCGCCGAACGCTCCGGCCAGGGCGCGGGCCAGCCGCTGCGCGCCCCGGCGGCCGGGCAGCGGCGGCGTGATGTCGAATCCCGCCCTGGACAGCACCAGGCCCGACACGCGGTCGCGGGCGGCCACCGCGGTCCAGGCGATCATCATCGCAACACGGGCCGCCACGACCGACTTGAACGCGCCCACCGTGGCGAAGTGCATGCGCTCCGTGAGGTCCGCGCAGACCACCGTGGGGCGCTCGCTCTCCTCCTGGTAGAGCTTGGTGTAGGGGCGGCCGGTACGGGCCGTGGCCTTCCAGTGCATGTGACGGGGATCGTCGCCCGGTTGCCAGGCGCGCACTTCGTCGAATTCCATTCCGCGGGCGCGCAGCGGCGCCAGTCTTGCCGGCCCCGAGCGGACCTCGCCGCCGGACTGAAACCACGATGCGAACGGCGTGTGGCGGAGGGCCAGCAGTTCCGGCAGTCCGATCCACGTGCGCCCGCGGCCCGGCATTTTGCTTACGGCACCGCCACGCAGTCCAGCAGCCGGCTGATGACCTCCTCGGAACTGCGGCCTTCGGCCTCGGCTTCGTACGTAAGGATGATCCGGTGGCGAAGGACCGGCGGGGCCACCGCCTGGATATCGCCGGGAGTGACGAAGTCCCTGCCGCGCAGGAAGGCGCGGGCCCGGCTGCAGCGATCCAGGGCGATCGAGGCGCGCGGGCTGGCTCCGTAGCTCACCAGGCTGCCGAGCGTTTCGTCGTAGTTCTGCGGCGCCCGCGTGGCCCGGACCAGTTCCACGATATAGCGCTCAAGGCGCTCGGCCAGGTGCAGTTCAAGCACCCGCGCCCGGTCCTGCATCACCTCCGCCACCGTGTAGGCCTCTTCGGCGTCGCTCTGGCCCGTCGCGGTCTCGGACGCTTCCCGGCGCGTGAGTTCCAGGATGCGCTGCTCCTGTTCGGCGCTCGGATAGCTGATCCGGGTCTTCATCAGGAAGCGGTCCAGCTGGGCCTCCGGGAGCGGGTAGGCGCCCTCCTGCTCGATGGGGTTCTGCGTGGCCATGACCAGAAACGGCTCCGGCAGCGGCCAGCTCTTCTCCGCCACGGTGACCTGCCGCTCCTCCATCGCCTCCAGCAGGGCGGACTGCACCTTGGCGGAAGCGCGATTGATCTCGTCCGCCAGCACCAGGTTGTGGAAGATCGGACCGGCCCGAAACTCGAACTCGCCGGTCTGCGGCCGGAAGATATCGGTTCCGGTCAGGTCCGACGGCAGCAGGTCGGGCGTGAACTGGACGCGGTGGAAACTGGCGTTCAGGCTCTGGCTGAGCACCTTGACCGCCCGCGTCTTGGCCAGCCCCGGCACGCCCTCCACCAGCAGGTGGCCGCCGGCGAGCAGGGCAATGAGCATGTGCTCGATGAACTCCTCCTGGCCGAGCACGCGCTCTTCCATGCGCCGGCGCAGCGTGGACAGCGGCAGTTGCGTGATTTCCCGTGAGGCGGGTTCGGCCGGCATGGCGTCAGTCCGGGGCTCGAATGGTCATAGGCGCCCGATTGTAGCGGGTACATACTTGCGCCATGGCGAAAAGGGCACTTGCGTTGGCGAGCCTGCTTCTGGTCTGGCAATCGGTCGGCGGGCAGGACCTCGATCACCTGGCGCGCGCAAAAGCGGTGCTGGCCGCCTCCGCGGGCCAGTGCGTGTTTCTGGAATTGTGGCTGGCGCGCACGAGCGAGCAGCAGCGCCGCGGGCTCATGCATGTGCGCGACGTGCCCGAAGGCTGGGGGATGCTGTTCGTCTACGGCCGCGAGCGGGAAATCGGCATGTGGATGAAGAACACCTACGTCTCGCTGGACATGCTGTTCATCCGCGCCGACGGCAGCATCGCCAGCATCGCGACCGACACCAAACCGCTGAGCCTGGAGACCATCCGCTCGGGCGAGCCCGTTGACCGCGTGCTGGAACTCAAGGCCGGCTCGGCGAAGCGCTGGGGCCTCGAACCCGGCGACCGCCTCCTGTCCCCCTAGCCACTCAGTTGTTGCCGCTCCGAGAAGCCCATTGCAAGGGCGGCTGCTTTTCGGTGGCTACCAGCGCGTGCCGAAACACAAGCATTGAGAGCGCCCAGGAAGCGAACAGGCCTCCCGCCAGGACCAGCGGCGCCAACAACTGCAGCGCAGGCGCTCGCGCGGCCAGGGTGAGCCAGAAAGCCTGGAGAACGCCAATCACCACGAGCGCAGCAATTAACCAAATATCCTGGTTCGGTCGGACAAGCAGAGCAGGACAAAGCAGCGAGCCGATACCGACAGCGCCCACCAGAGGCGGTAAAAGATTCGTGGCGGCCACGGGGTCCAGGGCGTAGAGCAACGGAAAAGCCAGCGCCACCTGAACCAGTACCAGGACCGCCGACAGCAGCGTCACGCAGGCGCCAAGTCTCCGGGTCGACAGCGGCAGGCCCTTGAGTACGCGGAAATTGGCGAAGCGCGGAACCGTTGCGGCGAACCCCATCACGACAAAGCTCGTGAATACTCCTGCGACGATCACCGTGTCGCTCAGGTCCATAAGCAGATGCGAATCGCTCAGCCCCAACAAGGACCTTACCCAGAAATCAATGGCAAAGAACGCGCCAAGACCGCCCACGATTGCGATCGGCATCCACAGACAGCTTGCCGTGAGTGCTACGAATCCCGTCAGGTTGCGCGCCAGCGGCAGCCGCTTGCGGATTGCAGGCCGATGCGCCGCCAATCGTGATTTGGAGTGCGCCCTGCGTGCGGTCAGCAAGGCCCCCGTCCTCGCGAAGCCGAGAATCGATGCGGCTGCGCCGATGGCCAGCAAAACCAGCAGATGCTTTAGTTGCCAGGAATCCACGGACAGGAAGAAATCAAACGAACCAAAAAATACGTAGAGTCCGGCCAGGCCTGCCATTACAACCAGCGCCCAAAGTGCGACTTGTGCCCAGCGCGGTGCGGACTCACCTCCGTATTTGCGCCTGGAATTCTCAAGCGCGTCCATCCAGAAGCAAAAACTGGAACAAGGAAAGCCAGGGCGACGGCCATAGGCACGGAAAACCAACCGACTCGGCCGCCGACAGACGTCGCCAACCACGCAATCACTGTGAGTCCAAGAACCCAGGCCGTTGGAACACCCACCGCAATTGCCCAGTAGGTCGTCGCAAGTGCGTGTCGCTCAATCGGCAGGTGCAGGAAGACCCGCATAAGCCCGCTTCGATACTCAAGGTAAAGGACGCCGGCGATTGTGGAAGCCAACAGCATGGCGAAGAGAAGGAGAAAAGTGCCAAAGCCGTCATCACCAGCCAGACTGTATGCCAGCAGCGAAAAAACCAGATAAAGCGCGCTGCCCAGCAGCAGGACCCTGGATCTGCGCTCCAGAAAATCCCGAACCATGCGGCTAATCACGAACCTGCCCCTCGACCAGACCCACGAACAGTTCTTCGAGAGTAACCGGCTGCACGGATATACCGGTCGCACCGCAGCCATCCAGGGCCTGGCGGTATTGGTCGGCAGAGTCCGTAAGGACGCGCTGCCGGTCGCCGTCGCGCTCGACAAGTCGGCCTCCGAGTGGCGGCGCCCCGCTGAGCGTAAAACTCACCTGCCGATGGGTCTCCAGCAGTTGGTCAGTGCGCCCTTCCACCAGCAGCCTGCCTTCGTGGATGACGCCGATGTGGTCCGTGAACCGCTCAAGATCGACGAGGTTGTGGGACGAGATCAGAACCGTATGGTCTTCGTCTCCCATCAGGGCCAGCAGTTCCGCGAACAATTCCTTCTTCGAAAGCGCGTCAAGACCGATGGTGGGTTCGTCCATGATCAGGACCCGCGGACGGCGCGCCAGCGCCAGAGCCAGGCGAAGCTTTGTGGCGGCCCCGAGCGAAAGCGCCGCGGTCTTTTCCTCAGGGTCGATGTTGAACCGCTTGAGCAGATTGTCGCAGTAGTTTTGGTCCCAATCGGGATAAAAGGCGCGAATGAACTGTATGGCGCGTCCCACAAATTTCCACGAGCCGTAACTGGTGTGCGGACTCACGTAGGCGGCGGCGAGTTTCATTTCGACTTCGTCCTCCCGGTGGTCGTAACCGAGCACCCGGATCTCTCCGGACTCCGGTAGCCCAAGTCCGAAGATCAGGTCCAGAGTGGTGGTTTTGCCCGCGCCGTGGGGCCCGACCAGGCCGTATATGGCGCCGCCGGGCACGGTGAGATCCAGCGGCCCCAGTTGAAAGCGCGGATATTTCTTGATCAGACCGCGGATTTCGATTGCGTTGGTACTTTGCATGACTATTCCTCGGAAACAGTTTCTGTAATTACCTTCTGGATGAATTCCCTGACCTGGCGTGGGCTCAGCCCCGCTTCCCCGGCCTCCTGAATGGCCAATCGAATCATCGTTTCCGCGTGCTTCTTTTTTGCTTCACGGCTGCGCGCGCGACCGTCGGCGGCGACGAAGGTGCCGAGTCCCTGGCGGCGGTAGATGATTCCTTCTCTTTCCAGCTCCTCATACGCACGGCGCACGGTGATGATGCTGACCAGGAGCTGCTCCGCAAGCAGGCGGAAGGACGGCAGCGCGATCCCGCCCGCCAGACGACCCTCGCCGATTTCGCGCTTGAAGCCCGTGACGATCTGCTGATACAGCGCGCCGGTCGCGGCCGGTGAGATGGGACCGATCTGGACCGCGATTTCTCTCGGCTCATTCATTCTAGTATGTATATATAACATATACAGTTGAGCAAGACAACGCGAAGGGGCCCTCGGGATGCTCCCGACGGAGCGGCGGCCTATTGCCTGAACAGGTCCGAGTGGGAGCCGGTGCGCACCAGGTGCAATTCCTCGCGGGAGACCCGATAAATCAACAGCCAGTCCGGCTCGATGTGAATCTCCCTATAGCCTTTCCACAGCCCTCTTAACGGGTGATCCGAATAGTGGGCAGGCAAGGGTTCCTGCCGAATCAACAGATCCAACAGGCGGCGCAGCTTTGACAGATCCTTGCCGCGTTTTCTGGTTTTTCGTATGTCGCGTTTGAATTGGCTGGACCGAACCGGCGTCAGCATTTCATACGCCGAGGTCCTCGTACAGCTCTTCCGCGCTGTCGAAACTCTTGCCCTTGCCCTGTTCCAACTCGTCCATTGCTTTCCTGGTGGTTGGATTGGGCGCCTGAAGAATGAAGGGCAGCCGTCTCTCGTTGGCGACTCGGATCAGGAGCAACCGAATCGCGTCGGAAACCGACAATCCCATGGCCTGGAGCGCTTCCGCAGCTCGCTGCTTTGTGTCGCTGTCGATACGTGCGCGCACTACCGTATCCGTGCTCATGTGCGGTCTCCAAGTGTGTGGTCCTATTGTGGCTACACTGGAGCTACAAATCAAGGGCTGGGCGGGACGCCCTCGTTCCCGGCTAATCGCTCTCGCGACTAGTCGTCGCTGGGCTTGAAGGCTTCTTCGAGGGACTTCTGGATGAGCGGCGGCGCGATGGCGTAGTGGTCAAATTCCATGGTGTAGGCGCCCTCGCCCCCGGTCATTGATTTCAGCCGGGTCTGGAAGTCGCCGAGTTCGCCGATCGGCGCCTCGGCGGAAATGATCACCTGGTTGCCGGGTACGGAGTTGTTGCCGCTGATGCGGCCGCGCGAACCGGACAGGTGGCCGGCGATGTCGCCCATGTGCTGCCCCGGAGTGGTGACCTCGATCTTCGCAATCGGCTCCAGCACGATGGGCCGCGCCTTGCTGATCGCGTCGAGAAAAGCCTTCTTGCCCGCGGCAACGAAAGCGACTTCCTTGGAATCGACAGGATGGTGCTTGCCGTCGTACACGGTCACGCGGATGTCCTGGAGGGGATAGCCGGCCACGGCGCCTTCCAGCAGTACCTGGCGCACACCCTTCTCCACCGCGGGCATGAACTGCGACGGGATTACGCCTCCGACCACCTTGTTTACGAACTCGAAGCCGCCGCCGCGCGGCAGCGGTTCGATGTTGAGGAACACTTCGCCGAACTGGCCGGCGCCGCCGGTCTGCTTCTTGTGGCGATGATGCCCCTCGGCCTTCTTCGTAACCGTCTCGCGGTAGGCGATACGCGGCTGCCGGGTCTCGACCTCCAGGTTGAACTCCTCGCGCATCCGGTCGAGGATGACCCTGAGGTGCAGCTCGCCCATGCCGCGCAGGACGGTCTCGTTGGCCTGCGTGTCGAATTCCAGCAGCAGGCTGGGGTCCTCGGACGTAAGCTTGGCCAACGCGTCGGACAGCTTTTTCTCGTCGCCGCGGCGCGTCAGTTCCAGCACCACGCCGTGCATCGGCGCCGGAAGAGGCGCGTCCCCGAACTTCAGCCGGTCATGCGCGTGTTCCGCATGCAGCACGCCTGCGTAGGCCAGTTCGTTGATCTTCGAAAGCGCCGCGATGCCGCCGGGGCCGACCGACTGGACTTCCAGGGACTCGGCGCCCTGCAGCGCGTACAGGTGCGCCGCCTTGATCGCCTTGCGCTGGTCGTCGAGATAAAGCGAGTCGCCCACGTTCACCTGGCCCTGAAATACCCGGAAAACACCCATCTTTCCGACGTACGGATCGACATTGATCTTGAACAGCAGCGCGACCGTGTCCTCATCCTTGTCCGCCTTCAGCGTGACCGCCTCGCCGTCCAGCGAGCAGGCCGGCGGATTGCCCTCGCGCGGCGACGGCGCAAGTTCGTTCATGACGTTGAGGAGCTGGTTGATGCCGGACCCGGTGGCGGCGGAGACGAAACACACCGGAACCAGGTGGCCGCGGCGCAGCGCGCGCTCAAACGCGCCGTGAAGCTGCTCCGGGTTCATGTCCTCGCCCTCTTCCAGGTACAGCTCCATCAGTTCGTCGTCGAGCTCCACGACCTGGTCCACGATGGCGGTGTGAGCCCCGGCGACGGAATCGAAGTCCGTGTCGGCGTCTTCGGGCTTGAAATAGCAGTCGGCGACGCGCTCGGCGCCGTCGGCCGGCAGGTTCAGCGGAATGCACTCGCGCCCGAAGGACTCGCGGATCTGCTCCATCAGCCCCGGCAGGTCGGCGGTCTCGCTGTCGATATGGCTGACCACGATGAACCGCGCCAGCTTCATCTCTTCGGCCGCGGCCATCGCCCGACGGGTCATGAGTTCGATGCCGGAGGAGGCGTTGATGACCACCATGGCGGTCTCCGCGGCGGGCAGCACGCTCAGCGCCCGCCCGGCGAAATCGGCCGAACCCGGCGTGTCCATCAGGTTGATGCGGGCGCCGTCGTGCTCGAAGTGGCAAAAGGCGACATCGGCGGAATACTGCAGCCGCTTTTCTTCCGGACGGTAGTCGCACACGGTGCTGCCGCGTTCGATGCTTCCCGGCGTCTTGATCGCACCGGCGGCCGCCAGCAGTTTCTCGGCCAGCACGGTCTTGCCGGCGCCGGAATGGCCGAGCAGAACGATGTTGCGGATGGAAGCGGTGGATGGTTGGGTCATGCTCGGCAATCCTCGGCTTTACTCAAAGGGGCGCAGGTGGACACTAGGTGGCGCGGGTTTCCGCCTGCGTTGCCCCGGAACCCTCCGGGTCGCCGGGGGCCTCCATGATCGCCGGCCCGGGTTCCGGCAAGGTCTGATTCTCCAGGATGTCCTTCAGGTTGTTCAGGCCCTGCTCGTATGCGGGACCGATCATGCCGTCCATCATCAGCCCCACGTAGCGCGCCACCGGGTTGCCGCCCATGTCGGTCTCCAGGGTCCAGGTGAGGATCGATCCGCCGCCGTCGGCATCGATCAGGTAGTCGGCGCTGGCAAGGCCGCCGGTGCCGAAATCAAGCGCCATGCGCACCCTGGAATACGGTTCGCTCAGGGTGATTTCCTGCATGCCGTCTCCCACCTGCGGATGATCGCTGTACCAGATCATGCGCGATCCGGCGCCGGTGTCGGGCCCCTCGTATACGTAGCGGGTCGCGGGATCTATCTGGGCCCAGGGCTGCCAGCGATTGAACTGCTGAAAGTCGTTGACCATGGTGAACACCGCTTGCGGCGATGCGTCGATTTCCACCGAGCGCTCGACGCGAACGTCGCGCGGAAGAAGGAAGCCGACGACAAAAAACAACACCAGCAGCGCGACGATGCCAATCAGTATTCGCTTGATGATGACCATGCGGACCCCTCCCCTTGAAACGTGTTGCCCGCGCGTTGCGCAAGGTGCGCGAATTTACCACAGCCCCGGCTGTTTGAGGCAATATGCGCGCTTGAGCCTTGCCTGCCGCAACGAAAAAGGGGAAGTCCATGGCAAACGAAACACCGCTGCGCTTAAGCCGCGCATTCGCCGACACGGCCACGGGCCGCATTCACTACCGCTACCACTTTCCGGGTTCCGCGCAAGGCACCCTGCTCATGCTGCATGCCTCGCCCACCTCGTCGTGGAGCATGCGCACCCTGGGCGGGGCGCTGGGCACCAACCTGAACGTCGTTTGCCCGGACACGCCGGGCAACGGCGACTCGGACGCGCTGGCGGTGGAGCAACCGCGCATCGAAGACTTCGCCACGGCCATGCTGGCGCTGCTCGACACGCTGGGGATCGAGCGCGCCGCCGCGTACGGCAGCCATACCGGCGCGCACACGGCCATCGAACTGGGAATCGCCGCGCCGGAGCGGATCGGCAAGGTCATCCTGGACGGCATCGCGCTGTTCGAGGGCGAGGAGCGCCAGGACATGCTGAGCAACTACGCGCCGGAGGTCCACCCCGACCTGGAAGGCCGGCACTACCTGTGGGCCTTCCAGTTCATGCGCGACCAGAACATCTTCTTCCCCTGGTTCAAGCGCGACAAGGAGCATCTGCGCGGCACGGGAATCGTGGCGCCGGAACTGCTGCACGCCGCGACGGTAGAGGTGCTCAAGGCGCTGACCACCTACCACAAGGCCTACCGGGCGGCGTTTTCGCACCGGGTTCGCGAGCGCATGCCGCTGTTGACCGCCGAGGCGCTGGCGATCTGCGACGAGCAGGACCCGCTGCTGGAACACACCCGCGACGCGGCGGCGCTGGCCCCCCGCGCGCGCTTCATGACGCTGCCGCCCTACGAGGACCCGGATTTCCTGACCCGAAAGATCGGCGCCATACGGGATTTCGTTGTTGGTTGATCGCTCGGGCTAGAGCAGTGGGCCGGGGTCGTCGGGCCCCATCATCGCTTCGCGCAGCACCGGCAGCGGCGCGTGGCCGAGCGACAGCAGCGTCTCGTGAAACTCCTTCCAGGCCGCGCGCCCACCCCGGTCCGCGGTCCAGTCCTCGCGCATCTGCACGATGATGAGCTTGCCCAGCGTATAGACGAAGTAGCCGGGGTCGTAGGTGCCGCGCAGCGCCTGCTGCTCGGCGTTGCCGGGATCCAGGTAGGCCAGCTCCGCGAACATCCGTTGCGAAGTCTCGACGCTCATGCCCTCCACGTGCAGGCCGATGGACGACAGGAACCGCACGTCGCGCATCAGCGCGTCGAGAATCTGCCCCACCTTCAGCAGCGGCTGTCCCTCGCCCAGTCCCGCCTCCTGCATCAGCTCCTCGGTGTAGTGGGCCCAGCCTTCACTCAGCATGCCGTTGCGGAGGATTTTGCCGACGAAGTTGTCGGAGCGCTTGACATACAGCGAATGCAGGAAATGGCCGGGCCAAACTTCATGCACCGAGGTGTTCAGAAGGTCGCCCTCGCCGGGCACGTACTGCCGCTGCACCTCCGGCGGCCATTCCGGATCCGGGCCGGCGATGTAGTAAATGGCCGGCAGGCCCTTTTCATAGGCGCCCGGTATCTCGATGTAGGCGGCATTGGTGCGCCTGTAGGCGGGCGCCTCCGCCACGAAGGCGGTTTCGTCACTTGGAATGCCGATGATGTCCGCCTGGACGAGAAACTCCCTGAGCTCCGGCAGTTGCTCGTTGGCGCGGGCCACGGCGCCCTGCTCGGGCTTGTCGTTGCGCACCATGGCGGCGCAGTCGGCGATGGTGTTTTCGGGATCGACCTGCCTGCATGTCGTCCGGAGCAGCTCCAGGTTGCGCTCCAGGTCCCTGTTGGCCACGTTCTTCAGCGTTTTCCAGTCCAGACCGATCCGGTATCGGCGCCAGAGCAGTTCCCGGTAGCGCTCTTCGCCGAGGGCGAAGTCGCCGGGCGCGTCCTCCAGGCGCAGTTCAAGCCAGGTCTCGACCTCGCGCAGGGCCTGCACGGCCGGCGCCAGCGCCTCGCCGAACGCCGCCTGCAACTCCTCGTCCGCCACATCGGCGAACAGGCCGGGCGCGTCGTCCTCGAGATGCGAGGCGAGTCCGCCGAAGTTCACCAGCGCGGTGCGAACGAACGGTCGGGGAAAAGGCGGCTCGAGCGTGCCGCGCATCTGCTGAAGATAGTCCGGAATTTCCCTGAGATGAGCGGTCAGGGCCGCCAGCCGCTCATCCTTTGGCGCGTACTCGCGCGAGACATACACGCTGGGGCTCAGGGGACCCGCGTACCAGGAGGGGTTGCGCAGGTGCGACTCGGCCACCTCCACGCTGAACAGCATGCCCTCGATCGCGGCAACGAGGTGCCGGCGCTCCAACTCCTGTGCCGGGCTTAAGGTTTCGGCGGAAAACTCCTCGCGCGCCCGTTGAACATAGCCCCGCAGCATGTCGCCGCGCCCGCGGATTGCCTGCGGCGTAACGTCCTGAAGCTGCCCGTCGAATTCGTGCCGGCCGGACCACACGGCGCGGGTCGGCTCGGCCAGGAACAGGTCTTCGATGAACTCAGCCCGGAATTCTTCCCACCCGGATTCGGCCATGGCAACCTGTTCCTCCCGCGGCGCCTCTCCGCCGCACCCGGCGATCATTCCGGCCGCTGCCGCCAGGGCGGCTATCAGGCCAGGAGACGTTGCGCGCAGGTTCATTGGAAGTAGCCTGCAGATTGTATCTGGCCTTCGGGCCAGCGCAGCGGGATGACCGGCCCTAGCAGCCCGTGGCAGGAGCCCCGCTGCGTTCGACCGGCGATCCATCCCGCCTGGACAGCGTTGCTCGTCGCTTGCATATGCCCGATATGCGCGCTCCTCGCGCCTTGCCAGGCGGGCGTCTCGCCGGTCTCGGCGCGACGCGGGGTTCTGCCACGGGCTGCTAGTCCTGTTCCTCGAAGCGAAACTCGCGGTGGCAGTTCCGGCAGGCGTCGGCCAGCCGGCTGAGCGACTGCACCATGAACTCCCGGTCTCCCGACTCGGCCGCCGCCACCAGGTTGCGGCCCTCGCGTTCGGCTGCTTCGGCCCGGGCCAGGAACTGTTCGGGCCTCTGCCAGATGCCCGGCAGCGCCGACGTATCGCCCTGATCGGACTCCGGCGGAAAAAGCGAACTGACCAGTTGCGCGTTCAGCCCCAGGGAGGTGGCCTGGGCTTCGACGTGGTCCTCGTCGAGGTCCAGGTCCACGGTCAGCAGTTCGGTCAATGCGGAAAGGTGGGCCGCCATGCTCAGCATGACGTCCTTGCGGTAGTCGATCATGCCCTGTTCGTCCGCCGCCGCGGCGGCAAGCAGAACGACGGCCCCGACGGCCGCCGCGAACGACCGGCTTATGCGCCCCACCCGCATCGCACCCGCGCGACAGCGCACCGGGACACGACCCTAGAGCTCGCGCAGCGCCGCGGTGACCTGCGCGGTCGCCGCCCGCACCGCGGGGAAGATTCCCCCCACCAGGCCCACGATCAGCGCCGCCACGATCCCCCGGCCCAGGAGGTCCGGCGTCACCGCAAAATTAAACACGACCTGGCTGAAACTGGCGGCCAGGGTGGAGGCCTGAAAACCGTTCAGCGCGAACCAGGCGATGGCGCAGCCAAGCACGCCCCCAAGAAACGCCAGCACGACCGACTCCAGCAGGGTCGCCAGCGCCGTGGGAAAGGAACCGAAGCCGACCGCCCGCAGCGTCGCGAGCTCCCGCGCGCGCGCCGCAATAGAGGCGTACATGGCGTTGAGCGCGGCAAACACGGCGCCTATGCCCATGAGCACCGAAACGGGCAGACCTATAGTGGTAATCAGCGCAGCCGTATCCTCGGCCTGGTCGGAGTAGAACTGCTTCTCGCTCCATACGTCCACGCTCAACCGCTGGTCGTCGCCCAGCGCTTCTTCCAGCCGCAGGCGGCCGTCCGGGCCGTCCACACGAGCGCGCACCACCTGAAAGCCGTTGCCCAGCTGATACGCCGACTGCAGCACGTTGACGTCGCACCACAACTCCGATTCGAACACCGAACCACCGGTCTCGAACATCCCGGTCACCAGCCACTCGGTCTTCCCGAAGCGGATCGTCTGTCCCGGCTCCAGGCCCACGAACTGATTGCGCGCGCCGCGCCCGACGATCAGCTCGAACCGCCCCGGAGTGAATTCCCGGCCCTCCGCCAGGCGGTAGTCGTTGCGCAGCGAATAGCCGGTGGGCTGAATGCCGCGCAACGCCACGTTGGCCTCGGTCCCCGACGACTTGCCTGTGGCGTTGACGATCCAGAACAACTCCGCGGAAACCTCAGGCTCGCCGGCCGCGTCCCGGGCAATACCCGGGGCGAAGCGAATCACGTTGGCTTGTTCTCCGTCGAAGCGGCTGTTGAGTTCCGCGGTGGAGCCGCTGCGCAGAACGAGCGCCACGTCTTCCTGACCGGTGCCCTCCATGGTCTTCTCGAATCCCGAGGCCATGGAAAGCACGCCGGCGAATACGCCGGTGAGCGCCGCGATGCCGGACATGGCCACGGCGGCCGTACCGGGCCTGCGCGGCAGACTGCGCAGGTTCAGGGCCGCGAGAGCCGCCGTCTGTGTCAGCCAGCCGAACATGTGCGCCAGTTCCTGCTAAAGGGCACTAGCTCGTGCGCAGCAGGGCCACTATATCCAGCCTCAGCGCCCGGATGACCGGCGGCAGCACGGACCCCAGGCTGATCGCCAGCATCAGCGCCAGGCCCAGCACTACGGAATACGTCCCGATGTGCAGGCCCGCGGGGAACATCGCCCCCATGAACCCGGCGATGAGCACCAGGGCGCCCCATCCGAGCGCCATCGCCAGGATGCCCACAGGCAGAACCAGCAGCAGGCCCTCCACGACGGTCAGGCCGAAGATGCTTCCCGACGTAAAGCCCAGTGTCTTGAGCACGCCCATCTCATGGATTCTCTCGCGCACGGATTGCGCCATCGTATGTCCGGTAACCAGCAGGATCATGAACACCACCGCGGCCAGGATCAAGGTCACGATCAGCCCTATATTGCCGAACTGCTGTGCGTATGCCTGGGCGAAGGCCGCCTCGGTGTTGGTCTTGGTTTCCGCCGGCGAATTGGCGAACTCCGCGTCGATGGATTCCACTAATTCATTCAGCGGCATCGATCCGTCGCCCTTGGACACGTACCAGCCGACGGTGCCCTTGCCGAAGGCCCGAGCTTCGTCGAAGTAGTCGTAGTGAAAAAGGACTACGCCCGCATTCATGCCGGCGTCGGTGTCGTCGAAAATGCCTTCGATATCGAATTCCCACACGTCGCTGCCATTGTTGCGCGTCCATATGCTGGACCTGAGCGGCACCCGGTCGCCGATCTGCCAGCCGTACTGGTTCGCGACCGGACGTCCGACGATCGCGCCCATACGGTTGCCCAGCCAGGCCTGCTTCCGTTCTTCGTCCAGCTTGATCTCGGGATTCAGCGCCAGGTATTGCTCGGCTTCCACCGGGTACTGCGCGAACTCGGGATTATCCTGGAAACGGGCCCCGAACCAGGTGCCGTGGGAAACCGCCTCGATGCCCGGAAGCCGTGCGATCCGGGACTCGTAGGCGACGGGCAGCATCATGATCAGCGAAACCTTGTGCGAGCTGAGCAGCCGCTCCTCGGCCGAGGGACCCACGTCGGAAAACGAGAACGCGATCCGCAGACCTTCCAGCAGGGTAAAGAGAAAGAACACCACGAGGATGGCCAGCATGGTGAATACGGTGCGGATCGGCTTGCGCCACAGGTTGCGCCAGATGAGTGTGAAACGGTTCATGTTCCCGGCCCCCGAAAATTCAGTGCAGGTCCACCGGCGTCTTGCTGAGCTCGCCCTTGTCCAGGTGCAGCACTCGGTGGGCAAAGGAAGCGGCGCGTGGATCGTGGGTGACCATGACGATGGTCTTGCCGTAATCCCGGTTCAGCTGCTGCAGCAAAGCCATGATTTCGTCGGCGGTCGTGCGATCCAGATCGCCGGTGGGCTCGTCGCACAGCAGAATGGGCGGATCGGACACGATGGCGCGCGCGATCGCGACCCTCTGTTCCTGGCCGCCCGACAACTCCCGGGGATAATGCTTCGCCCGGTCCGCCAGGCCCACCAGCTGCAGCGCCGTGTTCACGTGTTTCCTGCGCTGCGAGGCCGAAAGGTTGGTCAGCAGCAACGGCAGGCCCACGTTGCGCGCGGCGGTAAGCACCGGCAACAGGTTGTAGAACTGGAAGATAAACCCGATGTTGCTCGCCCGCCATTTCGCCAGGGCGCCCGACGAGAGCTTGCTGATGTTCTTGCCGTCCACCTCCACGTCGCCCCGGGTGGGCTTGTCAAGACCGCCCAGCAGGTTCAGCAGCGTGGTCTTGCCGGACCCGGAAGGGCCCATGAGGCCGACGAAATCGCCTTCCTCGATGCCCAGCGTTATCCCGTCAAGCACGCGCACGAGTTCCCGCCCCTTGCGGTAATTCTTGCCGACGTCCGCCAGACGGATCAATTGTCGAGCCATAAATCGCGCTCTTGATTCCTGTGCCTCAAGGATATTGAATTTCGGCGCCGTCGGATAGCCCCGCGGGAGGATCCACGACCACCCTGTCGCCCGCGGACAGGCCGGAAACGACAGAGACGCGCCCGCCGTCGCGCCATCCGATCACGATATCGCGCCGCCAGGCCCGGTCGTCCTCCGCAATGTAGACCCAGTTGCTGTCGCCCTCCCCGAGAACGGCCGAGGCCGCAACGGTGAGCGCGGCAGGCGCCTGCTCGGACTGCGGAACCGGCTGCCCCTCTTCGATGAATGACACCTTGGCGCCCATGTCGGGCAGGATGCGCGCATCCCGTTCGAGAATGCCCACGCGCACCCGTACGGTGGCCTTCTCGCGGTTGGCCGCCGGCACGATGGCAATCACTTCCGCGGGAATCCGCCAGTCGGGATAGGCGTCCAGCCGCGCGGTAACGGCCCCTCCGGGACGCACGCGCTGCAGGTAGGCCTCGTTCACGTCCACCTCGATCTCCAGCGACTCCATGTCCACGAGCGTGCAGATCCCCGTGCGCGTAAAGCCGCCGCCGGCGGAGACCGGCGAGATCATTTCCCCCGGCTGCGCATTCTTGTCGATGACCACGCCGGCGAAAGGCGCGCGCACGATGGTCTCGCTGAGCGCCTGCCGCTGCACGGCGACGGCGCGCTCGGCGACCGTAACCGACGCCGCGTTGGCTTCCAGCCGTGCGCTGAGACGATCGCGCGTAGCCCGGGCGGCGTCCAGTTCCGCCTCGCTGGCCAGCCCCTGGCCGTGCAGTTCCGACAGGCGGCCGTAGGCAAGCCCGGCCTCGTGAAGTTCGGCGCGGGTCTCGCCCAAAGAACTCTCGGCCGACGCGAGCTGCGCCTCGGAGAGCCGCAGCTGGGCCTGTTCGGCCGCGTCGTCGAGCTCCGCCACGACCTGGCCTTCGTCGACGGCCATGCCCTCTTCCACGAGCACCGTGCGGATGCGGCCGGTGCGCTTGGACGAGACCGTGGCGGCGCGGCGCGCAGTCACGTAGCCGCTGGCGTCCAGCACGCTGGCCACGGCGCCGCCTGAGGATCTGCGCACGGTTTCGACCCGCACCTCCGCCCGGCTGTCCGGCAGGAAGTTAAGCGCCAGGAGCACCAGCACGCCGACGACGACCAGCGTCGCGATCGACGGCCAGAGAAAACGCCCTAAGGGGCTTTCCTGGGGCTGCTCATCCCGGGGAATGCGCAGCCCCTCAAGACTTGGGCTTGCGGAGGGTTCGCTCATTGAGCGCCGTGCCCGGCGCCTTGGGCCTGGGCCGGCGCGTCACCCGCGGGATTGCCGGCATGCTGGGAAAGGATCGAATCCATGGCCTGGAAGAAGGCCTCGACCACCGGTCCGCTGTAGCGGCCCACCGGCGTGCCGTTGTAGATGACCCGCGTGCCGTCCTGCACGTATTCGCGCACCAGGGGCTCGTTCCAGTCCGGGTAGTCGATGGGATCGTACCGGCTGTACTCGTCGAAACCCTCGAAATTGACCATGGCGTGCCCGAAGGCGGTGTCGGTGTTCTCGGCGAAGAACGAGACGGGCAGGTTGACGATGTAATCGAAGCCGTCGTTGATGCCGTTCCAGTACGCCTCATTGGTGGACAGGTACCGGTCGTCGGGATCGTTGAGCGGATCGGCGAAGTTCTCCTGGCTCGTCACCAGCTCGCTGCGGGAAAAGCCGTAACTCTCCAACACTTCGCGGACATCATTCTCCATGCCTTCAAGAAACGCCGGCGACAGCTCCAGCCAGGCCTCGTGCGGCACCCGGTCCCAGGGCATTCCATGGCTCGATATCACCACCTTTACCGTATCCGCGGGCGAAAACGTATCCAGGCGGTCCCTCAGCATTCTGACGTAAGCGCTGCGCATTACCGGGAAGTCGCCGAGTTGAGGAGTGATGATTACCTTGATGTGCTTGCCGTTTCGCTCCTCCCACTCGTGGATGTAGTGCATGGCGTGCTTGATGCTGCTGTTGAATTCCTCGTGGTGCGAAAAGATCGGCCTGGGGCTGGCCAGCAATACCGTGTCCACCCCGGTGTCCAGCAACTCGTACATGGCCTTTCGGGCCATGCCCAGGTGCTCGGCGGTCACCCAGGCCCAGGGAATGTCGCCGTACTTTTCTTGCACCCGCTGCATGGCTTCCTCGGCGAGGATGCGGCTGCCTTCCTCGTGAGGTATTCGGCCGTCCATGAAACCCTTTCCGGGCGCGTAGTAAAACACCCGGCACTTGGTGATCAGCCTGGCCGCCGACGCAGGCATGCCGGCCTTGCGGCCGGGAAGCAGGAAATAGCCCTGGGCCATGTAGGTGGCGGTTGACGGCGGCGACCACACGACTTCGCCGGTCAGGTACTTGTCGGCGTAGGGCACGCCGTCGAAATCGGTATCGCGTCCCAGGTGGTCGATCAGCCGGGTGGGAGTGAACTCCTCGAATTCGTAATAGCGCTCGACATCCATGAGCACCACGCCCCGATCGGCCCCGGCGATGTTGCGGATCGGCCAGGGAATGTACTGCAGGCTCTTGCCCGTCAGCACGTAGTAGTCCTCGGCGCGGAATTCTTCCGGCTGGATGAGATGCGAGATGAACACGCCCACGCGGCCCTCGGGCACGGTGTCCTGCGTCTTGTAGTAAGCGAAGTAGTTCGGTTCCACCAGTTGCGGCGGCGTGCGGTTCATGTACCGGAATACACCGAATCCGGCCACCGCGAGGGTGAACACTGCAATAAGGCCCACAACGGCCACCTTAAGGAGTTTCTTCATCGTCCCGGCTGCCCCTCTGCTTGCGCGAACTCAACAATCCGATCGACCCGTGAGCCGGACGGGTCGCCGGAATGTTGCGAAAGAATCGAATCCATTGCCTGGAAGAAAGCCTCGACGATGGGCTGGCGGTACCGGCCCACGGGCGTTCCGTTGTAGATCACCCGCGTGCCGTCCTGGACGAACTCCCGGACCATGGGCTGGTCCCAGTCAGGGTAATCGATCGGCTCGTAAATCGAGAAATCGTCAAAGAACTCGAAGTTGAACATGGCGTGGCCGAAGGCCGTGTCGGTGTTCTCCACGTAGAACTCGATCGGAACGTTGACGATATGGCTGAAGCCGTCATGGATACCGTCCCAGAAGGCCTCGTTGGTGGACAGATACCTGCCTTGGGGGTTATTGACCGGATCGGCAAAATGGTCCTGGCTGAGCACCACCTCTTGGCGTGCGAAACCGTAGCTTTCCACGATCCTGCGGGCGTCCTCCACCATGGCGTCGCGGTACGGCGGCGCCAGTTCAATCCAGGCTTCGTGCGGCACGAAATCCCAGGGCATGCCGTGAGTGGATATCACTACCTTGACGGAATCTTCCGGCGAAAACGTGTCCAGCCGGTCCTCCAGCATCCTGAGGTACGCCCGGCGAATGACCGGGAAATCGCCCAACTGCGGCATCATGATGACCTTCACCTGCCTGCCGTTCATTTCCTCCCACTCGTGGATGTAGTGCATGGCGTGCCTGAAGGCGCCGTTGAATTCCTCGTGGTGCGAAAAAATCGGCCGCGGGGCTGCCAGTATCACCGTGTCGATACCCGTGTCCAGCAGTTCGTACATCGCCTGGCGGGCCATGCCGAAGTTATCGGCGGTCACCCAGGCCCAGGGAATGTCACCGTACTTTTCATGCACTTTCCGCATGGCCTCCTCGGCAATGATGCGATTGCCGGACTCATGCGGCACCCGTCCGTCGGTGAATCCCTTGCCGGGTGCGTAGTAGTAGACCTGGCACTTGGTTACCAGCTTGGCGGAGAGGAGCGGCATTCCGGCCTTGCGCCCGGGCAGCAGGAAATAGCCGTGATCGAGGTGACGCGTCGGTGAAGGCGGCCTCCAGACCACCTCGCCCGTCAGGTACTTGTCCGCATAGGGCACGCCGTCGTAGTCCGTATCGCGTCCCAGGTGATCGACCAGGCGGGTGGGGGTGAATTCCTCGAACTCGTAGAAGCGCTCGGAATCCATGAGCAGCACGCCCTGGTCACGGTCGGCGAGATTTCGGATCGGCCAGGGAATGTACTGCAGGCTCTTCTTCGCCAGTACGTAGTAGTCCTCAAAGCGCAGTTCTTCCGGCTGGATGAGATGAGAGACAAATACGCCCACCCGCCCTTGCGGCCGGGTGTCCTGGGTCTTGTAGTAGGCGAAGTAGTTCGGCTCCACCAATTGCGGCGGAGTGCGGTTCATGTATTTGAAGACACCGAATCCGGCCAGGCCGAGGGCGAACACGGCGGCCACCGCCACCACCACAACCCTGAGCAGTTTTTTCATCATCTGGGCTGACTCTCGATACCGGGAAGTTCGGCAGGTTCGGCAAAAGGCATGCGGTTCAGCCAGGCGCGCGCGTCAGCAGCGGTTTCGCGCGGCGCCTCCTGTATCGCCATATGCCCGACGCCGGGATAAATGATAGTCTCAACTTGAGGCGAATTCTTCAGCAGTCGGGCCAGCTCGCCGGCCAGTTCCACGTGCACCTGCGGGTTTTCCTCGCCCCATTGGATCAGGACGGGCGCGGACACCTGTCCGATCAGCTCCTCGATATCGCCGGATATGTACTGCCGCAGGCGCGCCAGTTGTGCCGGGCGCTGCCCCTCCAGGCGCCACAGGTCGTGCCAGCGGTCGATGAGTTCGTCCGAAACGCCGGCGGGATTGCCGAAGCCCGTTCTCAGCATGAACTCAGGCAGCGCACGCGGAGTGATCCAGCGCACTATCGCGGTGGTCGGCGACATGCGCGCCGGCGCCTGCCGGCCGCGCACATCGGGCTCCAGCGAGCCGGGCGAGATCAGCACCAGTCCCGCTACATGCTGCGGGTTGCGGACCGTGTAGTGCATGGCAACGGTGCCGCCGAGGGAGGTTCCCACGATCGCGCAGCGATCCACACCGAGTTCGTCGAGCAGCCGCTCCATCAGATCCACCGTTCGGGGCAGGCTGTAGTCGCCGGTAGCGTCGGCGCCGGACAGACCATGGCTGGTCATGTCGAAGCGCACCACCCGATAGCGGTCCTTCAGCGCCTCGACCCATGGGTCCCAGCCGATGAGGCTGGCGAAGTTGGCGTGGATCAACACCACGGCGGGGCCCTGGCCTTCATCGCGGTAGTGGATGCGGGCGCCGTCGATCTCGGCGAAGCGCGAGGCCTCCGTGCCGTAACGGGCTTCGAGTCGTTCCGCCGGGATGTCCCGCCAGATCCAGGCGGCCACGGCAAAAGAAATCAGCGCCAGCGCGACCAGCCCGCCCGCGACCCAGGCCAGCGCCAGAAAAATACCGCGCAGAATCCTCACAGCGGGCTGCCGGGGCGCGGGCCTTCGGCGGCCACCAGCAGCAACGGCCCCTGGGAAACCACCACGCCGCCGCGCTGCTCGAGCGTCACCGCGAAGGCCACGGGCTGATCCACGTTCAGTTTCGCGTTCACGGGTATAACGATATCGCCATCGGCTAAAGCATCGAACACGCCGCCGTCCACCGGGTGCTCATAGCGGTCCGGGTCCACGATCCAGAGCTGGTATTGCTGCAGTTCGGGATCGTTCGGCGGAAGCCCGGCAAACCGCATCTCGCCGGCCTGCAGTGCGTCGCTCCATGCGATTTCGCCCCGCACCTGTTCGTAACCGCTGATTTCCGAGCGCCAGGGCAGGCTGAGGAGGTCCGGCGCCGCCTGCACCGAAACGGTCGGCGGGACGACTTGCGGCCGCGGCAGCAGCACCGTGGTAACGATCCAGACCAGCACCATGACAGTGGCCACGGCCCATCCCCAGCGGGCCGGCCAGTTGGCCCGCTGCGGGGCGCCGGCGCGCGGAGCGTTGTCCAGGGCCCGCGCGCGAGCCATTCCCGTCAGGCGCTCGCGGAGGCCGTCCGGCATCGTCCGCCAGGCCTCGCGGTCCTCCGCCAGGAAGGCCGCCTGCCCCAGGGCAGCCGCTTCGTGCATCAGGTCCCGCTCGCGTATGCGTTCGCCCGCCAGCATGGCGGCCAGCAATTCCCGCAACTCGCCGTATTCCGCGTCGCCGAGCCGTTCGCCGGCGGCCTCGGCGGCCAGCAATTCGAGGATTCTGTCGGCGGTCGTCACGTCAGGCCTCCCCGCGCTCCACCTCAAGCGCCGCCCGCAGCCGGATAAGACTGCGGCGGATGCGCGTCTTTACGGTTCCCAAAGGCATATTCAGGCGTTTCGCGATCTCGCTATGTGAATATCCTTCGTAAAGAGACAGCGAAAGGATTTCCCTTTCATTCCCGGACAGCTCGCGCAGCAGCGGTTGAACCCGCAACATTTCGAGCTGCGCGTCCAGCCGGGCCTGGTCACTGCTGTTGGAGTCCACCTCGTCGCCGACCAGCGGAACGCTGTCGGAGAAACGGGCCTCGTGCCGGACCTGGTCCACCATCCGCCGGCGCGCAACGGTCAGCACGAAGGTCAGTTCGCTGCCGCGGTCGGGGCGGAACCGCCCGGCGCTGGACCAAAGCGAAAGAAAGGCTTCCTGCACCGAGTCCTGGGCGACCGGCGAGGCGCCGAAATAGCGCCGCGCCAGCGACCATACCAAATCGCCGTACTTGTCGATAAGGTCAGTCATGGCCCCCGGTTCGCCGTCCGCAATCCGCTCAAGTATTGCGCGCCCGGACCCCGGCGTAGCGCCGGCCATTGCCGCCTTGCCCCTGTTCACGCGATCATCCAAGCAGTCGTTCGGCGCCGAGAAAGACCGGATTGTATTCGCAGGAGCGCGCATGGAAGGCTATGGCAATACCGCACTGCTGGCATAGACTGGGGCGAGGGCAGCCTTAGAGGTTGGCGGGAGTATGAATCGGCTCGGGGACGTAAGCAGTCCCTATCTGCTGCAGCACGCGGACAATCCGGTGCACTGGCATCCGTGGGACGACGAGGCGCTCGACGCCGCGCGGGAATCCGGGCGTCCCATCCTGCTTTCCGTGGGCTATTCGGCCTGCCACTGGTGCCACGTCATGGCCCATGAGTCCTTCGAGGACGACGACACCGCGGCAGTCATGAACGAACTGTTCGTGAACGTGAAGGTGGACCGCGAGGAACGCCCGGACCTGGACAAGGTCTACCAGACCAGCCATCAGCTGCTGACGCGCAGGGCCGGCGGCTGGCCGCTGACGGTTTTTCTGACCCACGACGAACTGCTGCCGTTCTTCGCAGGGACCTATTTCCCCAAGGCGCCGCGCTTCGGAATGCCGGCCTTCACGGACCTGCTCAGGAATGTCTCCGCCTACTACGCGGGCCGGCGTGAGGAGGCGCGCGGAAACGGCAAGGCGGTTCAGGAGATGCTCGCCCGGATAGCGGCGCCCGGCGCGTCATTTGCGGGAGAGCTCGGCGAGGAACCGCTGACGAATGCGTTGGAACAGATGCGCTCGGCCTTCGATACCGTGCACGGCGGCACCCAGGGCGCGCCGAAGTTTCCGCGGCCGGCGGACATGGAGTTGCTGGTGCGGCGCGCCGCGCAGCCCGGGGGCGAGGCGGCCCGCGAAATGCTCGAGACCACGCTTGACGCGATGGCCGCGGGCGGACTCAACGACCACCTGAGTGGCGGTTTCTTCCGTTACTCGGTGGACGCGCGCTGGGAAATCCCGCATTTCGAAAAGATGCTGTACGACAACGCGGCGTTGTTGTCCGCGTACTCCCTGGCCTTTCAGTTCACCGGCAAGCCACGCTATGCCGAGGTTGCCGAGGCCACGGCCGGCTGGCTGCTGCGCGACATGCGCCACGCAGGCGGGGCTTTCTTCGCCGCCCTGGACGCCGATTCCGAAGGCGAGGAAGGCCTTTACTACCTGTGGACGCCGGAGCAGGTAAAGGAACTGCTGCCGGCGGGCGAATACGACGGCTTCGCGGCCCGCTATGGGCTCAGCCGCAGGCCCAATTTCGAGGAAAAAAGCTGGCACCTGGTGGAGCGGCCCGCGCCGGATGCCGGCGAAGCGCAGCTGTCCGCGGCGCGGCAGCGACTGCTCGAGGCCCGCGGACGGCGGGAGCGCCCCATGCGCGACGAGAAGCTGCTGACCGCCTGGAACGCGATGGCGGTGCGCGGGCTGGCGATCGCGGGGCGCTGCCTGGAACGACCGGACCTGACCGCGGCGGCGGAAGAGGCGGCCGACTTCATCATCGCGGAATTGATGCGCGACGGCCGGCTGCTCGCCTGCTGGACCGCCGGGCGCGCGGGCGGCGAAGGGTTTCTCGACGACTACGCGTTCTTCATCGACGCGCTGCTTGAGCTGGGCGGCGAGCGGCAGGCCACCGCTGAGGCGCTGGCGGAAACCATGCTGGACGGCTTCGAGGATGCGGACAACGGAGGCTTCTACTTCACCTCCCCGAGCCACGAGCAACTGATACACCGCCCGCGTTCGCTCTCCGACGATGCGCTTCCCTCCGGGGCGGCGGTGGCGGCGCGCGCCCTGCTGCGGCTGTCGCAGGCCGCGCCCGGCATGCGCTACGCGGCAGCGGCCGAGCGCGCCCTGCGCCTGGCATGGGAGCACATGAACCAGCATCCGCTGTCGCACACCGCGCTGTGCCTCGCGCTGGACGAGTGGCTGCGACCGAACGCCTGCCGGCTGGACGGATCCTGCTAGTTTCGTGCCCGGCGTGGTATAAACGCGCACCTGAACCAAGGGAGGATCACAAATGAACTCAGCACCCACAATCCGCAACATCGTCAAGCGCACCACGCTGATTGTCCGCGACATGGAGAAGAGCCGCCGCTGGTACGAGTACGTGCTGGGGATGAAAGCCTGGATCGACATGCCCTACACGCTTTCGGGCAAGGGCATCGCCGCCGGCAAGAAAGGCGACGTCACCCACCTGGTCATCATGCAGTGCGAGGACCCCAGGATCGGCATGATCGGCCTGCTGCAATGGGTGGATCCGCCGCTCCCGGCCCCGGAGATTCCCACGTCGGTGGGTTACGGCACGCCGGTGTTTGTGGTCGATACGGAAGACGCGGCGGAGGTCGCGCGCCGGGCCGCGGAACTGGGCACACTGGTGCATACGCCCGAAAGGACGTTCAAGGTCACCGGTTCGAAGGGCGAGACACGCCACCTCCTGGGCTGCGCGATCTTCGACCCGGACGGCTATTTCTACGAGTGCAACCAGGTTCTTCGCATCGACGAACCCGAAGACTCCTCGGATTAGCCCGCAAGGGCGCGGCAAGCGCATCAAGCTGGAGGTCATTGCTCGCCCCCGTCCCGTGCGGAGCGTCGGCGGCAGGCCGCGCTGCGCTAGACTTGATCAGCGATGATCGAATATCCCGGATTCGATCCCGTAGCCCTGCGCATCGGGCCGCTGGCCATCCGCTGGTACGGACTGATGTACCTGGTGGGCTTCGTCGCCGCCTGGTGGCTGGCGCAGCGCAGCTGCCGCAGGCCCGGCAGCACCTTTACGCCCGAGATGGTCTACGACCTGATCTTCTACTGTTGCCTGGGCGTGCTGGCCGGCGGACGGCTCGGCTACATTCTGTTTTACGGCTGGCAGAACATCCTCGCGGACCCGCTCTATATCGTGCGCATATGGGAGGGCGGCATGTCGTTCCACGGCGGCCTCCTGGGCGTGTGCCTGGCGGCATTGCTTTTTGCGCGCAAGCACAACAGGAGCTTTGCCGAAGTGGCCGATTTCGTCGTTCCGCTGGCGCCCGCCGGACTGTTCGCCGGGCGTATCGGCAACTTCATCAACGGCGAACTCTGGGGCAAACCGAGCGACCTGCCCTGGGCGTTCGTGGTGGACGGCGTGGCGCGCCACCCCACCCAGCTCTACGAGGCGTTGCTGGAAGGGCTGGTGCTGTTCGCCGCGCTGTGGTGGTATACCTCCGGGCCCTCTGCGCGGCAGAGCGGACGCGCAACCGGGCTGTTCCTCGCGGGCTACGGCCTGTTCCGCCTGCTGGTCGAGTTCCTGCGCCTGCCCGACCAGCACCTGGGCTACCTGGCCCTCGGCTGGCTGACCATGGGCCATCTGCTGAGCCTGCCCATGCTGATCGTCGGCCTGTGGCTGCTCATGCGACCCGCTGGCCGTCCCGCCTGAGCATGCGGCAATACCTTGATCTGCTGCAGGAAGTCCTTGAGCAGGGCGCCGAACGGCACGATCGCACCGGCACCGGCACCCGCGCGGTGTTCGGCCGGCAGTTGCGCTTCGACCTGGCCGACGGCTTTCCCATGCTCACCACCAAGAGACTTCCGCTACGGGTAATCGCGGTGGAATTGCTGTGGTTCCTGCGCGGCGGCACCAATGTGCGCTGGCTACAGGAGCGGGGCGTGAATATCTGGAACGAATGGGCCGACGAGGACGGCAACCTGGGGCCGGTCTACGGGGCGCAATGGCGGCGCTGGCCGGACGGAAACGGTGGCGCGATCGACCAGGTGGAACAGGCGCTGGAGATGATCCGAAACGACCCGCACTCGCGAAGAATCATCATCAACGCCTGGAACGTCGCCGAGATTCCGCGAATGAAGCTTCCCCCCTGCCACATGATGCTGCAGCTGCACGTCGGCGCCGGCGGCAGGCTCTCGGGCCAGCTCTACCAGCGCAGCGCGGACCTGTTCCTGGGCGTTCCCTTCAACATCGCCTCGTACGCCCTGCTGTTGAGCATGATGGCCGCGCAGACCGGGCTGGAGCCCGGCGAGTTCGTCTGGACCGGCGGCGACTGCCACCTCTACAGCAATCACTGCGAACAGGCGCGCGAGCAACTTTCCCGCGAACCGCGACCGCTTCCCAGGCTGGAGATCAGGGCCGCGAGGGAAACCATAGACGACTACGTGGAAACCGACTTCGACCTGGTCGGCTACGATCCGCACCCGCATATTCCGGCGCCGATTTCCGTTTGAAGCGCAGCAGACAAGGAGAACAAGATGAACCACGAGCCAGCCACCGCGAACGATTCCGGCCTTGACCGGCGCACCGTTTTGAAAGGCCTGGGAGCGGGCGCACTGGGAGCGTCGGCGCTTTCCGGATGCGCGGCCGAGCAGGGCGGTCCGAGCGAACCCCTGGACCTCAACGACCCGGTCTCCCGCTTGCGGGCGCGGGTCAAGGTCTACGGCTCGCTCGCCGGGGAAACGGTGCACCGGGTTTCGCGCGGCCACGTCTGGGCCTATCTCCACGAGGGCAACCTCGACCCCATGTTCAGCATGATCAACTACAACGTCACCCGCTGGCGGCAGGCGGAGGAACACAAGTACCTGGCCACCATGAACGAAGTGGCGCTCTTTACCCGGTTCGACACCGACGAGGTCATCACCCACTGGGACAACCCCTATACCGGCGAGACGGTCGAGGTGCAGCAGTACCTCACGGGGCCGATCGAGATCGAGAACGGACTGGAGGGAACGGTGACGGACGAGACCGCGACGATGAAGCCGAAGAACATGGAATGGTGGGCGGTGGGCGGCAAGCTCTTCATCCCGAGCCGCTCGCAGTTCAGGTTCCCCAATCCGCTGCGTCCGGAAGTCTGGCCCAAGGCTTCCGTCGGCCCGACCTTCCACTGGGACTCGTTCATCTTCCTCATGGCGGAAATCGCCGATATCGAGAACCCGGACCTGACCATGGCGCCGGCGATCAGCCACTACCAGGAGACCCTGAACTGGAATCCCTGGATGCTCATGGGCCAGCGGCCCGGGCGCCAGCTGTCGCGCGGCTACGGCTGCAAACTGCGCAGTCTCGACGAGATGCCGGCCAACCTGCGCGCAAGCATCGAGGAATACGCGCCCGAAATGTTCGATGTCGAAAACTGGACCGAGGTAAAGGACGACATGAAGGAATTCATGAAGAACCGGACCCCGGCCACGGTCGAGCCGGAAGAATGATCTCGGGCGATGACATCACGGTCGAGGTGGAACCGGCCTACCTGGGACAGGAGGCAGACGGCGACCGCCACGTATTCAGCTACACGATAACGATCTCGAACCGCGGCGGCGAACCCGCCCGGCTGCTGACGCGGCACTGGATCATCACCGACGGCAACGGGCACGTCGAGGAAGTGTTCGGCGACGGCGTGGTGGGTGAACAGCCGCGGCTGCGTCCCGGCGAAAGCCACCGTTACACCAGCGGCGCGATCATCGATACGCCGTTCGGGACGATGCAGGGCAGCTACGGCATGACCACGGACGGCGGCCACGACTTCAAGGCGGCCATCCCCGTATTCCGCCTTCAGGCCCCCGGCGTCCTGCACTAGTCATGGGATTGTGTGCGCCTCTTGCCACCCCCTCGCGGGAGTGTCGGCGACAGGGATGTCGCCGCCAAGCTCCATGGATGGATTCATGCGTCTCCCGCGAGGGGGTGGCAAGAGGCGCACACTGAGACTTGCGGGAAAAGCGGGTCGAAACAGGCAGTCAAGGCGATGGCGGTATGGGCGGTGGGCGATGTGCAGGGGTGTCTCGGGCCCCTGGATGCACTGCTCGAGCGGATCGGGTTCGAGCCGGGGCGCGACCGGCTGTGGTTCTGCGGCGACCTCGTCAACCGCGGGCCGGACTCCGAGGGCGTGCTGAAACGCGTGCGCGAACTGGAGGAAGCCGCCGTCATCGTGCTCGGCAACCACGACCTGCACTGGCTGGCGCAACAGGTTAGCGAAGAGCACGCCGATGCCCGCGCCGACACGGACTGGCTGCGTAACCGGCCGCTGGCTCACTTTGACCCGGACCTGAATTGCCTCCTGGTGCATGCCGGGCTCTTGCCCGGCTGGGATCTGGAACACGCCCTGGCGCGCGCCGCCGAGGTGGAGAGCGTTCTCAAGGACGCGGCTTACCGCGACTTCCTCGCCGACATGTACGGCAACACGCCCAATTGCTGGGAGGACGGGCTTTCCGGAATCAGGCGCCGGCGGATGATCGTCAACGCCTTTACCCGGATGCGTATGGTCGATGAGCGGGGGCGGCTGGATTTTTCCTACAAGGGACCTCCCGGCGAACAGCCGCCCTACCTCGCTCCCTGGTTCACGCACTCTCCGAAACTGCCGCACGGCTGCCGGGTTGTGTTCGGACACTGGTCGGCGCTGGGATGCCTCATTACCGATCGTTTCATCGCGCTCGATTCGGGCTGCGTATGGGGCGGATCGCTCGCCGCGGTGCGGCTGGACGGCCCGCCGACGTCGGTCAGCGTTCCCTGCCCGAAGGCCAGGAAGAGAGGTTCCGCCGAACAGCGGCGGCGCTGATCAGGATAGGCGTTCCGCGAGGCGCAGGTACGCTTCCACGGCAATCTGCTCGGCGCGCAGGGCGGGGTCGATCCCCGCCGCTTCGATCTGCTCCCGGTCCGCCAGCCCCTTGAGGGCGTTGGCGATGGTCTTGCGGCGCTGCGAGAAGGCCTGCCGCACCACTCTTTCGAACGCTTCCGTACGGCGCGTTCGGTAGCGCGCATCAGGCGTCAGCCTCACCACCATCGAGTCCACCCCGGGGGGCGGGTCGAAAGCGTCCGGCGCAACCGAAAAGCACGGTTCGGCGCGGCAGCGGGCCGCCGCCATCACCGACAGGCGCCCATAGCGGCGGCTGCCGGGAGAAGCGCACAGCCGCTCGGCCACTTCACGCTGCAGCATGACGGTCATGTCGAGAAATGCAGCCGCGCTTTCGAACAGGCGAAACAGCAGCGGCGTGCTCAGGTAATAGGGCAGGTTGCCGATCAGGCGCAGTCCCGGCGCCTCGAGGGCCGAGTAATCGAACTCGAGCGCGTCGGCACGGTGCACGCTCAGCCGCTCGTGGGGAAAACGCTCGCGCAGTTCCCGGGCCAGGTTCCGATCGATCTCCACAGCGTGAACAAACGCTCCCGCCGAGAGAAGGGGGCCCGTCAGCGCGCCCGGGCCCGGACCGATCTCGACAAAGTGTTCGCCGGCCCTGGGCGCCGCCGTTTCGATGATGTCCTGAACGACCGTGGCATCGACCAGGAAGTGCTGTCCCAGCCGGGGCCGCTGACGCTGCTTCATTGTTCCGCTTGACGCGCCCTGCGCCGCGCCATGCGGGCGGCTGCCGCCACCGCCTGAACCAGGCTGCCTGCGTCGGCTGTCCCCGTGCCGGCCAGATCGAAGGCCGTGCCGTGGTCCACGGAAGTGCGCACGAACGGCAGGCCGAGCGTTACGTTTACCGCCGCGCCGAAGCCGGCGTGCTTGGCGACCGGCAGGCCCTGATCGTGATACATGGCCAGCACCGCATCCTGCCGGGCGAGATTGTCGGCCGTAAAGGCCGTGTCGGCCGGCCACGGGCCGGTCACGCGCGTATCCCCGAACTCGTCGATGGCCCGCGCCACCACCTCACGGTCCTCGCTGCCCAGCTCCCCATCCTCCCCGGCATGCGGGTTGAGGCCCAGAACCGACACGCGCGGACTGCGTACGCCAAAGTCACGCTTGAGTCCCTGCACAAGAACCTCGAGAACGGCAGCCAGGCGCTCGCGCGTCACGGCGCCCGGCACCGCGCTCAGGGGAATGTGGGTGGTGGCCAGCGCCACCCTCAGCGGCGGGCGCCCCGGGCCGTCCGCGCCGGCCAGAACCATCACCGGCATCGGCGCACCACTCAGGCGCGCCAGGTATTCCGTGTGTCCCATGAAATCGAGGCCGGCCTTGCGCATGATCGCCTTGTTGACCGGTCCGGTCACCAGCGCGTCGAACTCCCCGCTCAGGCAGCCCGCCACTCCCCGCTCTATGGCCGCGAGCACCGCGGGTGCGTTGCGGGCATCGGCGCGACCGGCAACGCAGGGATGCACAAGCGGCGTGGGCGCTACGCTCAGTCCGGGCGCGCGCTCCCCGGGCTCGTACGGGACTGCCGAAAAATCACGGCCCAGCATTTCCGCGCGTTCGCGCAGCACCTGCGGGTCGGCAAGAAGCACGGTGTCGAACCGGCGCAATTCGCGCGCCGCCTTGATTGCGATGTCCGGCCCGATTCCGGCCGGTTCGCCGACGCTGACCGCGAGCCTGGGGCCTGTCCTAATTCTTGTATTCCACGAACGCCTCGGCCCGCAGTCTTTGCAGCCAAAGCTGGGTTTCCTCCTGGACCTTGCGCTCGCGCAAGGCCAGGGCGGCGCGCTGCCGGCGAACGTCCTCGCTCACGTCCTGCATCCGGGTGCCGGAACGCTGTGCGATATGCCATCCGAAGGAACTGCGTATGGGCTCGCTGATCTCGTCGCCTTCGAGCTCCGCCACGCCGGCGGCGAAAGCGGGGTCCAGATCCTCGGGAGTGACCCATCCCAGCATGCCGCCCTCGCCCGCGGAACCAGGGTCGGCCGAGTAGGCCCGGGCCAGGGCGCCGAAGCTCTCGCCGGCCAGGATCTGCTCGCGCAGTTCGGCTATCTCGCCGCGGGTGGCCTGGTCGTCGCGTATCTCGTTCGGCTGAAGCAGTATGTGCCTGAGTTCCCATTGCTCCTGGATGATGGGATCGCCTCCGCGCGTTTCATCCAGGCGCACTACGTGCACGCCGCTTCCAGTGGTGATCAGCTCGGCCAGGCCGCCGGGTTCGAGCTGCAACACATGCGCAACGAACGCCGTGGGCAGGGCATTGCGCTTGCGCCAGCCCAGGCTGCCTCCCTGCAGCGCGTTCTGCGCCTCGGAGTAGGCGATCGCCAGCTCCGCGAAGTTCTCCCCCTCCAGCACGCGCTGACGCAATCTCTCCGCTCGCTCCCGGGCGGCATCACGCTGCCCCGCGGTGGCGTTGAGCGGCGTGCCGATCAGAATGTGCGATACGAGATACTCCCGGTTCGCCTCCTCCCCCGCTTCGGCGCCGCGAAGGAAGTCGTCCACCTCCCTGGGGTTGAGATACACGCGGGAAACGACATCGCGCTGCCTGAGCGTGTCCAGCGCGATCTGCGACCGCAGTTCCTCGCGGTACTCGGCATAGGCGACCCCCTGCTCGGCCAGCACGTCCGGAAGATCGCTCAACTCGACCCCGTTCTGCTGGGCCACGAAGCCGAGCGCCCGGTTGACCTGCTCGTCGGAAATCTCGATGCCGAAGCGTTTGGCGCGCTGCAACTGTATTTCCCGAAGGACCAGCCGCTCCAGCACCTGGGTTTCCAGCACCGCGGATGGCGGAGACCGCAGGCCCTGGGCGCGAATGCTGGCGCGCACGCCGGACAGTTCCTGATCCAGTTCGCTCCTGAGGACAATGCCGTCATTGACCACCGCGGCAATGCCGTCGAGAAACTCGCCCTTATTGCTGAGTTGCGCCCAGGCCGGCCCCGAAACCGGCGCCAGGAAAATCGCAAGCAGCAGGGCGGACACGGGCGGCGTCCGCCCGTGAAAGTGCATACAAATCAGGTTCTTGAGGCTCACGGCGCGTATGGGGCTACTGGTCATCGGCTGGGGTAGCCGAGCATACCACGCTCGATCATCGCCCGGGCGTCGCCGCCGAGGCTGGTCAGGCCCTTCAGCGTTACCTGCAGATAGACCGACGCACCGCCCAATGTGGCGTCGCGCTCCACATGCCTGCGCCACAGCAGCGCGACGTTGATACAGCAGGATTCATACTCGAATCCGAGGTAGCGTTCCAACTCCAGGTCTTCGGCAAACGAGTAGTTGTAGCGGCCAACGGCCGTCCACCGGTCATTGACCGCCCACCGGAACGCCAGGTCCATGTTTTCGGTTCGCGCCCAGCGGCTGCGGTAGGCCAGGCGAACGATCCGCCGCGGGTCCTTCCTGTAGACCACGGCAATCTCCGAACGGCTGGCGTTGTCGATTTCCGCATCCCACAGGTAGCGCATGTCCACCTCCCAGTCCCTGCCCAGGCCGTAGGCGAACTCGGCGATGTAATCCGAGGCCGCGTCCTCGTGAGAACTCAGCCCCTCAAGGCTGACCTTGCGACCGCGGAAGTTGTATCGCTGCCCCAGGGTGAAGCGCAGCAACTCCTTGCCGTCCGAGCTGCGTTGGATAACGCCCTGAACTCCCGCGCTCAGATGCACCGAATCGCCCACGCGGTCGAACCCGAGGTAGCGGTTGGGGCGAAAAAGCTGCACGTAAT
The DNA here is from genome assembly GCA_963666765.1 of Gammaproteobacteria bacterium. Classification (GTDB taxonomy): domain Bacteria; phylum Pseudomonadota; class Gammaproteobacteria; order Steroidobacterales; family Foliamicaceae; genus Foliamicus. The sequence goes on from OY762933.1 coordinate 1,813,587, forward strand.
TGAAGTCCGGAATGATGGTGTCGAAGACCGGCAGGTAGTCCTGGTTCACGTTGGGAACGATGCTCAGCATGGCGCGCGGCCGCAGCGTCACGTCCAGCTGCTGCGTACCGAAGCGCCTCCAGAGGCCGGTGCGGGCGTCCACGCTCACGAGCGGCAGCACCCGATAATACGTGTCGGCATCCCTGCGGAAGGGCTCGGTCACGTGGTAGCCGGTCACCATCATGGACAGGGACGGATTCACCTCGACCGGGCCCGCACGGTAACGGGCGACCACCTCGGGTTCGAAATGCACCCGGGCGCCCGATGTCCTTTGCGAGTGCTCGAACCACGCCGTTTCCATCCACAGGCGCCCATCCACTCCCGGCAGCAGTTCCGGCCACCGGCCGTGCAATCGAATCTCGGGCAGCCGCACATGCGGGCGAAACAGGCGTTCGACGTCCGGATGCACGACCTGGTGTCCGGTCACCCGCAGCAGGGCATCGATCCGGTCGCCGCTGTAGGTGGCCGCGAATTCCCGGCGCAGGTGCGTCTGGGCCTGTTCCCAGAATCCCCGCCCGATATCCTCGATATAGAGATCGTCGGACACCCAGCGGCCATCGGCGCGCACGCTCCAGCGGTCCGAAACGGCGGTCTGCATCTCGATGTTGACGTCGTAGCGCGAGCGGTTGCGCAGCTTGTCCTGGGGCAGGTAGCCCAGTTCGATCCGGCCCGACGAATTCCGCGTGATGTAGCGGTAGTCGGCGCCGGCAAAAAATCCAAGGCGCGACAGGTAGCGCGGCGTGAACGTGGCGTCCATGTTCGGTGCGATGTTCCAGTACCAGGGCGCTTCCAGTTCCAGTCCCCGGCGGCTGGAACTGCCGATCTCCGGCACCAGGAACCCCGACTTGCGCGCGCCGCGGGCCGAGAAAGACAGGGAAGGCAGGTACAGGATCGGAACGTTCAGGATCTCCAGGCGGATACTCCGCGCCTGTCCGAAGCCGCTTTCCTGCTCCACTTCTATGGAACCGGCGCGCAGTTCCCAGTGGTTGCGCCCCGGAAGGCAACTGGTGTAGCTGACCTCCTCCATCCGCACCCGGTCCTGCTGCGCGTCAAGAAGAATTTCCTCCGCAGTACCCCGCGCCAGGCTGTCGCGCAGGGCGTACTCCGCCGAACCGAACCGGAGCCTGTCCAGATTCAGGTCGAGCATCGCGTCGGCGGCCCGGACCCGGACCGACTCCCCCGAATAGGCCACGTCGCCGGAGAACTCGATGCGGTTGCTGCTCTGTACCAGGCGGGCGGTCTCCACGTCCAGCCGGTGGTCGCCCATGCAAACGGACACATTGCCCAGGAATTCGACGCGGTCTCCGACGTCCCAGCGGATGCCGTTCGACGCAGTCAGGCCGACCGTGGTATCGGACCGCTGAGCGGCAATCTCGCAGGCCAGGTCGGCGCCGGGCCGCTCCTCCCAGATACCGGACTGGGCGGGAACGATGCAGGCCGCGGCCAGCGGGGCGAGCAATGAAATCGGCACGCGCGTAGCCTAGTGTGCTGTCCCATGGGACAAAACACTTGCGCTCGGCGCTGTCCCGGCGACGGATTGCGGAGGAACTCTCATGAACAAATCCTCACTTTACCTAAAAGCCCGCTTCCTGTGCGATCCGCGCCGGGTTTTCCAGCGTGCGAAAATCGCCGTGCGAAAAACCATGACGAGCAAGCGAAACGAGGGTCGGCCCGCGCGGGCGATGATTCTGGCGGCCGGCCGGGGCGAGCGCCTGCGGCCGTTGAGCGACCGCTTGCCCAAGGCGCTGATGGAAGTTGAAGGGCGAGCGCTGATTGAACACCTGCTGACGGCGCTGTCCGCTGCGGGCGTAGAGGAGGCGGTGGTCAATCTTTCCTGGCTCGGAGGAATGGTCCGCGCCAGACTCGGCGACGGGTCCGGCTATGGCCTGCGAATCCGCTACAGCGACGAAGGCGATTCGGCCCTGGAAACAGGCGGCGGCATCGCAAGGGCCTTGCCCCTGCTTGGAGAGGAGCCCTTCTGGGTGGTTAACGCCGATGTGCGCACCGATTTTTCTTTTGCGTTGAGCAACTTCCGGTCCGGGGACCTCGCCTGGCTCATGCTGGTGCCGAACCCGGCGCACCACCCGGCCGGCGACTTCCGCTTGAGCTCGGGGCGAGTCGGCAACGACCGCCCACGCCACACGTTCGCCGGCATCAGCGTGCTGGCGCCGGAACTGTTCCGGGACGCCACGGAGGAACGTTTCGGACTCGCGTCCCTGTTGCGCGCGGCCGCCGATGAAGGGCGGATTGCGGGTACGCTTTACGAAGGTTACTGGGCGGACGCCGGCACCATCGAACGGCTGGAGGCCATCCGGCGCCGCCCGCCCGAAGGGTAGAGGCGGGACAAGAGGAAGGGCTGCAGTTCGGCGGCTGCGTCGGCGAGGTTTTCCGGGCCGCCCAGGCTTGCGAAATTGACCGCGTCAAGGCCCTCGAAGCCGCAGGGATTGATTCGCGAGAACGGGCCCAGGTCGCCGCAGACGTTCACGGCCATGCCGTGATAGGAGCATCCGCGCCGGATGCGCAGGCCGATGGCGGCCAGCTTGGCCCCGTCCACGTATACGCCGGGCGCGCCGGGCCGGCGGGATGCCTCTATTCCATGCGCCGCGGCGCATTCGATCACGGACTCTTCCAATGCGCAGACCAGGCTCCTGGGCCCGAGTCCGGCGCGGCGCAGGGACAGCAGCGGATAGACCATCAATTGACCCGGGCCATGGTAGGTGACCTGCCCGCCGCGGTCCGACTGTTCCACCGGAATGTCGCCGGGATCGAGGACATGCGAGGGCCGGGTCTTGACGCCCAGGGTGAAGACCGGCGGATGTTCGCAAAACCAGATCTCGTCGCGCACCCCCTCGTCCCGTTCGCCGGTGAACCGCTGCATGCGTTCAACGGCCTCCCGCCAGGGCAGGCGCCCCAGCAACCTGATGCAGGCGGAGTCCGTGTCGTCTACTCGAACCACAAAAGGACGGAGTCCCGGGTACGCTGCCACAACCCCCCGGAAGGCACGGCGCGTTCGGGCACCAGCTCCAGTTTCGCAATGGTCTCGCCGTCATGGATCAGGGCGACCTGCCCGACCCGCTGACCGGCCCCGAGCGGCGCGATCAGGGGCTCGTCGAGAACAACCCTGGTCTCAATCCGCTCACTTGCGCGCTTGGGCAGTGTCATGACCACGCTGTCCTGAACTGTCAGGCCGACGACCGTATCCTCTCCCTTCCAGACGCGCGCCGATCCGAAATCGGCGCCGGCCTGGAGCAGCGTGCGGGTCTCGAAGTAGCGAAACCCGTAGCTCAGCAGCCGCAAGGCGTCCTGGGAGCGCTGCGACTCGCTGGCCGCGCCCATGACCACCGCGATCAGGCGCATGTCGTCGCGCACCGCCGAGGCCACCAGGCAATAGCCCGCCGACTCGGTATGCCCGGTCTTAACGCCGTCCACCGTTGCGTCACGGGCAAGCAGGGTATTGCGGTTCGGCTGCCGAATGCCGTTCCAGGTGAACTCGCGCAGGGCGTGCATGCCGTACAGCGTGGGATAGTCCTGAATCATGGCGCGTGTCAGTACCGCCGTATCCATGGCGGTCGTGTAGTGGTTCTCGCCGGGCCAGCCGGTGGAATTCTCGAAATTCGTCCCTGTCATCCCCAGGCGTTGGGCGATGGCGTTCATCAGGATCGCAAAATCCTCCTCGGCGCCGGCCAGGTGCTCGGCCAGCGCAACGCTGGCGTCGTTGCCCGACTGCACGATCATCCCGAGCAGCAGGTTCTCCACGCTGACCCGGCTGTTCAGATCGAGGAAAGTCCTCGATCCCTGCATGCGCCAGGCCTTCTCGCTGATGACCGCCTCTTCGTGCAGGGCCGCTTCACCCGTGGCCAGGGCCTCGAACACCGCGTAGGCGCTCATGATCTTGGTAATGCTCGCCGGTTCGACCCTCAGGTCCGGCTCGAGCGAAGCCAGGATGGTTCCCGTTTCCTGCTCCATGAGCACGAAGGAGGACACGTTCAGGGCAGGCGGCCCAGGCAGTTCGGCTACCGGCCGCGGGGACTGGGCGGCGGCGGTACCCGCGGCAAGGGCAGCCGCGAGCAGGATGGCCATCGCGCCGGACTTTCTCGTTGAATTCCTGATCATGTTTCTTCTCGATCTCGTGTGAACGCACGCGGGATTTCGGGCCGCAGACTTCAGCCGGGCGGCGCGACACCCTGCACCCTGACGGTCCGGGAAATGCCGATGTCGGCCAATTGCCGCTTGAGCCGGGTGGCGTGCCTTGCATTGTCCAGCGGACCCACCCACACGGCATACACGCCGTTGCCCTTGCGGCGCAGATACACTCCCGAAATCCCCGCCTCCCGGATCCGGTAATAGAGCTTCGCGGCATTCTCGCGGTAGGCGAATGCCCCGGTCTGCAGGTAGGCATAGGCGCCCGTCGCCGGCGACGGCTCCGGCGAACCGCCCGCCTCCAGCGCCTCGATACGGACCCTGGCCGTCCCACGCCGATACACGCCCAGTTCCCTTGCGGCGTTGTACGAAAGATCGATCACCCGGTCGTCCACGAAGGGACCGCGGTCGTTCACCCGCAACTCGGCGCTGCGGCCGTTCTCAAGATTGGTTACCCGCACGCGGGTCGGCAGGGGCAGAGTCTTGTGCGCGGCGGTCATGGCGTACATGTTGTAGGGCTCGCCCATGGCGGTAGGCTTGCCGTGAAAGTCCTCGCCGTACCAGGATGCGATCCCGGTTTCCACGAACCCTTCGGCCGAGACCAGCGGGCAGTAAGTCTGCCCGAACTGGTCGTAGCAGTCCTGTCCGGGACGGCCGCCGGACGAACCGCCCCAGGGCACGCCCACCATGTCTCTGATTGCCGAACACCCGGGTGCAAGAATCATGCAGCCCGTAAGGAGCAGCACCTGCCCCAGTGTCGTGTCACGCCTGTATCGTCGCATCAGAGCGAGCGTAGAGTCATCCCGTGTCCGTGGAGATGATGGCCTGTCCGAGCTGGTGCACCACCAGCGCATACATATAGCTGCGGTTGTAGCGTGTGATCACGTAGAAGTTCGGCAGCGCCAGCCAGTACTCGGGACCGGCCGCGCCCTGCATCAGCAACAGGCCGGCAGGGGTTTCATCCGGCAGGTCGCCGTCAAAGAGGACGCCGGCCGATCGCAGTGCGCCCAGCGTGGTGGGCGGAGACAGGCCGCGTTCCTGGGGAATGGCCGTGCTGCCTTCGGCCAGGGCCGCGGGCATAGCCACCGGCCCGCCGCGGCGCCAGCCGTGGTCGCTCAGGTAGCCGGCCACACTGCTGAGCACGTCGCGCCAGTTGGAGAACAGGTCGCGCCTGCCGTCGCCGTCACCATCTACCGCATAGCGGCGGTAGCTCGACGGAATGAACTGGGCGCGCCCCATGGCGCCCGCGTACGACCCCATGACCTGGGCCGCATCCAGCGCATCCTCGTTGTGCAGCACCAGAAAGTCCTTCAATTCCCGGCGGAAGAAATCGCCGCGCCGGGGATGATGAAACGCCAGCGTGGCCAGCGAGTCCAGCACCAGGTGCCTGCCGGTAATCCGTCCGTAGCGGGTCTCCACACCCAGAATGCCCAGCACTACGGAGGCCGGGACGCCGGTATCGCTTTCAACTTTCGCCAGCGACCCGGAATGCAGCCTTGAGAAGGCCTTGCCCGAGGAAATTCTTCCTGAGTCCATGAATATCGCCCGGTAATCGCGCCATTCCACCGTGCGCTCCGGGGCGCGGCTCATGGCTTCGATCACTTCGGGACGGAACTGCGCGGAGGCCAGCAGTTCGCTGGCGTCGTCACGGTCCAGACCCTCATCGCGCACGACTTCGTCGATGAACGCGCTGATTGAGGGGTCGTCCAGATCCATGGCGCCCGCCGCGAACGGCGCGCTCAGGGCTGCAAGAAGGAGAAATTTGCGCAACACGGGCAGACTAACGGGCGAGATAGCGTCGATCAGAACGAATGGCCATGAGGATACCGAAGCCGGCCAGGAAAGTCACATTGGCGCTTCCGGCCACACTTACAAGCGGCAGCGGCAATCCTACCACCGGCAGAAGCCCGGTGGTCATGACCGCGTTCAACGCAAAACCCAAGAAAAATCCGATCGCAAGGCTGGCGGACAGGACCCGCGAGAAGCGCCCCTGGGCGGCGAACGCGATTTGCAGCATGCGCACTGCAACGGCCATGAACAGCAGCATCGCCACAACCACGCCGACAAATCCGAATTCCTCGCTGATGACCGAAAAAATAAAGTCCGTAGTGGGTTCCGGAAGAAATCCGAACTGCGCCTGGCTGCTCTGCATATAACCCTTGCCGAAGGCGCCGCCCGAGCCGATGGCGATCTTCGACTGAATGATGTGATAGCCGGCGCCCAGGGGGTCGGACTCCGGATTCAGCAGACTCAGGATTCGCTGGCGCTGGTAATCGCGCAGACTGACCCACAGCGCCGGAATCGCGAGAAAGCCGAGTATTGCGCCGCCATATATGAATTTGCGGCTGAGGCCGGCCAGAAGCAGGGCGATGAAGCCGAAACAGCCGATCACCACCGCGGTTCCCAGGTCGGGCTGTTGAAGGACCAGAATGACGGGCCCCACTATCAGCGCCAGCGCCGCCAGGGTTTTCAGAAAGCCGGGGCGGTCCCGCGAGCTGTGGAAGAAATGAGCGAGCATCAGCGGCGCCGCCAGCTTGGCGAACTCGGACGGCTGAAAGCGTATCCCCAGGTCCAGCCAGCGGCGGGCCCCGCCTCCTTCCTCGCCCACCAGCAGTACCAGGACCAGGAGGATGAGTACCGCGCCGTATGCCCAGGGTGCGGCACGGGCCATGAACCGGGGAGTGACCTGGGCGAAAACCAGCATCAGCCCGAGTCCGATCAGCAGGCGCGAAACCTGGAAGAGCACGACGTCCCCGCTGCCGCCGGATGCACTGTACAGAACCGCCAGCCCGGCCGAGATCAGCAGCATGAGCCAGACCAGCAGCCAGCCGTCCAGCTTCAGGCGCTGCAGCACGCCCATGCCCTGACGAGTCGCTTCCAGAGTGTTCATTGCGCCTGCGCAACCCGATCGGGCGGCGCATTGCCCGCGAGATAGGTATCCAGGAGGCGGCTGGCCACCTCAGCGGCCGCGCCGGATCCCGAGCCGCCGTTCTCCACAATCACCGCAAGCGCGATGACGGGTTCGTGAACCGGGGCGAAGGCCACGAACAGCGAATGATCCCGGAACCGTTCCTCGACCTCCTCGGGGACCTGCGTGTCGTCCTGCGGCAATGCTGTCACCTGCGACGTTCCGGTTTTCCCCGCTATCCGGAAGTCCAGCGCTGCACCCGTCGCCCTGGCCGTTCCGCGCGGGCCGTGCACAACGGCAACCATGGAATCGACGACCGTTCGCCAGTGTTCCGCCGCTTCCGGGGCAAGCGCGCCGGTCTGTAACGGCGGCATCCGAACCAGGCTCCCGTCTACCGGATCCCGGATGGCCTCGACCAGCCGGGGCTTGTAGCGCCGTCCCCGCATCGCAAGCTGCGCGACGGCCTGCGCGAGCTGCAGTGGCGTGACGGTGAGGTATCCCTGCCCTATGCCTGCGACCACGGTATCGCCGGGAAACCAGGGACGCTGCGCGGGGTCGCTGAAATTGGCGCGTTTCCAGGCCCTGGAAGGAACGATTCCGGCTCCCTCGCCGGCCACGTCCAAGCCCGTCGGCGAACCGAAACCGAATTGAACGAGACTGTCGTGCAGCCCCTCTACATTCATATCACGCGCCAACCGGTAGAAGTACACGTCGCAGGACTGCGCGATGGCGTCGTGCAGGTTCATGGCGCCATGACCCTCGCGCTTCCAGTCCCGAAACAGACGCCTGCTGCCGGGCAGCCGGAAGCTCCCCCAGCAATTGATGGTCTGGTCGGCTTCCCGGTGGCCGGAAGTCAGGGCGGAGAACGCCAGCATGGGCTTGATGGTCGAACCGGGAGGATATGCGCCGCGCACCGCCCGGTTGAACATGGGCCGGTCGGTATTGCGGTTCAATTCGGCAAAGGTGTCCCGGTTCATACCGGAAACGAAATCGTTGGGATCGAACGCCGGACTGCTGACCAGGGCCAGAACCCCGCCGTCATTGGGATCGATCGCGACTACCGCGCCGCGACGCGAATCCATGGCGTCGTACGCTTCCGTCTGAAGACTTCTGTCAATCGACAGGAACAGGTCGGCACCCGGCTCGGGTTCCAGTTCACGCGTGCGCGACAGCGGCCGACCGTACGCATTGGTAACCACCCTTTCGCTGCCGGCCATACCGCGCAGGTAGTCCTCGTAACTTCCCTCCACGCCGGTCTTGCCGATATGGGGTATTCCTGCGTACTGAGCAGGGTCCAGTCGCTCCTTGTCCTCGGCGCTTACCGCGGTCACATAACCCAGGCCGTGAGCGCCGGCCGCGCCCAGCGGATACTCTCTGAGGAGCAGTCCTTCAATATCCACGCCGGCGAACCGGTGGCGGACAACGGCAAACCTGGCGACCAGATCATCACTCAGCCGGGTTCTGATCGGGACGGCCTCAAAGGGCTGTGAACGCATTGAAAAATCAATCAGCTCGGACTGGTTCTCCGGCTTGAGAATCCCGGATTGCGCGAGGCGTCCGAGCGTGGCGGTCAGATCATCGACCTGTTCCGGGACCAGGATCAGCCGGAATGCGGCGCGGTTGGCCACGATCGCCTCGCCGTTGCGATCGAGGATGATTCCGCGCCGGGGCGGAACCTTGCGGCCCTGCACCTGGTTGCCGAGCGCCTGCCCGGCGTAATAACCGTGTTGCGCCAACTGCAGGTAGCTGAGCCGGGCAAGAAGCACCAGCGACAACAGCCCCAGCAGGAAAACCATATAGGTCGCCCGCCGAACCAGCGTACCCTCTCCGACCTGTTCGCTGTTCGGTCTGATCGCCATGCCGGGAATCCGGGAAGCCTAGACCTTGAGGAAAAGGAACGCGATCAGGATCAGCACGCCCCCGCTCATCAGGCTGCTGACTATAGCGGCCCATGAACCAGCGTAATCGAACCAGCCGCCGATCAGCGCTACCACACTCAGGTACACCGTCATCATCAGCAAGGCCAGAAGGAATCTGAGCCAGGGCGGCGACGAGACGATCCAGTGGCGCGTATTCGAAGCCAGGAAAACCAGCAGGGTGGCCGCCAGCGCGTGCAGACCGAGCGGTGAGCCCACCAGCAGGTCCTGAAGCAGCCCGGCGGCGGCCGCCACCGCCAGCCGGGCATCCTCCGGCGCGGCAAGCACCAGCCAGATCAGTGCGACTGCCAACCAGGGAGGCTGCCACAGGCCCAGGAGTTGCGGCAGCGGCACGACGCTCAGCAGCAACGCCGCGCCCAGCAGCGAGTAATTCCGCGCAACGGCGACCTCAGTCATGACCCTGCGGCCGCGGCGGCGGCCGGCTCTTCATCCGCCGGGGTGGGGTCCCCGCCCGGCGGCAACGGTTCCGAACGCAGCAACAGCACCTGGCGCGGACTCTCGAGGTTGGCCGACGGCGACACGAACGCCTCCAGGAAGGCCTGGCCCGACGAATTGCGTACGTCCTCCACTACGCCGACCCGCAACCCGGCAGGGAACAGGCCACCGGTGCCGGCGCTGACCACCGTATCTCCCCGAACCACGTCGGCATGGGTCGGCACAAAGGGCAACAGCAGGCGATGGTCCCTGCGGCCCGTGCCCAGGGCAATCACCTGCAGCCCCGTGCGTTCGAACATCACGGGCAGGGCATGATTGGCGTCGCTGATCAGCAGCGCCTCGGAAGTAACCAGATAATCGCGGGTAACCTGGCCGACCACCCCGCCGGCATCGACCACCGGCTGACCGATATAGGCCCCCTGCCGACTGCCTCTGTTCAGGGTCACCCGGTGGCGGGAGGGGTCCGGATTTCCGGGCAGCGTTTCCGCCGTGAGATTGTCGGAGCCGAGCTGGGCGTTAAGCGTATGCAGCGAACGAAGCGCTTCGTTCTCGGCCTCAAGCGATGCCATTTGCTGCAGGTTCACGTCCTGCCGCAAAAGGCGCGCGCGCAGTTCCCGGTTTTCGCGCATAAGAGAGGACTGTTCGCGGAAATATCCCTGCACCCCGCGGAAGCTGCCGGAAAAGAAACGCACAGTGGCCTGCACCGGCACGTTGACCAGTTCGCCGATCCCTCGCACCTTCTGGACGGCCGGAACGTTCGCCTCGACGACCAGCAGGCTGAAACTCAGCAGGCAGATCAGCAGGCACTCGCCCGCCCGGCTCGGACCTTTGCGCCGCCGGAAGCGGTCCGACCTGATCGTTGCGGTCGCGCGGGTCACGGCGCTACCCCATCGGACCCCTCAGGCCCATTGCGGGCCGGTGATCTCCCTGGCGGAACGAACCGTACCCTGAGTCTCCACCAGGTGCCCGCAACCGCGCACCACGCAGGTCAGAGGATCTTCGGCAACGAACGCGGGAACCGCGGCGCGCTCGCGAAGAAGCGAATCCAGCTTCGGCAGCAGCGCACCGCCGCCGGCAAGGACCAGGCCCCGCTGGCTTATGTCGGCGCCCAGCTCCGGCGGAGTATGCGCGAGGACATCCAGCACCGCCTGCACGATTTCCTCCAGGGTATCGTTCAGGGCGTCGCGCACCTCGTTGCTGTTCAGGGTGAACTGAGAGTGCAGACCGCGCGACAGGCTGCGCCCGTGGAGCTTGATCTCCTTGATTTCCTCGCCCGGATAGGCGCTGGCCACCTCCCGCTTGATGACTTCGGCCTGGCTGGGTCCGATCGACATGCCGTGATTGCGCCTAACGTACTGCACGATGGCGTCATCCATGCGGGTTCCGCCGGCCTTGACGGAGCGCGCATAGACAACGCTTGACATCGACAGGACCGCCACTTCCGAGGTGCCGCCGCCGATGTCCACCACCATGTTTCCGCAGGGCCGGTGCACCGGCAGGCCGGCGCCGATGGCCGCGACGATGGGCTCGTCCACCACGAACACTTCGCGCGCGCCCGCGTCGCGCGCCGATTCCTCGATGGCCCGGCGGTCCACCGGCGTGGCGCCATGCGGCACGCAGATCACCAGGCGGCGCACTGCGGGGCGAAAGAAACCCAGGCCCAGGGCCTTGATGATGAAGTGTTTGAGCATCTGCTCGGCGACTTCGTAGTTGGCGATTACGCCATCTTTCAGGGGTTTGACGATCTGCAGATCACGCGGGGTGCGTCCCAGCATGCCGAAGGCTTCGGTGCCGATGGCCAGCACGCCATCCGAACCCACGTTGGCGCCACGGCGAAGCGCAACAACGGAAGGCTCGTTCAGGATAATTCCCCTTCCGCATACGTACACAAGGGTATTGGCGGTGCCCAGATCTATGGCGAGATCCACGGCCAGCCGCTCAATGAAACCACGGACAAAATTGCTCATCGGCCCGGCGCATCCCTGGGAGCGGACACTCCCTTGAAATCGGGTAAATCATAGCAGATCGGACAAAAGAAGCCTCATGCAGCAGTTGATTCCAACACGCCGTGCGCACACCGGCTCCAGCCCGCCGGCGCGGCTTGCCGGGCAGGCGGGGGCCGTGTCAGACAGATTGCAAGCTGCAGGCAGTACTGCGATCATCGCCGGTTGCGGGATGAACAACCTCCAGACACCCAGGGACCCCAAGCCGGCCGGAGATTTCTCCGACGAGGAACTGCTGCGCGTGGCCCGGCTGACTCGCCTGGCGCTGGAGGACGGCGAAAAAGGCGAACTGGTGAGCACCCTGCGCCGGATCATCGGATTTGTGCAGGTATTGCAGCAGCTGGACACCGAGGGCGTCGAGCCCATGGTGCATCCGCTCGATCTCGTGCTTCCCCTGCGCGCGGACGAAGTCACCGAGTCCGATGTGCGCGATGACGCCCAGGCCTGCGCGCCGGACGTGGTGAACGGCCTTTACCGGGTGCCCAGAGTCATAGACCCGGTTCCCTGATGACCGACTTTTCCCTTTGCGGGCTCCGGCGGGCCCTGGACTCGGGCGACATTGGCAGTCTTGAGCTTACCCGGGCCTGTCTCGAGCGCATAGAGGATCGGAATGGCGAACTCAACGCGTTTCTGACCGTCTGCGGCGAATCGGCGCTGGAGCAGGCTCGCCGGGCTGATGCGGGGCGCGCCGACGGCGGTCCGCTGGCGGGAATACCGATCGCGCACAAGGACATTTTCTGTACCCGGGGCGTGCGCACTACCGCCGGATCGCGGATCCTGGACAATTTCGTGCCGCCGTACGACGCGACGGTCGTGGAGCGGCTGGCGCAGGCCGGCGCGGTGCTGATCGGCAAGACCAACATGGACGAATTCGCCATGGGCTCGTCCAGCGAGACCAGTTACGCCGGACCGGTGCTCAACCCCTGGAACCTGTCCCGCTCGCCGGGAGGGTCCTCCGGCGGGTCCGCCGCCGCGGTGGCCGCGGGCCTGGCGCCCGCGGCCACCGGCACGGACACGGGCGGCTCGGTACGCCAGCCTGCCGCCCTGTGCGGGCTGACCGGCTTTCGGCCCAGCTACGGACGGGTTTCCCGGTATGGAATGATCGCGTTTGCCTCAAGCCTGGATCAGGCCGGTTCGCTTACCCGCACCGCTGAGGACGCAGCCCTGCTGCTGGACAGCATGGCCGGCCATGATCCGCGCGACTCGACCTGCGCGGAAATCGACCGCGAAGATTATTCGGGATCCCTGAAGGGCCTGAAGGGAAAGGCCCTGAAGGGCGTGCGCATAGGCATCGTCAGGGAGTTCATGGACGAGGGCCTGGACCCGCGCTGCCGGCAGGTTTTCTCCGACAACATGGAAACCCTGCGCGGACTGGGGGCGGAGATTTCCGAGGTGTCGCTGCCCCGGCTGCCGCTCTCGGTTCCGGTGTACTACGTCGTCGCGCCCGCCGAATGCTCGTCCAACCTGTCACGCTTCGACGGCGTGCGCTTCGGTCTTCGCGAAGCGGGGGCCGAGAGCCTGGACGATCTCTACACGATGACCCGCCGGGCCGGCTTCGGCGAGGAGGTCCGGCGGCGCATTCTGGTGGGCGGCTGGGTGCTTTCCAAGGGCTACTTCGACGCCTACTATCTTCAGGCGCAACGCGCGCGCCGGCTGCTGGCGTCCGACTTCAACAAGGCCTTCGAATCGGTGGACCTGCTGGCGGGACCGACCTCTCCGGCGCCGGCATTCGGTATTGGGGAAAAAATCGACGATCCGATCCGGATGTACCTGAACGACGTGTACACGATCGGCGCCAGCCTCGTCGGCATTCCGGCCATATCGATTCCCGCCGGTATGGTGGGCGGGCTGCCGGTGGGCCTGCAGCTGATGGGCCGGCCATTCGCCGAGATTGACGTGCTGCGCGCCGCCCACGCCTACCAACTGGAGACCGACTGGCACCGCTTGTGGCCGCCCGGCGCATCGGCGCCCGTCGGCACAGCCTAGCCGGGGACCGCGCGATGGAACTGGAGGTCGTCATCGGGCTGGAAATCCATGTTCAGCTCGCCACGCGCAGCAAGATGTTCTCCGGCGCGTCGACGGTGTTCGGCGCCAGCCCCAACACCCAGGCCTGCCTGGTGGACCTCGGCTTTCCGGGCACCCTGCCGGTCGCCAACCGAGAGGCCGTCTCCATGGCCGCGAGGTTTGGACTGGCGACCGGCGGCAAGGTGGCGCGGCGCTCGGTGTTCGCGCGCAAGAACTACTTTTATCCCGACCTGCCAAAGGGCTACCAGATTTCCCAGTTCGAACTGCCCATAGTGAGCGGCGGCTCGATGGAGGTCGCCGTTCCCGGCGAGCCGCCCCGGCAGATTGAACTGACCCGCGCGCACCTCGAGGAAGACGCGGGCAAGTCCCTGCACGACGCCATGCCCAACACTACGGGCGTGGACCTCAACCGGGCCGGCGCACCGCTGCTTGAAATCGTCACCGAACCGCAGCTTCGCTCGCCGGAGGAGGCCGCCGCGTGCATGCGGGGCATTCATCAACTGGTGACCTGGATCGGCATCTCCGACGGCGCGATGCAGGAAGGTTCGATGCGCTGCGACGCCAATATCTCGCTCAAGAAGCCCGAAGACACGGAATTGGGGACCCGCACCGAAATCAAGAACCTCAACTCCTTCCGGTTCGTGGAACGCGCGCTGCGCTGCGAAATCCAGCGCCAGGCCGAAGTGCTGGGCCAGGGCGGAACGATCGCGCAGGAAACCCGGCTGTACGACTCCGTCCTCGATACGACCAGGCCGATGCGCGACAAGGAAGAGGCCAACGACTACCGCTATTTCCCCGACCCTGACCTGCCGCCGCTGGCGCTGGATCCGGGTTTCCTGGAGGACTTGCGGCGGACGCTTCCCGAACTGCCGCATGAACGCCGCGCGAGGTTCGAGTCGGAGTATGGCCTGCCCGCCGAAGACGCCCGGCGGCTTTGCGAAAGCCGCGCGACGGCGGACTATTTCGAGAGCGCCGGCAAGGCCTGCGAGGACATGCTGCTGGCGGCGCGCTGGATCAGCGGGGAGTTGGCCGCCGCTCTGAACCGCGACGGTCTGGACATCGCCGACAGCCGCGTGAGCGCCGGCGACCTTGGGCTGTTGCTCTCGCGGCTGCGCGACGGCTCGCTTTCCGGGAAACTGGGCAAGGAGGTGTTCCAAGCGATGTGGGCCGGCGAAGGCAGCGCCGACGACATCATCGCGAAACGCGGGCTTCGCCAGATTTCGGACGCCGGCGCGCTTGACGGCGTGATCGAGGAGGTCATGGCGCAACATGCGGATCAGGTCCGGCAGTACCGGGAGGGCAATACCCGGGTGTTCGGCTTTCTTGTCGGCCAGGTAATGCGCGCCACCAGGGGCCAGGCCAATCCGCGGGTAGTCAACGAGCTGTTGCGCAAGCGGCTTTAGCCACTGTTCTTCCGGCCCGATGACCACGTCCGCCATCCGCACGCGCGAACTGACGCGGACCTACCGGATGGGGACCGATACCGTGGTCGCGCTGTGCGATGTCAGCCTGGCGGTGCGGCCGAACGAGTACCTTGCCGTGACCGGCCCGTCCGGCTCGGGGAAATCGACGCTGATGAACCTGCTCGGCTGCCTGGAG
Organism: Gammaproteobacteria bacterium; assembly: GCA_963666765.1. Taxonomy (GTDB): domain Bacteria; phylum Pseudomonadota; class Gammaproteobacteria; order Steroidobacterales; family Foliamicaceae; genus Foliamicus. The sequence continues at coordinate 1,828,673 of OY762933.1, forward strand.
ACGCCCAGTGCGGGAGATTATTGGCTGAACGGCGTCCATGTCTCGCGCATGAACGGCCGGGAGCTCGCGCGGGTGCGCAACCGGCAGGTGGGTTTCGTTTTTCAGACTTTCAACCTCCTGGAGCGCTGCACCTCCCTGCAGAACGTCGAAGCCCCCTTGATCTATGCGCGAATGCGGCGCCGCGACCGCCTGAAGCGGGCGACCGAGGCCCTGGAGCGGGTCGGGCTGGCCGACCGCCTGACGCACCGGCCCAGCCAGCTCTCCGGCGGCCAGCGGCAGAGAGTGGCCATCGCCCGCGCACTGGTTACCCGGCCGAGCATCTTGCTGGCGGACGAGCCGACGGGTAATCTGGACTCCGCCACCGGAGCGGAAGTCCTGACGTTGTTCGATTCACTGCACAGTGACGGTCACACGCTGATCGTGGTTACCCATGACGCCGGCATCGCGGCGCGGGCCGGTCGCAGGATCGAGATGCTGGACGGCAGGGATCACGGTCGACAGCGGACCCGCGACGGGAGGCGAAATCGAATGAAGGTGCGTATCGCTCCGGCGCGTTGCGGCGCGTGTCTCGCACTGGCGCTGTTCGGAGCCGGCTGCGCCGAGGAACCGGCGCCCGAGCCGCAGGCCTACGACCAGGCGCCCGTGGAGCTTCGCGACATCCGCGTGTTCGTCGAGGCGGCCGGCGCGGTCGAACCGCTGCGCACCGTCGAGCTGAAGTCCAAGGCTTCGGGCGAAATACTCGAGATCAACGCCGAGAACGGCGACAGGGTGGAACGCTCCACCCTGCTGGTGCGGATCGACGAACGCATCCCCACCAACAACCTGGCCCAGGCCGAAGCCGCGCTGAAGGCCGCCGAATCGCGCCAGTCCATCGCCCGAATGCAGATGGAGCGGGCAGAATTGCTGGTGGCCGACAACACAATAACCGACAGCGACTTCGAAGAGGCGGCGCTGTCGCTGTCGGAAGCCGAGGCGCAACTGGTTCGCGCCCGGGTCGACGTGGAAAACGCCCGCATCGCGCTGGGCGACACCGATGTGCTTGCGCCCATCGACGGCACCATCATCGAACGCAACGTCGAGCCCGGACAGGTCATTTCATCGCCGACCCAGGACGTGGGCGGCGGCACCCTGCTGTTGCGCATGGCCGACCTCAGCAGGGTCCTGGTGCGCACCCGCGTGGACGAGACCGATATCGGCAAGATCAATGCCGGGATGCAGGCGCAGGTGATGGTGGCGGCTTATCCCAACCGCGAATTCACCGGCAATGTGGAGAAGATCGAGCCGCTGGCCGTGGTCGAACAGAACGTCACCATGTTCTCGGTCCTGATACTGCTGGACAACCCCGAGTCGCTGCTGTTGCCGGGCATGAACGCGGAGGTGGAAATCAAGATTGCCGAGGAACTTGAGGCGCCGGCCGTGCCGATGGCGGCGCTGCGCACGATCGACGATATCGAGGCGACCGCGCACATGCTGAACTGGCCCTACAGCAACCTTCACGACGCAGTCATGAAGGAACGGGAAGAGACCGGCGACGAACAGTCGCTTGTGCCGGCGCAGGCGCGGCCCGATGCCCGGGAGTTCGCCCGCCGGCAGAACCGCACCGGGCAGCGACCCCAGCTCAGCACCGAGCAGCGCGAGGCCATGCGCCGGGCCATGGGCGAGGCGATGCGCAATCAGCCGCGGCGCGTCGGGCGGCCCTGGTCGGGCGGCGCGAGACCGGGTGGCGGTCCCGGCCGGCGGTTCCAGCGGCAGGGGCCGGAATACGACTTCGTTTCGGAATACTGGGTCCTGGTCATGCGCGACGACGGGCCCGCGCCCGCATGGGTGCGAACGGGCTTAAGCGACTTCGAGTACTCCATCGTGCTCGCGGGACTCGAGGAGAACGAAGAGGTGCTGCTGCTGCCCAGCACAGGTCTGTACGAATCGCAGTCCAACCTGCGCAACTGGATGCGCCGGCGCTCCGGCGGCCTTCCGGGTATCGGCTAGCCGGGAGGGCCGGGCTAGAGGTATTCGAGAATCTCGATGGCGGCCCTTTCGCCGGATTCCATTGCACCCTCCATGCCGCGATTCAACCGGGCGGTGTGCTCCCCGGCGAAGTGAATACGCCCATGCGGCTCGGCGATGGTCTGGGCAAACGCCGTGATCTGTCCGGGCTTCCAGTAGGCATAGGCGCCGCCGGCATACGGGTTGTTGGACCATTTCCACAGGTAGACCGGTTCCAGCGCGTCCTTGAGTGACGGGCGCAGCCGAAACAATTCGGCCGTCACTTCGGCGATGGCGGCCTCCTCGTCCATGTGCGCAAGCTTCAATGCCGAACGGCCGTTGATATAGGCCAGGCAGCTGGTTACCGCCTCGGGACTGGCGGGGTCGTTCTTCAGCGCCATGAACCGCCCGGGCAGGGCGTCCGTCCACATGCTCGGCGCCATGCCGTCCTGTTCCCAGTAGGGTTGCTTCACCGCGTAGTGGACCTGCGTGCACGGCGTATAGCCCAACTCGTCGATCGCGGCCTTTTGCGCGGCCGGCGGTTCGGGTTCGAGTGCGATCCTCCGCAGCGCCGAGAAAGGCATGGCGATGATCGCGCGCGCTGCATTCAGCCGGCGGCCATCCTCCAGCGTGACCTGCACCCGTTGGCCCTCGTCGGCGATCGCCGCAACGGGACTGTTCAGGAGCACGTCGCCTGTCAGGTTGTCCGCCATGGCCTCCGGAATCCGCTGATTCCCGCCCATTGCGGCCCCGCCCTGGCCCGGCCAGTTGGCCTGGTGCATCGCGAAACTGATCGTGTGGAACATCATCAGGACGGACAGGTCGTGGTGGTCGGTGCCGTAACCCGAATTAAGGCCGGCTCCGAGTCCGACACCGGCCTCGGCCAGGCCCGCTTCCGTGAGCACCTCGCCGACCGATCGGTCCCATTCGGCGAACTCCGGGCGCCGCCAGGCGCCCAGGTCCGATTTCGGAAAGGGGTTGAGCTCGGCATACATCTGGTAGGGCGGCCGCGACGGCGGCATTTGCCGGGCCCATTCCTGCCGGTACGGATTCAGCGCATGGCCGGGCCAGTCGTCCTCGCTGATCAGCTGGTCCTGGATGCAGAACAGCATCTCGCCCTCGCGGGGCTCGGTGCGCGGGCGCATGGGCCCGATATCCACTCCGTACTGGCTGGCCGCGTTCAGCATCCGCGCATAACCCCCGCCGATTCCGTTTGCGCCCAGTTCCGGATACCCGGGAACGATATCGTCGGCAACGGTATGCATCCGCCCGCCAAACCTGGAGGTGGCTTCCACCACCATCACGCTCACACCCAGCTCCTCCAGCAGCAGCGCCGCGTTAAGCCCGGCAAGGCCGGCGCCGACGACAATCACCTCCGCGTCAAGGCCGCCCCGGGCTTGCGCGCCGCGCAGGGCGCGCGGCAACATCCAGGCGCCGGCCAGTGCAGCGCCGCCGGCAATGAACCGCCGGCGGTCGGATCGCGCGACCATCCCGGTCGCGGCATTATTCGTCGTCTTGGTCATCCAAAAAAAAGATCCTGTGTCAAGAAATCGGGCCCCAATATCCCGATCGGCAATTCAGTGTGCATCAGAGGCGGTTCGGAATCCAGCAAATAAATGGGTGAACGTTGGCGCTTCGCATGACCTTGCCGTGAGGATCGGGAGCGATCAGTTATATTCCTTGCACGAACGCCGAACTCTGGAGAAGGCAAATGTCTGATCGAGCACAGACGGAAAGTCCTCGACCGCCGCTAATCGACGCGAAGGGCTACTCGCGCCGGCGCTTCATCGGTACCGGCGCATGCGCGCTGGCGGTGGCCGGGCTGCCGGCCGCGGCGCGTGCGGTCACGAACTACAAGGGCCATGACGTCATTGTCGTTGGCGCGGGGCTGTCGGGCCTGCACGCCGCCTGCATCCTCCAGGAGCAGGGGCTGGATGTCCTGACCCTGGAGGGCCGCAACCGCATCGGCGGCCGTGTCTACACGCTGATGGACGTGCCCGGCAGGCCGGAAGCGGGCGGGGAATGGATGGGCGCCAACTACGCGCGCATGCTGGACACGGCGGACAGGCTCGGACTGGAAAAGCTGGGGCCCGACGACGTAGCCGACATCAGGGAATGGTGCTATCGCATCCGGGGCGAATACATCCTCGCCTCCGATTGGGAAAGCCATCCGCTCAACCCCACGGAGGGCGACGACCGGAGAATCCTGCCCCACCGCATGCTGTTCGAGCTGTCGCACAAGAACAACCCCCTTTCCGGCCAGCCCCTGGATGCCTGGATCACCCCGGAATTCGCGCGCTTTGACATTCCCCAGACGCACTACCTCAAGGAGTATCTCGGTTTCGATGAAGAAACCATTCGCCTGATGAACGTTGTGATCCACACGGACCACATGGACAACACCTCCGCGCTGCATGAAATGCGCCGCTACGCGGTGGGTGAATTCAATGCCTCGCGAGCCCTGGCCAACGCCGGCCAGCCCGCCTGGGTGCAGATCAAGGGCGGCAATTCGCGCCTGCCGGAGGCCATGGCCGCTTCCCTGTCGAACCCGGTGGAACTGAACAAGACCGTCTATGGCTTCGAGGACAAGGGCTCGGAAGTCACCGTGCATTGCATGGACGGTACGAGCTATACGGCCCACCAGGTAATCTGCTCGACGCCCTATCCGGTCCTGCGCAAGGTGAAATTCTCGCCGCGGCTGCCGGAAAGGATGGAACGGGCGATCGATGAAATCGACTACGGCACTTCCATCCAGGTGCATTTCCTGCTCAGGAAGCACTTCTGGGAGCAGGACGAATTGCCCGCCAGCATGTGGACCGACGAACCGTTCGAGCGTTTCGGCGTGCATCACCGCGGGCCGAACGGCGAGCCGACCTCCGCGGTCGCCTTCATCAACGGCAACGAAGCCTACAAGTACGACTTCATGACCGACGAGCAGGTTACGCAATTCACGATGCGCGAACTCGAGCGGGTCCGGCCCTCGCTCAAGGGGGCGCTCGAACCCATCGGCATACAGTCCTGTCATCGCGAAGTACACGGCGGCGGGGACTGGGTGTTCTGGCGCCCCGGACAGGTTGGGCAGTTCGCCGCGCACATGCGCGAAGCGCACGGCAACATCCATTTCGCCGGCGAGCACACGGCCCTGATGGAGCGCGGCATGGAAGGGGCCTTCGAGTCGGGCGAGCGCGCCGCGGTGGACGCGCTGCTGCGCTCCTGAGCACATGAGAATCCTGGTTCTTGCGCTTTTGTGCGCTCCATTGGCCGCGGCCGCGGCGCCTGAGAATGATCCCTTCGCCCGCGACCTGCTTGTTCTGACCGGCTGGTTCGAAGGCGAATTCGACAACGAGGAGCAGCGCTGGTTCCAGGCGGACCCGCGTTCAGATACGCCTGAGGACGAGCGGCATGTGCGCGTGCACGCGACTCACAAGCGAATCGACGCGCCGGACTTCGGCGAGCACGTTTTCTACGTGGAGGAATACACCGAAAACGACCCGGAGCAGGTGTACCGCCAGCGGCTGGTGATTTTTTCCACCGGGGCCGACGCCGACGGCATTCGCATGCAGCAGGGATTTTTTCACGAGCCGGAACGCTTTCTCGGCGCCCAGCGCGATCCGTCGGTTTTCGACGGTCTTGCGGAGGCGGATGTCTTCTTCCTGGACCAGTGCGACGTTTTCTGGAAGCGCGTAGCGGGCCAGTTCCAGGGCGGCATGCGGCCGAAAGCCTGCGTTTTCGGCGAAGGCGAGGTCCGCCGCTATGCCGTCCACGACCTCTATCTTTCCGAGACGAAGTACTGGAGGGTGGATTCAACCTTCCTGGTCGCCGACGACAGCCTTCACATCGGGATGCCGGCGGACGAGCCCTTCGAGTTGCGCCGCGTGAAACGCTTCAGCTGCGGCATTACCTTCGACCCGCGCGGGCCGGAAACCCAGGAGATCACGGATATTCCGCTGCACAGCCAGGGCGGGTCGGCCGAAGTCACCCGGGAACGCGACGGCCAGGAGTTCACGCTGTTGATGCGCGACAAGGAATACCCGTATTACTCGACGCGTCCGGACTTCATTTATTTCTCCATACGCCGCAAGGGGGAGCTGGCTTCGGTGGTGTTCACTGTCAACGATCCGGATTCGCGATCGCTGGCCGTGAACACCGGAGACCTGCTGGTCTACTGCTACCGGGATGGTTACGAATTCCGGGAGTCCCTGGAAGAACTGACGCTTACCGATGGGAGGCGCTGATTTGTCTGAAAGAAACCATTACCCTGCCGTGTTCAGCCGAACCCTCAGTGCGGCGTTACTCACCGGGCTGATATTCGCGTTGACCGCAGACGCGGATGTGCCGGGCCCGGCCGCGGCGACAATGGAGCAGGCTTCCGGTTCCGTCCCCGGCGAGTCCTCCAATGAAGCGGACTCCGGTTCCGAACAGGCCCGGGATGAGCCGGACCCGGCCGCAATGCGGCGCGGACGCATCCTGTTTCTGCAATGCCGGGCCTGCCATTCCCTGAAACAGGGCGAAGATCACAAGGTCGGCCCCAACTTGCACCGTGTTATCGGGATGCCGGCCGCCCACAAGCCCGGTTACGTCTATACGGACTCGCTGAAGCAGTCCGGGGTCGTCTGGTCGCGCGACAATCTCAGCCGCTTTCTGGCGGACCCGTACGACCTGGTTCCGGGGACGGCAATGGTCTTCATCGGAATACAGCGGGGCGCCGATCGCGCCGCCCTGATCGACTACCTGGAGCAGGAAACGCGCTAGCCGATCTCGGCGGGGTCAACATCGACCGACCAGTTGACGCGGCGCGGACGCTTGAGTTCGCGAACCGCGGGAATCCAGCGGACCAGGGACGCCTGAAGACGGGCGCGGCTTGAAGAGCGCGCCAGCAGGTGCGCGTGGTTGCGGTCGCGCCTGCGCTCCATCAGGGCGGGCGCCGGACCCAGCACCTCCACGGCGGATGCGGAGCCGTCCTGTTCGAAGGCGTCTTTCGCACGATTGAGGAACTCGCGGACGCTGGCCGCATCCGGCGCGCTGGCGCGCAGCACCGCAAGGTGCGCGAACGGCGGCCAGCCGCTTCGTCGGCGAAGGTCCAGGGCGGTGGCGGCGAAGCCCGCGTAGCCTTCCCTGAGCAGCTGGCGAAGCAGGGGATGATCCGGAAAACGGGTCTGCAATACGAGCAGGCCGGGCTGCTCGCGGCGGCCCGCCCTGCCGGCCACCTGTACCAGCGTCTGCGCCAGCCTTTCCGGCCCCCGGAATTCCTGGGAGAACATGCCCTGGTCGGCGTCGATCACCCCAACCAGCCCGAGACTTGGAAAATCATGGCCCTTGGTGAGCATCTGGGTGCCGAGCAGGATACGGTAATGCCGCTCGCGGATCCCGCCCAGGATATGCTCCAGCCTGCGCCTGCCCCGCACGTTGTCGCGATCCATGCGCGCCACCGGGTAATCTTCGAAACGCGCCTCAAGCTCCTCTTCCAGCCGTTCCGTTCCGCGCCCTATCGTCTGCAGCGGCGTGCCGCAGTTCGCGCAGCCGGGTGGCGGACGGCGCCTGGCGCCGCAGTGATGACACAGGAGCAGGTCGCGGCGGCGGTAGAACACCAGCCGGGCGTCACAGTGGCTGCATTCTTCCGTTCGGCGGCAATCCGGGCACATCAGCACCGGCGCGAACCCGCGACGGTTGAGATACAGCAGAACCTGCGAACCCGATTCAAGCTGCTCCGACATGGCGTCAACAAGCGGTGCGCTCAATCCATGCTCCGGCGGATGCCGGTTCAGGTCCACCAGGCGGGCCAGGGGCGGCCGGGCGCCGGTGACCTTCTTCGTCAGGCGCGGGTGCGTATAGCGGCCCCTTTGCACATTCAGCAGGGACTCAAGCGCCGGCGTTGCGGAACCCAGGACCACCGGAACATCCGCCCTGGACGCGCGCATGACCGCAAGGTCACGGGCCTGGTAGCGGAAGCCGTCCTGTTGCTTGTACGACGGATCGTGTTCTTCGTCCACCACGATCAGACCGAGGCGGGCACAGGGCACGAACACGGCCGAGCGGGTGCCCACCACCAGCCTTGCCCTGCCCGCGCGGGCATCCGCCCATGCCTTCAGACGCTCGCCGTCGTTCAGGCCCGAATGCAGCACCGCCGCTGACACCCGGAAACGGGCCGTGAGCCGCTCAGCGAGCTGCGGGGTCAGCCCGATTTCCGGCGCCAGCAGCAGGCATTGCCGGCCCGCGGCCAGCACCTTCTCCACCAGGTGCAGGTACACCTCCGTCTTGCCGCTGGCCGTCACGCCATCCAGCAGGTGGCAGGCATAGCCCTGGCCGATGGGCATGGCGCTCACGGCGGCGGACTGCTCGCCGCTCAGCGCCAGCGGTTCCTCGCCCAGCATGTCGGCATGTTCCGGCTCCGCGGCCTCGAACGGTTCGACCAGCTTCTTTTCCTGGAGTATCCGAACCAGCCTCCGCCAGTCGGGCGTAAGCGCGGCGAGCGCTTCTTCCGCCAGGCCCCCGCGCCCGGCCGCCATCAGCCTGTCAAGCAGTTCGCGCTGCCTTGGCGCGCGCGCCAGCAGCTTCGGTTCTTCTACGGAAGCCTTTTCTGCGGCCCGCCACAGTACGGGCGCGGACGGCAGCTGGTCACCCCGGCGCAACTGTTGCGGCAGCGCGTAGGCGAGAACCTGGCCGAGCGGATGGCAGTAGTAGTCCGCAGCCCAACGCAGCACTTGCAGCGTGACCGGGTCCCATAACGGCTCGCCGTCCAGCACGTCCAGCACCGACCGCAACCGGTCGGCGGGCACGTCCGAGCCATCGAGGTGCTCGAGCACGAAACCGGTGCGCCGCCCCTTGCCCAGGGGCACGGAAACCCGAACACCAAGTTTCGGTCGGGGCCCCTCGCCGGGAGCGAGATAGTCCAGCAACGGGACCGCAAACCGCGGCCCCACCGCCACCCGTAAAAGGGAACCGACCGACATGCCGGACGAAACGCGCGCCAGCCTTGAGCCCTATTGCACGACGTCGGCGTCCCAGTTTTCGGTGGGGCGCTCGATGATGTTGATCATCATGCCGTCCGGGTCGCGGCAGGTCATTTCGAGCTGGCGCAGCGTGTGCACGGCGAGCAGTTGCGGTTCGCAAACGATCTCGCCGCCCAATTCAACGATACGGTCACGCACCGCGTGAATGTCCGTGGCGAAGAACACCATGCAGCCCTCGCCCAGGTTGGCGCCGCGGTTCTCGCGGCTGACGGGCGAAGGCGACGGCTTCACTTCGAACAGGCCCACCATCCCGAAGTTGAGTTCGTCGGCCCGGAGGATCTCATAGCGGATCACGCTGTCTTCGGGAACACCGATCAGCGCATGCCCCACCTTGTGCTCGAGCACTCCATTGGCGTAAACCCCGCCGAGGCCCAGGGCCTCTTTGTAGAAACGGACCGAGTTTTCCAGGTTGGAGACGAAGATGGCGGTGCGCACTATGCGGCTGACTTGCGGCCTGTCGTTCACGTTGGACCTCCCTATTGGATTGAGAGCGGCGTTCCGCTCGAAACAAGGCGGTCAGGTTAACGCGAATTCGGACCGGCGGAAACACGGCCGGTCCTCACGCCCGGAGACGGAGAGCGCCCCTGGGAGCGAAGGCGCCGAATGACGGGCTAAGCGGCGCCCGACCAGCGTTCGATCAAATTAATCAGCATGCCGTCGGGGTCGCGGCAGGTCATCTCCAGGCTACCGGGGCCGGTCATCTCCTCGCCCCCGGGGAGGGTGCCCCGAACAACGAGCCGCTGGGGCTCGCAGACGATCTCCGCGCCCAGGTCCACCAGGCGGTCGCGCACTGCGCGAATGTCGGTAGTGAGCATGACCAGGCAGCCCTCGCCGACGTTCACGCTACCGCTCCGGCGGCTTACCGCCGGCGGCGACGGCTTGACCTCGAACATGCCTATCATCCCGAAATTCGGGCCCTCGGCCTTCACGATTTCATAGCGAATCGCGGAGTCCTCCGGCACGCCCAGCAGGGCATGCGCTACTTTATGAGTCAGTTCCCCCGAACTGTAAACCTCGCGGTAGCCGAGGCCCTGCTTGTAGAAGCGCGAGGACCGGTCGAGGTCGGAAACAAACAGTGCGGTGCGCACCAGACGGCTGACTTGCGGTGTGTCGTTCACGTAAACCCTCCCGGGCTAGATTTCGTGCACTGCGCGGATCAGTTCGGCGCACTTGGCCTGACCGTCGCCGTACAGCATACGCGTGCGGTCCTCGTAGAAAAGCGCATTCTCGATACCGGAAAAACCGGTGCCCTTGCCGCGCTTGATCACGATGGCGTTATTGGCCCTGTCGGCGTCCAGTATGGGCATGCCGTAGATGGGGCTGGCGGTGTCGGTCCGCGCCGCCGTATTGACCACGTCGTTGGCGCCGATCACCAGCGCCACGTCGGTCTTGGGGAATTCCGGATTGATTTCGGCCTCGTCGAATATCAGGTCGTACGGCACGCCGGCTTCCGCCAGCAGCACGTTCATGTGCCCCGGCATGCGTCCCGCCACCGGGTGAATCGCGAACTTCACCCGCACGCCGCGCTTCATCAGCGCTTCGGCCAGCTCCCATACCTTGTGCTGGGCCTGCGCCACGGCCATGCCGTAACCCGGAATGATGATGACCTGGCGCGCGAATCCGAGCATGACCGCCGCGTCGATGGCCTCCACGGGCTTCATGGTCCCCTCGATCTCGTCCCCTTCGACGGCCGTCTCTCCGAACGCGCTGAACAGCACGTTGTACAGCGACCGGTTCATCGCCTTGGCCATCAACTGGGTCAGCAGTGTGCCGGCCGCGCCGACCACGGTTCCGGCAATGATCATGGCCGCGTTGTCCAGCACCAGGCCTTCCAGGCCGACCGCGAGACCGGTCAGCGCGTTGTAAAGCGAGATCACCACCGGCATGTCGGCGCCGCCGATGGGCATGGTAAGCGTGATCCCCAGCAGTAGCGCCAGGGCAATGAACACGGTAAGCCACGGCCCGCTTACGTCCAGGATCAGCAATACCGCAACCGCAACCGCCAGCAGCAGGATAAGCACGTTGAGCAGATTCTGACCGGCAAAGCGCAGCGAGCGCTTCAGCCAGCCTTCCAGCTTGGCGAACGCCAGCAGGCTGCCGGAGAAGGACACCGCGCCGATCAGCGCGCCTGTCACCGCCAGCGTCACCACCGTCCAACTCAGCCCGGCGCCGTGACCGTCGCCCAGAAGTTCCACCCATGCGATCGCCGCAGCGGCGCCACCGCCCATTCCGTTGTAGAGCGCGATCATCTGCGGCATGCCGGTCATCGCCACCCTGCGGCCCGTGATCCAGGCCCACGCACCGCCAACGACTATTGCCGCCCCGATCAGCAGGAGGTTCTCGGGCTTCATGCCCGGCCAGAAGAAGGTCACGAGCGTGGCCAGCACCATGCCCAGGCCGGCCCAGACAATGCCGCGCCGCGCACCGGCGGGCGAACTCATCGCCTTCAGGCCGAGAATGAAAAGGACGGCGGCCAGGAAATAGCTGCCGGCAATGAGCGTATTCAGCGTCACTTGTCCGCGTCCTTTTCGTCGTCCTTGCTGCGCTTGAACATTTCCAGCATGCGCTCGGTCACCACGTAGCCGCCGACCGCGTTGGCGGAGGCCAGCATCACGCCTATGAAACCGATGACTTTCTCAAGCGTCGAATCCGCAAATCCCAGCGCCACCATGGCGCCCACCAGGACGATGCCGTGAATGAAGTTCGAGCCGGACATCAGCGGCGTATGCAGGATCACCGGCACCCGGGAAATGACTTCGTAGCCCACGAAGGCCGCCAGCATGAAGATATACAGCGCTACAAAACCATCGATCATTGGCGGTTCAGTCCCCCCGCGCTCCGGCGTAGCGGATCTCGCCCTGGTGCGTCAGCAGCGTGCCGGCAAACACCGGATCCTCCAGATCGAGAGAGAATTTCTCGTCCTGGATGGCGGGCTTGATGAAATTGAACAGGTTGCGGGAGTACATGGCGCTGGCGTGCCGGGCCATCATCGCGGGCACTTTCAAAGGCGCCATGATGCGCACGCCCTTGTGCTCGATCGTCTCGCCCGCGCGGCTCAGTTCGCAGTTGCCGCCGCCCTCGGCCGCCAGATCCACGATGATCGAGCCCGGCCGCATCTGCTCAACCGCGGCCGCGCTGACGATGCGCGGGGACGGCCGTCCCGGAACCGCGGCTGTCGTGATCAGTATGTCGGAGGCGGCGATATGGCGATCCAGCGCTTCCTGCTGCATGGCCTTTTCCTCCACGGTCAACTCCCGGGCGTAACCGCCCTCGCCGGTAGCGCTGACACCCGAGTCCACGAAACGCGCGCCCAGGGATTCGACCTGCTCGCGAGTTTCCTCGCGCACATCATAGGCTTCCACCACGGCGCCCAGCCGGTGGGCGGTGGCGATGGCCTGCAGCCCCGCGACGCCGGCGCCCAGAACCAGGACGCGGGCGGGGCTGATCGTGCCGGCGGCGGTAGTCAGCATGGGCAGAAACTTCTGCGACTCGTCGGCGGCCATCAGCACTGCCTTGTAGCCCGCCACCGAGGCCTGCGAGGACAGCACGTCCATGGACTGGGCGCGCGCAATCCGCGGCACCAGTTCCATGGAAAAGGCCGTTACCCCGGCGTCGCGCATTGCGTCGGTGGTTTTGGACGGCGCGTAAGCGTTGAGCAGGCCCACCACCATGGCGCCCTGCTTCAGTTCCCCAATGCGCTCGATCTCCGGCGGTCCCACGCAGAAGAGCGCATCGCACATTCCCGCCACGGCGCCGGGTGAAGACTCGATCTCGATGTCCTTGTAGTCGCTGTCTGCAAAACTCGCGGCCTTGCCGGCGCCTTGTTCCATGACGACGCGCAGGCCCGCGGCGTGCATGCGCGCCAGGACCTTCGGCACTACGGCTACGCGTTTTTCACCGGGCGCGGTCTCGCGCAAGACGCCGATCGTCAGGGGCATTTGGGAGAGGGAATAGTGCGCAGTCAGCGGGGGATGGCGCGCATTTTAGCCGACGGAAATGGGTGATTTTTCGCTTTCGACATTGAAATTTCGCAATTTAGAGGTATAAGGCGGGCTGAAAGGGAGCTTGTAATGCTGCTGCTTGAAGACGCCGTTGACTTGCGCCAGTGGGTGCTGCGCACCGATGTGGCGGGCCGGCCCCTGGGCTGGATCGACTACCGCGATGCCGTGCGGCTCTATCACGCGGGCCAGGTGGCCTATCCCTGCGGGCGGCCGCTATTCCGGATCCGCGGCGGCATTTGCGCCCACACCGGCCACCGCAGCGAGGTGGAAGTCAACACCATTGTGGCCACGCAGGGCGTGTCGGCGGGGTTGAACAAGCGTCTCGACAATTACACGCCGCCGCTGAACAACCACACGCTGTTCCGCCGCGACGCGCAGATCTGCATGTATTGCGGCGGGCGCTTCCTCAAGCGCGACCTCACTCGCGATCATGTGCGCCCGATCAGCACGGGCGGGACGGATACCTGGGCGAACGTGGTGGCGGCCTGCAAGCGCTGCAACAATTTCAAGGGCGGCCGTATCCCGGAGGACGCCGGCATGCAGTTGCTGGCCGTGCCTTTTGTGCCCACCTATGCGGAATACATCTATCTCAAGGGCCGGCGGGTGCTGGCCGATCAGATGGAGTTTCTGAGGGCCCATTTCCCCCGCGACAGCCGCCTGCAACGCCACTTCGAACAGGCTGCCTGAATCACGCCGGCGGTACTTCGTGGCTGCGGGCAACATCGAATCCGTCTTAAGCGAGGAGCGCAGATTCGACCCGGGCGAATCGTTTGCGGAGCGCGCGCAACTCAACCATGAACTGCTTGCCGAGCTGCGCCTGAAGGGCAGCGAGGACCCTGTGAACATGTGGGCCGAACTGGCCCGCGGGCTGTTGACCTGGAACAAGCCTTTCACCACCGCCCTGGACCGCTCGCGCGCGCCGCATTTCGCCTGGTTTTCGGACGGCGAACTGAATGCCAGCGAGGCCTGCCTGGGGCCGTGGATCAGGAACGCACCGGACCGGACCGCGATCGTCTACGAGGGCGAGGAGGGCGACAGCCGCACGCTGACCTACCGCGAGTTGGGCGAGGCAGTCGAGCGCCTGGGCGCCGCGCTGCGCGGGCAAGGCGTGGCCAGCGGCGACCGCGTGGTGATCTACATGCCGATGTGCCCGGAGGCCGTCATCGCGATGCACGCCTGCGCCCGGATCGGTGCGGTGCACTCGGTTGTGTTCGGCGGCTTTTCGGCGCGCTCGCTGTACGACCGGGTGGTGGACGCCAGCGCGGAAGTCATCATCACCGCGGATGCGGGGCGCCGCGGCGGGAAATACGTGCGCCTGAAGGATGCCGTCGACCAGGCGCTGGAGTACGGCGAGCATCCGGTGCGCCGGGTAGTCGTCTTCCGCCACTCGGGAGAAGAAATCGCCTGGCACGAAAGGCGCGACCGGTGGGCGCATGAACTGACCGAAGCCGCTGCCGATTGCCCGCCGGCGTACGTCAACGCGGAGCATCCGCTTTTCCTGCTCTACACCTCCGGCTCCACCGGCAAGCCCAAGGGCATACAGCATTCCACCGCGGGCTATCTGCTGCACGCCGGGCTGACCTGCCGCTGGGTTTTCGACCTGCGCGAGGATGACGTGTTCTGGTGCACCGCCGACGTAGGCTGGATTACCGGCCACAGTTACGTCGCCTACGGGCCGCTGGCCTGCGGCGCCACCGTGGTGATCTACGAAGGCGCCCCTACCTGTCCCCACGGCGGCCGGTTCTGGGAGATCTGCCAGCGCTACGGCGTTACCGTGTTCTACACCGCGCCCACCGCCATTCGCGCCCTGATGAAGCTGGGCGACGACATACCGGCTCAGTACGATCTTTCCTCGCTGCGCCTGCTGGGCACCGTCGGCGAGCCCATCAATCCCGAGGCCTGGATGTGGTATCACCGGGTGATAGGCAACGGCGACTGCCCCATCGTCGATACCTGGTGGCAGACGGAAACCGGCGGCGTCATGATTTCGCCGGTACCCGGCGTCACCTCCACCAAACCTGGCTCATGCACCCGGCCGCTACCCGGCGTGCAGGCGGCCATCGTCGATGAAAACGGCGACGAGATCACCGAGCCGGACCGTGGCGGCTACCTGGTTATCCGCCACCCCTGGCCCTCGATGCTGCGCAATATCTGGGGCGACAGCGAGCGGTACCGCGAGACCTACTTCGGCAAGTTCGGGAACGACTGCTACATCACCGGCGATAGCGCCAGGCGCGACGCCGACGGCTATTTCTGGATCATGGGGCGGCTGGACGACGTGGTTAACGTGTCCGGACACCGCCTCGGCACCATGGAAGTGGAATCCGCGCTGGTGGCGCACCCTTCGGTGGCCGAAGCCGCGGTCGTGAGCCGGCCGCACGAGATCAAGGGCGAATCGATCTTCGCCTTCGTGGTCCTCAAGGGCGCCGCGGCGGCCGGCGGCGACAGCGGAGTCAGACAGCAGGAACTGCGCGCCTGGGTCGACGAACAACTCGGACCCATCGCCCGCCCCGACGACCTGCGCATCGTCGAGGCCCTCCCCAAGACCCGCTCCGGCAAGATCATGCGCCGCCTGCTCCGCTCGATTGCCCGCGGTGAGGAAATCAAACAGGACGTCTCAACCCTGGAAGACGCCGACCTCGTCCGCCAGCTTATGCAGCCCTGAGCGGGCCTTGCCGGCGCGTTACACTTTGCAGCCCCCGCTCCGGGGTAGGAGGAACCGTAATGAAGAAGTTGCTTGGGGTGGCCCTGATGGCCCTGATCTCGATGTCGGCATCCGCGGACCTGGCGGAGCAATTGGCCGCGAGCGGCCGTGCCGATGAAGACAAGGCGCGGGACACGGCCCGAAGGCCGGCCGAAGTGCTTGCCTTTCTCGGCGTTGAACCCGGGATGACCGTTATGGACCTGCTTGCATCGGGCGGCTGGTACACCGAGGTGCTCTCAGTGGCCGTGGGGCCGGAAGGCACTGTTTATGCCCAGAACCCTCCCATGCTCCTGGGCTTCAATGACGGCGCCTACGACAAGGCCATTACGGCCCGTCTCGCGGACAACCGTCTGCCGAACGTGATCCGCCTGGACCGCGAAGAGAATGACACCGGCCTTGAGCCCGGCTCGCTGGATGCCGCGCTTACCGCCCTGAACCTGCACGACCGCCACAATTTCGGAAGCGACGAGGACGTTGCGGAATTGCTGGCGGCGGTGAAGGCCTTGCTGAAGCCCGGCGGGGTGCTCGGCGTGATCGACCACTACGGCGACTCCGACAAGGACAACACCAGCCTGCATCGTCTCGATGTGGCGAAAGCCCTGCCGCTTATCGAGGCCGCCGGCTTTGAAATGGAAAGTTCGGACCTGCTGCGCAACCCGGACGACGATCACTCCATCATGGTGTTCGACCCCGCGATTCGCGGCAAGACCGACCGGCTGCTCTACAAGCTCACCAAGCCTGCCGATTAAGAGCGCTCGTGCCGGCTCCTTGATCGGTGTCAGCGCAGGGTGATGGCGGGGAAGAGGATCAGCACGCCCAGCAGCAGGGCGTCGCAGGCCAGGTAGGGCAATGCGGCGCGGATGACCTGCCCGAGCGTCGTCCCCCTGGGCGCGACGCTCTGCATCAGGAACAGCAGCAACCCGAAGGGCGGCGTGGTCAGGCTCATCTCCAGGGCCAGCAGCACGACCACGCCGAACCAAATGGCATCGAAGCCCATGGACGCGGCCAGCGGGAAGAACACCGGGATCGTGAGCAGCAGGATTGAGATCTGGTCCATGAACATGCCCAGCACCAGCATCAGGGCGAACATCATCAGCAGCTTGGCGTACGGACCGGCCTCCATTCCTATCGACCATTCCACGACCGCGGTGCTGGCGCCCGAGAACGCCATGAGCTGGCTGAACACCGACGAACTCAGGATCAACAGGAACACCATGCCGGAAATGCGGACGGTGCTCGTCAGGGCGGACCGGAGCGCCTTGACGGTCAGCTTGCGCGCCAGCGCGGCCAGGGCGGCCACGCTGAGCGCCCCGAAGGCGGCCGCTTCCGACGGCGTGGCCCATCCGAGCACGATGAAGCCCACAACGCAGAACACGACCAGGCCCAGCGGCAGAATGTTGAACACCAGCAGCCGCAGGCGCTGGCGCACGGGGACCCGCTGCACGCCGTAACTGGGCGCGCTGGACGGGTTCAGTCGCGCCTGAAGATAAATGACCAGGCTGTAGCCGACCGCAAGCACGAGTCCGGGAATAATCCCTGCGATCAGGAGCGCGCCGATGTTCAGACCCGCAAGACTCCCCAGGAGCACGCCCAGCGAGGACGGCGGGATCAGCATGGCCAGTCCGCCGGTGCCGATGATGGGGCCGATCGACATGTGCGGCGCATAGCCGCGGCGAGTCATCTCGGGAATCATCAGCGATCCGAGCATTGCGGTATTGGCCATGGTCGAACCGGTCAGCGTGGAGAAGGTGGAGCCGCCGACGACCGTGATGTAGCTCAGACGCGCCGGGAGCCGGCCAAACAGCGTCTCCAGCGCATCGAACACCCTGAGCGCCAGCCCGGAATGGAACAGCAGCGCGCCCATGAAAACGAACATCGGCACGGCCACCAGCGTGAAGCTGGTGATCAGGCTGGTCGAGTTGTCGACGACCTGCAGCGGCCCGTACAAGTCGCCCATGATCATCCAGGCGCCGAGCAGGTTGGCGGCCAGGAAGGCGAACGCCACGGGCACGCCCATCGCCATGAAGGCGATGACCAGGAAGAAAACGGCGATCCCCGCCGTCATCAGAACGCCTGCTCCACGTCGGCTTCGGTCTGCGCCATGCTGTCGCCGCGCAGCAGACAGCGCAGAAACTCCACGGCCATCATGCCGAATCCCAGGGCGAGCGGCGCGAACAGCGCCCAGCGCGGCATGTCGAGAGAACGGATCTCCACTTCGCCCCGCAGAGCGCCTTCCACCGCAAGGATGCCGGCCAGCACCGCCACGATCACGCTGACCAGGGTGCAGATGCCGAAGATCAGCCTGTCCAGCCTGGTCCGCAAAGGGAGTGCGGTCCGCCGGTAAATCACTTCGACCACGATCCAGGCGCGCTCGCGCACCAGCCAGGGCCCGGCGGCCATCGTCATGTAGAGCAGCGAATACTCGGTGAGGGCGACCGTGTACGCGGGCGGCTGCCGCCCGAAATTGCGCAGGGTCACGTCCACCACTATAAGCAGGCAGTCGGCGGCGATCAGCGCGCAGGCGAACAGCACCAGCCCGTTCACCAGCGCATTCCAGGCCCTGGAGATCATCCTCCCGGACACGCCTTACCGCTCCCCTCCCCGGTCTTCCGGGTAAAACAGCGGCTTGAGGGCCTCGACCGATTCCGGCGCCCGCTTGCGCATCCGCTCCCAGACCACCTGGTGGGCAAGGTCGCGAAAGGCCTCCGGATCGGGCGCCGGCACGCCCTCAAAACCGGTCTCGGCCAGTTCCGCGTATTCGCGGACGCGCAGATCACGGAACCAGTCATTCGCCTCCACCGCGTACTTCTTCGCTTCATCGGTCAGAATGTGGCGCGCTTCCTCGCTCAGGGCGTTCCAGCGGTCCAGGTTGATCTGCAGGCAGATGGAAAGGTTGAGCACTTCCGGATCGATGCGATAACGGACGAACTCCTCCACGCCGAGGTCCGCCAGACCCACGCTGGTAAAGGCCAGGCCGTCCACGATGCCGCGCTGCAGGGCGGTATAGGTTTCGCGCAGCGCAATCTGCACCGGGCGGGCCCCGAAAGCGTAGAGCAGTTCCCGGTTGGACGGCGAGGTGCGGAGCTTCAGACCGCGCAGGTCCGGCATGCCCTCGGGCGTGAATTCGGGGCGGCGGGCCAGATAGATGCTGATGCCGATGCCCGACTGCATCCAGCCGATCAGGTGGGCGTTGGCGCGCTTCTTCCAGTACGGCTGCAGGGCCTCCAGCGCGCCGCTGGCGCGCGCCTGCATGGGGTCGATGTTGGAGGCGAAGATGGCATCGCCCTCGGGCAGCAGCCCAAGGTAGTAGGTGATGCCCCCCAGCGCCATGTCGATCACGCCGCGCCGCAGAGCGTAAAAGAGCTGCCGCTGCGGTATGACTTCGGGGCCGCCGATGAATTTGATCTGCACCACGCCGCGGCCGCGCTCGTTGACCGCGTCGATGTAATGCTGGGCGTGCTGCGAGAAATTGATCTGCCGGTTCCAGGAACTGACCAGGGTCAGCGTTTCCTCGGCCGCGGCCGGCCCGCCCGCGGCCAGCGCAAGCGCGGCGATGAGCGCCTTATGCGCGTGCCTTGCCACGGATTCCCTCCGGCAGGACGCCGGTCAGCTCGATCTGACGCAGCCCGCGCCGCAGGAGCAGAAAGCCGACGGAGGCGGACACCAGGTTGCCCAGGGCGCCTCCGAAAAACACCCCGATCAGCCCGAACCACAGGCCCAGCAGCCATGACAGCGGCACATACACCAGCAGTGTCCGGCACAGCGACACCATCATCGCCGCCAGGGGTTTGCCGAGCGCATTAAGGGAGGTATTGGCGATAATCGTCATGCCCAGAAGGCAATAGGTCCAGGGCATGATGCGCAGCTGTGTCACCGCCGCCCGCATGGCGCCCTCGTCGCTGGTAAAGAGTCCAACTATGGGCTCCGCAAAGACGGTAAGCAAGGCGGCAACAGCGAGACCATAGATTCCCGAAAATCGGAGGCACCAGTTGTGCGCCTCACGCACCCGGTCCATGCGCTTCGCTCCCGCGTTCTGGCCCACGAACGGCCCGATCGCCGCGCCCAGCGCCATGAAGGGCAACAGCGCCAGCGCCTCGGTGCGGATGCCGACGCCGAAGCCGGCCACCGCGGTCTGGCCGAATCGCGCCACCATCGCAACGACGAAAGCCGAAGTCAGCGGCGCCATCAGTCCCGACGCCGTAGCCGAAAGCCCCACGTGAAGAATGCGGCTCCAGGAATCGAGAATGAGCTTCATGCCGCGCAAGGTCAGGAACTTGTCGCGGCGGATACCGATGAACAGCATGGCCGCGAGCGAAATCACGTTCGCTATCACGGTCGCAAGCGCCGCGCCCTGCACTTCCAGCCGCGGGAAGCCGAACAGGCCGAAAATCAGGATCGGATCCAGGATCGCGTTGACGACAGCAGTCAGGGCGAGCAGGACGCCCGGCGACTTGGCGTCGCCCAGCGCCCGAAGTATCGATCCGCCGATTGCGGGCCCCACCACGAAGACCAGCCCGACCAGGTAGATCTCCATGTAGTCGCGTACCAGCGGCATGGTGGTGTCGTCGGCGCCCATCAGGCTGAAGATGTCTTCCATGAAGATCCAACCCACCGCCAGCAGCACCAGGGCCAGCATTCCGCTCAGCATGAACGCGTGGGTGGCGATGCGCCGCACCCGGCGCCTGGCGCCCTGGCCCAGCAAACGCGCGATCACCGAACTGGCGCCAACGCCGATGCCCATCGCGACGGTCGCCACCACGAAACCCACCGGCTGCGTGTAACTGATGGCGGCCAGCGGCAACGCTCCCAGGCGGCTGACGAACCAGGCATCCACCAGGCCGAACGAGATCATGGCCAGCAGACCGATCAGCATCGGGACCATCAGGTCCCAAATATGGCGGCCGACAGGCCCTTCGGTCAGGCGCGCTTCCATGACCCGCGCATGATACGGGACGGCCCCATTTGCGCCGTCCTAGAGCGACTCGACCAGTTCGGTCAGGCTGGACACGCGTAGGTCCGGCTCGGTTGCGCCTTGAGGAGGCCGCGCCGCGCCGGAGGCCGCACCGGCATAGCGGTCCACCCAGGCGGTGCGGATCCCCAGCGCGCCGGCCGGCTCTATGTCGTGATAAAGGCTTTGCGCGGCGTGCAGCAGTTCCGTCCGGGCGATGCCCATTTCCGAGAGCCTGGCCAGCAGGAATCGGAAGTTGCCTGCATCGGGCTTGTACGAGCCGATCTCCTCGGCGGTGCATATCAGGTCGAAGCGAATCCCCAGGGCCCGTTCGCTCGCCGCGAAGGATTCCTTGTCGACGTTCGAAAGCACCGCAAGCCGATAGCGCTTCTGCAACTCGGCCAGCGCCTTCGACGAATCGGGAAACGGCGGCCATCGGCGAATCGAACGGGCGAATTCGCCGGCATCCGCATCGCTCACCGGCAAGGCGAACTTGCGCCCTATCCCTTGCGCTACCCTGCCCAACACTTCGGGATAGGCCATTCCCGGATGGGCGGACTGCACCAGGGGCTCGACTTCGGAGAACGCCGCCAGCAATTCCGCGCGTTCCAGCCCTGCTCCCCGGCGCTGCGACCAATCCGACAATGCTTCGGCAATACCGGTTTCCCAGTCGATCAGCGTTCCGTAACAGTCAAAGCTGATGGCCTTGATTCCCATGATCTCCTCCCGCGGGCAGGCGCGCATTGTAGAGCCGGCAGCCGAACGCAAACCACCGTGCGTAGAATGGCATTCTCGTTTGGGAGGGGTTGTTCAAATGCGCAACAAGTCATTCGATTTCCTGGCCGAAGCCGGGCAAGTGCAGGTCAGCAAACGGGAATTGCTCACGGGCGCGGGCGCGGCGGCGGCGCTGGCCCTGATGCCGCGCATCAGCCGCGCGACCAGCGAGACCTGGGACCTGATCGTGGTGGGCGCGGGGTCCGCGGGACTTCCCTGCGCGATCTTCGCGGCGCAGCAGGGCGCCCGGGTCCTGGTGGTGGATCGGGCGCACCGCCTGGGAGGAACGCTTGACCGTTCATCGGGGCAAATTGCGGCTGCCGGCACGCGGCTTCAGGCGGAGCACGAGATTGAGGATTCGCCGGAAGCGCACTTCGACGACATCATGCGCATCAGCCGCGGCAAGGTGGACCCGGAGTTGACCCGCGTGTTCGTGACCGAGGCGGCCCGGACGGTGGACTGGCTGTGCGACCGGGGTTTCACCCCTTTGCCCAACCACCCGGTGACCACCGGCGGCCATGAACCCTACCGGGTGCGGCGCTACCAGTGGGCGGCGGAGAGCGGGGTGGCCATCCTGAGGGCGCTCCTGCCCGATTTTATGGATCTGGCGCGCAAGGGCTCGATCGAATTCCTGATCCGCACCGACGCAAAGGAACTCATTCAGGACGCCGAAGGCTCCGTGAAGGGCGTGATGGTGGAAGACGCCCTGGGCCGCAAGATGGACCTCAAGGCGCGCAAGGTCGCGATTACCACCGGCGGCGCAGGGGGCAATCCCGAGATGTTCGAGCGGCTGCACGGCGTTCCCATGTATGCGCGCCTGGCGTATCCGTTCAATCTCGGCGGCGGCCTGGAAATGGGCGTGGCGGCGGGCGGCGTCTTGCGGGGCGCGGAACTGTTCACGACCTTTTTCGGCATGGTGCTGAACGATTTCAACGTGCCCAGCACCCCCGCCGGAGTACCGGTCAACAGCTACCCGGAACGGCGCATGCCCTGGGAGGTCTACGTGAATTCCGCCGGCCGGCGCTTCGTGCGCGAAGACCATCCGAGCGTGGACGAACGCGAACATGCGCTGCTTGCGCAGAAAGATCATCGCTACTGGATGATCTTCGACCAGGAGATCATGGATACCGCACCGTCCGTGGCGCTGGGGTGGGACCGCTCACGGCTGGATCTGGCCTTCAACAAGTACCACTTCTTCTCGCGCGGCGAGACACTCGGGGAGCTGGCCTTTTGGGCGGGCATCGACGCGGAGGGCCTGGCGGCGGCCCTGGAACGCTACAACGCCGGGCAGGCAGGCAGGCGGGACCCGGATTTCGGCCGCGAGCACCTGCCCCTGCCGGTTCGCAAGCCGCCGTTTTATGCGATCCGCATGCAGGGCACGCAATTGCTTACGTTCGCGGGGCTTGACGTCAATTCGCAGCTCGAAGTTCTGAATCAGGACCGCGAACCCATTCCCAATCTCTACGCCGCCGGGGAAGTGCTTGGGGCCGGAGCGACTACCGGTTTCGGCATCGTCAACGGCATGATGCTGACTCCCGCTCTTATATTTGGACGAATGATCGGGGAACGCGTGTTTGCCTGAGAGCAGCCGATCGCCCTGCGACACGCTTAAGGGCGACCAAAACAAGGTTTGTCTGCGTAGAATGAAAGCTATAGCCGGGGAGGGCGTTGAAATGCGGAACAGGACCATGAACCTTGCGGAAGACGCGCTGGAGTTGAACATCAACAAGCGCGAACTGCTTGCCGGCGCGGGCGCGGCGGCGGCGTTGGCGCTGATGCCGCAGATCAGCCGCGCGGCCAGCGAGACCTGGGACCTTATCGTGGTGGGCGGAGGCTCGGCCGGGCTTCCCTGCGCGATCTTCGCCGCTCAGCAGGGCGCACGCGTGCTGGTCGTGGACCGGGCGCACCGCCTGGGCGGCACGCTGGACCGTTCCTTCGGCCAGATGGCCGCCGCCGGGACCCGGATCCAGGCGGAGCAGGGGATAGTGGATTCGCCGGAAGCGCACTTCGACGACATCATGCGGATCAGCAAGGGAAAGGTCGATACCGGGCTTGTCGGCGTTTTCGTGAATGAGGCCGCCAAGACCCTGGATTGGCTGTACGACCACGGCTTTACGCCGCTGGACGGGCACCCGGTCAAGTCCGGCGGTCACGAGCCTTACATGACTCGCCGATATCAGTGGGGAGAACAGAACGGTGTGTCTATTCTGAAGATCCTGCTGCCGCAAGTCTTCGACCTGGCCCGCGCAGGCTCCATCGAGTTCCTGATCCGCACCGACGCGCTGGAACTCATACAGGATGACGCGGGCGCGGTGCGGGGTGTGATGGTGCGTGACGCCATGGGACGCAAACTGGACCTCATGGGACGAAAGGTAGCGCTGACCACCGGCGGTTGCGCGGCCAACCCCAGGATGTTCGAGGAACTTCACGGCGTACCCCTCTACGCGCAACTGGCCTATCCCTACAATCTGGGCGGGGGCCTGGAGATGGGCGTTGCGGCGGGCGGCACGCTGCGCGGCGCGGAGCTCTTCCAGACCTTCTTCGGCATGGTGCTTAACGACTTCAACGTGCCGAGCACGCCGGCGCCGATACCCATCAGCACGACCCCGGAGAACCGCATGCCCTGGGAGGTATACGTGAATGGGGCCGGTCAGCGCTTCGTGCGCGAAGACCATCCCAGTGTGGACGCGCGCGAACATGCACTGCTTGGACAGCAGGACCATCGCTACTGGATCGTCTTCGACCAGGCCATCATGGACGCGGCGCCCTCGGTAGTCATGAACTGGGACCGCGCGCGGCTGGACCTGGCTTTCGACAAGTACCACTTCTTCTCGCGGGGCGAATCACTGGCCGAACTGGCCTACTGGGCCGGAATCGACGGCGACGGACTGGCCGCATCCGTCGAGCGCTACAACGCCGCCCAGGCGGGCGGCCAGGACTCCGATTTCGGCCGCGAGCACATGCCGATGCCGGTCGGCAAGCCTCCGTACTACGCAATCCGTATGCAGGGCACGCAGCTCCTGTCCTTTGCGGGCCTGAACGTGAACCCGAGTCTGGAAGTGCTGAACGGGAATGGCGATCCCATCCCCAATCTCTACGCCGCCGGCGAAGTGCTGGGCGCGGGTGCGGTGACCGGCTTCGGCATCGTGAACGGGATGCTGTTGACGCCGGCGCTGGTATTCGGGCGCATGATCGGAGAGCGTGTTTTCGCCTGACCGCCTGGTCAGGACGGCGCACGTGGGGCCGCTCCTGATGCGGGTGCGTACCTCAGGGTTGAGGGCGAAACGCCCTTTTTTCCGGGGTTGAGGGCGAAACGCCCTTTTTTCCGGGGTTGAGGGCGGGACGCCCTCTCTCCCAGGCGCGGCGCCCTCCGTCCGAGGCATGAAGTACGACCTGAAGACCTTTCAGGGCGACGTGTTCGGCGGCATTACCTCCGCCGTCGTCGCCCTGCCGGTGGCCCTGGCGTTCGGGATCGCCTCCGGCCTGGGGGCCGAAGCGGGGATCTACGGGGCGATTGCGGTCGGGTTCTTCGCTTCCGTGTTCGGCGGCACGCGGTCGCAGATTTCGGGGCCCACGCCGTCGATGACCGTCGCGATGGCAGTGATCATCTCGACCCACGCGAGCAGCCTGGGCGAGGCGCTGATCATAGTGGTGCTGGCCGGGGTGATACAGGTACTGCTCGGCGTACTGCGCATCGGGCGCTTCGTCGTCTACACGCCCCATGTCGTCGTGTCCGGATTCATGTCCGGGATCGGCATCATCATCATGCTGATCCAGGTACTGCCGTTCCTCGGCGCGCCTACTTCGCCCGAAGGTCCCATGGGAGCGGTGCGGGCGCTGCCGGCCGCCAGCGCCGGGTTGAACCCAAGCGCGCTGGCCATCGCCCTCCTTGCGCTCGCCATCACGATTTTCTGGCCACGGCGGCTGGAGCGCCTGGCGCCGGCTCCGCTGATTGCGCTGGTTGCCGGATCGATGATGGGAATTCTCTGGCTGACCGGGGCGCCCTCGATCGGATCGATCCCCGAGGGACTGCCAGACTTCACTCTGCAACTCCCGAACGCCGACTTCCTGCTGGGCGCCCTGCAGCCGGCCATCATCCTCGCGCTGCTGGGCGCCGTGGACAGCCTGCTCACGTCGCTGGTGGCGGATTCCATGACCGGCACGCGGCACAAGCCGGACAAGGAACTGGTGGGTCAGGGCATCGGCAACATCGTTTCGGGGCTGTTCCAGGGGATGCCGGGAGCAGGCGCCACCATCGGGACCGTCACCAATATCCGGGCGGGAGGCAGCACGCCGGTATCCGGCGTCATACGCGCGCTGTTCCTGCTGGCCCTGCTGCTCGGGTTCGGAAAATACGTGGAGCCGATTCCGCATGCCGTGCTGGCCGGCATCCTCATGAAGATCGGCTGGGACATCGTCGACTGGCGGCTGTTGCGACGCATTCATCGCCTGCGCCGCGACCACCTGGTGGTCATGCTGATGACCCTGCTGCTGACGGTGGTGGTCGATCTCGTCACGGCCGTCGCGATCGGCCTCATCGTTGCCGGCATGAATCATGCCCGGCAATTGAAGGGCCTGGAACTCGACAGCGTGGTTTCGGTGCCGGTGCTGGACCGGACGTTTTTCGCCGGCGAGGAAGGCATGGAGATCAGCGACCCGCTGCAGGCGCGCGTGGGGATGGTAGCCCTGCGCGGCACCCTTACGGTGGCATCTTCACGCAATCTGGTCAGCGTGATCGGCGCCGACATCAAGGACCACGAAGTCGTGATATTCGACTTTTCCGAAGCCCGGTTCCTCGACGACAGCGCCGCCATGGTAATCGAGCAGTTGCTCGACGTGGCCGGCGAAGCCGACACGAGCGTGATTGTGGTGGGGCCGTCGGGCGGGGTCGCGGAGATGATCGATGCGCTGGACGTACTGCGGGGCGTGCCCGGGGACCAGGTGGTGGGCAGGCTGGACCAGGCGCGCGGTATCGCGCGAAAACTCCTTGAGGAACAGCCCGCCTCTTAAGGCGCGGGTAGTCGCTTTACTCGGGCAGCGCGAACGCGACCAGCGCGTCGGACTGTGCCGTGCCGACGCGCGCGTTACCCCCGGCGGCGATCACGACGTATTGCCGGCCGCCGGCGCGATAGGTGATCGGCACCGTCATCCCCGGAGCGGGAAGCTTGCCGGTCCACAGTTCCTCGCCGGTCTCGATATCGAGGGCGCGCAGGTTGTGATCCAGCGTTGACGCCACGAACACGAGGCCGCCGGCCGTAGCGATCGGACCCCCCACGCTGGGCGAACCCCAGGCGAAAGCCGCCGGCAGCGTAATGCCCATGGCCCGCAAGCGGCCGAGCGGGATCTGCCAGCGCATTTCGCCGCTGTCCATGTCGATGGCGCTCAAGGTCCCCCAGGGCGGCGGCGTGCAGGGGAAGCCGGACGGCGACATCCAGACTTCGCCCTCCACCCGGTACGGAGTTCCGCGCAGGGGACGGTTCAGGTAGTCCATCGGGCCCTCGGGCCGACCCTCGCCCGAAGGCGCGAAACGGATCCAGGTGGCCAGGTTTTCCGCCTTGATCACCAGCAGGTTGGTGGCGGGATCGTAGGCGGCGCCGCCCCAGTTGCCGCCTCCCAGCGCCGAGGGAAAGAGGATGCTGCCGCGTTGGCTGGGCGGCGTATAGAGTCCCTCGTAGCGCGACTGGTCAAACCGCTTGCGGCACCAGTTGCGGTCCAGCGCGGTAATCCCGAAGAGGCTCTCGCGGTCCAGTTCCGTGCGGGCGAAGGTGGCGATCCCCGTGGGTATGGGTTGGGTGGGCGAGGCGTTGTCCTCCGGCAGGTCGGACGGGGGCATTTCGCGCTCCTCAATGGGAAACACCGGTTCGCCGGTGGCGCGGTCAAAGACGAACAGGTGGCCGCTCTTGGTCTGCTGAATCGCAACATCGCGCAGCTCGCCGTCCTTGCGTATGGTCACGAGCAGCGCATGGCCGGGCAGATCGTAGTCGTACAGATCATGGTGGGTGGTCTGGAACGACCAGCGCGGCCTGCCGGAAGTCCCGTCGACGGCCACTACCGCGTTGACCAGCGGCATTTCCACGCGCCGCCCGCCACCGTAGTAGTCGGCCGAGGGGCTGGTGGTGGGCAAAAACACAAGGTTCAGGCCCGGGTCGGCGCTCATCGTCGTCCAGACGTTGGCCGCCCCCGTCAGCGCGCTCGCTTCCGGAGGAATCGGATTGAACTCCCAGGCCATGTCGCCGGAGCGCACATCGAAGGCGCGCACGACGCCGTCGATCGCGTCGGCCACGCCATCGTCCGAGCCGCTGCCGGCAACGACCAGGTCGCCCAGAATGGCCGGTGGCGACGACATGCCGCGCACCTGGCCCTCTCCGTAGCCCTCGTAGTCCCAGTGCGACACATACCCCGGATGCGCCGTGGCGGCGCCGAAATCGAGGCAGGCTTCGCCGGTGAGCGCATCGATGGCATGAATGGCGCCGGTGAAATCGCCCTTGAAGATGCGCCTGGCACAGGGCTCGGACGATTCTTCCGCCTGTTCCCAATAGGCGATGCCGCGGCAGGTACTGGGGCGGCGCTCGCCGGCGCGTTCGGCCTCGCCGCCCCTGAGCGCGGCGTGCGCGTCGTAGACCCACTCCTCCTGCCCGGTGGCCGCATCGATCGCGAACACGCGGTTAAACGGCGTGCAGAAATACACAAGACCGTTGACCATCAGCGGCACCGCTTCGTGCGAAGAGCCGACGCCCTGCGGCCCTTCGGCGTAGTCGCCGCTGTGATGTATCCAGGCCTGCTCGAGACCGCGTACGTTTTCCCGGGTTATCTCATCCAGCGGGGAATACTGGCTGCCGCCGGGGTCGCGTCCGAAATTGCGCCATTCGCCCGCAGCGTCGGAACTTTCCGGCGCCGCCTGCGCGTAGGCAGCCTGAGCCGTCGCGGCCATCAGCAGGCATGCCGCGACCCGAAGGCCCCGCAAGAGGGCGGCCCCTATTGGTGCGTTCAAGCGTTGCGCGTTGCGTGAACCCGGCCGAAGAACAGCACGCCCTTCTTGGCCTCGCGCACCGTAAATCCGGCCTTCTCAATTTCGTTGGGAAAATGGATGCTCGCAAACTCGTTGCGCCACACTTCCTGGTTCCAGCGATGGTCCCACCAGCGGCGGAACTTGCGATAGCCCGTCGGTGGGTGCTCGTCGGTCGGGAAATCGAACGGCTGAAACACGCCGTTCGGACGCGTAATGCGCCGCACCTCGCTAATGATGTCCCTGGTGATACTCGCCGGGGTCTCGTGAAAGACGATGTACGAAGCGACCAGGTCGAAGAAACCGTCCGGAAAGCCCGTCTTCTCGCCCAGCGCCTGCACGAAGTGCAACTCCCGGCCGAGTTCGACCGCGCGCATGTGCGCATAACGCACCATCGGGGCGGACACGTCCAGTCCCCACACCTCGGCATCAGGAAAACGGTCCTTCAGCGCCAGTGTCAGCTGGCCGGATCCGCAGGCCAGATCGAGAATACGCTTGACTTTGCCGTCTGCCGGAGGCTCGACCGCCGCCGCCAGTTGCGCGTGCACCTCGTCCTGGTCGTTATGACCCATGTAGAAGTGGTTGGTGCCGTAGTGATAGATGTGACCGGCAAAGGGATCGCCCACGTATCCGCCGGGCTGGACGTGGATTTCGTGCGAAGCGTATTCCGGAACCTTGAGATCGGAGTCCAGCTTCACCGTACCCGGTCCGGCCTTGTCGGCGGCGTCCAGCTCGGCCAGGTAGATATCGGCCTTGCCGTGGAACTCCTCCTGCAGGATCTTCCAGCTGATCAGCTGGCCGCTGATCCAGTAGCGCATGCTGGCGCCGATCACCGGGTCGCGTTCCAGGACCTCGCGCAGCGCCTCGATCGACATGTCGCTCGTGGGATCGATGCCCTCTTCCTTGAAGATGTCCTCGGCGCGAACCTGGGCGGCACGGCCGAGAGGACCGTTCGACCAGACCCTGAAGCCGGTCAGGAAGTCCTGGCGGCTCTCCAGGTCGAGGCTGGACAGGCGCTCCAGCTTGCCGATGTTGCCGCGCGGCTCAAAGTCGTACGGCGGTGAAGGCGGAGTAACCGTGGACGCGCGCGCCTTGCGCGTAGCCGCCGCGGCCGTAGCGGAAAAGGCCGCGGCCAGGCCGCCCAGAATCGTGCGTCGATTCATCATGACTGCCTCCTTCTCATGTCAAAAAGTTCGCGATCCAGGGGCGGCGTCTGGTTCGAACGCGAAGCGCCCACCGTGATCGAACCGAAGGTCCGCTCGATGAAGCCGTCGCGCTCGGCCCGCCAGGCGGCCTCCTCCTCGGCGCTGGGTTTATATCCCTCGATCATCTCGCGGGTCACCTTGCCGTGGTCCTCCAGCAGGCGCTCGGTGATCTTCGTGCGCCGGGCCTGTACCCAGAGCTCGGTGCTGATCGATACCAGGGCCGTCATCAGGTGATCCATCGCCGGATCCTTCATGAACGTCGCCTGGTCCGTGTCGGACTTGATGAAATCGGCCGTGTAGCCGGGATTGTCACTCATGGTTATCTCCCCCATGCTGAACCCTTGATTATAGGGCCTCACTTGCGCCTCGTTTATCCTACTTCCGCGCAGGATCGGAGGTGAGTGACGCGCCCCCTCCCTGTCGGGAGTTTGTGAGCCAGGGATGGCGGAACAAAGCTCCATGGATGGATTCATGCGTCTCCCGACAGGGAGGGGGCGCGTCACTCACCGGAAGGCTTTGCAGAAAACTACGGATCAGGAGTCGGGGGTGCTGAGGGAGAGAATGCGATCTACGCGGAAGGTTCGTTCGTCCCGGCGCAGCATGCACCATGCGCGCATGCCCAGAAACTCGCGACTCGAATAGGAGCGCATGCCCACTTCCAGCGGCCGAACGCGGCGGCGCGTACGCACGTCGTTGCGCTTGAGGTACTCGATGTCCAAAGCGCTTTCCGTGGCGATGGCCTTCTCGATGATTTCGAGCTTGGCATCGGCAGACAGGCTGCGTTCGGCACGCTTGTACTGCTCGCCGGTCAGGAAGCGCTGCACCCGCCAGTCGCAGCGAATGGAACCCGCCGTCAGCGGGCGGGTCAGCACCAGGCCTTCAAGGGAAGTACAGCGACTCAGGGCAACGTAGGCCTGCCCGGCGGCGAACACCCGGTCGAGATCGACCACCATCCGCTCGAAGGTCTTGCCCTGGCTCTTGTGCACGGTCACCGCCCACGCCAGCCGGAAAGGAAACTGGGTGAAGGTTCCCGCCGGGCTGCTGACGATGGACCCCTCGCGGGCCTCGAAACGGATCAGCTCCCATTCGTGGGGCTCGACGCGAACGCGGCGACCCGAATCGGCCAGGCGCACGAGCACATAGGCCTCGCCGCCGCCGATCTCCACGCCCTCGATCACGCCGATGCTGCCGTTGACCCAGCGCTGCGCGCCGTCGTTGCTCAGCAGCATGACCTGGGCGCCCGCCTTGAA
Organism: Gammaproteobacteria bacterium; assembly: GCA_963666765.1. Taxonomy (GTDB): domain Bacteria; phylum Pseudomonadota; class Gammaproteobacteria; order Steroidobacterales; family Foliamicaceae; genus Foliamicus. Next base: position 1,859,554 of record OY762933.1, read on the forward strand.
GCGAAGCTGCGCTTCCGTAGGGTAGTACTCGCGGCCGAAGGCGCCCTGGATTACGGCATCGAACTGATGCCCCGGCGCGGCGAGCCCGTCAAGCCGGGTGCGGTTGATCAGTCCGGCCTTGCGGTTGGTGCCGGTCAGCGTGATGTAGCCGCCGTCATCGGGCGCCTCGAAATGGGGATCCACCCGCTGATTGAGGTGATCGAGATCGCTGTCTTCAAGCGATTTCTTGCGAATGCGGTTCAACAACTGCACGAACCCCCGGTCGCGCTGCCGGAATACCCGCGTGAGTTCGATGATTTCGAGCTCGACGCCCTCGAGCGCGCGGGCGCTGAAAAAATGGGGGGAATCGTAGACCTGGCCCAGCGCCTCCCGCTCCAGCCCGGTAACCACCGGCGGCAGCTGGTAAAGGTCGCCGATGAACACCATGTGTACGCCGCCGAAGCGCGCGTTCGGGCTCGGACCGTAGCGCCGCAGAAACAGGTCCACGCAGTCGAGCAGGTCGGCGCGCAGCATCGATACCTCGTCGATGATCAGCGTGCGCAGTCTCCTGTAGAGACTTGCGTTGCGCGGCTTGCCGCGGCGCGCGGCGATTGCCTGGGGCGTTACGTCGATTCCGAAGCCGAAAAAGCGATGAACGGTCTGACCGCCCACGTTCAGCGCCGCCACGCCGGTAGGCGCCAGGACCACCGGGTCCCAGTCGACGCTTTGGCAGAAGTGGCCCAGGAGGGTGGACTTTCCGGTTCCCGCGCTGCCTGTTATCAGCAGGTGCCGGCCGCCCTGCTCCATGCCGTCAAGCGCGCGGGCGAATTCTTCGGTGATCTCCAGGTCCGGGGCGAGACTGTCCACGTGCATTCGCCCCGCCCGGTTCAGCGAACCGGCGGCAACTCCCAATTCGTGATCGCGACCTTCATGCTGGCGCCGGGCCCGGAAATATTGAGCCTTCGGGGAACGGCAAGGTCGCCCGAGCGGGCCAGCGCATTCACCTCGATGCGCCAGCCGTCCTGCCGGAATTCACGTACCGCGCCCTGACCGGAGCTGTATTCGGTGAACGGAGATCCGGGATCCGGCAGCCCGCGCAACCAGTAGGGAAGGCTTTTCAGCGGCGCGCTTTCGCACAGCATTTCCAGTTCATCGATCTGCATGCCGGGCGCGCACATCGAAACCCAGTCGCCCTCGCTCAACAGGTTGACGTCCCCGTCCTCGATCCGCACGCGCTCGGCGCCCACTCCCCAGGGCCCGCTCAGTTCGAGCTGGGCCAATGCGCCCTGCTGGCGCCACAACACGTTGGCCTGTGCACCCCGGCCCTCCCGGTTCAGCGCCACGCGGCCGCGCAGCCCCCAGGATTCAAGCTCCGCCAGCGCGGCCGCGTCCAGGACGGCGGGAGCGCGATTGCCGGCCACCGTGCAGCCGGTCAGCAGCAGGACGACCGCAGCAAGAAGGCCGGCAACCGCGGCTGTCCGTCTCACCGCGAATACCTTTCGCGGACGGCCTCCAGAAGAGTCGTGTCCTCATACTGCGCCAGAGATTCGCGAAGCAGTTCGTCGGCCCGTTCGACCTGTCCCAGTTCATACAGCACTTCGCACAGGTGCGCGGCAACCTCGGGATGCGGAAAGCTCTCAAGCGCCTGCTCCAGCAGCCCGACCGCCTCCTCCTTCCTGCCCAGGCGGTAAAGGACCCAGCCCATGCTGTCCACGATCGCGGGCGAGCCGGGTTCCAGTTCCAGCGCCAGGCTGATGTGCCCGTGGGCTTCGTCAAGGCGTATGCCTCGATCCGCCAGCGTATAACCCAGGGCATTGAGCACTTCCGAGTCACGCGGGTAGTCGGCCAGCAGGCCTTCCATCGCCCGTATCGCCTTGCGGTCTTGCTTCAGGTCCAGCAGCAAGTGGGCCCGCTGCATCCTCAGCGGCCGGCTTTGCGGCCGGTAGCGAAGGGCTTCCTCATAGGCTGCCAGCGCCTCGGCATCGCGCTCCGCGGACCGCATAGCGAAGGCGAAAAGCGGGAGGCTCTCGAACGCGTGCTCGGGATAGCGCCGGACATGTTCCAGGAGGGTAGCCAGAGCTTCGTCGAATTCATCCCGCGCCACGAACGCCCTGACCAGCAGCTCCGCGACTGCCGGCGCAAGCCGGCTTGACTCTATCCCGGCGAGCCACTCGATCGATTCCAGCCACTCCTCGCGGCCGGCTGTGATCTGCGCCAAGGCCATGCGGCAGGAATCCGCCTGGTGGCCGCGAGAAAAGAGCTCAAGATATATCGCTTCGGCAAAATTGCCGGCGCCCAGCGCCTGCAGAATCCTGGCCTCCTGCATTGCCAGATCGGGAGAGTCCGGGTCCGCCGCGCGGAGATTTCGCAGACGGCTCAAGGCCTCCCTGGGCTGGCGCGCTTCCAGCAGCAGCACCACGTAGTTCTGCTCCAGCGCCAGGCTTTCGCGAATGGCCAGCTGTTCGGTCAGCCGGGCAAGCGCCGCATCCGGTTCGCCGGCGCGCAGGAGCGCGGTGGCCGCGAGCACATGCGTGTCGTCGTCCCCGGGATTGTGGCGCAACAGGGAGTCGGCCAGACGGGCCGCCTGCGCATTTTCGCCCGCGGCAAGCGCAACCCGGGCCGCAAGACTCAGAACTTCAGGCGAATCGGGATGCTCGTCGGCGAGTCGGCCGGTCAGCGGCTCCAGGGCTGCCGTGGTCAGCGCGTCGGAATTGATGCCGTTCAGCCGTTCCTCGAACAATGCGAGAAAACGGGCGTCATTCTGTCCTGCCGAAAAACCTGCCCGCGCCGTATCAAAGGCCGCCTCCATGTCCCCGGCAGCCGCCTGCAGTGCCGTCAGCAGCGCCAGGGCTTCGACATCGCCCGGCGCGCGGGCGCGCCACACAGACGCCGCTTCCAGGGCCAGCGCGTACAGATCGCGCCGGAAAGCGAACTCGGCCGCGTCCCTGGCCTTCAGCGCTCCCGCGGCGTCCTCGGTGGAGCGTTGCGCGTCAGCCAGCAGCGCCCGGGCCATCTCGCCCGGGAAGGCCGGCCAGCCGGCCTCGGCCAGCCGCATCGGCGTGCTCGCGCAGGCCGCCAGGGAGAACCCGGCGAGAACGATGGCGGCCAGCCTGATGCGGAGACGAAGATCCACACTGCGATAATAGCCCCAGTGCCGGGTCAACAGGCCCCGCGCGGACAAGACCATGAACCCCGCCCTGCTGGAAAAACTCCGCGGCCTCAAGGCCCGCTTCGAACAACTTGAGGCCTCGCTGGCCGATCCTGAAGTGCTTTCGGATTCGGTGCGCCGCCGCGACGTGGGCCGCGAGCACGCCCGGCTTCAGCCTCTGGCCGGCCTGCTGGTCCGCCTGGAGAGGGCGCTGGAAACCGAGGCCGGAGCAGAGGAAATGCTCGCGGGGGACGACCAGGAATTACGCGAGCTGGCGCAGGAGGAGGCCGAAGAGGCGCGGCGCGAACTCAAGGCCCTGGAAGTCCAGCTTCGCCGCTTCCTGCTCAAGCCCGACCCGCGCGACGCGCGCGACGTGTACCTGGAGATCCGCGCAGGCACCGGCGGCGACGAAGCGGCGATCTTCGCCGGCGACCTGTTCCGCATGTACACGCGCTATGCAGAGGCGCGCCGCTGGACGCTGGAGATCATCCAGATGAGCGAAGGCGAGCACGGAGGCTACAAGGAGATCGTCTGCCGGCTGGCCGGCAAGCGGGTCTTTTCGTACTTGCGGTTCGAGTCCGGCGCCCATCGGGTGCAGCGCGTCCCGGAGACCGAATCGCAGGGCCGCATCCATACCTCGGCCTGCACCGTGGCGGTCTTGCCGGAAGCCGAGGAGACGGGAGAAATCGAGATCGATTCCGGGGACCTGCGGGTCGATACTTATCGCGCTTCGGGCGCCGGCGGCCAGCATGTCAACAAGACCGACTCCGCGGTCCGCCTCACGCACCTGCCCACCGGAATCGTCGTGGAGTGCCAGGACGAGCGCTCGCAGCACAAGAACCGCGCCCGGGCGATGTCGCTGCTGCGCGCCCGGCTGCTGGACGCCGAGCAGAGCCGCCTTGAGCGCGAGCGCGCCGAAGAGCGCCGTTCGCAGGTAGGCAGCGGCGACCGTTCCGAGCGCATCCGCACCTACAACTTTCCGCAGGGCCGGGTCACCGACCACCGCATCAACTTAAGCCTCTACAAGCTTCCGCAGATCATGGAAGGCGACCTTGACGGGATCATCGAGCCGCTGCGCCAGCACATGGAGGCCGAACAGCTCACCGCGCTGGACACCGCCTGACTGCCGGCTAGAACTCTTCCAGCAGCCGCCCGAATCCCATGACCTTGTCGTCGATACCATTGGCCCTGAGCGCGTGCCAATAGGTGGCCGTGTTGATGGCGATCACGGGCTTGCCGAGCCACCGTTCGGCGCCCGCCGCCAGACGGATCGTGGAAAGATTGGTGCCCACCTGCACCAGTGCGTCGACATCGTCGCCGTCAAGTTCCTGGAATTCCCGGGCGACCCGCGATTCCGGCACTTCCGCGATGGCGGTCCATGAGGGGCAGCGCAGGCAGGAGTCGCGCACGACGTTGAAACCTCGATCCGACAGGTATCGGCTGACTTCGCGGTTGGCCACCGGATAGTAGGGCGACATGAACGCCACGTTGCGCGAGCCGTATGCGTCGAGCGCGTCGGCCACCGCCTCGGAACCGACCGACAGCTTGAGTTCGGCGATTTCCTCTATCCTTCGCTTCCATTCAGTGCCGCCCTTCACGCCGCCGTAGAAGGTCACCGCCGACATGCCCATCACCAGGTAGTCGGGTTTGCAGGTCAGCACGCCCCGAACCGCGGCGGCCGTATTCTCCGAAATCTCGATGGTGCCCGCCATGAAGGTCTCGTCGGATATCGCGTTGGCGTCCTGTATGACGATGCGCGAGTAATGGTTGGTGACGCCCGGCGGGCGCAGGTCGTCGAAGTCCGGCTGCACGATGGTGTTTGTGGAGGGCCCCAGCACCCCGAATTTCTTTCGCCATGCCAATGCATCGGTCATCGTCAATTCCTCCTAGTCCCAGGTGAGGTCCACGCCGATGTTCCTGCTCTCGGCGTTGCGAAAAGCGGCAATGGCGGCGGCCAGGTCCTGGGCGGCGACGCCCAGCGACTTGTAGACGGTGATTTCCGCTTCGTCGCGCCGCCCGGCAACCTTGCCGTCCAGCACTTCGCCGATCTCTCCGGCGATGTGCGATTCGGACACGGCGCCTGCCCCGATTGCAGACAGCAATTCACCCGCCTGGTCCATTGCGGAGGCCCGGTAATCCACGAAGAAGCGCGAGCGGGTCACTACGTCAACATCGGCTTCCGCCGCGCTGGCGATGGCGGCCCCGACCAGGTTCACGTGACAACCGGACGCCAGCCATTTCCCCTCAAGCACCGGGGTTGCGGCGGACGTGGTGGTGCAGACGATGTCGGCGCCCTCCACGGCCTCACGCGCGCTGCCGGCAAGGCAGGCGGAAGCGGGCAGCCCCTGCGCCATCCGCCGGGCGTGGGATTCCGTCCGTCCCCAGATCCGTATTTCGCTGATCGCCCGCACGCAGGTCAGTGCCTGAGCATGGTGCCGAGCCTGGGCGCCGGTGCCGAGTATGGCCAGCGACGCGGCATCGGCGCGCGCCAGGACACGCGTGGCCAGCGCGCTGGCCGCGGCCGTCCTGATCGCGGTCAGTTCGCTGCCGTCCAGCAGGGCAAGCGGTATGCCTTCCTCGCTGTCGAAGATCATTACGGCGCCCACATGGGAACCGTACGGGCTGTCCGCCGAGCGCGGATACTTGGACACGATCTTGACGCCGAATGTACACGGTTCGCCCAGGTACCCCGGCATCAGGGTGAACTTTCCGCCGTGCTCCGGGATGTCCATGTATCTGCGCAGCGGCATGATGGTGTCGCCGCGGGATACCGCGCGCATGGCGGACTCCAGCGCATCAATGCACTCGGCATGCGAGAGCGCTTCGGCGACCGCCTCCCGGTTGAGAATGCGCATGAATGAGCGGAGAGAAGCCGCTCAGCCGAAGCCGCGCATCTCGATGATGCGCTCGAAGAACGACGGACCGTCATCGTGCTCGGGCGACTGCTCGAATACCGGAGAAAGGGCCCGGGCGCGCTTGAGATAGCCGGAGTCCAGGTCCTCGAAGGACCGCACCTTTACCGCGTCGAAATGCCATATCACGTGGCCGGGCAGGATGCCCATTTCGTTGTACGGCCGGCGGGTGGCCGAAAAGATGTTCCAGCCGCCGGAAGCAGCGGTCGGCTGACGCGGCTCCTCGCCCAGGATTTCGTGCGTCGCGGCGAAAAGGGAAGCATATTCCAGCGACGGCTGCGGAAGGATGGGAGGAAAGCGCGAGCCTTCCTGCAGGCGCAGGATGCCGTTGTCGTCGGCCCAGTCCAGGTGCAGGGGTTTCTCGGCGTAGTGGTCGGGAAATACCCGCTTCATGCTGCCGAACCATACCCCCATGGGGGTGTAGTAATGCCCTTCCTTGTGGCGAATGAAACTGGCCGGCAGCGTAACGGTAGCGCCGTTGAAGGGGCTGGTGTACTGGTCGATGAACTCGCCCGTCTCAAGATCGGTGAAGAAGGAGACCGTGGAGGGATAGCGCACCCACACATGTTCTTCCACCTGCTTCCACCACCCGGTTTCGCTGCCCAGAAAACCGTACATGGGGGTGACGGCGTCTTCCTGTACGGCGAAGACCTTGCCGCGGGTCTTCCACACGCAGGGGTCGCCGCCTTCATTCCCGTAGGCGCGGACCATCGCGCGGCACTGCGCCTGGGGATCGCTCGGCAGTGTCAGTTTCTCGTCAGCGCCGTCGGCAGTCTCTTGCGCCATCAGCATTCGCGGCACGCCGGCCCCGATTCCCATCACGGCCGCGGCCTGCAGCAAATTCCTCCGATTCATGAGCCCTCTCCCAGGAATGTTCCGACAGAAGTGCGTAACGATAACGCACCCGGGAGTATCCGTGTTTTCAAGTCGGCATGCGGGAGACGGCGGTGCATCTGTGGGAGGACGCACGGGAAGCGTATGATTCCGATTTTCGCCGCAAAGGCCGTACGGCTGAGGACCCCATGAGCGTATTGCCCGCCAAAGAGGCCCGTTTCGAATGGAATGTCCCCGTGGCCGTGGTGGGCGCAGGCGGATGCGGCCTGTGCGCCGGTCTCGCCGCCCGCCAGGCTGGCGCCGAAGTGCTCATACTCGAGCGCGACGCCGCGCCGATCGGCACCACCGGCATGTCCACCGGCCTGATCCCGGGCGCCGGAACCCGGATGCAGCGCGAGAAGGGGATCGAGGACTCGCCGGAGTTGTTCGCCGGCGACATGCTCGCCAAGGTCAGGCAGCAGACCGATGCGGACGTGGTGCTGGCGCTGGCCCGCGAGTCCGCGCGCACCGTGGAGTGGCTGGCCGACGAATGCGGCGTGGCGCTTTCGCTGGTCGACAGCTTCCTGTACTCGGGTCACAGCGTCATGCGTTTGCATGGCAGCCCCAACCGCACCGGCTCCGAACTGATGGGCAGCCTGCTGGACGCCTGCACCGACGCTGGCGCCGACCTGTTGACTGACGCGCGCGTCAGCCACCTCTTCGCCGATGCCGAAGGGCGCATAAGCGGTCTGCGTTGCGAGCGGCCGGACGGCAGCACCGAGGACCTCGGCTGCGGAGCGCTGATCCTGGCCTGCTGCGGTTTCGCCGGCAACCAGGAAATGGTGGCCGAATATATCCCCGAACTGCGCTACGCGGAGTTCTTCGGTCATCCGGGCAACCAGGGCGAGGCGATACAGTGGGGCCGGGAACTCGGCGCGGCGATTGCCGACATCCGCTCCTACCAGGGCCACGGCGGTCTCGCGAAGGGTTACGGCGTTCCCATCCTGTGGCCGGTCATCCTGGAAGGCGGGATCCAGGTAAACCTCGACGGCCGGCGCTTTTCCGACGAATCGCTGGGCTATTCCGAGCAGGCGATGAATGTCCTGGCGCAGCCTGATCACGTTGCCATCACGGTCTACGACCAGCGTCTGCACGAACTGATGCATGAGTTCAACGATTACCGCGAAGCGATCACCGCAGGCGCGGTCCGAAAAGCCTCGACCCCGGGAGAACTTGCCGAAATGTTCGGACTGCCGGCCGATGTCCTCGAGGAGACCCTGGCCGAGACGGCCATCCTGACCCGGGGCGAAGCGGCTGATTCTTTCGGCCGCGATTTCACCGGCAGGCCGGAACTCGCCGCGCCCTGGTACGGCGTACGCGTCACGGGCGCCCTGTTCCACACGCAGGGAGGACTAAGGGTGGATGCGCGGGCCCGCGTGCTTCGCGAAGACGGCAGCGCCTTCCCCAACCTGTTCGCCGGCGGCGGCGCGGCGCGCGGCGTTTCGGGCCCGTCGCGCTGGGGCTACATCGCTGGCAACGGCCTGCTCACCGCTACCACCTACGGCAGGCTGGCGGGCGAAAGCGCCGCGAACCTGGCCTGACCACCGCGCACCGGAGCCCAGGCCGGGCCGTAGCCGGCCACGCTCGCCGTTATGATTCGCGCCATGAAAAAGAAACGCGCGTGGCTGACCCTGGCCCTGATCGTCCTCGTGGCGCTGCTGGGAACGCTTGGCTGGATGGCCAGCGACTATCGCCTCTGGGTCCGGTTTGCCAACTGGCCCCAGGATGCGTCCGACCCGGCCAATGCCCGCAGCTTCTCGCCGCAGGTTCCCATCGGCTATGGCGACAGCCCGGCCCCCGATACCGCGCAGGATCCCTTGATTCCGCAGGATGTCCTCGACGGAGCCTGGGACTATGCGCAAAGCCAGCAGTCCTACGCGCTGCTCGTTTCCGTCAACGGGGAATTGCAGTTCGAACGCTATGACCGCGGGGCGAACTCCAGGACTCCCTACAATTCCCAGTCGCTGCACAAGAGCCTGACCGCGATCATGCTGGGCGCCGCCATCTACAACGGCGCGATCGAATCCGAGCACCAGCCGGCCTCGTTCTGGCTGGAGGAGTGGGCGGGCGATCCGCAGCGCTCGGGCATCACCCTGGCGAACCTGGCCTACATGGAAGGGGGACTGGAGCGGGGGCGCTTCGCCGTCAGTCCGTTTGCCCCCGGCGCACGGCTGTTCCTGACCGGTCGCCTGGCCCGTGAAGCCCTGGGCACGCCGATGGCCGCCGAACCGGGAGCCGAGTACATCTGGTCCAATGCCAGCGTGCAGGCGCTTTCCATCGCGATCGAGAGGGCCGCCGGCCGGCCCTGGGCGGAACTGCTGCGGGACTGGATCTGGGAGCCGATCGGGGCGGGCGAGGCCTGGGTCCAGCTGGACCGTCCAGGCGGCAATGCGCAATCGTTCTGCTGCCTGATATCCAACGGACGCAACTGGCTGCGCATCGGCGAGTTGCTGGCCGGCGACGGCGTCTGGAAAGGCCGCCGCCTGCTTCCTGAAGGCTGGGTCGCCCGCATGACGCAAGGCGCGTCCACGAACCCCAATTTCGGCATGCAACTGTGGCGCAACGAACCGTACGCGCCGACCCAGCTGCGCATGTCAAAGCCGCGCATGGAAGTTCCGCGCGACCCGGCGCTGGGGGCGCCCGACGCCTGGTACATGGAAGGCCACTTCTCGCAGCGCGTCTACGTCGTGCCGTCGCTCGGGCTGGTGGTCGTGCGCTTCGGCGCAGACCGCCTGGACTGGGACGAAGCCCAAATGATGAACGGGCTGATCGCGGCGCTCAAGCCGGCGGCCCCCGTGTCACTGAACATTGCCAGGCCGGACCATGATTTCGGCGAACGCGCCGCGCCACGCGCGCCGGACTACACGCTACAGGACAACTGGGCCCGCTATCCGGACGAAGCGGCGCTGGCGCCCGAACACGCGGCCGGCTTTTACATTCACCCGACGACCTGGCCCGGAAGCGAATGGAACGCCACCGTGCCTGACGCCGCGGCACGGCCAGCCGTGGATGCTGTCGTGGCTTCGCAGGCAAGCGTGCTGGATGCCTGCTGTGCGGTGTACGCGCCGCGCTACCGGCAGGCCGCTTCCGCCGCGGTATTCGACCAGAAGGGCAATCGGGACCCGGCCTACGGGCTGGCTTTCACCGATATCGTGCGGGCCTTCACGCATTTTGCAGAGCAAACCGGCGACCGCCCCATAGTGCTGCTGGGCCATAGCCAGGGCGCCTTGCACGCCGAACGCCTGCTGAGTGATGTCATCGCCCGGGACGATGCGCTATCAAGCCGCATGGCCGTCACCTACATTGCCGGAATACCCGTGCCGCTGGGTTCCTACGGGGACCGGCTCAGGAATTTCCAACCATGCCGCGAGAGCAACGATACGGGTTGCGTGGCGTCCTGGATCACCTACGGGCCCACCGGGGATGCGCGGGCGATTCAGTTCGCCACCGCCATGCGCATGCCCCAATATCGCCGCGACGATGGCGGCCTGGACGTGCAGTGCAGCAATCCGCTGAACTGGTCGGCGCCGGGAGAATGGACACCGGCCTCGGCCAATCCCGGCGCCGTGGCGCCCGCGCTGCCGGGGCAGGGGCGCCGCGCCTCGATCCCGGGCGTCACCGGCGCCTGGTGCGACCAGGGCATATTGCGTCTGGACCGAACCCCGGCCGCGCCGTTCGATGCCTTGCTGCTGCCGGGGGCGAGCTATCACTACTACGACGTGGCGCTGTTTCACGCCGCGCTGAGTCAGAACGCAGCGCTAAGAGCACAGGCCTGGCGCCAGTCCCAGTAGCGGAAATCGCCGCGAGCGCAGACTGCCCTTACCTGGAAACGCCGACAGGCACATCCCTGTGGGCTCGGTGTCGGCATCCCTGCCTCCAACGTTCCAGGGAAGGGCAGTCTGTGCTCGCGGCGATTTCCACGGATTGCGGGTCGGCGTTTATACTCCGCTTGAATCCGCTTGGGGAGGCGGATTTTTCTTGAATTTCATCAGGGGACAACCATGACCTTATCGCGTTTCACGCGCCCGGCGATCGCGCTCGGCGCCCTTTGTCTGCTTGCCACCTCGCTGCCCGCGCAGGAAATCGAGGAGATCGTCGTCACCGCGCGGAAGCGCACCGAGTCTGTGCAGGACATCCCGCTGAGCATCTCGGTGTTTGACGAAGAAGCCATCGCCGCGGCCGGCATCAGGGACATCGACGACATCGCCCGGCTGACGCCGGGGCTGGTGTTCGACAAGGGCTGGATCCCGCAGGACACGCGACCGCACATCCGCGGATTGCCCACCGACCGCGGCCGCGCTCCGGTCGGCATCCTCGTGGACGGCATCGACATCTCATCGGAATCGATGCTGACCTCCGGCGGCGGAATGCTGATGAACCTCAAGGTCATGGACATCGAGCGAATCGAAGTCGTCAAGGGTCCGCAAAGCGCGCTGTACGGCCGGGTGGCCTTCGGCGGCGCGGTGAATTACGTTTCCAGGGCCCCCAGCGACGAGCTCGAGGCGGATTTCTCGGCTGACGTTGGCCAATACGGGCAGATGGAAGCGCGCGTTGGGGTGTCCTTTCCCGTATCGGAGACATTCGGCCTGCGGATCAATGCGGTAACCGCGCAGCACGACGGCTACTATGAGAACGAAGTGTCGGGCGAAGGCATTGGCGGTTCGGACTCCACGGGAGTGTCCGCGTCCGCGGCATTACAACCGTCCGATACCTTCAGCCTGGATCTGCGCGTGGCGTATTCGTCGGACGAATACGAAATCCGCCCGCAGGCGCAGCAGGCCAGCAAGACCGGCCACGCCGATCCTGTGTTGCTGCCGTCGCATGTGGTCGGACTCCTGTCTCCGGGCGCATTCGGGCCGGTTCCCTACCCTGCGAATGTCTTTGCGCCGCCGGCCGGGGCGATCACTTCGCTGGACACGATTTCCGCCAGCCTGAACCCCTACACCGGTGAGGACTACGAAGGAAGCACCTTCGATTCGCTGCTGGTGCATGCGCGCGCTGAATGGGACTTCGGCGGGGCAAAGCTGAACGCCTGGCTGGGCGGCACCTCCGCCGAAACCACCCAGAACATGGACGTGGACTACTACGGAGAGCCATGGCAACCGGTTTTCCTGCCGTCGCCCGGCGTGAACGAACCCCTGCCCGCGCAATTCCTTTTCGACCTTGAAACGGACATCGACCAGACCAACCTCGAACTCAGGCTCGGCGACCTTGAATCGGATGGATTCCGCTGGGCCGTAGGCGGACTGTACTGGAACGAGGAAGTGCGGCAGAAGAACGGAAACCTGATCGTGCTGATGTTCGTGCCGGTCATTTCCGCAGGCCAGAACGTGGCCGCGCAAAGCCCCATCACGAAGCGCGACGAGGGCCGCGATACCGATCACTGGTCGGCGTACGGAATCCTCGAATACGACTTCAACGACAGGCTGACCGGCTCGGTGGAAGCCCGCTACTCGGACGAATCCACGGATACCTACTGGACCGTGGGCGGAAACGGCATGATCGGCGCGGCGTTTGCGGGACCCATCCCGGTCAACATGAACCCGACCGCCCAGCGAGGCTCCGAGGACAGTTTCTTCACGCCCCGCGTTACGCTGGAATACCAGTATTCCGAGAACATACTCACCTACGCTTCAATCGCCAAGGGCGTCAAGCCCGGCGGCGTTTCCACGATAGCGAGCCCGAACCCCGTTACCGCGCGCTTCGCGCCGGAGGAATTGTGGAACTACGAAGCCGGATTCAAGAGCACGCTGGCGGAAGGCCGCGTGACGTTCAACGCCGCGGTGTTCTTCATGGACTACGAGGGCAAACAGACGGTCAGCCTTGAGCCCAGCGCAACCGCGGCCACCGGCTTCGACCTGGTGGTCGGCAATGCGGGCGCCGCGGAAATCAGCGGCTTTGAAGTGGAAGGCGCGCTTGCAGTCACAGAAGAATTGCTGATTCGCGGCGGATACACCTGGCTGGACAGCGAGTACACCGACTTTGTGAGCCTTACCAACAGCGCGCTTACGATCGGGCTGGTAAACGATTGCACGCTGCAGCAGACACCCGCCGGGCTCTACCTCTGTTCGGTGGATCAATCGGGGCGGGAGATGGAGCGCGTGCCGCAGCATAACTTCAACGTTTCGGCCAGCTACACCCGCGCCGTCGGCAACGGCATGAATTTTCAGGTTGACCTGCTTGCGCAGTACCAAAGCGAGCGCGGCATCGCGGTCGGACGCCGCAACGTGTTCGACTCGTGGGTCAACGTCGACGCACGCATCGGCCTGCAGGCGGAACGCTGGAGCCTGTTCGCCTACGTGGACAACGTAACGGATGACGATACGGTGCGCACGGCGCAGTCCTCGGGCGACTTCTTCGCCCTGGGCAACCTTGCGACTGTGATCTTCGCGCCCGACAAGCGCCAGGCCGGACTGCGCTTCAGCTACTCGATGTAATCCCGGGAAAGAGGCGCGCCGCAAACAATCGAAAGGAAGATTCCTAGACCTGCTCCAGCGCCTGAAGGAGGTCGGTGATCAGGTCGGCGGCGTCTTCGATGCCGCAGGAAAGCCGCACCAGGTTGCCCGTGATCCCGGCGGCCCGGCGGGCCTCGGGCGTCATCGTGGCGTGACTCATCAGCGGCGGAAAGCCTGCCAGGCTTTCGACGCCGCCGAGGCTTTCCGCGATCGTGAACAGTTCCAGGGCATTGAGCAATCTTTCCGGCGCATTCCCGTCGCCATGAAGGTGCAGCGAGACGATCGCGCCGAAGCCATCCATCTGCTTGCCGGCAAGCGCGTGTTGCGGGTGATCCGCAAGACCGGGGTAGTGGACCTGCGCTACCTTCCCGTGCGCCTGCAACTCCTCGGCCACGCGTGAGGCATTGGAGAATTGCCGCCGCACCCGCAGTTCCATCGTCTTCAGTCCCCGTAGCGCCAGGTACGAATCCAGCGGAGCGAGCACGCCCCCGGTGCGATTGCGAACCTGCATCAGGCGGACGGCCAGATCGCTGTCGGAGACTGTCAGCGTCCCGCCCAATACATCGGAATGACCGGCAATGTACTTGGTAATCGAGTGCATGGAGATGTCCACGCCCAGGGCCAGGGGCCGGGTAACCAATGGGGTGGCCAGGGTGCTGTCCACACAGCTCAGGGCGCCGTTTGCCGCGCACAATTCGGAAAGGGCCTTAAGGTCGGTAATGTGCATCAGCGGGTTGGAAGGCGTTTCCATCCACACCAGCCGGGTGTTCTTGCGCCAGGCTGCCCGCAAGGCTGGCGGGCCCTCGTTCTGATGAACGTAGCTGACCTCGAAACGCCCTTCGCCCGCGACCCGCAGCATATTGAAACTTCCGCCGTAGACATTGGCCGGCCCGATGATGTGGTCGCCGGGGGTCAGCAGTTCCAGAACGGCAGTGCTGGCGGCCATTCCCGATGCGAAGGCAAGCGTCCTCGAACCGCCCTCCAGTTCGGTCAGGGCCCGCTCGAAGGCGTCCCGCGTGGGGTTCGACTCGCGGGTGTAGATGTGCTCCGGCCGCTCCCGCATTGCCGGGTAGGCAAAGGTGGTGCTTTGATGGATCGCAGGCATGACCCCGCCGGTGGCGGCGTCATGGGTGTCGCCGGCGTGCACGCAGCGGGTGGAATTGCCTTGCTTTCTGGTCATGGTGCTGAATCCTGAAGGCGCATTATGGCGGGAAGCGCCGAGAACACAATACTCGCGCCGTGGCGCGTGTCGGGGAAAATAGGGCGATGGCGACCGCGCGAAGTCCGGAGTCTCTGTTGCGGGAGGGAACAAGGCGGCTTGCGCGCGTCAGTGAGACTGCGCGGCTGGATTGCGAGTTGCTGCTGGCCCTTGCGCTGGGCCTGGATCGGGCCGCGCTTTACGGGCGCACGGCGGAAGAATTGGCGTCCGGGGCGGTGGAGCGTTTCGAAACGCTGCTGGCCGAACGGATGGGCGGGAGGCCGATGGCGCAGATCATCGGGCGCAGGGAGTTCCATTCGCTGGAATTCGAGATTACCGACGAGGTGCTCGTGCCGCGGCCGGAGACCGAATTGCTGGTGGAGATCGTTCGCGAGGACGTGCGTGCGAAGGGCGGAAATCCGCGGATACTGGACCTGGGGACCGGTTCCGGCGCGGTGGCTGTCGCGCTGGCGCGGATCCTGCCCGAATCGCAGGTCGTGGCCTCCGACATTTCCCACGCTGCGCTCGCCGTTGCCCGGCGCAACGCCGCCGGGATGGCGCCGGGCCGGGTGCGATTCGTTCAGGGCTCCTGGTACGGTCCGCTGGACGGCCGCCGCTTCGACGCCATCGCCTGCAATCCACCGTACGTGGAGTCCGCACTCTGCGGCGAACAGCCCCTGTGCTTCGAGCCGCGCCAGGCACTGGACGGCGGCCCGGACGGCCTCCGGCAACTGCGCCTGGCGATTGCCGGGGCGCCGGCGCACCTGAACCGCGGCGGAATGCTGGCGGTGGAGCATGGCGCAGAGCAGGGCGCTCCGGTCCGCTCACTGATGCGCAGCGCCGGACTCAAGGCGGCGATTACCCACCGCGACCTGGCCGGCCATGAACGGGTAACGGCGGCCCGCATGCCGTAAGGGCGGGAGGCCCGTCCCGCCCTCGCTCCCGGAGTCAGTCTGCGAGATTGGGCGCCAGCCAGACGCGCGCCTCGTCAACCGTGATGCTCTTGCGCCGGGCGTAGTCGGCAAGCTGGTCCTCGCCGATCAGCCCGATATTGGGGTATCGGGACCGGGGGTGGGCGAAGTAATAGCCCGACACCGAGGAGGGCGGCCACATCGCGTACGACTCGGTCAGGCGCGCGCCGATGCGCCGCTCAACCTCCAGCAGACGCCAGATAAGCGCCTTCTCGCTGTGATCGGGACATCCGGGGTAGCCCGGGGCCGGCCGGATACCCTGGTAGCGCTCCGCGATCAACTCATCTTTGCTGAACGACTCGTCGGAGGCGTATTCCCACAACTCCGTGCGCACCTTCTCGTGCAGGTATTCGGCGAACGCTTCCGCGGCCCGGTCGGCCAGCGCCTTGAGCTGAATGGCCTCGTAGTCGTCGCCGCCCTTCTTGCCCGCAGCCAGTGTAGCTATGGTCCGATCCAGATCGCCCCCGGCGGTTACGGCGAACATCCCGATCCAGTCGCCGCCCGCCGTCCGCGGCGCGACGAAGTCGGCCAGCGAGGCGTTGGGTTTGCCGGGCGGCATGCGCCGTTGTTCGCGCAGCCCGTGAATGCGTCCCAGTTCCGTTTCCCGTGATTCGTCGCCGAACACCACGATGTCGTCACCGTCGCAGGCGGCCGGAAAAATTCCGGCAACGCCCGCCGTCGGAAATGCGATCTCCCCGGCCTTGATCGCCGCGATCAGCGACGTGTGAAGATCGTCCCAAACTTCCCTGGCGGCCTTGCCTTTCCGCGGGTCATCCAGAAGCTGCGGAAATTTCCCGCGCATCTCCCAGGCCGCGAAAAAGGGCTGCCAGTCGATATAGTCGTAAAGTTCCTCCAGCGTTGGCGAAAGCTTTTCGAAAACGCCCGCGCGCGCCGGTTCAGCCGGCGGTTCAGCGCCCCAATCGATCTCAAGCCGGTTGGCGCGCGCCTCTTCGAGGCTGAGCAGGTCCTCCCGCCTGCGCCTTCCGGCGGGCTGTTCCCGGCGGCGCTTCAGGTCGCGGCCGACGTCGCGCAGATACGCCTCGCTACCGGCGCCGCTAAGTTGGCCAAGCACTCCCACCGCCCGGGACGCGTCCTTCACGTACACCACGCCGCGTTCGTAGGCCGGATCAATCTTCAGCGCCGTGTGACGCGGAGAGGTGGTGGCGCCGCCGATCAACAGCGGCAGTTCCATGCCGCGGCGCTGCATCTCGCCGGCCACGTGCACCATCTCGTTGAGCGACGGCGTGATCAGGCCCGACAGGCCAATGTAGTCGGCTTTTTCCCTGACCGCGGTGTCCAGGATCTCCTCGCAGGGCGTCATCACGCCGAGGTCGATGACCTCGTAGCCGTTGCACTGCAGCACCACGCCCACGATGTTCTTGCCGATGTCGTGCACGTCGCCCTTGACCGTGGCGACAACCAGTCGCCCACGGCTGGACACGCCGCTGCCCTCCTGTTCGATAAACGGGATGAGGTGGGCCACGGCCTTCTTCATCACGCGGGCCGACTTGACCACCTGCGGCAGGAACATCCGGCCGGTGGCAAACAGGTCGCCCACGGTGTTCATGCCATCCATCAGCGGACCCTCGATCACGTCCAGCGCCCGCTCGCTGGCCTGGCGGGCGGCCTCGGTGTCCTCCACGACGTGGGCGTCCAGCCCATGCACCAGCGCGTAGCTCAAACGCTCGGCAAGCGGCAGGCCGCGCCACTCCTCTTCGTCGCGGACCTGCTGCGCGCCCTGCCCCTGGTACTCCTGTGCCAATTGCAGCAGACGTTCGCCGGCGCCCGGATTGCGGTTGAGGATCACGTCCTCCACCGTCTCGCGCAGCCGCTCGGGGATGTCCTCGAAAACGCCCAGTTGCCCGGCGTTGACGATGCCGAAGTCCATGCCCCCGGCGATGGCGTGATACAGGAACACCGAGTGCATGGCCTCGCGCACCGTGTTGTTTCCGCGGAACGAGAACGACAGGTTGCTTATTCCGCCGCTGGCATGCACCCCGGGCAGCCGCTCGCGGACCAGGCGGGTGGCCTCGATGAACGCGCGGGCATAGTCGTCGTGCTCCTCGATCCCGGTGGCCACGGCGAAGATGTTCAGGTCGAAGATGATGTCCTCAGGAGGGAAGCCGGCTTTGTCCACCAGCAGGCGGTAGCTGCGCTCGGCCACCGCGACCCGTTGCTCGACGCTTTCCGCCTGGCCCTTTTCGTTGAAAGCCATCACGACTACGGCCGCGCCAAGGCGCCGAATCTCGCGCGCCTGCTCAAGGAATTCCTCCTCGCCGTTCTTGAGGCTGATGGAATTGGCCACGCCCTTGCCCTGCACGCATTTCAGGCCGGCCACCAGTACCTCGAAGCGCGACGAATCGATCATGAGGGGCGCCCGCGAGATGTCCGGCTCGGCGGCCAGCAGGTTGACGAACCGGCGCATCGCGGCCTCGGAGTCCAGCAGCCCCTCGTCCATGTTCACGTCCAGCAGGTTGGCGCCGGCTTCGACCTGCTGGCGCGCCACTGCCACTGCCGCGGAGTAATCGTCCGCCTCGATAAGCCGGCGGAAGATCGCCGAGCCGGTAACGTTGGTGCGCTCGCCGACGTGAACGAAGCCGGTGCTGTCATCGATATTCAGTGGTTGCAGTCCGGCCAGCCGCGTGATCCGCGGCGGCGTTGGCGGCGTGCGCGGGCCAATGCCGGCCAGCGCCTCGCGCATCACCCGAACATGCTCCGGCGTTGTGCCGCAGCAGCCGCCGGCCAGGTTGAGAAGCCCTTCCCGCGCCATCGCCTGAAGCGTGGCCGCCATTTCGTCCGGAGTCTCGGTGTATTCGCCGAGTTCGTTGGGCAGCCCGGCGTTCGGATGAACGCTCACCGGCAGTTCGGCGACCCGCGAGAGTTCCCGCATGTGCGGATGCAACTCCGTCGCGCCCAGCGCGCAGTTCAGGCCGATGGCGGTCATGGGCGCATGCCGGATCGAGTTGTAGAAGGCTTCCACAGTCTGGCCCGACAGCGTCCGGCCCGAGGCGTCGGTGATCGTGCCGGACACGATCACCGACGGCGGCCGCCCCAGTTCATCGCCGACGCGCGCGATGGCGTACAAAGCCGCCTTGGCATTGAGCGTGTCGAAGATGGTCTCGATCAGCAGCAGGTCGGCGCCACCCTCCAGCAGCGCACACGTGGCGATCTCATATGTGGCCGCTAGCCGGTCGAAATCGGTGGCGCGATAACCGGGGTCCTCCACGCGCGGCGACAGCGAGGCGGTCCGGTTGGTGGGGCCCAGGCTGCCGGCCACGAAGTACGGGCGGCCGTCGCGGCGCTGGGCCGCGTCCGCAGCCCCGCGGGCGACCCGGGCCGAAGCGCGGTTGATGTCGGCGACCCGGTTCTCAAGACCATAGTCCGCCTGCGATGGCGCGTTCGCGGTAAAGCTGTTGGTGGTAAGGATGTCGGCGCCGGCCTGGAGATAGGCGTCGTGGATTTCGCGCACCAAGTGCGGCTGAGTCAAACACAGCAGGTCGTGATTGCCCTTCAGCGCCTGGGGCCAGTCGGCGAACTCCGCGCCCCGGTATTCCTCCTCGGAGAGATCCAGGGTCTGGGCCAGCGTGCCGATGGCGCCGTCGATGAAAACGATGCGCTTGCGGATCAGCTCGCCCAGGGCTTCCGCCCGGGCTGCGGGCCTGTTCACGACTGCATCCCCGGTGCGCTCAACCCGAGCGCCTCGCAGATGGCCGCGGTCAGCGGTGCCCGGTTCATGGTGTAGATGTGAAAACGCTCCACGCCGTTCTCCGCCAGGTCTTGAACCTGGTCCAGCGTGAAACCGTCCGCGATTTCCCGTACCGCATCGGCGTCATCCGCGGCCTGTTCGAAGCGCGTGCGCAGCACCGCCGGAACTTCAACGTGGGTCTTGCCGGCAAACGAGAACACCTGCCTGTGGTTGTGCAGGGGCATGATGCCGGGCGCCAGGAGCTTCTCCAGGCCCGCGGCGGCGAAGACATCGCGCAATCGGTAGTACCTGTCGTTATCGAGGAAGAACTGGGTGATGGCCAGGGTGGCGCCCGCGTCGAGCTTCTGCTTCACGAACTCCAGGTGCTGACGCAAAGCAGCGCTGTCGCCGCCGCCGTGCTCCGGGTGCGCGCCCACCATGACCTCGCGTATTCCGGAGGCCCTCAGGTCGGCAATCAATTCCACCGTCGAGGAATAGCCGCGCGAACGCACGTCCTCGGGAACGCCGTCCGCGGGGATGTCTCCGCGCAACGCAACCATTCTCCGCACGCCCTGTTCGACGTAGTCCCGCACGATCTCCCGCACCTCCTCGCGGGTGTGCGAGACATGAGTGAGATGGGGCGCGCAATCGCTGCCGTATTCGCGCCGGATCCGCCGCACCCAGCGCGCCGTTCCGTCGCGCGTCGAGCCGCCGGCGCCATACGAGACGGTGCAGTACAGCGGGCCGTACGGCAACAGGCGCGCCAGCGTCGCCTCCAGCATCGCGGTCAGTTCTTCCGTTCGTGGCGGAAAGAACTCCAGCGAAATTTTTGCGGGTCGGTTCATGGAAAACTCAAGCGTGGACAATTCACGCTGCGCGCATCATACTCATTCGCTTGCCCATTTCCCCGGCGGCTACCCATAGCGGCCTGCTTCAGGCCGCGGGTTCCGCCGGGCAATCGTTCGCCCGGCATGTCCAGTTCCGCATTATCCACACCCGCCTACCGCCGCTTTCTGATCGGCAGCACCATCACTACGCACGGGCTTTGGATTCTGCGGCTGTCGCTGGGATGGCAGGCCTGGCAGCTGACCGAATCAGAGTTTTTCGTCGCGGCGGTAGCGTTTGCCGCTTATTTCCCGGTGGCCGTGCTGGGACCGGTATTCGGGGCCTACGCCGACCGCTGGGACCGGCGCCGGGCGGCGCAGGTCTTCAACCTGCTCAACATCGGCGTCACCGCCGGCCTTTTCGGACTGGCGGCGCTCGGCCTGATGACGCCGGCCGCACTGTTTTTTCTGGCGCTGTCATTCGGCGTGTTCAGCGGCGGATATACGCCCATGCGCCTTGCCCTGATGGCCAACCTGGTGCCCTCCATGCAACTGGCCAGCGCCGTGGGACTCGGGGCGGTCAGCTTTAATATCGCGCGCGTCATCGGTCCGGTGCTCGGCGGTTACATCATCAAGTTCTTTGGCCTGGCGCCGGCGTTCGCGCTCAGCACCGCCACTTTTCTCGGCATGGCATGGGTGCTCTGGGACCTGAAGCTGCAACCCGTTACGCGTGAACTGGAGCGCCAGATCGGGCTGGCCCGCCTGCTGCGCGACGGCCTCAAGTACACGTTGAGTCATCCCGCGATCCGCTTCTACCTTGTACTGGTAATGATCGGCGCCACTTTCGGACGCGCCCTTTTCGAACTGATGGCGCCGTACGCGGACGAGGTTTTCCAGCGCGGCAGCGACGGCATGTCCCTGCTGATTTCGGCTTTCGGAGTCGGAGCAGTGCTGGGCGGCCTGTTTGTGGCCCGCAACAAGTCGCTGCAGCAACTTCGCAAGTGGACAGTCGTTTGCACGGCGCTAACCGGACTGCTCATCGTCGTATTCGGCTTTACCGGCAATTTCTGGCTCGCCATGCTGCAATTGCCGGTCTTCGGCTGCGTCCTGACCATTTGCGGAGTGGGATCGCAGACGCTTACCCAGACCGTCGTGAAAGAAAAGTACCGGGGCCGCGTGATGAGCCTGTGGAGCGTGGTGGCGTTCGGGGGCGTGGCCCTGGGCAGCGCGGCGCTTGGTGGCTGGGCCCAGTCGATCGGCCTGACCGCGGCCACCGTGTATTGGGGCGGGGTGGCGGCTGTGTTGGGACTGTGCACCCTGCTCTGGCTGACGCGGGTTCCGCAGCCGGAGGCGGCCGGCGCCTCCTGACACCGCTCCCGGGGCTATTCGTGGCGCAGGGCTTCGATGGGATCCAGCGTTGACGCGCGGCGGGCGGGCCACAGTCCGAAGACGATGCCGATGAGCAGACTGCAACCCAGCCCCACCCCGATCGATTCCGCCGCCACCACGGTCTGCCAGTTGAAAAACTGAGCGAGAAGCCTCGACGCACCCCAGCCGGCGGCCACACCCAGCACGCCGCCCAGCAGGCACAGCAGCGAGGATTCGACCAGGATCTGCGACATGATGGCCGTGCGCGTAGCGCCTATCGCCCGGCGCACGCCGATCTCGCGGGTCCGCTCGGCGACAGTCACCAGCATGATGTTCATGATGCCGATTCCTCCCACCACCAGGCTGACCCCGGCGATCGCCGGAAGCAGCAGGGCGAAGATGCGGGTGGTTTCCTCGCGGACCTCCAGGAACTGCTTGCGGTCCAGGATTCCGAAATCGTTGTCCTCGCCCGGGCGGATGCGGTGCTCGCGACGCAGGATGCGTTCGACGTCCACCAGCGCCTGCTCCACCGCCGAACCGGAGCGGATCTGCACGTCCATGCTTTCCAGCCGGTCACTGCCCGTCACCCGGTACTGCGCCGTGGACAGCGGCACCAGTACATCGTCATTTGGATTCTGCATTCCGACCGAGCCGGATTCCTCCAATACGCCGATCACGGTGAAAGGAACGCCCCCCAGCAACGCCGTTTGCCCAAGCAAGGCGGCTGCCGTGGTTTCCAGCTTTCCGGGCACTTCGCTGCCGAGCACCGCTACGCGCAGGCGCGCTTCTTCTTCCTGCGGAACGAACATCCTTCCGGCGGCTATTTCATAGCGATGCAGGAGCGGGTATTCGAAAGTGGAACCGATCAGCTCGACGCGTGTGTTGCTGTTGCCGAACTCGAATTGCAGACGCTGCGAGATCCTGGGCACCACGCTCTCAAGATGGCGCGCGTCCCGCCGAAGCGCGGCGGCGTCGTCCACGCCCAGGCTGCTGTTTTCGAGCGACACGCCCCAGAACCGGCGCTGGGAATTGGTGACCGCCAGGATGTCGGCCCCCAGCGCCTCCATCTGCTCCTCCACGGCCCGCTGCGCGCCGGTACCCAGTGAAACCATCGTCACCACCGCCGCCACGCCGATGATCATGCCCAGCATGGTCAGCAAAGCGCGAAACAGGTTGGCACCGATCGATTCCAGCGCCTGCCTCAGAACGTCAAGGAAGTACATCGCGTAAAGAATAGACCATGACACCCCCGCTTGCGCCAATCGCCGTGGGTCTTGCCGGTTCAGCCCGCCGCATTCGGCTGAGTTCAGGGACGCAGTCTGGTCTCGTATGATTCCCTGTGCAAAATCGTTTGCGAGGTTTCTCTCCGTCAACTCCTTCGACTACATCGTCGTGGGCGCCGGTTCGGCGGGCTGCGCCGTGGCCAACCGTTTGACGGAGCATCCGGACACGCGGGTATTGCTGCTGGAGGCCGGCGGCGCCGACCGCTCGCTGTATATCCGCATGCCCGCGGCGATCATCCGCGCCATCGGCAATCCGAAGATCGACTGGTGCTATCAGGCCGAACCCGATCCCAGCCGCAATAATCGGGTCGACCTGTGGCCGGCCGGCAAGACCCTGGGCGGCAGCAGCTCGATCAACGGCATGCTTTTCGTGCGCGGCGCGGCCGATGACTTCGATCGCTGGGCCGCGGAAGGCTGCCCCGGCTGGAGCTACGCCGACGTGCTGCCGTATTTCAAGCGGATGGAATCCACGCCGCTGGGCGACGACCGTTGTCGCGGCCGCACCGGCCCGGTACGCACCGCGGCCCTGCGCACCACGCATCCGCTGGCGCACACCTTCGTGCAGGCCGCCGTCGAGACAGGCCTGACGCTCAACCAGGACTACAACGGCGTCTCCCAGGAGGGCGTGGCCTATACCGAAGTGAACCAGCAGCGTGGCCGCCGATTTAACGCCGCGAGGGCCTATCTGCATCCCGTGCGCCGGCGCCGCAATCTCGTGCTGCGCACCCGTAGCGCGTGCCACCGGCTGCTGTTTCGGAACGGCCGCTGCGTGGGCGTGGAATATCGGAATGGAGGCCGGCTTTACCGCGCCGAGGCCGCACACGAGGTGATCCTGTGCGCCGGCGCCATCGCCTCCCCCAAGCTTCTCATGCTGTCGGGGATCGGGCCCGCGGAGCAGCTGCGCGAGGCCGGTATCGAAGTCGTCAGGGACCTTCCGGGCGTAGGCGCGAATCTTCAGGAACACCCCGAGGGCATGGTGGGCATCGATGTGAACGTGTCCACCTATAACACCGAGATCAACAGCTGGAAGATCGTCCTGCACGGGCTGAACTGGCTGCTGTTCGGCCGCGGGCCCGCCACCAGCCCTTACCCGCACGCGGTGGCCTTCATCCGCTCCACTCCTGATGAGCCAAGACCGGACATCCAGGTGCAACTGGGTCCCTACGCGTTCAGTTTCTCGGAAGAAGGCGTGATTCCGTATGACCGCCCGGCCATTTCGGCCGCGATCAACGTTTCCCATCCCCGTTCGCGCGGCAGCATACGGCTGCGCAGCGCCGATCCGAATGCACCCCCGATCATTTCGCACGGGCTGCTGGCCGACGACGACGATATGGAGCGGCTGATCAAGGGTTGCCGGAAGGTCCGTGAAATACTCAACGGCGCCGCGTTCGCGCCGTACCGCATAGGCGAGCGGCTGCCCGGCCCGGACGTGCATAGCTACGATGAATGGCGCGAATACCTGCGCCGGACCGCCTTTCTCGGCTACCACCCCGTGGGCACATGCAAAATGGGCACAGACGCGCTGGCGGTCACCCGGCCCGATTTGAGCGTGCACGGCATCGACGGGCTACGCGTTGCCGACGCTTCGGTGATGCCCAGTCTGACCAGCGGCAATACCAACGCCACCGCGATGATGATCGGCGAGCGCGCGGCGGACCTCATCCGAAATAGCGGCGACGGCCGATGACGCCCAACGCCACAGGCCCAAGGCATTAGCCGGTCAGCCACCGAAACTTCAAGGGAGAAAACGAACCATGGTCAACAGACGCACTTTCGTTACCGCCGCGGCCGGCGCGACCGGCTCATTGCTGGGGGCGCGGGCGCTTGAGGCCGCCGCACCCAAATCGGTCAGCCCGCCGGTAAGCCGGGTCGTCTCCGAGTTCCTCCATTTCGACGACCCGGTGGAGGAGTTTCGCGCGCAGATGCGCATGGAGCGCGACCTGGTCGAGGACCAGGGCACGACGCTGACCTGGTACCACTGGCTCGTATTCGTCATACCCGGGGGACGGCGCCCGGAACCCCTGATCCGCTACGAAGGAATCGAGTTCAGCTACTTCCGGCATCTCGGCGACCACAACTACCGCATCCATGCGCACAATGTTTCCTTCCCGCGCGACCTCAAGACCAACGCGTTCACGGATTCCGTGACCAATCCCATAACGGGCGAGCTTGTCGAGGTGCCCGTGACGCCGCTGCTAACCGATCCGGGAACGATCGGGAGTCCCACCGGCTTTCGCAACCTGTCCGGCGACGGCTTTGTCCAGGCGCCCTACCGCAAGTTCCGGATCGAGAACGACCTGATCAAGATGGACCTGGTGCGCAGCGCCCCGCCCGACTGGCCTGCAACGCACATCGAGAATTCCTGCAACTGGGTGGAATTCGACCTGTTCGCGAACGAAACCATCACTTCGTTACCCGCCCATTTCTGCGGACACTACGCATTCGAAAATCCCGCGTGGCTGAAGATGCCGGAAGGCATGGGCCACCTGGCGGGATTCTGGGACGGCAAGAAAGTCAATTCCGCGTCCGAACTGCCGCGCGAGTTTCTCGACCGCATGGAGCGCGAATATCCGGAACTGCTCGAGCCACGCTGGGGCGAATTCGAGCGCCCGATCCCGTTTGATCTCTAGTTTGCGTTTCTCGCCCGTAGCCCGAGCTCAGGCGTCCCATAGCATGCTGACCGGCATTCCGAACAATCCGGAGCCTGCCCGCTGGACATGCTCGCCGTCGTGCAGCACGATCCCGCAGACGAATCTTTCGCCGGCAGCCTCCCTCAGCCGCTCCAGCCCCCGGAAGTCCGGAGGCCGCAGGGTCGCACCGGCTTTGACTTCAATACCAACCAAAGTCCCGGGCGAGCGTTCCAGGACAAGGTCCACTTCCACGCCATCCTTGTCTCGATAATGACTGATCGTTGCCGTCTCTCCGGACAGTGCGACGGCCTTGGCAAGCTCCGCAAAGACAAAACACTCAAGTAACGGACCCAAGGACTGGCGATCCTGCACAATTTCCGCTGCTCCCGTCCGCCGGAGTGCAGCCAGCAATCCGGAATCCAGAAAATGCAGCTTCGGCGCCTTTACGAGCCGCTTTAATCCGCTGCGGCGCCAGGCGCGCACGCGACGTACCACGAACATGTGCTCAAGCAAGACAAGCCAGCGGTCCACCGTCTTGCTATCGACGCCGAGCCGGGTTCCAAGTTGAGACATGTTGAGAAGTTGGCCGCCGGAAACCGCTGCATGGTCAATCAGCCGGACCATTTCATCGAGCTTTGTGACAGCGGCGATGTCGGAAACATCGCGCTCAGCCAGCGAACGTGCATAAGCGCGAAACCAGGCCCGGCGGCGCGCAGGCACGGGGCGCGACAGCGCTTCGGGAAAACCGCCGGCGACCAGCCGCTCGATCAGGTCGTCTGTCACGCCCCTGGCCGCAAAGGCCGGAAAGTCACCGGAGAACGCACACTCGAGAAACCGGGACGGTCCGGTGGCGGCAATCTCGGCTTGCGAGAATGGCAGCAATTCGACGGTTTCGACGCGGCCGGCCAGAGAATCGGGAGACATCGATCCCTTGAAGAGATCGACTGAACCCGTAATCAGGTAGCTTCCGGGGCGAGGATTCTCGTCAACCCGTTTCTTGAGAGCGAGAATAAGTTCCGGGGCGCGCTGCACCTCATCGAACGCGGCAAACGGCAGGCCTCGCACCAGACCCAGTGGATCGTTCCGGGCGAATTGCCTGAACTGAACATCGTCCAGGGTAATGAAAGGACGGTTCTCGTCACGGGCGATGCGCTGTGCGAGCGTCGTCTTGCCGGACTGGCGCGGTCCAACGATGGCGACGATGCGCGTGTCCGTTAGCGCCGTACGAATCGGCTCCTCGGCGTGCCGCATCACAAATGTTTCGCTTTTGGCCGGCCGGTTCGGCATGATGCGTCGTCCAGTTCGGATTCATTCTCCGTCTGATTCGGACTATAACACCGTCTGATTCGGATTTCCCGTCGCTACTCTTCGAATCCGCCCAGCGCGGCGTCCGGGTCCTCCAACACGTCGGGGTGCAGCCGCCGCGTGTAAGTCAGGAAGTCCTCCGGCAGGTCGTCGAGCGATCTGGCCCTGGCGCCGTGGCCGTTCGAGGACGTGTGGCCCGGAACCTCGCCCATGTGCATCCACGGCCGCCAGCTGGTCATCGCCGAGTAGTTCACCAGGGCGTCAACCCGGGTCAGGTTCGGATCCAGCACATCGTCAAGCGGCGCGGACCAGATCGTGGATTCCTTGTAGAACATGTTGGGTATGTCGCTGTCGGTGGGCCGAACCCGGCCGTGTTCCTCGTGGCGCAGAAGCAACGTGCCCTCGCGGACATATTCCCGATGTATGGACTTGGTCATACGGACTGATGCAGCCGGCGAGAAGGCCTCCTGCGTGGTGCCTTCCTGCGGCTCGAACTCGTGTCTTTCGTCGAGGCTTACGGCATACCGGGTGCGCGTGGGACCGAAGCGGAACGCAGGCACCTCCACTTCCCTGCCCGTAACCGGCATCACCAAAGTATCCAGCAGTTCCCAAGTCTCGAAATCCGTGTAATGGGTGATTTCCAGGACTACGGACTCGAACAGGTCATCGGAGACTTGCCGGAAGCGGCTGAAGGCCGCGCTGATGAGTCCGCAAAGCGGTTCGATGCGCCCCTGCGATATGGAAAATCTCTTGGCTCGCAGCCAGCCAATCACGAGTTCGGAATCCAGGCTGCCGCGCATCTTGACCAGGGCGCGAAGGAGGTCCGGTTCCCGGTCGAGGTCGAGTTCCCCGGCCGCCGAGGCGCGCAACGGAAGCATTCCGGGGCCGAGCATGGCGGCGCCCGCCAGCAGCGATTGGCACAGGCGTCGGCGGGTTGGCGACACGCCCGGCGCCGGTTCGGAATGAGGTTGAATCGGGAGCTGGATGTGCGACATGGCGTCTCCTCAGTCTTCAAGACCGGCCAGGATCAGGTTGGGCAGGGTGGAAGTGAGCCAGTCGGGATGGACATAACCCAGGCGGAGAATAACGAGCTCGTCATCCGGAATGACATACATGGTCCGGAAGCCGCCACCTTCCAGGAAGAAGACTCCGTCCGCTTTGATCGGCGGCCCGTGGGGAGCGGACTGTTCCCTGTCCTGCACGTACAGCCGGATTCCGTCCGGCGGATTGCCCGACCAGATCTGGTAGCCGTAATTCGGATAGACGGCCGACACGGTGGTCATCTCCTCCACCCAGCCGGCAGGCCAGAGGCGGCGGCCCGCGACACGGCCATCCGCCGCCAGTGCGGCGCCGTAGCGCAGCCAGTCCCTTGGGGTGGCGCGGTAGCAGCAATAGACCGCCGGCATGCCGCCCGGCCGGTCCATGTACAGCTGTGCGGGACCCGCGCCCAGCGGTGCCCAGAGCCTGCTGTTGAAGTAGTCCTCGTACGCTTCGCCGGTCGCGCTTTCCAGCACCGCGCCCACAAGCTGGGCATTGGCGTTGGAGAATGCGAAGAACTCGCCCGGCACGTTCTCGAGATCGAAGTCCAATGCCGCCGCGCGAAAATCGGAGCCCAGCGATATCCGGGCGTTCTTGCTGTAGGGGTCCGGATCCCCGGCCAGGGGCGGGTTCTCCAGCCCGCTGAGATTCCGCAGCAACTGGCGCACGGTGATCGCGCCGCGGGCGTCATCCCGCCATTCGGGAAGATAGCGGCCGACCGGATCGTCAAGCGATTCAATCGCCCCTTCCTGCATTGCAATTGCGACCAGCGGGGGCAGCAGCGACCGGGTCATCGCGCGACCCGTGAACAGCGAGTCGGCCCCGATGTCCTGCCAGTAGCGTTCAAGCTGGATCACGCCCCGGTGCAGCACCAGCAGCGCAACGCTGTTGTGTTGTTCCGCCCAGCCCGCCGCCGCTTCCAGGGCGCCGGCATCTATCGTGAGCGCCGCCCCTTCGGCCGTAGGAAAGAACTCCCCCGGACTGCCCGGAACCTCGACCACCGGCTGGTAGTAGCTCGCCGGCCACTCTCCGGGGTCCTCCGGCAGCGTGTTCCAGCGGTACCAGAAACGCCAGTCAACAGACAGCGCCACCGCCAGCACGACGATGCCAATGGCGAAAGCGACGACGACTGCGCGACGCATGAGGTCCGGCCCCGACCGTCTCTACAGTCCGTATGTCAGCGTCAGGCCCAGCGTCTGCTTGTCGGCGAAAATCGGCACGTACGACGTGCCAAAACCCGTAGCTATGAAGAACGCACTGGTCGCATATTCTTCGTCCAACAGGTTTCTCGACCAAAGCGCCGCGCTCCACGATCCGTTGCTGACCTGAAACCGTGCATGCACCACCGTGCGGTCCGGCAGCCAGGCGAGATTCATCTCATCCATGTACTGCTTGGTCTGGTGAATCACGTCGCCGCGCAGAAACCAGTCCCAGCCCGTCGGCAACGCCCCGCTGAAGGTGGCCCCAACGTTGAGCTGAAACGGCGGCTGGCGCTGGATATCGTTGCCGCCGATCGACCCGTCGCTGGGACAGGCGACGCCATCGCAGGCGCCCAGCGAACCGATACGGCCGCTCACGGCACCGCTCTCGTATTCCGCATTGGAAAACGAGACCGCATAGTCCAGGGTGAAGTTGTCCGTCGCGGCCCAGGCGCCGTCAAGTTCGATTCCCCAGATTTTTGCGCCGCCGGTATTGCCCACGATAGCGGGCGCCAGGACGCCCTGTGGGAGATCCGTAGGCGAGGTGTTGATCTGCAGATTGGTCCAGTCCGTGTAATAAACGGCCACGTTGGCCAGCCAGCGGCCGTCCATCAGCGTATTCTTGCTGCCGACTTCGAAAGTCCAGTTCTCGTCCGGTTCGAAGCTGCGCTGCGCTTCATCGAAGACCGTATTGTTGAACCCGCCGGACTTGGCGCCCTTGGCGAGACTGGCATAGACCATCCGGTCCTCGCTCATGCGGTAATCCACCGTAAAACGGGGCGTGAACGGCGACCAGCTGTCCTCGAATTTGGGGCTGTCTGCGAGCCTCGTATTGGAATCCAGGAATTTGTCCTCGTCGGTGATTCGGGCTTCCGCTCCCACGCGCCAGAGGCCGTCAGAAGACTCCCAGCCGATACGGCCGAATATCGCGTCCGTATCCACAGTGGTCCGGGCCCGGGTAAGCGCCAGCGCGGCGATGCCGCTGATGCCGTCGTTCGGATCGACGTCGAAGGGCTCGGTGCCGTTCAAGGGCGCGAACGCAAAGTCGAACAAGTCGAAGTCCTTGATTTCCGATTGGAAGGCGCCCAGCGATGCGGACCACGAGCCCTGTTCGAAATCGATCCGGATTTCGTGGGACGTGTACTCGCTCGTTCCCGCCGGCGTAACGTTCACGTAGTTCACCGGCGAGGCGGGATTGAAAAAGTTGAACGAGCCAAGCGCCGGATCGCGATCGCCGGCGCCGGCCGCGATCACCTCCGAATCCACGCTCCCGAACTGGTAGGCGATGCGCCAGTTCTCGTTAAGGTCGACCACCACGCCGGCGTGGATGAAGTCGGACTCCACATCCAGCAGATAGCCGCGAGGATCGGAAGTCGCCTTCGTTTCCGGCGGGCTGCCGCCCGGCAATGGCGAGAACGTGGTGGGCAGTTCGCCGCAATAGAAGCGATCCGCCGCCCCACCGAAGAAGGTCCGCGAACAGTTGGTATCACCCGGCGCCTCGATGCGAACGCTCCCCTTCGTTTCCTGGAAGCGCTCCACGCTGTAGTAATCCAGATCCACCGCTACCTGCTCCGTCGGGCGGAACTCGACGTTCAGGCCCAGCGTCAGGTTGTCCCAGCCGCCCAGGTTGCCAACTGTCCCGCGATCGCTGTAGCCCGCGGAATTGGGATGCTCGTTGGCCCAGGTGCCGTCGAACTCGCTGTCGCTCACGAGCAGGCGCAGGCCGAGCACATCGGCGATGATGGGCCCGCCGACCT
This sequence comes from Gammaproteobacteria bacterium, assembly GCA_963666765.1. GTDB lineage: Bacteria > Pseudomonadota > Gammaproteobacteria > Steroidobacterales > Foliamicaceae > Foliamicus. The sequence goes on from OY762933.1 coordinate 1,890,179, forward strand.
CGCCGTAAAGGTCCAGGCGTTCATCCGTGCCTGCGGTGACCTGAACCGACCCGCTCAACTCCTCGCCCGGTCCTCCACTGACGTAATTGACGGCCCCCAGGAAGGCATTGCGCCCGAACAGCGCGCTTTGGGGCCCCTTCACCACCTCGATCCGCTCGAATCCGCCGACGCCAAGGTCCACCATGTACTGGCGCGGAAGATAGATTCCGTCCAGGTAGATCGACGTGGTGTGGTCCAGGTCCTGGATGCGCATCTGGGCGCCGCCGCGAATCACCGCGACCCCGTAACCGCCGCCAAAATCTTCATAAGCAAAACCGGACGTCGCGTGGGCGACGTCCTCCAGTTCGCGCATGCTGCGGCGGGCGATCTCTTCGGCCGAGAACGCCGTGATCGCGAGCGGCACTTCCTGCAGCCGCTCCTCCGCCTTGCGCGCGGTCACGATGATCTCCTCGAAGACCTCCGCCTCGTCGCCGGTCTGGGCCGCCAGGGTTGTTGCAAGCAGGACCAGAGCAGCCCCCGTAAGTTTTTGTGTGCAAGACATACAACCCTCTCTAAGAACAGCAGCCACCTGTCCGAAGCTAACGGAACCTGCACGGCGACGCAAATCCGCATACACAGCGCGCATAGCGGCATGCCTGGGCGTGATCGCGAACCGGGAGCGCCGGCACCCTTCGCTCGCTGGCAGCTGCCGGGCTAATGCGACTTGATTGTGAGTGTTTGCTCCGCGAAGCGCCGCAGATCGGCGTTGAAGCGTTCCGGCTGCTCGATAAACACCGAGTGCCCGGCCCCTTCGTACACGGTAAGGCTCATGTTCTCGTGACTTGCAGCGAGTTCAGCCCCGTCGTCGAGCTGATAAGGATTGTCCTTCTCTCCCAGGCAAAACAGCACCGGCAGGGACAGTTGCCCGACCATGTCCTGGTTATCGAGCCGGCGGTGCGCCATGGCGCGCCGGACATAGGGCGGCAGCATCAGGCCGATGGCCCGAAACAACTGGAGCTCTTGTTCGGGCAGGGGTGATGCCGTAAGCAGGGGGATCACCCGCTCGCCGGCGCGAATATAGTCGATCAGGTCCGGGCTGCTCTGCAGTTCGCGGATTTTCGCAAACTCCTCGGCGTCGGGGTCGTCGTCCCCCGAGGGCATCCGGAAGGGCCTCAGGGCGCCCTGGCCGCCGGTCAGAATGATTCCCGCGATGCCGCTGTCGCCGAACTCGCGGATATAGTCCATCGCGACCATCGTGCCGTACGACCAGGCGACCACCACCGGCCGGTCCAGCCCGGTCGCCGCGATCACGGCGGCGACGTCCCGGGCCCAAACCGCGGACTCGCTGTAGGACTCCGTAGTCCACGGCTTGCCGGACGCCCCATGCCCCCTGAGGTCGAAGGACACGAGGTAATAATCATCAGCGAGATTCGAATCCATTTGCCGGACGAAACTGTAGTGGCTTTGACCGAAGCCATGGATAAGCAGGATCGCGGGCGAGGCCGGGTCCCCGGCCGTGACGACGTTAAGAGGCACGCCGTCCGCGCCTTCCACCGTTCGGTAGTCCCAGTCCGCCAGCGAGTACTGCGGCAGCAGCACCGCAAACAGCAGCGCAACAAGAGGCAAGAGCCTTCGCAAATTCATAGGTTGTCCTCCTCAAGGAATTCCGGATCCAGCGTTCGCAACTCGGCCTGAATGGCCTGCGGATAATCGCCCGGACCGGCCAGCTTGGCGCCGGCCGCATGCCACCAGAGCGAACCCGGCCGCTGCATGCGCATCCACTCGCGCCAGTGCTCGACCGCGGTGAAACTCAGCCGGCACGGGACCCGGGTCGCCATGGGATCGGCCAGTTGCCCAGCATCTCCGGAAAAGATCATAAGGTCGGTATCCGGCTGCAACGCGCGCGCCACCGGGCTTGCGATGCGGTCCGTCAGGTGCACGACGTCGCCCAGCATGAACCACGGACGGATTGCGCGTGGCGGCGTGCCGGGTTCGTCTTCCACGGGCGCCATGCCATCAGTGAGCAACCGCGCGGCCGATGGTCCGTAACGCGTGACCGGCGGCTCGCAAAGCCTGTCGTTATACGGATTCAGCCAGTTCTTGAGCGGCTGTTCCGTTTCCCAATCCAGCAGGATGCCCACGTAGCGGGTTTCCAGGAGAAATTCCAGCGCGGACACCCGCGTATAGCGGCTGCGCTGCGCGCCGATCAGCTTGAACAGCGGCCGTGGCGCCTCTTCGGACACCAGCCCGTACACGTCGCCCCGGACAATGTCGTAGACCGGCCCGCCGGCCAGGTCGCCACGCAACTTGACGTAAGCCGTGAGGTTGCTCTCGGGGTCGTCGAGCCCGAGTTCGGTTTCGGGGACGCCGGAATTCTTCGCCCACGCGTGACGCTCCACGCCGATCCCCAGAGAGCCGATGCCGGCAAGCGCTGCGCGGCGTGTCATTTCTGCCATTATCCGGTTTCCTCCAGCGAGGCGAGGCGCCAGTCCTGGCAATCGAGGCGCAGTGCAGCGTTCGGCCAACCGTTGATCCGGTCGATCCTGAAGTCGTCGCGGCGCGCTGAAGGTGAGTGTGAAAGAGACGTTCCCTTCCGCACCTCCATTGCTCTGATTCTAAAAGCTCGCGGCCAGCGTCAGGCCGTACGTGCGCGGCTCGGGCAACGTCAGCTGGTAACCCAGCGTACCGGTCAGGAAACTGCCCGTGGTGCGCTGCGATGAAAGCACGGAGTCGTCATCGGTCACGTTTTCGACCCACAAGGTAACGCTGTAGCGATCGTTGCGCCAGCCACCGCGAAGATTGTGCAGCACCGCCTCCTCTGTCTTGGCAAGGTTGATCACCCAGGTCCAGGTTGACGACTGATACCAGGCATCCCAGCGGGCGAACCACTCGCCGTCGCCAGTCCAGATGTTCTCGGCGGGCATATTGAAGTCCAGAGCAAATGTCGCGGCATGATCCGGCGAGCGGGCCACCTCCAGGCCACTTGCATCAGCGCTGCCATAGACCCGTCTGTTCTGGTTATCCTGATAAACCTTGATTTCGCTGCTGTTGTGGTTGTAGGACGCGGTGCCGCGCCAGTTCTCGCTGAACGCCCAGCTTGCCGCCAGCTCAAACCCCCAGATGTCGGTGCTGCCGTTACTGTCGTAATCGACCTGTGCGCCGAGCCGGTCCGACCCCTGAATGAAACGGCCGTCACCGTTGCTGTCCACGTCTCTGGTGAAGCCCCTGAAGCGCTGGTTTCTCCATTGCATGACATAGACCGCCCCGTTGACGTAGCCCCTGCCGCCGGCGAGGGTGTGCTTGCCGCCGAACTCGAAGGAGTCAAGCTCGGCCTGCAGGACCTCGTAGCCGATCCCTTCCGACGCGTTGAACGCCGGGAACGCGACCGTGGGCTCCAACTGGATGACCTCGGGATTGAAGCCGCCCGGATTGTTGCCCTTCGAATAGCTTGCATAAAGCAGGGTGTTGTCAGTCAACTTGTAGTCAACGATGACCCGCGGCAGCTCCGCCTCGAAATCGGCGGCCAGGTCGACCTCGGCCCCGCCGAAGGGCTGCGCCGTACCGATGGGATCGTTCGGATCGAGCGGCATGGCCTCCTGTATCACGGAGGAGGCGTTCGCAAGCTCTTCCTCTTCATAACGGAATTCAAGGCTGACTGTCAGCTGCTCGGTAATGTCATAAGCCACGCTGGCGAATATCGCCTGGTTTTCGACGTTCTGGGCAATGACTGGAGTAGGAGAGAAAAGGCCGCGGCCGCCTCTTCCGCTGATCGCGCCGATGGTCGGGTCGAAGCAGAAGGGTCCACCGCCAGGGCAGGGGAAGGCGGTTAATCCTTCTTTGCCGTACGTCAGGTCGAGATAGTAGGCGCCCACCATCCAGCGCAGCCTTTTGTCCTGGGGCGAGGTCAGGCGCACTTCCTGGGACCACGACTCGTCCTTCCATCCCACGTAGACCTGAAGCTCGTCCGTGAGGAGTTCGCGCAATTCCGCCGTGTCCTCGCGGTACTGACCCGTCACTGAGCTCAACGTGTAGCCGCCGATGTCCCAGTCAATATTCAGGCTGGTGAGTTCGGTTGTGCGATCAAGTCCCATGTTGTCCTTGTAGACCGTATCCTCCACAGGCGACGTGTCGATGGCGATGCCGTTGGAGATCAGGCCTCGGCTCAGCGTTCCGCAGTAGTAATTGCTGGTCCCCATAACACCGTTGGTGGTGAACGGCCCGCAATTGTTGTTCTCGCCCTTGACCAGAAACTGAACCGCCAGCCCGTCGTCGTCCTCGGTTCGCACATGACGCAGCTTGATGGAGAGGTCTTCCGTCGGCGTGGCGTAGAGAGTCACGCTGCCGGCGTTCGTCTGCTGGGAGCCCAGATCACCGCCGGTGGGGTGCTCGTTTTTCCAGGCCCCGTCGTAAGTGTAAAACCGGCCGGACGCCCGGAAGTACAGTCGGTCTTCAACGATCGGACCCTCGGCGCTGACCCACACGTCCGCGCGGCCGCTGTCGCCCAGGATCAGGTTGATGTCGCCGTTGAAGTCATCGCCCGGCGTCCTGCTGATGAAATTGATCGCACCGCCGAAGGTGGCCCGGCCGAAAAAGGCGCTTTGCGGGCCTTTCACGACCTCCACGCGCTCGATGTCGTTCATGGAAAGCCACTGGCTGGTTCCCGGCAGATAGACGCCGTCCACGAAGGCGGATGATGTCTGCGAGCTGCGCACGCTCGAAGGGGGGTCGATGGCGCGAAACCGGATCGCCGGATTGTTGCGGTTTCCGGTGTGGTTGCTCATGTGCACGCCCGGAACGAACTGAAGCATGTCTTCGACATCGGTGATCTGCTGCTCCCTGAGCTGCTCGGAGCTGAAAGCCGCGACGCTCAGCGGGATGTCCTGAATCGACTCGTCGCGCTTGCGCGCTGTCACCACGATTTCTTCAAGCGCAAGATCTTGCGCCATGACTGCCATATCGGCAGCGAACAGACTCATTACGGCGGCGCCTATCAACAGGCGATTGTGCAGACTACGCATGGTGTCCCCTCCCAACTAGTCTTGATGATGCTTGTTCAGCGGCCAATGCCGCGGACCAAGCCTCACTATGTTAACGGCTGTTAACCACAAATTTGATTACCAGTTCCGGATGCTGGTGAAATGGCGCGATGCGTCCGCGGCATCCACGGGCTGATAGGACGCCTGCGAATTGGGACCGTCGCGCGGCACGTACCGCTCGTAGACCGGCCGCAGCATCTCCATCGGAACGCCGGGCGGAATGGAACGTGAGCCGCGGAATGCGGCCATCGGAATGGTTGTCCGCACGAACTCCTCGTGCACCGACCGGGCGCGCGCCGCGATCGTTCCGCGCGGATCGAAGATGGCCGTGTCGCCCGAACCCGAGAACTCCGGAAAGCCCGGTTGCTCCGGCGAGACGGACTGGTTGCAGACGACGCTCCAGAGCCGGTTGTGCCGCGCGATTGTCTGGGCCCCGGTCAGGCTGTAACCCCCCGAAGACGAGCTCAGGCGGATTTCCAGACCCTTCATGGCGAGCGCACGTATCACGTCCGGCTGGCTGGGCGTGATCGAGCAGGAAATATTGCCGATATCGGTGCGCGCCACCTGCAACACGGCATCCTCTCCGTACATCTCGCGGTAGCGGTCGAGCACATCGTAGATCCCGGTCGTAAAGATGTCCCAGCCGGGAATGAATCCGCGAATATTGTTGGTCTTCCAGTGATTGGCGACCACATTGCCCTCGGGGCCGATCAGCACGCCGTTGAGCAGCAGATGGCCCGGCCAGTCCGGGTCTTTGGCATAGGTGCCGAAAGTGATGTAGCAGCCGTATTCCTTCGCTTTCTTGCCCAGCGCCTCGGTTTCCGGCCCCGGTATTTCGATGGCCACGCGCAGCACTTCTTCGCGGGTCCATGGATTCCAGCCCATGATCGGCTGCTCGTGGAAGCACACGAGGTCCTGCGGGCCCCCAAAACCATTTGCCTTGTCTATCAGTTCGAGCATGTGGTCGAGGTTCGCCTTCATCTCATGTGCGGGATTCGCCGTGTCGCGGACCGCGCGCATGATGGATTGCACGGCGGTCACCCGCAGCGTGTCCTTGCGCAGCGGCACGCGCTCGTAGTTGCCGTCCGCCGCCACGCTGACGGCTCCCCCGCCGCCCGCCGCAGCGCCTTCGGCCCTTGCAGCCCCGCTTCCCAATGCCAGGGCCACTGCGCCGGCCGAACCGGCCGCCAGTATCTCCCGGCGCCGCGGGGACCGCGGAGAATCGTTCCTGTCGAGCTTGTCACTCATGCCTTACCCCCTTGGTTGTAAATCAGAGACCGTCGGGCCGATCCTGCGGTCCAGAAACTCTTTCAAGGCGCGGCCGGTGGCTTCCGGCATCGAGATATGCAGAAAGTGCCCGCCGCCCTCGAAGATGATCTTTTCCGTGCTCTCGGCGTTCTTCATCGCATCGACGAAGGCCTGGGCGGTTTCCGGCGAAAGCGCCCTGCTCGCGCCGCCCCACATCACCAGCGCCGGCGCGCGTACCCGGCCGAGCACGCGCTCCGGGTTCCCACGTTCGTACATCTGCCAGGCAATAAACCCTTCACGGTCACGGCCGATCATGTTCCAGTAGTCGGTCTTTCGCCGGATCAGTTCCTCGGTAATGTTGCCGTGGTCGTTTACCGAGAGGCGAAGGTTGGCGCCCATTTCCTCGGTCGTGAAACGTTTCGGCGCAAACACGGCCGACGTATCGCGCACGCGGTCCGTGGTGCCTCCACGGCCGCCGTACTCCACGCCCGCCGAGTTCTGCAACACCAGGGCGGTCACGCGGTCCGTGCGTGTCCCGGCATACCGGAACGCCACCAGGCCGCCGTAGGACGTTCCGGCGATTGCGAAACGGTCGATTTTCAGGTGGTCCATCAGGCTGTCCACCAGCGTCAGGAACCGGTCGATGGAGTAGTTGCCGCTCGGCACGGGGCCCGTCAGGCCGAACGCCGGCAAATCGAAGCGCACGACTCGGTAGTCGTCGCCGAGGATCTCCACCCAGCCGTCGTAATCCTTGAGATCGCCCGTCGAACTGTGCACGAGCAGGACCGCGGGGCCCGACCCCTGGTCCTTGTAGTGGACCCGGATACCGTCGTTGCCTTCGAGCACGACGAACCTGGAATCCGGGTCCGCATACCTGGCGACGATCTCCTCGTAGGTGATCGTGCCGGCCGACTCGGGCCCGGCAGCGGCCCGGGATAACCCGGTAAATGGCGCCAGCGCGCCAAGAGCCGCAACACAAACCAGCAGTACGGGCCAGTTGAGACGCGGCGTCATGCTGCTAGCCTGCCAGCGCGCCCGCGGGGTCCTCGTAGATTTCCGGGTGCCGCGTCCTGATGAGTTCCTGCAGCCGGACCGGCATGGAATCGAACGACGATACCTTGCGTCCGAAGCCGCGGGAAACGTAGTCGCCGGGCCTGTCGCCCATGCCCATCCAGGGCAGGTAGCTCAGGATATCGTTGAAGTGCCAGGTGGCGGGCGCATTCAGGACCTGGGGATTGGCCACGTCCTCAAGCGAGCCGTGATAGGTGCTCCAGTCGTTGCCGCGAAATGGCCGGCCGGCCTCAGGCGTCTCAGGTTCCATGCGGAATATGGCGTCGTCCCGGACCCAGACGTCGTCACCCTCGATGACGGCGGGGCCGAGAGGATGAATGCGAATACTCCTGAACCCTTCCCCGGCCGGCCGCTCCTCCGGAGACTCATCGATGCTGCGCACTTGCGTAGCTGGCGTCGCGGGGAAATAGCTGACTTCGACCTCCTGGCCCGTAAACGGGTTCTTGAACGTTTCCAGGAATTCGCCGGTTTCCAGATCAGTGTAATAGACCATGCTGATGGCCGTCGTTTCGTATGCTCCCTGGTCATTGAAATCCCGCGTCTTGAGAACTGCGCCCACATAAACGTTCCACAGCGGCGTGGAGATCTTGTCGACCACGGCCATCCTCAGCAGTTGCGCCCACCAGAAAACCAGACTGTCGTCCATCGTGTGCGCCAGCTTGCGGGTAATCATGAGCGTTTGGTGCGGATCGGATGGATCCAGATCCAGCAATTCCGCCCGCGCCGATGGCGCTCTCACCAGCGGCGCGGCGGCGGCAGCTCCAATAAGACCCAGTGCCGTTCTGCGTTTCATTTCTTCTCTCCCGATTTGCCGATGGCCAGAGTCGATGAACACGTGAGCATCACACAATCACCCCCAGGCCTTCGTGCATCCTATACCGGATTATGCGTCCTGACTTCAGGAGCAAACGGCTGGAGGTCAAAGCCGGTCGGCCACCTCCAGCGCAACCCGCTCGGCGGACTCCATCGCCCCTTCCATGCCCCGGTTCATGGTGGCGGTGTGCTCGCCGCAGAAGTGAATTCGACCGTGAGGCCGGGCCATGCCGGGTAGCAGTCCCTGCACCTGTCCCGGCGCGAAGATCGCCCAATCGCCCGCATTGTGAGGATCGAGCCACCAGGAGTGAAAACCGCCCGGTTCCAGTGCCCCCTTTGCCGCCGGACGCAGCCGCTCGATTTCGCGAATCACCCAGGCCTGCGCCTCGGCGGGCCCCAGGCGATCGAGCTGATCCGCCACCCAGCCGCGGGTGTTGACCACCAGTCCGGTGACTTCGGCGGGGTCCTCGCCGAAGCGTTGCGCGGCCACCACGCCCAGCCGGCCGTTGGTCCACATGGACGGCGACAGCCCGTCGTCTTCCCAGAACGGGCGTTTGGGCACGAGAAAAACCAGGGTATTGCGCATATACGCAAGCGTGCCCACCGCCTGCCGCTGACCGCCTTCCAGCGGCGGCGAGAGCGCCATGTCCCTGACCTTCGAGAACGGCGCCGAACACACCACAAAGGGTGCGTCGAACGATTCACCGCCGCGACAGCTCACCCGAACGCCGTCGCCACGGTCCTCGATGCTCAAGACCTCCTGTCCGAACCGGATTTCCCGCTTGAGCGCGCCCGCCATCGCCTCCGGCAGGCGCTGATTGCCGCCTTCCACGGCGTAGGCCGCAGGTCCGATTGCGGTCTGCTCGCGTATCCAGCGCTCGTTGAACAGGTACATCAGCGCCGAGACGTCCCAGGCGGATGTCCCGTAGTAGGGATTGGTATCGTACGCCGTGCGAACCTCACCGTCGCTCAAGCCCCGGTCCAGGAAGTAGTCGTGCAGAGGGACATCCAGAGAGCCGAACTCGGGGTTCACCCAGTCCGATGAAGCGGGCAGCGGATTGCCCGAGGCGGTCCGCGCAGCGATCAGCTCCCAGGGCATCCTGTCGCGGGACCCTTCGGCGAATGGATTGCCCGGCGATTCCGCCCATTCGGCCCGGCTCAGCAATGCGCCGTCATGGACCAGTTCCGGCGGCGGTCCGCCGAACAGGCGCGCGGCGTAGTCCACCAGTCGCACATCGAGCCTGCGCGCCATGGAAATCATCCGTGCGTATCCGCTCGCAATTGTGTTGCCGCCCACCTCGGGGTGGCCGGGCAGGTCGAAAAGGGTGTGCACACGTCCACCGACCCGCGAGCGGCTCTCGATGACCTGTACCGACGCCCCCAGTTCTTCCAGCAGCAGCGCCGTGTAGAGACCGGAAAGCCCGGCGCCGACAACCAACACGTCGGTCGCCGCCGAAGCCCTGCCGGCGGTGGTTCGTTGCGGCTGCCTGGCGCCTGCCGACGGCGCCCTGGCAGCGAATGCTGCGAGACCTGCCAGCGCAAGCACAGCTGTACTGAAGGCCCGTCGGCTCAGAATGGAAGACACGGCACTAGCATGCCACGGAAAGGGCCTGGCCAATTGCAAACGGCCTGCGGCCTGTCTAGACTCGCAGGTTGGGAATACGCGCATCAACCGGGAGGCCCGCCATGCTGCACCATTTCGACTCACCCTTAAGTCGCCGCAATGTCCTGGTCGGGGGCGCCGCCCTTGCGGCTGCTTCGGCACTGCCCGGATGCGGCGGCTCCCAGGAACAGGCGCCGGCCCAGGAGCGGATCGACTACGACTGGATGAACCCGATGGACAACCTTGAGGCGTACTTCAAGCTGACAAGTTCGCTTAAGGACCGGGACTGGGCGCAAGGCTGGTATTCGGGCCTGGTGTTCGGCATGTTGCCGAACAGCACGCCGGATGCGCTGTTCGGCCTGGAGGGCTTCGGGATGGGCTATACGGTGCGCCAGGAGAACGGCGCCTTCGCCAGCTTCTGGAAGGAAGTTGGCTTTTACAAGGACCTGAAGACCAACGAGGTCATCGAGACCTGGGAGAACCCGTACACCGGGGAGACCAACAAGGTCATGCACATTCACAATCGCATGGTCAAGGGCGTATTCGGTCCCCAATTCCGCTCTCAGGCGCCGGTTGGCGGCGAAGGCCGCAGAGACTTCAAGTTCCCCAACTACCGGGCTTCCGACGATCCGACGAATCCCTTTATCCTGAACTGGCAGACCCTCGGCGACCAGACCTCCGTGTGGCTGGACTTCCGCGGAGTGGTCCCCAACCTGCTGGACCCCGAGGTCTGGGTGCGCGAATCAACCGGCGAACGCCTGCCGGTATGCGAAATGTTCGAATACGTCTGCAACGACGATGATCTGCGCAATCCCGCGCTGGATCGGGTAAAGCACAGCGGTTCCTGGATCCGCCTGGCCCCCTGGCTGCCCTGGCAGATGATGGGCCGGCACGAAGGCCGCCTTTTCTATCGTTGCACGACCAGGGGATTCGATAATCTGGAACAGCTTCCGCCAAATATCCTCGCGTATGCGGAGAAAAACTATCCGGAGTACCTGGTCCAGGAGATCAACGAAGACCAGCCGAGCGAGTCGTCGTTCGAGGTCTACATGGCGGAGAACGAGCCCGCCGCTCCATAGCACCGGGAACGAGGGCGTCCCGCCCTCACTCGTCGCGCGCAGCCCCGTTGAAGAGTTTCCCGGCGCTGCGCCCGGCGGTTTCCCGGTCGCCCGCCTCGTCGGGGAGCAGTTCGCCCAGGCGATCCTCCAGGCTCTTGCCGCGGAGGTCGCGGGCGATGGTGGCGCCGTCGGCGCCCAGCAGAAAGCTGGCGGGAATGGCGTTGATTCGGAACAAATTCGCGACCGGGCTTTCGAAAGCCAGTCCGTCGGTGACGTTCAGCCAGGGAATATCGTAGCGATCCTCGGAGGCCTCCCTCCAGTCTTCCCGTTCGTCGTCGAGGTTGAAGGCGAGAATCTCGAAGCCCTGGTGCCTGAAGCGCTCGTAGGCGGCCTGAAGATACGGAATCTCGGCGAAACACGGCGCGCACCACGAGGCCCAGAATTCCAGCAGAGTGTATTGGTTCTCAGCGAGCACGTCGCCCAGGCGTACCTGCTCGCCGGCCAGGTTCACGGCGGTGACTCCCTTGACCGCTTCGGCCAGCGCGGCGGCGCGATGTTCGGCCAGGCCCCGGAGAAGGCCGAAGGTGCGGCTTTCGCCCAACACGGACTCAAGCTCGCCCATGATCGCCATCTGCTCTTCGTCCTCGCCATCCAGCCAGGCGGCGCGCAGGGCCATCAGCCGGGCAACGGGATCGTCAAATTCCCGGTAGATCACCTTCAGAGATTCGACCGCCGCCTCGCCCGGTTCCGCCAGCGCACTGTTTATGAGTTCGTCATAACGCCCGCCGGCGAACGCCAGGGCGCCTCGGTCCGCATCCCAGGCCAGTTCATGGCGGGCGCCAGGCTCGACGATCCCCCGAACGCGCAGTCCATCGGCGCCGGCGGCGTGCGGCAGCCTGATTTCGACCTGCATGACCTCGAACAGAGGGGCCTTCAGGGTGGCGTTGCCGCGTTCCACAATGTCGCTCCCGAGCACCTCGAAGCCCGATTCCGTGCGCGGGTCGGAATAGCCCAGTTCCATGAGTTCGCCGTCAAACCGGTCAAGCCCCACGGCCCTGACGATGATGCCGTCCTGCGCCGCCGCGGCGGCGGCCATTGCCCACAACGCCAACGCGGCCAGTTTCTTCACTGCCATTCTCCCCGGGCTGATGCCGTGTCGAGGAAGCCCTCTCCGCCATGGAAGTCTTCGCCGGCAATGTTACGCCCTGTCCCCCCAGAGCATAAAATTCACCGCCGTCGCGCGATGAAGAAAACGCTCAGCAAGCTCCTGGAACAGGCACTGCGCCCGGTAGCCGGCGAACACGCGGGCGGCCTTCGGCATGCAGGGCTGGAGCAGGTCCGGGATGCGCGCAACGGACATTACGCCTCCAGTGCCGCGATGCGGTTGGCGGGAAAGCTCAAGCGTCCGCCCACCGATATCGCCGAAGACATCGCGTCCGGGCTTTCGCGCCACGCGCTGATCGGACGCGTTGAAACGGCCGGGCCCGGCTTTATCAACATCTGGCTGGACCCGGGCGCGCTGCAGAACGAACTCGCCCGAATCGTGTCGGAAGGCAACGCCTATGGCTCATCCGGCCTCGGAGAGGGGCGCAAGGTGCTGGTGGAGTTCGTGTCCGCCAATCCCACCGGCCCCCTGCATGTAGGGCACGGGCGGCTCGCGGCCATCGGCGACTGCCTGGCCCGCCTGCTGCAAGCTAGCGGGCACGAGGTCTGGCGCGAGTACTACGTCAACGATGCCGGGCGGCAATTGGCGGTGCTGGGGCTTTCCGTGTGGCTGCGGATGGTGCAGCGGGAAAACGCAGGGGCGCGGTTTCCCGAGGGCGCATACCGCGGCGATTACATTCTCGATCTGGCAAAGCGCATGTCCGAGGAACTGCCGAAGGCGGCCGAGGCGGCCCGGAAAGGAATGGCCTGGCCTGAAGCCGATCAGGACAATGGTCAGGCGATCGACCGATTCGTGGACGCACTGATAAATACTGCGCGCAGGACGCTGGGGGACGGCCTGTTCGCAGACATCGGCCGTCTGGCGGGCGATTGGGTACTGGAGGACATTCGGAACGACCTCGAGCAGTTCGGCGTGCGTTTCGACAACTGGCAATCGGAACGCGAACTGGTCACGGAAGGAGCGATCGACGCCTGCCTCGAAAAATTGCAGGACGTCACCTACCGGCGCGACGGCGCATTGTGGTTTCCGGCGGAGAAATACGGCGACGAGAAGGACCGCGTGGTGGTCCGGGCAGACGGCCGCAGCACCTATTTCGCATCGGACATCGCCTATCATTACGGCAAGCGCAAGCGCGGCGCGGACGTGCTGCTTGATGTGCTCGGCGCGGACCATCACGGCTATGTCGACCGGGTCCGGGCCGGCCTCGAAGCGCTGGGCGAGCCGCCTTCAAGCCTGGAGGTTCGGCTGGTGCAGTTCGTGGCCTTGTACCGCGGTGACGAACGGGTGGCCATGTCCACCCGCGGTGGCGAGTTTGAAACCCTGCGGAACTTGCGCGACGAAGTGGGCGTGGACGCGGCGCGATTCTTCTACGTATCCCGGGCGGGAGAACAGCATCTTGATTTCGACCTCGATCTTGCCAAAAAGCAATCGAACGACAACCCGGTGTACTACGTGCAATACGCCCACGCGCGCGTTGCCAGCCTGTTCGAAAAGATGCGCGCGCGGGACATCGACTTCAGCCCGGATGAGGGCAAAGCGCACGCCGGACTGCTTGAACATCCGCGGGAGATCGACCTGATGCTGGCGCTGGCACGGCTGCCGGAGACTGTGGAGCAGGCGGCCGCGCAACGGGCCCCGCAGGTGCTGGCCCATTACCTGATCGGCCTGGCGCAGGACTTCCACGGCTGGTACAACCACTGCAAGGTGCTGGACGCCGAGTCCGGCTTGCGTTGCGCACGGCTGCTGCTCGCGCAGGCCAGCGGCCAGGTGTTGCGCAATGGGCTGGGATTGCTGGGCGTATCGGCGCCGAGGAGCATGTAGGCATGGCAAGGCGTAAGAAATCCGGTTCCGGCGTCGGTCGCGGGGGCGCGTTCGTGGCGGGCATCGTTCTGGGGCTGTTGCTGGCCCTGTGGGTCTATCCCATGTTCACCGCATGGTTGTCTGAGCCTTCATCCGGCACGCCGGCGGAAAATCCTTCCTCGTCGCCAACCTTCGATTTCTACGATATCCTCGAACGAGGCGAGGAGGTCGTCGAGGAGACCCTGGCATCAAGGCCGGCGGAAGCAGGCGAATCGGCCACCGCCTCACCGGCCCCCGAGCCATCCGCTTCCGAACCTGCCGCCGAACCATCCACTTCCGAAGCGGTTCCCGAAACCGTGGCCGCCGCCGCAGATCCCGCGGACTCGCCGGTATCGGCGTCCGAGCCCGGACCCCCCGCGCCCAGCCCGGTGGATACGCCGGGGATGTACGTCCTGCAGATGGGCGCGTTTACCCGCCAGACCCAGGCGGAATCCCTGAAGGCGAGGCTGGCGCTCGTCGGCATGACCGCGCGCATTCAGCCGGTGATGGTGGACCGGCAAACCTATTACCGTGTCCGAATCGGCCCCACCGACGACCTCGCGCAACTGAATGCCGACCGCGGCCGGCTGCAGCAACATCGATTCGACTCCATCCTTCTGAAGCTGGTCCAGTAGCGTTGATTTCCAAATCACGGGCCCGCGCCTACCGCGAGGCTATTCGACAAGGCTTCCCCTGGCGCGCCATTGCCGAGACGCCCACGCCGGTGGACCGGCACGCTTCCCTGGCCGAAGAACTTGGCGCCCGCTCGGCGTGGATCAAGCGCGACGACATAAGCGGCGCAAAACACGGCGGCAACAAGCTGAGAAAGCTCGAGTTCCTGCTGGCGGACGCGCTGGCGGGCGATTACCGTGGCGTGCTCACCTATGGCGCCGTAGGCTCCAATCACATTCTCTCCACCTCGCACTCCGCGCGCAGCGTCGGCCTGGAATGCTGCGGAATTGTCCGCCCTCAGGCACCCACCCCCTATGTCGAGGAAACGCTTCGCTATCACCTCCTCCTGGGGACCCGCCTGGTTCCGGCGGCCGACCACGAGGCAACCGCGCGGGAGCGCGAGCGGATGCTTGCCGAAGAGGGCGCCTGGTACGAGATACCGCTTGGCGGTTCTTCGGTGCTGGGTTGTCTGGGTTACGTTTGCGGCGCCCTGGAGCTGGCCGAGCAGGTCAAGTCCGGTGAATGTCCCGCCCCGGACCTGATCTACCTGCCGTGCGGGTCCTCCGGCAGCACGCTGGGACTCGACCTCGGCCTTTCGCTGTGCGGGCTTCCCACGCGCATAGTGGCCGCGCGCGTCGTGTCCGACGACATGACCTCGATGAGCAGAATCCGTTCGCTGGCCGGGCAACTCAGGCAGCTCCTTGATGGCGTCTGCCCTCTGCCCGCAGGACAGCCCTTGCAACGCGTGGAGTTCCGCACGGAGTTTCTGGGCACCGGCTACGCGCTGCCCACCGACGAGGCGCTGGCCGCCATCGAACTCATGAAAAACATGACGAATACGCGACTGGAGTACACCTACTCGGGGAAGGGCGCGGCGGCCATGCTGAGCGACGGGCGCGAGGGACGGCACAAGAACCTCAATGTGCTGTTCTGGAATACTTACAATTCGCGCCCGGCGCCTGCTGCCCTGCCGCCCCTGAGACGTGATGAACTGCCCGATGTGATGCGGGCGAGTCTGCCGGCGGCCTAGGCCTGGCACCAGTCCGCGCCGTGAGCGACTCGCTGCCGCTGGAATTCCTGCCGCTGCTGGCGCTGGCGGGCTGTGCGGCAGGCTTCCTGAACGTCATGGCGGGCGGTGGCTCGCTGCTGACGCTGCCGTTGATGCTGCTGGCCGGCATTCCCGCGCCGATCGCCAACGGAACCCTGCGCGTGTCGATCGTCGCCCAGAACCTGGTTGCGTTGAGCACCTTCCGGCGACACGGGTTCACCGAGCTGAAGGAAGCCATGTTCCTTTCGCTTTTCGCCTGCGCCGGCGCGGTGGGCGGCGCCTCGCTGGGGGTGCGGGTGGAAGGCCCGTGGTTTGACCGCATCGTGGCGCTGACCATGGTGGTCTGCACGCTGCTGATCCTTCGTCGTGGAAAGGCCAGGTCCGCGCCTGCGCCGGGCAGGGGACGCCGCTGGCTGGGCTATGCGGCATTGGTCTTTGCCGGCGCCTGGGGCGGCTTCATTCAGGTCGGCGTGGGGTTTCTGCTGATGCCGGCGCTTAACCGCATCCTCGGCATGGACCTCGTGCGCGTGAACATGTACAAGGTCGTAATCATCGTGCCGTATACGGTACTGGCTCTGGCGGTTTTTGCCTGGCAATCGGAAATCCTGTGGCTGGTCGGCCTTGCGCTGGCGATCGGCAATTCCATCGGGGGCTGGCTGGGCGCCCGCCTTACGGTATCCAGGGGGGAGCCCCTCATTCGCGCCGTGTTCCTGATCGCCGTCGCGGCCATGGCGGCAAGCCTGCTGCTGCGAGGCTGAGGTCCCCAGGGCGTCCCGCCCTACGGCGTCACCGACCAGGTATACGTTTCGCTGCGCAGAACCAGGCCGAATCCCAGCCGCCCGGTAACGTTGCGCCGCCACCAGTCCGACTCGTCGGGAAACAGCCGTGCCTGCACGGAGAAAACGTGCGGTTGCCCCCGCGGCAGTTCATTCTCGCCAACCAGGGGCTGATCCGCCACATAACCGATCTTGCGCAAGGCGGAGAACATCGTCGCGAATTCCGCCCGGGCGTCCGCCGACGGGGAACTGACGACAAAGCGGTCGGCCTCGCGGTCGAATTCCAGATAAAGGGTGCGCATCACACTCGTAAGCTGACGGTCGGGAATCAGCGCCCGTGGTTGCGCCACAGCGAATTCAACCTCTACTCTCAGCCTCAGGCCCTCACGCACAAGCCGCTCGGCTTCCGCATCCAGCTCGATGTCGACCCGCGTGGTCACCAGCCAGCTTCCCCCATCGGCCCGCGCGTAGGCCAGGCGTACGTCGATCTCCGAGGCCGGCGCCGCCAGCGGCAGGCATAGCAGGCACAGCAGCGCCAGCAGCCCGTGGCCGACAACGCGCCACCGGCGCGTTGTCGCCGCGCCGCGCCGGGCCCGGGCAGGCGAATCAATCAATCTGAAGCGGCTTTTCGAGCAGCGCATTGAAATGTCCGTCGGCGCAGCGCCTCCCCGGCAACAACTGATAGCCGTGTCGCGCCAAAGGCAACGCCCACCCGCCGGACACGCCGCCGCCCCTCACTTCACGGACCAAGCCCCTATTTTCGCCCAGAAAGCGCCGGATTACATCATCGGTTTCTTCCGGCAACACCGAGCAAACGCTGTACAGCAGCCGACCGCCGGGTTTAAGCAGCGGCCAGAGGCTGTCGAGCAGCCTCCCTTGCAGACTCGCGAAGGGAGCAATGTCCTGATCACGGCGCAGATGCTTGATGTCGGGATGGCGCCGAATGACGCCGGTGGCCGAACAGGGCGCATCGAGCAGAATGCGGTCGAACGCCACCCCCTCGAACCACTGGGCGGGCCGCAAGGCATCGCCGCGGCGAACGCTGGCGCTCAGGCCGAGCCGCGCAAGATTCGCCTCAAGCCGCGCAAGCCGATCGCCATCCTTGTCCAGCGCCACCAACTCGCCAAGCTGCGGGCACAGCTCCAGCAATTGCGCGGTCTTGCCGCCGGGCGCCGCACAGGCATCCAGGACACGCATTCCGGGGCGAACGCCGAGCAGCGGCGCGGCCAACTGCGCCCCGGCGTCCTGAATCGAGACCAGACCCTCGCCAAAACCGGGCAATTGGCCGGCAGCCGCCGGCGGGTCGATACGCAGGGCGCCCGAAAGATAATCAGGCAGGCTGCAACGCCATAGTCCGGTGGCGGTTGCCTGTGCCCGATACGATTCGCGACTGGACCTTGCCGGATTGACCCGCAGCCACATCGGAGGCTTGCGGTTGCCGGCCCGCAGAATCGACCGCCAGTGACCCGGCCAAGCGGCCTGCAAGCGGCGGATCAGCCACTCAGGATGCGAGTAGCGGCCCTCAAGGCTTTGGTCGGCCGCGTCCTCCAATCGAGGACTTTCCCGCAGATAGCGGCGCAGGACCGCGTTGACCGCGCCGACCTGGGCCGGCCGGAGCAGCGCCTTGGCCGCAGATACGCAGGAATTCACGGCGGCATGGTCCGGTATCCGCGTGCGGGCAAGCTGGAACAGCCCTACGGACAATAGCGCGGCGAGCCTGGCGGGCGGACGCGGCCGATCCATCATTTGTTCCAGCAACTTGATGTGCCGCTGGTGCCAGCGCAACGCCCCCAGCGCCAGTTCCGAAGCCAGTGCCTGCCGTCCGGGCGCCAACGCCGGATATCCGGCTTCTTCCAGCGCCGGCCGGTAACTCCGTCCCCGGAGCACGCCGTACACCGTCAGCGCGCTTACCCGCCGCGTCCCGGCGCCGGACTCGCTCATGTCAGTATCGCTTCCGCCAGGGACGCGCCGCGCGCTGCGTCGCTTGCGGGCATTCGGCGGCGGCCCGGCAATTGCACCTCCAGCACACGCAACGCGCCGGAGACGGTCGCCACGTCCATACCGTCCCGGGAAACACTGAGAACGCGGCCGGGCCTGCCCGAGCCGGACCCGAGCGCCTGTGCCCGCCAAAGCCGCAGCGGCCTGTCGCCCCACATTGCATGCGCGACCGGCCAGGGATCGAAAGCGCGCACGTGGCGGGCAAGCGCCTCGGCGGGCTTCGACCAGTCCAGGCGGCCCTGCCGCTTGCTGATCATCGGCGCGTAACTGGACAGGGCCGTGTCCTGGGGAACGGCTTCAAGCTCCCCGGCGAGGACGGCCGGAAGCTGCTGAAGCAGAAGATCGGCGCCGAGCCCGGCCAACCGCATCTCCAACGCTCCCGCCGTCTCATGCGGCTCCATGCGGGTGCGCCGGGCCGCCAGCAGCGGGCCCGTGTCCAGGCCGGCATCCATTTGCATCAGGGTGACCCCGGTATGGCTGTCGCCGGCCAGAATCGCCGCCGCTACCGGCGACGCGCCGCGCCAACGGGGCAGAAGCGACGCGTGTATGTTGACCGCTCCCCGGCGGCAGGCCTCAAGCGCGGCAGCCGGCAGAATCGAGCCATAGGCCGCCACAACCAGCAGATCGGCGCCGAAGTCCTCAAGTTGCCTTGCCAGCGAGGCGTCGCTCCAGTTTGCGGGCTGCAGCAGCTTGAGCCCAACCTCCTGCGCCCATTGCTTGACCGGGGAGGAAGTCAGCCTGCGGCCGCGGCCGGCGGCGCGATCGGGTCGGGTGATCACGGCCGGGATGCGGTAATCCGCGCCATGCAGGGCGCGCAGCGCCGTCAGCGCAAACCCGGGCGTGCCTGCAAACAGAATCCTCGCAGGCGCAGTCATCGGGAATTGAAAGCGATGGCCGCGCTAGCAGCCCGTGGCAGAACCCCGCGTCGCATCGAGAACGGCGAGACGCCCGCCTGGCAAGGCGCGAGGAGCGCGCATATCGGGAATATGCAAGCGACGAGCAACGCAGTCCAGGCGGGATGGATCGCCGGTCGAATGCAGCGGGGCTTCTGCCACGGGCTGCTAGAACTCCAGGGCCGCGGGCCTGCCGGTCCGCTCGGCCTTCTCCATGCGTTTGCGCAACATGCGGCGCTTGAGCGGGGACAGGTAGTCGATGAACAACTTGCCGTCCAGGTGATCGATCTCATGCTGAATGCAGATCGACGCAAGTCCCTCCAGTTCCTCCTCCAGCGGCTCCATCTCCGCCGTATAGGCCCGGACCCGGACCCGCTCGGCGCGCGGCACTTCGGCGGTGAACTCGGGCACCGACAGGCAGCCCTCCTCGCTGACCACCTCGCCCTCGGAGGAAACGATTTCCGGGTTGACGTAGCAGCGGGGCGTATCGCGTTCCTCGGAAACGTCCATCACCAGCACGCGCTCGGCGACATTCACCTGGATTGCCGCGAGACCGACGCCCTTGCGCGCGTACATGGTCTCGAGCATGTCGTCGGCGAGCTGCCGCAATCGTTCGCCGGCCACCGCTACCGGCCTGGCCTTGCGGCGCAGCCGCCGGTCGGGAAACGTCAGTACTCTCAGTTCCGCCATGGGTGTGGTATTTTCCCACAGTCACCAAAGGAATTCCCGCATGGATGCAGAACCTTGGATTACCCTGCAATTGTGTCCCGCGCTGTCGCCATTGCTGCGGCTCAGGCTGCTCAGGCGATACGGCGAGGCACATGCCATCATTGCCGCGCCGGGCAACGAACTGCTGCAAGCCGGCCTGAAACCATCCGGCCTGAAATGGCTGCGGCAGCCGGACCCCGCCGTAATCGCACCCTGTCTGGACTGGCTTGCCAGGGACGGCGCTCACCTCGTCCCGTTTTCCGACACGCGCTTTCCGTCGCTGTTGCGTGAAATCGACGACCCGCCCGCGGCGTTGTTCGTCCTGGGAGAGGTTGACGTGCTGGCCGAGCCGCAAATCGCAATCGTGGGCAGCCGCGCGGCAACGCCCCTGGGCCGGTCGACCGCGGCGGACTTTTCCCGCGCGCTCTGCCGCCGCGGCCTCTCCATCGCCAGCGGACTCGCCGAAGGCATTGATGCGGCGGCGCACGAAGCGGCCGTGGACTGCGGCGGCGCCACCGTCGGGGTAAGCGCGACCGGACTGGACCGGGTCTATCCGCGGCGCAACAGCGAACTTGCCCGCCGCATCGCGACCGTCGGCGCGCTTGTCTCGGAAAACCCGCCCGGCATCGAATTGCAGCAATGGATGTTTCCCCGCCGCAACCGGATCATCAGCGGCATGTCGGTGGGCGTGCTGGTCGTTGAGGCAGCCGCCCGCTCCGGGGCGCGCATCACGGCTCGAACAGCGGCCGAGCAGGGCCGCGAAGTGTTTGCCGTACCTGGATCGATATACAGCCCGCAGTCTCGCGGCTGCCACGCGCTGATCCGCAACGGCGCCAAGCTCGTCGAGCGGCCGGAAGACGTGCTGGAGGAGCTGCCGGCGCTGCTGCAGGCCTGCTCCGCCGAACCCGCGGCGCCGGATGCTCTCGAACACGTGCCCGGAGAGCTGCCGCTGCTGGACGAGCTCATGCGGCATGGCCCCGTCGGCATGGATGAACTGGTAAGCCAGACCGGGCGTGACGCAGCCGAGCTTTCCGCTGAACTCGCGCGCCTTGAACTTGACGGCCGCGTACATTCGCTGCCGGGCGGGCGGTTTCAGTACGGTCGCTAAAGTAGTGCTAGGATGCGCGGTCGATTTCTATGGAGTTAGGGTAGTAAAAGGCGCAGCAGCCAAATGAATTCTTCCACGACATACCGACCCATGCAGGTCATCACCCCATGACGCGAAACGCCGGCGATAGGGCCGCGGGGGGCCTGATCGTGGTCGAATCTCCCGCCAAGGCGCGAACCCTGCAGCGCTATCTGGGCAAGGACTACCGGGTTCTGGCGTGCAACGGACATGTACGGGATCTGAAGAGCGGCGGCCTGGCAATCGACACGAAGAAGGGATTCGAAATGGAGTTTGAGCCGGTGGAAAGCTCGAAGGCCGCGGTGGCGCGGATACGCCGCGCGCTGGCCGGGATGCCGGCCCTGTATCTCGCAACCGACCCCGACCGCGAGGGCGAGGCCATCGCCTGGCACCTCCTGGAACTGTTGTCGGATGAGGGGGCGCTTGAAGAAAAGCAGGTTCACCGGGTGGCCTTCAACCAGATCACGCGCAGTGCGGTCAACAAGGCAGTCGACGATCCTCGCGACGTTTCCATGCCGCTGGTGGACGCACAGAAGGCCCGGCGTTGCATGGACCGGCTGCTCGGATTCACCCTTTCGCCACTGCTGTCGCGGATACTCACCCGCGGCCTTTCGGCGGGCCGGGTGCAGAGTCCGGCCCTGCGGCTGATCGTGGAACGGGAAAAGGAAATCGAGGCGTTCAGGCCGCGCGAGTACTGGACCATTGCCGCACACCTCGGCAAGGACGGCCAGGACTTCGAGGCGGCCCTCGTGGAGCTGAACGGCGAGAAGCTGAAGAAGTTCTCGCTGGGAGATGCCGCAGCAACCGAACAGGCCCGCGAAGCGCTCCTGGCGGCAATGCGGGACGGCGCATCAGGCGACGGCCCGGGAGTCTTGAGCGTAGCCAACGTCACGCCCACCCGCGCAAAGCGCTCTCCGCCCCCGCCGTTCACGACCTCGACCATGCAGCAGGCCGCCTCACGCCAGATCGGCATGCAGGCGCAACGGACCATGCGGGTGGCGCAGTCTCTGTACGAGGGGGTCGATACCGGCAGCGGGGCGGTTGGACTGATCACGTACATGCGGACCGATTCCGTGCAGATGGCGCGCGAAGCGGTACAGGAGATCCGGGAATACGTCGGCAAGGAACTGGGCGCCGATTACCTTCCCGCGTCGCCGCGCCGGTACCGCACCAAGACCCGCAACGCGCAGGAAGCGCATGAAGCGATACGGCCGACAAGCATCGCCAACACTCCGGAATCGCTCAGGAGCCGGCTGGATTCCGACCAGTACCGCCTGTACGGCATCATCTGGCGGCGCGCCGTCGCCAGCCAGATGAGCGACGCCCTGTACGACCGTGTGAGCGCCGAGTTCACGCCTGGCAAGGCATCTGCCCAAAGTCCGGATGGCGACCCGGCGGGACGCTTCCGGGCCACCGGGAACACGCTTGCGCATCCGGGCTTTCTCAAGGTCCTGGCACGCTCCGCGGACAGCAGGGACAAGGCGCTGCCAGCGCTGAAGAAGGGCGACATACTGGACGTGCGCGACCTCGCCAGCGAACAGCATTTCACCGAACCTCCGCCGCGCTACAGCGAGGCGAGTCTGGTCAAGGCGCTTGAAGACCATGGAATCGGGCGGCCTTCCACCTACGCCGAGACCCTGCGCAAGATCCGCGACCGCGAGTACGCGGTCATGGAAAAACGCAACTTCATGCCCACTCAGAAAGGCAGGCTGGTGGCTGATTTCCTTACCCGCCATTTCAACAATTACGTCGATTACGACTTCACCGCGGGCATGGAGGAATCGCTGGACGCGGTGGCCAACGGGGAAAAACACTGGGTCCCGGTGATGGATGAGTTCTGGGGCCATTACTCGGAGCAACTCGCGGAGAAGAAGCGCACGCTCAAGGGCGTCGAGGAACGCCCGAGGCGGCTGCTGGGCGAGCATCCGGAATCCGGGGAACCGGTCTATGCCCGGCTGGGGCCCTACGGCTACTTCGTACAGCTCGGCGAGCGCACCGAGACCCATCGCCCGCCGGTGGCCACTATGCGCGAAGGCCTCAATTACGAGGATGTCACGCTCGAACAGGCGCTGGAATTGCTGCGTGGTCCGCGTCCGCTGGGACAGGATCCTGCCACCGGCCAGCCGGTCTATGCGGGGAGCGGCCGCAACGGTCCGTACGTGCAACTGGGGGAGAAGGGCGGCGAGGAGAAACCGAAATACGCCTCGCTGACGGACGGCCTGAGCGAAGAGTCGGTGACGCTGGAGGAAGCCCTGAAGCTGCTTTCCCTGCCGCGGGACCTGGGGCCGCATCCGGAAATCGGCGCCATGGTCTATGCGGGGCGGGGACGCTTCGGACCGTACGTTCAACTCGGCGAGCGCGGCAAGGAAAAACCGAAATACGCTTCCCTGCCCCCCGACATCTCTCCGTACACGGTCACGCTGGACGAGGCGGTGGCCCTGCTCCGTCTGCCGCGCAAGCTCGGAGAGCATCCGGAAAACGGCCGGCCCGTTTTTGTCGGCTGCGGTGTCAAGGGGCCGTACGTGCAGATCGGGGAACGGGGCGGCAAGACCCGGCCCAGATATATCCGCCTGCCGAAGCCGCTCTCGGTGTTCACCCTGACGCTGGAGGAAGCGCTCAAGGTCCAGCCGGCGCGGCGCGCAAGCCAGCGGGCAATCAAGGAATTCGAGGACGGCGCAATCAGGATACTGGACGGCCGATACGGCCCGTACGTCACCGACGGATCACGCAACGCCTCGGTGCCGCGTCAACAGGATCCCTCCGCCCTGTCGCTGGAGGAATGTCGCGAACTTCTCAAGAATGCGCGGAAGAAAGGAACACGGAGAAGATCAGCCCGGCGCTGACGCGGCCATCCGCAAGGGCGTCCACGTCCTTCGCGGCGGCGGCGTGATCGCCTACCCCAACGAGTCGGTCTACGGGCTCGGTTGCCTGCCCCGGGACGAGAAGGCTGTCGAGCGCTTGCTCAGACTCAAGGGCCGCGACCGGTCACTGGGCCTGATCCTTGTTGCCGGCGAATGGGAGCAGTTCGAAAGCTGGGTGGCGGACCTCTCCACTGCGGCGGATTCGGCGGGGCTGCGCGAAAGCGAGGGCATTACCTGGGTGATGCCCGCTTCCCCGAACACGCCGGCGTGGATCACGGGCGGGCGCGATACCGTAGCCGTGCGCGTGAGCCTGCACCCCCTGGCCGCCGTATTGAGCCGGGCGCTGGATAGTCCCGTGGTGTCCACCAGTTGCAATCCGCACGGCATGCCGCCCGCCCGCACCGAGCGGGAGGCCCGGCATTATTTCGCGGGCGAGGTCGACTGGATCATGCCCGGCGAGTGCGGCCCGCTTGAAGGACCGACCGAAATCCGCGACGCGGCCACCGGAGCGGTGTTGCGCCCGGCATAATGGCCGGATTGCAGCGTGACACGGCCTGGATTAATGATTACATTCGCCGAAGAGACTCTGACGCTTCTTCTCGACGACAAGACCGGCGCCTTCCTGCCGATCGGCAAGTACGCGCTGGAGCACGCCCTGGTGGGAGGCATCCTGATGGACCTGGCCTTCGCCAATCGCATCGACACCGATCCGGAGCAAATGATCGTCATCAATGCGACCCCCACGGAGAACCCCATGCTGGACCAGGTGCTCAAACGCATCAGCGGCAGCGATCAAACCAGGGACACCGCGGCCTGGCTGGAGATCATTTCCGAGGAGCAGGGAGAGTCCATTCAGGAACAGGCCATCGAAAGCCTGATCGCGCGGGGCGTGCTGGAGCGCAAGGAGGAGAAGTTCCTCTGGGTGTTCCGTTCCCGGCGCTATCCGATGATGGACGGCGAGTTGCAGCGGGAGGCCCGGCAGCGGGTGGTAGGGGTGCTTTTCTCGGGCGACATTCCCGATCCCCGCGACATCGCCCTGATCTGCATAGCCGACGCCTGCGGCCTGCTCAAGACCGTCTTCGGCGAGAAGGAACTCGACGAGGTCTCTCCGCGCCTCGATCAACTGCGCAAGATGGACCTGATCGGCCGGGAACTGATCACCCAGTTGTCCGTCTGGCGCTGGTCCGGCACCATCACCCGCATCTAGTGTGCTGTCCCATAAGTTCGTTGCCTTTCAGAGCGGGCCTGAAGCGTCAATGCAAGGCGCCGTCCGCAGGGAATACTGCACGTATTGCCCAGGGCGGCAACGCCGCAGTGGCGCTTCAGGCCCGCTCCCGAAGGGCGCGGCCCCTGTGGCCCGTGGCCGCGTTGCGCTCCTGGGCAATGGGAACCACCATTCCCGGCGGAACGCGCCTTGCCACACGCCGCAGGGGACGCGCTGAAAGGCAACGAACTTATGGGACAGCACACTAGCTCGCGATCAGTTCCAGGGAAGCCCGGCAAAAGCTTCCCGGCACTCCCGGTAGCGGAAGCAGCGCACCAGGTGATCGTTGATCAGGCCGCAGGCCTGCAGGTGGGAATACACGATGGTAGAGCCCACGAACTTGAATCCCCGGGCCTTGAGATCGGCTGAAAGTCGGTCGGAAAGCTCCGAAGTGGCCGGCAGTTCATTCTGGCTGCGCCATCGGTTGACGACCGGCCTACCGTCCACAAATCCCCAGATATAGCGCGCGAAGGAGCCGAATTCCTCGCGGACCTCCAGGAAGCGGGAGGCGTTATTGACGGCGGCCGTGATCTTCTGCCGGTTACGGATGATGCCGGCGTCCGCGACCAGGGCCTCGATTTCCGCTTCGCCGAACCGCGCGACGCGAACCGGATCAAAGCCGGCGAAAGCCCGCCGATAGCCTTCCCGCTTGTGCAGCACGGTCCTCCACGACAGACCCGCCTGCGCGGATTCAAGGATCAGAAATTCGAAATGGACGGCGTCATCGAGAACGGGCAGTCCCCATTCTTCATCGTGATAGGCCTGGTATTCGTCGCTCACGCCGAGCGACCACGGACACCGTTGGCGCATTCAGACGCTACGCCCCCGCCTGGCTGCCGGCGCATTCATGCCGGCCGTCCTGGACGATGCAGCCGGCGAGCCCGCGAGCCCGCCGGCTGTCGTCCTGAATCAGCTACCGAAGTAGCGGCAATTTATTCTTCTTCGCCGTCTTCGTCGCCGCAGCTGCCTTCGCCGCAGCTACCGTCTTCGTCGCCGTCTTCGTCGCCGCAGCTGCCTTCGTCGTCGCCATCATCACCATGGCCGTCCATCAGTGACGGAAGCTCGGGTGCATGGGAGCCGTCAACGGCTGCAGCAGCCGGGCCGGCAACGCCGGCGGCGAGAGCTGCGCTAAGGGCAAGGGCGAGTAGTTTGCGTTCAGGACTGGTCATAAAAATGCCTCCAGTTTGTAGCTTTGTTCCCCTGTTCAGGGACACTTAAGGCCGCATGCCCGTAAACGAACACCCGGCCGATGCGGGAATGATTCCTCCCGCTACGGAAGTCTAGCACACAGTTACTAAGCTACCGGCAACCAGACTTCTGCGGTACGCTTCGTCCGGAATGGCGCTCCGGATTCAGATGGGCTCAGGGAAATGTCAGAAAAATACGCCGTAATGGGATACCCGATCGAACACAGCCGTTCGCCGGAAATACATGCCCACTTCGCCTCGCAACTGGGTTTGCAATTGGAGTACCGGCGCATTGAGGTGCGCCCGGGTTCCCTGTTGTCGGCGGTCGAAAGCTTCAGGACGGACGGCGGTCTGGGCTGCAACATCACCGTGCCGCTGAAGGAGGAGGCCGCGGAGTTGAGCGACGAGCTCGGTCCCGAAGCCAGGCAGGCCGGGGCGGTGAATACGCTGACCGCAAGGCCGGGTGGCCGATTAAGGGGGGACAACACCGACGGGCTCGGCCTGGTCCGCCAGTTGCGCACTAACCTGAGCGTAGACCTCGAAGACTACAGGGTGCTGATGATCGGCGCCGGCGGCGCCGTTCGTGGCGTGCTGCCGGCACTGCTGGCCGCGGGCGTCGGAGAGATCGTCATTGCCAACCGCACCCGGAGTCGTGCACTGGACCTGGCCCGGCGCTTTGCTTCTTTCGGAGAAATCCACGTAGTCGATCCCGGCAACAGGGAACTGCCGGGGGCGGAACTTGTAATCAATGCAAGTTCAGCGGGATTGGCCGGTCTGCCGCCCGCGCTGTCCCCGGCCGCCGCGGAGGGTGCATTGTGCCTGGACCTGGCTTACGGCCGCGCGGCCGAGCCGTTTCTGGCCTGGGCGCAAGAGGGCGCCGCCCGCGCTGCCCACGATGGTTGGGGCATGCTGGTCGAACAGGCGGCCGAGAGCTTTTCCATCTGGCACGGCAGGCGTCCGGACACAAGAGATCTGCTCGGCATGTGATCGCCGGCGGCCGTATTCGGCGCGCCTGCGAATCAGCGCATGGTCACGAGTTCTTCGGCCGCCGTGGGATGGATGGCCACGGTGTCATCCAGGTCCGACTTACAAGCGCCCATTCGTATCGCCACTGCGAAACCCTGCAGCATCTCGTCGGCGCCGGGGCCGGCCAGGTGGCAGCCCACCACTCTTTCCTCGGAGCCCACCGTGACGAGTTTCATGCGCGCCTTGGGCTTGTTCTCCGAGATGCCGTAAAACAGCGGAACGAAATCGGCCCGGTAACAGCGCACTGCATCTCCGTAAGTCTCGCGTGCCTCCCGCTCGGTCAGGCCGACGGCTCCCAGCGGCGGGTGGGTAAACACCACGGTGGGGATGTTGCTGTAATCCATGCGCCGGCCAGCCATTCCGCCAAATTGGCGGTCCGCCCAGCGGCGGCCGGCGGCAATCGCCACCGGCGTGAGTTCGTGGTGCCCTGTGACGTCGCCCAGGGCAAACACGCCCTCAGCCGTGGTCTCCTGCCATTCGTCCACTTCGATGGCGCCGCGTGCGTCGCATTGCACTCCGGCAACGTCGAGGTTCAGATCCGCGCTGCGCGGACGCCTTCCCACGGCCCACACAAGGACATCGAAGGGGCCGCTGCTTTCTCCCGAAGCCGCCTTTAGACGAAGACCCTGGGAATCGCTGGAGACCGCGCCGGGGACGAACCCCTTTGCAACGCGCACGCCCGATGCGGCAAGGCCCTCCATGCAGGCCTGCTGCAGGATATCGTCGAAGCGGCGCAGCACCGAATCGCGCCTGAGGTGCAGGGTTACGGCCGTACCAAGGCCTTGCAGGATCCCGGCCAGCTCCACGGCGATATAGCCGGCGCCGACGACCGCCGCGCTTGCCGGCCGCCGCTCGAGCTCGAAGAATCCGTCGGAAGTGATTCCGAGTTCGGCCCCCGGAATCCCGGGCACGACCGGGGCGCCGCCGGTGGCGATGAGAATCCGCTCGGCGGAGTACTCCTCGCCTGCGACGCTCAGCACGTGTGGCGCCGAAAAGGCAGCATGCCCGGCAAGGCTGTGTACGCCCCGGCGTTTCAGGTTTTTCGCGTAGATTCCGTTCAGCCGGCGGATGTAGCGCTCACGGCGGTTCACCAGTTCCCCGAAGTCGTGGCCGTTGACCGCCAGATCGAAACCGTAATCGCCGCTATGCCCCAGCTCTCCCGCCAGTTCGGCGGCATGCCACATGATCTTCTTGGGCACGCAGCCGCGATTGACACAGGTGCCGCCGAGACGTCCGGATTCAAGCAGCGCTACCTGCGCTCCGTATTCCGCCGCGCGCTGCGCCGCCGCCAGGCCGCCGCTGCCGGCACCGACCACGATGAGGTCGTAACTTTTCATGCGCGAGAGGATAACGCTTCACACCCCGAAATCGCGTCGTCCCACCCTTCCGGATCGGCCCTGTCCCGCACACTGTCTTGACCCCGCAACAAAAATTGGCGAAAGTGCGCGGTTGGCGGCGCGAGAACATTGACCCGCAACGCCCAAGCCGATGAATGAATTGTTTGATTATTACCGTCCAAGCCTGAAGGTGCGGGGAATAGAGCGACGGTTTCCGGCGCGGCGGATTTTCTGCGTGGGCTGGAATTACGCCGATCACATCAAGGAAATGAACCGGCCGGACGTGCCCCAACCCCCGGTTTTCATGAAACCCGCCGACGCGCTGCTGCCCGACGGCGGCGAGATTCCCTTCCCGCCGCGCACGAAAGACCTGCAACACGAGGTGGAACTGGTGGTTGCGCTGCAGGGGGGCGGGCTCAATATCGCGACGGAGGAAGCGCTGAGCCACGTATACGGCTACGGCGTCGGGTGGACCTGACCCGTCGCGACCTGCAAAGCAAGGCCCGCAAGGCCGGCGATCCATGGGAGATCAGCAAGAGCTTCGACTACTCCGCGCCGGTGAGCACGCTACGCCGCGCCTCCAGCATCGGGCACCCCGCCAAGGGCCGCATCTGGCTGGCTGTCAACGGCGTAATCCGGCAGGAGGCCGATCTGAGCGACATGATCCGCAAGCCGATGGAGTTGATTGCGCAGATTTCCGCCTACTTCGAACTCAAACCCGGCGATCTGGTCTTTACCGGAACACCGGCAGGCGTGGGTCAGCTCAAGCCCGGCGATCATGTAACGGCCGGCATAGACCGGGTGGGAGACGTCCACATCCGCATGGGCCGATTGCGCGCCTGACGCGCGTTTCGCCGAATTCCCGGCCATGATGATTGCAAGCTGGAACGTCAACTCCGTGCGCGTGCGCAAGGAGCATGTGGGTGACTGGCTCAAGTCCCACGCCCCGGATGCGCTGGGCCTTCAGGAACTGAAATGCCGCGACGAGGATTTCCCCCTTCAGGACTTTGAAGAGCTGGGTTACCAATGCCTGGTGCACGGGCAGAAGACGTACAACGGCGTGGCGCTACTGACCCGCGGAGAAGTTTCCGAGCCCGTCACGGGGATTCCGGGACTGGACGATCCGCAGGCGCGGGCGGTCGCGGCGACGGTGGGCGATGTGCGGGTGATCAACCTTTATGTCCCCAACGGCAAGGAGGTCGGGCACGATCACTACGACTACAAGCTGCGCTGGCTTGACGCGCTGACCGATTGGGTCCGCGCCGAACTGCAACGCTGGCCCCGGCTCGCGCTGATGGGCGACTTCAATATCGCGCCGGACGATCGGGATGTTCACGATCCCGAGGAGTGGCGCGACAAGATCCTGTGCAGCGGCCCCGAGCGCAGCCGTCTGCGGGCTCTTGAAGAACTGGGGCTGAAGGACAGTTTCCGCCTGTTCGAGCAGCCCGAGAATATCTTCAGCTGGTGGGACTACCGCGCTGCGGGATTCCGCCGCAACCGCGGCCTGCGCATCGACCTGGTTCTCCTGTCCGAAGCGCTGGCCTCGGCGTGCACGGAATCCGGCGTCGACAAGGCGCCGCGCAGGCTCGAGCGGCCCTCCGACCACGCACCCGTCTTCGCCCGCCTCGCCTGAATGCCTCCACAGCAGGATGGCGGACGCTTGCATACGCTGTTATTGCTGCCCCCTCCTGTCGGGACACGCATAAATCCGTCCATGGAGCTTGGCGGCGACATCCGTGTCGCCGACAGTCCCGACAGGAGGGGGCAGCAATAACAGCTCAGTGAGTGCGGCTGCCTGGGGGGTCAGTCGACGGTGACGGATTTGGCGAGGTTGCGCGGTCGGTCGACGTCGTTGCCCTTCTGCACGGCTACGTGGTACGCGAGCAGCTGTAGCGGAACGGTGTAGAGCAGGGGGGCCTGCAGCGCCGTGGAAGGCGCCGGCAGACGCAGCACGATCATGCCGTCTTCGTGTCCCAGGTTGGCGTCGGGATCGGACACCACGAAGAGCTTTCCTCCGCGCGCACGGACCTCTTCGAGATTGGACCGCAGCTTGTGCAGCAGGCCATCGTTGGGAGCCAGGGCCACGACCAGCAT
This sequence comes from Gammaproteobacteria bacterium, assembly GCA_963666765.1. Lineage (GTDB taxonomy): Bacteria > Pseudomonadota > Gammaproteobacteria > Steroidobacterales > Foliamicaceae > Foliamicus. The sequence continues at coordinate 1,920,981 of OY762933.1, forward strand.
GTGGTCGTCAACCAGCGCCAGCGGGCCGTGCTTCAATTCGCCAGCCGCATAGGCCTCGGCATGGATATAGGAAAGCTCCTTCAACTTGAGCGCGCCCTCCATCGCCACCGGCCACATCGGGCCCCGACCCAGGAACAGCACGTGGTCGCGATGGCGGAAATGCTCCGCCAGTTGCGCAAGCGCGCCGTCCATTTCGAGCAGCTGTTCTATCAGGTCGGGAAGCGCCGCGGCCTCCTGCGTCAGCCCGCGTATGACCGCTTCCGCCCTGCCCCGGGCGCCGGCCAACGCCAGGGCGATCATCGCCAGCGCCGCCAACTGTGTAAGCAGTGCCTTGGTGGAGGCTACGCCGACTTCCAGGCCGGCGCGCGTCAGCAGACTCTGCTCGACGTTGCGGACCAGGCTGCTGGTGGCGACGTTGCTCAAGGCGACGACCGCCCGGTAGCCCCGTTCGCGGGCGGCCCGGGTAGCAGCCAGCGTGTCGGCCGTCTCCCCCGACTGCGAAATGGCGAGGAACAGGCAGTTGGGCGGACAAGGCGGGGGCCGATAGCGGTATTCGCTGGCGATCTCGACGGTGCAGGGCAGGTTCGCGTACTCCTGTATCCACTGCCGGGCCACCAGGCCGGCGTTGAAGGCGCTGCCGCAGGCGGCGATATGCACGGCCGTAATTTCACCAAGCGCCGCGCCTGTTTCCGGGCCGAACATGAACGCGTCCGGCAGGCCGCCGGAAATCAACGGCTGCAGCGTGTCGCGAACCGCCCGCGCCTGCTCGAAGATCTCCTTCTGCATGTAGTGCCGGTAGGCGCCCCGCTCCACCGACTCGGGGCCGAACTCGCTTTCGACCACCGGCCTTTCCACAGCTTCGCCGCCCGAACCTGTAATCCGCACGCTGTCCGAGCCGATCAGCGCCAGGTCTCCATCGCGCAGGAAGCGGTAGCGGCGGGTCAGCGGGAGCAGAGCGGCGATGTCGGAGGCGGCGTAGTTCTCCGAATCCCCCACGCCGACGACCATCGTGGCGCCGCGATGGGCGGCCAGGATCGCGCCCGGCTCGGCCTGCGCGAGAACGACCACGGAGTAACTGCCCCGCAGCCGGGCCAGTGCATCGCGCGCGGCCGCAACAAGGTCCTTGCCGGAACGCATTTCGGCGTCCACCAGGTGGGCGATGCACTCGGTATCCGTTTCGCTTGAGAAGACGACACCCCCGGCAATGAGTTCCTCCTTGATGGACTCGTAGTTCTCGACGATGCCGTTGTGTGCGACCGCTACCCGGTCGCCGGCGAAAATGGGATGCGCGTTCTGTTCGGTGGGTGCGCCGTGCGTGGCCCAGCGGGTGTGCGCGAGGCCGACCTCGCCCTCAAGGGTCTTCGTTTCGAATTCCTCGGCCAGCCGGGCCACGTTCCCCGGCCGGCGCAGCCGCTTGAGTGCGCCGTTCGCCAGCAATGCCATTCCGGCCGAGTCGTAGCCGCGGTACTCCAGGCGGCGCAGTCCGTCGAGCAACAGGCTGGCGATGTCCCTCTCGGCGGCGACTCCGACGATTCCGCACATCGCCGGCTAGCTACCGCTTCTTCAGCGGCAGTGTCTTCTGCCGTGAGCGGGCCACGGTGAGCTGCTCCGCCGGCGCCGGCTTGGTGATCGTGGAACCGGCGCCGATCACGGCGCCGGCGCCGACTTCCACCGGGGCTACCAGCTCGACGCCCGAGCCGATGAAAGCGCCTGCGCCGATCACCGTGCGGTGCTTTGTTCGCCCGTCGTAATTGCAGGTGATCACGCCCGCACCGATGTTGGCCTTCCCGCCGACCTCGGAATCACCGACGTAGCTCAAATGCGACGCCTTGGCGCCGTCGCCCAGCTCGCTGTTCTTGACCTCCACGAAATTGCCGACCCGGGATTCCTCTCCCAGCCTGGCCTGGGGCCGCAATCGTGCGAAGGGACCGACGCGGGCCCGCGCCCCGATGTGAGCGCCGTCCACCACGCAATGCGGTTCAATGCGTGCGCCCTCGTCGATCCGGGTGTCCGAAACCACGCTGTAGGCGCCGATGCTCGCCCCGTCGCCCAGGCAGATTTCCCCTTCAAGTATTACGCCCACATCGAGGAAGACGTCCCGGCCGGCCTGCACTTCGGCCCGAATCTCGATGCGCTCGGGATCCGCAATCCGCACGCCCGCCTCCATCAGCGCCCCGGTTCGCCGGCGCCGAAGCAGACGCCTGGCCTCGGCGAGTTGCGCCGGGCTGTTGACGCCCATTGCCTCGTCCGGCCCACCGGTCCTTACCGCGCGTACGAACGTGCCCTCGGCAAGAGCGATATCAACCGTGTGGGTAAGGTAGATTTCCTGTTTTGCGCCGGCAGGTCTGAGCGCGCGGCAAGCCCTGTCCAGCCAATCGCCGGGCGCCACCATCGGCCCCACGTTGATTTCGCGAACAAGCCTCTGCTCAGGCGTGGCGTGGGCATGTTCGACAATGCCCGCTACGGCGCCGGCCGAATCCCGGATGATGCGACCGTAACCCGAGGGGTCTTCCACTTCCGCCGTCAACAGCGAAACCCCATTGTCGTCGGCTACCAGCCGCTGAAGCGTCTCGCCGGTAACCAGCGCGACGTCCGAATACAGGACCAGCACGCGCGCACCGCGATCGATCGCCGGCAGCGCCTGGATTACCGCGTGTCCCGAACCCAGTTGCTCGTCCTGCACGACCCAGTCGATGGGCGCCCCGGAAAATGCTGCGCGCACCGGCTCGGCGCCGTGCCCGCAAACCACTGCGATACGATCGGGTTGCAGTCCTGCCGCCGCGTCGATTACGTGAGCCAGTAGCGGTTTACCTCCCAGCCGGTGCAGCGGCTTGGGTATGGCGGAGCGCATCCGCGTACCCTGGCCGGCCGCCAGGATAACCACATTCAAAGCCCCGGCCATCAGGAGGCGCCTTCGTACTGTGGGCACAGGCCGGTCCACGGCCGGACCTGCTCCAATTGCGCCGCAAGACCGAACAGCAGGCCTTCGCCGCCCTGCGCGGCGGCCAGCTGCACGCCGATCGGCAGCCCCTCCGGCGATCCGCCGAGCGGCAGGGAGACGGCGGGCTGACCGGTTACGTTGAACAATTGGGTAAAGGCCGTGTAGCGGTTGGTGACTTGCATGTAGCGCTTCAGGTCCTCGGTGTCCATGTCGATCTCGCCCAGGCGGGGCGCCGGGGCTGCCGTGGTCGGGGAAAGTATGACGTCAAACTGATTGGAGAATTCTCCCATCCGGCGTCCTATGTACTGGATATGGTGAAGCGCGGCGGCATAGTCCGACGCGCTGGCTTCCGCACCGGCCTGCGCCATCCTCCAGGTGACATGGGATACGTCCTCGCGGCGGAACTCTCGGCCCAGCGCCTTGCAGCGCGCCCGTATGTCGGCGTTGACATGCGCATTCAGGATCAGCGTGGCGCAGTTGTGCAGCTGCTCGGGCGACAGCGGACATCGCGCTTCTTCCACGCGATGGCCGAGTTCCTCGCACAACCGGGCCGTGCTCCTGACCACTTCGAGAACGTCGGGATCTACGGCCGTTCCGTTGAAGGAGTCCTGAATGAGCGCTACGCGCAAGGCGCCCACCGGCCTCTCAAGCGTCTCCATCCACGACCCGGCATGGGACGGCGGATGATAGGGGTCGCCGGGTTCAGGGCCCTCCACGGCGTCGAGAAAGGCTGCGGAATCGCGCACGCTGCGGGTGATCACGTGATGCTGGGCCATGCCGGCCCAGCCCTCGGCCCGGTCCGGTCCGCTAGGGACGCGGCCGCGGGTGGGCTTGAGACCCACAAGGCCGCAGAGGGAAGCCGGGATACGAATGGAGCCCCCGCCATCGCTGCCATGCGCGGCCGGCACGATGCCCGACGCCACGGCCGCGGCGGCCCCGCCGCTGGAACCGCCCGGCGAATGTTCGGTGCTGAAGGGGTTCAGTGTCGGTCCCGTTACTTCCGGTTCGGTAGTGACCGCCAGCGCCAGCTCAGGCGTATTGGTCTTGCCGAAGATCGTAAGCCCGGCCTCCCGATAGCGGCGAACCAGCGTCGTGTCCCGCTCGGCCACGAAATCGTCGAACAAACGGCAGGCATACCCGGTGGGTTCTCCGGCAAAGTGGGCGTCGGCATCCTTCAGCAGGAATGGCACGCCACGGAAAGGAGCCAGTCGGTCGATCGCCGCCGGGGTGCGCCGAGCGCGGTCAAAAAAGGCATGCACTACTGCGTTGACGGAGGCGTTGCGCTGCTCACAGCGCTCGATCGCCGCATCCAGCAGTTCCGGGGCGTCGACCTCACCCGAGCGCACCAGTTCGGCCAGGCCGACAGCGTCATGGGACTCGTATTCGGGGAGGATGCTCACGTGCGGGATTCAAACGCCCGCAGATTCTAAGTTGCCGGGAACGTCCACGGTCTCACCGGCAGTTTCGACTATCCACATTTTCTGTGGAAAAACTTGTGAGTAACTGCCGAATTCAGTGCTGACAAGCGCGCCGTTGTAGCACTTTCCTGACTTTGGTGAAAAATTCCCCCGAATTTGAATCATCTTTTATATCAAAGGTTTATGAGACATTCAGCAGTCACGTCCTGAGTTTGTAGCCATAAACCCAGTGACTGGAAGGAAGCCAGGGCGAGGCTGTGAGTGCTCGCCCCGCCGCGCCATGCAATGGCTCAATCCTGTCCGCGGAGTTTCTTCAGCGCCCTGTGGCGCGCGGCGGCCTCGGCGAGGTCGCGCTGGGCCTTCTCAATGTCGGTTTTCTCGGTGGCGCCCTCCAGGGCTTCCTCGGCCTTCCTGCGCGCCTCATCGGCCGCGTCCACATCGAGTTGATCCGGGCGCAGAGCCGAATCGGCCAGCACGATTACGGCATCCGGCTGAATCTCCAGCAGGCCTCCGGTCACGTAGAAAAGCTGCTCGTCCTCGCCTTCGCGTTGCACCCGAACCGGTCCGGGACGCAGTTCAGTCAAGAGCGGAGCGTGCCTCGGCGCGATGCCGACGTCGCCCTGCGATGCGGGCGCGACGACGAAATCCGCTTCGCCGGAGAAAATCGCGCCCTCGGCGCTGACGATGTCGAGGTGAATCGAAGGCACTAAAGTTCCTTCGCCTTTTCCTCGACTTCCGCAATGCCGCCGGCCATGTAGAACGCCTGCTCGGGCAGGTGGTCGCAATCGCCGCTCAGAATGGCGCCGAAGCTGCGGATGGTCTCCTTGAGGGTAACGAACTGGCCGGGGGTGCCGGTAAACACTTCGGCCACGAAGAACGGTTGCGAGAGGAAGCGCTGGATCTTGCGCGCCCGCTGCACGGTGAGCTTGTCGTCTTCGGACAACTCGTCCATGCCCAGGATGGCGATAATGTCCTGCAGTTCCTTGTAGCGCTGCAGCACACGTTGCACGCCGCGCGCGGTGTCGTAATGCTCGCGGCCTACCACCAGCGGATCGAGCTGCCGGGAGGTGGAATCGAGCGGGTCGACCGCCGGATAGATGCCAAGCTCCGCGATGGAACGCGAAAGCACCACGGTCGCGTCCAGGTGGGCGAAGGTCGTGGCGGGCGAAGGGTCGGTCAGGTCGTCGGCCGGCACGTAAATCGCCTGCACCGAGGTGATCGAACCGGTGCGGGTGGACGTGATGCGCTCCTGCAGCGCGCCCATCTCTTCCGCCAGCGTGGGCTGGTAGCCCACCGCCGAGGGCATGCGCCCCAGCAGCGCGGAGCACTCAACCCCGGCCAGCGTGTAGCGGTAGATGTTGTCGATGAACATCAGGATCTCGCGCCCCTCGTCGCGGAAATGCTCCGCGATGGTCAGCCCCGTCAGCCCCACCCGCAGGCGGTTTCCGGGCGGCTCGTTCATCTGGCCATACACCAGCGCCACCTTGTCGAGCACATCCGACTCCTTCATCTCGTTGTAGAAGTCGTTGCCTTCGCGGGTGCGTTCCCCCACTCCGGCGAATACGGAATAGCCCGACGCCTCGACCGCTATGTTGCGGATCAACTCCATCATGTTCACTGTCTTGCCCACACCGGCGCCGCCGAACAGGCCGATCTTGCCGCCCTTGGCGAACGGGCAAAGCAGGTCGATGACCTTGATGCCGGTTTCCAGGAGTTCGTTGCTGCCCGCCTGGTCCTCAAAGGTTGGCGGGGGACGGTGAATCGGCAGGCGCTCCTTTTCGCCGATGTCGCCCTTTCCGTCCACGGGATCGCCGAGCACGTCCATTATCCGGCCCAGCGTCTCGTGTCCCACCGGGACCGTGATCGGACCGCCGGTGTTGTTCACCGGCAGGCCGCGGCTCAGGCCCTCGCTGGAGCCCATGGCGATTGTGCGCACTACGCCGTCGCCGAGCTGCTGCTGCACTTCCAGCGTGAGGTTGCGGTCTTCCACCACCAGGGCGTCATATACCCGGGGCATGGATTCGCGCGGGAACTCCACGTCGATCACGGCGCCGATGATCTGCACGATGGCGCCGTTTGCGTTAGCGGTCATGCCGTATCTCCTGGGAATGAGGGCGTCTCGCCCTCGTTAAGCCATAAATTTTCATTCGTCCATTCTCCCGGCAGCGATGCCGCGTACGCGCAGGTCAGTCTCATACGGCTTCGGCGCCGCCGATGATCTCCGCGATTTCGGCGGTAATCGCCGCCTGCCTGGCCTTGTTGTACTGAAGCTGTAGCGAGTCGATCAGCTTGCCGGCGTTGTCGGTGGCCGACTTCATCGCCACCATCTTGGCCGCCATCTCGCAGGCCACGTTCTCCATGGCCGCGCGAAACACCTGTGTCTCGATGTAGCGCTCCAGCACGCCGTCGAGCAACTCGCCCGCCGACGGTTCGTAAATGTAGTCCCAGTGCGCGGCCAGCGTGTCGTCCCTGGTGAGCGCGACCGGCAGCAATTGTTCGATCACCGGCTGTTGGCGCATGGTGTTCACGAACACGTTGCGGGCCAGGTACATCCGGTCGATCTGTCCTTCGCGATACTCCTTGAGCAATACCCGCACCGCGCTGACCAGGTCCACGATATGCGGCTTCTCGCCCAGGTGCGAAGCGATTCCGGTGATGCTGACATCGAGATTGCGGAAAAACTGCACGGCCTTGGCGCCGATAAGGACGATCTGCGTGGCTACGCCGGCGTCGGCCTGGCGCCTGAGTTCACCCAAGAAGTGTCGGAACAGGTTGACGTTGAGACCGCCGCACAGGCCCCGGTCGGTGGAAATGAGAATGTAGCCGGCGGACTTCTCCTCGCGCTCCGCGAGGTACGGCGGGGTGTAGTCGGGCCGGGCATGGTAAAGGTGGCTCGCGATTTTTCGTATGCCGTCGGCGTACGGCCGAGCTGCGGTCATCCGCTGCTGGGTTCGGCGTATCTTGCTGGCGGCGACCATTTCCATGGCGCGCGTGATCTTCTGCGTGTTCTTGACGCTGCCGATCTTGCTGCGGATTTCCTTTGCGCCCGGCATTACGTCTAAACCCGCTCAGATCCCGACCGGCGCGCCTGGCGAAAGGCGAAAGTGTCTGAATGAATAGTCATCAGTAGGCGCCGCTGGTCTTGAATTCCTCTACGAGTTTCTTGAGGCCGGCCTGGATCTCGTCGTTGTAGTCGCCCGATTCGTTGATCGTGTCGAGCAATTCCGCGTGGTTGTCGCGGGCGTGCGCGTGCAGAGCCTTCTCGAACGCGAGCAGCTGGTCCACCTCCATGTCGTCCATGTAGCCCTCCTGCACGGCGAAAAGCGACACCGCGATCTCGGCGACGGTCAGAGGCTCGTACTGGTTCTGCTTCATCATCTCGGTGACCCGCTGGCCGCGCTCCAGCTGCCGGCGAGTGGCCGCATCGAGGTCCGAGGCGAACTGGGCGAACGCCGCAAGGTCGCGGTACTGGGCCAGCGCCAGGCGGATGCCGCCGCCGAGTTTCTTGATGATCGTGGTCTGGGCGGCGCCTCCCACCCGGGACACCGAAATGCCCGGGTCGATGGCGGGACGGATGCCTGCGTTGAACAGGTCGGTCACCAGGTAGATCTGGCCGTCGGTGATTGAGATGACGTTGGTGGGTACGAACGCCGACACATCGCCCGCCTGTGTCTCGATGATCGGCAGTGCGGTAAGCGAGCCGGTCCGCCCCTTGACCTCGCCGCCGGTCGCTTCCTCGACGTACTCGGCGTTGACCCGCGCGGCCCGCTCCAGCAGGCGCGAGTGCAGATAGAAGACGTCGCCGGGATAAGCCTCGCGGCCGGGCGGGCGCCTCAGCAGCAGCGACACCTGGCGGTACGCCCAGGCCTGCTTGGTGAGGTCGTCGTACACCACCAGCGCGTCCTCTCCCCGGTCGCGGAAATACTCGCCCATGGCGCAGCCCGCGTACGGGGCGATGTACTGCATGGCGGCCGTATCGGCGGCCGGCGCGGACACCACGATGGTGTGTTCCATCGCGCCGAACTCCTCGAGTTTGCGGACCACGTTGGCCACCGAAGAGTTCTTCTGTCCGATCGCCACGTATATGCACTTGATGCCGGTACCGCGCTGATTGATGATGGTGTCAACTGCGACCGCGGTCTTGCCGGTCTGCCGGTCGCCGATGATCAGCTCACGCTGCCCCCTGCCGATGGGGATCATGGAGTCCACCGACTTGAGACCGGTCTGCACCGGCTGGCTTACCGACTGGCGGGTGATCACGCCCGGCGCCACTTTCTCGATCGGGGAGAAATCGCCGGTTTCCACCGGACCCTTGCCGTCGACAGGGTTCCCCAGCGCATCCACCACGCGCCCCAGCAGCGCCTCGCCCACCGGCACTTCCAGGATACGGCCGGTGGCCTTGACCATGTCGCCTTCGGTGATGTGCCGGTACTCGCTCAGGAGTACCGCGCCCACCGAGTCCTGCTCCAGGTTCAGGGCCAGGCCGAAAGTGTCGCCGGGGAACTCCAGCATTTCGCCGTATTGCGCTCCGGCCAGTCCGTGGATTCGACAGATGCCGTCGGTCACGGACACTACCGTGCCCACCTCCACCTGCTCGGCGGCGGCATCGAAGTTTTCGATGCGCTGCCGGATCAGATCACTGATTTCGTTCGCTTTCAGAGTCATTCCACTACCCGTATATCAATTAGTTCGCCGGCCGGCTCAGCGTGGCGGCAAGGCCGCTCAGTCCCGCCCGTGCCGAACCGTCGATCACCTGGTCGCCCACCTGAACGCGGACTCCGCCAATAAGGCTGTCATCCAGTTCAAACCGAAAATCCACCTCGCGCCCGAGGCGCGCCTTGAGCGCCCGGGCGATTTCTTCCTGCTGCTCCACGTCCAGGGGCGCCGCGGAGACCAGCACCGCCTCGACCCTCCGGGAATCTTCACGCCACAGTTGCTCAAATTGCTCCGCGATTGCGCCGAGGGCGCCCATGCGGCGGTTTTCCTGCAGCAGCCGCATCAGGTTGCGCACGCCATCGAATTCCCAGGCCGCGGAATCTTCAAGCAACTGGCAAAGCAGGTCCGTCGCTGCCTGGCTTGTGTCGGACAACTCCAGCGCCGCGCGCATTTGCGGTTCCGCGGCGGCCGACGCGGCTGCCTTCAGCGCCGCCGACCACTGGGCCACGCCGTTCCGGTCCCTCGCGTAGGCGAAGGCCGCCCGTGCATACGGCCGCGCAATGGCGCCGGGAGAATCCATCAGATGCGTGCGGCGAAACGCTGGAGCATGTCGCCGTGCGCGCGGGCGTCGATCTCGCGCTGGAGAATCTTCTCGGCCCCCGCGATCGCAAGGAAGGCTACCTGCTCGCGCAGTTCATCGCGCGCCTGCGAGGTTTCCCGCTCGATCTCCGAGTGGGCCGAAGCAACCAGGCGCAGCCGCTCCCGCTCGCCCTCTTCGCGGGCTTCCTCCACGATGCGCGCCGCCCGGCCGTTGGCCTGATCGATGATTTCCGAGGCCTGGCCGCGCGCTTCCGACACCAGCTTTTCAATCCGTTCCTGCGCGGCATCCAGTTCGCTGCGCCCCTGGGCCGCAGCCTCCAGGCCGTCGGCTATCTCCTTGTTGCGCTGGTCGATGGCGTCAAGCACCTGCGGCCAGATGAACTTCATCGTGAACCAGACGAGCGCAAGGAATACGAGGCATTGCGCCAGCAGTGTCGCGTTGATGCTCATATGCGACCGCTTATCCGGCGCCGATGAAGCTGTTCAACGCGCCCAGGAACGGGTTGGCGAAGGTAAACAGCAAGGCCACGCCCACGCCGATCATCGATACCGCATCGAGCAGTCCGGCGATGATGAACATCCGGATCAGGAGCATCGGCGCCAGCTCCGGTTGCCTGGCGGTGCTTTCCAGAAAGCGGCCGCCCAAAAGGCCGAAGCCCAATGCCGTGCCCATCGCGGCCATCCCGATGATGATCGCCACGGCCACGGCCGTAATCCCAAGCACCTGGGCCTGGGAGGCGGCCAATTGGACCATTTCTCCAGCTTGGTTTTCCATGAGTTCTCCTGTTAAGCGGATTTGCTTTGTGTGCCTGATGTGGCGTCAAGCCACTAGTGTTCCTCGCTCGCCATGCTCAGATAAACGATGGTGAGCATCATGAAGATGAATGCCTGCAGCGTGATCACAAGGATGTGGAACAACGCCCAGGCCAGTCCCAGCAGGAACTGGACGACGAAACTGAATGCCGCGGCGGATGTGACCAGCGAGGACAGCGTTTCCCCCAGCGTGAACAACGCAATCAGGATAAAGATCAGTTCGCCCGCGTAGAGGTTGCCGAACAGCCGCAAGGCCAGCGACATGGGCTTGGCCAGTTCCTCGACCACCTTCAGCGTGACGTTGAAAGGCAGCAGCCACTTGCCGAAGGGCTTGAAGAAAATCTCACGTCCGAAGCCGCCAAGCCCCTTGGCGCGGATGCTGAACACGATGATCAGCAGGAATACCGAAATGGAGAGCCCGAAAGTGATATTGAGATCGGTACTGGGCACGACCTTCATGTACTCGATGCCCATCAGCAAGCCGATTTCCGGCAGCAGGTCCACGGGCACCAGGTCCATGAAGTTCATCAGGAACACCCAGCAGAAGATGGTGAGCGCCAGCGGCGCCAGCAGTTTCGACGGGCCGTGATAGGCGTCTTTGACCTGTGTGTTGACGAAGTCAACCATCATCTCGACGAAGCTCTGCCAGCGCCCGGGCACGCCGGCGGTGGCCTTGCGTGCGGCGACGTAGAAGGAACCGGCAAACAGGACGCCGAGCAGGACCGAGTAGAACAGGCTGTCGACGTGGAACGTCCAGAAGCCCTCGCCGGCCTGGAGGTTGGTCAGGTGGTGTTCAATGTAGCCGGCGCTGCCGCCTCCACCGGATTCAGCCGCCATGCGCCTTCTCCCCTATCGCGCGGCGGGGGCGGCAGGCGGAGCGCCTTCGCCCAGCACGGCCGGCAGCAAGCCGGCCCAGTAGCCGAGAAGCGTTGCAACAAATCCGGCGAGCAGAGCCGGGAAGGACAGGTCGAATGCGACGATGCAGATGGCGAAACCCACTGCGCAGACAGCCAGTTTCGCCGCTTCGCCGACCAGCACCAGGGCGAGCATCCGTCCCGGAGTGGTCCCGCTGCGCACCCGCAGCAGCCCGGCAACCATGAACAGGCTGCCCAAAAGTCCGATGAATGCCCCGGCGAAGGTGGCTACGCCTGCCGCGCGGCCGAATACCGGCCAGGCCGCGGCGCCCGCAAGGGCCCCGGCCGCTGCCTGCACCAATACCAGACGCATGGCCGACTTTCGCATGGATTCAAACATAAAAACGCCACCTGCCCTCGCTGGGCTCGGGTGGCACGCGCCGGCCATGCCGGATAGCCTTCGTTGAGCCCCAATTGTACCCGACACGTGGTATTTTTTCCGTCCCGGGCGGCAGTCCGGCAGCAATACCCGATGACCGAGTACCGCCACGAAATCAGCAGCGAGGAATCGTCGCGCATCAGGCGATTCCTTTACGTGGTGGCGGGAGGAACCGTGGCCGTGGCTCTGGTGCTGCTGGTCGCCTTTCTTACCGCCGAGCGCTGGCTGCTTTTCATCAGTCACGACAGTGAGCGGCGTTTCGTCGATCGGTACGTCGCGCTGGCCAAAGACCACCTGCTCAAGCCCAGCGACCCCGTGCTGCAGCGCTATGTCGAGGACCTGGCGCAGCAGCTTGCGGCACACATGCGCCCGCCCGAGGACCTCAGCATTCGGGTGCACGTGGTCAAGGGACCGCCGAACGCCGTTGCAACGCTGGGCGGGCACATTTTCGTGCTCGAAGGCCTGCTGCACACGCTCAGCAGCGAAAACAGCCTGGCCATGGTGCTGGCCCACGAACTGGCTCACTGCGTTAACCGGGACCCGCTGCGCAGCGCCGGAAGGGGCGTGCTGCTGGAGATTGCGTTTTCCTCAGCCAGGGGCGGCAACCTGGCGGGCAATCAGTTGCTGTTGACGCGTTACAGCAGGGAACAGGAGCGGGCCGCGGATCAGGAAGCGCTTGCCGCCCTGAATGCCCGGTACGGCCATATCGGCGGCGCGACACGCCTGTTCGAGGTGCTGCGCGCCACGGAGCGCGATTCCGCCGCGAGGGGCATGGGCAGGCCGCCGGAACTGCTGTCAACGCATCCCGCCATCGACGAGCGAATCGAGGCGATCCGGTCTTCGGCTCGGGCGAACGGGTGGCAGGCCCTGCCGACGCGGCCGTACCCGGACGACGTGAAGGCCGCGCTGGGGTCTGTTGAACCTAGTGCGAGACCTTGACCGGCAAGCCCTGCTTGTCGGTGAACGCGCCCACGGCGATCATGATGATGTCCACAAGGGTCCAGATGCCCAGACCGCCCAAGGTGACAATCATGAGGATTCCCGTGCCGATCTTGCCCACGTAGAACCGGTGCACCCCAAGACCGCCGAGCAGGATGGCGAGCAGCAGGGCAGGCACAAAACCTTTCTCGCTGACTGCGGCCTGCACGGTGGCGCCGGCGGCGCCGCCGGCGCTGTCCTGATTCAGGTCATTCATTCTTATGCTCCCACTGCGAGTTTCTGTCCCGGATAGCAGACCCGCTTGCCGTGGCCGTCGTTGAACGACCCGGTAAGCAACATGATCGTAACGATCAGGGTATGCAACGCATCCACCGCGCCCATCAGCACGGCCCATAACCACTGCCCGGTGAATAGCAGGTACAGGGTTGCTATGAACAGGGCGAAGTCGAGGATCGCCTCGGCCCAACGTTCCAGATAGAAATGCTGGATTCCCACCACGCCGAAAATGGCCGAGAGGCAGACGGCGATTGCATAGCTCTTGTTGGAAACCTGCGGATGACTCAATCTCTTCACCTCTATCCGGCATACAAATCGTGCTTTGGCAAAGCTATCGGAAAAAATAAGAACGCGCAAGCCGTTTCACGGCCGTTTCAACAGCCGCGACCGGGTGGGAGGTTGTCCTGACCCCCAGGAAGGCGAGACGCCTTCCCTCCCGGGGCAGACACCCTCCCGGGCGCAGGGCTAGCCTAAGCGCAGGCCCCTGCGGTAGGCGTCGTCCGCGGCCTCTTTCTCGTCCAGCTCGTCAAGCATTCCGGCCAGCTCCAGCCAGCCGACGCGAGACTCCTCAAGCCCGAGCGATGTCTCGAGATAGGAGCGCGCCTTGCCCCACAGCTTCGCCTTGCGGCACAGGCGCCCCAGCGCCAGCAGCAGGGCGCCGTCTTCGGGGTTCTCCGCCAGCCAGCTTTCCGCATGCCGGATGGCCGCCGGAATGTCCCGAAGCTCGAGTTCTCCGTACGCCGCGGCCAGTTCCGGGCTCCATTGCGCGCCGAGACGGCGGCGCAGGTCCTGCTCGGCCAGCTCGTGGGCGCCGCTTCGCATCAGCGCACGGGCATAAGCCAGGGCCAGGTTCTGGTTGGCTCGAAGATCGCGCGGAATCTCTCCCCAGAGGCGCTGCACCCGGCGCGCATCAGCCGCTTCAGCCAGCAATCCGGCATAGGCCTTGACGGTCCAGAGGGCCGTGTCGCCGGCGTTCGTCTGCCCGTGTTTGCGCAGCGCCTTGAGCCGCCGGGCCGCCTCCGCCCATTCCTTCCGCTGCAATTGCAGCGGGATGAACAGACGCAGAGCCTGCAGATGACGCGGCTCACGTTCGAGTATCCCGGCGAGGTGATTCATGGCCGCGGCCTGCTCCCCGGCCTTGAGGTGCATTTCCGCTCGCTCCAGGGCGACCGCGTCACGCGCCTCCGGCTGGGCCTTTTCCGCCAGCGAGAACCAATGATCGCGGCGTTCGGCATCGCCCGAACCATGGGCGAGGCGGGCCGCCGCGAGGTACTGCAGCACAGGCGCCTGGCTGCGGCCCGCGGACCTGGCGAGCAGCCGCTCGGCGCGGGCCAGCCGACCGGCGGCCAGCGCGCTGAGGCCACGGGCCACGCGCCGGCCAGTCCGCCTCGCGCCCGCTTTCGCCGCACGTTCCGCAACCAGCCGCGGCGCCTGGCGGACCCTGCGTAATATGCCTGCCACCAGAAGAAGCAGCGCGAGCAGCACGATGAGTATGGGAACGGTCATCTCCACCGCCCAACCCTGGAAGGAAACCAGCACGTAGCCTGCGTCCTCGGAAAGAAACTGCGCCGCTACCGCTACCAGCAGCAGCACGAGAACCACGATGAGACCGGCGCGCATGTCAGTCGGCGCGAATGTTCCGCAAGCGCTGCAGCGAAGACGCGATGTCGGGCGCTTCCCGCCCCTGCGCCAGCTTCAGCAACTCGTCGATATCGGCCAGGGAGTCCGACACGTCCGGGTCGTCCTCCACGTAAAGTCGCGACAGGCGGCCCCGAGCCGCAACCAGGGCCGCGGAATAGGCCTGCAGGTCTCCCTGGACATAGGCCAGACGCGCCAGGTGCAATTCCGCAGCCAGCAGGCGCTGCAGCGTCTCCGTGCCGGTCTCGGTCAGGAGCGTGTCGACGCCGCCTTCCGTGCGGCGGACCGTGACGAGGGACCGCAATGCGCGCCGGATGCTGGCGAGCGCCCGCTCCCATCCCTCGTCCGGAAGTTCGTTCGCGTCGGGCGCCTCTCCGGCCGAGGGCCTGAGGTCCGGTTTGAGCCCCTCGACCCTGGAAAGAAGCGCACCCAGGCGAACCACCACGCCTTCGATGTCGCGGGCCGGCATCCTCTCCAGCGCCCGCGCCTGCTCCTGCAATTCCGCCCGCAGGGCGCCGTAGCGCGGATCGCCCACCTGGGCCAGCAATTCCAGCGCCTCGCCAATGGCCAGCGCAGCGCCTTCATAGTCCCGCGCGAACCGGCTCTGGCGATCGGCCAACCCCAGCAGGCTGTCGGCGGTGTCCAGGCGCCAGCGCTGCTGCTGGCCGGCGGGCCGGCTTCCCAGGGCCTCCAGCGCCCGCTCGGACGCGGCCAGACGCACTTCCAGCGCGTCGCGCACGCGCTCCGCCGCAAACCGCGCCGCATCGGCGTCTGCCGCCTGCCGCGCCGCGTCCTCGTTGCGACGCCGCTCAAGCTCCTCGATCCTTTCCTCCAATTGGCTGATTGCCGCGGCTTCCGCTTCGAGTTGCGTTATGCGCGACGGCAGCCCGGCCAGATACTCGTACCAAAGCCACGCGCCCGCGGCGGCCACGATCAGCGGGATCAGCCACAACCACCAAAGTCGCCTTCGGGCGGATGGTTTCCCTTTTTCCGGGGGCTCGGCTTTTGCGGGAGGGCCGGTGGTGGACGCGGCCTTCTTCGCAGCCCCGGCCTTCGGCTTCGCCGCCTTGCCGGCGGAGTTGGGTTTTGCTCCCGCCATACGGTCCTCCGATGCAATGCGGCTAGTCTATCAACTCGGGGCGGTAATTCTCAGGCTATGCGGACAATTCATACTGGACAAACCGCAGGCTGATGACGCACCCTTACGGTCCATGAACGACGAGTTTATTTCCGATCTGGCCCGTCGCCTGCGCAAACTGGTCCCGCCATCGGCGGAGGGAGCGGCCAGGGACCTGGAGACCAATTTCCGCGCCCTGCTGCAGTCCGCCCTGGGCAGGAGCGACTACGTGACGTTCGAGGAATTCGAGGCGCAAAAGCGCGTGCTCGAACGCACCCGCAGCAAGGTCGAGTCCCTGGAGCGGACGCTGGCGGAAATGAAGTCCGGGGGAGACTGAGTTCGGCGGCGAGCCAGGGACGGCATTGAATCCATCCACCATCCATACGAGCGCGCTCAGCGGCGTCGACGCCCCCAGCGTTACCGTGGAAGTGGGCATCACCAGCGGGTTGCCGGGCATCACCATCGTCGGCCTGCCCAGGAAAGAGGTGCGGGAAAGCGCCTCGCGGGTGCGTCACGCGCTGCGAAGCTCCGGGTACACGATGCCGGCGAGCAGCATTACGGTAAACCTGGCGCCCGTGGAATTGCCCAAAAGCGGCGGACGCTATGACATGCCCATTGCACTGGGGGTCCTGGCGGCCAGCGGGCAAATCGATCCGGCCGTACTGGCGGGGGCCGAATTCCTCGGGGAGCTGGCGCTGACCGGCGCGCTGCGGCCCGTCCCGGGCGTCCTGCCGTCGGTGCTCGCCGCCTTCCGGCGCGGCAGGACGCTGTTCATTCCCGGAGCCAACGCGCCGGAGGCGGGGCTGGCGAAGGCGGGGCGCGCGGTAGCGGTGGCCAACCTCGAGGAGCTTGTAGCCAGACTGTACGCGAACGGCGAGCCCGAGTACGTCGCCTACAGCGGCGGCGATGTACCGCCGGCCGCATACTCCGACCTGAATGAAGTGATCGGAATGACGCAGGCCAAGCGGGCCATGGAAATTGCCGCGGCCGGGGGCCATAACCTGCTGTTGAGCGGACCTCCGGGCGCCGGCAAGAGCATGCTGGCGAAGCGTTTCCCCGGCCTCCTGCCGCCGATGAGCGAGAAAGAGGCGCTGGAAACCGCGGCCCTGCATTCGCTCAAGGGCATCGCGCCGGAGGAAAGCTGGCGGCGGCGGCCCTTCCGCAGTCCCCATCACACCTGCTCCAACGCGGCGCTCGCCGGGGGCGGCGCACGGCCCACTCCCGGCGAGATCTCCCTCGCCCACAACGGCGTCCTGTTCCTCGACGAACTGCCGCAATTCCGCCGCGACGTCCTCGAAGCCCTCAGGGAACCGCTGGAAACCCGCAATATCGTGGTATCCAGGGCCAGCTACACGGTCACCTTTCCGGCGCGCTTCCAGTTGCTGGCGGCAATGAACCCCTGCCCCTGCGGCTTCGTCGGCGACCCGCAGCGCGAGTGCCGCTGCACGCCGGAGGCGGTGCGGCGCTACCAGGGACGCATATCCGGACCGTTCCTTGACCGCATTGATTTGAGGGTGCAGGTGTGCCGGCCGGCCCGGCCCATCATTGCCAACGGTCCCTGCGGCGGATTCTCAAGCGCCCAGGTCCGGACGCGGGCCCTGGAAGCCCGGGAAATACAGATGGACCGAAGCGGGAAATGCAATGCCGAACTGGAGAATGCCGAACTGCGGGGCCACTGCCACCCGCGGCAGGCTGGACACGCTCTGCTGGAGCGCGCGGCCCGGAAATTCGCGCTCTCGCCGCGCGCCTGCGCACGAATCCTCAAGGTGGCCCGCACGATCGCGGACCTTGAAGCGGCTGGCCGCGTTGAAGAAGCGCACATCGCCGAAGCACTGGCGCTGCGCGGCCGTGAACCGGGCGAGTGAGTGCCGTTGAGTGGAACCGCCGGCGCCCCCGTTGACGCTCCGAGAGTAATGTGTATTATCCATACACATCTACATCTTATATGAGTGTTTCTGAAATGGCTCGCGTTCAACTGATCATGCCCGACAAGGACCGTGACCGTTTCGTTCACCAGGCCCGTAGCGAAGGCATGACCTTGAGCGCCTGGCTCAGAGCGGCAGCGCATCAGCGGCTGGGACTTCAGCAGGAATCCCGCCCCTTTCAGACTGCGGGGGACCTGCGTGATTTCTTTCGCCAATGTGACGAACTGGAAGGACCGCCAACGGAACCGGACTGGGAGCAACACTTGCAACTGATCGGGCAGTCCCGCGGGCGCGGCTCGTCCGGAACGTGATTTTCGTTGACACCAATGTCTTCATGTACGTCGTCGGTCGGCCCCATCCACTTCGCGAGAACGCCCGGCAGTTCTTCGATGACGCCTTGCGTAACCGGTACCGTCTATGCACGTCGGCGGAAGTGGTGCAGGAAATGTTGCATTACTACCTTCCGGCGGGCCGAATGCACACTCTGGACGCTGCCCTGTCCCTGATCGTAAGGACGCGAACCGAGGTGTGGCCGCTGGAACTGGGAGATGTCACGCTCGCGCGGCAATTGCAGGAGCAGTTGCCCGCATTGACGGCTCGAGATCTGTGTCATCTCGCGTGCTGCCGCAGGCGCGGCGTGCGCGAACTCAAGACATTCGATCAGGCGCTGGGCGGCGTTCGCGTCTAGCGTCTAGCGCGGGAGGATGCCGTGGGGCTCGATCAGGCCCAGCCGCCAGAACAGCAGTATCAGCAGGAAGAGGGTCGCGGACAGGGCCACGCGCCAGGCCAGCGAACGCACCATACGGGTGGAATCGCCCCTGGCGGAGACCATGTGATACAAACCCGAGCCCAGGCTGGCGATAATAGCCAGCAACAGCACGATAATGAGTGCTCGAATCATTATTTCAAGTTTGGCGCCCCGCGCGAAACCGCATGATAACTCCGCCCGCCAACAAAGCCTCCGCCGTTCGCAAGCTGCTGCTTATGCTGCTGGGCCTGCTTGTGTTCGGCTCGCTCGGCACCTGGCAACTGAACCGTTCCGGCGAGAGGCGCGCCGAACTGGAGGCCTTCGCAAGCGCCCGGACCGGAATGCCGGTCATCGGGCTTGAGGCCGTTCCCGTTGCGGGAAACAACCGGAAGGTGCGGCTGACGGGACGCTATGAGGCGCAAAGGCAGGTGCTGCTGGACAGCATGACCCACGAAGGCATGCGGGGCTATCACGTTTTGACGCCGCTGCGCACCGAAGCGGGCATGGTGCTGGTGAATCGCGGATTCGTTGCCGGATCCGCCGACCGCTCGCAACTTCCGGATCTGACGGTAGGAGAGGAGCAGCGCCAGGTAACGGGAATGGCGGCCCCGTACTTTCGGCGCGGCCTGCGCCTGCAGGACGCGGCCGCGGACGCTTCCTGGCCACGCCGGCTCGTCTATCCGACCGCCGGGGAACTTCGCGAATTGCTTGACGAGAGGCTGCCGGATTTCCAGCTCCTGCTGGACAGTTCCGAACCGGACGGCTATGTGCGGGGCTGGCGCCCCTACGGCATGACGCCGGAGCGGCACCTGGCTTACGCCGTGCAGTGGTACGGCCTGGCGGCGGCGGCAGTAGGAATCTGGCTGGCGGTAACCTTCAAGCGCAGGAGAAAACAGAATGCGGATTAATGCAAAGCGATTCCAGGTCATTGCGATAGCCGCACTGTTCCTGGTCCCGGTGATTGTCGCCTGGTCCCTGTACTCGGGCCGGTCCGGCCTGGGTTCCGGCCCGGACGCGCATGGCGTGCTGTCCGACCCGCCGGTCGAACTGGGCGACATTGCGCTGCCGGCGGGCGGCGACGCCGGCGCCGAAGCCCGCCTGACCGGACGCTGGACATTCCTCTACCTCGAGCGGGGCGAGTGCGGAACGGCCTGCGAGGAAGCGCTGGTGCGCATGCGCCAGGTCCGGCTGGCGCTGGGCAAGGACGCGACCCGGGTGCAGCGCGTTTTCCTGCCGATGGTCATGGAACCGGACTACGACCGGGCGGCGCAAGCTTTCCCGGGCATGGTGGTCCTGCCCGCCGGCACGCCCGGCCGCGGCGAATTGATCGAGCGCATCGGGTCCCGCCAGCAGGGCGAGGTCCTGCTCGTGGACCCGCTCGGCAACCTGATACTGAGCTATCCGCCCGGTCTCGATCCCGACGGCCTGTTCCGCGACGCCAAGCACCTGCTGAGGCTTTCGAAGATAGGCTGACGCGCGGGCCTTCCGCATGGACGTTTCCCACATCCTGGACCCGCTGAACACCGCCCAGCGGGAAGCGGTCACGGCCGGCGAGCAGCCGGTGCTGGTGCTGGCCGGCGCCGGCAGCGGCAAGACGCGTGTGCTCGTGCATCGGGCTGCCTGGCTGGTCGCCGCCCACGGCGCCTCGCCGTGGAACCTGTTCGCCGTCACCTTCACCAACAAGGCCGCCAATGAAATGCGCACGCGCATTGAAACGCTGCTTGAGACACCCACCCGCCAGCTCTGGATCGGCACCTTCCACGGCATGGCCCACCGGCTCCTGAGAAGGCACTTCGGCGAAGCCGGTCTGCGGCAGGACTTTCAGATTCTCGATTCCTCCGATCAACTTCGACTGATCAAGCGGCTGTTGAACGACGAGCGGGTGGACGAGCGGATGATCACCCCGCAGTCGCTCCAGTACTTCATATCCGGCGCCAAGGAGTCGGGCCTGCGGCCGCAGCAGGCGCCTGCAGGCGGCGCGCCCTACGGCGAAGAGAAGAAGCAGCTTTACGCCCTTTACCAGAAGCGCTGCGAATCCTACGGCCTGGTGGATTTCGGCGAACTGCTGATGCGCGCACTGGAGCTTCTTCAGGACAACCCGGAACTTCTCGGCCGCTACCGCGAACGCTTTCGCTGGTTGCTGATCGACGAGTTTCAGGACACGAACGGCATTCAGTACAACTGGCTGAAGCTCTTGTGCGGTACCAGCGGCCTGCCGTTCGCGGTGGGCGACGACGACCAGTCCATCTACCGCTGGCGCGGCGCTCAGGTCGAGAACATCCGGCATTACAGCCGCGATTTCCGCGACGTGAGGATTGTGCGCCTGGAGCGCAACTACCGCTCCACGGCAACCATTCTCGAGGCGGCCAACGCGGTCATCGCGAATAACGCCTCGCGGTTCAGCAAGAAACTGTGGACCCGGGGAGAGAAGGGCGGCGCCGTGCGGTTGTTCGCGGCCTACAACGAATGGGACGAAGCCAATCAGGTCGTGAGCCGCGCACGCGAACACGGCGCCGGGTCGCTGCGCGACCTGGCGGTGCTGTACCGCTCCAATGTCCAGTCGCGGGTCTTCGAGGAAGCGCTGGTGAGCGCCGGCATTCCCTACCGCGTTTACGGAGGCCTGCGGTTCTTCGAGCGGGCCGAGATCAAGGACGCCCTGGCCTATCTGCGCCTGGCAGCCAACCGCGGCGACGACCCGTCGTTCGAGCGGGTGGTGAACAACCCGCCGCGCCGGATCGGCGAGGCCACGATGCGCGCCGTGCGGGGCCACGCCATGCGATACGGGCTGACGCTGTGGGACGCCGCCGGGCAGTCGGGCGAATTCCTCAACGCCCGGGCGGCCGGCGCGCTCAAGGGCTTTCTCGCTCTGATCGACTCGCTGGCCGGCGACATCGAGCACCTGGAACTCGGCGAACAGGTCAGCCGGGCCGTGCGCGGCAGCGGACTGATCGAGAGGCTGACGGCCTCGGGCAGCGAGACCGACCGGATGCGGGTGGACAACCTCGACGAACTGGTCAACGCCGCGCAGATGATCGAGGAGTCCATGCAGGACCAGCCGGCGTCTCCCCTGAACGCTTTCCTTGCCCACGCTGCGCTGGAGAGCGGCGATGACGGCGCACAGGACGACGACGCCGTGCAGTTGATGACCATGCATGCCGCCAAGGGCCTGGAGTTTCCGGTGGTGTTCCTGACCGGCATGGAAGAGGGCCTGTTCCCGCACAGCCGTTCGATGCAAAGCGAGGACGAACTGGAGGAAGAACGCCGGCTGTGCTACGTGGGAATCACACGGGCCATGACGGAACTGAACCTGAGCTATGCCGAGGTTCGCCGGCTGCGCGGCCAGGAGCACCGCAACCGTCCTTCGCGCTTTCTTTCCGAAATTCCGGCCCAACTGCTGGAGGAGGTGCGTCCTCAGCCCAGGGTCTCGCTTCCGGTGCGCATGGGGGGAGCTGCGACGGACGGAAACGGGCAGGGAGCTGGCACGGGACCGGCACTGGGGCAGCGTGTCTCGCATCCGAAGTTCGGCGAGGGGGTGGTGCTGAACCGCGAAGGCGCCGGCGACCACGCCCGCGTGCAGGTAAATTTCGAACGGCACGGCTCAAAATGGCTGGTCGTGGCCTATGCGCGCCTGGAGTTGATTTAGCGCCTCCACGCCAAAACGGTCGCGGACTTGATATAGTTCCGCCGAGCCTTTGCGCTTGAAGCCCATGCGCCTGAACAAATGAAGATACTGATCCTCGGGGCCGGCGTCGTGGGCTCCACGATCGCGGAGCGTCTCTCGCGCGAACCCGAAAACGAGATCACCATCGTGGATCTCGACACCGACACCCTGCGGAAAATACACGAACGCATGGACGTGCGCACCGTTGCCGGCCACGCCTCGCATCCGGGGGTCCTGGACCACGCCGGGGCCGGCGATTCGGACCTGGTCATCGCGGTCACCGGCAACGACGAGGTGAATATGGTGGCCTGCCAGGTGATTCATTCCCGCTACGGTGAATTCCAGTCCGGCGCCCGGCAGCGCACCAAGATTGCACGATTGCGCTACACCGACTACAGCGGCGTCGATGCGCTGTTCGGATCCGACGGGCTGCCGGTGGACGTGGTCATCGCTCCGGAAGACCTGATTACGCGCTATGTGGAGCAGCTCATCCGCTTCCCCGGCGCATCGCAGGTACTGGAGTTTTCCGACGGACGCGCCCTGTTGCTGGGCGCCGAGGCCCAGGCCGGCTCGTGGCTGGTGGGCAGGACGCCGGCCGCGCTGCGGGACCGCCAGGTCAAGGGGCGCATCGCCGCGGTCTACCGCGGCGGGCAGGCGCAGACCGTCAACGGGCAGACCGTCATCGAGGACGGCGACGAGGTGTTTTTCATCGCCGGCGCCGACCATGTCCGCCCCCTGCTCTCCGCGCTCAGGCCCGAACAACAGGACGTCAGCAACATCATGATCGCCGGAGGCGGCAATATCGGGCTGAAGGTTGCCGAGTCGCTGCAGAACCGTTTCCAGGTCAAGCTGATCGAGCGCTCCTCCAAGCGCGCCCAGCAGGTGACCGAACGGCTGGGCCGCGTGATCGTGCTGCACGGCGACGCCACCCACGAGGAGCTGCTGATCGAGGAGAACATCGAGCGCATGGATGCCTTCGTTGCGCTGATGAACGCCGACGAGGCCAACATGCTCGCGGCCGGGCTGGCCAAGCGGGCGGGTTGCAAGCGGGTCATGGCGCTGGCCAACCGCCAGGCCTATGCCGCGCTGGCCGGGCAGATGGGCATAGACGTGCCGATTTCGCCGGCCCAGATCACCATCAGCGAATTGCTGCGCCACATTCGCCATGGCGACGTGGCCAGGGTGCACTCGCTGCGCTTCGGCCGCGCCGAGGCGATCGAGGGCGTGGCGCACAGCGGCGCCGGACAGCGATCGCTGGTAGGCCGCGCCGTGGGCGAGATCAATCTGCCGCACGGCACCTCGATCAGTGCGATCGTGCGCGCGGGCGTGGTGCTTCCGCATGACGACGATACGACGGTGC
Organism: Gammaproteobacteria bacterium; assembly: GCA_963666765.1. Taxonomy (GTDB): domain Bacteria; phylum Pseudomonadota; class Gammaproteobacteria; order Steroidobacterales; family Foliamicaceae; genus Foliamicus. The sequence continues at coordinate 1,944,366 of OY762933.1, forward strand.
GCGACGACGATCACGTCATTCTCTTCATGACCAACCCGCGGGCCAAGGCGCAGATCGAACGGCTCTTCGAAGACGGAGCCTGACCGCCACCATGCAGATTGCGCTAGTCGGCAGCGTGCTGGGCCGCCTGCTCATGCTTTTCAGCGTGACCATGCTGACGCCGCTGCCCGTGGACCTGTACTACGGCGACGGCAGCTGGCCGGTGTTTGCGTTCAGCTTCGTCGCGGCCCTTGCGGCGGGTTTCGTCATCTGGCTGCCGGCACGCCGCACCGTGGGGGAGCTCAAGCTGCGCGACGGTTTTCTGATCGTGGCTTCCTTCTGGGTGGTGCTGGGCAGCTTCGGCGCCCTGCCGCTGCATTTCGCGCTGGTGCCGGAGCTCTCCTTCACCGACGCCATGTTCGAGGCAATTTCCGGGCTCACCACCACGGGCGCCACGGTGCTGACCGGACTGGACGAGATGCCCCGGGCCATCCTCTACTACCGCCAGCAGCTGCAATGGCTGGGGGGACTGGGGATCGTGGTCCTGGCGGTGGCCGTGCTGCCCATGCTGGGCGTGGGCGGCATGCAGCTTTATCGCGCCGAAACGCCCGGCCCGATGAAGGACAACCGGCTTACCCCGCGCATCAAGGAGACCGCCAAGGCGCTGTGGTACATCTACTGCGCGCTCACGGCAGCCTGCGGAGCGGCCTATTACCTGGCCGGCATGACTGTCTTCGATGCCGTCTCGCACGCCTTCTCCACGGTGGCTATCGGCGGCTTTTCGACCCACGACGCAAGCTTCGCTTATTTCCCCCAGACCAGCATCCGCCTGATTGCGGTCGTGTTCATGTTCCTTGCCGGGATCAACTTTGCGCTGCATTTCATCGCCTTCAACCGCCGCTCGCTTGCCGGCTACTTGCGCGACGCGGAATTTCGGGGCTACTCCGTCGTCCTGCTGGCGCTGTGCGCGCTGGTCGTAGTTGGCCTGCTTCTTTACGGCTGGAGGGAAGATCCGTCAATGGCGCTGATCGACGGCCTGTTCCAGTCCGTTTCCATCATGACCACAACCGGCTTTACGACCGCCAATTTCTCGCAGTGGCCGGGCATCCTCCCGATGCTGCTCATACTTTCGGCCTTCATGGGCGGCTGCGCCGGCTCCACCGCCGGCGGCATGAAGTGCGTGCGGGTGCTGCTGCTCGTAAAGCAGGGCATCCGCGAGGTCCGGCGGCTGGTGCATCCGAGCGCGGAGATCCCGGTCAAGCTGGGCGATACGCCGATTTCCACGCGCGTGGTCGATTCGGTGTGGGGCTATTTCGCCGTCTACGTGGCCGTATTCGTGCTGATTCTGATCGTTCTTCAGGCCGCCGGCCTCGACGCATTCACGTCGTTCTCGGCCGTGGCCGCCACGCTCAATAACCTGGGGCCGGGGCTGGGCGAGGTCGCGACCGGCTACGGCGACATCGGGGTAACGGCCAAGTGGGCCTGCATCGTGGCCATGCTGCTGGGCCGACTCGAGATCTTCACCTTCCTGGTGCTGCTGTCTCCGACCTTCTGGCGACCGTGAACCGCGCGCTGAAGGCAGCGGGCGCGGTCGAGCGCGCGATCGTCCGCATCGGCGAGGCCGTGGCCTGGCTCACCTTCGTCATGACCCTGGTGACCTGCCTGGTCGCGATGCTGCGATACGGCCTGTCCCTGGGCTGGATATGGCTGCAGGAAACCATTACCTGGATGCACGCCGCGGTGTTCCTGCTGGCCGCCGGCTACACCCTGGCGCGCGACGACCATGTGCGCGTAGACATCTTCTACCGCGAGATGAGTCCGAAGCGCCGGGCGGTGGTGGACCTTTCCGGGTGCCTGCTGTTCCTCCTGCCGCTGTCCGCAGGGCTGCTGCTGGGCAGCCTGGAGTACGTGCAGACCTCATGGCTGATCCAGGAATCCTCCCGCGAGGCCGGCGGTCTCATCCATCCCTTTCCTTCGCTGCTGAAGACGCTGCTGCCGGCTACCGGGGTGATGATGGCCCTGCAGGCGCTGGTGATCTGCCTTCGCAGCGTGGCGCAGTTGCTTGGATTCGCGGCCCCCGACGCCGGGCTTGCATCGGAGCAAACGCCCGGCGGCATGCCCGGCGGCGGAGTATAGCGATGTACTGGCCGGCCTTCGCGCTGTTCGCATGCGTCGTTCTGCTTCTTCTGGCGGGCTTTCCGGTGGCCTTCACCCTGGGCGGCACGGCGCTCCTGTTCGCCCTGGGAGGCGCGCTTGCCGGCGTGTTCGACATCTCCTTCCTGGGCACCATGCCCAACCGCCTTTTCGGGATCATGAGCAACGAGACGCTGGTGGCGGTGCCGCTGTTCGTATTCATGGGCGTGACACTGGAACGGGCGCAGATAGCGGAAGACCTGCTGGACGCGCTGAGCCGGATGTTCGGCGGCCTCCGCGGCGGGCTTGGCATCGCCGTCATCGTGGTCGGCATGCTGCTGGCTGCCAGCACCGGCATCGTGGGGGCCACCGTCATCACCATGGGGCTGCTGGCCCTGCCCACCATGCTGAAACGCGGCTACGACCCCGCCGTGGCCACCGGCGTCATCAGCGCTTCCGGCACGCTGGGACAGATCATTCCGCCGTCGATCGTGCTGGTGCTGCTGGGCGACGTGCTCTCCTCGGCCTACCAGGAGGCCCAGCTCGCCCAGGGAGTCTTCGCGCCCCGAACCGTTTCGGTCGGCGACCTGTTCATGGGCGCGCTGCTGCCGGGATTGATGCTGGTGGCTCTGTACGCCGCATGGATGCTGATCATTGCGGTGGTTCGCCCGGCCTCGGTTCCCGCGCGAGCCGTAGCGGGCGAAGACGACCCACCGGCGCCGGATGGGGCCGGCGCGCTACCGACCGCGGGCGAATGGTTCGCCTACCGAATTCTCCGGCCGGCGGCGCAACTGGGCCGCCTTCTGGGAGCGCTGGCGCCGCCGCTGGTGCTGATCGCGGCCGTTCTCGGTTCCATCATCCTGGGACTGGCCACCCCCACCGAAGCCGCCGGCGTCGGAGCTGTCGGCGCAATGCTGCTGGCCGCGCTGCGCCGCAAGCTGAGCCTGGAGCGGATTCGCGACGTAGCGCGCTCCACCGCGCGGGTCAGCAGCATGGTGTTCCTGATCCTGATTGGCGCGTCGGTGTTTTCGCTGGTGTTTCGCGGCTACGGGGGCGACGAGATCGTGCGCGAGTTCCTGATGTCGCTGCCCGGCGGCGTTTTCGGGGCCGTGGTACTGGTCATGCTGGTGATGTTCCTGCTCGGCTTTGTGCTGGACTTCATCGAGATCACCTTCGTGGTGGTGCCCATCGTCGGCCCCGTGCTGCTGTCCATGGGCCTGGACCCGGTGTGGCTGGGCGTAATGATCGCCATCAACCTGCAGACGTCGTTCCTGACCCCGCCGTTCGGTTTCGCGCTGTTCTACCTCCGCGGCGTGGCCCCGCCGGAGGTGCCCACCACCGCAATCTACCGAGGCGTTGCGCCGTTCATCGCGATCCAGCTCGTGGCGCTGGCCCTGCTCGCCCTGTGGCCGGAGATCGCCACCTGGCTGCCCGGGGCCCTGTACGACTAGGTCTCGTCAGCTCCGGGTCACCGCCTTCGAGCGGAAACGCCACATCGCCAGCAGCAGAAAGACGACTGTCAGGTCCGCCGCGTACACGGTAAGGATTGCCGCCTCGCTCCCGCCCATCAGGGCGCCGCTCTCGAACTGGCCGGCGTTGAACGGCGCGTACGTGGGGAAGATGAAGTGCAGGTAATGCAGCGGGTTGCCGGATGAGAAGAGACTGAAGAACCAGTCGCCGGTCAGGAATACCGGCAGGATCCCGGCGAGAACGGAAGGCATCAGGATCGACAGCAGGAGGGCAAAGGAAGCGTAGATCACGTTCTTGCAGAACATGAGCCACGGGGCGTAACGCAGCGCGGGAACGATATCCAGGTCGTGAATCTGGGTGAAGATGACCATCGTGATGGCGGTCAGGATGGAATAGCCCAGCAGAACCGCCATGGCGCCGCCGAACTTGCCGGCGAGAAACTGCCAGCGGGTAACGGGCCTGGACAGGATCATGGTGATGACGCCGCTTCGCACGTCGCGGGACACTGCGGTCGCGCCGATGAAGAGCGCGACGATCATGCCCCCGAAGGCGGCAAAGCCGTAGAACTGCGACAGCAGCCGGGCGCCGGCAGTCTGCATGATCCGGCGGTTCAGTTCGGACGGCGGCGGGTCCGGTGGCGGCTGTGCCTGCTCCAGTATTTCCTGGAAGGTCGCGGGTCGCTCGCCGCTCGATTGCGGTTCCTGTTCGCCTGCCTCGCTGGCCGCAGGCGGTTCCTGTTCGACCACTGCGCCGACCGCAGGCGGGGCCGGATCATCGGCGATAGTACTGCTGACCCGGCTCAGGACGACGGAAAAGATGACGATGAGAATCAGCATGACCACCATCAGCGCAAGCAGCAGGCGCCGATGCATGAGCGAGCGAACGCTGTCCGCTGCAATGAGGAGTATGTTTCTCATCCGTCTCTTGCGGCGCCGATCACGTCGAAGAAAAGGTCTTCCAGGGCCCGCGCGGACACGTCTTCCCAGCTGCGAAGGTCCTCAAGCCGCTTCAGTTCTCCCCGATGCAGGATGGCCACCCGGTCGCAAACCGATCCCACCTCGGACAGGATGTGCGAAGAGATGAACACCGTCTTGCCCTGCCCCTTGAGCTTGAGGACGATGTCGCGGAAGTCCCGCCTGCCCACCGGGTCCAGGTTGGACGTGGGCTCGTCCAGAATCAGCAGTTCCGGGTCGTTCATCAGCGCCTGGGCAAGCCCCAGGCGCTGCACCATTCCCTTCGAGTACCTGGAGACCTTGCGATCCGCGACGTCCTCCAGGCCCACCAGGACCAGCATCTCTTCGGCCCGCTGCGCCCTGCGGGCGGACGGAACGCCGGAAAGCCCGGCGTAGAACTCCAGCAGGCGCCTGCCGCTGTAGTAGGTGTGCAGGTTGACGCTCTCCGGCAGGTAGCCAAGGCGCTTGCGATGTTCGGTAGCGTCTGCGGGCCGGCCGAACAGCGAAGCGGTTCCGGCGTCGGGCCGAATGAAGTTGAGCAGCAGCTGGATAGTGGTGGATTTTCCGGCGCCGTTCGGGCCGATGAACCCGAAAACCTCGGCCGCGCTGACATCCAGGTCCAGTCCCGCAAGCGCTTGCGTGCCGCCCTTGTAGGTCTTGGCCAGACCCCGGGTACGGATAACGCTCACGCGCCCTCCGGGGCCGTCAGGCCATCGAGCAGGTTTCGAAGCCGTTGCTCGCGCGCTTCCGTCTGCCGGGGCAGCGGCGGATAGCCCAACTCGATATGTTCCACGCGGCCGTCCCTGCCAACAACGATGAGCTGAGGAATCCCGCGCACGCCATAGGAGTGAGCGATCTCCTCGTCCTCGTCCAGCACAACGCGCACCGTGAACTCCCTTTCGTCGACGAACTCCCGCACCACATCCGGCCCTTCGCCGATATTCACGGCCAGGAAGGCCGCGCCGCGCCGGTCGAATTCCTCGTTCAGCGCCTGAACGGCGGGCATGCTGCGTATGCAGGGCCGGCACCACGTGGCCCAGAAATCCAGCACCACCACTTCACGGTTTTCAAATTCGGACAGCGTTACGCCGGCGCCGTCCAGGTCGACGCTTGAGAAATCGGGAATCTCGCTGCCGACCGCAAGATTTCCGGACTCTTCGACCGGGCCGCCGTTGATCATCTCGGCGGGCTGCTGAAGCTTGACCTTGACTTCGTAGTGAACCCAAACGGTTAAGGCCGCAAAGAAAACGCCTGCCGCAATCCAGAAGAATCTACGCTTGCTCACACCTGCTCAGGACTCAATACAATGGGCGCCTAATTCTACACAGCAGGGGCGACATGAATCTCATCACGAAGCAAGGCATTGCGCGGTTTTCCGGCGCATTCCTGTGCGGGCTGCTGCTGTCCGGACCGGCGGCGGCGGACAGCGGACCGGCGCCTTTGGTTGATGCGCGGAGCAACGAAGCCGTTGCGCTGGCAAGGGACCTGTTCGACTATGCCGAGCTTGGCTATCTCGAGACCCGCAGCAGCGAACGGCTGGCGGGATACCTCGAAGCCAACGGCTTCAGCATCGAGCGCGGCGTGGCCGGAATCCCCACCGCGTTCGTCGCCAGCCGGGGGACGGGCGGACCGGTCATCGGCATCCTGGCGGAATTCGATGCATTGCCGGGCCTGTCGCAGGCGCCGGTTCCGCAACGGCAGCCCCTGGTGCCGGGCGGACCGGGACACGCTTGCGGGCACCACCTGTTCGGCGCCGCATCGGCAACGGCGGCAACGGCCATCGCGGAATGGCTTGCAGGAACGGAAACGCCGGGCACGGTGCGCGTCTACGGAACGCCGGCGGAGGAGGGCGGATCCGGCAAGGTGTATCTCACCCGGGCCGGCCTGTTCGACGATGTGGACATCGTGCTGCACTGGCATCCCGCCGACCGCAACATCGCCTCCCCCGAGAGCAGCAACGGCAACAAGTCCGGCCGGTTCCGCTTTCACGGGATCGCGGCGCACGCCGCCGTATCGCCGGAACGAGGCCGGTCGGCCCTCGACGGCGTGGAGGCCATGAACTACATGACCAACCTCATGCGCGAACACATGCCCTCCACGGCCAGGTTGCACTATGTAATCACCGACGGCGGCCAGGCGCCCAACATCGTTCCCGAGACTGCCGAGGTCTATTACTACGTTCGACATCCCCAGCCCGGGATGGTGGTTGAGCTCTTCGACCGGGTCGTGGCCGCCGCCGAGGGCGCCGCGCGCGGGACGGGCACCGCGATGGAATACGAGGTGATGCACGGCAACTTCCCGCTGCTGCGCAACGATGTCCTGGCCGCGGTGATGCATCGCCATCTTCAACGTCTGGGGGGTGTCGAGTACGACGAAGCGGAAATGGCGTTCGCGACCACCATCCGGGAGTCGCTGTTCGGCCAGTTGCGCCCGCTGGAGGCCAGAAACGAGATCGAGCCGTTCGAGTTCAAGCAGAAAATGGGATCCACCGACGTCGGCGACGTGAGCTGGGTCGTGCCTACGGCGGGATTCGGCACGGCCACCTGGGTGCCCGGCACGCCGGCCCATAGCTGGCAGGCGGTGGCGGCCGGGAGCATGAGCATAGGCCACAAGGGAATGATGCTGGCGGCAAGGGTGCTGGCCGAAACCGCCCGCGACCTCTACACGGATGCCGAACTCGTCGTCCGGGCGAAAGCGGAATTCGAAGAGCGGCGGGGTCCGGACTTCGAATACCGGCCCCTGCTCGGCGACCGCGAGCCGCCGCTGGACTACCGCAAGTAATCTTCACCGGGCGTGAAGGCTTCGTTCTCCGGCGGCGGCCAGGCGAGGATGAAATTGTCGCGGTTGGGCATGCGCACATCGGGCAGCGTCTCCGCATCCATCGCCTCGTCCTTCTCGATGATTCCGTTCAGAAACAGCAGGTAGGCCGTCAGGGCGTAGACCTGGTCGTCGCTGAGCGACTGCGGCTCCTGGTACGGCATGGTGCGGCGAATGTAGTCGAACACGGTGGTCGCGTAGGGCCAGAAGCTGCCCACGGTCTTGCGCGGCGCCGGCCCGTCGAGCGTGCCGTGCCCGCCCACCAGCACATCGTTCAACAGGCCCTCGCCCTCGACGCCGTGGCAGGAAAAACAGTAGAGCGTATAGACCGGCTCTCCCTCAAGCGCAGTGCCCGAACCGGGCGGGAGACCCTCGCCGTCCGGCTCGATGCCGATGTCCCATTCGGCCACCTCCTCCGGCGTGGCTTCGATGCCAAGCTCCGGCCCGTCCTGGGCCAGGACGCAGGCAGTAGCGGCGACCAGGAGGAGCGCCGTGACGCTACGCATAGACATTCCTTACCTGACCTTCGCTGTCAATCCCCCACGCCTGGATTCCGTTGTAGTGGTAAGCGAACTTCCTGCCTTTGGCGGCAATGATTGCGTCGCGCGTAGGCTGTATGTCGCCGGCCTCATCCGCGGCCCGGCTCATGATCACGGTTTCAGCGCCGTTCCAGCGCCACGCCATGCGAAATCGCGTTACGGCCTTGTCCAGCACCGGCTCGCACAACGCCGCCTCGCCCCAGGTAGCGCCGCCGTCGGCGGAGACCTCAACCCTGGCGATCCGGCCCCCCCCGGACCACGCCATGCCGGAGATCTGGTACAGCCCGGGCCCCTTGAGTTCCAGTCCGGGCGACGGCGAGGTGACCACCGACTTCACGTCCATGGGATAGGTAAAAAGCAGGGCCCGCCCGTCCGGCAGCAGATCCGAGTACTTGGAAGTCTCTTCCCGGGTCATCGACGGCGCGTCGGTCACCTTGATCCGGCGCAGCCACTTGATGCTCATGTTGCCCTCGTAGCCCGGCAGGAAAAGCCGCAGCGGATAACCCTGCTCCGGGCGCAGGCGCTCGCCGTTCTGGTACAGCGCGAGCAGCGCATCGTCCATGGCTTTCTCCAGCGGGACGCTGCGATTCATCGCCGCAGCGTCGGCGCCCTCGGCCATGATCCATCCGGCGGCCGGGTCCACGCCGGCCTCATCCAGCAGGATGGAAAGCGGCACGCCCGTCCACTCGCTGCACGACACCAACCCGTGGAGCACCCCGCAGGTATCGTTAACCGGCTCCCGGGGAAGCCCGGCCAGGTAGCTGTTGCCCGAACACTCGATGAACTGTATGCGCGACTCCATCGGGTAGCGGGAAAGCGCGTCCATGTCGAAGAACAGGTCGCGTTCCACCATGCCGTGAATCAGCAACCGATGCCGGTGGGGATCGATGTCGGGAATGCCGCTGTGGTGGCGCTCAAAGTGAAGCGGATTCGGCGTGATCATGCCTTCCAGCGCTTCAAGCGGCGTCCATGAACCCCCCGCGCCGTTGGCGCCGGTCGCGGCCAGGACCCGGCGCCGCACGCCATCTTCGTAGGGCGACCGTCCGCCGTAACCGCTCAGCGGCCGGCCCGGCCCGCGCATCCACGGCGGCAGCTCCCTGGCCGGCGCGGCGGCCATCAGCCCCAGCGAGCCTGCGCCCAGCACAGCGGCGCCCCCCTTGAGAAAGAGGCGCCGGTGCAACAAGCCATTGCCGGCAACAGGTTCCAAGTCTTCAAGTATCCGTTCGGGCATCGAGTTCCGCTCCTGCCACGATGATGCAGCATGTTGCGCGCGTGCGCTACGGCCATGCCTGCTCCACGGGTCTGTGCACTGCCAGTGTACGCCGCGCACGAAGTTCGAATGGGGGCTCTCGCGTGGTCGCCGGTCTTTTCCGGTCGAGGTTGTAGCTGGATCAACAAGGCATTACTATTAGCGAGAAATATGCCATTTGTAAGGAATTGTCATGAAAACGGCAAAGATAACCAGCAAGGGGCAGGTCACGATTCCCAAAGCCGTTCGGTCCAGAATGGCAGTGCGGGCGGGTGACCGGCTGGCGTTTGAATTCGCCGGCGACGGTGCCGTGCGGATGCGTCCCCTACGAAGCGGACAGGAGCCCCTGCGTGGATTCCTGGCGCAACATGCCGCAAGCAAGCCGAGTAGCGCGGACGCCATGCGCCGGGCCTTGCGGGCCAGAGCGGCGGCCAAACATGGCCCCAAATGATCGCATTCGACACCAATCTTCTGCTGCGCCTGCTGCTGAACGATCAAGCGCAGCAGGCAAGACAGGCCGAAGAACTGCTGCAGCGCGCCGTGGCTGCCGGAGAGCGGGTTCTGCTGCCCGACATCGTCATGTGCGAAATGGAATGGGTCTTGGAGGCCGTGTATGGCCTTGAAAGAGCCGATATCCTGCAAACGCTGCGGCGGTTACTTGCGTCGGATGAATTCGAGTTCGCCAACCGCGCCGCGGTCGGCGCAGCAATTCAGCGCTATGCTGCGGGGAAAGCCGATTTCTCGGACTACCTGATCGGCGAAAACACTGCTCTGGCCTGCGCTTCCGTGACCTACACCTTCGACCGCGAACTTGCACGCACGCCCGGCTTCAGCCGTCCCGGCTGATCCGCCGATTTTCCATAACCATGTCGGCAGCGAACCGTAAACTCACGGCGACGGTCGAGGTATTTTTCGCTGATCGTCGCCGAATTCAACAGTCCGGCGCCGGGACGGATGAGCGTTATAGGGAGCCGGGGCACCTTCAGTGCCCGGCCGGACGTCCGAGTCGTCCTCCAGGCGGTCGTGCGGTTCGGGCGGCTGGCCGCCGCATGACATTGCACACGGTATGACATCCTAATGGATGCCGCAACGTCACAATACCGCATCGATCACGTGCAAAAAAAGCGCTTACCATTGGCTGATGATTACGCTATTGAGTAAAAATACTCAATAGCGTAATCACGCAACGATACGGGGCTCCGGTGCAGGCCGCATCATTTCCGAGACGACGTTCGCGTCAAGCAGCCAGACAATCGGCGCGGTCAGATATTGCCCTCGTCGTCACACTCTATCGGCCTAATAGCCATAGCGCGCGCGTGGCGGCAATTCCACACCGTGTTCCGGGCCGAAATAGCGCTTGAAGGCGTCCGAAAGGGTAAACGCCGCATTACGGACCTGATTTGAAGCGGAGCCGCTCTCCCTTGAATTGACAGGAATTAGCGGGCCACCGGCCTTGCCACAGCAGTATATGTCGATATAATCTCATTTTATCGACATGTTAGGGCCGCATGTCGATTGAATCGACATATCAGGCAAACGCCCCCCACATGGGTCCAGGATACGGAAACATGACCTTCGATCCCCGCCATCCGTTCAACGACCTTCCGGATCTGCCGCCGGCTGCGGAGACCGAGACCAAGGCCATTCTGCGCCGCTGCATTGCCGCACGCGCTGCATTGGCGGAACTCAGGGTCTCCGGGCAGCTTATTCTGAACCAGGCGATGCTGATCAATTCGATCCCGCTGCTCGAAGCTCAGGCGAGTTCCGAGATCGAGAACATCGTCACAACGGCGGATCGACTGTTCCGCTATGCCAACCAAGCGGCAGGTCAAGCCGACCCTGCCACCAAAGAGGCGCTACGCTACCGTACTGCTTTGCACCGCGGATTCGGAATGCTGAAGAACCGGCCGCTTTCGACCGCCATTGCGGTTGCGGTCTGCCGGACGATCAAGGGTGTAAACCTGGATGTCCGCAAGACGCCGGGAACGGCGTTGATCAATGATGCAACCGACGAGGTTGTCTACACACCGCCGGTGGGAGAGGACATTCTCCGGAACAAACTTGCCAATTGGGAGCGTTACATTCATGAAGTCGAGGCGATCGACCCGCTGATCCGCCTTGCGGTCATGCATTATCAATTCGAAGCGATCCACCCGTTTGTGGACGGAAACGGCCGCACCGGACGTGTGCTCAACCTGCTCTATCTCGTGGATAAGGGGCTGCTTGACCTTCCCGTCCTGTATCTCAGCCGGCACCTCATCCGGAACAAGTCGTCGTACTACCAGTATCTACTTGAAGTGACGACCCAACAGGCCTGGGAAAACTGGATACTCTTTATTCTGGAGGCCGTCAGAATAACTGCCGACTGGACCTCCACCAAGATCCACGCAATCCGGAAGCTTCTAGACGAAACAGCCCTTGCAATGCGTCAGAGGATGCCGAAAATTTACTCCCGCGAACTGACCCAACTGATCTTCGTGAATCCCTACTGCCGAATCAGCGACGTGGTGGAAGCGGATATCGTCAAGCGCCAGACGGCCGCCGTCTACCTCAAAGCTCTCGCGGCCGAAAACTTACTTAAGGAGGTCAAGACGGGGCGCGAGAATCTCTATATCAACCCGCCGCTACTGGCGCTTCTGTCCGAGCGAGCCTGAACCTGAGCGGCGTGGCCGGCGATCTGACGCACAGCCATTAGCGGGAACTTCAAGCCGACACCTCCAGGTACAGCGCGGCGCTCAGATTCGGCATTTGCGAAAGCCCAGCGCGGAGGCCACCCGGCCCTGCTCGGCATCGAGCGTCGCGAAGGTAAGGCTGTCGGGCTGTGGAGAAACATACAGCGCGGTGGCGACGTGCCAAAGATCGGCGCCCCGCAGATAGCCTGCGCCGAGTGCTCTCGCAAACTCAGCCGAGAGCGGCCGGGTGGGCAAAACCCAGTCGATGCCCGCCATGACATCGTCCCTAAAGGCCTCGCTTTCGCGCTCGAAGACGGCGCGCATTTCCGCGTCAAGAAGGTTGGATGAAAGCGCACGGTCAAAGCGATTCAGGGCCACCGCGAACCTCTCGGCGGCGGGTTCCCCGAAGGCAATGCCGGCCAGAACCGAGGTATCCACGTAAACGGCACTCATTCGGCTCGTTCCGCCAGAAAACGCGCCAGCGCGCCGGGCCTTTCTGCCACCATTCTGAAATCACGGCCCGTGCCGGCATTCCGAACCAGAGCACCACGGCGCTCCAGGTGATCAAGCCGCTCGTCCAGAGTTGGCATTTTGGATTGCCGGATTGCGCGAATCTCCGCCACCGGTTCGCCCCGGTAGGACACGGTGACGGTCTCGCCTTCCCGCACCTCGCGAATCACCTCGGAAAAGCGCGCCTTTGCTTCGTAGATGGAGTAGGTGCGTGCCATGCAGACATCATACCTAGTCAGACTAGTTATTTCAATGAACGGCGTCGTGCGATGTTGTTGCGGCGGCGCGAATGACCTCGTCGAGCAGGGCGGTGAACCGCACGCCTTCGTCGGCCAGGATGCAGCGATGGGGCCGGCCGCGGATGGCCCCGGCGAATTCCCTTAGCTGGTCGACGAAATAGGGCGTCAGATCGCGTGAGCCCATCCTGCGAACTGCACCGTCAGGCTGCGACGGCGGCGAAACGACGAGCTCATCGTTGACCCACACCTTCTCGTTGTCCTCGATGAGCACGAAGGCATTCTCGAAATGCAGGGACTTGCGGTTCACAACGTAGTCCTGGTTGTAGGAAACGTGAACCGATGCCATGCGCCTGCCGGGATAGGACAGCAGGATCATCGCCTCGTCCTCGCCGCGCCAGCCCGACTGATGGCGGGCGGCCTCAACATGGACGCGGAGGACATCGTCCTGCATGACCATGTGCACGAAATCGAGCGCGTGCGGGGCAAACAGGGACAGGACCAGGCCCTCTTCCATCGACCGCTCGGCCCACCAGTCAGTTTGCGGGCCGTCCCATTTCACGCACATGGACACTTCCGCGGCCCGCAACGCACCGTAGTCGCGCAAATGGTCCTGCACGTAGCGGATGGCGGCGCAATGCCGGAATGTGTGCCCCAGCGCGAGCACCCGGCCGCTGCGGCCGGCCGCCCTGGCCATCATTTCCGCATCGGCCGCGTTGTCCGCCATCGGTTTTTCGACAAGGACATGCTTGTCCGCAGCCAGCGCGGCAACCGCCTGGCCCGCGTGAAGCTCGTTGGGCGAGCAGATGATTACGGCGTCCACATCGTTGCGCGCGCAGAGTTCCCGGGCGCTTGCAACGCGATGCGGGACTCCATGGCGAAGCGCAAGCTCCCGCTGCCTGCTCTCATTCGGATCGGCCAGCGCCGTCAGCTCGAAATCACCCTCGAGCTGCCGGACGGCGGCGGCATGCGAAGAAGAAATACGGCCGCAGCCGATTATCCCCGTGCGTATGCGGCCCATCGTCGGCCTGGTCGCCGCTGCCTGCCCCCGGTCAGCCGCGTGCGGCGACCGCGGCGCGTTCGCCGATGTCCAGCCACTCGTTCACCTGCTGCTGGAAGGCCGTATAGGAGGCGTAGATGCGCGCGGCCTTTTCATCGCGGGCAACCAGTTCGTCGATTACCTCCCGGGAACGCGCGCGCAACTCGTCGATGACCTGGTCGGGGAAACGGCGGATCTCGACCTTGCCCTCGTCGCGAAGCTGCTGGAGAAACTGGGCATTGCGGGCGCTGTACTCCGGCCCCATCCGGCTTTCCACGTAGCCGCATGCGGACTTCACGACATCCTGCAGATCTTCCGGCAGCGCGTCCCAGGCTTCCTGGTTTATCGAGACTTCCAGTATTGCGCCCGGTTCCTGCCAGCCAGGGTAATAGTAGTACTGCGCGACCTCATGCAGTCCGAATCCGACGTCGTTGTAAGGTCCCACCCACTCGGTGGCGTCAACGCTGCCGGTCTGCATGGCGGTATAGATCTCGCCGCCCGGCAGCATGACCGGCGTGCCGCCGGCGCGTTGCAGCACCTCGCCGCCCAGGCCGGGAATGCGCATCTTCAGGCCCTTGAGGTCCCCGGGCGAATTGATTTCGCGGTTGAACCAGCCGCCCATCTGGGTGCCGGTGTTGCCGCCGGTGAATACCATGACGCCGAACGGCTCATAGAGCTCCCGCCACAACTCAATGCCTCCCCCGAAGTGCAGCCAGGCGGACGATTCGGGAGCGGTCATGCCGAAGGGGATGGCGCCGAAGAACTGGGCCGCCTCCACCTGCGCCTTCCAGTAGTAGGAAACGCCATGTCCGATTTCCGCCGCGCCCGCGGACACTGCGTTGAACACCTCAAACGGCGGAACCAGTTCGCCGGCCGCGTAGACCTGCACCCTGATCCGGCCGCCGGACGCCCGGGTAATGGTTTCCGCCAGTAGCGTCGCGGAGGCGCCGGTGCCGGGAAAGTTGGGCGGCCAGGTGGTCACCATCTTCCAGTTGAAGGTTTCGCCCGGCGAGGCCGACGATGCGGTCCCGGCCACGGGCTGCTCCTGCCCGCAGGCGGCCAGTACGGCCGCGCTCGCTCCCAGTCCGGCAAGAAGTTCTCTGCGTTTCATATCTTTCCCCTGATTCGTCAGTCGTCATCGCCCGGCTCGCGGAATTCGGACATCAGTACCTTGATCCGGTGATCGCTGAACCGGCGGCCGTCCAGGTGCGCGCCGCGCATGTAGTGGCCCTGCCACTTCTCGGCCGGACGGCGGAACCGGTCCACTTCCAGTTCCTTGTTGAAATTGCCCCGCGACCGGCTCCATTGAATGTGCTCTTTGGCCAGTTCCGGGTCGTCCGACAGCGGCCGTATGACAGCATCGAACGCTTCCGCGTATTGCCGGGGAATCGGCACCAGCCGGCACACCGGCTCGTCCTTCTCGAACGTCACCCAGGTGCGCTTGCGCGTGAAGCGCCAGTTCATCGTGAAGGTATAGGGCGCCCAATCGGTCTCGATAATGCCCTCCAGCGGCGCGATCGCGTCCTTGGCGGTATTGGCCAGGCCCTTGCACCACAGGTTGTGGCCCTTGCTGGTGCGAAACAGGTAACCGAGGGTGAAAGTCAGCACGCCGCTTCCGAAATGAGCGCTGACCAGCTCGGATTTCTCTCCGGGAAAGCGTATCTCGACGCCCTCCTTGGCCGGCTTGCCGTTCCAGCGCGCCTTGAATTCGACCGGACAGAGCACGTCCCAGCCGGTCTGGTTGGCGATCAGAAGCGGCAGGCAACGGTTGGCGAAATGATCGACCGTGCGGTCCATCCATTCCCTGGCGCGCGCGGCGCGGCGCAGTTTCATCGGCCGCTCAATCAGCGGGTAGGCGACGATCTCAAGTTTCTCGCTCACGAAGCCGGGTCAGCCTCAGGCAGGTCAGTGCCGTAAGGGTACACTTGCCGGCGTGTTGGCGCATCTACGCACACTCTCGTCCATCGGCGCCGAATCTCCTCCCGGAATTCCCGCGTCCCGACGTTTCGGGGCGGCAGGCGCACTGTTGCTGGCGCTGGCGCTCTGCTCGTGCGGATTCAGTGGTGCGCTCTACCTGCCGGAAGAAGGCCCGCCTCCGGCGGAGGAATCCGTGCCGGAGAACAACGCAGAAAGCGGAGAAAGCACTGCAGGGGAAGAAGGCGGGGACGCCCTCGCCCCCGGGCTTCCGGCCCCCGACTCGCCATGAACCGCCTTCTGCTGGTGGACGGAACCGCCTACCTGTTTCGCGCCTACTACGCTCTTCCGGCGTTCACCACCGCCGACGGCCGGCCCACCGGCGCGCTCCACGGCGTGGTGAGCATGATCCAGCGGCTGCTCCGCGAGGAACCCCCGGACCTCCTGGCGTTCGTCATGGATGCGCCCGGACCGACTTTCCGTGACGATATTTACCCGGAATACAAGGCCAATCGCGACGTGATGCCCGAAGACCTGCGCGAGCAGATCGAGCCGGTGGTGAACGTGGTCGAGGCAATGGGCGTGCCGCTGCTGAGGGTCGGCGGTGTGGAGGCCGACGACGTGATCGGAACCCTTGCCGCCCAGGCCCAGGAAGAAGGCCTGGATACGCTGATCTCCACGACCGACAAGGACTTCGCGCAGCTCGTCGGACCGCATGTCCGGCTGGTCAACTGGAACAACAACCGGGTCATGGACAGCGCCGGGGTGGAGGAGAAGTTCGGCGTCCCGCCCGAGCGGATCCGCGACTACCTCGCCCTGGCCGGCGATACCTCGGACAACATCCCCGGGGTGCGCGGCGTGGGGCCGAAGACCGCGGCCAAGTGGCTGCAGGCCTACGGGAGCCTTGACGGCGTCAAGGAAAACGCCGGCGACATTCCCGGCAAGGCCGGAGAAACCCTGCGGGCCAGTTTCGGCGATGTCGACCTTTCGCTTGAACTGGCGACCATACGCAAGGATGTTCCGCTGGACGTCTCGCCGCAGGAACTCACGCTCAGGCCGCCGGATATGGACGCGCTTGAGCCGCTGTGCGCGACGTTCGAACTCAACAGCTTTCTCCGCAGCCTCCGTCAGTCGGCGCCGGCCGCGCAGAAACCGGCGGAGTACAAGACCATACTGAACTCCGAGCAGCTTGAGGAATGCCTCGCGCTGCTGCGGTCAGCTACCGCAGTGGGCGTGAGCGCGGAAGCGTCCGGCGAGAACCCGATGGAACTGCGTCTGGCCGGGCTGGCCGTTTCCGCGGGCAAGGGCGAAGGCGCCTATGTTCCGCTGGCGCCGCGCGACCTCGCCGAAGAGGCCGTGGAGCGTTCCGACGGGCGGGAGCTGCTCGCGGCGCTGAAGGACTGGCTGGAGGACGCGGGCGCGAAGAAGGTCGGGCACAACCTCAAGTTCATGAGCCACGCGCTGGCGAACCACGGCATCGAACTGGCAGGCGGGGCCGGCGACACGATGCTGGATTCGTACGTGCTCAACTCGACCGCGACAAGCCACGATTTCGACAAGGCCGTAAAGCATTACCTGGAGCTCGACTGCATTTCCGATGAAGACGTGTTCGGAAAAGGCCGTGGCCGGCTGTCACCGGCGCAGGCGCCTCTTGAACTGGTCACCCCGTACGCCGCTCAGAAGGCGGACTACGCGCTAAGGCTGCACGGAATCCTGACGGGGAAACTGAAGGAGACGCCGGTCCTCGACGACGTGCTGAGCGGCATGGAGATGCCGCTGTCGCCGGTATTGGCCCGAATGGAGCGCGCCGGGGTGCTGGTGGATGCGGAAGTACTGGCGCAACACTCGCGGGAACTGGCCGAGCAGTTGCAGCAATTGCAGCAGCAGGCGTTCGAGCAGGCGGGAAGAGAGTTCAACCTGGGCTCGCCGAAGCAGCTCGGCGACATGCTGTTCAACCGGCTGGGACTTGAACCCGTGCGCCGCACCTCGACCGGTCAGCCGTCCACCTCGGAGTCGGTGCTGCACGAACTGGCCGCCGTGCATCCCTTGCCGGAAACGGTCCTGCAGTTCCGCAACCTGGCAAAGCTCAAGTCCGGCTACACCGACGCCCTTCCGGGATGCATCGATCCGAACACCGGGCGAGTGCATACCTCGTACCAGCAGGCCGTGGCCGCCACCGGCAGGCTGTCGTCCATCCATCCCAACCTGCAGAACATTCCTGCGCGCACCGGGGAAGGACGGCGGATCCGACAGGCTTTCGTGGCGCCTGAGGGGCGGGTGCTGATTTCCGCAGACTATTCGCAGATCGAACTGCGCATCATGGCTCAGCTTTCCGGAGACGAGGGTCTGCGCAGGGCCTTTTCGGAAGACATGGACGTGCACCGGGCCACCGCCGCCGAAGTGTTCGGCACGCCGCCCGATTCGGTCAGCGCCGATCAGCGCCGGGCCGCCAAGGCAATCAATTTCGGTCTCATCTACGGCATGTCGCCGTTCGGTCTGGCCCGCCAGCTCGGCGTAAGCCGCGGCGAGGCGCAGGAATACGTCAATCATTACTTCGCCCGCTACCCCGGCGTGCAGCAGTACATGGAGCGGACGCGCGAGCAGGCCCACGAACAGGGCTGGGTGGAGACGCTGTTCGGACGGCGCCTGTACCTGCCCGACATCCGCGTGCGGGACTTTCGCCGGCGCAGCTACGCCGAACGAAGCGCGATCAACGCCCCGATGCAGGGAACCGCGGCCGACATCATCAAGCGCGCCATGATCGTGATCGACGAGTGGCTCAATCCGCGGCCGGACAAGGCCAGGCTGATCATGCAGGTCCACGACGAGCTGGTGTTCGAATGCGAGCAGGACTTTGCCGGCCAACTGGCCGCGGAGGTCACGCGGATGATGGCGGGAGCGGCGTCGCTCGAGGTCCCGCTCAAGGTGGACCTCGGCCAGGGCCCGAACTGGGACGCAGCCCACTGACGCCGGAACCGAGCGCGCGCCGCTCAAGCAGGGCTTCGCTCGCCGCCCAGAGGCGCGCGCCGGCGTTTTCGTCCCTGGCCAGCGGGGACGGGCGCCTGACATCCTCGTCCGCCTGGAAACGCGGCCGCGGGCAGCGCGTGCCGGATGTGGCTGTTGTCGCCGCCGCGGTCGTCTGCTTTCATGTTCCGGCTGCTCGGACCGAAGTCCTCATGCATCCAGCCAGGCCCCAAGCACGGCGCGGGCTTCTTCCACGCCCACGGCCCGCAACGCGGAGAACTCCTGGACCGTGCCGTTCCCGCCGAGCAGCCGCGCAGCGTCCCGCAATGCGTCAATGAGCGCACCGCGCTTGAGCCGGTCGCACTTGTTCATCAGCAGATGCACGGGCGCATCGGCCCCCGCGCAGACATCCAGCATGCGAAGGTCGAGCTCGCCCACTCCGCGGCGCGCGTCGACCACGATGAAGACGCCGCGCAGCGTCCCGCGGCGCCGGAAGTAATCGCCCATCATGCCCTCCCACTGCCTGCGAACCCGCAGCGGCGCGGCGGCGTAGCCGTAGCCGGGCAGGTCCACGATCCGCCGCTGTTCGCCCACCGAGAAGAACTGCAGCATCTGGGTGCGTCCCGGGGTCTTGCTGGAACGGGCGAGGCCCCGCCGGTTGAGAATGGCGTTAATCGAGCTGGACTTGCCGGAATTCGAGCGCCCGGCGAACGCCACCTCGACGCCTGCATCCTCGGGATAATGCTTCCAGGACGCCGCTGATTTCATAAAGGTGGCTTGCAGCATGGATAATCGCGCCGTCGATGGCCGTTCCGGGCAGAGGTGGGTACACTATGCAAAAAATTCCGCAAAAGATGAAATTCCGATACCGCAATCTGCTGCTCGCGGCCCTCCTCGCCGCAGCCGCACCCATTTCGCAGGCTCAGGACACGACCGACTGGAAGTATCGGGAGGGCGTGCATTACGATCGCCTGGTGCCGGTGCAGGGCACGTCCAGCCCGCCGGACAAGATCGAGGTGGCCGAGTTCTTCT
This sequence comes from Gammaproteobacteria bacterium, assembly GCA_963666765.1. Lineage (GTDB taxonomy): Bacteria > Pseudomonadota > Gammaproteobacteria > Steroidobacterales > Foliamicaceae > Foliamicus. Next base: position 1,963,873 of record OY762933.1, read on the forward strand.
GGTACGGCTGCGTCTACTGCTACCGCATGGACGCCTACGTGGAGGAGTGGAAGAAGGAGCAGCCGCAGGAAGTCAACTTCATCAACATACCGGCGCTATGGGACCCGACGATGGAAACGCATGCACGGCTGTTTCTTTCGCTGCAGGCGGTGGGCGAACTTGACGCGGCGCACCGGGACGTGTTCCGGTCGATACACACCGAGAACCGCCTGCTGTTGCGGCTCGGCGAACAGGAGCGATTCGCGCAGCGCTACGGCGTCTCGGCCGAGGACTTCCGCAATGCGTTCCGCTCGTTCTCGGTCGAGTCCAGCCTGCGGAGGATCAAGGACCTGATGCGGCGATACCGCATTCTGGCGGTACCGGCGTTCGTGGTGAACGGCAAGTACGTGGTGCGGGTGACGCCGGACAGCGACATGCCGGGACTTCTGGACATCGTCGACGAACTGGTGCAGCGCGAACTCTCGGAACGCTGATCCCGCCCGCTCGCGCCGGCTGATTGTTCACATAGCTGGCGCACGCTCCTTTTTCAGCCGATATATCCTTCGCAGGACCGTCGGCGGCAGGGATGCCGCCGCCGAGCCCACATGGATGTGCTTGCAGGCGTGTCCGGCGAAGGATATATCGGCTGAAAAAGGAGCCGTTCGGTTAATCGGCACCTGAACCAAAGCGGCGCAGGAGCTTGCGGGCCTGCGCCAGGTGCGGCTGGTCCACCATTTTTCCGCGGATCGACATGACGCCGGTCTCCCCGGAACGCTCGAACGCGTCAACGATCTCGCGCGCCTCGGCCAGTTGCTCCTCGCTGGGCGTGAACACCTCGTTGAGTATCTCCACCTGCGCCGGGTGAATCGCCGCGCCGCCCACATAGCCCATTTCGAGCGCTTCCTCCGCGAATTGCCGGAAGCCTTCCAGGTTGCGGAAGTCGGCATAGACCGCTTCTATCGCATCCACCTCGGAGACGGTAGCCGCCGCCAGGGTCAGCGCCCGGGCGATTTCGTACAGCGGCAGAAGGCTGCCGTCCTCACGGCGCCGGCGCAGGGCGCCGACGTCGGTCCCCAGGTCTTCCGAACCCCAGCTCAGGGCCGTCAGCCGGGGAAGCCCGGGACGGTATTCATGCAGCGACATCAGGCCGCGGGCGGTCTCTCCGGCCAGCGCCAGGATCTTCGCAGGCGCGCGCCGCTCCCCGTTCTCCAGGCGGTCCATCAGCTCGGCCACGGCAAAAACATCGGCTGGCGAGCGCGGCTTGGGCAGCACAATGCCGGCGGCGGCGCCCGCCATTGCCGCCTGCACGTCCTCGCGCCAGTACGGCGTATGCAGTCCGTTGATGCGCACCCACAACGGAGCACCGTCACGAGCGGCCAAGCCGAGATATTCGGCGATCATCTTCCGGGCAACCGGCTTGCGGGCCGGACTCACCGAGTCCTCCATGTCGAGGATCAGGATGTCCGCGCCGGTTGACGGGCCCTTGGCGAGCTTGCGCTCACTGTCGCCCGGCACGAACAGCCAGGACCGCCGACCCGTCATGCGTCCTCCGGCGGCGCGGCGTTGATCCACTCGGCCGGACCTTCAGGGTAATGCTCGCGCTTCCAGATCGGCACGCGCTTCTTGACCTCGTCGATGACGAAGCGGGCGGCGGCGAAGGCTTCTTCGCGGTGCCCGGCGGCAACGCCGACCCACACCGCCGATTCGCCGATGGCGAGGTCTCCGGTGCGATGCACGCAGCGCACCTTACCGACGCCGAATCTCTCCCGCGCCTCGCCGAGCACCCGCTCGCCCTCGCTGACCGCAAGTTCCTCGTAGCACTCGTACTCCAGCCGCGTCACCGCACGTCCTTCGTTATGGTTGCGCACCCGGCCGCAAAAGGACACCACGGCACCCGAAGCCGCGTCCTCCAGGGCTGCGATCTCTTCCGCCGGCACGATTTCGCTCCGGCTGATGCGAAAATCGCTCACCCGCCGGCCACGGGCGGAATGAACACCACCCGGTCTCCGTCGGAAAGCTGGAAATCCCATGTCCGGAACTCATCGTTGACGGCAACCTTGAGTCCGGTCTGCGCCGGAAGGCCGCGCTGCCCGGCCAACTCGCGGTAGAGCTCCTGCGGCGTGGCCGCGGCGGTCTCCAGGGTTTCCTGCTCCCGACCGGCGCGCTCGCGCAGCATGGCGAAGTAGTCAACGCGAACGCGCATCGGGAAAAATCGGGGGCGCGGCCGTCCCGCGCCCGTCCGGGAAAGGTGGACCGCCGCCATCCTCGCGGAGGGCGGGACGCCCTCCTTCCCTGTGGGTCTGTCCCGGTAGAAAAGTCATCGCGTAATGCTACATTAGCGGCATGAACGAAGAAACGCCGATGGTGCGCGACGACGGCACCTATCCTGTTGCCGATCTGGTCAAGGACTCGATCACCGTGTCCGTGGTGCAAACAAGAGTCCGGGCGGTCAACGGCGAGAATCCCGAGCCCGATCTCAAAGCCAATCTGAAATACATGCTGGAGTGCATGGACGCCGCGCAAGGCTATGGCGGCCGCAGCGATCTGCTGCTGTTCCACGAGTTTCCGATCACCGGCTTCAGCCTTTGGACGCGCGAACAGCACCACCGGCTGGCGATAGAAGTCCCCGGTCCGGAGACCGAAGCGGTCGCGGAGAAGGCCAGACAGTACGGCTGCTACGTGGCGTTCGGTACCTACGCGAAGGACGCCGACTGGCCCGGCCACATCCTGCACCTGATGATCATGATCGGTCCCGACGGCGAGCTGGCGGCGCGCCACTGGAAGCAGCGCAACGTGCGCGGAATGTTTCCGGGCGGCGAGCAATACACCACCGCCGTTTACGACGTGCTGGACCAATTCGTGGAAATGTACGGGCAGGACGCGGTAATACCCGTCGCCCGCACCGGCATCGGCAACATCGCGCTTTCGGCGGTGCAGTTCGAGCCGGAGCTTTTCCGCTGCATGGCGTTCAAGGGCGCGGAAATCATCTGCCGGGTGGCCACGGGCGGGTTCGAGTACGAGGACATGCGGCTGACTTCGTACCACAACAGCCTGTATACGCTGATCTGCAACAACTCCGTATCGACGCACGATCGCAATCCGGGCTTTCTGGAAGACACGGCCTACGGCGGTCCCGGGCGGTCGGCGATCTTCGGTCCGCGGGGCGTGGAGCTGGCAAAGGCCAGCGTATTCGAGACGCAGCGCTCCGCCACCATCCCGATCGCCGAATTCCGGCGCAAGCACCGGATCCCCGACCTGCACATGGCGCTGTACCGGCCGGTGCTGGACCAGTACCGCGAACGCTACGACCCGAACGGCTACGCGGAATCGCCCCCGCAAAGCCGCCTCGATGCCTACAAGCAGTTCGTGGCCCGGTCGCGCTGGACCCATTACTGGTAGCCGGAGGCCGCACCATGATCAGACTGGGACCCTACGAGATTCATCGTATCGAGGAGCTGATACTCCCGTACGCCGGCTACGCCGACCTGATTCCGGACATGCCCGCGGAACTGCTCGACGAGCACCGCGACGTACTAACCTCGCACCAGCTTCAGGCGGAAACCGGCCGTATCGTGCTCAGCTTCCATAGCTGGCTGATCCGCACCCGGCATCACTGGATCCTGATCGACACCTGCATCGGCAACCACAAGATCTACGAGCGCAAGGAACTGGCCGCCTTCAGCCAGCTCGACACGGCGTACCTGACCCGGCTTCGCGGCGCCGGCGCTGCACCGGAGGACATCGACTACGTGTTCTGCACGCACCTGCATTTCGACCATTGCGGGTGGAACACCTCGATGATTGACGGCTGCTGGCAGCCTACCTTTCCGAACGCGCGCTACCTCTGCCACCGCAAGGAACTGGAGCACTGGTCCAGTGTCCAGGACGACGATTACGACATGGGCCCGAACAGCGGCGTGTTCGATGCAAACGTCCAGCCTCTTATCGAAGCCGGGCTGCTGGAGGGCGTCGACGACGGATACGAAATTGAAGACGGGGTTCGCTTGCGGCTGGCCGCCGGGCACACGCCCGGCCACACGGTACTGGAACTCGGCAAGGAAGGATCGCAGGGGCTGTTCTCGGGCGACCTCATTCACGCCGTAATGCAGGTCTACGGGCCGCAGTACACGACGGTGTTCTGCAACAAGGGCGAAGAGGCGGCGGAGACGCGCCGGCACACCCTGGAGCGCATCGCGGACCGATCAACCCTGCTGTTCCCCGCGCACTTCGGCCACCCGCACTACGGCCGCGTCGAGTCCACCGCTTCCGGCTTCAGATTCATCTTCGCTCCCTAGCAGCCCGTGGCAAAAGTCCCGCTGCGTTCGACCGGCAATCCCTCCCGCCTGGACTGCGTTGCTCGTCGCTTGCATATGCCCGATATGCGCGCTCCTCGCGCCTTGCCAGGCGGGCGTCTCGCCGGCCTCGGCGCGACGCGGGATTTTGCCACGGGCTGCTAGCTCCCGGGAGCGCGGGCGTCTCGCCCTCTTTCCCGGACTAATGCGGCGGCGGCGTGTTCGGACAGGTACCGAACTGCATCGGGCATCGGCGCGGCCCGATGTCCGACGCTACGCCCTGCCGGCCGAGAGCGCCTCGAACCAGGTCTCCCAGCCCCCGGATGAAGTCGCAATCAACCGCCACGGTGGGACAACGCGTAAAGAACGGCACGCCGGTCGCGGCGGCCACGTCGCGGAAATCCATATCGATTTCCACGAGCGTCTCCACGTGCTCGGAAACGAACGCGATGGGCACAACGACGACAGGACGTCCCGCTTCGCCGGCGCGGCGCACTTCTTCTTCGGTTGAGGGACCGATCCACTGCACCGGGCCGACCCGGCTCTGATAGCAGGTCACCCAGTCCAACTCGCTGCGGTCAAGCGCCTCCACGATGGCCGCGGACGTCATTTCCACCTGCCACTGGTAGGGGTCGCCGGCGTTGATGGTGCGCTGCGGCAAGGCATGCGCGGAAAGCAACAGGCGAGGGGCGCCATGGCGGGACGCCTCGTCCAGCGACTTCCTGATGTTGGCGGCAGTCGCGTCCAGAAAGCCGTGGTGAGCCGGGTAGCAGCAGACGACGTCCTGCGGCGCGGTCAGTCGCTGCTTGCGGGCCGCTTCCCTGAATGCCTTGATCGAGGTGCCCGTGGTCGTGGTCGAGAACTGCGGATACAGCGGCAGCAGGACGATGCGATCGGGTCCGAATTCCTTGATCCTGCTCACGGTTTCGCTGACCAATGGGTGCCAGTAGCGCATGAACACGAAGACTTCCACCTGCTCGGCGGTGTCGGCGATTTCTTTCTTGAGCGCCTCGGCCTGGTCTACCGTTGCCGGCAGGATCGAGGATCCGCCACCCACCTTCCGGTAGATCTCCTCGGTCGTGCCGGCGCGGCGGCCGGCGATCAGCCGGGCCGCAACCCAGCGAAAGGGATTGGGTATGCGCAGGATGGCCGGATCGCTGAACAGGTTGAGCAGGAACGGGCGAATGGCCTGGGGCGTGTCCGGTCCGCCCAGGTTGAATATCACCACGGCAAGCTTGCGCGGGTTTGCGGATGTCGTATCGACCAGGGCGGCGTCCTCTTATTTGAGTTTCGTCAGAATGCCGACGCTCAGGAGCGAGCCAGCGCTTCGCGAATCTGCTCGGCGCCGATACGCAACTCCAGCATGCGCTGGAACTCCTCCTCGCCGAATACACGTTGGGGCAGCACGTTCATCGGATCGAGCCGGTAACCCAGTTCGCGCACCTTGAAGTCGAAATCGCGCTGGGCCGCGCGTTCCTCCTCCGGAACCGGCTCGGCCTCGTCCAGCCAGCCGAACCAGCGGTCGAGAAAGCCTTCCAGGTATTGTTCGCATACGTCGATGTTGGCGTCGTTGAGTTCCGCCGTATGGCAGATGCATACCGGCGACATCAGCCCGCGCAAATACGTACCGTGGCTGACGAAGTGCGTAAACGCCGGATTACCCTGGAACTCCAGGTAGGCGGCGTTGGCGGGCTCGAAGTAGCGCTCCACGTATTCGGGGTTTACCCTCAGGTCAACGCGGGGCGTGTACTCAGCGTAGAAGAAAAGCCGGGGTATGGTCCCGAAGATCACGGCCAGGTGAGGCACGCGGGTCTGCTCGCCCAGGAACACCGTGGCATTGATGTCAAGGATGCTGGCGTGACGGTTCCCGATCCAGGAATGAACCAGCCAAGGGACCTCCGGGCTGCTGTAGGCCTGAAACGAACCCTCCATCGCGCCGTCCGGCGAGGTGTAGTACTCGCGTCCCTCGCAACTGGGGTGCAGCTCTGATGGAAACCGTTCGCGAACGCGGTCTACGATACCGGTCTGGATTCCCCAGCATCGCTTCCAGGCCGCGGAAACGTCCACCTGCGGATTCTCCGCAAGAAACTCCATGATGGTCTTGACTTCGGCTTTTTTCATGCGCTGATCCTTGGTCAGTTCTCCAAACCTGTCCGGCGCCTGCTCTACGGTTTGGCGAGCAGTTCCAGTGCGGCGGCGGTCATCGTGCGGACTCCGGTCTCCAGGGTCCGCTCGTAGGCAGGGAGAAAGAACGGCGAATGCGTGGCGGGCAGCTTGCGGCCTTCGGACTCCGCCTTGGCGTGGGCATCCGGATCGGCGGCGCCCAGCCAGAAATAGAATCCCGGAATACGCTCTTCCGTGCGGCCGAACCTGGCGAAGTCCTCGCCGCCCATGACCGGCTTGCTCTGCTCCACATTCTCCGTCCCCAGTTCCCCGCGCAGCACATCGGCCAGGCGGTTCGACAGCTCGGGATCGTTGTACAGCGCGGGCGTGAATTCATTCTTGACAATCACTTCGGGCAGCCGGTCGTCCGGAAGGCCCATGGCCCTGCCCTGCGCCCTGGCGATCCGGGCGATGCCGTCGAGCAGCAGCGCCCGATTCGCGTCGGAATACGAACGCACGGTGAGCTGCAGGTCGACGCGGTCGGAGATGATGTTGTGCTTGGTGCCGCCGTGTATGGACCCGACGGTCACAACACCCTGGTCTATGGGGTTGAGGTTGCGCGCCACCAGCGTCTGCAGCGCGGTGACGATGTAGGCGGAGAGCACGATGGGGTCGCGGGTCAGGTGGGGCGCGGCGCCGTGTCCGCCGGTGCCGTGCACGATGATGTCCACGGAATCCACGTTGGCCATCGCGAATTCCGGCTTGTAGCCCGCCTGCCCCGCCGGAAGGTTGGCGGTCACGTGCAGGCCGAGGTTGTAATCGGGACGCGGGAAGCGCGTGAACAATCCGTCCTCGATCATGGCGCGAGCGCCCAGGCCGCGCTCTTCGGCCGGCTGGGCCACCAGCACCACCGTGCCGCTCCAGTCGTCGCGCTGCGACGACAGCTTGCGGGCCACGCCGATCAGGTTGGTAATGTGAATGTCGTGCCCGCATGCATGCATGACCGGAACCGTGCGGCCCAGCTCGTCGACGGTCATGGCCGTGCTGGCATAGGGCACGCCCGTCAGCTCCTTGACCGGCAAGGCGTCCATGTCGCCGCGGATCATCACCGTGGGCCCCTCGCCGTTGCGCAACACGCCGACCACCCCGGTGCCGCCTACTTCCGCCGTGACCTCGTAACCCGAGGCGGCGAATTCCTCGGCCATGCGGGACGCGGTCTCGAACTCGTACAGCGACAATTCGGGGTTGCGGTGGAAGTGCAGATACAAGGCTTCCATGTAGTCCCGTTCGGCTTCGCTGACGTTGATTTCAGCGCTGGACGCAGGGGCGCACAACGCCAGCACAATGGCGCCGCAGGCAAGAATTCGCATGATCAGGCTGCTCCTTCGTATGTTGATGGTCAGGGCGTGGTTGCCGCTGGCGTGGCAACTGTACACGAGCCGCAGGGTTCCGAAGGACGTCTCAGCGGGAAAGGCCTGACAGGTCTGTCGGGTCATCGATGTCCACCGCAGCGAGGGGTATCGGCATGCCGAGCACGTTTTTCGAGGACGCCAGAAGCATTTGCGCGCCCCGGTCGCCGGCCAGGGACTTCAGCGCGCCGAAGTGCGAGCGGGGGAAGATGGCGGGAACCCCCAGCTTCCCCGCGTAGCGGGAAGCCACCACGGACCGCGGATTGTCGCGCCAGGTCAGGACAAGCGCCGCCAGGTCGCCGGCTTCCAGCAACGGCTGATCGGCAAGGCACACGAGCACCGCGCGGGCGCTTCGATCAAGCGCCCGAACCCCACAGGCGAGGGACCGGCCCATCCCGTCGCGCCAGCGCGGATTCCGGACCGTGGTCGTGCCGTTGCGGGCCGCGCCGCTTTCCTCAAGTGCGCGATGGACCAGATGGGCCCGGTAGCCGAGCACCACGCACACCGCTTCTGCGCCGGCCACGCGGGTCAGGCGCGCAATTCGCGCCACTAGTGTCTCGCCGCGGTACCTCGCGAGCTGTTTCGGCGAACCATAACGGCGTGATGCGCCCGCCGCGAGAATGACGGCGCGCAAGCCGGGTTGGCCGCTTCTACTCGAACACATGTACATCAACGGCCTTTCTCGCGCAGGCCAAGAGACAGGAGAGCATGATTCATCGGGTCCCCAGGTACCGGTCAAGGACGGCGTCAAGCAATTCCTGCGTCAGGCTTGTCACCTGAGCGATCTCGCCCTGAACCGGATAGGGTGTCAGACTGAATTCCCAGGTCAGATCACCGCAACCGTTGTACACAACGAACTTGCCTTGGACGGTGGACAACTCGCCGCCTTCCGAGCAACGAACCGCCCGAACTTTTTCCGTCTCAATGCCGTTTCGAAAACCGTAAAGCCCCTCCTTTGCATGCTGCAACGTGGCGGATCCCCATTCCCGATTCTGGGAAGACAGGTCCACTCGCAACTGGCCCATTGCCTGGGAAGCGATCAAGGTCCACATCAGCCCAAGGGTGATTGTGAGAATCGGCTTGAGGTCCATGGAAGCTGGCCGCATAGAGAAAATACATCCAATCCCTTGAACTGAAGAACAGCCGAGTGGGGAACCTGTCCCCAGCGGACCATGAATTCCACCGCCCTCTCGACCGTGATGCGAAAAATACCGCGCTTACGGGCAGTCGTCAACAACCCGTACGGGTTGAAGCTTCTTCTCTTACCGCGCGGCAATCAGTCGGTCTACAATTCGATCTATGAGTGCAAGATCGGTGGGAGTCCTCTCTCGAATCCAGGAAGGATTTACTCCGGCACTCTCAAACGGATTGACTGGAAACAGGGATGAGCTATGCAACTTACAAGGACTGTGAGAACAAGGACGCCACTGGCAACCATGTCGCAGCGGGAAATCACGGCAATCGAAGCGTCAGTCGCGCGAACGCTTCAATCGTCCGTCGCACCCCTGGACTCACTTGACATCACAAGGTCGCTGGTCCGCGAAGTAATTTCCGCCTACTGGAAAGAAACTCAGGCTCTTCTGGGTGGCCATGCAAGGCTTCGCGAACTTCCGCCGGGATTCTCGCTTGCGCCACTTGAGCCGGAAGTTCGCAAACTGGCTCGAAGAATGGGAAACGGGGTGGCCGAATCGGACGTGCTGGACGCCAGTTACAGGATCGGCGTTCTATATACGGGCTTGATGCCCGCCGAACGCCGGGCGCGCCTGGGGGCGCACTACACGCCGCGGGCGCTTTGCCAACGGTTGCTGGATATGGCGGAGGAGGCGGGTGTCGAATGGGCCACGGCACGGGTGCTTGATCCAGCATGCGGCGGCGGGGCTTTCCTGTCTCCCCTCGCCCTCCGCATGGCGGCAAGCCTGAAGGACCAACCCGCGGGAACCGTGCTGACGAGCATCGAGCAACGGCTGCGAGGATACGAAATCGATCCGTTTGCCGCCTGGATGTCCCAGGTATTTCTGGATGTGACGCTCGCGGAACTGTGCCTTAAGGCCGACAGGCCACTCAATTCACTTGTGAAAGTTTGCGATGCGCTGGAGCAGGAACCCGGCGCCGAGAGATTCGATCTGGTCATAGGAAACCCGCCCTATGGTCGCATCACGCTATCGCCGAGTTTGCGTCAGAAGTTTCAGCGCAGCCTTTTCGGCCACGCCAACCTGTACGGCGTGTTCTCCGATCTGGCGCTGCGATTGACGTGCCCGGAGGGGGTGATCGCGTACGTCACGCCCACAAGCTTTCTTTCCGGTGAATACTTCAAGGCCCTGCGTGTCTTGCTGGGCTGGGAGGCGCCGCCGATCTCAATTGACTTCATTGCGGAGCGCAAGGGTGTCTTCGCGGACGTGCTCCAGGAAACCCTGCTTGCGACGTATCGGCGAGGCCGCGAGCCTGGCGCGGCGAGCGTGCACTTTCTGACGCAAGATCGGCACGGCTCGGTCAAGATCGACGGAGCAGGATCCTTCAAACTGCCCGAAGAGCTGGACAGGCCGTGGCTGATCCCAAGGAGCGACCGGCAAAGCGAACTCATCGACCGGGTTTCCCGGTTGCCCTATCGCTTGGCGGACTACGGCTACACCGTAAGCACTGGACCGCTGGTCTGGAATCGGCACAAGTCGGGCCTGCGTGACGAACCCGGCAAGGGGCGCTACCCATTGCTCTGGGCCGAATCCGTGCACTCCAACGGCGTGTTTGAATTCCGGGCCCAAAAGCGCAACCACAAGCCGTACTTCGAACCGAAAGAGAAGGAGAATTGGGTGGTAACGGATCACCCATGCGTACTGCTGCAGAGAACAACGGCCAAGGAGCAGTGCCGGCGCCTGATCGCGGCCGAACTGCCGGAGCAGTTCATCAAAACGCACGGCGCGGTGGTTATAGAAAACCACCTGAACATGATCAAGCCGCTAAACGGCGCTCCCAAGGTATCGGCGGCTGCGTTGGCAGCTCTGTTGAACAGCGATGTCGTTGACCAGGTATTCCGCTGCATCAACGGTAGCGTGGCCGTGTCGGCCTATGAGCTGCAAGCGCTGCCGCTACCCTCCCCGGACGACATCAAGGACATTGAAGCATTGATTGAAACGCGCGCACACCGGGAGGTCCTGGACCAGGCTGTAGAGCGGCTGTACGAAAGTGAAGCGAAATAATGGCGCTGCCAGCGCTACTTCCGGTCCCGGAAATCCACGAAAGACTGGGAACAATCTTTCCGGAAGGCACGGCGCACCGCAATTTTCTGATACGCGAGATGGCCGCCAAGACGGTATTCACCATGCTGTATGTCGGGGCGCTCCATGGAACCGGCTGCTGGTTGCGCCCTGATCAAGTCACGCGGATGACCGACCATCAAGCCGCATCAACAAACGAAGAAGATCGCATTGCATGGCGCGAGGCGTCGCTACGGCCCACGAATGAGTCCATCGTGGGCCGGTGGTACGCGGCCAATACGCGAGAACCCATCCGTGACGAGACCTTGCGTGAAGGGCTCATACGGACCGGAGCGGTGAGAGAACGTGGAGACTTGCCCACCACCTCGCCCGCGCCGCGGTACGCGCTGGATCCTGACTTCGCTGCACTATTCGATCCGGGTTTGGCGAGAGAACCGCTCGAAGCAGCAATCGCTGCTTGGCAAGAACAGTACCTTTCTGCCGGCGCCTTGGCGCGCGTTGCGATTCTGCGTCGGGGCACTGTCGCCGCTGAGGATCGAGTGCTCGTAACGTTCCCGAACGGCGAGACACGTCACATGGAACCGGGTCCGAGTTCCATCATCTCCAAAGCTGTTGTAGAGGAATTCGCTCCCAGGTTTCTCGAAAACCCCGGCGTTATCTGGTTGAGCGAGAGCCGCAACAAGGTCGTGGCGCGCGACGACGAACTGGCACAGGCAATCGGTTTGGAAATTCAGCCCAACTTGAATCTTCCCGACCTGATCCTCGTTGACCTTGGATCAGCCCAACCGTTGATCGTTTTCGTGGAGGTGGTTGCCAGCGCAGGACCCGTTAGCGAATCGCGTAAGGACGCGCTCATGTCCGTGGCGACAGAAGCGGGATTCGCAGAAAGCCAAGTAGCGTTTATTTCGGCCTTCGCGGACCGCAATCATGCAGCGTTCAAGCGTTCCGTCAGCGAGCTTGCGTGGCGATCGTTTGCCTGGTTCATGGCAGAACCCGATCACATCATGGTTCTGCGACGAGGAGCTGACGCGTCGAAGACAAAATTGTCGGACTTGATGGATCGATCAACTGCAACTTGATAGGCACGATTTTGAGAAACTAACCGCACCCGCATAATCCGATCCATTGCGGAAGGGCAGACCCTCACCTAACCGTAGCTGGTGCATACCTCAAAGCCGTGAGGAGTTGGCGCGCCCGAAGGGATTCGAACCCCTGACCTTCGGTTCCGGAGACCGACGCTCTATCCAGCTGAGCTACGAGCGCGCCGTTGGAAAGTGTCTGGAGGATTATGCCGCAACGCGGTGCGGGCAGAGACGTGGCGCGAAATGAGCGGCTTCGTTCACTCTTCGAGAACAGGACGCCCTCGGTCCCGGGGGACGCCCGCGCGGCGGCTAGTGCTTGCCGGGGTCCAGCTCCACGCCACGCCGCTCGTAGTGGACGTAGGCGAGCAGCGCGATCATCTTCTCGTCGTCCGCGGCCAGCTCCTCGCCTTCCAGCGGGTTGCGTAGACACCAGTTCATCATCTCCCACAAATCGACCACGCGGCCCATTTGCTTCTGGAACTTGGGGTAGGTCTCGGGATGCGTGTTGGCCCCGTTCGGGTGGCACTGCGCACAGGAGACCCCGTTGGCGCCCAGGGTGCCGTCGGTCCAGAGATCGCGGCCCTGCTGGACGACCTGCATGAATTGCTCCTCCCAGCGGTCCAGTTCCTCCTGGTCGAACTCGTCGCCCCCCAGTGGGCCGGCGCTCAAGGCGAACACTACCGGCGCCAAGGCGGTAAGAATCAGTTTCCTGCGCATGTTCTTCAAACCTCCCGGGGCTCAGTAATGCTGCTGCGGCGGAATGCGCGTGGCGGGGTCCTGGAACTGCCGGTCCTCGGGCCGTCCGGCCTCCGCGTTCCAGGCGACCGTGCGCACCGCGTTGTCGTAAAGGTTGTAATTGACCGCCGCGCGTCCAGTGTGCACGTCCACGAACTGCCAGCCGGTGGCGTCGCGTTCGAAGAACGGGTCAGCGCGGTTCATCGGCACGGTCAGCACCGGCAGATAATGCTCCGCGTGCGCGTAGCTGCCCGGATACGGCCACGGCCAGGCGGTGGCCATGGCCGAAGTGAAGGCGATGTTGCCGATCTGGTTGTACTGAATCTGGTGCACATGGCCGTAAAGGACAGTCACCTTGTCGAACGGCGCCAGGATCGCCTGCACCTGTTCGGCGTCGTCGGTCCAGAAGTTCCAGCCCTTGTAGATCTTCTGCAGCGGCGAGTGGGAAATCACCACGATGGGGGTGCTCTTGTCCACTCCGGCCAGGTCGTCCTTCAGCCACTCGCGCTGCTCGTCGCCCACCATGAACGGCGAGCCGTTGGGATTGTCCAGCCCCGCCATCTCGTTCATACGCTGCTCGGCGGTGGGCCAGCGCTCGAACGTCCACTCGTCGTAGGTCACGATGGAGTTGAGCAGCACGAAATGCACGCCCTTGTGGTCGAAGCTGTAGTAGTGCGGACGCTTGAACAGGTCCGACCAGTACTCGCCGAGATCGAGGTAGTAGTCGTGCTCGCCCAGGATGGGATAAATGTCGTACTTGAGAGCCGAAAGCAGCTCCGCGCCGTGGTCCAGTTCCGGTTTCGTCCCGAGCTGGGCCAGGTCGCCACCGTAAATCACGAAGTCCGGCTTCGGATTCAGGAGATTGGTTTCCGCCACCGCGCGTATCAGTCCGCGGTCCCAGTTGCGGACAAACTCGGTGCCGCGGATGTGCTGGATGTGCGAATCGGAAATAAAGGCGAAGCTGAACCCGGACGATTGCTCGCTACTGCCGAGCCTGACGTAGGTCAGCGGCAGCGTGCCTACCGCCGCCATGCTGGCCGCCCGCTGGATGAATTTGCGTCTGTTGCTCTGAATCATCTTTCTCTACTCCGCCGAGTCCAGGCCGGAGGCATCGGCGGCCTCGGCCAGGGCTTCGTATTCCGGACTGGTCAGCGCTTCCATGAACAGAACCAGGTCGGCAACCTGTTCGTCGGTAAGGTCCAGGGGCCTTATGCCGCTGGACAGGAAATCGTTGACCGGATCGCCCTCGTTGGTCACGCCGCCGTTGTTGTAGTGGTCCATCACTTCCTTCAGCGTCGCCAGGCTGCCGTCATGCATGTATGGCGCGGTGGCGGCGACGTTGCGCAGGGTGGGCGTCTTGAACGCGCCCAGGTCGTCAAACATCTCGGACACCGCGAAGCGGCCCAGTTCCGAGGCCAGCTTCTCCGAAAGCACAGTCTCGTCGACCTCGGCGCCACGCGCCAGCGCGGCGAGGAAACTGCTCACGGCCTCGGGAATCCGGTCCTGGATGTCGTTGATGCCGACGCCGATATTGTGGAAGCGGTGGTCGGTGAACAGCGCGTGGTCGTGCTCTATCACGTGGCAGGACACGCATCGGCCCTCGTTGAGAAAGAGGTCCAGCCCGCGGATCTCCGCCTCGCTCAAGGCATCCTCCTCACCGCCGAACCAGTATCGGTCGAAAGGCGAGTTTCCGAACAGGAGCGTGCGCTCGAAGGCAGCGATCGCCCGGGTGACTTCATCCATGGTGACTTCGCCCGGCTCCTTGCCGAACACCTCGCGGAAGGCCGCCACGTATTCCGGATCGGATGCCACGATCTCGAGTATGGGATCGTGGGTCATGAGCCCCATTTCCACGGGGTTCAGGAAGGGATGCTGCGCCTGGTCCTCAAGGCTTGGGGAGCGTCCGTCCCAGAAGAAGGTCTTGAAGTAGGCCGCGTTGGTCGTCGTGGGAGAATTCCGCGTTCCGGTAAGCGACAGGATCCCTTCGGACGTGCTCAGCGGGCTGTCGGTAAAGCCCTTGTCCCGCTCATGGCAGGTGGAACAACTGACCTCTCCGGTGGTGCTGAAGCGGTCGTCGTGAAACAGCTTGTCGCCCAGCGCAATCTTGGCCGGCGTCATGGGGTTGTCCTCGGGAATCGGCAGTTCCGGCAGGCCGAGCGGGGCCGCCGACGCCGACGCGGCAAACGCCGCAACGCTCAACGCCACAACCAGTCTTCGAAGCATTGCCCCCTCCTTTTCAGCGCAAATTGCATCCTACGCCGCCCGGATTACAAGTCAAGTCACTCCGCAAGTGAGAGCGGGCCGCTTTCGTGGAGGGCGGGACGCCCTCCCTCCGGAGCGGCAAGTTCGCTGCACGAGGAGCCGAAGGCGAAGCAGCTGTTGCAGCGGTGGTGGCGCAGAAAGATGCGCTTGTCGAGGCTTTCCGCAAGGGTGCCGCCGAGGTCGAAGGATTCGTCGTCGTCCACCAGCGTGCAGGCGTATACCCGCATGCGGCCCTGTTTCTTGACGACCATCTTCGAGAAGTAGCACATGAAAGAACGGCGTGACTCCTCGTCGTGATGCGTGGTCATGCAGTTTTCCGTGATCCGGCGCACCGCCGGACTCGATCCGGGCGGCAGAAAGTCCGGAAAAGACACGATGCGCGTGTCCCGGGGCAGGCCGTACCGGCCGCATAGCGCGCGAAACGCCCCGTCCACCGCCGCGCTGTCCTCCCCGGCAGCGGACTGTCGGGCCAGCGATACCGCAAAGCCGCGAGCGTTGAGCGCCGCTAGGCTCCGCCAGGACTTTTCGAAATTGCCCTTGCCGCGGGCCGCGTCGTGGCGGTCCGCATGGGGGTAGTCAATGCTGATCCGAAAACTGACCGGAAAGGGCTGCGCGGCCAGCGGCCCGATCTCATCCAGGCGCCGGATCATCGGATCGGTCCCGTTGGTGAGCACCAGGCACGGCCCCAGGTTTGAGGCGTAGCGCAGGATCCTGATGAAATCCTTGACGATGAACGGTTCGCCGCCGGTAAAGGAGTATTGGCCAACGCCCAGCGAAGCGGCCTCGTCGAGCAGCGGCCTCGCGTCCGCCAGCGTGATTCGCTGAAGGCGGTCGTCGCCCGGCCGGGAGCCTTCCAGGCAGAACGGGCAGGCAAGGTTGCAGGCCGTTCCGGTGTGAAACCACAGCTCGCGCAAGTCGCCGGGCTGAATGTAGCCGCGGGGCGCCCTCGGCTCAGCCATTTCCGCGGCTGCGCCGTTCATGACGGGCCAGGATTGCCCGGCTCCGCGAGCACGCCGGATTGGAAACTACCGGACCGCATATCGGAACCAGGATCTCATCAGGCCGCGCACGCGGGGCGTCAGACGGGTGCGCGTGTGCTCGTCGGCCAGCCGGCGCAGGTATTCGGCGCGGGTGGGATAGGGCAACACGGCCTTGCCCACGGCGCCCAGGCCCAGGCCGTTGGCCATCGCCAGGCACAGCGGCGCGATCTGCTCTCCGGCGTCATGCCCCACGATGGTAGCCCCCAGGATCCTGTCGCTGCCCGCAGCGGTCAACAGCTCGACAACACCTTCACGGTCGCCGGCAGTCCTGCCCCGGTCAAGCTCGCCGAACTTCAATTGGCGGGAGTCGAATGCGATGCCTTTTTCGGCAAGTTCAGCCTCGGTTCGGCCCACCTGGGCCACTTCCGGGTCGGTGTACGTGCATTGCGGGACCACCAGTGCCCGGGTGCTGGCGGAAGGCGCAAACAGCGCGTTGCGGACCACGATGCGCGCCTGGGCGTCGGCATTGTGCGTGAACGGCAGCCTGGAGCAGACATCCCCCGCTGCGTAAATCTTCCGGTTCGTCGTGCGCAGCCTGTCGTCCACGGCGATCCGGCCACCGCTCAACGCAACGCCGGCGGCCGCGAGATTCAGACCCTCGACGTTGGCGCGCCGGCCCGCCGCGACAAGCAGGCGATCGACCGTCACCGAACCGCCGGCCGCGTGAATCGTGGGCCGGCCGCCCTGGTTGCTGATCCGGCTCACCTTCGAGGCCAGGTGCAGCCTCACCCCGTCGGCCTCCAGCGCGGTTTCGAGCGCGGCGCTCGCCGCTGCAGTCGCACCGGGCAGCACCCGCTCGGCCATTTCGAACAGGTGCACCTCGATACCGAGCCGGGCCATTGGCTGGGCCAATTCGCATCCTACCGGGCCGGCGCCGAGGATCGCCAGCCGCTGCGGGGGTTCGACCAGGTCGAAGAAGGACTCGTTGGTGAGCGCGTCGCAATCCTGCAATCCCGGAATCCGCGGCAGCCCGGCGCGTGCGCCGGTCGCGATCAGAAAACGCCGCGCGGACAGACGGCTCTCGCCCACCTCAACGCTCTTGCCGTCTGCGAACCGGGCGGCCCCGAGAAAAACGTCCACGCCCATCTGCCGGCAGCGCTCCACCGAATCATGCGCCGCGATCTCCGAGCGGACCTGTCGCAGCCAGGCAAATGCCTCATCGAAGTCGGCGCCGGGGTTGCGCCGCGTGAACTCCAGAAGAGACTTTGACGGAACGCATCCCGCGTTGAGGCAATCGCCGCCCATGGCCTGCCTTTCGACGAGGGCGACGCGGGCGCCGAGTCCCGCCGCCGCGATCGAGGCCACCAGGCCGGCGGGTCCGGCCCCGATCACCACCAGGTGGTACCGGCGGCGGGGCTCCGGATTGCGGAAGTTATCGGAAAACACCAGTTCCCGCCAGCGGCGGTCATGGTCGTAACCCGGGTAGCGTTTGTTCGTGCCGTCTTGCCTCAAGCTCGATCCCGTGCGCCGGCGCGGTTCAGCCATCCTACATGGAGTATCCGTGCCGCATGGGTTCAAAGGATTCGCTTGTGTGCAATCCGGGTGGAATTGGCTATGCTGGCATGCATGCGTCTTGCAGGCGGGAGGCGGAATGAGTCGGCGCGGCCGTTGGGCAAGGCCCAGCAGGCCGCAGCAGCCCGTGGCAGAAGTTCCGCTGCGTTCGACCGGCGATCCATCCCGTCTGGACTGCGTTGCTCGTCGCTTGCATATTCCCGATATGCGCGCTACTCGCGCCTTGCCAGGCGGGCGTCTCGCCGGTCTCGGCGCGACGCGGGATTCCGCCGCGGGCTGCTGGCGCTCGGCGCGATGCTTTGCGCGGGGAGCCTGCCGGCGCTCGCCCAGCCCGGCCCTTCGACACTGGTATTCGCAGCGGCCAGCACGATGGTTCCCCTGAATGCCCTGGCGCAGTCATTTGAGCAGGAGCATGGGCAACGTGTCCGGTTTTCCTTTGCCGCCTCTTCGACCCTGGCCCGGCAGGTCATTCACGGCGCGCGCGCGGACCTGTTCCTGTCCGCCAATCGCCAGTGGCTGGATCGACTCGAGCAGGCGGGCCTGCTGGAGCCGGGCTCGCGGCGCCCATTGATTGGCAACCGGCTTGCCCTGATCCGGCTTGCCCACAGCGGCGCCCAGGTGACCCTCAGCCGGCCTGCGACGCTGCTGGCGGCGCTTGCGGACTTCCCGCTGGTGCTGGCGGACCCCGCGCACGTGCCGGCCGGCATATATGCGCGCGAGGCGCTTGAACACCTTGAGCTGTGGGGGCCGCTCGCGGGACGCCTGGCGTTCGCCGCCAACGCTCGGGCGGTGACGGTGCGAGTGGCGCAGGGCGAGGCGCCGCTCGGCATCACCTATGCCAGCGAGCTGGACGCGGAGGCCGGCCTGGCTGCGGCGGCCTGGCTGCCGACGGAAAGCCACTCGCCGATCCGTTACGAACTGGCCCTGATCGGGCCGGCCGAGAACCCGGCGGCGCGCTCCTTCTACGAGTACCTGTTGACCGGGGAGGCACAGAACGTATTTCGGGAGCACGGCTTCACGCCGGTTAGCGAGGGCCCTCCCGGGGAGCAACGATGACGCCGGTGTGGGAAGTCGCGGCGCTGTCGCTCAAGGTCTCGCTATGGGCAGTCGCCTGTTCGCTCCCGGCCGGCATCGCCTGCGCCTGGGTACTGGCGCGCTGCCGCTTTCCGGGAAAAATTCTCCTGGACGGCCTGGTGCACCTGCCGCTGGTCACGCCCCCGGTGGTGGTGGGCTACCTGCTGTTGATCGTGCTGGGGCGCAACGGCTGGCTGGGGCGGCTACTTTACGATTGGTTCGGCGTCACTTTCACGTTTACCTGGAAGGGTGCGGCGGTGGCCGCGGCGGTCATGGCCTTCCCGCTCATGGTCCGGGCAATCCGCCTGGGAATCGAGTCGGTGGACCGCCGTTTTGAGGAGGCGGCCCGAACGCTGGGCGCGACCCCGGCGCGTTCGCTGTTTACCGTTACCCTGCCGCTGGCGGCGCCGGGCCTGCTCACCGGCGCACTGTTGGCTTTCGCCCGCTGCCTGGGCGAGTTCGGCGCCACGATCACCTTCGTTTCCAACGTTCCCGAGCAGACGCGGACCCTGCCCCTGGCGATCTACACGCTGCTGCAGACGCCCGAAGGCGAGACCGCCGCCGCCTGGCTGGCCGGCGTATCGCTGGCGCTGGCCATCGTTGCGCTGGCGGCATCCGAGATGGCCGCGCGCGCGGTCCGCAAGCGCCTGAGCTGAACCCGCGCACGATGCTGCATTTCGACGCACGCAGGGAACTGGCCGAATTCGAATGGCGGGGACGCCTCGAGCTCCAACCCGGCGTGACCGCCCTGTTCGGCCAATCCGGAGCGGGCAAGACTTCGCTGGTGAAAATGATCGCCGGCCTGCTTACGCCGGACGAAGGCGAGATCGCCATCGGCGGAACCTGCGTGTTCGCGAGCCGCAAGGGCGTGAACCTGCCTCCCGAGCGGCGCTCGGTGGGCGTCGTCTTTCAGGACGGCCGGCTGTTCCCGCATCTGACCGTGCGCGGCAATCTCGAGTATGGGCGGCGGCGCGGCAAGGGGCCCGCACCTGCCCTTGGGGAACTCATCGAACTTTTGGAACTCGAGTCGTTGCTCGACCGCCGGCCGATGAGCCTGTCCGGCGGCGAACAGCAACGCGTGGCGATCGGAAGGGCGTTGCGTACCGCGCCCGACGTCCTGTTGCTCGACGAGCCGCTCGCCGGGCTGGACGGGGAGCGCCGCGGCGAGGTGCTGGGTTTTCTTGAGCGGCTCAAGCAGGACCGCGACCGGGTGATCGTCTACGTCACGCATCGCATGGAGGAGGTGGTGCGGCTGGCCGACCGCCTGGTCCTGATCGACCGCGGCATGGTTCAGTCGGCCGGGGGGCTTCAGGACCTGCTGGGACGCCCGGAACTGCAGGCGCTCACCGGGCAGCGGACCGCGGGAGCACTGCTGTCCTGCCGCATCGAGCAGGCCGACGACGGCGACGGCCTGAGCCGCCTGTCCTGCGCGGGACACTCCCTTTTCCTGGCGCGGCTGGGCCTTCCCCAGGGCGCCGATGTTGTGCTCCAGGTGCGCGCCGGCGACGTTTCACTGTCGCTGGAGCCACCCCGCCGCAGCAGCGTGCTGAACGTGATGAGCGGCACGGTGGAGCGGGTCGTGCAGGAGGACAGCGCGCTGGCCGACGTCGTCGTGAACGTGGGCCAGACGCTTTGGGCGCGCGTTACCCGGCGCTCGGTGCGGGAGCTGGCGCTGGCGCCCGGCGTCGAGGTCTACGCCACGATCAAGGCGGCTTCGCTCTACTCCGCAAACTGATCTCTTCCAGGGGAACTTCCGCCTCCGCCGAATCCTCGCGGCCCTTCGGCGGCGCGACCCAGGCCTGGCCGTAGACGACTTCAATACTGACTGCCACCATTCCGTCGGAGCCGCGTTGCGATTCAAAGGCCTCCTGCACGGCCCGCCGGCGCCCGCGGCCGGCCAGACCCGCATCCCGGGGCATCATGGCGCGGCTCGCCCCGCAACGGCGCAGGTCGCCCTCCAGGGCCGCATAGTCCGCGTACGGCACCGGAAACCGCTCGGCGCTCATTACCGGGTCGGCAAAACCCGCCCGCACCAGGGCGTCGCCCAGATGGTGCATGTCGAGCAGCGTTTCCGGCTCGTCCGCGAAACCCGCGACGCTCCGCGCCCGGCGCAATTCCCGAAGCGTGTCCGGGCCGAACATCGAGAAGAAAAGCAAGCCGGGCGAGCCCAGCACCCGGCGAAACTCGGCCAGCGCGGCGCCTATGGCCGGACACCAATGCAGCGCCAGGTTCGAGAGCACGAGTTCGGCGCAGCGGTCAGCCAGCGGCATCTGCTGCATGTCCCCGCAAATGCGCTCCCCGGCCCCGGCGCGCAACATTCCGAGCGAGCTGTCCAGCGACAGGACCCGGGCTTCCGGAAAGCGCCGCAGTAAATCGTCCCGCGCGCACCCGGGACCGGCGCCGGCATCGACGATGCAGGCGGGCTCGACGCGCACCCACTGCAACTGTTCCAGCATCCGGCGGCGAATCTCGGCGTGGAGAAAATCGTGCCGGACAAAGCCGGCCGCCGCTCGGTCAAAGGCGCGCCGAACAAGCTGAGGGCGGGGACGAGCCATCGCGCAGCCGCGCCTACGGCAGCAGCCCGCGGCAGAAGCCCCGCTGCGCTCGACCGGCCATGCATCGCGGCGTGCTGCGTTGCTCGTCGCTTGCATAGGCCCGGCTATGCGCGCTCCTCACGCCTTGCCCGCCACGCGCCTGGCCTGTCTCGGCGCGACGCGGGGTCCTGCCGCGGGCTGCCGGCACGCCGGTTAACATGGCGCGCTCCGAAGCGCGGGAAAGACGGCTGATGAGCGCAAGCGGCGGAGGACCGGCAAAATCCACCCGGGAGCGCGGGCAGTTCTCACTGCTGCTCACCCGCCGGTTCTCGCCATTCTTCTTCACCCAGGCGCTGGGCGCGTTCAACGACAATGTGTACCGCAACGCCGTGATCGTGCTGATCGTGTTCGGCGCAGGCGCGGCCAATGCAAACACGCTGGCCAACATCGGCGCCGGCCTGTTCGCCTTGCCGTTTTTCCTTTTCTCTGCCTGGGCCGGGGAACTCGCGGACCACGGCGACAAGGCGGCCCTGGCGCGCCGGATCAAGATTGCCGAGATCTGCATCATGCTGCTGGGCGGCCTGGCGGTGGCCTCCGGCTCGGTGTGGGCGGTGTTGGCGGTGCTGTTCCTGACTGGCACGCAGTCCACCTTTTTCGGTCCGATCAAGTACGCCATCATCCCCCAGCACCTGGGACAGGCGGAACTGGTGGGCGGCAACGGGCTGGTGCAGATGGGCACCTTCGTCGCCATTCCTGCCGGACTCATGCTCGGCGGCGCGCTGGCGGCGGCGGAACCTGCATCCTCGCGGCCGTTGCTGATCGCGGTCACCGTCGTGGGACTGGCGGCGACAGGATACCTGGCCAGCCGCTTCATTCCCCCCGCCCCGCCCGCCGTCGGCGCCGGCAGGATCTGCTGGAACCCCGTCACCGTCATTGCCCGCATGGGGCGGGCCGCGGCCGCCAAGCGTTCGGTGCTGCTTTCGATCATGGGCATTTCCTGGTTCTGGCTGTTGGGGTCGGTGGTCCTCACGCAGATGCCCAATTATGGCAAGGAGGTCCTCAACGCCAACGAAACGGTAACGACATCGCTGATGGCGACGCTGGCTGTCGGAATCGGAGTGGGGTCCATGGTCTGCGAATGGCTGTCGGGGCGCCGCGTGGAAATCGGCCTCACGCCCATCGGCAGCCTGGGGCTGTCGGCGTTCGCGGCGCATTTCGCGCTGACCACCATGAGCCCGGTTACGCCGGACGCGGGAATCGCGCAGTTTCTTGGCGCCGGTGGCTGGAACCCGATGGTGGACCTGTTCCTTATCGGGTTCTTCGGCGGACTCTACGTGGTGCCGATGTACTCGGTGATCCAGCAGCGAACGCGCCAGGAGACCCGCGCCCGGGTCATCGCCTTCAACAACATCGTCAACGCACTTTTCATGGTGATCGGCGCAGGGCTGAGCATCCTGATGCTGGTGGTTCTGGAAAAGAGCATCCCGCAGCTGTTCCTGGTGCTGGCGGTGATCAACCTGGGTGTCTCGACATTCGTCTTCTGGGAAGTTCCGGAGTTCGTTTCGCGCTTCCTGATCTGGTGCCTGATGCGCAGTCTCTACCGGCTGCGCTTCCGCAACCTCGACCGCGTGCCGGAACGCGGCGCGGCGGTGCTGGTCTGCAACCATGTGAGTTATGTCGATGCGCTGTTGATCCTGGGCGTGCTGCGCCGGCCCGTGCGCTTCGTCATGATCAGGCGCATATACGACCTTCCGCTGCTCAATTTCATCTTCCGCAGCGTCAGCGCCGTTCCGATCACGGCGCACAAGGACGACCCGGAGGTTTACCGCAAGGCCTTTGAATCGCTGACGGAGGCGCTGCGCAACCGGGAGCTGGTGTGCATATTCCCGGAAGGCCATCTGACCCGCGACGGGAAGATGCACGAGTTCCGCCCCGGGGTGCTCAAGCTGCTCGGGCAGGTGCCCGTTCCGGTGGTTCCGATGGCGCTGCGCGGTTTGTGGGGCAGCCTTTTCTCGCACCAGGGACGGGGCCCGTTCCGCGGCGGCCTGAAGTGGCTGCGGGCGCCGGTGGAACTGCTGGTCGGCAAGCCCATGGAGCCTGAAGGAATCACCACCGACCAGCTGTTCGAGGAAGTCGCCCGGCTGCGCGGCGGAAACGCCTGAAGCGCAGGGGCCCGGGCTATTTCGCGCGGCGCAAAAAAGGCAGAGGAATGATGCGGGGCGTGGTGGCCTGGTACTCGCGGTAAGCGGGATATTTCGACAAGGTCAGCGATTCCGTGAACTGTGTTGAGCCCTGGAACATAAGCGTCAGCACCACGAACCCGAGTCCGGTCCAGTTGAGCAACTCCCCGGATGCGCCGACCGCAAACAGGTAGAACACCCACCACATGCCCATCTCGCAAAGGTAATTGGGGTGGCGGCAATACGCGAACAGGCCCGTTGTGATGAAGGGTTCGGTCACTTCCTCGCCCGCGTCGATCTTTCGCTTCTTGCCTTGCTGGAATCTCCACATCTGCTCGTCGGCCACCCATTCGCCGACGAACAGCACAAGGAAAACGGCAACGGCAATGCCGTCGAGGAAGGTCAAGGGCGTTTCCCGCCACAGCCATGCCTGGTGCGCGGGGGATGTGAACAGCCAGACGATCCCCATCTGGCCCACGGCAGTGAAAACCAGGTTCAGGACCTGAAAGCCGGCCTCGCCGATTTTCTTGCGGATCGCGGCCCAGCGGTAATCTTCGCCTCCGCTGGAGTAGCCCCCCTTGCGCGCAAATCCGAAGGTCAGCCGCAATCCCCAAAGCGTGACCAGCACCGTCATGAGGTTCAGCCGCGGCGAAGCGAAATCCACGTTGGCGGCGACCAGCAGGCAATAGACCGGCGGGCACAGCGGCCACAGGCGGTCGACCCAGGAGTACTCGCGGGTGATAACCGACGCGAGCCAGGCCAGGGCGGTCAGGACAATGCACAGATCGAGCGCCGTTCCGTACGGCGTGCCCGTCAGGGGATGGTTGATGAAACTCAGCATGGGTCGGGCGGCACGCCCTCTCTCCCGGGCTTACCAGTCGACGCTTTCTCCGAAGCGGTTTATGAACTCGCCCGATCGGGAGGACTCCAGCCGTTCGAACAGCTCCTGCTGCATGCGCACGCTTTCCACCGGGTCCACCGGCGCCTCCGGCCCGCCCAGGTCGGTGCGGCACCAGCCCGGCGCCATGGAAATGACGGTAATGTTCTTCCATTCGATCGCCATACCCCTGGTCAGCATGTTGAGGGCCGACTTGCTGCTGCGATAGGCGTAGGCATGCCCCATCGAGTTGTTGGCGATCGACCCCATGTCGCTGGACATGTTCACCAGCAGAGGATTCGCGGCGGCTTCCAGGTGCGGCTTGAAACAGACCGCCACCTTGAACGCAGCCATCACGTTGATTTCGTGCATCTCGCGCCACAACTCGAAGTCCATGCTCTCGAGCGACTGGTAATGCATACCCTCGAACGCCGACTTGGGTCCGTAGGTGCCGGCATTGTTCAACAGAATGTCCAGCGACTCGCCCGCGAGTTCCTCGGCGACTGCCTCGACCCGCGCGTGGTCGGTGACGTCCATGGCCATCGGGCGCAGCCGGCCGGAATCAACTGCTTCCAGCGCCTTCAGACCGGGCGCGGCTTCCGGGTTGCGGGCCGTGGCGATCACGTCCCAGTCCTTTTCCAGGTATTGCCTGGCGTACTCCAGGCCAAGACCCCGCGAAGCGCCCGTGATCAGGATGCGTGGCATAAAGATTCCCGTAAACCGGTGGGAGCGTTAGCATAACCGCAATGACCCCCGGAATCATTGGCGGAAAGGGCGTGGCGCGACTTCTTCTGCCCTGGCGTTGCGCGCTATGCGCCGGGCGGGCGCCCGACGCACGGGAATTGTGCGAAGAGTGCGACGCCGGCCTTCCCCGAGCCGGGCAGGCCTGCCCCCGCTGCGGAATCCGAATGAGAAAGACCGATTTCACCGGCATGTGCGGGCGCTGCATGGCCCGGCCGCCCCGCTTCCACCGAACGGTTGTTCCGCTTGCCTATGACTATCCGGTGGACCGATTGCTGCTGGGGCTGAAATTCGGCCGGCGCATGCACCTGGCGCGTGCGCTTGGCCACGCCATGGCCGAAGGCGTCCGATCGGAAGTCGAGCGGGGCCGCATGGAAATGCCTGAAGCGCTGACCCCGGTTCCGCTGCATCCACGCCGGTTGGCGAAGCGCGGCTTTAACCAGGCGGAGGAAATCGCCCGCTTCATCGGTCGCGCGATCGGCCTGCCGGTGCTGCCCGGCGTATGCCGCCGGGTGCGGCATACGCGCATGCAGAGCCTCCTGAGCGACGAGGAACGCCGCTTGAACGTGGCGGATGCCTTTGCCTGCACCGAATCACCTCTGCGGCCGGCCATAGTCGACGACGTGGTCACGACCGGGGCGACGGCCGACGCGATGGCGGCAGCGCTGATTTCCGCGGGCGCGGAGCATGTCCAGGTATGGGCGGCGGCAAGAGCGGCGTGAGATCCGCCTCCGGGTAACGGGGCGGACACCCAGGGCGCGCGCATGCTACCTGCCCGGGAGCGATGTCGTCTCGCCCTCATCCGCAGTCGCCAGGCCGCGCGCATACTACTCTTTCTGGCGGGCCACGACCCTGGCAAACAGTGGTGAAATAAGCGTTCAGGAACGAACAAGAACCGGTGTGAGATGAGCAGCGCATTGAATCGAATCGACAAACACAAGTTTGCGAGTGAAATCCCGCTTGTACGGCGGCTGGCGAAAGAATTCACCCTCGACGAAGCGACCCGGGAGTCGATCGTGAAGCAGGCCGCGGAACTGGTCCACCGGGTACGAAACTCGCCGAAGGGCCCCACCATGCTGGACGCCTTCTTAAGCGAGTTCGGACTGCACAACGACGAAGGCGTGGCGCTCATGTGCCTGGCCGAATCCCTGTTGCGGGTGCCCGATCCGCAGACCGCCGACGAACTGATCGCCGACAAGCTGGGGCCCGCGCACTGGGACGAGCACCTGGGGCATTCAGGTTCGCTGCTGGTGAACGCTTCCACCTGGGCGCTGATGCTGACCGGACGGGCGGTTTCGATGGGCCGCTTCGAGAACAAATCCGGCGGCGCCGTGCTGCAGTCGCTGGCCGGTCGGCTCGGCGAGCCGGTGATCCGCGCGGCCGTGCGCCAGGCCATGAGCATCCTCGGCCAGGAATTCGTGATGGGCGAGACCATGGAAGCGGCCATCAGGCGCGCCTACAGGATGGACGACAGCGTCGAGTACTCCTTCGATATTCTCGGCGAAGGAGCGCGCACGGCACAGGTCGCCGAGGACTATTTCCAGGCCTACCGCGAGGCCATTCCCATGGTGGCGCGAAGCCAGGCGGCGAACGCCGAACGGCGCTCCGGCATGTCGATCAAGCTGACCGCGCTGCACCCCCGTTACGAAGCCCGGCAGTCCGCGCGGGTTCACGCGGAGATGTATCCGCGCCTGCTCAAGCTCTGCGAGCTGGCTCACGAGCACGACATCCCCCTGTGCCTGGACGCCGAGGAAGCGGATCGGCTGATCCTCTCGCTGGAACTGACCGAGCGCCTGTGCGAGGCGCCGTCGCTGGCCGGCTGGGACGGTTTCGGCCTTGCCGTGCAAGGCTACGGCAAGCGCGCCAAGCGGGTCATTCACTGGCTGGGCGAACTGGCCCGGCGCACGCGCCGGCAGATCTCGGTGCGATTGGTGAAGGGCGCCTACTGGGACGCGGAAATCAAGCGCTCGCAGGTCGCGGGGCTGCCGGACTATCCCGTCTTCACCGCCAAGGACAGCACCGACACCTCCTATCTCTCCTGCGCCCAGGCCATGCTGGCCGAGCGGCCGCACCTGTTTTGCGCCTTCGCCACCCACAACGCCCACACGCTAACGACGGTACTGACCCTTTCCGAGGGCGACCGTTCGAACATGGAGCTGCAGCGCATTCACGGGATGGGCGAGCGGCTGCACGAGACCGCGAGAGAGATGTTCGACGACTTTCCGCCGGTCCGTGTCTATGCGCCGGCCGGCCTTTACGAAGACCTGCTCGCCTACCTTGTTCGGCGGCTGCTGGAGAATGGCGCCAACTCCAGCTTCGTCAACCGGCTCTACGACGAGGCGCTGAAACCCGAGGCCATCGTTGCCGATCCGCTTGACACGGCGCTGGCCCGCGAAGCCCCCACGCTGCCCAGTCCCGAACTGCTGTACGGGCCCGAGCGGCCCAACTCCGCCGGGTTCGACCTGGCCTCCGGCGTCGGCCTGGCACGCCTGTCGGCGCTGCTATCGAAGCGGTCCGAGGCGCCGGAACCGGAAGCGGTGGATCCGAAATCGGACTGGATCAACGAGTGCGTGGCGATTGCCGCCCGAGCCCAGCCGGCCTGGGACGCGCGCGGTGGCGCCGAGCGCGCGAAGATCCTGCGTTCGGCGGCCGACGCGCTGGAAGACGCACGCGACGAGTTCTTCCGGGCGCTGGCCACCGAAGCCGGCAAGACGGTGGACGACTCGGTGGCGGAAGTGCGCGAGGCCGTGGACTTCATGCGCTATTACGCCCGCCGGGCCGAAAGCGATTTCGACACGCCCATGCGCCAGGACGGGCCCACCGGCGAGTCCAACGACCTGAGCCTGCACGGGCGCGGCGTGTTCGTCTGCATCAGCCCGTGGAATTTCCCGCTCGCGATCTTCATGGGGCAGGTTTCGGCCTCCCTGCTTGCCGGTAATTCGGTGGTGGCCAAGCCCGCCGAGCAGACACCGCGCATCGCGAAGATGGCGGTGGACCTGCTGCATGCCTGCGGCGTGCCGTCGGACGTGCTGCATCTCGCGGCCGGCGCGGGCGACGTGGGCGCCGCGCTGGTGAACCACCCGGGAATCGCCGGGGTGGCGTTCACCGGCAGCACCGACACCGCGGCCAGGATCCAGATGGCGCTGGCGGAAAAGTCCATGCGCCCCATCGTGCCGTTCATCGCCGAGACCGGCGGTCAGAACGTGATGATCGCGGACTCGTCGGCGCTGATCGAACAGACCACCGACGACGTTATCCGCTCGGCTTTCCTGAGCGCCGGCCAGCGTTGCTCGGCGCTGCGCGTGCTGTGCGTTCAGGACGAAGTGGCCGACACCCTGCTTGACTCGATCCGCGGCGCGGCCGCCGAACTGGCGATCGGCGACCCGCACGACCCCTCCACCGACATCGGGCCGATCATCGACCAACCGTCGCTTGAGCGAATCGAAACGCATATCGAGCGGATGCGCGCGCTGGGCTGCGACGTGTGGACCGGCGGACGGCCGGACGAGTCACTGGATGGCCCTTACATCACGCCCCACATCATCGGGATCGACAGCCTTGCGCAGCTTGAGGGCGAATGCTTCGGCCCGGTCATGCACGTGCTGCGCTTCGAGGCCGCCGAACTGGCCGGGCTGGTGGGCTCGATCAACCGGCTCGAATTCGGGCTGACCCTGGGCGTGCAGAGCCGCATCGACGCTCGCGTAAACGAAATCATCGCGCGCGCACGCGTGGGAAACATATATGTAAACCGCGACATGGTCGGCGCCGTGGTCGGCGTGCAGCCCTTCGGCGGCATGGGCCTGTCCGGCACCGGCCCGAAGGCTGGCGGCCCCCACTACCTGCACCGCTTCGCCGTCGAGAAGACCATCACCGTGAACACTACCGCGAAGGGCGGCAACGTCGAACTGCTGCGCGAGGTCAGCTCCTGATCCGGGGCGGTGCCGGCGCGCGTTTACGCGCCGTCTCCGATCCCGAACGATTCGTCCAAAAAGCGGAGCGTTTGCAGCCGGCTACGCGCGCCGGGGCAAATGTGCCCGCTCGCGCCCAATTCCGTTCAGGCCACATCGCCTGGCAGCGTTACAATGCACGCATGGCTGCCACCGCGTTCGACACCTTCGAGGCCGCCCGCGCGCTGGAATGCGCGGGCGTAGAGCGCACCCAGGCTGAGGCCATCGCCGAAGCGATACAGCAGCGTCAAAACTACGCATCAAAAGAGGATGTGACGCGCCAGGGAACCGCACTGCGCACAGAGATACATGAACAGGGAACCGCACTGCGAGCAGAGATACGCGAACAGGGAACCGAGCTGCGAGCAGAGATACACGAACTTGGGACCGAATTGCGGACAGAGATACATGAACTTGGGACCGAATTGCGAGGAAGAATTGATAAGCTTGAAGCCGACCTGCGAGGAAAAATTGACAAGCTGGCCGCGCAAGTAGCCGAGCTTCGATCGGAAATGTCCGCACTCGAAACGCGCGTGATGAACCGCATCTACGTGATCGCGATAGGACAGGCCGGTCTCATCGCCGCCTTCGGACTGTTCACGTAGCCCTGCCGCAATCTGACTCCGATTCTTGAACAAAACCGCAAAGGGCGGCAGAGTCGAACCGGTTCCCTCCGTCACCGCCGAGTCTCCCGCTGCGTAGCGGGGAAGAAGCTTTGGGCGCGGCCTTAACAGAGTAAGATGCGCACTCCAAGTGCGGGGGATTCTTGCTGAACGGCGGGTTCAGACTTCAGCCAGCCCCGCCTCTATCGGGAGGGCCTAATCGTGAATTTGCAAAACTACGAATTGCGGATCCGTGGCCTTAAGGAAGCGCCCGGGAAGATCAAGGCCGCGGCATTCATGCACACGCTGGGTGCGCTCATTAGGACGGCCGAGCGCGCTACACGCCTGCTCGCTACTGGAGCAGGCACGGGTCAAGGCTCGCGGCCAAAGTGGCTTACTGCGGCCACCGATTTCACGATCACCGGTTTCCGGCCAGGATCGACAATCTGCGACATAGAAGCTCCATCCCTCAGAGCGACTGCCTCTCAAGCGTTTGGCCAACCCGACTTTTGGAGCGTGGCCCTTAGCTTGGACGACACCGCGCTTGATTTAGCAGCCCGTGCCATAAGAGAGGCACAATCCGAGAATTCCTCCGGCGACTACTTCGATAGTTCTGTTCTCGAGGCAATAGGCGGCTTCGGAACCGCCGTTCGCGAAAAGGGAGTGCGTTACGAACTCACCCCGACAAATCGAGACCATGAAGAATTTGAATTGGACATCCAATCTTGCGTACAGATCAGGGCACGGTTGAAGGAACTTCCAGAACCCAGAGCTTTTGTTGTAAGCGGCAGGCTCGATGAAATAAAGCACGGGAATGGCCGGTTCAGTCTGTTGGTCAATGAGCAAGAAAGACTCTTCGGCCGTCTGGACCCAGCATCGCTGGACGTCGAGAGTCTTCGCACCCTATGGGGAAAGCAAACGACAGTGGAGGGGATCGTGCATTTCAAGGCAAATGGTCAATCCCGGCTAATTGAGGCTCGCCGAATAAGTACTCGGCTCGAGGGAGATAGCGTTTTTGAGGAAGTCCCTTCGGTCGCAAGCCAGGAACTTCATGACCTGTTTCCGCAATACGACACTAAATTCCAAGCGTTCGACCCTATCGAACTCGCAGGCGCGTGGCCTGGAAACGAACCGCTTGAAGATCTCTTGGCGCAACTCGACTGAACGGACCCAAAATGATGCGGTACCTCCTAGACACCGGATTGTTACTTGGTTTCACTAGAAAAGCAGCATGGGCATTGAAGGTTCGGGAAGCCCTTGATTTGGGCAATCCGGAAAACATGGTCTTTACGTCCATAATCTGCCGCGGAGAAATTCTCGCACTGGCAGAAAAGAACGGTTGGGGAAGTGAAAAGCGAACACGTCTTGAAAACTTGCTCCGCCAAATTCCACAATTGGATATTAGCCGTGGTCAGATTATCGATGCCTACGCTCGCTTGGATGCATGGACCCACGGCAACTCAGTTGCGGCGCCAAAAAACGCGCAGCCTCCGAAGCCAGCTGTCTCCATGACGCAAAATGACATTTGGATTGCCGCGACGGCTCATGCAAGCGCGGCAACGCTTCTCTCGACTGACAAAGACTTCAAGCACTTGCATAACATTTGGTTCCAGTTCGCCTACGTTCGACCCGGTTAGCCCAATATCGCGACATGGCTTCCGCTGCTTTCGATATCTTCCAAGCCGCAACCATCGCGGCATTCGGCCTGTTCACCTAGCCCCGCCGTTCAAGCCTCTGACAGTTCGATAATTTCCAGGTTTTCTTCCATTAGCCGCAGCGCGGAGTGCAGTGAGCGCGTCTGATTTTCGAGCTTGTCCAGCTCGTCGCGGAAATCTTCTACAAGTTGGCCCAGCATATCGGAATCGGGTTGCTGTTCCTTACGTTCCGCGTAGAACGCCTCTCTTGCGCCATTCAATTGCATGCCAATATCCAGCAAGGTAAGTTGAGTCTGCATCTTTTGTTCCCTCCTCGGAAATACATCTCCGCCCCGATGGCGAATCTCCATTCAAAATAGATTGTCGGCGAAGGCGCGCTGCTGAACAACCGTGCGGGAATAGCCAACGACAATCTCGGCATGATATTGTCAGGAAAAGCCGTGTGTGCAGTTTCTGCAAGCCTCCTGCAAACGGCCTGAGACCAACGGCAAGATCAAGAACAAGCCCAGTTATCCGGCCAAATATGCCTACGGAGTCAAAGCCCGGCCATTCCGACTGTAGTCCGGTGAACATCTCGGCCACTGCTCGGACCGAAAGTTTTGGAGTGCGCGATGTCGTGGCAGCATACAACGCGGAGGCGCCTCGGCTCTTCGACGGCTACGAACGTATACCGTTTGGCAGCGTGCATCGGCAGGTTGCGGATCTGCTGCCCGAATCGTCCAGCAATGTCCTGGACGTGGGTGCGGGAAGCGGACGGGACGCGGCCTGGTTTGCGGAGCAGGGCCACAGCGTGGTTGCCGTTGAGCCTTCTTCCGGGATGCGTGAGCCCGGCAGGTCGCGACACAAATCGTCGAGAATTCGCTGGCTTGACGACCAGCTTCCGGCGCTCAAGAAGGTGCTGCGTACCAAGTCCTCTTTCGATCTCGTATGGGTAAGCGCCGTCTGGCACCACCTGCCGGCAGGCCAAAGACATCGGGCCTTTCGCAAGCTCGTTTCGGTGCTCAGTCCGGGCGGCAGCATGATGATCAGCCTTCGCCAGGGCCCGCCCGCGCCGGGACGCCCTATGGAACCCGCCACGTCCGAAGAGATTGAAAGGCTGGCGCGCCGGCACGGACTGCAGGTCATCCGTGTGGCGAAAAGCGCGGATGCGAGCGGGCGAAAGGGAGTCTCGTGGAAAATCGTTTGGCTGCAGTTGCCGGACGACGGCACGGGCGCGCTGCCGCTGCTTCGGCATGTTGTATTCAATGATCGGAAGTCGTCAACCTACAAGCTTGCCTTGCTGCGGGCGCTCTTGCGGATCGCCGATGGCGCCGCAGGATTCGCGCGTTCCGGGGAGAACGACGAACGCGTGGATTTGCCCATCGGACTGGTGGCGCTCTTTTGGATCCGATCCTATCAGCCGTTGATCAAGGCAAACCTTCCCCAACGTCCCGGCGGTAACCGGCGCCTTGGCCTCGTAAATCCGGGTTTTCGGGGGCTTATGGACCGGTCGCCATTCGATCTGCGCGTGGGCCAGCGCTTCAACGAAAAGGATTCCGAGAATCTGATTCTGGCGATCCGCAGCGCCGCGAACCTTATTCGGAAAATGCCGGCCAACTTCATTACGTACCCCGGAAGCGACAAGCCCGTTTTTCCGTGCGGCCGCGGTGGTTCGGTGCGCGTGAAGAACTCGGTCAGCATTGACGAGGCTTTTCTGTGGTCGTTCGGTTCTTTTTCGGTGCCGCGTAATCTCTGGCAGGCCATGGGCCGTTACGCTGCCTGGCTGGAGCCTGCGGTATTGAACGAGTGGATTCGATTGATGCGTACTTATGAACGGCGAAGCAGAGCGGGGCTGCAATCATGGGACGCGCACTGGAAGACCCTCGGATGGCTTGCGCCCGAGCACGACACCGATATTGCCCGCAGGCGCGCCGAGACTCTGCGCACGGATGGATCTCTTTATTGCGTGTGGACAGGAAAGCACCTGAAACGAAGTTATGAGATCGATCATTGCTTTCCGTTTGCCGCCTGGCCGTGCAACGATCTGTGGAACCTCCTGCCCAGTAGCCGCCAAACAAACCAGAAGAAGTCCGACCGGCTACCAAGCCCAGACGCGCTGGACAGCGCGAAGCCGCGCGTACTGGAGTGGTGGCACTCAGCGTATCAGCGAGACATCGGGCTAAAGGAAACATTCAAGGACGAGGCGCGCAGCGCCCTGCCTGCAACCGGCTTTGGCGAGGACGACTTCACACTCGAATCCGTATTCGACGGCTTGATGTTCCAGCAACTGGTGCTGAAGCGGGATCAGCAACTCCGTGAATGGCAGCCGGCGTAGGTTGAGACTGAGTGGGGCTGTTCCGGTCTGCTGCCGCCGAATCCTCTACTGCTAAAGCAGGCCAGGGATGAGGGCGGCGCGGCATTTGGGGAAATCGGGGAACTTCGTGCGGTACCAGGACCGGCGCCAGAGTGCCCGGGGCACCAGGTTGGCGATGCTCCAGAGGGCGAAGGCCAGTGCGGGCAAGCACCAGGTCAGGAGGGCGAAGCCGATCCATTCGATGATCTCGCCCAAGAGGTTTGGGCAGCAGCAGAGGTTGAACGCGCCGCCTTCAGGCATGACGCGTTGATACCCGCTGCCGCGGCGCAGTGCGAGCAGGCGGTAGTCCGACCACAGGTTGAGCCAGGCGCCGCCGATCACCAGGACCCCGCCCGCAAGGAATCGCGGATCGGACAGCCAAGCATCCCCCAACCGGGGAGCAAACGCCAGGCAGGACCCCAATAACACGCCGTTGATCACGTTGAAGGTGGCCCCGCTTACCCACATGCCGGACGGGATCGTGGCGCCCGGCTTGAGTACGACGAGAGGCCAGGCGAGCGTTCGGTGGCCATAGTGCGCCAGCCACAGCGCAACGGCGACGTTGCCGACGGGGTGGAGGTTGCCGTTTGCGAAGTAGATGGCGGGGAAAGTGGCCAGCGCCGGCAGTTCCATCCAGAACCAGCCCCATCGGGCGTCGATGTGTTTGCCCCAGCCTTCGCCGCGGATTCGGCCTGTGATGTCCGGCACTTTGAAGCTCAGCGCGAACACCGGAATCGCGAGCGCTGCCCAGATGGCAGAGAGCAAAGTGAGGATGGGAAATTCGGTAGTCATGCGGTCGTTTTCGCTACGGGCGGGGAAGATCGTTGTGGTTTCGAGCGCGGGACGCCCTCGCTCCCATCGGATTGGCTCCCCGCAGTCACTGGGTCAGGGCAATAGAGAAAGTTGATCGCCTTGCTCAGTGGGGCGCCTGACAGCCTCCGGAACGACCGTCGGAGGGCGGAACAGCGTGGTCTTGAGTGACGGGCGGCGGGCGGCGTTGAGGCCGTGGCGGCGGCACGCGCGGTCGAAACGCTGGCGGAGCAGGTCGGCGTAGTGGCCCTGGCCGCGCATGCGCCGGCCGAAGGACGAGTCGTTTTCCCTGCCGCCGCGGATCTGGCGGACGCGGCTCATGACGTGTTTGGCCCGCAAGGGGTATTGCTCGGCCAGCCAGTCCTTGAACAGGGGGCGGACTTCGTTGGGCAGGCGCAGGACCGTGTAGCCGGCCCACAGCGCGCCGGCCTTCGCCGAGGCTTCGAGAATCCCTTCGAGTTCGTGGTCGTTGAGCGCGGGGATGACGGGCGCGAACATGACGCCTGCGGGAACTCCCGCTTGCGTCAGGCGTTCGATCGTCGTCAGTCGGCGGCGTGGCGAGGCGGTCCTCGGCTCCATGCGGCGCTTCAGCTCGTCGTCGAGCGTGGTGATGCTCAGGAAGACGTGCGTCAGCCCGAGACGGGCCAGTTCGCTCAACAGGTCGAGGTCGCGTTCCACCAGTGCGGACTTGGTCACTATGCCCACGGGGTGGCGTGTTTCCAGCATGATCTCCAGCAGCGCGCGCGTGGCGCCCAACTGTTTCTCGAAGGGCTGGTAGCAGTCGGTGTTGACGCCCAGGGCGATGGACTTGCACTTGTAGCCCGGGCGCGCGAGTTCGCGCTTGAGCAGTTCGGCGGCATTGGGCTTGTGGACGATCTTGGTCTCGAAGTCGAGTCCGGGGGAGAAATCGAGGTAGGCGTGCGAGGGGCGGGCGTAGCAGTAGATGCAACCGTGCTCGCAGCCCTTGTAGGGATTGATGGACTGTTCGAAGCCGATGTCCGGCGACTTGTTGCGGCTGATGATGCTCTTGCTTTGCTCGGGAATCAGCTCGGTGGCGGGATGGGGAGCGAGTTCGGCGACGCCGGGATCGGGTTCGTAGGTCTGGCGCTCGAAACGGCCGGGCAGGTTGCCGCGGGCGCCCCGGCCGCGGATGGAGTGGCCGGGTTGGGGGAGGGTGTCGCGGGGGCGTGCGGTCATGATGGGAATATAACGTGGGTTTTCCTGAGGGCGGGACGCCCTCACTCCCAGGCGGCTATACTCACGCGGCCATGCGGCCAGCTATCAAGTACGGGATTTGGATCGCCGTCGGCGCGGTCGTGCTCATCGGCGCCTTCAGCCTGTTTTCGGGCGGCGAGGACGCGGTTGAAGTGCGGGTGGCCGAAGTGACCACCGGGGAAATCCGCAAGACGGTGCTCAATACCCGCGCGGGCACCGTCGATGCCTGCCGGAGGGCGAGAATGTCTCCATCGTCACCGGGGCAGATCGCCGCCCTGCCGGTGGCGGAAGGCGACGTGGTCAATGAAGGCCAGGTACTGCTGGAAATCTGGAACGAGGACCTGAAGTCGGAAATCGAACTGTCGCAGCGCAACCTGGTCGCGGATCAGTCGCGGGCAGCGGAGACCTGCACCCGCTCGGACCTGGCGGCGCGCGAGGCGGTGCGGCTGGCCAGGCTGCACGAAGACAACCTGGTTTCCGAAGAGGAGCTGGAGCGGGCCGAAGCGGAAGCGGAAGCCCGAGCCGCGGCCTGCAAGGCCGCGCGGGATTCGGCCAGTGCGGCCGAAGCGCGCGTGGAGGTCAACCGCGCCCGCCTGGAGCGCACCTTTCTGCGCTCTCCCTTCAACGGCGTCATCGCCGAAATCAACGGCGAACTGGGCGAGTACGTAACCCCTTCGCCGGTCG
Organism: Gammaproteobacteria bacterium; assembly: GCA_963666765.1. Lineage (GTDB taxonomy): Bacteria > Pseudomonadota > Gammaproteobacteria > Steroidobacterales > Foliamicaceae > Foliamicus. The sequence continues at coordinate 2,000,150 of OY762933.1, forward strand.
GCGTGGCGACGCTGCCCACGGTGGACGTGATCGACAACACCTGCCTGTATATCACCGCGCCGATCGATGAGGTGGACGCGCCGCTGGTCCTGGCGGGACAGGAGGCGAGAATCCTGCTGGACGCTTTCCCGGACCAGTTCTTCCCGGGATTTGTGCGCCGGGTTGCCCCCTACGTGCTGGACCTTGAGAAACAGGCCCGCACGGTGGAGATCGAGGCGGAGATCAACGAGCCCGAGCGGTATGGACTCATGCCGGGCTACAGCGCCGACGTGGAAGTGATCGTGGACGTGCGTGATGAGGCCCTTCGTGTGCCCACCGAGGCGGTGGTCGAGGACGAGCGGATCATGGTGCTGAACACGGATACCGGACTTCTTGAGGAACGCACGGTCGAGATCGGCCTGGGCAACTGGGAGTTCACCGAGATCACCAAAGGGGCCGCAAACGGGGAACTCGTGGTCCTGAGCCTGGACCGGGCGGGCGTTGAGCCGGGCGCGCCGGCGGTACGGGCAGCGGAATAAGCCGCCCTCGATTTCAGGCTGAGGGTATCGCCCGGTGTTGACCCTCACCAGCGTCTTCCGCGACTACCCGGTGGGCGACCAGATCGTGCATGCGCTGCGCAACATCACGATTGAGGTCGAGTCCGGCGAATACCTGTCGATCATGGGACCGTCGGGCTCGGGCAAGTCCACGCTGCTGAACATCCTCGGCCTGCTGGACTCGCCCGACGGCGGCAGCTACCGGCTGCTGGGCGAGGACACCGCGAAGATGTCCGACGACAAGCTGGCGCGCACGCGCCGCGAAGTGATCGGCTTCGTGTTCCAGTTTTTCCACCTGGTCCCCAGGCTGACCGCATTCGAGAACGTGGAACTGCCTCTCACGCTGGCCGGCTGGCGCCGGCGCAAGCGGCGTGAGAAAGTGAGGCGCGCGCTGGCGCGCGTCGAACTGGCCGACCGCATGGAGCACCGCCCGAACCAGCTTTCCGGCGGTCAGCTCCAGCGCGTCGCCATCGCGCGGTCCATCGTCATGTCGCCGAGTCTGCTGCTGGCCGACGAACCCACGGGCAACCTCGATTCGCGTTCCAGCATGGAGATCATCCGGCTTCTGGAATCACTGAACGAGGACGGGCTGACGCTGGTGGTGGTGACCCACGACCCGGACCTCGGACGCCGCGCGCGGCGGCGGCTGACCATGCTCGATGGCCGCATCGGCGGTGACGAACGCCTCTGATTCCTGCCGGTGAATTTGATTCGCCGCCGCCGGACCCGGCGGGAACCCTCAAAAAAGCGAGCGTGATATGGTTGCACAGCTTGTTAAACCAACTTGGGAGGAAAGAAAATGGCGATACGTCTCGTTTACGGGCTTGGTATCCTTGCCGCTGTCATTGAGGGCGTCGCGCCCGGCGCGATCCCCGGCGGTCTTCTACCGCTGGCCATGGTGGTGCTCGGAGTAGCCTACGCCGTAATGAACATTGATGCCGCAAACCCGCAGGCCTTCCTGACTACCGCCCTGGTAGTGGCCGCCGCGGGTGGGGCGGACGTTCTTTCAAACGTTCCGGCCATCGGCAGTTTTCTCGACGCCATTGTCGACCAGGTAGCCGTCGTTTATCTGTCAGGCGGCGCCGCCGTGCTGGGCGTACGCGCCTGGAGCCTGATAACCAAGGGAAGCCTGTAAAACGATTCACCGGGCGGCGGGCGCCAGGGGGCATTCGCACGCCTTGAATCACATCAAGGGCGCATAGCGGCAACCGCTTCGCGCCGCCCATGCCGCCGGGGGGCCCTCCGGCGGCATGGCTGTACGCACTGGTCTATCCGACAGCCTGAGCGGATGGGTCCGGCCGCTTCCAGTTCTTCGCCCAGTAGATGAAGGGCGTGTCCAGCACCGCAATGAGGAACTTGAACACGTACTTCGCCGCCGCCAGTTGCAGAGCGGTCACGAAATCGACGATTCCCCACCACACCACGAGGCCGTAAATCAGCGTGTCGATGACCTGCGATAGCAGGGTGGACCCCGTGTTGCGCAACCACAGGTGTTTGCCGCCGGTGGCGTTGCGGATGCGGTGAAACACCCACACGTCGAAGCTCTGGCTCAAAAGGTAGGCCAGCAGCGACCCGAACACGAAACGCGGCGTGTAGTCGAACAGCGCGGCCATGGCCTCGTGCATCCTGAGCGCGTGCTCGGCCGTTTCCGGCTCGGGCGACGGTGCGTAGAACAGCCCCACGCGGCTGATCACCACGACCATGATGCTGACCACAAAGCCCAGCATCACGGCGCGCTGGGCCTCGCGTTTGCCGAATTTCTCGCTCAGAAGGTCGGTGGCGAAGAAGATGCTCGAATAGAGGATGACCCCCATGCTGGTCTGCAGGCCCATCACGGTGGTCAGCTTGGGCCCCTGGATATTGGCCATCACGAGACTGAAAATGATGGCGGCGTAAAGGCCGTAGCGGCCGAACAGCCGATACAGCAACACGGCGAAGCCGAGATCCAGGAGCACGGTGAGAAACCACAGCCAGGCCTGGTGTTCCTGCAGGAATTGTTCGAGTCCGGCAAACATGGTCGGGGCCCCGGTTGAGCGGAAGTCCGTTACTGTAACCGCACCGCCGCTGCCGGGTTAAGCAACTTGAGGCACAATTCAAGCGCCTGCGAAGACCCACGCCGATGAGAACCAACGACCTGCTGCTGATGGCCACGCGCTCGATGTTTCGTCATCGGCTGCGCGCCGCCATGATGATGCTCGCCACATCCATAGGGATCGTGTCGGTGCTGCTGCTGACCGCCCTGGGCGAAGCGGGTCGCCTCTTCGTTACCGGCGAATTCCGGATCCTGGGAACCCAGCTCATCATCGTGCAGCCCGGCAATCCCGGCGAATCGGGGTCCAACCCGTTCGGTTTTTCGGGCGAGTCCCCCCGTGACCTGACCTATCGCGACGCCGAACTGGTGTTGCGCGTGCCGGGCGTGGTGAAAGCGGCGCCGATGATAATGGGCGCCCTTCCCGCCTCGCGCGGCGGGAAGGAACGGGAAACGTTCGTGATGGGCACCACCCAGGATTATTTCCACATCCGGGATCTTGACCTGAGCGCCGGGTCTTTCTTCCCGCGCATGGACATGGACCGCATTTCCCCGGTGTGCGTGGCGGGAGAGTTACTGGTCAAGGAGCTGTATGGCTCCGAACCCGCCCTGGGCACCTGGCTGCGGCTGGGAGACTCGCGCTGCCGGATCGTTGGGCTGCTGACCGATACGGGCCAGAGCATCGGGATCAACGTGGGCGAGATCGTGGTGGTTCCCGTTGCTTTCGCCGCCACCACGTTCAATACCGAAGCCCTGACCAACATCATGGTTCAGGCGCGCGACCGCGAGTCGGTGCCGGGAGTAATCAGCCGGCTTACCGAACGCCTGACCGAGCAGCATTACGGCAAGCAGGACTTCGTGACCATTACCCAGGACGCGGTCCTGTCGGTATTCGACGGCATCTTCAACGCGATTACGGCCGCGCTCGGCGGGATAGCCGGGATCAGCCTGATCGTGGCCGGCATCCTGATCATGAACGTGATGCTGGTGGCGGTCAGCCAGCGGACTTCGGAGATCGGCCTGTACATGGCCATAGGGGCGGCCCGCCGCCAGATCATGCGACTGTTCATCGGCGAGGCGGCCCTGCTCGCGGTGGTCGGCACCGTGTGCGGGCTGGGACTGGGTTACCTGCTGATCTGGATCGCGCAGCAACTGTTCCCGGCGATCGAAATCCGGCCGCCCTGGTGGGCCGTGGTCGCGGCGGTGATTACCGCCGTGGGCAGCGGCCTGGTTTTCGGGGCGCTGCCGGCGCGCAAGGCGGCCCGCCTGGACCCGGTGCAGGCGCTGAGAGGACGCATCTGATGAAAACCCTGGATCTGTTGCGCCTGGCCTTGCGCGCGCTGTCCATGCATCGTCTGCGTACGCTGCTGACCGCGCTCGGCACGGGGATCGGCGTGGCTGCCGTGATTCTGCTGACGTCCATCGGCGAGGGCATGTATGACTTCATGGAGACCGAAGCCACGCGCTTCGGAACGCACTTCCTGGTCATTACGCCCGGGAAGACCGTAACCATCGGAGGGCCCCCGGGGCTCAACACCAATACGGTGCGTCCGCTCACCCTGGACGATGCGCTGGCGATCGGGCGACTGAATTCGGTCAAGGCCGTTGCCCCTGCAGTCATGGGGTTCGCGGAAGCGGAACGCGAGGGCGTCAGGCGCGACGTCACGGTGCTGGGAACCGGCCCCGGCCTTCCCGAGATATTCTCGTTGGAAGTCGCGTCGGGCCGATTCCTGCCGAAGGAGGACCTGGAATCCTCGCGTCCGCTTGCGGTGCTGGGCAGCAAAATGAAGAGCGAATTGTTCGGAACCGACAACGCGCTGGGCACTTACATCCGCGTCGCCGGGCAACGCTTCCGGGTGGTCGGAGTGCTTGCCGATGCCGGTACCACGGTCGGCTTCGACATGAACGAGATCATCTTCGTCCCGGTCAGGCACACCATGGAAATCTACAACATGCTGGGCGTCCAGGAAGTGGACGTACGCTACGACGAGAACCGGCCGGCCAGCGAAGTGGAGGGCGACATTACGCGCCTGCTGATGGCGCGGCACGGTTCGGAAGACTTTTCGATCACCACCCAGGACCAGATGCTCAGCACCATGCGGGTGATTCTGAGCACGATTACCTCAGCGGTCGCGGCGCTGGGGGGCATATCGCTGGTGGTCGGCGGCGTGGGCATCTTCACGATCATGACGATTTCGGTGCAGGAGCGCATTTTCGAGATCGGCCTGTTCCGCTCGCTTGGGGCCCGCCGCCGCGAGGTTCGCCGCCTGTTCCTGGCCGAAGCGCTGGCGCTTGGAGCGGCCGGCGGCCTGCTCGGGCTGGCCCTGGGCCAGGGCGCGGCCTGGCTGCTGAGCGCGCTGTTCCCGATCATCCCGGTCAGTATTTCGGTGGCCTATACCATTGCAGCCTTGATGATCGCCGTGCTCATCGGAATCCTGGCGGGCGTAGCGCCCGCCGTGCGTGCGGCGCGCATGAACCCCGTTCTTGCGCTGCGCGCCGAATAGACCCGTTTTTTTACAAGAGGAGCAGCAACTTGATTGACCTTTACTACTGGCCCACACCCAACGGGTTCAAGATTGCCATCATGCTTGAGGAGTGTGGTTTGCCGTACAACATCAAGCCGGTCAACATCGGCGCGGGCGACCAGTTCACCCCCGAGTTCCTGGCGCTGAACCCCAATCACCGCATGCCGGTGATCGTGGACAACGACGCGGACGGAGGCCCGCTTTCGGTGTTCGAGTCCGGCGCCATTCTGGTCTACCTGGCCGACAAGACGGAGCGCTTTCTGTCCACCGAAACCCACCAGCGCTACGACGCGATGCAATGGCTGTTCTGGCAGATGGCCGGGCTGGGGCCCATGGCCGGCCAGGCGGGGCACTTCCTCGTCTACCAGGAGGGCAAGCATGCCTACGCCACCGAGCGCTACTCCAACGAATACGGGCGCTTGCTGGCGGTCATGGAGCGCAGGCTCAGGAACCGCGAATACCTTGCCGGCGAGTATTCGATCGCGGACATGGCCTGCTACCCCTGGGTGGCTCCTCACGACAGGCTTGGCCAGAGCGTCGACGAGTTGCCCAATGTCGCCGGCTGGATTGAAAGGCTGGGCGCGCGTGGGGCAGTGCAGCGCGGAATGGAAGTCGGCAAGGACCTGCGCTCCGACAAGCCGATGACCGAAGAGCAGCGCAAGATGCTTTATGGTCAGACCGCCAAAAAGACACTGGAAAAGGCATGAAGCTCTACGACTACGCCCATGCGCCCAACCCCAGGCGGCTGCATATTTTTCTGGCGGAGAAGGGCCTGGAGATGGAACGGGTTCAGATTGACCTGACCAAAAAGGAGCAACTGAGCCCCGAGTACCGCGAGGTCAATCCGCTCTGCCAGGTTCCGGTGCTGGAGACCGACGACGGCGCCCGCATCAGCGAATGCCTGGCGATCTGCCGCTACCTGGAGGACCTGCACCCGGAACCCAACCTGTTCGGATCAGGCCCCGATGACCGCGCGCAGGTGCTGATGTGGAACCACATCGTGGAGCAGGAGGGCATGCCGGGACTTGCCGAAGCCTTGCGTAACCGGATCAACAACTTCAGGGACCATGCATTGCCGGGACCCGTGCCCTACGCCCAGATTCCCGAGCTGGTGAAGCGGGGCCGCAAGCGCGCCGGGCACTTTCTGGACTTCATGAACCGGCGGCTGAACGGGCGCGGCTACCTGGCGCTCGATCGCTTCACGATCGCCGACATCACATTGCGCGTAGCCGTGGACATGGCCGCGCGCATGGCCAACAAGTTCGACCTCAAGGTGCTGGAAGAACGTCACGCCCTGGCGGCCTGGCACGGACGCGTATCCGAACGCCCCAGCACGCGGGCCACCTAGACCAACCATGCTGGAGCTCGGCCTTTCACTGGTATTCGCCTACCTGATCGGATCGATCAACTTCAGCCTGGCGCTCGGCAGGTTCAGGAACCTGGACGTTCGCGAAACGGGCAGCGGCAACGCCGGCGCCACCAATGCGCTGCGCGCCGCGGGCTTCTGGTTTGCGCTGGCGGTCATCATCGGCGACGTGGGCAAGGCGATACTGGCGGTGGGCCCCCTCGCCTCGCTGGCCTACTCGTTCGCCGAAGAGCCGACCTTTTCCATGGCCTGGGTACAGGTGGCGGCCGGCGCATCGGTTACCGCGGCGCATTGCTACCCGCTGTGGCACGAGTTCCGGGGCGGCAAGGGATTCGCCACGTTGCTCGGCTCGTACCTGATGTTGCACGCGCCGATCGTGGGCGCGGTGCTGGCCGTCTGGGTGCTGGTCATGGTCCTTAGCGGCTACGTGGGACTGGCAACCATGGTGGCGGCCGTTTCGGCGCCGATTTTCCTTGCTTTCTTCATGCCCGATGCGCTGCCGGAACTGTTCTGGCTGGCCGCCGCGGCGGGCGCATTCACGGTATTGTCGCACCGCAGCAATATCCGCAACCTGCTCGACGGATCGGAACATTGTTTCGTGCGCGTGCGGGTCGATCACTGGTTCAAGAGCGGCGGCTGAACTCTGTACGACCGGCGCGCACTGCTGGAAGCGCTCGATCCGGCATTGCTCCGGCGAATAAAGCTGCTCGAAATCCACGATTCGTTGCCGTCCACCAACGAGCGACTGCTGCAGGTTCCCGCCATGGCGCCCGGGGACAGCCTGGCGGTCTGCCTGGCCGGCCATCAGAGCGCCGGGCGCGGGAGAAACGGCAAGAGCTGGCATTCGCCGGCCGGCGCCGGACTGCTGCTCAGCGTTAGCAGGACCGCGCCCAGGCCTCCGGACGGCTCGCTTTCGCTGGCGCTGGGCGTCGCGATTGCCGAGGGCCTGGAGACGTTCGTGGCGGACCGGGTGGAATTGAAATGGCCCAATGACCTGGTAGCAAAAGACCGCAAGCTGGGCGGGATCCTGGTGGAGACCTCCACGTCCAGCATCCCGGGAGGGAGGGCGTCCCGCCCTCCACGAAGTGGAGACGCCTTCGCTTCCGCACGTTCCTCGCAAGGCGCTGCGGACACTCGCGTGGTCGCGGGCCTGGGCGTCAATATCCGAGTCAGCGACGAACAACGCAATCAAGTCGCCAGGAAGGGCGGCATGAAGCCGGCCGGCCTTGCTGAGCTTGACCAGCGCAAGTCCGCCGAGCACAACGCGCTGGCGGGCGCCATGATTACGGCGATCGCCGCAGTGCTGGAAAGGCATCCCGCAGACGGTTTCGCCGGCTGGGCGGACGCGTGGCGGCAGCGCGACTGGCTAGCCGGACGGCGAATAGAGGCCCTCTGCGGCGCCGACAGGCACGTGGGCATGGCGGCGGGAGTCGATTCGTCGGGCGCCCTGCTGCTTAAGGAACCGGACGGCGAGCGGCGCATACTGTCGGCGGAGATTCGCTTGTGAACGCTGCTTCTTCGCGCATCCTGCTGATCGACGTGGGAAACACGCGGATCAAGTGGGCCTGGCTTTCCGGCGCCGGGAAGGAACTTCAAGACGCCGGCGCCGCGCGCACCTCGGACGGGCTGGCCGCTCTGCCGTTCCTGAACCGCGGGGAGGCATTGGCCGGCGCTTTGGCCTGCAATGTCGCCGGCGTGGAAATCGGCCGCAAGCTTGCGGGACTGGTGTTGGAACGACTGGCCGTAGAACTCGTGTTCGTGCAGGCGCGCGCTTGCGCCTGCGGCGTGACCGCCGCCTACGCCAATCCCCTGAATCTGGGCGCGGACCGCTGGGCGGCGCTGGTCGGCGCGCACGCGCTGGGCCCCAGGGACTATTGCATCGTCGACGCGGGGAGCACGGTGACCATGGACCTGCTGCTGGCCGATGGCCGCCATCTGGGCGGCTACATCGCGCCGGGCCGGGAAATGAGTCTGGCCGCCATGGCGAAAGGAACAGCCGAACTGGCCTCAAGGCTGAAGGATCATACCGGCGGACCGCAGGATATTGCGCCCGGAACCGACAGCGGCGAGGCAATGGAAAAGGGCACACTGGCCGCGCAACTGGGCATGATCCGCACGGGCATGCAAACTCTGGCAAGCGAGGGAGGGGGTTCCCCGGTGCTGCTGTTGACGGGTGGCGGCGCCGACGACCTGATCGCCACCGGCGAGCTGCCGGAAGCTCTAGTCGCGCCGAACCTGGTCCTGCGTGGTCTGGCCGCTCTCGCGGTAGAATTGCTGCCCGGGCCGGAATAGCTCAACTGGTAGAGCATCCGCCTTGTAAGCGGAAGGTTGCGGGTTCAAGTCCCTCTTCCGGCACCATGTGGTGATGTAGCTCAGCTGGTTAGAGCGGCGGACTCATAACCCGCAGGTCGGTGGTTCAAGCCCACCCATCACCACCAATTTCCTTTTACCTAACTCACTGATCGATAATGCCCACTGCCACATCAGCGAATCTAGGAGCATTGGATATGGGGGCGTTGGCGCGAGAAAATGACGCCGCCATTCTAGAGTTCAAGGCCTACGAGATTGAATTTGTCCTCAACACGCAGAAAATACTCAGCTTAGATGCCGCCGAGAACCCTCTAACTTGGAATTCAATCAAGTTCGGAGCCGAGGAGAAAGAAAACGTCCCGAACGATAAGGGAGGCGTCTACGCCTTCGTGATATCCCACCAACGTAATTTCCTGCCGCCAAACGGCTACATCATGTATATAGGCATCACGGGTGAGAATTCCAACCGATCCCTGCGCGACCGGTACGGCGAATACCTAATGACCAGCCAGGTTAAGCGCCGACCTCAAATCACACGTATGATCGTCCAATGGCACCCCATTCTCCGATTCCACTTCGCTCCTGTCGCCGACGATTTTCCGTCAGAGCAACTCAGGGCTCTTGAGGAACGTCTTATCACTGCGTTTATGCCGCCCTGCTGCAAGAACGACATGACAGCGGACACGAGGAGAAAGAAAGCCGCATTCTCATGACAAGCAGCCGAACCAATGGATCGATCGTACTTCCCGCCCTACGCGGTTCTATGGGAGACTGGGTGTACTACTGCTGTTTAATGGACCTTCCCACTCTTGCTTCGCGAGTCAGCTATGCGGACGAACTGCACAAGAGCGAGAAGCTTTCGGACATGATTCAACGCGAACTTAAGGGAAAGAGGTCCAAAGAAATCGCTGAATACCTCAAGAACCAAGACGAGAGACTGTTCAACGCTCTTGTCGTAGCGACCTACGACGGACGGCCCAACTGGCATGCCCTTACTAATGTCCAGAGCAAGGGAAGTTCCGATGAACTTAGTTGTCTAACGGACGACACCATGTTGCGCGTGGGATTTCTGACGTTGAGAGGGGATGAGAAGCTCTTCGCACTCGACGGTCAGCACCGCCTATCAGGAATCAAGAGGGCTGTGAAAGAGAGAAACCCGGCTGGCTACACAGACGAGGTTCCGGTCATGTTCGTCGCGCATGAGAAGACGGATACCGGGCTGCAGAAAACTCGGCGGCTCTTTACTACGCTAAACAAGACTGCCAAGCCGGTCTCCAAGTTCGGCATCATCGCGCTCGACGAGGATGATGTGATGGCATTGACGGTTCGCTGGCTAATCGACGAAAACTCGGACATGTTTGGCGACGAGCGCATTGCGTTCGTCGGTTCAAGCAACATGCCCAACTCCAACTTTGCGAGCCTCACCACAATCGTGGGCTTATACGACATCCTCAGGACCTGGTATACGAAGGCAGACACGCCACTCAAGACAACTTTACCCAAGTTGCGCAAATCGCGACCGGACGACGACCAGCTTGAGTCGTACTTTCAGCTTGCGCGCGATCTGTTCGAGTCCTTAAGGCGCGGATTTCCAGAACTGGATAAATTTTTTTCGGCAGATGACACCGAACCAATCGTAAGAATTTACCGGAATCGAAACGCGTTGTTCCGCCCCGTCGGCTTGGACATCTTCGTTACGATCGTGGCGAGACTCACGAAGGATATGGACCTCAGTGCGGCCGTCGACATGGCTGCGAAACTACCAAGATCTCTAGAGTTGCCCCCGTTCGTACGACTAATGTGGAATCCGAACACGCAGACCATTAATCGTTTCGCCAAGAATACCCTGCTGGAATTGCTGCTGTACATGCTCGGGAGATCAACGCGGGACAAGAAGGAGCTTCTACGTTTGTACAGGAAGGACATCGGAGACGAATCTCTGCAGTTGCCGAAGCCTGTCGTCTAAGAACGGCAGTCTGAGTTGGGGTGAGGCGTCCAACCTACTAGAGTCTCCGTCTCCATCGCCCAGTGGGCAAATGGCCACAATGGGTTTTTGGGTTGAATGATTCCCGCTATCTACTCCTAAGAGTTTGGCGATGCGCATTTGCAGACACTACAATCTCCGCCGCTAGCCAAATTGGAAGAGAATCCACCTACGCGACCACTAGGTGTTTTGCTCCATGCGAACCAAGAACTGGCTAACGACGGGACGCCGAGAAGCTGCAATACACCAAATGAAGACACTAATTTCTAGGGACTTCAGTGAGAGATTCCCTGATGTTCAGCTTGAATTGATTCGCAGCGCAGAGATTTCTGTCAAGTCTCGAACAGAAAATGATGACGTAGACTCCGGGAAAGGTCTGAAGGGACTCAAGAGGGAGGAAGCGAGCGATGGCTAGATCTAGGCATCGCCCAACCGACCAAGGAAGTCTGGAGTTCGTTCAAGCAGGAAAAATTTCGGGTTTCCAAGCGTCTGGACTGTCAGCGTACAACAATGTCGACCCGCACACGGTTATCCGGGAACTCGCACAAAACGCGCTTGATGCGGCAAGTGAAGCCAAACGCGATGTCATTCGCTTGGTCTTCGAGATCGAGCAGGTAACCCCTGCTCAGATCCCAGCACTGTCACAATACCGGGAACACCTTGGATGTGCTATTAAAACGCAGAAAGCCAAAAACAACCTTGCCCAGTCTCAGGCCATCGTTAATGCAATGCAAGCCACAATTAATGCTGAGCGAGTGCCAGTGCTATGGGTGTTGGACAACGGCGTTGGACTGAATGCGCAGCGCATGGAAGATCTGCTAGGCGACGGTCAGAGCGGAAAGGCGGATGAATCGACCGCGGGTTCATATGGGAATGGGCATATGACGTCGTTTCCAGCCTCGGACCCGCGTTACATTCTCTACGGTGGCGTTCACGCGGAGGGACGCACAGTATCGGGGCACGCCATCCTGGCGACGCATGTCTACAGGAATAAGGTTTGTGGCGAAGACGGCTATCTCGCCAGGCGAGTACGCGTCAATGACATTTTCAACCGGTTCGATTTCTACGAAGGCTCCCGGATGCCGCTTCTCAAGGAAAAATTGAATTGGATCGAGGAGAAATTTGGCACCGGATCGGTTGTGGGAATACTGGGATTTAACCGGTTCAACCGTTGCAGTAATGATGACGAGGTGCTGGACGTAATAGAGACCGTAATCGCCACTCACTTTACACCCGTGCTCTACGACGGCCGCATGGAAATTGTGTTTCGATCAAGCGGCCATACATTGAGGACACTCAACAAGGACTCCCTAGAGGCCGTGCTATCCCGACGCCGACAACGCGAACGGCGAGACCGCAATTCGATTGGGCCTAGCGGTGGCCAAGCGTGGGATACGCTTGAGACGCTTAAGGCCGAGTACGGACATACTATTGCAACCGCAGCAGGCATAGTGCGATTCCACTTGCGGGAGTTGCCCCGCTCATCAGGCGGCGGCACACACCTGCAATTGTTTCGCAACGGCATGTGGATTACCAACGCCATACCGCATAACCGGGCCTCGTACTATCGTGACGTGGTCCCTTTCAACGGCGTAATCCTGCTTACGCCCGAAGAGGCGCAGGAAGCTTGCGGCTTGGTGGGAAAGTTCGAAGGTCCTCGACACATTGACATTGATCTAAAGCGCCAGAAGCAGGGATCGTCAGCGCGCAAGGCTTTGGATGCGTGGCTCAAGGATATGCAGGAGCGTATTTTGGCACTCGTGCCAAACATTGACGCCCAAGAGTTCGACCCCGGTTTTTTTTCGGTCGAGGTTGAGGGTGACGGCGTGCGTCAAAATCCGAAGTCTCGGAGCGCTGGCGTGGGAACGCCCGAACGGGTGCCTCGACCCGAACCGATCGGGCCTCCGCGACCTCCCAACCCAACCCAACCCGATCCGAATCGACCGCGCCGACTCCGGAGGCAGGGACTGCGCATTGACACACGAGTAGCGGCGGTTCGACGGACGCAGGGCATAAGCGTACGCGTCAGGCCTTTGGAAGATGCGAAAAATGCGGAACTCCGAGTAATCCTCGCCAATGGCTCGGACGAAACCTGCGACAATCCGGAGCCCGATCATTACCTAGAGATCGACGAAGGCGCGACCATGAACGGAGAAGCTGTCAAGGCCTATGTTCCCGACCGCCTCGGCAACAAGCGCGCAGTCCTACTTGGACCTGTATCGAAGTTGGGGGAGGAACTCGACATCTGGCTACCGTGCCGCCCGGCTCTAGCTGGCGACATTCGAGTGGAACTGGTAAGGCGGGCAGCCACAAAGCCGGGAACTTAAGTCATGCAGAGCATGAACTATCCAATTCTCGCTCGTGACCGCCTGGACTACTTGGACGGAACCTACGAAGCACGCATAAAGCGCACGCGGGAAGGTGCAGGCATGACAATTCGCCATGAGGTGTCCGGCAGCAATTTGGTGGCAACGCTGCTAAAACAGAACGACGCAGCGTTTGCCGTCGAAGTAACCTCCCCGTACGCGACCTACCGACAGTTTCGGAAAGCCGAAGTAGCGGGGGTCACGGAACTAACGCAGCAGGTATCCTGGAAGGCTGAGGATGTCGTCCCGCCGGTCTATGTCCGACCGTTGGTGATTGCCACAAATACACAGCCAACCTCCTTCAAGTTGAACGGCCAGCACGGGGTACATGAAGTGTGGCGGGGATCCGAAATTTCGGTCGCACCCGGAATGATCTTGGCTCAGGACCAATTTTGGCGTGCTACATCCACATGGGAGAGCCTGATACGTCTGGTCTCCGAGGAAAGTTTCGAGCGCGGCAGATATCGCGTGGAAATGAATACCGGTGAAGGATTCCACTTCAAGGTACTGCTGAATCCCAAACTCTATGCTTGGATGGTGAATCCTGGAGACGCGAAGAAACACCGCGATTCGATCCTTACCGGCTGCCTAGCGCGTGCGCTGGAGATGATCCACGTCGAATACGGCAAAGAAGATGGCTGGCGGGAGTTTCCCGTATTGCGGGCATTGCATCGGAAGCTGATCGATAGTGGGCTCCCGACCTGGGACAACAACCAGAGTTTCCACGCTGATGACATCGCTAGCCGCCTCAAACCCATCGAATTCTTGGCAGAGCACAATGGGTAATTCGCTGTTCGTTGAGGCCATCGATCGAACAGGACTTGAACGCGCGCAGAAAGGGTTGCTACCGAAGCGCGCAAGCGGGGCACGGGGTGGCGCCAAACAGCGTGAGTTCATTCGACTCGTTGCAGAGGATCAGGAGGGGTTCTGCGACTATGTGCGTTCTTGGGGGCTTACAACGGGAAGCTCGCCGCCCGTTACCGATATGCGGCTGAGCGAAAGGGAGTTTGTGAACCCGCCATGGTCAACCGAGTGCGCGATTGCATCGACATGGGCCTCCCTCGCCTTAAGTCAAGCAGCTCGCCCGGAAACGTGGACCCGGATCAATGTTGAGATGATGGAGAATGGCCGGATCAAGAGTTCATTCCTTGCGGCAGCAATACGGGAGAGTCGGGACGGAGCCGAATAGCAAAGGCGCTTCAGGAAACGGACCCGCAGGTGATCGACTCGTGCGTGCGAACCATACTTAGACGCCTGGGTGGCGTGATCGAGCGTGCCAATCGCACCGCGTTCCTTGACTGTCCGTTGGCCAAAACCTGGTGGCGACATTACTTCGCAAGAGAAGCCCATTCGACATTTGGTCGCCATTCCGTGGAAGTCCTCTCGACGGCGTTGCGACCGACGTACCGCTGGGAAAGGCTGGTCGAAGCAATGGTGTCAAAGCTGACAATCATCGGCGACAGAGCGATTCGGCCAGCGCTCGTGGAGTGCTTTGCTGAGGGTGCCGGCAGCGCGGGTCAGGAAGTCGCCGATATGCTGGCTTGGGTTGGTCGCAGAAGCACGATCCAAGCATTGGGAGCACTTGGCCCGGAATATGTGATGCAAGTGCTTGGACAACAATTCTTAGGATCGTCAGAGATCGAATAAGCGGACGAATCGCTATATTTTAGATGTAGCGATTGGCCGCGAAAGTCGCTAGAATCGCCGTATCACTCGCTACGGAGACACCCCATGAGCAAGGCGAAGCGAGGCCGGTCGTTCAAGCCCATCTCTAAGCTTGACGTCACACCTGAAGAATCGGACCACGCGATTGCCGCTGCCGTGAAGCCGTCTGACTCGTCCATGCGCCGGCCTCGATTCCAGCGCGCAATCCGTCCTTTGTCCGCCCGCGCCGTTCCCCAGCAATCCAACTAGCAAGCGCCGAGCGTGAACCATGCGCCGGGCCTACTCGCCGGGATGGCGGTTAGGTTGCTTGATAATTCCCCACAAGGAGTCGAGAAGTGAACGAGGCGTTCAGCCTTAAACTGGAATACGAAGCCTCGGAACATCGTTTGTTACCGCATGTGGTCAAGTTTTCAGGCGGCCGCTCCAGTGGAATGATGTTGTTGCTGCTATTGGAGCAACGCCTTCTTGATCCCGAACGCGGAGATGTGGTGGTGTTCAATAACACCTCCGCTGAACATCCCGCCACCTTCGACTTCGTGCGTGCATGCGCCCGACGAGCGGAAATCGACTACAACGTGCCGTTTTTCTGGATCGAGTACGCTACTTACGAAGACGCCCACAACGGCGAGTGGACCCGTCGCGGAAGCTACCGCTTGGTCAACGACCAGCCAATCAGCGAGTCAAATCCGAACGGTTATAGATGGCGCGGCGAAGTGTTCGAGGAGCTCGTGAGCCACCAGGGGTTCCTTCCTAGTCGACACACGCGAATTTGCACAACGCACCTGAAACTGCGCGCAACCAATGACTTCCTTGCAGACTGGTTCTCTGGAAAAGAAGCAACGGAATGGCGAGGGCACTTCCATCCGGAACCCCAGATGACAGACGATGTAGTCATCGCACGACATCAGCGATCCCGGGGCAGATTAGGCAACGACGAACTGCTGCGCAAGAAGGCGTTCCTCCGATCCCGCCCGCCAGCTATACCGGAACAGAACTTCGCTGACTTCTCCGGCGCTTGCGAGCACCAATTGACTAACAGGTCGTTCGCGGAAAGGGGTTATCCCGAGTTTGCACCGATGACAGGAGAGGAAGCCACCGAATACGTATCCCTGATCGGGCTGCGCGCCGACGAGCCTCGCCGAGTGGTCCGCGTCATGTCGCGCAACGGTCTTGGCAGAGGCGATCCGGAACGCAAGAAACGCGAGATGACGGACGGCGAAATTGTATGCACGCCACTGGCGGATGCAGAAATCACGAACGAGGATGTGCTGGCCTTCTGGTCGGAGAGAGATGGAGATCTGAAATTGCCGCCCGACGCAAATCTATCAAATTGCGTTTTCTGTTTCATGAAGGGCACAACCGCGATACCCAAGGTACAGCGTGACATCACTAGAGCGGACGCTGAATTACCGGAGGAGCTTCGAAGTGTTCCGGGGACGCCATCGGACATTCGGTGGTGGGCTGATTTGGAGGCAAACTACAAGCGTCGCCCACTAAAGCGGTATAAGGGAAGCGGTAGACGAAGCCAAGAGACGGTCACAATTGGCTTCTGGGGAGTCGATGCCAATGTAACTTATCGGGATATGATGGAAATGGATGATGAGGAACTAGTTGCCCAACCGGGTTTCAGTGGTAGGGCTGCATTACCTTGCGACTGCACCGACTGAAGGCCATGCCGCCATCTCCCGTTTATCTTGACTATCAGGCGTCCACGCCGATTGATGACCGAGTTCAAGCGGCGATGGCCCGAGCCATCGACATATATGGCAATCCCCACACCACAAGCCATTTGGCAGGTATTGAAGCGAACCGGGCAGTGACGCAGGCGCGTCGGCAGGTCGCCCGGGCGATCGGGGGAGATGCACGTCGCATCGTGTTCACATCAGGCGCGACAGAGGCCAATAATCTTGCGCTATTCGGCGCCGCACGAGCGACGGTCGGGAGACGCAAGATCATAGTTCTTGCAAGCGAGCACAGCTCGGTGATTGAGCCGGCCCTCGCCCTAGGCAACGAGAGTTTTGATGTCCAAGTGCTGCCGATCGGCGGCGACGGCACGGTGGACCTAGAGGCTGTAGAGAAGGCGGTGGACACAAGCACCGCCCTTGTGTCGGCAATGCACGTCAACAACGAGACCGGTGTTGTGCAACCCATCGCTGCAATCGCCGAAATCTGTCATCGTCACGACACCCTGCTGCACTCGGATTGTGCCCAGTCACTGGGCCGGCTACAGGTGGATATCCGCAATCTCGGAGCGGACATGCTAACCCTTTCCGCGCACAAGTGTTACGGACCCAAGGGAATTGGCGCGCTATACGTAGGTGGACGTCAAGATGTCGAACTTCGACCATTGCTATACGGCGGCGGTCAAGAGCGCGGGCTGCGAGCGGGGACGCTGCCTGTACCGCTTTGTGTTGGGTTTGGCGAAGCCTGTCGAATCGCTGCCGCAAATGTTGACACGGAAAGTAAAAGGATGGGCTTGCTAGCAGGCAAGCTACTGCAGGAAATCCTTGAGGTATTTCCCCAGGCGCGGCTGAACGGATCGTGGACTCAACGGGTTTCGTGTGCATTCAACGTGTGCTTCCCGGGCGCCGTCGGTGATGAACTACTGAACGCGTTCGAAGGTATATACGTGTCGTCCGGATCGGCATGCTCGTCAGCTATGCTTGAGCCTTCCAGAGTATTGCTTGCCTACGGCCTATCTGCATCCGACGCTGACGCTTCTCTTCGATTTTGCGTGGGTCGCTTCACAACGAGTGCGGATATCAAAACGGCGAAGAGAGTTATAGCCAAGGGTGCTGCGCGGCTGGGTCTGATGAGAAGGACGGCCGCTTGATGTGTCTTGCCGATCTTCTCACCCCTTTGCGGTTACTCAATCGCATCGTAGTCGTCGTCCCATTCAAAGACCTCGCCTGTTGAGTTCACTGGTTGCCTGTCCGATGTGGGCGAGATTGGAGTGGCTTTTTCTTCCGTTCCTGCCGATCTTTGGCAATTGATTTTCGGACATCACTGTTGATATTCAGAATGTGGCTTGCAGCAGATTTAAAAAATGCGCCGGGTCAGCACGATTAGCATACGCCATTGACTTATATGCGTCATTGGCGTAGCCTTCCCTGATGAAACTCACCTTCATTGAGACACCGGTGTTTACCGAACTCATCACCGATCTCCTTGAAGATGAGGACTAACAATGGATGCAGGAATATCTGCTGACTTTATTCAACCGCTGCTATGGATAAAAATCTGTTTGAAAAGCTGATCGAAAGTGCCTCACAAGCGGCTGAAATTGCACGCGGGGAACGCAATCCATCTCGGACTTTCGAGGTGACGTCCGACATCGTGCGAGAAATCCGCGAGAGCACCAGTTTGTCCCAGGAGAAATTTGCCGGTCTCTTTCATATTTCGGTCGGCACACTCCGAAATTGGGAACAAGGGCGACGCCGACCTGACGGACCTGCGGCTGCCTTGCTGATTGCGATCAAGAACGATCCGGAGCATGTAGTTGCTGCACTGAATTCTGCTGCGTAATTCCCCGGACTTTCTTTCGCGGCTCGACGCCGTCCGAAACGGCGCTACGTTACGCGAATGACGATCTTGCCGATCTTCTCGCCGCTTTGCATGTATTCGATCGCGTCGTAGACGTCGTCCCAGTCGAAGACGCGGTCGATGACGGGCCTGATGTCGTTGCGGACCATGGCCCGGATGAGGTCTACGAACATGCGCCGGCTGCCGACGATGATGCCCCTCACGGTGAGGTTCTTGAGAATGAGGTTCGGCAGCCTGGTCAGGGACGGAGGATCCTGCGGTGGCTGGTTGTGGACCACCGGGTTGGCGCCGATATGCATGATGCGGCCGTTGGAGGCGGCGGCCATCAGGCAGTTCTCCATCTCGCCCAAGCCCACGTTGTTGAGAATGATGTCCGCCCCCTCGCCGTGGGTGAGTTCCAGGACCTCCGCGGGCCAATCCGGATTGGCGCGGTAGTTCACGCCGAAATCCGCGCCGAGTTCCTTCAGGCGAGCAAGTTTTTCATCGCTTGATGACGTCATGATGCATCGCGCGCCCAGCATCTTCGCCCATTGCATACCGAATACCGACACCGCGCCGGAACCCAGTGTCAGTACCGTATCGCTGGCCCTGGCCGCGCCCGCTTCAACCACGGCGTTCCAGGCGGTGAGGCCGGGGCTCTGCAGGGTGCTGGCCTCTTCGTAGCTCAGGCTGTCGGGCAGCCTGATCAGCGCTGCCGCCGGCGCCACGACCTGCTCCGCCAGAAAGCCGTCGAGGGTCGCGGAGTAGTCCTGCTCCGCCATGGACGCGCGCCAGTCGCCGTCCAGCCATTGCCAGTAATGACTCATGGTCACACGGTCGCCCTCACGGACGTTCTCGACGCCGGCGCCGACCGCGATGATGTCGCCGGCATTGTCGCTCAGCGGGATGCGGGTGTGCGGCATGACAGTCTTGCCCAGACTGCCGTGCATGATGGTGAGGTCGCGGGCGTTGATGCCTGTGGCGCGCACCCGCATGACCGCTTCGCCATGGCCGGGAACGGGCTCGGGCCGCTCGACCGCATGCAGGTCGAGACCCTTGCTGTAGTCCCCTATTTCAAAGACTTTCATGGCGCGCGCCCCTCTCAGCGCGGCTATGACCCGTAGGTGTCCTTGTATTCCTCTATGTAGTCGTGGTACTCCGTCCAGTTCTCGACATCGAAGATCTTCGGCGCCTTCAATTCCAGCGACTTCCGGGCGCCGGCCGGCAGATCATCGATACTGGCCAGCTTGGTGCCGTAAGCCCGGCCGTAGCTGCGGCCCTCGTGGCCGCCCATGCCGACCCACGGGCCCCAGCTCACCAGGTTCTGGAACTGGCAGAAGGCCGGCGCGTTGTCGATGTCCGGATTGACCACGTCCTCCACCCTGGAGGCGTGAACGAACAGGGAATCCCAGTAGTGGGTGCGGCCGGGGGATTCCTTCGGCCACTGAACCGGGTCGAAGGGGCTGGGATAGGAGAAATGCGAGGCGACCGGCACGAACACCATGCCGCCGTACGCTTCCATGCGCAGGGTATCGGGATGGACCGTGGCTTCCGGCGGTGTTTCCACCCCGTCGGCGCCAAGCTTTACGTTCAGGGGGCCGCCGAGGAACGTCCAGGGCTCCCTGACTTCGCCCGTAATGGGGTTCTCCCAGGATTCCAGCACCTCGTCCGTGTCGAACTTGCAATAGACACCGCACTCAAAAACCTTGAATGCGTACTGGTTGTCCTCCAGGGGACGGCACTGCGTAACGTTCAGGTTGTTCATGGTGAACAGCGGGATCAGGTTGGCGTCATGCATGTACGCGTAGAGGTGCAGGCGGTAGAACCTGTACACCGTTTCCTCCGCGGCGGACCCTGAAACCTTCGCGCGAACGCGGGCGCGCACGGCAGGGTCTTCCAGGTCCAGCGCCGGCGCGGCCGCCGATGCGGTAAGGACGCCGCCCGTGAGCGCGGTTCCGGCGCCCGCCAATATGGCGTCTCGCCGGGTCAGAGTAAGTTTTCCCATGTTTCCTCCCCTCCTGATTTGTGGTTTGATTGTCCTATTTCATCGGGTTGTTTTCGTCCATGAATGCGCCATCGATGAGCGTGACTCCCTTTTCCTTGGCCTTGGCGATCATGGCCTTCAGCGCCACGTTGCGTACAAAGCCGGGAACCTTCTCGATATAAGGAACCGCATCCGCTGCGAATTTCACCTCGTCATCCATCTCGTTGGCTTCCGCCAGTGTGTCGTCAGACATTTTCAGTCACCTCCGGGGTTTTGATCTAAGCTGCCCAACTATAGGCCAACAGGCCGTCGGCGAGCTTGGGCTCGAACCAGGTGGACTTGGGCGGCATGATCTCGCCGGCGCCGGCCACCTCCATCAGCGCCTGCATGGGCGTGGGGTAAAGCGCGATGGCGACCGATGCGTCACCGCTGTCCACGCGCCTTTCAAGTTCCTGAAGACCGCGGGCGCCGCCCACAAAGTCGATGCGCGGATCGGTGCGTGAATCCTCGATTCCCAACAGCGGCGCCAGCAGATGCTCGCCAAGCAGGCTTACATCGAGGCTGCCGACCGGGTCGTCCTCCGGGGCAAGTCCCGGACGCAGCCGCGCGCTGTGCCATCCGC
Organism: Gammaproteobacteria bacterium; assembly: GCA_963666765.1. Lineage (GTDB taxonomy): Bacteria > Pseudomonadota > Gammaproteobacteria > Steroidobacterales > Foliamicaceae > Foliamicus. Next base: position 2,021,059 of record OY762933.1, read on the forward strand.
CGTCGAGATAAAGGCCGTATTCGCGGGGCTGTTTGGGGCGCGCCGCCTTCGCCGAAGGAGTCACATCGAAGCTGCCCGAAAGCGCTTCAAGGAAGGCTGCGGGGCTGTGCCCGTTCAGGCCCGACACCACGCGGTTGTAGTCGAGGATTCTGAGCTCGTCGGCGGGAAAGGTGGCCCCGATCAGCCACTGCGCTGCGGGCCGGTCGACGTTCGCTGCGGCGGCCCGGTTGCCTGCAGCCACGCGGTGATGGCCGTCGGCGATAAACAATTCACCCAGTTCGCCGAACGCCTGCGTGATCCGCTCTGTGACCGATTCGTCGTCCACCACCCAGACGCTGTGCCCGGTGACCGCGCCGCCTTCATGCAGGCTCGCTTCGCAATCGGGCGCGGCTTGCGAAGCTTCGGCAATCAGCGTGGCCAGGCCCGCATGCGCGCGGTGCGCCAGCATGACCAGTCCGGTCTGCGATTCGAGCGCCTGGATGAGCCGTGAGCGGTCGGTTTCCTTATCGGGACGGGTCAGCTCGTGGCGGCGCAGCGTGCCGGCCCGATAGCTGTCCACCGATACCAGCAGGACGATCCCGGTCTGCGTATGGCCCCCAGTCCGGACACGGTATATGTAATAGGCCGGCTTCGAATCGCGTGCGACCACTCCGGTCGACAGGAAGTCATCCAGCGTTCGTCGCGCCGCCGCATAGCGTTCCCCGGGCGTGGGCTTCGGCGCCTCCGGCATAGCAGCGTCGGGCAGCGACAGGCGAAGGAAATCATGCGGGCGATCGCCAATCCGCGCGCGCGCCTCGGCAATACTGACGACGTCATAGGGTGGAGCGATGGTTTCCCCGGCCCGGCCCGCCGCGGGACGAAGCGCAGTGAAGGGCGCTACCCGGAACGCGCCGGGCACTTTGCCGGGGGAACTCATTGCGCGGGAGTCAGATCAGGTCGAGCACTTCGAAGGCGACGCGGTCGCCGGATTCCAGCGCCCCTTCCATGCCGCGGTTGGCCACGGCCGTGTGTTCCCCGCAGAAGTGCACGCGGCCATGCTGTTTACCCACCTCGGGCGCGTATTTCATGACCTGGCCAGGCTTCCAGACCGCCCAGTCGCCCGCCGAGTCGGGGTCGTTGAACCAGGACTGGTAGGCCATGACCTCAAGCTGACCCTTGGCTGCGGGGCGCAGGCGTTCGATGTCCGCGACGATGCGAGCGGCGGCTTCTTCATCGGACAGCTTGTCCTGCTCCACCGCCAGCGCGCCGCGCGTCCAGCTCGTGAGGCTGGTGACTTCGTCCGGCGTGTCGCCCTTGCGCTCGGCGATCACCATCCCCGTCAGCGAATCGGTCCACATGTTGGGCGACAGGCCGTCGTCCTCCCAGAACGGACGCTTGGCCACCATGTGCAGCTGGTTGAGTATCTGCGAATCGACGTTGCGGGCCGCCTCGGCCTGCAAGCCCTCAAGCCCCGGTTCCAGGTTCAGATGACGCAGCAGGGAGCACGGGAGCGAACTGATCACGCGGCCGGCGTGATGGCGGCTGCCGTCCTCGCAATGCACTTCAACGCGGGAGCCGGTATCGCTTATGCCCGTGACCCGGCGCTCCAGCAACACCTCCGTATTCAGCGACGCGGCCATGGCTTCCGGTATCGACTGGTTACCGTTCACCGCCGTGTACGCGGATCCGCCGTCCGGTCCCGTAAACCCGTCCTGCGCGGCCGCGAACCGCATGGCGAACAACACCAGGGCTGCGGACACCTCGTCGGCATTGTTTCCCCAGCCCGGATTGTTGTCGTAGCAGAGGTCCACCACGGCGTCGGTCTCGCCCTGGCCGGTCAGGTATTCCCGAAGCGACACGTCCAGGTGGGCGAACTCGGGCGATACCCAATCCGGCGGGGTGGGATAGGGGTTGTTCGTGAACATCTTGAAACCCAGATACGCCCAGGGCGGGAACTGGCGGGCCTGTTCCGGCAACACGTTCAGTTCGTGCGTGGGCCATTCCGCGGTGGGGATAATCCCCCCTTCAAGCGCCAGCGTCCGCATGCCGAAAGACTCGCGAATCGGATCCAGGTTCACCAGGCCCACGCCCAGTTCCTGCGCCACCTGCATGAGGCGCGCATAACCGGCCCCGAAGCTCGTGCCCCCGGCTTCGGGCGACCCCGGAATGTGCCGATAGGACAGGATTCTGCCGCCAACCCGGTTACGCGACTCCAGCACCGTGACGCTCAAGCCCTCCGACTCGAGCAGCCGTGCGGCCTGGAGGCCGGACAGCCCGGCGCCGATCACGATTACGTCACTGTCGGTAGTCGGCCGACGACCGCACCCCGCGAGCACTGCCGCGGCAGCGCCGATCCCCATTAGCGCCTCGCGCCGATTCAGTCTGGTCACTATCTCCCACCTCCTCCTGCCAAGGATGGACGCAAGAGTATAAGGCCCTCGAAGCGGCTCGCCTCAGCAGCCCGTGGCAGAACCCCGCGTCGCACCGAGAACGGCGAGACGCCCGCCTGGCAAGGCGCGAGGAGCGCGCATATCGGGCATATGCAAGCGACGAGCAACGCAGTCCAGGCGGGATGGGTCGCCGGTCGAATGCAGCGGGGCTTCTGCCACGGGCTGCTGAGACCGCACAGCGGATAAACTGAGCGTATGCGCTTATTGATTGCGGGCGGCGGGCCGACCGGGCTGTACCTGGCCATATCCATGTTGCGACGGTCGCCGAGCCACCGCATTACCGTGCTGGAACGCAATCGGGCGGGCGACACCTTCGGCTGGGGCGTGGTGTTTTCCGACGCCACGCTGGATAACCTGACCGAAAACGACCCGAAGACCGCCGAGGAAATCCGCGGCCGGTTCACCCACTGGGACGACATCGAGGTGCATTTTCGTGGCCGCAGACTGCTGTCCGGGGGACACGGTTTCTGCGGAATCGGCCGCAAGCGGCTGCTGCGCATACTACAGCGGCGGGCCTCCGAGCTGGGCGCGGAACTGCGCTTCGAGAGCGAGGCGGAACCCGACCTGGACCTTTATCGCGATTACGACCTGGTCATCGCGGCCGACGGCGGCAACAGCCGCTTCCGGCAGGCCTACGCTCCGCACTTCGACGTGGAGATCCAGACCCGTTTCAACCGCTTCCAGTGGCTCGGGACGCGCAAACACTTCGAGGCGTTCAATTTCATCTTCAAGGAGCTTGAGGAGGGCTGGATCTGGGCGCACGCCTACCGCTTCGAGAACGGCCTTTCGACTTTCATCCCGGAGTGCGGCCCCGACACCTGGGAGCGGCTGCAGTTCGGCGAAATGGGCCAGCAGGAAAACTGCCGGGCGCTGGAAAAAATCTTCGCCCCCCATCTCGACGGGCGCCGCCTGATGAGCAACGCCGATCACATCAAGGGCCATGCCTGGCTGAACTTCCGGCGGGTGCACTGCGGGAAGTGGCGCTACCGCAACCTGATCCTGGCCGGCGACGCGGCGCACACGGCGCACTTCTCTATCGGTTCGGGCACCAAGCTGGGCCTTGAGGACGCCATCGAACTGGCCGAGGCGCTCAACGGCGGCGGCGCCACCGACGAGGCGCTGCAGGAGTACGAGGAAAGCCGCCGGCTGGAGGTGATCAAGCTGCAATCGGCGGCGCGCAATTCCACCGAATGGTTCGAGAACGTGCCCCGTTACGCGCGCTTCGCACCGCAGCAATTCAACTATTCCCTGCTGACCCGCAGCCAGCGGGTCAGCCACGAGAACCTTCGGCTGCGCGACAGCCGCTGGCTCAAGCGCATGGAGCGCTGGTACAGCCGTCGGGAAACGGGAAGCGCCCGCGCGGTCGCGCCGATGTTCGTGCCTTATCGGATCAAGGGCCTGGAGCTGTCCAACCGCGTGGTGGTGGCGCCCATGGACATGTACAGCGCGGTGGACGGAACCGTCGGCGACTTTCACCTGGTGCACCTGGGGTCGCGCGCGCAGGGCGGCGCAGGCCTGGTGTTCACCGAAATGAGCTGCGTCTCGCCCGAGGGCCGGATTACGCCGGGCTGCGCCGGCATGTACCGGCGGGAGCATGCCCAGGCCTACCGGCGCATCGTCGACTTCGTGCATGAGCACAGCCAGGCGCGGATGGCGCTGCAGATCGGCCACTCCGGCCCCAAGGGCTCCACCCGCCTGATGTGGGAGGGCATGGACCAGCCGCTTGAGTCCGGAAACTGGCCGATCATGGGGCCTTCGGAGAAGACCTACCGGCGGGGCGGCCAGGTTCCCAGGCCCATGACGCGCGCAGACATGGACGAGGTCGTGGAGCAGTTCCGGCAGGCCGCGCGGCTGGGGCTGGAAGCCGGTTTCGACTGGCTGGAGCTGCATTGCGCCCACGGCTACCTGCTGTCCTCGTTCATTTCGCCGCTGTCCAACCGGCGGCGCGACGAGTACGGCGGGTCATTGAATGCGCGCCTGCGATATCCGCTCGAAGTTCTGGAGTCAGTGCGCGAAATCTGGCCGGAAGACCGTCCGTTTTCGGTGCGCATTTCCGCCACCGACTGGGTCAAGAGCGGCATCAGCGGCGAAGACTCGGTGAAGATCGCCCGCGCCATGACCGCAGCCGGAGCGGACATCATCCACGTATCGGCGGGACAGACCACCACCCGCGCGCGGCCCGTTTACGGCCGCATGTTCCAGACGCCGTTCTCGGACCGGATCCGCAACGAGGCCGGCGTACCCACAATCGCGGTCGGCAACATCTACGAAACCGACCACGTCAACAGCATCCTGGCCGCCGGCCGCGCCGACCTGTGCGCGCTGGCAAGACCGCATCTCAGCGATCCGTACTGGACGCTGCACGCCTCCACCTCCCTGGGTTACGGCCGGCAACACTGGCCGATACAATACCTTTCAGGCAAAGAACAGGCCGAGCGCCTGGCGGCACGAGCAGCGGCGTTGCAGGAAGCAAACATATGACCTTCAGTCCCGAGCATTTCCTCATGGAACTGCGCGGGCGCGTCGCCGTCATCACGCTGAACAGGCCGGAACGCAAGAACCCGCTGACCTTCGATTCGTACGCGGAACTTCGCGACACTTTCAGGGCAGTAGATCGCGAGGGTCCCGCGCGCGCGGTCGTGATCAGCGGCGCCGGCGACAACTTCTGCTCCGGCGGGGACGTGCACGAAATCATCGGGCCGCTGCTGGAAATGGACGGCGTCGGCCTGCTGGAATTCACCCGCATGACGGGCGACCTCGTCAAGGCCATGCGAAGCTGCCCCCTGCCGGTCATCGCCGCCGTCGACGGTGTCTGCGCCGGGGCCGGGGCGGCGATTGCCATGGCCGCCGACCTGAGGGTCGGCACGGCGCGCAGCCGCACCGCCTTCCTTTTCGCCCGGGTGGGGCTGGCGGGCTGCGACATGGGGGCCTGCGCGCTGCTGCCCCGCCTCATCGGACAGGGCCGGGCAACGGAATTGTTGCTTACCGGCCGTTCCATGGGCGGCGAGGAGGCGAGCGAGACGGGTTTCTTCAACCGCCTCGTGGAACCCGAACAACTGCTGGAGACAAGCCTTGAATGGGCCGGACAGCTCGCAGCGGGACCCAACTTCGCGCACGCCGTGACCAAAAACCAGCTCAACCTGGAGTGGGACATGCCCGTGGACCAGGCCATCGAGTCGGAAGCGCAGGCCCAGGCCATCTGCATGCAAACCAACGATTTCCGCCGCGCCTACGAGGCATTCGTGCGGCGCGAGAAACCGCAATTCATGGGGGACTGAACGGTAATGAGCGTGCTCCGTCCCAGCCAGGCCGACCTGCTGCATCTTGCAATGGAGACCGGCGCCTTGCAGTTCGGCGAGTTCATCACCAAGGGTGGCCGCACAACGCCCTATTTCTTCAATTCCTCGAAACTGAACAGCGGGCGCGGATCGCTGGTGGCCGGCCAGGCCCTGGCTGAGGTGGCTATCGCTTCAGGTTTGAGATTCAACATGCTGTTCGGTGCGGCCTACAAGGGCATTCCGCTGGCCGCCATCACCTCCCTGGCCCTGGTACAGGGCTACGGTATCGACATCCCGTACGCCTACAACCGCAAGGAGCGCAAGGACCACGGCGAAGGCGGAATGGTGGTCGGCGCCGAACTGGGCGGGCGGGTACTGATCGTGGACGACGTGCTGACCGCGGGAACTTCCGCACGCGAGGCGATCGGTCTCGTGCAGGACGCCGGGGCCGAGCCGGTGGGCCTGCTGCTGTTGCTGGATCGGCAGGAGCGCGGCTCCAGCCAGCTCAGCGCGGCCAGCGAACTGGCCGGCCGGCACGGCATCAGCGTCTGCTGCGTTTTCGGCCTGGACAGTCTGCTCAGTGCGATGCGCGCGACCGGACTGGAGCCCGAGGCCCAGAAGAGGATTGCGGCCTACCGCAAGCAGTACGGCGCATCCTGACCCCGGGAACGAAGGCGTCTCGCCTTCGACGAGGGCGGGACACCCTCGCTAGTCGCGGCCGGTGTGCCCGAACCCGCCTTCGCCCCGTTCGGATGCGCTAAATTCCTCGACCACATCGAAGTGCGCACGCGCGACCGGCAAGAGGACCAGCTGCGCCACCCGCATGCCGTCCTCGAGCACGAACGGTTTGTCGCCGCGGTTCCAGCACGACATCATGATCTCGCCCTGATAGTCGGAGTCGATCAGGCCGACCAGGTTGCCGAGCACCACTCCGTGCTTGTGGCCGAGTCCGGAGCGCGGAAGGATTACCGCGGCCAGTTCGGGGTCGGCGATATGCAGGGCGATGCCGGTATGCACCAGGCGGGTCTCGCCCGGCTGAAGCGTGAGCGGCCCGTCCAGGCAGGCGCGAAGGTCCATGCCGGCCGATCCCCGCGTTTCGTAGCGCGGCAGCCGGGCTCTTTCGTCGAGAATGCGTAACTGAATCGCGCAACCCGGCTTGTCCGCGGGCCGCGCCGGGGGGCTCACTGCGCCGAACTCCGGGCGCGCAGCAGGGTCACTTTCTCCAGGCCGCAGCGTTCGGCGATCAGGCCGATCAAAAGGCGCGCCATCTCCGGCTTGTCGCATGGCCCGATCTGCTGTCCACCGCCTTCCCATACGACCCGGGCGGAAGTCTCCACGTCACCGAACCCCCGGCCTTTGCCGACCTGGTTGCCGACGACCATGTCCACGCCCTTGGCATGCAACTTGGCGCGGGCGTTCTTTTCCACCTGCTGGGTCTCGGCGGCGAAGCCGACCAGGAATGGCCGCCCGGGCAATTCGGCGACGCTGGCCAGAATGTCGGGCGACGGCTTCAGTTCCAGCGAGCCGGCGGATTTCCCGCGTTTCAGCTTCTTCGGACTGTAATTCGCCGGAGTGTAGTCCGACACGGCGGCGCAGGCAATAAAGATATGGGATTCGGGGACACGCTTCATTACCGCATCCAGCATTTCCCCGGCAGTGACCACGTCGACGCGCCCCACCTTCGGCGGCGTCGGCAATACCGTAGGCCCGGTCACCAACTGAACGTTTGCGCCGGCCCTGGCCGCAGCGTCCGCCAGTGCAAACCCCATCGTTCCCGTGCTCCGGTTCGACAGGAATCGCACCGGGTCAATGGGTTCCCTGGTCGGCCCGGCAGTGATAAGCACACTCTGCCCCGCCAATTGATCGGATACGTCGATTGCGCGCTCGACGGCGGCGATGATGTCGGGCACGGCGCTCATGCGTCCCTCGCCCACGTCCCCGCAGGCCTGCTCGCCGTGATCAGGGCCCACCACGACACACCCCCGGCGGCGCAGCGTGGCGCAGTTGTCCTGCGTGGCCTGGTTGCTCCACATGTTGCGGTTCATCGCCGGCGCCACCAGCACAGGCGCTGTGCTGGCCAGGCACAGCGTGCTCAGGAGGTCGGAAGCCTCGCCCCGGGCCAGACGCGCAAGTGTGCCGGCAGTAGCCGGGGCCACAACGATGCAGTCCGCCCATCTGGCCAACTCGATATGGCTCATCGCCGCTTCCGCTTCCGCGTCCCAAAGCGAACTGCGCACCGGCGCACCCGTAACCGCCTGCATCAGAAGCGGAGAAATCAGCTTCGCGCCGCCTTCCGTCAGTACCGCGCGAACCTCGGCGCCGTGGTCGGCCAGCCGCCGCGCCAACTCCGGCGCACGGTAGGCCGCAACGCTCCCGCTCACGCCCAGCAAGACTTTCCTGTTGCCGAGAATATGCATTTCCGCCGCCCATTATCCCAGCAAACACCGCGCCGTTGCTGCATTTCTTTGCAAACGCGCCGCCATTCGGCCTTTGCGGCGCACCCGGCGGCTTGCACACTCAACACATGGCCGGTTCAAGGATTAACCAGTGGCCGAGCGCTCAGCGACCCCGGGAACGGTTCCTGAGCGAAGGGGTCCACAGCATCTCGGATGCCGAACTGCTGTGCATTCTGCTGGGATCGGGTTCCGCCGGAATGTCCGCGCTGGAACTGGCCCGGGAGTTGCTGCTGCGCTTCGGCAGCCTGCGCGGGATATTCGCGGCCACGCCCCGCGAGCTCGCCGCGGTGCGCGGAATCGGAGCGGCCAAGGCCACCGCGATCACGGCCGCGCGGGAATGCTACGCCAGGTCGCTGAAGGAAAAGCTCACGACAGGCCGCCGGCTGAGCAACTCGGCCGACAGCGAGCGCTTTCTTCTGGCACGGCTGCGTGACCGCCGCTATGAGACCTTCTGCTGCATGTTCCTGGATTGCCGCAACCGGGTGCTGGCCTTTGAGGAGATTTTTCACGGCACCCTCGACAGCGCCATGGTCTATCCGCGCGAAATCGTGCGCCGCGCCATGGAACGAAATGCCGCGGCGGTCATTCTTGCCCACAACCACCCCTCGGGCGTGGCCGAGCCCAGCCAGGCGGACCATCTCATTACCGAGCGCATCCGCAAGGCGCTGGAACTCATCGACGTGCGGGTGCTGGACCATTTCATCGTCGGGCACGACGGATGCGCCTCGCTCGCGCGCCTGGGGGCGCTGTGAATATGGGCATTTCCGCAGAGGTTCCGCCCGCGGAGCCAGGGAAAACGCCGCTTCAGTCTCCCAGCGAGTCCAGGGCCCCGTCACGGGAGGCATGTACCGGAATGATCTTGTCGAAACCGGTCATTTCAAAAACGTACCGGATACGAGGCTCCAGGCAACATAGCGCGAATCTGACGCCCTGCTCCTGCAACTCCCGGGCAATGATCAGGAAAGCGCTCAATCCCGCGCTGCTGAATTCAGTGACTTCATGGCAATCGACGACGACCGCGCCTTCGTCGCCCAGCACTGCCTGCAGGGAACGCTTGAAATCCTGGGCATTCGATCCGTCGATGCGCCCCGCCGCGTAGGCGATCAGCGTTTCGTTTAGAGTCTCAGTGCGAATCCGCATCGGACCAGTGGCTCCCCCCAAGCCAACGCTCCCTGGATTCTAGCAGCCTGTCGGGCTTAGGGTTGCCGTAGTGGGTTGCGGTGCCGCTCCCCACGGCCTCGAATGGCCGCCCTGGGGACCGCATTCGACGGGCGGGAAATTCCGGCAACCCGGCCAGCGCCCTCCCGGGGTTCCCGGAAGCCGACGAAAGCGCCCCAGGAGGCCGAAACAGGCAGATACGACTCGCCGGATCATCGGTTTACGCCATTTTCAAGCGGTGCAATCGCTTGCAGTTGTAGGCCAGCGTCACCAGGGCCCACTCGCCCTCCACCTTGTTCCGGCCCCGAAGCAAAAACCGCCGAAATCCCATCGCCTCCTTCACGATCCCGAACACCGGCTCCACCGTCTGCTTGCGCAAGCGATACAGCGCCCGGTTCTCTTCTGTTTCCATCTTCTCCTTCATCCGCTTGAGCCATTCCGCCTTCGGCTCCTTCGCCGCCTGGCCTTCAACCGGTGGACGAAAATCATGCGCACGGCGACGATCCTCCGTCCCGACCGCCACCAGAACCTTAAGGCCCCGGCCTTCCAGCCGCGCCACCTCCGAACCCGACGCATAGCCGTTGTCCGCCAACACCCGGCCGGGTTCGCCCAACGCCTTGGGAATCGTCTCCACATCCGCAACCAACTCGCGCCTATCGCTCGCGCAGGAACTCACCCGCGAACCCAAAACCAACTGGCTTCCGTGCGCATCCACCACCGCCTGCGCGTTATACGCCTGACGCCATTCGCTGCGTTTGTTCTTGCGCATCAGCGCACTGTCCGAATCCGTCAGGTTGATCTGCTCCTCCGGCCTCGGCTCCTTACCCGGCTCCTTGATCTTCGCGCCCTTGGCGCGGCCCTCGCGCTTGTCGCGCGCCGCCACCTTGCGCTCATACGCCGCCCGATCCAACGCCGCCTGCGAACGCGCACGGCGATCCAACTTGGCGCACGCCCGATCCAGCTTCGCCTTCAGCTTCTCGCGACGCCGCAAATCTTCCGGCAAACTCTCCGCATCCGGCCCCGACTGCGCATCCGCACGCTCCGCGCGGCCCAGCAAGTCCTCAATCTCTCCGCGCAACTGCTCCCGAAGCGCATGGGCGCGATCCCGACGGAGGCTGTTGCGCTTGCTCGCGTTGGCGTCCACCTTCGTCCCGTCCACGCTCACCGTGCCCACCTTCAGCAACTGCAACTCCCGCGCCATCAGCAATACCCGCAAAAACGCCTCCCCCACCGCCTCGAAGTTCTCCCGCCGAAACGTGCAGATCGTGTCATGATCCGGATGACAGTTCGCTGTCACATACCGAACCCCAATGTCCCGATACGTCGCCCGCTCGATCCGACGCGAACCGAATATCCCGTGCGCGTAGCAGTAAATCAAAAGCGCCAGCATCATCCGCGGGTGATACTGCGCCGAACCCGTGCCCCGCTCGTTCACCTTGAACGATTCCATCGGAATCCGCTCCACCGCCTCCAGAACAAAATGCGCCAAGTCGTCCGACGCAACCCACTCGCGAAGGTCCGGAGGCAAAAGGTAGGCTTGGCTCGAATCCCGCTCCACAAACTTCGGCATCTCGATTACCCTATGGCCTGGACCGACCCAATTGTAAGAAAATACAGCCCCTAAGTCCGACAGGCTGCTAGCACCGGCAAATCCGGCCGCGATGCGCGGCGAAACTACTTGATCTTGGCTTCCTTGTAGATAACGTGCTTGCGTGCGCGCGGGTCGTACTTCTTCACTTCCACCTTTTCCGGGTGCGTCCTGCGGTTCTTGGTGGTGGTATAGAAGTGACCCGTTCCGGCGCTGGAAACCAACCTGATTTTTTCCCGCATTTCGCTGACTCCCTTGAGCGGCGCCTTATACCCGCTCGCCTGCCGCGCGCAGGTTCGCCAAGACCGTTTCGATGCCGTCGCGGTCGATGATCTTCAGCCCCTTGCGCGAGACCCGCAGGGTTACATAACGCTTTTCGCTCTCCACCCAGAAGCGATGCGTGTGGAGATTGGGCAGAAAACGGCGGCGGCGCTTATTATGCGCGTGCGAAACGGTGTTTCCCGACATGGGCCGTTTCCCCGTTACCTGGCATACGCGTGACATGGCTCTTTCCCCGGCGAGCGCCGACTGAGCGCGGCATTTTATAGCAAGACGCGGTTCTCCGGCGTGGGGCGCGAACCGAAGAATGCGATCGCCATGGTCAGGATCAACGGAAGCAGCCGCTCCGCCCAGTCGCCCGGCGTGTTTTCCTGCCAGTTCAGCAGCACGGTAAACGCGAAGCCGCAGGCGAGCACGGCCAGCGCATAGGCGGGCCGCACCGGGCGGCGCAGCACCGTCATGACCACCAGCGGGGCGAACGATGCGCCCAGGGCGTGCCAGGCGAACAGCACCCGCGTGAAGATGGCCTCGGGCGCGAACAGGGCGATCAGTGTGGCGCCGGCCGTAATGACGGCAACCACCATGTATGTGGACTTGAGGCCCTTGCGCTCGCGCACGCGCTCCAGCCGCCAGTCGCGCGAGGCGGCTGCGGCTCCGGCCAGCAATTGGCTGTCGGCGGTGGACATGATGGCGCTCAGGACCGCCGCGATCACCAATCCCGACAGCACCGGCGGCAGAAAGCCCGCGGCGGTCCGGAACAGGACAGTCTCCGGGTTGCCGAGATCGGAAAACAGGACGCGTCCGGCAAGCCCCAGCGCGGTCATGCCGGAAAGAACCAGCACGACCCAGGAAAGGGCGATAATCCGGCCCTGGCGGATGGCCTTGTCGTCCCTGGCCGCCATGTAGCGGTTGACCACGTGCGGCTGTCCGGGCTGGGCAAGACCCACGGAAAGGCAGCCGATTACGAAACCCACGCCGGCAATACCGGCGTTTGCGGGCGTGAATCGCAGCGTCCCGTCGTCGGCAAGAAAGGCCTGCGCCGAACCCTGAACTTCCGCCAGGGCGAACAGGGCGACGATCGGCAGGGCAACCGCCACGAACACCATCAGCAGGCCCTGCAGCGTGTCGGTAACGCTCACCGCCAGAAAGCCCCCGAGCAGCGTGTAGGCAAGGATGATCGCGGCCCCCAGGATGATGCTGGCGTCGCCGGGCAGGCCCAGCGCCTGGCTGAAGGCGTCGCCGGCCGCCTGAAACTGCGCGGCGACATAGAACACGAATGACACGAGGATGATCAGCGAGGCGAGCTTGCGGGAGGCGCGCCGGAGGGCATCGTCGCCGTCGCCCAGCAGCAGCTCGGTAAGGGTGAGGGCGCCGGTCCGGAGTGCGATGACGCGCAGCCGCGGTCCCACCCAGAACCAGTTGATGATGTATCCCAGTATCACGCCGCCGCAGAGCCATACGGCGGGGAGTCCCTGGGTCAGGGCAAAACCGCTGACTCCAAGCAGGGTCCAGGCCGACGCCGCGCTGGCCGATGAACTGATGGACGTGACCCAGGCGCCGATGCTCCGGCCGCCCAGGAAGAACTCGCCCTGGTCCTGCGAGCGGCGGTAGGCCCACAGGCCGATGCCCAGCAGGACCAGCTTGTAGCAGATCAGCGTCGTGATGACGGTTGCGTTGCTGGTCATCTTTACGGGCGATCCGCTTTTGCGGCGATCCGCCGTGACCCGGCTATCGCAATGCTCATGGTGACGATGAAGGGCAGCAGGCGCTCCAGCCAGTCACCCGGCGTGTCCGGCTGCTGGTGAAGCAGGACCGTGAAGGTGAAGCCGCAGAGCAGCACCGCCAGCGCGTAGCCCGATCTGACCTGTCTTCCCAGCACGGCCATGTACACCAGCGGGGCGAGCGAAGCGCCCAGCGCATGCCAGGCGAAAAGGACGCGCAGGAAAATCGATTGCGGCGCGAACAATGCGAGAAGCGTTGCGCCGATGGTGATCGCCGTTACGGCGGCGTAGGTGAACTTGAGCCCGGCCGACCGCCGCGCCCGCTTCAGGTTCCAGTCGCGCGAGATGGCCGCCGCCCCGGTCAGCAACTGGCTGTCCGCGGTGGACATGATGGCGCTCAGGACCGCCGCGATCACGATGCCCGCCAGGACCGGGGGCAACAGCCGCTGGGTCGCGACAAAGAACAGGTCCTCGGGATTTCCGATGTCCGAGTACAGCACCCTCCCCGCCAGTCCGAGCACGGTCATGCCGGTAAACACGAAACCCACCCACACCAGCGCGATGATCCGTCCGCGGCGCACCGCCCGGTTGTCGCGGGCCGCCATGAAGCGATTGACGACATGCGGCTGACCCGGCTGCCCCAGGGCCGGGCTCAGCGAACCGATAACAAAGCCGATCGCCGCAAGCCCTGCCTGCGGAGGCGCGATGCTGAATGCCTCCCCGCGAACGCTGAACACGTGTTGCGTCCCGGTCAGCGCGATCACCGTCAGCACCACGACCAGCGGAAGGAGTATCGAGACCAGCAGCATCAGCGCGCCCTGCACGCTGTCCGTGAGGCTCACCGCCAGGAAGCCGCCGAGCAGCGTGTAGGCGAGGATCACCGCGGCGCCCACCACGATCCCGGATTCCACCGAAAGGCCCAGCGACTCGTTGAAGGCATTGGCGGCCGCCTGGAACTGGGCCGCCACGTAGAACATGAAGCACACGAGGATGATGACGGACGCGACGCGCCGGGCCAGGCGCGCGTATACATCGTCGCCGCCGAGCAGCAGTTCGGTCAGGGTCAGCGCGCCGGTCTGGCCGGCGGCCCGGTGGATGCGCGGCGCCACCCAGCACCAGTTGATCACAAACCCGCCGACTATGCCCAGAGTCAACCATATGGCCGGCGGGCCGACGGCAAAGGCGAACCCGCTCACGCCCAGCAACGTCCAGGCCGACGTGGTGCTGGCGCAGGCGCTGAGCGACGTCACCCAGGCGCCGATGCGCCTTCCGCCCAGCAGGAACTCGCCCTGGTCCTGGGTGCGCCGATGCGCCCACAGGCCGATCGAGAGCAGGACCAGCTTGTACAGGACGAGGGTGACGATTACGGTGGTGGTGCTGTTCATCCGGGCAACTATAGCGGCGCAGGCTGATGCAAGACCATGCGACATACAATTTCCTCATGTCCGATTGGCGATTCTGGATCGATCGCGGCGGCACGTTCACGGACGTAGTGGCACGCACTCCCGAAGGGAAGCTGAAAGTCCGCAAGCTGCTGTCCGACAATCCTTCCCGCTACAGCGACGCAGCCGTGCACGCCATCCGCACGCTGTTGGCCGATAGCGGCTCCCGGGGCGCCATCCGCGACCTCAAAATGGGCACCACGGTGGCCACCAACGCCCTCCTGGAAAGGCAGGGAGAGCCGACGCTGCTGGTGGTGAACGGCGGCTACGCGGATGCGCTGCTGATCGGCTACCAGAACCGGCCGGACCTCTTCGCCCTGGAGATCAGGCGCCCGCCGCCGCTCTACGCCGAGGTGCTGGAGACCGAAGGACGGATCGATGCCGCCGGAAAGGAACGGACTCCTTTGGACAGGGGCGCGCTTCTCGGCGGGCTGAAGGCGGCCCGCGGGCGCGGACTGAAGTCCGTCGCGATCTGTTTCATGCATGCCTGGCGCAACCCGGAACACGAATTGCTGGCCGGCAGGCTGGCGGAGCAGGCCGGCTTCGACCAGGTGTCGCTCTCGCATGAAGTCTCGCCCCTGATCAAACTGGTCAGCCGCGGCGACACCACGCTTGTCGACGCGTACCTCTCGCCCGTGCTGCGGCGCTATATCCGCGGACTGGAGACCGGGCTCAGGAGCGAGCGGATCGCGCCGCGCAACCTGGCGTTCATGCAGAGCAACGGCGGACTGGTCGAAGCCGGGAGGTTCCGGGGCAAGGACGCGATCCTCTCCGGGCCGGCGGGCGGCGTGGTGGGCGCGGTGCGCACCGCGCGGCAGGCGGGCCATGACAGGCTGATCTGCTTCGACATGGGAGGAACCTCCACCGATGTTGCCCTGTACGCAGGCGCCTACGAGTACGTCACCCATAACGAAATCGCGGGCGTGCGCCTGCGGGCGCCGATGCTCAAGGTCCACACGGTGGCTGCGGGCGGCGGTTCCGTCCTGCGCTATCAATCCGGAAGGTTCCTCTCCGGGCCCCTGTCGGCGGGCGCCAACCCCGGACCGGCCTGCTACCGCAACGGCGGTCCACTGACCGTGACCGACGCCAACCTCGTGCTGGGGCGCATACAGCCGCGCATGTTTCCCGCGGTTTTCGGTCCCGACGGACGGCAGCCGTTGGACAAGCAGGCATCGCGGGCGGGATTCGCGAAGCTGGCCGAGGACGTGTTCAGGGAAAACGGAAGGCGCATGAGCGTTGAAGAGGTGGCCGAGGGCTTCCTCAGGGTCACCATCAACCAGATGGCTTCCGCGATCGAGAAGATTTCCGTCCAGCGGGGCGAGAACCCCGCAGAGTTCGCCCTGTGCTCTTTCGGCGGGGCCGGCGGGCAGCACGCCTGCGCCATCGCCGAGGAGCTGGGCATGGACACCGTGCTGCTTCACCCGCTGGCGGGAGTGCTGTCGGCGCTGGGACTGGGACTGGCGCCCCTGCGTGCATACCGCCAGGAGGCGCTGGAAGCGGAGTTGGATGCAGGCGCCGTGGATCACCTCAGGGCCGGCTTTGCGCGACTGGCGGACGAGTGCCGCCGGGAACTCCTGGACGCGGACATCAAGCCCGGGAACCTGTCCTTCGAATACGTGGCCGAGATTCGCGTGAAGGACTCCGACAACACGCTGCCGATTACCGTGGAGGGCGGGACACCCTCACTGCCGGAGGTCGGGCTGGCGGACCTGCGGCGGCGGTTTTCCGAAGCCCACTGGGCCCGCTTCGGAATTGAGCCGCCCGCCGCGGAACTCGTGGTAGAGGCAATCCGGGTGCAGGCCAGCGGCGATACCGGCGAGGAATATCGCTGGGAGGCCGGCAGCGATTCGGATCCGTCGAACGAGCCGCGGCCGGTGTTCACGGCAAAGACGGTATTCGGCGGCGCTGCGCATGACACGCCGACGTACCTTCGCCGCGACCTGGGCCGGGAACAGGCAATCGAGGGCCCGGCGATTATTTCCGAGGACCACGCCACCACGGTCGTGCCGCCCGGCTGGACCGCATCGGCGCAGCCCGGCGGGCACCTGGTCCTTGTCCGGCTCGAGCGCGAGGATCGCGTCGAAGCCGCCGGCGACCTTCCGGATCCGGTGCTCCTGGAAGTCTTCAACAACCGCTTCATGCACATTGCCGAGCAGATGGGCGCGGTGCTGGAGAACACCGCGCACTCGGTCAACATCAAGGAGCGGCTGGATTTTTCCTGCGCCCTGTTCGATTCGAACGGCGAGCTGGTCGCCAATGCGCCGCACATGCCGGTACACCTCGGATCGATGGACGCCAGCGTCAAGGCGGCCCTCAATGCCCGCAAGTCCGGACCGCGCCCCGGCGAAGCCTACCTGGTCAACGCGCCGTATAACGGGGGCACACATCTGCCCGACCTGACGGTGATTTCGCCGGTGTTCCTGCAAGACGCCGGGACAGCGGACTTTTTCGTGGCCGCGCGGGCCCATCACGCCGACATCGGCGGGACCACGCCGGGCTCCATGCCTCCCGACAGCGGGCACATCGATGAAGAGGGCGTGCTGTTCGACAACTTCCTGCTGGTGTCGGAGGGCCGACTCGAGGAAGCGCGCCTCAGGGCCGCGCTGACGGAAGGGCGCTGGCCGGCCCGCAATCCGGACCGAAACCTGGCCGACCTCAAGGCGCAACTGGCCGCCAACGCCAAGGGAGCAAGGGAACTGAAGGCGCTGGTGTCGCATTACGGCGCATCGACAGTTCGCGCTTACATGACGCATGTTCGCGATAACGCCGAGGAGTCGGTGCGGCGCGTGATCGACCGGCTTGAGGACGGGCGGTTTGAATGCACGCTGGATGGCGACGAGCGGATTGCCGCGGATATCCGCATTGACCGGCGAGCGCGGGAGGCCGTGATCGACTTCAGCGGGTCCAGCGGACAGTCCGAGGGCAACTTCAATGCGCCCTCGCCGATTTGCCGGGCCTGCGTTCTCTACGTGTTCCGCTCGCTGGTGGGCGCGGACATTCCCATGAATTCGGGATGCATGAAGCCGCTGCACATTATCCTTCCCGAAGGCAGCCTGCTGAATCCCCGCTGGCCCGCCGCGGTGGTCGCCGGCAACGTGGAGACCTCGCAGTGCGTGGTGGACACGCTTTACGGCGCCCTGCGGGTAATGGCGGCGGCCCAGGGAACCATGAACAACGTCACCTTCGGCAATGACCGGTACCAGTACTACGAAACCGTTTGCGGAGGCAGCGGGGCGGGGACGGACTTTGACGGCGCTTCGGCGGTGCACACGCACATGACCAATTCGCGCCTTACCGACCCCGAAGTCCTGGAGTTGCGCTTCCCGGTGCTGCTGCGCGAATTCCGCGTTCGCAGCGGCAGCGGCGGGAACGGCCGGCGCCGCGGCGGCGACGGCGCGGTGCGCTGCATCGAGTTCCTGGAGCCGATGGAGCTGGCCATCCTGTCGAACCGGCGGCGGACCGCCCCGTTCGGATTGGAAGGAGGCGGGAACGGCGCCCCCGGGCGCGCCCGGGTGCTGCGCTCCGACGGCAGCGTCAGCGAGCTGACCGCGCGCGACAGGACCCGCGTGGAGCCCGGCGACCGGTTCGTAATCGAAACGCCGGGCGGCGGCGGTTACGGCGCCCCGGAGTAAGGTACGCCCTGATGTTTGACATTGCGCTGGTCATCACGATCCTTGTGATCGCACTGGTGCTGTTCGTCACCGAGGCCTTGCGCATGGACATCGTGGCGCTGCTGGTGGTGGGCGCGCTTACCGTCACCGGCCTGGTCACGCCAGCCGAGGCGGTGGCCGGATTCAGCAACGAGGCGGTCATCACGCTGTGGGCCATGTTCATCATCAGCGAGGGCCTGCTGCGCACCGGCGTGGGCGATCTAATCGGGCGCTACGTCATGCGCCTGGCCGGGCGCAACGAAGCGGCGCTGGTGGCGGTGATCATGCTGGCTTCCGGCGGGCTGTCGGCGTTCATGAACAACATCGGCGTGGCGGTGCTGATGCTGCCAGTCGTCATGGGACTGGCGCGGCGCGCGCGCCTGCCGCCTTCCCGCCTGCTCATGCCGCTGTCTTTCGGCTGCCTGCTCGGGGGCCTCACCACCCAGATCGGCACCCCGCCGAACCTGCTGGCAAGCGCGGCGCTGGCGGAGCAGGGTGATTTCCGCTTCGAACTGTTCGACTTCCTGCCGGTGGGCGCCGCCGCCCTGATCGGGGGCGTGCTGTTCTTCGTGCTCTTCGGCCGCCGGCTGCTGCCGACCCGCGAGGCGGGCGAGTTCGCTCGGACCCGCAGCCAGCGGAACCTGCGGGCCCTTTACGGGCTGCGGGAATTCATGTTCACGGTTTCCCTGAGCGCCGCTTCCACGCTGGCCGGGCGCACGCTGGCGGAGAGCCGGATAGCGGCCCTGGGGCTGATCGTAATCGCCATTGAACGGGGCCGGCGCATCATCCGGCTGCCCGCGCGCCAGACGGCGCTGAGAGCGGGCGACCGTCTGCTGGTGCAGGGCAAGCGCGAGTACATCGAAGAATTGCGCGCCTGGCAAAGGCTGATCGGAAAGGGCGAGACAGTGCCTGCCAACCTGCCCCTGACCGAACACCTGCGGATGGTGCAGGCGCGCGTGGCGGAAGGCTCCCTGCTAATCCAGAATCCCGTGAACCGGCAGGATCTGCAACTGAAGACGCGCGGCCTGGCCATAGCGCTGCGGCGTGGGACCCGGGTGCGGCGCTCCGGACTCAGCCGGGTGCCGCTGCGCGCGGGCGACTACGTCCTGCTGCAGGGTCGGGTGGAAACGGTCGACCTGGCCCGAAGCATGGAGGAGTTCGACGAAGTGATCGAACTCGGCCAGGAGACGCTGGAGAAACTGTACCGCCCCAACGAGCGGCTGATCACCATTCGCGTCCCGGCCGGTTCGCGACTGGTCGGCATGGCCTTCGGCCAATCCCGCCTGGCCGAGGCGCTGGAATTCCGGTTGCTGGCCATCAACCGCGAGGACGAAGTCAACTTCATCCCGGACCCCGACGAGGTGCTGCGCGAGGACGATCGCCTGCTGCTGCAGACCCGCAACGAGGACCTGGAGACGCTGCGGGCGGTCCAGGAACTGGAAATCGAAGAGGAAATGACGCCGGCTCTCAACCTTTACGCCACTGACCGGCTGGCGACCGAGGAAGTCACGCTGGCGCCGCTGTCGCGCCTCGGCGGCCGCACGGCGGCGGAAATGGGCTTCAATGAAAAGTACGGCCTGGAGCTGGTGGCGATCCGGCGTGCCGGCCAGACTCTGCATACCGACCTGCAGACGGAACGGCTGAACTTCGGCGATGCCTTGTTGCTGGTGGGACCGCGCAACAATCTGCGCCGCCTGGCCAAGGACCCCTCGTTCATCGAGGTGACTCCCTTCGTCCCCCGGCGGCCCAGGAAGCGTTACGCCGGACTGATCATGATCGGTGTGATCGGCGCCGTTCTGACCGGCTGGCTGCCGATTTCGATCGCCGCTCTTATCGGCGCGACCCTGATGGTGCTGATCCGCTGCCTGAGCATGGAGGACGCCTATCGGGCGATTGATTGGCGGGCTGTTTTTCTCATCGCCGGCATGCTGCCGCTGGGCACGGCGCTGGCCAACACCGGCGCCGCCCGGCTGCTGGCCGGGACGGCGGTCGACCTGCTGGGGACCCTGGGACCCTGGTATGTAATCGGCGGCCTGTACCTGGTAACGGCCCTGGCCACGATGATCATTCCCACCGCGGCTTTGGTGGTGCTGATGTCGCCGGTGGTCCTGTCGGCCAGCGCGTCGCTGGGTATCGCGCCCACGACGGCGATGATGGCCATGGCCATGGCGGCATCGGCCAGCTTCACCAGCCCGATTTCCCACCCGGCCAATATCCTCATCATGGGCCCCGGCAATTACCGGTTCACCGACTACATCCGGGCCGGCGTGCCGTTGACGCTGCTCGTGTTCCTGATCGTGATGCTGCTGCTGCCGGTTTTCTGGCCGCTGCAGTCGGCGCTTGCGCCCTAGCAGCTAGTGGCCGCTTCGAGCGAATCTGTACTGGTCGTCGGTGGAGGCCAGGCCGCGGCGCAGCTTGTCGTGTCGCTTCGACTCGGCGGTCACGAAGGCCGGATAACGCTGGTCAGCGACGAGAACGAGCCGCCCTACCAGCGCCCTCCGCTATCCAAGCAATACCTGGCCGGCGAACTGGGGCGCGAGCGGCTGCTGCTTCGCAAGACGGCCTATTACGAGTCGAGGGACGTGGGGCTGCGCCTGGGCCGGCGCGTATTGTCGATCGACCGCGCCGGCCATTGCGCAGAACTGGACGGCGGCGAGCAACTTGACTACGACCGGCTGGTGCTCGCCACCGGCAGCAGGTTGCGGCGCCTCGATGTTCCGGGCGCGAACCTGCCCGGCATCCACTACCTGCGGTCGCTGGCCGACGCCGACCGGCTGCAGGAGGAGCTCGGAGCCGGTCGGCGGATCGTCGTGGTGGGCGGAGGCTATATCGGGCTGGAGGTGGCGGCCACAGCGGCGAAGGCAGGCGCCGAAGTCGCCGTCCTGGAGGCCGAGGAGCGGGTGATGAGCCGCGTGCTCAGCGCGCCGCTCGCCGAGTGGCTTACGGATTTGCATCGGCAATCCGGCGTGCACGTACGAGTCGGGGAGCAGGTTCGGGGTTTTGCGGGAAAGGAGCGTGTGGAGGCGGTCGAAACCGGCAATGGCCCGCTGCCCGCGGACGCCGTGCTGGTGGGCATCGGCGTGCTGCCCGCGGCGGATCTTGCCCGCGAATGCGGTCTCGGCGAAAACGACGGCATCCTGACCGATGAGTACTGCCGGACCGGGGATGAATCGGTGCTGGCCGCCGGCGACTGCGCCCGCACGATCAATACGGCCCTTGGAGCCGCCGTGCGCCTGGAATCGGTCCAGAACGCAGTGGATCACGGACAGGTGGCCGCCTCGGTAATCCTGGGCGACCCCAGGCCCTATTCCAGCATCCCGTGGTTCTGGTCGGACCAGTTCCACGTAAAACTGCAGATTGCGGGGCTCGCCCGGCCCGAGGACGAGACTGTCCTGCGCGGGGACCCATCAGCCGGAGCGTTTGCGGCTTTCCGCCTGCGCGGCGGCAGCCTGACCGCGGTGGAGGCCGTGTCCAGTCCGCGCGACTTCATGATGGGCAAGAAATTGATTGCCGCGCGCGCCGCCCCCGATCCCGCGCGCCTGATGGACGAGTCCGTTGCGCTCAAGGACCTGATTCAGTCCTGACGCGGAATCCCGGCCCTCCACGGCCCGGACCCATAACAGTGCGAACGCGGTCGATTTCCGGCTTGCCGGACATTTCGTCGCCGAGCAAATTCATGTCATGGAGCCGGGGAGGATTGGCAATGTCGAGCGTCTGGCGCAGGCGCGCGCGCTGGCCGCGCTTGCCGTACGCGCGGAACCGGAGCCGCAACGCTGGCGCGGCTACTTCGAGCGTTTGCTCAGCGGCGAAACCATCGGACCGCTGCCTTTCGATGCCGTTGATCGCCCCGCGGCGGGCCATGCCGTTTCCGGACAATATGCCTTTCGGCTCGATGTCGGGCGCAATGAAGCGCCCGATTCCGGAAGCCCCGCGCTGCGGCGCTTTCGAGACTGCCTGGCGCGACCTACGGAGCGGGACATCGCGATCGGGGTTGATCTTTCCGCGATTGGCGCGAATCAATTCAACGCCTGGCTTGACGCCCTGGCCGTCGAAATCCGGAGGCAGGCGGAAATCCGCTCCACAGCTCCGCCGGTGGTCTTTTCGCTGCGCACCGAACATCCGGCCTGCCGCAGCCTGCTGGAGGCCGCCCGGGGTTCCGGCCTGGAAGGCACGCGGGCGGCATTGCGGGTGGATGCAATGTCGTTCGGCGACGGAGCGCTCTGGGACGAACTGGTTCGCTGCAGTCACGCCAACCCGCGAATCGAACTGGTCCCCGCGGGCGAGAGACAGCCCCTGACGGACCTTGCGGGAAGCGAGAAGCCGGACGCGATCATGCCGCTCAGCCTGTTCGAGGCGCCCGCCTACACCGCCTGGCTGGGAATGCAGTTTGATTTGAGCACGATCCCGGCGGAACAGATCGAGAGGGGCGTGGGCCACCTGAAGAAGCTCGTTCGCGTCGGCGTACGGCTGGCCGACAACCTGATCGATTCCGTTACCTGGCCTTCGGAGGAACTGCGACAGGACGCCCTGGCCAACCGCCGGCTTGCCGCCCACGTCACCGGCATCGGCGACCTGGTGCTGCGCCATGGGCTGGACCCGGCGGCCTTTTCCACCCTGCGGCTGCTGCAACGCTGGCTGACGCTATTCAAGCGCCAGTTGCTGCGCGAATCGCTGCGCCTGGCCGCGGAACGCGGACCCTACCCGGCATTGAATACTGAACAACTGGTGCGCGCGCTCGCCCCGCGCTACGGCAACGATCGCGCGCGCCGGATCATCTCGCGGCGCAGTCCGCGTCACCGCCAGCTCCTGGCCCTGTCGCCGTACTGCCTGTTGCCGCGCAAGGCCACGGCCATCCCTGCTCGCGCCTGGCTGAACCTGCTTCCGCTCATCCGCATTGCGGACAATCTGACCATGCACGGCAGCCAGGTCCGCAGCCTGATCGACCGGTCCGATTACGAGCGCCTGCTGCGCTCGACATGGGCGCTGATGCAGGAAAATCCCGGCGCCTGACGGGGCGGCGTTCGGAGGAACCGGACTGATACCATAGTCGGCCTCGCCTTGCCCCGAGGACCTGGTCATTCCCGATTTCCCCGGCACCCATGCCCTGATGGTGATGCTGCTCACCGTGTTTGCGCTGTACCTGTTTACGCGCGACCGGATTCCGCTGGAAACCGCCGGCATGGGCGTCTTGCTGTTGCTGCTGCTGGGGTTCCAGTTCTGGCCGTTGGAACAGGACGGCGTGCCGGTCATCCGGCCAACCGACTTTTTCCTCAATGTGGGTCATGAAGCCCTGATCACCATTACGGCCCTGCTGGTGGCCGGCAAGGGACTGGAAATCACCGGCGCTCTGCGCCCGATCGCCTTGTTCTTCACCCGCCTTTGGACCCGCCTGCCTCTGCTCGCCGCGCTGCTTACGCTGGTGGGCTCCGCCGTATTCAGCGCGTTCGTCAATAACACCCCGGTTGTCGTGATGCTGCTTCCGGTCCTGACCGCTGCGGCACTGCACGCCAAGCAATCGCCTTCCGCGATTCTGCTGCCGATGGGCTTCGCCACCCTGATCGGAGGCATGTCCACGGTGATCGGCACTTCAACCAACCTGCTCGTCGTGAAGCTTGCCGAGCAGGACCTCGGACTGCCTGTCTTCGGTATGTTCGCCTTCTCCCTGCCCGTCCTGCTGGTCGGCAGCGTCGCGATCGTCTTCCTTTGGCTGCTCGCGCCGCGCCTGACTCCCGAGCGCACCCTGCCCCTGGCCGAGGCCAAGCTGCTGTTCACCTCCACCCTGACCATCAGGCCGGGCGGCTTCGCCGACGGCAAGACCGTGGCGGAGATTCGGGCGCGAACCAGCAACGAGATGCTGATTACGCGCATCGTGCGCGGCAACAACGTTTTCGTTCACGGGCTCGACGGGTTGCAGATGCGGGCGGGCGATCTCCTGTTCGTGCGCGACACCATGGAGCACCTGAGCGAATACGAGGATGTGCTGGGCGCCTCGCTGCCGCACGGGGAGGACCGGTTCCAGGATGAGCCGCAGCAGATAGCCGAGCTGGTGGTGACGCGGGGCTCGCCGCTCGACAAGCGCAGCGTTCGCGCGGCCCACCTCGACGAAATCTACGGTCTCCTGCCGCTCGCCATCCATCGCGCCGGAGCGCGGGAAGCGCCGACCCACGATCTACTGAACGCGCGGCTGAGCACGGGGGACGTGTTGCTGGTGCAGGCCTCAAGGGCCGAGATACGCCGGCTGACCACCGAATCCGCCATGCTGGTGCTGGGCCGCGTGGTGGAATTGCCGCGGGCGGGAAGAGCGAAGGCCGCGGTAGCGATCATGACCGCGATCATCGTTCCGGCGGCGCTGGGCTGGGTGCCCATCGTGCTCACCTCCGTGACGGGAGTGGGCTTGATGATCGCGGCGAAATGCATGAGTTGGCGCAACGTGCGCGACGCCTTCAACGTGCCGCTCACCATCATCATCGTGGCGAGTCTGAGCCTGGGTCAGGCGTTGATCAAGACCGGCGCCGCGGACTGGCTCGCGCAGGTTTTTGTCGTGGTCTCCGGCGATCTACCGGTGCCCCTGATACTCAGCGGGCTGATGCTCCTGATGGCGATCCTGACAAACGTGGTTTCAAACAACGCCGCCGCCATTATCGGAACGCCGATCGCATACTCCTTCGCCACCGGACTCGGCGCGCCGGTGGAACCCTTCATTCTGGCGGTGATATTCGGCGCCAACATGAGTTTCCTCACACCGATCGGTTACCAGACCAATCTGCTGATCATGAGCGCCGGCGGCTACCGGCGGCTGGACTTCCTGCGGATCGGCGCGCCGCTCACCCTGATCATGTGGGTCGGTTTCTCGCTCCTGTTGCCGATGATGTACGCGCTTTAGCTGTCGCGCTCAGCGCGAGCGTTCTTTGGGGCGGGGCGGGCGCAGACGAGTGAGAACGAAAAGGGCAAGCGCCGCAACCACGATGGAAGGGCCCGACGGCGTGTCCAGTCTGGCCGACGCATAAAGGCCGCCGCCAATCGCGGCCACGCCGATGAGCGCGGCGCCCGCCGCCATGCGCTCCGGGCTGGACGAGAATCGCCGCGCCGCCGCCGGAGGAATGACCAGCAGCGCGACGATCAGGAGTATCCCCACGATCTTGATCGCAATGGCGATGATTCCGGCCACCAGAAAACCGAATAGCAGGCGCGCCCGGTCGGGGCGCAGTCCCGCCACTATGGCCAGGTCGCGGTCCAGCGTCGCCGCCAGCAGGGGCCGCCAGATCCACCAAAGCACACCCAGCGCCGCCGCGCCGCCCAGCCAGATGATCCCCACGTCCAGGCGCGTGACGGCCAGCAGGTCTCCGAAGAGCATGGCGTGCAGATCCACCCGCATGTTCGGGAAAAAGGCCAGCACCACCAGTCCGAGCGCAAGGCCACCGTGAGCAAGCATGCCGAGCAGGGTATCCGTGGGCAGCGTGTCACGGCGCTCCAGGTAGAACATGGTCACCACCACCATGCAGGCCGCGATCAGGATGCCGATCACGATGCTGAAATTGAAAACCACCGCCAGCGCCACGCCCAGCAAGGCCGAATGCGCGATCGTCTCGCCGAAGTACGCCAGCCGGCGCCAGACCACGAAGCAGCCCACGGGGCCGGTCACCAGCGCCAGTCCGATGCCTGCCAGAAGCGCCCGGGTAACGAAGTCATCCAGCATGTTCAGGCGCCGTCGTAAGGAAACGTCCGGCCGGCGGGTCCCGGCGAAGGCGGCGATTCTCCGTCCTTCGCGGGGTCCGGTTCATGCTCGTGGGGCACCAGGACGATGATGTCGTCACCGCTGCGCACGGCCCGTTTCAGATCATGCGAAATCACCAGTATCCCGCATCCGAGATCTCGCCTGACTTCCTTTATCAGGCCGAAAAGAATGTCGGCGCCAACCATATCCACGCCCTGGTCCGGCTCGTCCAGCACCAGCAGTTCCGGCCGATTGATCAGCGCGTGGGCAAGCAGGAGCCGTTGGAACTCTCCCCCGGAAAGCGTGGTTACGGGAGGGTTGCCCAGCCGGTCCAGGCCCACCGCGACGAGAGCGGCGTCAATCACCTCGTCGGGTACCGGGACGGTAAGCCTCATCAGCCGGCGTGCCGTCAGCGGCAGCGTCGGGGTGATCGGGAGCTTTTGCGGAACGTAGCCGATTCTCAGCGAATCCGCCAGTTCGACCGATCCCTCATCGATATCGATCAATCCCAGCGCCGCCTTGACGCAGGTCGACTTGCCTGCGCCGTTTGCGCCGGCCACGAAAATCATTTCCCCACGCTCGACGTTCAGATCGACGTGGCGAAATATCCAGCGGCCCCCGCGACGCACGCCCATGTTGCGGGCGTGGATCAGGTTGGTGGATGCGGCGCGTCTCAAGTTTCCGGCGCTCCAATGCCTCACGAGGCTGTGCACACGGGCGAGCCCGAGCAATGCCCCTAGTCTACAATAGCGCGCCTCGCCACCCTGGGCCGAGAGGCTGGCCGAACGGTCGCGCTTATGCGGTTGCGGCGGCCTGGCCCTGCAACCGGCCGCAAACAGGGCAGGACGCAGCCGGCAGGAACACGCACCGGGGGGGAAACCTGATGAACGACAACACCCATTGCAGGCGGTTCGGCGCCGTTCCCGTGCGCCCATCGCCGCGAATTGCGCTGATCGGCGCACTGACGGTACTGAGCGGCCTTGCGGGCGCACCCGCCACGGCCGACTCGAACATCCGCGTTGTCGCTTCGATTAAACCCGTGGACTCGCTGGTAAGCGCGGTAATGGCGGGCGTGGGCGAACCGCACCTGATCATGCGCGGCGCATCTTCGCCGCATACCTACAACCTGCGTCCATCGGACGCCGCAAGGCTGCAGGAAGCCGACGTGGTCTTTCTGGTTGGGGAGGCAATCGAGACGGCTCTGATGGGGCCTGTAAGCGCACTGGCCGGAAAGGCCCGCGTGATCGAACTCGCCGAAGCCGACGGGATCGTTCGCAGGCCGTTCCGCGAAGGCGGAGCATTCGAGCCTCACGAGCACGGTGAGGAGGAAGGCCACTCCCACGATCACGATGATGACCATGACCACGAGCACGAGGCCGAGCGCGAAGAACATGGCGAGTTTGACATGCACATCTGGCTCGACCCGGTCAACGCCGCCGTGATGGCGCAGATCATCGCCGGCGCCCTGTCCGACGCGGACCCGGCCAACGCCGCGACCTATGCAAGCAATGCCGAAACCTTGATCAAGCGCCTGGACGCGTTGGCTGAAGAAGCCGCAGCCGAAACAGCCTCGGTTCGCGGCAAGCCCTACATCGTGTTTCACGACGCCTACCAGTATTTCGAGAAACGCTTCGGCCTGACCGCCGTGGGATCGGGAGTAGTCAACTCCGAGCGCTCGCTCGGCGTACGCCGCGTCATGGAACTTCGCGACAAGATCCGCGAACTCGGCGCTTCCTGTGTATTCGCGGAACCGAGGTTCGATCCGGGGCTGGTCGATGTCCTCATCGAAGACACTCCCGCGCGGGCCGGCATCGTGGATCCCCTGGGGACCAACGTGGATCGCGGACCGGAACTTTATTTCTCCGTCATTCGTAATATGGCGGCTTCGTTCAAGAGCTGCCTTGGGCCGGGAGGCTGAGCGGAGGACTCGTGTTGTCCGCGGCAAACAGTGGGCCGGCGCGCCCTGTCGTGCGACCGCCTGGTCAGCCCGGCGCCGAAAGAATTTCCGCCTGAAAGCAGACCGTGAACGCCAAACCTGAGACTCTCCAGTCCATGCTGGAAAGCCTGCTGGCCGGCGAGAGCCTCACGGAAAGCCAGGCGGAGACCGCCATGCTCGAATTGGCCGCCGGCGCAGCCGCACCGGCGCTGGCCGGTGCGCTGCTCACGGCGCTGCGGCTTAAAGGCGAAAGCGCCGTGGAGGTGCGTGGCTTCGCGCGGGCGATGCGGGAGCTGGCAATCCGGCCAGAGCTGCCGGCCGGCGGTCCCGTTGCGGACGTGGCGGGCACCGGCGGCGATGGCTCCGGCAGCATCAATCTATCCACCGGCGCCGGCCTTCTGGCGGCCTCCTGCGGAGTGCGCATTGCCAAACACGGCAACCGTGCGGTGTCGAGCAAGACCGGCAGCGCGGACGTGCTGGAGGCGCTGGGCCTGACCTGGCCGGCCACGGCCGAGGAAGTCACGCGATCACTCACGGCCCACGGTTTCGCCTTCATGTTCGCACCCTTTTTCCACCCGGCGATGAAGTCGATTGCGCCCATTCGCGCGGCGCTGGGCGTGCGCACGGTATTCAATCTGCTGGGTCCGCTGACAAATCCGGCGAAGCCTCCCTTCATGCTGGTGGGCGCGTTCAGCCGCGAGGCGGCGGCGCTGATGGCCGATACGCTGAGCGGCCTCGACATTGAGCGTTGCTTCGTGGTACATGGCGAACCCGGATGGGACGAGCCCACGCCGGTGGGCCGATTCCTGCAGATCGACGTGCGTCCCGGCGAAGTCCGCAGCCGGACGGTGGATCCGGCCGATTTCGGCATTCCGCGCTGCAGGCCATCCGACCTGGCAGGCGGCCAGCGCGATTACAACGCCGCCACCCTGGAAGGCGCCCTGCGTGGCGAAGGGGCTGAAGCGCTGAATAACGCCCTGGTGCTGCAGGCAGGGCTGGTGCTGGAGCTCGTCGGCGCGGCAGGCAGCCTGCCCGCAGGCCTGGGCACGGCCCGCGAGGCGCTGCAATCGGGTGCGGCAGGCAGCCTGCTGGAGGACATGCGGGGCGCAGCGGCGCCATGAGCGGCGGATTTCTCGAGCGCATGGCGGAATCCAGCCGCTGGCGCGCGCACAAGGCGAAGCTGCGCCTGGACGAGGACGAGCTTCGCCGCCGCGTCGACAGCCTGCCGGCGCCGCCGGCAATGAGTTTCTCTCCCGAAGGCTTCGACCTGATCGCAGAGATCAAGCCACGCTCGCCCAGCGAAGGCCGCTTGTCGAGCGCGAATTTCTTGCCCTGCGCGCTGGCCGGGCAATATGCGGCGGCAGGCGCGGCGGCGCTTTCGGTGCTGACCGAACCTGACCGCTTCGACGGTTCGCTTGAGCTGCTGGCGAAGGTCGCGGAAGCCGCCGTGGACACGCCCGTCATGCGCAAGGACTTCCTGGTCGATCCCTACCAGGTGCTGGAGGCGCGTGTGCATGGCGCGGCCGGCGTGCTGCTCATAGTCGGCATGACCGATGCCCCGAACACGGAGGCGATGCTCAAGACTGCCCTGGCCTGCGGAATGTTCGCGCTGCTGGAGGCCTTCGAGAACACGGAACTTGAGCGTGCGCAGGAAATGGCGGTGCGTCTTGACGCGCCGCGGGACAAGGTACTGCTGGGACTGAATTGCCGCGATCTGCGCACCCTGGAGGTGGACCGCGGGCGGTTCGCAAAGGTCGATCTGCGCAACCCGGGCGGATACCGCATGATTGCCGAAAGCGGAATCGAGAACGCCGGGCAGGCGGGCGAGCTGGCCGCGCTCGGCTGGGACGGCCTGCTGATCGGCACGGCCCTGATGCGCGCGGTCGATCCGCGGGTACTGGCCGCCGGCATGCTCGCAGAGGGCCGGCGGAGGAGACCGGATTGAGCCTGTTCGTCAAGATATGCGGACTGACCGATCCCGAGGCGATCGAAGCGGCGGTGGATGAGGGCGTGGACGCGCTGGGCTTCAACTTCTACCCGCCCTCGCCGCGCTACCTCTCTCCGCGGCGGGCGGTAGAACTCGCCGGTCCGGTTCCCCGGCGGGTGCAGCGCGTTGCGGTTATGCTGCGCCCGCAACAAGCCGACTGGGAAGAGGTATTCGACTCGTTCAAACCGGATTGCCTTCAGGCCGATGCCGACCGCCTGGCCGGATTGCGCCTGCCGAAGGGCATGGGGAAGCTGCCGGTATACAGGGACCATGAGCAATTCAACGCCGAAGAGTTTTCGCTGGACATGCCCTGCATATTCGAAAGCGCCGACAGCGGCATGGGCCGTCCGCCGAGCTGGGAGCGGGCCGCGCTTCTGGCGCGCCGTGTGCGGGTGGTACTGGCCGGGGGCCTCGACCCCGACAACGTCGGCGAGGCGGTTCGCCGCGTGCAGCCCTGGGGCGTGGACGTGAGTTCCGGCGTGGAGTCGGCCCGGGGCGTAAAGGACCCGCACAAGGTTCGCGCCTTCATACGCGCCGCCCGGCTGGCGCAGGCGCCCTCATGAAGATCGCGGCATCGGAAGGCCCCGGGCTGCTCGCCGCCCTGCTCGGCGGCGACCTGCCGGACGGCGACGGCCGCTTCGGTCCTTTCGGCGGGCGCTTCGCGCCGGAAACGCTGATGCCCGCGCTGTCCCGGCTGGAGGGAGCGGCGCGTGATTTCTTCGCGGATGGCGACGCGTGCGAGGCCCTGGACAGTGAGCGGCGGCAGTGGATCGGCAGACCGACCCCGCTTACCCGGGCGCGCGGCCTGGAAAGGGCGTGGGGCGCCGAAGTATGGCTGAAGCGGGAGGACCTGGCTCACACCGGAGCGCACAAGATCAACAACGCGCTGGGCCAGGCGCACCTGGCGCTCAGGCTCGGCGCCCGCCGCGTGGTGGCGGAGACCGGCGCGGGACAGCATGGGGTAGCGGCCGCAGCCGCCTGTGCGCGGGTGGGACTGCCGTGCAGCGTTTACATGGGCGTGCTCGATATGGAGCGGCAGGCGCCCAACGTCCAGCGCATGCACCAGCTCGGCGCCGAGGTGGTGGCCGTGGACAAGGGGGACCGGACCCTGCGGGCCGCGACCGACGAGGCCTTCCGCACCTGGGTGGCCGATCCGGAAGGGGTCTACTACCTGCTGGGTTCGGCGGTGGGCCCGCATCCCTATCCCTGGCTGGTGCGCGAATTGCAGAGAGTCATCGGCGACGAGGCGCGCCTGCAGTTCGCCGAACAGGCCGGGGGGCTGCCCGATGCGTTATTCGCCTGCGTCGGCGGCGGGTCCAACGCCATCGGCCTGTTCCACGCCTTTCTCGGCGACGAGGAAGTTCGCATTTATGGGGTGGAAGCGGGCGGCAAGGGCCTCGACCCCGGAGAGAACGCAGCCTCGCTGTCCGCCGGTCGGCCCGGCGTCCTGCACGGCAGCTATTCCATGCTCCTGTACGACGACGATGGCCAGGTACTGGAAACCTCGTCGATTTCCGCCGGCCTCGACTACCCGGGCGTAGGCCCGGAGCACGCGCTGCTGCAGGCGGTCGGCCGGGTCCGCTACGTGACTGCAAACGACGGCGAGGCGCTTGAGGGCCTGGCCGAATGCTGCAGGCTGGAAGGCATACTGCCGGCGCTTGAGCCCGCCCATGCCTTCCACGCCGCGCGCTGCTGGGCAGCGAAGAATCCCGGCAAGCGCATGCTTATCGGACTGTCGGGCCGCGGCGACAAGGACATGCCCACTCTCACCGGCGCCCTCTAGAACCGTTCGCCACAGCCGGCGCCGGCAGCCTGACCGATGCCGGTCTTGTTGGCGCCGGAAACCGCGCCCACGGCGGCCCCCACGGCGGCGCCGCCGGCCGCTCCGGTGGCGACGTGCTTGCCGACGGGCACTTCTTCCGCGTAGCCCCGGCAGTCGGCAAGATCGATCTCATACTGGTTCCGATCAACCCCCTGAAGATCGACGATGGCGCCGCTGGGGTCCTTCATGGCTGAACACGCGGCAACCAGCAGAAAACACGGCAACAAGGCCAAACGTTTCATGAAGAACTCCCTTCGTGACGGACCGGTACAAGAAAAAGATGCCGCTGTCCGCCCGGGGGTTGCATCGGCGCCCGCGCCGCATTGCAGCCACGCACGCCGTACCGGACAATGTACGCCCGTGAACACCTCGTTGACCGGAGCGGAGCGCCTGCAGAGCGCCATCATCGACGCGCCAAAGCCCGCGCTTTTGCCCTTCTTTACCGCCGGGCACCCCGGCAAGGACGACTTCCATTCGACGCTGAGCAATCTTGCCGACGCGGCGGAGGCGGTGGAGATCGGAGTGCCGTTCTCCGATCCGATGGCGGACGGCGTGACCATACAGCGCGCCAGCGAAGCGGCCCTGGCCAACGGAGTTTCCCTGGACTGGATCCTGCGGGAACTGAAGGCCCATGGCGACCCGGGCGTGCCACTGGTGCTGATGAGCTATTACAACCCTCTGCTCGCCTACGGTATTGAGAAGCTTGCCGAGAGCTGCGCGGAGCGCCACGTCGGCGGTCTGATCGTGCCCGACCTGCCCTGGGAAGAATGCGATCGCGTCAGGAAACTCTTGCTCGGGCACGGAATCGGGCTGGTCCAGATGGTCACGCCGGCGACGCCTGCGGAGCGGCTGCGGACCTTGTGCCGCGGCAGCGGGGGTTTCGTCTATGCAGTGACGGTGACCGGCGTGACCGGCGGCGAGCGCCGGGTGTCGGAGGAAATGACGACCTACATGCAGAGGGTCAGCGCGTGTTCGGTACTGCCCGTGTGCGCCGGCTTCGGCGTTCGCAGCGCAGGGCAGGTGCGAACCCTTGCCGGCGTGGCCGACGGCGTGATCGTGGGGTCGGCGGTGGTGGACTGCCTGGAGCGCGGCGAGGACGCCGGCGACTTCCTTCGTTCCCTGCGTGCCTGAGACCGGAGGCCCCGACCCGCGGTAGGCGCGTCAGCGGCGAGGGCGCGCGCTGAGGACCAGGATCAGTCCGGCTGCCGCCGACAGCCAGGACAGGAACGGCGGCTGGGCCTGAAGACCCAGAAGTACGGCGCCGGCAAGCAGCAGCGTGCAGCCGGTCATCTGCCGCCAGAGTTTTCGCCTGCCTTCCGGGCGGCGCTCGCGCCGCCGGCTCGGCGCGCCCTCGGCCCTGTCCAGCAGGCGGTGCAGCGCGCGGGGCAGACGTTGAACGGCGTAGCGCAACTCGGGCAGGTCGCGCCGAAGTTCCTTCATTACGCGGCCGGGCTCGGCCCGTCGCGCCATCCACTTCTTCAGCAGCGGATAGCCGGTTTCCCACAGGTCCAGTTCCGGATACAGCTCCCGCCCCAGGCCCTCGATGTTGAGCAGCGTCTTGTGCAGCAGCAGCATCTGCGGCTGCAGGTGCATGTCGAATTCCTGGGCGGTGGCGAATATCCGCCCCAGGACCTTTCCGAAACTGCATTCGCTCAGCGGCCGGGCGAAGATCGGCTCCCCGATCACCCGAAAAGCCGCCTCCAGGTCCTCAGCGCGGGCATCGGGCGCTACCCATCCCCAGTAAAGGTGCAGGCGCGCCAGGCGCGCGTAGTCCTGCTCGAAGAAGGCCAACAGCGTTTGGCCGAGGTAGTGGTGGTCGCGCTCGTCGAGTATGCCCACAATGCCGAAATCGACTGCCGCGTAGCGGGGATTCTTCGGATCGCTGATGTCCACGAATACATTTCCCGGATGCATGTCTGCGTGGAAGAAGCTGTCCCTGAACACCTGGGTGAAGAAGATCTGCACACCCCGGGCGGCAAGTTCGGGTATGTCCACGTCCGCGTCCTTCAGCGCCTGCACATCGCGGATCGGGGCGCCGTGAATCCGCTCCAGGACCAGCACGTCGGGGCGACAGTAGTCCCAGTAGACCGCCGGAACATGGATGATGTCGGAACCGGCGAAGCTGCGCTTCAGGCGCGAGGCGTTGGCGCCCTCGCGGGTCAGGTCCAGTTCGTTGTCGAGCGTACGCTCGTACTCTTCGACGACCTCGACCAGGCGCAGCCGGAAGGTCGATGGCCACCACGCGCTGGTCAGGCGCGCCACGCCGTACAGCAGTTCCACGTCCCGCTCGATGCGCGCCCTGATGCCCGGACGCAGCAGCTTGACGACCACTTCCTCGCCGCCGGACAGGCGCGCCGCATGAACCTGCGCGATGGAGGCTGCCGCCAGCGCTTCCGGCTCGAATTCAGCGAACACTTCTTCCACCGGACGGCCGTAGAAGCCGCCCAGCAGTTCGCGCGCCTTTTCCGCCGAAAACGGCGGGACCTCATCCTGCAGGCGCGTCAGTTCCCGGGCGATGTCCGGCGGGAGCAGGTCGGGCCGGGTGGAAATGTTCTGTCCGAACTTCACGAAGATGGGCCCCAGGTCCTGCAGCGCCTCGCGCAGGCGCAGGCCGCGCGATTCACCCTTAAGCCTGCGCCGCGCAAGCAGCAGCCACGCGGGCAAGCGCAGCGGGCGCGGCAAGCCCGCATCACGAAGAAGACCGTAGCGCGCCAGCAGGCGCACGATCCCAAGGATTCGGAACAACAGCCGCATGCCTGAACCGGGGTCCGCGGTTCCGGCGCTACCGGGCCCGGCCCTTGCCCAGGGCCTCTACGCGCGCGGCGACCCGGCCGACGCTGTCGCGCAGCCGTTCCACCTCGGCCGAGAAGGCGTCGAACTCGGCCCGCGTCGGCATCAACCGCGCCTCCTCCTGGACGAAATCGCGCAGATTGTGCTGCAGGGAATCACCCGCTTCCCGCGCCCAACCGGCCGCCGCCCGGGCGGCGTCGCCCGCCTGGTGGGCGACGGGGTCGCCGGTGAAACGGGCCAGTTCCTCTTCCGGGCTGGGCCGGCAATGCTTCAGCAGCCGGGCGAACCCTTCGGCCACGGCGGGGTCGCCGCGCAAATCAAGTCCCGGGCCGGTGTGATCGCCGCCGAGCAGTTCCAACAATCGGCGCCAGCCGCCGGACAGGGTAACGCCGCTCGGCTTCCCGTCCGGTTCCGCGAAGCGCAAACGGCCGCCTTCCACGCTCATGCGCAAAACCGGTTGCGAAGCGGAAACGCCCATGTCCATGCAAAGCCCTTCCAGCTCGGACGCGGCGCGCCGCGCCGTCAGCGAAGCCTGGAGGTTGCGGTTCAACACGCCTTCCAGCGAGGTGGCCAGTTTCGCAAACACTAGTATCGAAAACCGATGTGCAGCGCCACAATTCCGCCGGACAGGTTATGCCATCGCACGTCCTCGAAGCCCGCCTCGCGCATCATTTCGGCAAGCGTTTCCTGGTCGGGATGCACCCTTATCGATTCCACCAGGTAACGATAACTGTCGGCGTCGCCCGCGACCAGGCGCCCAAGAGCCGGAATGACGGCGAAGGAATACCAGTCGTAGGCAGGGCGAATGAACTTGAGCGCGGGGCGCGAGAATTCCAGCACCAGCAAGCGGCCGCCAGGCTTGACGGCCCGCGCCATGCTCCTGAGCGCCGCGGGCTTTCCGGTGACGTTGCGCAACCCGAAACCTATGGTGACGCAGTCGAACAGCCCTGCGCCGAAAGGCAAGGCGACAGCATCGGCGCACACCGCCCTGGCGTTCCCGCCGGCCCCCGCATCCAGCAGCCGGTTGCGGCCGATCCCCAGCATCGCGGGATTGATGTCGCTGAGCACCACGCGTCCCTGCGGCCCGACCTGGCGGCTCATGCCGATCGCCAGGTCGCCCGTGCCGCCGGCAACATCCAGCGCAATGCCCCCCGGGCGCAGTCCCGTGCGGGCCAGGGCAAACCTCTTCCACAGGCGGTGCGCGCCGAGCGACATCAGGTCGTTCATCAGATCGTAGCGGTCCGCCACGGAATCGAACACGCCGCGCACCCGGCGGGTCTTCTCGTCCGGACTCACCCGGCTGAAACCGAAACGCTGCTCCCCCGGGAGCGAGGGCGTCTCGCCCTCCCCTGGGAGCGAAGGCGTCCCCGCCTTCGACAAGGGCGGGACGCCTTCGCTCCCAGGGTCAGTTGCGCGCATCGGACTTGTCCGCCGCGGCCACCTCGTCGAGGTAACGCGCCCAGTACTCATCCCGCAATTCGCCGAGCTCGCGCAGATATTTCCACGAGTAAATGCCCGAATCGTGGCCGTCGTCGAATACGAGGCGAACAGCATACTGCCCCACGGGTTCCACCGCCGTTACGCGAACGTCGGATTTGCCGAGAGGCAATTGCCCGCCACCGCGCCCGTGACCCCGCACCTCCGCTGACGGCGACTTCACGCGCAGGTATTCGGCGTTGAGGTCAAACGCCGCGCCGTCGGCAAAACTCACGCGCAGGGTCCGGCGCTCGCCGCGCAAGCGCAATTCAGTCGGCGGCGATCCCGGGAAGGAGGGCATTGCCCTCAGAGAATGTAGCGGCGGAAATCCTCATCTTCCGCCAGCTTGCCGAGGTGCTCGTCGACGTAAGCCGCGTCAATCTTCAGCGTCTGTCCCCCGCGGTCGGCCGCGTCGAAGGAAATCGACTCCAGCAGCCGCTCCAGGACGGTCTGCAGGCGCCGCGCGCCGATGTTTTCCGTGCTGTCGTTGACCGAGCAGGCAATCTCGGCAATGCGGTGAACCGCCTCGGCCTCAAAACTGAGGGAAACCTGTTCGGTGCCCAGCAGGGCGGTGTATTGCTCGGTAAGCGACGCGTCCGGCTCGGTGAGGATGCGCTCGAACTCCTCGATGCCCAGCGCCCCCAGTTCCACCCGTATCGGGAACCGGCCCTGCAGCTCCGGAATCAGGTCCGAAGGCTTGACCGCCTGGAAGGCGCCGGACGCGATGAACAGGATGTGATCGGTGCGCACCACCCCGTACTTGGTCGTGACGGCGCATCCTTCCACCAGGGGCAGGAGGTCGCGCTGCACTCCCTCGCGCGACACGTCCGCGCCCAGGGCCTCCGCCCGGCGGCACACCTTGTCCATCTCGTCGATGAACACGATGCCGTTCTGTTCCACCGCTTCCAGCGCCTGCGACTTCAGCTCCTCCTGGTCCAGCATCGAAGCCGCGGCCTCTTCCGTCAGCAGCCGCATCGCGTCCTTGACCTTCAGCTTGCGGGTGCGGGTGCGCTGATTGCCCAGCGACTGGAACATGTTCTGCAACTGGCTGGTCATTTCCTCCATGCCGGGCGGCGCCATGATCTCCACCCCCACCGGCGCGAGCTGCAGTTCCATTTCCACTTCCTCGCCATCGAGGTCGCCGCGTCTCAGCGCTGCCTTCAATTCCCGTTCGTCGGCGCTCACCGGCAACCTGGCGGTCGGCCCCGCGGCCGCGGCCAGGCGCATCAGCGCATCAAGCACCCGCCGCTCGGCGATCTCGCGGGCGCGGTGGCGCACCCGGTCCATTTCCGTCTCGCGCATCAGCTTCACGGCTGTATCCGTCAGGTCGCGCACGATACTGTCCACTTCGCGGCCCACATAGCCCACCTCGGTGAACTTGGTGGCCTCGACCTTGATGAAGGGCGCCCGCGCCAGGTTTGCGAGCCGGCGCGCGATCTCGGTCTTGCCTACGCCGGTGGGGCCCATCATCAGAATGTTCTTCGGCGTGATTTCGCGGCGCAGTTCATCCTCGAGCTGCATCCGGCGCCAGCGGTTGCGCAAGGCGATGGCGACCGCCCGCTTGGCCTCCTGCTGGCCGATAACATGCTTGTCGAGTTCCTCGACAATCTCCCTGGGCGTCATCTGGGTCATGCTTTAGTGTCGTGTCACGCCACTTAGAGCGTATCGATGACGATTTCCGAGTTGGTGTAGACGCAGATTTCCGCCGCGATCTCCAGCGAGCGGCGGACCACTTCCTCGGCGCCCAGTTCGGTCTCCGCCAGCAGCGCGCGCGCCGCGGCGCGCGCGTATCCACCGCCGGAGCCAAGCGCCAAAAGGCCGTCCTCGGGCTCCACCACGTCGCCCGAACCCGAAACCAGCAGTGTCTTCTGCTGGTCGGCGACGCACAGCATGGCCTCCAGTCGTCGCAGCCGGCGGTCGGTACGCCAGTCCTTGGCCAGTTCGACGGCGGCCCGGGTAAGGTTTCCGTATTGCTGAAGCTTGCCTTCGAACAGCTCAAACAGGGTGAAGGCATCCGCCGTGCCCCCGGCGAAACCCGCCAGCACCGAGCCGTCCGCCAGCCGCCGGATCTTCCGGGCATTGCCCTTCAGCACGGTATCGCCCAGGCTTACCTGCCCGTCCCCTCCCATGGCTACCGCTTCGTTCCTCCGAACGCAGAGTATGGTCGTGGAGCGGACCCGCTCGCCTGTTGCGCGATCATTCCCGGGGTTCGTAGCGTTCATGACTTTGTCGGCGCCTTGCGCCGGGCACGGGGGTGGGCGCGATCGTACACCCTCGCGAGGTGCTGAAAGTCAAGGTGGGTGTAAACCTGTGTCGTGGATATGTCCGCATGGCCCAGCAGCTCCTGCACCGCGCGCAGGTCGCCGGACGATTCCAGCAGGTGCGTGGCGAAGCTGTGGCGAAGCATATGCGGGTGCACATGCCCGGGCAGTCCCGAGCGCCGCGCCCAGTAGTCGAGCCGCGCCTGTACGCTGCTGGCGCCGATCCGCCGGCCCCTGACGCCCACGAACAGCGCACTCTCTCCGAGCGACGCCAATTCAACACGGCGTTGTATCCAGGCCTTAAGCGCGTCAAGCGCCTTGCGGCCCACCGGCAGGATGCGAGTCTTGCGGCCCTTGCCCGTAACCCTGATCAGGCCCTCGCGCATATCGATGCCTCCCTGGTCCAGGCCGGTCAGTTCGGCCAGCCGCAGGCCCGAGGAGTACATCAGTTCCAGCATGGCGCGGTCGCGGCAGGCAACGGCATCGCGGTCCGGGATGTCCAGAAGCCGCGCTACCTGGTCGAGGTCCAGGGTTTGCGGAAGGTTGCGCGGCGGCCGCGGCGCCTTGACCCCGCGCGCCGGATTGTGGCCTATCTCCCCCTCGCTCTCCAGATAGCTGAAGAAGCTGCGCGCTCCCGCCAGGCGCCGCTGCACGGTGCGCGGCGCCAGGCCGCCGCGGTGGGCGCCCGCGGCGAACCGACGCAGATCGCCGGTTGAAAGGCCGGACCAGTCGGCGACATCGCGTTCGGTGCAGTACTTGCCCAGGGCCGCCAGGTCGCGACGATAGGCGCTGACGGTGTGTTCCGACAAACCCCGCTCGAACCGGATGTGGTGCAGGAACGCGTCAACCTGCCGCTTGGCCCCGGCCTCCATCAGGAACTTTCCGGCGATACGGCCACCGCGACAATGTCGCTCACGCGGCTCAGGAACTCGGTGCTCTTGCCGCGGTGATAGTGATCGGAGTCGCGGCTGCCCAGCGCCAGCAGGCCCAGCTTTCCGCGATGCCCCAACGGCGCCAGGGCAACCGATGCCGCTTCGCCCGCCTCCTTGCCGAACAGGAATTCGCGCTGCTCGGAGCTGTAGCGGCCACAGCGCGGCGTGTTGGCCTTGAGGACCGCGCTCAGGCCTTCGGCCATGACCTCTTCCCGCTGCGTCGCTTCCAGGCCGGGGACATCGGCGCAATCGTCCGCCACCGCGTCGAACAGCAGCAGGCGAACGAAATCCAGCGCAAAGATCCGGCGCAGGTTCCCGGGCAGGGTGCGCAGCCTTTCGCCCGGGTCCCGGCAGGCCAGCAGCTTCGTGACCAGCCGGTTCAGCTTGCGGGCGAGTTCATCGCTGGCGCGGGCGTTGGCAACGTATTCTTCAAGCGTGCGCCGCATGTCCTCGTTGCGCTGACGCAGCAACTCGATCTGCCGCTCGACCAGCGACACCGCTCCCGTTCCGCCTTCGTGGGGAACGCTCAGCTCCATCAACAGGTCGGCATGACGCTCGAAAAAGTCCGGATTGTCGCGAAGATACGTCGCCACGCTTTCCGGACTCAGGCCGGACCCGGGTCGCGCCTTGCCCGCCGGGCTCATAACTTCACCCGTCCCTCGTAAACGCAGTCGATCCGCCCCGTAAGCCAGACGGGTTCGCCGCCGCCAGCCCAATCCACGCGCAAACGGCCGCCGGGCATCTGCACCTCGACGGGGGAGCGGACCCGGCCGACGCGAATGCCCGCAACCGCCGCGGCGCATGCTCCGGTGCCGCAGGCGGGAGTTTCGCCTACCCCGCGCTCGAACACGCGAAGCTTCAGCGCCTTCTCGCCCAGCGTTTCGGTAAAGCCCACGTTGCAGCCGCGCGGAAAACGCTCATGCACGGAAAGGCGCGCGCCCAGGTCCGCCACCGGAGCGGCGGCGGCATCCATGATCGAAATGACCGCGTGCGGGTTGCCCAGGGAAAGCACTTCAACCTCCCACTTTTCTCCGTCCACCGCAATTTCGTATGAGGAGTCCGCCTCGCGCGCCTCAAACGGGACCCGCCGCGGGTTCCATTCCGGGCGGCCGAGCGAGCAACTGACCGAGTCGTCGCCCGCCAACCTGGCGCGCACCTCTCCGCCACGGCTCTTCAGCGAGATTTCCCCGCCGCGCGGCCGGCGATCGGCCACCAGCGCCGCGATGCACAGGGCGCCGTTGCCGCACTGCCCGGCCTCCCCGCCATCGGCATTGAATACGCGGTAGTCCACAGTATCGACGCCGTTTTCGGGCTCGTCCACCCACAAAAGCTGATCGAAACCCACGCCCCGGCGGCGGTCCGCAAGCGCGCGAATCCGGCGCCGTGAGGGCGCCGGCAGCGACCGGCCCAGCACGATCATGAAGTCGTTGCCGGCGGCTTGCATCTTGGTAAAGGCCTGGAACATTGCGGTAAGTGAACGCGTCAGCAAAAATTATAGTCCTGCAGGGCGCCGGAACGTTCGACCGCAGCCTTGCGTAGAACATCCCGAGAAACTTGGCGCGCGCCTCGACATTCGCTGGCCGCTATGCGTACGCGATACGGCTTTGTGCTTCCGCTTCGCGAGGTGGCATCTATACTGGGGATGGAACAGCCTCGCGATGATCGCACCCACCCAACCCGCTCAAGAGTCTGGCCTCGGCGAGGCATTTTTGCGGGTCGCGCGGCGCACCGAGGCAGCCGTGGGCCGGTTCCTTGCGCGGGGTGCTCTGCGCCTTGGAGGCGAAACGGTTTTGCAGGCCCGGTGGAAACACCGGGTTTCCACCGACCTGGACTTCTTCTGCGCGCCATCCGTGTATCTCGCGTCCTTCCGAGTGAATGGCGCGGAAATGGAGGAGAGCCTGCGCGCCATCAGCGACGACCCGGAGCACACCTTCGTGGATGCGCTTGGCGCCTACGCGGTGGTTGAGAATACGGAGGTCACCCTGTTGCCGGTCGAACCGCCTGTGGATGAGCGCACCCGGGCACGGCTGCCGGGCACAAGTATCGAAACCTGGTCTTCGGCGGACATCTTGGCGGCCAAGCTTCTGCACCGGCTGTGTGGAGCGGGCCTGGCTGAACCAAGGGATCTGTATGATCTGGCCGCCGCCGAACATCACGATCCTTTCGCTTTGCGCCAAGCGATGGGAATGCTCACGCGTCGTCAGCGGCAAA
This sequence comes from Gammaproteobacteria bacterium, assembly GCA_963666765.1. Taxonomy (GTDB): domain Bacteria; phylum Pseudomonadota; class Gammaproteobacteria; order Steroidobacterales; family Foliamicaceae; genus Foliamicus. The sequence goes on from OY762933.1 coordinate 2,062,189, forward strand.
GGGCCGAAGCCGTTTTGAGAATGCTGCCCGGAAACTGGCTGGATTTGACGGACAAGCCCCTGCTCGGCTTGCCCGCCGACCCGTTTCGGATTGATGTGGACACCATCGTGGACCTGCTGGCCAGGTTTTCGCAGCCGAGCGGCGCTGCGCCAGTTCCATGAGCGTGCGAAGCTCGCGTGCGCCGGTATCGCAATCGCGTCTGGCGCGCGCCGGGCCGGCGGAAGAGGGCGCGGGCGGCAACCCGGCGGATTGGGTGCAGCGACTGATCGGACGGCATTGCGCCGGGCTGGCCGAGTGTCCGACCGGGTCAATCCTTTACTCGTATTTGCGGAGCGATCCCCCGCCATCGTCCATCCGGGGCCCCCTGGAATGGGCGGCCTACGCAGTATTGGGCAAATGCACGCCGGCGGAGCTCACCGATCTTTTGAGTTTCGGCCAGATTCCGCCTACCTGCATCGCGGCGCATCTGCGCGCGTTGGGTGTAAACAACCAACCGGTGATCCGCTTTCTGAATCAGTTTGCGCCGTAGCGTCACGCTTGGGACTCGCCCATAAGCACCCTGCTAAGGTCGTGCGCGCCGCCTGTTCGCAAATCGTTGAAAATATCTTTGCGCGGCGAATCAGGCGCGTGCATTCCAGTGGAACAATCAGGAGAACAAACCATGGCGTACAACAGCAGAGCACTCCCGCTCGCCGGGCTGGTATTCGCGTTGCCGGTAGCGGCCGCAACGGAAATCGAGCGATTCAACCCGGAGGGGCTGTCCCAACCCGACGGCTACTCGCAGGTAGTCATTGCGAAAAACCCCGGGCGTTTCATCTACCTGGGCGGCAAGGCCGGAATTTACCCGGACGACAGCTTCCCCGAGGGCCTGGCCGAACAGTCGCGGCTGACCTGGGCCAATATCGACCGCGCGCTGAAAGCCGCCGGCGCCACGCGCGAGGATGTGGTGGAGATCCAGATCTACATCGTGAACCTCGAAAACATCGACCCCACTCCCGTATATGAAGACGTGCGGAACTTCTTCCCCAAGGGCCACAAGCCGGCCTCCATGGTGATCGGGGTGTCGGCGCTGGCCTATCCGGGGCTGCTGGTCGAGATCAACGTGCGCGCGGTTACCGATTAGGACAAAGTTCGAACGCTTGACGCCGCTGCCGCGTGCAGTAAATGGATACGAAACACGGCGTTTTTCGCTGTTGTGCCGCATCCAGTAATTCGATATTTTCTCGCGGATTTCCAAATCTCAATTTGGACCCGAGGGAAGTTAGCGGGCGTTGCGGACAGTTGAATATAGGAAATCTGATATATTCATGCCTTATGAATTCGAGATTCATCCGATGGCCGATAGGGAATTCGACCAATTCCTGCATACGGGTCGGTCAACAGCATTCGATGTCGGCAACCAGTTTCGCATCCTGGAGGAAATCGTGAAGAACGGACCGGTTGAAGGTTTGACGCCGGTGCATGCCGAGAACCAATGCGAAATCTACCTGTTCTTCGGTGATCGCATTCAAATGTTTCTCTCTGTTCATGCAGGAACTCTCTTGCTGGCGCATCTTTCTGTCCTGGGAAACTCAAGCTGGCAGGAAAAGGCGCTGCAACAGGCAATCAATCGGAGCAGGGAGCATTTTGGATTATGAACAGACCAAGAGGCATGGAGAATAAACACAAAGCCTCGGACGCGCTGGAGTCATTGCGCAGACGAGGTCTGGCTGCGGACGGTTTTCCTGAGGGCTATGAAGCTCGCGCTGCGATCATGGATGCAGCGCAAGAAATACGCAATATGCGGTTGCGTGCCGGTCTAACGCAAATCCAACTTGCAAGACAGGCAGGCATGTCACAGCCTGAAATCAGCCGTCTGGAAGCGGGTGTTGGAAATAAGGGCCCTAGCGTGGAAACGCTCAGCCGCTTGGCTCAGGCGTGTGACAAGAAGTTCGTCATGCGGATACAAGACCGTCCCGTGCCAACCAATACGGAAGAAATTCCATCACCCTGACAACCCTGCGCAGACCGGATGCCAGACCATTGTTTATGTCTCTCGACTGGTTCACCGCTTTCGCAGATGTCCTGCACCGGGTCCGCCCCACCACGCAATAGCGGCGGCCCTGAAGACATACCGGACCGGTCACGCCCCGGGTAATGACCGATCCGGTTTTTTCTTGATCAGAAGAAGTGGCGGTAGCTCACGTACGGAACGCGACCGTCCAGGCTGTACAGGTCATACACGGCTGGCCGCGGCGAGGCGAAGCTGTCGAGTTCCGGGTCTTCATCCGTCACGTTGTGGACGCCCAGAGTTAGCCGGCCGTCCCACGGAGTAGTCCAGCGGTAGAACAAATCGTACTCCGTATGCGAGGGCGCGGAGAATTCCTCATCCGGCCTTATGTAGCCTGCCACATGCCTCGCGTACAAGGACACCGTATGGTCAGTGTAATTCCAGCGTATCAGCCCGCCGGCCCGATACTTCGGTCGCGCGCTGTCCCCGACGCCTTCGCCGAGACCCGAACTCCATGTCGTGGCGGACGCGGTCCGAGAGCGGTTCCTCAGTACCCGCGTTCCAAGCAAGCTGAACGTGAAATCGCCCGCTATAGCCGTTTCCCAATCGTAGCTGACGTAAAAGTCGACGCCCGCGTGTTCTTCTTGTGAAGTGTTAGCCCACGGAGCTTCTGCTTCGAGTAAAGCGCCACTACTTGGGTCCCGCTTTAGCTGAGGCCCGTTCCCGCATTCAAGGATCACAGACGGTATTCCTTCATCGCGCGTATTCTCAATGCGGCCTGTGTTTGTGCATTGCCCCCTTTGCTGCCTGACAATCAAGCCCTGCAAAGATGGCAAGCCAATTCCGTCCTTGATTTTCAGCGTGTAGTAGTCCATCCGGATGGTAACGGGCTCCCAATCTATCACCATGCCAACGTTGTAGCTGTCCGATAGCTCCGGCGACAGATTCGTATTCCCGCCCGTCCAGGTGGCGTACTGCAATTCGGGGCAGTCAGCCGGCGAAGTGCCGGCCGCCTCGCAAGCCACCAGGTCTGTTCCGCCTTCATAGCTCACACCCAGCGCCCCGTACAGATTCTGCATGTTGGCGGCTCGAAAACCCTCTCCCCATGATGCTCTGAACAGCAGCCAGTCGGTGGGCTGATAGCGAGCCGAAAGGTAGGAACTGAGTTCACTGCCCGCGGAATCGTCGTATCTGTCCCAGCGAACAGCAGCGCTAAGTTCAACGTTGCTTATTACCGGAATATAACTCTCGGCGAATAGCGCTTCGATTACTCGTTCGCCACCCCCGCTGTTGCCCGCGCTGCCAATCAGGTCGCCGCCCGCGCTCAAAGGGTCGTAGATGTCGCGGAACTGCTCGTCGAAGTAGTCGAACCCGAGAGCCCAACCAATCGGCCCGCCAGGCGCCTCGAACATCTCGAAACTGACATTACCGCTGTAAGATCGCAAATCCCCGCGCGAGTCGCGTGTGGCGTTGGCGGTGATGGCATTGTACGCACTGACATTCGCCGGGTTTAGCGGATCAAACGGGTTGTACAGCCCTTGCGCGACATACTGCTCGGTAGTGAACCTCTTGGCGTAGCAGCAGCTGTCTTGCCGACCCTCGTAGCGCAGGTTTCGCGCCTCGAATTCGTAGTCGAACCTGCCGACCGTTCCGTAACTCAAAATGGCGGTCGTGAATACCGTGTTGGCGCCTTGGCCATCACGGTTTCCCAGGCCAATGAAACGATGGCGGAGGGTGTAGGGAAGGAATTCCGGATAAGGAATGTCGTAATTGAAAGCCTGCTTGAGTCCTGCGGCCGACTCCGAAGTCACACGAAAACCGCCCAGAGCCGGGGCGTACCGCCCGTGGAAGTTGTTCGTCGAAAACACTGATTGGATGCGCACAGCATGGTCCGGCGAGATTTCGTAATCCGCATGCAGGAAGGCGCTCGTGCGTTTAATCTCTTGAGTTTCCCAGGCAACCGCAGCGTAGTCAAAACCGCAAAACTCCAAGAAACGGGGGCCAGCCGGGAAAATATACGGGCCGAGAAGCAGCCTCTCGCCGGTGTCCGGGTCCACCACATCAGCGCAGTTGGAAGGCGACTTGTAGTAGGGCGCCCAGATCGTATTGCCGTTCACGCTTATGTTGTCCGTATCCCTGAAGTCGTACCAGTCCGCTGCAAACGGCGCATCGGGGTAGTCCACCGGACCGGCGTCGTAGCCTGGATTGCTTGAGGAATAGTCGCGGTGTCGCGATGCAATGGAGGTCTTGTTGAAGAAATCAGCGGAGAACAGGAAGCGCCCACGATTGGTGCTGCCTCCAACAGTAACCACGCCAGAATCCACATCCGCGCCGTCACGAGTAGGCCGCGACAGGGAAGTGCCGACTTCCAGGCCATCGTAGTCCTTGCGCAGAATGACGTTGATCACGCCGCCGATCGCGTCCGAACCGTAGATCGCCGAGGCGCTGTCAGTCAGGATCTCAATGCGGTCCACGGCTGCCAGCGGAATCCAGTTGAGGTCGTTGGCCTGGTTAGCCGTGACCGGCGAACGGGGAGAGCGTCTGCCATCCAGCAACACCAGGCTTCGCGTGGAGCCGATGCCATGCAGGCTGATCGTTGCTTGACCATTGAAACTGCTTCCAGACACCTCGCGCGAAGAGCCGAATGTGTTGATCGGGCTGTTGCGCAGCACGTCCGCCACCGATTCCTGTCCGCTCAGCTCGATCTCCTCGCGCGTGATGACTACGACCGGCCGGGCCTCCTCGAGGTCAATACGCTTGATGCGCGAACCGGTTACCACCTGGCGTCCGAGTTCCAGCTGGTCTTCGTCCTCTTCGCTCTCCTCCTGCGCCATGGCCATGGGCGAAACGGCGAAGGCCGTAATTGCGCCGGCGAAAAGTACCGAACGCACTGCTCTATCCAGAGCATGATTCTCAGGTTTCATTTGTGTCCCCTCACTTGTAATCACGCGGACGGCATTGCCCGCCGCCCCGCGCAGTAGCATTAACGGTGACGGAAAAGCGTCTCCGCTTACCGATGCCTTTGGGTAAGGCACTTTGTCGAGTAGTTTTTAGGTTCGGTAACAAACGCACGGAGACACGAGAAGATGACAGGAGAAATCACAAGCGCCACGAATTGGCCCAGCATATTTCGGACGTTGGCGCTGGCCGAAAACACCCGAAAGGCTTATCGAAAAGGATGGGCCTGTTTTACGGACTACTGCCGGCGCGCGAAGATTTCCGATCCTCTCGCGGCCTCGCCGGAAATTGTGGCCGGCTTCCTGATCTCCCTGGCCACCCAGCGCAGCCCCAGGAGCGGACAGGTGTTGTCAATGGGAACCGTTGCGCTCTACGCCAGCGCGATCACCAAACAGTTCGTGGCCGCCGGAGTTTCTTCGCCTACCCGCCATCCAACGGTAACGGCGACACTCAGGGGTCTTGCCCGGCTAAAGGGAACTGCCCCGCGCCAAGTCATGGCGCTCCGCGAGGATCACATTGAGGCGATGCTCGCTCAGTGCGCCGAAACGGTCATCGGCGTACGGGACGCGGCCATACTATCGCTCGGTTTCGCGGCGGCTCTGCGCCGTTCCGAGGTCTGCGCCTTGCGTGTTTCGGACATCCGCATCTTTTTGCCTCAAGAGGATGGTCCGAAGCGGATGGTTCTGACGATTCGGAAATCAAAGACGGACCAGACGGGAAAGGGACAAACCATTGCAGTGCCGGAAGGCAAGGTGATTCGCCCCATTCGGCGGCTGGAAATGTGGCTGTCCAAATCGGGAATCAGTCGCGGGCCACTCTTCCGGTCAATGAAGCGGGGCGGCCGGGTGCAGGGAAAACCCCTGCACCATTCGGATATTCCCCGTTTGCTCAAGCACTATGCCTCGCAAATCGGGCTCGATCCCAAACTCGTGTCCGGGCATTCTCTCAGAGCCGGCTTCGTAACAAGCGCAGCGGCCCATCACGCGCGCCTGGACAAAATCATGGAAGTTACGCGGCACCGTAATGCTTCGTCCGTAATGAAATACGTTCGCGATGCCGATGCGTTTTCGGATCATGCGGGAGAAATGTTTCTGTAACTGATTGCACTTGTTGGAGTTTCCTTGTGGTAAAGTGCCTTACTCATAAGTTGTTGTGGGTAATGCGTGAAACGCATTCCCGCAGACATGCTAATGCTACCGCGCGGCAGTCGGAATGGCTGTCTGCGCGATTTTCAGTGAGGGGACACAAATGAAACCTGAGAATCATGCTCTGGATAGAGCAGTGCGTTCGGTACTTTTCGCCGGCGCAATTACGGCCTTCGCCGTTTCGCCCATGGCCATGGCGCAGGAGGAGAGCGAAGAGGACGAAGACCAGCTGGAACTCGGACGCCAGGTGGTAACCGGTTCGCGCATCAAGCGTATTGACCTCGAGGAGGCCCGGCCGGTCGTAGTCATCACGCGCGAGGAAATCGAACTGAGCGGACAGGAGTCGGTGGCGGACGTGCTTCGCAACAGCCCGGTCAACACTTTCGGTTCGTCGCGCGAGGTGTCCGGCAACTCCTTCATCGGGCAGGCAACCATCAACCTGCACGGCATTGGCTCCACGCGCAGCCTGGTGCTTCTGGACGGACGTCGCCTGCCCCGCTCGCCTGTTACGGCCAACCAGGCCATCGACCTCAACATCCTTCCGCTTGGGGCCGTGGATCGGATTGAAATACTCACGGACAGCGCTTCGGCCATCTACGGTTCTGACGCGATCGGCGGCGTCATCAATATCATTCTCCGCAAGGACTATGACGGCATGGAGTTCGGCGCTTCGCTGCAACGGCCCACCCGCGAGGGCGCCGACGCGGATTCAGGCGGTGTCACCATAGGCGGCAGCACCAACCGCGGCCGCTTCCTTTTCGCCGCGGATTTCCGCAACAAGGGCCACATCGCCGCGGCGGACCGCTTCTACTCCAAGGGCAACCCGGGTTACGACGCGGGAGCGGCGGATTATCCGAACGCGCCTTTCGACGCCACCTGGTACGCATGGGAGAACACGGACAACGTCAGTTCCTGGGGCAACACCATCTGGCCGTACTACAAGGCGCCATCGAACTGCGAGCAGGTGGTGGGCCCGGACGGCGAACGCCTCCTGGCCGGTCCCTACATCGCCCGCAACGGCCAGGAGCGCTGCGGTTTCGATTACACCGCGTATTCGTGGGAAACGGCGGATCTGAAGCGCAGCAGCGCCTTCCTGCACGCGGATTACGAGCTGAGCCCGGATCACGCGCTACGGTGGCAATCCATATTCAGCAGCACAAACAACCACGGGCGCTATGCGCCGGCTGTGGGCTTTTTCCGGGTTCCGGCGGGTGCGGCGGAGGGATTGAAGCAAGGGTTTGATTACGACATCCCTTATCCCGAGTTGCTCCCGTACTTTCTGGGCCATCGCTTCGTCGGCCTGGGCAATCGGGATTTCAAAGCCACCAACACCCTGTTTGCGAACGCCCTTCTGGCCTACGGCACAGTGGGCATGTTCGATTACGAGTTTGAAGCCTCGCACACGCGCTACGACGGCCGGGAGGACAGTTGCTGTTATGCGAAATCCTTTACCACGTCCGAGTATGTTTCCCAGGGGTTGTACAACCCGTTTGATCCCTTAAGCCCGGATAACGCAGACGCATACGGAGCCATTACGTCTAACGCCAACCGCGATATCCGCGGCGACTTGCGCACCTACAGCGGCACCGTGAGCTTCGACTTTCTCAACGCTCCGGGCGGACCGATCGGCTGGGCCGCCGGCTTTCATTACGAGGACGAACTGTTCTACGATATCTACGACCCGTTGAGCGCCGGCGGCGACCTGATCGGCAGTGCCGGCAACAGCGGCGAGGGCGAACGCGTGGTGAAGGCCGGTTTTGCCGAAGTCCTGATCCCTGTGCTGAGCAACCTTGATGTCAGCGCGGCGGGACGTTACGACAGTTACGACGACTCCGCCGGCAACGAAACCAGCCTTTATCTCTCGGCGCGCTATCAGCCCACCGACTGGCTGCTGTTCCGCGCCTCCTGGGGCGAAGGCTTCCGCGCCGCCAATATGAATAATCTTTATGGCGCGAGGTCGTTCAGCGCTGAAGGCGGTACGGACCTGGTGGCCTGTCGGGCAGCGGGAACGCCCGTTGAGGACTGCGTCGAAGAGCAGTATCCCACGTTTACCGGCGGTAACCCGCTGCTGGCGCCCGAATTGTCCGACAGCTACAACCTCGGCTTCGTCGTGGACTGGGAGCCGTTTACCGTCAGAGTGGATTACTGGAACCTGAATATCGAGGACGGCATCGGTTTGGCGAGCCTGCAGGGCCTGATCGAGTCGGAATTGCAGGGACAATGCCAGAACACCGGACGGACAGAGAACACCATCGACACCGGAGTGCCGGCTGAAATCATCGAGTGCTCGCCGGGTAACGTGCTCAAGCGTGATCCCGCAACGGGCGCCCTGTATGAAGCCGAAGCGGGCTGGGGCAACACCTTCAAGCAGGAAATCGGCGGTCTGGACGTGCAACTGCGCTACGATCTCGAAACGGCGACGGCGGGCGACTTCACGTTCTCCGTTTACGGAGTCCGTTTGCTGCGCTACCGCAGCCTGTCACGCACGGCGTCGGACTGGAGTTCCAGTCTGGGCGAGGGCGTTGGCGACAGCGCAAGGCCCAAGTACCAGGCCCAGGGCCTGGTACGCTGGAATTACACCGATCACACGTTGTCGATCTATGCCCGACATATTGCGGGCTATGCGCGACCGGAAGCCGACTTCTCGGCCTCCTCGCACACCGAATACGACCTGGTGTATCGCTGGACCACGCCGTGGGACGGGCAGATCACAGCAGGCGTAATCAACGTCACCGACGAGGATCCGGAAATCGACAGCTTCGCCTCTCCGCGGCCGGCAGTGTATGACCTCTACAGCCTGGACGGACGGATTCCCTACGTGAGCTACCGCCACTTCTTCTGATCGGCAAACCGGGATCGGTCACGCCACACAGGCGCTGACCGATCCGGTATACTTTCCGGGCCGCCGGCACCCCCCGCGCCGGCGGCCTTTTTTCATCCGGACTTTTCCAGGCGCGCACATGCAATACGCGCCTATGCAGCGCGCATTCTTTTGCCTCGCTGATTTATACGGCGCCGGCAGCAACAAGCACGATGTGTTCGCGCTCGATCTGGCGGCGGAATCGCTCCGGCACGCGTGCCCAATCACGGGCCTCCACCAAAAAAGGAATGGTGGATTCGCGCAATGCGTCGGTGAAGCCGGCAACGCGGTCCGGGGGAATTTTTCTCAGGCCGGGGCCGCGCAATATCAAGTCCAGGTCACTGCCCTTGTGACTGCGGCCGTTCACTCGACTGCCGTACGCCCACACTTCCACATCGGGCAGGTGCTCGCGAACGAGCGCCTCGACCATGGCCCGGTGCCTGTCCGGCAGATGCAGGCTGTCAGTCATCTTCAGGCCTGGAAATCACATCGGCCAGGGCCTTGGCGTCAGCTATGAATTCCGGCAACAACTTCAGCGTGGTTTCGGCAAAGGCCTCGCCATAATCATGCGCAGTCTCGTTACGGTTGATGCGATACCGGATCCAGCGTTCGGCTGCATTCGAGCCGATAAGACCGTGTTTGGCGGCGTGCCGGAAAAGGTCCTTGAATGTAAGCCGGTCGGCTTGCCGGTTGCTGGCGAACCACAAGGCGAGTTTTTTTCTGAGCAGCTTGCCGCTTTGCTCAAGTATCAGTTCAAATTCCTTGACGCAGGCAGCTCGATAGATGTCATAAGCGACGGAATTGGGGCTGGTTTGCTTGAATTCCGCCATGGCGCGTTCCAGGGTCGCAAGGCAGCGCCTCAAAAAGGTGGTATCGATACTCATGGCGCGAAATCTCAATACAATTGTAGCGACGAATTAACGCCGTTTTTTGGCGTTAGAATCACGACAAAACGAAAGGTTCCGCAAAGACGGCAGCGTTAACACACAATAACGGAGGGGTTTATGAAGAAATCGAAACGTTGCGGACTGTTCCTCGCAGTCCTTGTTCTGTCCACCGCAGCCCACGCGCAGACCGCCAGGCAATATTCGGTTGAGGATTTCTTCAGGACTTCCGACTTCGCTTCTCTGCAGCTTTCGCCGAACGGCGAGTGGCTGGCGGCGATCGGTCCTTACGAGGGTCGCCGCAACCTGTTTTCCATGCGCCTTTCGGACAGAAAGTCCGCGCGGCTGACAAGCCTGCGGAGCACAGGCAGGGACTCGGGCAACAAGGACATTGCCTTTTTCTTCTGGGCCAATGACGAGCGCCTGATTTTCGGCATGGATGCAGGTGGCAATGAGTCGTTCTCGCTGTTCGCCGTCAACCGCGACGGCACCGGGCAGCGGGAACTGTTCAAGGGCGACAGGGGCATTGTGCTTTTCTCCACCTTTACCCGGCTGCTCGACCGGCTTCGTGACGATCCCGACCACATCCTGGTAACCAACAACGAACGCAACAAGTTCTATCCCGACGTATTCCGCATGAACATCCACAACGGGAGGATGACCCGTGTGGAGACCAACCCGGGTTACGTCCAGGGCTGGATGACAGACTGGGACGGAAACGTGCGGTTTGCGGTAGGGCACCCGGACAGCCGGGGACGGGCGCTGAAGGACGGCGAGTTGCTGCGCCAGTTGTCCTATTACCGGCCTGCGGTCGATGCCGAATGGCAGATTGCGCACACCACGCATTATTTCGACGGTTCGGTCTTCCAGCCGGTGGCGTTCACCGCCGACAACAAGTCCCTGTACGTGGCGACGAACGAGGGCCGCGACACCACGGCGCTGTACACCTTCGACCCCGAAACCGGTCAGTTGGGCGATTTGATCCTGGCCGATGACCGCGCCGATATCGGCCCGGGCCTCGCGATCTCTCCCAGGGACCATCGCCCGCTGTGGGTTTCCTGGCAATACGAACTGCCGGAAAAAGTCATGCTGGACGAGGAATTCGCCGCACTGCAGGCCACGATCGACGGCGCCTTTCCGGACCAGCGCAACCGCATCATCAGCATGAGCCGGGACGAGGGACGCATGCTGATCTACTCGGGCAGCGATCGTGACCCGGGAACGTATTACCTGTACGACAAGGCGGCCGGAACGATCGAGTTCTTTGCCCAGCCGCGACGTTGGATCGACCCCAACGACATGAGCCCCATGACGCCCATCCGCTATGAGGCGCGGGACGGAGAGAAGATAAACGGCTATCTCACCGTGCCGGCCGGGGCCAAGGCCGAGAACCTGCCGTTGATCATCAATCCGCACGGCGGACCGTACGGAATTCGCGACTACTGGGGCTACAACACGGAGACCCAGTTCCTGGCCAACCGCGGCTATGCGGTGATGCAGGTCAACTACCGGGGGTCCGGTGGCTATGGCCAGCGGTTCCTCGATATAGCCTGGCAGAAGTGGGGGCTGGAAATGCAGGACGACATCACCGACGGCGTGCTGTGGGCGATCGAACAGGGCATCGCCGACCCGGACCGAATCTGCATCTACGGAGCGAGTTACGGCGGCTACGCCACGATGGCCGGCATTACCAAGACTCCCGAGCTGTACCGTTGCGCGGTGAACTACGTGGGCGTCGTGGACCTGGTGGCGCTGCTGGATTATCACAACAGGTTCCGTGAGGGCAACTTCATTCAGGCCTGGGGCAAGCGGGCAATCGGCGACCGGAAAAACGACCGTGAACGCCTGCTGGCGACGTCGCCCATCAACCACCTGGACAAGGTCAAGGCGCCCCTTTACGTGGTGCACGGCAAGCGGGACCCGCGGGTGCCGCACGACACCCAGTACATGCCGCTGATGCGCAAGCTCAGAGGCACGGAGATCGATTACAAGTCCATGGTCAAGAACAACGAGGGCCACGGCTTCCGCGGCGAGGCGAACCGAGTCGAGCTGTACACGGAGCTTGAGAAGTTCTTCGCCGAGCACCTGGGCGGTCGGAGCGCTTCGCTGGCAAGCGCCGGCGCTCCATAAGCGCACTGCGGGCGGCATTGAAGCCGGCCCGTAAAATGCTTTCTTTTTGGGAATGCCGGGCGAGTGGACGCGGAGAAATTAAGACGGTTGCGCGAGCGGTACGCGCAAGCCGACGGAGACCTCAAGGCGGACGTGCCGTTTCGGGAGGCGCTCAGGCAGATCGCCGATAGCGATCTGCACCAGAAGAAACCATACGCCGATCCCCCGACGCTTCTGGATTTTCCGTACCGCGAGGACTGGGACGGTCTGGATACCGTGCTGGTCGGGGTGCCCATGGACCTGGGCGTGACGAACCGCCCGGGGGCGCGCTTCGGTCCGCGCGCACTGCGCGCAATCGAGCGGGTCGGTCCTTATCACGCCACCTTCGACGTCATTCCCTCGAAGGTCCTGCGCTGCGCCGATATCGGCGACGTGCCGTTTCGCTCGCGCTTCAGCCTGGAGAAGAGCATCGAGGACATCGAGACGTTCTACCACAGGATAGCCGCAGCGGACCTCAAGCCCATATCGGCCGGAGGCGATCATTCCATCACTTACCCCATCATGAAGGCGCTGGGCGCCGAAACGCCGTTGGGGATGGTGCATATCGACGCGCACTGCGATACCGCAGGCCCGTATGACGACGAAAAATTTCACCACGGCGGGCCCTTCCGCCAGGCGGTTCTGGCCGGAGTGCTGGATCCGGACCGATGCGTGCAGGTGGGCATACGAGGCAGCGCCGAGCTGGCCTGGGCCTTCAGTTACGATTCCGGAATGACCGTCATCCACATGGACGATTTTCACGACATGGGCGTGCCTGCCGCGATATCGCTGTGCCGCGAGAAAGTCGCGGACGGGCCGGTGTATGTGAGCGTCGATGTGGACGGAATCGATCCCGCCTATACACCCGGAACCGGGACGCCCGAAGTCGGGGGGCTGACGCCCCTGGAGGTGCAGCGCCTGCTCAGGGGGCTTGCGGGACTGCCCATAGTCGGCGGCGACCTGGTGGAGGTGGCCCCGCAGTACGATCCCTCGGCGAATACCGCTCACGTGGGCGCCACCATGATGTTCGAGATCCTCGGCCTGCTGGCCGACGCCAGGGCAAGGGGCGGCTGATGGCTCCCAACGTCCCCGGGAGGAAGGGCGTCCCGCCCTCCCATTCCACGCAAGGCAGCATCAGGAGTCTTCTCGACGGCGGAATCTCCCGGCGGCAGTTCGGCAAGGTTTTGGCGGCCATCGGCTTTTCCGCCGCCGCCGCGGAATCGCTGACCCGGATGGTTTCCGAGGCCGACGCGCAGACCCTGCCCGGGGAACGGGGCCGGGCGGTGGAGGGCACGGGCGCCGAGATCCTCGCGGAGGCCTTGCTGGCCGCGGGCGTGGAATACCTGTTCGCCACCACGGCAACAGGCATGACCGCGATATTCGACGCGCTGGCCACGCGGCCACAACTCAAGTTCCTGCTGACCCTGCAGGAAGGCCAGGCGACGGCGATGGCGCACGGCTACGAACTGGCCAGCGGCAAGACCGCCGTCCTGCTGGTGCCCGGCGTGGCGATCCCTTCGGCGATGAACAATCTCTACAACGCCTGGAAGGACCGCTCCGCGATCGTGGCCATTTCCGACTCGGCTCAGACCACTTTCGGGGGCCGCAACCAGTTCCAGCAGATGGACGACTGGCTGGAGCCGCTGCAGCAGTTCACCAAGTGGCGCTGGCAGATCAACCGGCCGGAGCGGCTCAGCGAGTTCACCCGGCGCGCCATCAAGATGGCGGGGACGCCGCCAGGCGGTCCGGTGCACCTGCGCATCCCCATCAATGTCCTGGGCACGCCGAAGCTGAAGCAGACCGTCTATCCTCAGCAGCTGTTCCGGGTTGATGTAAATCTCCCGCCGAAGCCCGATCTGCTGGAGTCGGCGGCCCGCGCTCTGCTCGAGTCAAGCGCTCCATTCATCAACGTGGGACACGAAGTGACGCGCAGCGGCGCGGTCGCCGACGTGGTGCGGCTTGCGGAGACGCTGGGCGCCCGGGTCAGCCAGGGCTATTCGGTGTATGGCGACTTTCCCTTCAAACACCCGCTCTGGGCGGGGTTTTACGGCCTGGGCGGCCCGGAACACCTGGGCCAAAGCGATGTCTTTCTCAACCTGGGCACGGAAATGCCCGGCCCCGGGATCCTGGCGCCTTCGCCGCCGAGGAAGGCGACCATCATTCACGCGCGCATGGAATACGAAGACATCGGCAACTTCCAGCCGACCGATATCGCTCTGGCCGGCGGCATCCGGGAAATCACTACAGCGCTCATTGATGCCATCGAGGGCATGGCTACCGGCGAAAGGCTGGCGAAGCTCCGCGAGCCGCGGATGAGTGCCGCCCGGGAAGAATTCGCCGGGCGCCTTGAGAACCAGCGCAAGTCGGCCGAAGAAGACTGGAACGCGGCGCCCATTAGCTGGGCGCGCATGGCCTGGGAGCTCGACCAGCACCTGGCCGAAGACGCCATCATCGTCTCGGAACTGGACAACCGGCTGCCGTATCACTGGATGGACTTCGCGCCCGGCCGGAAGCGGCTGATCGGTCAGACCACGGGGTTCGCGCTGGGCTGGGGCGTGGGCGCGGCGCTGGGCGTCAAGGTGGCCCAACCGGACAGGCAGGTGGTTTGCCTGGTCGGCGACGGCGCCTTTCTGTTCGGCCAGACCGAAGCCCTCTGGGCCGCCGCCCGCCACGACATTCCGATCACCATCGTGGTGTTCAACAACGAATCCTACGACGGCGAACGGGAGCGCATCTACTGGTTCTCGCCGCTGGCCCGCAACCGCGAGACCCGCGACCAATGGAAGGACATCAGTTGCTACCTCGGCGATCCGCTGGTGGACTTCGCAGCCGTTTCGAGGGCGTTCGGCGTGGAGGCCGAAACGGTGTTGGCGCCGGACGGAATGGAGGCCGCCCTGAAACGCGCGCAACTTGCCAATCGCGATGGCGGCGCCTACCTGATCGACGCGCGCATCATGCAGCAGGGACACGGCGCCAACTCCACCTGGCACCCCGACATTTCCATAGCCGGAAACCGCAGCCGGCTGATATAGCGGCCCGGGAACGAGGGCGGCCCGCCCTCCTCAACCCCGACTTACCGGAACCGCGACAGAAGGCTCTGCAACTCGTCGAGGTTCCTGTAGCGCACTTCCAGGCGGCCGCCGCGCTTGCCGTGGCGTATGCGCACGGGGGCTCCCCATCGCTCGCTTAAGTCCCGCTCCAGACTGACAACGTTGGGGTCGCGCGGCTGGGGTGATTTCGCCGCCTTGCCCTCCGCTTGCGCCAGGCGCTCCGCTTCGCGCACGGTCAGCCCCTTCTCGGCGATGAGCCGCGCCAGGGAAGCCTGCCGCGCCGGGTTCGTTACCGCCAGCAGCGCGCGGGCATGGCCCATTTCGAGTTTGCGCTCAGTGAGCAACTGCTTCGCAGCATCGCCAAGCTCAAGCAGCCTCAGGTGGTTGCTGACCGCGGCGCGCGACATGCCGATCGAACTCCCCACCTCCTTGTGCGTGCCGCCGGAAATCTCCAGGATGGAACGCAGCGCGCGGGCCAGTTCAATGGCGCTCAAATCCTCCCGCTGAACGTTCTCGACCAGGGCCGCGAGTGCGGCCTCGGCGTCGGACAGCGGCCGCACGACGGCCGGCACGCGCTCCAGGCCGGCATGCTGGGCCGCCCGCCAGCGGCGCTCGCCGGCAACAATTTCATAGCGTGCTTCGGCATCGCCTTCGCCTGCCAGCGGCCGCACCAGCACCGGCTGAACGACTCCCTGGGCCCGTATCGATTCGGCCAGTTCGGCAATGCTTTCGGGGTCCACGGTCTGACGCGGCTGAAAACGCCCCGGCCGCAGCAGGTCCAGGGGCAGCTCCTGAAACTCGCGGGAGGGAGAAGGTTGCGCCTCGCGCGGTCCGAGCAGCGCTTCAAGACCGCGTCCCAGGCCCCGGTTGGGAGCGGCCATTATTCGGCGAGTCCGCGGCGAATCATCTCGCCGGAGAGCGCCACGTAGGCCAGCGCGCCACTGGACAGGCGGTCATGCTGCAGAACCGGCAAACCGAATCCGGGCGCCTCGGCCAGCCGCACGTTGCGCGGAATGATCGTCCGGAACAGTTCGTCGGGAAAATGCTTTTGCAACTGCTCGGAGACGTCCCGCGCCAGCCGCGTTCGGCCATCGTACATGGTGCGGATTATGCCGCTTATCTCCAGGTCGGGGTTGGAGCGCGCGCAAAGGCCTTCGATCACGCCCACGAGCGACGACAAGCCCTCCAGCGCAAAATACTCGCACTGGATCGGCACCAGCACGCCTTCGGCCGCGACCAGGGCATTTACGGTAAGTATGTTCAGGCTGGGCGGACAGTCCAGCAGAATCGTTTCGTAGTTGGAGGCGATTTCCAGCAGCGCGCCCCGCAACTGCAGCTCGCGCCCGCTATCCACGGCCAGCAACTCCACTTCCGCCGCCGTCACCTCCGGGGTGGCCGGCAACAGGTCGAACCCGGCCGCCTCCACGCGAAGCACCGCCTCGGACGCGCGGCTCCGGCCCATCAGCACGCCGTACACCGATTGCCCGATTTCGTCGCGATCCACCCCGCAGCCGGTGGTTGCGTTGGCCTGCGGGTCGAGGTCCACCAGCAGCACCCTGCGGTCCATTTTCGCCAGGCAGGCGGCAAGGTTGATCGCGGTGGTGGTCTTGCCCACCCCGCCCTTGCGGTTGGCTATGGCGAA
Organism: Gammaproteobacteria bacterium; assembly: GCA_963666765.1. Taxonomy (GTDB): domain Bacteria; phylum Pseudomonadota; class Gammaproteobacteria; order Steroidobacterales; family Foliamicaceae; genus Foliamicus. Next base: position 2,078,866 of record OY762933.1, read on the forward strand.
CGTGCGCTTCAGCTTCCGGCTCCCGGCGCATCCGCGCGTTCGGAACAGGCAAGAACCGCCACATGCCGTTGAGCCTCGAGGCCGGGCACATGGACCCGCTCGCATGATCGGCAAGTCACCCCGCGCAATGCAAGCAGCTGCCGTTCGGACGGACGTCGGCCCAGCATGGCGAGCAGCACAGAGCCGCGGCGCAGGAGGTGCGCCGCCAGCGCCACCAGCTTCGGCAGCGGCGCCAGCGCGCGCGCGACTATGGCGCAGGGCGGTTTGTCCGGGTCGTAGCTTTCCAGGCGTTCGCGAACCACGTGCACGTTGGGGAGATCGAGTTCCGCGCGTACATGGCGAATAAAGGCGACCTTCCTGGCGGCGGAATCCAGCAGCACCCACCGTGTGGTCGGCCGCAGGATCGCAAGGACCAGGCCTGGCAGGCCCGCGCCGCTGCCCGCATCCAGTTTCGGCCCGGGCGGCAGATGCGGCAGGACGGCGGCGCTATCCAGCACGTGTCGAACGACGAGCTCGCCCGGGGATGCGGGGGCAGTCAAACCGTGCGCTCGACTCCAGCGGGCCAGCATGTCCAGGTAGGAGTTCAACCGATCGAGCGCGTCCGGCTCCGCGGACACACCCAGTTCCGAAAAACCTCCGGCCAGCCGCTGCCGCGAACCGGCGCCGGCGGAAATGGCAGGCTCCACAGGCATTAGTGTGCTGCCGCAGGGGACACGCTGAAAGGCAACGGACTCATGGGGCAGCACACCAGCTCATGCCCGGCGATCCGCGATCACTTCCGCGCGGTGGCAGGCCACCATGCCGTGCGCAAGCTTTCTGAGCTCCGGCGTTTCCTGCCGGCAGCGGTCGACGGCGAAACCGCAGCGGGCCGAGAACGCGCAGCCCGGCGGCGGGTTCAGAGGCGAGGGCGGCTCTCCCTGGAGGAGTTCCCGCTTGCGGGAGCGCTCCACCTGGGGGTCGGGAATCGGAGCGGCTTCAATAAGGGCCCGCGTATAGGGATGCATGGGCTGCGCGTAGAGGTGTTCGCTTTGCGCGACTTCCATCGCCCGGCCCAGGTACATCACCACCACCCGGTGGCTGATCTGCCGGACGACCGCGAGATCGTGGGCGATGAAAATCAACGCCAGGCCGAGCTCGTCCTGCAGTTCCACAAGGAGGTCCACGATCTGGGCACGTATGGAAACGTCGAGCGCGCTGACCGCCTCATCGCAGATCACGACCGCCGGCCCGGGCGCCAGGGCCCGCGCGATCCCGATGCGCTGACACTGGCCGCCGGAAAACTCGTGCGGGTATCGGTCCAGTTGCCCGTCCTTGAGTCCCACCCGGTTCAGAATGCGAACCACCCGCTCATCGCGCTCCGCGCGTGACATGTCGGGCCGGCACGCACCCAGGGGCTCGGCAACGATCTGCCGGGCGGTCATGCGCGGATTCAGCGATGCCAGGGGATCCTGAAAAACCATTTGCATATTGCGGCGGGCAGCCATCCAGGCCTTCCTGTCGGCGTCCTGAAGGTCCCCGCCCAACAATGTCACGCGGCCGGCGCTGGGGGGCGCCAGCCCGATAACCGCCCGCGCCAGGGAGGACTTGCCGCAGCCGGACTCGCCCACCACGCCCAGCGTTTCCCCGGGCGAGATCGTGAAAGTCCCGGCCGTTACCGCCTGCAGTTTCGGCCTGGGGGCGAACAGTCGCGGACGATCCAGGGAATAAACAACGTCCAGCCCCTCCACGTCCAGCACCGGATCGGCGGCGGCTGTTTGCGTGCCGCGCGGGCGGGCATCGCGGTCCAGGCGGGGGACGGCAGCCAGCAGCCGCTGCGTGTAGGGGTGCTTCGGAGCGGCATAGACACCATCCACGCTGCCGCGCTCCTTGCACTCGCCGTCCTGCATGACCAGCACGTCGTCGCAGAAGCCGGCAACTACGCCGAGATCGTGGGTGATGAAGATGATGGCGGCGTTGAAGTCACGCCGCAGTTCCTGCATGAGCGCAAGTATTTGCGCCTGAACGGTGACGTCCAGGGCGGTGGTGGGCTCGTCCGCGATCAAGAGCGCCGGCGTGCACAACAGGGCCGTCGCAATCGTCACGCGCTGGCGCATTCCGCCGGAAAGCTCGTGCGGCCAGGACTGCAGGCGTTTGCCGGCGTCGGGAATCCGCACCGCTTCCAGCAGCTCGCCGCAACGCTTCAGCGCCTGCCGCCGGCTCATGCCCTCGTGCAGTTCCAGCACCTGCGCCATCTGCACGCCGATCTTGAGATACGGGTTCAGCGAGGTCATCGGGTCCTGGAAAATCATCGCGATCCGGTTGCCCCGAATCCTGCGCAGGTCGCGATCGGCCATTCCGATCAACTCGCGCCCTTCGAACCGGGCGCTGCCGCTGCTGCGCCCGTTGTCCGCCAGCAGCCCCATGAGACTCAGCACCGACTGGCTCTTGCCCGAGCCGGACTCGCCCACGATGCCCAGCGTCTTGCCCGCCTGAAGGTCGAAATCGATGCCCCGCACGGCATGCACCATTCCGTCCGGTGTGCCGAAATCCACCTTCAGGTCACGAACCGCGATCAGCGACATTCAGGCGCTCCTGTCGCGCGGGTCGAGCGCGTCACGCAGGCCGTCGCCGATGAAATTGCAGCAGAACAGGGTGGCGGCCAGGAAACCCGCCGGGAAGATCAGCGCCCAGGACTCGTTCTCCATGGCCTTGGCGCCTTCGTTCACCAGGGCGCCCCAGGAAGTCATGGGCTCCTGCACGCCCAGGCCCAGGAAACTCAGAAAGGACTCCACCAGGATCACCTGCGGAATGGTCAGCGTGACGTACACCACAACCACGCCGAACAGATTGGGCACGATATGCCGGCGAATGATCCGGGGGGTCGTGACGCCCGCGGCCTGGGCCGCCTCGACGAACTCCCGGCGTTTTATGCTCAGCGTCTGGCCGCGGACGATACGCGCCATGTCCAGCCAGTTGATCGCTCCGATGGCGATGAATATCAATGCGATGTTTCGGCCGAACAGCACCATCAGCAGAATCACCAGGAACATGAAGGGCATGGCGTAGAGGATGTCCACTATGCGCATCATGACCTGGTCGACGCGTCCGCCGAGGTAGCCGGCAACGGCCCCATAGCCGATGCCGATGACCAGGCTCACCGCCGTCGCCACCAGGCCCACCATCAGCGAAATGCGGCCGCCGGCCAGCGTGCGCACGAACAGGTCCCTGCCCAGGTCGTCGGTGCCGAAGAAATGCCAGCCCTCAAGGCCAGGCGGAACCGACACGTTGTCCCAGTCCAGGTAGTCGAACTCCACCGGCGACAAGGCCGGCCCGAAAACGCACAGCACCGCCACCACGGACAAAACAATCGCCGCGCTCATGGCGGCCCGGTTGCGGCGCAGGGCCCGCCAGGCGTCGCTCCACAAACCCCGGCCGGCGCCGGAGGCCCGTTGCAGCGTCTTGCGGTTGGCCCGCGCCTTTCTCACCTCAGGTCCCTAATTCCGCTGCCGGACCCTGGGGTCCAGGAAGCCGTAGCAGATGTCCACCAGGAAGTTGAACAGGATGATGAGAACCCCGTAGAAGACCACCACACCCATGACCAGCGTGTAGTCGCGGTTCAGCGCGCCCTGCACGAAGTGGCGGCCCAGGCCGGGCACTCCGAAGATCTGTTCGATTACCACCGAGCCCGTGATAACGGCCGCCGTCGCCGGCCCCAGGTAGGACAGCACCGGAAGCAGGCCGGGTTTGAGCGCGTGCCGCAGCAATATCGTCGATTGGGCCAGCCCCTGGGCCCGGGCCATGCGGATGAAGTTGCTCCTGAGCACCTCGATCATGCTGCCGCGGGTCAGGCGCGCGATGTAGGCGATCTGCGGCAGCGCCAGCGCCACCACCGGCATCACCATGTTCGGCAGCCTGTCAGCCAGGCCGCCCGATGGCCAGCCCCCCGCCGGCAACCAGTCCAGGTGCACCGCGAACACCAGTATCAGCAGCGGTCCGACCACAAAGTTGGGGATCGATATGCCGGTCATGCTCACCGCCATCACCGCATGGTCCGTCGCCCGGTTCTGGCGCAGCGCCGCCCAGCCACCGGCGCTGACCCCCACCAGCAGCGCCAGCAGCATGGCGCAGGCGCCCAGCTGCAGGGACACGGGGAAGCCCTCCCGGATCAGCTCGGTCACTGTGCGGTCGGTGTACTGGAACGACGGGCCGAAGTCGCCACGGCTCAAGCCCCACAGGTAGCGGCCCAGCTGCTGAACCAGCGGCTCGTCGAGATGGTAGGCCGCGCGGATCTTGGCCTCGATTTCCGGGTGCAGCGTCTTTTCCGTATCGAAGGGACCGCCGGGCGCCGCGCGGATCATGAAGAACGCCAGCGCGATGAGTATCAGCAGCGTCGGGATGGCCGCGAAAACGCGCCTTAGAGCGTAGCGAAACACCCGCGCATCATAACCGCCGGGATCGGCGCAGGCTTTCCGTTTACAGCCAGCGCAGCTTGCGGTTCAGGCGCGCCGGCAGGACCCGTTCCATCCCCGCCAGACACAGCGCCAGGGCCGCAAAGGTCCCGATCGCCCAGGCCGGTCGCGCATAGGCGAACGAGGCGTAGAACGCCAACCCCGCCGCAAGGGCAAAACAACCCAACAGCGTCAGAAACAACGGCAACCGGGCGCGGTGGCGATTGGGCGCAAGCGCAAAAGGCAGCCTTGGCCAGAGAAACTGCGCCACCTGCATGATCAGAACGCCGAGGCCGCCCAAAAGGACAGCGTGAACTAACCCGTGCCAGACTTCTTCGAACCGCCACGCGAGACCGATGGCAGCCAGTGCGAGATAGGGCAGGAAAAAGCAGATCGTCACAATGTGTCGCGCGCGGACCGCAATATGCGCCCGGTTTGCCGGCGCGGCGAAGAATACCCAGGCGGCCCGCCAGGACTCGCTGTGGTACAGCTGCTCAAGCAGCATTGCCGGGGCCATCATTACGCTGGCGTGAATGCCGACCAGCCCGAGTGCACTCGCGCCTGAAACAAAGGGGTCCACCGGGCCCGGCAACTGAAGCATCACGATGAAATAGAGTGCGAACATCGGGACTGTGCCGATCACTCCCATCCGCAACCTCATGTCGTGGCGCAATTGCCGCCAGACGAGCGTGGCGGCCGGACCGAGCCGGCTCTTTCCGGGACGAATCCGTCCGGTGAATCGCCCGGCGGAACGGCTCTTCGCGTCTGCGGCCGCCATCGAAGCAAACTTCCGGCCGGACGCAAGCGACAGCTTGTCGCGGGCAAGCCAGGCCAGTCCTCCGCTGCTGCCCAGCACGGCCAACAGGCATGCCCAGGTTTCGGCCGTGAATTCGCCCGCCGCCAGCGTCGTCAGGCCTGCAAACCAGGCGGTCGGCAGTACCAGCAGCCAGCCTTGCGGCCCGCGCCCGACCCCTTCGATGAGAGCGCTCACCCATTCCTCATAAAACAGGGGACCCAGGTACAGCGCAAGCAGTACGACTTGCGTCCAGGTCAGGGCGCGGGCAAGCCTTTCGGCGCCCACGTTCTCGATCACGGTTGCGAAAGTGGAGATCGCAAACAGCACGGCACAGAACACGATCAGGAGGGCCGCCAGGAGCAGGGCAAGCGCCGGCATCCAGCCGAACCGAAACCCGCAGGCCAGCACCGAGGGGCCCGCGAGCAGCGTCGTCATGATCGCCTGTTGCGCCATGACTACCGTAAGCCGCGCAATGAGATAGGTCCTGGGACTGACCGGCCGGTGTCCCAACACCTCGTAGTCCTGTGGCGTGACCGTCACCGCCCGAAAATTCTGGAGGAGCAGATAGAGCACGGTTACCGCCACGTAGGTCAGCACCGTCAGGCTCAGGGAAAACGCGTTTCCCGATATTCCCGCCAGGTTGGATATCAATACGCCGAACATCAGCATCAGAAATATCGCGAACCAGGAGACGGGCCTGGCATTGGCTTTTCGCCCGGCCACTTGCATGCTGTCCTGCAGCACGCGATAGCTCACTTGCATCAGCGGTCGCACGAGACTGCGCCATTGCCCGTAATCGGCGCCGAGCGCTTCAATCAACGCGCGGACCGCGGTCATTGCAGCGCCACCAGCATCTCGCGGGCGACGCGTTCCGTGTCCCGCACGCCGGTAAGATCAACGAAGGCGTCTTCCAGCGTTTCGACGCCCCGCTCCGCGGCGATCTGCTCGGGTGCGCCCTCGGCCAGTTTCCTGCCTTCATGGATGATGACCACGCGGGTGCATACCCGTTCGATAACATCGAGGACGTGCGAACAGAACAGGACCGCGCGCCCCTGCCCGGCCAGTTCCTTCAGCAGCGTTTTCACCACCAGCGCCGCGCTGGCGTCCAGCCCGTTCAGCGGCTCGTCCAGGAACAACACCTGCGGATTGCTGAGCAGCGCCGCGCTGATGAGGACCTTCTGCTTCATGCCCTTGGAGCACGCTCCGAGCAGCCGGTCGCGCGCCTCGGACATCCCGAACAGATCGAGAAAACGATCCATGCGCTGCTCCGCGTGCCGGGGCCGCAGGCCGTAAAGGCTCCCGACCATCCTCAGAAACTCCGCCGGGCTCAGCGATTCATATAGCGCGCCGCTTTCCGGGACATACCCCAGGCGCCGCTTGGCGCCGACGGGGTCGGCCGCGACGTCGATATCGCAAACCCTTGCCTGGCCCGAATCCGGCTCGATCATGCCGGTCAGCATCTTTACCGTGGTGCTCTTGCCGGCCCCGTTCGGACCCAGGAAGCCCACGATCTCCCCAGGCTCGACGTTCAGACCCAGCCCGTCAACCGCCCGAACCTTTCCGAAGGACTTGCTCAGCCCTTTCGCTTGAATTTTTCCAACCAACTGCAGCCTCCCTGATCCCGGGGGCACCGCAATCCCTGTGTTGTTATTTGTGCGCCAGTCCAGTGTCGGGACACGACCCTAGTGCTTCAGGATACTCAAGTGCCGTGCGTATATGTGATCCATGATATTACCTTCGTAGCCGCTCACCCAGGGCTTGACCATCCGCTTGGTGACATAGAAGTGCAACGGCAGGATGGGTTGATCCGCCAGCATCAGCCGCTCGGCTTCCTGAAGGTATTCGGCCCGCCGGGCGATGTCCGGTTCGGCGGAAGCGGCCGCGAGCAGCGCATCGTATTCGGGGTTGTCGTAACCGGAATCGTTCTGCTCGTTGCTCGACTCGAGCAACTGCGCAAAGGTATAGGCGTCCTCGTAATCGCCGATCCACCCGGCGCGGTAGACCTCGGTTTCCTGCTTCCCCTTGCGCGTTTCGAGGAAGACCTTCCACTCCTGGTTGGCCAGCGTGGTTTCCATGCCCAGCACTTCCTTCCACATGCTGCGCAGCGCAATGGCGATGCGCTTGTGATTGTCGGAGGTGTTGTACAGGATCTCCACTTTCAGGGGATTGTCCGCCGAGTAGCCCGCCTCCGCGTACAGGCGCCGCGCCTCCGCCTCGCGCTGCTCCTGGGTCCAGCCCGCTTCCTCCGGTTCCTGCTGCGCATAACCGCGCACCGGCGGCACCCAGCCGTAGGCCACCGGTTCTCCGGCGCCGCTCACGACGTTGACGATGATGTCGCGGTTCACCGCCAGCGAAAGCGCGCGCCTCAGGCCCGGATTGCCGGCGAACGGCGGCCTCGTGGTGTTGAAGCCGAAGTAGTAGGTGCCCAGGTACGGCGTCACGCGAAATTCGTCCGCCAGGTTTTCCCGGATCCACTTGAGCTGCTTTTGCGGGACGATGCTGGTGATGTCCAGCTCGTCGGCGCGGTAACGCTTCAGTTCAGCGTCCTGGTTGTCGATCGCGTAGAAATACACTTCGTCGAGGGTGGTGTTCGCGTTGTCCCAGTAGTGCGGGTTGCGTTCAATGTGGATGTGCGACTGGACAACCCAGTCCTTCAGGCTGTAGGCGCCGTTGCCGACATGGGTCTCGACCCGCGACCAGTTGCTCCCGTGCTCCTCGACAACCCCGCGGTGAACCGCATAGCAGCTGGAGTGGGTCAGCAGGCCCAGCAGGTAGGGTGTGGGTGTCTCAAGCCGGATCACGAAAGTGCGCTCAGCAACCGCCTCGACGCCCAGCGCCTCGGGCGGCAGTTCGCCGGCAATCACTTCCCTGGCGTTGCGGATGGGCGCCAGCACGCTGGAATAGCGCGACAGCGTCTCCGGGTCCGCGCTGCGGCGCAGGCCGTACTCGAAATCGTAGGCCGTGACCGGGTCGCCGTTGCTCCAGCGCCCGTCGGGGCGCATGGCGAAGGTATAGGTCAGGCCGTCTTCGGAAATCTCCCAGGCCTCTGCCGCCCCGGGGACAAGCTCGCCATCCGGCGCTTCGGCCACCAGCCCCTCGAACAGGTCGCGCAGGACGTTGGATGACGGAACCCCTTCGGCGCGGTGCGGATCCAGCGATTGCGGCTCGGTTCCGTTGCCACGATGCAGAACCTGGACTTCCGCCAGCTCCGTGCCCGTTTCGCCACCGATGGAACCGTAGCTCACCGGCGCCTGTTCCTGGCCGCCTCCACCGCAACCTGCGATTGCCAGCGCGGCCGCCGTCAGCACGCTTCTCAAGCGCATCGCAATTCCCGCTTCTTCAGGTGAACCAGCAACTGGGAAACCGCCGCCGGCGTCATGCCCGGGATTCTCTCCGCCTGTCCGATGGTGGCCGGGCGGGCTTGCGCCAGCTTCTCGCGGACCTCGTTGGACAGGCCCCGCACCACCGCGTAGTCCAGTTCCGCGGGAAGCGGCGTACCCCGCATCCACCGGTTGCGCCTGATCTCCGCTCCCTGCCGCTTGAGGTAGCCGGCGTAGCGAACCTCGATCTCTATCGCTTCCTCGACCTGCCGGGCCAGCTCGGGCCATTCGCCGTCGGCCAGCGCGCGCGGGCCCACCTGCGGCAGGGACGTCACGCGCCGGTAATTCCAATCCGGGCGGCGCAGCAGTTTCAGGGCAGTGCCGCTGCGGCCTGCGTCGCCTTGAGGGTCCGGCGCTCTGCGCTGCTCAAGCCGCTGCGTCTCCTGCGCAATCGATTCCTGCTTGAGGCAGAAGGCCTTCCACCGCTGCTCGGTAACCAGCCCCAGCCGCCTGCCCACGGGGGTCAGGCGAGCGTCGGCGTTGTCCTCCCGCAGCCGCAGGCGGTACTCGGCGCGGCTGGTAAACATCCGGTACGGCTCGGTGACGCCGCGGGTCACCAGGTCGTCCACCAGCACCCCCATATAGGCTTCCTCGCGCCCGGGCGTGAAAGGCGGCTTTCCACGGTTGGCCAGCACCGCGTTGATCCCGGCCAGCAAGCCTTGCGCCGCCGCTTCCTCATACCCGGTGGTGCCGTTGATCTGGCCGGCAAAATACAGGCCGGCCAGGGCCTGCGTCTGCAGGTCCGGCCCCAGCTCCCGCGGGTCGAAATAGTCGTATTCGATAGCATATCCCGGACGCGTCATGCGGGCCCGCTCGAACCCGGGAATCGTGGCCAGGAACTCACGCTGCACGTCCGCCGGAAGGCTGGTGGAAATCCCGTTGGGATAGACCTCCGCCGTACTCAGGCCCTCCGGCTCCACAAAAATCTGGTGCGACTCGCGGTCGGCGAAACGCACGACCTTGTCCTCCAGCGAGGGGCAATAGCGCGGACCCACGCCCTCGATTGCGCCGCTGTACATGGGAGACTGATGAAGCCGGGCGCGGACGATTTCGTGCGTGGCCGGGGTCGTGCGCGTAATGTGGCAATCCACCTGGCGCGGGTGCTGCTCAATACGGCCCATGAACGAAAAGACCGGCCTTGGCCGGTCGCCCGGCTGCCGGTGCATGACCGAAAAATCGATGGTGCTGCCGTCCAGCCTGGGCGGCGTTCCCGTCTTCAGCCTCCCCACCGGCAGATTGAGGTCCCGCAAGCGCTCCGCCAGGCGGTTTGCCGGCGGATCTCCAAAACGGCCGGCCGCGTGCCGCGATTTGCCCACGTGGATCTGTCCGCCCAGGAAGGTCCCGACAGTCAGCACCACCGCCCCGGCATGAAATTCCAGTCCCGACCGGGTCCTGACCCCACACACGCGGTCCTTCTCAAGCACCAGATCGTCCGCGCTGTCCTGAAACAGCGTCAGTCCGGGCGCCGATTCCAGGGCCCGCCGTATGGCCGCCTTGTACAGCAGCCGGTCCGCCTGCGCCCGCGTGGCGCGCACCGCCGGACCCTTGCTGGCGTTAAGTCGACGGAAATGGATGCCGGCATGATCCGCCGCCCACGCCATGGTTCCGCCCAGCGCGTCGATCTCGCGCGCCAGGTGCCCCTTGCCCACGCCGCCGATCGCCGGGTTGCAGCTCATTTGTCCGAGCGTGTCCAGGCTGTGGGTGATCAACAGGACGCGCGCTCCCATGCGCGCTGCCGCCAGCGCGGCCTCGGCGCCGGCGTGGCCGCCGCCCACAACGATGACGTCAAACTCCGCTTGGCTCATCCACCTGGCCGTCCTGTCCCGAAAAAGCGTGCCCTTGCCTGGTGTGCTGTCCCATAAGTTCGCGCTGGCATCAGGGAGCAGGATTTTACTTCCCGATACAGAATTGCGAGAAGATCTCTCCCAACAGGTCGTCGCTGCTGACCGCGCCGGTAATTTCGCCGAGGTGCTCCTGGGCCAGCCGCAGTTCTTCCGCAACCACCTCCGCGGAATGTCCTTCGTTGAACAGGACGCCCGCCGCAAGATAGCGCCGCCTCGCCTCCTTCAGGCTGTTGACGTGCCGCGACCGGGCCGAGAATGCGCCTTCACCGGCGCCCCCGGCGGCCCCCGCCATGAGTCCCCTGAGCGTATCCAGACCGGCGCCCGTCCTGGCGCTGACGTTCACCGCGGCGTCCGGCAGCAACCCCGGGGGTTCGCCGGTCAGGTCGATCTTGTTGCGCACAACGATGGTTCTTTCTCCCGGCTGCGGCTCCGGGCCGCCCGCGGCCGCGTCCAACACCTCGAGGACCAGGTCCGCCTGTTCGCGCGCGGAGCGGGCCCGGCGCACGCCTTCCCGCTCCACATCCCCGTCGGCGCTGCGCAGGCCCGCGGTATCGACCAGTTCCACGGGGACGCCCCGAATGCCGACCTGCGCCCGCACCAGGTCGCGCGTGGTGCCGGGTTGGTCGGCGACGATGGCGGCGGATTCACCCGCCAGGGCATTCATCAGCGAAGACTTCCCGGCATTGGGAGGGCCGGAAATCACGACGTTCAGTCCGTCGCGCAGGATACGCCCCCGTTCCGCCGCCTCCGTCACACGGACAAAGCGCTTTCCCAGTTCCCCGAAACCCTCCTTCAGCGCGCTGTCCTCCAGCGGGTTGATCTCTTCGTCGGGGAAGTCCAGCGTGGCCTCCAGGTGGGCCCGCAGCCCGGTCAGGCGGGAGACCAGCTCCTCGACGGCTTCCGAGAACGCTCCGCGCAGGCTGCGTGCGGCTGCGCGCGCCGCGGCCGCGCTGGCCGCGTCAATGAGATCGGCCACCGCTTCAGCCTGCGAAAGGTCCATGCGGTCATTGAGAAACGCCCGCCGCGAGAACTCGCCCGGGCCGGCAGGCCGCGCGCCGAGTTCGCAGATTCGCTCGGTGAGCAGGTCGCAGACTACCGGACTGCCGTGCACCTGCAGTTCCAGCACGTCCTCGCCGGTGAAGGAGTTGGGCGCCGGAAAAAACAGCGCCAGGCCCCGATCCAGCATTTCTCCCGACGACTCCCTCAGCGACACCAGACAGGCGCTGCGCGCTGGCGGCAGCTGGCCGAGCATTTCCGCGGCGATGCCGCGCACGCCCGTGCCCGATACACGAATAACCGCCACGCCGCCACGCCCGGGCGGCGTGGCGCAGGCGACTATCGTGCCGCCCGCCCCTTGGGCGCCTGATCGGTCCGGCGATTGATCCGCCATTGCTGCAAGGTGGAGAAAATCGAATTGGTCAGCCAGTACAACACCAGGCCGGAGGGGAAGAACATGAAAAACACGGTGAACATCACCGGCATGGCCATCATGATCTTCGCCTGCATGGGATCCGGCGGCTTGGGATTCAGCTTCTGCTGCCAGAACATCGCCGCCCCCATGAGCGCGGGAAGCACGAAAATCGGGTCGCGCGACGACAGGTCGTTGATCCACAACAGGAAAGGCGCCTGGCGGATCTCCACGCTCTCAACCAGCACCCAGTAGAACGCGATGAAGAACGGCAGCTGGATGAATATGGGCAGGCAGCCGGCAGCCGGGTTGACCTTCTCCGACTTGTACAGCTCCATCGTGGCCCGGTTGCGCCCTTGCGGATCGTCCTTGAACCGTTCCTGGATGGACTTCATCCGGGGCTGCAGTTTGCGCATGCGGGCCATGGACCTGCCGCTGGCTTCCGTCAGCGGAAACAGCACCGCCTTGATGATCAGGGTGGCGAGGATAATGGCCCAGCCCCAGTTGCCCACGCCCGCGAACAGGGTCTTAAGCAGCCAGAAGAGCGGCTGGGCGAATACCGTGAAAATGCCGTAGTCCACGGTCAGTTCCAGCCCCGGGGCCGTTTCCTTGAGCTGCGATTGCAGCTTGGGGCCGACGAACAACTGCGCCAGAAACCGCTCTTCGCCGCCCGGCGGCACGGCCCGCACCGGCCCGATTGCGCTCAGGCGGTAGGTGCGCTGGGATACGCGGCCGTCGTAACGGTAGGCCTGTTCGCCATCGGGGACGGCCGCGGCTACGAAGTGGTGCTGTATGGAACCCACCCAGCCGGCGATGGCGGTCTCGCTGAGCGGTTCGTCCTCGAGGTCGTCCACGTCCATGCGGTCGTAGCTGTCGCCGTCATAGTAGACCGGACCGGTAAAGGAGTACGTGTCGACGTTGAACATGGAGCGCTTTTCAGGCAGGTGCGCGCGTCGCAGCAGCACGTAGGGCGCCGCCCCGTATTCCTCGCTGCGTTCGTTGCGCAGCACCTGCTCCACCTCGACCGTGTAACTCCCGCGGCGAAACGTGTACAGCTTGGTCACGCTGACGCCGCCCCTGCTCCAGCTGAGCGGCACCACCAGATCCTCGTCCCCTTCGGTCAGCCGGTACTCGCTGAGCTCGCTCGTGAAGCTCTCATGATGATTGGCTTCCGGCGCGTCATCCATGGCCCGCAGACCGGTGCTCAAGGTGTACTCGGCGCCCGGCGTTGCGCTCAGGATATGCACCTTGGCCGCGTCATCCTTCTTGTCCACCGGGTAGTCCAGCAACACCGCTCCCACCAGGTCGCCGCCCACCTTGCTGATGGAGAGGTCCAGCACGTCGGTGACCACCCGAACCACAGGCGCCGGCGGCGACAAAAGGGCAGGCCCTTGCCCCGGATCCTCCTCCGACTGCGCGCCGGAAACGGACGGCAGTTCGGGCAGGTCGGTCTCGGAAGGAGCGGCCCGTGACGCCGGCGCGGGTAAATCGCCGGAAACCGGCGCCGATTCGGCATCGCTGCGAACGCGGTCCTGGTTCCAGGCCTGCCAGCTGAACAGCAGCATGGCGCCGAACATGATCCAGAGCGGGAACCTCAGCTTTTCCATTCGGCCTCCGTTTCCGCCACCCGCATCACCTCGCTCCAGAGGCGTGGCAACTGGGGCCGGAGATCTATCCTGCCGCCGGCAGTGCGCCGGGAGAGGCTAACCACGATATCCAGCCCTGCCAGCCGGCGCTGGTTTACCCGGAAACTCTCCCGAAGCTGGCGCCGGACCCGGTTGCGAATCACAGCGTTGCGGGCGGCCCTCCGGCTCACCGCCAACCCCAGTCGGCCACGCTGACTGCCGTTGCGGCGCAGGCGCGCGTGCAGGGGGCCGGAGCGGGCCCGCCGGCCGGTGCGAAATACGGCGCGAAACTCCGATGCCTTGAGCAGGCGGGCGTCACGAGGGTAATTCAGCCGTTTCACGGTCATGCCCTGCAAGTGCCGATGGATACCGTAAGTTGTTGATTTGTCGGCGATTATATCGCTTTACAGCGGCTCGCCCAAAATGCCGGCAACCGCAGGCCGCCGTTTGCGGCGACTAGTGCGACAGCCTTCCCCGCCCCTTGCTCCGGCGCCTCTTCAAGACCAGCCGGCCGGCCCTGGTCGCCATGCGGGCGCGGAAGCCGTGAGTGCGCTTGCGTTTGATACGGCTGGGCTGGTACGTGCGTTTCATTGCTTTTGAATGAAATCGCGGCGGTCAGCGCCGCCGCACAAGGGGCGTTCAGCATAGTCGCTGGCAGGCGCAAAGTCAATGAAGGCAAGGGGTTTGATTCCGGCGGCGAGTTGTGGAATAAAGTGTCCTACGAGGCTCATTCGGGACCCCTTCAACCACCAATCCCATGCCTGGCGCAACCCGTGAGAAAACTGATTTCTGGCACCACGTCTGCCAGGAACTCAGACCCCTCCTGGCGGAGGAAAAATACAACACCTATATCCAGCCGCTTGAGGCGCAATTGGACAATGGCAGATTGAAGCTTATCGCCCCCAACCGCTTCGTGCGCGGCTGGATCGAGTCCAACTGCATGGACCTCCTGACCGAGGCCTGCGAACGACAGGGCGCGGATGGCGAGGTCGAGTTTCTCGATCGGCCGGCCGCGCGGCGCAGCCCGGCGTCGGCGCCGGCCGCTGCGCCGCCGCCCCTGCCCGGTTCCAGGCTGACTCCCCACTTCACTTTCGACGCCTTCGTTACCGGGCCGACCAATCAGGTCGCCTACGACGCCGCCCGCCATGTGGCCCGTCACCGCGCCTACAACCCTCTGCTCATTTACGGCGGCGTCGGCCTCGGCAAGACCCACCTCATGCATGCCATCGGGCGCCAGCTCCTGGCGGACCGGCGGGGCATGCGGGTCGCTTACGTACATTCGGACACGTTCATCAACGACTACCTGAGCGCCCTGCGCAAGGTTCGCGCTTCCTATGGCAGGTCGGGTTCCGACCAGCTTGTCGAGCAATTCAAGCGCTCATACCGCACCGTGGACACGCTGCTGCTGGACGATGTGCAGTTCCTGGCCGGCAAGGAGAGTTCGCAGGAGCAGTTCTATCACACCCTCAACGTGCTGTTGCAGGACGGCCGGCAGATCGTTCTCACCTGCGACAAGCTGCCGCGGGAGGTAAGCGGCCTGGAAAGGCGAGTGATATCCCGGCTCGGATCCGGGCTGATGGTCAACATCGAGCCGCCGGACCTGGAAACCCGCGCAGCCATTGTGCTTGCCAAGGCCGAGGCGGCCAACGTGGTTTGCCCCGAAGACGTGGCGATGTATATCGCGCAACACGTTTTTTCGAGCGTTCGCGAACTCGAGGGCGCCTACCGCACCGTAGAGGCAATGTCGCGCTTCCGCGGCATGCCCATCAATCTGCAATTGGCCAGGCAGGCCCTCAAGAATCACGTGGCTTCCGTGGCGCGCAGCATTACGCCGGAGGAGATCCAGAAGCTGGTCGCCAACTACTTTCAGATTCGACCCTCCCACTTGCGCTCCGCCAGCCGCAAGAGAGCGATTGTCCGGCCCAGGCAGATCGCCATGGTGCTGGCGCGGGAATACACTGACTTGAGCTTGCCCGACATCGGCGAGGCCTTTGGCGGGCGGGACCACACCACCGTGATCAACGCGGTCCGCCGGATTCAGGAATTGCGAGGATCAGACCACAATTTAGATCAGCAATACAAGAGTCTGGCAAGTATCCTTGCACAATAGCTATCGCATGGGAGATGCCTGGGGGCAAGGCCGGTTTTGTTTGTGGATGAGCTGTTGAGCAGCGGGTTGCCCACATTCCTTCCACAGACGCCACTACCGCAAGGACCCCCCTGCATCCACAGCGAAGCGTATATTAAGCTATTGATTCATAAGGTTTTTCTGGATAGGCACACATATCCACCGACATCATTACCATCATCATCTTATATATATATGATGGTGATAAAGGAGGACGCATGAAACTCAGTATCCCGCAGGAGGGCCTGCACAGCCTTTTGCAGTCGGTAACGAGTGCGGCCCAGGGTCAGGCGGACACGATGGCGATACTTCGCAACACGCTGCTGGAAGCGGCGGATGGTTTTCTCACAGCCACATGCACCAACCTGGAACTGACACTGGTGGCGCGCGCGCAGCTGATCGACATAACAACGGACGGTGCGGTTACCGTACCGGCGAAACTGTTGCAGGGAATCAGCGCCTCGCTGCGCGGCGGAAGCAACCTGGAGCTTGAACTCGAAGGAAATCAGCTCTCGGTGAAGTCCGGCCGCTATTCAGGCACGCTGGAGACCTTGCCGCCGGAGGATTTTCCGCGGCTGGATACGGGAAACGGAGTTGACGGCATCGTGATGAAGTCCGCGGTGCTGGCGAAAATGCTCTCGGAAACCCACTTTGCCATGGCGCAGTCGGATCCGCGGTATTACCTCAATGGCATGTTGGTGGAGATTTCCGAAGAGGGCCTGCGGCTTGTGGCGACCGACGGCCACCGGTTGTCATGCTCCGAAACGGCTGAATGCACGGCCGCCGGTGACGCTGCTCCTCGCAAGGGGATTGTCCCCCGCAACAGCATCAACGCCCTGCGCCCGCTGCTCGCCTTCAGCGAAGACGTGGAATTGGCTATGGGAGACAACCAGGTCCGATTCAGCCTGGGCGATCGACACGTGACATCAAAGCTGATCGAGGGCCGTTATCCGGAATACCGGCGGGTTATTCCCGAACGGCAGGAGAAACCGGTGCTGGCCAATCGCGAGGCGCTGGAGTCGGCCATGAGCCGGGTGGCCCTGGTTGCGCGCGAGAGCCGCGGAGTAAGAGACCAGCGCATACCGCTGGTGTCGGTACTGGTCAAGGAGAACCTGGTGGGCATCAGCACCGAGGGAGGTCAGGGCGCGCAGGCACAGGATGAGATTGAGGCCGGCTACCACGGACCGGAGATCAAGGTGGGCTTCAACGCCATTTACCTGACGGATGTGCTGCGTTCCCTGCAGTCCGAAGAGGTTGAGATACATGTGCGGGACGGAAACAGCAGTGTCCTCGTCTGCGCGCCCGACGAGCAGACCGTGCAGCACATCGTTATGCCCATGCGCCTGTAACGCTGGCTGCGGTGCGCGGCGCGAGCCGGGCGCCTCACCGCTCTCGGTGCGACGCGGGACTGCTGCCACGGGCTGCTAAGGGGTGGGGCGTGGCACGATTGGAGCTGCTCAGGGCGCACAATCTGCGGGCTTTCGAGGATATTGAACTGGCCCCCGACCGGCGGGTCAACCTCATCAGCGGACACAATGGCGCGGGCAAGACGACCCTTCTGGAGGCGATCTACCTGCTTTCGCGGGGACGGTCGTTCAGGGGCAGCGACCTTCGGCAATTGATTGCCCATGGCGAAGCGTCCGCGAGCATCGGTTCCATCGCGGCTGTGGGCGAGGCCCGCCGGCAGATTGGCCTGACGATTGCCGGGAGGAGCGCGCGGGCGCGGCTGGACGGTGCGGAGGGCGCCCGGCGGCCGGAAATCGCACGGTTATTGCCGGTGCTGAACCTGGACGCGAGGCTTATGGACCTTGTCGACCGGGGGCCCGAGCGTCGCCGCCTGTTGTTGAACTGGGTCACGTTTCACGTGGAACCTGGCTTCAACTCATCCTGGAGGCGGTTTCGGCGCGCCTTGAGACAGAGGAACGCCAGTCTCCGTGAAGGCGCGCGGGCCAACGCTATCGCGGCCTGGGACGGTGAGTTCTGCCGGGCGGCCCGGGAGATGGAGACCCTGCGCAGGATCGTAGTGGAGCGGCTCCGGCCGCGGTTCGCGGAGATTGCCGCAACGCTGACGGGAATGCCGGCGGACTGGGACTACCATCCGGGCTGGCCCAGGGACGACGCTTTGGAGGATATCCTCAAGGCGGGCCTGGACGGGGATCGCAAGCAGAGAAACACGCGCTTCGGCCCGCAGCGGGCCGACCTGATCCTCCGGCTGGAGTCCAGGCGGGCCAGATACATTGCGTCGCGGGGCCAGCAAAAGCTGCTGGCCTCGTCGCTCATGCTGGCGGCTGCGGAAGTGCTCGAAGCCGCCGGCGCCAACAGGCCGGTTCTGCTGGCGGATGAGCCGCTGGTGGAGCTGGATGCGGGCCATGGGCAGGAATTGCTGAAAGCGTTCGTAAGACGGGGCGCCCAGCTTTTTGTTGCGGCGGTGGATCCGGCCCCGTACAGGCAGCAGATCAACGTGCAGGAAATTCGCCTGAAAGAGGGCGCGCTGGTATAATTCGGCCGTGCCTGCAGTGTTGTGTCCCGCCCGCTTCCGCAGGGCGCTGCCTTCGCTGCCGCGGGCTGCTCGCAGCTCAAGGCTCCTGGGTCATCCGGCGCCCGCGGAACGCATCAATGCCAGGCGAAGAGCGTTGGCAGGAACGCCCCGGAAGCCTCGTCAAGGAAGATTTTTCTAAACCATGACTATGCAAGAACCCGCCGAAGATCGCACCACGCCCATGAGCCCAGCCAAGGGGGACGGCTCGGAGTCCTATGGCGCGGACCAGATCGAAGTGCTGGAGGACCGCGAGTCGGTTCGCAAATTGCCAGGCATGTATATCGGCGACACGGACGACGGCACCGGCCTGCATCACCTGATCTACGAGGTTGTCGACAACTCCGTCGACGAAGCCCTGGCCGGATACTGCACGAAAATTACGGTTCGCCTGCTCTCGGATGGCGGGGCGGAGATCAGCGACGACGGCCGTGGAATCCCTGTGGACAAGCATGCCAAGACGGGCCGTTCCGCAGCGGAATTGATCATGACGACGCTGCACGCGGGCGGTAAATTCGACGAAAGCGTCTACAAGGTGTCCGGCGGCCTCCACGGTGTTGGCGTTTCGGTGGTCAATTTTCTGTCCGCGAGCCTGGAACTGCTGGTTCACAGGGGTGGCCGGCAGTACCGCCAGAGTTATTCGACCGGCATTCCGGACAGGGCGCTGGAGGACGTCGGCGAGAGTGATCGCAGCGGAACCGTCATCCGCTTTCGCCCGGATCCGCAGGTTTTCGGCGCCAGCCTCGAGTTTGACGCCGACACGTTGGCGAACAGGTTGCGGGAACTGGCCTTCCTCAACAGCGGCATCACGATTGAGTTTGCGGACGAGCGCGAAGGCGGAGGCCAGTGGACCTTTCACGCCGAAGGCGGAATCCGTGAATTCGTGCAATGGCTGAATCAATCCCGCGAACCCTTGCATACGCAGGTGTTTCACGTGAAACGATCGCAGGTCGTCGAGATCGCGCGCCGGGAGGAAGGAAATGGAGACGGCGAGAACAGGGAGACTTCCGCCGAGATGGAGATCGAGGCGGCGATGCAATGGAATGCGGGATACCAGGAGCACAGTTCGTTTTTTACCAACAACATTCCGCAGAACCACGGCGGGACGCACCAGGAGGGCTTTCGCACGGCCCTCACCCGCACTCTCAATACCTATCTGGAGCATCACGGCGGCAATCGCGCCAAGAACCTGACGCTTAGGGGCGAAGACGTGCGCGAAGGGCTGACAGCCGTCGTTTCCGTGAAGATGCGGGATCCCAAGTTTTCCTCTCAGACCAAGGAAAGGCTGGTCTCGTCGGAAGCCAAGACGGCGGTTGAGCGCTCGGTAGCCGAAGGCTTGCGGGAGTTCCTGCTTGAGAACCCGAAGCAGGCCCGGGCGATTACGGAGAAGATCGTCGACGCGGCGACGGCGCGCGAGGCGGCCCGCAAGGCCCGGGATATTGCTCGAAAGAAGAGCGACGTGGGCGGCTTGCCCGGGAAGTTGGCCGATTGCCAGGAAAAAGATGCGAGCAAGCGCGAAATTTTCCTGGTCGAGGGCGATTCAGCCGGCGGTTCCGCCAAACAGGCGCGCGATCGGCGCACGCAGGCGGTCCTGCCGTTGCGCGGAAAGATTCTCAACGTGGAAAAAGCCCGTCTGGACAAGATGTTGTCGTCCGACGAGGTCGCCACACTGATTGCGGCGCTGGGATGCGGCGTCGGGCGCGAGGAAGAGAACTTCGACGCAGAGAAGCTGCGCTATCAGCGGGTCATCATCATGACCGACGCGGACGTCGACGGTTCGCACATACGCACGCTGCTCTTGACGTTCTTTTTCCGCTACATGCCGGCGCTGATCGAGCGCGGACACGTATATATCGCCCAGCCGCCGCTCTACAAGGTAACGCGCGGCCGCAAGGAGCAATACCTCAAGGACGACGATGAATTGCGCGAGTGGACGCTGGAGGCGGCGCTGAAGGACGCGAGCCTGGCGCCGATCGACCGACCGCAGGCGATGCGGACCGGGGAGCTGAAGCAACTGGCGCAGCGGAGCCTGCAGGCGCGAAGCTCCCTGGAGGCACTCCGCGGGAAGGCCGACGAGCGGGTCCTGGCATGCCTTATCGAGCTGCCGCCGGTCGATACCGGGCGTCTGGACGATTCCCGTTACATGGCGGACTGGGGCACGCAACTTGAAGCGGCCCTGGCGAATCAGGACACGCAGGCAGGATGGAAGGTATCAGTTCAGGCCAACGGCGGCGGGCCGGCGGCATTTTCCGTCATCAGGACCGAAAACGGTGTGGATGAAGAGGGTGCGCTCGAGTTTTCCCTGTTCGGAACCGCAGAATACCAGTCCGTGCGCGGCCTGGCGGCGGAATTGAGCGAACTGATGTCCGGCGGAGCCGAAGCCCGTCGGGCTTCTTCCAGCCGTGAAGTGGGCCTTTTCGGACAGGCGCTGGACTGGTTCATGGAACAGGGTCGCCGGGGCGTCACGTTGCAGAGATACAAGGGATTGGGCGAAATGAACGCGGCCCAGCTATGGGAAACCACGGTCAATCCGGAAAGCCGCAGGCTGGTGCGCGTTGAAGTGGCCAGCGAGTACGAGACCAGCTCCACCAGCAAGCTGTTTGCAACACTGATGGGCGAAAAGGTCGAGCCCCGGCGCGCATTCATAGAAGACAACGCGCTGAACGTGGTCAATCTCGACATCTAGTGTGCTGTCCAGCAAATAACTACCATAATTCGCGGGACAGCACACTGGCAGGCCACCGGGGAATCTCCCTGTCGGCCGCGGTCGGCGTGATCCATCGGATCCATTAAAATCTCCTAAATAACACCTTACGTCTGGTAACATCCTTTATTGCGATCTTATCTTCCGGACTTTGGCCTCGATCCAGCTCTTCGCATCCTCGGTCAGTTGTCGGGCCGAAGCGCCGCTGGAATCGAGAGGGCGGCCGATAACAATGCGAATCACGCCCGGTCTTTTGCTTGAGCTCCGCCTGGGCCAATGGTCGCCTGCGTTGTGGGCCACCGGAACGACCGGACAGCCGGCCGCGGAGGCGATCATGGCGCCACCCGGGGCGTACCGGCCCACCTCTCCGGGCGCGACGCGGGTTCCCTCCGGAAACACGATGACCCACAGGGCCTCGTCCCTGATCCGCGCCCTGCCCTGGCGGATTACCGATCGGATTCCCCTCGCGCCCCTGGCCCGATCGACGCCGATGGCGCGCATGCTGCGCAATCCCCAGCCGAAGATGGGCAGCAACAGGAGTTCCCGCTTCAGCATCCAGGTCTGCCGGGGGAAAAGCAGCGTCTGCACAATCGTGTCGAAAGCGGAGGAATGTTTCATCAGCACCACGCACGGTTCATCCGGCAGGTTGCCGCGCCCGCTGACTTCCCAGGAGACGCCGCACAACATACGCAGCAACCAGAGGTTCGCCTCGGCCCAGCAACGGACCGCGAAGAAATACCGTATTCGGTGGGGCAAGGGCCACAGAACGACCGCCCAGAGGCTGCCGGCCACCGTGTTGGCGATCATCAGCGCCGTGAACAGCAGGCCCGAAACCCGCCTCATTGCGCGTCTCGCAGCAGCCATCGGGTAAATTCCGCCAGGTCGTCGAATACCGGAACGCCGCTTGAGGGGGTCAGCCGCCGCTCAGTAGATGCCCCAAAACCGGTGCGCACCAGCGCCGGACGGGCCCCGGCCGCGGACGCAGCCTCAAGGTCGCGCATCGAGTCACCCACCATGTGCTCGCCGGATACCGGAAGCCCGACCGCGGCCTCGATCTGTTCCAGCAGGCCCGGCAGAGGCTTGCGGCATCGGCAACGGTCGGCCGGGGTGTGCGGGCAATGGAAGACTCCCGCCAGTTCGCCGCCGGCATCGCGAACCGCTGCCTCCATCGTGGCGTGAATGGCATCGAGTTCCCCGGCGGTCAGGTATCCTCGGCCGACGCCCGATTGATTGGTCGCCACGGCGACGGCAAGTCCGGCCCGGCACAGGCTCGCGATCGCGTCGAGGCTGCCGGGCAGAGGACGCCACTGGTCCACCGAGCGTATGTAGTCCAGGCGCTCTTCGTTGATCACGCCGTCGCGGTCGAGGATTACCAGCCGGCCCACCACGGGCAGCTAGGGCCTGTTCACACTATTCGATGCTGCTCTGCCGGGGCTGTTTTCTTGCCTGGCAAGGCGCCGCAAGCGCCGTGTGGCCGGTCCACACAAGGGCGCGGCAACGCCGCCCGGCGGGGAAACAGCCCCGGCCCGGCGGGTTGAGTCTGTCCCGGCACCACTCGGCGTTGCGACTCGCTTATTTGGAATCACCAAACGTCGCTCCTCGCGCCTTGATTGGCGCCGGGACAGACTCAACAGAGCGGCATCGCATAGTGTGAACAGGCCCTAGATTCGACCGGGAAGGAGAGAGAAATCGGCAAGCTGCAGCAGCGTTTCCCGGATCCCCGACAGCAACGCAAGCCGGTTGTTCCGCAAGGCGTCATCATCGCTCATCACCATTACGCTGTCGAAGAAGGCGGCCAGCGGTTCCTCAAGCGATGCCAGCAGTTCCAGCGCCCCGGCGTAATCGAAGTCGTCCAGCCGCTGCCGGTACTGCGGCAGCAACAGCAGGTAGGCAACCCGCAGGGTCTGCTCCTCCGGTTCACGCAGCAGCCCTGCGTCGACGCTCCCGGGGAGGCTGTCCGCGGCCGAGCGCAGGATATTCGCGATCCGCTTGTTGGCCGAGGACAGGGCGGCAGCCGAGGGCCTTGCAAGAAAGGCGTGCAGCGCCAGCAGACGGCGGTGAAAGTCCAGCGGCGAGGCAGGCGACCGCGCGCGCACCGCGGCAAACAGCTCGGCGTTCACATCGACAGCCTCCGCTTCGGGGTGCAGGCCGTCGAGATACCAGGCCCTCAGGCGCTCCATGACGAACTGATAGAGCTCGTCGGCCAGGTCCTTAGGATCGGCGTCGGCGGTCGGCTGCAGGGCCAGCGCCTCGTCCAGGCGCGCAGGCAGGTCAAGGTGAACCTCGCCCTCAATGCAGATTCGCAGCGTCGCCAGGGCCGCACGCCGTAGACCGAAGGGGTCGCTCGCGCCCTTCGGGCGGCGGCTCATTGCGAACAGCCCCGCCAGCATGTCCAGACGGTCGGCCAGCGCCAGCGCCCGCCCGCCGGGGCTTGCGGGGATCGCGTCGCCTGCATGGCGCGGCGCGTAGTGCTCGCCCACGGCGACGCAAACATCCTCGTCTTCGCCGTCGTGACGGGCGTAACGCCCGCCCATGGCGCCCTGCAGGCCGGGGAATTCGCCCACCATTCCGGTCAGCAGGTCCGCCTTGCACAGCAGTGCAGCGCGCCGGGCGGTTGCACCCTCGGCGCCGGCGTCGCCTGCCAGGGCCCCGGCCAGTTTCTCCAGCCTCACGGTCCGGTCGCCCAGCGAACCGAGGCCCTGCTGGTAACGGACCCTGGCCAGCTCAGCAACCCGCCCGGCCAGCGGCTCGGAGCGGTCGCGCCGGAAAAAGAACTCGGCGTCCTTCAGACGCGCCCGCACGACGCGTTCGGCGCCCGCGCTGACCGCTGCCGGGTCGCGGCTTTCCAGGTTGCTGATCAGCACGAAGCCCGGCGCCAGCGCGCCGGATGGGTCGCGCACCGGGAAGAAGCGCAGGTGCTCCTGCAGCGAGGCCACGATTACTTCGTCGGGCAGGTTCAGGAAGCGCTCCTCAAAGCGGCCGGTCAGGGCCACCGGCCACTCCACCAGGCCGGTGATCTCGTCAAGCAGTTCCGGGCTGCTTACCAGCTCGCCGCCAAGGCGGTCCGCCTCCTCCCCGGCCAGGCGCAGGATAGAGTCCCGGCGCTCGGCGAAGCTTGCGATCACCCTGCCCTCGTCGCGCAGCCTGGCAGCGTAGTCGCCGGCCGCTTCCAGGCTCAAGCGGGCCTGCCCCATGAAGCGATGGCCACTACTGCGCCGACCGCTGCGCAGTCCGAAAAGACTGGCCCGAACGACCCGCTTGCCGTGCAGCATGACCACCCAGTGCACCGGCCGAATGAACTCCTCTTCACCGCCCCCCCATCGCATCGCCCTTCCCACGGGCAGGCGTTTCAGCGCGCCCGCGGCGATACCGGGCAGCAGCGACGCGGCCGGCTCGCCGCCGCGGCGCCCGCGATACAGAAGCCACTCGCCCTTGTCGGTGCTCAGGGTCGCCAGGTCCTCGGGACGGCAGCCGCAGGTCTCGGCAAAGCCCCGGGCGGCGCGGCTCCAGTCGCCGTCGGGACTGCGCGCCGCGGCCAGCGGCGGGCCGCGCTTTTCCACGACCCGCGACGGCTGGCGCGTCGCCAGCCTTCGGGCGACGACAGCAAGCCTGCGGGGCGAGGCAAACGATTCCACCCCTTCGAACTCGAGGCCGGCATCTTCCAGCCCGCGCCGGAATTCGCTGCGGAGCGCCTTGTCCAGCCGGCGCAGTTCCCTGGGCGGCAGTTCCTCTACGCCAATCTCCAGCAAAAAATCGGAACGCACCAACCTACTCCGCGTCATCAAGCAACGGGAAGCCCATCGCTTCGCGTGAGGCGACGTAGCCTTGCGCAACCGCGCCGGCCATTTCCCGCACCCGCAGGATGTAACGTTGCCGCTCGCCGGTGGAAATGGCCCGGCGCGCGTCCAGCATATTGAAGCTGTGCGAAGCCTCCAGCACCTGCTCGTAGGCAGGCAGGGGCAGGCCCTCGGCAGTCAGCCGCGCACACTCGCGCTCGCAGCTCTCGAACCGCCGGAACAACAGGTCGGCGTCGGCCAGCTCGAAATTGAACCTAGACATCTCCACTTCGTTCTGGTGGTAAACGTCCCTGTAAAGAACCCGGCGTCCGCGGGCCGACCACAGCAGGTCGAAAACACTGTCCACGCCCTGCAGATACATGGCCAGGCGCTCCAGGCCATAGGTGATCTCCCCTGTGACCGGCCGGCAGTCCAGTCCGCCGACCTGCTGAAAGTAGGTGAACTGCGTAATCTCCATGCCGTTAAGCCACACTTCCCAGCCCAGGCCCCAGGCCCCGAGCGTCGGCGATTCCCAGTTGTCTTCCACGAAGCGCACATCGTCCGTTCCAAGGTCGATGCCCAGGTGGCTGAGGGATTCCAGGTACCAGTCCTGCAGCTTCCGCGGTGACGGTTTCATGACTACCTGGTACTGGTAGTAATGCTGCAGCCGGAAGGGATTGTCGCCGTAACGGCCGTCGGTCGGTCGCCGGCTGGGCTGCACGTAGGCGCTGTTCCAGGGCTCCGGGCCCAGTGCCCGCAAAAAAGTAGCCGGATGGAAGGTGCCGGCGCCCACCGGCTGGTCCAGCGGCTGCACGATGATGCAGCCGCGCCGGGCCCAGTACGCCTCCAGCCGCTGGATCAGCGTCTGGAAGTCAGCCGGCCGCTTGCGCCCCCTGGGCATACCGGGTGTGCTGTCCCCTTCAGGCCGTGCCCGGCATCGGGCAGACAGGCCGGGCCGGCTGATGCGGCATCAGTCGTTCCGCCCCAAAACCGCCACGCTCACCACGCAACGCGCAGGCTCGCCGCCCAGATTATGAGTAAGGCCCAGCCGGGGCGACGGAAGTTGCCGGTCGCCGGCGCGGCCCAGCAGTTGCAGGTACACCTCGTAGGCCATGCGCAGCCCGGAAGCGCCGATCGGGTGTCCGAAGCATTTCAGCCCGCCGTCGATCTGGCACGGGGTCGCGCCGTCCCGATCGAAGGCGCCGTCCAGAACCGCCCGCCAGCCCTGGCCCTCCTCGGCGAAGCCCAGGTCCTCCATCGTCACGAGCTCCGTAATCGAAAAGCAGTCGTGGACTTCCATCAGGTCGATCTCGTCGGGCGCGCTGCCCACGCCCGCCTCCTCCAGCGCCCGCTGTCCCGCCAGGCGGCCACAGTGGATGTAGCTTCCGTTCCATCCCTGATGGCCCGCCTCCGAACCGTTGCTTACCGCAAGCTGCAGCGCCTTGACCGTGACGATTTCGGTCTTGCCGAGTTCGCGGGCGATTTCGGGCCGCGTGACGATGGCGCAGGCCGCTCCGTCGCTGACGCCGCAGCAATCGAACAGCCCCAGTGGTTCGGCCACCATGGGGGCGCCGAGGATGGTGTCGATTTCGACCGCCCGCCGCAGGTGCGCCTTGGGATTTATGGCGCCGTTCAAGTGGCTCTTCCAGGAGACGTGGGCCATGGCGCGCTTCAGATCCTCGCCCTTTACCCGGTGCTCGGCGCTGTAGGCTGAGGCCAGTTGGGCGAAGGAGCCCGGCGAGCTGGTATTGGGCCGCCATTGCTCGGTGAAGGTGCCCGGGGTGCCGACCGGCAGGCCGCCGTAGCCGGTGTCCTTGAGTTTTTCGACACCCAGCGCCAGGGCGACGTCGCAGGCTCCGGCAGCGACTGCGTAGACCGCGCCCCGCAGGGCTTCGGTGCCGGTGGCGCACATGTTCTCGACCCGGGTTACCGGGATGTTCCTCAGTCGGAGGGCGTTGGCCAGCGGCAGGGCCGACTTGCCGACGCTGGCGTCATCGAAATAGCAGCCGAACCAGGCGGCGTCCAGGTCCTCGGCCTTCACTCCCGCGTCTTCGGAGGCCTCCCGGAACGCTTCCAGCATCAGGTCTTCGGCGTCGCAATCCCAGCGCTCGCCGAACCGCGAGCAGCCCATGCCCACGATCGCCACCTTGTCGCGTATGCCCGTCATGACGCGCTCTCCTCGCCTGGCGCAGGTGCGCCTTTCCAGAAGTACCTTCGATAGCCCCTCTTCGAGTCTATCGCGTGAATCCGAAACACGAACCTCAGGGGCAAGCCTACCCGCATATGCTCCAGCGGACACTCGGTGAATTCCATAAGCACCCGCGCGCCGCTGTCAGTGGAGGCCAGACCGTACTGCAGCGGGGGATGGGGAGTATAGGCCAGCCAGTCCTGGGTAAAGGAAGTTACCGTTCCCGGCTCGTCGGCCAGCAGCACCAGTTCCTGCTCGCCCTCGGCGTTGCAGTCGGGGTTCACGCAGCGCGCGCTGCGCGGAAACTGGGCCGTCTTGCAGACCGGGCAGCGGCCCCCGGCAAACCCGGTCAACTCGGCGCGGTGGCGGTCAAAGGCGCTTAACTGCGTCTTGGCTTCGGCTTCGGCGCGCATTCCGAAATCCATCGGCAGCAGGCCGCTGAAGCTCAGGTACTTGGTATACGCCTTCTCCGGCCGAGGCGGCGACAGCGCCAGGCGCTGGGCGTTGCGCCGCTGCCATTGGGGCAGGTTCTCGGTGGCCTTCAGCAGCAGCGCGATGCCGCCCTGTGCGAAGCCGATCACCAGTACCAGGTCGCCCGGCATTGAACCGGCAAGCGCGTCCACCGTCATCAGGAGCGGGTGCGGGGCGCCGGTGTCTCCGACGTCGCCGAGCCGCCCATCCTGGACCGCTTCCGGAGGCAGGCCCAGCGCTTTCGCCATAGCGCCGGTCATGCGCGGCGGCGCGGCCGGCAGGACCAGGCGGGCCAGTTGCCCGGGCGCCACCCCGGCTTTCTTCAGGACGCCCTTGACCAGTCCGGGAACGATGCTGCGCAAGCCCCGATCACGCACCCAGCGCTCCTCCCAGCGGTAATCGA
The DNA here is from genome assembly GCA_963666765.1 of Gammaproteobacteria bacterium. Lineage (GTDB taxonomy): Bacteria > Pseudomonadota > Gammaproteobacteria > Steroidobacterales > Foliamicaceae > Foliamicus. The sequence continues at coordinate 2,106,552 of OY762933.1, forward strand.
AGTCTTCTCCGCTGCCCCGGAACTGGTCCACGAAATCGCGCGCCAGGCGGTACTCGGCCACCACTTCGGCGACCACGCCCTCGGCGCCCAGCACCAGCGCCGCCGAACCGTGCCCGTACTGCAGTTCCTGCACGCTGCCAGGCTTTGCCCGACGTGTGTCGGCGGCAACCACGAGAGCCGGCCCGTCGCCGCGTAGCGCCTCGCACAAGGCCTGCATGCCCGCGTTGCGGGAGTTGCCCAGGTCCACGGTGGCGAGTTGATCGGACAGGCTCAGCGCCTCGGCAATCACCGTGGCGCACTGCCGGTCCGCGAAAGGCGGCGTGGTGGAGGCGAAGTACAGGCGTCCGAATTCGTCCCGGAAGCGGCCGGCGAGGCAACGGCGGGCGGCCTCGACGCCCATGGTGATGCTGTCCTCGTCCCAGTTGCCCATGCTGCGCGACCCGCTGGCCAGCCCCCCGAGCGCGGGATTGGCCCACGAATTGGCGGCGAAAACGGCGCCCCGATCCAGACGCATCGCCGGAACATAGGCGGCCGCATCAACGATGCCCGGACTGCCCATGGCGGTCACCCGCCCCCGGAGGAGTGCTCGCGCACTAGCCGAAGGACGCGGGATTGGCCGTCAGTTGTCCCGGGAACAGCCGGTCGGCGCGCTCGCGGTAGGCATCGGAAACCTCGTCCACCGAGCCCAGTTTGCAGCCGGACGAATGCCAGATCAGGTGACCGGGCTGGCCCTGCATGCCCATCCAGGGCAGCCAGGGCGAAAAGTAGGTCGAGGAAAAACTGCTGCGCAGGCTGCCGATGCCGGGATCCGCGAATTCCTCCCTGCGGCAGAACATGGTCATGGCCTCCAGCCACGGCTGCGGCGCGCGCGACATCCCCCGGCTCGCCATGAGCCATACATGCGGCCCCGAAGCCTTCCAGTCCCAGTTCCAGCGCCGAAGCTCGCCGGAGGGATCGATGTGGTTGGCGAAAATCATTCCCTCATTCGTGTAACGCGCGCCGTCGGGACCGCCCAGGATGTTGGCGCTGACCTCGAGCGTCTCGCCCGTATAAGGGTTGGTGAACTCGTCGAGCATTTCGTCGGTGGCGGGATCCTTGAAGAAGGTCAGGGTGCGGCTGCTGATCGAATACTCGCCGTTTCCGAGCGGACGCGGCCAGTAGATTTCCGTTCCCTCCAGGTTGAGTACGTGGTTTGGGCGCTGCTCGCCCACCTGGGCATAGATACGCCCCATGTACCACCAGGGTGAGTCCTGCTCCCCGAGGCTCGCCTGAACCCGCAACCAGGCCCTTAGCCAGCCCTCCCTGTCGCCGGCCGCGGGGAAGAAACCGTCGCTGTCGGCAGCCCCGGCTTCGATGCTCAACGCGGTGGCCAGGCCCAGCCCACCCAGCCCACCCAGCATTGCGCGCCGGGACAGGCCGCAAGGCATAGTAGAAGTGTCGTAACTCATCCGAATTCTCCGCCGGCCTCCGGAGCGGGCCGCGCGGCGCCAATGATATAGGCCCGGCCCGCCTACTCGGTGATCGGCGGAACGCCGGCCGGCGCCATTCCCTCGTGGTGATGCACAATGCGCCAGCCGTTCGGCGTGCGCAGCAGCACGTCGGTGATGCGAACCCGCCCGGAGGTCGCGTTGGGCGGCTCGTAACTGAACTGAAGCCAAAAGCGGGCCACAGCCACTTCGTTGTACACATCCAGCTTCAAGGGATCGATGGTGATGCTCAGTCGGCCGCGGGCCATGGATTGCGTCTTGTCGCGCTCATGGAACGCTACCCGTTCGGCCTTGCCTTCGATCAACTCGGGCTCGAATACGTCCCAAAGCGTGCAGTCATCGTGCAGCAGGTCTTCCATGCCCTGCACGTCGCGGCCCGCGAAGGAGTCGAAGACACCCTGGATCAGGCGCCAGATCTCGTGCTGTCCAGCTTGCTTGTTCATTTGAGTTCCCCTGCCGGAAAACAAGTCTAACCTCCCTTGTCCGGCGCCGCGGCAGGCAAGTTCTTCGCCGAAACACTAGACCTGGGAGGGTGAAACCCGGTAGAATCGCGGCCTTTGCCGCGGGAGGGAGCCCCCGGCGCTGGTATCGGTCTGTCCCCAGGTTATTTCAGGCGCATTCTGGCGCGCCAATCCGGTGTGGGTGTGGGCGACCGGCGCGGGGCAAACTTTCGCTCCCCTTGTGAGACTTATCCGGCGATTGGGGGCCGAATCACAATGAAAGCATCCGATGTTCTTGAATTGATAGAAGAAAAGGGCGTGAGGTTTGTCGACCTGCGCTTTACCGACACCCGGGGCAAGGAGCAGCATGTCAGCGTGCCCGCGAGTGTCGTCAACGACGATTTCTTTGCTTCAGGGAAGATGTTTGACGGTTCTTCAATAGCCGGCTGGCGGGGAATCGACGAATCCGACATGGTCCTGATGCCGGACGCGGAAACGGCGGTCGTCGACGTATTCGCCGAAGACACCACGATGTTGCTGCGCTGCGACGTGTACGAACCGGTCACCATGCAGGCCTACGCGCGCTGCCCGCGGCTGACGGCGAAGCGGGCGATCGAATACCTGCGCTCCACGGGGATCGGCGACGATGCCTATTTCGGTCCGGAGAACGAGTTCTTCATTTTCGACGACGTTCGCTACGGCAGTTCGCTGGAGAGCGCGTCGTATCACGTGGATTCGATCGAGGGCAGCTGGAACTCCACGCGGGAATTCGAGGAAGGCAACTACGGGCACCGGCCCGGCGTGAAGGGCGGGTATTTTCCCGTTCCCCCGGTGGATTCGCTGCAGGACATCCGCTCCACGATCTGCCTGGCGCTCGAGGACCTGGGCCTGCCCGTGGAAGTGCATCACCACGAGGTGGCCACCGCCGGTCAGGGCGAAATCGGCGTGCGTTTCAACAGCCTTGTCACCAAGGCCGACCAGGTGCAGATTCTCAAGTACGCGGTCATGAACACGGCGCACCAGTTCGGCAAGACGGCCACCTTCATGCCCAAGCCCCTGGTGGGCGACAACGGCAACGGCATGCACGTTCACCAGTCGGTGGTCAGGGACGGCAACAATGTCTTTTCCGGCGACGGCTACGGCGGGCTTTCCGAAGCCGGCATGTACTACATCGGTGGAATCCTCAAACATGCGCGCGCGCTCAACGCTTTCACGAATCCCGCCACCAACAGTTACAAGCGGCTGGTCAAGGGTTTCGAGGCGCCGACGCTGCTGGCCTATTCGGCCCGCAACCGCTCGGCGGCGGTGCGCATCCCGTTCGTCGCCGACTCCCGCGCCCGCCGGGTCGAAGTGCGGTTCCCGGACAGCATGGCCAACCCCTATCTGGCGTTTGCCGCCATGCTGCTGGCCGGAATCGACGGCATTCAGAACAAGATTCATCCCGGAGACCCGGTGGACAAGGACCTGTACGACCTGCCGCCCGAGGAAGAGGCGGGGCTGCCCACGGTCGCGTTCTCGCTCGAGGAGGCGCTGGACGCATTGCGCGAGGACAACGATTTCCTCAAGGCCGGCGATGTCTTCACGGACGACCTTCTGGAAGGCTATATCGAGCTGAAGGACGAGGAGTGCACGCGGCTGCGCGCCTCTACCCACCCGGTCGAATTCGAGATGTACTACAGCCTGTAGTTCCTCCCCAAACGGAGTCCAGGAAGGACAATGAACATCAGGGTCGCCGGCATTTTGCTGCTGGCGGCCCTGCTGCCTTCGGCCCAGGGGCAGGACATCTGGCGTCACGTCACGGAGCACGGCAACCTGCGTTACGCTGACCGGCCGTTTGCCGCCGCCGCGCTGGTGGCTTTGCCGGCGCCCTCCGGCTGGACCGGCACGATGGTGCCGGCGCCGGCGCCCGCGACTGAATCCAAAAACACGCCGCCAGCGGATTCGGCCCATGCCGGGCTGCCGTCGCTGGAACTGCTGCGGCCCACGGAGCAGGAAACCGTCCGCGGAGCGGGCGGCGAGCTCAAGGTATTGCTGAGGGGCGATTTCGAGATGGAGCATGGCCACCGCCTGCTGCTGGAGCTTGATGGCGCCGAGGCGGAGTGGATGGGCGAACCGCCGGAAGTTGTCCTGAATAACGTTTGGCGAGGCGAGCATCGGCTGCGCGCCCGCCTGCTCGACGAGCAGGGCAGAGAGAGCGCGTCCAGCCGGGAAGTCGTCTTCTACAAGCGGGAGCCGTCGCTGGCCGAATCCCCCTCAAACCTTCGCTGACTTAAACCGGCTTCGCGACTAGAAACCGTAGCGGATTCCCACGGTAGCCGTCAGGCCGCCGATCTCGCCGATCGCCTGCTCACTGGTGAAGGGTGTTACTCCGTCGGCCTGAAAAGGGGCGTGGCTGCGGATCGTCGTCCAGGTGTCGTTGTCGCTGATGCCGCCGAAATCGCTCCACCGCAACGTCAGGAACGCGTAGGTGCTGTCCCGCAACCTGCGCTCGAGGCCGGCGAGAAGCTGGTAGCCGAAGGCTTCATCGCTCACGTCGGTGTCCAGCCGGCTTTCGCTGCCGGCTGCGGCGAGCTGCCATTCCTCGGGCCGCGTCGGATCGCCGCCCACCGCTTCAATGTAGCCATCGGCGACCGTGCGGCGCAGGTACGAGCCGAAATAGGCGGCCTTGACGCGGGTGACGCCGGCGCCCACGCCGATATACGGGGTCCACTGCGATCCCTCGGCAAGGCTGTAATACAGGTTGAAGAACAATTGCCGGCTGCGAAAGTTGGAAAGCCGGTAGTGCGGAGGGCTGTCGGAACTCCACTCGGAGCTCTTGCCCTGCAGGGCAGGGTTGTCGGCGCCCGCGATGCCAGGCCGCGTTTCCCCTTCGTGCGAGCTGCCCAGGAATTCCGCCTCGATCCGAAGCCGGTTCCAGGAGTAGCCGAGACTGACCGCGCCGGCCAGCGCCCCGCCCAGGTCAAAGGAATCAGCGAATAGAGGCCGTGGGGTGTTGTCCAAGCAGGCCGGGTCGGACGGGGCATTGGCCGGATTCGCATACAGCAGGCTGTCGCAGCGCGTAGGATGATTGACCGCTATCGTGCTTGCGTCGACCTTGTCGTCGGCAAGCCCTACAGATACGGAAACATAGGCTTCGCCGGCCGGCGCTGTCCCGGACGTCAGCGCAAGGACAATGCCCGTAAGCAGCCCGCCAGTAGCAGTTGTTCTGATCATATCGGCCCCCGCTTTGTGATGCGGGAATTATATGGGTCGGAGGATCCTGACGGCACAGCACACTAGCCCGACAGCGGGCTGTCTTCGAGGCCGGGCTGGAGGTTCAGCGCGCCGGTGAGCTCGCTCACGCTTGCGATGTTGTGCCGGGCAAGGTATTCGGCGATACCGGCGTTGATCTTCCTGCATACCAGGGGATCGTAGAACAGCGCGGTGCCCACGCCGACCGTGGTGGCGCCGGCAAGCAGAAACTCGATAGCGTCGGCGGCGTTCATTACTCCACCCTGTCCGATGATGGGTGCATCGTACTTTCGCGCCACCTGGTAAGTCTGGTGGACCTTCAACAGCGCCAGCGGCTTGATGGCCGGACCCGAAAGGCCGCCCTGCACGTTGCCGATCACAGGGCGGCGACTGTCGGCGTCTATCGCCATGCCCATGAGCGTGTTGATTACCGCCAGGCCGTCGGCGCCGGCTTCAAGGCAGCGGCGGGCGTTCTCCGCAATGTCGGTCTGGTTGGGCGAGAGCTTGGCGATCAGGGGCTTGGAGGTGGCGGCGCGGCAGGCTTCCACCACCCTGGCGGACATGTCCGGGTCGTTGCCGAAGGCGACGCCCCCTTCGCGCACGTTGGGACAGGAGATATTGATTTCCATGCCTTGCATCGGCGTATCGTCGAAGCGGCGCGTTACTTCGGCGTACTCTTCCACCGTGCTGCCGCAGATGTTCGCGAACCAGCAGGTCTCTTCGTAGTCAAGCCGCGTCGCGATCTCTTGAACGACCGCATCTACGCCGGGATTCTGCAGGCCGATGGCGTTGAGCATACCGCCGGCGGTTTCCCATAGCCGGTGGCCCTTGTTTCCCAGCCGCGGCTTCAGCGTGGTTCCCTTGCACACGATGGCGCCCGCGTCGGCGTTGGAGAAACCCTCGACGCGCGTGTACTCGTCGCCGAAACCCACGCAGCCGGACAACAGGACGATCGGCGAATTCAGGCGCAAGCCGCAGAAATTGACGGAAAGCGGCGAGTTGCTCATGACGCCGTCACCGGCACTTCGTCCTCCGACTTCAGCGGCCGGCTCAATAGCGCCTTGAGCACCTTGGCCGGGTCCCTTCCACGGTGCAGAACCTGGTAGACCTGTTCGGAAATCGGCAGGTCCAGGTCAAGGCGGCGCGACAGGCGATGCACGGCGTCTGCAGCATAGAGTCCTTCGGCCACCTGTCCCAGTTCCTCCAGGGCCTCGTCGACGGACGAGCCCTGCGCCACCTTCAGGCCAAGGCGCCGGTTGCGGGACAGATCGTCGGAGCAGGTCAGCGCCAGATCGCCCAGCCCGGCCAGGCCCATGAAACTGCCGGCGCGCGCGCCCAGGGCGACGCCCAGACGGACGATCTCCGCCAGGCCACGGCACAGCAGCGCGGCCCGTGCGTTGGCGCCGTAGCCCAGGCCGTCGGCCAGGCCGGCGCCGATCGCGATCACGTTCTTGGTGGCGCCGCCGACCTCGACGCCTGTCAGGTCGCCGGAAACATACGCCCGTAGCGCTCCCGAGTTGAGCTTCAGCGCCAGCCAGCGGGCCAGCCCGGCATTTGCGGAAGCTACCGTAATTGCGGCGGGCAGGCCGGCCGCAACTTCGGTGGCGAAGGTGGGGCCGGAAACGGCCGCCAGAGGGAAATCCGCGCCCAGTTCCTCCGCCGCAACCTGGTGTGCAAGAAGTCCGCTTGTCACCTCAAGGCCCTTGGAAGCGCAGCACACCCGCACCTCGCGGCTGAGCAGGGGTTTGAGGCGTCGGAACGTTTCGCGGAGTGCCGAGCTCGGGGTAGCGAGCAGGATGCATTCGGCGCCCCGGGTCGCGGCTTCCAGCTCTTCCACCGGCTGGACGCAGCGCGGGAGAGGGACGCCCGGAAGGTATCGCCTGTTTTCCCGGTCCGAGGAGAGCTTCCTGACGTGCCGGAGGTCAATGTCCCAGATCTTCGCGGGCCACCCCGCCCTGCCCAGGTGAACCGCGAGCGCCGTGCCCCATGCGCCGGCGCCGATTATCGCGAACATGGAATCCGGCGGGCTATTTGCGCCGGCCCCGCCCAACGATTACCGGCAGGTTGTCACGCTGCCAGGCGGCCAGCCCCCCCTGCAGGCAGAACACCTGTTCCGAACCCTTCTTGCGCAACTCCTGCGTCAGGCGGCCGCTGGCCGAGCCGTTCTCGCAGACCAGCAACACCGTGTTGCCGGACTTGAGCTTGGGCGCGGCGGGGACATCCACGGCGCGGATGTTGCGGGCGTTGGGAATATGGCCCTGGCCGAAGGCCTGGGGTTCCCGCAAATCGAAAATGGCAGCGCCCTTGTTGATGGCCTGCACCGCGATATCGGGCGCCAGCGCGTTCACCCCAACGGCGCGCAGACGCACCTCGTTGAACAGCGCGGCCAGAAGAGTGCCGACCACGCCCAGGCTGAGCCAGGGGTGTGCGGCAGCGAATTCGATCAGGCGTCCCATTTCGGCGAAGGTGAGATTTTCCAGAAGTGCAGCATGGGGCCGTATGTCTTCGCGAGACCCCGGACAGGGACGTCGCGCCGTGCCTGCCACCATGCGTCCTGCGGGAAATTATAACTAGGCCGATATAATTCCGGTGCCCGTCCGCCCTTTCCCCCGAACAATCATCTCATCGCAAAGTCGAGTTTCTCCGTTGCAATGAGAGGCGCCATCGCAAGCCTTCTCGCCGTACCCATCCTGGCCGCCGCGCAGGACGCCGGCCGGGACCCGGAACTGGCTGCCTTGCTTGAGCGCATCGAGGCGATAGAGCGGGAGCTCGAGCAGGACATGCGGGCCAAGGACAGGGAGGAAGCGGAACTCAGGGATGCGGAAACCGAGATTCTGCGATTGCGGGAGGAATCGGCCGCAGTGGAGCGGCAACTCGCGCAGAGCCGCAACAAGCAATCCGTGCTGGCGGCCGATCTGGAGCGCAGCGGAGAGGCCCAACGCCAGGCCCGGGACGCGCTGGCCGCGGCAATGCGCCGGGCCTGGCGGGCCGGCGACCAGGAAAACCTCAGGGCGCTCCTGGGCGGCAAGACCGCGGGAGACGTGGACCGCCGGCTGATCTGGTCCGGCATGCTGATTCGGTCCTGGGCGCGGCGGGTAGGTAACTCCGCGCGTCTCGCGAACGAGATTCGCTCGCTGACTGATGAGTCGGGCAGCGTGGAGAAGGAGCTGGCTGCATTGCAGTTGCGAAGAGCCGGCCAGATTCGCAGCCTGGAGCAGGCCGCGGAGCGGCGCCGGGCCACTATCGCCCGGCTTGCCAGGCGCATCGGCGAGGCGGGGGCGGAGATCCGGCGGCTTGAGACGCGGGCCGCCACGCTGGCCTCCCTGGTGGAAAACCTGGGTGAGATTGTCGAGGACCACCCCACGGAGGCCCTGCCCTCGATCGTCGCGGCCCGCGGACAGTTGTCCTGGCCCATCAATGGCCGGGTCATGCGGCGTTTCGGGGCCGGACTGGGCGCCGGCCAGGCAAGCTGGGACGGAATCCTGGTCGAGGCCGCCGAAGGCGCTCCGGTAAGGGCGCCCCACGCCGGGCGCGTGGTGTTCGCGGACTGGGTGCGCGGACTCGGCTTCCTGCTGGTGCTGGACCACGGCGAGAATGTGCTGACCCTGTATGCATACAATGACCGCCTCGTGGGCAGGAAGGGCGAAACGGTGGACAAGGGCCAGGTGATTGCCCACGCAGGAAGTTCCGGGGGGCGTCCGCAGCCCGGCCTGTATTTCGAAATACGCCGCAACGGCAAGCCCGAGGATCCGGCCAGATGGCTGAGCAGGTAAGCGCAGGGGGCATGACCGCCTGGGAGCAGGCCATCGGCCTTTACACCATCCTTCGCAAGGAGGCCCGCCGCATCCTGCGGATCTGGGTGCAGACGATCGTCCCGCCCGCCATCACCATGTCGCTGTACTTCATCATCTTCGGGCAGTTGCGCGAGCGCATCGGTTCCATGTCGGGCTTCGACTACACCCAGTTCATCGCGCCCGGGCTGATCCTCATGTCGGTGATAACGAATTCCTACGGCAACGTCGTGTCTTCCTTCTTCAGCGCCAAGTTTCAGCGCCACCTCGAGGAAATGCTGGTTTCGCCGCTGCCCAACTACATCATCATCCTGGGGCATGCCGCCGGCGGGGTGATGCGGGGCCTGATCGTGGGTGTGATCGTTACGACCGTTGCCATGGGTTTTACCGATCTTGAGATCCGTTATCCCCTGATCGTCGTGTTCACCCTTTTTTGCACCGCAATTACTTTTTCGCTGGGCGGCATGATCAACGCCATCTTCGCGCGCAAGTTCGACGACGTGTCGCTTATTCCGGCTTTCGTCCTTACTCCGCTGACTTACCTGGGCGGGGTGTTCTACTCGGTGGACCTGCTTCCGGGAATATGGCGGACGCTCAGCCTCTTCAATCCCATCCTGTACATGATCAACGCTTTCCGCTACGGCATGATCGGCGCCACGGACGTGGATCTGAACACGGCTTTCGTCATGATGGGCGTATTCGTGTTCGTCCTGTTCGGCGTGTGCGCCGTGCTGATCCGCAAGGGCGTGGGCATACGCGAGTAGCTGTTCGGCCGGAGGGATGGCCGCGGCCTGCCGGGGCCGCCGGCGTAGTTTGCCGATCGGAACCGCTTCAGGCGGCGCGGGCCTTGGGAGGCGGGCGAAGCGGAAGTGCCGGGATGGCGGCGGCGAGCAGCGCTCCCGGACCGGCGTGGGCGCTGACCACCGCGCCCAGCTCGGTCACATAGCTGGAAACCAGGTTCGGGACGCTTTCCGCCAGCAGTTCGTGCAGGCGATGCCCGGAATCGGGCCGGTTGGCGTGCGCGACCGCGATGCGCAAAGGCTGGTCGGTGGGGAAGCGCTTGAGCACGTAGCGCGCAAAGCGCTTGACGCGGTCGCCGGAGCGGCGCTGCACGCCGCAGGCCTTCACCGTCCCAAGGCGGCTGATGCCGAGCAGGGCGTCCACCTTCAGCAGGTCGCTGAGCTGCTTGATGCGCGGCGATATACGCCCCCCGCGCACCCCGTGCGTAAGGTCTTCGATTACCCCGAAAGTGCGGGCGCTCTCCAGCAAGGGCGGCAGGGACGCAACGATCTCGTCGGCGCCGGCGCCATCGCGCGCCCATTCGGCGGCGTGCTGAATGACGAGGCCATGGCCGATTGAAACGTTGACGCTGTCCACGACCCGCACCTTGCCGCCGGTCAGTTCCGAAGCCACGCTGCGCGCGACGTCGGCCGTTCCGCTGACCGATCCGGCCAGCGTGATCCACACCGACTCGGGGAAATGTCCGGCCAGAAAACTCATTACCCGCTCCATGTCGCCGCGTGGCGGCGTCGCGGTCTGCGCTTTCTCTCCGTGGTTTTCCATGGCCTGCCACAACCACTCCGGGGGCAGCCCCAGGCCGTCGAGATAGCCCTTCTCGCCCATGTGGATGCGCAGAGGCGCCGTGGTGATCCGTAATTCCCGGACCAGCTCCGCCGGAATATCCGCGCCGCTGTCGCACCCGATGGGAACCCTTGAACCGTTCAGCAGGGCGAACTGAACATGCATATCGTCGGCCTTCTCGCTGCTGACTTCGCCGTGTTCATGGGCGATGGCGAATACTTCATGCGGTCTGTCCGTATGTATGTGCAAGCGCACGATGCGGGCGCCGCCGGCCACGACCACCGAGTCGCCCAGCGTCTGGATCTCTTCGCGAACGTCCGCCGGCTTGAGGCCCTCCCCGGAAATCATGCACTCGGTGCAATAGCGGAATTCCGATTCCTCGCCCAGGTCGTGGGCCCGCGCCGTGCCCGCCAGGGCCCTGGCCGCGCCGGCAAATTCTCCTGCGTCCGCGCCCCGGCCGGTCTTGACGAGCTCCTCGATGCCGCCGAGCAGGTGCGCCAGCCCGGCGCCGCCGGCGTCGACCACGCCGGCGCGCCGCAGCACTTCGAGCTGTTCGGGGGTCTTTTGCACGGCGTTATCGGCGGCTTCCCGCGCGGCCGACAGCAGGGCGGTGAGTTCGCCCTCGGGCGAAACGTTGAGCGCGCCGATGCCGACCGCGCTCATCACACTCAGGATGGTTCCTTCCCGCGGGTTGCTCAGGCCGTTGCGGGCGGATTCCGCGGCCGCCGTCAGCCCAAGCGCGACATCGCGGGTGTCCAGACGCGCCTTGCCCTCCCAGGCATCCGCCAGTCCCTGCAGGAACTGCGCCAGAATTACGCCGGAATTTCCCCTTGCGCCGTACAAGGCGCCCCTGGCCGCAGCCTGGGCCACCTCCGCGGCGCTGCGCGACGGAGATTCCGCCAGGGCCAGGATCACCGCTTGCGCGGTGTGCGCCATGTTCAGGCCGGTATCGCCGTCGGCTACCGGAAACACGTTTATGCGATCCAGTTCCTCGCGGCTGTTCTGAAGCTGCAGCATGCCGGCGGTAATGGCTCGCGCCAGCCGGCGTCCATCCAGGTAGTGAATGCCCTTCATTGTTCCATGGCGAGCCGGACGGTCGCGCCCCGATGGGCCAGAACCACGCCATCCGGGGCGATCGTGAGCACCCGGGGCCCGTCGTCCAGGCGTTCGCCCATCCGGTAATTGCGTCCGTTGATCTGCACGAAACTGCGCTCGCCGTCCGGACTGTAGAAAAGCATCTGCAGGGTGAGCGCCGGCCAGTCCGGCGGCGCCAATTCAAGCGGAGACTCGTCCGCGCGGTTTTCCTGCAGCGTCTCAGGCCCCGGTTCCGCCCCTGTGGCGTGAACCGGCGCGGCGGCCGCAGTCAGATCCGCCCCGGGCGTAGCGGAAGCGGCCGCGGCCGGCACAGCCGGATCAAGGCCCCCCGGTTGCGCCGGGGAGTCCGAAGCGGGAGGCCCCGGATTCGCGCTCGCCGCGCCGGACAATTCGGCGACATTAGCCGACTCGGGAGGGGGAGCCGGGACAGGAGGAGCAACCAACCGCCAGGCCAGGAAAACGCCGGCAACAATGGGGGCCGCCACCAGGGCGGCAAGCCAGCGCCGGCGCCTGCCGCGGCGGCGCGCAGGCGGAGGATGCGCGTATACGGGCCGGGCGAATCTCGAACGGCGCTTTTCGGAAAGCTTGAGTGCGTCGAGGACGAAGGACATCGGGTCAGCCGGCTGCTCCGCTCCACGCCGCCCTTGCCGGTGCGCCTTGCCGCCCGTAAACCTCGCGCGCCGCAAGCGCCACCAGTTGCGGACCGATTTCAAGCTGCTTGCGGACGAATGCGCCGAGCAGCGCTCGGTCGGCTACCACATTGATGATGCGGGGAATTCCGCGCGAGATCCGGTGCAGGCGCCGCCTGGCGCGCGAAGTGAACACCTCGCGGCTTGCGCCGGCCACCCGCAGGCGGTGCTGCAGGTATTCGCCCGTCTCCGCGCGCGACAGCGGCCCCAGGTGGCAACGCGCGGTGACGCGTTGCGCCAGCTGTCGCAGGTCCCGCCTCGCCAGCGTTTCGTGTAACTCCGGCTGGCCCACCAGTACGATGCCCAGCAGCTTGTGCCGCGCGGTTTCCAGGTTGGTCAGCCGGCGCACCTGTTCCAGCAGCTCGGCGCCCAGCGCCTGGGCCTCGTCCACGATCAGTATCGTCCGGCGGCCGGCCGAGTAGGTTCGCAGCAGCTTGCGGTTCAACGCCGCTCCCAGGGAGGAGGAATTCTCAGCCCAGCGGGGCGTGCGCACGCGCAATTCCCGGCAGACGGTTTGCAGAAACTCGATGCGGGTGGCGGGCGGGTCGAGCACGATCGCAGTTTCGGTCCGCTCGGGCAGCCGTTCCAGAAGGCACCGTACCAGCATCGTCTTGCCGGTCCCTACCTCACCCGTGAGTTGGGTGAAGCCGCCGGTCTCGCGGGCCCCGTACAACAGGTGGGCCAGGGCTTCGGCGTGCCGCGCGCTCAAGTACAGGTAGCGCGGGTCGGGCGTGATGCTGAAAGGCCTTTCGCTCAAGCCGTGAAATTCCTCGTACATGGACCCTAGCAGCCTGTCGGGCTTAGGGTTGCCGTAGTGGGTTGCGGTGCCGCTCCCCACGGCCTCGAATGGCCGCCCTGGGGACCGCATTCGACGGGCGGGAAATTCCGGCAACCCGGCCAGCGCCCTCCCGGGGTTCCCGGAAGCCGACGAAAGCGCCCCAGGAGGCCGAAACAGGCAGATACGACTCGCCGGATCATCGGTTTACGCCATTTTCAAGCGGTGCAATCGCTTGCAGTTGTAGGCCAGCGTCACCAGGGCCCACTCGCCCTCCACCTTGTTCCGGCCCCGAAGCAAAAACCGCCGAAATCCCATCGCCTCCTTCACGATCCCGAACACCGGCTCCACCGTCTGCTTGCGCAAGCGATACAGCGCCCGGTTCTCTTCTGTTTCCATCTTCTCCTTCATCCGCTTGAGCCATTCCGCCTTCGGCTCCTTCGCCGCCTGGCCTTCAACCGGTGGACGAAAATCATGCGCACGGCGACGATCCTCCGTCCCGACCGCCACCAGAACCTTAAGGCCCCGGCCTTCCAGCCGCGCCACCTGCGAACCCGACGCATAGCCGTTGTCCGCCAACACCCGGCCGGGTTCGCCCAACGCCTTGGGAATCGTCTCCACATCCGCAACCAACTCGCGCCTATCGCTCGCGCAGGAACTCACCCGCGAACCCAAAACCAACTGGCTTCCGTGCGCATCCACCACCGCCTGCGCGTTATACGCCTGACGCCATTCGCTGCGTTTGTTCTTGCGCATCAGCGCACTGTCCGAATCCGTCAGGTTGATCTGCTCCTCCGGCCTCGGCTCCTTACCCGGCTCCTTGATCTTCGCGCCCTTGGCGCGGCCCTCGCGCTTGTCGCGCGCCGCCACCTTGCGCTCATACGCCGCCCGATCCAACGCCGCCTGCGAACGCGCACGGCGATCCAACTTGGCGCACGCCCGATCCAGCTTCGCCTTCAGCTTCTCGCGACGCCGCAAATCTTCCGGCAAACTCTCCGCATCCGGCCCCGACTGCGCATCCGCACGCTCCGCGCGGCCCAGCAAGTCCTCAATCTCTCCGCGCAACTGCTCCCGAAGCGCATGGGCGCGATCCCGACGGAGGCTGTTGCGCTTGCTCGCGTTGGCGTCCACCTTCGTCCCGTCCACGCTCACCGTGCCCACCTTCAGCAACTGCAACTCCCGCGCCATCAGCAATACCCGCAAAAACGCCTCCCCCACCGCCTCGAAGTTCTCCCGCCGAAACGTGCAGATCGTGTCATGATCCGGATGACAGTTCGCTGTCACATACCGAACCCCAATGTCCCGATACGTCGCCCGCTCGATCCGACGCGAACCGAATATCCCGTGCGCGTAGCAGTAAATCAAAAGCGCCAGCATCATCCGCGGGTGATACTGCGCCGAACCCGTGCCCCGCTCGTTCACCTTGAACGATTCCATCGGAATCCGCTCCACCGCCTCCAGAACAAAATGCGCCAAGTCGTCCGACGCAACCCACTCGCGAAGGTCCGGAGGCAAAAGGTAGGCTTGGCTCGAATCCCGCTCCACAAACTTCGGCATCTCGATTACCCTATGGCCTGGACCGACCCAATTGTAAGAAAATACAGCCCCTAAGTCCGACAGGCTGCTAGCCTGGCTGTTCCCCTGCGCCTTGCTTCATTGTAGCGGCGGCCCGTGAGGACGAATGCGCACCGCGCATGAAGTCGATGAGCCATTGCAGACCGCCTGACCGGTCGCCGAAATCGCCGCAGGCGGAGCTCATGATTGCCGTCAACTCGCTTATCCTCTCCCGCGCTGCCCGGGCTCCGAAACGCTGCACCCAGGACGGCAGGCTTGGCGTGCCGGCCTGCGGCTGCTGGCGCTGGTCGGAATCGCGGTCCGCCAGATCGTCGCGTATCTGAAATGCCAGGCCGAGGGCGTCGGCGAACATTTCCAGCGAGTGCCTCTGACGCAATGGCATACCCGGGCGCAGGCAAGCCGGCGCAAGGGCCGCCGCACGAAACAGCGCCCCGGTCTTGGCGCGGTACGCGTGTTCCAGTTCAGCCAGGTCAGGCTTCCCGCCGCCCCTCAGGTCCAGGTCCTGCCCGCCCGCCATGCCGGCCGACCCGGCGCATTCCGCCAGCAGCGCGAAAAGGCGCACGCGAGAGGCGTCCTGGCCCCGTAGCGAGCGATGTGTCGCCAGCACCTCCCAGGCCAGGGTCTGCAGCGCGTCTCCCACCAACAGCGCGCTGTCCTCCCCGTACATCCTGTGAATGCTGGGCTTGCCGCGCCGATAGTCGTCGTCGTCCATGCAGGGCATGTCGTCGTGCACCAGCGAATAGCAATGAATCAGTTCGACTGCAACGGCAGGCGCATCGACCTTCGAGCCCGGAACTCCGATCGCTTCGGCGGCCGCGTAGCAAACCAGCGGCCTCAGGCGCTTGCCGCCCCGCAGGACGGCTTCCCGCATGGCGCCATGCAAGCGCCTGGGGGTTATCGCGGCGTCCGGCAGCACCTGATCCAGCATGGCGTTGACGCGCGCCTGGTAGTCGGCCCGTCTGCGCTCGAAAGTTTGGATTGACTGCATGTTGGTGACGTGTCGGTGAGGTGCGTGCTTCGGGCCGGCACGGGGAATTTGCTGAAGAAGGACGGAATTTTATGCCGCGACCTGTCCTGTTCTCCTAAAATCCTGCGGAGGGATCTTGATTCGAGGCCAGGTCATGCAGGGCAGCGCCACAGCGCACCCGAACGTAGCGCTGGTGAAATACTGGGGCAAGCGGCGCAGCCGCGGCAACCTGCCGGCCATGGGGTCGCTGTCGCTGACGCTGGGCTTCCTTGCGACCCGAACGACGGTGCGCTTTGACGAAGCGGGGGGCCAGGACCTGCTGACCCTGAACGGGCGCGCGAATTCCAGGGACCTCAAGCGAGTGCAGGATTGCCTTGCGCCGCTGCGCAGCCGGGCCGCGGCCACCGGGGCCGCTGCGGTGGACTCGCGCAATGATTTTCCCACCGGCGCGGGCCTGGCCTCATCCGCCTCCGGGATGGCGGCCCTGGCCCTGGCCGGCGCAACGGCGCTTGGCCTCGCGGAAGACCCTGACCTGGTCGGCCGGGCGGCGATGGCTGGTTCGGGTTCCGCGCCCCGCTCGCTGCATGGCGGCTTCGTGCTGCTGTCGATTGATTCGCAGGGCCGCTGGTCGTGCAGGTCGTTGCTTTCGCCGGACGAATGGCCACTGAAAGTTGCGGTGGCAATCACGCAGGCCGGGCTGAAGCAAACGGACTCCCGCTCGGGCATGGAACTCACCCGGCGCACATCCCCCTTCTACAAGGCCTGGCTGGCAAGCCAGAAGTCCGACCTGGAAGACGCCCGCGCTGCGGTGGCGCAACGTGACTTCGGCCGCCTTGCGGAACTGTCGGAGGGGAATTGCCTGAGAATGCACGCCACCGCCATGGGTGCGTCGCCCCCGCTGGTTTATTTCAACGGCGCCACTGTGGAGTGCATACATCGGGTCCGGGCCCTGGCGCGCGACGGCCTGCCGGTTTTCTTTACCATTGACGCGGGACCGCAAGTCAAGGCGGTGTGTTTGCCGGACGCCCTCGATGACGTGAGCGATGCGCTGGGCCGGGTTCCGGGCGTGCGGCGGGTCCTCAGCGGCGATCTGGGCGGCGGGGCCCGGCCGGGCACGCCTTAGCAGCACGCAATGCCGGTTCCCCGTATCCGCGCCCGGGCACCGGGAAAATTGTTTCTATCCGGCGAGTACGCGGTGCTGCAAGGCGCCCCTGCTCTGGCCTGCGCTGTCGGCAGGCATGTCGAGGCGAGCTTCCTGTCCGGCGGCGCCGTGGAGAAGGCCGAGGCCGCCCGATGGCGCCAGGCGGCCGGGGATATTCTGCGCCGGCATGATCTGGACGCCGGCCCGGCGCGCGCCGGCCTGGAAATCGACAGCCACCCGCTGTACTCGGACGCTGGAATCAAGCTGGGTTTCGGGTCCAGCGCTGCCGTGGCCGTGGCGGTAACAGGCCTGCTGCTGGCGGCGCAGGGCCGGGGCGCCGGCGCCGCGGCCGGGTTGCGGATCGCCGATGAGCTGCACAGGGCCTTGCAGGGCCCCGGTGGCAGCGGGGTGGACGTGGCGGCGTGTTTTCATGGCGGGGTTATCGCCGTGCAGGGGGATAACGTAAACAGCCTCAGCTGGCCGGACGGTCTTTACTGCGATGTGATCTTTACCGGCCGCGACGCGGACACGGGAAGCGCGATCGGGCGGTTCCGCCAAGCGCTGCGCGACGGAGATGGAGCGGCCTTCAAGGGCCTGTGCGCCGCGGCGGACGCGGTCCGGCATGCCTGGGAGCGCGACGCGGATGCGGTGCTCGCGGCCTTGGAAGGCTACGCAGGGGCGTGGCGGGCACTGGATCGCTCGGCGCGGCTCGGTGTCTACAGCCACGAACATCTGCGACTGCAAGGCCTGGCCCGTGCCGCGGGCTGCGTGTACAAGCCGTCCGGATCCGGCGGGGGCGATTGCGGCATTGCCTTCTCGGCCGACCCCGGGAAACTGGATGCCCTGCGCGAGTCTGTTCGCGACGAGGGGTTTCTGCCGCTGGCGGTCGATCTCGGCGTGGAGGGCTTACAAGTCAGGCGTCAGGGCGACCACGCGTAGTACTCCGGGCCCTACTCCGTCACCTCTACGGTAATGACTTCGGACATTACAGGCGGCTCGTGCGGGATGTGAAGGTCGTCGCCCAGCAGCAACTGCAGGGTATGGCTGCCCGGCGCCAATGAGACTTCCACGCTGGTCTGGGCCAGGCCGAAGTGCATGTGGTTATCGTCGGTAATGATGGGAAGGTCCATGCGCGGCAAGCCGGTGTCAACGAGCAAATGATGATGTCCCGTGTGCTCCCCGATCTCTCCGGCAGGCAACAGGCCCATGCCTTCCAGCCCGAACTCCACGACGAAGGGGGAAGTCAGCACGGCACCGTCCCCGGGAGTGACGAACCATACGCGCGCACCCTCGGGCGAGGGCTTGCGCGGGGGCAGGGCAACTTCAGCCGGCGGCGCCGGCTGCGCCGCGGAGGCGCCTTCAGGCGCAGCCTCTTCCGGCGGCTCGGGGCTGCCGCAGGAAGCAAGCAGCGTCACGGCCAGCAGCAATGCGAAAACGTTATTCTTCATGGGTAAGCGATTGACTCGGATAAATCGATCATAGCCTACAACATGAGATCGCTTGCCGCTGCCCGCTCCTCAAGCAATTCCTCGCCTGTGATGCGTATCTTCTCCCGCGAGAATTCGTCCAGCTCCAGGCCCTGCACGATTTCATAGGCGCCGTCCTCGCAGCGAACGGGATAGGAAAAGAACACCCCCTCGGGGGAACCGTAACTGCCGTCGCCGGGCACCGCCATGCTCACCCAGTCACCGCTGCGTGTGCCGTGCGCCCAGTCCCGCATATGTTCGATGGCGGCGTTGGCGGCCGAGGCGGCGCTGGACGTGCCGCGCGCCTTGATTACGCTGGCGCCCCGCTGCTGCACGGTAGTGATGAATTCACCGCGCGCCCAGCCGCTCTCCACCAACGCCGTTGCCGCCGTGCCCTCTACGGTCGCCTGCGACAGGTCCGGGTACTGGGTTGCCGAATGGTTGCCCCAGATGATCATGCGCTTTACGGCGCCGACGTGGTGGCCAGTGCGGGCCGCCAATTGCGCGCAAGCACGATTGTGGTCCAGGCGGGTCATGGCCGAGAAATTTCTCGGATCCATGTCCGGAGCGTTCGATGAGGCGATCAGGGCGTTGGTGTTGGCGGGGTTGCCCACCACCAGCACTTTGGCGCGCCCGTCGGCCTGCTCGTTGAGCACTGCGCCCTGCCTTGAGAATATGCGCGCGTTTTCGGTCAGGAGATCGGACCGCTCCATGCCCGGCCCCCGGGGCTTGGCGCCCACCAGGAAAACGTAATCGGCGCCCCGGAAGCCCTCTTCCAGGCGGTCCGTGGCGACCACCCCGTCAAGCGCGGCGAAGGCGCAGTCGTCCAGCTCCATGGCAACCCCTTCAAGCGCCTGCATTGCCGGGGCGATTTCGATAAGGCGCAGCGTTATCCGCTGGCCATGGCCGAGAAGCTGCCCGGAAGCGATGCGGAACGCGAGCTGGTAGCCGATCTGGCCGGCGGCCCCGGTTATTGCGATCTGGGTGGATGCTGACATTTCTCTAAGGCTTCATTGGAAGGACGGGCATTTTATCGCCTCAGCGGGCCCGGCCGGCTTCGCCCGCGTCTTGTCACGGGCTGCTGGCTTAAGGGACGGGCGGCCGATCTGCCTGCAGGCCCGAATGCGGACCCTTTCGACGCCGATGCATCCAATCCGGGTTGCTGCGGCATCCAGAAAGCGAGATCGGGGTGCGGCTAGACGCATTGAGTGAATACCCCCGTTTAGCAAGAGGAACATAGCAATGACTCACAAAATGGCACATATTCCCGTAATGGTCTGCGCAATCAGTCTGGTTTGCGGCGCCGCCTCCGCGGTTCCGGAAGCCGGAGCGGACCCGGTCAGAGATCGGATGTCAGGCGATCAGATCACGCAACTCAGGGAGCTGCTGCTGGCTCACGAGATTCCCCCGGCGCCGCAATTGGCCGGGGAAATTACACGGGGAATAAGTGAAAGTAATCGCATGGCCGCGAAGACGGCGCTGTATCGGCCGCCCGTCATGCTGTTGCCGGCGCCGGCTCGCGGCGCCGTCGCCGAGTTCGGGGAACCGGGAAGCGCCCGACCCGCGGCCCCTGCCGCCCGGCCGGAAACGCCTTCGCCGCTGCGCGACGCGCTGCGCAAGTTGCTGCGCCTGTTGAATTTTTCGAACTAGCCGCCTGGCCGCGATCCCTGACGGCCGGTCCGCCTAGTCGTCGTTGCTGTTGATTTCATTCCACAGGCGAATCTGCTCGTTCATCTGTTCCGCCAGCTGCTGCTCGCGGTCAACTGAACCGTCATAGCGCTTGACGAATAATTCCTTGCGCTCGTCGGTCTTCGATTCCTCGTCCAGCGATTCGAAGTCGTCCTCAAGACACTTCCGATAACCTTCCAGCGCCGTCTGAAACTCGCGAAACTCCCCGATCGCGGCCCTGAATTCGTCCAGAGTCATTTCGTTGGCGTTGGGCGTCGTAGGCTCGTCGGGGTAGTCACACCCGGCCCAGGCCGCGCCGCTTGCCAGAAGTAGCGTCATGACTGAAATTGTGGCGATACGTTGCATTTTTTCCTCCTTCGGACAGCCCGCCTCCTCGAATTGCGCGGCATTGCCCGTGCTCCCGACCGTGTGCCGATAGCCGGCACATTATGCCCCAAGGCCCTGCGCCATGGCCTGGCAGATCGTGGCAGAACCCCGCGTCGAATGCAGCGGGGCTTTTGCCGCGGCCTGCCAGTGCGGCTGCACGTACAATTGGCAGCCGCACAGCGCCGCTCTCGCGTGGATTCACCTACACTTCACCTCTTGAAATGCAACGGTACCGTCGTAGCGGGGCGCCCCCCCGATAGGCCTCATTAACGGAGCGCGCAGCGCGCCAATGAAAGGCGCAGTCATACAGCAACGAATCAGGCGGCTTACCCGGCAACAGCTCTCGGGTGGACTCAGGGGCGTCGAGCGGGAATGCCTGCGCGTTACCGCGGCCGGCCGGGTCGCGCCCACGGCGCATGGCGAAGAGCTCGGGTCGGCCCTCACGCACCGCTATATCACCACGGACTTTGCCGAAGCGCTGCTGGAGCTGATAACGCCTCCCGTGAAGTCCACCCACGACGTCGGCGACTGGCTGGCGGCGCTGCACGAATTCATCCTGTCGCATCTGGACGGCGAACAGTTGTGGGCGCCCAGCATGCCGCCGGCGATTTCCTCCGACAGGCAACTCTCGCCGGCCCGCTACGGCAACTCCAACATCGGAATGCTCAAGCACATTTACCGTCTGGGCCTGGCCAATCGCTACGGTCCGCGTATGCAGGCCATCGTGGGCATACATTTCAATTACTCGCCGCCGCCCGATTTCTGGCGGTCGCTGCCCGAACTTGAGCGTCCGCCCTCCGGCATCGTCGCGAAGCGCTCTTCCTGGATCATGGGCCAGATGCGCAACGTGCGGCGACTCGCCTGGCTGCCCACGTATCTGCTTGGCGCGTCGCCGGCGTTTCATGGCAGTCTTTCACGGGTGCGCACCGCCGACCTGAAGAACGGCCGCAAAGGCACGCTCTACGCTCCCGACGCCACCTCGCTGCGGATGAGCAGCCTGGGCTACACCAGCGCGCTGCAGGCGGGCCTTGTCATTTCCGCCAACAGCCTGCATGAATACGTGCGCGACCTGGAGGCGGCCGTCCAGGCCCGGCATGCCGCTTACAGCAAAATCGGCGTGCGCGTGCGGGGCCGGTACCGACAATTGTCGGACAGCGTCCTGCAAGTCGAGAACGAGTATTATGCGGCGGCTCGGCCCAAGCGCCGGATTCGCAGGGGAGAGCGCGCGGCAAAGGCGCTGCGGCGGCGCGGCGCGGAGTATCTCGAATTGCGGCTGGTCGATGCCGATCCATTCGAACCGCTGGGCGTCAGCGAAGCATCCATGCGCTTCCTGGAGGCCTTTCTTCTATATTGCCTGCTGGAGGAAAGCCCTCCGATGGCTGCCGACGAATACCTGGCCTGCGTGTCCAACCTGGACGATACCGCCTGGCGCGGGCGGGCCAGGGACATCCGCCTTATCCGCAACCGCCGCCGGATCAGGCTCGGCAACTGGGGACTTGAGGTGTGCAGGGCAATGAGGCCGGTCTGCGAAGCGCTGGACGGCGGGACGGGCGGCGAATATTCGGCCGCTCTCAAGGCCGCCAGGGCTTCTCTGCGCGACCCGGGGCTTACCCCCGCGGCCAGGGTGCTGGACGAGCTCAGCGATGCGGGCTGGGACCATCAGGCCTGGGGCATGGAGAAGGCCCGTCTGGCCTCCCGCCCCCCCAGGGCACGGCCGAACGCCGCGAGGCGGCGGGCCCTGAAGGAGGAGGCGCCGGCGTCGCTCGCCAGACTGCAGGCCATGGAAGCTGCGCCCGAACCTCCCTTTGACGAATTTCTGGCCCGTTACCTGGACAGGGGCTGACCGATGCCTCCTCAAGCCAGCCGCAGGCGGCACCCGGCCTCGCTTCCGGCCGACAAGCGGCGCAATATCCGCTTTTCCAAGACGGAAGCTCCCTTGAGGCAGGATGTGCATCAGCTCGGCGGTCTCATTGGCGCGATGATCCAGGACAGGGGCGGCGGGGAACTCTTCGAGGCCGTCGAGTCGGCGCGCAGCCTGGCGATTGCGCGACGCGACGGCGTCGCCGGCTCGCACGATCGACTGGAGCATCTGCTTGCGAGCCTGGACGACAGCCGCGCCCAGGAAGTCTCCCGCGCTTTCGCGACCTGGTTTCAGGCCATCAATACTGCCGAGCAGTTGCACCGGGTTCGCCGCCGCCGCGCCTACCTTTACGACGCCAGCCAGCCGCAACGGGGCGGTCCGGAAGCGGTATTTCAGCAGCTTCGCAAGGGGGGGACGGATCTGTCCGCCGCCGTCGAGATCGTCAATACGATTCGGCTGCATCCCGTATTCACGGGCCACCCGACCGAGCCCACCCCCACCGCGGTGCTGCGCCAGCAGCGTGAGGTTGCCTTGAATCTGGAGGAACTGAAGAACTCCGCCGCCGGTCCCCGTCAGGTCGATGCGCTGTTGCGCTCCATGCAGCAAAAGATTACGGCGATCTGGCATTGCGAGGAACATCCCCACGAGGAAACCACGATTGCGGCGGAACTGCAGCAGCTGCTCTATTTCGTGACCGAAGTGATCTATCCCGCCTTGCCGGACTTCTACGACTCGCTGACGGAGGCC
Organism: Gammaproteobacteria bacterium; assembly: GCA_963666765.1. GTDB lineage: Bacteria > Pseudomonadota > Gammaproteobacteria > Steroidobacterales > Foliamicaceae > Foliamicus. The sequence goes on from OY762933.1 coordinate 2,129,453, forward strand.
ATGGCGATAGCGTTCGGGGAAAAGGCCAGGGCCGCGCACATCGCAAGCCTGCTGCGCTTCCACTCGGCCATCGGCGGTGACCTGGAAGCGGACGTGGAGATTACGCCACGCTTCATCCGGCAGCTTTTCGACCGGCAGCGGCTGGCGGTTCTGAACCTGTATCGCAAGGAGTGCCTGCAGCTTGCCGAAACGCTTACCCATTCGGCCCGGCGCATTGACGCGGGCGCGGAAATCCGGCGGCGGATAAGGGTCTATCGTGAGCATTTTCCGGACATCTACGCGGAGCTCGGGCCCGACCAGCGCGACATGCCGTTTCGTCTGCTGCTCCTGCTGATGGCTGCGCGCCTCGAGGCTACGGCCCTGGACAGCGCCTTTCACTATGACGACAAGCACGAGTTGCTGGACGATCTCGAAGTGCTGGCCGACAGCCTTATCGAGAACGGCGGCATGTTCGCCGGAAGCCAGGGTGTGCAGCGGCTGATCCGGCGGGTGGAGACCTTCGGCTTCCACCTGCTGTCGGTCGAATTTCGCCAGCGGGCCGTGGTGCTGCGGCGCGTTCTGGGGAAGTCGTTCGACGCCAGGCAATGGGATTCTTCCGCGGGCCGGCTGAAGTGCCTGCGGCAGGCATTGGAACAGGATCTGGGGCGACCGGAGAACCTGGACAATGAAGGCTTGCGCGCACTGGCGGTATTTGACGCCCTGCGTTACCTCAGGGGGCGCTACGGAAGGAAAGCCCTGGGCGGTCTGCTGCTGGGCGGTGTCAAGGAACCGGCGGACGTCCTTGGCGCGCTGCTGCTGTCGCGCTGGGCGGGATTTGAAAGGGCCGACGGGCATACGCCCCTGGATCTGATACCGGTGTTCGAAAGCGATATGGACGGCCGCCACTGCGCTCGCGTTATCGGGCAGCTACTGGAGGAACCCGCGTATCGCCGGCACCTGGAGAAGCGCAACCGGCGGCAATTCATGATGGTGGATCATGCCCGCTCACGGCTGGTCTTTGATCTGCCGTCCGAGCAATGGTCGATCCGCGGCCTGCAAAAGGCGGCTGTGGACGCGGTAACCGAGTCCGGTACCACCGCAATACTGCTGCAGGCCCGAGGCGGCGCCTACGAGCGCAGCGGCCGGCGCAGCCTGCTGGCGGACATCCCCCCCGAGCAATTGCAGCAACCGTTTCGCTACGCCGAGGCCGGCGAACGCGCCGGTCTGCGCTATGGCATGCGAGGCATCGTCCTGCGATCGCTTGAACTTGCCGCCGGGGAACTGTTGCTGGCCAAGGCCCGCCGCGGTGCAACGGAAATTCCCACGGGAGCGGAGGAATTGCTGGAATGCCTGGCCAAATCGAGCGCCAGGGCCCATAGCGAGTTCCCCGGGGGCGCCCGCGGCATGGCCGATTACTTCGAACTTGCCACGCCGGCGGACCTGCTGGCGCGCATGCCGACCACCGCCAGGCGCAGCGGCATGCGCGAGGGAACTGCCGTCGAGCTCCCGCGCCCGCTGGTTACGTTCTGCTGGGCGCAGAGCCGCAACCTGCTGCCGGGCTGGTACGGCTTCGGCGCGGGCTTTGCCGTCGCCGTGGAAAAATTCGGTCAGAAGTTCGTTTGCCGGCTGGCGCGTGACTGGCCTTATCTGCAAAGCATGCTTCGCGACCTGGAATTGGCGCTGGCCCGCTCGGACCTGGAAATCGCCGAAGGCTACTCGCGCCTGGCCGGCGAACTGCACGACTCCTGTTTCAATGCCATACAGGAGGAGCATGAACGAACGCTGGACGGCCTGATGAGCGCTCTGGGCCAGAAAGTCCTGCTCGAGGACCAGCCGGCCTTGCGGCGTTCGATCCGGCTCAGGAACCCGTACGTCGATCCCATGAACCTGTTGCAGGTGCGATTGCTGTCACGGTGGCGCGCCAGCGGGCGTGTCTGTTCCGGCGAACTGTATGCGGCGCTCAAGTCCACCGTATACGGCATTGCCCGAGGCGTGCAGGAAGCAACCTGAGCTGATCGGGTCAGTCGCCGCGCAATACGCTCATCAGGGGCGCATTCAGGGCGCCGCGCACGGCAAGCATTCCCGCCAGGCCGATCAGTACCGCGCCCGCGGCCACGCCGGAAGCCAGCAGCAGGGGATCGAGGCTGTAGTCCAGGTCGAAGACGCGATCGGCCAGCAGCAGCCCCAGCACGCTGGCGGCGCCTGCCCCGAGCAGCCCGGCCACGGCGCCCAGCACGCCGAATTCCACGGCCAGGCTCCGCAAAATGGTCCCTCTGCGCCCGCCCAGGGTCCGCAGGACCGCCGTTTCCACCGACCGCTCGGCGCGATTGGAGCGCACCGCGGCAAGGACCACGACCACTGCCGCAAGCAGGCTGAAAGCGAATACGAATTGCACCGCCAGACCGGCGCGGTCCAATATCCGCCGCGCCTGGCCGATGATGGCGTCCAGGTCGATGATGGTCACGCCGGGGTAGCGCTTGAGCAGCGACATCAGGATCTGTCCCTCCTCTTGCGGGATGTAGGCGCTGGCAATCATCGTGTGCGGCAGGTCGGCGGCGTCCGGTGAGAGTACGAGCTGAAAATTCGGATCGAAAGTATCCCAGTCGACGCTGCGCAGGTTGCTGAGCTCCGCCTGCAGCGCCACGCCGCCCACGTCGAAAGTCAGGCGGTCGCCGAGGTCAACTCCCAACCGGGCCGCGGTCTGCGTTTCCGCCGACAATTCCGGCGGCCCGGAGTGCGATTCGTCCCACCACTCGCCGCGCACTACCCGGTCCCCCTTCGGGAGGCCGGCCGACCAGGAAACATTGGAGGCGCGTTCGATAAAGCGCCGGCCTTCGGGGAAGGGCAAGGGCCATTCCTGGGCCGGAATGCCATTTATGTTCGTGAGCCGGGCCCGTATGAAGGGCAGCGCTTCGGTCAGGTCCGGCACGCTTTCGCTTAGCAGACCGCGCATCCCCGGCCATTCCTCGGGGGCGATATTGATGAAGAAGTAATTGGGCGCGTCTTCCGGCATGGATTGGCGCCAGGCGTCCAGCAGGTCGGTCCGCATCAGGCCCAGCAGCAGCACGGCCATAAGGCTCAGGCCGAAGCCGGCGACCTGCGCCACGCTTTCGCCTCCGCCGCGCCGGATATTGGCCAGGCCGTGGCGCCAGGCCACCCCGCCGGCGCCACGCACCGCGGATAGCGCCCTGACCAGCAGCCAACCCAGCAACATGCTCGCTGCCGCGGTCAGCGCCAGGCCCAGGCTCATCCAGAAAGCCAGTTCCGCGTCGCCTGCGAGAAGCACGACGATTACCAGGATGGCCGCGATCGGCGCGCCCTGGCGCAGCAGCGGTCCAGGACCCTGCATGGGCAGGTCCTGGCGCAGAACCCGCAGCGGCGAGGTCTTTGCCAGGCTGCGCAGCCAGGGAATGACGCAGGCGCCGGTGACCGCAATGGCGATCGCCGCTCCGGGCAGGAGGCTGCGCAGGCTTGCGGGAGGCAGGTCGAGATTGATGACCTCGCGCGCGTAGGCCGAGAGCGCCAGGTGGGCCGCGTAGCCGGCAATGCTGCCTATGACTATGCCCAACGCCGACACGATGAGGACCGGGATGAGCGAACGGCGAAAGACCCGGCCTTGCGTGGCCCCGAGGCATTTTTCCAGCGCCGCGGTCACCAGCCGCCGGCGCGTATAGCTGCGGGCGGCGAGAACTGTCGCGACGGCGGAGAGGATCACGCTCACCAGGGCTGCCAGCGCGAGGAAGCTTCCTGCCCGGTCCACCGCGGAAGCGAGGGTCTGGCTCGTCTCCTCCAGGTTCTGTACGCGCTCGTCGGAACGCAGGACGTCTTCCTCGGCGCGGCGGAATTCAAGTACCCGGTCCTTTTCGCCTGCGAATAACTGCCGGTAGGAGACCCGGCTGCCCGGACGCACAACGTCCATCGCGGGGACGTCCGCAAGATTGGTGAGCACGGTCGGGCCCAGTTGCTGAAAACCGGTTCCGGGGTCGGGGCGGTAGCGCAAGACGCGCGTGGCGCGAAGGTCCTTCGAGCCTATGCGCAGGCCCGCTCCGACTTGGATGTCCAGCTGCGCCAGAAGGGCCGCGTCCACCCACGCCTCGCCGGGCGGCGGAATCCCGTCGGCGACCGTGTCGGCGCCGTAAGGTTCTGCCGAAGTGCGGACCTCGCCACGCAACGGATAGTCGCCGGTCACCGCTACCACGGAACTCAGGGCGGTCATGTCGCCGGACACCGCAACCGTGGCGAAAGACCAGGTCTCGGCGCTTTGCAGGGAAAAGGAGCGCGCGCGCTCAAGCCGTCCGGGGTCGGGCCGCACCGGGGCGGCAACCGCCAGGTCGGCGGCCAGCACCTCGGCCGCCTGCTGCCGGACCGCCGCGCCTATGCGCTCGGTCAGAAAGCTAACCGCGGCCACGGCCGCCACCGAAACGGTGAGCGCCGAGAGCATGACGGTGAAATCGCCCGAGCGGAGCTCGCGCAGCCATCGTCGCCACTCTGGTGAAGGTGCAGCAGTCATCGCGGCGGGAACTTTCGCATATACTGCACGCCCGCTCAAGGGAAAGCCGCAAGTTCAGGGGCCGCCGCGTACAGTGAGAGTTCATTTCCTGCCCTGCCTGGTGGCGGCCGCGGTAGCCGCCTGCGCCGCCGAGGATCCGCGAATGTCCGATGATCTGACCCCTGCCGACCCTCCGCTGGCGGACCGCCGTCCCCACTCGTACAGCCATCACGGCGTCACCATCGAGGACCCCTACCACTGGCTGAAGGACGACAGTTACCCGCAGGTGGACGACCCGGACGTCCTGGCCTACCTGAAAGCGGAGAACGCTTACTTCGAGCGCATGATGGCGCCACGACGGGAGCTGGTGGAGACCCTGTTCGAGGAAATCAAGGCGCGCCAGAAGCCCGACGACTCGGGCGTACCCTTCAGGGACGGGGACTGGTACTACCAATGGCGTTTCGAAGACGGCGGACAGTACCGCATATGGCAGCGCTGGCCGGCGCGAGGCGCCGGGGCCCAGGACTCTCCCGGCGCGGACGCCGAAATCATATTGAACGAGCCGGAGCTCGCTGCCGGGCACGACCACTTCCGGCTGGGCGCCCTGTCGGTGAACAATCGCGGCGATCTGCTGGCCTACAGCACGGATACCGACGGCTCGGAACGCTATCGGCTGTTCGTGAAGGACCTGAAGACAGGCGAGTTGCTGGAGGATGCGATCGAGAACACCCTGGGCGGTGCGGTCTGGACGGCGGACGATTCCGCGCTGCTGTACGTGGTCGTGGACGAGAACTGGCGTCCGTACCAGGTGCGCAGGCACGTCCTGGGCCGGCCCGCGGAAACCGACCCCGTCGTTTACGAGGAGCAGGATCCCGGCTTCTTCGTGCGCCTTTCCCGGTCGGCCTCAAGGGGCTACATATTGATACACACGGCGGGGCACACTTCGTCGGAGGCCTACGTCATCGCAGCCGATGCGACCCAGTCAAAGCCGGTGCTGGTGGCGCCGCGCCGCGCCGATCACGAATACTTCGTGGATCACCAGGGGGACCGGTTCGTGATCCGCACCAACGACCGGCACAAGAACTTCCGCCTGGTGACCGCTCCCGGCGATGATCCATCCGAGGATAACTGGGTCTCACTGCTTGAAGGAACCGCGCAACTCTATATTCGCGGGTTCGACGTTTTCGCCGACTTCATCGCGGTAGTGGAGCGAAGCGACGGCCTGAACGCAATCCGGCTTATCGGGCGGGACGGGACCACGACCCATGTGGAACTGCCCGAAGCCGCCTGCTCGGTGGGCCTGGGCGACAACGCCGAGTTCCGGACGCGCATGTTGCGGCTGGAGTATTCCTCCATGATCACGCCGCCAACCGTTTTCGACTACGGGGTCGATACCGGCGAGCTGAAGGCCCTCAAGGTAAGGGAGATTCCCAGCGGCTACTCGAAGGCGCAATACCTGACGGAACGGCTGACGGCGCCGGCCCGCGACGGCGCCGGGATTCCCGTGTCGCTCGTGCGCCGCAAGGACACGCCGGTGGACGGCGGAGCGCCTGTGTACCTGTACGGCTACGGCGCATACGGATTCGCTGTCCCGCCCTCGTTCTCGACCAGCCGGCTGTCGCTGCTGAATCGCGGCTTCATCTTCGCGATCGCCCACATTCGCGGCGGGGACGATCTCGGCTACCACTGGTACGAGGCCGGCAAGCTCGACCGGCGGGTCAACACCTTCAACGATTTCGTGGATGTAGCGCGCTTTCTGATCGACTCGGGCTACGCCGCCAGGGGCCGTATCGCCATAGCAGGCGGCAGCGCCGGCGGGGAACTCATGGGCGCGGCCGTCAACCAGGCCCCGGGGCTGTGGGGCGCGGTAGCCGCCCACGTGCCGTTCGTGGATGTCCTCAATACCATGCTTGACGAATCGCTTCCGCTGACGCCCACGGAATGGCCGGAGTGGGGCAATCCGATCGAGGACAAGGCCGCGTTCGAGCTGATCCGGTCCTATTCCCCATACGATCAATTGACTGCGCGCGAGTATCCGCCGATGCTGGTGACCGCGGGACTGAACGACCCGAGGGTAACCTACTGGGAACCCGCGAAATACGTGGCCAGGCTCAGACAGCTCAAGACCGGCGACAGCCCGCTGTTGCTCAAGACCAATATGGGCGCCGGCCATGGCGGCAGGTCCGGCCGCTATGACTCACTCTACGAGGTTGCCGAGGAATACGCTTTCATGCTCTGGTCGCTGGGAATGGCCGACTAGGGCGTTCCCCCGGGAGTGAGGGCGTTGCCCTCACGGCGGTTGCCCTCACGGCGGTCCCGCCCTCCACGAAGGCGAGATGCCTTCGCTCCCTGCGATCAGGGACTGGCGCGGCGCTTGACTCCCGTTTCGCTCAGTATGGTGCTGGAGATTTCCTCGATGGAGCGATGCGTCGTGTCGATATAGCTGATTCCGTGCTGCGTGAACATCCGCTCGGCGCTGCGCAGTTCGAAACGGACCTGGCGTGATGAGGCATAGCTGCCGCCCGGGCGCCTTTCGCTGCGAATCTGGATCAGACGCTCCACCGAAATCGTAAGCCCGTAGAGCTTCCGGCGGTGGTCGAGCAGGGGCTTGGGCAGCCGGCCCGATTCCATGTCATCCTCGGTAAGCGGGTAGTTGGCGGCGAACACGCCGTACTGAAGCGCCAGGTACAGGCAGGTGGGCGTTTTTCCCGACCGTGATACTCCGGTGAGAATGATGTCGGCCTGGTCGTAGTGGATGATGCCGTGACCGTCGTCGGAATCCATCGCGAAATGGGTGGCGTCAATCCGGGAGTTGTAGCTGGACGTATCCAGCATTCCGTGCGTTCTACCCAGGGTATGCGAGGATTGAACCCCGAGCTCCTCCTCCAGGGGCGCCAGGAATTCCGCGAAATAGTCCAGAACCAGGCCCCTGGAGCGCAGCAGTGGCGCGCGGATCGCGTTGTGCACAAAACTCGTAAAGACGATCGGACGGCAACCGGTCCGTTCGGCCTCCCAGTCGATTCGCCTCGCCACCTGGACGGACTTCTCGACACTGTCGACGAACGGAACCGTTATCGGAGCGAAGCGGATTCCGTCAAACTGCGTAAGGAGGCTGTGGCCCAGCGTTTCGGCGGTGACGCCGGTGCGGTCGGACACGAAAAATACCGTGCGTTCTGCCATACTACGCTGTCGTCTTGGGGGCGCCCCGGAGTATAGCTTGCACGCATACGTCATCGGCCTTTCGGCCATCGGCAAGGACGATCTGGACCGCGTCGGGGGGAAGAACGCGTCCCTGGGGGAAATGATCGGCCACCTGGACGAGCTGGGCATACGGGTGCCCGACGGATTCGCCACAACGTCGGAAGCATTTTCGGAGTTTCTCTACCGTGACGGGCTGGGCGAGACCATCCACGGCATGCTGGACATCCTGGATGTCGAAGATGTCGAATCGCTCGGCAGAACAGGTGCGGCCGTACGCGAAATGATCGGCAAGGCGCCGCTGCCCGACGGTCTTGAGCAGGAAGTCCGGTCGGCCTTCGAGCAGCTCTGCGACGGTGCGGAGATAGGCGTTGCGGTCCGGTCCTCGGCCACGGCGGAGGACCTGCCCGAAGCGTCCTTCGCCGGACAGCAGGACACGCTGCTCAACGTGCGCGGGCCCGACAATGTCCTTGCGGGAATACGCGAGATTTACGCCTCGCTTTTCAATGACCGGGCCATCGCGTATCGGGTCCACCAGGGATTCGATCACCGTAGGGTTTCTCTTTCGGTGGCCGTGCAGCGGATGGTTCGCAGCGATCTGGCATGTTCGGGTGTGCTCTTCACGCTGGACACCGAGTCCGGGTTTCGCGACCTGGTGCTGATTTCCTCGAGCTACGGTCTGGGCGAAACCGTCGTGCAGGGCGCCGTCAACCCGGACGAGTTTTACGTTTACAAGCCCGGTCTTGCCCGCGGCCGGAAAGCGGTTATCCGGCGCAACCTGGGCAGCAAGGCGCTGAAGATGGTCTACGCCGGCGGCTGCGGCGGGCGCGTGGCCACCGTGGAAGTTCCCGCCGGACAGCGTGACCGCTTCTCGCTCTCCGATGCGGACGCCGAGGAACTGGCCAGGCAGGCGGTCGCGATCGAAGGGCACTATGGCCGGCCCATGGATATCGAGTGGGGCAAGGACGGAGAAGACGGCAGACTCTACATCCTGCAGGCCCGGCCGGAAACGGTGAAGAGCAGGAGCGATCAGACCCTGGTGCGGTTCGCGCTGAAAGAGCGCTCAAGGGTACTGAGCAGCGGCCGCAGCATCGGTCAGCGGGTGGGGGCGGGTGTGGCCAGGATCGTATCCAGCGTCGAGCGGATGAACCTCATACAGCCCGGGGATGTGCTGGTGGCGGACATGACCGATCCCGACTGGGAGCCGGTCATGAAGCGCGCGGCCGCGATAGTGACCAATCGTGGCGGACGCACCTGCCACGCGGCGATCATTGCCCGCGAACTGGGCATACCGGCGGTGGTTGGCTGCGGTAGCGCCACCACTGACATTCCGGATGGCGCCGAAGTAACGGTTTCCTGCGCCGAGGGCGACGAGGGATTCGTGTACGAGGGCAGGCTGCCTTACGAGGAAACGTCCATGCGGCTGGGGCGGCTTCCTGAAATCCCGGTGCGGCTGGCCATGAACGTGGGCAATCCCGACCGCGCTTTTGCTTTCGCAGCCATTCCCAACCACGGCGTGGGCCTGGCGAGGCTGGAATTCATCATCAACCGGATGATCGGCGTGCATCCCAACGCCATTCTCGAATTCGACTCCCAGGAACCGGATGTCCGGGACCTGATTGCGGAGCAGATGGCAGGGTACGACGATCCCGTTTCCTTCTACGTGGAGAAGCTGGCCGAGGGCATTGCCTGTATCGCCGCCGCCTTCGCTCCCGAGCCGGTGATCGTGCGGCTGTCGGATTTCAAGTCCAATGAGTACGCCAACCTGATCGGCGGCCCGCGCTACGAACCCGCCGAGGAAAACCCCATGCTCGGCTTTCGGGGTGCGGCGCGCTATGTCGACGAGCAGTTCAAACCCTGCTTTGAGCTGGAGTGCCGGGCGCTGCTCAAGGTTCGCCGGGACATGGGGCTGGAGAATGTCCAGGTGATGGTGCCGTTCGTGCGCACGCTTCAAGAGGCGCGCGATGTGGTCGAACTGCTGGCCGGACACGGCCTTGAGCGCGGGGTGCAGGGACTGAAGCTCATCATGATGTGCGAACTGCCAGGCAACGCCCTGCTCGCCGGGCAGTTCCTCGAATTCTTCGACGGCATGTCGATCGGCTCCAACGACCTGACCCAGCTCACGCTGGGCCTGGACCGCGACTCGGGACGGATAGCGCCGCTGTTCGACGAGCGCGACGAGGCCGTCAAGCGCCTGCTGGGGATGGCGATCGCCGCCTGCCGGGAGCAGGGCAAATACGTGGGCATATGCGGCCAGGGGCCGTCGGACCACCCGGACTTTGCCCGCTGGCTGGTGGACAGGGGAATCGACAGCCTGTCGCTGAATCCCGATTCGGTGCTGGATACCTGGCTCTACCTGGCCGAGGCAGAGAGCTAGCTTGCGGACCTTTCGATCTCGCCGTTCATCGCCCCCTTCTTCCGGGAGGCGCTGTGAGCGCCGGGTCATCGGCGCTCACTGGCTTGGTTCCGCCATCCTGGCTCCAACACTCCCGGAAGAAGGGGGCGATGAACGGCTACGGCCGCGCACTCCAGGGGTTTCGGTTGCGCGAGGGTGGGTTAGAGGCGTCCGCCGTTCAGCCGGCAGATCCGGTCGCAGCGCCCGGCCAGCTTCTGGTCATGGGTGGCCAGCAGCAGCGTGGCGCCGGCCTGCTCGTTCATCTCGAACAGGATGTCGCCCACCCTCCTGCCGGTATCGGCGTCGAGATTGCCGGTGGGCTCGTCGGCCATGAGCACCTGCGGACGCGTCACGAAAGCGCGTGCGATGGCGACGCGCTGACGTTCGCCTCCCGAGAGATGACGCGGATAATGGCGGCGCCGCTCGGAGAGCCCCACGCGCCCCAGGGCCTGGTCGGCGGCCTTGCGCGCTCCCCGGCCGCCATTCAGTTCCAGCGGCAGCATGACATTCTCGATCGCCGTCAGAGACTCGACCAGGTGGAAGGACTGGAACACGAATCCCAGGTGCTGTCCGCGCAGGCGGGCCCGGCCGTCCTCGTCAAGGCCGGAAAGGTCCTGGCCGCACAGCACGACCCGGCCCTCGGTAGGATGATCGAGTCCGGCCAGGAGCGCCAGCAGTGTGGTCTTGCCCGCGCCGGAAGGGCCCATGAGCGCGCAGGACTCGCCACTGCCAAGGCGCAGGTTGATATCCTTGAGAATCTCAAGTTCCCCTTCGGGACTGGACACGGTCATGCCCAGGTTCTCAGCGCTTAGAACTTCAGTCATTCGTTGTCTGGCAGCGGTTGCCCTGTGCCTTGTGTTCGCAGGCGCAGCCGCCAAGGATGCGCCGGTATTGCTGGTTTTAGGCGACAGTTTGAGCGCCGCCTACGGAATGCCCCTGAGCCAGGGCTGGGTAAGTTTACTAGAGCAACGACTCAAGGAGGCGCAGCGGCCCTGGCGCGTGGTCAATGCCAGCATATCCGGCGACACCACGTCAGGAGCGCTGAAACGATTGCCGCAACTGCTGGACCTGCATGCGCCCCAGGTAGTGATTATCGAACTGGGCGGCAATGACGGGCTGCAGGGCAAGCCGCTGGCGACCATTCGGTCTAACCTCCAGGGCCTCATCGGCACGGTGCGCGGCTCGGGCGCGTGGCCGGCGCTTATCGGCATGCGAATTCCGCCCAATTACGGCCGCTATTACACCGGGGAGTTCGAACGGCTTTACCAGGAAGTTGCGGAAAGCGAGAAGGTCCCGCTCCTGCGCTTCGACCTGGAAGGGCTGGCGCGCACCGACGGCATGATGCAGGCCGACGGGATTCATCCTGCACCGGAAGCGCAGGCCCGGATGCTGGACTCGCTGTGGCCGGACCTGAACGGCCAGCTGCTCAGCCTGGAGCCGCACCGGCGGCCTGCTGAGCAAGGCCCCGGCTGATTTCCTTCTGAATCGCAAGCGCCGCCGAGCGCGGGTCGCCGGCGGCGTTGATCGGCCGGCCCACGACGATGTGGTCGGCCCCGCCGGCTATTGCGGCCCGGGGCGTTACCACGCGCTTCTGGTCCTGCTTTTCGTCGTTATCCAGGGGACGGATTCCCGGCGTTACGACCAGCAGGCGATCGCCCAGTGCCTGCCGCAAGGCCGGCAACTCCCGGCCGGAGGCGATCACTCCGTCGCAGCCGGTCTCCACCGCCCGCCTCGCCCGCGACAACACCAGTTCCTCGATGTCGCAGTGGAACCCCAGGTCGTCAAGATCGCCCCGGTCAAGGCTGGTCAGCGCCGTCACGGCCAGAATCTTCATGCTGCCGCCCTTGTTTTCCGCGGCCGCTTCCATGATTGCCTGGTTGCCGTGCACGGTCAGAAACTCGACGCCGCGGTCGCGCAGGCCGCGCACCGCGGCGCCCACGGTGGCGGGAACGTCGAAAAACTTGAGATCCGCGAATACCTTGTGGCCGCGCCTGGTCAACTCGTCCACCAGGCGCATGTAGCCGCCCGCCGACAGGAGCTGCATTCCGGCCTTGTAGAAGTTGGCCGCATCGCCCAGCTTTTCGACCAGATCGAGGGCTTGTCGCGGCGTCGGCACGTCCAGCGCCACGATAAGCCGTTCCCGGCTCATGACTTAAGGGCCATGCAGCGGCTGCTGGCGTAACGGTCCGTCATTCCCGCTATGTAATCGGCTACCGTCCGGGCCCGCTGTCCGGCGTCGCGCCTGCGTGCGCGCGAATGCCGGCCGGGCATTTCCTCCGGGTGGCTCATGTAATGGTTGAACAAGGCATCGACTACGGTGCCTCCCCTCGCGTACTCCTGCTGCATGCGCGGGTGATGATATAGCCGATCGGTCAGGAAGCGGGCCAGTTCACGGTGACGTTCGTCCACCGGATTGCTGAGACCGACCAGGGGTCCAGGCCAAGCGCGCACCGCATCGGCGTCCCGGGGGGTGGCTAGTCTGAGACTGGAGCCGGTGGTTTCGATCAGGTCCGAGACCACCCGGTCGATCATGCCCCGTATGGCTTCCGACGCCAGCGCGCCGCCGCGGGCCCCGGGAAACCTGCCGGAGGCCTCTTCATGGCAATCGCGGAACAGCCGCACCTCCATCAGCTCGCCGGGATCCAGAAGACCGCTGCGCAGGCCGTCGTCGAGGTCGTGATGGTTATAGGCGATCTCGTCGGCCACATTGGCCAATTGCGCCTCCAGGCTGGGCTGCCGGCGCCGGATAAACCGTTCCCCGAGGTCTCCCAATGCCCGGGCCTGGCGTCGCGAGCAGCGCTTCAGCAGTCCCTCGCGGGTTTCCCAGCATAAATTGATTCCCGGGAACCCCGGATAGCGGTGCTCCAGCGTGTCAACGATGCGCAGCGCCTGCAGGTTGTGTTCGAAGCCGCCGTAGTCGGCCATGCAGCGGTTCAGCGCCGCCTGCCCCGCGTGGCCGAAGGGCGGGTGCCCCAGGTCGTGTCCCAGGCAGATCGCTTCCGTGAGGTCCTGGTTCAGGTCAAGGCAGGAGGCCACCGTGCGCGCGATCTGGGCCACCTCCATGGTGTGCGTAAGCCGGGTGCGGAAGTGATCGCCTTCGCCGGCGACGAACACCTGGGTCTTGTGCATCAGCCGCCGGAACGCCCGGCAGTGGATGATCCGGTCACGGTCCCGCTGGAAAGGGCCCCTGTAGGGGTGGTCGGGCTCGGCGTGAACGCGCCCGCGTGTCTGCCGATCGGCAACCGCCCATGGAGCAAGCGTACTGTCACGCCCTCGCCGCGCCGCGGCTGCGGTCAAGGCGCCCGCCCCGACAACACGGCATCCAGCGCATCCATGGAAAAGTCGTCGGTCAGGCGCGCGTTTCCGAGGCCCCGGGGCAGTATCAGCCGGATTTTGCCCCGGGCATTCTTCTTGTCGCTGAGCATCGCTTTCTTGAGTGCCCCGCCGTCCAGATCGCCCGCATTCACAGGCAGGCCCAGGTCCGCCAGCAGCGTCTCCAGGCGCTCTTGCTCGCGGCGCTGCAAGTCACCTTCGGCCACCGCCAGCCTGGCCGCCATGCACATTCCCGCCGCCACGGCCTCGCCATGCAGCCATTGTCCGTAGCCCGCCGTGTGTTCGATTGCATGCCCGAAGCTATGGCCGAAATTCAGCACCGCGCGCCGACCGCTGCTGTCGTGCTCGTCCTCGCCGACGATTGCAGCCTTGATCTCGACCGAGCGGCGCACGGCGTGGCGCAGACAGGCCGGATCGCGGGCCAGCAGCGCGCGGCCGTTTTTTTCCAGCCACCCGAGAAACTCCTCGTCGGCGATCGCGCCGTACTTCACGACTTCCGCGAGCCCGGCCTTCAGTTGCCGGTCAGGCAGGGTGTTGAGAACGTCGGTGTCGCAGATTACCGCCAGCGGCTGGTGAAAGGCCCCCACCAGGTTCTTGCCCCATTCGGTATTGATGGCGGTCTTCCCGCCCACCGACGAATCCACCTGCGCCAGCAGAGTAGTAGGAAGCTGCAGGTAATTCACGCCGCGGTGATAACAAGCGGCGGCAAAGCCGGCGACGTCACCCACGCAGCCGCCGCCCAGCGAAATCAGCGTACAGTCGCGCTTGAGTTCCAGGCGGGCCATGCGGTGCAGAATTCGCTGCCAGTGCCTGATGTCCTTGGCCTCCTCGCCGTCGGGCAGGACCAGGGACTCGCAACCGCGTCCGCCCGCAAGAGCGGTCAGGCGGTCGAGATAGAGGCCGGCGACTGTGCGGCTGGTCACCGCGAGAATGCCTCCGCCCCCGACCCATTCTTTCAGGATTCCGGGGCGGTCGAGGAGGCCCGGTCCGACCAGCACAGGGTATGGACGCGACGGCGCGGGCACTTCTATTCGTTCTGTTTCCATGCCTTGGATCTCTTTGCTCACGAGATGCCGGCCCCCGGTGGATGCAACTCCGTGACCCGGCGCCGTGCCGTCAATTCTGCTTCAATAGACGCAGGATATCTTGCCCGACCTGTCCGACCTGACGTCCGGTGGTATCAACGATGTGGTTCGCCACTTCAACGTATAGCCGACCGCGTTTCAGCATCAGTTCCTCCAGGACGGCGCGTCTCGAGCCGGAGGCCAGCAAGGGACGATTGTCGGTATTGCGGGTTCGGCGCACCTGCTCATCCACATCGCATTCCAGGTAGAACACTTCGCCGCCGGCCCGCAGGACCTCGCGGTTGCGTTCGCGGAGAACAGCGCCGCCGCCCGTGGCCAGCACGGTGTTCCGCTGCCCGCAAAGATGCACAAGCGCCTTCTCCTCGCGCTCCCGAAAACCCTCTTCGCCCTCGATTTCAAAGATCAGCGCGATGTCCACGCCGGTCTGTTCCTCGATATACCGATCGCTGTCCGAGAATTGCAGGTTGAGCCGCCTTGCCAGCCAGCTCCCGACCGCGGACTTCCCCGAGCCCATGGGGCCTACCAGGATTATGTTGCGCGGCGTTGGCATGGCTGACGGTCGTTCCGGCGCCGGGTTCTTGCGGACTTGGGCGCAAATGGTACCGCTTATCCCTTCGGCTCGATGATCGACGGCGTGACGAAGATGAGGAGTTCGGTCTCGCTGGAGGAATTGATGCTTGAGCGGAAAAGGCGTCCCAGCCCCGGAATCGCCCCAAGGTAGGGCACGCTGGATCGTGTGTCGGCATTCTCGGTTTCTCGAATTCCACCCAGCACCAGAGTCTGGCCGTCCCGAACGAGTACTTCGGTCTCTATACGGCGCGTATCGATGGACGGAACGGCGCCTCCACGCTCGGTGGCGACGATCTTGCCCACGCTGTCCTTGGTTACCATCAGGCGAAGAATGACCTGGCCGTTGGGCGTGATCCGGGGCGTGACCGTAAGCCCGAGCGCGGCATGTTTGAAATGGGTGGTGGTGGCGCCGCTGGAAGCCGCCTCCTGATAGGGGATTTCAACTCCCTGCCGGATGCTCGCTTCGCGCTGGTCGGAAGCGAGTACCCGCGGAGCGGAGATCAGCCGTCCCTGGCCTTCCGCCTGCATCGCCGCCAGCTCCAGGTCAAGGAGGTAGTCGGGGTGCAGGAGGGCGACCGAGAATCGCCCGGACGCCCCGGCGACCGGCAGACTGACGCTGTAGCGATCGGCAACATCGGCGGCGGTCAGCGCTTTCGGTGCGCCTTCGGAAGCTTCCAGCTCCTCGGCAATGCGCCCGGTGGCCTCGCCGGTTCCGGAAACCACCAGCGCGCGGCCCTCGCCACGGCGCTTGGCGGCGGTAAGGCCCCAGCGCAATCCCAGGTTGCGGCTGTAGTTTCGGTTGGCGACCACCACCCGCGATTCGATCAGGACCTGTCGCGCCGGCAGGTCGAGCGCGTCAAGCAATTGCTTCAGTTTGTCGAGGCGCCGCCCGGTATCGTGAGCGATCAGCGTGTTGGTCCGCTCGTCCACCTGTATCGTGCCCCGCCCGGAAAGCAGCGTGGATTGACTGCCCGTGATGACAGCGGCCAGTTCCGTAGCGGCGGCGTAATTGACCCGGTACTGGAGCAACTGCAATGGTGCGAGGGATTCTTCGGCAAGCTCGGTCTCGCGGCGGGCGGAATCCCGGGCAAGAAACTCTTCCGGGGTGGCAACCACCCACACGCCATGGCTCTGGCGCGACTTGAGACCCCGGCTCTCCAGCAACAGGGCGAGCGCTTGCTCGTGGGTCATTTCGGCGATTTCCAGCGTGATATTGCCCGTGACGGAATCGGATACAAGCACTTGCATTCCCGACGCCTCCGCCAGGAGTTGCAGCGCCGCTCGAACCGGCAGCTCGCGAAAGCTCAGGGAGATCCTGGAATCTTCCCCGGCCTGCGAGATCGCGGCGCAGACGAGCGACAGCACCGCAAGCCAGGCGTATCGGCGGCTCCCGGTCATGGGTCTACCGGATGCAGGCGAGGCCGGCCTTCGGGGTCGTCCGCGATCCGGTAGCGCCGGTCGCCCACCTTGATGACACCGCCTCGCCGTTGCGAATTGCCCACATCCGCGATCACCGGCGCAGGGGGCTCAGCCTTTCCCCGGGACAGCCCGGCGAAGGGCGAGGCGAGGTCCGCGCGCGCGGGCGGGACACTCGCTGTTGCCGGCGCCTTCCCGCCGATTTCCAGGAGGCTCCCGGCGTGGCTGTCGTCGGCGAAGTAGGCGAGAAGGCGCGCCTCGGCGCGCAGGCGGCCGTCTTCCGCGTCGTCGCCGGCTTCGATGCCGAACTCGGCAAGTTCACGCAAATCCGCCGCCGCCAGAACCATGCCGATGGCGCTGATGATTTCTCCGTAGCTGCCGGCCAGCCGCATTTCCGCGCCCAGGTGCGGGAACCGGCGGGAGATTTCACCGCTCGGTTGCCAGGGTCGTACTTCTCCTGCCGGCGACCCGGCTGAAGCCGCTGCCAGCGCAACGGCCAGGTCCAATGACTCGGCGCCGCGAGGTATCCTCGCTCCGCTTCGCTGAAGGCGCTGTGCGAGTTGTTCCAGGTCCTCGCGTAAAGAGCGCTCTTGTCGCTCGGCCTGTCGCGCGTCCTCAAGCTTTGTCTCCAGGCCGGAAAGGGCTTCGCCCGCGCTGGCCAATCGGGGCAGCAGTTGCGCCCGTACGCGGACCTGAAGTCCGATTGCCGAAACCAACGCCAGCAGCATGCACGCCAGCGTGACGCTTACCCGCCTGCTCCACTGCCCCGGATTTCCGGGCTCCAGGTTGCGCAGTTCGTCCAGCAGGGTCATTTCCCGAACCCTCCAGCCAGCGCGAAGTCGCGCGCCTGAACCGGGTCGCCGCGCACATGCTCAATGCGCGCTTCCGAGACCATGGGCATGTCGCGGACGGCCTCAAGCAGGTGCGCGACCGCTTCCAGGTTGCGCGCCTCGCCGTGCAGCTCCCAGGCGCCGCCCCGGATTGCGAGCCGCTTCAGGCGTGACTCGGGAGGCAGCGCTTCGGGCAGTTGTTCCAGCCAGTCCTGTACGGACCGGTTGTGACCGCTCACCCGCTCCAATTCGGCCAGCAGGGCGCCCATGTCGGCCTTTCTTGCTTCCAGCTCGCGTTGTGCCGCGGCCGCTGCGCGGTGATCGGCAAGGGCGGTCTCGACCTGCGAGGTTCGCCGCTCGGTTTCCTTCAACTTTCCGGCCAGGTGAAGCTCGGCCGCAGTCACAAACCCCACACCCCCGACAAGCCCGCACAGGAGGGCGGCACAGGCTTCGCGCCGTCGCGTCCGTTGCCGCCGGTCCCGCCAGGGCAGCAGATTCAGCGACCGCATCGCGGGCTTCCCGTGCTGGCGGACAATGTTTCCCGCTCAGGCATGATCGTTGAGCGCCAGCGCGTATGCGCCGAACAGAGCAGGCGAGAAATCGCGCGCACCGTCGCTGCTCTTGACCGGCGCCGGCGCCGATACCGCCTCGACGGGCAGATCCAGCTCGTCCTGCAGGGCTTTGCAGGCGCCGTGGACCAGGGCGGCGCCTCCCCAGAGAAGCATCTTCTCGGGCGGCCCGGCATCGCGCCGCGATGTCAAATAGAGTTGGATCGACCTTGCCGCGTGCCGGGCAAGGTCCTTCAGGAACAGCTTCGTGATCCGTGAAGCGGCCCCGTCGGGCAATGCGCAGTCCGCAAGCGACTGCTTCGCGTCGTCTGCCGACAGCCCGTAGGCACTGCTCAGACGCCCGGTCAAGGCCGAGCAGCCGAAAGGCTGGCGGTGATGAAAGACAGTCCCGCCACCCAGATGGACGCTAAGGCGCGATTGCCGGTGGCCTGCGTCCAGGACCGCCAGCGGCACATCCCGGTCAGTCATCTCCGCCAGCGCGCGCTGGACCGCAAACGCCGTGACGTCCACTGCGGCGACGGTCAGGCCGGCCAGCCTGACTGTCCGGCACAGGGTCTCGACGGTCGCCGCGCGGGCAATCGCCATCCGGTAACCTTGCGCCCGCCCGCCTGTTGTCTCCGGAACGTAATCGAAGGCGGCTTCCTCGAGCGGGAAGGGAGCGGCCTGGCCGGCCTGCAGGCGCACCTGTTCTTCGAGTTCCAGGGCCGGCAGGTCGGTAGGCAGGGCAAACCGGTGCTCTATGATTTCGCCGCCATCAAGTCCGACTACGGCCCGCCTGGCGCGTGGCGCCGCCCGACGCAGGGCGTCCCGTATCGCTTCGTGGTCTGCCGCGCGAGCGGCATCGTGCGACCGCAAGCGTAGCGAAAGAGCGCTGGACCGTATGCCGCCCCGGGTCAATTCGACCACCTTGACCGCACCCGCGCCGATGTCCAGCCCCAGCACCGCCCTTCCTGGTCGCAATCCCTGCATTTTCGCCTGCTGTGTTGAAATCTTCCGGGTTGAGTAACACTCGTGCGGGCTGCCTATAATGAGACGATCAGTCCCGCACTGCCTGGAACGTATCCTGTGATTACGCGGCTTCTACAGTCCAGATCGTTTATCAACGCATTTGTGAAGATATGCGTTCTGGGGGTTTCGGGCGCCGGCATGGGGCTTGTTGCGTTGGCCATGCTGATTGCAGGCGCGTATTTCTACCTCGCCCCGGGGCTGCCCAGCGTCGAGAGTATCCGCGAGGTTCCGCTGGAGATTCCCCTGCAGGCGAACACCCGTGACGGGCGCATGATCGGTGAGGTTGGCGAGAGGCTGAGGACTCCCGTGGATCTCGAGGACGTGCCGGAACTGCTCCGCAACGCCTTTCTCGCCGCGGAGGACGATCGCTTCTTCGACCATCCCGGTTACGACTACCAGGGGCTGGCGCGCGCCGCCTTGAACCTGATCCTCACGCGCTCGGCCAGTCAGGGCGGCAGTACCATCACCCAGCAGCTCGCCCGCGAGTACTACGTGGGGCGGGAACGCACCTTCGTTCGCAAGGCCAGGGAGCTGTTCCTTTCGCGGCGGCTGGAACGGGAACTGAGCAAGGAAGAGATACTCGAGCTGTACCTCAACAAGATATTCCTCGGCAATCGCGCGTACGGCGTAGCGGCCGCCGCCCAGGTGTACTTCGGCAAGAACCTGGATGATCTGAGTATTGCCGAGAGCGCCACCCTTGCCGGATTGCCGAAGGCGCCCTCGACCATAAATCCCGTCAGGAACCCGCGCCGAGCCACTGGCCGCAGGGCGTATGTCCTGCGCAGGCTGAAGGAACTGGACTTCATCTCCGAAGCGGAGCGTCAGGAGGCGCTGGCGGCGCCCATGGAGTCCAACCTGCACGGCCCCCGCCAGGAAGTCAGGGCCCCGTGGGTCCTGGAAATGGTGCGCAAGGAAGCGATTGCCCGTTACGGGATGGATGCGCTTGCCGGCGGGTACCGGGTAACGACAACGATTGATGCCCGCTTGCAGGCGGCGGCCGAGCGGGCCCTGCGCCGCGGTTTGCGCGAATACGATCGCCGGCACGGATACCGGGGGCCGGTGCAGTCCGGTGTCCTTCGGAACCTGCGAGCCGACGGGCTGCTGACCGATGCCGGACTGCTGGAGTACCTGGACTCCCTTCCCCGGGTCGCCGAGGCACGGCACGCGCTTGTGATGTCGTTCGGCGATGGCGGCGAAACGGAAGTTCTGGTGGAGGGATCGGGACGCGTGGACTTGCCGTGGGAGCGTGTCCGCCGGCGCCCCCACGTTTCCGAGAACGAAGTGGGGCCCCAGCCCGACGGCCCCGCGGACATGTTTGCCGAGGGTGACCTGATACTGGTTCGCAACGCCGACGACGGGGGTCTTGAATTGACCCAGCGGCCGGAAGTGCAGGGCGCCCTGGTGGCCATCAATCCCGACGACGGCGGGATCGTGGCGCTGGTGGGCGGTTATGACTTCCGCCACAGCAAGTTCAATCGCGCCGTGGACGCGCTGCGTCAGCCCGGCTCGGTATTCAAGCCGTTCATCTACTCCGCCGCGCTGGATCACGGCCTGACCGCCGCCACGGTCGTCAACGACGCGCCGGTGGTCATACAGGACCCCACTTCCGAGACCGTCTGGCGCCCCAAGAACAACTCGGGAAGTTTCAACGGCCCCACCCGATTGCGCGAAGCCCTGGTGCGTTCCATGAACCTCGTATCCGTCCGTGTGCTGCAGCGGGTGGGTTTGAGCGCCACGATCGACCACATCGGCGCTTTCGGCCTGCCGGATTCTTCTCTTCCGGACAGCTTTTCCCTGGCCCTGGGCTCCGGCGGCGTCCCTCCACTTGAGATTGCCCGCGGGTACGCGGTGCTGGCCAACGGCGGATACCGCGTCGAGCCCTGGCTGATCGAGCGCGTTGAACAGGACGGCTTGCGCTACCGGGCCGATGCGGTGGTGGCCTGCCGAGCCTGCGAATTGAAGGCCGAACACGTCAGCGCGGAATCCGCCGGCGCCGCCGAATGGCTGAATGGCGGCGAACCGCGGATGCCCGTCCGGCTGGCGCAGGCGTTTGCGAGGATAGATCGGCTGGCGGCCCTGTACCCGGCCAGCGCCGTTCAGGACTCGCTCCAGTCCTTCGAGTCGGTGGCCCAGATGCAGGCGGTCACCCTGCAACGGAATCCGGATGTGACGGAAAGGCCGGAACTGTTCGCCGATCAGAAACTGGCCCCGCGCGTGGTGAGCGCCGAGAATGCCTATATCGTCTACGACATGATGCGCGACGTGGTTCAGCGCGGGACCGGAAGACGGGCGCGGGCGCTGGGCCGGCAGGACCTGGCAGGGAAGACCGGCACGTCAAACGACAACCGGGATGCCTGGTTCAGCGGCTTCAACGGCAACCTGCTGGCGACCGTGTGGGTGGGCTTCGACCAGGAAAGGTCGCTGGGGCGATTCGAGGAGGGCGGGCGCACGGCCTTGCCGATCTGGATCTACTTCATGGAGGAGGCGCTGGCTGGAGCGCCGGAAGCGCCTCTGCCGCGCCCGCGCCACATCATTTCCGCCCGCGTGTCACCGGAGACCGGTCTGCTGGCTGCACCCGGCGAGGCCGACGCGATTTTTGAGCTTTTCAGGGAAAACGCGCTGCCCGGCGCTTCGAGAGGGAACGCTTCGGGCGACGGCGAGGACGAAGAGGAAGAGTTGTTCTAAGCCCTTTGTCTCCCCCTCCCCTGTGGAGAGCGTTGGAGCCAGGATGGCGGAACCGAGCCAGGGATGGCGCCTCTCGACAGGGGAGGGGGAGACAAAGGGTGAGGGTCGGCAATATCCGTGCCTGGTATCGCCGCCGCCCGTGGGTTTGGCACGACTGAGTTCGGGACTTAGCGTTTCTCGACAGGTATGTAGCTGCGCGCGGTGGGTCCCAGATAGAGTTGCCGGGGTCGGCCGATTCGCGCCTCCGGGTCTTGGTGCATTTCGCACCAGTGCGCCGCCCAGCCCGCAGTGCGGCCGACGGCGAACATCGGCGTAAACATTGTCGACGGCAGACCCAGCGCGCGGTAGATGATGCCGGAGTAGAAGTCCACGTTGGGATACAGGCGCCGGTCCTTGAAGTAGCTGTCGCTCAGTGCGATTTCCTCAAGTTGCCGGGCCAGCGTGAACAGCCGTCCCCTGCCGGTCTTGAGTTTCTGCAGCACTTCATGGCAGATGCCGCGGATGATGGTGGCGCGCGGGTCGAAATTCTTGTACACCCGATGGCCGAAGCCCATCAGCCTGAAAGAATCCCCCGGGTCCTTGGCCCTGGCGACGTATTCTCCGATATTCTCCGTAGCCCCGATTTCCTCCAGCATCCGGATCACGGCCTCGTTGGCGCCGCCGTGCGCGGGGCCCCAGAGCGCGATACAGCCGGCGGCGAGGGCGGAGAACGGGTTGACCCCCGAACTCCCTGCCATGCGCACGGTGGAGGTCGAGCAATTCTGTTCGTGGTCCGCGTGGAGCAACAGCAGCGTATCCAGCGCCCTGGCCGCCACCGGATTCGGCTCTTCGCCGAACATCATGTACAGCAGGTTGGCGGCGTAATCGAGATCCTTGCGCGGTGCAATGGCCGGCTCGCCGATTGTGTTGCGGTAGGCCGCTGCAGCCACCGTCGCGATATTGGCGATTACCCGGTGGCTGAAGCGCTTCCTGTGGTCGGCGTTGTAGGGATCTACGCAGTCGGGATACACGGCCGGCATCACCGAGAGCGCCGCGGTCATGGTGCTCATTGGATGCGCGCCGGCCGGCATGGCGGCCATGGTGTCGAGGACTTCCGGGGAACAACTGCGCAGCCCCGCCAGTTCCTCCGAAAACGATTGCAGTTCCGTGCGCGAGGGCAGTTCTCCGTTCAGCAGGAGCCAGGACACCTCCGCGAAGTTGCTGTGCCGCGCCAGGTCGTCCGCGGCGTAGCCGCGATACATCAGCACGCCCTTTTCGCCGTCCACAAAAGTGATCCGGCTGGTGCAACTGGCGGTAGACGCGTAGCCGGGGTCGTAGCTGTAGGCGCCGGTGGCCGGTGGGACGGGAGTGATTTCCAGCGCGTCGGCGCCGAGTACGGCCTTGCGGCGCGCCAGTGGCACAGAGCGCCCGTTGCGGCTTACAAGTTTGTCGCCCGATTGGGTCATGCAACTGCCTTGTTCCGTCCCGGCAGGATGGATGGCACAGGCGTCACGTAACCGGCTCCTCCGAACACCGGGAATGGCGCTCCGTTGGGGGGTGACGCCAGCCTGGGAAAGACGCGGCCCAGAACCTGGGCGTTCGCGTCGCTGGCGGATATTATAGCGCAGCCGCCGCTTTTGCGAAAAAGATTTATGAAATGAACGACTTAAGCGGACTTTCGCGCACCGAAGCGGCGGCGGAACTTTTCGATCTGTCCGGCAGACTCCATGATCTTCTGTGAGCCCGTGAAAAACGGGTGGCAGGAAGAACACACCTCCACGCGTATATCCTCGCTCAAGGTCGAGCGAGTGATCAGTTCCCGGCCACAACTGCAGGTGACCTTGATCTCGTTGTATTCTGGATGTATTCCGGATTTCACGGGTTGCGGCCTCGGCCGACAGAGCGGCGGAAGCATAACCGAATAGCGGCCCCTCTTCAATGCGCAAGGCCACGCCGCGGAGGCGGCCGACCGTGAAGGCTCGATTGTCGCGCTATGGTATGTTTATGGGACAGCACACTAGCATGTTGCGGAACAATACTGCGAACCAGAACGCCAAAAGCCATAGCGAATTCAAGGTATGAGCAGAGAACCTGAGGAAATCCGCCAGGCGTCGATTGCCGTCCCCGCCCATCCGGGCAGTTTCGAGACGATTCGGCATGATGTGCTGGGCACGCTGCTGACGGCCCGGGCTCCTGAAGGAGTTTCGCAGGCCGTCTTCGCCCTGGGCTGCTTTTGGGGAGCGGAACGGAAGTTCTGGCAGACGCCGGGCGTGTACGGCACGGCGGTGGGATATACCGGCGGACGCCAGGCGGACCCCGATTACTATTCCGTTTGCTCGGGCGTTACCGGTCACGCCGAGGCCGTGCTTGTCAGCTACAAGGTTTCCGAGGTCAGCTACGAAGAGCTCCTTGCCGTGTTCTGGGAGGCGCACGACCCCACCCAGGGAATGCGCCAGGGCAACGATATCGGCACCCAGTACCGCTCGGCCATCTATACCCTTGGGGCTGCGCAACAGCGGCTGGCGCTGGCCTCGCGGCAGGCCTATGGCGAGGCGCTCAAGGCGTCGGGCTATGGTCCCATTACGACGGAAATCGGCCCGGCCGATGTCTTCCACATGGCGGAGGAATACCACCAGCAATACCTGGCCAAGAACCCCCACGGCTATTGCGGTCTTGGCGGAACCGGCGTGGCCTGCGAACTCGGGTCGGGCCTTGTCGGGGAGGCGGCGTTGACGGAGTGATCATGAAGCCCTTCGTATTGATCGTCCTGCTGGCCTTGCCCGCACCGGCCGCCCTGGCTGTACAGTCGGCGCCGGCCGACGTTGCGGAAGGAAGCCAGGCCTGGTTGAGTGAACAGCGCCGAATCAATCAGCGTTTCGTCGAATTGTTCAGGGAGCGGCGTTATGCGGAAGGCGAAGAGCTTGGCAGGACCCTGCTGCGCCGGGCCGAAGAGCATTACGGCTTCGACTCGACGGAACTGCTCCCGCCGCTCATCAACCTGGCCACGGTGCAGCGCGTGCAGGGGCGCTACAGCGATGCGCTTTTTCACTACGAGCGGCACATCGCGATCGTTGAGCGCAAGCTGGGCTACGATGCGCTCGAACTCGTCAACCCGCTGCACGGAGTAACCAGGACGTACCTCCGCATGGGCGATTACGAGGCCGCGATCGAGCCGCTGGCCCGCGCATTGCGGGTCACGCATGCGAACTCGGGAATCTACAGCCTTGAGCAGGGCCCGACGCGCGACCTGCTGAGCGAACTTGCGCTGAGCGAAGGCGACCTGGAACAGGCAAACCTGCACCAGCGGATTCAGCTACGCGCGCATGAGCGCCGCTATGGCCCCGGGGACCTGCGCATAGTGCCGGCGCTCTACAAGCTGGGTGAATGGTACGAACGCACGCGCCAGACCGGGTTGCAGCGCCAGGCTTATGCGGCGGCGGACCGCATCATCCAGGCGTCGAGCGGCGAAGACAGCCTCGAACGGGTACAGGCGCTCCGCGGGCAGGCCAGCAGCTTTGTCAGGGAGTCACGGCGCGAGAAGGCCGAAGAATTTTTCAGGCGTGCCCTGAACATTGTTCGGGCCCATTCAATTCAGGACATCCTGCAGCAGGCCAAATTGCTGATCGACATCGGCGACACCCTTACGATCTTCAATCGTCAGCCCAAGGCGCAGGAAAATTACCGGGAAGCATGGGAGCTTCTGAGCACGGACAATGAAGTGCTGGATATGCGGGCTGAACTTCTGCAACATCCCGTTATCCCGCTCCGCAGCGCAAGGCTTCCGGTGCAGATCCCCCGCGAAATGTCCGATCCGTCCCGTTACGAGCCGCAGCCACGGGCGGGATCCGTCGTGCTGCAGATGACGATAGAGCCGGATGGCACTGTTTCGGGTGCGAAAGTCATGGAGTCCAACCCGTCCGGCATGATCGACGAAATTGTGATGGCCCTGATCAAGGGCGCCAAGTTCCGCCCCCAGATGCGGGATGGCGAGCCCGTGCGGGCGGAGGATGTCATCTACCGGCATCGGTTCCGCTGGTACAAGCGGCACGATCCGGAACCGGCCGGGGACACGCCCGCGCCGGCGGAACCGGTGGATGAGGAACGGCCGCTGGAGGTTCCCGGCGCCACCGCGACCGATACCCGGCCCTAGCGCGCGGCTTGCTGCCGGGCGAACGCAGCCTTTCCCTCGGCGATGGTCTCCAGCACCAGATCGGCTTGCCCGCCGATGGTTTGCGCCAGTTCGCCGGGTATATGGCCTACTGCCGCCGCCCAGGCCTCGCGTTCCGCGGCATCCGGCCAACGCGGAACGATGCCGAAATCTGCGGCGTTCTCAAGATCCTGGTTCGCTTCGGCGCGTGTCGAAAGGCGGGATTCTTCAATGCTGGGGTATGCGCCCGCGACCACGCGGCGGTCAGCTTCGCTCATGCCATCCCACCAGGTCTTGCTGGCAACGATGAGCGACATGCCGAAGCTGTGTCCAGTGAGTGTGAGATGCGGGGCTTCGCCGGAGGTGCCGGTGCGCACGTACAGGCTCACGGAATTCTCACCTGCCTCGATCAGTCCGGTCTGCAGCGACGGCACGATTTCGCCGAAGCCCAGCGGGATCACGTCGGCCCCGAATGCCCTGGCGAACTGGCGCGAGGCCTCGCTGGCGGAGACGCGGAATCTTCGCCCGCGCAGGTCTTCGGGCGAAAGGATCGGTGTGACCGAATAGATGTGGTGAAAGCCGATTTCGTCCCATGTCAACAGGTGTAGTCCCTGCTCCCCCACCAGGGAACTGAACAGGTCAGTCAGAAAGTTGTCGTAAACGAAATCGGCCTCGGCCTCCGACTGGAACAGGAAGGGTGCGTAGAGGACCGCCGTCTCCGGCACGATGGTTGAAGCGACCATCGCGGAAAGGTTGCCGATATGCACCCGGTTCCGTTGCAGACCCGACACGATCTGCTCCTCCGAACCGAGCTGCCCGTGAACCAGCATGCGTACCTTGATGCGGCCGCCGGTGCCTTCCTCCACGCGGCGCTGAAACCTGAACCATTGCAGTTCGCCGGCCGTATTGGGAAAGGCCGTGCCGGCCGCGGTGATTTCCGTGACCTGCGAATCCGCTTCCTGCTGCGGCGCTTCGGAGGATGGTCCGCAGCCTGCGGCGATTGCCGCCGCCGCGCAGGTCGCAAATAGCAGATTTGGCCTCATGCCCTCTGCCGCCGCATCAGGACGAACACGCACAGCACCGCGATGGTGCAGAGCACCATCATTACGGTGAAGCCGGTCGTGAATGAATCGAAAGCGTCGGCGGACCAGGCCAGAAAGACCCCGCCGATGGAACCTGCGAGGGAGTCGATCAGGAGGAAGATGCCCAGGTACACGCCATAGTTTCGCCCGGCGTAGTACTCGGCGATCATAAGTTGAATCATGGTGAACGCGCCGGCGTATCCCACGCCGTAAACGATGGCGTAGGCAAGCGGCCAGGTGACCTCGCCGGGGACCGCGAAAAACAGCAGCGCCAGTCCGATTGCGAGGTTCAGCACGCTGGCCATCATGACCTTCAGCTTGTCGAACTTGTCCGCCAGGTAGCCGAACAGCACCTTCCCGACGACGGCCGCGAAAAAGAAACTGCTGTAGATCCCCGTGGTGCTCGTGTCGCCGAGCAGCAGCTCCTTGCGGAAGAAAAGCGCCTGGTTGTTGAGCATGGCCACGATGCAGAACCAGAGCGTGCCGGTGGCGAAAGCCAGCAGGTAGAACACGGGCGAGCGAAGGAGGTTCATCAGCACCGTCCCGAACGGATCGGGCGCCGGACGCGTTTCCGGCTCGGGGTCGGCCACGCCATCCGCGGCCAGCCCCTTGTCGGCGGGATAATTCCGCACCAGGAAAAGGGTGGGCAGGATCATCATGGCTCCGCCCAGCACCGCCAGCACCCAGACCGCCAGCCGCCAGTCCGGCAGGAAGTAATTGACCAGCCAGGGGAAAGCTGCGCCGCCCACGCTGGAGGCCATCATCAGAACGCCGAACGCCAGGCCGCGGTACCGGACAAACCAGCGCGACAGCAGCATCAGGCTGGGGCTCAGGCCCGACAGCGAGAGCGAGAACGCAAACAGCACGTATAGCGCCATGAGCTGCCAAAGCTCCTCCACCAGCGGGAACAGGGCCAGCACAAGGGTTATTCCCAGGGTGCCTATCAGCATCAGACGGCGTATGGAATAACGGTCCAGCAGCCATCCGGCCACCGGATTCAGGAAGGCAACGAGCGCGAAGAACATGTTGGCCGGTCGCGTAACCTGCTCGTTGGTCCAGCCGAAATCCGTCGCCAGGTTCGGGAAGATTCGCGGCATCGTGTTGAGGAGGATGCCGTTGGACGCGGCGTAAATCAGAAACAGGCCGACAAGCAACCACCAGCCGTAGAAAATCCGGCCGCGCGTAGAGACATCCTGCATTGTTATCCTCCCCGGAACAGCCGGCCCCTTAGGGGCGACCACCAAAAACGTATGCCCAGCAACAGGGCGAGAATGGCGCAATATACCAGCGGCTCGGCCGTGTCGGCCTTGACCTGCCAGAAGAAATGCCAGCAGGCCAGGACGGCGGCCGGGTAAATCAGCCGGTGCAGCCGGTTCCAGCGCCGTCCCAGGCGCCGCTGCCAGCCCCTGGTGGAGGTGACCGCCAGCGGGATCAGCAGCAGCACCGCCCCCATGCCGACAGTGATGAAGGTTCGCGTGAGCAGGTCCTCACCCAGGTGGGCAAAATCCAGCTGCAGATCCAGCAGGAAATACGCCAGCGGGTGCAGCGTGCAATAGAAGAAGGCAAAAAGCCCCAGCATCCGGCGGAAACGGTAAAGCCGCGGCTTCTTCAGCAGGCGCGCCGCCGGCGTGACGCACAGAGTCGCCAGCAGGAGGCGCAACGCCCAGACGCCGAGTTCGTCCTGAATTTCCTCCGCGGGGTTTGCGCCCAGGCCCGGCTCGACGACTCCGGCGATGCGCAGCACAAGCCAGATCACGGGCGACAGGCAGGCGGCAAACAGCAGCGGCTTGTAGACCCGCATGTTCATTTCAGCGCAGCCCGGCAGGCGCTTGCAGTGGGAGGATCAGTAGTTGCGGCGCAAATCCAGGCCGGAATAAAGCTGCGCCACCTGCTCGCCGTACCCATTGAACATCTGCGTGGGTATTCGGCGGGCGAAAAGCCCGGAAAAACCCGAGCCGATGCGCCTTTCCGTGGCCTGGCTCCAGCGGGGGTGGTCCACCTCCGGGTTGACGTTGGCGTAGAAACCGTATTCCCGCGGGGCGGCAATATTCCAGCTGGTGGGTGGGCGGTTCTCCTGCAGCCGGATGCTCACGATGGACTTGATGCCCTTGAATCCGTACTTCCACGGCACGATGAGGCGCAGGGGCGCGCCGTTCTGGTTCGGCAGGGTGACGCCGTACACGCCGACCGCCAGCAGCGTCAGGGGATTGGTCGCTTCTTCCATCGTCAGTCCCTCGACGTAGGGCCAGCGGAGCACCCGCCGCCGTTGCCCCGGCATTTCATCGGGACGAAATACCGTCTGGAACGCGACGTACTTCGCTCGGGACGTCGGGCGGAAACGCTTGAGCACTTCGCCCAGCGGCACGCCCACCCAGGGAATGATCATCGACCAGGCCTCGACGCAGCGCATGCGGTAAACACGCTCTTCGAGCCCGACGCCGGACAGCAGGCCCTCCACGTCGAATTCTCCGGTTACTTCCGCTTCGCCCTCCACCCGAACGGTCCACGGTTCGGGCCTGAAGGCTCCGGAATTACGGTGCGGGTCGTCCTTGCCGGTCCCGAATTCGTAGTAGTTGTTGTACGTGGTGATGTCCTCGTAGCCGTTCGGCGGTTCGTCCGTGCTGAAGGGCCCGGGCGTTACGCCGCGCAATTCCTTCTGGGCCGTACCGGTTTCAAGGTGGTCGGGCGCCGCGCGTGACGTGCCCACAAGGCCCGCCGCAGCGAGCCCGGCGATAACGGAACGGCGATTGAAATAAGTACTTTCGGAGGTAATTTCCGAGCTTGCTATGTCAGCAGGTTTACGGATCAGCATGCTGCAATACTACCGCAGCCTAAAGGCCTGTCCTCTGCCCTGTCCTGCGTGGAGCGTCGGCGACAGGAGTCGCCGCCGAGCCCCATGGACGGGTTCATGCGTCTCCACGCAGGACAGGGCAGCGGACAGGCCGAAGGATCGGCAAGACCCAGCCGGCGCGCGCCGGTTGACGGGTGAGCGCGATCGCTCGCCAGCCAAAGCCGCGAGCGCATCGCGCTTGAGTGAGGGCGTGGACGCCCTCGTTCCCGGGTTGAGGGCGGGACGCCCTCGCTCCGGTTAGCGGATGTAGCCGCGCTCCTCGTGCTGGGTGAGGTCCAGGCCCTCGATTTCGTCTTCCTCGCTTACGCGCAGCGGCGTGATGAGTCCGACGACCTTGAGGATGACCCATGTGGCCAGGGCCGTCCAGGCGGCGGTGGCCAGCAGTCCCACAGCCTGTACGCCAAGCTGCGAACCCATGCCCATGCCGTCCGCATAGCCCATTCCGCCCAGTCCCGCGCTTACGAACACGGCGCAGAGCAGCAGCCCCAGGGAACCGCCCACTCCGTGAACCGGGAACACGTCCAGGGAATCGTCGATCACCAGTACGCGCTTGATGATGCGCGTCGCGTAGAAGCACACCACGCCTGCCGCCAGACCGATGATCAGCGCGCCTATCGGCCCGACGAAACCGGAGGCCGGCGTAATTGTGCCCAGGCCGGCGACCATGCCGGTCACCACACCCAGCACGCTGGGCTTGCCGAACTTGATCCACTCCATCGCCATCCAGCCCATGGCGCCTGCCGATGCGCCGACGTGGGTGACCAACAGAGCCATCGCCGCGGCGCCGTCCGCCGCCAGCGCGCTGCCCCCGTTGAAGCCGAACCAGCCGACCCACAGCATGCCGGCGCCGGCCACCGTCAGCGGCAGGCTATGCGGTGGCATGGGCTTTTGCGGAAAGCCCGTGCGCGGACCCAGCACCATGGCGGCCACCAGCGCAGCCACGCCCGCGGTCAGGTGCACCACCGCGCCGCCGGCGAAGTCCAGGAAACCCATGTCGGCCAGCCAGCCGCCGCCCCAGACCCAGTGACACACCGGAGCGTAAACGAGCAGCGACCACAGTATCGAGAACAGGACCATTGCGGAAAACCGCATGCGCTCGGCAAATCCGCCCACAATCAGTGCGCAGGTGATGATGGCGAAAGTCAGCTGGAAAGCGATAAAGATCGTTTCCGGCGCGGTGCCGCTGAGCGAATCGACGGTCACTCCGGCAAGAAACGCGCTGCCGAAGCCTCCCACCCATTGATTCAGGGCGCCGCCGTTGCTGAACGCCAGACTGTATTGAACGATGACCCAAAGGAAGGTCACGATGCCGGCGATCGTGAAACATTGCATCAGCACCGACAACACGTTGCGCCGGCCCACCAGACCGCCGTAAAACAATGCCAGCCCCGGCAGCGTCATGAACAGGACCAGGGCCGTGGAAGTCAGCAACCACGCGGTGTCGGCCTTGTCCAGCGTATCGGCGCTCGCCACGCCCGACACCAGCAACCCCGCCACAGCGATCAATATCGCTCTCTTCATAGAAAAATCCCCTTTTGAAGGGACACGCCGGCTGCCCGCCGCGGTCCCGGTAAGCTGCGCCCGCTACAGCGCCGAATCACCACTCTCCCCGGTGCGGACCCGGTAGGCCTCCTCAAGATCCATCACGAAGACTTTGCCGTCCCCCACCTTGCCGGTCTTTCCAGAGTCCATGATGGCCTCCACTACCCGTTCGGCCAACTCGTCGGTGCATGCCACCTCGACCTTGGTCTTGGGAATGAAATCCACCATGTATTCGGCGCCCCGATACAGTTCAGTATGGCCACGTTGTCGCCCGAAACCCTGCACCTCGGATACGGTCATGCCGTTGATCCCCAGATCGGACAACGTGTTGCGTACATGATCCAGCCGAAACGGCTTAATGATGGCCATTACTAGTTTCATTGAAGCCTTCCTTTTGGCCTGCCGCGGCAGTGAATTGCCGACCGCAAATTCTATCAATGGCCGGCCAGCGATGTCAAAAGTTGGCCGTGCGCTTCCTCCCCCGGGCCCTTGGCCGCCAACGGGTGTTCCAGCAGCGCCGCGACGGCCAGCCTGCGGCCGCTGTCGGACAGGACAAAACCGGCGATCGCGGACACGCCGTTGAGGCTCCCGGTCTTGATGTGCGCCCGGCCGCCGAACGGCAGGTTCCTGTAGGTCCTGGTCAGGGTGCCGTCGCGTCCGGCGATGGGAAGCGAGGCCGCAAGTTCGGCGAAGCGGGGGCCGCGCCCCGCATGCACCAGCAAGCGGCCGAGGTCGGCAGCGGATATGCGGGAAATGCGCGACAGGCCGGAGCCGTTGTCCAGGATCAGGCTGGGAAGCTTCAGGCCTTCACCCCGCAGGACCTCGCCGGCCGCACGGCGCGCCTTGTCCAGCGTTGCCGGCGGCCCGAACATCTCCGCGCCCAGCGTCAGCAGCAACTGCCGCGCCATGACGTTGTTGCTGTGCTTGTTCATGAAACGCACGGCCTGGAAGGCAAATTCCGACTTGAATTCCAGCCAGGGCTCCGCACCGTCCGGCGCGCTGCCCAGGCGATAGCTGCCCGTGAGCTCGCCGCCGCCTTCCCGCCACAGGGTCGCGAACAGCCCGTGGGCATAGGCCGGGCCGGAGAGCGCCCGCCGCGAAATCGAATAGCTGTTGCAGCGGCGGCTGTAGGAGCCGTCAAGCTCCACACGGCTGTCGCCTTCGCCGGTGATGCGCACCGCCACGCCCCGCTGAAATCCGCCGCATCTTCCGCTGCCGAGCCGCAGACGATTGGACAGTTCCAGCCCCGGCAGCGGCGGATCCAGCCGGGCATGGACAAGGCCTCTTGCCGGGTCCGGCCGCACGATTACCCGGATTGCCTGAAAGTTCATCAGCAGCGCATAGGGCGAGGCGCCGAAGGCGCGGTGCCGGTCGGCCTCAAAACCGGCCACCGGAGCATCATCGGCCGGCAGCCACCGGTCGTCCAGCACGAGCGGGCCGTTGATGCGCCGCAGGCCCTTTTGTCTCAGCATTTGCTGCAGCAGCCACACGCGCTCCACGACCAGGCGCGGGTCTCCGCGGCCCTCGAGAATCAGCGGCCCGTCAAGCACGCCGTTGCGCAGTTCGCCGCCGAGGAACACCTGCGTGACCCAGCGGTACTCCGGGCCCAGCCCCTCCAGCACCAGCCAGCCGGTCAGCACCTTGATCACCGATGCGGGCTGCCTGGGGGTGTCCGCGCGGTGGCTCAGCAGCGGCTCATCCTCGCGGACGTCGCCGACCCACACCGAATAGTTCTCGCGCGGGATGCCGTAGTGTGCGAGGATCCGGTTTACCGCGGCCGGCAGTCCGTCCTGCGCAAACACTGCCGGCGCACAGCAAAGCAACGCGCCTGCCAGCAGCGCGCGGGCCGCGGGCCTAGCAGCCCGTGACAGAAGCCCCACTGCGTTCGCCCGGCGATCCATCCCGCCTGGACTGCGTTGCTCGTCGCTTGCATATTCCCGATATGCGCGCTCCTCGCGCCTTGCCAGGCGGGCGTCTCGCCGTTCTCGGCGCGACGCGGGGTTCTGCCACGGGCTGCTAAGCCGAAGCACGAATGCGCCTGCCGGTCCGCGAGCTGATGATTTCCCAGCCTTTCTCGCCGGCGATGGACGCCAGCGCCGGATCCGGATTGACAGCGACCGGAACGCCGCAGGCTTCCAGCAGGGGCAGATCGCTCAGGGCATTTCCGTAGGCGGCGGTATTTTCCAGGCTGGCTCCGAACCGCGCGCAAAGGGCCCGCGCCGAAGCAAGCTTGGCCTCGCCCACGCGATGCACGGTCGGCGGAGCGAAGCTGTAGCGGCCCCCGCCTACCGTACAGCGGGTGCCGACAGCGTGGCCCACGCCAAGTCTTTCGGCGATTGCAGCGGCGAGAAAGTCCGGCGTTCCCGACAGCAGAACGACAATGTCGCCTCGGTTGTGGTGGTCCCGCAATCGTTCCAGGCAAGACCGATTGAGGGCCTTGTCCAGCCCCTGCGCCGCCCATTCGCGCGCCAGCGATTCCGCGCTGCGTACCGAGCGCCGCCACAGCAGCGACTTGTTCTTGGCGAACACATCCAGTCCGTAGCGGGGAAGGTAGCGCAGTGAGAAAAGAGCGTAAGCCAGCAGCCTTGCCGGGCCGATGCGCCCCTTGAGGAACAGCCAGAGAATGAAGCGTTTTTCGCTGCTGGGTTCCTTCAGCAGGGTACCGTCGATATCGAATAGCGCGAGCCTGGACTGCGGGGAAATCATTTTTCGGAGCGCGAGCGGATGAACAGGGACCGGCGTTCTTCGGCGAGAAATTCCACAACGACCGGCAGCCCCCGAAGCAGACACAGCGCAACGGCCAGGTAGCTTAGCGCCATGATCAGCACCTCAAAGCCCGGTTGCAGCGGCGTCCAGAAGCCCGTCAGCGAAGGAAGCAGCGCCTCGATCGCGAGCGGCAAGGGATTGATCATGAACAGTCCGCAAAAAGCGAAAGCCTTGATCGTGGCATAGAACCCGCGCATGAAGCGTCCGGCCACCAGCCAGCGGGCCAGCGGCGAGTTGAGCAGCGAAAACGGGCCGCGCCGGTCGGCCTGTACCTGGCTGGCCCGGATAGCGTCGACCAGGACGCCGCGTACCACGAACACGATGGGGATCCAGATGGGTATCAGGTCCAGGTCCGCGAGCACGATCCACAGCGTGAGCTCCACGATGCGGTCGACGGCGATATCGAACAGCGCCCCGAAAAGGCTTTCCTCGCCCCTGCGCCGGGCGACCCAGCCGTCCAGTCCGTCGGAAATGAAAACCAGGCTGAGAATCGGCCATATCCATAACTGCATGGCGGAAACAGGCCGGTAAGCGATGGCCACCACCACGAGCAACAGGACGAGGCGGCTCAGCGTGATCAGGTTCGCCATGGCGGAATTATAGACAGCGGGCGGCGATCTTATAATTGCCGCCTCCATCGCAGTCTTCGGGTAAATGGGCGCACTTTCTTTTCTGCTTGGTACAGTCGCGGACCTGTACATGCTGTGCTTCGTGATCCGCCTGGCCCTGTACTGGCACGGTTCCGATCCGCGTAATCCGGTGGCGAGCGTGGTGTTGCGTCTGACAAACCCCGTGGTACTGCCGATGAAGCTGCTGGTGAAGCCTTCGCGGCGCCTGGAGACACACGTGCTGGTGACGTTTGTTGTTCTGCAGTGTCTCCTGGTCTGGCTCACGGCCAGGTGGGGCTGTCTTACCGAGCCCGGCATCGTCCAGATCCTGGCCTATGGCCTGATCCGCGCTGTCCGGGCGACCCTGTGGTTCTACCTTCTGGCGGTTGTCGCCTGGGCCCTGCTGAGCTGGTTCTCGCCGAGCGGATACAACCCCGTGGTCGGCGTGTTGCACCGTGTTTGCACGCCCGCGCTGGCGCCGATCCGGCGCATTCTGCCCGGGCTGGGGGGCATCGATTTCAGCCCTCTGGTGTTTATCCTGGCCGTGCAACTGGCGATGTCTTTTCTCCCCGGTCCCGAAATCGCCGTCGCCCTGAGCTGCAGTCCCGGCTTCTCGCCGATCTAGCAGCCTGTACTCGTTCCCTAATCGCTGCCATCCGCCCAATCTGCGGACAACACTTCCGCCTGCTCCAGCACCGTCCGCGTCGCCTTTTCCTGTTTGTCCGGCGGATAACCGTGTTTGCGTAGGACGCGCCGCACCAGACGGCGCAGATTGGCGCGCACGTTCTCGCGTAGCGTCCAGTCGATGGTTACGTTATTCCGAACGGTTTCCACCAGCTCGCGCGCGATTCCGCGCAGGATTTCGTCGCTGAGAACCTGAACGGCGCTGTCGTTGGTCTCCAGAGCGTCGTAGAAGGCCAGTTCTTCTTCCGAAAGGCCGAGTTCTTCGCCGCGGGCGCT
The DNA here is from genome assembly GCA_963666765.1 of Gammaproteobacteria bacterium. GTDB lineage: Bacteria > Pseudomonadota > Gammaproteobacteria > Steroidobacterales > Foliamicaceae > Foliamicus. The sequence goes on from OY762933.1 coordinate 2,164,945, forward strand.
GGCCTGGCGCATTTCCTTCGCCAGTCCGATCAGTTCCTCGATGACCTGCGCCGCCTCAATGGCGCGGTTCTGGTAGCGCTGGATTGTGCGTTCCAGCATTTCGGCGAAAGACCGCGCCTGAACGACGTTCTTGCTTCGTCTGGTAGCGACTTCGCCCTTCAGCAGCTTCTGAAGCAATTCGACGGCCAGGTTCCGTTGCGGCATACCCCGCACTTCGGCAAGGAACTCATCCGACAGAATCGAGATATCGGGTTTCTCAAGTCCGGCAGCGGCGAAGATGTCGATTACGCCCTGCGGCGCCACCGCGCCCGAAATAATCTGCCGCACGGCGTGATCCAGTTCCTCTTCGGGGCGCTCGCCGGACGGGGTGCGCTTCGCCAGCACCGACTGGACGGCCTGGAAGAACGCCAGATCGTCCCGGATACGCATTGCTTCTTCGTGAGGGATGGCCAATGCAAAGGCTTTTGAGAGTTCACGCACGTGCCGGATACAGCGCTCCTTGCCGCGCTCCTGTTCAAGCACGTGCTCCTGCGCTGCGGGCAGCAGGCTGAGCCGCTCGGTTGGCGTGCCGGTGATCCACTTTGCCCGGTCGAAGCCGTGGAACAGTCCGCAGCAGACTTCGTATTTCTCCAGCATCACTGCAACCGCTTCGGCCTGATCCAGCTTGGGAGCGCCTTTGCCGCCGCTTTCCGTATATGTGGCCAGCGCGCGCTTGAGTTCGTGGGCGAGTCCCAAGTAATCGACCACCAGACCGCCCGGCTTGTCGCGGAATACGCGGTTGACGCGCGCGATAGCCTGCATCAGGCCGTGACCGCGCATTGGCTTGTCCACGTACATGGTGTGCAGGCTGGGCGCGTCAAAGCCGGTGAGCCACATGTCGCGCACGAGCACGATCCGCGGCGAATCGTCAACGTTCCGGAAGCGGTTCGCCAGTTCCTCGCGACGCTTCTTGCTGCGTATGTGCTGCTGCCAGTCCGGAGGGTCGGAGGCCGACCCCGTCATCACTACCTTGAGGATGCCCTCGCCGTCGTCTTCGTGATGCCAATTCGGCCGCAGTCGCGTGAGTTCTCCATACAGTTCCACGCATATCCGCCGGCTCATGCAAACCACCATCGCCTTGCCGTCCATAGCCTCTAGGCGCTTCTCGAAATGCTCAACGATGTCTGCGGCGACCTGTTCCAGGCGCCGCCGGGCGCCGACGACCGCTTCAAGCTGCGCCCACTTGGTCTTGAGTTTCTCCTTGCGCTCGACCTCCTCGCCCTCGGTTACTCCGTCGAAATCCGGATCGATATTGGGCCGTTCGCTTTCGTCCAGCGCCAGCTTCGCCAGCCGGCTCTCGTAGTAGATCGGAACTGTCGCCTGATCTTCGACCGCGCGCTGGATGTCATACACGCTGATGTAATCGCCGAACACCGCTCGGGTGTTGGCGTCCTGCAATTCAATAGGCGTTCCGGTAAACCCGATAAACGAAGCGTTTGGCAGTGCGTCTCTCATGTGCTTCGCGAAACCATCGATGAATTCGTACTGGCTGCGGTGGGCTTCGTCGGCGATCACTACGATGTTGCGGCGGTCCGACAGCAGCGGGTGCGTGTCGCCCTTTTCTTCCGGGAAGAATTTCTGGATCGTAGTGAAGACCACGCCGCCCGATTGCATCGAGAGCCTTTTACGAAGGTGCTTGCGGCTTTCCGCCTGAATCGGCGGCTGGCGCAACAGGTCCCGGCAGCGTGCGAACGTGCCGAACAATTGGTCGTCGAGATCATTGCGATCGGTCAGAACCACGATAGTCGGGTTTGCCATGGCTGGCTCGCGGATGATTCGTCCCGCGAAAAAGGCCATGCTCAGGCTCTTGCCTGATCCCTGCGTGTGCCAGATCACGCCGACTCGCCTGTCACCCGGATCGCCTCCCGGCTGATGGCCTGACTGGTAACGGCCTCTCTTTTGGGCAACTTGTTTGATCTCCCGTTGAAGCTTGCTCGCGCGCAGGGTTTCGACGACCGCCGCCTCCACCGCATGAAACTGGTGATAGCCCGCTATCTTCTTGGCCGGAGCTCCACCGCCGTCATCCTCGAACACGATGAAATCACGCAACAGCCTGAGAAAGCGTCGCTTCTCGAACACGCCTTCGATCGCCACCTGGAGATCGGGGAAAAACACCGGCGCCAGTTCCTGGCCGTCGATCGTGCGCCAGGGCTTGAACCACTCCCATCCGGCGGTAAGTGTTCCCAATCTGGCCTGAACGCCGTCCGACACCAGCAGCGCCGCGTTGAACGCGAACAGCGAGGGCAGTTCCGCCTTGTAGGTTTGAAGCTGCCGCCAGGCAGTGTGGATGGTCGCGTCCTCGTCCACGGGGTTCTTGAGTTCGATTACCGCCAGCGGCAGACCGTTCACGAAAAGGACCAGATCGGGCCGCCGCTTGTTTTCGTTTTCCGTGACAGTGAACTGGTTGATGGCCAGCCAGGTATTAGACGCCGAGTCTTCAAAATCGATGAGTCGCGCCTGCGCGCCACGAATTTTGCCTCCGGCGGCCCTGTACTCCACCGTCACCCCGTCCACGAGCATTCGGTGGAAGGCGCGATTGCGCGTTGCCAGGGTAGCGCCTTGCGGGCGGGTCAGCTTGCGGAACGCGTCGTCCAGCGCCGCGGTGGGGAGATCGGGATTGAGTTGGCGCAAGGCACCTTGCACCGTCGAAGTGAACAGTACTTCCCCGTAGCTTCCCCTCAGCGCCTGCGGTCCCGGCGGCATGTCCGGCCCGCTGATGACGTTGTAGCCCAGCGCCCGAAACCAGTCGAGCGCCGCATCTTCTACCATCGACTCCGTCAGAAAAGCCAAGGCTCTACTCCACCGATTTCCGAGGCAGGCAAAACCAAAGCTTGCAACAGAAATCGTGGATCTTGTTCAGGAAATTGGTGCTGCGCGCTCTGCCACACGTGCAATGACATCAAGCTTTTCGCTGATTTCAGAGTCGATTTCGTCTTCGGGAACGTGCGCCGCAAGTTCGTAAAACTGCTTCTTGTCCATGAGGTTTGGCAAGCCAAGCTTGTCAAAATAAGCCCTGAAGAGCGGAACGAGAAAATCGTCGCTTGCCTTCGCTCCGTCATCCCAGGGGGATCCTTTGCCAAGCTTCCTTAGGGCCTCCTCTATCTCGACGATGGATTCCTGCATCGCCGCAAGCCGTCTACTGACTTCCGCCTCCGTGAACAACGACATCGGCTCATCGGCTTCGGCGGATGTGCATGCATAGGCTTCAAGTGTTCTGCGGGTGCAAAAGTAGTTCTCGATTTCGCGTTTTCTCCATGTCGCGTATCTGAGTGGGCCGCTTTCTTCGGGATCGGCGCTGAGTCGGTCGAACAACGCTATACCCCCAAGGTTGGGGAGCGCTTCGCGGAGGCCGTAATAATGTCGCGCGGCCGTGGCCGGTTGGTTTCCGACGTAATGAACAAATGGGCGCTCCAACGCCCGTATTGCGGATTCGTTACCCAGACGTTCCGCGTAAGCTTGCAATATCGCCAAGTCCGTTGATCCCTCAAGATACAGAACCGAACCTGCTTGCTGGGCTTGGTAATACTGATCGAATCCAATTTCGCTAAGCGCCTTATGGACCTGGCTTGGCCTTCCCTCCAGTCGATGAGGCTGGCCAACGAAGGCGATGACCAGGTCCTTTCCAGCAGCTTCGTTCAGAAGTACTTCAGAATGGCTTGCGGCAATGATTTGATTGCCGTTTTCCAGCGCAACATCCGTGATCAGCTTGTAGATTTGGCGCTGGCGAAGGATTTCGAGGTGCGCGTCCGGTTCGTCGAGCAGGATAATCGCACCGGGGTTGGCATACATGTACGCCAGTATGAGGAGCGTTTGCTGCAATCCTCGCCCGCTGCTGGATAGATCCAGATTCGAGTCCTGCTCCCGATATTCCATGACTATTTCGCCGCGCTCCGGGACATAGCGAGGTTCGCTCAATTCGGACCCGAAAAGATCTTTGATTTGAGCTACAAGCTTCTCCCAGAGTTCGGAATTGCGACTGTGAATCTGAAAGCAAAGGTTGCGTAACACCTCCGCCGTACGACCCTCGCCAATTCGCACGTTCACTGCTCCTTGGTCGAGCCGTGTCTCCGTGGCTGCCAGACCTGACATGGGTGGCAGGAATACAATTTGCGTGGATCCTGCTTCTGCTGGAATGGGCATGCGATCCGGCGTCCTGCCTCCGCTGCACCGCAGCGGTCGGCAATAAAAGGATTCTTCGTTTGCGTAATCGAACTCCAGCCCGCAAACCCACGCCTTGTCCTGACTGATGCCCTCAACGATAAGGTCAATGCGCACATTTTCGGTCCGCTGGCGGCCCTCGATTCGTTGGACATTTCGCACATGTAATTCTCGCCATAAGAGTGCCGCTCTGGGAACCGGAATAGCCAGCAGGTCTCTCCGGTTAACGGTGACGCCCGGTCGCCGCTCTGGCGCGCTCTTCCCCGCACGTTTCTCGTTCCAGCGTTTCAGGCCGATGTCCCACAGCGCCAGAGCCTGCATGGCGGAGGTTTTCCCGGAGTTGTTCGGCCCGACAAAAACTACGGGACTACCCAGCTCTATTTCCACCTCGCCGAAGCGCTTGAAGTTGCGAATGGTGATCTTCGTGAGCATTTTTCAAGGAATTTCCCAAAGCACCTGCGGAGGCGAAGCGTACAGCCCATTTCCGAATCCTGTGCAGGTTCCGACATCGTACATTACGACGCCACCGGCAAAACACCTTCCCGCAGCCTTCGCGAGCTTGTGCGGCATGCCATCGCCGCGGGCGCATTGCCTCTTATTCATAACGATCCCTTCGACCGCATGCTCATAGCCCAGGCGCGCGTAGAAGAAATTACCTTGCTGACAAACGATAACCAGGTGGCCAGCTACCCCGGCCCCATTCAGGCCATCTGACCGCGCCTTGCGCCGTCTGTGATTCGGCGCCACCCTAACTGATGCAGGTCATGCAGCTAACTCATCTCGCGCCTCGTCACGTGTCGACCATGGAACTGGACGCACTTCATAATTGCGCATTGCATCTAGGATATTTTCGGAAATATTTTTTTCTGAGTCGTTTAGGATTGCGTACGCGCGAGCCTCCTGAGAACGCACCTCCCTGATGTCGACCCAAGAAAATGCCACCGTCTGCGCGGTATCGCGGTTTGGCCGGTTGATGGCGCGAATTAAACGTTCGGGTTGATCTGTCGATTTTGGTATCACAAATTCGAAGCGGTGATCGTATCCGCTCTTACCGGTGAATTTAACGCTCGGCGTGTAGCGGATATAAGAGAGGTCGAGCCACTCGGTCACGTCCTCGTGAAATAGACTCGCGACGGTAGGCGAGGCCAAATAGAAGAGATCGTTGACCGCTAGCATTGCCTGCACGAGGTTGTGCTTCCTCAATGAAAAGTTGTCCGATGATGCCTTGACTTCAAGCGCCTTTCCTTTCGCCTGCACACCGAATCCGTTCAACGTCATTCTGAACATGGCCTGACGCTTAGGGCTATCGATCTTGCAACCCGATAGTTCCAGATCGTCGAGAATATACCCGTCGTCCGTTAGCACGAAACCAGCGTTGGCGCGCTTGGCGTAAATCTGGAGGTAGTCGTTATGCCGGTCCAGGTATGGTGTGGTGATCTCGACGCGGTCTCCAACCTCGCGAAGGCTCATCCTGCCCTTTAACCAGACCGAGTACTGCTCGACCAATGCCTGTATGTCCTGGATCATGTGAACAGCCCCCGCCTGATAAAGGGCAGTTCGGCAATGTTGCAAAACCGCATAAAGTCTTCGAGCGTCAGCCACGGGTCGTCGAGATTCGAGAAATGATTGATCGGAACCGGGAACGCCCACTTATCGCCGTATCCCTCCCGGTAAAGATGGAGGTGGGGAGAACCGACCTCTTTTCCATCCGGATTGCGGTGAGGCGCACTGCCGAAATCCAGTCGGGCCAGAATCACGACTTGGCGTCCCCGATTCTGATATGTGCCTTTGGCAAGGCCCATTCGCGACCGGCGCACGTCGAGAAAAAACGACTCACGCCGATCACTTGAAACCAGTGGAACCGTGATCCCCCCTCCAAGACCCGGGTAGGCCCACTCGGAATTGTCCGCCCGGCGTTTCTCGATCGCCAGAAGCGCATCGGCTTCTGCTTGAGTTAGATTTGCGTCCGTCATGCGAGGCCACCTTAGCCTGATAGGTTGGCTGTATGGTTTTCCAAGCCCTCTCCAGCAACGCGAACACGAATGTCGCCGGTCATTAGCTTCGGTAGGATAAGGTCGCGGCTCTGGGCTAGAGTCTCGTTGTCCTTGGTGTTCGCGACGATACGGACGTAAAGTGGCCGAATGAGTCTATCGTAGGCTGCGAGGACAGGGGCCGAGGGCACCACAACTGGAACGGGGCGGAATGCCCTTTTGCCAATTTCGGCGAACGTTGATCCGCCGGAAATATCCTTGATGTAGCCAAGGTTCTCCTGACACCAGAATAGAACAAAGGTGTTGGGAAGCCGCTTCTGGCAAATCATCGCGATGAACCCTTGGTTAATTGCGGTTGGCACTTCAGCGATGGCGAGGTAACCAATCGGGGCACGCGAAGACAGGAGGACAGTACCGACCGGCAAGATTCCGGAGCTGATCTTGTGTACTCCGGCGTCAGTAACCTTCCTGGCCGTGCCAAGCAGCACCGGCGACGTGAGCTTGGAGAGGTCCTTCGGAGTGGCCCAGTGGTTTTCGCCACCGTCCCAGTAAGATGGTTCTTTCGTGCTGGGAGTCCCACCACCGACAGCTTCGATCTCCTTACCGATTTCGGAGTATGTCCAACAGACCGGCTTGCCCTCGTTGTCGAGGGCGTCGGGGAACAGGTCCCAGAGTTCCGGCGCCAAGTATGGGGTGCGGCCTGCGGCCTTGGCGCGGGTGGGGCCGAATTGGACGAACCAGTCCTTGAAGATAGCCCGCGCCATCGCCTCCAGCGTCTCATTCATCCGCCGATTCAACTCGATTTTGTCGTCCAGTGTGCCGAGAATATGGGCAATGGCGCGTTGTTCCTCCGTTTCGGTGGGAATACTTACTGTTTCCTCATGCAAGTGATTTCGATTCAGCCCCGGTACCGCTGCCTTGTCCGCGTAGTGTGAAAAGTCCAATCCCCGTAATAGGTAACTCACGAATCGTGGGTCATTGCGCTTGAAGTCCTTGACAAATAGTGTCGTATTTAGGGGCCAAAAATCCTCAGAAATGTAGAAGACTTCTCCAAGAGTTCCGTATCGGCCAGTGACGACCCCTGGACGTTGGACCTTGCTCTCTGTATGTGTGCCTGTGATACCGGATGACGAGACTACGGGTACCTTGCCCGGCTTCCGCATGCGGCTAGGCAGGTCATAACCGCGCTTAAGCTCAATCACGTCGCCGAGTTTTTTCTCGCGCCAACCTTCAGGTACACGCTGCCCCTCATGGGCTTCCTGGAGAATTACGTGGTCTGCAGCTATTTCTTTTCGGAATTGCTCGGGAACGCTGTCCCACACAAAAAGGTCAACGCGAAATGGAAGATCACTTTCCTCGAATGCCTCATTGAGGCGTGCAACATCATATGTTTGGCTAGGATTCGCAAACACAACTAAGTCAAGATCCGATTCGGGGCGAGCAGTCCACTTCACCCTGGAACCATAAGCCCAGGCAGCTGTTTCTGGCAGGTGTTTTCCAAGAAGCGCTAGGATGTTCTTGTGTTGATCCGGTGTTAAATCTATAGGACGGTCTATTCCCATGTCGTGTTAACCATGGTTTGATAGATTCCGATTGCGTCATCGATGAAATCAGGGATTTTCTCGATGCAGTCCTGCGCTTTCTCGTTGCTGTAATCGTGGGCGGTGTCGTTACGCACCCTGAGGTAGTGCAGCCATTGCTCCAACGGCGCAACAAAAAGGCGGTTCTCATTAGCTGACCTGAAAACAGATTTTGGGCTGTTCCCCACATCCGCGATTCCCAGTTCCTCATGCAGGTATCGCTTCAATACTTTCCAAAGGCAATCAAAGCAGGTCTCGAAACGCTGAATCACCGATTCAGCTATACCTTCTTTCAGCAAGTCCGGGAGCGAGTCGTCTAGCTGCTTGTAGTTTTCGTGCTGTTCCTCCAGTCGCTTAAGGGACATGCGAAACTTATCGTAGTCAATCATGATTGACTCAAGCGCAGAATTTGTTCGCTAACAATGAAACAACTATGGCCTTCACGATTTCCCTCTGGGCCGAACCACCTTATTCTCGCAGACTTGGAAACCGCTCATGACAACGAAGGCATTATCGGTCAAGGCTTGGGCAACAGATGCGTGCGGGTCTTGAACGAGCCTCTTCAGAAGCCAAGACCCTTTAGATTCTTGGCGATTGCGGCGTCTAACTTCTTTCCTTCCTTTTGCCGGTCGCACAGTTCAGCGACGAGCCGCTGCATTTTTTCTTCGAAGGGTTCGGTATCTTCGGGCTGTGGCTCGGTCCCAACATACCGACCTGGGGTAAGTACATAGCCAAAATCCTGCATTTTTTCGATCTTCTGACTGCTGCAGAATCCCGGAATATCGGCGTAATCGGAAAATTCACGATCACGCCAAGCGTGGTAGGTGTCGGCAATGCGAATAATATCTTCGTTTGAGATCTCGCGGTGCGTGCGGTCCACCATGCGACCGAGCTTGCGAGCATCAATGAAAAGAACTTCGCCACGCCGGTCGCGGAAATTGCCGTCCTGGCGGTTGCGAGCGAGAAACCACAGGCAGGCGGGAATCTGGGTGGAATAGAAGAGCTGCCCCGGCAGCGCCACCATGCAATCAATCAGATCCGCCTCCAAGAGGTTTCTCCGGATCGTGGACTCGCCGGATTGGCTGGAAGACATGGAACCGTTGGCGAGCACAAAGCCGGCAACACCGTTCGGCGCCAGGTGATGAACGATGTGCTGCACCCAGGCGAAGTTGGCGTTTCCCTTGGGCGGCACGCCGTATTGCCAGCGTTTGTCTTCGGTCAGCCGGTCGCCGCCCCAGTCGGACACGTTGAACGGAGGATTGGCGAGGATAAAGTCAGCTTTCAGGTCCGGGTGGTGGTCATTGTGGAACGTGTCGCCGTGCGCAATCTGGCCTTCGATGCCTCGTATGGCGAGGTTCATTTTCGCTAGCCTCCAGGTCGTGTAGTTGGATTCCTGACCGTAGATCGAGAGGTCCGTAATCGTCCCGCGAGGCTTTGGTCCACCGTTTCCGTTGCCGGTCGCATGGGCGTTTATGAATTCGATGGACTGCACGAACATGCCCGACGAGCCGCAGCACGGGTCGTACACGCGGCCTTCATAGGGCTCCAGCATCTCCACCAGAAGCTTCACAATACAGCGCGGTGTGTAGAACTCGCCGCCTTTCTTTCCCTCGGCGCTGGCGAACTGCGAGAGGAAGTACTCGTACACGCGGCCCAGAACATCCTTTGAGCGCGCTTCTTCGTCGCCCACCCTGATGTTGCTGACTAGGTCGATCAACTGGCCGAGGCGCTGCTTGTCCAGAGCCGGACGCGCGTAGTCCTTGGGAAGCACGTCTTTGAGTGCGGGGTTGTCTCGCTCGATCGCGGTCATGGCGTCGTCCACCAGTTGTCCGATGGTCGATTGTCGTGCCTGGGACTTCAGATAATCCCAGCGAGCTTCCGGCGGGACCCAGAAGATGTTCTTGGCACGGTACTCGTCGGGGTCCTCAGGGTCTGCGCCCTCGGAGACTTGGCTTCCGAGAATACCTTGTCTCTCTTCAAACGCGTCGGAGATGTATTTCAGGAAAATGAGGCCGAGCACGACATGCTTGTATTCAGCGGCGTCCATGGAGCCGCGCAGGGTATCCGCCATGGCCCAGAGTTGGGCTTCGTATCCGGTTGTGGCGCCAGTATTGCTCGTCTTGAGAGACTGCGGTGTTTTACGACGGGATTTCGCCATGAGGATTCCGCCTACGTAGGTTCGCCAAGTCTATTTGGTGTTACCGGTTTCTTCTTCGGTTTCCGGTTCGTCCGGCAGCGGCAGGAGCTCCAGCCCCTCGGGCGTTTCCACCACCAGGTCCTCAAGCGGGATCAGCGCCTCGGGAACGGGCGCCACTGTTTCTCCTTCCGCCAGGTCGCCGAGGATCACGAAGGGAGGGGTACTGACGACGATGGGCGTGTCGGGGCGGATGGAAGGCAAGGGCGACGGAATGGGGCCCTCGGCTTCAGCCTGGGCCACTTCCTCCGGCGTGGCGAGACGCACGGCAAATGTAACGATGCGCACAAATCCCTCTTCGTATTCTTCCTTGAACTCCGCGCCGAGTATCAGCATCGCCAGGACGACAAAGCTGGCTATGACGGCCGAGAAGCCGAACCGGATCGCGGCACGCCGCTTGCGCCTTGCCGCGCTTGCACGGCCGTCGTCCGGCCGGGGGGGGTTGAGGTGTTTCACGGCTTGCTGAACCGCAGGGAGGCGGAGTTGATGCAGTAGCGCATGCCGGTGGGACGGGGGCCGTCCGGAAAGACGTGGCCCAGGTGGGCGTCGCACTTCGAGCACACGACTTCAACCCTGTGCATGCCGTGGCTGCTGTCGACGTGTTCGGCCACGGAACCTTCGGAGGCGGGGCTGAAGAAGCTCGGCCAGCCGGTGCCGGAATCGAACTTGGCGTCGGAGCGGAACAGTTCGTGACCGCAACAGACGCATTCGTAGGCGCCGGTTTCCTTGTTGTGGAGCAACTCGCCCGTGAACGGGCGCTCGGTGCCCCTTTCCTGGGTGACGTGGTACTGCTCCTGCGTCAGCCGGCCCTTGAGTTCATCGTTCTTCGGGGCTTTGTGCATGAAGTGATTGTAGACCGAACGGGAGCGTAGTCCGGCAGGGGCGAGACGCCTTCGCTTCCGGCCGTAGCCCGTCTTCGCCCCCTTCTTCCGGGAGCGTGTGAGCCAGGGATGGCGGAACCGAGCTCCATGGATGGATTTATGCGTCTCCCGGAAGAAGGGGGCAACAACGGGCGGGATCGAAGCGCGGAGGGCGGGACGCCCTCGCCCCGGTCAGTTTTCGAGGAGGCGGTTTAACCGGCGGACGAACTCGCCCGGGTCGTCGAGTTCGCGCCCCTGGGTCAGCATGGCCTGTTCGTGCAGCAGCCGGGTCAGGTCTTCGAACAGCTCGGCGTCGCCTTCGCGCAGCGCCAGGCGCTTGAACAGGCCGTGACCGGTATTGATCTCCAGGATCGGCTTGCTGTCCGGCAGCTCCTGGCCCGTGGCGCGCAATATGCGCTGCATCTGCACGCCCATCTCGTGTTCTCCCAGCGCCAGGCAGGAGGGAGAATCCGTCAGCCGCGCGGTGGAACGCACATCCGAGACTTCGTCGCCCAGCACGCTCTTCATGCGCTGCAACAGCGCAGCGGCGTCCTCCCGGTCGACAGTGTCCGCGACCTGTACCGGGGCCGTTCCCGGCAGTTCATCCGCGGTCAGCGCGCCCCGGGTGATGTCGCGGAACCGCAGGCTCTCGTACTCGCCGAGATGCCCGATTACCCATTCGTCGACGGGATCGGAAAGCAGCAGCACCTCCAGGCCGCGCTGGGTGAACACCTCCAGTTGCGGACTGGACCGCGCCGCCGAAGGGGTCGCCGCGGCGATGTAATAGATTTCGTTCTGGTCGTCGGGCTTGCGCCGGGCGTAATCCTCCAGGGTCTCCGATTGCACGTCGTCTTGCGAAGCCGTGGTGGCGAAACGCAGCAACTTCAGTATGCGCTCCCGGTTGCCGGGATCCTCGACCACGCCTTCCTTGAACACCCGCCCGAACTCGTTCCAGAATTCCTGGTAGCCATCGGCATCGTCCCCGACCAGCCGGTCCAGCATGTCCAGCACCCGCCTGGCCAGCGCCTGGCGCATGGCCCGCACATCGTCGTTCTGTTGCAGCAGCTCGCGCGAGACGTTCAGCGGCAGGTCCCTTGAGTCCACCACGCCGCGCACAAAGCGCAGGTACAGGGGCAGGAACTGCTCGGCGTCGTCCATGATGAAGACCCGTTGCACGTACAGTTTCACGCCCCGCGGCGATTCGCAGTTGAACAGGTCGAACGGCGCCCGGCGCGGAATGAACAGCAGGCTGGTGTACTCGCGCCGCCCCTCCACCTGGTTGTGCGCGTAACACAGCGGGTCCTCGCTGTCGCGGGCGACGTGCCGGTAGAACTCGTTGTATTCCTCGGGCTTGATATCACGCTTCGGCCGCGTCCAGAGCGCCTGGGCGGTGTTGACGATCTCCCGTGGCGGTTCGGCTCCTTCCCCGTCTTCCTCTCCGCCCATGCCCGGCATGCTGACCGGGAAGGCAATGTGATCGGAGTAGCGGCGGATCAGCGAGCGCAGTTGGAACGGTTCCGCGAAGTTGCGTTCGCCGTCCTTCAGGTACAGGCGTACGGAGGTTCCACGCCGCAGCCCGGGGGCGCCCTTGACCGTGAACTTGCCCTGGCCTTCGGACGACCAGCTGACACCGGCTTCAGCGGGAAGGCCGGCGCGGCGGGTCAGCACGTCGACCCGCGAGGCAACGATGAACGAGGAGTAGAAACCGACTCCGAACTGGCCGATCAGGCGCGCGTCCTCCTGCTCGTCGCCGGAGAGCCCGGCAAGAAAGTCGCTGGTGCCTGACTTGGCGATGGTGCCCAGTTGCTGTATGACCTCGTCTTCGGACATGCCGATACCGTTGTCGCTGACTTCGACCCAGCCCTCCTCGGCATTGAATTCCAGCGCTATCGAGAGCTCCGGGTCGTCGGCCAGCAGCTCGGGACGGGAGATTGCCTCGAAACGCAGTCGATCGCATGCGTCGGAGGCATTCGATATCAGTTCACGCAGGAATATCTCCTTATGGCTGTACAAGGAGTGGATCATCAGCTTGAGCAGCTGGCGGACCTCGGCCTGGAAGCTGCGGGTGCGCGCCCGGCGGGTCTTCTTCGCAGAAGTGTCTTGCGTCATGGATCAGGAGCCCTACGGCCTGATCGTGATCGGGGTACCGATGCGGGTCATCATCCATATCTCCAGCATTGCGGCGTTGCTGACGGCAATGCAGCCATCGGTCCAGTCACGCGTCGAGTAATAGTTGCGGTCCCGCCCGTTGGTTGGCCTGATCGGACGGCCATGCACCATGATGAGACCGCCGGCCGGCACGTCGGCCTGCTCGGCCCGTACCCGGTCCGATTCGTTGGGATAGGAGATCTGCAGGGCGAGCATGTAACTGGAGTCCGGCTTGCGGCCGGAAATGAAGTAGTCGCCTTCGGGCGTGCGGTAGTCGCCCTCGCGCAGCTTGCGGCCCCTGGGCGCCAGACCAAGGGCGATCGGGAATGCACGAACCGTTTCTCCATCCCTGATTAGATATAGTCGGCGCAGCGATTTATCAACCATGATCGAATCGATTACCGGCAGGGTTACGGGCTCGGCCGCGGGAGCCGAGGCGATTGCGAGGCCCAGAATTGCCAGGGCGGTCAGTCGCGAAACCAGGCCAGGAGACCGCCTCGGAAGCATCGCTCAGGAAGGCGCTGCGGCGTTCTTCGCCTGTAGCCTGGGGAACAGCAGTTGGGCGCCGACTTCAAGCGTGTCAGGGTCCAGGCCGGGGTTGTACTGGCGCAGCAGCCACATGGGAACGTCGTTGCGGCGCATCAGTTGCCAGACGGAATCACCCCTGCGCACCCTGTATTCGCTGACCCCGACTACGTGGTAGTCCGAGAAGAACGCTTCCTGAAGCTCATGATGGAAAGCCACTCGGCGCTGCTTGAACGTTTCCCGGCTTACCCTGCTGAAGTCCAGGCGCAGACGTCTGCCTATGCTCACCGACCTGCCGTAGCGCAGTCCGTTCATGTCCCGCAGGCGCTGTGTCCGGATTTCCAGCCAGTCGGCGTAATGTCCGAGCGTTTCCGCGGCCTCTACCTGTACCAGGTCCCCGTCCAGCACCGTGTAGTCATTGGGGTCCGCCAGGCTGACCACGCCGAAGGACGGGCCGGTGGGAGCAGGTTCCACCGCCGGCGCCGAGGCCACCATGCGCTCCGCCTCGGCCGTGGCCTCAGGCGCCACTTCAGCCACGGGCGGCTGTGGAATCGGCAGTTGGGCCGATGTAAGCCGAAGTTCCTGGCCAACGTAGATCCGGTTCCTGTTGTTTATATTGTTCAGCGCGAGCAATTCTTCCTCGGACAGGCCGGCCCGTCGGGCGATCCTGCCCACGGTGTCGCCCCGGCGCACGCGATAAGTATCGGCACTATCCGGAATCGGTTCGCGCGCGGCCAGCCCCGGAATCTCCAGCGTTTGCCCCGCCCGGATGCGGTGCATGTTTCGCAGGTTGTTGGCCTGCATGAGCCTCGATACGGTCGTGTCGTAGCGTTGCGCGATCAGTGAAAGCGTGTCGCCGGGCTGGATGACGTAGTTGCGGTCGCGGATCTGGCTGGCGTAGCGCTGATCGCTTCCTATGGCCGCAATACGCTCCGGCGCGTCCGCCATCGGGGGCACACGCAACGCGTAGTTCCTGGGAACGTACTTGGAATCGCCCAGCACCGGCGCGCGCAGGCCCGGATTCAGGCCCGCCAGGGTCGAAGATTCCACGGCCAATGCGCCGGCCAGCGTGCTCAGGCGCATGTAATCGGGCACCTGCACCATCACGTAGTCGATCGGTGGCTCCAGGGCCACCGGTCCGAACCAGCGTTCCGCTTCTTCCTCCACTTCGATGGCGGCGATCAGTTCGACATAGAAGTTGCGTCCGGCAAATTTGAAAGTTCGCCCCCGGTAACGTCGGACCACCGTCTCGATGTCCCGGGTGCCCAGTTGCCTGATGGCGCGCAGCATCGCGCCGACCCCCTGGTTGTAGGCGGTAATCGCCAGCGGCCAGCTGTCGGTCAGGCTGTGGTTGTACTTCAGCAGTTGAGCCGCGGCGGTGGTGGCCCGCCACGGGTCCAGGCGTTCGTCCATGACATTGTCGATGCGCATGAACCGCCGCCCGGTGGAGCGGGTGAATTGCCACATGCCTAGGGCCGCCGCCGACGAGCGTGCGTGCGGCTGGAACGAGGACTCCACGTGCGGCAGCGCGGCGACCCCCTCGGGCACGCCGTGTTCCTCGAGCGTCTTGAGAATGTGGTCGCGCCAGCGTCCCGATCGCACCAGGCCGTCTTTGAACTTCTCGGCCACTCCCTGCTGCACGCGCAGGCGCCCCGCCGCGTCCCTGAGCGTTGCGCGCGAGGGGTTGGGTCCCCAGGCGTCAAGCACCCGCTGCTCCTTTTCGCTCAGCTTTCCGGGCCGCCGGTCCGCCAGGCGCACAAGCACGTTGCGGTAGTCCCGCACGGCCGCACGGATGGCGCTGCGGCGCGCGCGCGGCGAAAGGTCCTTGAGGGAGACTTCTCCATACACGACGCCGGCATGCAGGCTGTCGTGCACCAGCCCCGTGTCCCGCCCCGTGGCCGCGAACACCCGCTTCCAGAAGTCGATCTCGGTTCGCAGGCCCTCCGGAACCGGCAGTCCCCCGGCGGCAGAAGCGGCCCCCGGCGCCAGGGCCAGAGCCAGCATCATGGCAAGCGCCGGCAGCGCGGCGGGTGTTCTGGCTGGCGCCCTCATATTCGGGCAGACTTTCTACACCAAAGCCGCGGATTTCGCAATCGGGCAATTCGGGCCTTGGTTTCCGCAGGCTTCCGGAAGGCCCTGAGATCCGCATGCGGCTCGCATGGACAGGCGTGACGTTCCTCGTCTTCCTGGAATTTGCTGTGCCGGGTTCAGGCTATCTGTCGGCGAACCAGGTCCTGAAAAACGCCTTCAACGGCCATCAGGTCCTCGAACGCCCCCTGCTGCACAACCCTTCCGCCCTGCATCACGAAAATGCGGTCTGCCTGGCGCAGTGTGGAAAGCCGGTGGGCAATTACGATCCGCGTGGACGTGAGCTTGGCCAGGTTGTCCATTATCAGGGCCTGGCTCTCGTTGTCCAGCCAATTGGTTGCCTCGTCGAGCAACAATACGCGCGGGTCGCGCAATAGAGCCTGCGCTATCGTGATTCGTTGGCTTTCGCCGCCGGACAACACGCCGGCTCCGGTGCCCACGCAGGTCATCATGCCCATGGGCATGGCGGATATTTCGCGATGCACGCCGGCCGCTTCGGCGGCCTTCCAGGCGTCCTTCGATGTTGCCTCCTCGTAGTCGCCCACGATGTTGTCCCAGATGTCTTCCGGGTGCAGGCGAACCTCCTGCGGGACCGCGCCGATCTGCCGGCGAAGCTGCTTGATATTGAGGTGCCTGAGGTCGCGCCCGTCATAGTAGACGGCTCCGGAGGAAGGGTGGTCCAGGCCCAGGGCCAGCCGGAACAGCGTGCTCTTGCCGGCCCCCGATTCGCCGGCGATGGCAATGAACTCGCCCGGCTGAGTGCGAATCGATACATCCTCCAGGATCAGCGGACCGTCCGGGTTGTAGCGGAAGCTGACGTGGTCGAACACGATCTCTCCACCCAGTCGCTCCACCGTTTCACCGCCAGCGCCCGTTTCCGGCGGCTCGGCGAGAAAGGGACGTACCTGGTTGATCGCCGGACCGATGGAGGCGATTGCCCCGAAAGCGCCTCCCAACCGAACGACGGCGCCCTGGAACAGGATGAACAACGTATAGATGACAAGAAACTCTCCCACCGAAACAGACCCTTCGTCCAGCAGAGTTACAGCCATAAACAGCAGCGCGGCCGCGAGCAGTGGCAGCGCCGCGCCCAGTGATCGCAGGTGCTCCTCAATCGCCCCGAGTTGCGATTCCGCCTTCTTCTGTTCACGGAAATCATTTGCCCAGACTGCAAAGGCCGAGCCTTCCGCGCCGTCCACGCGCAGCTTCGACACGCCGTTGATCAGCTGGAAGAGCCGGCCCACAAGGCTCTGGACAGATCGAATCACCCGCGCTTGCGGAGCCATCTGCCGAATGCCCAGGGCAACGGTCGCGATCAGGGAGAGCAGGCCGAAGCCCGCCGCGACACCACCCAAGGCGGCGTTGTAGTAGAAAATCAGCAGGACCGCCGGCGCCAGAAACAAAATCGAAAACACCGCATTGGCCACAACCCCCTGGACCGCGTCGCGAAGCCTTTGAAAGGTCATTCCGCGCATGGCGAGATCGCCTGATGGATACTTATGAAGGAAACTCGGCGGCAGGCGCAGCAAGCGGTCCCAGAATGCCGCCTCGACGCGGGAGGCGACGCGTCCTTCAAGATGCATCAACGCCATTCCCTGAAGAACGTACAGCAGCGCCCCGACCAGCGCGAACGCCGCCAATGCCGCGGTGACCGAGTACAAGAGGCCTGTTTCGCCCGAAGGGATCACCATGTCGGCGATGAATCCCACCACGACGGCCGGCAGCAGCATCACCAGACCGCCGAGTAAACCCACCCCAAGAAATCGCGCCAGATTGGCGGCCAGTCCTCGCTTCAGGAGATCAAGGAGCCCCCCGGTGCTGCTACCCGAGGTTCCCAGTGGCTTATAGAACACCCAGGCCTGAGAGTTGAGCAAGGCGGCCCGGTCTGTGCTGACTCGCCTGCTGCGGCCGTTGGACGGGTCGACTTCCCGGTAGCGCCCGAACAGCCCCGGCAGCAGCGCCACCGGATGCCCGTCTTCCTCACGAAACGCCAGCATCGCGCCGCTGTCGCCGATCCACCATTTCCGGTCCCGGTCCAGACGTACCCGCCGCCCACGCGCCCCCGATGCGTCAAGGAGCTCGCGCAGGAATGAATCGGGATCGGACCCTTCCGCTTTCTTCGGCCACTTGAACTCAATACTCTCGTGCCGGCCGACAACCTGCAATGCGTCGCGTATCGCCGCGCGGCCTGCTTCCTGCTTCAACAGGCCGTAAAGGTTGAAGAGGCGCTGCCGGGCGTTTTCCTCATCGGCGCGCCGGGTGCTTGCGCGCGCCCGCTCCAGGTTCGCCTGGTCAACCACCGCCAGGCTGCGATTCAGGCGCTCCAGCGAAAACGCAAGCGTATGAAAATCGGCCAGCGCCGGCAGGAGGCGTCCTTGTTCGGCAAGCACTTCCGAAGAAAATGCGGACAACTTTGAGGAATCGATGAGGTCCAGCCAGGTGGATGGCGTAAGCGGGACGACTTGCTTTGCCTGCTGGTTGCCATCGACAGGATCGATAAGACTCAAGTAGAGTCCCGTTCCGGATTTGGCGCCCGCCACCCAGACCACACCTCGCCGCGACGAGTGCGTGCCGCCAGAGTTCTCGACGTCGGAACCAGGCTCGATCAGCGTATCGAAGCGTGGCCGGTATTCGACGTCCTTGGAAAGCATGGCGGACAGGTCCAGAAGCCAGGCGTCGACGTTTGCCGCAAGTTCGGCGTGGGGGATGGCGGCCAGGCCGGATATCGGCAGTCGCCGCAAGACCGTGCCCGGCAATCCTTTGGCGATCAGCGTCAACAAAGTGTCCTCTGACTGCGGTGCGACGCCGGGAAGGAGCCGGCCGGCCGTGGCCCGCATCAGGTGCTGCGGGGCGGACTGTTCGATGCCGTCCCTCAGTTCCACCAGAAACAAGTCAACGGCGCCCTTTTCGATGAACCAGGCTGCTGCTGGAATTCCCATATCCAGCGGCAGGTTGCCGGCGCAGGGCACGGGCACGCCCTTGTCGGTGGCCAGGCGGGCAAGGACGCTTTGTGGTGGAGCGTTCATTGACCTACGCGTTAACAGGCCCTAGCCACTACGGACCAGCCGGTAGTAGGCGCCCTTCTTGTCCGACATCAGTTCATCGTGGGTACCCCGCTGGACTTCCTCGCCCTTGTCCATGACGATGATCTGGTCGCAATCCCGCACCGTACTCAGACGGTGCGCGACGATCAGGCAGGTAACACCGCGGCGCCTCAGGGCGTCGTCAACAAACTCTTCGGTAGCTGCATCCAGGGCGCTGGTGGCTTCGTCAAGAATCAGTACCGTCGGGTTCCCGACCAGAGCTCGGGCAATTTCCATTCTTTGCCGCTGGCTGCCGCTGAAGTTTCCTCCGTCTTCCTCCACTTCAGTGGCGTAGCCCAGCGGCCTTGCCAGGATTTCGTCGTGAATGCTTGCGTCGCGCGCCGCCGCCACCAGGTCTTCATCGGGGACGGCGGGACTCCAGAGCGTGATGTTGTCGCGCACCGTTGCGGAGAAAAGCACGATGTGCTGGTCGACCATGGAAAGCGAGCGCGCGAGCACTTCTTCGGGAATGTCGTCACGGACGTGCCCGTCGAAAAGGACTTCGCCCGACCAGGGCTGGTACAGACCTGCAACCAGGCGCGAAATCGTTGATTTTCCCGAACCGCTTGGACCGACAATCGCAACCCTCTGTCCGGCCTTGATCCGGAGGTTGAAATCCTTGATCAGCGGGGGTCGCGCCGGGTTGTATCCGAAGGTGACATCGCGCAGCTCCACTTTGCCCGCCAACCGCAGCCGGCCGTTCAAGGTGGCGATTTCTTCCGATGTGCGGCGCCGGCGCATCAGCCCCGGGTCTTCGGGCGTCCCGGTGATATCGTCCAGGCGCTGGATGTCATTTTCCAGCGTCTGGCGCTCGTCCGCGAACTCGACGAAGCGCCCGACGGGCGCCAGGAACATTCCGGCTACCACGTAAAACCCGATCAGAGCGCCCAGCGTGAGATCGCCGTTCATCACCTGTGCCCCGCCGAAGGTCAGCACCGCGGCGTGGCCCAGCGCCATGAACAATCCGGGCAGCGCCGAATTGATATGGCTGAGTTCAACAAACCGCTGACGCGCCGCCAACTCCCGCGCCTGATGGCCGCTCCAGCGGGCGAAGAAACGGTCATCCCCAGCCGTCATACGGAGGGTTTCCGACTGATTCAGCATCAGTGTTCCAACACCCAGCAGAAGGCCCTGCTCGCGCCGCAAGGTGTGGCTCTCGTCTACGCGCAATCGCGAAATAAACCGTACGAGGACCGCATTGATCACCGCAAAGGTGAGGACGACAAGCGCCAGCAAGGAGTCGTAGTAGAGCATGACGGCGAGGAACACCACGCTCATCGCGATCTCGATCAGCAGCCCCAGGAAATGTTCCGACAAGCCCTTGGCGATCTTGTCGATGGAAAGCACGCGCGCGGTCAGATCACCGACAAGCCGGTTGTTGAAGAACGTCACGGGCAGCCGCAGCAATCGCGAAAGACACCGATTGCCGGCGATGATCGCAATCCGGACCGTAAGGCGTCTCAAGAATCGATGTTTCAGCAAGGTCAGGCAGTAGACGAGCGCGGCGGCTCCTGTCATTACGCCGGCCACCAGCAGCCCCCAGGGTTGTTGTTCCCCAAGTACCCGGTCCACCATTACGGTAAGCAGGGCCGGAGCAACCAGCGCGAGCAGAGCCAGCATCAAGCCGCAGGCGACCGCGTACGTCAGTGCGTGCCCGGTACCCCTGAGCCAGAATGGGAGGCGTTGGAGGATGCTGGGGCGAGCGCCGCCGGATTCGAAATCCGGTCCTGGTTTGAACGACAGGGCGATTCCCGTAAAGCCCTTGCTGAATTCTTCCGCCGAGACCCTTCGCCGTCCCGTGGAAGGGTCATTGAGGTAGTAATGATCCCGATCAAAGCCCTCCAGGATCAGGAAGTGATTGAACGCCCAAAACAGAATGAGAGGCAGATCAAGCTTACGAAGTTGCTTCAGCTGAACGCTACGCCCCTGGCATTCCAGCCCGTAGTGCCTGGCGGCCCGCGAAATACCCGCGGCGGTCGAGCCGTCGCGGCTGACTTCGCAGCGGACGCGAAGCTCGGTCAGCGGGACCCAGCGTCCAAAATGAGCGAGAACGCTTCCAAGGCAGGCTGCGCCGCATTCGGTGGCATGCATCTGCATGAGCAACGGCGTCTTGATTCGCCGATTGGCGCGCTCCTCCGCGGGTTTCTTCCCGGGTTTGACGAACGCCCTGGTGGCGCTTGCAGGCATTCAGATTTGTACCAGATCGAAGAGTGCGGCCGGAGGTTGCCGTCCGATCAGTATTCGTACGCGGCAGGGTGCTCCATCGGGAGCCGCAAGGTTTGCCGCTCTATCCAGGTCCAGGTCGATTCGGTAAAGGGAGCCGGCCACCCGGGGAGGCAGATCGGCAAGCCAGGGAGGCAAGGGCCCCGGAGCAACATCAGCGACTTCGCCGGCCAGACGTCTCTTCTCGCCATCGGGCGTGACGACTTCAATCTCGGCCTGCATGCCGGGCCTTATCCTCTCGGCTACCTGCTGCTCGACCCGCAGCACGCCGGTGAGGGATTCAGCGTTGTCCGTCCGAAGTTGCGCAATCGTAGCGCCACCGCGCATAAACTCCCCCGGCACGCGCTGCACTGTCATGATCTCACCGGCCACCGGGCTGACGATCGACTCGCCAGCGTCCTGCCGGGCCTCCATCTGCAGCAAGGCTACCCGGGATTCCGCGAGCAATGTTTGCATTCCGTCACGACTGCCGCCGGCTTTCGCAAGTTCCGTTTCCAGCAAATCCACCCGATCGCGAAGCGTTTCCGTCTCGCGCTCCAGCGACGGTACGCTTTGCCTCGCCACCGTTACTCCGGCTTCCACCCAGTCTCCGGGTGCGACGAGAATTTCCACCAGATGACCGTGTTCGTTGGCAACGATGTCATGGCGGACTCCCGGCGCAATCAGGAATCCATCCAGGACCAGGCTGCGCTCGATGCTGCCGAGCAGCATCCATCCCGCGACCGCCAGGAGCACAGCGCCGATGCCCGCGAGGATGATGCGTTCGTGCGGCGCCGTAACCCGGAGGAGATGATCGAGCTGCTGGCGCTGATTCCGGCTTGCGGCGGCCTCCTCACGAAATGGGTTGTTGAACACCAGCCACAGCCCCCTGAAGCTCCCGGAAAGCGGTTTGGATCATACCAGATCCTTGCTGTTTTGCCGCTTCCGCCGCTGCCGCTGCCGCTGTCGCTGTCGCTGTCGCTGTCGCTTGAAAAAAAGCGTATTATGTGTATTTTCAAGCTGCACGCGGCCTTTCCCTTCGTTGTTGGAGGGGAGTGCTTAGAGAGGTGGACCCCAATCCTTGGACAGGTTGGCAGCCAGTTTAAGGTGGAATCTGCTGTTCATCAGATGCTGCCAAGTTGATCAGTATACGTCTGCTCTTTTGTCAAAAGAGTTTGTCGTTGACGCTGTGGAATTTGTGGGCGAGAGGCTCGCGAGTGGGGGCAGGCGGTGGTCAACACCTGGGTGTTGTCCACGGGCTGTCCCCGCGTCCCGCAGGGCGCGGGCCGGTCCGAAGGACTCGTCCACAAAATCCACAGCGCCGGGCGTGGCGATGGTTGAGCAATCCGCCTGAGAGCTGCCGTTCATGCCATCATTTGACTATGCTGCCCGATCCAGGCGTTGGACACCGGCATGCGCCTCTGCCGGTGTCCGCCCGCCGAACGCGGAGTGCGGGCGTACTTCGTTGTAATACCTCAGCCAGGTCCCGACCCCGTCGCGGGCCTCACGAAAATCGGCAAACGCCTGCAGGTAGACGCACTCATACTTCAGCGAGCGCCACAGCCGCTCGATGAACACGTTGTCGCTCCACTGGCCCTTGCCGTCCATGGAGATGCGGATGCCGTGGGCGCTTAACTCTCCGGTCCATGCCGTAGAAGTGAACTGGCTGCCCTGGTCGGTGTTGAACACCTCCGGCGGTCCGTAACACTCGATGGCCTCGGCCAGCGCATGCACGCAAAACACCGTGTCCTGGGTCGTGGACAGCGCCCAGGACAGCACCTTGCGCGAATACCAGTCCATGATCGCCACCAAGTATAAAAATCCATGCGCCATCGGCAGATACGTCAGATCGGCACACCACACCTGGTTGGGCCAGCGCACGGCCAGATCGCGCAGCAGATACGGATACACCCGATGTCCCGGCGCCCGCCGCGAGGTGTTCGGCCGCGGCGCCACCGAGCGCAATCCCATCACCCGCATCAATCGCCGAACCCGCTTGCGGCCCACCCGGTGGCCACCGCGACGCAGCGCACGGGTCATCTGCCGAGAGCCATACCACGGACAGTCCAAATACAACGCGTCCATCACCCGCATCAGCCGAAGGTTCTCCTCCGACTCGCCCGACGGGCGGTAGTAAAAGCTCGAGCGGGCGATGCCCACCAAAGCGCACTGGCGCACCACACTGAGCCGGTCGTCTTGCGAATCGATCAAACCTCGCCTCCGATCCACGCTCAGCGATCGAAGGCCTTGGCTAAAAAATCCCGCTCCACCACCAGCTCGCCAATCTTCGCCTGAAGCCGTGTGATCTCCTCCTCGTGGCCCCGATCCGTTCGATTGACGCCCCGAGTAAACGTCGTCTTCAGTCCCTCAAGCGCCGTGCGCTTCCAGTTGCCAATCACGTTCGGGTGCACCTGGTAACGGGCCGCCAGTTCGGCAATCGTGCCGTCCCCGCGGATCGCCGCCAAAGCCACCCTCGCCTTGAAGTCCGGTGAAAAATTGCGTCGCTTCGCCATCGTCGTATGGTCCTCTCATCAGCGCAAATCCCACCTTACAACCCTGTCCGAATTTTGGGGTCCACTTCTCAGTCCTTGTGGGGCACACCTGAATTTGGGGTCGCGTTTGACAAAGCGGGGAAAAACCATGAATGCAAGACAAACGGTTATGCCGACTGCCGAGGAAATGCGTATGCACCTCACCGAGAAGGCAGTGGAAGACAGCGACTTTCGCAGGCAGTTGATTACCGATCCCAAGGCCACGATCCATCAGGAATTCGGAATCGACATTCCTGACAATATCGAGATCAAGGTGCACGAGAGCGACATGAGCACGGTGCATATGGCTTTGCCGCCCACACCGGTACTCAACGAGGAGCAACTCGAGGCGATTTCCGCCGGTCTTTGCTGCTGCGGAGTCTAATCCAGGCAATCCGTTCCGGGCGCACATCGGTTGCGTTCGGGGCGGTTCGACAACTCAAGACGACTCCTGGCGCAACGTTCAGTTGCGCAGGGGTTGTCTGTGGTTGGCTTCCGCAATCAGCCTGTTACTGCGAGCCAGCAGACGCGCCCCGCCTCGCCGCTTATGATGTCATTCCTGCCTGGTTGACCCGGCCGTGTTGAAAAAATCCGGCGGCGCGATGGGGAATTTCGAGACACGTTACGCAAACTGGGTAATTGGAGCGCGCTGGCCGATCATCGCGGTTGCCCTGGTTCTGGTCGCGGTTGCTGCCGCCGGCAGCTATTTCCTGAAATTCTCGACGAACTACCGCGTATTCTTCAGCGAAGACAACCCTCAACTCCTGGCGCTTGAGGCGTTGGAGAACACCTACGGGAAGACCGAGAACGTCCTTTTCATGATTGTCCCGCCGGACGGGAACGCAACTTCCGAACTGGCGCTGTCCGCTGCGGTCTGGCTGACCGAGAGCGCGTGGCAGACGCCTTATTCGAGGCGAGTCGATTCCATCGCAAACTTTCAGCACACGACTGCGGATGGGGACGATCTCCTGGTGCGGAACCTGGTGGAGCCTGCTGAACTCGGCGATCCCCGGGCACGTGCACGAATCCGTGCAACGGCTCTGGCCGACCCTCGGCTTGCGGGCAGCGTCCTGGCCCGTGACGGGGGAGTCAGTGCCGTGGTGGTCACCATTGAGTTGCCTGAGGAAGAGCAGGCGGCAAAGGTGACCGAGATCGCCGAATTCTCTCTGGACATTGCCGAGCAGACGGAACAGAGGTTTCCGGGCATCGACATCCGTGTGGTCGGAACTGTGATGATCAACCACACCTTCTCGGAGGCCTCGATAGACAGCCAGAAGGTTTTCCTTCCCGCAAGCCTCGCCATCATGGCCCTGGTCCTGGGAATTCTGACGCGGAGTCTTGCAACCGTGGCGACCACCGGGCTGGTAATTGTCTTCTCCATTCTTGCCTCGATGGGACTGGGAGGCTGGGTCGGCCTGCCGTTCACTCCACCAACGGCCCCGGCTCCGACCATCGTGTTGATGATTGTCGTGGCCAATTGCGTGCATCTGCTCGTCACTTTCCAGCAGCACATGCGGGCCGGTGATATGAAGCACGCGGCGATCGTCGAGTCCCTGCGAATCAACCTGCATCCGATGTTTCTGGCCAGTGTGACCACTGCGCTTGGATTTCTGACCATGAATTTCTCCGAAGTGCCGCCGTACCGTCACCTCGGGAACTTTGTGGCCTTCGGTATCGCCGCTTCATTCCTCCTGTCAATCACATTTCTCCCCGCGCTGCTGTCGCTCCTCCCGATGCGCGTTCCGGCAGCCCGGCGCCGTGAAGACCCCAAACTGGCGGCATTAGCGAACTTTGTCGTTCGGCGGCGGAGAATCCTGCTGTGGGGGTCGATACCGGTTGTGCTGGCCATGCTGGCCGCGATTCCGCGCAATGAACTCAACGATGTCGTGGTGCACTTCTTCAATAAGAGCGTGGAGTTTCGGCAGGACACGGATTTCCTGGACGAGAGATTGAGCGGCAACACCGTTCTCGAGTACTCGTTGAGCGCGTCTGAATCCCACGGTATCAGCGACCCGGCTTTTCTCGCCGATGTGTCATCTTTCGCCGAGTGGTACCACCAACAACCGGAAACGCGCCACGTCGAGGTCATCACCGATACGTTTCGGCAACTGAACAAGAGCATGCATGGCGACGATCCGGCCGCGTACCGGCTTCCCGAAGGCCGCGATCTGGCCGCGCAATACCTGTTGCTTTACGAACTCTCGCTTCCTCAGGGCCTGGACCTGAATAACCGGATTGACACCGCCAGGTCCGCAACGCGCATGACGGTGACGGCCACGACCCTTCCATCACGGGAGGTACTGGAACTGAACGCGCGGGCGGAGGCCTGGCTGGAATCCAACGCTTCCAACATTTCCCATGTCTCCAGTTCAGGCCCCGCGCTGCTGTTCGCACATATCGGACAGCGCAATATCCGCGCCATGCTGGTGGGAACCGCTGTCGCGCTTCTGGGCATATCGCTCGTTCTCCTCGTCGCGCTGCGGTCGCTACGGCTCGGTTTACTCAGCATCGTGCCCAATTTCGTTCCCGCCATCATGGGCTTCGGTGTCTGGGGACTGATGGTGGGACAGGTTGGACTCGCACTGTCGGTGGTCGTGGCCATGACGATCGGTATCGTCGTGGATGACACGGTACATTTCCTGAGCAAGTACCGTCGCGCTCGCCGCGAGCGTGGTCATGGTACGGACGACGCCGTGCGCTTTGCGTTTCAGAAAGCCGGCCCGGCCCTGGTAACGACCACGATCGTGCTGGTGGCCGGCTTCCTGATCCTGGTTTTCTCCCCGTTTATTCCCACCGCGCAGGTGGGGCTGCTGACCGCGATGATTATCGCGTTCGCGCTGGTCGCCGACCTGCTGCTCCTGCCCCCCCTGCTGATGGCGCTCGAACGGCGCTCCTTTCCCGTCGAATCCGCGCTTCCGCCCGCAATCGATCGAACTGTCTGAAGAATGCTGCCGGTACTTTGCCGGCATATTTGCGCGCTTGTTTAGCTCCGCCGCGCCACGTAGACTGTTGTTGTCATGGGCGGGGCGGAGCAACAGCGGGGCGCCGGTACCAGCGGAGGGCCGCAGACCTCGGTTTCCGATCACTACGCTGCCTTGACCGAACGGATGGAAAAGTTCGGTGGAGATTTGCTGGCCTGCCATTTCGGTCTTTGGGGGCCGGACACCCGGAATGACCGGGAGGGTCTGATCCGGGCCAATCAGGCGCTGGTGCAGGGATGTGAACTCGGCCCCGGAAAGCACGTGCTGGACGCCGGCTGCGGCGTCGGTGGCACGGCAATCACGCTTGCCGAGACTTATGGGGTAAACGTCACCGGGCTGACAATCTGCGAGCCCCATGTCGAAGTGGCGGCGCAACATGCCAAACAGCGCGGCGTCGACCATCTGGTCGACTTTCGTTACGGGGATTTCATGGATCTGCCGTTTCCCGACCTGAGTTTCGACGCGGTCCTGAATCACGAATCCTTCTGTTACGCGGAAGACAAACTCGCCTACCTGAAGGGGGTCTACCGGGTGCTCAGGCCGGCCGGGCGCTGGCAGGCCCTGGAAGGCCTGTTGAGCGGCACTCCCCTGTCGGAGGTGCAGAAAGAGATGCATGCAATCGCGCAGCGAGGCTGGCGCATGCCGCCGCTGGAGCCGTGGCGCGATGTGCTCGCGACTCTCGGCGAGGCGGGTTTCGAGAGAATATCGGCAAAGGATCTTTCGTCTGAAGCAGCAAGGTCCACGGGGAGGATTTGCCAGGGCTGGATGTTGCTGACTTTCCTGAATCCTCGCTCCGGCGGGCTGAACAAGGCCTCACAGGAGTTTATGGAAGCGACCGCCGGCTACGATCAGGGGCTGCAGGAGGGGGTATTCACCTACCATTTCCTGTCCGGCGCGAGGCCGGAATGAGAGGCGGCAAAACGCCTCAGGTTTTTCTTGCGTAGTAGCGCCTGATTTCGAAACTCCCGTTCTTCCAGGCTTTGCACAGGGCCCCGAACTGGGCGATCAGGCTGCGTGTCCCTTCCGTCTCGACCCCGGCGAACTTCAGGCTGAAGAGGAGGTTGTAGGCGTTCTCGACCAGTTTCAGATTGCCCGCGTCTTTCCCGTCGAAACCCACGAACTCAAGTATTTCCAGGCCCGCTTCCCTTAACATCTCCGAATAGGTCGACTGGCTCTCAAGGCCATGGATGGCGAACGGCTTGCACAAGGGCCCGATGTACTTGTCGTATTCCTCGGTCGCCAGTCCGTCGCGCGCCATCCAGTCCAATGCCACAATCTTTCCGGACGGCTTCAGGATCCGGCCCGCTTCATGAAGAAAGCGTCTGCGGTCTTCGTAGTGGCAGGCGCTCTCGATGTTGACCACCACGTCTATCGAATTGTCGGCGAACGGCAGGCTCATGGAACAATCCGCAAACTCGAAGCGGACTTGATCATCGACACCGGCTTCGCTTGCTTTCCCGGCGGCGATTTCCAGCTGCATCCGGTTCAGGTTAACGCCGGTGACCGTGCATCCTCGCGTTTTTGCAAGGTAAATAGCAGTTCCGCCTACCCCGCAACCTGCATCCACTACGTGATGCTGTTGCTGGATGCCAGCCGGCGTCACGATGACCTCTATCATCCGCTCAAGGGCTCGCGCGAGCCCCGGGGAATCGGCCAGATCCTCGCCCGGTTCCGGGCACTCGCCCGGTTCGAAGAGCCCGAAGTGAAGATGGTCGCGGTTCCATCCCCTGAGATAGATACCGGGCGTATTCTCATCGTAGTAGTGTTCGGCCGCCTTCTTCTTGCCTGAGGCAGACACTTCGAGATTGTTGCTCAACGCCTTCTCCCCGCAATTGCACAGTCGCCCGTGTAAGAATACCGGATCATGGAACCCGGGTCAGCAGACCGCTGGCGGCCGGGATGCATAGGGCAAGCCGGCCCTCCGATCAGGAAACGGGCATCCCAAGGAGCACCATATAGGGATAGGCCTTCACTTCTTCAATTCTGCTTCCGGCCATGACGAGCTTGATGTGATGAATTCCGCGCAGTAGAAGGAACGGTCCGAATCTGCCGAACAGCGTTTTCGGCCCCTGCGACCATTCGGACAGCGCCACAAGCTTCTCTTCAATTCCCAGGTCCTCCTCGCGCAAACTGCCGATAAAGGTTGTCCACAGATCGCGGCGGTCAAGCCAATGACGCGGATCTTTCGGCCTCCTTTCCTTGGCGAGGCAACTCAGTCCCAGCGTCGGGCCAAGGCCGTGCGAATGCACGTCCATATGCATCCCCAGTTCGACAAATCCCCCATGTTCCTCAAGGCGCGACACGGTGTCCGCGACGAATTCATGGTGTCCCGGCCAGCCGGCGCGCTTAAGAAATGCCATGACCCCGCCGGAGTCTCGCAGTCCGATCACCGCAATCCGGATTGCCCGATCACGCGAAGGAAATGCGCCGATGGATTCGATGCGAGTGTCTGCGTTCTGCGCCCGATGCAGCCGCTCCACCTGTTGGCGTTCGGCAGCATCCGGCATCCATCCCGCTGCGGAAACCAGCGAGTCGAGCACGACGTTCATGTCTCGAATCCGCTGCTCGGCGCCGTCTCCGACAATCGGCCGCTCCGAAGGCCTGAGGAATATCCCCGGATTCGGTGGGGAATCTCCGGGCGGCAGGCCGATGTCGAACTCAAGCATCATCTTGCGGCCGACAACCTCACGCAATGCGGACTCCTCCGAGTCTGTTTCGGACAGCAGCTCCGCGATCCCGGACGCGGACGAATCGCCGCCTTCGGATAGGGCCTTTTGCTGGAAGAACTCCGCCAGGGTGGTCCCGCCGACAACGGAGACACCGAGATCCGCTCTCGGCCGGCGCTCATTCAGCCGCAGTTCGAAACCGAACGGAAAGGCCGCCAGGGTGGAGGGCAATTCGCGGGCCCTTCCGATCAGCTCATCCCACTCCCTTTCTCCAATCAAGGCAGAAGGAATCAGGTTCCTGAGCCTATCCAGCAGCTCGCCCAAAGAATCCGCCTCTCCCTGGAGTCGTTCCTGGGTAATCGCCGACGCTTCCTCAAAGCTAATCATGGTGACTTACGCGATGACCGGAACCGGATTGAGATCGGATTCCGCAAGAGGGTGTTCGCGCCGGCCCGTTTCCACCGGCACATCGTATAGCCGGCCGGGAGCGAAGCGTTCCCAGAAGTGCCGCAGTCCGGGCACGATAACCCGCGCGACCGGCATCCCGATGTCGGGGCGGGTCTGATCAAGCACCAGGAACTCCATGCCCCTGGATTCGACCAGCGCCCGGCATCGCTCCACGTCCTCGCGTACATCCGTCGAGTCGGGAACCGGATAATCCCGGCTGCCGCTCCGCGGAGCGGCGGAATCGGGCGCCAGGTAGGGATGGTCCGCCAGGGTGGCAGTCTTCCACCACGACAGGCACATCGGATCATCGACACCATAGCGGGTATCTTCATCCCCCGGCCGCGGGACCCAGGTCAGGCACTGGTTCATCTCGCACACCGCGCGCAGGGCCGCGATCGCCGGGTCGCTATGCGCCCCGGCGCCGTAGATGATGTCCTCCACTTCGACGTCGGTCCGGCGAGAGAGCGCGACAAACACCGGAATGTCCAGATCGGCAGTGACGTCCAGTACCCAGACGTCCCGATTCAGCTGTCGGTAATAAGCGCGTGCGCCGGCCAGGTATTTGTTATCGAAGCTTTCCAGATCCACAGCGGGAAGTTGCAGCCGGTTGTACCACCAGATCGCGATCGCATCGCGTTCCACCAGCTCGAAGAACCCGTGCAGAATAGCTTCCTCCAGGGTGTTGCCGGCGGCGCAGCCGTTCGAGTCCGCCCAAACGTCCGACTCGCCCCGCTGCTCCGGGGTCATGCCGTAGAGCATGGAGGTCGGGAGGTATCGATGCCGGTTGTGGGTGAACGACCAAACCGGTGACCAGTCGATTTCCGCCTCGGGATCGAAGCGTGCGGGAACGATGTTGTAAGGGTGGCCGCGGGCGTTGATTTCATCCGCGTTGTTCAATTGGCGGTCACTGAACAGCTGGACATCGTTGGGGTGGATCGCCTCCTGATTCCCATCCTCGACGAAGTCCGCAAACCTTTTTCGGCAGCGGATCTCGTCGCCGTGGAAGGCGCCCGAATAGCGTTCCACCGCCTCGCACAGCGCGCTTGTCCGGGATTGATTCCGTGTGCTTCCCTTGCCCGCGCTCTTGCTGCGCAAACTGCGCCGCAGGGAGCTCAGGTTTCGACTCCGCAGCGCCAGATTGCTCCCTGCCCAATAGACGTGCAGCCAGGGATCGGCCTCCTCGGTGGTGCGTGAAAGCCACGTCACGACACCGCTGATCGGACTGATGAGGTGTCGGTACCGGGCAAGGGTTTGCTCCGGAGACACCGAGCGAACCCCGCCGCTGTTGCTCACGGTCTTCGGGCTCGGCCGCAGTCGCATCGGGACCGGCGGCCGCTCGGGCAGGAACAGGGATTCATCGCCGCAGGAGGGGCACTGGGGGCGGCGCATGACCGGATGCCTTTCGCTGTCCAGAGTCGCCACATCAAGCGAAACGGCATATTCATGGATGGGCGCCCCGTCGTCGAGCACAAGCCACTTGGCGATTTCCGCCGCCGCCAGCCCATGGACCGCGTTCAGCACAGCCGGTGCGGCGGCGCCGGGACGGAAGGCCGCATCCTCGCCCCCGCGGTTGCGCAGGAAGGCGTGCACTTCCTGGTGGCTGCTCATGCGATAGCCGAGGCAGGTCCAGCACGGCCCATGTTCAGCGGGCCGGAACACCGGGCCGAACAGGGTCCGCATGCCTGTGGGCGCCAGCAACATCCAGGGTGCGCCGGATGCGAGATGATCCAGATTGACGGCATTGTGCTGTTCGTCGAGATAGTCCGCACAAACGAAAACGGAAAGGGCCGGTTCATCCGTGACCACGGAAACGCCCATCGCTTCAAGCTGCAGTGCCAACGGGCCGTCATCTCCATTGATCGCCACCTTTGCATTTGCAAGGCGTTTCTCGACCCAACGTGGGGAGGCCCCCAGCGAGGACCAGTAGGCGGCGCGCTCCCGCCCCATTGCGAAATCTCCGGAAACGACATATCCCCTCGACGCCAGCGCAACGATTGTCCGGTCCACAGCGTAGGCGGCATGCGCAACGGACAACTTTGCGGCAATGTCGGCTGCCGAGTGGCGCCCGTCCAGCAAGGGAAAGAGATCGACATGAATCCGCCCGCGCAGCAACGTGTTGAACGACTCGGAGACCAGCAGCACGCGGTCATCGGCGATCTGCCGATACTCGATGTGGGGGGTCAGGACGGGCCGCTCAACTCGCCCCTGGTCAGCCGGAGTGACTCTTGCCAGTACTCCGTGGCGTTGCCTACCCGTCGGCGCCACGAGCGAGGATGTCACGCTGCGCCTCCGCGAATCGGTTCCCGATGCCGGGGTCGCCCGAAGTGAAGATGCAGCGCGCCCGACCGAGTTCCCCGGTGGATTCCGCGCTCTCCTGGCCGCGGAATTCACCCAGTTCCCGCGCGACCTGCCTCTCCGGGTCGAGGGAAATCGGCGCGAACAGCAGGCTGTCGCTCGTCAGCGCGCACACCGCTTGATCGAAGCTGCGGCACAGGGTCTGCAAATGTTCCACTCCCTTGCCAGCGTAAACGTACATCATTTCGAGCTGCAGTCCGAGCGTGGACTCCCGGCTTGCCAGATCGCCCATCGCGATTGCCGCCACCCCGCCTTCAGTACGCTTCTCGGCGTGGTCCTCCTCCACGCCTGCGAGCACGGCCGCGACCGAGGCTTCGGCGACGTTCGAGAGCGCTCTTGCCGCCTCGTCTTGCGACAGATTGTTGCGGATCGTGTGCACGGCAATCTGAAAGGTCTTGTCGTTCGACCAGTTACGCACCGCGTCAACCGTCTCGCGCGCGTCCTGCACCGGGTAGTCGTCGATTTGCTCCCTCATTTCGGGGACGCCGAATTCATGCGTCCAGTAAACGCGGGCCAATCCGCTTCGGGCAATCGCTTCGAATTCCGGATCCGGTCCGAATCCTTCCGGCAGGTCCAGATCGGTGAATTCCTTGCTCGTCAGGTTGTCGAGCAGTTCCGGGGCCCGGTTTATCCACCCGGCCAGGCGCGGCGAAGCGCCGAAGATCTCGGTTATTGCCTCAAACGCTTCGGGTCTTGCGGCGGTCGCCGGGCTGTCGTAGGCGCTCCAGTCATCGATGTCGGGATAGAAGTGCTTTCGCCACTGGTCCACAAGCGGGTCCATGGTCTTGAACCAGCGTTTGGGGAATGCCGCGAGTCCGGCCATCTGGACGTAGGTTCCCGGCAATTGAGGGGCCTGGTCCGCTCCACAATGCTGCAACAGCGGATAGCGCCGGTTGGGCGCCGTGTGATGGTCCGGGTGACGCTGCATGTTGTAGAAGAACCAGTTGCTCAAGCGGTAAGCAGCGCTCCAGGAATGCCACGGCTGTACCCGCTCGTAGCGGCCGTTTGGAAGACGAATTCGCCGCAGCCCGTAATGCTGCACATAGTTGATGATCTTCATCGCAACGACCACGCTGCAGCAAAGTGCGGCATAGATCACGACTGTCCATATACCGCCCAGCCAGTACGCCAGCGCGTACCAGGCGGCCGTTTCGAGAACATAGCGCCAGAAGGGATTGGTGTAATGCCAGACCGGTAATTGCCGGCGCGCCAGCCGGTCGCGCTCGAAGCGCCAGGCGCCGAGCAGGTTGCTCTTGATCTCCTGTGGCAGATATCCCCAGAAGCCGACGCCTTTCGGGGCCGATCCCGGATCACCGGGCGTACAGGCGAGCGCATGATGAACATAGACGTGTTCCGAGGCGTAATGCGGATAGGACACGGAAGCGAGTATGAATTCCCCGATTCGGCGCTCGATAACGGAACGACGGTGTATCAGTTCGTGTCCGGTAATGAAGGAGGCCTGCGCCACGACGCTCAGAACGAAAACCATGAAAATGGTTTCCAGTGTGGAAAGGTGATTGGATTCGAGCAGTTGCCACAGCGCGAATACGAGCGTTGAAGGCCAAAGCGCTGCCCATGACCACAGAGAGAGCTTGTACAGGAACAAGTCGTTTTCGCTGGTCCTGCGCGGGTCCATGTTCCTCTTTTCCAATCCGAACATGGCGTCGCAAAAGTCCGGAATCAGCAGAAAAAGGTAGGGCGCCGCGATCCACCAGCCGCCCCGAAGCGAGGCGATGATTACCAGCGGAAAAACCACTACGGAGACAAAATACGGCAGGGCGTTGCCGATCGATGGTCGTATCATGCCTGCGCCTGCTGTTGCTGCGCCCGGAGGAGTCGATACAGTCTTGTTGTCTGCCATGGCAATCCCCGCTTCTGCTCAAGCAGCCCCCGCGTCAGGTCTGCAAGTGCGACTGACACTTCGGCCCATTGCAATATGATAAGCCTTTGACCCTGGCGAAGAAGGTCTTGAGCGGCATTGCCGCCGACCCGGCAGGCCGTTTACGGGAGAACAATATGATCCGATCCGTCCGGGCTGGAAATGAGAGGTCTGCCGCTATCGTTTGCCTCCTCGTGCTGGTTGGTTGTGTCCTCGTGAATTCGCTCGCCTACGCGCAGGAGGAAGGGTCCGAGGGCCTCGGGCTGCGGATTGCTCGCGAAGCCAGCGTTCGTAACGATGGGTTCGGTAACTTCACGGCGAATATGACCATGCTGCTTCGTAACAGGCAGGGACAGGAGAGCCGCCGCCAGGTCCGGTTCAAGGTGCTGGAAGTTCCCGGAAGCGGCGACAAGAGCCTGTTCGTGTTCGACGAGCCGCGTGATGTTCAAGGCACCGCGCTGCTTACCCACGGTCACGTCGGCGCCCCGGACGACCAGTGGCTTTTTCTTCCGGCGTTGAAGCGCGTCAAACGCATAAGCTCATCAACACGTTCCGGGTCGTTCATGGGCAGCGAGTTTTCCTATGAGGACATGAGCAGCCCGGAGGTGGAGGAATACACCTATCGATACCTGCGGGAAGAGGCCTGCGGCGAGTTCACCTGCACGGTCACGGAACAGGTTCCGGTGGACAGCAAGTCAAGTTACAGTCGCCAACTCGTGTGGCAGGACACCGGCGAACTTCGAACCTGGAAAGTGGAATACTACGATCGCAGGAACGCTCATCTGAAAACACTTGTATTCGCCGACTTCAGGCAGTACCTGGACCGGTACTGGCGCGCGGGCGAAATGACGATGGTGAATCACCTGACCGGCAAGAGCACGGTGATGAACTGGACCAACCTTCGGTTCCGCGACAATCTCGACGACAGCGAATTTACCCGGACTGCACTTCGACGGGTGCGCTGATGCGGTTCCGTGGCGCGATTGCGGCCCTCATGCTCATGATGGGAGGGGGCGCCACGGCGCAGACTGTTGATTTTTCGGGCGGCCTGAGCCTGCAGACCCGATGGTTTCCGGAAACGCCGGCCTTTCCGGGGCAGCGCACGGGCAGCGGGGGCATGGTTATTGAGCCGACGCTCTACTGGGACATCGCGGAACGGGTCAGCTTTACCTTGACCCCGCTTTACCGCTACGACAGCGCCGATTCGAGGCGCACCCACGCGGACCTGCGCGAGGCCTACCTGCTGATGTACGGGGACTGGGGCGAAAATTCCTGGGAGCTTCGGCTCGGCGTTGACCGTGTTTTCTGGGGAGTGGTCGAGCTGCACAACCTGGTGGATGTCGTAAACCAGTTCGACCTGATCGAGCACCCGCGTGAGGAGGCCAAGCTGGGGCAGCCCATGGCCTACCTGACGGTTTCGGGCGCCTGGGGCACGACGGAATGGCTGGTGCTGCCCTACCATCGCGAGCGCACGTTTCCGGGCCCGTCCGGGCGCTTTCGCGGACGCCTCGCGACTGTGGATGACGCCCTGTACGAGAGTGGCGGCGAAGAGCGTCATGTCGATCTGGCCGCCCGCTACGGCAACTCCGTCGGGCTGCTCGACTTCGGCCTGAGCGCCTTCGCCGGGACAAACCGCGAGCCCGGATTCGTGCCGGACCTGCGGGGCGGCATGGTCCCCGGCCCCGATACGCGGTTTGTCCCGTATTACGAGCAGATTCGTCAGTTCGGGGTGGATGCCCAGCTCACGACCGGTGACTGGCTCTACAAGCTGGAAGCCATTCGCCGCAGCGGCGCCCGCAACCTGTTGGGCCTGGAGGAGGATTACCGCGCCTTCATCCTCGGCCTGGAACGCAATTTCTACGGGATCTTCGGCTCCTCGGCGGACATGATCCTGCTGGCCGAATGGCACGACGACAGTCGCGGACCAAGGGCTACGAATGCCTGGGCGAACGACGTGTTCGTGGGGGCTTCGGTTACGCTCAACGACGTGCAAAGCACCGAGCTCATCGTGGGCATCCTTGGTGACGCAAGCCGGGACTACCGCGCCCTGAACGTCGGGTTGAGACGCCGCCTTTCGGACAGCTGGTCGTTGCGGTTCGAAGCGATCGCGCAATTGAGCGTGGATCCGCGGGACCTGACCTACGACGTGCGGCGAGACAGCTTCCTGGCCCTGGACCTCACCTACAGTTTCTGATGGCGCCGGCGGTGATCGAACGCCTGTCGGCGTACGGACGGCTGATCCGGCTGGATCGACCCGTTGGCACGCTGCTGCTGTTGTGGCCGACGCTGTTTGCCCTGTGGCTGGCCGGCGGGGGCGATCCGCCGGGCGGAATCCTGTTCGTGTTCGTTGCCGGTACTTTCCTCATGCGATCGGCCGGCTGTGCGCTTAACGACTACGCCGACCGCCGGGTGGACCGCCTTGTAAAGCGCACCCGCTCGCGCCCGCTGGCGACCGGTGAGATCAGGCCCGCGGAAGCATTGTTCGTGGCCGGTCTGCTGACGGCCGGGGCGGCATTGCTGGTCTTCAGCCTGCGGCCGCTGGTGATCGGGCTGGCGGTTGCGGGCGCGGTGGTGGCCGGCTTCTATCCTTTCGCGAAACGGTTATTCTCGGCCCCGCAGTTGGTACTGGGCGCGGCGTTTTCCTGGGGCGTCCCCATGGCCTATGCCGCCCTTTCGAGTCTCACCGAACCGTCCCTGTGGATTCTCTGGCCGCTTACCTTCCTGTGGGTGGTCATCTACGACACCATATACGCCATGGTCGATCGGGACGACGACGAGAAAATCGGCGTGCCGTCCATGGCGATCCTGCTGGGCGGACGGGACGTTGCTTTCGTCGCGCTGGGTCTTGCCGTCTACCTGGCGGGCATGTTCGGCCTGGGATTGCGGGTTGGCCTGGGGCTGCCGTTCTTCGCGGGCTGGGCCGGGGCGGTGCTGTGCGCGGGCCGGCAAGTCTGGCTGATTCGCGGCAGGGACCGGGCGCGATGCCTTCAGGCCTTCAACAACAACTCGCTGCTGGGCTTTTTGCTCTACGCCGGGCTGGCCCTGGACATGCTCTCAAGTCCCTGATATTGGCCGAACGCCCGCCTTCGAAGCTCCATCTTTTGCGCAGGTTTTTGTTTGTGTTACGATCCAAAAGTCTGGTTGGACACGCGGTAAACATAAGCGGGGAACAGGACCGTGGAAACTACGGCAGACAGGCATGCTCTCGGCTGAGGAGATGCATCGTTACCTCACTCGGAGAGCGGTTGAGGACAGTGATTTTCGCAGGGGGCTCCTAGCGGATCCCAAAGGTGCCCTGCATCAGGAATTCGGCATCGAGATTCCTGATCACATCGAAATTCATGTGCACCAAAGCGACTTCCGCACCGTGCATCTGGTTCTGCCGCCCGATCAGGTGCTCGACGAGGAGCAGCTTGAGGCAATTTCGGCCGGCATGTGCTGCTGCGGAATCTGATCGGGACATCGCATAGCGTTAACAGGCCCTAGGTATTTTCGGCGGAACGGTTCAGTTCGGTCCTTAGCGCCTTGGCGGTCAGCCGGGCAATCACGACAATCAACGCTGCGGTGACGATGAGTCCCGTGACGAAAATCGACTGTGGTATTACCGGGGCGCCCGCCTGGTCCAGGGAGGCCAGGCTGCCCGCGACCGAGCCCAGGTAGACATAGAGAAAAATGGCCGGCAGCATGCCGACGACCGTGCTGAACAGGTAGGCTCCGAAGCGCACGTTGGTCAGCCCCAGGGCGTAGTTCAGCAGGTTGTAGGGGATCAGGACCGAGAGCCGCGCCAGCAGCACGATCTGCCAGCCCTTGCGGGCCACCGCGCGGTCCAGCGCGCTGAAGCGCGGCATCGCTTCCAGCCGCGACTCGACCCAGTCCCTCGCAAGGAACCTGCCGACCAGAAACGCGCAGCACGCTCCCAGCGTGCTCGCAAGAGACACCAGGGCCACGCCCAGGGCCACGCCGAACAACACCCCCGCGGCCAGGGTCAGAATGGAACCCGGAACCATGAGCACGGCGGCCAGGACATAGACGAGAATGAAACCGGCCCAGGCGATGCGCGGATGCGCCTGCGCCCAATCGGTCAGCTGGACCAGCCACTCGCGCGCCGGCAGTAGCCATACGGCGATCACCAGCACCGCCAGCGACACCAGCAATGTAAGCGCCCGCCGCTTCATGCCGCCGAGGCGCCGTTGCGCGCGACCCGGCGGTAGGCCGGAGCGCAGAATCGAAAGATGGCTGCCGCCAGCGGCATGGTGCAAAGGGCCATGGTCGCCAGCGCAAGGGGCAGGCGATCCGGCGACCCGAACACGCGCTCGGCCAGCAGCGCCACTCCCACCGGACCCAGCGACAGCCCCAGCAGGTTTACGCAGAACAGGTACACGGCGATGATTCGGGCCCGGAATCGATTCGGAGTCACCTCGTTCAGCGCTACCGGAGAAATGCCGAAGGGCATGCTGATCAGGCACTGCGTCACGCCGATCAACGCCAGCGCCAGGTATGCGGTGGGCGCAAAGGGAAAGGCCACGGCGAAGGGAAGCGCAATCAGCGCGATCGCGAACGCAACCCGGATCTCGGCGTCCCGCGGCCAGCGCCGCCGAAGCAGCTGGGCCGCTACGCTGCCCAGGTACACGCCCAGCGGCGCAGTCACCAGCGTGACGGCGCCCAGTCCCAGGCCCGTCTCGGACTGGGTCCAGCCGAATTCGCGGATCAGAAAGGAAGGCGTCCAGGCGCCGAAGCTGTATGAATAGGTGACCTGGCAGGAAAAGCCCAGAAAATGGGTCAGGTACAAGGTGCGTTGCGCCCCCCCAAGGAAGCGAACGAAGGCCCTTGCGCCGACGCCCGCTTCGGGCGCCTCTCCGAAACGAGTGGTTTCGCGCACCGAGGCCAGCGTGAGAACGCCCAGCAGCACGCCGGGCAAACCCACGACGACAAAGACGACCTGCCAGCCATTGAGGGCGCCAAGCAATGGCAGGTTCGCGCTTCCGCCGCTCGCCACCCAGTTGATGACCAGGCCTCCCGTCAGGGTGGCCAGCCCGATGCCGACATAAAGGCCGGTGGCATAGGTTGCCGTCGCCCGCAGCCGGGCTTTGGGCGGGAAGTAATCCGCGATCAGCGAATAGGCGGCGGGCGACAGCGCCGCCTGTCCCACGCCGACCAGCATCCGTGCAACAAACAATTGTGCGTAGCTGGTAGCAAGTCCGCAGGCCGCGGTCGCCAGACTCCACACTACGACGCCGGCGGCGATGACGGCAGGCCGGTTCCACAAGTCGGCCATGCCGGCGGCGAAAAGGCCCAGGGTGGTGTAGAAGGCTGCGAATGCCAGGCCGTACAGCATCCCGATCTCGATGTCGCTCAGGTTGAGATCGCGCTTCAGGGGCTCAACCAGCAGGGTGATGATGTTGCGGTCGAGAAACGAGCAAAGGTACAGGACCATCAGCAGGACCACGACGTACCAGGCGTAGCCGCGCCGGGGCCATGATGGCGTTTCGGTCACTTTGCTCAAGCTGCCGGTTTCCGCGCTTTCATGGCCATGTGGATAACTTTGTGGACAACATCGCCCGTAGGCCTTGTCTCTATTGGCTCGCGCAGTTTTCCACAGCGGGGGAAGAATTCAGCGAATGCAGGAAAGTAACGAAATATCAATGGCTTAGGAGAGGTTAACAAAGACGTTATGCGAAAGTGGTCGCAATGTGAACTGCACAATACGGTTTTCTGCCGGGTGTGAATAAGTGACTGGCGGCGGGCATATTATCCCGGCGCCCTGTCTCCAAGAAGCCGCGCCAAAAAACGCGCCGCCTGCCCACGATGACTCCTGCGTCCCTTTTCCTCGGCGCTCATCAGGGCAGCGCACCTGCCGGTGCGCCGGTCCAGGAAAACGGGGTCGTAACCAAACCCCCGGCTGTCTTGCGCGCTGGCGGCGATTCGCCCTTCCCAGACGCCTTCGGCAATCAGGGGAGGCGGCTCGTTTCCGGGGCTGGCCAGAACCAGCACGCAGCGAAAGCGCGCTGTCCGGTATTCGGCCGGCACGCCGTCAAGGCTTCCCAGCAGTTTCCGGATATTGGCCCGGGCGTTTGCCTCGGCTCCGGCGTAACGGGAGGAATAAACGCCCGGCGCGCCGTGCAATGCGTCCACTTCCAGGCCGGAGTCGTCGCTCAGCGCCGGCAAGCCGGATTGCTCGGCAGCAGCACAGGCTTTCAGCCGTGCGTTTTCCTCAAAGCTCGAGCCGGTCTCCTCCGCTGCTACAAGACCGAGTTCGCGCATCGCAATAAGGCGCAGTTGTCCCTTGAGCAGTTCCTGAAGCTCAATCAGTTTGCCCTGGTTGCCCGTAGCCAGCACGGCTTTTCGGATATTGGCCATTTCAGTATGCGCAAATGTCCCGAATTCCCGGGGAAGTATGTACCGAGACGGCGGCGGCGTGCGATATTCTTTGCGCCCCGCCGCCGAATCTTCCCGGAATCGAAACAATGCCGGATTCCACAACGCCCGCCGAAAGTCGGTATCCACATCTCTTCACCCCTATCTCACTGGGGCCGGTGCGCCTGGCTCACCGGGTGATTATTCCGGGCCACTCCATGGTGCACGGGGATTCCTCCGGCCTCATTACCGAGCGCTATCACGCCTATCTGGTAAGGCGGGCCAGGGGCGGCGCTGCTCTTGTGGGTATCGAGTCCGCCCCGGTACACCCCGACAGCCTGACCTGGACCGGACAACTTGAGCTTTGGCGGGACGAGATCATCGACTCTCTGGCCCGCACCGCCGAGGCAGTCCATGACGCGGGTTCCAGGCTGTCCATAATCCTCTGGCACGGCGGTCACAACGTGCCTTTCGGCCGCGGAGCGGTAGCGCTGGCTCCGTCGGCGATTCCGTCGGTGCAGATCGGCCAGGTGCCCAAGGCCATTTCCATTGCCGAGATCGGGGAGTTGGTCGGGTATTACGCCGCCGCGGCCGAGCGCTGCGCCAGGGCGGGGGTAGACGTTATCGAAGTGCAGACCGCATCCGACTATCTTCTCGGTTCGTTTCTCAGCCCGCAACTCAATCACAGGACCGATGGCTACGGCGGGTCGGTGGTGAACCGCTGCCGGTTCGTAATAGAAGTTCTGGAAGCGATACGAACAAGAGTTCCCGGCAGCGTGGCCGTGGGTCTGCGCACCTCGGTCTTCCACGCCATTCCGGGGGACCCTGACGGCTACGGCCTGGAAGAGTCACTCCCTGCCATGGCGACGATTGCCGAGGCCGGCGTTACCGATTACGTAAGCGTGATGAGCGGTTCCAATGCGGCCTTTGCGGAGACTATTTCGCCCATGACCTATCCTCGGGCACAGTTGGCGGAAGAGGCGGCACGTTTCAGGGAGGCGCTGTCCGTTCCGGTCACGGTGGCCGGGCGCATCCGCACCCCCGATGAAGCGGAGGCCATCGTCGCGAACGGCCAGGCTGACGTCGTCGCCATGGCCCGCACGTTCATCGCCGAGCCCGACTGGGTCGTGAAGGTGCGCCGCGGCGAGGAGGAGCGCATCCGGCCCTGCATGTCCTGCAACCAGGTCTGTCTGGGTTTTGCCGCCCTGGGCTTGCCCGCGGGCTGCAACATCAACGCGGCCGCTGGAAGGGAACTCGAAATGCCCGGCGGGGCGCCGGTCGCAACCCGCAGGAACATTGCCGTCGTCGGCGGCGGTCCGGCCGGACTGGAATGCGCGCGCGTAGCGGCGCAGCGAGGTCACGCCGTTACCCTGTATGAAGCCTCGGACGCGCTTGGTGGCGCCATGCGTCTCGCAGCCCGCTGCCCGCACCGCGAGGAGATGCTGCCGGCCCTCGAGTGGTGGGAGCGGGAGTTGTCCCGGCTGGGCGTCATTGTCCGATTACGCACCGCGATCGATGATCCCGGGGATCTGGATGTTGACGAGGCGGTCTGGGCCACGGGCGGCTCGCCCGGCTGGACCTGGCTTTGGCGCAACCGGCCCCGCCTGACCGGCGGCATTCCGGGCGCGGAAAACCTGCCCCATGGGCGCGACATCCTGGCAGGCACGGCGTCAGTATCGGGAAGCGTCCTGGTGATCGACGAGGAAGGCAATTGGCCGGCAGTCAATCTGGTGGAATACCTGGCGGCAATGGATGGCGTTTCCGGCGTGACCGTGGCGACGGCCAGCGCGCTGTTCGGCGATCCGGAGCTGTCCCTGACCGGCGAACTGCCGCTGGTCACCCGCCGCATGAAGTCGGCGGGCGTGAAACTGCATGGCGGCACACTTGTGAAGGAGGTCAGGAACAACACCGCAATATCCGTGGAAGGCGCGGAGATGGGGCCTTTCGACGACCTGGTGCTGTCCATGGGCGCGGTCGCCAATCCGGCGCCGGACGGCGTACCTGCGATCGGCGATTGCCTCGCTCCCCGCTCCATCTGGGCGGCGGTTCAGGACGGCGCCCGCCTGGCGCTGAATCTCTGACGCGACCCTACGGGCGTGACACGACGCCGGCTCAGCCAGCCTGCCCTTGCGCCTCTTCCTGCGCCACGAGGACCTGCCTGATGCCATCCGCCGCGAGGTCGAGCATGCGATCCAGCTCCTCGCGCAGAAAAGCGTTCGCCTCGGCGGCGCCCTGCACTTCGATGATGCCTCCGGCCTCGTTCATCACCACGTTGATGTCCGCCTCGGCCTCCGAGTCTTCGGCGTAGTCGAGGTCCAGCACTTCCAGTCCGCGATACAGGCCGACGGAAACCGCCGCCACCTGTCCGTGCAACGGGTGTCGGACAAACCGGCGCCGCCACGAGCGCCGCCGGCAAGCCAGGCTCAGAGCCAGCCAGCCTCCCGATATTGCCGCGGTACGTGTCCCGCCGTCGGCCTGTATGACATCGCAGTCGACGACTATCGTGTGCTCGCCCAGGGCCTCGAAATCCACGCCGGCGCGCAACGAGCGTCCGATCAGGCGCTGGATTTCCATGGTACGGCCCGACTGACGTCCGCTGCTTGCTTCACGGCGGCCCCTGGTGTGTGTGGCCCCCGGCAGCATGCCGTATTCGGCGGTTACCCAGCCGCGGCCGCTGCCGCGAAGGAAATGCGGCACGCCGGCTTCGACACTCGCCGTGCAGAGCACGCGTGTCTCGCCGAAGCGGGCCAGAACCGAGCCGCCGGGATGGGACGTGTAGCCGGTCTCGAACGCTACGGGGCGCATGCGGTCCGGGTCCCGGCCACTGGGCCGGCGCACCGCTGAGGAAGATTTGGTGTGCATCCGGCCAATTATGCAAGCGTCGGCGCGCCGGTCTTGCATCGATGCGCTCATTTCGGACAATGGTGTTTCGCGGCGACGCTAAAATTGGCTTGCGTCGATATGGCGGGGGCCAATGAGGCACTACCAATGATTCGCAGCATGACCGGCTATGCCAAAGAGGAGTACCGCAGCGAAAGCGGGTGGCTCCAGTGGGAATTGCGGTCCGTGAATCATCGCCACCTGGATCTCGAAGTTCGCGTGCCCGGCGTTTTTCGGGACATGGAGCCCGAGATACGCAATTTGCTGGCTTCGCAAATTGGCCGCGGCCACGTTGATGCGCGCCTGAGCTGGCGCCCGGCGGAAAAATTTGCCGACCGGATCAAGGTCAACACGGGCCTGGCGGTGCGGATCATCGGTTACGCGCGGGTGCTGGCGGAGC
Organism: Gammaproteobacteria bacterium; assembly: GCA_963666765.1. GTDB lineage: Bacteria > Pseudomonadota > Gammaproteobacteria > Steroidobacterales > Foliamicaceae > Foliamicus. The sequence goes on from OY762933.1 coordinate 2,208,306, forward strand.
AGATGCGCCGCCCGGCGGCGGTCAGCCCCCTCGACGTCATGCGCTGGCCGGGCGTAATCGAAGAACATTCCGCCGATCAGAGCCACATGTCCGGAGAGGTGCGCAAGTTGCTGCACAAGGCGATCGACTCGCTGCGGGCGACGCAGGCCAGCGAGGGCGAGAAACTGAAGAAGACCATTGAGAGCCGCTGCTCCAAGATGGAGAAGATGCTCAAGAAGTACCGTTTGCGCACGCCCGAACTCCGGGAGAGGGCCATGGAACGCATGAGCGATCGGCTCGACGCGATCAGGGTGCGCGTGGATGCCGAACGGCTGGAAAGGGAAGTGGCGCTGTTGCTGATGCGTTACGACATCAGCGAGGAACTGGACCGGCTGGAAGCCCACTTGGTGGCCCTGCGGTCCGCGCTGAAGGCAAGCGACCCGGCCGGGAAGCGGGTGAATTTTCTGCTCCAGGAAATTGGCCGGGAGGCCAACACGCTGGCCGCCAAGTCGGGAGACGCGCGCGGTACGCACGAAGCCGTGGATATGCGGGTTCTCGTGGAGCAAATGCGCGAGCAGGCCCAGAATATCCTGTGACGCCCCGTCTGTTTGTCGTATCCGCCCCTTCGGGGACCGGCAAGACCACGATCGTCAGGCGTCTGGTCAGGGAAAACCCCGGCGTCAGCCTGGCCGTTTCCCACACGACGCGCCCGCCCCGCGAACAGGAGCGGGACACGCACGACTATCACTTTGTAAGCGACGCGGCTTTCGATGAAATACGGGACGCCGGCGGTTTTCTGGAGCATGCGAACGTTTTCGGCAACCGTTACGGGACCAGCCGCCGGGAAGTGGAAGAGAAGCTCGCCGGCGGCAGCCAGGTGATCCTGGAAATCGACTGGCAGGGCGCCGAGCAGGTGCGGCGCGCCATGCCCGAGGCGCAGAGCATTTTCCTGCTCCCACCTTCACGCGGCGAACTGGAGAAGCGTCTGAAAGGCCGCAACAGCGACAAGCCGGAAGTGGTCAAGCGCCGGTTTTCCGAAGCGAGCCATGACGTGAGCAAGTGGACCGACTTCCACTACGTGCTTGTCAATATCGATGTCGGTGAGACCTGCCGGAGGATGTCGAGCATCATGAAAGGCGATGGGGCGGGATACGCCGTTCACGACGAAAAGCACCGGGCATGTGTCGAGGAAGGCATCGCGGCAGGCGGCTGGTAGAGTCTCTGGGAGTGGGGGCATTGCCCCTACAGCCTCCCGCCCTCCAGGAAGGCGGCCTTGCGGCGGCACGCATAGTGATGCAGAATCAGCTTAAGGACTTCTCTACAGAGCAATAGCAATGGCGCGAATTACCGTTGAAGACTGCCAGCAGCGGATCGAAAACATCTTCGATCTCGTGCGCGTGGCCGCTATGCGCGCGCGCCGGCTTGCCAACGGCGCGGAGCCCATGGTGCCGCGCGAGAACGAAAAACCCTCGGTGATCGCGCTGCGCGAGATCGCGGCCGGGCTGGTCACGGAAGAGAGCCTCAACGAGCAGGAACGGTCCGTCGAGGAAGCGTTCGCCACTCCGGGAGAAGTTCGCGAGTATTGATCGGAGGGCCGGCGCTTGCACCGGCACTCAACGGTCCGAGCGTCTGCCATCCCGTAACCGGGGGCACGGCACGAATCATGCAGCAGGCAGTTGTTCTGCCCGGCACGCAGAAAATCCGGGTATCCGGCGGCGGAATCCGCAGGCTTCTCGCCGACCTGGAATACCTGTCCGGGAACGAGCGCGATCAGGTCCGGCAGGCGTATGAATTCGGTGCGCGCGCCCACCATGACCAGCGCCGGCTCTCCGGCGAACCGTACATTTCCCATCCGGTAGCCGTCGCGACCATCCTCGCCCAGCTGCGGCTGGACTCCGAAACCATCATCGCCGCGCTGCTGCACGACGTAATCGAGGACACGCCCACGCTTCGGGTCAACCTGGAAGACCAATTCGGCCGGCAGGTGGCGGCGATCGTTGACGGCGTGACCAAGCTGACGCGACTCAGGAAAGCCGGTCATTCGGGAACCCAGGCCGCCAGTTTCCGCAAGATGATGCTGGCCATGGTTGACGATATCCGTGTCATCCTGGTCAAGTTGGCGGACCGGCTGCACAACATGCGGACGCTGGATGCGCTGGGCCGCGAACGCCAGCGGCGCATCGCCCGCGAAACGCTGGAGATCTACGCGCCGATAGCCAACCGCCTGGGCATTCGCACGATTCGCCGGGAAATGGAGGACCTCGGCTTCCGCTATGCCTGGCCGCAGCGTTACCGGGTCATCAACCGCCACCTGAACCAGAGGCCCAGGCACCCGCGCGCAATAATGAGGCGCGTCTCCGACCGCCTGCGGCGGGCGCTCAAGTCGGCCAACCTGGAAGGCAGTATTTCCGCGCGCGCCAAGTCCGCCTACAGCATCTACACCAAGATGCGCGAGAAACGGCTGGCCTTCAAGGAAATCTCGGATGTCTTCGGCCTGCGCATCATCGTGTCGGACATCGACGCCTGCTACCGGTGCCTGGGTATTGCGCATCAGCTCTTCCGCCCCATGCCCGGGCGGTTCAAGGATTACATCGCCATCCCGCGCGTGAACGGCTACCAGTCGCTGCATACCGTCCTGCTGGGACCGGAAGGCGTGCCGCTGGAATTCCAGATCCGCACGCCCGAGATGCACCGCGTGGCCGAAAGCGGCATCGCTGCGCACTGGCAGTACAAGGCCGAGGACAAGAGCGTGCTTCCGGCCCAGTTCCGCACCCAGGAGTGGTTGCGGCGGATTACCGAAATGCAGGCCACCGCTCAGGAGGAAGAGTTCTACGATCACGTGAAAGTGGACCTGTTCCCCGACAAGGTCTACGTGTTCACGCCAAAGGGCATGATCCTGCGCCTGCCCAGGGGCGCCACCTGTCTGGACTTCGCGTATGCCGTGCATACGGATGTAGGTCACCGCTGCGTAGCGGCGCGGGTGGACGGACAGGTGACGCCGCTGCGCTCGCAGTTGAAGAACGGTCAGAACGTGCACATACTCACCTCACGTCACGCCCATCCGAACGCGGGCTGGCTGGAATACGTCGCCACGGCCAAGGCGCGCTCGGCCATTCTCGATTACCTGAAGAACACGCAGACGAGGGAAGCGCGGGAGGTGGGCGCCGTGCTGTTGAACCAGGCGCTGGCCGATCGGGGATCGTCGCTGCGCAAGATGGGGCGCGGTCCGCTTGAAGAAGCACTCACGGAACTTGGGGTGACGAGCCGCCAGGAACTGTACGAACAGATCGGCCTGGGCGAACGTCTCGCGACGCTGGCGGCGGCCGTGGTCATGAATCCCGGCAAGAAGCAATCCGGCGACCGGCGCCGCAAGCTGACTCCCGTGGACATCGCCGGCGCCGAGGGCATGGTGGTGACATACGGGAAGTGCTGCTATCCGATTCCGGGCGACGAAGTGGTGGGACATACCTCCAGCGGGCGCGGATTTGTCATTCATCGCAACACCTGCGGCAATTTCCGCGCCGAGCGCAAGCGCAAGGACCGCTGGATCCCGATCAACTGGAAGCGCCGCATCCGGCTGGAGTTTCCGGCCGGGCTGCGCATTCACATCGATCATCGGCCGGGCGTGCTCGCGGAAGTCGCCGCCCGGGTGGCCGAGACCGGACACAACATCGCCCAGGTGAACATGCAGGACCGTCCCGAGGAAAGCACCGAACTGTTCCTGTCGGTTCTGGTCAAGGACAGGGACCGGCTGGCCCGGGTGATCCGGGCGATACGCACTTTGCCCAGCGTGCATCGCGTGCAGCGTGTCTGACGCCGGCAGCATGTTTAGTACGCTGACTGACATATTATTGACCCCCGACTCGCCCATGAAACGCACTCCTGTACACACCTCCCGTGCGCCGGCTGCGATCGGCGCCTATTCCCAGGCCATCGTGGCGGGCGATTTCTGCTATGTGTCCGGACAGATTCCGCTGGACCCGGAGACCGGCAAGCTGGTTGACGGCGATATCCGCCTGCAGATCGGACAGGTGTTCGCCAACCTGGCGGCGGTGGCCAGGGCCGGCGGCTGCGATCTCGGCAGGGACGCGGTGAAGATCACGGTCTTTCTGACGGATCTTTCGCATTTCGGACTGGTAAACGAGGTCATGTCGGAGATGTTCGCCAAGCCTTTCCCCGCCCGCGCCGCGATCGAGGTGGCGGGATTGCCGCTGGGCGCACAGGTAGAAGCCGACGCAGTACTGGTCGTCCCGTAGTACGAACCGATTAGCGGAACACGACGCCAGTTGCCTGCTGATTCCGCCTCCCCGACGGCCGAAGACAGCCCGAACCTCACTACGCTCAAGGGCATCGGCCCGGCCATGGCCGGCAAGCTCGAGCGCCTGGGCCTGCGCACGGTCCGCGACCTCCTGTTCCTGCTGCCGATCCGCTACGAGGACCGCACGCGCATCCGGCCCATCATCGATCTCAAGCCCGGCCAGCGGGTGCAGGTAGAGGGAGTGATCGCCCGCGCCAGAGTCATCATGGGCCGCCGCCGCAGCCTGCTCTGCGCGCTGCGCGACGAGACGGCGGAAATCACGCTGCGTTTCTTTCACTTTACCCGGCAGCAACAGGCGGGCTTGAGGGCCGGGACGCGCCTGCTCTGCTACGGCGAGGTACGGCAGGGTCCCAGGGGATTCGAGATCGTGCATCCCGAGTACCGCAGGCTCCGGGAATCCGAACCCGCGCCAGTCCAGGACCGGCTCACGCCCGTCTATCCCACCACCGAGGGCGTCACCCAGCCCCGCCTTCGCGGATTGACCGACTACGCGCTTGAGCATGCCCTGGAGGATCTGCCGGACCTGATCCCCGCGCCGTTTCTGGCCAGGCTCCGGTTTCCGGGGCTGCACGAGTCCTTGCGCACGGTGCACCGGCCGCCGAAGGGCATGGCGCTGGAAACGCTGCTGTCCGGGACCCATCCCGCCCGCAAGCGCATGGCGCTGGAAGAAATACTGGCCTGGCACATGGGCCTGCGGCGGATGCGCGAAGCCGGTCAGCGGCGTGATGCGTTTCCTCTCAGCGCGATTGGCCCGCTTCGCGAGGAGTTCTTGCGGCGTCTGCCTTTTGAATTGACGTCCGGCCAGCGGCAGGCGATCGAACAGATCGACGCCGACCTGGCCCGCAGTGTTCCCATGATGCGGTTGCTGCAGGGCGATGTCGGGTGCGGGAAGACCGTGGTAATCGCGGCTGCGGCGCTGGCAGCCATTCAAACGGGGCGGCAGGCGGCGATCATGGCCCCCACCGAACTGCTGGCCGAACAGCATATGCGCACGCTCTCGGACTGGCTTGCGCCGCTGGGCGTGCGCCTGGCCTGGATATCCGGCGGCATGTCGCGTTCCGAGCGCCGGATGTTCGAGGCGGAGCTGTCCGGCGGTGACGCCCAGCTTGCAATCGGCACCCACGCCCTTTTCCAGGAAGGCGTCCAATACCGGTCGCTGGGACTGGTGGTAGTGGACGAACAGCACCGTTTCGGGGTGCATCAGCGGCTGAGCCTGGTGGAAAAGGGCGCTGCCGGCGGCCAGGCGCCGCACCAACTGGTGACCACCGCCACGCCCATCCCGCGGTCGCTGGCCATGACCTTCTACGCCGGCCTGGATATTTCCGCCATCCGCGACATGCCGGCCGGGCGCCAGCCGGTCAATACCGTGCTGATTTCGCAGGAGCGCCGCCACGAGGTCATCGAGAGAGTCGCTTCGGCCTGCGGTTCCGGGCGGCAGGCGTACTGGGTCTGCCCGCTGATCGAGGAATCGGAGTACATCGAGTCCCAGGCCGCCGAGCCGACCCATCGCGAACTGAGCGAAGCTCTGCCCGGCATTCGGGTGGGCCTGCTGCATGGGCGGGCCACACCGCGGGAGCGTGATCGGGTCATGGGACAGTTTGCCGCCGGCAAGCTGGGGGTGCTGGTGGCCACCACGGTCATTGAAGTGGGCGTGGATGTTCCGAAGGCCAGCCTGATGATCGTGGAGAACGCCGAGCGTCTTGGACTGGCGCAGCTGCACCAGTTGCGCGGCCGCGTGGGACGGGGCGCGGACAGGAGCCATTGCGTTCTGATGTACCGCTCGCCTCTGGGCGAAATGGCCCGCGAGAGGCTCAACACGATGCGCAGCACCAACGACGGGTTTGAAATAGCCCGCAAGGACCTGGCGCTGCGTGGCGCCGGCGAGATCCTGGGCGTCCGCCAGACGGGCGCGCTGCAGTTCCGCGTGGCCGACCTGGTGCGCGACGGAGAGTTGGCGGAGCCAGCCCAGCGCATTGCCGATGAAATGCTCCGTGACGGTGGCCCCGCGGTCGAACAGCTGATCCACCGCTGGGTCGGCGACGGCGGTCGCTACGCCCGGGTCTGAAGTGGCGCCGAAACGGCACTGCCACGATGCGGTGCGCGCAATCCGCAGGGGTCGGCCATGCCAGCCTTTTTTCGTGTATCTTGGCGCCCTCTCATCAAGTCTCGAGGAGCGCTTCATGCGTGCGCCAAGCATTGTTCTTCTTTGCCTGCTGGGGTTCGGTTGCGGCCCGGCGGATGAGGGAATTCTTCAGGCCTGCGGCCCCACGGCGACGGATGAAGCCCTGGCCCATGCCGACGGGGTCGCGCACCTGATCCGGGGCGAGGAGTTGCGGTCCGTGGTGGCCGAGCTGGCGAGCGATGCCTATGAAGGCCGGGCGCCGGGCAGCGCCGGTGACGTGAAAGCGCGCGAGTGGATGGCGGCGCAGCTTGCCGAGGCGAATATCGCACCCGGCGCGGGGCAGGGCTATGAGCAGCCGTTCGAACTGGTGTCCGTCACGACCGAGCTTCCGGCCGCCTGGCCGTTTTCCACGGGCGTTTCCGTGGCGCCGGGCTCGGAATTCGTCGCCAACGTGGCCAATCAGACGTCCCGGGCATCGCTCGCCGGCGCCGAACTGGTCTTTGCAGGCTACGGCATCCAGGCCCCCGAATACGAGTGGGACGATTTCAAGGCGCAGGACATGAGCGGCAAGGTGCTGGTCATGCTGAACAACGACCCGGATTGGGATCCTGACCTGTTTGCGGGCAAGCGCCGTCTCTATTACGGGCGATGGACTTACAAGTATGAGATCGCCGCGCGCTTGGGCGCCGTCGGCGCAATCATCATTCATACGACGCCCTCGGCGGGCTACCCCTGGCAGGTTGTCGAAACCTCGTGGACCGGCCCCCAGTACGAGATTCCCGCCGAGGGAGAGCCGCGCCTTGAAGTCGCCGCCTGGCTCACCGAAACGGCGGCGAGAGAGCTGCTGGCCTCCGCCGGACACGACCTGGACGCGCTCACGCAGGCGGCCCGCAGCCCGGACTTCGCGCCCGTGACGCTCGGCATCACCACCACCGTCGAACTCGATGCCGGCCTGGAGCGGGTCGAGACCGCCAACGTGCTGGGCGTGCTTCCCGGGTGCGACGACAAGCTGAAGAACGAGGCGGTGGTGGTGACCGCGCACCACGATCACCTGGGCATGGGCATCGCTTCCTCCGAGGGCGAGGACGTGATCTACAACGGCGCCTTCGACAACGCTACCGGCGTGGCAGCGGTGCTTTCGCTGGCCAGGGCGCTGTCGGCATTGCCCTCGCCGCCGCGACGCTCGGTCGTGTTCGCGCTGGTGGGTGCGGAAGAACAGGGGCTGCTGGGGTCGCAGTACTACGCCCGCCATCCCACCTTCCATGCCGGGCGCATCGCGGCCAACGTCAATTTCGACGGCGTGAGCATCTGGGGCGAGGCCAGCGACATGATCTTCATCGGCCTGGGCAAGTCCTCGCTGGACCAGGTTGCGTACGATGTGGCGTCGTACGTCGGACGAACCCTGCGGGGCGACCAGTTTCCGGACCAGGGTTACTTCTACCGCTCGGATCAGTTCAGCTTTGCGAAGGCCGGCGTGCCGGGAATTTACCTGGACGGCGGCGTGGAGATCATCGGCAAGCCTGAGGGCTGGGGGAAAATGCGGATCAACGCGTACACCACGTTCGACTACCATCAGCCCAGCGATGAACTGACTGATGAGTGGGTTTTCGACGGGATGGTCGCGGACACGCGCTTCGGCCTGCTGACCACCTACCTGATTGCCCAGGCGGACGAAATGCAGTCCTGGAACCCGGGCGACGAGTTCGCCGCGGCCCGCGAGCAGGCTCTTGCCGACCTGGAATTGATCGGGTCGGCCGAATCCGTTCCCTGATCGGAGCATGCGAGACCAAGAGCCGCAGGCTATGTAATCGACGCATCATGCAGTTGATTGAGGTAATGGCCGTGTATTGATGGTGGTCCGGCTTGCCGGGAAACAATTGGTCATTGGGTCGGGGGAATAGATTCCCAAGTGCGGTTCTGACCTACTAAACCGTTTGTTGGGGCTTGACGGTGTCTATTTCGACTAATTTATGCCCATATGCGTATGATTTTTATGGAAACGCGTCCCTCCGAGTTGTATTGCTGCTTCCCAGAAATTAGAAGGAAGCATTGAAATTGGCTTTCCATCCTGCTTTGCGACCTCATTTCCAATGAAGACAAGGATTCTCTTCGCGTGTATCGCCGGGCTAATGAAGTAAGCCATGTTCCTTTCTTCTATGGAGATCATTGGCTTAAGATTTGGCGTGAAGATACTCTTATTCTGATGGAATATAAAACGATACTTCTATTGGCCAACGTGTTCTACACTAGGCGACCCGCCTATTGTTGTACGCCAACCATAAGGTCCTAAAAAGATGGACATTCTTGAAGAAATTAACATGGCACTAGGGTAATCCAAAGGTGGACCGATTCCGGGGGGAAGATCAGATTGCGTTCTAATGCAAGGGTATCAAAATCGTCCAAGAAACAATGGAAATAGGGCCCCTCAGGGCGGACTAGATACTTGGACCGATTTCTGAGGGAAAGATCACGCAGCGATCTAGAGGAGACTTGCTTAGTCGCTCTTAAGTCAATAAAATTTCCATTTTAAGCCTCTTAACTCATTTTTATTTCTTATTTGGACAAAATCATGCCGGTTAATTCAGAAAAAATTTCCGCGCGCAACATAGTGGATGCCATGCCGGAAGCGTTCGTTTCGAGCGCCCAAATCAGCAAAGTGGTGCACCGCCGTATTGCCTCCGGGCAGCTGCGCAAGCTCGCCAGCCGCTTGTATACGAGCAACCTTGAGGATTCGGCCGAGGTCGTGATTCGGCGCAACCTGTGGAGCATTGTCGCCGGCTACTTCCCCGGTGCCGTCGTGGCGGATCGAACCGCGCTGGAATTCGCCCCCGCGAGCGATGGCTCAGTGTGCCTGGTTGCCGCGAAGGGAACCGACGTCGAGCTGCCCGGCATCGTTCTTCGGGTGCGCCGGGGCGCACCGCCCCAGGAGGACGACCAACCGTTCATGGGTCAGGCGCTGCACCTGAGTTCGCCGGCGCGCACCTATCTGGACAATCTGTGTCCGTCGCGCGCGCGGGCCGGGCGCGTGGCTCGCACTCTGTCGCGTCCCGATCTGGAAACACACCTGGAACGGTTGATGGTCGGCGCAGGCATTGAGGGCCTGAACCGGGTGCGCGATGACGCCCGCCGGATCGCACCGGCGCTGGACCGGATCAAGCAGCAAAAGGCGCTGGATCGGATCATCGGCGCGCTGGCAGGAACCCGCGAAGCCGATCTCTCGGCACCGACCGCTCAGGCGCGGGCGCGCGGGCGACCCTACGACAGCGATCGGGTAGCGCTATTCGAGGATCTAGCTGCTGCGGTCCAGCAGTATCCGGAACCTTCTCGTCCGGCCAAGCCGCGCGACGGGACGGGCCACGCAACGCTGGCGTTCTTCGAAGCCTACTTCTCCAACTACATTGAGGGGACGGAATTCACCGTCGAGGAAGCGGAGGATATCGTGTTCAAGGGTCACGTGCCGCAGGAGCGACCTGCGGATGCACACGATATCGTAGGTGTGTGGCGGTTGGTGTCGGACCCCACCGAAATGCGCCGTGTTCCGAGCACCGCTGTGGAACTGATGGATATCCTGCGCCGCCGTCACGCCACAATGATGCAAGGGCGGCAGGACGTATCGCCCGGTCAGTTCAAGAGACGCGCCAACCGCGCCGGTTCGACCATGTTCGTCGCTCCCGAAGCGGTACGCGGTACGCTCGAGCGTGGCTTTGCCATCTACCTCGATCTGCCGTCGGCGTTCAACCGGGCGGTTTTCATGCATGGTTTGGTGACGGAGGTTCATCCGTTCGCGGACGGCAACGGGCGCTTGGCGCGAATCATGATGAACGCCGAGTTGGTCGCGGCCAACGAGGAACGGATCGTGATCCCGACGGTCTACCGTGGGAACTACATCGCCGCTTTGCGGGCACTGTCGGCGGGGCATTCCGCTGAACCGGCGGTGCGCATGCTGGCGTACGCGCAGTGCTTCACGGACGCGGTGGACTGGGCGGGATTCCACGAGACGGTCGAACAGTTGCGAACCTGCCACGCCTTTGAAGAGGAGACATCGGCCGAGGAGAAGGACGTTCGCCTGCAGCTTCCTGCCGACGCGGAGGCTCTGCCAATTGTGGTGCAGGACACAATTCCAGCCGCGCAGAATCCTTCCAACGACATGTGGAGCTGAAAGCTAGGCGGTTTGGGTTTTGTGTTATCGGAACGAATCTTCTTGATTTCAATGGAATATTCAGGGCGGCTCGGATCCAGGGGAACGGTCAGAAACACTCGCATGAACCCTGCCAAACAGCGTCAGTCCCTACTCCCCGGATCACCTCCCGGCGCTGGCCGCGCCTGGTGGGAGAACATCGATTCCTGGCGCGTCGCCAACGTCGCGTTTGCCACCTCGAACCCGTGCCGCAGCAGGAGGTCAAACTCTGCGCGGCTCAGGCGCCGGAGCGTAGTCTTGAATCCCGCCGCCCGCTCCACCGCCTTTTCCCCTAGCTTGTCTCCCGCAGGATCATCCCTACCCACTGCGCGATATACTTTCTCCACCGTATTCCCAAGCCTCACGTAGACACCAGCGTCCGGCCGCCGCTGGAACTCTGCGATCAGCGCCCGTGCCCGCAGCCCCCGCACCTGTTCGGTTGCCACGTCAACCAGGCGAAGCGCGCGGCGCCAAGGAAGCAGCCCGCGTATCAGCGTGCCAGAATCCAGCGCGAGCGGCGCCGATGCATCACTCACGATCAGGAAGTCGAAGCCGTCTCGGAATCCGCAGAAGACATTCTATTGACGAGGGAATACGTCGATGCCGCAGCAGGAAGGTAGGTTTCTTGACGACATAGCAGGCAAGAGAAACCGGCGGCGCGTATTTCGATTAGCGATCGTGCCTAGCGGCGACTTCGCCAAGAGTTTGGGTTTCGATGAACAAAGCACTGAGGAACTGCGACAGACTATTGCTGCTGCAGGCTATAAGGCAGGCCTGAATGAATTGCTGGACAGTCCATTCAGGCGAAAGCCCGAACGGAGTCGATTCTCAGACGGTTCTTTCCCTGTCTTCTACAGCTCGTTGGACACGGAGACGGCCGAAGCGGAATCCAGGTATCACTTGCCCCGATATATGGGGCGCCCGGAGCATGATCGAACAATGTACTTCCGGCGATTCAGCTGTAGATTTGAGGGCGTAGAGAAAGACCTTCGGCCAAAGTTAGGCGAGTGGCCTGATTTGGTTCACACTACTGCTTGCCAGTCGGTAAGGTCTTTGATCGATTCCCGGAGAAAATCCTCGACGAACAGGCTTCCCTGGAAGGGTCGGCGGGTTGTCAGGCGCCGGAGATTCCGGGCTGAGACGTTATTGCGGCCGGGATGTCGGTGCGGGAGAAGTCCTTGCCCTTGAACAACAGTGATTCCCCCGCCACCCGGGCTAACGCGTAAGCGAAACAGTCGCCAAAATTCAACGCCGCCGGATGCCTGCCTTTACCGAAGCGCCTCCAGGCCTGCCGCGCCACCTCAAGATGCTCTGCTGTAACCGAAGCGGGCTGAATTTCAGCGCTCTCCAGAAATGCGTCAAGCTCGTGGCCCGCCTCCGACCCGCCACGACCCTCGACCACGATCGATACTTCCAGCAGGTTCGCTACCGACATGCGGCACGGCGCCGCAGTCAGGATTGCCGCCTCGTAGCGTTCCGCATCGGATTCGCGAAACAGGATCGCAAGCAGCGCGGAACTGTCCACAATCACCTGGGAAGCCCTTGATCGTCATAGAGCAGGTCACCATGCTCGACAGCGGACGGCCCCGGCCCCATGAGCCTTGCGCAGCGTTCGGCGATGGCCCGCAATTCTCGCGCCCGGGTCACAAGGCCGCGCTGGCGCCGCTCGCGCTCCAGGCGCTCGCGCAGCGCCACAGTAATTGCGCCGGTCTTGGTTTCGCCGGTCAACTGCGCCAGATCGCTGGCAAGCTTGCATGTCTCATCGTTTTTTATGTTGAGGCTCATGGCTTCAGCCTTGGAGGGTAGAAGGCAAGCGGATAATCTACCATAAGCGCTTCCGCTTCACTCTCCACCCCATAGGCTCCACCTTTTAGGCTTCTTCGATCAGTCTCTTTTCATCCGGCACGGGGACGGGCATTTGCAGGCCGTCGGGACGCCGACCCCCGAGCTTGCGCCGCTTGTTGGACGCAAAGGCTTTCCTTCACTTTCGCCGGTTGCGCCGGCCTGTGCCTCGCCATTCGGTCTCGGTCTCGGCCAGCTTCCTCGCCAGGACGAACAGCAGGTCCGAGAGGCGGTTCAGGTACTTCAGGGATTCGGGGTTGAGTGTCCCTTCCTCGTCCTGCAATGCCCATAGCGAGCGTTCCGCGCGCCGGCACACGGCGCGGGCGAAATGACAGGCAGCCGACGCCGGGCCGCCCCCGGGCAGGATGAATTCCTTCAGCGGCGGCAGTTCGCGATTGTGCTCGTCGATGGCCTTTTCCAGCGAGCGTACATGTTCCGCCGACATGGACCGGAGTTCGTCCACGCACAGTTCCGCGCCCGTGTCGAACAGGCGCTGCTGCACATCGCGCAACAGTTCCGCAATGCCGCCCGGTTGAAGTTCCGCCAGCAGCACGCCCAGCGCGGCGTTCAGTTCGTCGAGGTCGCCGAACGCGGCGATACGCGGATGGTGCTTGCGGTAGCGGCGCTTCGCGTCGATGCCTGTTTCACCGGCATCGCCCGTTCGCGTGTAGATTTTCGAAAGGCGGTTTCCCACTTTGCCTGTTTTCCGTGCGCAACCCCTTACAGGGAGAACTGCGCGCCCAAGTGTATGCTGCGGCCGGGCCCGCGGAAACCGTACACCTCCTCGAAGCGCGCATTGCCCAGATTCTCCGTGCGGATGTGCCAGCGAAGCCGCGGGGTGGCCTGCCAGGTTGCGGTAAGGCTTGCGAGCAGGAACGCGTCCAGCGACACCCGGCGCGACGGATTGGGCCAGGGCGGGTAGAAAATGTCCGGCTGCTCGCCGGTATAGGCCAGGTTCAGATTGATGCCGATGGCCGGGCCTGCCAGCTCGTAGTGGAGGTTCAGATTTCCGGAATGGCGCGGCCGGCGAAGTTCCTGAACAGTGTCCGCACCGGGTTCCGGCTCGCGGGAGCGTAGCCAGGTGTACGAGCCCGAAAGCGTCAGCTCTGCCGGCAGGTTCATGCGCGCCTGAACCTCAAGGCCGCGCCGGCGGCTGACGCCGGGCCGGTTGCCGGCCGTGAATCCTCCCGTGGCCGAATCGAAGACGAATCCGTTGATTTCGTCCAGGAGTCGTTCGTTGAACCAGGTCATGCTTCCGGCAAAGCTCCCGCCGTCGCTGCCATAGCGCACGCCAAGCTCCCATCCTCGCGACGATTCGGGAAGCAGGTCGGGGTTGCCGATGAAGTTGGAAAAATAGCCGAAACGTTCCACGAACGTGGGATTCTTGGCGCCGATACCGTAAGCGGCGTGCACGGCGGCGCCGGAACCGAAGTGCTTGAGCGCGCTGATGCGCCAGGACAGCGCATCGTCGAAGTCCCTGTTGCGGTCGTGTCGCAGCGCCGCCGCCGCCGCCCAGTCGCCGGGCGCGTCCAGGCGGAATTCCGCCAGAGCTTCGGTGGACCGCGTGCTCAGGTCCCGGTTCGGGTCGCCGAAAGGCGAGGCTGCGGCCCGCTGCAGGTAGTCCTCGCGCTCATGCCCCAGTCCGATCGTGATGGAGGGCGTCACGTTTCGTTCCCGGGTGTTCCATGACAGGAGGGGCAGGAGAAAGGTGGTCTGGTAGCTTAAGCGCAGCTTGTCTCCGCTGGTTTCGCCGATCTCCATCCCCGAAGCAAAGTTATGGTTTTCGGAGCCGGTATGGGAAATGCCGGCCTGGTGATTCCAGCGTCCCCCGAAGGTCGATGCGGAGCCCCGCAATCCCGCCACGGTATGCGTTCGCTCCGTTGAATTGTCCGAATCCGCCGGCACGCCCGTCAAAAACGAGGTCGCGTCGTGCTGACTCTCCGAATCGGAACGGCGGACGACCAGGCGCAGCGATACCCGCTCCGAAGGATTGAAGCGGGCGACCAGGTGGCCGGTGTTGTTGCGGTAGCCGTCGGCCTCGTCGCCGGAACGGGAAATATTCTGTCCGTCGCTGCTCAGGTGATCCAGCGAAACGCCGAGGCCCCAGCCGTCGCCTCCGGTGGAGGCGCTCAGTCCTCCCTTGCGCGTATTGAATTGCCCGGCCTCGACGGAAGTCTTCAGCGATTGACTGAATTTTTCCGGTGCGCTGATCAGGTTGATTGCGCCGGCAACCGCGTCGCTGCCCCACAGCGCGCTCAAGGGCCCGCGAACGATTTCGATGCGCCGCAGGTTTGCGGCCAGGAAATGCGAGAAGTCCAGTTCGCCACCCAGCGCCGGATCGCCGATTTCGATTCCGTCCATCAGAACGAGGGTGTGGTTGGCTTCCGATCCCCGCAGGCGCACCTGTGACAGTGATCCCAGCACGCCGCTTCGGCTGACCGCCATGCCGGGCGTTCCCCGCAGCAGCTCCTCCACGGTCAGCGCCTGCCGCCGGTCGAGATATTCCTCGTCCAGCACCGTAACCGAGGCGGCGGCCTGTTCGGCCGGCAGCGGCGTGCGCGACGCTGTGACCACGATGTTGTCCGTCAGCACTTCCGGGGAGTCTTCGGATTCACCCGGCGACTGGGCGTTGCCGGGTTCGGCAACAAGCGTAAGAAGCAGCGCGATCAGCAGGAGTTTGCGCCCTGGGACTGGGGGCATTGCCCCAACGGCGTCCCGCCCTCGTCGAGGTCGGGGACGACTTCCCTCCCAGGGTCGTTTCCAATCCGAAATCTTTCTGATGGCGGCAAATGCGCGCGCCGCCGCGGATGTGATGTAGGCCATGGCAACCTCCCGTTCCATTTCTTGCCCGAGGCAGGAACGGGAGAGGGGGCGAAGGGAATTCCCTTGCGCCGCACGCGCCCGCCGCGCTGCCAGCGTCGTTCATGCGAGCCGGTCTCCGGGCTTTCGAGCGGATTCCCGATCATTGCGGGACTCCACGCCGCTCGCCTTCCTGCCGTAGGACAGTGGCTGCCATCACGCTTATAACGCTGGCGTGAGCGGCGCTTGACTCGATTACCGTTGCGGGGGCAGCGCCGGACTTGCACCGGCTTCCCGTACACTCGATGAATCACCATGCACTATACCACCGGAGTGTCCGCGCCGGTCTGTATAGAATGCGCCCGGATGTAGCGGGCAAATGCCGTGGCGCTTCCCCTGAACAATCCATCCAACTGGCCGGCCCTGCTGGTTCTCGCGCTGATACGCATGACGGCGGCGCTTCCCCACCGCCTGCGGCTGGCAATCGGCCGTGCGGCGGGCGGACTGGCCCTGCGGGTAATGAGGAAACGCCGGGCCATTGCCTTGCGCAATCTTCAGTTGTGTTTTCCCGAGTGGACGGATACGCAAAGGCGAGCGGCGCTGAAGGCGCATTTCGAGTCGCTGGGCATGGGGCTG
Organism: Gammaproteobacteria bacterium; assembly: GCA_963666765.1. Lineage (GTDB taxonomy): Bacteria > Pseudomonadota > Gammaproteobacteria > Steroidobacterales > Foliamicaceae > Foliamicus. Next base: position 2,224,179 of record OY762933.1, read on the forward strand.
GTGGAACTGGCCATGTCTGCCTGGTGTCCTGATCAACAGGTACGCGACCTTGTGGAGATCGAGGGCGCCGAGCATCTTGCCGACGCTGTCCGGCAAGGCCACGGTGCGATCGCGCTGAGCGGGCACTTCCCGGCGCTGGAATTTACCGCCCGCGCGCTGGATCTTCCTCCCCCGGGACTGGTGGCCGTCTATCGTCCGGGCGGCAATGCCGTATTCGCTTATCTGGTCAATCGCGCCCGCCTGAGGCCCACCTCGGACACGCTGTCGAAGTACGACGTGCGCGGCATGGTGAAGGCCTTGCGATCCGGTGCAGTGCTCTGGTACGCGGGCGACCAGATGACCGACGCCAAGTCCGCGGTGCTGGCGCCGTTCTTCGGAGAACCGGCCATGACCGGCACCGCGCTGGGGCGCCTGACGCGGATCAGCGGCGCTCCCGTCGTGCCCTGGTTTACCCGCCGACTCGAGGACGGAAGGTACCGCGTGGAACTGCTCCCTGCACTGGAAAATTTCCCCGGAGAATCACCACAGGACGATGCCGAGCGCCTGAACGCATTGATCGAGCGGCACGTTCGCAAGGCGCCCGAGCAATACTATTGGATACACCGGCGTTTCAAGCGCCGCCCGTCGCCGCTGACCGACCCGTACGATTAAGAGGGCGTCCCGCCCTCTTTTCCCGCAAGGCTGAGATCGTGCCGTTCGCGCAGGACCTCAAAAGCTGCCTTGTCATACAGCCCCAGTTTCCGCAGCGACCGCTTGAGGCGCTGCAGCCGGGAATTGGCCCAGCCCCCGGGTCTGCGGAGGCGGGCCCGGTCGAAATCGACCAGCCAGACGCCGCCGTGGCGGCCGGACAGGATGTTGTTTGCGTTCAGGTCGGCGTGACAGATTCCGGCGCGATGAAAACGGGCTACGACGGTCCCCACTTTCCCCATGATTTCGCGCGGATCACGCTCCTCGCGCAAGGCGCTCGCCAGCGTCCGGGCCCCGTCGATCCACTCCGTGATGAGATCGGCCGAGTAGGTCGGGCCGCTGCGCCTGTAATGGGCGGCAATCGGTCGAGGCACCGGCAGCCCGGCCCGGCGCATGCCCGCAAGCAATCGGAATTCCGCGAACGAGCGAATGCGCCGGTGTCCCAGGAACAGGTAGCGGTCAATGCTGAACAGAGCAGCCTTCCCGCCCCGCAGGTAATGACGCAAGAACCACTTGCCGGCCTCGCCGATGCGCCCGCCGGCGCCGCGTCCTCCCGCGACGGCCGTCCATTGCTGCCGTTGAAGCCAATAGCCGTGCTCAAACCATCCGGGAGGCACCGTCGGCGCGATCTGCGCATCGTGTAGGATGCAGTCCTTCCCCTCTGTCCGTATTTCTTCAAGCATGTCGAGCCCGCCGCGCAGCCTGTGCGTGATCCGCTTGTCCGCCATCGGGGATTGCTGTCACGCGCTGCCTGTCGTGCAGGCTATCCGAAGCGCCTGGCCGGAGACCCGCATTACCTGGATTATCGGGCAAACCGAGTACGCCTTGCTGCAAGGACTTGCCGGCGTCGATTTCGTGGTGCTGGACAAGCGGGCCGGGCGCCGGGGCATGCGCGAGTTGAAAAAGAAACTCAAGAGGCGCCGCTTTGAGCTGCTGCTGCAGATGCAGGATTCCCTGCGGGCCAGCCGGGTTGCGCTGATGACGGGCTGCCGGCGTCGTGTGGGTTTCGACCGGCGCCGGGCGCGGGATTTTCAATGGCTGTTCACCACCGAGCGCATCGACCACCGGCCCGGGCAGCACGTGATGGAAGCGCTGTTCGGATTTGCCGAACACCTCGGGATCCAGCGCCCGGCGCAGCCGCACTGGGACTTCCCGCTGGGCGCCGCCGATGTGCGGGCGGCAGCGAAGATGGCGCCCGAACGGCCGTTTTGCCTCATGAGTCCGCTGAGCAGCCAGCGCCGGGGCGCATTTCGCAACTGGCCCGCGAGGCGCTACGCGAGCGTCGCCAGGCATGTCGTGGAGCAACTCGGCGGCGAGGTCGTGCTGACCGGATCGGGAAGCCCCCTGGAGCAGGACTACTCTGCGGTGATCGCCGCTCAGCCGAGGGTTATCGATCTGAACGGGCGCACGACGCTGAAGCAGCTCGCGGGACTGATCCGGCTCGCCAGGATCGTCGTCTGCCCGGATTCCGGACCCGCTCACATCGGCGCGGCGCTGGGAGCGCGGGTGGTGGGCCTGTATGCGGCTTCCAACCCGGACCGCTCGGGGCCCTGGGGGAACCTGGAATTCACGGTGAATCGCTACCCGCAGGCAGCGCGGAAATCGCTGGGCAAACGGGTCGATGAGCTGCCCTTCGGGCGCCGGCTGCGCGCCGGCGACGTAATGAAGGAAATCGCCGCCGCCGATGTGATCGAAATGGTGGAGCGTGCCTGGGCGCTGCCGGGCCCAAATCTTGCGGGCTAGTGTCGTGACACGACACTAGCCGTTATTGTGCTGGTCCCCCGAGGCCAGTGAGAACACGGCCCCGCAATAGGGGCAGGTGGCGTCGCCCCCGGGCTTGAGCGGCAGGTAAACGCGGGGGTGGGAGTTCCAGCGAACAGTCCAGGGCAGCGGGCAGGAAACGGGCAGGTTCTTCTCCGAAACGACATAGCGCCGCTCCATGTTTGAAGTCAGTTTCGGTCCGCTACTGTTATGAGCCATCGTGGAAGTATATGTCGATCCCCGGGGAACGGGCGCGTCTTCGGCGGCGGCCTGCTGCCGATGGCTACGCGCCCAGATAGCGTTGCCACAAGCCGGAGACTGTTTCCACGCGCCCGGCGACTTCCTCGGCGGGCGCATGCGGCGGCCGTTCGGCCAGGGAGCGATGATGCAGGATCTCCCGGTATTCGAGGTAACAGCGCTTGAGGACGTCGGCGTCTTTCGGGGCCAGCACCTCGTGGCTGGCAAGGGCCTCCAGTTGCCGCACGTTGTCCGGCCAGGCTGCGAGGTCGGTGTGTTCGTGCGCATGGTTCAGTACCAGGTACTGCACGATGAACTCGATATCCTGCAACCCTCCCCGGGCATGCTTGATGTCGAAGCGTCCCTTGCCCACACTGGGCGCTTCGGCCAGCATCCGCTGCCGCATTTCGGTTACCTGGTCACGCAGGTCGTTCCGCCGGACCGATTCGCGCAGAACGCTCATGCGCAGCTTCTCGAAGGAGTCGCGCACGTGGGCTGAGCCGGCGATGGCCCGGCTCCTGAGCAGCGCCTGGTGCTCCCAGGTCCAGGCGGATTCGCGTTGGTACTTTTCGAGGGCCTGCAGCGAGGACACCAGCATGCCCGAGCGCCCGCTCGGACGAAGGCGCGTGTCCACCTCGTACATTCTTCCGGTGATGCTCCGGGTCGTGAGAACCGAAATCACCCGCCGCGCCACGCGGAAGAAAAAGTCCGAATTGGCTATGCTCGTGCGCCCATCGGTCACCTGGTCTTCGCCCTGCGCGTCGTAAACGAACACCAGGTCCAGGTCCGAGCCGTAACCCATTTCCAGTCCCGCCAGCTTTCCGTAGGCGATTACGGCGAATCCGGCCTCCCTGCGTTCGCCGTCGACGGTGTAGCCTGGCGATCCGTACTGCTCGGCGAGTTCTTCCCAGACGTGCTCCAGCGACCGGTCGATCACCAGCTCGGCAATACCGGTCAGCAGATCGCTTACACGCATCAGCGGGAGGCCGCCGGCCAGGTCCAGTACGCCCACGCGAAAAGCCGCCGCCTGCTTGAATTCGTTGATCGCGGCAAGCCGCAATTCCTCCGACTCGTTGGCGGTCCGCACCAGTCGGAAGTCCAGTTCCTCCTCGAGCTGATCGAGGTCCATTACCTGCCGTGTAATTCGGGAATCGAGCAGCTCGTCCGCCAGCGCCGGAACGGAGCACAGCTGCTTGGCCAGCGTTTCGCCCAGGCCGCATACATGCACCAGGCGGTTTCGGGCCGGGCCGTTCTCGTACAACAGCGCGAGATAGGCGGAGCGCCTGGCGATGGATGCGACGACCTTCAGGGTCCGGGACAGCGTGAGTCCGGGTTCCGGCTCCTTTGCCGCCGCCTCGATCAGCCGGGGAATGAGCATGTCCAGGCGTTTCCGACCGGTCTGGTCCATGCGTGCGTAGTCGGAAGCCTGGCGGACCGTCTGCATGGAATCCAGCGCAACCTGGGGATCGGAAAATCCGTAGGCCGTGAGGACCTCGGCGGCGTTTTCGGTATCTCCCGCCCACAGGGCCGCAAGGTCCCCGGGAGGACCGGCCTCAGCCTCGGGCAGTTCGTCCTGGCGAAAGACGATGGTCGAGAAGTGCCTCGCTACGGCCTCGCGGTGTGATTCGGTCGTGTCCGCCAGACTGTCCCAATCGGAGTGGCCCATGGCGCAAGCGAGGCGGGTGCGGCCCTCTTCGTCGTCCGGCAGTGTTTGAGTCTGGCGATCGTCCATGCCCTGCAGCCGGTTCTCCAGCCGGCGCAGAAAGCAGTAGGCGCGGTCGAGTTCGCCGGACGTGCCGGGCCCGAGAAAGCCGCGCTCGCCCAGTCGCGCGAGCATTTCGCGCAGGCTGCGGCCGCGCAGGTCCGGGTTGGCGCCGCCCCGCACCAGTTGCATCGATTGCGTAATGAACTCGATTTCCCGGATTCCGCCGCTGCCCAGCTTGATGTCGTTGACTTTGTCCTTGCGCAGCGCCTCGCGTTCGATCTTGCCCTTCATGTCCCGCAGCGACTCGAACACGCTGTAGTCCAGGTAGCGGCGGTAGACGAACGGCCGCATGACTTCCTCGTACAGCGCCTGGCTCATCTCGCAGGGGTTGATCACGCGCGCCTTCACCCAGGCGTATCGCTCCCAGTCACGGGCCGAGCGGGCCAGGTAGTTCTCAAGCGATGTGGTCTTTATGACCAGCGGACCGCTGTTGCCGAAAGGACGCAAGCGTGTGTCCACCCGGTACACGAAGGAGTCCACCGTGCGCTGGTTGAGCACCCGGATCAATTGCTGGCAGACCAGCGTGTGGAATCGCACGGCGTCAACTTGGACGGCGCCGTCGGTTCTTCCGTCCTCGGAATAGATGAAGATGAGGTCGATATCGGAGGAGAAATTGAGTTCGCCGCCGCCCAGCTTGCCCATGCCGATCACGGCCATTTCGCTGGGCTCGCCTTCTGTGGTGAGTGGCAGGCCGTGCCGGGCGGCCACGTTGCCACGGGCGAAATCCAGCGCGGAAAGAATACAGGCTTCGGCCAGTCCGGTCAGTTCCGTCAGGCTTTCCTCCACGCCGGCGTGGCCGTTCAGGTCGCGCCACAGGATACGGCACATCTCACGGTGCCGAAACCATCGAAGTTCGCGCATGAACGAGGGTTCCTGACGGCACTCATCCAGGGCCTCGCCGGCCAGTTGCGCGAGTTCGCCCTCCTGAAGCGGGCGGGCGAGCCGGTCTCCGGTCAGCAGGTCCCTGAGTATTTCCGGCCTGCGGGAAAAGCTTCGAGCCGCGAAGGGCGAACAGGACAAGACTCTGTTGAGCGGCGTGAGCAGTTCGTTCTGCTCGAGCAGGGGAGCAAGTGCCTCGTCTTCCCGCAACCCGGCCAGCGCCTTGTCGGCGCTTTCGCGCAGCGGTTCGGCGATTGAAGGGTGGGCGGCGTTCAAGTCGGGTGGTGGCTGGTGCTCGGAGGCGGCAAAGATTACATCACGGGGGACTCGGAGCGAAGGCGCCGCGCCTTTGTTGAGGGCGGGACGCCCTCTTTCCCAGGCGGGACGCCCTCATGCCAAGGCCCCGCCTCTCGTCGGAAAGGCGGGGCCTTGTGCGCCTCGACCTGCGCCGCCGCCGGACTTCGGCGGGCGGCGCAGAGAAGCAGTACTTACATCATGCCTTCCATGCCGCCGGGAGAGGGCATGGGGGCGGGTTCGTCCTTCTTCGGCTTCTCTGTGACCATGGCTTCGGTCGTGAGCAGCAGTCCGGCCACGGAGGAAGCGTTCTGCAGAGCCAGCCGGGTGACCTTGGTGGGGTCGATGATGCCCCGGCCGACCAGCTCGCCGTATTCGCCGAGGGCCGCGTCGTAGCCGTAATCGCCTTCGCCGCCGGCCACGTCATTCAGGACCACCGAGGCGTCGGCGCCGGTGTTGGCGACGATCTGGCGCAGCGGCTCCTCGAGCGCGCGGCGCATGATCTTGATGCCCACGTCCTGGTCGTCGTTGTCGCCGCTAAGGCCGTCGAGCGCCGACTGGCCGCGCAGCAGCGCAACGCCGCCGCCCGGAACGATGCCTTCCTCGACCGCCGCGCGCGTGGCGTGCAGGGCATCTTCCACCCGCGCCTTCTTCTCTTTCATCTCGATCTCGGTGGCCGCGCCGACCTTCACGACGGCAACTCCGCCGGAAAGCTTGGCGACGCGTTCCTGCAGTTTCTCCTTGTCGTAATCGGAGGTGGATTCCTCGATTTCGCGCTGGATTTGCACGACCCGCGCCTGGATCTGCTCGCTGCTGCCGGCACCGTCGATGATCGTGGAGTGCTCCTTGGTGACCTGGACCTTCTTTGCGGTGCCGAGGTCAGTCAGCGAGGCCTTCTCCAGCGACAGGCCGACCTCCTCGGAGATCACCTGGCCGTTGGTGAGGATCGCCATGTCGGCCAGCATCGCCTTGCGGCGGTCGCCGAAACCGGGCGCCTTGACCGCGGCCACCTTGACGATGCCGCGGATGTTGTTCACAACCAGCGTGGCGAGCGCTTCGCCTTCCACGTCCTCGGACACGATCAACAGCGGCTTGCCGCTCTTGGCCACGGATTCGAGCACCGGCAGGAGATCGCGGATGTTGGAGATCTTCTTGTCGTGCAGGAGGATGAAGGGCGACTCCAGCTCCACGCTCTGCGAGTTGGCGTCATTGATGAAGTACGGGGAGAGGTAGCCGCGGTCGAACTGCATGCCTTCCACCACGTCCAGTTCGTTGTCCAGCCCCGAGCCCTCTTCCACGGTGATCACGCCTTCCTTGCCGACCTTGCCCATCGCGTCCGCGATGATGCGGCCGATGGCCTCGTCCGAGTTGGCCGAGATCGTACCGACCTGGGCGATGGCGGTGTCGTCCTGGCAGGGCTTGGAAATACCTTCCAGGCCGTCGATCACCGCCGAACTGGCCTTGTCGATTCCGCGCTTGATGTCCATGGGATTGAAGCCCGCCGCCACGGCCTTGAGGCCCTCGGTCAGGATCGACTGGGCCAGGACAGTAGCGGTGGTGGTTCCGTCGCCGGCCACATCGGAGGTATGCGAAGCAACCTCCTTGACCATCTGTGCGCCCATGTTCTCGAACTTGTCCTCAAGCTCGATCTCCTTGGCCACCGAAACGCCGTCCTTGGTCATGGTGGGAGCGCCGAAACTCTTGTCGAGAATCACGTTGCGGCCCTTGGGGCCCAGCGTAACCTTGACGGCGTTGGCCAGCGTGTTGACGCCGGCCAGCATCTTCTGCCGGGCGCCGTCGCTGAATTTCACATCTTTTGCAGCCATTGCTGTATTCCTCTATTGGGTATGTGTTGAATCGGGAAAGACCCGAACTAGTCCTCGATGACGGCCATGACGTCGTCTTCCTTCATGACCAGCAGTTCCTCGCCGTCCACCTTGACTTCGGTGCCGCTGTACTTTCCGAACAGCACCTTGTCGCCGGCCTTCAGTTCCAGGGGGCGGACCTCTCCGTTCTCGAGCACCTTGCCCTTGCCGGCGGCGATAACCTCGCCCCGGATGGGTTTCTCGGTGGCCGAGTCGGGAATTACGATGCCGCCGGGAGACTTTCGCTCCTCCTCCGTTCGGCGAATCAGCACCCTGTCTTGCAGCGGTCGAATTTTCATGTTGCGTTCTCCTCGTGGGAAATACCGATGGCCGCGCCCCCTCGGCGCGGAGATTCCTCATAATACGGACCCTCTTCTTGAGAGGGCGGGTAAATGATAGGGACGGATATTGCGATTTCAAGTGCCAGGCACGCAGTTAGGCGCCCGCAAGGCCGCCTGAACGCCGAATTGTTGCCTGAAATCAGCCCGATTACGCTTTTCCACCTTCCGTCCGCCCGGCTTCTCGCATGGCGTGAACGGGCCCTGATTCGTCCGGCGGGGCGGAGAGGGTTTATGATGAGCGCCGACGTGGTTGATCACGGGGGGACGTGATGGCTCTCACCCAAACACGAGTAGGGCTCGTGGCGGCATTCGTGCTGACGAGTTCAGGTTTCCTTGGAACGGCAAACGCTCAGGATGGCCTGGTGGCCCTGGAAGAGATCGTCGTGACGGCGCGAAAGGTGGAGGAGCGGCTGCAGGACGTGCCGCTTGCGATTACCGCCTTCAGCGCCGCGGAAATCCAGGCGGCGGGAATCGAGAATCTGGATGACGTGGCGAACTTTACGCCCGGCATGACCTTCTCGAACCTGATCGGCGAGTTTTTGCCGGTGCCCGTAATTCGAAGCATTGCGCCCACAGCGGTCCAGGACCGGGAGAACAACGCGGCGATTTTCATTGACGGCGTATATGTCTCCGGCCGCGAAGGTCTGAATTTCAGTCAGCTCGACCTTGAACGCATCGAAGTGGTCAAGGGTCCCCAGGCGGCAATGTACGGCCGCAACAGCTTCAGCGGGGCGGTCAATTTCGTCACCGCGCGGCCGACGGACGAATTCCGCGGCAAGGCGGAGCTCACTTTCGGGGACAGGGGCCGGCTCACCACGTCCGGCACGATCAGCGGGCCGCTCGTGGAAGACAAGTTGCGCGCCCGCGTCGCGATCATCCTGAACCAGTGGGACGGCTCCTACGACAACCGGGTTCCCGATGGTCCGGACATCGGCGGGTTCGAATACGAAACCGTGCAGGGCAGTCTCTACTGGACTCCGACGGACCAGTTCGAGGCGGGGCTGGGGCTCTACGTCTCGCAGGACCAGATCGACGTGTCCGCCTTGACCTCCGTTACGGCGAATTGCGAAAACGTCAGCGCCCGCGGCATGAGGCTGGCGAATTACTGCGGTGAACTGCCGAGCATCGGCAAGAATGATCTGAGTATTCTGTCGCGGGCCACGGGGGAGGAACGCGATGTGGAACGCGCCCACCTGACGCTCAGGCTGGACACTGCCCTGGGCGAGTTCTCGGCTCTGTCCGGGTTCTCCAAGGTTGAACAGACGTTTCTTTACGACGGCTCTCGCGGCAACCCGACTACGACATTCTCGTATCAGTCGTTTATCTCGCCGTTTCCGCGCGCCTTCGTTCTCGGCACCTTCGATGCCGAACTGCTTCAGATTGGCGCGACCGATTCAACCGAAGAATTCAGCCAGGAAGTGCGTTTCAGCAGCCCGGAAGACCGGTCCTGGCGCTATTCGCTGGGCGCCTACTTTTACAGCGTCGAGAAGAAGGAAGGCAACAGCGGCGTAGCGGCGCAGACTCCCCTGCCTCGCACGTTTGCCAATTTCTGCCCCTGCATTCAGTTCTTCCCGGGCGTGGGTTTCGCGCTGACGGCGTTTCCCAGGACTTCGGTCGGGGACCTGGCTTTCCGCCAGTGGTTTTCCGGGCCCAGGGGCAACGCCACGGGTGAGGTCGACGGAATACTGGAGACTGACGCCTGGTCGGTGTTCGGGTCAGTTGACGCCAATTTTTCCGATCGGCTGAAGGGCCGGGTGGAATTGCGCTGGACAGACGAGGAAAAGCACAGTCAGGATTTTCTGTCCGGCGCCGACCTCCAGAACTCCTGGGACTTCATCTCCTGGCGGGCGACGCTGGACTTCAAACCCAGCGAAAACACGATGTATTACGGCTCGATTGCAAGCGCGACCAAGAGCGGCGCCTTCGATTTCGATACCGAGGACAACGTCCTCGGGGAACTGGTTTCCGTTGTGAGCCTTATCGACCCGGAAGAGAACACCTCCTATGAGCTGGGCGTAAAGGGCACATACATGGACGGCCGATTGAGCGCAGACATCGCCGTGTTTCTGATCGACTGGAGCAAGATCGTGATTCCGCAACTGGTAGGGGTTGATTCGAACGGCAACGCGCTCACCGGGGTCCTGAACCTGGACATGAATGCCGGAGATGCAACGGTGCAGGGCGTGGAGGCGTCATTCGGCCTGGCGATTACCGAGAACCTGACCGGCACCCTGGGCTTCTCGGTGACGGATTCCGAGTTCGACGACGCCAGGATTCAGTCGTTCGCCGACTTCCCCAGCTATGCGCCCGACGGTGACGTGGCCGGGAACGAGTTGCTGCGCCAGTCCGCGGTCCAGGGAAACCTTTCGCTGAATTACCGGCGCGCATTTCGCGGCGACATGGAATGGTATGTGCGAACCGATGTCCTTTATACGGGCAGGCAATGGGTCGGCGCGGTCAACCAGGCGGAAGTCCCCGCCCATACCTATGTCAACCTGAAAATCGGAATTGACGCCGAGCGATACTCGATTGAACTGTGGTCGGACAATCTGCTGGATGACGACAAGCCGATAGCGGGGTTCCGCGACGTGTGGTTCGCGAACGCGTTGCCCGGCGGCGGGGCCGGGGGTTTCTTCGACACCTTCTTCCCGTGGCGGCTGACGGTTTCGCACCCGCGCCGGCGGCAGGTGGGCGCGACGCTGAGGTTCAATTTCTAAAGGACTTCGTCGAGTAGAAATTCTTCGGGGTAGCCCAGGTTGCGGGCGTTATCGACGGTGCGTGCATATTCCGCAATCGCCAGGGCCCGCAGGGCCCGTAGCGAGTCAAGCTGGTCATCCAGCTGCCTGATCTCTCTGCGCCTGTCCTCGACGTTTCCCGCCGGCTTCCTGTCCTCGGCTTCGCTCTCCCCGTCCGCGGACTCGAGCTTCCTGATCTCATCCTCAAGAAAGCCGATCCTGTCCTTTGCCGACGCCATTTCCGCACGCACGGATCGGACCCTTTCAATGGCGTCGAATACCGATTGCCCGGCGCGGTACCCGGCCAGAAACGCCGCTTCCGAACTCGCCGGACATACGCGCTGGTAGCCGGCGCCGTTTCTTCCCTCCCAGTAGCCGCTGTCCTGCGTGCAATAGACGGCCAGTCCCGACTCGCGCCCTTCCATATACTGCTCGCGGTCCGGAGTAATCCCGTATTTCGCGCAGGCATCGTAGTGCCTGGCCAGTTGCGTCTGGCGCTTGCCTTCCAGACCATCGTTACGTCCGACCTCGCGCCAGTCGGCGTTGATGCACTCCGACTCCGACATCGTGGCGCAGCCGCCGGCAGTCGACACCGCCACCAGCAGACCGATGATCCGCCAACCATTCCTGAAGTTCACCTCCATCATCGCTCGCCAATGCTAAATGAAATTTCTGCCGCAGAGTCATCGTGAGGAGATTCCAGCCAGGATTCCGCTCCAACTTGATCATGGTTCTCTACTGACGTATATTTATGTGACTCCTATACGTCTAGCGCAACGCACATGCAAACAAAGCTCACACTGCGGCTCGATGATCGCCTGATCTCGGGTGCCAAGGAATATGCCGGCGCCGCGGGCAAGTCCCTTTCGCAAGTCGTCTCGGAGTATTTCGCCGCGCTCCTGTCGCCTGCGCCGGAACCCTTCGCGGCAACGCCGGCGGTCTCCGCGCTCAGGGGAATCCTCAAGGAGAGCGACGTTGGCGGCGAACGGGACTATCGTGATTACCTGGAGAAGAAGCATTCCCGATGAAATGAGCAGGAAGCTCCATGAAAGTTCTCTTCGACACCAACGTACTGATCGATTTTCTGCTTGATCGTGCGCCCTTCGCGGATGCCGCCACCGATCTTCTGTCGCGTGTCGATCGCGGACAGATTGAGGGCATGGCGTGTGCGACGTCGATTACGACCATCTTCTATCTGGTGCGCAAGGCGTTAGGCAACTCCGAGGCGCGTCGCCACATCGCGACCCTGCTTTCGATTCTTGAGGTGGCGCCCGTCAACCGGACAACTTTGGAACGCGCCGCCAGCAGCGCAGTTACCGACTATGAGGATGCCGTTGTCGTTGAAGCGGCACGCCAGGCAAGCGCAACTTGCATCGTCACCCGCGATGAAAATGACTTTGCGAGGTCCCCGGTTTCAGCGCATTCGCCCGGCGCGCTGATCGGACTGCTCGCGCAGCTTCCCTCCGATTAGACTAGCAGCCTGTCGGACTTAGGGGCTGTATTTTCTTACAATTGGGTCGGTCCAGGCCATAGGGTAATCGAGATGCCGAAGTTTGTGGAGCGGGATTCGAGCCAAGCCTACCTTTTGCCTCCGGACCTTCGCGAGTGGGTTGCGTCGGACGACTTGGCGCATTTTGTTCTGGAGGCGGTGGAGCGGATTCCGATGGAATCGTTCAAGGTGAACGAGCGGGGCACGGGTTCGGCGCAGTATCACCCGCGGATGATGCTGGCGCTTTTGATTTACTGCTACGCGCACGGGATATTCGGTTCGCGTCGGATCGAGCGGGCGACGTATCGGGACATTGGGGTTCGGTATGTGACAGCGAACTGTCATCCGGATCATGACACGATCTGCACGTTTCGGCGGGAGAACTTCGAGGCGGTGGGGGAGGCGTTTTTGCGGGTATTGCTGATGGCGCGGGAGTTGCAGTTGCTGAAGGTGGGCACGGTGAGCGTGGACGGGACGAAGGTGGACGCCAACGCGAGCAAGCGCAACAGCCTCCGTCGGGATCGCGCCCATGCGCTTCGGGAGCAGTTGCGCGGAGAGATTGAGGACTTGCTGGGCCGCGCGGAGCGTGCGGATGCGCAGTCGGGGCCGGATGCGGAGAGTTTGCCGGAAGATTTGCGGCGTCGCGAGAAGCTGAAGGCGAAGCTGGATCGGGCGTGCGCCAAGTTGGATCGCCGTGCGCGTTCGCAGGCGGCGTTGGATCGGGCGGCGTATGAGCGCAAGGTGGCGGCGCGCGACAAGCGCGAGGGCCGCGCCAAGGGCGCGAAGATCAAGGAGCCGGGTAAGGAGCCGAGGCCGGAGGAGCAGATCAACCTGACGGATTCGGACAGTGCGCTGATGCGCAAGAACAAACGCAGCGAATGGCGTCAGGCGTATAACGCGCAGGCGGTGGTGGATGCGCACGGAAGCCAGTTGGTTTTGGGTTCGCGGGTGAGTTCCTGCGCGAGCGATAGGCGCGAGTTGGTTGCGGATGTGGAGACGATTCCCAAGGCGTTGGGCGAACCCGGCCGGGTGTTGGCGGACAACGGCTATGCGTCGGGTTCGCAGGTGGCGCGGCTGGAAGGCCGGGGCCTTAAGGTTCTGGTGGCGGTCGGGACGGAGGATCGTCGCCGTGCGCATGATTTTCGTCCACCGGTTGAAGGCCAGGCGGCGAAGGAGCCGAAGGCGGAATGGCTCAAGCGGATGAAGGAGAAGATGGAAACAGAAGAGAACCGGGCGCTGTATCGCTTGCGCAAGCAGACGGTGGAGCCGGTGTTCGGGATCGTGAAGGAGGCGATGGGATTTCGGCGGTTTTTGCTTCGGGGCCGGAACAAGGTGGAGGGCGAGTGGGCCCTGGTGACGCTGGCCTACAACTGCAAGCGATTGCACCGCTTGAAAATGGCGTAAACCGATGATCCGGCGAGTCGTATCTGCCTGTTTCGGCCTCCTGGGGCGCTTTCGTCGGCTTCCGGGAACCCCGGGAGGGCGCTGGCCGGGTTGCCGGAATTTCCCGCCCGTCGAATGCGGTCCCCAGGGCGGCCATTCGAGGCCGTGGGGAGCGGCACCGCAACCCACTACGGCAACCCTAAGCCCGACAGGCTGCTAGGGCCTGTTAACGCTATGCGATGCCGCTCTGCCGGGCCTGTTTTCCTGACTGGCAAGGCGCCGCGAGCGCCGTGTGGCCACCCCACTCAAGCGAGCGGCAACGCCGCCGGGCGGGAAAACAGGCCCGGCCCGGCGGGTTGAGTCTGTCCCGTCGCCACTCGGCGTTGCTCGTCGCTCATTTGGAATGACCAAACTACGCTCCTCGCGCCTTGATTGGCAACGGGACAGACTCAACAGAGCGGCATCGCATAGCGTTAACAGGCCCTAGGGTTCATCGCTCTCCAGGCTGAGAACGCTTGCTGAGCCCTTGAATGCCGCGCTATCTCTAGCTATCATGCACGCTTCTTCTGCTAAATGTAGCTCTATGGCGTCTATCCTCCTACTTAACGGCCCCAACCTCAATCTGTTGGGCCAGCGCGAGCCCGAAGTGTACGGGCGGGACACGCTGGCGGACATCGAGCAGCGCTGCCGCGACGAGGCCGCACGGCTGGGCCACGAGCTTGCCTGCCGTCAGAGCAACAGCGAAGGCGGGATGGTGGACTGGCTGCAGCAGAACGCGCCCGGCGCGCGGTATCTGATCATCAATCCGGGCGCCTACGGACACACGAGCATCGCGCTGCGTGACGCATTGCTTGGACTGGCGCTCCCCTTCGTGGAAGTGCATCTGTCCAACGTGCACGCGCGGGAGGAATTTCGCCGCTCGTCCATGCTGACGGACATCGCCGTCGGGTGCATCAGCGGTCTCGGGGCGCAGGGTTACCTGCTTGCGCTGCAGTTCGTCGCGGAACACTTGCGGGAAAACCCGTAAGGGGATTCGGATGGACCTGAGGAAAATCAAGACGCTGATTCAGCTCTTGCAGGAGTCGGAACTGGCGGAAATAGAAGTGACCGACGGCGAGGAGTCGGTGCGCTTGAGCCGCGCCAGTCAGCACGCTCCCCCCGTCGTACCCACGGCGCAAGCGGTCCCTGTCGCGCCCGCGCCGCCGGAGCCGGCCGTCGCTCCGGATCCGGCCCCTCCGGCGCAGCCGCAAGGGGAACAGGTGACCTCGCCGATGGTAGGGACGTTTTTCGCGGCGCCGTCGCCCACCTCGCCGCCGTTCGTCAAGGTTGGCGATTCGGTAAATGCCGGTGACGTGCTTTGCGTCGTCGAGGCCATGAAGACGATGAACCACATCGAAAGCGAATATTCGGGCGAGGTGGCCGCCATACTGGTGGAGAATGCGGAGCCGGTCGAGTACGGCCAGCCCCTGTTCGTTATCCGCACCTAGAACCGTATTCCGACTGCAGCCCGCCGGCCTGCCGTGTTTGAAAAGGTCCTCATAGCGAACCGTGGCGAGATCGCGCTGCGCATACTGCGCGCCTGCCACGAACTCGGCATACAGGTCGTGGCGGTGCATTCCAGCGCCGACACCGAACTCAAGCACGTCAGGCTGGCCGACGAGTCCGTCTGCATAGGACCGCCTTCGACCGCACAGAGCTATCTCAACATTCCCTCGATCATCGCCGCCGCCGAGGTGACCGGCGCGGACGCCATTCATCCTGGCTACGGCTTTTTGGCGGAGAACGCGGATTTTGCCGAACGCGTGGAGACCTCGGGATTCGTTTTCATCGGCCCCCCGGCAGGCGCCATCCATACCATGGGCGACAAGGTGCGCGCCATCCGGACCATGAAGGCGGCGGGCGTGCCCACGGTGCCCGGGTCGGAAGGCGTGTTGGGCGAGGACATGGGCGAAATCGTAAGGCTGGCGGAGGACATCGGCCTGCCGGTCATCGTCAAGGCAGTGGGCGGCGGCGGCGGGCGCGGAATGCGGGTGGCCCACCTGAGCGCCGAACTGCCCGGCCTCATACCCCTGACCCGCGGCGAGGCTGAGGCCGCCTTTGGCGATTCGCGGCTGTACATGGAAAAATTCCTCACCCATCCGCGCCATGTCGAGATCCAGGTGCTGGCCGACGCGCACGGCAATGCCATCCACCTGGGCGAGCGCGACTGCTCGATGCAGCGCCGCCACCAGAAAGTCATCGAGGAAGCGCCCGCACCGGGGCTAAGCGCCAAGGAGCGTGAGCGCATCGGCCGCCTCTGCACCAGCGCCTGCCTGGACATGGGCTACCGGGGGGCCGGCACCTTCGAGTTCCTGTACCAGGACGGCGAGTTCTATTTCATCGAGATGAATACCCGCCTGCAGGTGGAGCACCCGGTTACGGAAATGATCACCGGCCTGGACATCGTTCAGGAACAGTTGCGGATCGCGGCCGGCGAGCCGCTCCGCCTGCGCCAGGAGGATGTCTCGTTCAGCGGCCACGCCATCGAGTGCCGGATCAACGCGGAACACCCCGAGACCTTCGCCCCGTCCCCCGGCGAAGTCTCGCTCTGGCACGCGCCCGGAGGGCCCGGCGTGCGGGTGGACAGTCATCTGTACAGCGGTTACACGGTCCCGCCCTTCTACGATTCGCTGGTGGGCAAGCTGATCGCCTGGGGCGGGAGCCGCAACGCCGCCATCGCGCGCATGCGGCTGGCGCTGGATGAAATCGTCACCGAAGGGCTGGTGACGAACGTTCCCCTGCATCGATCGATCCTCGCAAGCGAGGGCTTTACGGGCGGCGGCGCGGACATCCATTTTCTCGAGAACTGGCTCCAGTCGGGGTCTGTTTCGGAGGCCCCCACGGGGTCCTGAATTGCCGTGCTATAGTTTCGGCCCGCTCTTCGTCAGGGCGGTTTCAGGGCGACCATACAAACGCATGAGGGGGAGTTGGTTTGACCGCCAACCAGGGGGTAAGCACGGCGCGCCGCGCGGCGCATCTTTCCGGCCAGCCGGCGAAAGCCAACGGATCGCGCACGCTTCGGGAATTGACCGGCGAAGCGGTGCGGGACTATTGCCGGACGCTGGACGGTCATTGGCCTACCGGCCTTTACGATATGGTGGTTGCAGAGGTTGAATCCGCCCTCCTTGAAAGCGTCATGGACTATGCCGGCGGCAATCAGACCCGGGCCGCCCGGATGCTCGGAATCGACCGCGGCACGCTACGCACCAAGCTGCGCCGCCACAGTCTCTGAATGCAGCCCCGCGGGGCTGCCGGATTAGTACGAAACCGATAATGCGGCCCAGGGCGCTTTTCAGCGTTTCGGACAAGACCGGAGCGAGCGAGTTCGCGGCCCGCCTTGTCACGGCAGGCTGGGACCTGCTGGCCTCGGGCGGCACCGCGAAGCTGTTGCGCGAAGCGGATCTGGAGGTCGAGGAAGTCGCGTCCGTGACCGGTTCTCCGGAAATGCTGGGCGGCCGCGTCAAGACTCTGCATCCGGCAATTCACGGGGCCTTGCTGTGCCGGCCGGAGCAGGATGCGGAGGACATTGCGAAGCATGGCATCCGGCCCATTTCGCTGGCGGTCGTGAACCTCTATCCATTTGTCGCAGCCGCGTCACGCGCCGGCGCCGAACGGGCCGATGTGATCGAACAGATCGACGTGGGCGGGCCGGCAATGATCCGCGCGGCGGCCAAGAACCACGGGCGGGTGGGCGTAGTGGTGGATCCTGCCGACTACGATGCGGTGGCCGCGGAAATCGAAGCCCACGGACAGCTCGGCGACGACACGAGGCGGCGTCTTGCGCGCAAGGCCTTCGATCACACCGCGCACTACGACCGGGCGATTTGCGGCTGGCTGGAAGACGCCGGCAGCGAGGGCGCCCTTCCCGAGCGCATCGTTCTGGAGCTGCGCAAGCAGGCCGACCTGCGGTATGGAGAAAACCCCCATCAGCGCGCCGCCGTCTACTCCGCAGCCGGGACGGACGCAATGGCCGGCCTGCGCCTTTTGGCCGGGGCGCCGCTGTCGTTCAACAACCTGGTCGACGCGGACCTGGCGCGCCAGTGCGCCGGCGCACTGCCGGCGCCGTCCTGCGTGATCGTCAAGCACGCCACTCCCTGCGGCGTGGCGACGGGCGAAAGCGCCGCCGAGGCTTATACGCGCGCGTACGAATCCGATCCGGAGTCGGCCTTCGGCGGGGTCATCGCCTTCAACAGCCCGCTGGACGAAGAGGCCGCCCGGGCCGTGGTCGGGCAGTTTGCCGAGGTGCTTATCGCTCCCGGGGTATCGTCGTCCGCGCTTGAGGTGCTGGCGTCGCGCAAGAAGCTGCGCGTCCTGGCGCCGGCCACCGGGCAGGCTGTCGCGGCCGGACTGCCGGACCTGAAGGTGCTTGGCGACGCGGTGCTGGCGCAGTCTCCGGACAGCGATTCGGACGACGCTTACGACATCGTCAGCAAGCGGCAGCCGACGGAAGGTGAACTGCGCGACGCCCTGTTCGCCTGGAAGGTGGCGCGCTTCGTCGCTTCCAACGCGGTGGTGTACGCGGCTAAGGGGCAAACGCTGGGGATCGGGGGCGGCCAGACCAGCCGGGTCATGAGCGCGCGCATCGCGGCGTTGCGGGCAGCGGACGGCGGCTTCAGTCTGAAGGGGGCGGCGATGGCATCCGACGGCTTCCTGCCGTTCGCCGACGGGTTGGAGGCCGCGGCCGACGAGGGCATCAGCGTCGTAATACAGCCGGGCGGCTCGATCCGCGACCAGGAAGTGATTGATGCGGCGGATGAGCGAGGTGTGGCCATGCTGTTCACCGGCGTGCGCCACTTCCGCCACTGATGCGCACGCACGGGGGAGTTGACCCATGAAAGTCCTCATCACCGGTTCCGGCGGCCGCGAACACGCGCTGGCCTGGAAACTCGCCCAGTCTCCCCGGATCAGCGAAGTGCTGGTAGCGCCCGGCAACGCCGGCACCGCCCGCGAGCCCGGCGTTACCAACTTCCCGCTCGACGCGGAGGAGAACGTGCGCCTGGTGGCGTTTGCCTTCACCGAAAATGTCGACCTGGTGGTGCCCGGGCCGGAGGCGCCGCTGGTGGCGGGCCTGGTCGATCACATGGAAAGGTCGGGGATGCCCTGTTTCGGTCCCACTGCCGCGGCAGCCAGGCTGGAAGGTTCGAAGGGATTTGCCAAGCAGGTGCTGGAGGCGGCCGGCGCACCCACCGCTGATTACCGGGAATTCACTGATCTTGAGGCGGCATTGGAGCACGTCGACCAGCGGCCGGCGCCCATGGTCGTGAAAGCGGACGGCCTTGCAGCCGGCAAGGGCGTCATCCTCGCGGAAACCCGCGAGCAAGCGCGAGCAGCGCTGCGCGACATGCTGGAAGGCGATGCATTCGGCGAAGCGGGCCGCCGCGTCCTGGTCGAAGACTTTCTGCAAGGGGAGGAGGCCAGCTTCATCGCGCTGGTGGACGGCGAGAACGTCCTGCCGCTGGCGTCCTCGCAGGACCACAAGGCCCGTGACGACGGCGACCGTGGCCCGAACACCGGCGGCATGGGCGCCTATTCGCCCGCGCCGGTGCTCGACGCAGAGGTTGAAGCCCGCGTCATGAACGAGATCATGCACCCGGTCGTACGCGTGATGCGGGACAACGGCACGCCGTTCAGGGGCGTGCTGTATGCGGGCCTCATGATCGCTCCGGACGGCACGCCGCGCGTGCTGGAGTTCAACGTGCGCTTCGGCGATCCCGAATGCCAGCCGCTGATGATGCGCCTCAAGACCGATCTGCTGGACCTGATCGAGAAGACGCTGGCGGGACAGCTTGACCAGGCTCGTCCGGCCTGGGATTCCCGCACCGCACTGGGCGTGGTCATGGCATCGGGCGGCTATCCCGGCAGCTACGCCAGGGGCTGCTCCATTTCCGGACTCGACGGCGCCGACAGTTCATCCGTGAAGGTCTTTCACGCCGGAACCGCGGAGAAGGATGGCGAAGTGGTCACGGCCGGCGGCCGGGTGCTGTGCGTCACCGCCCTGGGCGATACGGTCCCTGACGCGCGGGACCGTGCGTACGCTGCGGTCTCGGACATATCGTTCGAAGGCGCCTTCTGCCGCTCCGACATCGGCGCCCGCGCCCTGGCGCGTCTTCGCGAATAGAGGAGGCAAGGGTCCATGACCTATCGCATCGGCATCATCGGTACCGGCGCCGCGCCCACAGGCGCCAATGTCCCGCCTGCACCCATCAGCGAGATCGCCGCACCGGGATTCTCGCCGGAACTCGTCGAACCGCGCATGCGCACCTTCCCCATGACACCCTATGACCGTGGCCTGACCGCATTGGCTTACCTGGACTGCGCGCTGGAGGCGGAGAAAGCCGGCTTCGACGCCGTGTTCATCAACACCGTGGGCGACTACGGCATTGATGAAATGAAGTCGGCGACCGACATGGTGGTGGTCGGCGCCGGCGAAGCCACCATGGCCATGTGCGTCAACACCGGCCGTCGATTCTCCATCGTCACGATCTGGCCGCCGAAACTGAACTTCATTCAGCACGAGCGAGTGAGCAGTTGCGGCATGCAGGACCGCTGCGTATCCATCCGGAACGTGCAGGAGGACCGTGAAGTCGAGGGCGTCGAGCAGGCCGCCGCCACCACCGCGAACCTCAAGGATCGGAACGAATCGCTGAAAGAGCGAATCGTCGATGCCATCAACACCGCCGTATCGGAAGACGGCGCCGACACCATCATGCTCGGCTGCACCTGCATGGCCCCCCTGGGCCCCGCCGTCGCGGCGCAGGTGAATGTGCCCGTCTTCGAGTCCATGCGCACCGGCTACAAGACCGCCGAAGCCCTGCTCGCACTGGGCGTTCGCCACAGCGACGCCGCCTTCCCCAAACCCAATCCCGAAAATCTCGCCGCAGTGGGCACGCTGATCGCCGGGCAGGGCAACGTGGACCTGGGCGGCGACTGCGAAGTCTGCGTGATTGATCCGGAAGTGGAGGATTCCCGCTAGCACGCGATCCGCTCCGCGCCGGCACGCCCGTGTAGACCTTCTGGCTGCGCAAAGGAATTGTCTTACAATGGTCTTACCGGCAATTTCCCGGAGAAAGCACGATGCCAGCGCCCGAAAAACTTACGACCACCGTTTCTACCAAGGGTCAGATCATCCTGCCCAAGGCAATTCGCCGGGCATTGAGCTGGGAAGCGGGTAAGAAACTGATTGTGGAGCACGCCTCCGAAGGCGTGCTGCTGAAGCCCTTGCCGGTGTTCGCCAGGACGCGGACCGATGATGTTTTCGGGTGCCTTGCGTTCGGCGGTCCCGCGAAGACTGTGGCGGAAATGAGGGCTGGGGTATTGGCCGAGGCGAAGCGGCGTCATGCGCGCAATTGATACCAACGTCGTTGTTCGCTATCTGACCGGCGACGATCCGGCCCAGGCGGCAAGGGCGAGAAAGGTGATTGATAGGGGCAATGTGTTTGTCAGCACGACGGTGTTCTTGGAGAGCGAATGGGTGCTGCGTAGCGTTTACGGCTTTTCCGGAAATGATGTTGCGTCGGCCCTTCGCGCCTTCGCGGGGCTGCCAGCCATTGAGGTGGAGAGCCCGGAACTGCTCGCCGAAGCGCTTGACCGCATGGAAAAGGGCATGGATTTTGCTGACGCGTTGCATCTCGGCGCGGCCGCCGGATGCGAGGCCATGCTGAGTTTCGACCGCGATTTCATTGAAACGGCCCGGGATGAATCCGTGATCGTGATGGAACCCTGATGGCAATGCGTTGCCGTCTCGAGAATCACCGGAAAAATGAGCGATCTTTAGGATCCATATGAATGCGGGGGATCGGGTATGACCGGCAGACTTGCGTGCCGGAAGTTCGCAGGCGCATGGCCGGTTGTCCTGCTTTTCGCTTCCTTCTCGGCGTTTGCGCAAGACCAGGGCCGCAGCAGCGCCGACGGGGCCGTGATCGAAGAGATCGTGGTGGTGGGGTCGCTGATCAAGCGGCGCGTGGTCTACGAGGGGCGGGCGCCGGTGCAGACGCTGGAGGCGGAGTTGTTCGATTCGGTGGGCGCCGCCCAGCCCGTGGACGTTCTCGCAAGCCTGACGGCCAATACGGGTTCGTATCTTGCCACCCAGCAGAATTATTTGCAGGGCGTTGCGCAATTCAGCCTGCGCGGCGTGGGGCTGTCCTCCACCCTCACGCTGATCAACGGCCGCCGGGCCGGGTTCGCGCCGGTGTCAAACGACGTGGGGCAGAGCTTCTTCGACATCAACTCGCTGCCGGTGCTGTTGATCGAGCGTGTCGAGATACTGCGTGACGGCGCTTCGGCCACATACGGTTCGCAGGCGGTGGCGGGCGTCGCCAACATTGTTACCCGCAAGGGCTTTACGGGGCTTGAGATCGCCGGCGGCTACCGGGAGGCGAGCAATACCGCGTACGACCTCGGTTTCGCCGCGGGCCTTGAGGCGCCGCGGGGGCACGTCAGCCTCTACGGCGCCTGGCTCAAGCAGGACGAGAACTTTCGCACCGAGTTCGACTGGATGATCCCCAGGGCAATCGATCCGGATGGCGACGGCAACATCGTGGACGGCTCCTTTGATTCGGGACGCGGCTCGCCCGGCAGTTTCCGCAGGGCCGTGGCCGGGCCGGACCGCAGCTACGCACCCTTTCAGGTGGATGGGGAGGACGCGCCCCGCTTCCCGGATCCGGATTGCCGGGCGGGCGGCGGCTATCCGGCAGGCTCGCTGTGCCGGATGGATTTTTCCGATCAGCGCACCATGATCGCCGCCGAACAGCGGGTGCAGTTGTTTGCCGCCGCCGAGTGGGAACTCACGAGCGGGATGACGCTGTTCTCGGAAATCGGCTATTCGGTCAACGAGGTGAAGGACCGCGTGGGCAACATGCTGCTGTTCAACGGCAACGTGGAACGAACCAACGAGTTCTTTGTGCCGGCCAATCATCCCTTCAATTTCTGGACCGACCCGGATAACGATGGCGTGTTGACATACGTTTCGCCGTCGCTCTGGAATCCCGAAGAGCACGAGGCGGTTCCGGTGGGCTATTTCGGGCGGCCGCTGGGAGCGGAGGCCGCGGGCGGGAATTCGGGCAATGAGCTGCGGAAATTCGACAACCTGAGGCTGATGATCGGCCTTGAAGCGGAGCTGCCGGAGGGCTGGGTAGGCGAAGGCCATTTTGCCCGGGCGACCTCGGACTTGTCGGTGACTGCCCAGCGCCACTGGATCGCGGCAGAGTTTGCCCAGGCGGTGGCCGAGGGGCGCTGGAATCCCTTTGGCACGAGGCTGGTTGCGCCTGAGCTGATTACACCCAAGACGGTCGCCGGTGACGGGCTGGCGCCGGGACAGACGGGTCGGCGAGCGGGCAACGATGCGCAGACGCTTCGCCGTTTTGAAGGTGTCCGGATGGAGACTGCCCGCAGCGTTCAGGAGGTGGCGGAGTTCGTCGCAACCGGCGAGGGCTACGAGTGGTGGGGCCAGGCGGTAAAGCTGGCTGCCGGCGCGCAGTACCGCAAGCTGCACTATTCGTACCAGCCCGATCCGCTGAACGCCGCCGGCGGGGGACCGCAGGAAATCCAGGAATTTGCGCGCTCGGCGAATCAGCGCGTATGGGCGGTGTTCGCCGAAAGTCTGAGCTATTTGGGTGACCGGACGGAGCTGCAGCTTGCCGCCCGTCACGAGCGCTACGACCACGCCGGAGGCAGCACGGACCCCAAGATAGCCGTGCAGTTTTTCGCCAACAACTGGCTGTCGCTGCGCGCCTCCTGGGGCACGTCCTTTCAGGCGCCCAGCGTGTTCCAGGCCGCCGGCAACAAAAGTTCCCGCACCCTTGCCGATCCCTTCCGCTTCGACCGGCGCGGCGCAGGGCAATGCGCGGTCAATTCCTCCGGCGAGATTGTGGACCGCGGCGACAACTTTATTGCCGTTACCGTGCTGCGCGGCGGCGGGCTTACGCCGCAGACGGCCCGAATGGCCAACTTCGGCCTGCTCCTGCAACCCCTTTACAACGCCGCGGTCAGCCTGGACCTGTGGGCCCTGGACTACCGCGACGTGATCGCGCAGGGGCGCAGTTTTCAGGCGATTCTGGATGACGACTGCCGCGACGACGGCCAGCCCAACGACCCGCGGGTGCAACGCGATTCCTCGGGTCAACTCAGCGCGATAACGACCGATTACGAGAACGTGGGCGCGGTTCGCGGCCGGGGCCTGGACATTAACGCGTATTTCGATTTTGAAGCTCGGGCGGGCGATTTTCGCGTGAGCGCCGATGCAACGCTATTGACCCGGTTCGACTTGAACCTGACCGGCGCCGGCTGGTCCGATCAGCTCGGCAGCCGCAATGACACCAACGGCTTTGCACCCACCCCCGAATTACGGCTCAACGTCGGCGTCGCATGGCGCCGGGGGCCGCACGCCGCCGCCCTTACGGTGCGCTACGTGGATTCGTACAGGAACGACGAAGTCGCGTCACTGCCGAAGATCGCATCCTGGACGACGCTGGACGCGAACTACAGCATCGATCTGGACAACCGGTTCGGCGAGGCAACGCTTTTCCTGGGCGCCCGGAACCTTACCGACAAGGACCCGCCGCCTTTACCCAGCGGACGCGAGGGCGTTTACCGCTACAACCTCCGGCCGGGCTTCGACGGCTTCGTGCACGACATCAAGGGCCGCACGCTCTACGTCCGATTCCGCTTCCGCCCCTGGAGCTAGAAGTTGTACGCCAACCGAATGCCGAAGGTCCGCGGAATGGGAGCGGAGACCCGGACTTCGTTCTTGTTGGGACCCGAAATAAAGGTGAACAGGTCAACGCCGAGGGCGCCCTGCAGGAATTCATCGTGGTCCAGGGCGTTCTGGACAAAGGCCTCGACCGAGAGAGTCGTACTGCGCACGCCGAAACGAACATTTACGTTTTCGTAGGGTGACGTCTTCGCGATATTGGAAAAATCCGTGTAGCGGCTGCCCTGGTGGGCCCAGTCAACGCGGCCGTACCAGTCCCAGTCGCCCATCAGATTGTCCTCGTACTGGCCGGACACGTTCCAGGTGACCCGCGGCGCGCTGGGCAGTTCATTGCCGACCACGCCGTCGAAGCTGCCGTAAATCAGGTTGCAGTCGCCGCAAACGAAGGACTTGACCTCGGTATCGTTGAGGCCGTAGGTGGCGGCGAGCGTGAGGTTTTCGGTGGCCTGAAACTGGCCTTCAAACTCGATGCCCCGGAGTTCCGCCGTGCCGTTGTTCAGGACGATGTTGATCAAATTGGCGACGCCGTCGGCAACCACGGGAATGCTGTTGCCGACCTGGCCGTTCAGCCACTCATCGTAGTAGAGAGCCAGGGTGGTCCGGGCGCGGCCGTCAAGCCATGTGGCCTTCCAGCCGATTTCGTAGTTGTCGAGCTTCTCCTCGAGAATATTGATGCCGGCCGTTGGCGCCACGGCCCTGAGCGCGTCCAGCACGGCCGGACTTGCGCTGGCCAGCACCGCGTTGAAGCGTCCCGGGCGAAAACCGCGCGAGTACAGCACGTAAACCGTCGAGTTGTCGGCGTACTTGTAGTCCAGCGAGATGCGCGGAGCGAAGCTCTTGAACGTCGCGCTGAAAATCAGCGGCGTCTCGGGCGGCAGCTGGTTCACGCCAATCAGCGTGTTTTCCGAGATCTTGTCCCACTGATAGCGGGCTTCGGCGCTCAGGGTCAGCTTGGGTGTGATGTCGAAATACGCGGCGCCGAACACGGCAGGCGTTTCCACCTCGCGTTCCACGATGGCCGATACGAAGAACGGTCCCACGATCAGGTTGCCGTATACGGACTGGCCCGGGGAATACGCATCGAAGTAATTGGCGCCCGCAACCCAGCGGAAGCGCTTGTCCTGAGGAGAGGTTACGCGGAACTCCTGGCTGAAGTCCTCTTGTTCGTTCTGGATGTTCAGCGTGGTATTCCAGTCCGGACGGACATCCGTGCGGCCCAGCACGCCGATAAACAGCGGAGCAAAGGGGTTGGGCCTTGAGCGGCCGTCGCGGTAGTTCAGGTCGATGATGTTCTGGTTCTTGTCGGTATGGAATGCCGACAAGGAAGTGAAGGAATAACCCGAAGAGTGCTCGAAGTCGATGCGCAGGCTGGTCTGGAAGGCCTCGCGCTTGAGGCCCGGTTCCCGATGGAAGTCGGGATCGAACACCAGCCAGTTGGGATTGGGATCGAACAGGGTTTTCTCGAGGATCGGATCGATCACCGTGTCGGCGGAAAATGTCGCCGGATCCAGATCGCTCATGCTGGGCAGTTCGCCGCAAACATAGCCGAACGCGGCGCGCGAGCCCGGTTCCACCCCGGGGCGAAGCGGTGCGCTCAATGGATCGCAGCTGCCGTCGATATTGCCGCGGCCGTTGTAGGCATCCTGTTTGAGGGCGAATTGCGTTGCGGCCCAGTCCTCGTCCACGAAAAAATTCACGAACAGCTTCGCCTTGAGCGAGTCTGTAGGCGTGAAAACGATCGTAGTGGCAAGGGAATTGGTGGTGCGCTCGCCCAGTTCGTCCGACGCGTCGGCAAAGTTGTCGATGTATCCCCCCTGTCGCCAGCGCCGGCCGCTGACCCGCACGGACAGCTTGTCCTTGACGATCGGGCCCTCGACCATGAGGTGCTGTTCGTTGGATCCGAAACTTGCAAAGTCGGCGGAGATCCGGCCGCCGAATTCATTACCGGGTTCCTTCATGACGAAATTCAGGGCGCCGACGAAGGTGGACCGGCCGAAATACGCGCTCTGCGGGCCTTTCAGGATCTCGACGCGCTCGGTGTCGACAATGCTGGGCGAGTAGCCGCCGACCACCGGTGCGCCGTCGATGAACAGCAGGCCGCCGGCATTGATGCCCACGTTGATGTTCAGGTAAAGGCCACGGAACACCAGGGCGTTGGACGAACGGTCATTGCGCCCCGAGCCGCCCTGCTGGTTGGTGAAGCTGAAACTGGGCGTATACAACTGGATGTCGGTCAGCTCGGCCATGTCGATGGATTCCAGTTCCTCGGCGGAGAAGGCCGTAATCGCCAGCGGCACTTCCATCAGGTTCTCTTCGACCTTTCGGGCCGTCACCACGATTTCTTCCAGCGCGAGTTCCTGAGCGCTTGCCGGCATCCCGGGCAGAACGAACAAAGGCATCGCTGCCCCAACGGCCAAAAGCAAAAAGCGTCTCATCATTTGTCCCCTCCAGGCAATGCGGTCATGACTGACTCCGCAAGCAAATGCCACGTCGCAAGGCTGCGCCCAGCGCCGCAGGCAAACCGACGCGACGCCGCAAGAATAAACGAGATGCTACCCTTTGTCAGCTTTTTCCAACTCAGGGATTTCCTTTGCTGAGGAGGGGTTTCAAGTTGCCGCAACAGTCAATCAGCCGCCGCTCATTCAATTCGGCCCTTGGCCTGGCGTCGCTGGCCGCGGTAGCGCCATTCGTTCATACGCGCCGCGCCAGGGCCCGGGAATCGGCCGACGTCGTGGTTATCGGGTCCGGTTTGTCCGGTCTGAATGCCGCCTGGATACTCAGTGAGGCCGGCGCGGATGTGCTGGTGCTGGAAGGCAGCAAACGCATCGGCGGCCGCGTGTGGTCGGCGGACGAGAAATGGGTCACGAACGCCGGCGAGGTGCCGATCGAGCTGGGAGCATCCCAGGTGGGACCTTCGTATGCCCGCGTCCTGTATGCCATCGACCGACTGAACCTCCCAACGCTGAACGAGGACCGGACCGTGCTGCCGTTCGCCTATCACCTCGACGGCGCGCTCATCAAGGGGTCGGAATGGCCCGACTCTCCGCATAACAGGACGGTTGGCGACGAACGCAGTATCCCCGCCGAGCAGTTCGGGCCGGCCATGCTGGCCAGGCTCAACCCGTTGAAGGAACTGGACGATTGGCTGAATCCGCGTTTCCGGGACTATGACGTCTCCATTCATGACTTGCTGGCGCGCCATGGGGTTTCGGAAGGCGGCATTCGGCTGGCGGGGCATCAGTCCGATCTTCACGGCGTGTCCGCATTGCGTCTCTTCCAGGAGCAGACCCGCGGATCGTTCGAGGCAAGGTTCGCCGGCGCCCCGGGCGAGGACGGCGAACCGCTTGAACGCTGGCCGAAGAACCTTGCCGGCGGGACTATTGCCCTGCCCCGCGCCATGGCTGCGCAATTGCCGGGGGAAGTTCGCCTTGGTCAGCAGGTTACGGCGATGGAAATCGAACCCGACGCGGTGGACGTGCGCACGCTGGACGGCGGCCGTTACCGCGCCAGGTTCGCCGTTGCAGCCACGCCGTTCACGGTACTGAGGGATGTTTCCATCTGGCCCCGCCCGCCGGGTCCGCAATTCCAGGCCATCGAGCGGCTCAATTACGCGGAAACCACCCGGGCTTTCTGCCGGATCAGGGAGCCCTTCTGGCAGGAGGACGGATACGAGCCGTCGCTGTTTTCCGATGGGGCCGTGCGGATGTTCTGGACCATCGACAATCACACCGGCGATGGGGAGCACCGGGGGATGTTCGTGCTCACCAACACCGCAGGCAAGCAGGTCGCCGCCCGCCCGCCGGAAAGCGCGGCCCGCTTCCTGATCGAGGAGATGGAGCGAATCCGGCCGGCATCACGCGGCCAGATCGAGATCCTTCGCTATCACTCCTGGGAACGCCAGCCGCTGCAGCGCGGCTGCAGCCCGATGTTCGCCCCCGGACAGGTTACGGCGTTCGCGAACGAGATGATCCTGCCGCACGGCCGCCTGCATTTCGCCGGCGAACATACCCGGCGCCTGGATTACGGCATGGAAGCGGCAATGGAAGCGGGCGAACGGGCGGCCCTGGAGATCCTCGATCGAATCTAGTACCGGGACACGACACCGGCGCGGTCGCCCGCGCGGGACCAGAACCGGATCAGCCCGCCGTCCTTGCGAGGACCATATCCCTCAGCGTGACCATCCCGGTAACGTTGCGCTCTTCATCCACCACCAGGGCCCGGTTCAGCCCCAGACTCACCAGGTGGCGGGCGGCATAACGGACCTGCATGGTGGCCGGCAGCGACACCACCGGCTTGCTCATCACTTCGTAAACGTGAACGCGGTCCGGGGCGCGGTTCCGGGCTATGACCTCGCGTGCGATCCCGGCAACATCGATAAGCCCGGCCTCATCGTCCGCGTCCCGGCGGTTTACGACCAGCGAGCTGATCGAGTTCTTGCGCATCATAGCGACCGCGTCGGCCACGGTGGCCAGTCCCTCGATGGTCTTGAGATCGCTGATCATCACTTCGCTCACGCGAATATTGCGCTTTTGGGTGCTCATAATTCCTCCTCCACTTCTTTCATGATGGCCGGCAATTGCGTGCCCAGGCCCACGGCGTCCTCCACGGCAATCTGGAACGCGACGCCGGCGCCCGATTCGGCTTCAAACCGGCCCGCGTCCTGAATACGCTCCAGTATTTCCCGCGCCCGCGCTTCCGCCACCATGAACAGCAGCACGTCCCGCCTGGACGTAAGCTCCAGCCCCAGAAAGGTCTTTTCGGGCTTCAGGCCCTCGCCGCGCACGCTGGTGATGACCGTTGCGCCCGTTGCGCCGGCTTCGCGCGCGGCATCAATGATGCTGTCGGTCTTGTCGTCCGGCACCAAAGCGACAATAAGCTTCATATACATCTAAGGATTCTCCTTGCCTAGTCGGTTTTCAGGCCCCGCAAACGGCCGATGGCGGAAACAGCCATGGCGTAGCCGAGCACGGAAATAATGGGAAAAACGCTGGCGAATGCGATCAGTCCGAACCCGTCGATCAGCGGACTTCGGCCCGGCACCGAGGCGGCCAGCCCGAGTCCCAGAGCGGCCAGCACCGGGACCGTCACGGTGGACGTGGTAACGCCGCCGCTGTCATACGCCAGCGGAATGATGTTTCGGTTCGAACGAAAGGTCTGGGCGATGACCACGGCGTAGGCGCCGATGATGTACCAAGGCAGCGGCGTGCCGGTAACAATGCGCAGGCAACCCAGCGCCACGCCGGCGGCCACGCCGACGGCCACCGCGATTCGCAGCCCGCGTGCGGCCACCGCGCCGCCGGAAACCTCTTCGGCCTTGAGAGAGACAGCGATCAGCGAGGGCTCGGCTACGGTCGTGGCAAAGCCGACGGCGGCCGCAAATGCGTACACAATGAGATAGTCGTCCCATCGGACGAGGGCGGCGGACGCGCCTTCGAGCGCGCCGGAAGTGAGTTGAATCGCCATGGTTTCCCCAATCGGGAACAGTGCTTCCTCCAGGCCCACCAGAAACAGCGTAAGGCCCATGAGGACGAACACGAAACCCAGCACGATTCGGCCCGGATTGGGCGCCGTGCGGCGCAATACCGCTGCCTGGAACAGGAACAGAACCACGATGATGGGCGCCACGTCGAACAGCGTTCCGAACGCCGTCTCAAGAAGCGTCGTCACGAAATCCATCAGATCACCATGCCGTAGGCGAGCACGAAGATCATCGGCGTAAGGCTGGCGAACGCGATCAGTCCGAACCCGTCCAGCATCGGATCGCGGCCCTTGATCGACGACGCCAATCCCACTCCCAGCGCCGTGACCAGCGGGACCGTGATGGTGCTTGTGGTCACGCCTCCGGAGTCATACGCCACGCCGATGATTTCATCCGGCGCGAACAGCGTCATCAGCGTAACCAGCGCGTAGCCGCCGATGATCAGATGGTGCAGGGGCCATCCCCTGAGAATGCGCAGTACGCCAAGCACGATCGCCGCGCCCACCGACAGGGCCACAACCATGCGCAACTGAAAGGCATACGTGCTGCGCGCATCGTCGCTGTCGGCGATCGCTCCCGCCTCGGCCGCCACCTCCGCGGCCTTGTCGCCCACGGCCACGAGGGCCGGTTCCGCCACTGTGGCGCCGAATCCAAGGCAAAAGGCAAAGGCCAATAGCGCCACCGCGCTGCCCTTTTTCACGAAAGCATCCGCAATCGCCTCCCCCAGGGGAAACAGTCCCAGCTCCAGCCCCTGGATGAACAAGGCCAGTCCCAGTACAACGCATGCCAGCCCCAGAGCCACACCGGCCAGGTTGGGGAACGGCTGCCGGATCACGACGATCTGGAAAAAGGCGATGACGATGATGATGGGCGCCAGGTCGCGCAACGCGTCCGCGAGCCGCCGCAAGATTGCTAAAAAAGTTTGGGACCCCATGCCTCAATGAGGACCATTCGAATACGCCTGGTCGGAATACTTGCTGTTTCGAGCGGCGCTCAGCCCATCTTCATTGTTTCGAAGAAGGCCTTGTTGCGCTTGGTGTCGCGCATCTTGTCGATGAGGAACTCGGCGGCCGCCAGTTCGTCCATGGGGTGGAGCAGCTTGCGCAGGACCCAGATCTTCTGAATCTCGTCGTCTGCGGTAATCAGGTCTTCGCGCCGCGTGCCGGAGCGATTGATATTGATTGCGGGGAAGACACGCTTCTCGGAAATCCTGCGGTCCAGGTGAATCTCCGAGTTGCCGGTGCCCTTAAATTCCTCGTAGATCACCTCGTCCATCTTCGAGCCGGTATCGACCAGCGCGGTGGCGAGAATCGTCAGGCTGCCGCCTTCCTCGATCTTGCGGGCCGCGCCGAAAAAGCGCTTGGGCCGATGGAGCGCGTTGGCTTCCACGCCGCCGGACAGCACTCGCCCGGAGGAAGGAGTGACGGTGTTGTAGGCGCGCGCCAGTCGAGTGATCGAGTCCAGCAGGATGACCACGTCGCGCCGGTGTTCGGCCAGTCGCCGGGCCTTGTGCAGCACCATTTCAGCCACCTGCACATGCCTTGTGGCCGGCTCGTCGAACGTGCTGGAGACCACTTCGCCGCGCACCGTGCGCTGCATTTCCGTGACCTCCTCCGGCCGTTCGTCGATCAGCAGGACAATCAGGAAGGTTTCCGGGTAGTTCGCCGCGATGGACTGCGCGATGTTCTGCAGCAGCATCGTCTTTCCGGCCTTGGGCGGGGACACGATCAGTCCGCGCTGGCCCTTGCCCACCGGCGCGGCCATGTCGATGATCCGCGCGGTCAGGTCCTCGGTGCTGCCGTTGCCCTGCTCCAGCGAATAGCGTTCCTGCGGGAACAGCGGGGTGAGATTCTCGAACAGCACCTTGCCCTGGGACTTCTCGGGCGGCTCGAAATTGATCTGGTGGACTTTCAGCAGCGCGAAGTAACGCTCGTTGTCCAGCGGCGGGCGAACCAGCGCCGCCAGCGTGTCGCCGGTGCGCAGGTTGAATCGGCGGATCTGCCCGGGGGCAACGTAGATGTCGTCGGGCCCGGCCAGGTAGGACTCGTCCGCGGAGCGCAGGAACCCGAAGCCGTCCTGAAGGATTTCCAGCGCCCCTTCGGCGTAGATCGACGCACCCTCCGCGGCGTGAGCCTTGAGCACGGAGAAGATGATGTCCTGTTTGCGGGCCCGGGAGAGGCTCTCCAGCCCCAACTGGCGTCCCTGCTCCAGCACCTTGGCGACCGGCAGCTTCTTGAACTCGCCCAGCTTGAGCACATGGCCGAGCTGTTCCAGTTGCTCGTCGGTGATGGTCTCCTCGGCCGTGAAGACGCCTACGTCATCGTGCTGGCGGCGGTCCCGGCGCCGCCCGCGCGGCGCAACGTTGGGGTTTCGGGAACGGGGCCCGCGGCCTCGCTGTCTTCCCGGGTTTCCGGCGTAATTTCTCACAGTTTTTCTTCCAGCATCCTCGTGATCTGTTGCCGCGGCTGCGCGCCGACAACCTGCATTTCCACCTGTCCGTTCTTGAACAGTATCAGCGTGGGAATGCTGCGCACGTTGTAGCGAAAGGCGGTCTGCTGGGCCTCGTCGACATTGAGTTTGACCACCTGCATTCGCCCTTCGTATTCGTCCGCAATTTGCTCCAGAACCGGCGCGATCATCTTGCAGGGACCGCACCACTCCGCCCAGAAATCAACCAGTACCGGGATTTCATTGTCCAGCACGTTGGCCTGGAAATCGTCTTCCGCTACTTGGGTAACGCTCATATCAGGGTCTCCTCGAGACACATATGGAGAAGAAATATATAGACGAAGCCCCTCGCCTCGCCTGAAAAAATCCTGGCCCGCGTCGGTACTCTGCGAATGGTTCGAAAACGGCTGCTGCAGCTTGGAAAGGCCACGCGCCCCCGAACGATCTCGGGCGTGGCGAACATTCTACATGAAAATTTGCACGCCGGGTTGGTGCAGCGGGGGGCTGGACACTAGAATACGCAACGTCGTAAAAGTCCGCACATTGTCCGAAGAACCCGTTTATTTCGACTCTCTGGAGCTGCCGCCGCCCTTGCGCGCGGGCATAAAGCGCGCCGGTTTCGAAACGCTGACACCGATACAGGCCATGGCCCTGCCGTTGCTGATGTCCGGCCGCGACGTGGCCGGACAGGCCCAGACTGGCACCGGCAAGACGGCTGCGTTTCTGCTGGCGTTGTTCGACCGGTTGCTCAGAAGTCCTTCGCCGAAGCGGAGCAATACGTCCGCGCCGCGCGCGGTCGTGCTGGCGCCGACACGCGAACTGGCGCAGCAGATCGAACGCGACGCGGTGCTGCTTGGCGCCGCCACGGGACTGAGCATGATGGTGGTGTACGGAGGTGCGGCGTACAAGTCGCAGCGCGAACGCCTGGGCCGCGGCGTGGACCTCCTGATCGGCACTCCCGGAAGGCTGCTGGACTACTACCGTCAGGGCGTGTTTACCCTGGATGCGGTGGAAGCGATCGTGATCGACGAGGCCGACCGTATGTACGACCTCGGATTTATCCGCGACATCCGCTACGTGATGCGACGCTTGCCGCCGCGCGAAAAGCGCCTGAGCATGCTGTTTTCCGCCACCCTGAGCTACCTGGTGCTGGAGCTTGCGACACAGCACCTGAACGAACCGGAGATCGTGCGCATCGAGCCGGACAAGAAGGTGGTCGACGAGGTGGAGCAATGGCTCTACTATCCGGCCAGCGAGGAAAAGGCGCCGCTTCTGGCCGCGCTGCTGGCGCAGGACGGCGTGGAGCGCAGCATGGTGTTCGTCAATACCCGCCGGGAAGCGGACCGCCTGGCGAACTGGCTGGACGCAAACGGCGTGAAGGCCAGCGCGATTTCCGGCGACGTTCCGCAGAGCAAACGCATGCGCATGCTCAAGGAATTCCATGATGGCGACCTGCCGGTGCTGGTGGCCACCGATGTCGCCTCGCGTGGCCTGCATGTGCCCGACGTCACCCACGTCTTCAACTACGATCTGCCGCAGAATCCGGAAGACTACGTGCATCGCATCGGGCGCACGGCGCGGGCCGGCGAAATGGGGCAGGCGGTGAGTTTCGCCTGCGAGCACTATGCCTACTCGCTGCCGGAAATCCAGGAATTCATCGGCCACAGCATCGAGGGCGGTTCCATCGATCCGGAACTGCTCGAACCGTATATGAACGCGCCGCCGCCGCGCGCGCATGGCTCGAAGAAGCACCATTCCTCCCGGCCGAGACACGCCTCCCGGCGCCGCGGCCGACGCCGCTAGGATTTACGTGCAGGAACCACCAGCCACGCTCTGGAGCGAGGGCATCTCGCCCTCGAACCGCGCAGGATGCCCTGCTCACGATTCAGTGTTTCCGGCCACTTGAATACCGCGCCGGACCTGTCCGACCTGATCGGGCCTGTCACCGGGCTGGCCAGGGAAGCCGGCCGCCGAATCCTCAAGCTGTTCCGCTCGGATGTCCTGGGTGTGGATTACAAGGCGGATCGCACCCCGGTTACCGAAGCCGACCAGGCCGCGCACGATCACATCGTTGCGGGTCTCGAACGCCTCACGCCCGGGATTCCGGTGCTGTCGGAGGAATCCGGCGCGGAGCAACACGCGAAAGAGCGCTCCGGCTGGGACTGGCACTGGCTGGTCGATCCGCTGGACGGCACACGGGAGTTCATTCGCGGCGGCGAGGAATTCACCGTGAACATCGCGCTCATTCATTCGGACCGCCCTGTGCTGGGCGTGGTGTACGCGCCGGCTAGGGGGGAGATGTACAGCGCTTGCCAAGGCGGCGGCGCACGCTTCGGTGCGCCGCAATCCGGGGCCGCCGAAGAGATGAACGTTCGCCGCCCGCCGCCGGATCCCTTGCGGGTGCTGGCCAGCCGTTCGCATGCCGCCTCGGCGGTGGAGCTGTACGTAGGCGCCATGGGCGTGACGCGGCGGCGCGCCGTGGCCAGTTCGCTGAAATTCTGCCTGATCGCACGCGGCGAGGCGGACGTCTATCCGCGCATGGGACCCACCTGCGAGTGGGACACAGCAGCCGGGCAGGCCGTCCTGGAGTGCGCCGGTGGCGCGGTGATCGACCTTTCCGGCCGCCCCTTCCGCTACCGCAAGCAATCCACCCTGAACCCCCCGTTCATCGCCTGCGGCGACCCCTCCCACGACTGGCTGCAATACCTCCCCTGACCGTGCCGGCCCGCGCCGGCGGAACTTGGGACACGTCGATGATGCATCGGCGATTCTTGCCGTCCGGCTTTAATCGCCGTTTCGAAATCGCGTTCCGTGTGTTTCGGCATCACCTCCCCCAACTATGAAATTTGCATCGCCTGCCGGATGCGCATATTATTCGGATTGCGACTAGAGGGCCGTTCCAAAAAGCGGCTTAACCCTTTCGGGCTAGTCGTTCCAATTCTCAAGACCAGTGCCGAACGTATAGATCAGCACCGGGCTTTGTACTTTTTCCCTGTCTCGAACACTCTACCGGAATCCCGCAGTTGGATACCGGGCAGGTGTTGTGTCAATCGGCCCAGGCGAGGACGTCGGGGATGTAGCGGCGGGCTTCCGTCAGGTAGGCGTCGGTCAGTTCGTTAAAGCCCCGGGTCTTGCGGCCCACGGCGTGCCATACGGCGTGTCCCGGCTGTTCGGGCATGTCGAGGAAGCGTTGCCAGGGCGCCAGGTACACGGAGGAGAACACCGCTTCGAGTCGTCCGGGGCCGGGATCGTTCAACGCAGGAATGTCCACCACCGTGGAGCCGTGCTCCGCCAGCGGTATCGGGCGCTGCTCCGGGTAATCGCGCGAGCCGGTCATCAGCAGCTTGTCGCCGCTGCGCACCCAGCTCAGGTCCAGCGCCACCGTTTCGCCTCCGGCCTCAGGTGTTTCGGAAATGCGGCCTTCGTCGTCGGGCTCAAGAATGACGTGTGATCCGATAATGTTTGGCTCCACCTGATTCATTTGTCCGGTGAAGGGATTGCGGTACTGCTTGCCGTTGAGGATTTCGCCGGTTTGCGGGTCCTTGAACACGGTCATGACCTTCGACCAGACTTCGTAGCGGTCCTCGTTCAGGCGCACGAAACGCTTGGTCTCGCAGCCCTCCGCGGAGAACAGGACCTTCGGATTCTGATCGGGCGTTACCGCCATATACACGCCGCTCCACCACCACGGCGCGATGCCCCCGTCGCGATCGCAGCGCACCCGCACGAAGTTGCGGAACAGGCGCAGGGGCGTTTCCGCCCAGGTGTCGCTCAGGTCTCCAGGGGGCGAGCCTTCGTCGAGGGCGGGGGCGCCCTCGTTCCCGGGGGTTTCGCCGGCGGGGGCGCAGGCGCCCACGGCCATGCCGGCCAGCGCCAGCGCCGATCCCTCCAGCAGATCGCGGCGGGTGATTTCGCGGTTGGCTTCAGGCATCGGCGTTTCCTCAGGTTCGTGGGGCGCTTATAGTAGCGCGGCGCAGAGAGACGCTCCATGCACGAACGGGCCCCATTCCATATCAAGGCGCTTCACGGGTTCACCGGGTCGGTGGGGAACCTGGTGTTCGTGGTGTTCGAGCTTTTCGTGCTGTTCTTCTACCAGCGCGTGGTGGGGCTGGACGGGCGACTTGTCGGGCTCGCCATCTTCATCAGCCTGGTGGTGGATGCCTTGACCGATCCCATCATCGGCGACTGGTCGGACCGCCTGCGGGCCCGGTTTGGTCGTCGGCACACGATGATGTTCGGCTCCGTGATACCGATGGGACTGTTCTTCTTCCTGCAGTTCGTCCCGCCGGCCGGCCTTTCGCAGCAAGGCCTGTTCCTGTGGCTTCTGGTGATGTCGGTCGGCGCCCGCGTCATGCTGACCTTCTTCGACGCACCGGCGGCGGCGGTTACCGCGGAAATCGCCGTTCGCCCCGCCGACCGCGCCGAGATGGGCATTTACCGCCAGGTGGCGGGACTTCTTGCCTACCTGGGCGTTCTCTACCTTGCCTTCAGCGTTTTCTTCAACGCGACTGACGCGCACCCCGTGGGGCAGGAGAATCCCGCGGCCTACGCACCCTTTGGCGCCGTGGCGGCGATCGCGCTTATGGTGTTCATGACCGTGGCTTCGGCGGGAACCTACCGCCACATACGCCGTTTCGAGAGCAGTCTGCCGGCGCCTGCCAGGGCTCGATTCGATTGGGCCAAGACGTTTCGGGCCTGGGGCGATCTGATTTTCAGGGTGCATAACACCCGCGCGCTGTTCTGGGGCCTGTTGCTGGCCACGACCATGGGTTCGTGCTTCCGTTCGCTGAACCTCCATTTCGGGCCGTATCTGTGGGGATTGACCACCGACCAGATGCAGGCCTGGCAGCAGGCGGTTCCCTATGGGATGCTGGCGGCCGCCATCGGCGCGCGCTTCATCGTTACGCGCACCGAGCCGAAATACCTGTATCTCACGGGCTACACGATTTTGCTTACCGCATACGTGGCGCCGCTGTTCCTTACCCTGTTGGGATGGCTGCCGGAGTTCGGCAGCGGCGGGCTCGCCGACGTGCTGTTCGGATTTCAGTTGGCCGCGGGCCTGGGCGCGGGCCTGCTGATGATCTGTTCGCTGATCATGTTCGCCGAGACCACCGACGAGTACCGGTTCGTTCGCAATGTTTCGCGCACGGCCCTGATCCTTGGGCTGATTACCTTCGGCAACAAGCTCGCCAGCGGGCTGGGGAAGGTGGTCTCGGGCTGGATCCTGGAATGGGTGGATTTCCCGGCTGTGAAGTCGGGCGTTGAGGTGAGTCCCCAGGTGGCGAGCGACCTGGCGCTGTATGCCGGGGTGTTCTGTGCCATCGCCGGTCTGGCCGGTCTGGCGGTTCTGTCCACCTTCCGCCTGACACGCGCGCGCCACGCGGAAATCGTGGCCGGATTGCGGGAGCGGGACCGCCTGGTGCAGAGTGCGGGGTCCGGATAGCAGGCCATGCCGGTACTGACTTCCGAACAGATTCTGCAGGCCGCTCAGCGGTTCGACAAGGCCGAACGGACAAGGCGGCAGGTGCGCCCGCTAACCTTTGACTATCCCGAAATGGACATGGCCGACGCGCACGCCGTGCAGGATGCCTGGATAGAGATGAAGCTGGCCCGCGGCGCGCGGGTCCGGGGGCGCAAGATCGGGCTGACTTCCAAAGCCATGCAGCGGGCCATGAACATCGATGAGCCGGACTATGGGACGCTGCTGGACGACATGTTCTTCGAGGACGGCGCGGAAATCGAGACGGCGAGTTTTCTCGATCCAAAGGTGGAAGTGGAGATCTCCTTCGTACTGAAGGAGCCTCTTGAAGGCCTGGAAGTGACCGTGGAGGAAGTCCTCGCCGCCACTGAACGGGTTTATCCGTCCCTGGAGTTGATCGCCGCGCGCAGCTACCGGCTTGATCCCGAGTCCGGCCGCACCCGGACCGTTGTGGACACCATCGCCGACAACGCCGCTTCCGCGGGCGTTTTGCTGGGACGCAAGGGCTTCGATCCCGTTGAAGTGGACCTGCCCTGGGCGGGCGGCGTGCTGTACCGCAACGGTGAAATCGAAGAGACCGGGCTGGCGGCAGCGGTCATGGGGCACCCGGCCAACGGCGTTTGCTGGCTGGCGCGCAGGTTCGCCGCCCACGGTATCGCCCTGCAGCCGGGCGACGTGATCCTGAGCGGGTCGTTTACACGGCCGGTAGCGGCCCGCGCCGGCGACGATTTTCTGGCAGACTTCGGCCCCCTGGGCCGTATCGGCTGCCGATTCGTATAGAGAGGGACGATGAAGTTACCGGAAAATGGATTCAAGCGCGCTCTGGGTGAAGACGGCGTGCAATTTGGACTGTGGCTGGCTCTCGCGTCCCCCGTGGCCGCGGAACTGTGTGCATGCGCCGGTTTTGACTGGCTGCTTCTCGACGGCGAGCATGGGGCCGACGATTTTCGCTCGATTTATGCGCAATTGCAGGCCATCGAAGGCACCGGGACGCCGGCCATCGTGAGGCTGGCGGACGACGATCCGGTTCGCATCAAGCGCTACCTCGACATGGGCGTGCAGTCCCTGCTGATCCCCATGGTGGACACGGCGGAACAGGCGGAGAGGCTGGTTGCCTCCGTGCGCTACCCGCCGCGCGGCATCCGCGGCCTGGCCACTTCGATTACCCGTGCCTCACGCTGGACGCAAATCGAGGATTACGCCCGGCAGGCCGAGCAGCAGATTTGCCTTATCGTGCAGGCGGAGACCGTTACCGCGATTGACAACCTGAAGGCCATCGCAGCGGTGGACGGCGTGGATTCGGTTTTTGTCGGACCGTCGGACCTGTCGGCATCCATGGGCTACCTGGGCCAGCCGGGTCATCCCGATGTGCAGGCCGTGATCGCCCAGGCCCTGCGGGACATCGCGGCCCTGGGCAAGGCGCCGGGAACGCTCGCAGGGTCGCCGGAGGCGATCCGCACGCACGCCGCCAACGGCGCAAAATTCCTGGGAATCGGCAGTGACACCGCCCTTCTGGTTGGCGGCTCGCGGCGACTGCTGAATTCAGTCGCCGGCTGAATCGAGCGCACCCGCTCGCTCGCCATCGCCGATGCGAAAGAAGACTGCGTACATTACCGGCGCCACGACCAGGATCAGCAATGTGGCGAAACTCAAGCCGAACACCAGCACCACCGCCATGGAGTGGAAGAAAGCGTCGAAAAACAGCGGCGTCACGCCCAGTACGGTGGTCAGCGCTCCCATGGCTACGGGCCGCACACGGCTTGCGGCGGAGTCGATAACCGCATCGAGACGCGGCTTGCCGGAGTCGATCTCGTAGTCCATCTGGTCGATGAGCACGATGGCGTTCTTTATCAGCAGCCCGGATAGCGCCAGCAGCCCCAGGAGCGCCATAAATTCCAGTGCAGTGTTTGTAACCAGCAGGCCGAGAACAACGCCGACCAGGGCCAGAGGCGTCAAGAGGTAGATGATCATGGGCTGGCGCACCGCATTGAACAGCGCCACCACGACCAGCACCATGGAGGCCAGACTCAGTGGCAGCGCGCTTGCCAGACTCGCCTGGGCCTCGGCGCTGTCGCCGTACTCGCCGCGCCACTCAAGACGGTAACCAGGCGGCAGTTCGATGGCCTCGATCCGCGGGCGCAGCCGCGCCAGCAACTCGGACGGCGCTTCGCCCGCTACCGGGTCGCATTGCGCCGTGATGGCGAACACCCGGTCAACCCGTTTGATGCGACCGTTGCGCCAGTTCGTTCCCACACCGTCTATGACTGCCAACATGGGCGTCACGCCGCCGGTCACCCGGTTGGGTATCTGCACCGCGCCGAGGCTGGCCGTGTTACGGCGCTCGTTGGCCGGCGCGCGGGCGATGATCGGCATCAGCGTATCTCCATCACGGAACACGCCGACTGTGCGCCCGGAATAGGTGGATTCGAGCGCTTCGGCCACATCCTCTCGCGAGACACCCAGGCGGCGTGCGCGAGCATCCGCATATCGTGGCTCTATATAGCTGACCGGCTCGCGCCAGTCATCGCGGATGGCTACCGCGCCCCCGTCCGCCGCCATGATCGCCTTGGCCTCGTTGGCCAGTCGCCGCAGCACGGAAGGGTTGGGCCCGGCGAATTCAGCCTCGATCTTCGACCCGCCGCCGGGGCCGAGCTGGAATCGCCATACTTTCGCCTGCGCGTCCGGATGATGCTCGTCGAGCATCGCGCGGATGCGCGGCAGCAGCTCATCCAGACGCCGGTAGTTGTCCACCCGGATCAGCAACTGGCCGTAGGATGGGTTGGGGGACTCAGGGGCGTAAACCAGCATGTGGCGCAGCCCGCCGGCGCCCACGAGGGTCTGCACGGCCTCCACACCGTCCAGACTGGCTACCCGGCGTTCCAGCACAATCATGTCATCACGGGTGCGGGCGATGTCGGCGCCCTCAGGCAGCCAGTAATCGACGGCGACCTGCGGTGTTGTTGAAGAGGGAAAGAAACCCTCCTTCACATAAGCGAACCCCGCAATCGCCGCCCAGAACAGTACGGCCGCCGCACCCAGCGTGAGCCATCGGCGGCTCAGCACCGTGGTGACAAGCGCCTTGTAGAGGCTCTGGAATCGTCCGTCCGGCAGACTCCT
Organism: Gammaproteobacteria bacterium; assembly: GCA_963666765.1. Classification (GTDB taxonomy): domain Bacteria; phylum Pseudomonadota; class Gammaproteobacteria; order Steroidobacterales; family Foliamicaceae; genus Foliamicus. The sequence continues at coordinate 2,264,885 of OY762933.1, forward strand.
GCGCCCGCTGTCCGTCGGCAGGAGCAGGTCGGCCAGCATGGGCGCTGCGGTTATGGCGAACAGCCAACTGAACAGCAGGGAGATCAGAATCACGCGAAACAGGTCGCCTGTGTACTCGGCGGTGTCACCCGACGCCAGGCCGATCGGCGCGAAGGCGATGATTCCCACCGCCGTGCCGCCGAGCAGCGGCCAGCGCGTGCGGCGCACGACTTCGCTCGCAGCCGCCAGCTTGTTCCGCCCCCCGCGTACGGCTACCAGAATGCCTTCGGTCACGACGATGGCGTTGTCCACCAGCATGCCCAGCGCGATAATCAATGCGCCCAGGGAGATTCGGTGCATCGGAATGTCCGTCAGACGCATCACCATTAAGGTTGCGGCAACCGTCAGCAGCAGCACTGCGCCGATCACCACCGCCGGGCGCAGCCCCATGAACACCAGCAGCGTGACCAACACAATCACCAGCGCGGCGGCTACGTTCAGCACGAAATCCGACACCGCCGCCGTTACCACCTTGCCTTGGTGATAGAACTCGTGAACCTCCACCCCCAGGGGGCGATGCGCCGTGGTTTCGAGAATTCGCCGGTCGATCGCCGCACCCATCTGCGCTACGTTGGTCCCGGTGACGCTGGCTATGCCGAGAGCGATGGCCGGCTGGCCCATGTAGCGAACGATCTGTTGCGGCGGGTCCACATAGCCGCGCGAAACGGACGCGATGTCCCCCAGCCTGATCAGCGCGTCCCCTCCCGAGGGCGAAACAACGACATCGCGGATGGCATCCACCGAATCCACGCTGCCCGATGGCAGAATCGCCATCCGCCGGTCGCCCACCCGCAGGTTTCCGGCCGGCGTTACGGAGTTGCGTTGCGCGAGATCGTCGTAAACGCTCTCCAGCGATACCCCCAGAGCAGCGGCCCGGTCCCGCGCTACCTCGATGTAGATGGCCTGCGCGCGTTGCCCCAGGATCGCCACCTTGCCCACGTCGCGCACGCTCAGCAGCTCGGTGCGCAGATCGCGGGCGTAGTCATACAGTTCTCGAAGAGAAAAACCCTCCCCGGTGATGAAATAGGAAAGCCCGTAAACATCGCCGAAACTGTCGTTGACAACCGGCTCCATTGCGCCTGGGGGCAGCATCGCCTGCGCATCCCGAATCCGGTTGCGCAGCTTGCCCCACACTACGTCAAGGTCCGCCCGGGTACGGGAGAACCGGTAGTTGATGTCAACCTGCACGATCGACATGCCGAGGGTAGACGTGGATGTGACCTTTTCGACCTCCTCAAGCGACTGCACGGCGCTTTCCAGCGCTTCGGTGACTTCGTTGGCGACTTCCTCGGCGGTTGCGCCCGGATAGCTTGTAGTGACCACCGCCGTACGGATAATGAACTCCGGATCCTCGAACCGCGCCATGTTCCGGTAGGCGTCGATCCCGGCAAGCGCGATACTCACCATAACGATACCGAAGATCAGACGGTTGCGAACGGCGAGCCGGGCGAAGTCCATCAGCGGCGGTCAGGGCTCGTAGCGGCGAACCTTCATACCCTCATGCAAGAACGAAACGCCGGCCGAGACAATGGTCTCCCCCTCTTCAAGGCCCTCGAGCACGGGCAGCATTTCACCCACGCCTTCGCCCACGGTGATCTGCCGTCTGGCAACCGTCATCGAGTCCGTGCTCACTACCCACACGTACTGCGTTCCGGCTTCGCTGAAAATTGCGCCTATGGGCGCCGTTATCCTCTTCTCCGCACCGATGACGCGAAGTATGGAGCGCACGGCGCCGGTCATTCCGGGGAGCACAACCACGCCCCGGGGAGGATCGAAGGCGATGCGCGCCTCGAAGGTCTGGCCGGTCGGGTCCGCTCGAGCGGACAGCGAGTGCAGTGTGCCGGGAACCTCGATGCCCGGAGCGGCGTCGAGCAACACCACCGTGTCAGATGCCTCAAGACGCTCGGAGTTTGCGATCAGCGTGGCCGGCGCCTGCGCGATCGCCTCTGCGGCGCCGTCACTCTGCAGAGTAACCACGGATTCCTGCGGCTGCACGTTTTGGAACGCCTCGATGTGCAGCGCCGCGATAATGCCGGCGAACGGTGCGCGCAGCACGCTGTCGTCGAGCCGTTCGTGCGCCGCCTGCAGGGTCGTCCGGGCCACTTCCAGATCGGTCCGCCGCTGCTCGTAGGCCTCAACGGAAATCGCGCCTTCCGCGACAATACGGTCGGCCCGTTCAAATTCGCTTCGCGCCGACTCGTACCGGGCCTGGGCGGTGGCCACATCGTTGCGCGCATCCCGCTGATCGAGGCGCGCGATCTCGGCGTTGGCGGCAATGGCGTCGCCTTCCCGCACACTGATCGATTCGACCCGACCGGCCGACTGGAAAGCGATCTCGGCTGAAGCGGAAGCTTCGAACACAGCCGGGAGGCTGACCGTGATGCGGTTGTCTTGCGCGGATACCTCGACGAGTTTTGCAGGTCGAACAGGCGCTTCAACAGGCGCAGCAGGCTCGTCGGAACAACCGCCAAAGGCCAGCGCAGCCGCAACGGCCAGGCGGATTGCGCCATGCGGCAGGCTGCCGCGGCGAATGTTCACGTCGGCTTCGAAACCGGTCATGTCCACGTGTCGCAACCTGTCTTCTTCAGCGGTAAAGCAAAACGCTCGCGAGGCTGTCCGGGACGAAACCTGCGGAGCCTGCCGTATTTTAGGCGTGTACGGCGCGTCGAATCCAACCGGGACATTGCGGCGGGATTTTCAGCTCCGGACCGCAAGAAAGAGCCGAAACAAGGCCCGGATCTCGTCCAGCGCTTCGGTCAGGGAATGGCCGGCGCGAAGCAGGTGCAGATGCGCCAGGTTGGCGTGCGCGAAATCGATGCTCCATTGACGCGGCACGACATCGTCCTCCCAACCATGCACCACGAAGGCCGGCGCATCGACGGTTTTCCCGAGCGCCGGCCATCCGGGAACGGCCAGGGCGGGCGCCATGAGGAACAATCCGGCCGCGGGCTGTTGCTGCGCTGCGGCTACGGCCACGTAACCGCCCATGCTGCTGCCCACCAGCAGCATCTCCTCGCCTGAATCGCGCATCCGCGCGACCAGTTTGGCGGCCCGTTCCCCAGGATCGGGCATGCCCCGGTAGTCGATCGAATCCGCTTCAAGACCGGCGTCGCGGGCGTCCTGCGCCAGCGCCGTAATCTTGGTTCCCCAAGGGCCGCTCTCCTGGCCGTGCGAAAACAGAACGACGCGCTGCTTGCTCACCCGCACTCCCCTGCCCGGGAGAGAGGGCACTGCCCTCTCGGCGTCTCGCCCTCACTGGCCGCGGCCTGCATTCCCGCTTGCTCACCCGCACTCCGCCGGCGTTTCGGGCAAGCGGTCCTGATCGAAGAACTCCCGCAGCATGGCGCCGGCAATGGACGGGTATGCATCCAGGAATCCGTGTCCCCAGCCGGGCAGGTTCACCATTCCGCCGTTTCGGATCAGTTTCGGCGCGCGGGCACTCTGGTCCCAAAGGTCGTCCTCCGGGTTCAGGACCAGCAGCGGGACCTTGAGGGCCGGCATCCTCTTCCACAGGGGATAGTTGAACGCGGCCCGGTGGCCCCACCAGTACTTGTCGCCGCCGCGCAGGGATTCAGTGAAGATGGCCGCCGCCTTTTCCAGGGAATGGTGATGCCTATGCCATCCGATAAAGCCTGTCCAGCGTCTGACCAGGTGCGAACCGTCTTCGGCGATAGGCTTGGGGGCATACAGGCTTCGAAACTCCTTGAGCTCCTCGTCGGTGAACAGCGGGGCCGAGATCATGACCACATGACGCACCTGGTCGGACCTCCGCAGTCCCAGTTCCACGGCCGTCTTCGAGCCCGTGTGGTAACCCACCAGGTCAATCTGCTCCAGCCCGAGCTGGTCCGCGACCGCCTCCATTGCGTCGGCGTAGTCCTCGATTTCCGGCGGTTGTGAGGGAGCGTCGGAGGCGCCGAAGCCGGGCGTGTCGGGCGCAACGGCAATTCGGTCGCGCCCCAGTTCCTCCAGCAGGCTCTCGAACACCAGGCCGGAATTGGGGCTCATGTGAAAGCACATCACCGGGCGGTCGGAGGCGCCCGATTCGGGTTGGGACACGCGCAGATGTATCTGCCCGTGCGGTCCATCGACATAAATTCTGCGGATCATCTCACCTCTCCATCGTTCGCCGGGTTGCCGCGCGAGCACTCAGCCCCGCTTGATCGAAACTTATTGCCTGCTCAGGTGGCGCGGACAGCGCCGTACTAACGGGAATCCATCGGCGCATCGCCGTCGACGACGCGCCGCGCCGGGCCGGCAATCAGCGCGTCGGGGCCGATAACGACCTCCCGGCTCTTGTCGGGATAGGGCAACTTCAACAGGAAGTGCTGCAGGGCGGCCACGCGCGCGCGCTTCTTGTCGTCCGATTTGATCACGGTCCAGGGCGCATCGGCGGTGTCCGTATAGAAGAACATCGCCTCCTTGGCCTCCGTGTAGTCCTCCCACTTGTCCAGCGATGCAAGGTCTATCGGCGAGATCTTCCACTGTTTCAGGGGATCGGTCCGGCGGCTGTCGAACCGGTGCGCCTGCTCGTCCTGGGAGACCGAAAAGTAGTACTTGAACAAGTGAATGCCGCTGTTCACCAGCATGCGCTCCAGGTTCGGGCACTGGCGCATGAACTCCAGGTATTCGGCCCGGGTGCAGAAGCCCATCACACGCTCCACGCCGGCGCGGTTGTACCAGGAACGGTCGAACAGCACGATTTCTCCCTCCGCAGGAAGATGTGCGATGTAGCGCTGGAAGTACCACTGGCCGCGTTCCCGGTCGTTGGGTTTCTCCAGGGCCACGACACGCGCGCCTCGCGGATTCAGGTGCTCCATGAAGCGCTTGATGGTTCCGCCCTTGCCGGCCGCGTCGCGCCCCTCGAACAGGAGCAGCACCTTTGCGCCGGATTCCTTTATCCAGCGCTGGGCCTTCAGCAGTTCAACCTGAAGCGAAGCCTTGTGCCGCTCATATTCCTTGCGCCGCATCTTGTCGGTGTAGGGATAGACGCCTTCCTGAAACACGCGCTTGATGGCGTCGGCGGAGTGCCGTGTTCCTGGAAGGCCGAGGTTCCCCTGCGCCACGGGCACATCGTCCGAGGTGGCATCGCGCCGCTCGGGCTGCGGCTTTGCGCTTGCCTTGCGGGCCGCCTGATCGCGGCCGTTGCCCTTTACGCCGACCTCCCGGCTCATGACCTACCTCTGTCGAGAATGGTCGCTCAATTATAGAAGACCGGGCATCCCAGACCCGCATATGCGCACTGTAATCCGCAAAGAGAGTGGATTCCTGGGATACGATTCGGCCTCGGGCGAAATAAGGCGTGAGGCAAGAGCATTGAACTGGATGACCAAGAGGCACTTCGTGGTGATTGCGGGCACGGCGCTGTTTGCAGTACATGCCTGGGCCCAGCCGAGCCTGGAGGATTTCCGATCGGCGGAAGCTCCCTGCTTTGACCGCGGCCGCACTCCCCAGACCGCGGTGGTCGATACCCACGTGCATTTCCGGCCTTTCGGCGGGCCGGCAATTTCCTTTGAGGAGATGGTGGCGTTTCTGGAACGATCGGGGGTTCGGTTCGCCAACGTATATGGCATAGGACAAATGCTGCCGGTGGGATCGCCGTGCACCTACTACCTCGATTGTCCGGGCGTTCCGGTCTTGCCGACGCTCAAGAACGATTTCGTGAACGCGGCGAACCTTGCCTCAAACCGGCCTAAGAACGTGCACTTGACGCTGGCCATGACCTTTCCCGATCTTGCGCGTCCTGAAACGGTGCTCGCCGGCATGGAGTTGCTCGACCGGGAGTTTCCCGGCGTATTCCTCTGGATGGGGGAGGTCAACCTGGTCAAGCAGGCGCTCTTCCCAAACGGGCATCGGCCGGTGCCGCTGGACGCCATCGCCGCTTGGAAGCCGTTCATGAAGACTCTGCGGGAGCGGAATATTCCGATTGCGATTCACTCGGATCTCGGCAACGACGGCCAGCCCGTGCAATACCTTCGCTGGATGGAGGAGGTGCTCAGGCTGTACCCGGACAATCCGGTCGTGTGGATGCACCTCGGACTGTCGCGTGAATTGACCCGGATCGACCCGGCATTGCACATCGGAATTCTGCGGCGGCTTCTCGATCGCTATTCCGCGCTGATGGTGGACATTTCCTGGCGCGTCATCCACGACAACGTGTTTTCGAAGCCCGAATTGCGGGCCGCTTACCTGCCGTTCATGGAAGAGTATTCCGGCCGCATTCTTCCGGGGTCGGATTTCCTGGCTTCTTCGGACAAGAATTTCGACATCTACGCGGAGGAGCTGCGCCTGACCGGCGATGTGCTGGCGGACCTGAGCGACGAAGCGTTCCGCAATATTGCGCTGGGCGAAAACTATTTCCGCCTCCTCAGGCTCGACTACAGGGCGCCGGAAATCTGTCCATCAGGCCCCGGAGCGAAGTGAGCCCGAGCCCGACATCCCGGGCCTGGTGGCTGGGCCTGGCGCTGGCCGTCGGAGTTGCGGTCCTGGCCGGTTACCTGGCGGACTGGATCGGTGAATCGGCGTTCGGCCTGACCAGGAGCCCGGTGAGCGCGATCATGCTGGCCATCATTCTGGGCATGGTCCTGTCCAACTCCATGAACCTGGCCCCGATCGCCGCCGACGGGCTGAAATTCTGTTCCACGACCCTCCTGCGTATCGGCATCATGCTGCTCGGGATACGCCTGAGCCTGCTGAGCGCCGGCAAATTCACGCTGGTCGCTCTGCCCTTCGTGGTTCTGGCGATTGCCGCAGGGATGACGGTCGTGGGTTTTCTCGGGCGGCGTTTGGGACTGTCGCGCCGTTTGGGGGGACTGATCGCCATCGGCACCGGCATCTGCGGCGCCAGCGCCATCGTCGCAACCGCGCCGCTGATTCGCGCGAAGGAGTCTGAAGTCAGCTATGCGATCGCCTGCATAACGGTATTCGGTGTTGCCGCCATGTTTGTCTACCCGATCCTGGCGCATGCCGCTTTTGCCGGGCGCCCCGAGATGGCCGGACTATTTCTCGGCACCTCGATCCATGAAACGGCGCAGGTGGCCGGCGCGGGAATGATGTACCAGGCGCAATATGACGCGCCCCTGGCCCTGGATATCGCAACCGTGACCAAGCTGGTCCGCAACCTGTGCATGATCGCCGTCATCCCGCTGGCCGGAGTACTGTTCGGAACCGAACAGGGCGCCGGCGCCCGCCGGGGAGTCGGAGATTACCTGAAGATGATTCCCTGGTTCGTGGTCGGCTTCGCCCTGTTTTCCGCTTTGCGAACGATTGGCGACGCGGGTGACCCGGCTTTCGGGGTGTTCAGCTCCGTCGGCTGGGATGAGACCGTGGCCTTCCTTCGCGGTACGTCCGAGACCTGCCTGTTGATCGCAATGGCGGCGGTGGGCCTGAACACCAGCTTTGCCGGGATCCGCCGGATCGGGGCCCGCCCGTTTCTGCTGGGCTTGTTCGCGGCCGCCGCAGTGGGCGGCGTGAGCTTCCTGTTGATCTCGCTTGTTGCCCCGCAACTCCTGAGTCTCGTCGGAGCACACTAGCGAGCGTCAGGTACAAGCGCCGTTGCGGCGGTCCGCTTTGCCGGCTGTTCGATCGCGCCCCGGCCGGCGCCGGAGAATCAGGCGTTCAAATCCGGAATCTGTTCACTCTCCAGGCGCGTGATCATGTCTTTCAGGCGCAGCTTGCGCTTTTTCATACGCTTCAGCATGAACTGATCGGCGCTCGCGTGTTTTGACATTTCCGCGATGGCGAGGTCCAGATCCCTGTGCTCGTCCCTGAGTTGCTTGATTCTTTCCCGATTGGCAAAAACCTGTGTTTCGACGTTTGAATTCATCTGGCCTTGAATGCAATGACGCAGGCGCCCCGAATTCCGCTCCCGGATTCCTGCCCCGCGTACCTTGCATTGTAGCGCGCCCCCGCCCACTTGCAACGTCGCTTCCGAGAGGCGACGGGCCGGCAGGGGTTAAACTCGCTCGGCTATGGCTGAAGCTCTCGGCAGGCTTGCGCGAAACATGGAATCGTGGCGCGCAATGGCAGCGTGTGTCTTGGTGTTGGCGCTGGCGGTTTTTCCCGCGGACGAGGCCGGCGCGGATACCCTTTCCGACGTGCTCGACCGGGGCATGTTGCGCTGCGCCGTCATCGAAGCCAGTCCCGGCTTCAGCTCCATCGACGCCAATGGTCGAAGGTACGGTTTCGATATCGACAACTGCCGAACGGTCGCGGCTGCGGTTCTGGGCGACGCGGACGCGATCGAGTATGTGCCCATCAATCCCAATACCGCGTTCACGACACTGCAATCCGGAGGCGCCGACGTTTTCCCGGGGGGCGCTACCTGGACGTTTCTGCGCGACACCTCGCTGGGACTGGATTACACCGGCGCATACCTTTACGCGGGGCAGGGATTCGTTGTGCGTCGAGCGTCCGGCGTGTCAAGCATCTCCGAGCTGGAAGGCGCCACCATCTGCGTAGCCCAGGGAACCACCAACGAGCAGAACCTGGCGGACTACTTCCGGGCCCGCCGCATGAAGTATTCGATCGTAACCTTCGCTGACGTTGAGCGCGGCCTGAACGCGTACCTTGCGGACCGTTGCGATGCCTTTACCACCGAAGTGTTCTCCCTGGCGGGGCGCATTGTCGCGCTGAGAAACCCCGACGAGCACCGGATTCTGGGCGAAGTGATTTCCAAGGAGCCCTTTTCCGGCCTCGTGCGTCAGGGCGACCCGCGCTGGCGCGACATCGTGTTCTGGGCCTTCAACTCCCGCGTAGCCGCGGAGGAATTCGGACTGACCATGAGCAACGTCGAGGAAATTCGCACCTCTACCGAAGACGCCGAGATTCGCCGTTTTCTTGGCGTGGAGGGCGGTTTCGGGCAACAGTTGGGACTGAGCGACGAATGGGCCTACCAGATCGTCGCCCAGGTCGGAAATTACGGTGAGGTATTCGCCCGGCATTTCGAGCCGTTGGGACTGCAGCGGGGGCTGAACGCGCTGTGGCGTGATGGCGGTCTCATGATTGCCATGCCCTACCGGTGAGCGGGGACACTCTCACTCGCAGGGTGCGCAAGAACTCCGCCTTCTGGCTGCAGTGTCTGCTGGGTCTGGCGCTGCTGGCGCTGGTCGTGCTCGTGTTCCGCACGACCCAATCCAACCTCGAGCTGCTGGGGGTGCAGTCGGGCTTCGATTTCCTGTGGAAGAAAGCCGGGTTCTCGATCTCGCAGCACCTGATTCCCTACACGGAGGATTCGCCGATCTGGACCGCGCTGGCCGTCGCGATCCTCAATACCCTGTTGCTTGCGGTGTTCTGCGTTCTCCTTGCCAGCATTCTGGGCCTGGCCGTCGGTATCGGCAGGCTGTCGCCGAACTGGCTGGTGGCGAGGCTGTCCCTGGCCTACCTGGAACTGTTCCGCAACATTCCGGTGCTCCTGCAGATCTTCTTCTGGTATTACGTCGCGCTGCGCGCCTTGCCGTCATTCGAGTCCAGCATCTTCATCACCGACTACCTGGTGCTGAACAATCGCGGCCTCTATTTCCCGTTCATCGAGTTCGGCAACGGGTTCTCGATCAGCCCGCCGGTGATGGGCCGTTTCGCGTATGAAGGCGGGTTCTACCTGATGCCGGAGTTCCTGGCGCTGTGGATCGGCCTTTCCCTTTACAACGGAAGCTATATCTCCGAAATCGTTCGGTCGGGCTTTCAGTCGGTGGCGCGCGGTCAATGGGAAGCGGGCGCCGCGCTGGGTCTGAAACCCGCTGCAGTCCTGCGCCGCGTGGCTTTCCCGCAGGCCTTGCGGGCCATCCTTCCGCCGCTGACGACGGTCTACATGAACATGTTCAAGGCGACTTCGCTGGCGGCCGCGATCGCCTATCCGGAAATCGTGTCGGTGTTCGTGGGAACGGTCAACAACCTGGCCGGCCGGCCGGTTGAAGTAATGGCCGTAACCCTTGCCTTTTATGCCGGCGTCAGCTTCCTGGTTGCCTGGCTCATGGGCCGCTGGAACAAGCGGATAACGCTGCGTGGGCAGTGAATTGAAGACTCCGGCCGCGCGCCAGGGCCTTCAGTGTCGTGACACGACACTAGGCTGGCTCAGGCAAAACCTGTTCTCTTCGTGGTGGAACTCAGCGGTCAGCGCGGTCCTGCTGGTGCTTCTGGCGATGCTGATGGCCAAGCTTTTTCAGTGGCTGATCATCGACGCTCAATGGGCCGGGAGCGAGCCCTCCGCCTGCGCCGACACAAGCAGCTTGTGCTGGCCTTTCATACGCGCGCGCTGGCCGCAGTTTCTCTACGGCCTGTACCCGTCCGAACAGGTATGGAGGGTAAATCTGGGGCTGGCGGTCGGCGCGCTGCTGGGAGTGGCCCTTGCAGTTCGCCGAATGCCCGCCCGGCGCTGGATCGCGGCTTTTCTGCTGGTGGCCTACCCGCCGTTGGCCTGGTGGCTGTTTCGCGGCGGGGCAGGCGGGTTGGCGCCGGTCGAGACCTCACTGTGGGGCGGTTTTTTTCTGACGCTGGTTGTGACCGGATCGGTTTTCTGGGTTTCGCTGCTGGCCGGTGTGCTGCTGGCCCTGGGACGGCAGAGCCGTCTGGCGCTGGTGAGTCAGGCCTGCACGGTGTGGATCGAGTTCTGGCGCGCGGTACCGGTGCTGGTGCTGCTGTTCGTCGTGATCATCATGCTGCCGCTGTTTCTGCCGGCGAACATGGAGATCGACAGGCTCGGCCGGGCGATGCTTGCCTTTGCCATCCTCATGTCCACCTATCTCGCGGAGGCCGTGCGCGGCGGATTGCAGAGCCTTTCCGTCGGCCAGTTCGAAGCCGCACGCGCCCTGGGGCTCAATTGGCGCCAGTCGCGGCTATACGTGGTGCTGCCGCAGGCCCTGTCGGTGGCCTTGCCTCAGATCACGAGTAACTTTATCGGGCTGTTCAAGGAGACCACCGTCTTGCTGGTGATCGGCCTGTTCGACCTGATGGGGGAAGTGCAGAGGGCGGCCAGCGATCCCCAGTGGCTGGGTACGGGCGCCACCGCGGCCGGCTACATCTTCGTGGCTGTTTTCTTCTGGACGGCGTGCTTCTGTCTGTCGCGCGCAAGTTCGCGCCTGGAGCGCCGCATGACGCGCTATCGTGCTGCCGCAAGCTAGTGTCGTGTACCGCCCGTAGGGTCACGCCAGCGCGGGGGCGCCCGCCGTCCTCGCCGCGCAGCTAACGCACCGCGCCAAGAGACAAAAATCCCCTTGCGCATAATGCGCAAGGGGATTTTCTATTTCCGAGGGCTTTAGCCCTTAACGCGATTCCAGGTCCTCAGGGCCAGTACCGTGGCTACTCCTGAATACAGAGCGATGGAAGCCGCGTCGACGATCCCGTCGAGGTAGCCTCCCAGCACGGGCAGGTTTGTGAGCGCGTCTGAGTATCCGGCCATCCCAACACCGATAACGACAGCCAGATAGGCGGTCGCATCTTCCGCGTCAACTCCCATGTATCCCCAGACAAGGCCGAGAACGACAAGAGCCAGCGGTAAGAGATTGCCCGGAATTGTCCCTTCGGGCAGCACGCCCTGTAGCAGGGCCGCAAGTGCCATAAGGCCTACGACTACTCTCTGTCCCATTTTGATCCTCCCAAGTTTCAGGTTGAAAATATGAGTCGTCCAGTCCAAAAAATCCTGGTCAACTCATCCCCATTGCGGAGAAAGATTCAACGCTCCACTCTTTTAGCATGTATTGACGCCGGAAGCAAACGAGAGATAATCTCCCGCCGGGAAGCAATACCCGTCGGAAATGGCTATTGCCGCAGTTGACCCAGGAAGGTCTTCAGGCGTCCGGTTTCGGGATTCTCGAAGAACTTTTCGGGTGGCGCATCCTCCAGGATTTCACCGGCGTCCATGAACACTACGCGGTCCGCCACCTGACGGGCGAAGCCCATCTCGTGGCTCACGCACAGCATGGTCATGCCCTGGCGGGCGAGTTCCACCATTACTTCCAGGACCTCCTGGACCATCTCGGGGTCCAGGGCGGAGGTCGGCTCATCAAACAGCATGATTTCCGGTTGCATGCACAGCGCCCTGGCAATCGCGACCCGCTGCTGCTGTCCTCCGGAAAGCTGGGCGGGGTACTTGCCTTCCTGCCCTTCCAGACCCATACGCCGGAGCATTTCGCCGGCGCGTTCCTCGGCGGCCTCGCGCTTCAGCCTGCGCACCCTGACCGGCGCGAGACACAGATTGTCCATCACCGAGAGGTGAGGAAAGAGGTTGAACTGCTGAAACACCATTCCCACCCTGAGGCGCACGCGGCTGCGCGCCGCGTCGGAGTCCAGCGCGATGCCGGCCACCTCCATTACGCCCTCCTGGTACTCCTCCAGGCCGTTCATGCACCGGATAAGCGTCGACTTGCCGGAGCCCGAGGGTCCGCAAATCACAATTTTCTCGCCCGCCCCAACCTCAAGGTCGATCCTGTTCAGCGCCCGGAAGTCGCCGTACCACTTGCTGAGCCCCCGTGCCCTCACGGCGGCGCCGCCGGCCGGCAGTGCGGTCATTCGGGTTCCTCTCCGCGCATCCACCAGCGCACGCTCGCGGCTTCCAGCGCAACCTGCCTGGCCCGTTCGCCACGGTCGATTTCCAGGCCTGCAAACACCTGTTCGGCCACCGGACCAATCGGAATGCGCAACTGATCGGGGGGGTCGTCGACAACGGAAGCAATGATCCCGGCGGCGTTGCGGGGAGGCTCGGCGCCTTGCCTGCGGCCCAGCAGCGCCCGGTGCAAGGGCTCGTATGCCTCGCCCTGACGGGTGGAAGAAAGATTGTGCAGGAGGCTTTCGTCGCGGCGGAGCATGTCGGTGTCATAGGGACCGGCGTCCAGCAGGGTAACCCGTACGCCGAATCTCTGCACCTCCAGCGCCAGCGACTCGGACATTCCTTCCAGCGCAAACTTGCTGGCGGCGTACTGACCGTCGGCGGGCAGCCCCACCAGTCCGGACAGGGACGAGACCATCAGGATGTGGCCTGAACCGCGTTCCCGCATTTCCGGCAGGACCGCGCGCGCGAGCCTCCAGGCACCCAGCAGATTCACCTCCAGGAGCTCGCGAAAGCGAGCCTCGTCGGCGGTCTCCAGAGCGCCGAACGTGTGCAGACCGGCGTTGTTGATGAGCACATCGATGCGGCCGGCTTCCCGCCGGGCGATTTCGACCGCGCGGTCCACGGACGGCTGGGAAGTCACGTCCAGCAACACTTCGCTGGCGCCCGAGCCTGCCGGCAAAGCGCCGGACTTGCGAACGCCGGCGAATACCCTGTAGCCGCGTGCGGCCAGTTCCCGGGCGGTGGCGAGGCCCAGGCCGCGGGAGGCTCCGCTGATCAGAATGCTGGTCGGCACCGGTGAAAAACCCCGACTATTGCATGATCAGCAACAGGTAGTGGTCGGCAAGCAGCAGCGCAAACAGTGCGAAGAGGTAAACCATGGAATACCCAAAGGTGGGCATGGCCAGCGAATCATCCGCGCGGCGGTACATACGGTATGCGTACCAAAGGAACCGGCCTCCCAGTATCACCGCCCCGACGAGGTAGAGTGGGCCGCTCATGCCCACCAGGTACGGCAGCAGCCCGAAAATGAACAGCAACACTGTGTACAGAAGGATGTGCAGCCGAGTAAGTTCGACGCCGTGCGTAACGGGCAGCATGGGCATGTCGACCTTCGCATAGTCTTCGCGGCGATGAATGGCCAGCGCCCAGAAATGCGGCGGAGTCCACACGAAGACAATCGCGAACAGCACGGCCGCCCCGGGATCGAACTGGCCGGTCACGGCGATCCAGCCGAGCAGCGGCGGGGCCGCTCCGGCGGCGCCTCCGATCACGATGTTCTGGGGCGTGGCCCGTTTCAGGAACATGGTGTAGATCACGGCGTAGCCCAGCAGCGAGGCAAACGTCAGGATTGCGCACAATACGTTGGTAAACGTCAGCAGCAGCCACATGCCGGCCGCCGCCAGCAAAGCGGCAAACACGAGCACCTGCCAGGTTTCCAGATTGCCGCGCGGCAAGGGGCGGTTGCGGGTCCTCGCCATGACCGCGTCGATGTGCCGGTCCACGACCTGGTTGATGGCCGCGGCAGAGCCGGACACCAGTGCGATTCCGGCCGACCCGAACAGCAGCACGGTCCACGGAGGCACGGTTCTTGCCGCCAGCAGCATTCCCACGGTTGCGGTAAAGGTCAGCAAGGCCACGACCTTGGGCTTGGTGATTTCCAGGTAGTCGCGCCACCGCTGCGGCGTTTGCAATACTCTCGTGTTCATAAGCTGCGAGCAGTTTCTTGCGGGACGCGCAGGCCGTGGCCGAGCGTCATGAGGGCCAGGACCAGCATCGCGGCGCAGGCGTTGTGCCCGACCGCGGTGGAGATGGGCAGGTAGAACCACACGTTGGCGATGCCCAGGCCTATCTGAATGAGCATGAGTCCTCCCACCACCACTCCGGCGACGCGCACCCTGCGGCCTGCGGCGGACAACACGGCCCGCACCGAAAGCCAGCCCACGGACAGCAGGACCGCCAGGGCCCCGAGCCGGTGCGTCATGTGAATGGCCGTGCGCGCGGCGTTATCGAGAACGCCGTACTCGTAATTCACGCCCAGGCCCCGCCACATGACAAAGGCTTCGGCAAAGTCCATTTCGGGCCACCACTGCCGCTGGCAGGCAGGGAAATCGGGGCAGGCCAGGGCCGCGTAGTTGGCGCTGGTCCAGCCGCCCAGCGCCACCTGTACGACTACCACCGCAAGTCCCACCAGAGTCCAGCGGTACAGACCGCTGTCCGCTTCGGCCGCCCAGCCCGATGCGTAGGGGCTTTGGCGCAATATCAGCCACCACAGCAATGCGAGTGTGCCGAAACCGCCCAGCAGATGCGCCATCACGACCACCGGCTTCAACTGCCAGGTAACCGTCCACATGCCCAACAGTCCCTGAAAAAGAACCAGGACGACCAGTCCAAGCGAGGGGGCGAGCAGCGCGTCGGGCTCGGAGCGCCGCCGCCAGGCCAACCCGCCGATGGCCAGGATCAGCAGCCCCAGCGCGGCCGCCGCGTAGCGATGGATCATTTCTATCCAGGCCTTCGCAACGTCCACCGGCCGTTGCGGGAAAGCGGCGTTCGCTTTTTCGATTTGCTCGGCGCTTTGCGGAACGTCGATCCGACCGTAGCAACCGGGCCAGTCGGGGCATCCGAGTCCCGCGTCGGACAGGCGAACGAACGCGCCCAGAACGACTACCAACAGGGCGAAGGGCGTGGCCAGCAGCGCCAGTCTGCGTATATTCATACCGCCGGA
This sequence comes from Gammaproteobacteria bacterium, assembly GCA_963666765.1. Classification (GTDB taxonomy): domain Bacteria; phylum Pseudomonadota; class Gammaproteobacteria; order Steroidobacterales; family Foliamicaceae; genus Foliamicus. The sequence continues at coordinate 2,280,187 of OY762933.1, forward strand.
TCGGGAAACGTGGGGGAAAGGGCGCTACGTTGGACCCGACAATTGAGTGCCGACGGCGAACTTCACTTCATTCGGAATTGTACAGAAACGCCGTAGGTTCGGGGCGGGGCGTAGTGCGCCCAACTGGCGCCGGCAAAACTGATGCGCTGGTCAGCGTACAGCGTGTCGGCCAGGTTCTTGCCCCAGGCCGTGACACTCCAGTGTTCGCCGGGCGAATTCCAGGTGAGCGAAGCATTGGCCACGCCGTACGCCCTCTGCAATGAAGCCCGGCGCTCGAAGCGGCCCGGCGCGTTGTCGCTGCTGAACCAGTAATGGTGCTTCCAGCCGTAATCAATGCTGAGATCGACGCTGCCGCGGTTACCCAGCTCCATACCGTAGCTGGCCGCCAGGCTTGCCGAATGCCAGGGCGAATGCGGGTTGCGGTTGCCGTCCCGGCGAATGTCGAAGCCCTGGATGGTTCCCGCAAGGAATTCATCAAAGCGCGCATCCAGATAGCCGTAGGCGAGGTTTAAGAGCAGACTGGCGGAGGGCGCCCAGGCCAGATCCAGTTCGGCGCCGCCAATGCTCGCGCGCGCGGCGTTCTTCACCCTCAGACCGTCGAAAACTCCGGACACCTCGTCGAACAGCAGGGTTACCCGCTGCAGATCGTGGAAGTCGGTGAAGAACAGCGTTGCGTTTGCCTGCAGGGATTCGTTCAGCCAGCGGCTTTTGAGGCCCAGTTCAAAGTTGTTGGCGACTTCCTCCCGGATGGGCCGGCCCGCCTCGGCCGCGCGGCTTACCTTGCTGTCGAAGCCACCGGACTTGAAACCTTTCGACCAGCTTGCATAGGCCATGAACTCTCGCTGGGCAAATGGGCGCCACTCCGCAACCATCCGCGGCGTGAACGCGTCAAAGGAAGCTTCGGCAGCCACGTCGTAGTTTTCAAAAATGATCTGCAGGGGGATGCCGGGCACGGCGTCGTCGGTCAGCGTGCCAATGGTGCGATTTTCCTTCCTGTCCAGCGTGTAGCGCAGGCCCGACCTGAGCGTGAGCGTCGGGGTGATTTCCCACACCGTATCGCCAAAAGCCGCCCAGCCGGAGGTTGTGGAGATGCCCAGCCAGTCGCCGCGGCTGCCGTTCAGCACTCCGTCCTCGTTCACCACGATTTCCTCGTATTCGAGCCGGTCCACGGTCTCGCGGATGAAATACAACCCCCCGATTGCCCGCAGGTTGCGGGCAGGCTGAAAGGCAAGGCGCAATTCCATGCTGAACTGGTCCGCGAACTCCTCCTGACCGAAAAGATCGTCATAACCCTGGCCTACTGCGATACTTCGCCCGCCCCACTGGTCCGCGGTCACTGAGCTGACGTCGCGGTAGGCGGCCAGCGCGGTAAGCTCGGCCCCCCACAGCGGCTGCTTCAGACGCCCGGAAACGCCCCATTGCGTGGCGTCATAGCCGATCTGAAGACCGTGCTCGGAAAGCCGCGGTTGGCCGGTGGAGGCGGAGGGAGGATAGCGGTCCCATTTCGTCACGCTGCGGGTCTGGCTGCCGTTGTTCTCGCGGCTGTAGTCGGCGCTGATCAGAAGATCGCGCTCGTCTCCGCCCACCACCCGCCATTGTGTGCGCAGCGCCAGCAGGTTTTCGTCGTCGGATTGGGCGCCGCTTAAGAGATCCATGCCGTAACCGTCGCGCGTTTTGCCAACCATTGAAAGCTTTCCGCTCACGTTCGATGACAGCGGGGCGGACAGGACGCCCTTGAGTTCCGCCGCGTTGTAGGAACCGTAGCCGACCTGGAACCTGACTTCCGTGTTTTCCAGGCTGGGAGCCCGGGTGGTCAGGCTGACGGCGCCGCCCACCACGTTCTTGCCGAATAAAACGCCTTGCGGACCTCGCAGAACAGCCGCCTGCTCAAGATCAAACAACTCAAAGAAGTACGCCGTGGGGCGGGCGATGTAGACCTCGTCCACAAAAACGATGACCGACTTCTCCAGGGCGCTGCGTGAGGTGGTGTTGCCGATACCGCGCACGGTGAGCGCCGGGCGGCCGCTGCTGAAGGTGGAGTAGGACAGGTTGGGGATGCGCAGCGCCAGATCGCCGACCCTTTCCACCCGCCCAGCCTCCAGCGTTTCGCCGTCCAGTGCGCTGATTGACATCGGCACGTCCTGAAGGTTTTCGCTGCGCTTCTGGGCTGTAACCACGATTTCCTCCAGCACTCCGTCGGCGCGCGCCGCGAGACACGCGGCCGCGCACGCGATCACGAGCGCGTAAGGTGGAAACCTGTTGAGGCGAGTCGGCATCGGGGCAGCCATTACGTTCCGGAATGCAAGGCAGCGTTTGCCCGTTCAGGGTACTGTAACGTGTCTGTCTGGCAGCCGGTGCAGCCGGACTTCCGCCGTGGGGCGCTATACGCCCGCGCGGGTCTCGGCGAGGATCTGATCCACCACCGAGACCAGCGCCTCCCGGTCGCTGTCGCCTTCCAGGATGCGCAGGCGGAAGTGGTCGGTCTGGCGGTCGGCCCCGCTGCCGTTTGCGACGATGTCCAGGGCGTGCCGCAACTCGCGTTCGCAGTCCAGCGCTTCGGCGTCCTCGCCCAGGGTCTCGACCAGCTGGGCCACCAGGTCGCCGATATCGCTACGGCCGCCGTTCGCCGTGTTGCCCAGGAAGGCCAATACGCCGTAGCGCTGAGCCAGCCAGCGGTTCTCGGCGATGATTTCGGTCAGGGGTTCGCCCGGCAGCTCGCCGGCGTAGTGCTGCCTCATCAGCATGCGCACCAGGCAGGCGTAAAGGGCTACGATACAAAGCGCGTCCTCAAGCAGCGTGCACAGATCGCAGATGCGCAACTCGACCGTGGGATAGTGCTGCGAAGGCCGGATGTCCCACCACAGTTCGCTGCCGTCGCTGATGAAGTGCATGCGGCGGTAGTTTTCCAGCAGCGCCTCGTAGTCGGCTGCGGAGTACAGGGGATTGGGCAGGCTGGTGCGTGGCAGGACACCGATCAGGCACTGGCGGTAGGACTTGTAGCCGGTGTTGTTGCCCTGGTTGAAGGGCGATGACGTGGACAGGGCGAGAAGGATGGGCAGGTAGCGGCGCATGGCGGTCATCACCCGTATGCGGGCGTCGGCATCGCCAAACCCGGCGTGCACGTGCATTCCACCCACCAGGTAGCGCCGCACCGCTTCCTGGTAAGTCATCTCGAAATCCTCGTAGCGCTTGCGGGGGGTCGTGAGCTGCGCCTGCCAGACCGCGAAGGGATGGGTGGAGGCTGCGATCACGGCGGCGCCCCGGCTGGCGGCCGCCTCGACCACGAGTCCGCGCGTCTCGCACAGGGCTTCGCGCACCTCGCGTACCGAATGGCACACCCGGGTATTCGTCTCGATCTGCGACCGTAGCATTTCCGGCACGGCCTTGTGCGCCCCGGCATGCGCTTCGCAGTATTCGAATATGCCCGGGTCCGGATCGGCGAGCATGTCGCGGGTTTCGGGGTCGACAAGGAAGAACTCCTCCTCGACACCGAGCGTGATGGACAGGTCAGCGTTCTTCATGGGTGCCAGGCCCCGGATTCACATTGCGCTTCGGCAGGCTTTCCCGTTGTTCACAACCCGACCCTCCTCAGCCTGAGCGCGTTGCTCACGACCGAAACCGAGGACAGGCTCATGGCGGCGGCAGCAATCATGGGCGAAAACAGAATGCCAAACACCGGGTACAGCACACCGGCCGCGACCGGCACGCCGGCCGAATTGTAGACGAACGCGGAGAACAGGTTCTGTCTGATGTTGCGCATCGTCGCATGCGCCAGCCGGCGGGCCCGAACGATCCCGTTCAGGTCGCCCTTTACCAGTGTGACGCCCGCACTCTCGATGGCCACGTCGGCGCCTGTGCCCATCGCGATCCCCACGTCTGCCTGGGCCAGCGCGGGCGCGTCGTTCACACCGTCGCCGGCCATCGCGACACCGGCGCCAGCCGCCTGCAGTTCCTTGATGATGCGGGCCTTGTCTTCGGGGAGAACATCGGCGCGAATCTCATCGATCCCGAGCCGGGAAGCCACAGCCTTCGCGGTGCGTTCGCTGTCTCCCGTGACCATGACGATGCGCAGACCTTCGGCATGCAGCGCCTTCAACGCCTGCGGCGTAGTGTCCTTGACCGGATCGGCGACACTCACAAGCCCGGCCAGCCTGCCTTCGACCACAATGAACATTACCGTTTCGCCCTGGTCGCGGCGCTGGTTCGCCATTTCGCCTGCATGGCCGGCGTCGAGTCCAAGGTCGGCAAGCAGCTTCGAGTTGCCGAGCGCAACGGTCTTGCCCTCGACCAGTCCATTGACGCCCTTCCCCGTGACCGCCTCGAATCCTTCCACGCCGGAAAGGACGACGCCACGGTCCTCGGCTCCCGCAACGATCGCCTCGGCGAGCGGGTGCTCGCTGCCGCGTTCGAGCGACGCCGCGAGCCGCAGCAACTCGGCCTCGTCCATCCCCGCCTCCGGGACCACGGCGACCAGCTTGGGCTTGCCCACGGTCAGGGTGCCGGTCTTGTCGACGATCAGCGTGCCGACTCTGGCGAATCGCTCCAGCGCCTCGGCGTTCCTGATCAGCACGCCGGCCTGCGCCCCCCGGCCGGTCGCCGTCATGATGGACATCGGGGTGGCAAGGCCAAGCGCACAGGGGCAGGCGATGATCAGGACCGAGACCGCCGCCACCAGGGCGTAAGCCATGGCCGGCGGCGGACCCCAGATCGACCAGGCGACAAACGCCGCCACCGCCACAAGGACGACAGCCGGCACGAAATAGGCGGCCACCTGGTCGGCCAGTTTCTGAATCGGCGCACGGCTCCGCTGCGCTTCGGCGACCATCTCGACGATTTGCGACAGCATGGTGTCGGCGCCGACGCGCCCGGCCTCGATGACCAGCGTGCCCCTGCCGTTGATCGTCGCACCTGTTACCGGGTCGCCAAGCGCCTTTTCGACCGGCACCGGTTCGCCGGTCAGCATGGACTCGTCAATGGATGATCGGCCCTCGACCACCACGCCGTCCACCGGCGCCTTGTCTCCCGGGCGTATCCGCAGTCGATCGCCGACCTGAACGTCTTCGAGCGGGATTTCCTCTTCGCGGCCATCGGGGCGGATGATCCGCGCCGTCGTCGGCGCCAGGTCCAGTAACGCGCGGATCGCGTCGCCCGTGCGTTCCCGGGCACGGAGCTCCAGTATCTGGCCGAGCAATACGAGAATCACGATGACGGCCGCGGCCTCGTAGTAGACCCCCACATGGCCCTGGGCGTCGCGGAATCCGGCCGGAAAGATCCCCGGCGCGATTGTCGCGACGACACTGAACGCATAGGCGGCGCCGACGCCCATGGCGATCAGCGTGAACATGTTCAGGCTGCGGTTGAGGACGGACTTGACGCCGCGGACGAAGAACGCCCAGCCCGACCAGAGGATGACCGGCGTCGCCAGGACGAGCTCGGCCCAGACCGCCGCACCTTCGCCGATCCACCTGCGCACGGGCAGGCCCAACATGGAACCCATCGTGAGCACCAGGAGCGGAACCGTCAGCGCGGCCCCGATCCAGAAGCGGCGCGTGAAATCCACGAGTTCCGGATTGGGTCCCTCGTCTCCGGCCGGCACGCCCATGGGCTCCAGCGCCATGCCACAGCTCGGGCAGTCTCCGGGCCCCTCCTGCTCGACCTCTGGGCACATGGGACAGATGTAAAGCGTGCCCTCGGGCATCGGTTCCGGTGCGGCGAGGCCTTGCAGGTAAGCCTCGGGCTCCCCCTCGAATTTTTCCCGGCAACGCGCAGCACAGAAATAGAAGCGCTGGCCGGCGTGCTTGGCGACATGCCGGGCGCTCGCACGCGCCACGGTCATGCCGCAGACGGGGTCCTTGGCCTCAAGGTAATCTTCCGGTGCCGCCTTGAACTTGTCGCGGCACCCTGCGCAGCAGAAGCGATAGACGTGGCCGTCGTGCTCGTAGCTCGGCTTGTCCGCGTCCGGATCGACGGTCATGGCGCAGACCGGATCTCTCACGATGGCCGCCTCCCGGCGTTCGTGCTCATCGCGATGCGCGTGGGTGGACACGGCACTAGTTCCTTTTCGTCAACGTGGTTTCGTCGATTCTCACCGGTTTCCTACTCCCTGTATCCCGCCGGGATCGACCTGATGCCGCGTACATCATAATACCGGGGTCAAGGACAGTTCGTGGCTCGTGTGGAGCACTGCGCTGATGTCGGTATTCGAGACAAAGGTTGATCCCAGGTCCGGGGAGTTTGCGGCCAACGCGAGGGTCAACCGGGAGTACGCTGCGCGGCTGAAGGTACTCAAGGCCGGAATCGCTATTGGCGGTTCGGAGTCCTCACGCGAAAGGCACCTGGGCCGCGGCAAGATGCTGGTCCGCGACCGCGTGCAAATGCTGATCGATGCGGGTTCGCCGTTTCTTGAGATCGGCCAGCTCGCCGCCCACGAAGTCTACGATCACCCGGTTCCGGCGGCGGGCCTGGTTTGCGGCATCGGGCGGATTCACGGAACGGAATGCATGGTTGTCGCCAACGACGCCACGGTAAAGGGCGGCGCCTACCATCCGCTGACGGTCAAGAAACACCTGCGCGCCCAGGAGATCGCGCTCGAAAACAATCTGCCTTGCATTTATCTCGCCGACTCCGGCGGCGCCTATCTGCCCATGCAGGATGAAGTCTTTCCCGACCGGGAGCATTTCGGGCGCATCTTCTACAACCAGGCCAGGCTGTCGGCGCGCAATATTCCGCAGGTGGCGGTGGTCATGGGATCGTGCACCGCGGGTGGCGCCTACGTCCCGGCGATGAGCGACGAAACCATCATCGTCAGGGACCAGGGAACCATATTTCTCGGCGGGCCGCCGCTGGTGAAGGCGGCGACGGGCGAGGAGGTGGACAAGGAAACGCTGGGCGGCGGCGACCTGCATACCCGGGTGTCGGGTGTAGCCGATTACCTGGCGGAGAACGACGGCCACGCGCTGAGCCTTGCCCGTGGCATCGTTCGCCACCTGAATCGGGACGGCAAGGCGCGTGTCGAACCCTCGGCGGCGGCCGAGCCCCTGTATCCGGCGGAAGAGATTTACGGCATCCTTCCCCGGGGCCTGCGCTACATCTACAACGTGCGCGAGGTCATTGCACGCATAGTGGACGCCTCGGAGTTCGAGGAGTTCAAGCCCCGCTACGGGACGACGCTGGTATGCGCGTTCGCCCGGCTGGGCGGCTACCCGGTGGGGATTATCGCCAACAATGGAATCCTGTTCTCCGAGTCCGCGCTCAAAGGCGCCCATTTCATTCAGCTCTGCAACCGTCGCGGAATACCGCTTCTGTTTCTGCAGAACATTGCGGGATTCATGGTGGGCAAGGACTTCGAACGGCGCGGCATCGCCAAGGACGGCGCCAAGCTGATTACCGCGGTGGCCTGCGCCCGCGTGCCGAAGCTCACGGTCATCATCGGCGGCTCCTTCGGCGCCGGGAACTACGGAATGTGCGGCCGCGCCTACGGGCCGCGGATGCTGTGGATGTGGCCCAACGCGCGAATCTCGGTGATGGGCGCGGAGCAGGCGGCCATGGTGTTGAGCCAGGTTGGCAGCGCCGGGAGTCGCGCACGCAACAATGATGACTCGGGGCAGCAAGACGAGGCCATTCAGCAGCAGGTCCGGCGCCAGTACGAGCGGCAGGGCCACCCCTACTATGCGAGCGCAAGACTCTGGGACGACGGCGTGATCGACCCGGTGGAAACGCGCGAGGTTCTGACGTTCAGCCTGTCCGTCGTGATGAACGCGCCGATACCCGAGGAGGCTCCCTATGGAGTGTTTCGCATGTAAGCCCGGGAAATCCTGATGCCGGGTCTGTACTTCGAGGACTGCAAGTTGGGCGCCGTCATCAGGCATGCGTTGCGCCGCACGGTTACCGAAGCCGACAACCTCCTTTTTTCCACGCTTACGCATAACCCCTCACCGCTGCATCTCGACGAGGAGTACATGCGCAATACCGAGTTCGGGCGACGCATCGTGAACAGTTGCTTTACTTTGAGCCTGATGACCGGCGTGTCCGTGGAGGACACGACCATGGGGACGGCGATCGCCAACCTGGGGTGGGAAGACGCACGTTTCCCCGGGCCCGTTTTTCCCGGCGATACGCTGCGGATCGAAACCGAAATCCTGAACAGGCGCGAGAGCAAGTCACGCCCGGACGCCGGCGTCGTGACCTTCGCCCATCGCGCCTACAACCAGAACGATGAACTCGTGGGGCATTGCCGGCGCGTGGCGCTGATGAAAAAGCGCCCTCCTTTCCAGGATCAGGCGGCGAGCGACTTCAGCGCCTGAATGCGGGCGTCCAGCGGCGGGTGAGACGAAAACATGCGCCGGATGCCGGAGCGCGCCGAGGCCGAAATGCCGAAAGCCGCCATTGATTCGGGCATGGACTGGCCGCGGCCGTAACCGCGCTTGAGCGACTCCAGGGCGTTGATCATCGAGCCGCGTCCGGCCAGCCGGGCGCCGGCCGCGTCGGCGCGGAACTCCCGCCGGCGCGAGTACCACATCACGATGGCGCTGGCGAGGATTCCGAATACGATCTGGGCAGCGATCGTGACCACGAAGTAGCCCAGGCCCAGGCCCCTCTCATTGCGCAGGATGACGCGGTCAACGACGAAGCCGACTACGCGGGAGAAGAACAGCACAAAGGTGTTCAGGACTCCCTGCAGCAGCGTCAGCGTCACCATGTCGCCGTTGGCTATGTGGCCGATTTCGTGACCCAGCACCGCGCGGACTTCCTCGCGGCGCATATGGCGGAGAAGCCCCTCGCTGACTGCGACCAGCGACTTGTTGCGCCGGGCGCCGGTGGCGAAGGCGTTCGGCTCCGGCGCCGGGAAGATGCCCACTTCGGGCGCGTCGATCCCGGCGCTTCTGGCCAGCTCCCGGGTCGTGTCCAGCAGCCATACCTCAGTCGGGTTGGAGGGCGCGTCGATGATCTCGGTGCGGGTTGCCCGCTTTGCCATCCACTTCGACATGAACAGCGAAACCAGCGCTCCGCCGAACCCGAAAATCGCGCAGAAGATGAACAGGCCGGAGTAGTTCAGCGCGTACTCGCCGGCCGCGTTCAGGACCATCCGGTCGATTCCCAGCAGGTTCAGGACCAGGGCGGCGACCGCAAGGACTGCCAGGTTGGTCAGGATGAACAGCGAGACGCGGGTGAACATTGGGGAAAACTCCGGCGGGTGGGTCGAGATCAGTAAGTATATGGGGACGATTGCGCCGGTTTTGCAAGGCGTCGGGGCGCTTGCGGCGCCTCGCGCTCGCCGCCTACACTAGCCGGTCTTATGTCGGATTTCGACGTGATCGTGATCGGCGGCGGGGTCAACGGCCTTGCCTGTGCAGCGACCCTCGCGCGCGAGGGCCTGCAATGCTGCGTGCTGGAACGCAACAGCTACGTCGGCGGCGGCGCGGTGACTCGCGAAGTGACGCTGCCGGGTTTCCGCCACGACCTGTACGGCTCCTCGCACGTATGGATTCACTGCAACGCCGACTTCAAGGCCATTCAGCCGGAGCTGGAGCACTTCGGACTGAAATACATCGAGCCGGAGGACCACATTACCGGCCACCCGGACCGCGCCGGCGGCCCGGGAATCGTCGTATACAAGAGCGTGCAACGCACCTGCGAGTCCATTGCCCGCTATTCCGCCGCCGACGCCCGCCGCTATGCCGCCGTCTGCGAGGACTTCGAGCAGATCCGCGAGGGCTTCATCAAGGCGTTCTTCTCGCCGCCGACTCCGCCCAGCACCCTGCCGCGCGCTCTTGAACGGAGCGAGGATGGACTCAAACGCCTGCGCGAGTTTTCGATGTCGGCGCGGGCCTGGGTGGAAGCCAACTTCGAGAACGACTTCGTGCAGGCCATGATGCTGAACTGGGCGCTGGCGCCGCAGATACTTCCCGAACAGGAAGGCGCCGGGCAGTCGTTCTACATCATGATTCCCGCGATTCACCATTATGGCCAGGCGATCCCCGAAGGCGGCAGCCAGCAACTGCCCAAGGCCATGGCGGCGTTCCTGGAGGGAAACGGCAGCCGGGTCATGACCTCCTCCCCGGTTCAGCAGATTGTGGTGGAGCGGGGACGGGCCTGCGGAGCCCGCCTGGAATCCGGCGAGACGCTCCGCGCGCGCCGCGCGGTAGTGTCGGCGCTTGAGCCGCGACAGACTTTTCTCGGCATGCTCGATGATGATCTGCTGGAAGACGATTTCCTGGAAATGGTGCGCGGCTATTCCTTCGGGAACATTTCGGTGTGCCGGGTGCACCTGGCGCTGAAGGAGCCCCCGCGGTTTGTCAACGGCGAGAGCATGAGCAACTGTGCCTTCCACCGCATGACCGACAGCATGCCGCAGCTCATGAAATTCTACGGCGAGCTGGCCATGGGCCTGCCGCCGTCGGACCCGTTCCTGTGGTCGGCCTGCTGGACGCTGCTCGATCCAACGAGGGCGCCGGCCGGCCAGCACACTCTGATATTCGATACTTTCGTTTCCAATTGGCTGGCTAACGGACGGTCTTGGGGCGAGATCGGAGAGGATTATGCCCGCGACGTGCTGCTGCCAAAGCTGCGCCAGTACGCGCCCAATATCGGCGCGGAGAACATTCTCGGGCAGCATGTGGAAACCGGCGAGAGCCTGGAGAGCGCAAACCCCTCATTCGTGGAGGGAACCACCAACGGCGGCGAGCGCATCGCTTCGCAGCTTGGCTATTTCCGGCCTTTTCCCGGCTACGCACACTACCGCTCCCCGGTGCCCGGCCTGTACATGACGGGGCCGCATTGCCATCCCGGCGGGGGCATTTCCGCCATGGGCACGATAACGGCGCGCGTCATGCTGGACGACTTCGGGATCCGGGAGGCGGATTTCTGGTAATTGAACACGGCGTGCTTTCCCGACCGGAAAGCGATGCCGGAGGAACCAACGATGAGCAGAATCGAAAAATACACGGGCATGGTGATCCAGCCGCACGTTCTGGTGGCCGAGGACCGCGGCGACATCGAGCGCAACCTGGACCGGGTGCTGAACATGATCGACTTCGGCGTGGGCTATTTCTGGGAGCTGCCGGTAAAGCTGGTGGTACTGCCGGAATACTTCCTGCAGGGCGTGACCACGCCGGGCAAGGGCGAGCACGGCATTGACAGCTTCATGAAGAAGGCGATCACCTTCGACGGCCCGGAGATGCGCGCTCTCGGCGACAAGGCCCGCGAGTACGGACTTTACATCGCCGGCGGCGGGGTGGTGGAGCAGGTGCCCGAGTTCCCGGACCGCTGGTTCAACGCCGCATTCGTGATCGGGCCTTCGGGCGAGGTGGTCCTGCGTTATCACAAGTGGCACGTGCCGGCGAACATCGGCCTGGGGACCAGCCCGCACGACCTGCTCGACGCCTACCGCGAAGCGTTCGGCGCCGACATCAAGGACCTGTTCCCGGTGATCGACACCGAGATCGGCAAGCTCGGCACAATGACCTGCCACGACGGCTGCACGCCGGAAGTGTCGCGCGCGCTGGGCTACAACGGCTGCGAAGTGCTCTGCCATCCTACGGCGCTGCAGGAGATCGAGGGGGTGAGCGAGCCCTGGGACTTCTGGACGTTCACGCGCCGCACGCGCGCGCACGACAACATGTGCTACCTGCTGGGCTCGAACTGGGGCACGGTCGATTACGACTACTATCCCAAGGCCTTCTGTCCCGGCGGTTCGTTCATCATCGACTACACCGGCATGATGCTGCGCCACGCCAATTACCCGCAGGAGCAGGTGATCGGCGCCACCATCGACGTCGAGGCGTTACGGGAGCATCGTTCCCGCTGCGGGCACAATTGCTGGGTGGACTTGCGCACCGAAGGTTTCAGGCAGATCTACGAAAACCCGATCTATCCGCCCAACCAGTTTCCGCCCGGCAAGCCGCCGCGCACGCTGGCCGACAAGATGGAGCCGCTGGATACCGTTTTTCGGGACATCTACGGCCGCGGCCAGTTCATGCCGCCCGCCGGCATGACAGTCGACGACATGCCGAAACTGCACCGCAAGCGGGTGCGCGCCGCCCAGGACCGGGGCACGCTTAAGAAGAGCGACTAGGCGAGGGCAGCGGAATGCGCGTGAAGAGCGACCTGGCCGACCTCGATATCAAACTCGGGCGCATCAGCCGCGCGGGCGACGAACTGGTGGTGGATAGCGCGCCGGGCAGCAGCCTGGACGCCCGCATCCGCGTGGATGCTTCCGATGCCCGCAGCATGCTGGCCACCGTGCTGAAATCGGGCGCCGTCTGGGGATTCCTGCTGCGGCTGCCCTTTTCGCGGCGAGGGCGTGCAGGGAGTACGTCCCGGGAGGGAGGGCGTCCCGCCCTCCACCAAGGCGGCGATGCCTTGGCTCCGCCGCGCGATAATGCAGCATGGCGTGCGCGGCGCGAAAGCACCGGGCTCAACAAACCTTGGTAGGCTATACAGGCTGATTGGCGGGAACGGTTATGGCGAAATTCTTGGGATTCGGGGAAATCATGCTGCGGCTGGCCACGCCGCGAGGTCAGGTGCTGGACGGTACCCAATCGCTTGGGGTGGCTTTCGGCGGCGCCGAGGCGAACACCATCATGGCCCTGGCGCGCCTGGGTCAGGACGCACATTTCGTGACCGGCCTGCCGGATAATGACTGGGGCCGCCGCGCAGCGGCTACGCTGGCGTCGGCCGGCGTGCAACGCAGCACGAGGTATATCGACGGCGCCCGCATGGGAACCTATTTCCTGGAGAGCGGCGCCGGATTGCGGGGCGGCAGGGTGATTTACGACCGCAAGAACTCGGCCTTCGCCGTCTGCGACTGGTCGGACGCCGACTGGTCAGCGCTGCTTGCCGACGCCGACTGGCTGCATCTGAGCGGAATAACGCTTGCGCTTTCCGAATCCGCCGCGGACGCCTGCGAAAAAGCCGCCAGGGCGGCTCGGGAGGCGGGTTGCCGGGTGTCTTTCGACTGCAATTACCGCGCCGCGCTTTGGACCGATACGCGTTCCTACGGCGCGGCCTGCCGCCGGATCGTCGCGTTGGCCGACCTGGTGTTTTGCGGTTGCCGGGAGATCCGCTGGATACTCGACCAGCCGCGCCCGGATGAGATTTCTCCGGACCCCGCGCACGGTTTCGGTCTCCTGACGGACGTGGCGCCGCATATGACGGTGCTGGCCGGAACGCTTCACGAGCAGGACGGGAGCGGGGCGCACAGACTTGGAGGGTTCGCTACCAACGGCGAGGAGTCCGCCAAGCTCGAGCCGCATGGCCTGGGCGAAGTCGTGGACCCCGTGGGAGGCGGCGACGCCTACGCGGCGGGCGTGCTGCACGGCCTGGCGGAGGGCTGGTCGGTGACGAAGTCCGCCGAATTCGCCCTCGCCGCAGCCGCGCTGAAGCACACCATCATGGGCGATCAGCTTCGCGCCACGCCCGCCGAGGTCATGCGCCACGCGGTAAACGGCGGGGCCGTTTCCCGCTAGCGCGGGGCTGGCGTCAACCTACCGCAGGGTGATCAGCACTTCGTTGCGGCGCAGAGGTGGAATCGTCCAGGGCGGGTTGTAGCCCGCCACCCGCCAGTCGGCCATGTGCTCCATGCCCCTGGCGTCAAGCCAGGCGGCCAGCTTTACGCGATGCTCTTCGGCGGTTCTGTTGCGTAGTAAGCCTCCGAAGCGGATGCTCGCCACCCGGCGCGGCGCCACGTCCCGAATCGTCACCATGGGGTTGGTGGGTGTGGGCGCCGTCTCTTCGGTATAGCCCGCGGGCAGAACAAAGGCCATCGTCCAGGCATCGATATTCCCGCCTGCCAGCCTGAAACCGTTTCCCGCGCCCGAATCGTCAGCGGGGCTTAAGACCACCGGTGCGGTCATGTCGATTTTCTCGCCGCGCGGCTTGAGTTCCACTGGCGCGGTCATCTGGATTTTCCGCTTGTCCTCATTGGCGCCGGAGATGTAGCGCACCAGCCAGCCGAAGCCGATTCGGCTGGCTGAATCGAAAGTTCGCGGCACCACCGTTTCCGCAACGGCATAAGCGCCGTACTCGCGGACCTGGAAATCCCCGTCCTCGATGACGACTTTGTACGCCGGCTCTTCCGCCGCTTTTCCGCCGAATGCGGAGCAGGCCGCAACCGAAGCAGCCGTCACGATTCCGAGCATGCTGGCTCGTACCTTCCTTCGGGCTGGAGTTGACGCAGGCTGCGTCCTTCCGTTGGCGGGAGTGCCTGGATTTGATGTCGAGGTTGTCATGGCTGTGTCCTCGACCTCACCACCAATCACCTTGAGTATACGCCTGTTTTTCGGTCCCGGCTCAGATTGCATGCTTGCGACCGTATGGTTCACCTGAAATTGATCAGAAATAGGTATTCGTTTCCGTTTCGTTACCTATACATTGCGCAATCTACCTAATTCTCCGACACTGGGCGCTTGGTTCTCAACGGTGACACCAATTTCCACAATGCCTGCATCATCGAGCTAGCAGCCTGTCGGACTTAGGGGCTGTATTTTCTTACAATTGGGTCGGTCCAGGCCATAGGGTAATCGAGATGCCGAAGTTTGTGGAGCGGGATTCGAGCCAAGCCTACCTTTTGCCTCCGGACCTTCGCGAGTGGGTTGCGTCGGACGACTTGGCGCATTTTGTTCTGGAGGCGGTGGAGCGGATTCCGATGGAATCGTTCAAGGTGAACGAGCGGGGCACGGGTTCGGCGCAGTATCACCCGCGGATGATGCTGGCGCTTTTGATTTACTGCTACGCGCACGGGATATTCGGTTCGCGTCGGATCGAGCGGGCGACGTATCGGGACATTGGGGTTCGGTATGTGACAGCGAACTGTCATCCGGATCATGACACGATCTGCACGTTTCGGCGGGAGAACTTCGAGGCGGTGGGGGAGGCGTTTTTGCGGGTATTGCTGATGGCGCGGGAGTTGCAGTTGCTGAAGGTGGGCACGGTGAGCGTGGACGGGACGAAGGTGGACGCCAACGCGAGCAAGCGCAACAGCCTCCGTCGGGATCGCGCCCATGCGCTTCGGGAGCAGTTGCGCGGAGAGATTGAGGACTTGCTGGGCCGCGCGGAGCGTGCGGATGCGCAGTCGGGGCCGGATGCGGAGAGTTTGCCGGAAGATTTGCGGCGTCGCGAGAAGCTGAAGGCGAAGCTGGATCGGGCGTGCGCCAAGTTGGATCGCCGTGCGCGTTCGCAGGCGGCGTTGGATCGGGCGGCGTATGAGCGCAAGGTGGCGGCGCGCGACAAGCGCGAGGGCCGCGCCAAGGGCGCGAAGATCAAGGAGCCGGGTAAGGAGCCGAGGCCGGAGGAGCAGATCAACCTGACGGATTCGGACAGTGCGCTGATGCGCAAGAACAAACGCAGCGAATGGCGTCAGGCGTATAACGCGCAGGCGGTGGTGGATGCGCACGGAAGCCAGTTGGTTTTGGGTTCGCGGGTGAGTTCCTGCGCGAGCGATAGGCGCGAGTTGGTTGCGGATGTGGAGACGATTCCCAAGGCGTTGGGCGAACCCGGCCGGGTGTTGGCGGACAACGGCTATGCGTCGGGTTCGCAGGTGGCGCGGCTGGAAGGCCGGGGCCTTAAGGTTCTGGTGGCGGTCGGGACGGAGGATCGTCGCCGTGCGCATGATTTTCGTCCACCGGTTGAAGGCCAGGCGGCGAAGGAGCCGAAGGCGGAATGGCTCAAGCGGATGAAGGAGAAGATGGAAACAGAAGAGAACCGGGCGCTGTATCGCTTGCGCAAGCAGACGGTGGAGCCGGTGTTCGGG
The DNA here is from genome assembly GCA_963666765.1 of Gammaproteobacteria bacterium. Lineage (GTDB taxonomy): Bacteria > Pseudomonadota > Gammaproteobacteria > Steroidobacterales > Foliamicaceae > Foliamicus. The sequence continues at coordinate 2,295,935 of OY762933.1, forward strand.
ATCGTGAAGGAGGCGATGGGATTTCGGCGGTTTTTGCTTCGGGGCCGGAACAAGGTGGAGGGCGAGTGGGCCCTGGTGACGCTGGCCTACAACTGCAAGCGATTGCACCGCTTGAAAATGGCGTAAACCGATGATCCGGCGAGTCGTATCTGCCTGTTTCGGCCTCCTGGGGCGCTTTCGTCGGCTTCCGGGAACCCCGGGAGGGCGCTGGCCGGGTTGCCGGAATTTCCCGCCCGTCGAATGCGGTCCCCAGGGCGGCCATTCGAGGCCGTGGGGAGCGGCACCGCAACCCACTACGGCAACCCTAAGCCCGACAGGCTGCTAGGTTGGGAGGAGCGTTCACTTCGGCCGCATCTACGAATTCTTGGTGTCCAGAAAAACCCGCAGTTGTCTTTGGAGTTCTGCCGCGTTTTTCATCTGGCATTCCCAAATGGTCAGAACGTTCCATCCAATCCGTTTGAGTTCTGACCGAGACAGAAAGTCCCGTTCTCTGTTTCTATTGATTTTTCCCTCCCAATAGTCCCGATTTGACTTCGGCATGCGTGCGCCGCGGCGGCAGTCGTGACCATGCCAGAAGCAACCGTTAACAAAGATGACCTTTCTCCGTGAAGGGAAAACAAGGTCAGGTTTACCAGGAAGATCATTGCGGTGTAGCCGGTAGCGGTAACCCATGCCGTGAACGGTCCGTCGTACCAGCATTTCCGGCTTTGTGTTGCGCGCCTTTACTGCGCGCATTATGCGGCTACGGTGCTCCGACGTTTCGGTCACCGTTATCTAAGGATCTTGGTCGGCCCCGATACCTTTTGCTCCTTGCCTCCCCGCCGGATCATCGTGGCCCTTACGGTATCGTTTTCTTGGTATCCCACTTCAAAGTCGATGAAGTTGATTTCTTCGTCACGCCCACCGAAGCAGGCATTGAAAGCCGCCAGAATCTCGACGTCCTCAAGATTCTGTGCTTTGGGGTTCGGATTACTCCGTGCGTCGGGGACCGTAGCCGGCATAAGGTAAATGCAAGGCGGCGGCAATCGAAAGTCGCCTAGGCTCGTTAATCGTTCTACGTTCCCCTCGACCTTTGGACATCGTCGTCCAATTGTCCCGCACACCATATCCCAAATTATTACGCCATCCACACGTTCCTGGCGTGAAATCATCTCCGCGCTCAGGCGTGTATGAATTCCCGACCAGGCATTGTGTCTGGGGTCCGCGCCCGCGTTTGTGCATACGCTCCAGATCACAAACTCGCGCGCGCTGGCCGGACGTTCGAAGATGTTCGTGTTGTTTCCGTCAAGACAGCCCTTGAGTTCAATAACGGCCAGTTTCCCGCTGTTCAAAGTCACGGTGTAGTCATGCCTGTTTGCTTCGCCCGTTGACCGCCACTCGGCTATGTGGCCATTTTCTTTCATGTGGTCGAGCACCTGTCGCACGAACTCACGTTTGTCCGTCATGGTGGCCGCAAACTGGCCACGGATACGCTCGATCGCTCCCCGAAAAAGTCCGCTGTCATAGAACTCGCGCTCGTTGAGCCCATGTTCGCCGAGCGTGTGAGACTGAGTCTTGAGAGTTTCCGCGAATTGCTTGATCTTCGTGCGAAGTTCACGATTCTGTTCGCACGGAATGACGCTCATGCAGCTTCCTTCATCTGCCTGTCCGCGTGTCTAAGAATGGGCTCGAATACATGCTTTGCGAGATGACGCACGGCGGGCACGACAACTCCATCTCCCGTAAGGTGATAGGCCTCATTGTAGTTATCCGGAAGCTTGTAATCGTCAGGCAAGCCCATCAAGCGCGCCGTCTCACGGCTGGAAATAAGCCTGGTTCTAACATGCTCTCCCTCGACAACAATGACCAGTTGCCGGCTTGAGCCTCCGGCAGGAGTCCTGAGACACCCAGCAATGCCATCAAAGCGAACCTCGGCTCGTTGCGTCTTTTGTCCTTTCTCGTCAGCACGGGTACGCTTGTAAAGCGTACCCACGGCGCGGTGACCGGATAGTTTTGCCTTGTCAACCTTCGCCAGATTGACGGCGCTCATCATCGAGAGCAGACGCTGTGTTTCCTTGGATGTATGCCAAGTCACGCTCGCTGGGTCGTCTTCGATTAAGTGTTCCAGCCGTCCTTTGCGGACACGGGGCTCAGGAATGGGCCACCAGATCCAGTGTGTACGCAAGTGATCATCTAGCTTCTCGTAGACATTTTGAAGAGCCCTCGTGTACCACACAGGTGATGAGGCCGCATCACTCATACCAGGCGCAAGGTCCAGATCGTTACGCAGCGCCAGAACAAAAAGTCTTGGACGCGATTGGGGAAGAAAACGCGCCGCGTCCATTACTACGGCGCCGTATCGATAACCTGCTCGCCTGAATGCTGAACAAATCGCGGCGAAATCTTTGCCGCCATTGGAAGTCAGCGTTCCGCAAACATTTTCCAGGGCAATTATTCTTGGCGCACGCCTCTCGTCGATCAGCGCTTCCATGAGCGACATGAACGGCCAGAACGTGCCGGATCTATGCCCATCCAAACCAGCCCCGCTGCCCGCAAGTGACAAATCCTGACAGGGGAAGGATCCCCATGCCAAATCTGCGTAGCCGGAAAGGTCCGAAATCTCTATCTCGCGAACGTCCCTGGTGTCTAGAACGTCGTCACCCCAATTCCGGCGGTATACGTGCGCCTTCTTCTGGTCAAAATCATTGGCGAACAGGCATGACCATCCTGGTCCCAGCCCCATCCGCACCATGCCGCCGCCGGCAAAAAACTCATAGAAACTATGCATCAGCGCACCTCCTTCCGTGGTGGTTTGTGTTAACGAAACGTGGCAACCTCCGTGTTGGCGCCCGTATCGTTTCAAGGGCCGTTGCGGGGCCAAATTGTTCCCTTGCGCGAGTTGGGATCATTGAGTCTGCCTGATTCAGCATTCTGCCGGGACCGTGTCTTATGGTCAATACTCGCTGACAGACCGAATTGCTGTGTCGACGCCGTGGCGCTGGCGGTTGCGGCGTTCTGCCAATGACGCCATCACCTCCTGTATTGGTCGATCGTAGCGACTAGCCCAGTTCGACTAACCGCTCGATGAAGCGCTTCTTGCGCTGATGTCGCTCCCGCAGCGCCCTCAAATGATCGGAAAACTCAGCGAGATTACCATCCCGTTCGGCCAAGGCGTGCAAATCGAAAATCAGTTCCGCCGCACGGTTGTAACTCGTATGCGTCCGCTTCTCGACCGCAGCTTCGATTTCACGCCACGTTTCCGGCACGCGCCCTTGAAGCTGGTTGAGGCGAAAATTGCGCACTTTCTCCTCCAAGCGCTCCCGCTCAAGCCGCTCTTTTTCTCTCCGTTCGGCCACCTCCGCCTCTCGCGCCGCACTCATTGCTTCCGCCCGCGCCCACAGTTCGGAGACGGGTCGAAGTCTCGCGGTGTTTTGTGCGTCCGCGCTGTCGTTCACTCGCTTTCTGATCTCTGCCGCGGCGTGCGGATCGGATTCCGCGACTCGCTGAATCAGCAGTGTTTTTTCCGCCTGCGGGATTGCCTCCACGGCTGCCCGCACGGCTTGGCTGGATTGCGGTTCCGCTAACGACGGATCAGGCATCTCCGCCGCGGCGCAAACGAGGTCGTGATCGACTCGTGCGAACTCGGCCAGCGTCTCCAGACTGCTGGTGAGCGGACCAATGCCCGGAAGCGGTTCTCTGACACTCTGCGCGATGCCTCCCTGTTCCACTTCCCAGAGCCAAAGAACGTATGCAAGTCTCATGTCCCCGGACAGCAAATCGTTTCGCAGCGGCGCCAGCGCTCCCATCCAGCCCTTGCCGTCGTCCCAGTCCTCGTAATCCCTCGGCTCGAACTCGAGGAAGACATCGAGAATAAGGTTTTCTCCTGACTCGATGATTTCCGCAATTTCCGCGCCACCGAGCGCTTTTTCCAGTTGCGCACGACTCACGAGCCGCTTGGGAAGACGGCTCATCAACCGCCGATAAGTCCCGCCGACTCCCACATGCAGGTCGAACCAGCGTTTCATCATCTCGGTCGGCTTGCCTTGGAACACGCCCCAGTCATAATGAACCGAGAACCCTGCAGACGTAATGCGCGCTCGCGACGACAATTTGCGCAATGCTTTCCTGGCGTTTTCATCCAGCGGCTGATCTACCGCCTGAAACTCGTAATACTCGTATTCACTCATCGACATGGTCTGCTTTCTGTGCCTTTAACTACTCGCGGATTTCAAGAGCTTGTGTGATCGCTCTGGCAGCAATTGTCACTTGCGTCGCTACCAGTTCCACAGGGTGCCGTCTTCCAGGCGGTTGACCGGGAGCGACGCCGCCCGGTAGGGGTAATTGGCGGCCAGTTGCTCGTCTATATCCACGCCGTGGCCCGGGACTTCGCCAGGGTGCAGATGGCCGTCTTCGAAATGCCAGGCTCGGGGAAAAACGGCGTCCGTCTCTTCGGTGTGGCGCATGTATTCCTGGATGCCGAAGTTCGGTACGGCCAGGTCGAAATGGAGCGCGGCCCCCATGCTCACCGGCGACAGGTCGGTGGCGCCGTGGCAGCCGGTGCGCACCTGGTAGAGCGCCGCCAGCGCGGCGATCTGGCGCAAATGCGTAATCCCGCCGGCGTGGGTGACGGTGCAGCGGATGTAATCGATGAGCTGGTTTTCGATCAGGTCCTTGCAGTCGAAGACGGTATTGAAGACTTCGCCCACGGCCAGCGGCGTGGTCGTATGCGATCGGATCAGCCTGAAGGATTCCTGGTTCTCCGCCGGCGTGGGGTCCTCCATCCAGAACAGTGCGTAGGGCTCCAGCATCTTGCCCAGCCTTCCCGCTTCGATTGGCGTGAGGCGGTGGTGCACATCGTGCAGCAGGTGGGGCGTGAACCCGTATTCCTCGCGCAGCACGGCGAACAGTTCGGGCACGGAGTTCAGGTATTTCTCCGACGACCAGGTGTTTTCCTCCGGAATCACAGCGGACGCCGGTTCGTAGTACATCTTGTCCCCGCTTACGCCATAGGTCCCCGCCAGCCCGGGCACGCCGCACTGGGCGCGCACGGCCTTGTAGCCCAGTTCCAGGTAGCGGCCCACCTCGGCCACGGTATCCGCCACGGTCTCGCCGTTGGCGTGCCCGTAGCAGAGCACGCCCTCGCGGCTTCTGCCGCCCAGCAACTGGTAGAGGGGCATGCCGGCGCTCTTGGCCTTGATGTCCCACAGGGCCGTATCCACGGCGCCGATCGCGGTCATTGTGACCGGCCCCCGCCGCCAGTAGGCGCCGCGGTAAAGGTATTGCCAGGTGTCCTCGATCCGGTCGGCGTCGCGGCCGATCAGCGTGGGGAGGACGTGGTCTTTGAGATAGCTGACCACGGCCATCTCCCGGCCGTTGAGCGTCGCGTCTCCGAGGCCGTGCACGCCGTCGTCCGTTACGATCTTGAGCGTGACGAAATTACGGCCCGGGCAGGTGACGATCACGCGGGCTTCGGCGATGCGCGGCATCAGTCCATCCTTGCCATGATCGACTTGGTCTCCATGTAGATCTTGAGGCCCTCCAGTCCGTGCTCGCGGCCCCAGCCTGACTGCTTGTATCCGCCGATCGGCATCGAGAGTTCCGGGATGCCGTGGGAGTTGATCCAGACAATGCCCGACTCCAGGCGTTCGGCGATCTCATGGCCGCGCGCCAGATCGCGGGTCCAGACGCTGGCGGCCAGCCCGTAGCGGCTGCGGTTCGCCTGACGGACGGCATCGTCGGCCGTATCGAAGGGCGTCACCGTGACCACGGGTCCGAAGACCTCTTCGCGGGTAATGCGCATGTTTTCGCCGGCCCCGGCGAAAACGGTCGGCCGGTAGAAGAAACCGTCGCCGGGCGCCGGTTCGCCGCCGGTGACGAGATCTGCGCCCTCGCTGACGCCGGACTCCACCAGGGCGTGCACCGATTCGCGGTGCGAGGCGCTGATTAGCGGCCCCATTTGCGAGTCCGGGTCGAGACCGGGGCCGAGCTTGAGTCCACGGGCAATATCCGCCAGTCCGTCGAGGACTTCCTGATAAACGCCGCGTTCCACGTAAACCCGCGAGCCAGCCACGCAGACCTGTCCGGCGTTGGCGAATATCGCGTCGGCGGCTCCGGCAATCGCCCGGCGCAAGTCGGCATCGTCGAAGATCAATACCGGCGACTTGCCGCCGAGCTCCAGCGAAAGTCGCTTGAGGTTGCCGCGCGCATCCGCGAGCAGTTGCTTGCCGACCTCGGTGGAACCGGTGAACGCGACCTTGTTTATTTGCGGGTGGCGGGCGAGGTGCTGCCCGAGCTTGCCTCCGGGACCGGGAAGAATGCTGACCACGCCCTCCGGCACGCCGGCTTCCAGCAACAGCCGGCCCAGGTAGAGTGCCGTAAGCGGCGTCAGTTCCGCGGGCTTGAGAATGCAACTGCAGCCGGCGGCGAGCGCCGGCGCCAGCTTCCAGGCAGCCATCACCAGCGGCCCGTTCCAGGGAACAATCTGCGCAGCAACGCCGATCGGCTCATTGCGGATCAACCCGTGAAAGCGCTGCCCCGGCACCGAGGGATCGAAGGTGGCCCCGGGCAGCTTGGTGCACCAGCCCGCGTAGTAACGAAAGGTTTCGGCGGCGTGCGCCACTTCACCGTGCAAGGCGGCGGCGTAGAGCTTCCCGCCGTTGAGCGTCTCCAGCTCTGCCAGTATCTGCGCATCACGTTCGATCAGTTCCGCCACGCGCAAGAGCACGCGCTGCTTGTGCGCCGGCGTCTGTCCGCTCCAGCGGCGGTCGAGAAACGCCGCTCGCGCGGCTGCTACGGCTTCGTCCGCCTGTTCCGCAGACGCCGGCGCGACGCTTGTGATCTCCCTGTTTTCCGCTGGTTCGATGATCGGCTTCGATCTGCCGCCTTCTCCGGGCAACCAGCGCCCGCCGACCAGTGCACACTGCTCCGCGGCCAGCAAGTCCAGCGCCGCTTGCGAAACCTTGTGGGGGGTGCTCATGGCGAGGCGGTCATGATTGAGGGCGCGGACGCCCTCTTTCCCGGGTTTGATCAGTCCTTTGGCAGCCAGTTCATCATCTTGCGGAGGTTGGCGCCGACGGCTTCAATGGGATGAGCGGCGGTCCTGGCCCGCATTTCGTGCAGGCGGGGTTCGCCGTTCTCGAATTCCTCGATCCACTCGCGGGCGAACTCGCCCGACTGGATGTCCGCCAGAATCTGCTTCATGGCCTTGCGCGATGCCTCGCCCACCACCCTGGGGCCGCGCGAGTAGTTGCCGTACTCCGCCGTGTCGCTCACCGAGTAGTTCATGCGCTTGAGGCCGCCCTCGTAGTAGAGGTCCACGATCAGCTTGAGTTCGTGCAATACCTCGAAGTACGCCAGTTCCGGCGGGTAGCCGGCTTCCACCAGGGTTTCGAACCCGGCCTTGATCAGTTCCTCCGAGCCGCCGCAAAGAACGGCCTGCTCGCCGAACAGGTCGGTCTCGGTCTCGTCCTTGAAGTTGGTCTCGATAACACCCGCGCGAATCCCGCCGATGCCGTCGGCGTAACTCAGCGCCAGGTCCAGCGCGCCGCCGGTGGCGTCCTGGTGGACGGCGGCCAGGCAGGGCACGCCCGCGCCCTGCAGGTACATGCGCCGCACCAGGTGTCCCGGGCTCTTGGGCGCCACCATGAACACGTCCACGTCGTCGGGGGGCGTTACCTGGCCGTACAACACGCTGAAGCCGTGCCCCACCGCCAGCGCCTGCCCCGCTTCGAGGTTGGGCGCCACGGCGGACTCGTACACCCGCCGGTGGTGCTGGTCGGGCACCAGGATCATCACCACGTCGCCCCAGGCGGCGGCGGCGTCCATGTCCAGGACGCTCAGGCCCTGCGACACCGCTTCTTCGCGGGAGGAGGAGCCTTCGCGCAGTCCGACCACGACCTGCACGCCGCTCTCCTTCAGGTTCAGGGCGTGGGCATGCCCCTGGCTTCCGTAACCCAGAACCGCCACCTTGCGGCCACGAATGATGGACTGGTCGGCTTCGTAATGAATCTTCATATCAGGCCCTATGCTGCTGGCGCCGCAGCGAAGCGCAGCGGCGCGAATTCCTAGATTTCGCCGCGAGTCGGTTGCGGCGCGCGTTGCATCGCCACGCGACCGGAGCGCGCGACTTCTTCTATTCCGTGCATTCTCATCAGGTTGACGAATGCGTCAACCTTCTTGGTGGGCCCGACGATCTCAAGAGCCAGAATGTCCCGCGTCACGTCCACCACCCTCCCGCGGAAGATCTCGTTGATCTGCAGGACTTCCGAGCGCTTGTCGCCGGTGCAGCGCACCTTGATCATGCACAGTTCCCGCTCGACGAAGTCGGTGCCGGTGACGTCATCCACCTCGATCGTGTCCACCAGCCGGTTGAGCTGGCGGATGATCTGGGAAATGACCCGGTCGTTGCCGCGCGTGACGATGCACATGCGCGAAACCGTCGGGTCGTCGGTCACCCCTACGGTCACGCTGTCGATATTGAAACCGCGGGCGGAGAACATGTTGACCACCCGGATCAGCGCGCCCATGGAGTTCTCCAGCAGCACGTTGATGATGTGCTGCTGGGCCTGCGGCGGAGCGCCGGGTTCCACCGGCTCGCCCGCCGCCCGTTTGCGGATGAGCTGCTGCGGGGTCAGCGTGATGGCTTCGTCGTTCATACGAAGGTCTCCGGCGCATGCCGCGACGTGATCATCTCGTCGGATGACTTGCCCGCCGGCACCATCGGAAACACCATTTCTTCCTTGACCACGCGGAATTCCATGACCACCGGGCGGTCGTTGATCTCCCAGGCCTTTTCGATCACGTTTTCCACCTGGTCCGGCCGTTCCGCACGCAGGGCGGCGCAGCGGCTGGCGCGCGCGAGCTGAACGAAATCCGGATTGGTGTCGGTGAGGTCCGTATGGCTGAAGCGGTTCTCATGGAACAGCTCCTGCCACTGGCGCACCATGCCCAGGAAGTTGTTGTTCATGATCACGATCTTGAGCGGGATGCCGTGCGCCGACGCCACCGCCAGTTCCTGGGCGTTCATCATGAAGCCGCCGTCGCCGTTGATCGAGATCACGGTCTTGTCGATGCCGTAGGCGCGCATTCCGAACCCCGCGCCCAGCGCGGCGGGCAACGAGAAGCCCATGGTCCCCAGGCCGCCGGAGGTGATGTGCGACCGTGGCTGGGTGAACTTCAGGTACTGCGCGGCCCACATCTGGTTCTGGCCCACGTCGGTGCAAACCACCGCGTTGCCGCCGGACTTCGCCCGCAGCCTTTCGAGCACGTACTGCGGCCGCAGTTCGCCGTCGTCCGCGTAGGTCAGCGGACACTCGTCGCGCCAGTCCTGGATCTTGTTCAGCCAGCGCTTGACCTTTTTCGGCTTGACCAGCGGGCGCAGCCTCTCCAGCACCGATTTCACGTCGGCGTTGAACGCCAGGTCGGCGTAGATGTTCTTGGAGATGCAGGACTTGTCGATCTCGATATGAATAACTGCGGCGTGCGGCGCCCAGCGATCGACCATGCCGGTGACGCGGTCGTCGAAACGGGCGCCCACGGCGATGATGAGATCGGCGTGCTGCACCGCCTGGTTGGCCCACCACATGCCGTGCATGCCGAGCATGCCCAGCGAAAGCGGGTCGTCCTCCGGAAACGCTCCCAGCCCGTGCAGGCTGGTGGTGACCGGGATATTGAGGTGACGCGCAAACTCGGTCAGCACTTCCGCGGCGTTGGAATTGATTGTCCCGCCGCCCACGTACAGCAGCGGCCGCTGCGAACTCTCAAGCATTCGCACCGCGCGGCGCAGCCTGATCTCGTCGCACTCGTCCGGAACCGAATAGCCGCGCATCCGGATTTCTTCGTCGAACTGGAAGACGCCCTCGGCCATCAGTACGTCCTTGGGCAGGTCCACCACCACCGGCCCGGGCCGCCCGGTGCGCGCCAGGTGATAGGCTTCGTGCACGATGCGCGGGATATCGTCCGGCGCGCGCACCAGGTAGTTGTGCTTGGTGATGCTGCGGGTCACGCCCAGCGTGTCGGTTTCCTGGAAGGCGTCGTTGCCGATGAGCGGCATGGGCACCTGGCCCGTGAACACGACGATGGGGACCGAGTCCATGAACGCGTCGGCAATCCCCGTCACGGTGTTTGTGGCCCCGGGCCCGCTGGTCACCAGGACGGTTCCGACCTGGCCCGTGGCCTTGGCGTAGCCCTCCGCCGCGTGCGTGCCGCCCTGCTCGTGCCGCACCAGTACATGCTGGAAGTTCGGCTTCACGCGCGCCATTTCGTCATATACGTGAATTACCGCCCCGCCGGGATGTCCGAAGACAACCCGTGCGTCCTCCGCTTCCAGCGCGTGGAGAAAAATCTCCGCGCCCGACATCTTCTTGCCGATGTGTTGCTGCACGGCGTCCCTGCCTCGCAGGCGCTGCGGCGTTTCCGCCACCGCTGCGGCAGTGCTGGTGCTAGACATGGGTAAGTTCCTCATGACGTTGGGAAGCCTTGCGCGCCTCGTCACGGGCCGGGTCGGACACGCGCAGGATGGCTCCGGTGGAAGCGCTGGTCACGAAATGCGTGTAGCGCTCCAGCCAGCCACCCTTGATTTTCGGGCGGAACGGCTTCAGCCGCTCCCGCCGGCGTTCGAGTTCTTCCGGGTCGACTTCCAGGTCCACCCGGCGCCGCGCCAGGTCGATCACGATGCGATCGCCCGGCTGGACCAGTGCGATCGGACCCCCGGCCGCCGCCTCGGGCGACACATGACCTATGGACAGCCCCCGGGTTGCGCCGGAAAACCGCCCGTCGGTGAGCAGCGCGGCCGACGTATCCAGGCCCATTCCCGCGATTGCGGAGGTCGGCTGCAGCATTTCGGGCATGCCGGGACCTCCCCTGGGGCCTTCGTAGCGAATGATGACCACGTCGCCCTCGCGCACTTCGCCGGCCATGATTCCCTCCACGGCGTCGTCCTGCGACTCGTAGATGCGTGCGCGCCCCTCGAAGCGCTGCAGATGCTCCGGCAGTGCGCCGACCTTGATGATGGCGCCCTCCGGCGCCAGGGAACCGAACAGGACGCACAATCCGCCGGTGGCGCGAAAGGCCGTGTCTCGATCTCGAATCACGGCACGGTTCTGCACCTCGGCGTCCCTGAGTTGTTCGCCGAGGGTTCCGGCCACGGTCGGCCGGTCCGAGTTCAGAACGCCGATGGCGTCCAGTTCCTTCAGGATGGCATATACGCCGCCCGCCTGCTCGACGTCTTCCATGTGAACGTCCGGCGTGGCCGGGGAGACCTTGCAAATGTAAGGCACCCGATCGGACATGCGGTTGATCCGGTCCAGGTCGTAGGGCACTTCCGCCTCGTGGGTGGCCGCCAGCAGGTGCAGCACCGTGTTGGTGGAGCCGCCCATCGCCATGTCCAGCGCGAAGCCGTCGTCAAAAGCATCGGCGGTGACGATGTCGCGTGGCTTGAGGTCCTGCTTCACCAGTTCGACCACCCGCGCGCCTGCTTTCCGCACCAGTTTTTCGCGCCGCGGGTCCACGGCGAGGATGGAGCCGTTGCCGGGCAGCGCCAGTCCCAGCGCTTCGACCAGGCAGTTCATGGAGTTGGCGGTGAACATGCCGGAGCAGGAGCCGCAGGTGGGGCAACTCAGGGCCTCGAGCTCGGCGAGTTCCTCATCGCTCATGTCGCCCTTCTGGTGACGTCCCACGGCCTCGAACACGGTGGCCAGGTCGACCTTGTCGCCGCCCGGCAGCTTCCCGGCTTTCATCGGTCCGCCGGACACGAACACCGTCGGAATATTGATTCTGAGCGCGCCCATCAGCATGCCGGGCACGATCTTGTCGCAGTTTGAAATACACACCAGGCCGTCCAGCCAGTGCGCCTGGGCCATGGTCTCGACCGAGTCGGCGATCAGTTCGCGCGACGGCAGCGAATAGCGCATGCCGATGTGGCCCATGGCGATGCCGTCGTCCACTCCGATGGTGTTGAATTCGAACGGAACGCCGCCCGCATCACGCACCGCATCGCGTGCGGTGGCTCCCAGCTTCTGCAGGTGTACATGCCCGGGAATCAGCTCCACAAACGAGTTGCAGATGCCGATGAAAGGACGTTCGAAATCCTCGTCCGAGCGCACTATGCCGGTAGCGCGCAGCAAGGACCGGTGTGGCGCCCTTTCGATGCCACGTTTTACGGTGTCGCTTCTCATATCCCCAGGCCTGGTCTACCTGCGCCGGCGCCCAGCGCCAGCCAGACAAAACATCTTACATCAGCCCGGGGTAGATTGAATATCCGGAAAATTGCGCAAGATATTGTGAATAGCTGTAAATTTACGGCTTTCCACCGGGAGAACGAAATGAAGAAAATGCTGTTGCCCGCCCTGATCGGACCGCTGCTGCTTGCCTGGAACGCGGGGGCATCGGCGCAGGACTGGAGCAGGGAATACGAGACCACGAAGATTTCCGAGCGCCTCTATACCTTCTGGCACAGGGGCGTCCGCAACATTTTCGTAGTCACGGATGATGGCGTGATCGCAACCGATCCGATCAGCCCGCAGGCCGCGGAAGTCTATCGGGCGGAAATCGCCAGGGTGACGGACCTTCCGGTGCGATATGTGATCTACAGCCACGAGCACTGGGACCACGTGCTGGGCGGGCAGATCTTCAGGGACGAGGGCGCCGAGTTCATCAGCCACGAGAACTGCCTGAAATTCTTCTTCCGCAATCCGAACCCGGACCTTGTCATTCCGGACCGGACCATCTCCGGCAATACGCGCTTCAGCCTGGGCGGCGAGAGCTTCCATCTGCGCTACCTCGGCGAGAACCACGGCGATTGCCTGCTGGTCTTCGATTTCCCCGAGGAACGGGCGATCTACCTGGCCGACCTGGCCACCGACGGTTTCCTGGGCCTGGGCGCCATGCCGGACTACGACATCATCGAGTACCTGCGTTCGCTGCGCGAGATCGAGGCCATGGACTTCGACCTGATGATCGGAGCGCATGGCCCCGCACGTGCGGGCAAGGACGCGGTGGTGATCCGGCGGCGCTGGATGGAAACGATAATTGATGCGGTAGGGAGAGAGCTGGAAGCCGGGACCCCGGTGGGAGAAATTGCCGGCAAGCTGCATTTCCCCGAATTCGAGCACCTGCGCGGATACGAGTCGCAATTGCCGGCCTTCGTGCTGCGCATGGCCCAGTTCCACGAGATGGGCTGGTAGCGGCGGAGTCCGTCGGGAGTCGGGCGTGCCCGAGTTGCCGGAGGTCGAGACGACCCGCCGCGGCATCGAGCCGACGGTAGCGGGCGCTCGGGTTGCAGATATTGTCGTTCGCGAGCGGCGGCTGAGATGGGCGATACCCCGCGAGGTGGAGCGCAAGCTCACCGGCGCCACGATGCTCGGCGTTCGGCGCAGGGCCAAGTACCTGCTGCTGGAGAGCGAGCGCGGCACGGCCATCGCGCACCTGGGAATGTCGGGCAGCTTCTCCCTCGTGGCGGCCGGCTCCAAACCGGGCGCCCATGATCACTATGATCTCGTGTTCGAAAGCGGGAAGGCCCTGAGGTTTACCGATCCGCGAAAGTTCGGCAGCCTGCTGTGGGGCGGGCGCGATCCCTTGCGCCACAAGCTGCTGGCGGAACTCGGCCCCGAGCCGCTCAGCGCCGAATTCAGCGGCGCGTGGTTGAAGGAGCGCTCGCTTGGCCGCAGGATCGCCGTCAAGTCGTATCTCATGATGCCGGCCGTCGTTGCGGGTTTGGGGAACATCTATGCCAGCGAGGCGCTGTACCGGGCCGGGATCCACCCGCGCCGCGCCGCCGGCCGGATCGCATTACGCCGCTATGAGGTCCTTGCCGAGGCCATTCGCGGCGTGCTGGGCGACGCGATCAAGGCAGGCGGGACCACGCTGCGCGATTTCGCCGACGCGCGCGGGCGCCCGGGGTATTTCGCTCAGCAACTGGATGTGTACGACCGGGAGGGCCTTGACTGCCGCTCCTGCAACGCGGAGATCCGGCGCAGCGTTATCGGCCAGCGTTCCAGCTACTACTGTGTGAACTGCCAGAGGTAGCCGGCGCGGGCATGCGATAGCCCACGCCGCGCTCGTTAACGATGTAGGTCGGCCGACCTGCGTCGTCACCGAGCTTGCGGCGCAGTTGCTTGACGAAAGTGCGTACGCGGTCGGAATCCCCGGCGTCAGGGGCCTTCCACATCCGGCGGATCAGCGCATCGTAGGTCAAACACCTTGGAGCGTTCAGGGCCAGGGCGCGCAGCAACTCGAATTCCCTCGCGGTCAGGTGCAGATCCTGTCCGGCCAGGGTTACACGCCGCTGCTCGAAGCTGACGGTAAGGTCCGCGATAGTGAACTCCTGCGGTTCGGCCCGCGCGCGGAGCGCAGCCCGGATTCTTGCTGTCAGTTCGGTGCCTGAGAAGGGCTTGACCAGATAATCCACCGCGCCGCGCTCTAGCGCCCTGGCGATGGTCTCGTCCCGGCCGTAGGCGGAGATAAAGATGACCGGCAGTTCAGCCAGTTCCGGGACGGTTTCCAGGAGTTCTATTCCGTCCGTGTCAGGCAACATCAGGTCCAGCACGACCAAGCGAGGCCTCCTGGCCCGGATTATGCGGGACAGTTCGCGGTGCTCGCCGGTTACGATGGCGGCGTAGCCCGCTCGCGTAAGCACTTCGCTTGCGAAGCGCAGCATTCGTGGGTCGTCATCCAGCACCAGAATGGGTACGCGCTTGTCCGTGTCGCGGGAAACTCCAGCTTGATCGCCGTTCGGCCCCAGGTCCGCGGCTGCTTCCTCGGCCACCGGAAGCGTCAGAGTGAATCGCGCACCCTGGCCGACCCCGCCGCTCTCGGCCCAGATGCGTCCCCCGTGGGCTTCCACGATGCCCTTGCAAATGGACAGCCCCAAGCCCGTCCTACCCTGGCCGCGCCGCTGGTCGTCGGTGGTCGCACCGGCGTGTTTGCGGAACAGGTGAGGAAGTTTCTCCGGCGGCACGCCCCGGCCTTCATCGGATACCGAGATCGCCACGTGCGGGCCGTCGCGCACGGCGGCGGCCCGTATCGGCGAGGATCCGACCGAGTGCCGCGCCGCGTTGGAGAAAAGATTGATCAGCACCTGTACGATGCGCCGTCCGTCCGCCATCACGCGGGGGAGGTCGCCTGGAAGGTCGATGGCGATCGGGTGCGAGGCGCCGCCGCTCAAGAAGGTGTTCCGCGCTTGCTCCACGATCATGGGTATTTCGGTCGGCGCCGGGGATACCGAAAGCATGCCCGCTTCGATTCGGCCAACCTCGAGAAGGTCGCTGATCAGCCTGTGCATCTGGTCCGCCTGCTCATCGATGACCCGGAAGAAATGGTCCGCCTCGGCCGGGTTCGGCGTCGGCGATGCGCCGAGCCAGATCGCGGTCGACCCCTTGATGGCGGCCAGCGGCGCGCGCAATTCATGGCTCACCAGGCTCAGAAACGCGGATCGCTGCCGATCCAGTTCGTTCAGGGCCGCCAGGTCCTGCATCATGATCACGATCGAGACGACATCGCCGTTCTCCGATCGGATCGGGGTGGCGTTGAGAAGCACGGACACGCGCCGTCCGTCCGGCACCGACAGCGCGATCTCCTCCGCGCGCACGGTCTCCGCGTCGATCAGGCTTTGCGCGAGGGAAAGCTCGTTGAGGGAAATCTCGCGCCCGTCCGAGCGCTCGCACTTCATCACGTCCAGCAGATCGTTCACGGACTGGCCCGGCGTGCACAGACTTTCCACTATCCTCTTGGCCTCCCGATTGACTGACCTCGGTCTCCCCAACCCCGCGTCGACTACCACCACACCCACCGGCGACGTTTCCACCAGTGCTTCGAGATCGGCGCGCGCCCGCCGCTCGTCGCGATGGGTGCGCGCATTGTCGATGGCCGTTGCCGCCTGGGAGGCAAACAGCATCAGCAATTCCTCGTCCTCGCCCGTGAAGTCCGCAGCGTCCACCTTTTCCGCGACCAGGAAACTGCCCACCTGCTCGCCGTGGTGGAGCATCGGCATCGACTGAAGCGTCTTGGACGGCATCAGCTTCGAGAAAAAGCCGTGCTCGTGCACGTAGTCCGGCAGGTCCGCCAGCTTCAGCGTTCCCGGCCGGTGGCGGAGGTCCGCCAGCAGTCGTGGCCCGTCAGGCCATTCCATGAACCGGCGCTTCTCGTCGGCCGTGAATCCGGACGTTACAAAGTCTCGCACTACGCCCGTCTGGTCAAAGGTAACTATTACGCCGTAGCGCGCGCTGGTAAGCGCGCGGGCGCTGTCAACGACCTCTTGCAGCACGGTGGCGAGATCCAGACTCGCACTGATGCGCAGGATCGCCGCGCTCAATTGCGAGATCCGCGCCTGGACCGCATCCATCTCCGGCACGGATTCTCCCGTCATGGCGCGCCGGCCCATGCGCCTGCGCGGTCAAGCGATGACATGCTCATGGCGTGGTTTCCTGGATGCCCCCGTGTCCGGCTATCGTCAATTCTCGAAAAACACACGAAATGAATGACGAATCACACAAGAATCCCACAGAGTTTTGGTATAGTCAATTTCAGTGAGCGTCTATTGACGGCCATTCCGTCCGTATCAGGGATGCGGACCAGGAGGTGGCAGAATGAGGCTTTATGGCCAACAGAGCGGGGGTTCTATTGGAATGAGGCATGGCCAAATGGAGCCGTACTCGCGTGATCGCGAGTACCAGGCTCGCATTCTTCCCGGTGTCTCGCGCACGTTCGCATTGACGATTCCGGTGCTGCCGAAGAAGCTGGCGGACGTGGTCGCGACTGCCTATCTGCTGTGCCGTATTGCCGACACGATTGAAGACGACCCGTCGCTCGAACATGAGTGGAAAACGGAGTTTCACCAGCGCTTCCTGGCCGTCATTGAGGGCGAGGAGGACGCGGAGGCTTTCGCCATTGCCCTGACGCCCCGGTTATCGGATCAGGTACTGCCGGACGAGCGCAACCTGGTTCGCAACACGGCCAGGGTGGTTCGCGTATTGCGGGGCTTCAGCACGGGGGAACAGCAGGCTGTGATGCGGTGCCTGGTGGTCATGTGTTCGGGGATGCCGAAGTTTCAGCGCAACAAGAGTCTCATGGGACTTCGCGACCTGGAGGAACTCGGGGCGTATTGTTGCGTGGTGGCCGGTGTGGTGGGCGAGCTGCTCGCGGAGTTGTTCTGCATGCACTGCCCGGACCTGCAGAAGCACCGCCGGAAACTGCGCCGTTTGGCGGTTTCCTTCGGCCTGGGTCTGCAGATGACGAACATCCTGAAGGACACCTGGGAGGACCGGCGCCGCGGAACATGCTGGCTGCCGCGGGTGCTGTTTGCCGGCCGTGGATCCCAGTTGAAGCGGCTGGAGAAGTTTCACAGCACGGACGATTTTCAGGCCGGCCTCAGGTCTCTGATCGGGGTCACCCATCGGCACTTGCGTAATGCACTGGAATTCACCTGCATGATTCCGATGCGGGAAGCCGGCATTCGGCGGTTCTGTCTTTGGACCCTGGGGCTGGCGATCATGACCCTGAAAAAACTCTACCGCAACCCGTATTTCACATCGGGGGATGAGGTCAAGGTGTCCCGGCGCACGGTAAAGGCGACTATTCTGGCGAGCAATCTCAATACGGCGAGCAACAGGCGTTTGAGGTGGCTGTTCAGATGGGCCTCGCGCGGTCTGCCGATTTCGCAGGCGCAAACGGCCACGGTCATGTGCCGGGCAGGGCGGCCGCATGGCGTGGGCGTGGATCGATCCTTGCGCGCCGACCTGCGGTCAGGCGGTTCTGTGCCTGATTCGCGGGCAGTCATGGCCGCAGCGATGAGGAGCCCCTCTTGATACCGGACGTCGGAATCAGCGGCTTTTCCGTTTTCGTGCCGCCTTACCGCGTGAGCCTCAAGGACTGGTGCGGCTGGACCGGCGCATCCTGGGAAAAGACCAGCGCGGTGGTCGGAAACAGTTTCCGCATGCGCGGACCGCGCGAGAGCGTCTACACCATGGCCGGCACCGCCGTAATGCGCCTGATCGACCAATACGACGTTGACCCTGCCCGGATCGGGTTTTTGGGCCTGGGCACCGAGTCCAGCACCGACAACTCCGCGGGCGCGGTCATAGTCAAGGGCATGCTGGACCAGGGCCTCGCCGCACGGGGCCTGCCTGCGGTCAACCGCAACTGCGAAGTGCCGGAAGTCAAGCACGCCTGCCTTGGGGCAATCTATGCGCTCAAGCACGCGTTGCGCTATCTCGCGCTGGACGATCAGGACCGTTGCGCCATCGTGGTAAGCGCGGACATCGCGGAGTACGCCCGCGGATCCAGCGGAGAACCGACCCAGGGCGCGGGCGCCGTCGCGATGCTGCTGGAGCGCGATCCGAAGATCCTGTCGGTCAACCTCAAGTGCATCGGTAGCGCGTCCGCGTACCGGGCGGTGGATTTTCGCAAGCCGGTGCTGCGCAACCTGATTCGCAATCAGCTTAACAACCACTTTCAGGACCTGCCGGTATTCAATGGCAAGTACTCGACCACCTGCTACCTGGACGAAACCCTGCATGCGCTCGGAGACATGCTGCGCAGGCTGCGGGTAGATCCCGCCGCCTACTACCACGGTCTGGGCGGCGCCTTCATGCACCGGCCTTACCACCGCATGCCGATCACGTCCTTTGCGTTGAGCTACCTGTTCGGCCTGGCGATGGACGGCGCATCCGGGCGCGACGAACTGGCCGCCCATTGCCGCAATGCCGGACTGGATCCGGGTGCGGTCGAGGCGGAAATGAGATCGACCCCGGATGTGTTGCAGTTGGTGCGCGACGGCAATATCGACGACGATGTCTACCCGCTGAGCATGGCTCTGCTCAGGAAATTCCGCGCCGGCCCCGTATTCCAGGAGCTGATCGCCTCGAAGATGTCGCTGGGCGCCGAGGCCATGAAGGAAATCGGCAATGTTTACTGTGCGGCGCTCCCGGCGTGGATGGCGGCGGGGCTGGAGGAAGCGGCCGACGAAGGGCGGGAGCTGTCCGGACAGGACATTCTGGCCGTCGGCTACGGCAGCGGGGATGCCGCCGAGGCGATCCCGATGTCCCTGGTGGAGGGTTGGCAGGCCGCCGCCTCGAGGATTGGTTTCAGGGACGCGCTCAAGTCGTGGCAGCCGTTGACGCAATCCTTGTACGAGTGCCTGCACGATAACGGCCGCGCCCCGGGGCTTGATGAGCCCACCGAAGGATTTGTGGTGGATTCGGTCGGCAGCGCGTCCAACCGCGCGTTCAGTGACGAAGGAATCGAATACTACCGTTTCGTGGGATAGCGGAAACTGATCAGCAGGACCCGGATGTCTCCAGAATCTAATACCCCTGCGCGTTCGTCGGCGGCGTCCGTTTTCGTAACCGGCGGGGCCGGCCACGTGGGCGCCAATCTCGTCCGCCGCCTGCTCGATGAGGGTGTCCGCGCACGGGTGCTGCTGAGGCGCGAAGACGACAACGCGGGTCTGGACGGGCTTGACGTTGAGCGCGCATACGGCGACATCCGGGATCTTGACGTCACCCGGCAGGCGGTCGAGGGCTGCCAGGGGGTCTATCACGTAGCGGCAAAGGTATCCACGATAGACGGCACCGGCGCCCATCGACGGGAGGTGTATGAGTGCAATGTGCTGGGCACCCGCAACGTGCTGCAGGCGGCGCGGGAGGCCGCAGCCGGACGGGTGGTGGTGACGGGTTCGTTCAGCGCCGTTGGCTACGATCTCGACGACCCCTCCGCGCCGAGCGACGAGACCATGCAGTTCTACCCGATGGAGCGCACCATGCCGTACGAGAAGAGCAAGGCGCTCGTCGAGCACGAGTGCTGGCGCGCAGCCGCGGCCGGGCAGGATGTAGTGGTCGCCACCTGCTGTGCGGTTGTGGGAGGCGCGGACTTTTTTCCTTCGCGGCTGGGCAGGACGATGTGCGACTACACCAACGGCAAGCTTCGCGCCTTCGTTGACGGCGGCTTCGAGTTCGTCGCGGCGCGCGACATCATTGAGGGCCATCTGCTGTGCATGCGTCACGGACGCTCCGGCGAAAAGTACATATTCAGCAGCGAATACAAGACCATTTCCGATATCCTGGACCTTTACGAGGAGGTTTCGGGGGTGCCGCGGCCGCGCCGCAGGATTCCGGCCAACCTCATGTATGTCTTCTCCGAGGCGGCCAGCTTCTACCTGAGCCGGGCCCACCCCGACTTTCCCCAGCGTTTCACGCCCGGCGCCATCCGCCTTCTGAAAAAGCGGCGGCACGCCAACCTCGACAAGGCAAAACGGGAGCTGGGCTATCGGCCCACGAGCATCCGCGACGCCGTGCATGAGGCTTACGCGTTCCACTATTACGAGCGCAAGGCCATCACAAATCCGCAGGCCAGACGCCCGCGTGCGAACGGCGCGGCGCAGGCGGAACATGCGGCGCCGGAGCCGCGCATGCAGGCAACTGCCGACGGAGGCGCCTCATGAACACGGCCGCAGCGGGACCACCCACCTTTGAAGACGCTGTCAACCTGCGCCAGAAGGTGCGCGCCACGGGCATGGACCCGGACTACTGGTATGCGGTCGAGGAGGTGCGCAATATCAAGCCGGGAAATGTTGCCGAGGTGGTTTTCTGGAAGCGTTCAATTGCACTTTTCCGGGCCGGGGACGGTTCGTTTCACGCCATGGAAAATCGCTGCGCGCATCGCCAGCTCAAGCTCTCGCTCGGCCAGGTGGAGGGTTGCAGGCTCGTTTGCGCCTACCACGGCTGGAAGTACGACCCGGACGGCCGGCTGGCCGAGACCGCGCACGAGCTGCCGCGCGCGGGTTTGCCCCAGGTCGAGCTCAGGACATACCCGGTAAGGGTCCGCTACGGCCTGGTCTGGCTGTTTCCGGGCAATCCCGAACTTGCCGATGTGCGCCGGATTCCCGATATTCCCGAACTGGAGGGCAAGGGCCGCTGGGCCTGCGTGCCGCTCAGCTTCACCTGGTCGGCGCACCACTCGATGGTGATCGACAACGTCAGCGATTTCACTCACGCCTGGCTGCACCGCAGCTACCGACCTTTCGACGGCGCCCGGCTCACACGCTGCGAGACAATCGGCGACGATGTGCACGTGGCCTACGACACCAGCGTGGGGCGCGGGCGCATCTCCGGGTTGTTTGTCGATCGCGGCCGGTTCGATACCAATTCCATGAAGCTCTGCTACCAGTATCCCTACCAGTGGTCGAATACCGACGAGGCGATCAAGCACTGGCTTTTCGTTCTGCCCATCGACGAGCGCAGCACGCGCGCCTTCTTCCTCTTCTACTTCAAGTCGCTGAAGATTCCGTTGCTGCCGGTGCACATCCCGCGGCTGGCGATGACCACGGTGCTGAAGATCTCCAACCGCATGCTGATCGGTCCGCTGCTGGCCCAGGACGGGTTCGCGGTGGAGGCCGAACAGGAGGGCTATGAGAAGCACTGGGACGCCCGGCCACTGGAATTCAACCCGGCGGTACGGGCTTTCCAGAACGTGACCGTGCGCAAGTGGCGGGAATACCTGGCCAGAGAGAACGGTGCGGCGGTCGCGCCGCCGGAATGGGCCGCCGCCGGCGGCGAGGCCGATGCCTGAGTTGTTGCCGCTGTCGGCCGCAGTCCTGCTTGAGGCGGCGTTCATGTTCGCCGTGTTCACCGGGGCCCTGTTTGCAGGCTCGATACTGGCGCCGGGACGCCGGGTCAAGGGGCCCGAAATCGACGGCAAATCGATTGCCTACAAGCTGAACGGCCTGACACTATTGCTGTTTACCGCAGTTGCGGCAGGCGTGGCCCAGGTCACCGGAGCGTTCTCCCTGTTATCGCTGTACACGCACTTTTTCGCCCTCTTCGCGGTCGCCAATCTGTTCGCATTCGCGTTTTCCGGCTGGTTGTACTGGCGCGGCGCCGGCAAGCTCGGGGGATCGCCGCGGTTCTGGCGGTCCTGCTTCAAAGGCACGGAACTCAATCCGGCCCTGCTCGGCGTGGACCTCAAGATGTTCAGTTACCGCCCCTCGCTCATCGGACTGGCGCTGTTCAATACCTCGTTTGCCGTCTTGCAATACGAAACCCACGGCCAACTCACCCTGGCCATGGGCCTCTACCAGGTGCTGACATGGGCCTATGTGCTCAACTACTTCCAGTTCGAAGGCGGCATGGTCCACACCTGGGACATCGTCAGCGAGCGCTTCGGATGGATGCTGGTGTGGGGTGACTACGTGCTGGTGCCGTTTTTCTACTGCATTGCCGGCTGGTGGCTGGTGGACGCGTCGGGTCCGCCGCTGAGCCCTCTCGCCGCCGCAGGCATCGCGCTGCTGTACGCCTTCGGATACTGGATGTTCCGGGGCGCCAACGGGCAGAAGCACCGCTTCAAGCGCAACCCGGCAGCCACGATCTGGGGCCGGCCCGCGGAGGTCCTCGACGGGCGGCTGCTCGTGTCCGGGTTCTGGGGCATCGGGCGGCATCTCAACTACACCGGCGAGATCTGCATCTACCTCGCGTTTGCGCTTACCACCGGTTTTGCATCCTGGGCGCCGTTTCTGTTGCCGGCCTGGCTTGCCGGGCTGCTGTGGCATCGTTCGCGCCGCGACGAGCGGCGCTGCCGCGCCAAGTACGGCGAACTGTGGGGGCGTTACAGGGAACGCGTGCCCTGGTCGATGGTTCCTTTCGTGTATTGAGGCAAGACGTGGCGAACCACAGCGACAGCGCAGCCACCCTGGGCCGGGCGCGGCCCGCCGCGCCGCCGGACAATCCGATTCCCGAACTGTCCGGCGCCTGGCCGCTGCTGGGCCACCTGCCGGAGTTTCGGCGCGACCCGGTTGCAATGCTCGATCGCTGCTGGCGCGAGCACGGCGAACTGGTCCGTTTCCGGCTGGGGCCCCGCGAGTTCGTCCTGTTTACGGGGCCGGAAGCCCACGACTGCTACTTCCGCGCGCCCGAGGACCAGCTCGACGCCCGGGCCGTCTATCAGTTCACGGTGCCCGTCTTCGGGCGCGGCGTGGCCTACGACGTGGCCCCCGAGATCATGGCGGAGCAGCTGGGGTTCCTGTTCCCGGCGTTGCGGGATGCGCCGATGCGCCGCTATGCCCGCATCATGTATGACGAAGCCCGCCGGTTTGCCGACGCGCTCGCAGAGGAAGGGACCCTCGATCTGCCGGTGGCCATGAACGAACTCACCGTCAGGATCGCCAGCCGCTGCCTGCTCGGTCAGGAAATCCGCGATCAGGTGGATTCGGGTTTTGCCGAGGCGTACCACGATCTGCAGGAGGGGATCAACCTGCTCGGGTTCTTTTTCCCCCGGCTGCCGATCCCGGCGCACCGCAAGCGCGACCGGGCGCGCCGCAGGATCGCGCAGCTTCTGGTCCGGGTCATGACCGAGCGCCGCCGCACCGGCGCCGCACCGGAGGATTTCATGCAGGCGCTCATGCAGGCCCGCTACAAGGACGGTCGGGCCCTGAGCGACGGGGAGGTCACGGGCATCCTGCTGACGGTGCTGTTTGCCGGCCAGCACACCAGCGCGGTGCTCGGAAGCTGGATGGGCTTCGAGATGTTCCGCGACCCCGCCTGGGTGGCGCGGGTTCGCGAGGAGATGCAGCAGGTGTATGCCGAGGCGGGCGAAATGAGTCTCGCCGTCCTCAAGCGGCAGGCGGCGATGGAATGCACGGTGCGCGAAGGCGAGCGGCTGCACCCGCCGCTGATACTGCTGATCCGCAAGGTGCTTCAGCCCTTGCAGTATGCGGGCCACACCGTGCCTGCCGGCGCCCTGGCGGTCGTCTCTCCGGCGGTTTCGCATCGCCTGCCGCACCTGTTTGCCGATCCCCAGCGTTTCGACCCGCAACGTTTCGCGCCTCCGAGAAACGAGGACAAGCAGCACCACTACACGCTGATCGGTTTCGGCGGGGGCAAGCACCGCTGTATGGGGGAGAAATTCGCCATACTGCAGCTGAAAGCGATCTGGACGGTGCTGCTCGACCGCTTCGATTTCGAGTCCGTTTCGGGCTTTCCCGCTCCGAATTACGGCAGCTGGGTGACGGGGCCCAGGCCGCCGTGCCGGGTCCGCTACCGCCGCCGTTCGCAAGCGAGCGTGTTCCGTTGAGTCCAGCCGCCGCTCCCCGTTATGACGTCATCGTCGTTGGCGCGGGGCCTGTAGGCAGCTATTGCGCTCTCGCCCATGCGCGCAAGGGCGCGCGCGTTGCGTTGCTCGAGGCCAATCCGAAGGCCGCCACGCGCCTCGCCGGCGAGTGGCTGCATCCGCCTGCCGTGCGCATGTTGCGCGATGTGGGCATCCACCTCGATCCACCGCCCGGCGGGACCAAAGGCGAGGGCTTCGTGGTGTTTCCCGAGGACGGTTCGGAGCCCATCGTGCTTTCGTACTCCGGCGAGGGGCAGGGTCTGGCCTGCGACCACGAAATCCTGGTGGCGCAACTGCATGAAGCGGTCGGCGAGGCGCCGGGCATCGATTTCTTTGTGCGGGCGCGCGTAACGCAGGTTGAAGACGAGGGCGTGGTATTTACCCACGCCGGCGAGCGCCAGCGCCTTGCCGCGGCCCGCATCGTCGGCGCCGACGGCCGCTCCTCCACCGTGCGCCGGTCCTTGGGTCTGCCCATGCGGCGCAAGGCCTGCTCGCGGATGGTGGGCGTGACCCTTGAAGGCGTGCGCCTCGAGCCGGCCGGCTACGGCAACGTCATACTGGGCGGGCCCGGCCCGATTCTCGGGTATCCGCTGGGCGAGCATTGCGCCCGCATCGTGGTCGATGTGCCGCTGGAGCACTGGGCCTCCCGCGACCGGACCGGCCTGCTGGCCGAGTCTTACGCCCGGGTCCTGCCGGCGCCCCTGAGGCCCGCGTTTCTCACGGCGCTGAAGGCGGGCAACTTCCACGCGGCGGCCAATGAACTCAGGCCGCGCGTCTCCTACGGCAGTTCGAGCCGCGTGCTGATCGGCGACGCGGTGGGGCACTACCATCCGATGACGGCGGTGGGCATGACGCTGGGTTTCGGCGATGCGGCCGCGCTGGCGGAAGGCGGAAGCTTCAGGGATTTCGCCGCCGGGCGCCTCCAGGCCACCCGTGCTCCAGAGGTGCTCGCCATAGGGCTTTACGAGGTCTTTGCCGATCATCGCCCCGAAGCGGCGGCGCTCAGGCGCGCGGTCTATCGCAATTGGCGGGCGCATGCCTTCGTCCGCGACCGCACCATGCGGCTGCTTGCCTGCGAGGAAACTTCGATGATCCAGCTTGCGCTGGCCATGTTCGCGATGGGGGCCCGGGCGGTTGCGGGGGTGATTCCGGCATCGTTCGAGCAGTTGGCCTGGCGGCGGGCCCGCCACGTCGCATACCCGCTCTTTGCCCGGATCCGCTGGTTCATGCGCGGCATTCGCAAGCTGAAAGCGGCCAGAGACCGGGGGCATGGCCGGGATCGGCAAGCTCGCAGGACGCTGTCGCGCGCGCTTCTCGTTTCAATGTCCTCGAACGACGGCCAGCACGGCGCCGCCCGTGCGGGAGTGCCCGCTCCCGATGCGAAACCGGCATTACGCAGGGCTGCGGCGCGCCTGCTGGACCTTCAGGGCGAGGATGGCGCCTGGGAAGGCGAGATGGTCTGGTGCCCCATGCTCACCGCGCAATACGTGCTGCTGCAGCACATTCTCGGTCAGCCCATTGAAACAGGCCGGCGCCGGCGCATTCTGCGCTCCTTCGAATGCACCCGTCTGGCGGGCGGCACATGGGGATTGCACGAACACTCGCAGCCCCATCTGTTCGTCACTACGCTGGTCTATGTGGCGTCGAGACTGCTCGGCGTGGAGCGTAACGACCCGCTCATCGAGCCTGCGCGGCGCTTCCTTGAGGCAGAAGACGTACTCGCGATCCCGAGCTGGGGGAAATTCTGGCTGGCCCTGCTCAATCTGTATGACTGGCGTGGCGTTAACGCCATTCTTCCGGAACTGTGGTTGCTGCCGCGCGGGTTGCCGTTGCATCCGTCGAACTGGTACTGCCACACGCGGCTCATCTACATGGCGATGGCGTCGATCTACCCCCACCGGCATCAGGCGCCGGTCACGTCCCTGATCGAGTCCTTGCGCGAGGAACTCTTCGGGGAAGAGTTTGCCCGCGTCGATTTCTCTTCGGGCCGCAAGCGCCTGCGCGACGCCGACCTGTTTGCCCGGCCGAGCGTGTGGCTGCGCGCGGGATACGCGTTGGCGCGCATGTTTGAACGCTTCCACAGCAAACGTGTCCGGGCCCGCTGCCTAAGGGCGCTGATCCGGCAGATCCGATGGGAGTTGCA
Organism: Gammaproteobacteria bacterium; assembly: GCA_963666765.1. Taxonomy (GTDB): domain Bacteria; phylum Pseudomonadota; class Gammaproteobacteria; order Steroidobacterales; family Foliamicaceae; genus Foliamicus. The sequence continues at coordinate 2,322,147 of OY762933.1, forward strand.
GACCACCAGCTACACCAGCATCTCGCCGGTCAGCGGTTTCCTGAACATCCTGGCCTTGTGGCTGCACGATCCGGACGACGCCGACTTTCGTGCCGCGCTCGCCGGTCTCGATGGCTGGTTCTGGGAAGACGAGGAGCTGGGCGCGCGGGTCACCGGAGCGAGAAGCAGCACCTGGGACACCGCCTTTTCGTTGCAGGCGCTGGCGGCCGTTCCCGCGTCCGATGCGATTCGAGACGCCCTGCGCAATGGCGCCGATTTCCTGAGCCGGCAGCAGATCCGTTCCAGCTTCGAGGGATTTCGCGAAGCTTACCGCGCCGACCCGAAGGGGGGCTGGTGTTTTCCCGGCGGCTGGCATGGCTGGCCGGTAAGCGACTGCACCGCCGAAGCCGCGCTGGGAATTCTCGCCGCTGGAGGCCAGGCCGCCGACGAGGCGGCGCTGGGCGAGGCGGTGGCGTTCATGTTGCGCAGCCAGAACCACGACGGCGGCTTCGGCAGCTATGAAGCCCGGCGCTCGAGAATCGGGCTTGAGTGGCTGAACCCAGCCGAGATGTTCGGCGAATCGATGACCGAGATGTCCTATGTCGAGTGCACGGCCTCCTGCATCGAGGCGCTGGCTGCTTGCCGCCAGCGGCTTCCGGAACTCCTGGACCCGCCGGGTGAGCGCGCCATTTCCAGGGGCGCCGACTGGCTGCGCAAGACCCAGAGGCGCGACGGTTCATGGCGCGGCGTATGGGGCGTGCAGTTCATCTACGGGACTCTCTTCGGCATCAGGGGACTGGTTGCCGCCGGTGCAAGACCGGGCGATCCGGCGCTGCATCTGGCCTGCCGCTGGCTGCTGGACCGCCAGCGCGAGGACGGAGGATGGGGCGAGCACCACAGCGGTTGCCTGACAGGACGCTACGTGCCGCACGAGGAAAGTCAGGTCATCCAGACCGCCTGGGCGCTGCTCGCGCTGCTGGAGGCGGCGGATCCCAACTGGACGGCTATTGGTCGCGGCGCACGGTTCCTGCTCGACGCGCAGGACGCGGACGGCGGCTGGCCGAAACAGGACATGGCCGGCGTGTTTTTCCGCACGGCGCTGCTGGACTACGTTCTGTACCGGCAGTGTTTCCCGCTACGGGCGCTCGGCCTCTACGAACAACGCCGCCGGGTACGCCTCGAACTGACTGACGCTTCGAAGCGGAAAGAGTCGGTCCCGGTCGCGATCAAGAAGCAGGCCGCGTAGCTTCAGTCGCCCGGACGCAGAGGTTTGCGCGCCAGGGAAAAGAACATCGGCGTAAAGATGCCGGTCAGGCCGCCTTCAACGAGGGTGTCCGCACCCCAGTTCAGGAAGGTGCTGACCTCCCGGGCGCCCTTGGGGGCGAGCCGCAGCTTCTCGCCGATCCGCAGGGTCAGATTGGTCAGCGCGCGGCCAGGCGGCGTGCGCGGCAGGCTCGCCAGGCTGAAGTCCCGGCCCTGCAAGGGCCGGTACCAGGGCGTTTCCGGGTCCGAATCGGCGGCCAGATCGCGCGCTTCGATCAGCTCGAAACCGGCGGCTCGCATCGCATCGCAAACCTCCGCCGTGCTGGCGATGTCCGGCAGCCCCGAGCCCGTCATGATGCCTTGCTTGATTTGCGCGTGTTGCGCGTTCGACGTGTCGAAAACATCGGTGAGACACCACTCGTAGCAGGCGAAACCGGCGCCCGGGCGCAGCACCCGGAAGATTTCGCTGTAGGCGGCGGTCTTGTCCGGCGCATGCGGCATCGCCTCGATACTGATGGCGCCGTCGAAGCTGTTGTCGCTTTCCGGAATCCGCATGTAGTCGCCGTGCACGAAACGGCACAGCGAATCGACATCGCGGTTGTGCGCCCTGGCCCGTTCGACCTGGTAGGCGTTATTGTTGATTCCGACAAAGCTGGCGCCGCTGTGGCGCGCCAGGTTGCCCGTGGGGCCGCCCACGCCGCATCCCGCATCCAGAATCCGCATGCCCGGTTTCATGGAGAGCTTGTCGGCCAGGAAATGCTGGTGCCGGAGTTGCGCCGCCTTGAAGCTCTCGCCCCGCCGCCGGGGAGCGAAGTGGAAATTTCTGCCCCAGCCCCACTCGTAGAAATCCGTCGCCAGGTCGTAGTAGTGATTGACGAGCTGCCGATAGCTTTCCTTTCGGTGCTCAAGGTCGGCGCCCTGAAGCCCGACGTAATCATCGACCCTCGACTTCACCTCGTCCTGGTTCAGATTCCCAAGGGATCGTTTGGCCGCTCTCGCGTCCAACGCCTCACCTCTGATGTGTCAATATCATGGTGCGCCGATTGTAGCCCTATCTGCGTTGACGGGCCCCCGGCCGCCGCCGCCGCCGCCGCAAAGCGCGCATGGTGCTCTAAAAGGACGAGAACCAGGCGTACATCTATCAGGCGCACCACAATATTCGGTGACCGGGAAGCATTCTCTCTTGAATCCGGCGGGACGCCCTCGCGCTTGCTAGCGCACGTCGGCGCCGCCGTTGCGGCGCGGGTCGCTGGCGGCGGTCAGCGTGTCGTCGGCGTAGTCGAGGGTGATGGCCTGCATGTTGCCCCATGGGCGGGAAGACTCGCGCAATTCGTGACCCAGGGCGGCGAGCGCGTCCTGCAGTTCCGGATCCACGGCACCCGCTTCGAACGACAGCGAGTCCGGGATGTACTGGTGGTGAATGCGCGGCAGGCTGACGATGCCTTCCGCGTCGGCGCCGTCCATCCAGGCGAGCGCCCCCAGCAGCACCATCGTCACGATACGGCTGCCGCCGGGCGTGCCGAGTATCGCCAGGCCGCGCTCGGACTGCAGGAAGGTGGGCGTCATGCTCGACAGCATGCGTTTGCCCGGTTCGATCTGGTTGGCATGCGAGTGCACCAGCCCGAATGCGTTGGGCACGCCCCGCTTCACCGAAAAGTCGTCCATCTCGTTATTCAGGATCACTCCGGTGCCGGGAGGGACGAAACCGGAACCGAACAGCGTGTTGATCGTCTGTGTCACGGCAGCCCGGTTGCCGTCCTTGTCCAGCACCGAAAAATGGCTGGTGTCGGTCCCCAGCGGCCGCTGGCTGACTGGGCCCGGCAGCGTGTCGCTGGGGGTGGCGCGGTCCATGCGCATGCTGGCCAGCAAACCGTCCGCGTACCAGGGATGGGTCAGTCGCTCGACCGGAACCGGAACGAAGTCCGGATCGCCGAGATGCTCGGCACGGTCGCGGTAAGCGCGCCGGATCGCCTCAACGAGCAGGTGCGTGCGTGCCGTTTCCTCAAGTTGCACGTAACCGCGGTGGCCGAGCATGTTGAACACCTGCGCCAGCGCCACGCCGCCGGCTGACGGCGGCGGCGCCGTGGTGACCTCGATCTCCCGGTAGCGGAAGCGGATCGGCTGCCGCTCGACTATCCGGTATGCCGCCAGGTCCTCCATGCTCCAGATGCCGCCTGCGTCACGCACGCCCTTGACCAGCAATTCGGCCCGGGGCCCGGTGTAAAAGCCTGCGGCGCCTTGAGCGCTCAGGGTTTCAAGAGTATCGGCGAGGTCCGTGCGCCGAATCAGCGCACCGATGGCCGGGGCTTCGCCGTCCGGCAGGAATATTTCGAGAAATGCCGGCGAGGGCGAGCCCATGCGGGGAACGGCCCGCAGCAACCTCTGGGTTGCCTCGGTTACCGGCAGGCCTTCCCGCGCCAGACGAATGGCCGGCGCCAGAGTCTGCGCCAGCGGCAGGCGGCCGTATTTCTCCGCGATATGCTCAAGCGCCGCCGGCAGCCCCGGGACGCCGGCGGCCAGCGGACCCGATAGTGAAGCGCGCCGGATCGGCTCCCCGTTGTCGTCGAGGTACATGTCGCGAGTCGCCGCGCCAGGGGCGGTTTCCCTCGCGTCCACAAACACATCGGATTGATCGGCTGCCTGGTAGAGAAGGAAAAAACCGCCGCCTCCAATGCCGGAACTGTGGGGCTCGACTACCGAAAGTGCGGCGCTGACTGCAACGGCCGCGTCGAAGGCGTTGCCGCCACTGGAAAGGACTTCAAAGCCCGCCGCGGTGGCGGCGGGGTGGGCGCTGGCTATGGCCGCGTGTCCCGGTCCGCTCGCCCTGGCAACCTTGCCGATCCGTTCGTCGGCATGAACGGCGCATGCGCCGGCGATCCATAGCAGAAGGGCCGGCAGCAGAACATGGCCGGCCCGCGACAAGACAGACTTCATTACAGAGACTCCTTAAGCGCAGTCACTACAGATGGATGAACAAAACTCGATACGTCGCCGCCCATGCCCGCGATTTCCCGGACCAGCGTTGAAGAGACATGGGCGTAATTCTCGGAGGGTGTCAGGCAAACCGTTTCAATCGAGGGGTCCAGGCGCCGGTTCATGCTGGCGAGTTGAAATTCGTGCTCGAAATCGCTGACCGCGCGCAAACCGCGAAGGATTGCATGCAGCCCGTTGGCGCGCGCATATTCCACCGTCAGACCCTCGTATCCGTCAATGCGCGCCCCGGGCACGTCGGCCAGCGCTTCGGTGGCCAGGCGGATTCGGGTTTCAAGGTCGAACATCGGCGATTTCGAGGTACTCGCGGCCACCGCCACGACGACCTCGTCGAACAACCTGGCGGCGCGGCTTACCAGGTCGCAATGGCCGTTGGTGATGGGGTCAAAGGTGCCGGGGTACATGATTCCCCGCCGCGTGCCCGCATTGCTCCGCCTGGCGTTCATGTTCCTTGCCGGCCGGCCAGCATCATGCGTACGTCTCCAACAACTTTCTCGCGCAGGATTCCCAGTTCCAAGGGTAGTTCAGTCAACGGGTCGCGCTTGCCGGCTTCGATGTACAAGCGGCAATTGTCCGCAAGCCACCCGTTACGGGCAAGCAGTTTACAGCAGCGCGCCGCAAGTCCGGTTCCGAACGGGGGATCCATGAACACGATGTCCATGCGCCTTCGCCCGTCCGGTTTCTCAAGCCAGCGGACGGCATCGGCCAGTTCGACCTGGCCGGCCACCTGCCATTCGTCCACGACCCGGCGCAGCATCCCGGCGGCGGTGCGCTGCGACTCCACGAACACGCAATGGGCCGCGCCGCGCGACAGCGCCTCCAGACCCAGCGCGCCGGCGCCGGCGAACAGGTCCAGGCATTGCGCCCCGCGGACCTCCGGCGCGAGCCAATCGAACAGGGTTTCGCGCGCGCGCACGGGCGTGGGCCGCGCGTCCGGCGGCACTTCGAGCAGCCGCCCGCGAAGACTTCCGCCTGCGATTCGAACGCGGCCCCGGCGCCTTGCCGCTCTGCGATACCCCTCTGCCGGCATGGCGCGAGAGTATCATTTCGCGCGCCGGCCCGCTGATGAAGCAAAGGCGCCGGCGGGGCAGACAGCAGGTCCATGATTCGCCTTCAGGAAGTAACCATGCGCTACGGTGGCGGCGCGGAAGCGTTGTCGGAGGTCAGCCTTTCCGTCGAGCCCGGCGAATTCACCTACCTGACCGGGCCATCGGGCGCCGGAAAGACCACCCTCATCAAGCTGCTGGCGGCCATCGAGCGGCCCACCAGGGGCCAGGTATTCGTTCTGGGCCGCAACGTGGGACGGCTGAGGCGGCGGGCCGTCTGCAATCACCGGCGCAGCATCGGCATCGTTTACCAGAACAACCTCCTGCTGGAGGATCGCAGCGCGTACGACAATGTCGCCCTGCCGCTGCATATTTCCGGTCTGGGTCCGCGCGAGGTGCGCCGCCGGACCGAGGCGGCGCTCGATTCCGTGGGACTGCTCAGAAGCGCCCGCAAGTTTCCGAGGCTGCTGTCACAGGGAGAACAGCAACGCCTCGGCATTGCCCGGGCGGTGGTGAACCGGCCGGAGCTGCTGGTTGCCGACGAGCCGACAGGCAACCTGGACCCCGAACTGTCGCGCGAGGTGATGCAGCTGTTTCGGCGTCTGGTGGGCTACGGCGTGACTGCGCTGGTCGCCACCCACGATGTCGGACTGATCGAATCGCTGCCCGCCCGTCGAATCAGCCTGGTCAAAGGCCGGGTGGACTCCGACACGTCTCCGTCATGAATCCCCTGCGCTACCTCGGCCGGCACCTCACCTGCTGCTGCTCGGAAGCCGCCCGGCTGGCCCGCCAGCCTTTGGGCAGCCTGATGACGGTGTCCGCGATCGGCCTGGCGCTGGCCCTGCCCGCGGGCTTGAGCGCGGTGTTGCAGAACATGGAGGGCCTGGCGGCGGCCTGGGGCGAGGCGCGCTCGTTTTCGATCTACCTCAAGCCGAACGTAAGCGTTGCGGTGGCCGAGCAACTGGCCGGTGACCTTGAGCGCAGTCCCGCCGTCGGAGCGGTGCGCCGAATCAGCCCCAAGGAAGCCCTTTCGATCATGGAAGGCCGCGGCGAGTTTGCTCCGGCGATCGAGACCCTGGAGGAAAATCCCCTGCCCTGGACACTGGTCGTTTCGCCCGCGCCCGGTTCCCCGGAAAGCGAATTCCTGGCGCTGCAGGACACCGCGGCGACGCTTGAGGAAGTGGAACAGGTGCGGACCGACACGCAATGGCTGCAAAGGATGAGCGCCATACTCGCATTGGCCGGTCAGGCAATGCTGCTGATCCTGGTCATGGTTCTGGTGGCGCTTGTGGTGATCATCGGCAACACGGTCAGGCTTGAAGTACAGCGGCAGCGCGACGCCGTCGAGGTGATGTCGCTGCTGGGCGCCAGCCGCGGCTACCTGCGCCGGCCGTTCCTCTACCAGGGGTTCTGGTACGGTCTGGGCGGGGGCCTGGTGGCGATCCTGCTGGTGCGGCTGGGCCTCTGGACCCTGGGCGGTCCCTTCGCCGACCTGATGACTCTTTACGAGAGCGATCGAGTCCTGAGCGGAGCGTCCTGGCGGCAGGAACTGCTGATCCTGGGGACAGGCGCGCTTACCGGTTGGCTGGGCGCATGGCGGGCGGTGGCCGGACAGCTGCGCACCATCGAATAATCAGGCGTCCGACGCGGCACTAGGCCTTCGCCGCGTCAGGCTGCTCGAGGGCGTCCCCGGGCTCGCGGTCGGGCAGCTTGGGAAGGTCGGGCATGGTCAGGCGGACGAACAGTTCTTCCAGCCGGTTGGTCTTGTGACGAATGCTCAGCACCTGTATGCCTGCGGCATTCAGCAACTCGAAGAACTCGTTGAGACTGCGCGCCGCCGGAACTTCGACCTCCAGTTCATAACGGCTGCGCCAGTGAACCTGGAAGCCGGCGAACTTCTGACCGGGGCTGGCCGGCTGCTGCAATGAAATCACGAAGTGCTGTTCCGGCAACTGTCTCAACACGCGCTCCATGCGGTCCTCGACCACGATTTCTCCCTGGTCGAGTATCGCGATGCGGCGGCAAAGGTGTTCGGCCTCCTCGAGGTAATGGGTGGTCAGGATGATGGTGACTCCCCGCTCGTTGATCTCCCGCAGCAGGTCCCACATGGAGCGGCGGATCTCGATGTCCACGCCTGCCGTGGGTTCATCCAGGATCAGCAGTTGCGGATCGTGCACCATCGCCCGGGCGATCATCAGGCGCCGCTTCATGCCGCCGGAAAGCGTCCGCGCCAGCCTGTTGCGCTCGTCCCAGAGCCGAACCGCCTTGAGACACTTCTCCGCGTTGCGCCGGGCCTGTCGCGGGGCCAGGCCGAAGTAGCCGGCCTGGTGCATCATCGTGGGCATCAGCTTTTCGAACATGTTGAGGTTGGCTTCCTGCGGAGTCACGCCTATGCATTTCTTTACCGCAGCCGGGGCCGTATCGAGATCGTGGCCAAACACATGGACCTTGCCGGCGGTCTTGTTGACCAGCGTGGTGATGATGCCGATGGCCGTGGTCTTGCCCGCGCCGTTGGGCCCCAACAGCGCATAGAATTCGCCCTCGCGCACGGTGAGATCGATGCCCTTGAGCGCCTCCACGCCGGTGGGGTAGACCTTGGCGAGTCCTTTGAGCGAGAGTGCGTCCACGGCCGCCCATTGTGCAGCGCGCGTCCGGCAAAGGAAAGTGGGGAGCGCCGCCCTCCCAGGGTTGCGCCACGCGAATTTGTATGCATAATATGCGATCTTGCTATTATTTATGAGCATGTTATGCCTACTGGCACGGACAATATGGCCCACCGCCACGAGGTCATTGCGGACATCATCCAGGGTCAGACCGTGGCCAGCCAGGCGCAGCTCGGCCGGTTGCTGGCGGAGCGCGGAATACGCGTTACGCAGTCCTGCATAAGCCGTGACCTGTCGGTAATCGGCGCGATCAAGCGGGGGCGCGCGTACTCCGTTGCCTTCTCGGACATTTCCGAAGGGGATCGGCAAATGCTGGCGGCCTATGTGCGCGGACTGGCCAATGCCGGGCCGAACCTTGCGATCGTGCGCACCGCGACCGGCGCGGCCCAGCGGATTGCGCTTTTTCTCGATCGTTGCGGCTGGCCCGAGATCGTGGCGACAGTGGCCGGGGACGACACGATCTTCGTCGCCACCCGCAACCGCGACGAACAGCGGCTATTGCTGGCGCGCCTGCGCCGCGAAATGGCCCCGGCTTCTTCCTGAACCCGAGGCAACCCGGCAACCACCCATGAGCGCTTCTCCCATCGTGCTGGCTTATTCCGGCGGACTGGATACTTCGTTTTGCGTGCCCTGGCTGAGCGAGAAGTATCGGCGCCCGGTGGTGACGCTGACGGTCAATACCGGCGGCATCGATTCCGGGCAGGCCGAATCGCTTGAGCGCCGGGCCATGGCGCTGGGCGCCGAACGGCATCTGCTGGTGGAAGCGCGCCCGCAATTCTTCGACGAAGTGATCCGCCATCTCATTGCCGGCAACGTGCGGCGCGGGCATACCTATCCGCTGTGCGTGGGCGCCGAGCGGGGAGTGCAGGCGGCGATCCTGGCCCGCACCGCGCGGGAGCTGGGCAGCGATACCGTGGCGCACGGCTGCACCGCGGCAGGCAACGATCAGTTCCGTTTCGAAATGGCCATGCGCGCGCTGGCTCCCGAAATCACCGTGCTGGCTCCGGTGCGCGATGAGTCCTTGCAGCGCGGCGAGCAAGTCGCCTACCTCTCCGGCCACGGCGCGCCTCCGCTTCCCGCCGCCGGCGATTACTCGATCAACCGGGGGCTGTGGGGCGTGACCATCGGCGGCCGCGAGACCCTGACTTCCGGCGACTCCATTCCGGAGTCGGCGTGGGTGCTGTCGGCGGGGGCGCTGGAGAATCCGCTTCCGGAAGAGAAGCATGAACTGAAATTCGAAGCGGGCCTGCCGGTTGCCTGGGACGGCGAAGCCATGCGGCCCGTGGAACTGATCGAGACACTCGAAGCCGCCGGAGGGCGTTTCGGGATAGGACGGGGCATTCATCTGGGCGACACCGTTCTCGGCTCCAAGGGCCGGGTGGCCTACGAAGCGCCGGCCGCGGAAATTCTCCTGTGCGCGCATCGCGAACTGGAAAAACTCACGCTGGGCGCGGGACAGATGCGGCTCAAAGACACGCTGGCGGCCGTCTACGGCGACCTGGTTCACGAGGGCAAACACCTCGACCCGGTCTGCCGGAACATCGAGGCTTTCTTCGACAGTTCCCAGGAGCGGGTTTCGGGCCGCGTGCGCCTGACGCTGCGGCCGGGAGCGGTCTGGGTTCGCGGCGTCGAATCGCCTCATTCGCTGCTGGCCGCCAGCCGGGGCGTGTACGGGGAAACGGCAGGGGAATGGTCGCCACGCGACGCGCTGGGAGCAGCCCGCGTCATGGCGCTGCCCGGTATGTTGCACAGCCGCGTGGCGGCTTCGGCGGAAAGCGGCGACAGCGATGCGTAGCGTAGTGGTCGACAAGGTGGCCTCAGTCGCCTCGGGCCTGGACCTGGGACGCGAATTACGCGTGGGCCAGAGCATTCCCAGCGAGGAAGGCGTGATCGTGGCGGTGGAAGTCCTGAACGAAAAGTCTTCGTACAACCGGCTGGAACTTGCCAGCGGCCGCATGGCGCGGGTGCGCAGCGGCGACATCGTGGTGGGCGCACTGGGCCATCGAAAGGCCCTTTTCGGGTATTCCGGTCATCTGCCGGAGACCGTGGAGCGCGGCGATGTCCTGCAGCTGCTCAACATAGGCGGCGTGATAGGCGCGTGCGATTCCGTCAACGCCGCCATGGGTTCGCCTTTCGACGTGCGCGTTCTGGGAGTTGTGCTGGAGTTCCCGTATCTGGGTGAACGGGTAGGCGTGCCCGCCCGGGTGGGCGGACAGCCGGTGGATGGCGAAAGCCCCGGCCAGCTGAACCTGGGGGGCGTGCCGGTTGTGGCCCTCGCCGGCACCTGCATGAATTCCGGGAAGACCGCGGCGGCCTGCGCGATTATCGGCAAGCTGCGGCACGAGGGCTACGTGGTCGACGCCTTCAAGGCCACCGGCGTATCGCTGCGCCGCGACATACTGGCCATGGAGGACGCGGGCGCGCGCAATACCGCGATCTTCACGGATTTCGGGGTCGTGAGCACCTCTCCGGAGAACGCGCCGTCCCTGGTGCGTTCCATGCTCCGGCAAATGGCTGAAGCTGCGCCCGACGTGATCCTGTTCGAACTGGGCGACGGCATACTCGGCGCCTACGGCGTGGAGGCCATCCTCGCAGACGAGGGGATACGGTCGTCCATTACCTGCCTGCTGCTTTGCGCCAGCGATCCGGTCGCCGCCTGGGGCGGAGCGCGGCTGCTGAAGGAACTCTACGGGATTGACGTAGCCGCCGTTACCGGTCCGGCTACGGACAACCAGGTGGGACTGGACATCCTGGGGCAGCGGGTCGGCGTGCCCGGCTACAACGCGATTACGCAAGGCGCGGAGCTCGGCGAGTTCGTGGCCCGCAACGTCTCGCTGGGGCGGCTGTGACCATTCCTGCCGTAATCCTGGGCGCGTCCGGGTACGTGGCGGGCGAACTGCTGCGCATACTCGCCGGTCATCCGCACTTCCGCATCGCCGCGGCGATTTCGGAAAGCAACGCGGGCAAGGTAGTGGAATCGGTTTTTCCCAACCTGACGGGCATCTGGCCGGATTTTCGCTTTCGGCCCTTCTCCGAACTGGGCGGGATGCTTGACGAGCGCTGCGCGGTTTTTTCCTGCGCTCCGCATGGCGCCAGCGCCGGGCTTATCGCGACGACGCTGAAAGTGGCCGGCGAAGAGGGCGCCCGGGTTCGCATCGTGGATGCCTCGGCGGACTTTCGCTTTGCCGACGCGGATGCCTACGAGCAGGTTTACGGCCAGGCGCACGGCGCACCGGAATTGCTCCCGTCATTCTCCTGCGCCCTACCCGAACATCGTGCGGAGGCCGCCACTTTGCATATCGGCCATCCCGGCTGTTTCGCCAGCGCATTGCTGCTGGCGTCGGCGCCCCTGATGCGCTACGGGCTCACCGACACGCCCCTGTTCGCCAGTGGCGTTACCGGCAGCACGGGCGCCGGCAAGACACCCCTCAAGACCACTCATCACCCGGTCCGGCATTCCAACATGTTTGCCTATCGGCCCCTGAGGCACCGGCACGCACCGGAAGTTGAAGCCGTTTGCGAGGCGGTGAGCGGCGTGCGGCCGGACCTGCGTTTCGTGCCGCACTCGGGGCCATTCGCCCGAGGTATCTACATGACGATGCAGGCCGGGCTCAAGCAAGCCACCAGCGCGACGCAACTTGTGGAAGCTTTCTCGGACACGTATTCGGATGCGCCGTTTGTGCATGTGATCGACGGCCCGCCGAAACTCAAGGACGTGGTGGGCGGAAACAATGCCCACATTGGCGTCACGGTGAGCCGGGGTTCAGCGGCGGTGTTCGTGGTTCTGGACAATCTCGTCAAGGGTGCGGCCGGCGGCGCCGTGCAATGGATGAATCGCCTGTACGGGCTTGAGGAGACCGCCGGCCTGGTGGCCGCGGGCCCGGCGTGGACGTGAGCGTACAGGCGCGGACGCCGGCGTCCGGCGACGTGCGCAGCGCCGAGGCTGCGCACCTGGCTCAGGTGTACGCCCAGTTTCCCTTTGAGGTGGTATCGGGCGAAGGCGCCTACCTTAACCTGGCTGATGGCCGCCGCCTGCTGGACCTGTACGGAGGACACGCGGTGTGCGCGCTCGGCTACGGGCATCCGCGCCTTACGGAAGCCATCCGGCGTCAGGCGGGCGAACTGCTGTTCGCCAGCAACGCGGTGGCGCTGCGCGTCAGGGCGGGCGCCGCCGACAAGCTGGCGCAGTTCGCACCGCCGGGGCTTGATCGGGTGTTCTTCGTCAATTCGGGCGCTGAAGCGAACGAAAATGCCCTGCGCCTGGCCTGCAAGCTTACAGGGCGGTCGCGCGTCGTTGCGCTGGAACACGGTTTTCACGGCCGCACCGCGGCCGCCGGCGCGGTGACCTGGGGGGCGCGCGAGCGTTGGTACGGGTTTCCGAATACGCCTTTCGACGTGGCCTTTGCGCCCCGCGACAATGCCGCGGCCGCGGCCTCGCATGTCGACCGCGAAACGGCCGCCGTCATTCTTGAGCCCATACAGGGCCTGGCGGGCGCATACGCCCTGAGCGACAACTTCCTGCGCGCGGTGCGCGCAGCCTGCGACAGGCACGGAGCGCTGCTGATCGCCGATGAGGTGCAGTGCGGTATGGGACGGAGCGGCCTGCCGTTCGCCATCTCGCATTCGGGCGTGGCGCCGGACATGATCACGGCTGCGAAATCCCTGGGCGCGGGCGTGCCCTGCGCGGCGCTGCTGATGCGCGAGGAGTGCGCCGCCCAGCTCGGCAGAGGCGACCTGGGCACGACATTCGGCGGCGGCCCGCTGGCCTGCGCGGCCATCGAGGCCGTTCTGGACGCAATGGTGGAAGAACAGCTTCCCGCGCAGGCCGCGGAGCGTGAGCGGCAGGTCCGCGCCACCTGCGTGGCAGGTCCGGTCACGGAGATTGAGGGGCGCGGACTGCTGCTGGGGCTGAAATGCGCCGGCGGGGCGCGGCAGGTTCGTGACGACCTGCTTGCCGCCGACATTCTTGCAGGGACCAGCGCGCTGCCCCAATGGCTGCGCCTGATGCCCCCGCTTAACCTGCGCGAAGAAGAGGCGGCGCAACTGGGCGCCGCCGTGCATCAACTCGGCTCTTGACTGGAGCAGGCAAATGAGTGACATCCAACGATTCGACGACCTTGCGGACTTTTCTCCGCGACAGATAGCCGCGCTGCTGGCCCTGGCCGGCCGGTTGGAGAAGCATCCGGAGCCCGAGGCCCTGAAAGGCAAGGTCCTGTCGCTGCTGTTTCTGAATCCATCGCTGAGAACGCTGGCTTCGTTCCAGGCTTCCATGACCCGCCTTGGCGGCGGCGCGTTCGTGATCTCGCCGGAAATGTCCATCCACGGGCTGGAGACGCGGCCGGGGATCGTGATGGACGGCGCGGCGGCCGAACACGTCAAGGAAGCGGTGCCGGTAATCGCCTCGTACGGCGACGCCCTGGGCTTAAGGGCCTTCGCCGAGCGCCGCGACCTCGTGGAGGACCTGGAGGACCGCGAGTATCGAAGCATGGCGGAGTTGGTTTCCACGCCGCTGATCAACATGGAATCGGCCATCAACCATCCCTGCCAGAGCCTTGCCGACTGGAAGACCATGGACGATCTCGGCACCCCGGCTTCGGGGGGCAAGTTCGTCCTGAGCTGGGCCTATCACCCGCTGGCGCTGCCGCTTGCCGTACCGGCCGCCACGATTCAGATGGCGGCCATGCGCGGCATGGATGTGATCGTGCTCCGCCCGGAGGGATTCGAACTGCCCCCGCCGGTAATGGACAAGGCCCGCAAGCTTGCCGAGCGCAGCGGGGGCTCAGTGAGCGAAACGGACGACCGCGCGGAGGCGCTGGCCGGCGCCCGCGTGCTGTATGCGAAGTCCTGGAGTTCCACACTTCATTACGGCGACAAGCACGAGGATTACCAGTTGCGCAACCGTCACGAGGACTGGTGCGTAGACGAAGGCTGGTTCGAGCCGGCTGAATCGGACTGCCGGTTCATGCACTGCCTTCCCGTGCGCCGCAACGTCGTGGTAAGCGAAGCGGTGCTGGACGGACCGCGCAGCGTTGTGGTGCCGGAAGCACGCAACCGCATGTGGGTGCAGATGGCCGTGCTGTACGCCATGCTGGGGCCGGGGCTGTGAACCGGTCACGGCCGAGCGGCACAGGCTTCGGAGCGCTGCGGGCGGCGGCGCCCTACCTGCGGCTGTACCGCGGCCGCGTATTCGTCGTAAAGCTGGGCGGCGAGGTCCTGAGCCGGAGCAGCCGCATGGAGGCCCTGGTCGAGCAGGCCGGCGTCCTGCAGGCGCTGGGCGTGCGGGTCGTGATCGTGCATGGCGGAGGACCGCAGTCGACCGAATTGACCGGGCGCCTGAAACACAAGGCGCGCATGGTGGCCGGCCGCCGCGTAACCGGGCCGGAAGACCTGAAGGTGGCGTCGTACGTGCTCAATGGCGAGGTCAATACGCAATTGCTCGCCGCCTGCCGCGCCTGCGGAATTCCGGCAGTCGGCCTGTCCGGCGTGGACGCCGGCCTGGTCACGGCCCATCGGCGGCCGCCGGTGAAGATGGAAGGCGCAGGCGACGAGCCGGTGGATTTCGGTTTTGTCGGGGACATCGACGCGGTCGACCCGGCGGTCCTCGAGCTGACCCTCGGGGAAGGCATGATCCCGGTGGTTAGTCCCCTGTCCGCCGACAGCGAGGGCAAGCTGCTGAACATAAACGCCGACACCGTGGCCGCGGCGCTGGCGGTCGGCATCAAGGCGGAGAAACTGGTTCTGACCATGGCTGCGCCGGGCATTCTTCAGGATCGTTCGGACCCGTCCACGCTGGTGTCCTATCTCGACCTGGCGGGATTGCGAAAGCTTCGCGAGCAGGGCGCGCTGGGAGACGGCATGTTGCCCAAGGCAACGGCGATCGAGTCCGCAATTTCAGGCGGCGTGCCGAGGGTTCACCTGGTATCCGGCAGCATGCAGGATGCGCTGCTGCGCGAAGTGTTCACCAACGAAGGCTGCGGAACGCTGGTCGTGCGCAGCATCGATGCGCTGTCCGCCGCGGAGCAGGAGGCGGCGAAGTAATGACACGCCTGTGGGACAAGGGCGGCGAGCTGGACGAGACGGTCCTGCGCTATACGGCCGGCGAGGATCACATCCTGGACGCTCGCCTGGTGGAGTACGACGTGACGGCCTCGATCGCGCACGCCGGCATGCTGCACGCGGCCGGCTACCTTTCGGCCGAGGACCACGCTGAAATCGTCTCCGGCCTGAATGAGCTGGCCGCCGGGCACGCGGCCGGCGCCTGGACCATTTCGCTGGAAGAGGAAGACGTGCATACGGCCCTGGAGCGGCGCCTGGTTGCGCGGATCGGCCAAGCCGGCGCCCGCGTGCACCTTGGGCGTTCGCGCAACGACCAGGTGCTGGCGGCGCTGCGCCTGTATCTCAAGGACGCCGCGGCATCCCTTGCGCGGGCTGCGGAAGCGGTTGCCCTGGCCCTGGAAGAACTGAATGCGCGCCAGGGCGAGTTACCGCTGCCCGGTTACACGCACATGCAGCAGGCCATGCCGAGCAGTGTGGATTTGTGGGCGGGAGCCTATGCGGCGGAGTTGCGCGACGACGCAGCCGGCCTCGAGGTCTCCGTGCGCCGAATGGACCGCAATCCCCTCGGCAGCGCGGCGGGCTTCGGCGCCCCGGGACTGAAACTGGATCGGGAACATACTCGCAGGGCCCTGGGATTTGCCGAGGTACACGAACCGGTTACGGCCGTGCAGCTGTCGCGCGGCAAGGCGGAAGCCGGAATGGTGTTTGAATGCGTGCTGCTGGTGCAGGACCTGGGCCGGCTGGCCGGCGACCTCCTGCTCTTTTACACCCAGGAGTTCGCACTCGTTGAACTGGCCCCGGAAGTAACCACCGGTTCGTCCATCATGCCCCAGAAGCGCAATGCCGATGCGCTGGAGCTGGTCCGCGGCGCCGGCGCCAGCGCGCGCGCCGGTCTGCTGGAAATCCTCGGACTGCCTGCGTCGCTGCCGTCCGGTTATCAGCGGGACCTGCAACGGATCAAGGCGCCGCTTTTCCGCACGATCGATCTTGCCGGCGAAAGCTGCCAGGTCGTTTGCCGTATAGTGCGCGCTTTGCGCTTCAACCCCGAACGCTGCGGGGAGTTGACGTCGGCCCGGGGCCTGCGCGCCGCGGAGCGTGCCAACCGGCTTGCGGCGGAGCAGGGCTTGAGTTTTCGTGAAGCGTACCGGCAGGTCGCGCGGCAGGAGAAGGAGTGAGCGACAGAATCTGGCATCCCAGGGCGTTCGATCGTCCCGAGCAGCTAAACGCGATGGAGAAGGACCGGATGCTGGGGCATCTGGGCGTGGAGATTGTCGAAATCGGCGACGACTACCTGCGCGCCCGCATGCCCGTGGATCACCGCACGCAGCAACCGTTCGGATTGTTGCATGGTGGCGCGTCGGCGGTTCTGGCGGAATCGGTGGGCAGCTGGTCGTCCTACCTCACCACGCCGCCCGGCGAATTCCAGGTCCTCGGACTCGAAATCAACGTCAGCCACCTGCGCCCGGCGAAATCGGGTTACGTTTACGGAACCGCCCGTCCGGTGCGCCTGGGCAGCGTGGTCCACGTCTGGGACATAAAGGTCACCGACGAAGCCGGGGTCTTGCTGAGCGTTTCCAGGCTGGCGACGTCGGTTCGCCGCCTCAAGCAATCGAGCGCGTGATATTCTTCGCCCGCCGCAGAGGGGAACCCGTGAAGAAATTACTTGTTATCGCTTGCGCTTTGGTGTTGGGCGCATGCGCAGCCCAACAGTCAGCGCTGCAATCCGCAGAATCGACTCCGGAGGGGCAGGAGGCTGCGGCGTCCGAGAATTCCGCCGCGACGCGGCGCGAGGAGCGGCGCAGGAGCGATGAGAATTACGTCAGCTCGCTGGAGCGAAGGGACCAGACGGGCTCCCGCATCAATCGCGTGCGCCGCAGGGGCGAACCGGAAGAAGACAAGACCGCCGGCAAGCGCGTTGAAACCATTAGCCGGGAACAGATCCAGGATATCCAGGAAAGGGGTGGGACGGTCATAATCGCCGGCGAGGAATAACCGTCAAGGGAATTTCGGCCCCTTGCGGCCCCGGCGCGGAATCAATCGGAGGCAGGTTCCCGTTTCCTGATCATCAGTCGCGCCATCAGGATGCCGATCTCGTAGAGCAGGTACATGGGCACCGCCAGCAGCGTCTGGGAGATCATGTCGGGAGGAGTCACCAGCATTCCCAGCGTGAAGGCCCCCAGGAGGATGTAGGGACGCTTGCTACCCAGCGATTGTGGGCTGACAATGCCCGCGCCTACCAGCATGAGTATTGCGATCGGCACCTCGAAGGCGAGCCCGAAAACAAAGAACAGCACGACCACGAAATCCAGGTACTCGCCGATGTCGGTCATCATGGCCACGCCTTCCGGCGTAGCGGCGGCGAAGAAACTGAACATCAGCGGGAACACCACAAAGTAGGCGAAAGCCGCTCCGGCGTAGAACAGAAATATGCTGGAGAGCACCAGCGGCAGCGCCACTTTCTTTTCGCGCTTGTAGAGTCCCGGTGCAACGAAGGCCCAGACCTGGTATATGACGATCGGCATGGCGGCGAAAAGCGCAACGAAAAAGGCCGTCTTGAAAGGGGTCAGGAACGGTGACGCCGGTCGAATGGCGACCATGGTGAAGCCTTCGGGAAGCTGATTCATCAGCGGCGACGCCACCAATGTGAAGACTTCCTGGGCAAACGGAACCAGTCCGACAAATAACAGCAGGATCGTGCCCGCCGCCTTCATCAGGCGCGAGCGCAATTCAACCAGGTGCGAAAGGAGACTGGATTCCTCCAGTTCCTCCTTTTCTTCCTTGTCCTGACTCTCGGTCTCGTTATTCACCGGATTGACTTTTCCCGGCTCCGTTTCCGGGCGAGGATTGCTCCGTGTCTGCTTGCGTTTCCTTCTTGTCGCCGCCCGGCTCCTTCTTGTCGCCGCCGGTTTCCTTGTCCGCTGTTTTCGCTTTCGGGCCAGCGGAGGCCTCCGACGGACGGCGGGCCGAAAACGGCCTTGGATCGTCCAGATCCACTTCCTGGCGCAACTGGTACATCAGCGTCCGCGACATGCGCCGCGCCTGCCCGACCCAGCGTCCGAGCTGGGCGGCGACCTTCGGCAGGCGCTGCGGCCCCAGCACGATCAGGCCCATACCCGCCAAAAGGATGAGTTCCGTAAAGCCGATATCAAACATGCAGGTGTCGCAGCACGCTCAGGGCACACGCAGCGGCGGATTACGACGCTTGGGCAAGAGGCAAGTCCGCCCCGGCTCGGGCGGGAATCAGGCCTTGGGCGCTTCCTTTTCCTTGCTCTTCGCGCCCGTCTCGGTTTCGCTGAACTCCGCGTCGGTGCGGGCCAGCTTGTCCGGATCGGCCTTGTCCGGGTCGGAAACGGCCTTGCGAAATCCCTTGATAGCGGAGCCCAGGTCGCTGCCGAGGTTCCGGATACGCGAGGTGCCGAATATCACCAAGGCGAGCAGCAGTACTACCAGTAGCTGCCAGCCGCTGATTCCGCCAAATCCCATTATTTCATCCTCTTAGCGCTCTTGGAGTCTCCGCCGGGTTTATTGACCCATGCGCCACTCGCCTGAGAAGCCCTGCGGTAAGAGTCAATCATACCCTCTACGGCCTCGGATGGGCCTCAAGGAGAATGGTTACCGGCCCCGAGTTGACCAGTTCAACGTCCATGTCGGCGCCATAGACCCCTGTTGCCACCCGCACGCCCAGCGCTTTTGATTTGGCCACCAGCCGGTCGAACAGCCGCCGTCCCACGTCCGGCGGAGCGGCCTTCGAAAACCCCGGCCGGGTGCCCTTGCGCGTGTCCGCCGCCAGCGTGAATTGCGAAACCAGCAACAGTTCGCCGCCCACGTCCTTCAGGCTCAGGTTCATGCGGCCGTCGGCATCCGGAAACACCCGGTATCCCACGATGCGTTCCGCCAGGCGTTCGGCCTGCGCCTCGCCGTCGCCCCGCTCCACCGCGGCCAGCACCAGCAGGCCGCGGCCGATCTCACCCGACGTTTCGCCATCCACACTTACGCGCGCGCGGCTTACGCGCTGCAGTAACCCGATCATGGTCGGAACAGGCCCTTGTCTTCTCCCGCCGGTATAGTATTCGCCCCGTTCAAAAGGGAATCCACATGCCCCAATTAACGGTCAAGGCGATAGTAACCGGTGTGCTGCTGTCGATCATTCTGTCCTGGGCCAACGCCTATATTGGACTGTTCGCAGGGCTTACGGTTTCGGCATCCATCCCGGCCGCCGTTCTCTCCATGGCCGTCCTGGGCCTGTTCAAGCGCAGCAACATTCTCGAGCACAACATCGTTCAGACCGCCGCTTCGGCGGGCGAGTCGCTGGCCGCAGGCGTGATTTTCACGCTGCCGGCGCTGCTGATACTCAACTACTGGGACGTGTTCGACTACTGGTGGGTGAGCGTGATCGCCGGCGTCGGCGGTCTGCTGGGCGTGATGTACACCATTCCATTGCGCCATTCACTGATCGTTTCCGAAAACCTGGCCTTTCCCGAAGGCCAGGCAACGGCCCAGGTGCTCAAGGCGGGTCAGGAGCGCGGCGGTGAAGTGCGCTTTTTGGCGCTGGGCGCCGGCCTGGGTGCGCTACTCAAGCTGTGCGAGACCGGGTTCAAGCTCTGGGACGGCATCGCCCAGGCGGCCGCGCGAGCAGGCGATAGCATCGCCTACGTGGGATCCAATCTCTCGCCGGCCCTGGTCGGCGTCGGCTACATCGTGGGGATCAATATCGCCAGCCTTGTGCTCCTCGGCGGCCTGTTCTCGTGGAACGTCGCTTTGCCGATATTCGGCGCCTTCTACCTGGAAAACAATCCTGAGTTGGCCGCCAGCGTAGCGGGCCTGTCGGCCGCGGATGCGGCTTTTGCGATCTGGAGCACGCAGATTCGCTACCTTGGCGTGGGCGCAATGATCACCGGCGGCCTCTGGGCGATTGTTTCACTGCGCGGCTCGCTGGTCGAAGCCTTTCGGCGGGGCTTCGGGAAGACCGCCGCGGATGCCGCCATTGCCGAGACCGACCGCGATACGCCAATGCGCATCGTCCTGGCCGGGGTCGCGGTCATGGCGGCGTTCATGTGGATCATCTACTACAACGTGGTGGACAGCGTAGGCATTTCGTTGGCCATGACCCTGCTGATGGCGACCACCGGTTTCCTGTTCTCGGCGGTCGCCGCGTACATGGCCGGTCTCGTCGGCTCCTCGAACAACCCGGTATCGGGAGTCACGATCGCCACCATTCTGTTTTCCTCGCTGCTGCTGCTGTGGCTGGTCGGACGGGAAGACGCCAACGCCCCCGCCGCCGTGATCATGATCGGGGCAGTGGTGTGCTGCGCGGCGGCCATAGGCGGAGACAACATGCAGGACCTGAAGGCCGGGCGAATTGTCGGGTCCACGCCGTACAAGCAGCAGGTCATGCAGGTGGTGGGCGTTGTTTCGGCCACCTTCCTGCTGGCGCCGATACTGAACGTGTTGCTTACCGCATACGGCATCGGCCCGGCGACCACGGAGCAGCCGGATTCCCTGCAGGCGCCCCAGGCCACGCTGATGGCATCGGTGGCCGCCGGAGTGCTGGGCGACGCCGACCTTCCCTGGAACATGATTGCCGCGGGTGCGGTCGTAGGTGCGTTGATCATCGTCTGCGACGAAGTGCTGAAGGCGCGCAAAGCCGGCTTCCGCATGCCGGTTTTGGCTGTCGCCGTGGGAATTTACCTGCCGGTCGAGCTGGCGGTTCCCATTTTCCTGGGCGGGTTGCTTTCCTGGCTTGCCAGGCGTGCCCGGGGCGGAGAGGCTGCGCGGACCGGTTCGCTGCTGGCCGCCGGCCTGATAACCGGCGAAGCCTTGCTTGGCATTTTCATCGCCGTCATCATCGTCGCCACCGGCGACAAGACGCCGCTGGCGCTGCCGTTCTCCGCCGGGTCCTGGCTCGGCATGCTGGCGCTTGCGGCCGTGGCGGTGCTGCTGTATCGTGCCGGCGCTCGCGGCGGCGCGGCTGGCGCAAGTTGACGACTTGTCTTTTTCTGATCTGGAGGAGTTCCATGTCCCATTACCTGGTTGCGGTGTGCCACATCACCAACTTCAACGACAACATGAAGAAATACGCCCAGCTCTCTGCCGAGCTGGTGGCGAAGAACGGCGGGGAGTACGTCATACGGGGTCCGGCCGAAGAAAACGTCGAGGGCGACAAGCTGGATGGTTGCTACCTGATCGTCAGCCGCTTCCCCACCCGCGAACAACTCGACGCCTTCTGGAAGGGCGACGAGTACCGCAACAACGTGCGCCCGCTGCGCGCCGGCACCGGAAAATACGACATCGCGATCTATCCGGACGCACCGTAATTCGGCTGGACCGCAGGCTGCGGTCCACAAGAAACGCTGATGAAAAGCCGCTCAAGCGGGAACATTGGCCTGACTTGATGGTGTCCGGGTTGCCGGGGACATGAACTTTGCCCGGGCGGTAGCGACGAGAGCGCCGCTGTCATCGCGGAAGGCCTTGCCCTCCATCTCCATCATGCGGCCCCGGCGACGCAGCAGCCGGCCTTCCAGCTTCAGTCCGACACCCATCGGGACCGCGTCGCGGTAGCGGACTTCGCAGCGCGCGGTGTGGGCGCGCTGGCCCTGCAGAAAGCTCCAGTTGGCCATCACGTCGTCCAGCAGCGAATACAGGATCCCGCCGTGCAGCATGTCGCTATAGCCGACATGCGTTGGCCCCGGCGTGAACTCGGCGCGGCAGACCTCTTCGCCGTCGTCCTCTTCCAGGCGGAAACGCACCCTTAGGCCCCCGGGTTGGAAGGCCCGCAGACGAAGCAATGATTGGCCGGGTCCCAAAGTTCGCTGATGTTTTTTCTCCTGCGCTGGGGCATGATAGGAACGACAATCCCGAATGATATGCGGCCCCACCCATGACGTACGATTCCGGCAACATCTTCGCCCGTATCCTCGCGGGCGAGGCAAAATCCCATCGCGTTTACGACGACGAGCACGTGCTGGCGATCATGGACGTCATGCCGCGCAGCGACGGGCATACGCTGGTGCTGCCCAAGGCGCCGTGCGCGGATTTTCACGCCCTTCCGGTCGATGCGGTACCCGGCGTTTTTGCGGCTACGCAGAAGCTGGCGGACGCTGTAAAGGACGCCTTCGGGGCGGACGGGGTTCTGGTCACGGTGCGTAACGGCTCTGCCGCTGGCCAGGTCGTCTTCCACATGCATGTGCACGTGATCCCCTGCCATCAGGGCCAGCCGGTAAGGCCGCCGGGACATGCCCTTGCCGATGACGGGGTTCTTGCAGAGCACGCCCGGCTGATTCGCGCGGCCCTGGCCCGGCAGGAAGCCGAATAGACGAACTTATGGGACAGTACGCCAGTCACCTCAAGTGGCCGTTTTTCGAGCAAGGGCATGGCGAACGGCAAAGGCGGCTGGACGCCTGGTGCGGCGAGCAATCCTGGACTCAGGAGCCGGCAGACGCGGAGCTGGACGCAAGTTGCCGGGACATTGCCCGGCGCCTGGGGGAGGCCGGATTTCTGAAGATCGCGGTGCCCGAACCGTTCGGCGATGACGCGAGCCTGGACGCCCGTAGCCTGTGCCTGATGCGCGAAACCCTCGCGCGGCACGAACCCCTGGCCGACTTTGTATTCGCGATGCAGGTTCTGGGCAGCGCGCCGATCAGCCTGTATGGGAACTCCGGGCAAAAGGAAGCGTGGCTGGGCGATGTTGCCGCGGGCCGCAAGGTCGCGGCCTTCGCACTGTCGGAGAAAGAAGCGGGTTCGGACGTCGCCGCCATGTCCATGCGCGCCGAGCAGCGAAGGGGCGACTACGTGCTCGACGGCGCCAAGGCGTGGATTTCCAACGCCGGAGTTGCCGACTTCTACGTGCTGTTCGCCCGCACCAGCGCGGGCAAACGCGGAATCAGCGCGTTCGTGGTGCCCGCCGACACGCCCGGCATTCGGGTCAGCGAACGGACCCGTGTCATCGCGGCGCATCCACTGGGCAGCCTCGAGTTCTCGAACTGCCGGGTGCCGGTGGATTGCATGCTGGGCGCGCCCGGAGACGGTCTTCGCGTTGCCCTTGGCACTCTGGATCTGTGCCGCTCGACGGTGGGCGCGGCCGCGCTGGGCATGGCGCGTCGGGCCTACGGCGAGGCATTGCAGAGAGCGCGCGGCCGGGAGCTCTTCGGCGGGACCCTGGGCGACCTGCAGATCACGCAGGCGGCCCTGGCCGACATGGCCACCTCCATCGACGCCGCGGCCCTGCTGGTTTACCGGGCCGCCTGGACGCGCGACTCGGGACAGGAGCGCATTACGCGCGAAGCATCGATGGCCAAGCTGTTCGCGACCGAGCATGCCCAAAGGGTGATCGACCGTGCCGTGCAGTTGTTCGGGGGCGAGGGGGTCCGGGCGGGGTCCGTGGTGGAACGCCTGTACCGGGAGATACGCGCGCTCAGGATCTACGAGGGCGCAAGCGAGATCCAGCAGGTGCTGATCGCTCGTCACGAGCTTAAGGACGACTAGTGCCGTGTCAAGCTTATATTGCCGCATCAGCGTGTCTCCCCTGGTTCGTGGCGAGGCGCGTCCCGCCGGGAATGGCGTCTTCCATTGCCCAGGGGCGCAACGCGGCCACGGGCCAGGGGAGACACGCCCTTCGGGAGCGGGCGTAGCGCGCCCCCGCGGCGTTGCAGCCGTTCGCAATACGGCGAGTATTCCGTGCCGGCTGCGTCTTGCAGGGACACGCTACGCCCGCTCTGATGCGGCAATATAAGCTTGACACGGCACTAGAAGCGCCCCCGGGGCGGTCCTGATGGGAGTGGGTCTTACCCGCCTGTATCGGCAGTCCGCACTGCCTTGCCTGCTTGCGCTTGGCCAGTGCCTGGCGCCGCCGCCCGTCGCGGCCCAGGGGAGTGGCGGCGCGAACGATGAATTCGAAGAAATCGTCGTGACCGCACGTCGTCGCGCCAGCGACGCACAGGCCGTGAATCGCAGCCTCAGCGTGGTGGACCTTGAGCGCCTCGGCGGGCTGCCCGGCCAGACCCACGTGCAGGAGGCGCTGGTGCGGGTGCCCGGGGTGAACCTGCAGCGGGGCAACGGACAGGAGTATCTGCCGGCACTGCGCTCGCCGGTGCTCACGGGGGCCGGCGCCTGCGGTGCGCTGCTGACGGCCGAAGACGGCATTCCGCTCACGTCGACCGGCTTTTGCAATATCAACGAACTCTTCTTTGCGCACCATGAGGCGGCTTCGCGCATCGAAGTGCTGCGCGGGCCGGGCACGGCCGTGCACGGAGGCAATGCCTTGCACGGTGTGGTGAACGTCATCACCGCGCGCGGCGCGGAGTCTTCGCTGGCGGGCCTGGAATTGGGGACATACGGTTTTGCCCGGCTGCGGCTGGACTGGTCCGGCGAGTCCGACGGCGGCGTCCGTTTGACCGCGGTGCGCGATCAGAGTTTTCGCGACGACTCCGGCTACCGGCAGTTCAAGCTCAACGCGTTTCGCTCGGGGAACACGCGGGCCTGGGGCTGGACCGGCGCCCTGGCGGTCAGCGGCCTGGACCAGGAAACCGCGGGATACATTACCGGACTCGACAGTTTTCGCGACCGGCGGACCGCCCGCTCCAACCCGGATCCGGAAGCTTTCCGCAAGGCGCTCAATCTGCGCGCCTGGGCACGCCTTGAACATCGTCGGGGTGAAGCCTTGACGCTGGTACTGACGCCCTACCTGCGCTACTCGCGCATGCGTTTTCGAATGCATTTCCTGCCCGGCGACCCGTTCGAACGCAACGGCCATTCCGGCGTCGGCATGCAGACGGCCGCCTATGTCGACCGTGGGGCCTGGCTCCTCATTGCCGGCCTCGATTTCGAGTACACGCAGGGCGATCTACGCCAATGGCAGCAGGGCGGTGCCGCGGGAAGCGCGTTCGTGCGGGAAGTCTTTCCTTCCGGGGACCACTACGATTATGAAGTGGACGCCGCCTGGACGGCCCCGTTCGTGCAGTTGGACCTGAGTTTCGGAGACGACTGGACGGCGAGCATCGGGGCCCGTTACGAACGCTCGCGCTACGACTACCGCACGGCGCTGCCCGCGGGGCGCACGCGGGACGATCTGACTCCCTGCGGTTTCGGAGGATGCCGCTACAGCCGCCCGGCGAATCGCGACGACAGCTTCGGGACGTTTTCGCCCAAGGCAAGCATCATGTGGGTCCCTGTCCGCGATGCGCGCGCCTGGCTCAGCCTTTCGCACGGCTTTCGCATGCCGCAGGCCACCGAGCTGTACCGCCTGCAGGGTCAACAGTCCACGGCCGAGTTGCGTCCCGAGCAGCTTCGCGCGGCGGAACTCGGGATGTCCTTGCGCGTCGACGCCTTCGCTGCCCAGCTGGCGCTTTATCACATGCGCAAGCGTGACGTGCTGTTCCGGGACGCGGAGCTGTTCAACCGCGCGGGCGGCGGCACCCGCCACGACGGGTTCGAGATCGAGGCCTCCTGGCAGGCGAACCCGCGGCTGGCGGTGGAGCTTACCGGGACTGTCGCCCGGCACCGCTACGACAGGGATTTCATTCTTGGCGGCATCAATCTCAAGGGTCTGGACGTCGACACGGCGCCGCGCCGATTCGGCGGCGCCCGCCTTCGCTGGCAGGGCCGGGGAGACTGGCAGGTGGAGCTGGAATGGCTTTGGACCTCAGGCTACTTCATGGAACCCGAAAACCGGCATCGCTATCCCGGTCATGAAATCCTGAACCTGCGCGCGCGCGCCGCGCTGGGACAGCGGGCCGTCGCCTTTGTGCGCCTGCTCAACCTGACCGGCCGGGCATACGCGGACCGCGCCGACTATACGGTCTTCAGCGGCGAGCGCTATTTCCCGGGGCGGCCCCGGTCATTGTTCGTCGGGCTGGAGTGGCGCTGGGGAGCATCCGGCTCAAATGGGCCGGCGACGCCAGGCCGGTAAGGGAGCCCGGCCGGGCTATTCCTCCGCTTCGCCTCCGTCGGCCGCAATCCATTCACCGCCCTGAAAACCGCAGCCGATCTCCAGTCCGAATGCGTCGCCAGTGTAGTAGTACTGCTTCGAATCGCCGATGTCGCAGATTCCCACCATCTCGCGCTCGGTGTCGCATTCGCCGCCTTCGGCAAAGCTGGCGTCACGGTTGTCGTCCGTCTGGCCCAATTCCGTGCAGGCGGCTTCCGTCACCGGCCCCTGGCAGAGGTCGAACGGACCCGCGAACATGTTCTCCTGAACATAGGTACAGGCGCCGACCGGTTCATCGTCACCGATCGCGGTGCTCATCAGCACCAGAAAAAGGCCCGGCAGCCAGTGTCTTGTCTTCATGGATGTGCTCCCCTGGTCAGAATCGCGGGGAATGATAAACCACCGCTCTGCTATGCTGCGGAGAGCGATCCGCACAGTGGTATTCGGGAGGGATGCTCCGCCTATGTGGAAAAAGAAGAACCGCCACGACCGCCCGCAGGACGGCCGCCTGCCCATTCCGACGCAGATCATTGGCAACGAGGAGTATTTTCCGACGCCGCAGACTCCCGAACAGCGAAAAGTGGAGTTGTTGCTCAGGGAGTGGTCGGGCGAGCGTAGCCGGACCCTGGGGCTGTCCCGGCGCGAATTCCTGGCGGGAAGCTGCGGGATGGCGATGGCCTTCATGGCAATGAACGAAGTGTTCGGTCCCTGGTTCCGCGTGAACGCGGCGGAAACCTACGACCTTCAGGCCTATCCCGAGCTATGGCCCAAGAGTTCTTTCATTTTCGATGTGCAGACGCACCATGTGCGCACCGATGGCGTGGAGCCCCTGTTCTTCCGCAAGCTCTCGGCGCCGTTCAACAAGGAGCTCGAAGGCGTGGAGCCGCAGAAGGGCGATCTGCAGTTTCGCAACTTCATCAAGGAAGTGTTCTTCGACAGCGATACCCAGGTGGCCGTCATCAGCGGCGTGGCGTCCAACCTCTTCAACGTGCTCAATTCCGACGAGATGGTGGAAGGCCGCGAGCGGATCAACACGATGGCGGGATCGCAGAGGCTGCTTGCGCACGGCCTGGTGGCGCCCTTCTTTCCGAATTTCCTGGAAGAGACCGAGCGCATGGCGCTGGAACTGAAGGTGGATTCCTGGAAGTTCTATCCCGGCGTGGTGGAACGCAAGGGCGAGTTCCCGTTCTGGATGGACGACGAGGAGCTGATGTATCCCTTCTACGAGAAGATTCGGGGATACGGCATGGACCTGGTTTGCGTCCACAAGGGACTGCCGCTGCCGGGCAGCAGCCTGGAGCACAACCATCCGCGCGACATCGAGAAGGCGGCCCGCGACCATCCCGACATCAACTTCATCATCTATCACTCGGGCTTCAAGGCGGCCAATTACGAACTGCCTCCCGGCGACGGCTACATACAGGAGGGCGGATACCTGCCCTGGACCACCGACCTGGTGCGCATGCGCGAAGCCAATCCCGACATGACGAACGTTTACATGGAACTCGGCACTACTTTCGGCCACACGGTCATTACCCATCCGAACGTGTGCGCGCATTTCCTGGGCCAGATCCTCAAGGCATACGGTGCCGATCACGTGATCTGGGGCACGGACGCGATCTGGTGGGGATCGCCGCAGTGGCAGATCGAGGCCTTCCGCCGCTTCCGGATGCCCGAGTCCCTGCAGGAGGAATTCGGCTATCCGGCGATCACCGATGAGGACAAGGCGAAGATCCTGGGGCTGAACGCGGCGCGCCTGTACGGCATCGATCCGGACGCGGCCCGCAAGGCCCTTCCGGACGACGGGCTATCGCAACTCAAGAACTGGTACGGCCACGAAGGCGGCCAACCCAGCAACACCCAGTACGGCTGGATCAAGGCCTGACAGCAAACGGCCTTAGCGCAAGCTTTAGGTCTTTTCGCTGTTCCCTCGCCTTGTCATCTGCCCCTCCTTCCGGGGAGTCGCCATCCTGGCTCGGTTCCGCCATCCTGGCTCCAACGCTCCTCGGAAGGAGGGGCAGACGACAAGGCTTAACCAGGCGGGCGGAAACAAAGAGACTAAAGGACTTGTCGCTCCCCCCTTCTGTGCGGAGCGTCGGCGGCAGGACAGCCGCCGCCGAGCCCCATGGATGGGTTCATGCGTCTCCGCACAGAAGGGGGGAGCGACAAGACCGAAGGGCTGGCAGCTATCGGCGGGCAGGGGCAGTCAGCTTGATGATCTGCCCTCCACTGTCGTGTTCCAGCAGAAGGTAGATTTCCCCCGCGGGCCCCACTTCGATATCGCGAAACCGGACCACGTCTTCCAGCAGCGTTTCCTGCTGGACCAGTTGATGGTTTGCCAATCTCACGCGCAACAGATCGGACGCCCGCAAGGTACCGACAATGATGTCGCCGTTCCATGCAGGGAACATGTCGCCTGAGTAAAACACGAAACTTGACAGGGCAGGAGCGGGCGTGAAGTCCAGCACAGGCTGCTGGATGTCGGCCGGATCGAAGTCGATACCTAGCACTCTGCCCCAGGCGACCGGCCTGCCGTTGTAATTCACGCCGAGCGAGAACAACGGCCACCCGTAATTCAGCCCGGGTTCAATCAGATTGATTTCATCGCCCCCGCGCGGGCCCATCTCCGTGCTCCAGACTTCATTGGTAACAGGATTGAATTCCAGGCCCTGAGGGTTGCGGTGGCCATAGGTCCAGATCGCGGGCTCCGCGTCCGGTGTGCCGACAAAGGGATTGTCGACAGGCACGCGGCCATCGTCATGCAGGCGCATGATCTTGCCGGCGGGTGCGCCGAGGTCCTGTATGCCAATGTGTTCCATTCGTCCCTTGATGCCCACGCCGAAATACACATAGCCATCGTTATCGAATGCGATGCGGCCGCCCGCGGCAATTTCCGGCATCGTGGTGTAGTGCTTGTAATCCGCCTGCCAGAGGACCTCCTCGTCCTCCCAGGCGCCGTCCCGAATCCGGCCGCGCACCAGTTTGTTCATGGACACATCCTGTCCCGATTGCCGGCTGGTGTCGTTGCAGCCGGAGCAGCGATCTCCGTAGTGGAGATAAATCCAGCCGTTGTTCCGGTAGTCGGGATGCAGGGCCACTTCCATCATCCATCCCAGGCCCATCGGCTGACCGACGAAGTTGAATGAGTCCGCGTAGGCTTTGGGCGCCCCCCGGACCAGGTCGGATTGCCGCCCGTCAGCGGTAATGATGCTCAAGCCACGGCGTTTTTCCGTCAGCAGCAGACGGCCGTCGGGCAATGGTTCGATGGAGAAGGGCAGCGGATCAAGTCCGTCAATCACCGTTTCGATAACGAAATTGTGGTGTTCGCTTTCAATGGCGCCGGACGGTATTTCCAGCGGGGCGTTGTAGCGGAAATCCTCCAGGTTCGTGCCCTGACGCTGTTCGGAAATGTACAGGGCCAGCGCGCGGATTTGCTGATCACTGAGCTGCGGAGAAAAACCGGGCATGCCCCGTTCGGAAAACCCTTGAGCGGTGCTCCTTGCAATGTCGTCTATGGAATTGCCGTGGAGCAGATCGGCTCCTTTCAGCGCCGTTCCCTGGGGCGCTCCCTGCAGGGCATCCCCGTGGCAGACAGCGCATTCGCGCTGATACAGCCTGGCGACAAGATCGGGCGGCGCCTCGGGCATGTTCAGCTCCCTGAGGTCGACGGTTGTGGGGACGCCTTCAGGTTGCGCCACAGCGGCGTTGAAGAAGCTGCAGGTCGCCGCAGTCACCACAAAGAGAATTACGTTTCCAAGCACCCTTGAGCTCCCTTCTTCTACAATGATCTGGAATCCATGGGACATAAGCTTATGCCAGTTGTTCGCGATCAAGAGAAAAACTCTCGACTCACCGGTCCTTATGACTCCCTGCGCGATTTCGTTCACGCCATTGAGGCGCACGGCAAGCTCATGCGCCTAAAGGAAATCGATCAGGACAAGTATGAGGCCACGGGCCTCATGTATCGCCTGATTGACAAGTTCGGATACGAAGACGCGCCCGCCATTCTGATCGAACGCCTGAAGATCGACGGAGAGTGGCGCGAGGGCCCGGTTGTCGCCAACCTCTACGGCAATTGGGACATCGAAGCTTTGCCGTTCGGTGTCGAAAACATCATCGATAACGACGAGCAGATGTACCGGGCGACACGCGATAAATTGATGACGCGCATTGATGACGCCGGGAACTGGATGAAGGTAAAGCCCGTGCAGGTCGAAGCGTCCCGTGCTCCGTGCAAGGAAATTCGATTGACGGGAAACGACATCGACCTTTACAGGTTTCCCTGGCTCAAGAACAACCCGGCCGATGCCGCCCGTTACATCAATACGGGCGCCGTATTCATGCACGACAGCGCCTTGGGAACGAATATCGGCACCTATCGCTGCCAGATCAAGGGCAGGAACAAGATCGGATTGAACCCCGAACCCGGTCAGGACGGCTGGCGGTTACTCATGGGCATGAAGCGGCGCGGGGACCGCGCATGCAGAGTATCCATTGCGGTTGCCGTCGATCCCGCCGTCTGGTCCGTGAGCAGCACCAAGATGGCTGGTTTCGGCGAAAGCGAAATTGAAATTGCGGGCGGGCTGGTAGGCAAGCCGATTGAACTCGTCGAGAGCGAAACCAACGACATCTTGGTGCCGGCCCATGCCGAGATGATTATCGAAGGGGAAGTTCCGCTGGACCAGGCGGAAGACGAAGGCCCGTACGGGGAAATGTATGGCTACCTGGGCCTCATGAAACGCAATAATTTCTTTGTCAACGTCACGGCCGTCACGCACCGCCGCGATCCGTTGTTTTTCAACTCCTTCACCGGCGTTGCGGCCGACATGCCCAAGGGGCCTCAATGCGCGGCCGAATATCACCGTTACAGGAAACTGATACCCAGCCTGAAAGCCATCTACTCGCCGCGCGGCGCGAACGGCGTCAGCCTGGTCAGTATCGACAAGAGGTTCGCAGGCGAAGGCATGGCGGCCGGGCAGGCGGTGGCCGCCAATGCCGGTCTCAACAAGGTTGTGATCGTGGTCGACAAGGACGTGAACATCCTCCGGCCCCTGAACATCCTTCACGTGCTGGGCGCGCGATGGCAGCCAAAGGCCAGCGTTGTAATCCCGCAAACGCAGATGCGCATGCCCGATCCCAGTCTGCAAACCAGGGGGATCACCAGCAAGATGATTATTGACGCGACCCAGCAACTGCCCGGCGAGGGCGGTCCGGACCTATGGCCACCCGTGTCGCGCGTGCTGCTGGAAGAGGAATGCCCGGACCTGCTGGGCGAAATCGACCGGAAATGGCCCGACTATCTCAAGGGTTGGGTGAAATAGCGAGTAAATTCGGGTAACCTTGGTCCGGTGGATTCATTCTGCCTTGGGGGCGGGGGAGCTTTGTACAACCTTGTAAGGGGGGGTTGTCATGAAAGTAACTTGTAACGGATTTTTTTCGATTTCCATCGCGATTGCGGCGGGAGCGCTGATTGCGCTGCCGGCCACGGCGCAGGATGACGCCGGCCTGGAGGAAATCGTCGTCACCACCCGTAAGAAGGAGGAGAACCTCCAGGATATTCCCATCGCGGTCAACGCCCTGAGCCGCGAAGACATGGAGCGGGCCGGCGTGAAGGAATTGAACGAGATCGCCAACCTCGACTCCAGCCTGCAGTTCGACAGGGGCTATTCGCCGCGCGACACACGCCTGGTGATTCGAGGATTGGCCCCCACGCGCGGGCGTCCCAATGCCGCGACGCTCATTGATGGCATCGATATTTCCAGCGAGGCCATCGCTGTTGCCGGCGGCAGCATGCTGATCAATCCGCGCATGCTTGATATTGAGCGCGTCGAAGTCGTAAAGGGCCCGCAAAGCGCGCTTTACGGGCGAAGCGCTTTCGCCGGAGCGGTGCAGTACATCACACGCGATCCGTCGGATGAAACCGAAGGCGAGTTCAGCCTCGACATTGGGGAGGAAGGCTATTACACATTCAAGAGCAGTCTTTCGGGACCGCTGGGCGACAGGGTCGGATACCGTCTGAACGCGATGTACTGGGGGGAGGGCGGCTTCCACCAGAACTCCATTACCGGCAACGATATCGGCGGTGGCGAAGGATTGGGCCTTGCCACTGCATTGAAGTTCGAACCCAACGACTCGTCCAGCTACAAGTTGCGCCTGGAATATTCCGACGACGAGTTCGAGGTCGCGCCGCAGGCCAATATCGACTTCAACGGGATCAACCGCGTGCCGGCCTCGGCGTCCAAGTGCAACGGCGGCTTCGTCAATGACGACGACTGCGATGGCCCTGCGAAAATCATCCAGGATCACCTTTTGCGCACCCGCGCGGCCGACCCCGATGATCCTGCAGTGTTCGATGACATGGAGCATCCCGGCGTCATAGGCGCCATCCCCGACGGCGATGATCTTTTAGTCAAGTTGACACCGGACTACCGCAGGGGTATCGGCAACGAGGATTTCCCCGGTTCAACGCGCGAAGTGCTGCGGTTCTCGCTGGTGGCGGATTGGGCAGTGGGACCGGGCACGCTGACGTCGCTCACCGGAGTGGCGGATGCGGAAACGGGCGCCGAAATGGACCTTGACAAGATCGCCGAGGCCGGACCGAACGGGATGGACATCAGCATCGCCAGTCAGATCGGAGATATTCTGACGGACACTTCGCTCCTGAGCCAGGAACTGCGCTACATATCGGAGTTCGAAGGGCGCTTCAATTTCGCCGTCGGCGCCCAGTTGTGGCAAGAGGAAGTGGATCAGGACGAGCGCAACAACACCGTAATTACCGGCGGCACCTACTGCAGCCTGCTTCGGATCAAACCCGGCCCATTCGCTCCCGCATTCACGATCGACACGTTTGGCGGTAATCCACGATTCGGAATACCCCCCAATCCCGCCCGGAACACCTGCAAGTACTCCAGCTATCCCAGTGCGCTGATCACCCAACAGGTCTATGACCAGACGATGATCACCACGGTAAGCCGCGAAACGGATCATCGTTCCGTTTATCTGGCGTTTGATTTCGATTTGACGGAAACGCTTGTGATTCGCGCGGAAGCGCGCTGGACCGACGAAACAACGGAAGTCACCGCGCCCAATACCTACAACGCCGCGGCGCGCCGCGCCGAGGGTACGGGGTCGCTGCAGGCCTGCGGAAGTTCCGGCAACTGCATCCCCGGCGTGTCCTATGGCGCCTATCCGCCCAATGGCTTCGGCACTCCCGGCAATCATTCCACGCCCCTGACCTTCAGCCGCAGCGACAGCTATGTCACGCCCAAGGTGGGATTGCAGTGGAACCAGTCGGACGACACGATGTGGTACTTCTCCTGGGCCGTGGCCAAGAAGCCCGGTGGTTTCAGCACGCTGGGATTCGGTGGTTTCGGCGCGGACGCCAACGGTAACGGCGAGCCCGACGAGATCGAGTTCGACCCCGAGGAAATGCAGGTTTGGGAAGTGGGGATGAAGCGCACCCTGCTGGACGGGCGCTTGCGTTTCAACGGCGCCTATTTCTTCCAGGACTTTACCGACAAGCAGATCAGCGCCCAGAGGGTCATTCGCGGTCAATTGGGCACGGTGATAAGCAACGCCAGCGGCGCCGAAGTGCATGGGCTGGAGCTGGATGCGAACTGGCTGATCAGCGACAACTGGAGACTCTCGGCCGGATACACCTGGCTGAAAGGGGAGTTCACCGATTACAAGGTCCTTTCCACCGGCTCGGCGGACGCCGCCCGCGTGGGCAACTGCAACCTGGTCATGGCGGCGGGCGACCCGATTTGCGAAGTGGATCGCAGCGGCTACGACCTGGAGCGTACGCCAAATCACGCATGGCAATTCACGCTGGCCTACCAGGGGCCTTCCAGGATCCGCCAGGGATGGGACAACTTCGCTTCCTTCAGCGCCCACTACCAGGGCGAACGGTTCATCGAGGATTACAACAAGAAGATTCTCCAGTCGTACTGGCTTGCCAACCTGCAGTTCGGACTTGCGACGGATGAATGGGAGTTCACGGTTTACGTGAACAACGTATTCGACGACGACACGGTCAAATGGGCCGGCGGCGGTCCGGGCATGCCGGTCAGCGACTGGCGGTTCGCCATTCTGGTGGACACGACCGGACTCGGAGCTCCGTTCACGATTCTGCCTGCGCCGCGAATTGCGTCAACCGTGTATGGCTATCTGCCGGATCCGCGGCAGTTCGGCATACGCCTGAACTACCGCTTCTAAGCGCGTAACGGCAAAAAACCGGGAGCCAGGGCGGGCGTCCCCCATCCTGGACGAGGTCCGAAAGGCCTTCGGCTGCCTCTTTGCGCTTGAAAAACGCAGGGGCCGACCCCACAAGAATGGTAAAATCCATTGTGCAATGCCTAAGGATGCGATGAACACTGCGATTGCCGCGACCAACCGCGACCTGATCCTGGCGGGCCCGCTGGGCAGTCTGGATGCGTACATACAGGCGGTCGGATCGGTCCCCTCGCTCAGCGAGGAGGAAGAACGGGAGCTGGCCACCCGGCTGCGCGAGGACGGCGATCTGGACGCCGCCCGCCAGCTGGTCCTGGCGCATCTGAGGTTCGTGGTGCATATCGCCAGCGGCTACCAGGGATACGGGCTGCCGATGGCCGACCTGATCCAGGAAGGCAACGTGGGCCTGATGAAGGCGGTCAAGCGGTTCGATCCGACAGTCGGCGTTCGCCTGGTGACATTCGCCGTCCACTGGATTCGGGCTGAAATTCACGAATTCGTCCTGCGCAACTGGCGCCTGGTCAAGGTGGCCACCACCAAGGCCCAGCGCAAGCTGTTCTTCAACCTGCGCAAGCTCAAGAAGCGGCTGGGCTGGATGTCGCCGGACGAGCAGCAGGCCGTGGCCGAGTATCTCGGGGTCAAGCCCGAGGAAGTGGCGGAGATGGAGATGCGCCTGGCCGGTCAGGACATCACCTTCGATCCGCCGGAGTCCGCCGGAGAAGATTCAACGTATTCGCCGTCACAATACCTGCCCAGTTCCGATCCCGACCCGGCGGCCGAGCTTGAAGAAGCCGATACCATGGAGCGCGCAAGCGGGCAACTGGCGGAAGCGCTCGCGGGACTGGACGAGCGTTCGCGGGAGATTATCACCTCCCGCCGGCTGGTCGAGAAGAAAGCCACGCTGCATGAACTGGCCGGCCGCTACGGCGTTTCCGCCGAACGAATCCGGCAGATCGAGAACCAGGCGCTGAAGCAGTTGCGCGTGGCGATAACCGCGCCTTAGCGCTTCACTTCTCGCGTCGCAGCCGCGGGTATCCCCCGCGAACCGGATCTCTCGCCGTCCCTGGGAGTCACTTGTAAGTCATAATGTGCCACCATGAAAACCGCGACCATTCATCAAGCCAAGACGCATCTATCCCGCATGGTGAAGGAGGTTCAAGGTGGCGAAACCATCGTTATAGTCAACGGCAATACTCCGGTCGCCAAATTGACGGCGGTGGCGCCTCGTTCTAGCCAGCGGCCAAAGGTTGGGACACGAACTTCGGAGCCCGTGCGGTACACGACCGATGCGTTCGCACCATTAGCGGGCGGTGAACTAAAGGAGTGGGGCCTCTGACCCGATACTTGCTGGACACATGCACATTGATCTGGCTTGCTTCGGAACCAGAAAAACTATCGGCAGTTTCGGCGAGTCTGATCGATTCCCCCGACTCGGAGTTGTTGTGGAGTGACGTATCGGCTTTGGAGATTGCGTTGAAGTGGGGTTCCGGAAAACTTGAACTTCCCGATGCACCTCGAACCTGGTTGGAACGTCAGATCGATAGCTGGGGCTTGGTGGCACAGCCTCTGAAGCGCACGGACATCTATCGCGCATCCGAACTGCCCGCGCTTCACCGGGACCGTTTGATCGCCTCCTGGTTGCCACCGCCATCAGTTCCGATGCGATTATCCTTACACCGGACACGGCTATTGCCCAATATCCAGTAAGTTGCCGATGGTGACTCCCGTAGACACATGCCAACTGATACTTGCTCTTGCATTTCGTCCGGCCGGTGGTTCACACTTATCAGTTCAACTGGCGCAAGGCTTGGGAGATATAGCCATGATCCGCAATCTGATTCCAACCCGCTCCCTGACAGCTTCCGGGGCACTTTCTTATCTGGGCTTCCTGGGAGTCGCGTTTTTGCTGAACGTCCCGCAGACGGCAGCGCAGCCTGCCGGAGAGCCGCAAGCGGCGGCGCCCACCACGATCGAGTGGCAGAACGACGAGATGCTGCCGTACTACGAGATACCGAACATTCCGGTATCGGCCGAGGCGTACTTCGCGCCCGACAGTTATCACCTGATCGCCCAGACCCGCGATCCCGATGCGGTACAGGGCGAGAGTGGAAGGCACGGCAACCTCACCTACACCTACACGATCGAAGGCACGGAGCTTACCCGCATCAACGACAAGGGCCAGGACGCCTGCTCGTACTTCTTTCCCGATCAGCAGCGGGTGATTTTCACGTCCACCCGGGACAACCTGCATCTGCCGGTCGGGAACTGGTCGGACGAGGACGAGTATCCCCGGGGCGGCGAACTCTATATTGCCAACGTCGATGGAAGCGACCGGCGCCGGCTGACGCACAACGAGTGGTACGAGGCGGAAGTCGTGGTGTCGCCCACGGGCGAGTGGATCGCCTTCGGTCGCAACATCGACGGCCGGCAGGACTTGTGGCGCATACGCCCCGACGGCACCGACGAACAGCGCATCACGGACACCGACGACTGGCAGGAAGGCTCACCGTATTTCATGCCGGACGGCGAGCACCTGATGTTCCGGTCCTGGCGCGACTCGGATTACAAGAAGATCCGCCCCACACCCATGGTCGTCATGACGATCAACATCGACGGTTCCGAATGGCGCGGCTACACCTTTGACGGCGACATGAACTGGGCGCCCAACCCGGCGCCGGATGGCCGCCATTACGTTTTTGTGCGTGTTACCGACAAGGACGCCGGCCCGCTGGGTAACTGGGACATATTCCTTGGCGACCTGGCCGGCGGCGAACCCGTGCGCCTGACTACCAATCCCGCTTTCGACGGTCTTCCCGGCATGGCCCCGAACGGAAAACTGCTGGCGTGGGCGCGGGCCAAGGCTGGAGGCTTCATGGCGGGAATCAAGACCCACATCATGGACGTGTCCTCGCTGAACATCGGTCCCGAAAACTACGAGCCGCTGAACCCCGAATGGGGCCGGCCGATGTCTGA
Organism: Gammaproteobacteria bacterium; assembly: GCA_963666765.1. GTDB lineage: Bacteria > Pseudomonadota > Gammaproteobacteria > Steroidobacterales > Foliamicaceae > Foliamicus. The sequence continues at coordinate 2,359,268 of OY762933.1, forward strand.
CGATCCGCCGGCGGCGCAGTAGTCAGCACATCAGATACGGGTCTATCCCCGGAACGAGGGGCTGGATGCCCTGATTCAGGGCGGGAGAGAACTCCGTGGAATTGATGAATTTTTTCAACGCCCTGAATGCCTTGATCTGGCACAACTGGATGCTCTACGCCGTATTGGTGACGGGCGTCCTGTTCACCGTATGGAGCGGCTTTTGCCAGTACCGGGCCTTGACCCACGGAGTGGCGATCACGCGCGGGAAATACGACGACAAGGACGACCCGGGCGCCATTTCGCATTTCCAGGCGCTTTCCGCGGCGCTGTCGGCCACGGTCGGTCTCGGCAACATCGGCGGGGTGGCGCTTGCCATCAGCCTGGGGGGACCGGGCGCGGTGTTCTGGATGTGGGTAGTGGGCCTTTGCGGCATGGCGGTCAAGCTGACCGAAGTGACGCTGACCATGCTCTATCGCAACACCGACGATCCCCAGAACCCGCATGGCGGACCGATGATGGTAGTGGATCAGGGCCTGCCCGCCCGGTGGCCGAAACTGCGGCCGGCGGGCAAGGTCTTCGCGGTGATCTTCAGTATTTCGGTCGTGATTTCGGCGATAACCGGGGGCAATCTGTTCCAGGCGTGGAACGTGGGCGACGTGACCGAGAGCTACTTCGGCGTGCCCGCCTGGATGTGCGGTCTTGCACTGGCTGTCGCGGCGGGTCTGGTGATCATCGGCGGTATCCAACGCATAGGGCAGGTCGCCTCGCGCCTGGTGCCGTTCATGGTGGTCCTGTATTTCCTGGGCTGCATCGCAGTACTGGGATTGAGCTATGAGCAGATCCCCGAATCGTTCGCGCTGATCTTCCGCGGCGCCTTCTCGTCCCTTGAAGGCACCGGCGCTTTTCTCGGCGGCACGGCCGGCGCGGCTTTTATCTTCGGGATGAAGCGGGCCCTCTTTTCGAGCGAAGCCGGGCAGGGCTCCTCGCCGATTGCGCACTCCGCGGCTCGCACCGACGAGCCGGTCCGCGAGGGCATCGTGGCCGCGCTGGAACCGTTCATCGATACGCTGGTGGTGTGCACGCTGACCGCGCTGGTGATCCTGAGCACAGGGCAATGGCGGCGCGGTCCGGAAGCCGGGTTGCCCGCCGGGACCGGGGTGGTTGCGGCGGAAACGGCCGGCTCGTGGACGATTACGGAGAGCGCCGCGCCGGAACGCGCGGGCGGCGAGTGGGCCGGCGGCGAATCGGTGTTCGTGGTCGCCGTTGCGGACTACAACCCGGAAACGGACAGCAACCTGCACAAGATTTCGGGCGAGATCGAACTTGGCGCTGACGGCCTGGCGACGATTCGCTGGCAGCCCATCGACAGCGCCGTTGCGCCGGTCTTGAGGGACAGCGGTCTGTTCGTGTCCTATGAGGGCGCGACCATGACGGCGCGCGCGCTGGACTCGGCGATTCCCGGCCTCGGCAAGTGGCTGGTCAGCCTCGCGGTCTGGCTGTTTGCCTTCTCCACCATCATCTCCTGGAGCTATTACGCGGAGCAGGCGGTGTGGTTCCTGGGCGCCCGCAAGGTCGGGCTGCTGGTCTACAAGATCTGCTACTGCCTGCTGGCGCTGGTCGCCACGCTGGGATGGCTGCGCACCGATGCGGAACTGGACACGGTCACCACGCTTGGGACCGGACTGATGCTGGTGGTGAACATGCCGATCATGTGGCTGTTCGGCTGGCAGGCGATGCGCGCCTACAAGGAATACATCCGCAGGTTCACCAGCGGGCGCATGGATCGCGGCGAGGGCGCCCCGACTCTGGACGACCTGATCAAGGGCTAGCGCGTCTGACCGCTCGCCTCAGGCTGCCGGCGCGCAGGGCCACGCACATGAGCGTCAGCATGGAGAAGGCGAGCACGCAGTAGACCATGGGATAGGCCGAGTCGGTCAGGACCGATCCCACGAGCTGCATTCCCAGGGCCCCGAATGCGTGCTGCAGGGCGGCGGTAATCGCGGAAGCGGTGCCGGCGTGCCGGCCGGCGCTGGTCAGCGAGCCGGCCTGCGAGTTGGGCATGAAGATACCGGATCCGAACGCCCAGGGCGCCATGCCGATGAACAGCACGGTCAGGCTGGCGCCGAAGACATAGAGCAGCGCCAGAAGCAGGAATGTGGTGACGGTGGTGATCGTCATGCCCAGCATCATGGAGCCGTTGACGCCCAGCCGCGGCCCGATCCAGATGGAACTCATTGTGCCCAGGAAGTAGAAGGAACTCAGCGCCATGGTCCACACGCCGTAGGTGGCGGCGCTGTGTCCGAGCATGGTCTCTATGACGTGCGGTGACCCGGAGCCGAAGCAGTAGTAAGCGCCTACGATCAGACCGGTGGCAAAGGAGTAACGCAGAAAACGCGGGTTTGCGAGCAATGTCCGAAAGGCCCGCTTGCCGCCTCCGGGGCGCGCGTCGTGGGTTTCCTCTATCCGCCAGAACAGGCCGATCAGCAGGATGAAGAAGACGGCCAGGAAAACGAAGATGCTGCGCCAGCCGAAGGTATCGGTCATGTAGCCGCTCAGGGCGGGCGCCACCATGGGCCCGACCATCATGGCCATGGTCAGGATGGCCAGCATGCGGGGCAGCCTTTTCTGGCCGAAGGCGTCCTTCAGCATTACCCGCGCCAGGGTGATGCAGCCGGCCGCTCCAAGGCCCTGCATGCAGCGGCCTGCTATCAGGGTTTCGATGTTCGGGGCAAAGACGCATATCAGGCTTCCGATTCCCATCATCACCAGGGCGGCGAGCAGCGGCGGACGCCGGCCGAAGCGGTCGGCCAGCGGACCGTAGATCAGCACCCCCGGGGCGATGATGAAGGTCGCCAGGGACGTGGTGACCTGGACCATGGCGCGGGAAACCCCGAACTCGACCTCGAGCACGGGCAGGGCCGGAAACAGAATGGTCAGCGACATCGGCCCGCTCATGGTGATGAGCGCCAGCACGAAGACCAGCATGCGTTCGGAACGCGACAGCAGCATGCGCCTCAGCCGGTGTCCGGCCGCCAGAGATCGCGCGGCTGTGCGGGCCTAGTCGAGATAGAGGGAACTGACCGATTCATCCAGGCTGATTCTGCGCATGGTTTCGGCCAGTAATTCCGCGACGCTGAGCTGGCGTATCTTGCCGCAGGCGGCGGCTTCCTCCGAAAGCGGGATGGTGTCGGTAACCACCAGTTCGGTCAGGTCCGACCGGGTGATCCGCTCCAGCGCCTTTCCGCTTAGAACCGGGTGGGTGATGTAGGCGACGACCTCCGTCGCACCTTCATCCAGCAGGCTGCCGGCGGCCTGGCAAAGGGTGCCGGCGGTATCGATCATGTCGTCGATCAGCACGCACACCTTGTCCTGTACCTCGCCGATGATGTTCATGGCCTCGGCCACGTTGGGCTTGGGCCGGCGCTTGTCGATGATGGCCAGATCGGTGTTGTCCAGCCGCCGCGCCAACGCCCGCGCCCGCACCACGCCGCCGACGTCGGGCGACACCACGACCACGTCTTCCTCCAGCCGCTTCCAGGCGTCGGCCAGCAGCACCGGGGAGGCGTAGACGTTGTCCACCGCGATGGAGAAGAAGCCCTGAATCTGGTCCGCGTGCAGATCCACGGTCACAAGGTGGTCTATACCGGACGCACAGACCATTTCGGCGACCGCCTTCGCCGAAATCGGCGCCCGCGTGGCCCTTGAGCGGCGGTCCTGCCTGGAGTAGCCGAAGTACGGGATGACCGCCGTAATGCGTTGCGCGGACGCGCGCTTGCAGGCGTCCGCGAGCAGGATCAACTCCATCAGGTTGTCGTTGACCGGGGGGCAGGTGGATTGCACGATGAACACATCCCTTCCACGGATGTTGTCCAGCACTTCGACGCTGATCTCGCCGTCGCTGAAGCGCTGCACCTGGGCTCTGCCCATGCGCACGCCAAGCACCTTCGCGATCGCTTCGGCGAGCACCGGCGTAGCGTTGCCCGCCAGTATCTCGATTTTCGGTAGTTCGACGCTGCGTTGTTCCGCCATGAAATATATCGCGGTGACTGATCCCGGCTTGGCTGGGGCGGCAGGATTCGAACCTGCGAATCACGGGATCAAAACCCGTTGCCTTACCGCTTGGCTACGCCCCAATGTGCCAAGATAGTTATTGTCTTGCCGCCCGCGTGCGCCTGTCAATGCATGCATCGACGGCGTGCGCTGCGATAATGGCGCAGCCTTGGGGATTCGGAAAGTATGATCTGGAGAGTATTTTCGTCCGGTCCAGCTTGCCGGTGGCTGCTTGTCGCGGCGGTCCTGGTGATGGCCGTTCCGGGCCGCGCGCAGGTCAATATCGACGCCTACCGCGACTACTTCCTGGTCGGACGCTTCGGCGAGGTCTGCACGATGTGCGAGGTCGTGGTGCTGTGCCGGGCCGGCGGGGCCGCTCAGGCGGAAGAGGCCGTGCCGCCGGGTGGCGATTTCACGCTGTATCACATTCAGACACGCACTTTCTGGTCGCAGGTGTCCACGATCTGGGAGTGGTTCATTTCCAATTTCACGGCGGAGGACCTTGCCGCGCGGGGTCACACCCGCCCGGTGCATGTGTACCGCGTGGCGGACGGGCAATGGACGGCGCGGGAAGTCATCGAGGCCCGGCTGGTGCTCAATCCCGGCGTGCTTGAATTCGGCGACCACAATATCGACCGCATATCGCGCGCATGGAGCCACGCGGACACGGGAGCCGGGGTGGGCTACTGTTCGCGCCTACCGCTGTGGGATGCGCTCGAGAGCATTGAAGCGAAGGCGCCGGGTGGCGACCGATGAAACTCGCCGTTTGGGAGTTTGTCTCGGTATGGCGGTGGGCGTGGATCAGGGCCCACCCGCTGCGCTTTACCGGCGTGGTCCTGCACCTGCTGCTGCGAACGCTGTTCGCCGTTTTCTGGCTGGCCGCCGGAATCAACAAGGTGAGGAATGATTGGCTGACAAGCGACATCCTGAAGGAAATCTTCCTCGACCGGCTGACCGAAATGCCGCCCGATGCCTTCGCATCCCTGTTTCTGCTGAATTTCGCCATCCCGCTCTACGTGCTGGTGGCGTGGGTGATCACGCTGGGCGAAATCTACTCGGCTGTGGGATTGCTGCTGGGCGTGACCACGCGCATCGCGGCCGCAGTGAGCATGTTCATACTGTGCGGGTTTGCGATCGGCGGCTACTACGACGCTTCGCTGATTCCGTTTTTCCTGTTGAACGCAATGTTCCTGTGGTGGGCGTCGGGCCTCTGGCTGGGGATCGACCGGAACCTTGCGAAGCGCTATCCGCGCAGCCGGTGGTTCCGTTAGCTCCGCCGTCGGCGCTGGACCATCGGGAGAATCAAAGCCGTTGATGGTTCCGCAGATAGTCCACAACACGCGCCGCCAGCTCGCCGGGCGTGTTCCGGTCGGTGCGAAGGTGGATTTCCGGCTCGCTCGGCGCCTCATAGGGCGCATCAATTCCCGTAAGGCCCTTCATTTCGCCGGCGAGCGCTCTTGCGTACAGTCCTTTGGGATCGCGCTCGCGGCATACTTCCACCGGCGCGTCCACGAACACTTCCACGAACCGGTCCGTTCCCACAATCTCTCCCGCCCGTCGCCTGGCGGAGCGAAACGGCGAGATCAGCGCCGTAATCGCGATGATTCCGGAATCGAGCACAAGCCGGGCCACTTCGGCGGCGCGGCGCACGCTCTCATCCCGGTCCGGTTCGCTGAATCCCAGACCGGCGTTCAGACCGCGCCGCATCTCGTCACCGTCCAGCACGCACACCGCAAGCCCCATGCCGCGTAACTCCTGCGCGATTTGACCGGCCACAGTGGTCTTTCCGGCTGCCGGCAATCCGGTAAGCCAAAGCGCGAAGGCTTGCGTGGGCTGGCTGTCTTCCTCAGCCATCAGAAGTAGCCGTTGTCCCGTTTGGAGTGACGGGCGCCGGCCTGATCCGCCAGGCGGCTCTCCCGCTCGGATGCCGTGGCTTCTTCGATTTCGCGCAGGATTGCCGGCACATTGGCGGCCTCGGATTTCACAGCGCCGGTAAGGGGCCAGCAGCCGAGCGTGCGAAAGCGCACGCTGGTCAGGGTGGGCTCTTCGTCTTCCTCAAGCCGCATGCGTTCATCCACCCGCACGATCAGCATGCCTTCGCGCGCCACAACCGGCCGCGGCGCGGCGAAGTACAGCGCCGGAACTTCGATTTCCTCCTGCGCGATGTAACGCCAGACGTCCACTTCCGTCCATTCGGCCAGCGGAAAGGCGCGTGCGGGCGTATCGCTTGCGGATGCCCCGGCGCCTCCATTCGCTCGCTCGTTCGCCTCCTGCATGCGGCCGCGCGCCCGGAACCTTTCCTCATCGCCCCTGGCTCCGTCAATCAGGGCGTCGAATTCATGGGTCTCAAGCGCTTCGGCGAGCGCTGCGCTTTTCATGATCCGCGTGTGCTCCGCCGCGCCATGCGTGAACGGCCCCACACCCTGGGCCTCGCCCTTGCGATTGACCAGGACGATCAGCTCCATGCCCGCCCTGACTGCCGCGCGGTCCCGGAACCCGTAGGTTTCCGGGAACTTCCAGGTGGTATCCACGTTCAGCAGCGGAAACGGCGGGACGTCCGGCGCGAACGCCTTCAGCGCTAGATGCAGCATCACGCAGGAATCCTTGCCCGCCGAGAACAGCATCGCCGGCCTCTCGTTCGCAGCCACCACCTTCCTTAGCGTGCCCATCGCCGAGTCCTCAAGGCGCTGCAGCCGTGCGCTCCCTGCCATCAGCGGAGTACTTCGAAGGCTGTCCTTCGTCCTCGTCCGTACCGGAAAACCGCGAAGTCCCTGTCAAACGAAAGGACGCGCGAGACGCCCAGTCGCTCCATAAGCGCAAATGATGTCCGGTCCACGATGGAAAAATCCTGATCCGCGAATTGCTCCCCAATTGCCCATGCCGCTTCCAGGTCCGCCTGGGTTGTTTGCTCCACGGCAGCTATGCCGCTGCGCAGGCCGTCCCAAAACCTGGCAGCAGCGTCGGACGAAAGAAAGTGATGGATCAATCGCCAGGTCTCGATCAGCACATGATCGCTGGTTACCAGCGGCTCATCGGTGGAAAGCAAATGAACCGCACGGGAGTTGCTCGCGTCGCTTCGGTCGGCTGCGGCATACCACACCGATGTGTCCACGAACAGGCTCACGGCTCAGCGCAGCTTGCTGGACCCGGTTGCCTGTGCGGCCATCCGGTCTTTCTGCGATGCGACGTCGGTACCGGAAGAAGCGCCCAGATTGAAGATTGCCGACCGATCCACTTTTCGGGGCGGCTGGGATAAATCCCGCTCCACCAACTGGCGAAAATACTCGGCCATGGAAATACCCAGCCCTGCTGTGCGCTCGCGTATACGCGAACGGAGTTCGGCTTCAATGGAGATTTGCGTGCGAACCATCATTGTGGCGGCATTATAACTCCACCGGGCACGCACCTCGGCAGAGAGGAGGGTGGTGGCCAGGGGCAGAATTGAACTGCCGACACGCGGATTTTCAGTCCGCTGCTCTACCAACTGAGCTACCTGGCCTTGGGAAAGTGCGCGGATTATAGCTTCGCGCCAGCGATTGTGAGCGTTACGCGCAAGGCGCCGAAAGGCTATTCGGAGGGTGGCTGATACCCTTCCGGTCTGCTGGAACCGCCGCCGAAGAAGAAGGCTTCCATCTGTTCCTCCAGAAACTTGCGTGCGGCGGGCTCTATGGGGACAAGCCGATACTCGTTGATCAGCATGGTCTGGTGCGAGAGCCATTGCTGCCAGGCCTGGCGGGATACGCTGTCGAAGATTCGTTGCCCCAGTTCTCCCGGGTAGGGTGGACGCGGCAAACCTTCGGCTTCCGTTCCCAGATGCACGCACTGTACGGTTCGGGTCATTGTCGAGGATTGTGCTACGTGCCCAGTGGCCCGTCAACGCGGACCGCCCGCCCCGACTTCCAGCGAGTCCACCAGGCGGCGAATGGGCGCCGGCATCCCGAGGTCTTGCTCACCGTCGTGCCAGCGCCATTGATCGCCGTCGTGAATCTCGCCGGGTGGCTTGCTCACGGGCAGATGGATCGGTTGAATCTCCAGTTCGTAGTGACTGAAGCCGTGCCGGATCGGCTTGAGTTCGGCATGGCCTTCCGCGCGACAGCCGAGGACTTTGCCGCACCAGTCCCGGGCGCTTTCCTCGTTCGCAAGTGTGGGCAGGCTCCACAAACCGGCCCAGATGCCCGTCGGGGGGCGTCGGCGCAGCAGTACGGCGCCGTCCGGACGCTGCACCACGAGCATGGACCTGCGCTTTAGTGGCCGGTTCGCAGCGGGCCGCGAGGCCGGGATTTTCGAGATCAGCCCTTTCTTTCTTGCCATACATGAATCCGCAAGCGGACACGAGCCGCAGCGGGGCCTGCGCCGCAGGCATACGGTGGCGCCCAGGTCCATGATCGCCTGGGTATAGCCGCGCACTCTTTCCGGCGGCGTATTGGCCTCGGCCAGGCGCCAGAGCGTTCTGCTTACGGAAGCCTTGCCCGGCCAGCCTTCGACCGCACCCACACGCGCCAGAACGCGCCGTGCGTTGCCGTCCAGGATGGCTTTGCGCTGCCCATGCGCCAGCGCCAGGATGGCGCCTGCCGTAGAGCGGCCTATGCCGGGCAGCGCCACCAGCGAATCAAAATCCCGGGGCAGCTCTCCGCCATGTTTAGTAACCACGATGCCGGCCGCTTTCAGCAGGTTGTGCGCACGCGAGTAATAGCCCAAACCAGCCCAGATCGCCAGAACTTCGTCGTCGCCTGCGGCAGCCAGTACTTCCACGTCCGGAAACGACGCCATGAAGCGCTCGAAGTACGGGATCACGGTTTCCACACGAGTCTGCTGAAGCATGATTTCCGACACCCAGATGCGGTATGGGCTGCGGTCCTTCTGCCAGGGAAGATGCTTTCTCCCGTGCTTATCCCACCATGCGAGCAGTTGCGGCGCGATCATTCGCAGCATTGTAGGACCGCCCCGCGGGGGCAGCTTCGGCAAGATCGATAACCTGGTCGGCATAGCGCAGGATGGCGGGGCGGTGCGCGGCGCATACCACTGTGATCCCGAGATCGCGCAGCGTTCGCACCACGCGCTCCTCGGTGACCGGATCAAGGTGGCTGGTCGCTTCGTCCAGGATCATCGCGCGCGGCCGACGGTAGAGCGCGCGGGCCAGCAGGATTCTCTGCGCCTGGCCGCCCGACAGGTTTGAGCCCATGTCGCCGATCCGGGTGGCCATGCCGAGCGGGAACTGGCGGATCTCTTCTTCCACGGCTGCCTGCCGCGTCACTTCATGGATGAGTTCGGTATCGGGGCTCGGATCGAAAAAACTGATGTTCTCGGCGATGCTTCCGCGGAAGAGCACGTCATCCTGCAGCACCAGGCCCAGGCTGCGGCGGTAGCTGCGCGGCCGGTACCCGGCCACATCAACTCCGTCGGCCAGCAAACGGCCTTCGGTCGCGGTCTCCAGCCCCGCAAGCAGTTTCAGCAGCGTGCTCTTGCCGCAGCCCGAGGGTCCGGTAAGCACTACCAGCTGGCCCGGCTCGATGCGGCAGGAGAAACCGCGCAGGACGAAGCCTTCGCTGCTTCCGTAGGAAAATCCAAGGCCGCGCGCCTCGAAACGCCCTTCCAGCGAGTCTGCCGATATCCCGTCCTGCGCTTCCGCTTCGTGTTCGACGATATCGCCGAGGCGTTCGGCGTGCAGGCGCAACATGTAGGCTTGCTGAAACAGTCCGATCAGCGCCTTGAGTGCGCCGCTGAATCGGGCGCGCAAGGTCATGAACGCAAACAGTGCGCCGAGCGTGATCCTGCCGTTGAACAGCGCCATTATTCCCACCCCGAGAAAGGCGATCTGCTCGACCTGCCCAAGCACCGACAAGCCTGCGCCGGAGAATATTCCGATACGGGCGCTGCGCACGTCGAGATTCAGCTTTTCCACCAGGTGCGTTTGCCACACGGTTAAACGCTCGGTTTCACCCGCCAGCGCCTTGACCGTCTCGCTGCCGCGCAGCGACTCCAGCATCGCCGAACTCTCTCTCGCCCCCGCCTCCAGCCCATCTCGGGCCAGCCGCCTCTGAACGGGAAGGAAGCTCCAGACCAGTCCGCTGCGAAGCGCAAGTCCCGCCAGGCTGATCAGCATCAGGGCGGGGCTGTAGAGCAGCATCACGATGCCGGTCAGCACTACCTTCAGCAGGTTGATGATCCCGCTCACGATTGAACCGGTCGCGAAACTGATGATGGGCGCCAGGGACTGCATGCGCGAAACCACGTCGCCCACGTGCCGCTGGCGAAAGAAGCGTACCGGCAGGCTGAACAGTCGCTGCGTCAGGTTGCGCGACGCTTGAACCGAGATCGAAGTGGACAGCCAGATTCCCATCCAGCCTTGCAGCAACTGCAGGGGAATGACGACCGCGGCCAGCGTGCCCATCGCAAGAAGCATGGAACGCAGGAGGTTCCTGTCGTGCGATGTTGCGACCTCGTCGATGAGAATCTGCGACAGTACCGGCGGCGCCAGGCTCAGGACCTCCAGCGCCAGCGCGATGAGAATCAGGCCGGCAAGCGTGCGCGCCAAGCCGTCAAAGGATCGCGCGATCGGCCGAAGCGGCAGGGCGCCGCGCAGGTCCGCTTTCCGGAAATCCGCCATGGGCCCAAGTTCCAGAGCCACTCCGGTGAAGCGCGAATCGAGCTGTTCGAAATACAACCAGCGGCGTTCACGCGCCGGATCCAGGATCAGGGCCCGGTCCTTGCGAACGTCACCCAGCACCACAAAGTGGTCCAGGTCCCAGTGCAGCACGCAGGGCAGCTTCAGCTTGCCAAGCTCGTTGATTTCCAGCCTCAGAGGCCGCCCGGCCAGTCCCAGGCGTTCGGCCGCCTCCATCAGCGTTCGAAGCGTGTGGCCGCGCCCGGATTCGCCCGTGAACGAACGCGTGGCCGCGAGATCCAGCCGCAGTCCGTGGAAGTCGGCGATCATCGCCAGGCAGGCCAGGCCGCATTCGGATTGCTGTTGCTGCGGCACGTGCCGCAGACGCCGGCGGCGGCCTATGGCTCGATCAAATGCCGGCTTCCAGCTTTGCAAGCCTCCGGCCCGCCTATCCGATCGCCTTGCTGTCGGAGGCGCCGCCGCCGCGAGTCAGGGGGTCCAGCAGCCAGCCGATCAGCGTGCGCCTCGATTCGAGGATCGTGGCCTCTACGCTCAGTCCCGGCCGCAACCGCCAGTGCCGGCCCCTGGCATCCATGTACTGCCTTTCGAGGGTCACCCGCGCTTCGTAGACGGGCTCGAACAGATTGGGCACCAGGCGCACCTCGCCGGGTTCCAGGGGCGCCGACGTGATTCTTTCCAGCGTGCCGCGCAGCACGCCGAATTGGCGCGAAGGGAAGGTGGGAAGCTTGAGCACCGCTTCCTGGCCGGGCTCGGCCCGTCCGGCGTATTGCGACGACAGGTAGAGTCGGGCCTCGATCGGGGTGTCTGCCTGGTGCAGGGTCGCCAGAAGCGTTCCCGCCGATACCGCATCACCGGAAACGGCCAGCACATCGGCGAGCTGACCGCTCATCGGCGCGACAATGGACTGGCGTGTCAGGCTGTTCAGTTCCAGGGCGCGGTCCGCAAGCCTTTCGGACTCCATTGCGAGGCCAAGGTCCAGCGCCTCGAATGCCGCCCGCTCGGTCATTATTTCCCTGTCCACCAGGTCGATGGCCGACTGCGCCTCGATCCGCTCGGATTCAAGCTGCCCTAACGCCGCCCTGGCCTGGAGCAGCCGCACTTCGGCAGTTTCCTCCTCACGCAGCGCCACATGACCGGTTTCCGCAAGCTCCGTGAGCCGCCGATGAGCGCCGGCGGCGAGTTCAGCCTGCCTTTCGGCATTCCTGCGTCGTTCGGCAAGCGGACCCAGCGTCGATTCCAGCGCGGCTTTCCTGAGATGCAGGGATTCCAGCCGGGTCTCGAAGGCGATTCGCTCCTGCTGCCTTCTCAGGCGCAGGATTTCGCTTTGGCGGCCCGCGGATTGCGCGCGCGCTTCAAAGCTTCCGTCGCCGTTCGCAAGCATCCGATCGACCAGCACCGTCATCAGGGGGCTGCCGGCGGCAACCTTGGCGCCCGGCTTTACCAGCACCTCGCCGATCACGCCGCTTTGTTCCGCCGTGACGCTGGTCAGGCCGCCCACGGGCAGGAGGATGCCGGGCGCATTCAGTTTCGAGGGCACTTCCACCAGGAAGGACATGGCCATCAGGGCCGTCAGGCAGGCTCCCGCGAGCGCGACGGTGAAGGGAGTTGAGGCCGGCCCGGCTAACATGACCTGACCCAGAAAGCGTTCCTTTCGCACCAAGGCAGGCTTGCGAAAGAGTTCCGCGTTCTCGGAGGAACATGGGGTGAAGTTCATGCTCACCGGACCGGCCTCTATGCGTCGATCAGACTGCCGTCAGAACACCTGCCATTCGCTGTTGCGCGGAGGCAACCAGTGCATCGGTATCGGCAGGGGTGGCCGACACCCGGAATGGTCCTCGGCATCATGGGTCTGGTATTCGAGTCCGACTGGCGGTTCCTCGAATCGCGGGATTTCATGACGGATCAGGGTACGGAACTCCGGCGCCCTGCCCCCGGCTGCCGCATCAAGCTCCGCAGGTTTCAGTTCTCGCATGCCAACCTCCTTGTCGGTTTCCGTTGAGTTCGTCAGTAGGACGCGCCATCCGCCACATATTCGTGCGGGGCGTACACGTCCTCGCCAGCGTGCCAGGCAGAGTACCGGCTGTGGCTCCACGCCTCAACCTCGGGATCGACGTAATCCACTTCCTCTTCCTCCGATTCGTCGCCGCCAAACCAGCTGCAAAAAGTTGGCGCCGCAATCTGCGCGACGAGTGAGCCTACGCCAGCGCCCGCAACCGCGCCGGGAAAGGCGCCCACGCCGCCTACAGGAGCACCGGCTGCGGCGCCAATGGCAGCTCCTGTCATTATGCCCGCCGCTGTTACGTCCGCCACGCATTGGGATTCGTGTCCGCCTGCGACGGCGGCGCATTCCTTGTCGAGTAGTACTCGCATGATCTACCTCCTTGTAGGTTCTGAAAGGCGCGGCGCAACCCTTGCGCCGCTACGGTCAGCAGAATGGGTTTCCTCTGGAAGAAAGGAAACGGACAAATCGACCGTGAATCGCGAATATTTCCGTTCGACGAGGCTTATGGGCAAACGCAACCGAAACCAGTGCCCGCCAGCGTGCATATTCAAGGCTCGCGGGGGTATGGAGCGGACGATGGGAATCGAACCCACATCATCAGCTTGGGAAGCTGAGGTTCTACCTTTGAACTACGCCCGCGCCGCCGCAGAGTCTATGCTAGATTCGAACGGCCGCCAAGAGACGGGCGCGCAGCCATCGCGAGGGTATGGATCGCTTGAATTCGCAGAACGGGCAACGGCCGCCGCCGCGCAGTTTCGTGCGCCGTTCGGGGCGCATTACCCGCGCGCAAAAGCGGGCGCTTGAGGAACTTTGGCCGGCCTACGGCCTGGAGGAGTCAGCGGACCCGATCGCCTTCGAGCAGGTCTTCGGCCGTCAGGCGCCCACGGTGCTTGAGATCGGTTTCGGCAACGGCGAGACGCTGGTTCGCTCGGCGCAGGAATCGCCGGATGTGAATTTCCTCGGCATCGAGGTGCATTTCCCCGGCCTGGGCCGCTGCCTCTTGCTGGCGGAGAAGGCCGGCATACAAAACCTGCGCCTGATCCAGGGGGACGCAGTGGAAGTGCTCAGGCGGAGGATGCCGCCGGCCTGCCTCGCCATGGTTTGCCTGTACTTTCCGGATCCATGGCCACGCAAGCGGCACCACAAGCGCCGGCTCGTGCAGCCGGCGTTCGTGCGGCTGATCGAGCGCGCGCTTGAGCCGCATGGTGTTTTCCACGTAGCGACCGACTGGGCGCCGTACGCGGAACATATCGAGAGCGTGATGAGCGGCAACGCCGCCTTCGAACATTTGCGCCGCCCGCCGTCCCGCTACACCACTCGATTCGAGTCGCGCGGCAGCGCCCTGGGGCATGAAATCTGGGAAGCCGCCTACCGCGTGCGGCGGGGCGGCTAGTGTCGTGTCACGCCTGTATTGTCCCTGGCCCCTCGGAGGACTGGAACAACTTCAGGCGGCTCAGGTAGATGGCCAGCAGGATGGCGGGCACGCCGGCCAGGCACACCAGCACGTAGAAATTGACCCAGCCCACCTCCAGCGACAGGAAGCCGGACCAGCCAGCCATGAACTTGCCGGGAAGCGCCATGAGAGAGCTGAGCAGGGCATATTGAGTCGCAGTGTATTTCCGCGAGGTCAGGGCGGACAGGAACGCGATGAAGGCGGTTCCGGACAGGCCCACGCTGAAGTTGTCTCCGGTAATGACGCCGGCCAGCAGCCACAGGTTCGTCTCCCCCGCGGTGGCCAGCGCCGCGAACGCCAGGTTGGTCAGCGCCAGCAGGATCGCCGAGGCGATCAGTGGTCCCCTGAGCCCGAACCTGCCCACAACCAGGCCCCCGGCCAGGATTCCGGCCAGCGTCGCCACAGTCCCGTACAGCTTGGCCACCGCGGCGATTTCGCTCTTGGTGTATCCCATGTCCAAGTAGAAGGGCATCGCCATGCTGCCCATGAGGTAGTCGCTGACCCGGAACAGCGCCACGAAAGCCAGTATCGACACGGCAAACAGCTTGTAGCGCTGGAAAATGTCCCTGAACGGTTCGACGATGTGGGAATGGATCCAATCCCTGGCGCTCTCCCTTCGCTGCACCGAAGCGCCGTGCTCCGGTTCCGCGATCAGCAGCACTGCCACGACCCCCACACCCATGCACGCGGCCATTGCCCGGTAAGTCAGTCCCCAGTCGTAGGCGTCGGCCAGGAACAGCGCTCCGGCGCCGGACACCAGCATTCCCATGCGGTAGCCGTACTGGTAACTGGCGGCCATCGCCGCCTGGCGGTCCACTTCCACCGCCTCGATCCGCCAGGCATCGATGACGATGTCCTGGGTGGCCGAGGAAAACGAGGCCAGCAGGGCGAACAGCGCTACGAGAAGCACGTTCTCAAGCGGGTCGGTGGTGGACAGCAGGATCAGCCCCGCGATGATTCCCAGTTGCGCCAGCAGCATCCAGGAACGCCGCCGGCCCAGCAGCCGGTTGAGCAGCGGGAGCCGGATCCCGTCCACCGCCGGGGCCCACAGGAACTTGAGCGAATACGTAAGGCTGACCCAGGCCAGCATGCCCACGGTTCCGCGGTACACGCCGACGTCGGCCAGCCAGGCCGTCAGGGTGCTGAACACCAGGAGCAGGGGAAGGCCGGCTGAAAAGCCCAGAAACAGCATCGCCAGGACACGGGGATGCAGAAAGGCTCCAAGCCCGCCGTAGCTGTCGGCGCGCACGTTCATGGCCGCAAAAGCGCGGGCAGGGCGGGTAGCCCGATTTCAGTCGGCATAGTCGAGGATCAGCGGCGCGTGGTCGGAGAAACGCTTGCGCTTGTAAATCGAGGCGGCGGTGGCGCGCCCGGCCAGTTCCGGCGTGGCCACATGGTAGTCGATCCGCCAGCCCACGTTCTTCGCCCAGGCCTGCCCGCGGTTGGACCACCAGGTGTACTGGTCCGGATCGGGGTTTATCCGGCGAAAGCAGTCCACGAATCCGAGTTGGTCGAAAAGCATGTCCATCCAGGCCCGTTCCTCGGGCAGGAATCCCGAGTTCTTCCGGTTGCCGCGCCAGTTCTTGAGGTCGATCTCGCGGTGCGCGATATTGAAGTCGCCGCAAAGGAGGTATTGCCGCCCGCTGTCGCGCGCCGCCGCGAGCAGCGGCGTGAACTCGTCGAGAAACCGCCACTTGGCCTCCTGGCGCTGTTCCGATGAAGATCCCGAAGGCAGGTAAAGCGACACTACGCTGAGCGGGCCGAAGCGGGCCTCGAGGTAGCGGCCCTCGGCGTCGAATTCCGCCGAGCCAAAGCCCCTGAGCACCTCGTCGGGCTCCCGGCGCGAATACAAGCCCACCCCCGAATAGCCCTTGCGCTCGGCGCCCTCGTAATAGCAGTGCCAGTTGCGCGGCCAGAAGTCGCTGGCCTGAAGCTGGTCTTCCTGCGCCTTGAGCTCCTGCAGGCACAGGATGTCCGCTTTCTGGCGCCGCAGCCAGTGATAGAAGCCCTTGCGGGCGGCCGCGCGGATGCCGTTGGCGTTAAGCGTGATTACGCGCATCGTGGGCCGGCGCTACCAGCGCAGTCCCCCGTCCAGGTCGATCACGCGTCCGGAGATGTAGTCGTTTTCGAGAATGAACTGCGCGGTCTGCGCGACTTCGTCGGGCTCGCCCAGTCGCTTTGCGGGCACCATGGCCGCGAGGCGGTCGCGGGCCTCGGGCTTCATGGCCGCCACCATCTCGGTGTTGATCAGCCCGGGGGCGATGGCGGCGGTGCGGATGCCGTGGCGCGCCAGTTCCCGCGCCCACAGGACGGTCAGTGAGGCTACGCCCGCCTTGGTGGCGGAGTAGTTCGACTGGCCGAAGTTTCCGACCCGGGAAAGGCTGGAAATATTGATGATCACCCCGCCGGCGCCGAAGCGCGCCATGTGCACGGCGGCCTCCCGGGCGCAGAGGAAGGTCCCGGTCAGGTTGACGTCCAGGACCGCCTGCCAGTTCTCGACCGACATCTTGCCCAGCAGTTCGCCGTCCTTGAACTTGATGAGCAGGCCGTCGCGGGTAATGCCGGCGTTGTTGATCAACACGTCGAGCGCGCCGCAGTCCGACGCCACCGCTTTCATGAATGCCTCCACGTCGCTTTCGACAGCCACGTTGGCGGCGTAACAGTGCACTTCGGAGCCGGCCGCGCGGCAATCGGCAGCCGTTTCGGCAAGGCTGTCCCGGTTCAGATCGCACAGTGCCAGGCGCGCGCCCTGCGCTGCCAGGCGGCGCGCCATGGCCGCTCCCAGCCCACGCGCGGCCCCGGTAATGACTATCGTTTTGCCCTTGATATCCACATGAATACTCCTTAAGGAAAGCCGCGCAATCCTACTCCATTGCGGCCGCCTCTTCTCCACGCGGCCTGTGGCCGGCGACCGCCCAGCCCATCAGCGCTTCCCCCCGGTATACGACCGGGAACCAACCCTCGACAATCAGCCCCGCCGATCGCAAGTGGTCCAGCAGACGGTCGAACTCGCCGGCGTCGGGCGTTGCGGCCAGAAGATCCTCCATGCGGCGGCAATAGGCGTCACTTGCCTCCCTGAGCCGGCGGACCATCGCCCGCCTCTGTTCCGCTTGAAGGCCCGGAGAAAAAACGCCTTGCAGCCCATTCAGGACAAACCCTATTCCATTGCCCGGATCGCTGAAGCTTTTCGCCTGCTGCTGGACCCGATCGACTGCGGCATTCAGCTTGCGGCGCAGGTTCTCCGCCCGCCCGTCGTGCCTGAGCATTCGCTTCTCAAATTCCGATTCCGCCGATTCCACCGCGTCGATGACCCGGCGCGCTTTGGTCAGCAACTGTTCCTGTCTAAGGCACAGGCGATGCTGCTCCAGTCCCTCCCGGGCTTCCCTTACCACGACCGAATTGGCGTGATGGGTGATCAGCGCTATCCGCCCGCCCGGTTTGAGAATGCGCATCGCTTCCCGAGCGCTGGCGGCGGGATTCCCGTACTCGAAGCCGTACTGCGAAGTAAGCAGGTCGCAGCTTTCTCCTTCCAGTCCCGTTCTCTCGTTGGGCGCTCCACCTTGAAATCGCACGCTTTCCAACCACCCTTTCGCTGACTCGGCCTCCTTGAGGTCCTTTTCGGGTCGAATCGCGGCCCGGTCCAGCGCATCAATCCGGAACTGCCTGTTACGTGTGGCGGAATACTCCGCTGCAAGCAAAGCTACGGCGCCGTTCCCGGTGGCGAGGTCGACAATCCTTGCGCCTTGGAGAAGCGTGGCGAACTGGCGTTCCCAGAACTCGCGAATTTCGCCGTCGTAGTTCGGATTGCCGCTGCGCTCGAAGGTGGTTACGCTGCCGTGACGCCAGAACTGCGTCCACTCGTCATCGTTGAGGAGCCTGCGTGGTTTGGTTTTACGGGTGGGTTTGGTCATGGCTTATTGAGGGCGACACCCCCTCTCTCCCAGGGCGGGGACGCCCTGTCTTCCGCGAAGATGTGCTATCTCCCGGGGGATGCGTTACTCGCCGCTGAAGCGGGGTGCTCTCTTCTCACGAAAAGCCGCTATTCCTTCCGCGGCGTCAGCCGTGTTGCCGCATGTCTCCTGCGCTTCCGCTTCGGCCAGGAAAAGGTCGTCGAAGGACAGCGTGCCCGCCTGGCGTATCAGGCGCTTGGTCGCGGTCAGCGCCAGCGGGGCCTTGAGGGCCAGTTCCGCTGCCCAGTTCTCGGCGGTCGCAAGCGCCTCGCCGGTCGGCGCCAGCCGGTTTGCCAGATTCAATTCCTTCGCCCGCGACGCGGGCATGCGATCGCCGCTGATCGCGAACTCGAATGCCGCCCGATGCCCGATGGTTTGCGTAAGCGTCCACGTTGAGCCGCCGTCGGGGACCAGTCCGATGTTGGAAAACGGACAGAGCAGAAATGCGTTTTCTTCCATCAGCACCAGGTCGCAGGCCAGCGCCAGCGCCATTCCGATGCCCGCAGCGCCTCCCTGAACGGCGGCGATGACCGGCTGCGGAGCCTGCGTTATCGCGTCGAACAGGGGCTTGTATTCGCGAAGCAGAATGTCGCGGATCGACTCGGTTCCAATCGTGCCCCGCTTCAGGTTCGCGCCGGCGCTGAAGAACCTCCCGCTGCCGCCCAGAACAATTGCCCGAACGGAGCGCTCTGCTGCAGCTTCCTCGAGCGCCGCCGCCAATCCGGCCCGCAGTTCGGGCGTAAAGCTGTTGAGATTGTCCGGCTGGTGCATCAGCACCGTGGACACGGCGCCCTTGCGCCGTGTCAGGACAACCGAGTCGTGCTGCTCAGATTCCCCGGCGCCCACTGGCAGCTAGGCCGCGCCCCGGGAGCGTTGATAGGCCGGCCGCTCCCTGCACGCCGACACCCACTTGTTCACCTTCGGCCATGCCTCCATGCTGAATTGCAGCATCACCAGCATATCCAGCACGGAAACGCAGATCAGGTCCGCCGCGGTGAACTGTTCGCCCAGGAGATGGGAGCGTTTTGCCAATTGCTTTTCAAGCACGTCCAGCGGACCCGCCAGTGCCTGTTCCGCGCCCTTGGCGGCCGCCTCGTTATGGTCGTCGCCGGTGTGCACGAATTTCTGCATGAACATTACTACGATGAGCGGTTCCAGTTCGGTCATTGCAAAGAAAGCCCACTGAAGGACGTGGGCCCTCTGCGCCTGCGTGGCCGGCCACAGCTCGCGGTCGTCATACTTGGCGGCCAGGTACAGGTTGATGGCGGCGGATTCGAACAGCTTGAGCGAGCCGTCCTCCATTGCGGGCGCCTTGCCGGGCAGGGTGACCTTGCCGATCGATTTACTGCGCTCCTCGCGCGACTGGCCGTCCAGCGGCACATGCTCATACGGTATCGCCAGTTCCTCAAGCATCCAAAGGCAGCGCGCAGCGCGCGATTGCAACGGGCCGTATAGCCGAATCATCTATGCTCTCCTCGGATTGATGGTCTTATGCAGTTCACTGACTACGGGCCGAACACGGTGCCCGAGAACGCGGCCACGATGGTCATGGCGTAGATAAACAATACCCATCCGTAAACCGGCTGCAACTGCGTGTGGTATTTCTGCTCCAGTTCGGGCGTCGAGCCGGACTGCGCGATAGTCATGAACGTGAGCGTTGCCGGGGCAAAGCCGCGGTCCAGGGGCACCACGGCGAAACCGATCAGGCCCACCGCCACCAGTTTGACCGTGAGCCAGGCCGGGGCGGCGAGCGCTTCGACAGTCACTGTGGCGGCTGCGAAGACAAATGCGCCGGCACACAGGAACAGGCTGAACGGCATATTGGTTTTTTCGAAGAGCTTCTCGGCGGCGGTTCCCGGGTTGAGAAAGCCGCGCCACATGATCAGCACCCAGGCCAGTCCGATCAGCCATACCGCCGCGAGTACCCATGCGGGAACGTTCAGCACGCCGATACCGTGGATCAGCTGAAGGCCGCTCGGGAATATCAGCGCGTTGCAGGTGCGCGGCAAGCGGTCAAGCACCAGCCCCAGCTTGAGGACGCTGGAGCGCGTCTCCATGCTCAGAGACGAGTTCTCCGACATTTTCGCTGCCAGGAACACGCCAAGATCGGTGCCCAGCCAGAATACCCACAGCGAGATATGAAAGAAGACCAGTATTTTGTGTTCCAGCATCATGACTTCTGCTCCTCGCCCATCTCTTCAAACGGCGCCAGCACCTTGCGGATCATCTCGGAGTTGGCCGCCGCCCAGGCGCCGGCCTGCTCCGCGTCCGGCTCGAATTCCTCGATTTCCTCGCGTGTCAGCAAGCCTTTGCCCAGAATCAGCGTCTCCAGGCTCATCAACCGCTCCCGCACGACCCAGTGCTCGGCCATCAGCTTGAGCAGGCTGGCGAGCAGCGCGTCGGTGGCGGGATCCTGAAAAAAGTACTTGCGCCCGCCCTTGATTCGGCGGCTCAGTCGTTCCCCGGCGGTGTCCACGTCTAGTGCCATGGCACTAGTCCTGCTTGACGGAACCGAAGCCGTACCAGAAGATCACGTCGGAGAGTCGGCCGGTGTCTTCCCCGAATTCCGGCTCGGCTATGGCAATCGCGATGAATTCTTCCTCGTCGGTATACGTGTAGCGCGGCATCACGCCTTCAAAGTATCCGTCGGCCGGAAAGCCTGCGGCGATCGTCAATTCCTTCGGGTTCTGGTCGCGGAAATCCTTGTAGAACGGCTCGTTGTTGTAGTAGCTGTCCCAGTCAAGGTAGAACTGATCGTAGGCTGCCATGCGGTCGTTCGGCGGCAGTTCCATGTTGAGCAACACGCCGCCCGGGCGCAGTACGCGATGCGCTTCGGCAAGGTACTGCCGAATCGCCTTGTTCGGCAGTTCGTGCAGGAACATTGAACTGAATACCACGTCCATCGAGTTGTCGGGAAAGCGGATGCCCTCGGCGCTCTGCTGGTGGAAATGCGCCTGGACTCCCATCGCCTCCGCGCGGGCGTGGGCATAACGCAGGCAGGGCGCTGCCACGTCGATGCCATGCACTTCGGCATCCGGAAACACCTGCTTCCAGGGCAGGGTGTTATGGCCTATGGTGCAGCCCGCATCCAGTATCCGCCGCGGCCTGCGGTTGGCAAAGCGGTTCTTGTAGAAATTCGCCATCGACCAGCCGATGTCGTTCAGTTCCTCGCCCATGGCGCCGAACGCGAACACGTTCAGTCCCTGGTCATAGATGGCGCCGGCCGCCAGGTCCTCGCCGCCGTGTTCCGTGTAATAACAGCCCGGCATGAGGTGGACGTCGACCGCATCCACGTAACGCGGTATCTCAAGATTCGGGTCAAGTTCAAGGGTGCCGCCGGCTTTCGCCTTCCCGGCCAGGTCGCTGCCCGTGGAATTCAGCTGCCCGCGCTGCTGCTCCAGACTGTCAATGACTACATCCCAGACCATTTGCTGGGCGGTGCATCGAGCCGACGAATAAGCTCTGAATATGTCCCGGCCGCGCATTGCGCGATGCACGTCCGCACCGTCGAGCTGCTTGCCGGCCGCGTCCGCGTCGAGGCCGCCGGCGACGCCGGATTCGAAGTCCTTGCGCATGGTGGCGGCCAAATCGTTGAGCACAAAACCGCGCAGTCCCGAAACAAATCGTTCGCGCGCGCGTGTGTCGCGATTCCGTTCCAGCGCGAGGGCATGGGTGATGGGTTGTGTCATGGCTTTCCCCCAGGAGTTGAACTGCCGATTGTTGCGGATTCGGCAGGAAAATGCAAAGCGAATACAATCTCGCGCCGTGCCTGCCTCTTTACCCCCCAACGCTGAGACGCAACAGATGACGGCCGGGCCCCTGGACGGGATTCGCGTGCTGGAACTTACCAGTGTGGTGCTGGGCCCCTGGGCGTGCCAGTTGCTGGCCGATATGGGCGCCGACGTCATCAAGGTGGAACCGCCGTACGGAGATTCGAACAGGACCCTGGGCGCATCCCATAACCCCGGAATGGCCGCGCTTTACCTGACTTGCAACCGCAACAAGCGGGGCGTGGTCCTGGACCTGAAGAAGCCGGCAGGACGGGAAGCCGTGCTGCGCCTGGCTCGGGACGCGGACGTGCTGATTCACAACAACCGACCCGGGGTGATGACGCGCCTGGGGCTCGAATACGATGATTTGCGGGCAGTCAACCCGCGGATCATCTACTGCGGTACCTACGGCTACAGCAGAGAGGGTCCCTATGCCCAGCGCGGCGCGCTGGACGATTCGATTCAGTCGGCCAGCGGCTTCGCCATGCTGCATGCAATGGTACAGGGCGAACCGCGCTACGCGCCCAGCGTGGTGGCGGACAAAACCACGGCGATCACCGTCGTCTACGGCGTGCTGGCGGCGCTGTTTCACCGCGAACGCACCGGCGAGGGGCAGGAGCTGGAAGTGCCGATGTTCGAAACCATGGTGTCCTTCGTGATGGCGGAGCACCTGTGGGGGCAGGTCTTCGACCCGCCGCTGGCCACGGCCGGCTATAAGCGGCTGATGAGCAAACACCGCAAGCCTTACAAGACGCTGGATGGATACATTGCCGTGCTTCCTTACCTGGATCGCCACTGGGAGCTGTTCTGCACCCGGGCCGGGCGGCCTGAACTGATTGAGGACGACCGCTTTCGCACGCTGTCGGACCGGGTACGGAACATCGACGATACCTATTCCGAAACCGGGCGCATCCTGGCGACCCGCACGACTGCCGAGTGGATGCAGTTGTTCGAAGGCAGCAGCGTGCCGGTCAACGCGGTAAGTTCGCTCGACGACCTGCAGGACGATGAACACCTGCGGGCCGTCGGTTTCTGGAGCGAGATGGACCATCCCACCGAAGGCAAACTGCGCATGCCGGGTTTCCCGGTGAATTTCTCCGCCACGCCGGCCGGCATTCGGCGCCATCCGCCGAACCTGGGCGAGCACAGCGTGGAAGTGCTCGGCGAGGCGGGCTATTCAAGCGAACAAATCCAGGAGATGCTGGCCAGCGGAGTTACCCGCGCTCCCCCGGAATAATCCCGGGCCAGGTGCGCTCGGAGCGTTAGGCGAGCCGGGACAGCAGCGTGCCGGTGGCCACGGCGATCGCCGCCACCGTGATACCCGCGGTCGAGAAGGCGGCCTTCCAGATCTCTCCCCTGAGGGCCGCCAAGGCATCCATTACCGCCCCTTCCCCATGCTTGCCGATGGCCCGGGCAATTGCCTCGGCCTGCGGACGCTCCATTCCTGCGTGCTCGAAGTCGCGGGCAGTTTCAGATCAGAAGTCCTTGCGGAAGTTCACCGTCCAGGTGCGCGGGTCCTGCAGGTAGAGCCCGATAAAGAATGAAGTGCCCTGTTCGCGGTCCGCGCAGTTCTGGCACTCGGCGCTGATCGACCAATCACCATCCAGATTACGCAGGGTTACGGACGCCGTTACGACCGAATAGCCATCGCTAAGCTGCACCGGGAGGCCACTGGAGCCGATGCTGTGTTTGCCGATCTTGTAAACGTAAGCGCTGGGGGTTAGTTCCCAGCCATCCGCAATCTGAATGTCATATGTGGCGCCAGCTGTAAGGGTGTATTCCGGGGCCCGCACAGGGTCGGCGATTTCGCCCCGATCATTCACTACGCCGGCACCGCAGTTCGGGCTGGCGCCGGACGCTATACCTGCAGCTAAATCCGCGGCACAACTTTCGATCTGTCTCAAGATTGATGGATTCAGCTCGGCATACTCGGCGTCTTGCGTGCCAAGGTTGGCGAAGACGGTTAGGCCGTCAATGATCACCGCAGTGAGTTCAACCTCCAGCCCCTGGTTTTCGAGCGAAGCGTAGTTCCGCGTTTGAAAGGTCGGTACGCCGGCTTCGTCGTACACTGCCGACGGCAGTTGAAAATCGTTTACGTCGGTGCGGAAGGCGGTTACATTGAGGCGAACTCGATTGTCCATCCAATCTGACCGCATTCCCGCTTCGTACGACCAGACTTTCTCCGGTCCAAATACCTCGATTGCGGCGGCATTGCCGCCACGAGCGTTCCATCCGCCGGACTTGAATCCCCGCGTCGCGGAAACGTAGAACATCACGTCATCGTTTACGCCGTATTCGAGCGCCAAGCGAGGGGTGAGAATCTTGGAATTCTGCTCCAGCGGATAGCCTAGGGCAGCTATATCGACCGAATTGAATCCCCCCGGCCATGTCGGGTTGGCCATAAAAGCGACATCTTTCGTTTCATCCGTCCAGCGTACGCCACCAGTAAGCGTGAGCTGCTGGCTTGCATGGTAGTCCACCTGGATGTAGGCGGCTACCGCATCGGTATCGTTTTCCAGTACGCGGTCTGCCGCGGTCGTGCTTCGGCCTGCAAATGAGTTAAAGAAATTGATATCGGCAAAGTCCGTGGAATTCTCTTCCGTTATGAAGAAAAGACCGGCCACATAGTCCAGCATGCCGTTGTCAGTAACGCCAGTCAGCTTGATTTCCTGCGTGAACTGGTCATGCTCGCCCGCGTTGGCGATGCTGAACCCGCCGCTCGGGGCAGGGAAGTGCACGAAGTCGAGAGTGAAATCGTGGTCAAGGTAACGCTGGCCGGTAATGAAGTTGACCGTGCCAAACGCGGTTTCGGCCTCTATATTCGAATAGATTGAAAGTGAATTGACCCAATTCCCAAGTGGCCTGCCGGCCTTGGCGCCATACACGGGATCGGGCCAAGCGGGACTACGGTCAGATCTTAGGCCCGTAGTGACGTAGCGGTCGTCGGTCTCAGGGTCATGCAGGTTAAGCAGGTTGGCGTGTTCGTGGTCCACGTATGACACGGCTGCGTCCCAGGTCACGCTCCCGCCCAGCCAACGTACCGCTGCTCGCACCCCAACATTTTTTTCGTAGTTGATGCCGTCTTCGCCGGTGGTGCGGTTCTCGACGAAGCCATCGTCATCAATGGCGTATGCCGAAAGTTTCAGGAAGAGATTGTCCTGCACCGGTAGATCCACGCTGCCGCGAAAGCGCACCTGGCTGAAGCGGCCGAAGCCCAGCTCGACGTAACCGCCGAATTCCTCGGCCGGCTTTTTCAGGATCACGTTGACGGCGCCGCCGGTTGTGTTGCGGCCGAACAGCGTGCCCTGCGGCCCGCGCAGCACTTCGATACGGTCGATATCGAACAGCGCGTAGTTGTTGGCGTTCTGCCGGCTGACAAAAACATCGTCGATGTAGCTGCCCACGGGGGGGTCGAAGGTGGCTATGGACTCGGTGTTGTTAAGGGCGCGCAATGAGTAGACATTGGCAGATCCCAGACCGGTATTGTTGCTGCCCATCAGGTTCGGCACCAGGCGGGTCATGTCCAGCCCTTCGGTGACCTGCAAAGTGCGCAGTTGCTCGTCGGAAAACGCGCTGACCGCGATCGGCACGTCCTGAACGCTTTCCGCACGGCGCTGCGCGGTCACGATCACTTCCTCAATCATCTCGTTGCCGTCCTGCGCCAGCGCAGGTGAAAGGAGCACGCACAGGATAAGTGGCGTGCAAGACTGCAAGGCTTTCTTCATCAACAAACTCCTGATCATTGCAATGGAGGGGACGCCAGATAGGCTGGCGCAAACCATATGCGCCAAGATATCAGAGGCGACTGTACGGTTAGGAAATTATATTGCAGGCTCAGCTTGATACTCAGCCATAGCTGCTATGCAAAGCGTGTTGTGGTCGCAAGGCGACAGGGATTTGGCGACACAGGAATTTGGTGGCTGCGGTTGATAGTCGGCGCGCAACCGTGCTTCGCTCGGCACGCGCACTACCATCGTCTGGCCCCCCGTATCAGGATGCCGTAATCTGGCGCCCGCGCATTCAGGTGATGACTTCGGGCAACCTCGACATTGATATGGTTGGACGGCCCGATGGCAAGCCGCCATCCGAGGGTGAAGGTCTTCTGGTTCAATTCGCCCAGGGTGGCGCCGGCGTAAGGCGTTTGCAGCCCGCGTCCTTTCGGCCCGGTGAGTGCATAGCCGATCTCGGCCTGGATCCGCCGGGCAGGCGGATGCGCGCGACCGGCTGATGTCCAGCCTCCAGGCTGCGTCCAGAGCTGCTCCGCCATGATGTCTGTAACACCCCATGCCGGCGTAATCGTCAGCATCAGCCCTTTGCCCGATGCGCCCGGATTCAGGCGCAGGGCAGCGCTTGCGCCCCAGGTTCTCTCTTCGGAACTCCCGCGCGTAATGCGGGTGCGCGCCCTGACCTCCGCGCTCAATCCTACGCCGGCGTGGACATACCGCACACCGCCGCCCAACTCGATGCCGCCGGCGTATTGGGCATCACCGCCATCGTGACGGACGCCCACTTGAATGTGCGGGGTGAGCGTGCTCTGACTACCCAGCGTGAACGTATGCGCGCCTTCCACCATCAGACGGAAGCGAAGGGCATCGCCCTGAGCTTTGGCCATGCGCCCGTTATCGCTGTCCACTGCCTCCGAGCCCATGCGCGCAACGAGCGCATCGGCTCTCAGCGCCAGCTCGAACCCGCCCGTGGCGGGCGCCGGCCGCAACACGCCTCTTGCGCCAAGCCCCGCCATGCGCATCGAGGTCTCGGCGGTATAGGACTCTTCGCCCCGCTCCAGCGTCAGATGCCCCCGGCCATAGCCGAGCAGGCCCCAGGCGGTGAGCCGGTCACTGAGCGCAACGCGCGCATACGGATGCACGCTGATCAGGCCGCTGGCGAGATCACCCTGGTCCGATACTTCCGCCGTATAGCCGCCTTCGCCGTGGCTGCGCGCGATGGCCACGCCCGCGCGCCAGCGGCCCAGGGCCGTATCCGCTCCGGCCATATAGGTCGTCACCTCGCCGTTGAGCTCAACCCCGTCCTCATGGCCCGTAAACCGTGTGGCCATCCCCCGGCCCCAGAACGTCCAGGAACGGGCGTCGTCTTCGCCTCCGCCTACAGGCGCGGTGAACGAACGGCCTGTAAGCAGGCTCGGCGTGGCGCGGTCTTGCGGCGCGCCGAACGGATGGGAGCCGCGAGCGCCGAACCCAAAGCGGTCGGGATCAGGTAGAGAAGAACGGAGACCGTGGCCGGACCCTGTCCGGGGTCCGGCATTCGTATGTGTGTGGATTGAGTGCGGGGAGAAGAACGGTTCCTGTTGCACTTCGGCATACGGGCTTGATGGGCCAGAGAAAGGCGCCAGGCCGCCGAAGTGTGCGTCCGCAGCACCAAAGCGGGCGTGCCCGCCTTCGCTCTGCGCCAGCCGCTCGCCGATGCCGTCGGCCACATGCCCGGCCACCACGCCGCCGAAGCGCGCCAGCCAGGCCTTCGGCAGGGGATCGGCGTTGACGATCGCCACCTCGCCGTCGCCATCGGCGATGTCCGCGCCCAGCGCCTTCAACAGCACCACACGGAACGTCTCGCGGGTCTCGTCCACCGCGTCGTCCAGCACCTTCACCGTCACGGTCTTGGATGTCTCCCCCGCCTTGAACGTGAGCGTGCCGCTGACCGCCTCGTAATCCAGACCCGACTTCGCCGTGCCGTTGGCCGTGGCGTAGGTTACCGTCACTTCCCGGTCCACCGCCGGCGCCAGAGTGACCGTAAACGCTACGCTGGCGTTCGCCCCCTCCTTCACATCGGGCGGATCCGCCACCGACAGCGCGGCGGACACATAACCCGACAGCACCGTCAGCGGCAATTCAGCGGACTTCGCCAGCGCATAACCCTGGTGGGTGGAGGGCAGCACCGGCAACTCCGCCAGCGTCGCCGTCACCGCGCCGGGCTCGCCCGCCTTGCGCGATACCTTGAGCCGGTTGCTGTGCACCTTGCCGGTGGCGATGGTCAGGCCGTGGTTGAGTCCTTCAAGGGTTCCGTTGGCGCTTACCGACGCCGCCACGACGATGTCGAACGGGGCGCCGGTGGGCAGCGCCATGCGCACCCCGTCTTCGCCCACCTTCTCAAGAGTCAGCGCCAGAGCAAACGGACTGCCGCTGTTCCCGTCCAGGCGAACGCTCTTAAGCGACCCAAGGCCCTCGAACAGGCCATCGGGAAGTGCGCTCAAGCGGTTGCCGATCAGGTTCAGCCCCTTGAGTTTGGCAAGGCCCGCGAATACCCCCGCCGGGAGAGCCCTAAGCGATGTCTTGCGCAGGTTGAGATCGGTGAGCGATGTGAGCCCCGCAAAGGTATTGGAGGCCAGACTCCCCAGGGCGTTGTTCTCCAGCGTCAGCCGGCCAAGACGGCTTAAGCCCGAGAACACGCCATTGGGCAAGGCGGTCAGTCCCGTGCTTTTCAGATTGAGCCGTTCCAGTGCGGCCAGGCCGGCAAAGATGTCGGCCGGAACCGAAGCCAGCGCCACGCCCTCGAAGATCAGCGTCTTAAGGCCGCTCAATCCCGCCAGATCGCCGCTCTTGAGCGTCAGGGACGTTACCGTGCCGCCGGAGAAGTCCAGCGATGCAATAGCGGATAGATCGTCCGCGTCCACATCGGCGCACGACGCCGCGCCGGCAGCGGTCACCAGCGCGTCGCGCACCGCCGGGGTGCGCGCGCATATGCCCTCCGTGATCGTCAGTGTCACCGTGCCGATACCGGCCGCATCGTGGCGCACGGTGACTTCCACCGTCTCGCCGGCATCGGACACGCTGTCGGACAGCGCCGTGATCTGGGCTTCTACCGAAGACGCCCCGGCGGGCAGGACCAGCGCATACGGCGGACCGGTGAGCGGCGCGCCGCCGGACGTGACCGAGTAATCCGCCCCGATATCCGCCGTGCCGCCGAACGTCAGCGCGAGTGTCCGGCTA
The DNA here is from genome assembly GCA_963666765.1 of Gammaproteobacteria bacterium. Taxonomy (GTDB): domain Bacteria; phylum Pseudomonadota; class Gammaproteobacteria; order Steroidobacterales; family Foliamicaceae; genus Foliamicus. Next base: position 2,388,044 of record OY762933.1, read on the forward strand.
TCCTCGAACGTCACGCCGCCCGATTCCACCGTCAGCGTCGAGACGCCTGCGGACTCGGCAACCGAGGCCGGCAACAGGGTTACGGCCCAAAACGGCGTATCGTCATCGGTGATCGTGATCTCCGCTTCGGTGACCGACACCTCCTCGGCCGCGCCCACCAGCGCAACCGTCTCGGCGCCCTCCACGATCCGGTCATCGGACGGCGTCAGCTTCACCGAAGCCGTGGCGGAGGTCTCTCCCGCAGCAATCACAAGCGTGGCAGGCGCGAAGGCAAAGTCGCCGGCTTCCGTATCCGGCCCGGGCCGGGCGAACAGGTTCACTTCCGTGTCTCCGCCTCGCGCCTCGTTGAGCGTAGCGGTGACCTCAAGGGAGGCGGCGCCCGCGCGTTCGCTCACGGTGGCCGGACTGACCGAGAGCGCCGCCACCCAGCGCGGGTCGTCGTCGAGCACCGTGACTGCAAACGCCACCGGGTCCAATACGCCGTAGTCCCCGCCAGCCGCCGTATGCGTGAACAGGATCTCATCGTCGAAGGCGTCCTCATCGTGGCCGGCCTTCACCGTGATGTCCTGCGCCTGACTCCAGTCCGATTCGGTGAAAATCAGGCGTTCGGGCGAGACTTGCAAATCCGTGCCCGAAAAACCGGTCACGCCCACCGCGACCTGCGAAGTGGGCTCGCTCGTCAACGACACGGTATAGGTGGCGGACGTGCCTTCTTCCAGGCGCAACTGCTCCGGACCCAGCGTCAGGCCCCGCCTGTCGTTGTCCTCCAGCACTACAACGGCCTCGGACGTATCGCCCAAGCGCAGGTCCCCAGGAAGAGCGCCGAAGCGCAGCGACACCCGCTCGCCGTCGTCATCGATGGCGTCGTCCGCCGCCTTGATTGAAAACGTCTCGGACGTGGACTCCGCGGCGAACGTCACACGCTCGGGAATGCCCAGGTAGTCCGCGCCGGCGCTGCCCGGCGCCGTGGCCCCGCCTTCGGGCGTGGCCACCAGCGGAACCGCCACGGGGGAGGCCAGCGGACCGCTCAGCGTCACCCGCACCCAGGCCGCGCCGCCACCTTCGCGCACCGTGTAGCGTGCTTCGGCAAACCTTACCGTCACCGCCGGCGCGGGATCGTCCTCTTCGATCGTCAGCGTCACAGCATCCGGGTCGCCCGCAATCCCCAGCGCATTACTCGCCGCGCCGGATACGGTCACGCGCTTGTCCGGCGCATGCACCGCATTGTCCAGGGCCTTGACCGTCACCGAACCGGCGCTGTCCTTCTGTCCGGCGGCAACCGTCAGCCTGGCGCCGCTTTGCTCAATATCCCCCGCCACGGCCGGAGCCACCGGCGAAGAGGACACGGTAACCACCGTGTCCTCGGCCGAGGGATGCGTCAAATGCGCCGTGACCCCGCTCACGCCGCCCTCCTCCGAAATCGAAGACGGCGTCAATACCAGAGAGACGTCAGGCGCATCATCGTTATCCTGGATCGTGACCGTGGCCGCCGAACGGCGGCCCAGGGTGGCCCCGGAGGGATTGCTCAAGCGCACCGTGAAAGTCTCGTCGGGCTCGTCGATGGAATCGTCCCTGAGCGTGACTGAGACCGTCTTCCGGGTCACGCCCGCAGCAAAGGTCAGCGTGCCGGATGCCGAGGTGTAGTCCGAGCCTGCTTTGGCAGCACCATCCGAAGTGGCGTAGTCCACCGTCACAGCGGAAGTGGCCGCCGTATCCAGGCGGACCGTCAGGTCCACCGGGCCGGCGCCTTCGGAAACCGACGCGGACGCCGAGGACAGCGAGACCTCAGGCACGTTAGCGCCATCGTCGTCGATGATCGTGACGGTAGTGATCGCGGTGCTGCCCAATGTGGCTTTGGACGGACTGCTCAGCTCGACCTTGAACGTCTCGTTCGACTCGGCCAGCTTGTCGTCCGTCACCGACACCTCGATCGTCTTCTCCTTCTGGCCGGAGGAGAAGGTCAGCGTACCGGATGCCGAGGTGTAGTCCGAGCCTGCTTTGGCGGAGCCGTCCACCGTTTTGTAGTTCACCTTCACCGAGTAGCCGCTTGCTTCATCCAGGCGGACCTTAAGAATCACCGAACCCGAGCCTTCGGCCACTTGCACGGATGAAGACGACAGCGACACCTTGGGCGGAGGATCGTCGTTGCGTACCGTAAACGAGGTCCCGCTCACCGAAAGACCGGACACGGATGTCGAACCCGTCACATCCACCGTCCAGTCCGGCTCGTCCTTATTGTTGTCCTGTGGCGTGTACGACATTGCCACAGAACCGCGGGTCTGGTCCGCCGGAATCGTCAGAGTCTTGGACGTGCCGGCAATCGACACGCTCACGGGCGTGGCCGACGCACGCGCGGAATGGTTCAGCTCGCCCGTCACCCGCAATGCCTGGCTGCCGCCATCCTCGTCAATCGACCGTGGAGACACCGAAAGGGTGATGCGCGTGGAGGCGCGATCGTTCTCCTCAATGGTCAGGCTGACGTCCGCGGGCTGCGCCTTCAATCCCTGAGAATTACGGGCCGCGCCCGATACGGTCACCGTGCGGTTCCCGGTACGCTCGTTGTCGTCGGTGGAAGTGAGCGTGGCGCTGCCGCTGCTGTCCTTCTCGCCCGCCGGAATCGTCAGCTTGCCGCCCGAGACCGTCACGCCGGAAGCGGATACCGTCACCGTCGTCGGTTCGCTCGAAGGATGACTCAAGTGAGCCTTCACCTCGGTCGAATCACCTTCCTCGATCGTGGACGAAGAGAGCGAAAGTGAGGGAGTGGGGGCCTGGTCGTTATCCTTGATCGTTACGGTGGTCCTGGAAGAACTCCCCAAAGTGGCGTTTGAGGGATTGCTCAAGCTCACCGTGAAAGTCTCGTCGGGCTCGTCGATGGAATCGTTCTTGAGCGTGATCGAGACCGTCTGCTTTGTCTCGCCCGCCGCGAACGTCAGCGTGCCGGAAGCGGACACGTAGTCCGAACCGGACTTGGCAGAACCGTCCAAAGTGGCGTAGTCCACCGTCACCGCACCGGCGGCCGCCGTATCCAGGCGGACCGTCAGGTCCACCGAGCCGGCGCCTTCGGAGGCCGACAAGGACGCCAAGGACAGTGACACCTCAGGCACGTTAGCGCCATCATTGTCGGTGATCGTGACGGCCGTCTTCGACGGACTGCCCAGGGTGGCTTTGGACGGACTGCTCAGCCGGACCTCGAACGTCTCGTTTGGCTCAACGGTGGAATCGTCCTTGAGCGTGATCGAGAGTGGTTTCTCCGTCTGACCGGGAGAGAACGTCAGCGTACCGGACGCCGAGGTGTAGTCCGAACCCGCCTTGGCGGAGCCGTCCACCGTCTTGTAATCCACCTTCACCGTATAGCCGCTCGCTTCATCCAGGCGGACCTTAAGACGCACCGAACCCGCACTTTCCGCTACCTCCACTGAAGAAGACGACAGCGACACCTTGGGCGGCGGATCGTCGTCGCGCACCGTAAACGACGTCCCGCTCACCGAAAGACCGGACACGGACGTGGTACCGGTTACATCCACCGTCCAGTCCGGCTCGTCCTTATTGTTGTCCTGCGGCGTGTACGACATTTCCACGGAACCGCGGGTCCGGTCCGCCGGAATCGTCAGAGTCTTGGACGTACCGGAAATCGACACGGTCACATCCGTGGCCGACGCACGCGCGGAATGGTTGAGCCTGCCCGTTACCCGCAACGTCTGGCTGCCGCCATCCTCGTCAATCGACCGTGGAGACACCGAAAGGGTGACGCGCGTGGAGATGCGATCGTTCTCCTCAATGGTCAAGGTCACATCCGCAGGCTGAGACTTCAATCCCTGAGAATTACTGGCCGTACCCGATACGGTCACCGTGCGGTCCCCGGTACGCACGTTGTCGTCGGTGGATGTGAGGGTGGCGCTGCCGCTGCTGTCCTTCTCGCCCGCCGGAATCGTCAGCTTGCCGCCGGCGACCGTCACGCCGGAAGCGGATACCGTCACCGTAGTCGGCTCGCTCGAAGGATGACTCAAGTGAGCCGTTACCGTCGCCGAATCACCTTCCTCGATCGTGGAAGGCAGGAGCGAAAGTGCGACTTCGGGCTCTGGATCATTGTCAACCAGAGAAACCGACGCTGTGGTGTGGCCCGACGCAGTCACCCCCACCGGCAATGCGCCGAAACTCAAAGAAACACTCTCGCCGTCATCGTCCACAGTGTCGTTACTTGCCCGTACGGTGAAAGACTTTGATTTATCCGAGCTGCCAAACGACACGCTCGCGGCGGAGACCACATAGTCATCCGTACTTGCCCCGTCACTGCCCCGGGCCACAATGGGAATCGCCAAGTCCCGGCCCGGCTCGGCGCTCAGGTTAACCGTTACCCTTGTAGCCGGCTTCCCTTCTTCGGCGCTGTAGCTCCCCGACGAAAACGAAACCGTCACCGTCACCGGCTCGTCATCGTCCACCTGTACCTTCACCGAATCCGCCGTAACGCCGTTGGCTCCGTAATCGCCACCGCTGACCGTGTGGCTCACCGTGGCCACCTCATCCAAGGCGTCCGCATCCTGCTTGGCGCTAACCGTAACCTCTTGCGGCTTGTTCCAGTTGCCCGCATTAAAACTCAGGCTTGTAGTATCCACCTTTACGTCGTTGCTCCCACTTAATGAAGTTGTGATGCTTACGGTGTCTGTTGGTTGGCTTGTCAACGCGACGGTGTACGCCTTGCTCTGACCTTCGTCTAATTTCAGCGAAGTGGAGGAAATCTTTACGCCCCGAGAATCGTTGTCGGCAATAGTCAAGACGGCGGTACCAATTGTTATCCAGTTGGAAACGCCAAAGACCCTAAAGTCGTACTTGGCTAGAATGCTGACCACCTCGCCCGGATCGATAATGGCATCGTCAATTATGGATATCTTGGCTTTCGCGGTAGTTTCCCCGGCTCGCATAATGAAACGGTTGTTTGGGGACAGCGGCTTGCCGCCAACATTCACCTGATAATCAACCCCATATGTGGCAGTGCTGTTAGTAAACTCAAGCCAAATGGTTGTGTCGTGTTCGGGTGCGGACAGAAAATTCACGCTTAGTGTCGCCGCGCCATTGGCTTCCGATATGCTGGCGGGAGTAACTGTCACCTGAGAGGATATTGCCGGTTGCGGAGCCGCCAGCGCGGCAATTGCGACCAGTGGCAGATAGCGCACCAGCTTGGGCACACGCAGCCTGAATTGCCTTGCAAATGTATTGGTTTCAGTCATAGCTGTACACCGCCGCGCATCTCGGACGGGAGATAGGTAAGACTCCGATTGGTGATTTGGGATTTTTCTTGCGGTTGGCGTGCAAGGTAGTACGCCAACTAAGGTCGGGCTATCGAATTACTGTCGCTAGTTCCTCGTGTTGGAGGGCAAGTTTATCCCAAATTTGCATTTTGGAACCGGTTGCATCAGCTGGGTGCTCAGGGTCTCATGCAAAAGAGTTCTTATGCGCACAAAAGTTGTTGCGCACAAAAGTTTGCATTGAATCAGCCTTTGTGCCAGTATTTTGCGCCTGCTTTTTCAAGGGAGGCCAGCAGGTGCCCAGAATTATCGATTACGAGAAGTCCGACGCGGCGAAGGAATGGATCCGCGACGAAGGTGCGGAGCAGGAAGAGCGCTACAAGCAGATAGTCAAGGAAATGGACGACCTGTCCGATGAACGCGACGTCTGGGTGGAGAAGTTCTTCGAGCGCATCCAGACGCGCGGCTTTAACGTGCACTACGACAACCGCCGCGCAATACCCGCGGAAGAACTTCCGGAGCGCCCGGACCGGCCGTTCAAGGTCGTATTTTAGAAGGGGAACAAAAATGAGTCGTCCACATATCGAACCTTATGTAGAAACCATGGTCCCCTTCCGGCGCATGACGCTGCCGGGTTTCGGCAAGGGAATGCACTACAAGGTGCTGAGCCTGGATTCGGACACAGGCGCCTGCTCGCTGGTGGTCAAGTTTGAATCCGGGTATTCGCTGCCGCCCGGGATGAGCTATACCGAAATGGAGCTCTACGTGATCGACGGAAGCCTCAAGTTCGGCGACAAGACCTTCGAGCGCGGCCATTACATGTGGCTGCCGGCGGGAGTATCCATGCCCGCCATGAGCGTTCCCGACGGGGCCCGCGTGATGATGTTCTACAACCACGGCGAACCCAGCTTTGTCGAATCGGAGGAGGATCATCCGCGCGCCGAGCGCCACAAGATGGTAAGCGTCAATGCGCTGCAAGATATTGTCTGGGGTCCGGCGAACGTCTCGCCTTCCGTGGCCCCGGGCTGCTTCGTCAAGGTCCTGAAGTTTGATCCGCTTACCCACGGGTTCACCTTCATGTACTGCATGACGCCCAATTTCTGGCAGGACAACATCTCGTACCACGACTGCATGGAAGAGGGCTACCACATCTGGGGAACCTCCTGGATGATGCAGTTCGGCTACCTGCCCACCGGCGGGTACTTCTGGCGTCCGCCGTGGATCAACCATGGCGCCTTCCAGAGCGACTACGGCTGCATCGCGATCGGGCGGACCGATTCCCAGTTGCACAATTACTTCCACTTCAATCCGTGGACCACGCCCGAGGAGAACCAGGAACGCGCCGCCGCGCAGTTGTACCGCCAGAAGCGCAACCTGTACGAGTGGGTTCGCGCCCAGGACGGCCACAACCACCCGCACGATTTCGAGCACCCGCACTACCACGAGCACGTTCACCACGACGACCACGACTGATTCCGCGACCTGCAATCCTGCTCGGGCTCGCAGCTTTCATTACGCTGCTGGCATGAAGGATTTTCTGCCGGCGCCGGCAACGCACACGACCATCGTGTGGAACCGCGAGGTCCAGCGCCAGACGGCGCACTTTCTCCGCAACGGCCGATTCGACCATCGCATCGAGACAGACTGACCGCGGCTGGTCGCGGCTCGGATGCGGTGGGCTACTCGATGGGTGAGAGCAGTTCCGGCGCTGTTACCAGTTGTCGGACGCCGTGCGACTTGGTTTCGTTGAACACGTTGCCCTCGGTGGCCCAGCGGTGCAGCGAGTTGATGTCCAGCCGCGCGCACTGCGGGCGTACGTTCCAGGTGACGCGCACGGGAGAGCAGTTGACCTGGTCGTAAGACGGGCCGGTCGTTGAACCCCGGAACAGCACCGGCTCGCCGGTGGTCGCCGGAATCATCTTTGCCTGGTGCAGGCCATCGCCCGCGCCGGCATAGCCCATTGCGGTGAAATCAAGCGCCCCGGGGTCGTTCACGACGAGAAACACCTGCGCTTCCACGCGCAGGAGAGGTTCCTCGCAGCCTTCCGGCACACAGGCGCCCAGCCCTTCGCCGGGTGTTGCATCGCACGAGGTGTGCACCCAGTGCACTTCGATGGTATCGCCGGGTTTCACGCCCTTGTAAGCGCCCTCGGCCGGCGCCAGGTTAGCGGCGCTGAGTTCCCCGGTCTCGTTGCAGGCGTAGCCGCCATCATCCGCATTGCTCACGAATACGCTGAAGCCCGGACCCTTGTGTTCGGCGTTGGTGTGGGTGTGGATGTTGCAGAGGTTCATCCGGCCAGCCGGGGGCGCCAGCGGGAAGGACTCCATGTTCAGGCCGAATGCGCTGCTGATATCGCGCGGCGTTTGCGGCCCCATGTTCACGCAAAGCGCTGCGCTTGCAACCAACTCGGCGTCTGTTTCCGACGCTCCTTCCTGGGCCGCCGTGCCGCCACTGCCGGCAAGCAAGATCGCGAACGCCATACCGCAACGGAAAATCCTGCTCATCAAGATGCCTCCTTTGATCATGCTGCCGGACAGTATATTCCGTTGCCGGGGCTGCCGGCTGAAGGTGTTCCCGCGCTCCACGAGGGCGAAGGTGCGGGCGTAGGCGGCGCCGGCCAGCCTCCGGCGCGCGAGCCGGCACTATAATCGCGCTGGTGAAATCGTCGCTCGTTCTGGGATTTGGAAACCTTCCGGGCGCTGCAAGCAGCATCAATCCTGCAGCCTTTGCCGTAGCAGTTGCTCGCACTTGGTGGCGACACCTGATTTTTTCACTCCTGATCTGCTGGCCCGCGGCCGCCCAGGAGCAATTCACGGCGCCGCCAGGGACGGTTTCCTTGAACGGGCGTGAGTTGATCGTGCTGGCCTCCGGCGACTACGGCGCAACCGTCGAGTCCGCAGGGCCCGGCGGGTTCATGGCGCGTTCTTTCGAAACGGCTGCCTACCGGATCCACGTGGTCACAATGGACGGAACAACGTTCAGGGCCGCAACGCCGCGCAGCGGCCCGCGCTCGCGACTTGTTTTCGATCCCGTCAGGCGCCGCTTTGCATCGCTTTTGCCCAGCATACGCGTCGAAATGAATAAACCTGTCGATCTTGATGCCCTGTCGAGCGCGGTCAACGCCATCGACGTTACGGTAATCGACTCGCTGGAATTCGCCATCGTCCACCTTCCGGTGGACATGCATCCCGCCGAAGCGATCAGGCGGCTGCGGTTTTGGCCGGTCCAACCGGAAGTAGCCGTCCGGTTGCGCCGCCCAAAGATCGAATGGCGATAAAACGCAACGGATTCGCGCCAAGGCCGTGTGCGCCCCTGCTGTGCCTGATAGTCCTTGGCGCATGCGGCGGTGGCGGCTCCAACGATGCGGTGCCTGCGCCTCCTCCTCCGGCGACGGTATCGCTTGCCGTTACCGGCAACACGGATATCGAGGAGTCCGGCAACCCGAGAGTTGAGCTCATGGTGGAACTTGACGCGGTCGCGTCGGCGACCGTTTCCGTGAACCTGAACTTTGCGGGATCTGCGACCCGGGACAGCGACTACGCGGTTGAGGACGACTCGGTAATGATTCCGGCCGGCGCCTCCTCCGGGAGCGTGGAGATCGACGTTTACCGGGATTTCGACGACGAAGGCGACGAGACCATCGAAATCAGTTTGGGCGCGATTTCCGGCAACGCGGAGGCGGGCACTACCAATTCGATCATGCTGACGGTGCTGGACGGTGCGGCAGCCACCGCAGTCAAGATGATGGACGACGACGATGGCCAGGAAATCAACCTGGATTTGGAAGTGCTGGCCTACACGGTAACCGAAGATTCAGTCCAGTTCGCGATTGCCGCAATAATTTTTGCACCGGCGGACGCAGCGATTACGGAAACGCTGGTTGCGGAGTGGTCCACAGATTACCGGTTCGAGGCCAACGTGCATGAGATCGGCAGTGTCGATGTCGAATCCGCGGACGACCCGTTCGATTTATTCTTCGGCAACCTGCATATATTTCGCGTACCCACCTCCGAACTCGCGCCTGACCAGGTGTATTACGTTCGGGCCTACTTCGACCCCCCGCCGCCGCCAGGGGAGTTCGGCTACTTTCCCGACGACACGTTTTTCGAGGGCTTCGCCACCGATTCCGAAGGCCGTGTGCGTGTGCGCTGCGAGGCGCCGCAGCGCGATGCTTCAGGCGGCGGCGACCCCTTGTACTTCGAGCAATGGCACCTCGTCAACACGGGTCAGACGGCCTTCTCCGACGCGGGTGGCGTGGCCGGCGCCGATCTGCAAATGAGTTCCGCGATCGCCGCAGGTCGAGGCGGGGATGGCGTAAAGCTCGCGGTGATCGACACGGGACTTGAGACTTGTCATCCGGATTTGTCCGCCAACGCGGCAGGGCGCGGGTCTTACAATTTCGCCTACGAGCGTCTGGCGTCCGTCGGAGCGCGTCCCGGCCAGCCGTATTACTTCGGAGTTCTCGGCGATCATGGCACCAGTGTCGCCGGCGTGGCCGCGGCGGTGGCCAACAATGGCCTGGGCGGACGGGGCGTGGCGCCCGATGTCACACTGGTTGGCTTCAATCCGGAGGAAGCCTCGATTGAAGACGAGGAGGAGGTGGAAGAATCGCCCCTGGAGGATCCGTCCGAGGAAGGGCCCGTCCTGGCCGCCCTGCTGCAAAGCCTGGGGGGGAGCGAGTCCGAACCGGACTCCGCCAGCGTGGATATCTTCAACATGAGTTTCGGCATTTTTCGGCCCGGCGAAAATTCCGACGAAGAGTTCGCGCGGCTGTTTCGAATGGGCGCCAATCGGCTTCGTGGCGGCCGGGGCGCCTTGTACGTGAAGGCGGCGGGCAATGATTTTGACTTTTGCCGCCCTATCCACCCGCTGAACGAGGAAATCGGCTGTGATTCTTCCCATGCGGATCCCGACCAGAACCTTCCCTGGCTGATTTCCGTGGGAGGATTCAACGCAGATGACGTCCGGTCTTCCTACTCCAGCGCCGGAGCCAACCTTTGGATTGTGGGCCCGTCCGGCGAAGATGGCGATACTGCGCCGGCGATAATCACCACCGATCAGGTTGGGACGCACGGCGGGTACAGTGAATATCCCGAAAACCGCCTGACGAGCATGCACTCGCTTAACACGCACGGCGATTACGTCAGTGCCTTTGGGGGAACATCCTCGGCGGCCCCGGCCGCCGCCGGAGCCATGGCAATTCTGCTTGAGGTCAACCCGGATCTCACCTGGCGCGACATCAAGCACATCCTCGCCAGGACAGCGCGGCTGATCGACCCCGACAGAGGCGAGGTGCGCGCCGCGTTCAATGGCACGCCGTATGTGGCGCAACATGCCTGGCAGACCAACGCCGCAGGCTATACGTTCCACAACTGGTACGGCTTCGGCGCCTTAGACGTCGATGCAGCCGTCGCAGAGGCAATGAGTTACATGCCCGACAGCCTCGGTACGCTGACCGAATCGGACTGGATGGATGGCGCCGGCCCGACTGCGCAGCCGCTGAACATCCCGGACGCCGACGGCGCGGGGGTGTCGGCGTCGCTTGACGTGAGCGGACTGCCGGGCACGGCCACCCTGGAGGCGGTAGTGCTTGAGATCAGCGTCGATCATCCGTTTGCAGCGGATGTCGGCATCACGCTTCGCTCGCCGGGAGGAACGACAAGCGTGGTGAACCCGCCCTTCAGCTCCGGGCTGGCCGACAGTCCCGCCGGAATCGTTGGCTGGCGTCTGCTGAGCAACGCCTTTTACGGCGAAAATCCGAACGGAACCTGGACCGTGCATCTGGCTGATCTTGCCGCCGGGGATGTTGGCAGTCTGGGGGAGTGGCGGTTGCGCTTCTACTACGGCGAGCACCCCTAGCAGCCCGGTGCGACGCGGGACTTCCGCCACGGTCTGCTAGGTGGGGCGCTGGTTGACTTCGAGTATGAACCCGTCAGGATCGAGTATCGTCATCGACCGCATCCGGATCGGTTCGCCGTCCGGTCGCCCGCCTTGCCGGCGGGGTAGCCGCTGCCGGACATGGCAATCTTCTCGATCGAAGGCGGGCGAATAGCCCAGCACATTGCTGTAGAACGCCACCGAACGCTCGATGTTCCGCACTACAAGCGTCGTGCGTTTTACTATCGTGGACATCAGTTCCGCCCCGCCTGCGCGTTGCATACCAGCGCCGTTCCGGCAGGCGATCCGCACAACCGGCCGGCGCTGAAGACCACGGAACCGTTGACGAGGGTCGTATCAACGCGCGCTGCAAAGCGGTGCCCTTCAAGCGGCGACCAGCCGCACTTGTAGAGCAGGCTGTTCCGGGTCACGGTCTGACCGCCCTTGGGATCGATCAGGACGCAATCGGCGAAATAGCCTTCGCGCAAGAAACCGCGATCAGCGATGCCGTAGAGGCGAGCGGGCGCATGGCAGGCTGCCTCCACCGTGCGCTCCACCGTAATGTGGCCGTCGCGCGCGAGATCCAGCAGCATCAGCAGGGAATGTTGCACGAGGGGCAGCCCGGCTGGAGCATTCGCGTAGCCCGCGGATTTTTCCTCGGACGTGTGCGGCGCGTGGTCGGTGGCGATTACGCTGATCCGGCCATCGCGCAGCGCCTTCCGCAGCGCCTTGCGGTCGGCTTCCGACTTGATCGCCGGGTTGCACTTGATGCGGTTGCCCAGGCGGGCGTAATCGCGCTCGTCGAACCACAGGTGATGCACGCACACCTCCGCCGTAATGCTGTTGCCGGCGCCGAGGTCTTCCGGGGGATCGAACAAGTCCAGTTCGCGCGCGGTTGTGAGATGCAGCACATGCAGCCTGGCGTCGTGCTTCCGGGCCAGTTCCACCGCCATGCTGGAGGAACGGAAGCAACATTCCGCGTCGCGGATTTCCGGATGCGCGCCGGGCGGGATCTCCCGGCCGTATTTGCGTTTTGCCCGTCGCAGATTCTGTTCGATGACCGGGCGGTCCTCGCAATGGGTGGCAATCAGCACCGGGCAATCGGCGAAGATCCGTTCGAGCGCCACCGGGTCCTCAACCAGCAGGTCTCCCGTGGACGGGCCCATGAATACCTTGACGCCGCAGGCTTCGCTGCCGTCAAGCGCCTGGATTTCGGCAATATTGCTCTCGGTGGCGCCGAGGTAGAAAGCGTAGTTGCCCCAGGCGCGATTGGCCGCCGCAGCGTACTTGGCGGCCAGCCTGTCGCGGGTCACGGTTGCCGGTGAAACGTTGGGCATGTCCATGAAGCTGGTCACGCCTCCGGCCACGGCCGCCGCCGATTCGGTTGCGATATCTCCCTTGCGCACATGCCCGGGCTCGCGGAAATGCACCTGGTCGTCGATCAGGCCGGGCAGCAGCCATTTTCCTTCCGCCTCGATCTCGGTCACCGCCCCCCGAGTGCGGGGCGAGCCGCCGACCTGCTCGATGCGTTCCCCCCGAATCAGAACGTCCTGCTCGGACCGTGAGCCTTCGCTGATCAGCGTCGCGCCCCGGATCACCGTGTCGGCGCCCGTCCGCGCGGCTGCGGAACTCACAATAGCCCTGCCTTGGCCAGCCGCTCGATGTCCGCGGCCAGGCTGGCGCGCAATTCGCCCACTTCCGGCGTTCGAACGCCCCCCTCGGCGTCGAGCAGGCTTCTGCCGGTGCGCATGACCCGCGTCGCATAGGTGGAGGCAAATGCCTGCATCGGCACCCGCGCCAGGGTGTTGGTCATGCCGCCTTGCAGCCGTCTGGCGCGCAGGGCGGCGATGTCCAGACTCGCATTGGCCACCATGCTTTCACCGCCGGGGGCCGCTTCCGCCAGCACGTGGCCCTCGAAGTCCACGATCTTGGACATGCCCGTGGTCGAATGGGTCGGGATCGCCAGGTTCTCCAGCCAGGCCGAATTGGCGCTGACGACGTAGGCGATGTTCTCGACCGCCCGCGAGCGCCTCGCAATCTCCTTGCTCGTGGTGCGGTTGCTGCCGGCCTCGCTGGTCGGATGCACGAAGACCTCCGCGCCGCGAACCGCATGGGCGCGGGCGATTTCGGGGTAGAGGATTTCTTCGGAGGCGATCGCGGCGATACGCCCCAGCGGCGTGTCGGCCACGGGGAAAACGCCGTCCTCGCCGTACAGGTCCAGGTAGGCATCCCATACATCGAAGGGCGTAGGCGCGTTCAGGGAGATCATGCGCCGGTAGCGAAGTACCACCTCGCCCGACGGATCGATCAGAAAACAGGCCTGGAAGAACAACTCCGGAAAAGCCGGATCGGTCTCGTAGCAGTTGCCTGCAAGGTAAATGGAATGACGAACGGCAATTCTGGCAAGCTCTTCGTATTCTTCGCCTTTCGGGTCCAGCGCGGCATTGCGGCGCCACTGTTCGACCGGCGCGCCCAGCGGGAAGCCGGTCAACGAATACTCGGGCAGAACGACAAGCTTCGGCGCCTCGCCGATGTATTGAAGCGTGAAGGCGCATCCTCCGGCGACCGAGCGCGCCGTGCGCCTGAGGTTCTCGCGCATCAACTCGCGCGCCTCCTCCCGGGTCTTGCACTCGCTGACCGTCATTGAACCGGTCTGCAGGGCAAGGGCGGTATATCGTTCAAGAGTAGTCATGGAGCAATTATGGCCGCTTGGTGGCGTTCACGTAAGCGGGGAAGGGCTTTAGGCATCGGGTTGTCGGTATACTCTGGAATCTCGGACTTGCAGACGGAACGGAAAACGGAGATGGAATATACAGCCGTCATCAAGAGGAGCGGCGAATGGTGGATTGGCTGGATTGAGGAGGTACCCGGCGTGAACTGCCAGGAACGTACGCGCGAGGAGCTGCGTCGGAGCCTCGCGGAGACGCTTTCCGAGGCGCTCGAGTTCAATCGGCAAGATGCCCTGGCCGCTGCCGGCGATGACTATTTCGAGGAGAAGGTCGCTATCGCATGAAGCGAGTTGAGCTGTTGAAGCTCCTCCGCCGACAGGGCTGCGAAAAGATTCGCGAAGGCAGACGGCATTCATGGTGGCGGGATGGCAAAGGCGAGCGCCGATCCGCGATTCCGCGGCACCGGGAAATCGACAATTTCCTGGCAAGAAAGATTTGCAAGGACCTCGGCGTAGAACCATTCAAGTAATTTCAGGTTCGCATAATCCGCAAGCGGGCACCGGGAGACAATGACGTTTAAGGCATATTGATTGCATCGCAATGGTTGCATGGTAATCACGGTTAAAATTCACATGTCGGATTATGGGAGGGCAGGAGCGTAGCCAGTAACACTATCCGAAGTCTCGATGATGATGTGAAGACGCGCCTACGTGTGTGCGCGGCTGAGAACCACCGATCCATGGAAGAGGAGGCTCCCCTGGTTCTGCGCAGCGCGGTCGGACGCAAGCGGAGCACTCAAGATCTCTCCGAGGCCGTAAGTGCCTGGATCGCACCGATCGGAGGCGTGGAACTGGAGTTGCCGCTCCGCGAGCCCGGGCGCGAACCGCCATCCTTCGACTGAGTCTGGCTCGATGACCGTGCTGCTGGCCACACCGTGGCGCCGGCCGACTTCCAGATAGCGGCTATAGCCCGCTCCCGCGCCAGGGCAGTTGCGACGCGAAACGTTCGGGACTTCGGAGGCATGAGCATAGAAGTCATCAATCCGTGGACGGTCCGATGAGCGGCACGACCGAAGCCTTCGCGCGCGTCAAGAAGTACTCCGTTTTCCAGAATCGCGTCAAGGGAGTAATGCATGCCTGACAAGATTCAGAGAGACATCCCGAATACGTCGGCCCCGGAAAATACCGCTCTATTCGGTCGGATTGTCGACATTCTCGAAGAAGCACGCAGCCATGTTGCCCGAACGGTCAACAGCGCGATGGTGGTCGCATATTGGCTGATCGGACGTGAGATCGTTGAGGAAGAGCAAAAGGGTCAGAAACGGGCTGACTACGGCAAGGCATTGTTGCAGGAGCTTTCGCGACGGCTTGGCAAGCGGTATGGCGGAGGATTCTCCGTGACCACCCTCCAGGATTGCAGGAAGTTCTATCTGACCTATGTGCAAAGATTGGCGATTCAACACCCACTGGGTGCTAAATTCACCTTGCCTGCAATTGGCTACCCAATGGGTAACGAATCCAAAAACGAGATTCTCTCCCCAATGGGTAGAAAATTGGGCAAGGATGGAGCATTTCACCCACCGGATGGAAAATTGACACCAAAACAGCGCCCAACGGGCGTTGAATCCACAACCGGCTTTCATCCCGATCTGAGCTGGTCGCACTATCGCGCGCTGATGCGCGTCGAGAATGAGGAGGCGCGGCAGTTCTATGAACAGGAAGCCGCCCGGAACCACTGGAACAAGCGGCAGCTTGAACGACAAATCAATACCCTGCTCTTTGAACGCCTACTCAAGAGCCGCGACAAGGACGGTGTGCTGCAACTCGCCAATGAAGGACAGATGACCGAACATCCCATCGACATCATCAAAGACCCTTATGCCTTGGAGTTCCTCGGTCTTCCCGAGTCGTATCGATTGCTGGAAAGCGATCTGGAGGCGGCCCTTACGACGCACATGCAGGAATTTCTGTTGGAATTAGGGGCTGGCTTTGCCTTCGTGGCCCGACAGAAGCGACTCACTCTGGATGGAGATCATTTCTATGCGGACCTGGTCTTCTATCACGTGCGCCTCAAGTGCTATGTGATCATCGACTTGAAAACAGAAAAGCTCACTCATGGCGACATCGGCCAGATGCAGATGTACGTTCACTTCTTTGATCGTGAAGTATGCACCCAGAAGGACAACCCTACGATTGGCTTGATCCTCTGCACCGACAAGAACGACGCAGTCGTCGAATACGTTCTCGACAAGGGCAACGAACGTATTTTCGCCAGTCGTTACAAGCTGGAACTTCCGCCCAAGGAAGAGCTGCGCAGACTGCTTCTGGAATGGCGGTCCGAGAACGAAGAAAGCAAGTCATGAACAAGGCCATGATGGATCGAATGCTGGCCACGCCGGACGTGAACCAGTCCAGAGTCCTGAATCGTTTTGCCGAAGAAGTTGTCCGGCAGCGGCCCGGTTACGCCGGTCGCAATGTGTCATGTCCGCGACTTCGTAGAAATGGGCATCGAAATCATCAATCCCTGGATGGTCGAATGATCGGCACCACCGAAGCCTTCGCGCGCGTCAAGATCGACGGGCTGTCCAGCTTTTGAGCAAGCAAACCTGATGGTCCAATTGTCCGAGTCGCAGTCCAGCCATGCCACCTGGCTGCTGCGGCATTCTCGGGGAAGTCCAGAGGAGGCTATCCGCCAGCGAATAGGCCAATTGCTCGATACCCTGGAAATCGAGCAGGAACAGGGCTATCCGCCTTCGGGGGCCGGTGGCCCGTCGGACATTTTCCTTCCTCGCCACCGCACATTCATCGAAACCAAGGCTGTTGGGCTTGCCGACGATCCTTACAGGAGGCAGCAAAGAGACAACAACGAATCGCCAAAGGAACAGCTGGAGCGTTACCTGTTCGCCGAAAGAAGATATGAGCTCGACTGCCTGCCGCTTCAGGATGCCCCCGACCGGCCTTGGACGGGCATAGTTACCGATGGACGGATCTGGCATGTGTGGCGGTATTCGCATAGCGATAACGATCTCGGCACGGTGGTTGAGGAAGACTTCAGGCCCGCCAATCCCGACGAACTGATCGGCCGGCTTCAGCACTTCCTTGCGGGCGACCTGGTGGGCAAGCCATGGATTCCCGCAGATCCCCGACCCATTTTCGAGCCTTTCCTGGAGCAATTGCGGGAAATTCACTCGAGCCTGCGCGGGGAAGTCGAGCAGCACACCGAGACCAAGCGTCGGCTTTGGCTGGATATGCTCCGTACCGCAAGCATGGAACCGGAAAATGAAGCGGCTCGCCAGAGGCTGTTTACCGCCCACTCATTTCTGGTGGCGCTGGCCAGGGCCGTAATTCGGGCGCTCGAACAAAATCAGCATCGCGCGCAGACAGCCGACGCAAAGGACATACTGGCCGACGGATTTACGGCGTGGATCGTGGACACCACGCAAGGGAGACAGTGGGCCCACCGGCTCTTGCTCAAAGTCGATACCTATGAGTGGCGTCGGCGGCCCGGCGATGTGTTGCGGCCGCTCTACGAGCAATTTGTGGACGAGAAGGATCGCAAAGTGTTCGGGGAGTTCTATACGCCTGACTGGCTTGCGGAACTGATCGTTCGGGAAGTGTGTGACGATGCCTGGTGCCACGAAGCGGTGACGAAAGCTCTGGATGTCCAGAGAACAGGCGCTGCTCTTGAGGGTGTCGGAGTGCTGGATCCAACCTGCGGTTCGGGAACTTTTCTCTATCACGCGGCGAAAAAGTTGCTCACGGCCCTCGGTGACCAGTACATCGAGGGGGCGGACAAATCCGCCGTGGTGTGCCTTCTGGTGCATGGCATTGACGTACATCCGGTTGCTGCTGAAATCGCACGTGCCACCTTGTTGCGGGCGCTGCCGGCGGAACCGCCGCGCGGACAGAGTTCGCTCCAGATACACGAAGGGGACGCTTTGCTGGTCCGGGGCGACGATGGGGTGGCGCTGTTTCGCGCTGCTGATGACGAGGTTCGAATTTACACTCCGATGGGTGAGGAACTCTTTTTCCCGGACGTGTTCATTGAGCGGACCAACTTTCCCGATGACTTGCGTCGGTTCATTCTTTCCGCTCAGCACGAAGCGCCGCTCCCGCAAGATATTCTTGTTGGCCTTCCGGAGGACGCACGCAGCGCTTTGCGACGCTGCCACGGGAAGTTTCGGGAAGTCATACAGAAGGAGGGCAATTCGGTATGGACCTGGTATATCCAGAACATCATCGCCCCTCACCGTCTGGCGCAAACCAAGGTGGACCGCATAGTGGCTAACCCGCCGTGGGTGAAGATGGCGGATATTCAGGCGGAAAAACGCAAGCGGGATCTGGAAACGTTGGCTCAACGCCCCGATATGGATGTTTGGACCGGGGGCAGGCAGGCGCCGCATTTCGACATTGCGCAATTGTTCATCAAGCGGGCGCGCCAGCTCTACCTTGCCGACCCGGACAGCAATCCGGCCGCATGGCTGGTCAAGAAATCAGCCCTTCGTGCAGGAAACTGGCGCAAGTTTCGCGTGTGGCACGATGAGATTTGCGCGCAAACCTTGGATCTTGAGCAGCTTCAGCCGTTTGGCGGCGGCGATGCCCGGAGGAGTTGTGTGCTCTTTGAAAGACGCCCATCCACCGGGCTGACAGAAGTGGATGCAAAGCATTTGATCGCGCGGCCCGTCAATGAACGGCCCAAGCCTGCACAAGAACTTGAGGAAGTCCTTGAGCAGATAACGTTCCAGGTTGCCCCGGAACGCATTCCGCAAGCGCCGTCGGATTACTTGGATGAACGTGAAAAACCGATATTTCGGCAAGGCGCAACGATCGTTCCCCGGGTGCTGACAATTGTGCAACAGGCCACTTCAACCCAGCGCGGCGGACTGACTGTTAGAACCATTCGCTCCCAGCATCGTCCCTGGTCCTCCGTTAATCCCCAAGAAGGACTAATACCAGCCCACTGGATTCACTCTTTGATTATTTCAAAGGCAATCGTTCCTTTCGCTATTTCTCCCGGTGCCGCATATCGAGCCATCATCCCTGTCGTCAATGACCACCATGACGGGCTGGAAAAAGACCCGGAAACCAGGAATTCCTTCTGGGCATCGCTTGACACGATCTATCGGGAACACAAGGGCGCGGGGAAGAACACGCCGTCAAAGCTGATTGGCCAAATCGATTTCGCCTCCAAGCTCAGCAGTCAATTGCCGCTACGTGGCGAGACGCGCACAATGGTCCTTTACCCTTCTTCCGGCGACATCATGCGGGCGTGCCGCTTCACACCTGGCGATGGAATCATTGACTACACCCTGTTTCGATACGTTGCCAGCAGCGCGGAAGAGGCGGCCTACCTGGTGGCCCTGCTGAACGCGCCTTGCCTTAACACTGCCTTTGTGCAGTCTCGCAGCAGCGGGCGCCACTTTCAATTGCACCCATGGCGCAAGGTGCCAATCCGCCGATTTGATCCGGGGAATCCCAGGCACCGGGGCTTGGCGAAACTCACCGAAAAGGCCGAAGCTATCGCGCAAGAATGGCTTTCCGCGTCATCGCAGGAAATCGCACGGCTCGGACAGGTAGGTCTGTCGTCCAGGATTCGAGAACTGCTCGGCTCCGAAGGCATCTTTCCCAAAATCGACGGCATCGTTCGAGAAATTCTCCCTCACCAGGCTGTTGGTCCTGCCGTTTGATTTCGGGCGGCACTGTTACGATGATGCACACGACTCTGCAACTGTCCGGCGACTCTGGTGGCGGCTAGCTATGCACTCTGTGATAGCTGACAAGAAGCGAGAGCTGGCGG
Organism: Gammaproteobacteria bacterium; assembly: GCA_963666765.1. Classification (GTDB taxonomy): domain Bacteria; phylum Pseudomonadota; class Gammaproteobacteria; order Steroidobacterales; family Foliamicaceae; genus Foliamicus. Next base: position 2,407,629 of record OY762933.1, read on the forward strand.
AACTTTGCCGGCGCTACGATGTCGCGCGCCTTGAAGTGTTCGGGTCGGCAGCTCGTGGCACGGATTTCGATCTCGAAACCAGCGATGCTGATTTCCTCGTTGAATTCGATCCCAACAGCAACCTGCCTCCTTTCAACCGGTATTTTGACCTCGTAGAGGACTTGCGGACAGTTCTGGGGCGACCTGTGGATCTGGTCGACGCTCGGGCGATCCGGAATCCCTACCTGCGTTTTGCCATCGACAAGTCTCGCGAGCTCGTTTATGCAAGTTGATCCTCGCGGCCTTTTGGCGCATATCAAGGAGGCTGGCGCTGACATCGAATCGTTTACCGAAGGAATGGACACTTCGGCGTATGCAGTAGATGCGCGGACGCAGGCTGCGGTTGAACGCAAGTTCGAAATCATTGGCGAGGCGGTCAATCGTCTGCAAAAGGTCCACCCTGGTTTTGCCGAGCAAATCCCGGAAGCACGCAAGATCGTGGACTTTCGTAACGTGCTGGCCCATGGCTATGACCATGTGGTGCCCGAACTGGTCTGGGACTACGTCCAAAACCACCTTCCTAAGCTGCTTCGGATTGTGGATGCCCTGCTCGTCGAACTGGAGTCGCCCGAGAAATGAGAACAGGCCAACACGCGCCCACTACAATCACCGGTCGCAGTTCTTCACGCCGGTGCTTTCCCGTGTTACTTCGTGCCGAATGCTGCTGTAGGCGGCAGGCCGGTTGAACTGGAATCGAGAGGGGCATGAGCCTAGTGACGATGGAGACGGATCCTTTGGAAAAATGACAGTCCAGTCTGCCTTGGTCAACCCCAAAGTGATGATCCTGTTCGGTGCTGGCGTATCGGTTCCGCTCGGAATCCCGACTATGCGGGAACTCTATGCGGATTTCTTACAAACGGGGAAGTCCGGAATTACTGGTTCAGAAAGACACGCACTCAAGTACTTTTCTGAAAAGTTGGAGATTCAGCCGGATTTAGAGGAATTTCTGATTGCCTCGAACATGTTGCTTGAACTCGACCGGCTTGGCTTCAATGCGTACATCGAGAAGGCGGTATCGCATCACTCTACGGGCATAAGGATCGAAAAGTACCGAGAAAGATTCCAACAGAGGAAACAGAAGATACTGGCTCTCCGGAGCCGCGCTCTCGATTATCTGTTTAAGCTTTGCTTCAAGTTCGATAGGGGAGCGGCGGTCGATATATTCGGAAACTTTGTTCAAGCGATAGCAGATATGGGATATCCGCTGTTTACAACGAATTACGACTTTGCGCTTGAGCATGTGGCAGCGGAAAAAGGCATACAGATCGAGGACAACTTTGTACCCCAGGGCTTAAGAAGAGTCTGGAATCCTGCCGTCCAATTTCCGGCAGGGAATGCGTTAACGCTCGTACAAGTACATGGCTCAGTCACTTGGTATGCTGATGAGCAGGGTGCGGTTGAGAAGATTCGAAATCCCACTGACATGAATTCAATGGGTGCAAACGTGGAAAAAAAGCTGATTTTTCCTACCCGGCCCAAGGGCGTTTATGACCCGCATTTCTTTCCGCTCTATGCACATTTCCTTACGGTTCTATCGAGAGCGGAACTTTTGCTGGTCTCAGGGCATAGCTTGCGCGATGACTATTTGAGAGCAGGAGTGCTTCATGAGTTGCGTAAGGGGGAGATAAGAATCGTGTTTGTTGATCCAGAATTTCCGAAGCAGTTGAGTCACGAACTCAAGCCAGCCGGCAGCATCGCTGGCCAGATTACGCATGTTCCACGCAAATTCGAAGAGTGTGCTGATCAACTAGCTGACGCAATAAAACGAATTGAGATCTCGGAAATCCCTGATCACTGTGCAGAATTTGCGTGATTGCAAGCCGAACGTCTTGGGGAGTGGTCTCAGAGAATCTCTCATCTCGCGCCGCAGGGCTGCTTGTGCGAACCAGGCAATGCAAACAGACGCGAAAGGATGTCTTGTTGGTGCGAAATGCTAATGATGCGTGTTTGATTTCGAGGTTCGAGACCTTGGGCTTATGCTGCTGACAACTTGTATAATTCCTGATTCGAGCGTCCGGCCGGTCTTCCCGCGGGGCTTTGATGCAGCCCACCGATATACGTAACCCAGACTACTTCCATCGCGTTGTCGATTGCCAGTGGGGCTGTCCGGCGCACACCGACATACCCGAGTACATCCGGCTCATCGCGCAGGGCCGATACGCGGACGCCTACATGCTCAATCGCAAGTCGAATGTGTTCCCGGCAATCCTGGGCCGCGTTTGCGACCGCCCCTGCGAGCCGGTTTGCCGGCGCAGCCGGGTAGAGGAAAAGCCGGTGGCCATCTGCCGGCTCAAGCGGGTGGCGGCGGACTTGAGGGGCGATATCGACCATCGGCTTCCCACCGCGCCCACGGAGAAAAACGGCAGGCGCGTGGCCCTGATCGGCGCCGGTTGCGCTTCGCTGACGGTGGCCAACGACCTGGCGCCGCTGGGATACGAACTCGTCATCTACGAGTCGCTGGACAAGCCGGGCGGCCTGATGCGCACCAACATCCCGGCGTTCCGCCTGCCGGTCGAGGTGCTGGACGACGAGATGGACCAGATCCTCCGCATGGACATCGATCTGCGCCTGGGACAGGAAATCAAGAGCATGCGCGATCTGCTGGACAACGGCGCCTATGACGCGGTGTTCGTGGGCACCGGCGCGCCCAAGGGCAAGGAACTTAGCCTGCCGGGGCGCCACGATACGAAATCCATACATATCGGGATCGAGTGGCTGGAGAGCGTGGCTTTCGGACACCTCGATTCCATCGGCGAGAAGGTCCTCATCATCGGCGTCGGCAACACGGCCATGGACTGTTGCCGAACCTCGCTGCGCCTGGGCGCCAGCGATGTAAAGGTGATGGCGCGCAAGCCGAGGGGCTTTTTCAAGGCCTCCGACTGGGAGCTGGAAGACGCCGAAGAGGAGCGGGTGGAGATCATCGTGAACCACTCGCCGAAGGAATTCGTGGTTGAGGACGGCAAGCTGAAGGGCATGGTCTTCGACCTGATGGAATACGACATCGCCGACGGAAGGATTACCGACAGCCGAATCACCGGGCAGGAGTTCTTCCCCTGCGACGATGTGATCCTGGCGATCGGCCAGGAAACCGCTTTCCCCTGGGTGGAGCGCGACATCGGCATCGAATTCGATCGCTGGGACGTTCCGATTGTCGATCGCGTCACTTACGAGTCCACGCGCGAAGGCGTCTTCTTCGGCGGCGACGCCGCCTTCGGTCCCGAGAACATCATCTGGGCGGTGGAGCATGGCCACCAGGCGGCCATATCCATCCACAAGTATTGTCATGGCGAGGCCATCACCGAGCGCATGCCCCCGGGCATGAACCTGCTGGCCGCCAAGATGGGCATCCACGAATGGAGTTATTCCAACGACTACGAGACCGCCCCGCGGCGGGCCATGCAGCACATGGACCTGGAGAAGCGGTTCCGCAAGCTGGATATCGAGGTGGAGCTGGGATTCACGCCCGAACAGGCCGCCCGGGAAGCGCAGCGCTGTCTGAACTGCGACATACAGACGGTATTCGAAGCTCCGCTTTGCATCGAATGCGACGCCTGCGTGGACATTTGCCCGGTGCACTGCCTGACCATCGCCCCGAACGGGGAGGAAGAGGACCTGCGCGACCGGCTGACCGCGCCGGCCCGCAACCTGGACCAGCCGCTCTATGTGTCGGCGGAACTGCCTCAGACCGGCAGGGTAATGGTCAAGGATGAAGACCTGTGCGTGCACTGCGGACTCTGCGCGGAACGCTGCCCGACGGCCGCCTGGGACATGCAGAAGTTCGAATTGCTCACCCCGTACGTGCATCACGAAGCTGCCGGGCAGCCTCCGGGGGGGTCGCTGGCAAAGCAGAGCGCCGACCCCGAAACGAAAGAAGCGCCAGTTCGCAGCGCGGCATAGCGCTAACAGGCCCTGGACGGCTTATGCCAACAGACAACGAGTTCACGATTCGCATCGCCAACGTAAACGGCACCGGCTCGGCCAGCGCCAATTCGTTGCTGATGAAGACCCTGTACCGGATGGGCATCCCGGTTGCAGGCAAGAATTACTTCCCTTCCAATATCCAGGGACTGCCCACCTGGTACGAGGTGCGCGCCAGCCAGCGCGGCTACCTGGCTCGCTCCGGCAGCGTGGACATCGCAGTGGCGATGAACGCCGAGACCTATCAGCGCGACCTTCGCGAACTGACCTCGGGCGGTTACCTGCTTTACGACTCCACCTGGCCGCGCCGCGAAGTGCTGCGCCGCGAGGACGTGCATATCCTGGGCGTTCCCCTGGCGCGCATGTGCAACGAGAACTTCGACAACGCGCGGGCCCGCATCCTGATGAAGAACATCGCCTATGTGGGTGTGCTGGCCGCGCTGCTGGAACTCGATCTCGACATCATCAGGGAACTGCTGAGCCAGACCTTCGCCCGCAAGAAGCCGCTGCTGGAGGCCAATCAGATCGCAATCGGCCTCGGATACGACTACGCCCGCGAGCATCTGCACTGCCCGCTGCCGTTCGTGACCCGCTCAATGGATGGGCCTGGTTCGAGAATCATCATCGACGGCAATACGGCGGCGGCCCTGGGCTGCGTGTACGCGGGCGCCACGTTCGGCGCCTGGTACCCGATTACGCCTTCCACCTCGCTGATGGACGCATTTCGCAGCTTTTGCTCCCGGTTTCGTACCGCCGAGGACGGCACCCGCGAATACTGTGTGATTCAGGCCGAAGACGAGCTGGCCGCGATCGGCATGGTGCTGGGCGCCGGATGGAACGGGGCGCGCGCCTTTACGCCCACGTCGGGCCCGGGCATCTCGCTGATGTCCGAGTTTCTGGGATATGGCTACTACGCGGAGATTCCGGCCGTCCTTTTCGACGTGCAGCGGGTGGGCCCCTCCACGGGAATGCCGACCCGCACCCAGCAGGGCGACATCCTGTCCTGCGCCTATGCCTCGCACGGCGATACCCGCCATATTCTTCTGTTCCCCTCCAATCCGAGAGAGTGTTTTGAGCTGGCGGCAACGGCCTTCGACCTGGCGGAGAGGCTGCAGACACCGGTGATCGTGCTTTTGGACCTGGATCTGGGCATGAACGACTGGATGAGCGAGGAGCTGACCTGGGACGACGAGTACCGGCCCGATCGCGGCAAGGTGTTGCGCGCCGAACAGCTTGAGGAAATGGAAGCGTTTTATCGCTACCTCGACGTGGACGGCGACGGCATTCCCTACCGCACGCTGCCGGGCGAGCATCCCAAGGGGGCGTTCTTTACCCGCGGGTCCGGACACAACATGTACGGCGGCTACACCGAGAACGCCGGCGAGTACCAGGAGGTGCTGGATCGCCTGCGCAGGAAATGGGACCATGCCGCCTCCATCGTGCCGCGGCCCGAAATACGCACGGCCCCCGGTGCGCAGGCGGGAATGATCACCCTCGGCACCGGCGACTCAGCCTGCCGCGAGGCGCTGGACATCCTGGCCGGCCGCGGCGTGGCGCTGGACTATATGAAGATCCGCGCCTTCCCCTTCGGTGAGGAAGTCGAGACTTTCCTGAAGGAGCACAAACGGATTTACGTGGTGGAGCAGAACCGCGACGCGCAGTTGCGCACCCTGCTGATCAACGAGGCCGGCGGGCGTGACGAGCAGCTTGTGGAAGTGCTGCACTACAACGGCATGCCCATGGCCGCAACGTCGGTCGTCAGCGCGGTGGAGGCGGACATGCTCCGGGACCAGGCGGCATGAGCTACATCGCCCGTCCCAAGGTCAGTCACCCGGCCCTGGCCCGCAACGAACTTGGCCTCACCATGCGCGACTACGTGGGCGGCATGTCGACACTGTGCGCCGGCTGCGGGCACGACTCGATTACCGGCGCATTGATCCAGGCCGCCTTCGAGCTTTCCATCCCGCCCCACCGCATGGGCAAGCTCAGCGGAATCGGATGTTCGTCCAAGACCCCGGCGTATTTTGCGTCGTCCTCTCACGGCTTCAATTCGGTTCACGGCCGCATGCCCTCGGTGTCCACCGGCGCAGCGGCGGTCAATGGCCGGCTCCAGTACATCGGCATATCCGGCGACGGCGATTCGCTGTCCATCGGCATCGGCCAGTTCGTTCACGGCATGCGCCGGAATCTCAACATGCTGTACCTGATCGAGGACAACGGCGTCTACGGGCTTACCAAGGGCCAGTTTTCCGCTTCCGCCGACACCGGCAGCACCGCCAAGCGCGGCGAGGTCAACGAGCAGCAGCCCATCGATCCCTGTCTGCTGGCGATTGCCTCCGGATGCGGTTTTGTGGCCCGCGGGTTTTCGGGAGACCGTGAGCAACTGGTGCCGCTGCTCAAGGCGGGGCTCTCGCATCGCGGGTTTGCGATGATCGACGTCATTTCGCCCTGCGTCACGTTCAACGACCACGAGGGCTCAACCAAGAGCTACCGTTTTACGCGCGAGAACGCATACCCGATTGGCCATACGGACTTTATTCCTCCCGAAGTGGAAATCAGGGCCGAACTCGGCGTGGGCGAAACGCAGCAGGTTCAGTTGCATGGCGGAAGCAGCATTCTGCTGCGCAGACTGGACCACGAGTACGACGTAAACGACCGTGGGGAGGCCTACGCCTACCTCAGCCGGCGCCAGGGCAAGGGCGAGGTGGTGACCGGTCTCCTGTTCGTCGAGGAGGGCGCCCCGGACATGCATGAACTTGCGCGGCTGGGGGAAACGCCGCTGGCGGAGTTGCCGTACGAAAGACTTTGCCCGGGGTCAGCTGCGCTGGCCGATCTGCAGGATCGCTTGCGTTAGTGGACTTGAGGGCGGGACGCCCTCGTTCCGGGGTGGGACGCCCTCATTCCATTCGGGCTGTTTCTCCGGCAGGGGAGGACAGCGCATCCAGGCGTCCAGCGCCACGGAGGCCTGGGCGGTCGTTTGCCCACCTGTCGCAGCCCGGCATACCAGGGCGCCCTGGGCAGTAAATTTCGACTCAAGCCGCAGTACCGGTCCTGGACCCGGGCCGGGATCGGGACAGAAGACTTCGGGCCTCAGGCCGCGCAGTTGCCGGGCCGGAACGCGAAGTGAAAGCACTCTCCGCCAGGTGTTTTCCTCCGCCGAGAAAATGGCGCGCACCGTCGTATCCGAAATGGAGACCTGCAGGTGCCCCTCAATGGTATCGGGAGGGCAATCGAAGCTGGCCGTGACCGAAAAGGAGTGCTCTTCGGCTGTTTTCCCGGCTTCCCAAACGGGTGCGTTTGCGGGCGGTTCGTTGTCGGGAGCGGGGAGGTAGGGACCTTGGAGGAGTGAGAGCAGAGCGCTGGCCAGGACGGGTGTCATTGCCGGAATGACGCGGCGGTAGCGTCATGCAAGTGGATTCTCTTGACGGGGACTACGGAACCGAACGCCGGTTCCTCATGCAAGCGTTGTTTCAAAGCAGCGGAACTCAGGCGGAGAAGCTGGATCCGCAACCGCATGTGCTCTGCGCGTTCGGATTGCGGATAACGAAGCGTGCGCCGCTCAAGTCGTCCTTGAAGTCGATCTCCGCTCCTTCCAGGTACTGCAGGCTGGTGGGGTCCACCAGAAGGGTTACACCCAGTTGCTCCACTGAAGCGTCGCCCTCTTCGCGTTTCTCGTCGAAGGTAAAACCGTACTGAAACCCCGAACAGCCGCCGCCGGAGATATAGACCCGCAGCATCAGGGCGGGGTTGGCTTCGTCCTTGAGCAGTTGCCCCACCTTGCGCGCCGCGGCCTCGGTAAAGACCAGCGGGGCCGCGCCCTGTTCCTCGCCGAAATATTGCGGTTCCATTACGGCTTCTCAGGTCAGGGACGGTTGCACCCGCTCTGCGGGTCCGGAATCCGGGCGGGGTCCAGCCGCCGCACTCCTGGCAGAATCGCCGGAACGCGCAAGTAGCTGGCCCTTGACGACTGCGCCCTTCTGGATTTCTATCTGCCCGTATTCAATTGAACCCCTGACACGCGCGGTCGCTGAGAGGGTAACCGTTCCGCTGCAGAACAGGTCACCCAGAACCGTGCCTTGTATCAGCATACGTGCGGCCCTGGCGTTGCCTTCAATGTGCCCGGTCTGGCCGACGGTGAGTTCGCTTTTCTTGTCGCCGGGCGCGGAGACGTCGCCCTTGACGGTTCCACACACGTGACAGCCGAGGTCGAAATCGAGATTGCCGGCCACCGTGGCATCCCCACCGACCAGCGTCGTAACCGCTTTTTTCAGACGTTTCTTCATGTCCTTGGCGTCAGCGGCACCCACGGAAATTCACGCACAAAGCTGTGATGTTCTTCCGGTCTGGGCGTTACGCGTACCCGAATCTTGCTGGGTTGAAATTTCTCGGGCAAGGTCAGGTTCGCGCGAAGCTCGGTGCTGCTTTCAAAATTGAATTCTATCCGACTCGCATTCAGCTCGCTGATCTCATGCAAACCCAGTTCGCGGCCGGCGCCGTCCAGGGTGCCCGCGAACGCCAGCTCCAGATGGCCGCGGCAGCGCCCGGCCTCTGACAAAAGCGCCTGCGTCAGACCCACGCTCAGCCTGTAATCCTGGGCGTCTCCACCCGGTTCGACATTGACGGAATGAATTCTCAATCCTGCGCGGGCTTCCTGGGGCGTAATGATTTCCTGGAGGCCATAGATGGTCATGCGCTGATTCATGACCTGGCCCTGCAAGTCGCCGACCTGGGAACGAAGGGCGGCCACGGCCTCCTCGTCGATCATCTGGTTGAGTTCGTGGTTGCGCAGTTCCAGGTTTTCAATTCGCGCCTGCATGCCGGCTATTCTGTCGCTGGTAAGGCTGTAATGCAGCCGCCAGCCTGCCGCGCCTCCGCCCGCGAAGGCAAAGGCAACAATCAGAACAAGCGCTACGGAATAGCGCCCGCGCCATACCAGTACCTTGTTGCGGCCGAGCAAAACCCTTTCCGTGAACCTAACCTGACCCTTACTTTACCGTATGTTGACGCTCGTCAGCAGGCCGACGCGCTCCTCGAATTCCGCCAGTACCTGCCGGTAAACGGAACGCTTGAAAGATACGACTTCGTCTGCCGGCAACCAGTAATCCACCCACTTCCAGGCATCGAATTCCGGTTCCGCGGTCAGGTCGGGACGAATACGCTCGTCATCGCAGGTGGCCTTGAGCAGCCACCAGAGCTGTTTTTGCCCGACGCAGCGCGGCGATTGCGAGCGCCGGTAGCGCGGCGGCAGTGTGTAGCTCACCCACCGGTCCATTCGCGCCACTTCCCTGACTTGCGACGGATTCAGTCCCAGTTCTTCCTCAAGTTCACGGTACATGGCTTCGCGGGGCGGCTCGCCCTGGCGGACGCCGCCCTGGGGGAATTGCCAGCCGCGATGATCGCTGCGGCGCGCCAGCAACACCTTGTCGCGGCCATCCCAGACGACGATACCAACGCCTCGCCGATAGCCCTTGTGGTCGATGATGTCCTGTTCAGTCACCGCGCAAATCTCCCCGCGTGCGAAAGGATACCCGCAAGGACGGGGCGTCGGAAAAACGCCGCTGTTGCGTTACGATGCGAAAATAGGTTCCAGGCGCGGGCAGCGCCTGCCGTCGGCAGCCGTCATTTCAAGCAGGCAGCAAGCATGAGTCATTCCGTAAGGCAGCATCTTCGCCTGGAAATCGAGGCCTATGATCGAACTATTCGCACCTGGATTCCCGGTTATGGGCAGGTACTGACAAGGGCCGCCGAGGAGGTCGCCCGGGTGAAACCGAGCCGCGTGCTGGATCTTGGGGCCGGAACCGGCGCCCTTTCCGAAGCCATACTGGAGAGTAGCGCAACGGCTACCGTCGTGTTGCTGGATGTGGACCCGGAGATGCTTGCCCAGGCCCGGGTGCGGCTGAAGCGTTTCGGCGAAAGGGCGCGTTTTCGCCGGCAGTCATTTCATGATCCGCTGCCGGAATGCGATGCCGTCGCGGCTTCGCTGGCGCTGCATCATGTGCCGGCCATGGCCGAAAAGACGCGTCTCTACAAGCGAATCCTCAGGGCGCTGCCCCCGGGTGGCGTGCTGGTCAACGCCGACGTCACCATGCCGGCCGGAGAGCCGCGCCGCAGCGAAGACTACGCGAAATGGGCGGCCCACCTGGTTTCATGCGGCATCGAGAAGGGCCGCGCCTACGAGCACTTCAGGGAGTGGGCCGGCGAAGATACCTATTTCCCGCTGGAAATGGAGCTAGAAGCCATGAACGGCGCCGGCTTTGACGCCACCTGTGCCTGGCGCGACATTCCCAACACGCTGATGGTCGGACGCAAGCCCTAACGAAACGGCCAGCAGGTGACCACCGACGTAGGACATCGTCATTCCTTCTCCTCGCTCCTGATGTTGTGCATGATGTCGCGGTCGGCCAGGTTCCCCGACGGCGGCCTCCTGAAGCTCTCGATCCGCGAAGGAATGATGCGCCTGGGGTAGTAGTTGTTCTCGATGTCCGCGTCGGCCGTTTCCCACATCGGGTCCACCACGATGCTGCTGATCTTCTCGGGCGATACCAGGAGCTTTTTCAGGCCGTGCGGCGCGCGCCGCCAGGTTTCGGCCGGCAGGGTGATCCGCTCCTGTCCGCCGCCGACGTATTCGACCTGCAGAAGGATGGGCATGACCAGCCCGCCGAGATTGGAAAACTCGAGGATGTAGTAGTTGAGGTCTTCGTCCACCGCCCGCTCCAGCGTGGCGCGTTCCCAGGACTCCAGTCCCGCCAGGAACTCCTCGTAGCGCTCGCGCTCCACCCCGGTTACCGTGAACTCGTCGTTCTCATCGTAAAAATCGCGCACGTCCGGGTTCCTCTCCACCCAGGTGCGCCTGCCCTCCGCCCTGTTACTCTCGACAAATACGGACGCCGGCTCGGACTCGTCGATCGCGCGAAGCCGGGCGTAGTCCACGTCCGGATCTTCGGTGTCCAGGCGCATTTCGTAGACCCGGTCGAGCGAGATGTCGACGTGGTCGGTGGTGTAGAACCAGCCGCGCCAGAACCAGTCCAGGTCCACTCCGGAGGCCTCTTCCATGGTGCGGAAGAAATCGGCCGGCGTCGGCCGCCTGAATTTCCAGCGGCGGGCGTATTCCTTCAGCGCGAAGTCGAACAGTTCGCGGCCGAGTATCGTTTCGCGCAGGATGTTCAGCGCCGCCGTCGGTTTGCCGTAGGCGTTGGGCCCCATCTGCAGCACGCTGTCCGACTGGGTCATGATCGGCGCCTGGTCGGTCGAGCGCATGTAGTCGGTCATGTCGCGCGGCTCTACCGCCCAGCTGAGTGCCGGATCCCACTCGCGACCCGCCACGGCGTCCAGATAGCTGTTCAGGCCTTCGTCCATCCAGGTCCACTGGCGCTCGTCGGAGTTCACGATCATCGGGAAGAAGAAATGGCCGATTTCGTGAATGATGACGCCGATAAGGAAGCTCTTGTCCCCAAGGCTGTAGGTGCGCGATCCGTCGTCCCGCAAGGTGGTTCGCGGGCCGTTGAAGGTGATCATCGGGTATTCCATGCCGCCGAGAAATCCCACGCTGACGGACTGGGCGGTGGGGTAGGGGTAATCGAACGTGAACCGGGTGTAGACCTCGAGCGCGTGAATCACGACCTCGGTGGAATAGTCCGACCACAGCGTCCCGCCCTCCTTCGGGTAGAAGGACATGGCCATGACCTGTTCCTGTTCGGCGCCGGGCTGCTGCATGCCCCTGGCGTCCCAGATGAACTTGCGCGACGAGGCCCAGGCGAAATCGCGCACGTTCGTTGCGGAAAAACGCCAGGTGGCGGTTTCGGAGGCGCCGTCGCGTTCGTTCTCGCGCGCCTCGTCGGGCGTGACGATGAAGACCGGCCGCTCGGCGGTCTCGGCCTGCTTCAGGCGCGCCCGCTGCTCGGCGGTCAGCACTTCCTCGCCGTTGGTGAGTTCGCCGGTGGCGGCCACGATATGGTCCTCTGGTACCGTGATCGCAACTTCATAGTCGCCGAATTCCAGCGTGAATTCGCCCGAACCCAGGAATTCCTTGTTCGTCCAGCCCTCGTAGTCGGTGTACGCGGCCAGGCGCGGAAACCATTGCGCGATGGCGAAGATGTGATTGCCGCCGGTGCGCGCATCGTCGGGAAAGTGCTCGTAGCCGCCGCGCGCCCGGAATGCGGCGCCCTGCACGATGTTGTAGGCGAAATCGACCGTGAAGTCGGTCTTTTGGCCGGTCGCAAGCGGCGCCGCAAGGTCCACCCGCATCAGGGTGCCGACGATCACGTGCTGCATGGGCTCGCCGTTCCCGTCGGTTACCGCGCCGATTTCGAACCCAAGGTCCTCGTCGTCCATGTAGTGCAGCCGGCGAAGATTGCCCAGGCTGATCCGGGCCGTGTCGCTTTCGTCTTCGCCTGCCGCCGGAGAAGGGTCTTCGAACGTGCGGCTCAGCTCCGCGATGGAGTCCTCGCGGAACCGGTTCTGGTCAAGATGCAGCCACAGATAGGTGAGCGTGTCGGGCGAGTTGTTGTGATAGGTGACGGTCTGGGTGGCGGTGATGCGTTGCTCCTCCTCATCCAGAGTTGCCGAAATCGAGTAGTCCACCTGCTGTTGCCAATACGCGTGACCCGGCTGCCCGGCGGCATTGCGGTAGGCATTGGCGGTCGGAAGCAGTTCTTCAAGTTGCCGGAACTTGTCCTCAAACGGCGGCTCGGCTGTGTTTTCCATGCTCCAGCCCACCGCGCAGGCAAGCAGGGCGGCCGCGGCTGCCGGCAGGCGCCGGCCCGTCGATTGGTTTGAATTCACCGAAGTCTCTCCCACTGTCTCGTCATGAATGTCCGTTGGATATTCCGCTATTGCGGTTCTGCCGGCTCGGCTGTCACGGTCGGTTCGGCCGCGACCTCGGCCAGCGGTTCCTCCCAACCTTCCAATAAAGGCAGGCCCATGGCCCGGGCCAGCGTCGGGGCAATGTGCCGCGGAGTGACCGGCCGGTCAACGATCGCCGGCTTCAGGTTCGCGCCGTAGAACAGGACGGGCACACGCAGGTCGGACAGGTACGGCGATCCGTGGCTGGCGGCGTAAACGGGCGGATCCGCGCTGACAAAACTGTTTTGCGATTCCACCACGTACATTTCCCCGCTACGCCCCGCGAACCAGACGTTGCGGACCAGTTCACAAATCCGGTCGTCGCCGCAGTCATCCAGGCGCGAAGCCGGTACCGTCCGGGCGATCTCGGGACGGGCTTCCAGCCATTCGCCGGCCATGCGGCTGATCGAATCGAGGTCGAGGCCGAGGCGTTCTATGGCCGAAAGGTTGAAGTACGCCCACGGCATCACGATGCCGGTCACCAGGTCTTCATCCACATTGAGATCGGAACTCAATTGGCGGTTCAGGCCCTCGACCACCCTGAAATCCTGCACGCCAATCGTGTTGAGACCGGTACTCAATTGGCGGTTCAGGGCCTCCGTCAGGCGCCTTGAGAAAACCCGCGTCGCCTCGGGATCGGCGCCGGGCACGTACTCCGGAATCGGCCTCATACCGTGATCCGAACTCAGCGCCAGCAGGAAGCGCCCCGGACCCACATGGCGGTCCAGGTAGTTCAGGAACTCCGACAGCAGTCGGTCCAGCCGGTGGAGATTGTCCTCGGTCTCGCGGCTGCCGGGCCCGAAAGCGTGGCCGATGCGGTCGGTGGCGGAAAGACTGACGGAGAGCAGGTCCGGAACCTCGTCCTCGCCCAGCGACTCGTTCTCGATGATGAATTGCGCCAGGCCCATGGTGATCCGGTCACCGTCGGGCGCGTAGCGCAACTGGTCATAGTACCGGCGCGTCCCCGCCGGGGCGTATTCATGGGGGAAGACCCGGGTCCAGCCTTGCGGCGGCCTCTCGTGGCGCCGGTCGTCCTCGTGCGCGTAGGCATCGCCGGACATCAGTAATTCCCATGCCGCCGGCACCTGCCCGTAGGAGGTCTCGTTGTATGCGGAGAGCCATTCCGGCCGAGCCCCTTCGGGGTAGTAGAAGCTGCTGGTTACGAAGCCCCCGCTGCTCACGGAATACCAGAAAGCCTTGCCCTGCTGTCCGGCGATGAACGCCGCTCCCCGGTCCTTGATCGAGACCGAGAAGATCTTCGCGCGACCCTGGCGATCGGAATAGAGAATGTCGGCCAGCGTGGGTGCGGCCAGGCGCGCCGGGGAGACTCCATGCTCCCTGTCCCATACGCTGGGAAAGGGCCGCCCTACATCGCGTTCGTACCAGAAGTTCGAGATCACGCCGTGCTTCGACGGGTGGACGCCGGTAGCGATCGTGGCATGGCCGGGCGCTGTGGCGCTGGTGGCATGATCGTACGCGGCGTTGCCGTACACGACGCCCCCCTCCCACAATCTCCGAAAGCCTGAGGAAGAGGCCTTGTGCGCCCATTCGCGGGTGCGGTCGGCGGTCAACTGGTCCACCACAACGATTACGGTCAGCGCCGGCGGTTCGACAGTCGCATCGATATCCTGCGCCCAGCCCGGGTTGAGCGCGAGCAGGGCGGCCATTGTCGCGAGCCGGCGTATTGGGTTCATGGCAAGGGTCAATGTACCGCAAAGTGAACTTGTCCACTAGTGCCGTTTGATGCGGCGCGGGACCATCCCCGGCGCTGTAACCGTATCGTCACAAATCTGTCACGTTGCTGACTTTGCCGGCCCCGAAACTCCCCGTTTGTCTATACGTCGTCCTTTAAGCGTCAATCCGGGAGATTGCGCCATGTTTCGATACCCATCCTTTTTCCGCCCTGTCATATTTGCAGGGCTGTTTCTGCTCGCGCCGGTATCCGCCGTTCTTGCCGAAGGAGTCGTTGAAGGTCGCGTCAGCGATCAGTCCGGCGAAGTGTTCTTCGAGGGAGCCATCGTCTCGCTGCCGGAATTGAACATCGAGCGCGTTACGGATTCCGCGGGCCGCTTCCGTTTTCAGAGCGTGCCGGCCGGCGAGTACCGGCTGGAAGTCAGCTATGTGGGGGCCGAGCCGGTTTCGGTCGGCGTGGCCGTGCGCGATGACGCCACCGAGCGGGCCAACGTACGGATCGGCTCTCAGGTCGGCCAGATGGAGAACATCATTGTTGTGGGTCAGGCGGCCGGCGCCTATGGCGCGATCAATCGCATGCGCTCCGCCGACAACCTCATTTCCGTAGTAACCAGCGATTCGATCGGCCAGTTCCCCGACGAAAACGTGAGCGAGGCCCTGCAGCGAATAAACGGTGTGTTCATCGAACGCGACCAGGGCGAGGGGCGTTTCGTGGGCGTGCGCGGCATCGATCCGCAGCTCAACGTGGCCAGCATCAACGGCCTGAACGTTCCGGCGCCGGAGAGCGACCGCCGCAACGTGGCCCTGGACGTGATCCCCTCCGACCTCGTGGAGAGCCTGGAGGTGACCAAGACGCTGACCCCGGACCAGGACGGCGACGCGATCGGCGGCACCATCAACATCAAGAGCCTGAGCGCGTTCGATCGCGAGGGCATGAGCTACAAGCTCAAGGGCCAGTCCTTCTACAACGATCTGCAGGGCAGCCGGGGCCACAAGTTCTCCGGGACCTTCACCAACGCCTTTGATTTCGCCGGCGGCGAACTGGGTCTGGCGATGAGCGTTTCCACCAACGAGAGGGAATTCGGCACCGACAATCTCGAGGCCGACGGCGGCTGGGAGGAAGACGGCGGGGTGCGCTATCACGAAGAACTGGAGAAGCGCAATTACGAGATCACGCGCGAGCGGAACGGCTTGGCGCTCAACCTGGACTTTCGCGCCAGCGAGACTTCGAGCTACTACATGCGCACGCTGTACAGCGACTTCTCCGATCTGGAGCTCCGCAACCGGATCGAGTTCAAGCTCGACAAGGGCGACGTGGAATACGACAGCGACAGCCTCACTGCTTCGGACACGCGTTTGCAGCGCGAGCTGAAGGACCGCTACGAGGAACAGGAAATCCTCTCGGTGCTTGTCGGCGGCGAGAACCTGATCGGCGACTGGACAGTGGAGTACAGCGCGGGCTATTCGGAGGCCAGCGAGGAGGAACCCGGCCGCGTCGATACCCAGTTCGAGATGAACGGGGTGGGATTCACGCGGTATGAGAACCTCGGCCGCGTGCCGTCGCTTTCCTTCAGCGCCGATGGCGCCATGCCGGAGAACTTCGAGCTGGACGAGATCGCCATCGAGGACAATTTCACCAACGACGAGGAGACCGCCTTCAGGTTCGACGTTACCCGCGACATGACCTTCGGCGGACACCCCGGCTACATTCGTTTCGGCGCGAAGTACCGGGCGCGCGACAAGAACCGGGACGCGGGTTTACGGATCTTCGGGGATTTCGACGATGCCTTTGGCTCGGCGCCCACGCTGGACCAGTTCGTTTCCGGCTCGACCGACTACATGCTGGGGACCTACGGGCCGTACGTGTCCCCCGGGCTGCAGCGCAGTTTCGTCTGGGGGAACATCGGCGGGTCCTCGGCCTGCATGCTGGAGAGCTACAACGAAGACGCCTGTCCGTTCATCATGGACGTGGACGGGTCGCGGGTCGCTTCGGCGGCCGACTACGACATCGAGGAAAACGTGTCCGCGCTCTACCTGATGCAAAGGATCGACCTGAATGATCTGCGCCTCGTGTACGGAGTCCGCTACGAAGGTACGGACTTCACCGCCAAGGGCGCCTACGTTCGCGAAGTGGACGTGGACGGCCAGGACGACGTGCAGATCTCCGAGTCCCGCTACGAGAGCGATTACGGCAGCGTTCTGCCCAGCATCAATCTGCGCTACAAGCTTTCGAAGAACCTGATTCTGCGCGGAGCCTATACCCATTCGATCGCGAGGCCGTCGTTCGGCGACCTCAACCCCACCCCCGGTGCCATCGAGATCGAGCAGGACGACGACACGATCGAGATGGCCGTGGAAGCCGGCAACCCCGAACTGAAGCCCTACAAGTCGCGCAACCTGGATTTCTCCGTGGAGTACTACCCCGGCAACATGGGCGTGCTCAGCGCCGGCGTCTTTTACAAGCGCATCGACGATTTCGTGTTCAATGCCGACGTGAGTTCCATCGCGGACCCGTCGGAATACGCGGGGAACATCGCGGTGACGGACCTCGAGGTATTCAAGCCCCTCAACGGCCAGTTGGCCAACCTCTACGGGCTGGAACTGGGATGGACCCGCCAGTTCACCGAATTGCCCGGGCCGCTGAACGGACTGATACTGATGGCCAATGCCACGATCACCGACAGCGATGCCGACCTCGGCCTGGGGCCGGATGCGGATCGTGGCAACGAGTCCCGCTTGCCGTTGCAGGCCGACCTGGTCGCCAACTTCGTGGTCGGTTACGAGAATTACGGTTGGAGCGTCAGGCTGTCTTCGGCCTTCATCGGCAATCGTATTGCCGAGATCAACCTTGCGGACCAGAGCAACGACCTGTACGAGGACGGCCATCACCAGATCGACCTTACCGTCAAGTACGACGTGAACGAACAGCTTCAGCTGTACTTCAACGCCATGAACCTCGGCGAGGAGCCCAACTATCGCTACTATGGCCGTTCGCGCTACAACGGCCAGTACGACGAAATCGGACGCTCGTACGTGTTCGGGATTTCATACCGCAGCTTCTGATGCGAAGGTATCTGTTGGACACGGCACTAGTGCCGTGCGGAGTTCGCAAGCGCCGCGTCCTGACGGCGGCGGGTTTGGCCGCGTTGATGACCGGCGGCCTCACGGGCGGCTGCTCGGAGGAGCCGGGGGTATCCGCACGCACTGATCTTCCCGCCGTTTATGCCATCGTTGAGACCGAGCCGGTACGGGGCGAGGGCGACGCCGCTGACGATCCGGCAATCTGGATACATCCCGAAGACGCTTCGCTGAGCCTGGTCCTGGGTACCGACAAGCGTCGCGGCTTGTCGGTCTACGACCTTTCCGGGCGGGAAGTGCAGTTTCTGGCGCGCGGGCGCGTTAACAACGTGGATTTGCGCCAGGGCGTTGCGATGGCAGGCGGTCCGGCGACTCTGGCGGTCGCCACCAACCGCAGCGAGGTCGCGATGGACATCTATCGCGTGTCCGGAGAAGGGCGGGTAGAGCTGGCATTGGCGCAGGTGCTCGAAATTGATGATCCCTACGGTATCTGCATGCACCTGGACGCCGCCGGCATCGCCTACGCCTATGTGAACGGCAGCGGCGGAGAATACGAGATCTGGCGTCTGAACAATGGAGGCGAGCTGAAGCCGGAACGCATCGATCGGTTCTCGCTACCGACCAAGCCCGAGGGCTGTGTTGTCGACGACCGTACGGGGGTCGCCTACATCGGCGAGGAAGAGCATGGCATCTGGAAGATGCCGGCGCGCGCCGGAGGATCTGGAGAGAAGACGCTTCTTGACTCGGTGGATTCGGATCGCCTTACCGCGGACGTGGAAGGGCTGGACATCTATCGGACCCGGCAGGGGCACGCGATTCTGGTCGCTTCCAGCCAGGGCGACTATACCTATGCCTTCTACGACCTCAATGACGGCGACCGCTATCTCGGCTCCGTGCGGATCGCCGATAATCCCGCATCGGGGATCGATGGTGCCGAGGAGACCGACGGCCTCGCGGTCAGCGCCGTCAACCTCGGGGCGGGACTCGAGCAGGGCGTGCTGGTCGTGCAGGACGGTTTCAACCGCCGGCCGGAAGAAAAACAGAACTTCAAGCTTGTGCCCTTCAGTACGGTCGCCTCGGCGCTGAACCTGGACGCAAATTCGCCAAGCGAGTAATCACGACGGCGCACAGGAAAAGCCCGGGCGGGCGTACGCCCGTACAATTCGCCGTTCGCCGCGATCCGCTTGTCCCATGCCGAACCTGGAAGACCTCAGAAAGCAGCTAGGCGCCATCGACCGCCAGATCATCGGCCTGCTCGCGCGGCGCCAGGACATCTCCGCGCAAGTCGGCAAAGTCAAGCACGACGCGGGCGTTCCCTCGCGCGATTTCGCCCAGGAGGTGCGCGTGGTGACCCGGGCCCGCGACCAGGCTGAAAAGGCGGGTCTGCCGGGCGATCTGGCCGAGGACATCGTGCGTCTGCTGATCAACGCGTCGCTGTCGCGCCAGGAGCGGGTGCGGCTGCAGGCTCGGGGCCAGGGCCAGGGCCACCGGGCGCTGGTCGTGGGTGGCGGCGGTCAGATGGGCCGCTGGTTTTGTGAATTCCTGGGATCGCAGGGTTATGCGGTAACGGTCGCCGATCCGCACAGTCCGCCCGGAAAGCTCTCCCACGTGGAGGACTGGCGCGACGCTTCGGGCGACTTCGAGATCACGGTCGTAGCCGCGCCGGTAGCGGCCAGCGCCGACATTCTTGCGGACATGCACCGGGCGCGCCATGCGGGACTGATCTTCGACATCGCTTCGATCAAGAACCCGGTAAAGAACGTGTTGAGGAGCATGGCTGTCGACGGAATGCAGGCGGCTTCGATCCACCCGATGTTCGGACCCGATACCGACCTGCTGTCCGGCTGTCACATATTGCTGATGGACGTCGGCGCGCCGGCGGCGACCCGGTCCGCTGCGCGGGTGTTCGGCGGCACGATGGCCGAAATTCTGCAGGTGCCGCTGGAGGAGCACGACCGGCTCATCGCCTGGGTGCTGGGAGTCTCCCACGCGATCAACCTGGCGTTCATCCACGCGCTGGAGGAAAGCGGCGAGCAGGCGCCGGTGCTGGCCCGCCTGTCGAGCACTACCTTTGACGCCCAGCTCGATGTCGCCCGCGCGGTGGCCGGGGACAACCCGCACCTTTACTTCGAAATTCAGCGGCTGAATCCGCATGGCGCGGAAGTACTCGGCGAGTTGATGTCCTCCGTCGACAAGCTCTCCCGGATTGTTGGCGATGGTGACGAGTCGGCTTTCGTGCGGCTGATGGAAAGCGGCCGCCGCTACCTGGCTGCGCGCGACTAGGGCAGAGATGAAACCCAGGGTAAGGATCGTCCTCAGCCGGCGCTGGCCAAAACGCATCGAGTCGATCCTCGATGAGGACTATGAAGTCTGGTCCAATGCCCGGGACCACGCGATGAGCGCGGCGGCCATGCGCCAGGCACTGCGCCGCGCCGACGGTTTCTGTCCCACCGTGACGGACCGGCTGGATGCCGACGTGCTTCGCGTGCCGTCGCCGCGCACCCGGATTGTGGCCAACTTCGGCGTTGGCTTTGAACACATCGACCTGGATGCCGCCCGCCGCTCCGGAATCGTGGTCACCAACACGCCGGATGTGCTTACCGATTGCACTGCCGACCTGGCCATGGCGTTGATGCTGGCGGCGGCGCGGGGTGTTGT
This sequence comes from Gammaproteobacteria bacterium, assembly GCA_963666765.1. Lineage (GTDB taxonomy): Bacteria > Pseudomonadota > Gammaproteobacteria > Steroidobacterales > Foliamicaceae > Foliamicus. The sequence continues at coordinate 2,427,855 of OY762933.1, forward strand.
AAGCGGCGACCGCAGGTTGCGGGCGGGTGACTGGGCGGGCTGGCGGCCGACCCATATTCCGGGCGTTCGGGTCAGCGGCAAGACCCTGGGCCTGGTGGGCTTCGGACGGATCGGACGGGCCGTGGCGCAGCGGGCGGGGCAGGGATTCGGGATGCGCGTGCGTGTCTTTGATCCCCGCCCTCCTTCGGACGAAGAGGCGCGCGGACTGGGCGTTGAGGTCTGCGCCGGTCTGGACGAGCTGCTGGAGACCAGCGACTTCGTGTCGCTGCACTGCCCCGTCACCCCCGAAACGGAAAGAATGATCGGCGAGCCGCAATTGGCCCGCATGCGCCCGGGGGCGATACTCATCAACACCGCGCGCGGAGCGCTGGTGGACGAACACGCGCTTGCCAGGGCGCTGCGTTCGGAACGCCTGGCCGCAGCGGGCCTGGATGTCTACGCACGCGAACCGGAGGTCCCCGCGGAACTGAAGGAAATCGGCCGGGTGGTACTGCTTCCGCACCTGGGCAGCGCGACGCGCGAGACCCGCGAGGCAATGGGAATGCGGGTGAAGGAAAACCTGGACCGTTTCTTCGCCGGTCAGGAGCCGCCAGACCGCGTCGCCTGACGGAGCGAGGGCGTCCCGCCCTCCTTCCGGTTGCACTTTACAATTCCTCGCAATTGCAAGCTTGAAGGGGAAAGGGCAATGAAAGCACGCGCAGCCGTAGCCTGGGCCGCGGGAGAGCCGCTGCGGGTCGAGACCGTGGAAGTGGAGGGTCCGCGCGAAGGCGAGGCGCTGGTGCGTATCGTCGCGACCGGCGTTTGTCACACCGATGCCTACACGTTATCGGGTGACGATCCGGAGGGCGCGTTTCCCGCCATACTCGGCCACGAAGGCGGTGGCATCGTCGAAGAGGTCGGCGCCGGCGTCACCAGCGTCAAGCCCGGCGACCACGTGATCCCGCTGTATACGCCTGAATGCCGCGAATGCGATTTCTGCACGTCCGGCCTGACCAATCTATGCCAGGCCATTCGCGTTACCCAGGGGCAGGGCCTGATGCCGGACGGCAGCAGCCGCTTTTCCTCAGGCGGCAAGACCGTCCTGCACTACATGGGCACCTCCACTTTTTCGGAGTACACGGTGCTGCCGGAGATCGCCCTGGCCAGGGTCAATCCGGCTGCGCCGCTGGACAAGGTCTGCCTGCTGGGTTGCGGCATCACAACCGGTATAGGGGCGGTACTCAACACGGCCAGGGTGCGCGCCGGATCCACGGTGGCGGTTTTCGGTCTGGGCGGTATCGGCCTGAGCGTCATCCAGGGAGCGGTCATGGCCCGCGCCGGGCGCATCATCGCCATCGACATCAATCCGTCCAAGTTTGAGATGGCCGGCCAGTTGGGCGCTACCGACTTCGTGAATCCGAAGGACCACGGTGCGCCGATACAGGAGGTCATCGTGGATTTGACCGATGGCGGCGTGGATTACTCGTTCGAATGCGTGGGCAACGTGGAGCTGATGCGGGCCGCGCTTGAATGCTGCCACAAGGGTTGGGGCGAAAGCACCATCATAGGCGTGGCCGGCGCCGGGCAGGAGATCGCCACGCGGCCGTTCCAGCTTGTGACGGGGCGCGTGTGGCGCGGCACGGCGTTCGGCGGCGTGCGCGGGCGCAGCGATCTGCCCGGCATGGTGGACCAGTACATGGGCGGGGAAATCGAAGTGGACCGGATGATCACGCACACGATGCAACTCGACGACATCAACGATGCCTTCCACCTGATGCACGAGGGCGAAAGCATCCGTTCGGTGGTCTATTTCTGATCGCCTGCCTGTGAGAATCGTGGCGGAGAGCCGGTGCCACGAAGGCCGGCAGCTTACGGTCGAACACGCCTCGGACGTTTGTGGCTGCCCGATGCGTTTCGCGTTGTTCCTGCCGCCGGGCCTGGCGGAAGGCGGCAGGGCGCCGGCGCTTTATTTTCTTTCCGGCCTGACCTGCACCGAGGAAAACTTTACCGTCAAGGCCGGCGCCCAGCGCTTCGCCGCTCAATCCGGCCTGGCCTTGGTCGTGCCCGATACCAGTCCCCGAAATACAGGTATTCCGGTCGAAGACGACGAGGACTTTCTGGGCTCGGGAGCCGGCTTCTACCTCAATGCGACCCAGGCTCCCTGGTCGGCGCACTACCGGATGTACGACTACGTAAGCAGGGAGCTGCCGCGGTTCGTGGAATCGTCCTTTCCGATTGATCCCGCGCGGCGCGGAATCGCCGGACATTCCATGGGCGGGCACGGCGCGCTCGTTATCGCGCTGCGCAACCCGGGACGCTACCGTTCCGTCTCCGCTCTGGCCCCGATCTCCAATCCCACTTCTTCGCCCTGGGGGCGCGCGGCCTTCGCAGCCTACCTGGGCGAGGAAGGCCCCGCCTGGCAGGAATACGACGCCAGCGCGCTGGTGCGAAAGGCGCAGCTGGACCTGGAGATCCGCATCGATCTCGGCAGCGCCGATCCATTCCGCGAAGAGGAACTGAGGGTCGAGCAGTTCCTCGCGGCCTGTCGCGAGTCCGGCCAGCGCGTGAATTTCCATCTGCGCGGCGGTTACGATCACGGCTACTTTTTCGTCAGTTCCTTCATTGAGGGCCATGTCCGCCATCACGCTGCCGCGCTGGCGGCCGGTGACGCCAGTGACGATGGCTGACTTGGGCGGCGCGCCGCCCGCAGATCCCCTTCCTGTCCTCGGCGAGTGGCTGGACGCTGCCGCCGGCCTGACCGATCGGCCGAATCCACATTCGTTTGTGCTTTCAACTACCGACGCGAGTGGCCGGGCGGATGCGCGTGTGGTGTTGCTCAAGGACTACGATGGAGACAGGGGAATCCTCGTTTTTTATACAAATTACCTGTCCGCGAAGGGCCGGCAGCTTGCCGCCCGTCCCGAGGCGTCAGCCCTGTTTCACTGGGACCGGCTGGGAGTGCAGGCCCGCGTTCGCGGTCCGGTGGTCATGTCGCCTGCTTCCGAAAGTGATGCTTATTTCGCTACTCGCAGCTGGGAAAGCCAACTCGCCGCCTGGGCCAGCGATCAGAGCAAGCCGGTTTCCTCGCGGGACGACCTCGAGGCGCGGATGAACGAGGCGGCGGCCCGGTTCGGCGGCGACGGCCGCGACTGGGGCAGTGGCGAGCCGCCACGCGCCATAAGCCGCCCGCCCCACTGGGGCGGCTACCGGCTGTGGGCGCGCGAGGTGGAACTTTGGATGCAAGGCGGCGCGCGCCTGCATGATCGGATTTGCTGGTCGAGAGATCTCGAGGCGGCGGCCGGCGGTGAATTTGCTCCGGGCCCCTGGGCCGCTGCGCGCCTGCAGCCTTAGCTCCGCCGAAGGCGTTTCGCCTTGGAGGAGTTTCCCCGGGAGGGAAGGCGTCTCGCCGTCCCGGAGGACGGGACGCCCTCGCTCCCGGAGGACGCCCTAGTAGACCACGCCCAGGATTACGGCCACGGCCACGATCGGCCCCCAGACCCAGTGCAGACTGCGCTCCACCAGCACGACCGCGCCGCGCACCCGGTCCGGGCGGTCGCCCAGCGCCTGCGCGCCCACCACGCTGAGAACGGTGCCCGTGCCCTCGAAAAGGTTTGACTGCTGGTCCGCCGGTATGCCCCGCCAGGCGTTGACCGCATCGTCGAAATTGCCGGCCAGGGCGAAGCTGGCGGACGTAATGCGGGCCGGAACCCAGGCGCCCACGCCGTGCAACTTGACTGTAGCCCGATGCAGTTCCTCACCGCCGGGCAAGGTGGCCGTGAACCGGCGCAGGCTGTTCAGCACGCGGAAGCCGAAAGCGAAAGCCGGACCCAGTGGCCCTGCGACCAGGAACCAGAAAATTACGCCGAAAATCCGGTTATTGGCTTTCCGGTAGGTTGCCTCTTCCACCGCGGTCGCCTGGTCCTTTGACTTGTCTGGCGCCCCCCCGCCGAGGATGACTTCCGCCTGGGCCCTGGCGCCGTCTGAATCGCCGGCGTCGGCCTTGTCGTGAAAGGCGAGGGCCTCGGCCTTCAGGTCGCGCGGCCCGAAGGAGAACAACAGGACAATCACCGCGAACACGAACCACGCAATCATCCAGTCGTCGCGCAGCAGCCAGGCAATGATTCCGACCGGGACTGCGCATACCAGCGTAAGACCCGCGACGATGTAAGGCGCGGCGCGCTTGTCCAGGCGAATCAGGCGTTGCGCCAGTTGGTTCGCCTGCTCCTCCAGCCCCCGGAACTCACGCAGATGCGACCATCGCGCCAGGTAGCGTTCAGCGTATATGCCAATAAGCAGGGCCAATAGTTTCATTTCTCGCGCTCTCCAGCCCGGGCCAGTTCCGCCGCCAGCCTCGCCCAGTCGAAAGTTTGTCCCGGGTCCCATTTGCGCCCGGGGGCAATATCGCTGTGTCCCACGACCGGTGCGTTCCGCAGGGAAGGCAGACCGTCCCGCAAAGCCGTTATGGCGGCACAGACCTGATTGTATTGCCTATCGGTGAAAGGAGTAGCCGCGTCACCCTCCAATTCCAGTCCGACGGAGTAGTCGTTGCAGGAGGAACGGCCACGGAACTCGGACTCGCCGGCGTGCCAGGCGCGCTCCAGCACGCTCACGAACTGCACCAGTTCGCCATCGCGGCGCACCAGGAAATGCGACGAAACCCGCAAGTCCGCCAGCCTCCGGAAGTAGGGGTGGGCCGACGGGTCGAGCCTTCCGAAGAACAGGTCCTCGATTTCGCTGCCCCCGAACTCGCCGGGCGGCAGCGAAATGGCATGCAGAACCAGCAGGCCGATGTCGGAACCCGGCGGCCGGGCATCGCGGTGAGGGCACGGCGACTGCCGCGCGCCCTGCATCAGGCCGGTATCCGGATTCAGCCTAAGCACTTCACTCGCACGCTAGAACTACGGCATTTCGTGGGTGCATATACCCCGCCCTTCCGGGAGTGTGTGAGCCAGTGGGCGCCGATGATCCGGCGCTCACAGCGGAACCAAGCTCCATGGGTGGAATAATGCGTCTCCCGGAAGGGCGGGTTATATGCACTCGCGCAACCACTTAAAATGTGGCCGGCCAGCGTCATTCCCTGATCCCCGAAGATGAAATCCCGAACTCTCGGCGTAGTCATGGACCCTATCGGTACCATCACGCCGCAAAAGGATAGCACCCTGACACTGCTCCGAGAGGCGCGGCGGCGAGGTATTTCGCTCTATCACTTCACCCTGAACGATATCGAAATCAGGGACGGACGCGCCTACGGGCGGGGGGCTCCGCTTGAAGTAACCGATGACGACGGCGACTGGTTCCGACTCGATGCAGCGCGCGACATGCCCCTCGGCGATCTGGATTTCCTTTTCATGCGCAAGGATCCTCCGTTCAACGCCGAGTACATCTTCGCAACATACGTGCTGCAGCGGGCCCAGGACGAGGGGGCGCTGGTGGTAAACGATCCCCAGGCCCTGCGGGACGTAAACGAAAAGGTGTTCATCGCGTGGTTCCCCGAACTCGCGCCTCCCACCATCGTCACCCGCTCGATGGACCGTATCCGCGCCTTCCTGTCCGAGCATGGGCGCATCGTGGTCAAGCCACTGGACATGATGGGAGGCCATTCGATCTTTGCCCTGGACGAAGCGGACAAGAACCTTGCGGTGATTCTCGAGACCATCACCGCCGGCGAAACCCGCTACGCGATGGCGCAGCGGCACCTGCCCGAAATCGTTGACGGCGATCGGCGGGTGCTGTTGATTGACGGCCGGCCGGTGAGCCCGGCGCTGAACCGCGTGCCCCGGACCGATGACAATCGCGGCAACCTGATGGCCGGGGCGCGGGCGGAGGTGTGCGATCTGACGCCCCGGGACGTTCAGATCTGCGAACGCGTAGGCGCGGAGCTGGCGGTTCGCGGAGTGGCGTTTGCCGGACTGGACATCATCGGCGACTACCTGACCGAGGTGAACATCACCAGCCCCACGGGAATCCGGGAAATCCAGAAACTGGCGGGAGTGGATGCCGCCGCCCTGCTCTTCGACAGCCTGCTGGAGCGCGTGGGCCGGAGTGTCCCGTAGCGCCGGTAGATATAATCCCGGCAGATACGCAGAAACCGGCCATCATGGAAGAATTCGACTCACTTTCCGGCAAGCTTCTCATCGCCATGCCGGCGATGCCCGATTCCCGCTTTCGCCAGACCGTAACTTATCTGTGCGGGCACAACAGTGACGGCGCCCTAGGGATCGTCATCAACCGCCCTTCCGACATGAAGCTCGGAGAGGTGTTCGAGCAGCTTGCACTCAACAGCGGAGATCGCGACCTCGCCAACCAGAATATCCTCAAGGGCGGACCGGTAAACCGCGAGCGGGGATTTGTGCTGCATGAGGCCGGAGGCATCTGGGATTCCACGATCTCCGTTTGCGGCAACATCGAGGTGACCACCTCGCGTGACGTGTTGTCGGCGATCGCAGGGGGCAAGGGCCCGCGCCGTGCGCTTCTTGCCCTGGGCTGCGCCGGCTGGGGCGAGGGTCAGCTGGAACAGGAACTGCGCTCCAACTCCTGGCTGGTGGTGGACGCGACGGAAGAAATTTTGTTTGATACCCCCTACGAGCAGCGCTGGGCCGCTTCCGCGGCGCTGCTGGGGGTGGACGTCTCCCGGCTGGGGCTGCAAGCCGGCAACGCCTGACGCGATTCCTCCGCCCGCGCGGCGTACGTAATGCGGACCGAGCCTGCGATTGCCCTCGACTTCGGATTGAAGCGCGTGGGCGTGGCGACCGCGACCGGCGGCGTCATTACGCCGCGCCGGCACCTGCCGGCGCACGCCGGCGAACCCCAGTGGGGAGAGCTGGATCGCCTGGTTCGTGACTACAGTCCGCAGGTACTGGTGCTGGGCTGTCCGCCCGATCCCGATCCCGAACTGGGAGGTGCGCTCAAGCGGTTTCGCAGGCGCCTGCAGGACCGTTACGGGCTGTCGGTGGAAACAATTCAGGAACACCTCACGACCCGGGAGGCGCAGGCCCGGCTGCGGGAGCGGCGTTCATCCAAGATACCTGGCCGGCGGATCCGCAAGGGAGAGGTCGACAGCCTTGCCGCATGCCTGATAGCCCAGGACTGGCAGGAGACAGCATGATGAAGCTTCGAAGATCGGCAATTGCCCTGGCTGCGGCATTCCTTTTGAACGGTGCCCTGCCGGCCGCGGACCTGGTCCTGGTTGCCGGAGCATCCGGCCGCACGGGCAGCGCGGCGATGCGGCTGCTTGACGAAAAGGGATATGCGGTGCGCGCGACGACTACCAACCGCGATCGCGCCGTGCGCCGGCACGGTGATCAGTGGGATTGGGTAGAGCTGGACGTGCGCGACCGCGACGCGGTTTTTGCGGCCATGCAGGACGTGGACTACCTGATCTGCGCCATCGGCACGCGATCACTGTTGGGAGGCAACGGGCCGGAGTTCGTCGACTACGGCGGCGTGGTCAATCTCGTGGACGCCGCGGTCGAGGCCGGGGTCCGGCATTTCGTCGTGGTGACGTCCGCGGCAGCGGGGCCCTACCGGGGGCGCAGCCGGATGATAATTTTTGCGCGCGCCAGGCACTGGAAGACGATGGGGGAAAACCACCTAAAGCGCAGCGGCATCGATTACACGGTGATCGGGCCCAGCGCTCTTCAGGAAGAACCCCCAGGCGGCGGCGAACCGCTGCGCGTGATGGCGCGCGCCGACTACGAGACGGGCGAAGTTGCGATCGCCGACGTGGCGATGCTGGCGGTTGACGCTCTTACCAATCCGGATGCGCGCAACAAGAGCTACGGGGTCGTTCGCGATGAATCGGCAGGGCCCGGGGCCTGGATGGAGATGCTGAAGACGATCGAGATCGATGTCCTGACGGAAGAGGCGCCGGACCATCCGCTCATGCCGGACGCCGAGTGACGCGCCACAGGGCGCGTCACCCGACACTCGCCCTAGCCGCCCTCCCAAGCGGGCCTGCGTTCAAGCGCGCCCGGTTGGCGTTCCTCCAGCGCGGCGCGAAACCGGGCCGGCAGATCGTCTGCACGGTCGAATTTCCTGCCGACCACGGACCAGAACATATGCCCGGGTATGTCGGGCATGTCCAGGAGTCCCGACCAGTCTCTCACCGCATCCCAGCTGTAGGATGGGGTGAGAGAGGTAATGCCGGAGTCCGCAAGCGACGCCGCCGGCAGCGTGAAGGTGTCGATGGCCAACTCCCGGCGAACTTTCCCGCCCGCCGCGGTGAATGCGCTGTAGGCCCTGCGACGAATGATGACCCGGTCGCCGGCGCGCAGCAGTTCAAGCGAGACCGGCCGACCCAGAATCGAACTTTCCCATGGCATGTCGACCAGCAGCTCCACGCGCTCGGGCGAGTAGCGGACCGGCTGCCCCGGCCCGCAAGGGGTCCTGAGTTCAGTCCGTCTTCCGGTAAGCGGGTTGATGAAGTCATCGATAAACGCACCCGAATTCGCGTCCTTGTACAGCCGGCAGGAAATGGTGCGCTCTTCGTAACGGTCTTCCCCCAGCTGGCGGAACTGGCGGATCGTCACGCTTTCGATCGAAAACAGGGCAACCCCGTCCGCATCCTGCGGCAGGCCGTAGGCGGTGCCGGCGGCCCATTCGTACGTCACGCCGCCGGTGATATCTCCCTTGAGCCGCAACCAGGTCTCCATCGCGATCCTGGGGTCGGACAGATCGGGAAGCTCCGCTGCCAAGGGCGGGGCGACAAGAAAGGCAGCGAGCGAAACGCAGGCGGCGCAACGGACCCGCCAGGCAAGACAAATCCGTTTGAGAACTGCACAATTCATATACTGAATGATCCTTCTCTTTCCCAATTCAATAAATTATGAGCGCTGACCCCGTCTTCGTCGAGGAAGGCGAGGTGCTGTCGCACCGGAAATTTCCGGGCGGTCAGTACCGAATCCGCTTACGCACGCCGCGCTGCGCCGCGTCCGCGCGTCCGGGCAGCTTCGTGCATCTGCGCTGCAATTCGGAGTTGCTCCAGCGGCGGCCGTTGTCGATCATGCTTGCCGATGCCCGGGAAGGCTGGATCGAACTGTTGTACAAGACCGGCGGCCAGGGCCTGACGCTGCTCTCGGGCGCCGAGCCCGGGTCCCGCCTGCATTCCATGGGGCCGATCGGACGCGGCTTCAGTCTGTCAGAAGCGCACCCGATCGTGCTTCTGCTGGGAGGCGGGGTGGGTATTCCACCGGTTCTCTTCCAGGCCCAGCGGCTGGCGGGAAACGGGAAATGGAGCCCCAGGCTCTTTCTGGGTTCGGAACTGCCGTTCCCCTTTACGCTGGAGATGCACGGCGGCGAAAACCGCTTGCGTTGTGCACAGCGATGGGGCGTGCCTTCGCACCTGGCCAGCAATGCCGGACTGGAGGGCTGCTATCGCGGAAATCTCACCGAGCTGGCGCATGAATGGCTTGCCGAGCTGCCGCGCGCGCGCCTGGCGGAAGTGGCGGTGTACGCCTGCGGGCCCACGCCGATGCTCAAGGCCACGGCCGTGCTGGCGGCGGAATTCGGCGTCTATGCGGAGCTGTGCCTGGAGGAATACATGGCCTGCGCCGTGGGCGGCTGTGCCGGCTGCACCGTCGAAGCCCATACGCCCGACGGCCTGGCCATGAAGCGCGTGTGCGTGGACGGCCCGGTGTTTCCCGCATCGTGGATCTATCCGTCCTAGCAGCCTGTCGGACTTAGGGGCTGTATTTTCTTACAATTGGGTCGGTCCAGGCCATAGGGTAATCGAGATGCCGAAGTTTGTGGAGCGGGATTCGAGCCAAGCCTACCTTTTGCCTCCGGACCTTCGCGAGTGGGTTGCGTCGGACGACTTGGCGCATTTTGTTCTGGAGGCGGTGGAGCGGATTCCGATGGAATCGTTCAAGGTGAACGAGCGGGGCACGGGTTCGGCGCAGTATCACCCGCGGATGATGCTGGCGCTTTTGATTTACTGCTACGCGCACGGGATATTCGGTTCGCGTCGGATCGAGCGGGCGACGTATCGGGACATTGGGGTTCGGTATGTGACAGCGAACTGTCATCCGGATCATGACACGATCTGCACGTTTCGGCGGGAGAACTTCGAGGCGGTGGGGGAGGCGTTTTTGCGGGTATTGCTGATGGCGCGGGAGTTGCAGTTGCTGAAGGTGGGCACGGTGAGCGTGGACGGGACGAAGGTGGACGCCAACGCGAGCAAGCGCAACAGCCTCCGTCGGGATCGCGCCCATGCGCTTCGGGAGCAGTTGCGCGGAGAGATTGAGGACTTGCTGGGCCGCGCGGAGCGTGCGGATGCGCAGTCGGGGCCGGATGCGGAGAGTTTGCCGGAAGATTTGCGGCGTCGCGAGAAGCTGAAGGCGAAGCTGGATCGGGCGTGCGCCAAGTTGGATCGCCGTGCGCGTTCGCAGGCGGCGTTGGATCGGGCGGCGTATGAGCGCAAGGTGGCGGCGCGCGACAAGCGCGAGGGCCGCGCCAAGGGCGCGAAGATCAAGGAGCCGGGTAAGGAGCCGAGGCCGGAGGAGCAGATCAACCTGACGGATTCGGACAGTGCGCTGATGCGCAAGAACAAACGCAGCGAATGGCGTCAGGCGTATAACGCGCAGGCGGTGGTGGATGCGCACGGAAGCCAGTTGGTTTTGGGTTCGCGGGTGAGTTCCTGCGCGAGCGATAGGCGCGAGTTGGTTGCGGATGTGGAGACGATTCCCAAGGCGTTGGGCGAACCCGGCCGGGTGTTGGCGGACAACGGCTATGCGTCGGGTTCGCAGGTGGCGCGGCTGGAAGGCCGGGGCCTTAAGGTTCTGGTGGCGGTCGGGACGGAGGATCGTCGCCGTGCGCATGATTTTCGTCCACCGGTTGAAGGCCAGGCGGCGAAGGAGCCGAAGGCGGAATGGCTCAAGCGGATGAAGGAGAAGATGGAAACAGAAGAGAACCGGGCGCTGTATCGCTTGCGCAAGCAGACGGTGGAGCCGGTGTTCGGGATCGTGAAGGAGGCGATGGGATTTCGGCGGTTTTTGCTTCGGGGCCGGAACAAGGTGGAGGGCGAGTGGGCCCTGGTGACGCTGGCCTACAACTGCAAGCGATTGCACCGCTTGAAAATGGCGTAAACCGATGATCCGGCGAGTCGTATCTGCCTGTTTCGGCCTCCTGGGGCGCTTTCGTCGGCTTCCGGGAACCCCGGGAGGGCGCTGGCCGGGTTGCCGGAATTTCCCGCCCGTCGAATGCGGTCCCCAGGGCGGCCATTCGAGGCCGTGGGGAGCGGCACCGCAACCCACTACGGCAACCCTAAGCCCGACAGGCTGCTAGGATTCGGTAGATGCGAACGTTGTATATCGGCCTGATTTCGGGCACCAGCATGGACGGCGTGGACGCGGCGCTGGTGGACTGCTCGGGCGCCGAACCGCGCCTTGCCGGCATGTACAAGGGCGAATACTCCGAAGAGCTTGCCGCCCGTTTGCGGGCCGCGGCGCAGAGCAAGGGGAGATGCGCGCTTGCCGAAGCCGCGGCGCTGGACGCCGAAGTGGCGGCCGCATTCGCCGAAACCGCGCTTGCGCTTTTGGATGCTGCGGGTTGCGATCCCGCAGGGGTCGAGGCCATCGGAAGTCACGGGCAGACTCTCTGGCACGCGCCCGACGCGCGTTTGCCGCACACCGTGCAGATCGGATCGCCGGCGCGCGTCGCGGCCCTGACGGACATGGTTACCGTGGGCGAGTTCCGCAGCGCCGACATGGCGCTGGGCGGCCAGGGGGCTCCCCTGGCGCCCGTGTTTCACAAATGGCTGTTTGGTCGCCCGCAAGAAACGAGGGCGGTCGTCAATATCGGGGGAATCGCCAATCTGAGCGTGCTGGCCGCCGACGGGGGCGTTGCGGGCTACGACACCGGGCCGGGGAACACGCTGCTGGATGCATGGGCCCGCACCTGCCGCGGCGAATCGTATGACCGCGACGGGCAATGGGCGAGGTCGGGCAAGGTCAATGCGGAACTGCTCACGCGCCTGCTGTCGGACGAGTATTTTTCCGCGCCTGCGCCCAAGAGTACCGGCCCGGAACATTTCAATCTGCATTGGCTGGAGCGGGCCGGTATTTCGGACAAGGCGCCCGAAGACGTGCAGGCCACGCTGGCGGAACTGACCGCCGTCGGCATTGCCGATGCGGTTGATTCATCCTGCGCCGGCGCGGCGCTCGCGGTTTGCGGCGGTGGGGCGTCCAATTCCTTTCTGATGGAGCGGCTGGCGGCGCGCTGTTCAGGCCCGCGGCCGGTCACGACCGCGGAATGGGGCGTGCATCCGGACTGGGTGGAGGCGGCCGGATTTGCGCTTCTGGCGCGCGCCCGGCTGCTCGGTGAACCGGGCAACGACCCGGCGGTCACCGGGGCGAGCACCGCCATTCCGCTGGGCGGGGTCTTCCTTCCCTCCTGATTTCCCGGGCGCCGCTGCCATGCAAGAATAGGAAGAGCATGAACGGCAGTTTGCGGACCGTCGACCACGCCGATGCGGGCTCGCAGGGCCTGACGGCGCGCTTGCGGCGCGACTGGGCGCTGGCGCGGCGCATATTCGGCATGGTCTGGTTCTATTTCACGGCGGGCCGGCGCGTGCGCAAGGCCTACGGCGCCTGCGAGCGCGAGGGCAGGGTGTACTGGGTGGACGGCGTGGGCGGCCAGGACCGATGAGTTCCGCAAACGGCCGGATTCGCCCCAAAGACCCGCCGCCGCCTGAGTACGCCTTCGACTACCTCAAGCCGCCCCGCTCGGGAAACGAGATCAACGGCCTGGGCGAGCGGGAATTCCGCCAGGCAACGGCCGTGTTTCACAATGCCGGCGATGCGCAACTGGAATGGCAGGCACTGGATGACTTCTTCGGGTTGATCAACCCCTGGGGAGTGGTCCGGCACGTTGTGGCCAACGCCTGGCAACTGCGCAAGCGAAACGGACCGGTGGCGTCCCGGCGGGTTGAAACGGAACCCGCCGCAATGAGCGAGCGCATCAAGGCCGCCGCCCGGGATTTCGGCGCGGACCTTGTGGGCATTGCCCCGGTTAGCGACGAGGCTGTGTTTGCGGGACGCTCCGCGCCCCATGGCACGGCCATTTGCATCGGCCTGTCGATGGACCAGAGCAGGATGGCGCATGTGCCGCAGGATACGGCGGCCGTGGAGGTCATGCGCGCGTACCGCGAGATTGCGCGCATTGCGCTGAAGCTGGGCCGGCACGTCCGCCGCCTGGGCTGGCCGGCCAAGGCCTACGGCAATCCCAACAGCACCGACATCCTGCACATCCCGCTGGCGGTTGCCGCCGGGCTCGGCCAGCTCGGCAAGCACGGATCGATGATCAGCAAGGAGCACGGCTCGAACTTCAGGCTTGCGGCCGTGCTGACCGACCTGCCGCTCGCTTTCGACGAGCCGGTGGACATCGCGGTGGATGACCTGTGCGTCGGCTGTCGGCGTTGCGTGGTGGATTGCCCGCCGGATGCCATCTTCAACGAAAAGCAGTGGATTCGCGGCGAAAAGCGCTGGTACGTGGACTTCGACAAGTGCGTTCCGTACTTCGTAAAGACCCACGGCTGCGCCATCTGCATCGAAGTCTGCCCCTGGAGCCGCCCCGGCCAGGGCCCCAAACTGGTCGAGAAGCTGATGGCCAGGCGCCGTCGGCGCTCCGCAGGAGTGGATTCGGTGGCAGGCGCGTGACCTGGCCTGTGCAAGTGACGCGCGGCGCGCAGTCGTACATCCTGGGGTTTGCGCTTTTCTGGACGGTAGCGGCGGCGACCACGGCTGCTGAAGAGGCGCGAGGTGAGAGTGCCGAGGCCCGGATGATCGAGGAGATCGTGACGATCGGCACGCGGCGGCGCGAGCGCGCTGCGCTGGATACGGCGGTCCCCGTGGATGTCTTCAGCGCGGAGGAGGTCTCCAGCGTCAACTCGTCCGACCTGATCGACGTGATCAACGCCATCGTGCCTTCGTTCGCTGCCAACCGTCAGCCGATTTCCGACGGCGCGAGCTTCATTCGGCCCACGCACATGCGCGGTCTGGATACCCATCACACGCTGGTATTGATGAACGGCAAGCGCCGCCATCGCTCGGCGCTGATGCAGGTGGGCGGTTTTGGCGCTCACGGCGCTGACATCGGCGTCATTCCGTCGATCGCCATCGAGTCCATGGAAGTGCTCCGCGACGGCGCGGCCGCCCAGTATGGGTCCGACGCCATCGCGGGCGTGATCAATTTCAACCTCAAGCAGGCCGATTCGGGCGCCGAGCTGCACGCCCGCTCAGGACGCTACGGCGAAGGAGATGGCAACGAGTTCACCGTGGAAGGCAACATGGGCTTTGCCATGCCTAACGGCGGTTTTCTGAACTTCAGCGGTCAGTATTCCGACTCGGCGCCCACCAGCCGCTCGCAGCCCTACGACCTGACCATCGCCGGCTCCGGCCAGACGCCGCTGGAAGCCACCGGCAATCAGGTCACGCTTGGGGGCGTGACATATTACGGTCCCGACGCCCTGACCTACCGCTATTCGCCCGCCGGCGAAATCCTGCAGGCGGCGCTCGGCAGCGACGGCGTGCCGGACGATCTCGACAGCCGCTACGCCGACAACTTCGCCGGGGTGGGCGGCAATCGCAAATTCCATAGTCCCGCGCAGATCTGGGGCCAGCCGGACCGCCGGCAGGCTCTGGCAGTCGCGAACGTCTCGCTGCCGCTGTCGGACAGCCTCGAATTGCATGGCTTTGCCACATGGGGCGCCAAGGACCAGTCGGGAGGGTTTTTCTATCGCCGCCCCGGCGTCAGTCAACTCCTGCCGGTTCGCCTGGCCGACGGTTCCATTCATGATCCCAGGGCCCGCCTGTATCCGGCCGGGTTCACGCCACAGTTTTACGGCGATGTCACGGATTACGCGATCACAATCGGCCTGAGCGGAAGCTCCCGGGGGGATCTCAGCTTCGATCTCTCGGCCGGATACGGCTTCGACCGGATCGCCTATCGCATCGAGAATACCCTCAATCCGTCCCTCGGACCCGACACGCCCACCCGATTCCGGCCAGGCGCGCTGACCAACGACGAATTGGCCGTTAACGCCGACTTCGTCTGGCCTTGGGAGGCCGGCTTGGCCAGCCCGGTAAACGTCGCCTTCGGATTCGAATACCGCGCTGAAGGCTATCGCATCGAAGCGGGCGACCCCAGGTCCTACGAGGCGGGGCCATTCGGCGTTCCCGATCCGTTCAACCTGGAAATCACCCAGGCGGAAGTGGACGCCGACCCCGACGACGATCTGATCGCGGTGGAGTGCCGCATTCCCGGACTTGAAGCGGTCGGCAGGCTGTGCCCCGCGGGCGATCCGGTCAACAATGCCGTGCCGATCGGGTCGAACGGCTTTCCCGGCTACCCGCCGGGGTTCGCTTCGCGCCGCAGCCGTGGCAGCTACGCCGCTTATCTGGATCTGGAGGCGGACCTGACGGACCGGTGGCTGGTGGAGGTGGCCGGGCGTTACGAGGATTTCCAGGATTTCGGCAGCGTGGCGATCTGGAAAGTGGCTGCGCGCTTCCGGCTCAGCGACAGCATCAACTTGCGCGGTTCGGCGGGTTCCGGTTTCCGCGCCCCCACGCCCGGTCAGATTTCCACCACGGTGGTCTCTACCCGCATCGACGCAAACGGCATTCCCAGATCCGAGGGCATTTTCCCCCCGGAACATCCGGCCGCCGGGCTGTTCGGTGCCGGGACACTCGGCCCCGAGCACTCGCGCTCGTTCACTCTGGGTCTGGCCGCCCGCTCGTTGTCCGGGTTCGGACTTACGCTCGACTACTACCAGGTCCGGCTGGACGATCGTATTGTGATGTCATCCCAGTTCACGGTTGATCCGTCCCAGGCTGCGCGGCTGATCGCGCTTGGCGTTCCCGGCGCCAACGACATCGCCCAGGTGCGGTTCTTCACCAACGACGTGGCTACGGAAACCAGCGGGGTTGATCTGGTGGCCACGGCCGAGTTGGACTGGCGGCTGGGCGCGACTTCCGTGCAGGCGGCTTTCAACTTCAACCGGACGAAGTTTGCGGATGCCGGGAAGTTCGTGGACGACGAAACCCGGTATGACATTGAAGAAGGCAGTCCGGCGGTTCGCGGCGCGGTTACGTTGCGGCAGGGTTGGGGGCCCACCGATGTATTACTGCGGGCACGCTACTTCGGGGAATACAGTAACGCGAATACCGCTGCCCTGGAGCAGGTGCAGAGATTCGCACGGGAGGTGCTGCTTGACCTTGAAGCGGCCTTTACGCTCGGCGAACGCTATACATTCAGGATCGGGGCCGAGAATATCCTCGACAATTACCCCGACCTCGGCGAATTCGAGGCCTGCTGCGGCCGAATTTACCGCAGAGACTCCATTGTGCCCTGGCAGGGCCGGCTGTTTTACGCGCAACTCGGCATCTCGTTTTTCTGACCCGGCCGCGCTCCAAGTGAAACGTCAGCCAATTCATGACATCGCCGCGCGCCTGGCCGTTGTCAGGGAGAGGATTGGCCGGGCCGCCGGGCGCGCCGGCCGCGCGCCGGAAGAGGTCCGGATTCTGGCGGTGACCAAGGCCCACGACAAGGACCTGGTGCGCGCTGCTGCTGCGGCGGGGCTGACGGCCTTCGGCGAGAACTATGTCCACGAGGGAATCGCCAAGATGAAGGCGACGGACCCGGGAGCGCGCTGGCATTTCATCGGGCAGGTCCAGTCCAACAAGACCCGTGCGACCGCCCGGCACTACGATTGGGTGCACACGCTGACTCGCGAGCGAATCGCCCTGCGGCTCAATTCCCAGCGACCGGCGGAATCACAACCTCTGAATGTCTGCATACAGGTACGCATGCAGGAGGACGATGTCCGTCCCGCGTTGCCTGGCGAAGCAGTTCCCGGGTTCGCAACGCTGATCAGCGCGCAGCCCCGCCTGCGCCTGCGCGGCCTGATGGGCATCCCGTTGCCCGGCGCGCCCCGCGAAGCCTACTCGCGGCTACGCGCTCTCTTCGACGAACTCAACTCGTCCGGCCTGAACCTGGACACCCTGTCCATGGGCATGACCGCCGATCTCGAGACCGCCGTGGAGTGCGGCGCCACCCTGGTGCGCGTCGGCACCGCCCTCTTCGGCCCCCGCCCTTAGCCCGGTCGGTACGTGAACCGCCGCACTCTCAAAATGGCAGTAATGGCCGCCTACGGCCCGAGAATCGGGAAACCTTCGCGCGCGGCGGCCCGCGGCCGCGTATTCGACGTGAGCGCCCCACCACAGAGCCACGCCGCCGTCTTCCTCGAGAATTCTCCTGACGGCGTCGCCATGCTTTTCGCCGGTATCCAGGGCCACCAGGGCGGAGGGATCCCAGAAGTTCATCGATAGTCGTCCCGGTATTCCTCGTCGCGCTCCTCCATGACCGCCTCGACCAGGCTCGCTCCCTCGAGGGACTGCCAGGAGCGGACGATATCCAGTGGCCCGGCGGCACGGTGAGCGCCCGCATGAGGGGCAAGCGACGTGAAAGTCGTATATTCTCGCGCCATGGGATCGCCTGAACATCAATTGCAGGAATTGCGCCGCGGCGCCGTGGACCTGGTGCGCGAGGAAGAGCTGCTGGAGCGGTTGCGGGAAGGCCGGCCGTTGCGGGTCAAGTGCGGCTTCGATCCGACAGCGCCGGACCTGCACCTGGGGCATGTCGTGATCCTCACCAAGATGCGCCAGTTCCAGGACTTCGGGCATGAAGTGATCTTTCTGATCGGCGACTTCACGGGGATGATCGGCGACCCTTCCGGCCGCAGCAAGGCGCGGCCCACGCTGACCGAGGACCAGCTCAAGGAAAACGCAGCCACTTACGCGGCGCAGGTGCATCGGGTGCTGGGTCCGGAACTCACGCGCGTCGAGTTCAACTCCACCTGGATGAACAGCCTCGGCGCGGCCGACCTCGTTCGCCTGGCGGGCAAGCGCACGCTGGCGCGCATGCTGGAACGTGACGACTTCAGGAAACGTTTCGGCGAGGGCAATCCCATAGGCCTGCACGAGTTCATGTATCCAATCGCCCAGGGCTACGACTCCGTGGCGCTTCAGGCCGACGTGGAACTCGGCGGCACCGACCAGACCTTCAACCTGCTGCTGGGCCGGCAGATCCAGGCAGAGCATGGACAGCCCTCGCAGATCGTGCTGACGCTTCCGCTATTGGAGGGAACCGATGGCGTTCAGAAAATGTCCAAGTCGCTGGGCAACCATATCGCGATCATGGACCCGCCCGCGGAGATGTACGGAAAGCTGATGTCGGTATCCGACGAACTGATGTGGCGCTACCTGGAGCTGTTGAGCCTCCGATCGCAATCCGAACTGGACGAACTTCGGGAGGGCGTGAGAGATGGCGGCAATCCGCGCGACGTGAAGATGGCGCTGGCCGAGGAATTGACGACGCGCTTTCACGGCGACGAAGCGTCAAGACTGGCGGCGGAAGACTTTGCCCGCCGCCACCGGCGCGGGCAAACGCCCGACGACATGCCGGAAGTGAACCTGACCGGCACGGACGGCGGCATTGCAATGGGCGAGCTTGTGCGCCGCGCCGGCCTGGCAAAGACCAACGCGGAGGCCATGCGCCTTATTTCGCAGGGCGCGGTGCGCCTGGACGGCGAGCGCGTCAGCGACCGCGCCATGGTTGTGCCGGCCGGCAGTACGAGCGTGGTGCAGGTGGGCAAGCGGCGCTTTGCCCGGGTGAGTATCGAAAGCGTCCGTTCAGGTGTTGGCAACAAATAGAAATGTCCGGTTTTAGAACAAATGATCTGTCCGGTTTGGGGGCAGCGCTCCACAGCGCCTGAAGGACGGAGTCCGAAGGGCGCTGTGGAGCGCTGGGCGGGCCTTCGCCCGCTACGCCGCGGCGCGCCATTCATCCTTCAGCTCCTCGCCGTTTTCCGCATACCGGGCCAGGCGCCGGGGGCCATGGCTGATCGTGAGGGTCCCGTCCATGTGCCGGCGCAGCTTGACCTTGGCCTTGATGTAATGGCAACGGTGCCGATCGGCAGGGATCTGTAAGCTCAGGCCGTCAAAGCGCACGCAGTTGTCGCGACGAACCACCCGCTCGTATTCCTGGCAGAGAATGTCATCGAGCACGCCCGGATCGCGAAGCGCGACAAACGCGGAGCCGGCATCCTTGGGCGGTTGCATGAACTCCTCATTGAAGGCCGGGCGGTAGACCTCTTCGATATACCGGTTGGCCTCGGCCATCGTCGTGATCGACAAGGCGGCCAGCTCCTTGGGCAAGCGCCCCTGATGGGTGCGGAAGGCCCGTTCCGAACGGCCCCGGGCCTCGGGCGAATACGCCGGGATCATCTCCACACCCAGCTGCTGCATCGCCCGTCTGAACTGGGTGAGGTGGGCCTTGTCCACCTTGCCGCCGGCTTCGGGCGTGTTCCAGTAGTGCGAGGCCCGGTCCGTATACAACGAACAAAACAGACCCCGAGACTCGATCACGTCCCGAACACCGACAAAACTGCTCATCGTGCCTTCCTCCTCGCACAAGAACATCGAGTAGTGCTCAGAAGTGGCGTCGTCCATCGTCACAATCAGGTCCCATTCCTGGCCCTCAACCCACTCATGCGAGCTGCCGTCCTGGTGCAGCATCATCCCCGGCCAGGGCGCCCGCTCACGACGCTTGCGGTGCGCGCCCTTGCGTGGGGACTTCTCCACCGCGCCGGCCGCCTGAAGATGCGTGCGAACCCAGTTGTAGCTGCGCGTCCCCCCATCGCGGCGATACCAGGCGTAATAGTGCTTGACGCTCCAGCCTTCGTGGCGCCGGCGATACCGATCCACCATCCGCAAGACCTCGTCCACCGGCGCCCGACGATGCGAAATCTGACTCATCCGCTTGTCCAGCAAACCGTCCAGACCCTCCGACTCATAACGGTGGATATAGCGCCGAAAGGTCCGCGTGCAGACCCCCAGCAACTCCGCCGCCTGAACCTGCGTCAAGCGCCGCTCTCCCCATCCCGAATAGGCCTCTTCAAATCGCATCCGTCGTGTCTCCTGTAACCAATGGGTCCGTCTCATCCACCGCCACCTTCCGTCCAAAAAGGCCGACAGCAAAACCGGACAGATCATTTGTTACAAGGGCGGACAGTCTATTTGTTCCTAACAAAAGCGTCCGTTCAGGTTGACGGGGCAAACTGCCGGACTATAATTGCCGATCCGCCGGGCTATCCCGGCAAGCTGCCTGGGCATAGCCTCGAACGAGGCCTCAGGCGGCAGTTCTTTTTCAACAGGCGATAAGTTTGTGTGTGGGAACTCGCGTTCCGGGTCCCTGACGGGACCGCGCGAGAGACCTGTGTACTTGTACACATACAAAAAGCACAGGACTCAAGCTCAAAAGATACTTAATTGAAGAGTTTGATCCTGGCTCAGATTGAACGCTGGCGGCATGCCTAACACATGCAAGTCGAACGAGAACGTCCTCTTCGGAGGGCTATTAAAGTGGCGGACGGGTGAGTAATGCTTGGGAATCTACCCAACAGTGGGGAATAACCCGAGGAAACTCGGGCTAATACCGCATACGTTCCACGGAAGAAAGGGGGCCTCTTCATGAATGCTCTCGCTGATGGATGAGCCCAAGTCGGATTAGCTGGTTCGTGAGGTAACGGCTCACGAAGGCAACGATCCGTAGCTGGTCTGAGAGGATGATCAGCCACACTGGGACTGAGACACGGCCCAGACTCCTACGGGAGGCAGCAGTGGGGAATATTGGACAATGGGCGAAAGCCTGATCCAGCAATGCCGCGTGTGTGAAGAAGGCCTGCGGGTTGTAAAGCACTTTCAGCAGGGAAGAAACGCCGGGGACTAATACTCCCGCGGTACTGACGTTACCTGCACAAGAAGCACCGGCTAACTCCGTGCCAGCAGCCGCGGTAATACGGAGGGTGCGAGCGTTAATCGGAATTACTGGGCGTAAAGCGCGCGTAGGCGGTTGGGTAAGTCAGATGTGAAATCCCCGGGCTTAACCTGGGAATTGCATTTGATACTGCCCGACTAGAGTATGGGAGAGGGAAGTGGAATCTCCGGTGTAGCGGTGAAATGCGTAGAGATCGGAGGGAACACCAGTGGCGAAGGCGGCTTCCTGGCCCAATACTGACGCTCAGGCGCGAAAGCGTGGGGAGCAAACAGGATTAGATACCCTGGTAGTCCACGCCGTAAACGATGAGAACTTGATGTCGGGAGGGTCTGCCTCTCGGTGTCGGAGCTAACGCGTTAAGTTCTCCGCCTGGGGAGTACGGCCGCAAGGTTGAAACTCAAAGGAATTGACGGGGACCCGCACAAGCGGTGGAGCATGTGGTTTAATTCGATGCAACGCGAAGAACCTTACCTGCCCTTGACATCCTTGGAATCTCCCAGAGACGGGAGAGTGCCTTCGGGAACCAGGTGACAGGTGCTGCATGGCTGTCGTCAGCTCGTGTCGTGAGATGTTGGGTTGAGTCCCGCAACGAGCGCAACCCTTGCCCTTATTTGCCAGCGGTTCGGCCGGGAACTCTAAAGGGACTGCCGGTGACAAACCGGAGGAAGGTGGGGACGACGTCAAGTCATCATGGCCCTCACGGGCAGGGCTACACACGTGCTACAATGGCCGGTACAGAAGGTTGCTAACCCGCGAGGGGGCGCCAATCCTCAAAGCCGGTCGTAGTCCGGATCGAAGTCTGCAACTCGACTTCGTGAAGTCGGAATCGCTAGTAATCGCGAATCAGCATTGTCGCGGTGAATACGTTCCCGGGTCTTGTACACACCGCCCGTCACACCATGGAAGTTGGTTGCACCAGAAGTGGGTAGCCTAACCTTAGGGAGGGCGCTCACCACGGTGTGGCCAGCGACTGGGGTGAAGTCGTAACAAGGTAGCCGTACGGGAACGTGCGGCTGGATCACCTCCTTTAAGAGCAATAACCCTCGGTCCTTGATGGACCGGTTCTCGGGTTCCCACACTCAAGCTTGTCGCCTGTTTCCGTAGCGAGGGCCTCCCGCCCTCCGCTACGAGGATGGGGGCGTCCCGCCCTCGCAATGGTTTCGCATTTCCTGATCCGCTGGAACGGTATTCGTGGCCGGAACTGCGCGAGCTGATCTACGGCGACCCAGGCACGCGGTGATTGCCGTAGATACAAACGTACTTGTTTACGCCCATCGGCTTGAAGCCAGGCTTGGGCAGGTTCGCCGTCAAACCGGATGATCGGCGAAACCGAAGATTTTCAGGTTGTCCTGCAACGCTTCGTGGATCGCCCGCGCGTTGTCGGTGGCGTGATTCACGACGCCCGTATCGCGGCCATCTGCGTCGCGCACGGCGTGGACGCCCTGCTTACCAGGGATCGGGATTTTTCGCTGTTTCCCGAGTTGCCAACCCGGGACCCGTTCGCCGCGGGTTAGACGGAGGATAAGGCGGCTCACGGTCCATTGCATAACGGGTCGTGTTGTAGGATGTCGCGCACTGCGGGTTGCCCGGTTGCCGATGCGCTGTATTTCTGTCGATCTGGAAGTTCGAAAACGCAGCCAACGAATCTATGCGCTGGCCGCCGTCGATCAACAAACCGGCGCAGCACTGACGTTTGGGGAAAAACGTCTGCGCGCCGCCGGATTGCCCGCCGCATTGGAGCAACTCGATCAGTTTGCAGCGCAGGGCGACTGCCTTGTCGGCCACAATCTGATCCATTTTGATTTCGAACACTTGCGGGCGGCGGCGCCCGGACTCAGGATGTTGCGCATGCCAGCCGTGGATACCCTGCGGCTCAGTCCGCTCGCTTTCCCCGCCAATCCCTACCACCACCTGGTAAAGCACTACCGGGACGGTGGATTGGTGCGCGGTCAGATCAATAATCCCGAACTGGATGCGCGACTGGCGTTGAACCTGCTGGCCGCAGAACGGGACTCGTTCAGCGGAATCGATCCCGAATTGCTGCTTGCCTGGCACTGGCTGACCACAAACTCCGAAGGCAGCCGCGGCTTCGACACGTTTTTTCGCGAATTGCGCGATACGGAACGGCCTGCCGACAGCGAGGCGCAGGCAGCGATTGAGAAACTAATAAACGGCGCCGTCTGCATGACCCATGCGGATGAGGCAACGGACACGCCGACGGCGGGCT
Source organism: Gammaproteobacteria bacterium (assembly GCA_963666765.1). Lineage (GTDB taxonomy): Bacteria > Pseudomonadota > Gammaproteobacteria > Steroidobacterales > Foliamicaceae > Foliamicus. The sequence continues at coordinate 2,450,890 of OY762933.1, forward strand.
GGTCCCTGGCCTATGCCCTGGCCTGGCTGTCCGTGGCCGGCGGCAACTCGGTCATGCCGCCCTGGGTCGTCCATCAGTTCCCGGAAGCGAGCCGCCTGATACGGCGGCTTCGCGATACGCCGTGCAAGGATCAGGCGTGCGCCTGGTGCCGCCGGAGGCACAACGCTGAACAGGAACTCAAGCGCTGGTTCCGTTTCGACTCGTTTCGCCCCGAACCAGCCACCGAACAGGGCGCCTCCATGCAGCAGGCGATTGTGGAAACCGCGATGGCGGGCGGCCATGTGCTGGGGCTGTTGCCGACCGGCGCCGGCAAATCGCTCTGCTACCAGGTTCCTGCCTTGTCGCGTTACGACAAGACTGGCGCGCTCACGTTGGTGATCTCTCCCTTGGTGGCGCTCATGGCGGATCAGGTGGCGGGACTGGAAGCAAGGGGTATCGGGTCCTGCGTCACCGTCAACGGCATGCTGTCTATGCCGGAGCGCGCCGAGGCACTGGATCGGATTCGACTCGGTGATGCGGCCATCGTGCTCACCTCGCCGGAACAGTTGCGAAACCGATCGCTCCGCCGCGCGCTCGCCCAGCGCGAGATCGGGGCCTGGGTGCTCGATGAAGCCCACTGCCTTTCGCGCTGGGGGCATGATTTCCGGCCCGATTACCGCTACGTGGGCCGGTTCATCCGGGAGCATGGCGGGAGTGTGCGATCCGGTCCGGTTCAAGGTCCCGCTTCGGCTGCTGAAGCCGCGCCTGGGGGCGCGCTGCCGTTTGCGTCCGTGATCTGCCTGACCGCCACCGCCAAACTCGATGTGGTGTCGGATATCCAGGACTACTTCCTCAAGGAGCTTGGAATCGAGTTTGCGGTGCTCAACGGCGGCGCCCAGCGGGAGAACCTCGAATTCGTGGTGCTTCAAACGGATGCGGGACACAAGTTCGAGGACATCCATCGGGCTCTGGAGGCCGACCTGCCTCCGGGTCGGCACAGCGGCGCCATTGTCTATTGCGCGACCCGGCGCCGTTGCGAAGAGGTTGCGGAATACCTCGTTGCCAGGAACTGGGACGCGGCGCATTTTCACGCCGGCCTGCAGCCCGAAACGAAGAAGATCACTCAGCAGCGGTTCATCAGCGGCGAGTTGCGCGTGATCGCCGCCACCAACGCCTTCGGCATGGGCATCGACAAACCCGATGTCCGGCTGGTCATTCATGCCGACATTCCCGGCTCGCTGGAGAACTACCTGCAGGAAGCCGGACGCGCCGGACGCGACCGGGAACCAGCGCGCTGTGTTCTGCTCTATACGCAAGAAGACGTGGAACGGCAGTTCGGCATGTCGGCCTACTCTCGCCTGACCCGCCACGAAATTCACGGGATTCTGAAGGCGCTGCGCAATCTCGACCGCAAGGGCCGACTGAAGGGCGAGGTGGTTGCCACGCCGGGCGAAATCCTGCGCGAAGATGAGGACAGCGCCTTCGAGCGCGATTACGCAACCGACGACACCCGAGTCAAGACGGCGCTGGCCTGGCTGGAAGAAGCGCGCCTCGCCTCCCGGGAGGAGAACCGCGCGCAGGTTTTTCCGTCGTCCTTGCGGGTGCAGTCGATCGCCGACGCAAAGAAAAAGCTCGACCGCGTGGCCAGCCTCACGGACTCGCGCCGCGAACAACTATTGAAGATTGTTATCAGGCTTCTTGAGGCGGATCCGGACGAAGGCATATCCACCGACGAGTTGATGGGCGCGACCGGCATGAACCCGGAAGGCGTCCGGGCCGCGCTCTACGACATTGAGGAACTGGGCCTGGCCAGCAACGACATGGAGATCACGGCGTTCACACACGTGGGAGTTCCCCGGTCCTCCCTGCGGCGGTTCCGGGAGGCCTGCGGTCTGGAGAGCGCGCTGATTGCCCACATGCGGGAAAAGGCGCCGGAACTCGGTCGCGGGGAACGCTCTTGGCTGCATCTGCGGATTGCCGCGCAGACCCTCAAAACGGATGGCCTTGATCACGCCCTGCCGGAGCGTCTGCTGCGGATCGTACGCAGCATTTCACAGGACGGCCGTGGCGAAGACCGGGTGGAGGGCGGATCAGGCGGCAGCATTGATATGCGCCAGCGCGGCCGCGGCAACGTGTCGGTTACGCTGCGGCGAACCTGGCCGGTTCTGGAGGAACTCGCCGAGCGCCGCCGCAATGCTGCCGGGTTGCTGCTGACGCACCTGCTCGATGCCTTGCCTGAGGGATCGCGCGGGACGGATCTTCTGGCCGAGACCACGCTTGGCGCGCTACGGGCGGCAATGGGGGAGGACCTGGTGCTCAAAACCCAGAGCCCGAATCTCACACGGCTCTTGGAGCGCGCACTCCTTTGGCTGCACGAACAGGAAGTGATTCGGCTGAACAAGGGACTCGCTGTTTTTCGCCCGGCGATGACGATCCACTTGTCCGAGAAGCCGGCGCCTGGACGCCAACGGCGCGGGTTTGTGAATTCGGACTATGAGCCGCTGAAGATTCACTACCGCGAACAGGTGCTGCAGATTCACGTCATGGCCGAGTTCGCCGCCCGGGGCCTTGAGGCCGTAAGCGACGCTCTGCGTCTGGCGATGGACTATTTCAGTATGGAGCGGGGGGCGTTTCTGGCCCGCTGGCTGCCGGGCCTTGACGCCGAAGCCGCGCGTGAGACCACGCCGGAAACCTGGCGGGAGATCGTGGAGAATCTGAGCCCCGCACAGCGGCAAATCGTCACCGACAGCCGGGAGCAGACCAACGTACTGGTGCTTGCAGGTCCGGGTTCCGGCAAGACGCGGGCGCTGGTGCATCGCATTGCCTACCTGTTACGGGTGCGGCGGGAACGGCCGCGCAGCATTCTGACGCTGGCCTACAACCGGCACGCGGCCGTCGAGATACGCCGCCGACTGACGCAGATGGTGGGCGACGATGCCCGGGGGGTTACCGTGCTCACCTGTCACGCCCTGGCCATGCGCCTCGTGGGCGCCAGTTTCTCGGCGCAGGCGGTTTCGGGAACAGATCCGGGCGAGGACAGGTTCGCCACCGTGCTGCGCGAGGCGGTCGATCTGCTGCAGGGCAAGGGTCTGCCGCCGGAAGACGCGGATGTTCAGCGCGACCGTCTCCTGGCGGGATTCCGCTGGATACTGGTGGACGAGTACCAGGACATCGACCGGGAACAATACGACCTGATTTCCGCACTGGCGGGCCGCACCCTGTACGACGCCGACAGCAAGCTGACGCTGTTTGCCGTGGGCGACGACGACCAGAACATCTACACTTTCAATGGCGCGTCGGTGGAATTCATCCGTCGCTTCAATGCGGACTATGCCGCCCGTCCGGCCTGGCTCATCGAGAACTACCGTTCTACGGCGCACATCATTCAAGCCGCCAATGCGTTCATCGAACCGGCCCGGGAACGCATGAAGCGGGAATACCCCATCGAAATCGACCGCAAACGCGCAAAGGCGCCGGCCGGCGGCGCCTGGTCCAAGCGTGATCCGGTTGCCCGCGGACGCGTGCAGGTATTGGCCGCGGGCGGAGATGACAGCGCACAGGCGGTTGCGGCCGTGGCCGAATTTCGCCGTCTGGAAGCGCTGGCCGCTGCCGCCGGCGATTGGGACTGGCGCCGGTGCGCGGTCATGGCGCGGCAATGGCGAACGCTGGATCCGGTGCGAAACCTGTGCGAACAGGAGGGCATTCCGGTGCAAATGGCGAATGCGGATGTCACTTATTTCTGGCGCTTGCGGGAAACCCGGCAGCTGCTCAGTTGGCTGGAGGAGCGAGGGGAGCCGCTGATCACGGCTGCAGCCATCCGGGAATGGCTGAATGAGCAGCCTGGAGGAATCTGGATGGAAGCTCTGCGCGAGGCGGTTGCCGACTACGAGCTTGATACAGGTGATGCCGAGAATCCCGTCGACAGCTTCGTGGAGTGGCTGGCGGAATGGGGGCGGGAATTGCGCCGCCGGCAAACCGGCCTGCTTTTGCTTACGGCGCACCGCGCGAAAGGCCTCGAATTCGACCATGTCATTATCCTGGATGGCGAGTGGACGCGTACCGGCCGAAATGAAGATCGCGATGCTTGGCGGCGCTTGTGCTACGTGGCCATGACGCGCGCCCGAAAAACACTCGCGCTGGTCAGTCTTTCGCCATCGAACCGCCCGCGGACCGCGCCAGCCGGCGGTGCGTTGAGGGCGAGACAATGGCAGGTGCAGGATCAATGGTCAGACTATCCGGTCCATGGGTTTCCCGTCCATGAACTGGATGGGCGCCCGTCCGTGCTGCATCGTGAAGCGCCCGCGCCTGAACGGCTACCGCCCGGGCTGGACAGGCATCGGGCAACGTTGGGACTGGACGCCATCAATTTGGGTTTTGCCGGACGCTTTCACCCCCGACACAAGGTTCATGACACCATTGGCCGTCTGCAAGCCGGCGACACACTAAAGGTGCGAACCGACACCGAGCCATGGGAATTGGTTACTGAGGAGGGCCGGACTGTTGGCCGCCTGGCCCGGAACTACAACCCGCCCGGCCAGGCATGTTCCGCCCGCGTGCATGCCATAGTGAACTGGCGGCGCGAAGACAGCGAACCGGAGTACCGCGAAGGCATGAAATGCGACGAATGGGAGGTGGTGGTCCCGGAATTGACTTTCCGTTGAACTCCCGTTTTTCTCTGTCCGCGCGCTGTCGCCAGCATTTTGGTTAGACTTGCGCGACTGTTGCCAAAAGGAGCACGAGAATGACTGCTTACATCGTTGTTGCGGCGCGAGTGGACAAGCGCACCGAGGGCTTTATCGAGTACTCAAAGCGCGCCGCTGAGTTGACCAGCCGCTGCGGAGGCGAGTACATCGTGCGCGGTCTCGCGGAAACCGTCCTGGAGGGCGAGATGTGGAGCCAGCGCCCCTGCGTCATATCGCGTTGGCCTTCGCTGGAAGCCGCCAAGGCCTTCTGGAACAGCGAGGAATACCAGCAAGCGCTCAAGCCGCTGCGCGCCGACACCGGTCTGTACGACGTAGGCCTTTTCGAGGGCACTTGAGAATCTGCGGCCGCGCCAGGCTCTCGCGGGGGACTTCTCCCGCGTTCTGACTTGGCAGCGTTTTGGCGATGCAAATCAAGCACGGATTTCCGCCTATCTTTGACCCGCGCGCAAAAGTGCTCATTCTCGGGTCCCTGCCGGGCGATGAATCGTTGCGCAGGCGCCAATATTACGGCCATCCGCGGAACCAGTTCTGGGCGCTGCTTGGGGCTGTTTTCGGGCAGGACCTGCCGCGCCTTGACTATGAGCGGAAATGTGCATTCCTGTTGCGCAAGCGCATTGCGCTTTGGGATGTACTGAAGGCGGCCGAGCGGCGAGGCAGCCTCGACACCGCCATTCGCAAGGAGCGTCCGAACGAGCTGCCGGCGCTTTTTGGCGAATTGCCTGGCCTGCGCGCCGTGGGATGCAACGGCGCCAAGGCGCATCAATCGTTTCGCAGGCACTTTGGCGCCTGGCTGAATGAATTTCCGGCCGAAATTAGCCTTTGCCGCCTGCCTTCATCCAGCCCGGCCTATGCGGCCATGCCGCTGGAGGCCAAGGTTCGGCGCTGGCGGCAGTTCCTGGACTCTGCGCTCGCGGATCCGTAACTGAGCGTCAGGGCCTAAACTGATTGCAATTCATGCGAGGCAACTAATATGAAAATTGAAGGGTGTGTGGCGCTGGTGACCGGTTCAAACCGGGGCATCGGCCTCGGGTTCGTAAAGGTGCTTCTTGAGCGCGGGGCGCGCAAGGTGTACGCCACGGCGCGTGATCCCTCCAGCCTGCCGGACGTGGTGGCGCTGGATCCCTCGCGGATCAGCGGGTTCGCGCTGGATATCGACGACGAGGCGCAACGCAACTCGGTGGCAGAGCAGACCGACGATACCAGCCTTCTGATCAACAATGCCGGGATTTCCGGCAGCGAAAATGAGGACGAGCGCCGCTTCCTGCGCGCCAGCAACCTCGAAAACGCGCGGCAGGTAATGGAAACGGATTGCTTTTCTCCGATTGAAATGTGCCGGCTGTATCTGCCGGACATGATTAAGCGCGGCGAGGGCGGCGTGATCAACATCCTCTCGATCGGTGCGATTTTCTGCCTTCCGTCGCATGCGAGCTATTGCGCCGCCAAGGGCGCGCAAGCCATCATGACCATGGGGCTTCGCGCGGACCTGGACGGCACCGGCGTGGATATCGCCGGCGTTTACACGGGCGGCGTAAGGACCCGCATGTCGGCCCGCGACACTCCGATGTTGCTTACCCCGGAAGAACACGCAAGGGAGGTCTTCGAAGCCTTCGAGGCCGGTGAGCGACACATTTTCGCCGGCGCGGGCGCCCCGCAAATGCGCGACACGATCCTGGCCGACCCCGGCGCTTTTGAGCAAAGGCAGATCGAACGCTTCCGAAATCCGGAGAAGGCCTGGGACTGAGAGCTGTGCTCTCAGAGTACAACTCTCAGGGCAGTCGACTTGGGTCTTGAGGGCGGGATGCCCTCGCTCCCTACCGCACCCAAGCCGGGGTTAACGGCTTTTCCAGCGCCACCAGAGGACGGGCCCCGTCAGCACCAGCAGCACCGCCAGCCCGCCCACCAGGTCGTTGACCCACTTGAACTGCTCGTGAATGATGTTGCCGGTGTGCACGTCCACCACGAACAGATAGAAGGTGGCGCCGGAAAGTTGCGGTGATTTCATCTCCGTCAGTTCGAAATCGCCGGATGCCTGCTCCAGGTAGAGACCCCTGCTGTTCTTGAGATAGAGCGCCGAATCGAGCAGCACGCCGTCGCTGACCATGGTCGCGGGCCCCTGAATCTGCGACCACCCCCTTTCGCCGTCCCGCCGCTGAAGGTGCATTCCGCGGTTATTGCTGAAGAACACGCGATTCCCTACGCGGAACAGATTGCCGCCCTGGTCGCCGGTATCGATGTCGGCTTTCCAGGACCTTCCGCCGTCGTCCGTGTGCAGTAGCCCGAGCCGGGTGCTTACGCTCAAGCGCCGGGGTTCCCCGGGATAGGCCACAACCTGCTCCAATTCCTCGCCGAGTGAGCGGTACTGATAAACGGGCGGCAAGGATGCGCGTTCCATGGGTACGTCCCGCGACCAGTTTCCGAAGCCGACCACGTGATCCAGGAGGATGCCGGTCACGCTCAGGTACACGATCGGAACGAGCGCCAGGATGCCGAATGCGGTGGCGTGAGTGCGGTACAGCCAGCGGTGCGTTTTGCGGCGGACCCTGGGCCCAGGTCCGGACCGTCGCCGCCAGCGCCACGGAAGGAACCAGTACAGGAAGCCGCTGATCGCCAGCACGGCCATCGCCAGCCCCCCGAAATCGTTGATCAGCGTGGACGCCGTGCGCCCGAATATGCCGTAGCCGAAATGAAGATCGAAGACGAAGTCGTAGACGCTGACCTGTTCCGGCAATCCGGTTACTATGACCTGATCGAGACTCAGCCATTCGAGTTGCGACGGATTGCTGCGGCTGATCCGGAAGACCCGATCGTGTTCCACGACGCCGATCAGCTCATTCTGATAGCTGCCGGCTGTAAGGCTGCCTATGCGCGTGCCTTCCATCGCGTAGCGCTCGATTCCCCGGCCCTGTCCGGTCGTTCGCCACAACCCGTCGTCGGTGGCCACGATGATTCCTTCCAGACTGCCGTCGTGCGGCCTTGCAAAGCGCAGCACCTGCGGCATTGCGTTTTCGGGGAAGGGAACGTCGCGCCAGTTCTCGCCGCCGTCCTCGGTCAGCCACAGGCCGCGTTCCGAGCCGCCCAGCCAGCGGTCCGGTTGCGCTTCGTCGACCGCAACGTAGCGCATGACGGTGGCGGGCAGCAGCCGCGCCACTCTGGCGGAAAGCCACGATTCGGGCACGGTCATCTGCCGCTGCCAGCGCCACTCGTCGTGGTCGAGCAGAATGCCGCTGACGCCCAGCACCAGCAGCCACGCGCCGGCGGCAAGCCCGGCCCACTTGTGCAGCGTCAACAGCGCCCGGTTCAGCGGGGTGCGGCGTCGCGGTCCCGCCTTGCGACTCATGGGACTGCCGGCCTCATTCGGAATTCGACTTCCGTGCGCCGCTCGGCTTCAGGGTCAGAAATCGTATTGCGGCCGCTCCGGCTCGGTCAGCACCACGAACGGAGATGAGTCGGGCACGGCGCGCAGAAATATCCCCATGGGCTGGCTGTCGTCGGTCTTCTCCTTGTCCCAGCGCAGTTCCTTGTCATCACCGCAACGCTGGATCGTCTTGAACCAGAGGATGCGGCCGGGTTCTTCCGGAAGGAGCGCGCGGAAAAGAAAACGCCCGAATCGCCGCGTCGGCAATTCGGACCCGGTCCAGACGATCTCGTCCACGGTCTGCCTGATCTGGAAGCCTCCTCCCATGTCGATCGGCGGATCGAGTTCGCGCATGATCGTCTCGGCCTTCCAGTTCGGATCGTGCGCGACGGTGACGCGCATGACGCCTTCGGGAATCTTTATCCGCACCTCGGTCGTGGGATCGGAACCGCAGCCATGCGGCACCCGCACCTCCACGTCGTGAAACCAGCCCGCCGGCATGTGGGTCATGTGAACGTAAGCGTGCCCGAGCGCCGCTCCACTCAATCCGGTCAGCAGAGCGGTGGCCGCCAGTCTCAGCAAGTTATGTCTCATTGATGGTCCTCCAGCTTTCGGCCTGAAAAGGCTTCGTCCCGCACGCACGCAATGTAACAAATTGCCTGGGGCAAGAACATCAGGATTCCCGCAATATACCTGCTGGTAAGCTAACCTGTGTAATGCGGGGGTGCAATGAGGCGTGACTGGCTGTTATTGGTTGCGATGAGCGTGTTTTGCGCGTTGTTCATCCTGCGCGTGCTTGCACAACTCATGCAGGCGATCTTCACCGTCGAATTCATACCCCCATTCGAAGCCTGGCACGGTGGCGGGTTGCCATACTCTGTCTTGCTCGCCAGCCAGATGGCCTTGATTGGCTGGATGAGCTATGTGCTGCACAAGGTGCGCAATCGGACGATACGCGCCAAGCGTTGGAAATATCGCACATGCCTGATTTTCGGCGGCGCGTATTTCGCTTTCATGGCGTTTCGCTGGATCGCGGGAATGACATTTCTGGCGGCAAATACCTGGTTTGCCAAGGCTCTTCCGGCTTTCTTCCACATGGTGCTTGCCGGTTTCATACTGCTGCTCGGCCTGCACATCCGGCAGCGCCATCGCAACCGCAAGATTTTCGTCTCATCTGCACGATTCTGACCCTTCGGCGGAGGCCCGCGCTGCGGTTTGCTTTTGTTTGACGGCTCTTCCACAATGTCGCCGCCCACGCCAAATGCGCCGTTCCACTTCCTGCCGAGAGCGTCATGAGAAAAATTGCGCCCCACGTCGAATACCGAGATGTTTACAAGCGATTCGGAGATTCGGCCTGGGTAGTCCGGGAGCTTGATCTCGAACTGCACAAAGGCGAGTTTCTGACGCTTCTGGGCCCGTCGGGTTCGGGCAAGACAACCTGCCTGATGATGCTGGCGGGATTCGAACCGCCCACTGCCGGGGACATCCGCATCAATGGCGAGTCGGTGGCCCGCTTGCCGCCCGACAAACGTGGAATAGGCGTTGTTTTTCAAAACTACGCACTTTTTCCTCACATGAGCGTGGGCGCCAACCTGGCCTTTCCGCTGGAGGTGCGGGGCCTGGATGCGCAGCAGCGGCGGGAGCGCGTCGGCCGGGCGCTGGAGCTGGTGCGCCTTACGGGTCTTGAGGACCGACGTCCCAACCAGCTTTCCGGGGGACAGCAGCAGCGTGTCGCGATCGCCCGCGCGCTGGTCTTCGAACCGGAACTCGTGCTGATGGACGAACCGCTGGGCGCTCTGGACAGGCGCTTGCGGGAGCAGTTGCAATACGAAATCCGGCGTATCCAGAGGCAACTCGGCGTCACGGTGCTCTACGTCACCCACGACCAGACCGAGGCCATGGCGATGTCGGACCGCGTGGCGGTTTTCCGGGCTGGCCGGATTGAGCAGGTTGCCGCGCCGGAGGTGCTTTACGAGGAACCGCAACGTCCCTTTGTCGCGAGCTTCATCGGCGAGAACAACCTGCTCAAGGGGCGGATCGTGTCTGTCGAGCGGGGAGTCTGTGAAGTGGAAGTGGCGGAGCAGCGTTTGCAGGCCGCTCATATCGCGGGCCTGCCGGCGGGCAGCGAAACGCTGGTGGCGATACGCCCGGAAAGAGTCAATATCGCGCCGCTATCGATGCAATATTCCAACGAGCTTGATGCCCGGGTCGAGGACATCAGCTTTCTCGGCGACCACCTGCGCGTTCGTCTGCATGTTTGTGGAAATACGGAGTTCATCGCCAAGATTCCCAACATAGTGGGTCATGGCGGCATCCTGCCGGGCGACAGGGTGCGAATCGGCTGGGGCGCGCTGGATTGCCGGGCGCTGGAGGCCGAAGAGTATTGAAGACACGGGGGCATAACGTGAGTGAGCAAATGCTGAACATTTTCCGGCTGGCAGCCCGTGGCGAAACCCCGCGTCGCGCCGAGACCGGGCAGGCGCGTGGCGGGCAAGGCGCGAGGAGTGCGCATAGCCGGGACTATGCAAGCGACGAGCAACGCAGCACGCCGCGATGCATGGCCGGTCGAACGCAGCGGGGCTTTTGCCACGGGCTGCCAGGGGCTTCAGTTCTGGTCAGGGGGTTACTGGTCCTGATTCTGCTGGCGCCGGCGGCCACCGTAGCGGCGGAGTCGATCACGGTGGTTTCCTGGGGCGGTTCGTACGCGCGTGCCTGTGAGGAGGCCTACCACAAGGCGTTTACCGAGGAGACCGGAATCGAGGTGCTGCTGGAAGACTACAACGGCGGACTGGCGCAGATCCGCGCGCAGGTCGATGCCGGCGCGGTGCACTGGGACGTGGTGGATCTGGAGATGCCGGATGCGCGCCTGGCCTGCGACGAGGGACTGATCGAAGTGATGGATGTTGCCGACCTGCCGGCGGGCGCGAACGGAGAGGCGCCGGAGGACGACTATCCGGCCGAATCGGTCTCCGAGTGCGGCGCCGGGATGATTTTCTATTCTACGGTCTTCGCCTACAACCGGAAGTTTCTGCAAGATTCCCCGCCCGAAACCATAGCGGACTTCTTCGATCTCGAGAAGTTTCCCGGGCGCCGGGGCATGCGCCGTTCGCCGCTGGTAAACCTCGAATTCGCCCTGGCGGCCGACGGCGTGCCGCTGGACGAGGTGTACCGGGTGCTGGACACGCCCGAGGGCTTGAGCCGCGCCTTCCGCAAACTGGACACCATCAAGGATCAGGTTGTGTGGTGGGAAGCCGGCGCGCAACCTCCGCAGTTGCTTGCCGACGGCGAAGTGATCATGAGCACTGCCTACAACGGCCGGATATTCAATGCCCAGGTGCTGGAGGACCAGCCCTTCGTGATTGTCTGGGACGCCCAGGCGCTGGACAGCGGGTATTTGGCAATCGTGGCCGGCACGCCGCGGTATGAAGCGGCCAGGCAATTCGTGCTGTTCGCCAACCGGCCGCGCTCGATCAGCAACATCAGCAAGTACATCTCCTACGGTCCGGTTCGCGCTTCCGCCCGCGCGCTCGTGGACAAGCATCTTGAAACCGGCACAATCATGGAGCCGCACATGCCCACTTCGCAGGAAAACCTAAGTCGGGCCCTGGAGCTGGACTGGCGCTGGTGGAGTGAGAACCGCGATGAAATGTACGAACGCTTCAGCGCCTGGCTGGCCCGCTGACCTCGATTTACCGAAGCCTTGAAACGGTTCCTGACCGGTTTGCAAGCGGCGTCCCGGCTGGGCGCGTTGGCGCTGGTACTGCCGCTTCTGGCCTTCGTGACGCTCAGCTTCGTCGTTCCGCTGGCGACGCTGCTCGGCAAGAGCGCGTATCAGCCGGAAGTCTCGCAGGTCTTCCCGGAAACCATGGAGGCGCTGGCCGGGTGGGACGGGGAAGGGCTGCCTCCCGAGGCTGCTTTTGCCGCCATTGCCGGAGAACTCGCAACTGCGCTTGAGGAACGCAGTCTGCCCCGCGTAAGCGGCGCCATCAATCGTGTGCAAAGCGGCATGCGCGGGGTGCTCAATCGAACCGCGCGCCGGCTTGCGAGGACCGAATTCGCCGGGACCTGGCGGGACACGCTGAGCGGCATTCACCGCGACTGGCAGGAGCCTGCAACTTGGCATGCCATTCGGCAGGCCGGCGCACGTTTTACGTCGCGGCATTACCTGCAGGCGCTCGATCTCGAGCGAAAGGAGGACGGCAGCATCGGGCTGCGCCCGGACGAGAGCCGGGTCTATACGCCGCTGATGTGGCGGACGCTGCTGGTGAGCCTGGGCGTGACACTGCTGAGCCTGCTTATCGGTTACCCCATCGCCTACATGATTGCGAACTCGCCGCCGAAGCGCAGCAGATTGCTGCTGTTGCTGGTGCTGGTTCCGTTCTGGACCTCCCTGCTGGTGCGCACCACGGCCTGGATCGTGCTGCTGCAGCGCCAGGGCGTGATCAACGGACTGCTGGTGTCCCTCGGCATCCTGCCGGATGACGCCCGGCTGCAGATGATCTACAACATGACCGGCACCTTCGTGGCCATGACGCACGTGCTGCTGCCGTTCATGGTCTTGCCGCTTTATTCGGTGATGCGCTCCATCCCCTCATCGCACATGCCGGCCGCCATTTCGCTCGGCGCTTCGCCGCTCGAGGCGTTCAGGCGCGTCTACCTGCCGCAGACCATGCCCGGAATCGGCGCGGGGTCGCTGCTGGTTTTCATTCTTGCGATCGGCTATTACATCACCCCGGCGCTGGTGGGCGGGCGAACCGGCGAGTTGATTTCCAGCCAGATTGCCTACCACGTGCAGACCTCGCTGAACTGGGGACTGGCAGCGGCGTTGAGCAGCATCCTGCTGATCGCCGTAACGTTCCTGTATCTCCTCTACAGCCGGGTGATCGGCGTCGAACGGATGAGGCTGGGCTGAGATGAGGAGTGGACCGATCGCAGGCAAGTCGCCCGGGAGCGAGGGCGTCCCGACCTCCACGAAGGCGCGGACGCCTTCGCTCCCAGCGAGGAAGCTGGGGCGTTACGGTTTCAATGCCTGGTGCATCGCCGGGTTTGTGTTCCTTGTTGCGCCGATCCTGGTCATCGTTCCGCTCAGCTTTAACGCCGAGCCTTACTTCACCTTTACCGAGGGCATGCTGCGCCTGGATCCGGACGCCTGGTCCCTGCGCTGGTACAACGCCATCCTCGACGACGAGGCGTGGAGCCGGGCGCTTGTCAACAGCCTGCTGATCGGCGCCGCATCCACGATACTGGCGACCACGCTGGGCACCCTGGCGGCGCTTGGTCTGGCCAGCCCGTCCATGCCCGGACGCAACCTGGTTACGGCAGTGCTGATATCGCCCATGATCACCCCGATCATCATAGTGGCGGTCGGCGTGTTCTTCTTCTACTCCAGTCTCGGCCTGGCTCAGACGCATGCCGGCCTGATCCTTGCCCACGCGGCGCTCGGCGCGCCCTTCGTCGTCGTCACCGTCACCGCCACGCTGGCAGGGTTCGACCGCACCGTCATGAGGGCGGCCGCAAGTCTCGGCGCCGGGCCCCTGCGGCGGTTCTTCCGAATCCAGCTGCCGCTCATAGCCCCGGGGGTCTTCTCCGGCGGCCTGTTCGCCTTCGCCGCTTCGTTTGATGAAGTCGTCGTGGTGCTGTTTCTCGGGGGACTGGAGCAGCGCACGATACCCCGCCAGATGTGGGCCGGCATACGTGAACAGATCAGCCCGGCGATTCTGGCCTTGGCCGTGTTCCTGATAGCCTTTGCCGTCCTGGTTCTGCTGACGGTGGAATGGCTGCGGAATCGTTCCTCTTCCGCGCAAGGATAGGTGCATTAGTTTCCCCGTGACTGAAAGCAACGTGAGTACACGGGGCCGAATCGTGGCCGTCTCGGCTTATCCGATCGTCATGGCGCTGGCCTACGCCTCGTTTGCGGGATTCTCCCTGCTGGGCCTGGCCACCGCGCTGAGCGCATACGCGGCCGTCCTGCTCGGAGCGGTGCTGATAACCTGGCATGAGCTGAGGCTTCCGTATCGGCGCGAATGGAAACCGGCCGCGGCGGAGGTCGGCGCAGACGCCGCGTTCCTGGGCGCGGTGCAGATTGGCGTGCCCTTGCTGCTGAGCGTTACCCTGGTTGTAGCGCTGGCGGATTTTTTCCGCGCCGAAGGTCTTGTGCTGCGGAACTTCTGGCCGCACGGCTTGCCGGTCTGGGCGCAGGCGGCCCTGATGATGCTGGCGGCGGATTTCGGGCGTTACTGGCTGCATCGCGCCTTTCACAGGTTCTCGCCGATGTGGCGGTTGCACGCCGTGCATCACTCGCCACAGCGGCTGTACTGGGTGAACGTCGGGCGGTTTCATCCGCTGGAGAAGGCCATCCAGTACTGCCTTGACGCACTGCCGTTCGCGCTGGCCGGTGTCTCCGGCGAGGTGCTGGCGGCCTATTTCGTGTTCTACGCCATCAACGGCTTTTATCAGCATTCCAACTGCCTGGTACGGCTGGGGCTTCTCAACTACCTCATCGCCGGGCCTGAACTTCATCGCTGGCACCATTCGGAACTGCCGCGCGAATCCAACAACAACTTCGGAAACAACCTGATCGTGTGGGACCTGCTGTTCGGCACCCGGTATCTGCCCGAAGACCGCGAGGTCGGACCGCTGGGGCTTGTGAACCGCGCGTACCCGATGGGCTTCTGGGCGCAGATGCGAACTCCCTTCATGAACCTCCTGCAAATCGGTACCCGCGAAACGTGACCGCCAGCCGCCTGCCGCTTCGGTTCGCAGCGCTGCGCGCCGCCCTGTCTCTCAAATACGGCGGCCGCTATCAGTCGCTGCTGAATGCCACCGGAAATCCGCGTGCGGCACAGAAGTCCCTGTTGCGCCGAATCCTGGTGACCAATGCCAACACGCACTTCGGGGCTCGCTACAATTTCAAGAAAATCGTGAATCCGCGCGAGTACCGGACAGCGGTTCCGATCAAGAACTACGAGGATCTGCGCAGGTACGTGGAGATCCAGGAACGCACGGGACAGCCCTGCCTTACGGTCGACAGGCCGGTCTACTACCACCGCACCAGCGGCACAACGGGAGCGGCCAAGGACATACCGCTGACGAGGGCCGGGATTGAGCGCGTCAAGGAGAACCAGCAACTGTTCGCCTACTCCGTAGCGCGGGGGACGCGGGCTTTCGAAGGGCAGGTGCTGGGGATAACGGGACAGGCGATAGAGGGGCTCATGCCGTCGGGAGTGCCCTATGGCTCGGCCTCGGGGCTCTTGTACAAGCGGATGTCGAAGCTGGTCCGGAAGAAATACGTGTTGCCGCCGGAGATTGCGGACATACCCGATTACGATCTCCGATACTTCGCTACCGCGGCCTTTGCGCTGGCGGAACCTCGCGTGACCGCCGTGGGGACGGCCAATCCGTCCACGCTGGTACGCCTTCTCGACCTGATCCGAAGCGAGCCGGAGGCGCTGATCGCGGCCATCCACGAGGGGCGCCTTCCGGATGGCGCCGACCTGCCCGTGGAGATCAATCTGCGCGGCAATCCACGCAGGGCGCGCGAATTGGAGAGGGAGTTGGCGGCGAAGGGCATGCTGGACTACGCGGCCATCTGGCCGGGCCTCAAGGGGATCATGACCTGGACCGGCGGCAGCTGCAGCGTTCCGCTACGCCGGCTGGCCGATTCGATTCCGGCGGGGACCTCGATCATAGAGCTTGGCTACATCGCCAGCGAGTTTCAGGGCACGGTCAATATCAACGCTGCTGAAAATGCCTGTGTGCCGACTCTGCTGGACAATTTCTTCGAGTTCGCCGAGCGGGACGCCCGGGAAGCGGGCGGCGCGGATTTTCTGCTGCTCGATGAACTGGAAGAGGGCCGTGAATACTATGTTTTCGTTACCACCCAGGACGGCCTGTACCGCTACGACATGAATGACATTGTGCGGGTCACGCGCATGATCAACGCAACGCCCTGCCTTGAGTTCGTGCAAAAAGGCAAGGGGGTGACGAGCATTACCGGCGAGAAACTCTATGAGAAGCAGGTGCTGGATGTCGTGATGGCCGCAACGGCCGGCCTTGGCATTTCCCCGAAGTTCTTCGTGATCCTGGCCGATCAGGAGGCGGCGATGTACACGCTGTACCTGGAGGCCTCCGGGCTTGAGCCGTTTCAATCGTCGGACCTGGCCAAAGCGGTGGACCGCGGATTGCGCGAGGCCAATATCGAATACGACAGCAAGCGCGGCAGCGGGCGGCTGGCCCCGATCGAGATCAAACGGCTGCGCCCGGGAACCGGCGGCGAATTCCGCGCCGAGCGGGTAGCCGCGGGGCAGCGCGATACTCAATTCAAGTATCTGCATTTGCAGTACGCGCAGGAATGTCCGTTTGACTTTGCCGCGCACTCGGAGCCGCTCTGACCGGCGGGCCGGCGCGCATGTCCATTGAGCGCCTGGATGCTTACCGGTTCCCGGTGCCGTTCAGGGTGGTTTTTCGCCACGCCTCGGCAAGCCGCGCGAAGGCGGCCAACATCATCGTCGCGGCCCGCGGCTCTGATGGCGTGACCGGCTACGGCGAGGGCTGCCCGCGCGAATACGTCACCGGCGAAACCGTTGCCTCGGCAGCCGCCTTCATCGAGAAACACAAGGCGTCAATTGTCCGCGAGGTACGGGACATTGACGAACTTCGCGCGTGCACGGATGCGCACCGTGAAGAGATCGACGCCAATCCCGCGGCATTCTGCGCAGTGGAGATAGCCCTTCTTGATCTCATGGGAAAGCTGCAACATTGCCCGATTGAAGACCTGCTCGGCATTTCCCGCCTGGCCGGCGCTTTTCGCTACTCCGCCGTGCTGGGCGATTCAAAGCTGTCTGCCTATGAGCGCCAGGCGGAACAATACCGGCGGATGGGGTTTTGCGACTTCAAGGTGAAAGTGTCGGGGGACCTGGAGCAGGACCGGCGCAAACTGGCGGCGCTTGCGCGTAAAGGCGACAAGACGCTGCGGGTGCGCCTGGACGCCAACAACCTCTGGCATGACGCGGCGGAGGTCAGCGGTTACCTGAAGGCGCTTCAAGCGGACGTGTTTGCCATTGAAGAGCCCCTGCAGGCGGGCGATTTCCAGGGTTGCGCGCGGATCGCCGTTGAATCCGGCGTCAAAATCATCCTGGACGAAAGCCTGACGCGAATCGGGCAGCTACAAGCGATCGCTGACCCAACCCTCTGGATCGTCAATCTCAGGGTTTCGAAGATGGGTGGAATCCGCCGTTCGCTGGAACTGGCGCGGGAAGCGGTCCGGCGGGGCATGGGCTTGATTGTCGGCGCCCAGGTGGGCGAAACCAGCATCCTGACGCGCGCGGCGCTGGCGGTCATGAACGAGCATCGCCCGGCTCTCATGGCCGCGGAAGGGGCGTTCGGGACGCTCCTGCTGGAGCGGGACTTGAGTGAACCCTGCCTGATGTTCGGCGCCGGTGGAAAACTGAGCGCGGAAAGCCCCCTGGACCCCGCACGGCCGGGACTTGGGTTGCTGATCCACGAATCCTTGCTCACCTCGATCTAATCGCGCCTTCGGCCTGTGAGGTCGCGCAGTATCTTCCGCGCCGCGCGTCTTCACTTGAAGGCGGGAATGACCTCCTCGCCCATGAGGCGAATCGCTTCTTCCGGATCCGGACCCAAGGGACCACCCAGATTCACCTCGTTGACGCCCGCGTCCTCCAGCTCCCGGATCTGGGCGATTACTTCCGCGGGTGTACCGGCAATACCCAGGCGCAGCATGTTCGGAGTGACCCGCTCGCGCGCCTCCTGCGTGCGCCCCGCGTCAACCAGCTCGCGCAGCGGGGCGAAATCGCTTGCTTTCAGACTGATCGTGCGCAGCGCACGGTCCTCAAGATAGGGGCCGAAATAGGCGGCCAGGTTCTTCATGACCTCCGATGCCGCGGCCTTCTCCCTTGAGAGCGAGAGCCAGCCGCAGCCGGAAACCACGTAGTCATTCGCCGGGTCCGTGCGGGCCGACAGGCCCTCGCGTATCGGAGCGATCATCTGACCGGCCGAAGCCGGCGGCGTGATCATCGGCAGGCTGCCGTCGCCGATCTCGCCGCTCAAGCGGAGAAAGTCCTCGCCGAACGCCGAAAGATAGATCGGAATGTCGGGGCGCAACGGTTTGAAGCGCAGGTAGCATTCCGGCCCCCACTGGAATACCTCGCCGTCGTATTCCATGACTTCGCCGCGCCACAGGCCACGAATCAGGTGCACGGCCTCGCGGTGGCGCTGAAGGTAATCCGAGCCATCCACGCCCGCCCAACCGATCATGTCCAGCGTGTGCAGTCCCATTCCGAGGATGAAACGACCCCCGGACAGCTCGTCCAGCGTTGCGGCGTAGGTGGCCAGTTCCACCGGGTGCGTGGTGTAGGGGTTGGTGCCGACGGAACCGATCCTGATTCGCTCGGTTGCTGCGGCCACCGCCGACGTCGTCACCCAGGTATGGCGCATGAAGGTGTCGTGCGGAAACCACACGCTGTCGAAGCCGGCCTTCTCGCCTGCAACCGCCAGCCGCACCAGGTCCGGCACGGGGCCCAGGTATTCAATCAGCCGCAGGCCGAAACGCATCATTCAAACCCGGGAGCGAGGGCGTCCGCCCTCGGCGAGGGCTGGTAGCCCTCGTTCCCGGCGTGCCCTCAGTAATAGGCGGCTTCGGACTCAACCCCAGGCGCGTAATCGGCCAGTTCCGAAGGCAGCACCGGGTTCAGCTTGGCGTCCCAGCTGAAGAGGTGTTCCCCCGGCTGAAAATCCGTCGATAGCGGTCCGCCCTGGGTACGGAAGAACAGCAGGTTGCCGGTCTTTGAGCCGAAAGGCCCGTGCGGCATTCCCGCCGGCCTCCAGAAATACGCACCCGGTTTCATCAACCCGGTGTCGCCGGTCAGATCGCCCGTAACCAGGTACATCTCCTCCACCACGGGGTGAATCTCGATCACGTCATTGCGCCACAGCGGCGGCGCCGAAAGCACCCATGTCTGGTCATGCGTATGCGGGTCTTCCCGGCAGATGATGCGGGAGAACTTGCGGAACCCGTCCAGCATGCCGTCGCCCTCGTCCACGTCAACTCCGAGCT
>OY762933.1:2475000-2952370 GCA_963666765.1 Gammaproteobacteria bacterium
GGAAATCGAACTTCACGATCAGGGCGGCTCGGCCGACATCGACTGGCCCGACGGCCGCACGCTGGAGTTTCAGCTGCACACCCGCGAATTCGCCTCGCCGTCGGACCGTGTCTTCCCGTTGTTCCGCGTCCATGAAAAAGGCAACCACGTGCCCATTGCCTATGCCTGGGCGGTGGACGACGCAGACCGGTTCGGCATCAATCTGGGATGGTTCTACACCTTGTGCCGGGAAAAGGATCAGGGCGCGCCCCGGCCATGATATAAATTTAAGCATTGACAAATATCTAAATGTAGATAATGTGAAGTTTCCGTTCTCGTCAGGCCTGGCGCCACGCTCTCATGGACCCACGGTTTCTTCCGCACAATAGTCATCTCGCCGGCCTCGGCCGATTTGAGGAGACTGATCCGCAGCTAAGGCATCTGGCCAGCCGCCCCCTGCAACACCGGTCATCCTTGCTGGATCGATTGCCGGCATCCGTTCCGGGGATCTACAGTCTCGGGGGAGGGCGGCAGACGGGCAAGTCCACGTTGCTGAAGCAATGGATGGCGGATCGTCTGCGCAACGGTGTGCCGCCGGCCGCGATCGCTTATTTCTCCGGAGAACTGATCGACGACCATCACAGCCTGCTGCTCCACATGGAGGAACATCTCGCCGCGGCGCCCGAGGAACAGTTCAACTACCTGATCGTGGACGAAGTCACTTATATCCGTGACTGGGACAGGGCTGTGAAGTATGCCGCCGACGCGGGGCGGCTGGCGCGCACCGCACTGATGATTACGGGTTCGGATCTTGCGTTCATCCAGGATGCGAGGATGCGGTTCCCGGGGCGCCGCGGCGCCGCTGCCGTGGCGGACTTTCATCTTTATCCGCTTTCATTCCGGGAATACCTCATGCTTGATGGCCGGATCAACGAGCTTGAGGGTCATCTGGAGCAGCCTTCGCGGATTCCGGCGGAAACGGTGGACGCCATCTACAGCGCGTTTGTTCGTTACCTGCTGCACGGGGGCTACCTGACAGCCATCAACGACTTTGCGGAATTCGGCGCCGTGCGGAACAGCACCCTGGCCACGTACTCGGATTGGATTCGCGGCGATGTGCTCAAACGCGGCAGACGCGAGCCGTACTTACGGGAGGTCCTGGGCGCCATCGTCAAGCGATACGCTACTCAGGTGACCTGGAATGCGCTGGCCGGCGACCTCTCGATTGATCATCCGAGGACTGTGGCCGACTATGTGGCGCTGCTGGAGCGCATGGACGCCGTGGTCGTGCTGCCGGCTCTGCTGGAGGACAAGCTGGCGGCAGCGCCGAAGAAGGCCAGGAAGCTGATGTTCAGCGATCCGTTCATCCTGCATGCTGTTCGCGCCTGGCTTGCGCCCGATGACAACCCCTTCGAGCGTCAGATCCTTGCGGCAACGCAGGACCCGGCGTGGGCATCGAGAATCGTGGAAGCGACCGTCGCCAGTCACCTGCACCGCTTCCATCCCACCTATTACATCAAGGCGCAGGGCGAGGTGGACGTTGCATACGTGCGCGGCGGACGTTTCTGGCCGGTCGAGATCAAGTGGACCAGCCAGCTGCGGCCCAAAGCCCTGAAGCAAGTCGCCCGGTACGGCAACGGAGCGATCTGGAGCAAGGAGCGGCGCCCTGGCGCGATTAACGGAGTCAAGACCTTACCGTTGCCGATTCAGCTCCTGCTTGTTGGCGGATGACCGCAGACTCTTCTCGCGCCGGCCAGTGGGACTTATGACTGTCGCGACATGGCTCGGATGGCGGCAGCGATTGGCGCAGCGACTTGAGCCGGTGACGCTTGCGGGTATTATTGGTCCCTGGCAGCGAACCGGAAGTGCGCTGTTGCAGCCAATTTCAACGAAACGCAGAGGCATTGCCTTATGACCCCCCACATCACCCGATTTCTCGCGTCCGTGGCCGGCGCGGCGCTGATTGCGATTTACTGCTACTCCCCGCCGGCATTTGCCCAGGAACTCGCGATTGAGGAGATCATCGTCACCGCCCGAAAACGGGAGGAAAACCTGCAGGATCTGCCGCTTACGGTAACGGCGCTGACCAACGACGACATCTACGAGCGGGGTGTCACCAGCATTCTGGATCTGTCCGACTATACGCCCGGGTTCTACACTGAAACGGTCGGCCGACGGAATTCGAACCCCTATTTCCGCGGTCTGGTCGTCAACACGGGGGTGGTTGACCGTCAGAATTCTTCCGTCTTCGTGGACGGATTTTTTGTCCTGGGGACGGCCGCCACCTTCGGTTTCAACAATATTGAACGGGTGGAAGTTCTCAAGGGGCCTCAGTCCGCTCTGTTCGGCCGCGCGACTTTCGGCGGCGCCGTCAACTACATCACCAGGACTCCGGGTGACGAACTCGAAATCGATGCCGATATCGATCTCGGCCAGCACAGCCGCTCCGATGTCGCCTTGACCGTGGCCGGCCCGCTATTGGGTATGGATACCGTGAAAGGCATGTTGAGCATCCGCTCGTACAGTTTTGGCGGGGAGTGGGCGAACGTGGCTACGCATGAGGACAACGCCACGATCGGCGACGAGAAAAGCAGGGCCATTTCCGGCAAGCTGCTGTTCGAGCCTTCGGAAAGCCTCACCCTGACATTGTCCGCATCCTATGCGGAAGATGATGACGGCGCGCCGCCCACCACGAGCCTGCCGGAATCGCTGGACAACTGCCTTTTCTACAATTCCTCTATCCCCCTGGGCTACGTTTGCGGAGAACTCCCCGACGACCTGGATACGATCAAACAGAACAACAAGAGGGTCGAGGAGCGTTTCGGCGAGGGGGTCGGACAATTCCTGGTTACGCGCCGCTATACGGCCAAACTGGATTATGTAACCAGCAATGACTGGGCATTCGAATTGCGGGCCGGCACCAATCAGCAATTCTACGACACGATTCAAGATGCCAGTTGGGACGACAGCTTTGGTGTTTTCAATGGCCTCGGAGGTTTTGACGGACTGGTCTTCGGTTCCGTCGGTCTTTTGGAAGCGAACAAGGCCTACCAGGGTTTCCAGGACAGAAGCCTGCAGTTCAAGGTGACGGCACCTGGGACCGAAAGGCTGTCTGCCTTCGCGGGCGCCTCGACTTATGAGCATGACATCCTTGGCCGTAATCTGCGGCTGACACCCTCCCGTCCCTACGGCGAGGCCAGCAGTTCCCGGCACATCGAGAACGTCTCCGTTTTCGGCAGTGTCACCTACAGCCTGACCGAAAAGATCGCCTTGGGTCTGGATGTCCGCTGGCAGAAGGACGACGTGCGTGAGTCCACCGACGAGTTTTTTCCGCAAACACTGGCGGAAGTGCCGAGTCTGGGCTCGAACAAGGGAGTCGAAGCATTCGAGTTCGATACCGCGAGCTTCAAGCGCACCCTGCCGCGTTTCATCGTGGACTACAAACCCAACGAGGACGTCACCCTTTATGCGGTCATAGCGCAGGGGAACAAACCCGGGTTCTTCAACAACCGCGCCGTCGCGGTCAACCTCGGCGTGGACCCCACGGTGAAGGAAGAAACCATCTGGAACTACGAATTCGGCGCCAAGACCCTTTGGATGGACGGCCGCCTCCTGCTCAATGCGGCCGTGTACTTCCTGGACTGGAAGAATCAGCAGATCCGCCAGACCTTCCTGAACGCTCAGGGACAGGATTCGCAAATTACCACCAACGCGGGTGAGACCGAGGTGTCCGGCTTCGAACTGGAGTCCAGCTTTGTTGTGTCGGAGCGATTGGTCCTCTCCGGGTCGCTAGCCTTTGCGGATCCCGAGTACAAGTTCTTTGTGGAGGAGACCTTCGCTCCGCAACTGGGCGTCGATCCCGATCTGGCCGGAAACGAGCCGTACCGATATCCGGACTGGCAGGTCCAGTTGTCGGCGGACTACAACCAGCCCGGCGTGCTGAACGACTGGGATTTCTTCGCCCGTACGGATCTGAACATGACCGGGGAACGCTGGTCGGAAATCTACAACCTTTCCTATATCGGCTGGGAGTACAAGTGGAACCTGCGTGCAGGCCTTGAGCGGGAGAACTGGAGGCTGACGGCTTACGTCAACAACATTCTTGACGACAGGACCCTGGCCGGCTCGTTCCGCTTCCGCGACCTGCGCCGCTTCGCGCGCTTCGATCAGACCACGGGTTCATTCACATTCCCGTATGCGCAACTGGTCAACCTGAACCGCGGGCGCCACTTCGGAGTGAACGTCAGCTACAGCTTCTGAGCGCTTCGCGCCATCTACACGCAAGAAGCCCCGGTCCAGTCCGGGGCTTTTTGCATGGGCAGGCAACGCTGATTTGAGCAACTTGTGATGTAATCCCGCCATTACTGCGCATTAGGGGAGCGTGATGGACCGCGGGGGGAAATTAAAGCAGCCCGGTGAATTGATCGCGGTGGTCGGCATGGCCTGCCGCACACCCGGCGCGTCCGATGTGGCCTCGTACTGGCGTCTTCTGCAGACCGGGACCAATGCCGTCAGCGAGGGGGAGCCTGGTTCGGGCGTGGGACGGCTCGGCGAATTGTTCCCGAAGCACACTCCCCAGCCGGCTTGCCGCTTCGCCGCCTTTGTCGATGGAATCGACCAGTTTGACGCCGGGTTCTTCCGGATTTCCCCGGTCGAGGCCCATCTGCTCGATCCACAGCAGCGAATGATGCTGGAAACAAGCTGGCTGGCGCTCGAAGATGCCGGGATAGATCCGGATAGCCTCAAGGGTAGTCGCACCGGGGTTTTTGCGGGAATCAGCAACAATGAATACCGGGGGCTGATACTGGGGTCCAGCGAGACCTCCGAGCCAGCGGCCAGCCTGTATTCCGTTACCGGCACCTCGCTCAACACCGCGATCGGCAGGGTCGCGTACGTGATGGGCCTGGAGGGTCCGGCGATGGCCATCGACACCGCCTGTTCGTCGTCATTGGTGGCTGTGCACCAGGCCGTCGGGGCCCTGCAGCGCAAAGAAGCCGACCTGGCCCTGGCGGGAGGCGTCCACGCCATTCTCTCGGGGCGTCTGTTTGAGTTGCGGGCCAATGCCGGAATGCTGGCGCCGGACGGACGATGCAAGACCTTCGACGCCGCCGCCGACGGGTACGTTCGCGCCGAAGGCTGCGGATTGCTGGTTCTCAAGAGGCTGAGCGATGCGGAGGCCGACGGTGACCGCATATGGAGTGTGATCCGGGGTTCCGCGGTCAACCAGGATGGGGCGAGTGCCGGCCTTACCGTGCCCAACGGCGCTTCACAGGAGCGGGTGATTGAAGCGGCGTTGAATCGCGCGGGATTGGCTCCGGCCGAAGTGGATTACGTCGAGGCGCACGGCACGGGAACGCCCGTAGGCGATCCCATTGAACTGCGCGCCACCGGTTCGGCGTATGGCAAGAACCGCGATCGGCCGCTGCTGATCGGTTCGGTGAAGACCAATGTCGGACACCTGGAGTCGGCCGCTGGAGCGGCCGGCTTAATCAAGGTGATTCTGTCCTTGCGCCACGGCGTGATTCCCCGGCACCTGCACTTCACGGAGCCCACGCCCGAGGTGGACTGGGACGCCTTGCCCCTTCAGGTGCCTTCCGAGGCTACTCCCTGGCCCCGAGGGAACGGCAGGCAGCCGATCGGGGGGGTCAGTGGATTCGGCTGGTCGGGCACCAATGCCCACGTGCTTCTGCAGGCCTATGGGACGGCGCCTCCGGCGGGAGCGGACATGCAGGCTCCGGTCGGCCGGACGCTGCCGGTGCTGTTGTCGACAGCGGACACCGGGCGGCTGGCCCAGGACTGCGAGACACGATCGGCGCGCGTGCTGCCGCTGTCCGGAAAGTCGGACCCGGCGGTTCGCGCTATCGCGGCCAGGTACCTGGATTGGCTTGACGCGCACGAGTCGGTGCAGGACTCACAGGTGGCCGGCGAGCCTTCGCAGACTCAGGAGAAAACGCAGGCACAAGTTTTGCCGTCACCTGAATCAAACGCCGCGCTGCTGGCGGACATGGCCTGGGCCGCCGGCACAGGCCGCAGTCATTTCAGTCATCGATCGGCCGTGTTGTTCCGCGACTCGCCGTCCCTGCGTGCGGCGCTTGCCGCGGTGGCGAGTCCGGAGTCGACAGCGGCGGCGCGAACCGCCAGGAAAGTCGCATTCCTGTACACAGGGCAGGGTAGCCAATGGATTGGAATGGGCGAATGGCTTTACCGCACGGAGCCGGTAGTTCGATCCGTGCTGGATCGTTGCGACGATGTTCTGCGGGAGGACCGCGGAGCTTCCCTGCTTGATGTCATGTTCGGCCGGCAGGGCGCCGTTGCCCACATCTCCGACCAAGAATGGACGCAGCCGGCGATTTATGCACTGGAGTGTGCGCTGACCGGGCTATGGGCCAGCCTGGGTGTTCGTCCGGAAGTGGTCCTGGGTCACAGTCTCGGGGAGTTTGCCGCAGCCCAGGCGGCGGGCGTTTTCGGTCTGGAGGAGGGCTTGAGGTTTTGCGCCGCGCGTGGCGCCCTGGCGGCAGCCTTGCCCGCCGCCGGCAGCATGGCCGCAATCTTTGCTCCGGCTTCGGCGGTCCAGCAGGCCATTGAAGAAACCAATGCAGAGATGCCGGGGATTGACCTGAGCTTTGCCGCGTATAACGGCGCGCATCAGGTGGTCAGCGGTCCGGAAGACAAGATCGAGGCGATTTCCGGACGCTTTATGGAATCCGGGGTTCGAGTCAGCAGGCTGCGGATCAGCAATGCATTTCACAGTGCGTTCGTGGAACCGATGCTGGGCGATCTGGAGGCGGCGTCGGCGAAGACAGAATTGAAGCCGCCGTCACTGCCGCTGGTGAGCAATGTAAGCGGCCGGCTGTTGGAATCGGCGCCGGACGGGGCCTACTGGCGTGAGCACACGCGGCAACCGGTCGCCTTTGAAAGCAGCATCGCAACGCTGGCTGAACTCGGAGTCGATCTGATCGTGGAGCTTGGACCGCACGCCGTTCTGGGTCCCATGGCGTCCCTGGCGTGGCCCGAAACCGCCGACGGGTCCGGGCCTCCCGTAACGATCTCCAGCATGCTGCGCCCTTCCGAAAAGGTATCCGACGAGGATGCCCGGGAGGCCTTTGCCCTGGCGGCCGGACAGGCCTTTGAGGCCGGGCTGGCAATCTCCTTCAGGGGTATGTTCGCAGGGGAACAGCGGCGCAGGATTCCGCTTCCGGCTTATCCCTTCCAGCGGGAGCGTTTCTGGGTGCAGTTGCCCCGGCAGCGCCGCACGGCGGCCGGACATCCCCTGCTGGGAACAAGACATGACAGTCCGCGCGGCGAGGTCCAGTACGGAACGGAGCTGTTTGCGTCCGACCCGGCGTGGCTGGCCGACCATCAGGTCTACGGCCGGGTATTGGCGCCAGGAGCGTTGTATGGCGCGATGGCGTCGTCGGCCGCCTTTGAAGACGGGGCCGAATCCGTGGTGCTTGAGGACTTTCAGCTGCACAGCGCACTGGTTTTGCCCGAAGAGGATGAGTCCGGGGCGTCGGCGGAAGCGTCGGTGAAACTGGAGGTATTGATCGAGGGAGTCCCGGGGGCTTCCGCGCGCGAAATTGAGTTTTTCAGCCGATCTGCGGGCGGTGGGGAATGGACGCAACACGTGGCTGGTCGCGTTGAGTTCGGCCCGGCCAAACCTGCCTCGGCCGAAACGGTGAATCTGGATGTCCTGAGCGAAAAATTACAGCCCGTGGATCTCGGCGGCTTTTACGATGTCAGGCGTGAGGTTGGCGTCGAACTGGGCGCGGCCTTCCGAACGCTTGGTGCGCTGTGGTTCGAACCGGGACAAGCATTGGGCGAAGTTGTGCTGCCCGGATCCGTCGAGCGCCAGGGACTCGAAGTTCATCCTGTTCTGCTCGACGGCTGCTTTCAGGTGATGGCCGCAGCGCGTTCTCGGGCGGAATCGGATGGATCGGCGGCTTACCTGCCGTTCGGCTGGGACAGGATGTGGCTTGGCGGACCGTTGCCGGATCGGTTTTTCTGCCACGCGCAATTGCGCGAAGACACGGAGGTAGTGGCGGCCAACGGAAGCGCAAATGTGCAGCCCGAAGTCCTGACCGCAGACTTGCGCATCTACGATACCAGTGGCGCTCAACTGGGGGGCGTTGAAGGTTATACGGTAAAGCGGGCGACGCGGGCGGCGCTGCTCTCTGCGGTCGAAGGGCTGGACGACCTGTTCTACGAGGTTGCCTGGCGGGACCTGCCGCTCAATGACGGAATGCCGCCGGCCGATTTCCTGGAAAGCCCCGCCGACATTGCGGCCGAATCGCAGACCTTCTCAAGGTATCTGGCCGCGGAGGGCGTCGAAGTGAACGACCGCACGGCCTTGCTCGACGACCTGGAGAGCCTCTCTCGGACTTATGCGTTGGCGGCAATGAATGAATTGGGCTGGGAGCGCGAGCGGGGCGCGGCCGTTGACGCACAGCGACTGCAGAGTGAATTGCAGGTGGCGCCTGAGCACAGCAGCCTGTTCGTCCGGATGCTGGAGATGCTGGTGAAGTCCGGAATCATCAGTTCGTCGGACAACGGCTTTGTCGTCGAGTTGGGTAGTGAAGATGACTTGCCGAGCGAGGTAGCGCGGGACCCGGACGACTTTGCCCTGGCGATGGCGGCGAAGTACGCGCATGGCTCCAACGAGATCGGACTGTTCCGGCGCAGCGCCGGCGCGCTGGCCCAGGTCCTGCGCGGGCAGGCGGACCCGCTTACGCTCCTTTTCAGCAGCGGCGAACCCACTGCGGCGGACTTGTACCTGAAGGCCCCGGTGGCGCGGGCCGCCAACCGCATGCTGGGGGATGCGGTAGCCAGGCTGGTGTCGCAGCTGCCCGAGGGGCGGCGGCTGCGCGTGCTGGAGGTGGGCGCCGGCACCGGTTCGGCCACCGCCTCGGTGTTGCCGGAGTTGCCGCAAGGTCGCTTTGACTACGTCTATACCGACATATCCGCGGGGTTCTTCGCCGAAGCCGAGGATCGATTCACGGCCACCGGGGCGGCCATCGATTACCGGCCGCTGGACATCGAGAAGGACCCGATTGAGCAGGGCTTTGATCTGCACGGCTACGACTTGCTGATTGCGTCCAACGTCCTGCATGCCACGCGCTACCTGAATGAAACGCTGGCGCATTGCCTGGCCCTGCTGGCGCCTTCCGGTCAGCTGGTGGCGCTGGAGAACCTGCGCGGCCAGGGCTGGCTGGACCTGACTTTCGGGCAACTCGACGGCTGGTGGCGCTTTGCGGACCACTACCGTCCGCACCACGCGCTGGCAAGCCCGCAAGTCTGGAGTCAGGCACTGACGGACGCGGGTTTCGTCGGTGTCGAAGTATTGGGGATCGGTGGTCCCGATTCCGCGGAAACTCCTGATCGCGGTGTCATTCTCGCCCAGGGACCCGAAGAGGTAATCGAGACCCCCGGCGTCTGGCTTATTTCGCAGGACCGGGGAGGTCTTGCGGAGGAGCTGGCTGCCGAACTGGCGGCCAGGAACCAGACCGTGGTACTTGCCGGTGAGGAACCGGCCGGCGAACAAGCCCGGCAGAATATCACGCGGGCTGCAGTAAACGTAAAGGACCGCGAGTCCTGGCGGTCGCTCATCGAGCAGCTACCCGCCGATGCTCCCCTTGCAGGCGTTGTGCATACGGCAGCCATCGACGGGCACGGTATGCAGGCCACGACCCGGCAAATGGCCGAGGACACGAAATCGAGCGTGACCACCACGCTGGCCCTGGTGCAGGCACTGATCGATACCGACGCGGCGCCCGCGCGCGGGCTCTGGTTGCTGACGCGTGGTGCGCAGGTTGTCGAGAAGGAGCGCAACGGCCAGTTGGCCGGCGCCGCGCTTTGGGGATTCGGTAAGGTTGCCTACCGTGAGGCCCCCCAGCTCATGCCGCGAATGCTTGATTTGGATCCGGATCAGGCCAGTCTTCCGGCTGGCCTGATCAATGAGCTGCTCTACCCTGACGCCGAATCTCATGTCGCCTACCGGGGCGGCGCCAGGCAGGCTGCGCGGCTGGTTCGTGAAACGGCTGGAACACCGCGAATCCCCACGCCCGAAGAGCCCCAGTGGCTGGTGGCTCCCGATGAAGGAGGTTCGCTCTTGCAACTGGGATCGGAGCCGTTCCCACATCGAGTCCTTGAACCTCGGGAAGTGCGAATCGCCGTTGAGGCCGCCGGGCTGAATTTCTGGGACGTTTTTCGCGCTCTCCAGATCATTGACGAGGGCTTGCTGGGCGGTGAGTTTTGCGGTCAGGTCCAGGAAGTGGGATCGGATGTCACGTCCGTGTCGGCCGGTGACCGGGTTGTCGGGCTGGCTTTCGGGACCTTCGGGCCGGAGGCGGTAACTCACGAGGACATGCTGGCGCCTGCGCCCATTGGCGTACCGGCCGCCGCGCTTGCGACGCTGCCCACGGCCTTCGTTTCCGCGGTTCTTTCTTTTGATTTAAGCGGCCTGAATGCCGGAGACCGCGTGCTGGTGCATGCCGGCGCCGGCGGAGTGGGCCTGGCGGCCATCCAATGGGCGCACGCTGCCGGCGCGGAGGTGTTTGCCACGGCCAGTGCGGGCAAGCGCGACTATCTTCGTTCGCTGGGCGTAGTCCACGTCTTCGACAGCCGCCGGACGGAATTCGGCGAACAGGTCCTCGAAGCCACCGGTGGCAAAGGGGTCGATGTGGTGCTCAACAGCCTGACGGGCGAGGGCTTCATCGAGGCCAGCCTTGCCTGTCTGGCGAACGGTGGCCGTTTCGTGGAATTGGCGCGACTGAATATCTACAGCGAAGAGGAAATGGCGGCTGCTCGCCCGGACGTCGGCTACTGGATCCTGAAGCTGGACGAGCTCAAGGAGTACGAGCCTGCGGTGCCGGGAGATGCACTGCGGCGCGTCATGAAGCGGCTGTCTTCCGGACACATCAAACCCATCATTCACAGCCGTTGGCCGATGTCCGAGGCCGGCCCGGCCATGGAGTTCATGCGCGCGGCCAAGCATATCGGGAAGATCGTAATGGCCTCTTCGGCCCTGGCGTCCGGCCGGGTGCGGGAGGACCGTGCCTATCTGGTCACCGGAGGCCTTGGCGGAATCGGCTGCGTCGTGGCCGAGTGGCTGGCGGAAAACGGAGCCGGCGCTATTGTTCTGAACGGTCGGCGGCCTCCGGATGGCGAAGCCGAGTTCATGATTGAGACGCTCAAGGCCAAGGGTGCAACGGTTCAGGTGGAACTCGCGGACGCGACTGACCCCACTGCGCTGGACGCAATGCTTGACCGCATCGAATCGTCGCTGCCCCCGTTGGCCGGGGTGATCCACAGCGTGGGCGTCCTTTCGGACGCCTCACTGGCGAACCAGACCTGGGAGAGTTTCGAGACCGTATTGTGGCCGAAGGTGCTCGGAGCCTGGCACCTGCATCGGGCCACCGTTGAACTGGACCTGGATCTCTTCGTGCTGTTCTCCAGCGTGGCCGGCGTGCTCGGCAACGCGGGCCAGGCCAACCACGCGGCCGCCAACGCCTTTCTGGATCAACTCGCACGCCATCGGCGGTCCCTGGGACTGCCCGGCCAGGCCATTGCCTGGGGCGCCTGGTCGGGATTGGGCGAAGCCGAAGAGCAAAGGGAGCGAATAGCCCGGCAACTGGAGGCGGCGGGCACCGGCTGGATCACTCCGCAGCAGGGGATCAAGGCCTTCGAAGCGCTGGTGCGCCGGGACGCATCGGCCATGTCGGCGATTGCAGTGGACTGGTCGGCGTTTGGTCAGGCTGCCGAAAATCACCCACCGATGCTCGAAGACCTGCTTGCGGCAGTGACGGAACCCGAGGATTCCGCCGCCGACGAACTGGGGGATCTGCTTTCGCGGCTTCGGGAATCGCCCGAAGCTGCCCGGGAGGAGGTGCTTGTTTCGTTCCTGCAAAGGGAGGCGCAGGCCGTTTTGAGACTGGCTTCGCCTCCCGAACCCAAAGTCGGGTTCTTCGATCTCGGAATGGATTCGCTGATGGCGGTGGAGATGAGAAACCGGATGAACCGGGCCTTTGACGGCGAATACGTTGCTTCCAACACAGTTGTTTTCGACTACCCGGACATCTCCGCACTTGCCGCTTATCTGGCCGAAGAGTTGAGTGAGATTCTGGGCCAGCCGGTTGCCCCGGCGCCGTCTGCCCCGGTTCGGGTCGCACCGGCGGCGCCTTCTCCCGCTCCTGCTGCGCCCGCAACACCAGGTGTGCTCCCGCCGACCGCGGCATCGACCGCCCCGGCGACACCCGCCCCGGTTACGGCCGTGCGGCCCGCCAGTGGTGCAATCGCAATCGTGGGCATGGCCTGCCGTTTCCCCGGCGCTCCGAATCTGGCCGCCTTCTGGCGTCACCTCGAATCTGGTGAGGATGCGGTGACCGACGCCCGCCCGGACGCTGCCCTGCTGACGGGAGGGCGCGAGGACGTGTCGGACGCGTTCGCCTCCTGCCTGCGCGGCGGCTTTCTCGACGGGATCGACCTGTTTGACGCCAGGTTCTTCCGGATTTCTCCAATCGAAGCCCGCGGCATGGATCCGCAACAGCGACTGCTTCTGGAAACGGTCTGGCAGGCGCTGGACGATGCGGCGATGGACCCGGAGCGGTTGCGCGGCAGTCGAACCGGAGTCTACGCGGGCGTTTCCGCCAGCGAGTACCGCGAACTGGTGATGGCCGGGAACGGCGGCATGAGTTACGTTGGGACGGCGCGCAGCATGGCGGTTGGCAGAATCTCCTTTTTTCTTGGCCTGGAAGGACCCACCGTTCCGGTGGACCTGAATTGCGCGGCTTCCCTGGTGGCCGTGCATCATGCGGTCTCCAGCTTGCGCCTGGGGGAAGTGAACATGGCGTTGGCCGGGGGAGTGAGTGCAATCCTGTCGAACGATGTCGCCCGGGAAATGGCCGCGCTCGGTTTGTTGTCGCCGGAAGGCCGCACAAAGCCATTCGATGCTTCAGCCGACGGCTTCGCCCGCGGCGAAGGTTGCGGATTGATGGTTCTCAAGCGGCTTGAGGACGCCGAGGCCGACGGCGACCGGATCTGGGGCGTCATTCGCGGTTCGGCTGTAAACCAGAATGGCGCGGCCGCCGGGCCTACCGTGCCCAACGGGCCGGCGCAGGAGCGGGTAATCCGGCAGGCCTTGTCCAGCGCCGGCGTGCATGCGTTGGATATCGACTTTCTGGAGGCGCATGGGGGTGCGTCGCCGATGGGCGATCCTATTGAGCTGCAAGCCGCGGGCGCGGTCTACTGTAAGGGCCGGGAAGCTCAACGGCCGCTGTTGATCGGGTCCGTCAAGCCCAACATAGGCCACCTGGAAGCAGCCGCCGGAGTGGCTTCGCTGATCAAGACGGTGCTGTCCATGCAGCAGGGAGTGATCCCGCGACAGCTACACTTCAACACCCCGAGTCCGCATGTGGATTGGGACCGGCTTCCGCTTCGGGTGGTAACCGAAACGGCGGCCTGGCCGGATCGCGATGGCCGCCCGCCACGGGCCGGCGTAAGCGCGTTCGGAATTTCCGGAAGCAACTGCCATGTGGTGGTGGAGGGTTACCCTCCGGCCAGTACAGAATCTTCGGTCACTGCCGAAGACGGGTGGCCGGCGGGTCCGGCGGTATCTGTGCCCGTCGAATTGCCGGACGGGGTTGCGCCGCCGGCGGCCGGTACAGGTGGTGCGCGGCCGTTACGCCTGCTGCCGTTGTCCGGCCAGGCGGAAGGGGCGGTTCGGGCGCTGGCGCAAGATTACCTGCAGTGGCTGAATGATCGCGAGACGCAGCTTTCTTTCCATGACGGCGCCGGCAATACCTTGCTCGACGACATGGCCTGGACGGCCAGTATCGGGCGCCGCCATTTTTCCCACAGGGCGGCGGTCGTTTTCCACGATCTTGAATCGCTGCGTAGCGGTATCTCATCGCTCGCGGACGCGACCGTGATTCCGTCGACCCGTCCGTCCGGCAAGCTGGTCTTCGCTTATGGTGCGCCAGGCGAACTGTGGGACGGGACTGCAAGACGCCTGTACGAATGCGAACCTGTAGCGCAAGCAGTGCTGGAGCAATGCGATTCACTGTGGCGCGAAGAACAGGGAGCGTCCTTGCTGGATGCGATCCTGGGGCGGGCCGAAACGGATATTGACGCGCACGGGCCGGTTTTGCCGGTGGCGATGAATTACGCACTGCAATGCGCTTGCACGGCGCTCTGGTGCAGCATTGGGGTCCGGCCCGGCATGGTTTTTGCCGATAGTCACGATGCGCTTGCCGCGGGATGGGCGGCGGGCGCCTTTGGTCTGGAAGAGGGCTTGCGGCTGGCGATGGCGCGCGCCGAGGAAATGGCCGATCTGAAGAAATCCGGCGCTATGGAGGGAGTCCTTTCGAGCGTGTCCATCCGATCGTCCGCGCTTGCTCTGGTGAGCGGCTTGACCGGCAAGACGGCAGGACCGGATACGCTTTCAGACGTGGCCTTCTGGCGGCAACAAGAGCAAGACGGGGCCGCGCTGGGCCGCGCCGCCGCCGCACTGGCGGACCTGGGAGCCGGAGTGATCGTGGAGATTGGCCCGCAATCGGTGCTGGGTTCACGTATTGAACAGGCCTGGCCGGACCTGGAGGGGCACGACAAGACCGGACCGGTGCTTCTGGGCTCGCTGAATTCCCCATCCGCAGGGGGTTCGCAATCCGCGAACGGCAATGGATTCGCGGAGGCGGTCGCCGGGGTCTACGAGGCGGGCCTGCCTGTTTCCCTTGCCGGTTTGTTTGCCGGCGAAACCCGCCGCCGCATTGGCGTGCCGGGCTACGTCTTTCAACGCAAGAGCTATTGGTTCAGAAAGCCCGAACCGCAACCGCAGTCCTCCGGATCAAGGGAATCATGATTTGACTTCCGGAAACTCGGAGCGCAACGATAGACTGCGCTATCAGGCTGACGAGCACCCGCCGGCCGCGCTGAGTATCGGCCTTGGTGTGCAACTTGCCGGCCTCAATCTGGCCGCCATCATGCTGATTCCCACCGTCGTGATGCGCGCGGCCGGCCAATCCGAAGACTATGTGGCCTGGGCCGTTACCGCGTCGGTCGCGATATGCGGCATTACCACGGTTCTGCAGGCGCTCCGCTTCGGCCGGATTGGCGCGAAATACATGATCGTAATGGGATCTTCCGGCGCATTCATGCCGGTCTGCGTTGCTGCTCTGGTGCAAGGCGGCCCCGCCATGCTGGCGACGCTCGTTCTGGTTTCCTGCCTGGTCCCGTTTGCGCTTTCGTGGAGACTGTCGCTGTTTCAGCGGATACTGACCCCGGCGGTTTCCGGCACGGTCGTCATGCTGATTCCGATTACGCTCCTGCCCATTGCCGGCGACATGTTGACCGGCCTGCCCGACACATCGCCGCCGCCCGGGGCCGTCGCCAGCATTGTCCTTACGCTGGCCACAATTGCGGGCATTGCTCTCGCAGGACGAGGCGCACTGCGACTGTGGTCCCCGGTGATCGGTGTTGCCGTGGGCACCACCACGGCGGCTTTCTTCGGCCTGTATGACTTCGGCCGGGTATGGGAGGCGGCCTGGGTTGGGCTGCCGAAGGCAGGTTGGCCTGGATTCGAAATTGGGCCGGAGTTCTTTACGCTCTTGCCCGGGTTCCTGCTGGCCGGCGTTGTCGCCTCTATTCGAACAATGGCCGGCGCCATTGCCATCCAGCGGATTTCCTGGCGGCGCAACCGGGCGACAGACTTTCGGGCGGTGCAGGGAGCGATGACTGTGGACGGTCTGGCGACACTGTTTTCCGGCGTTACCGGGACCGTTCCCAGCACGGCCTACTCGGTCGGCGTTTCGATGGCCGAGCTTACCGGCGTTGCCGCTCGCGCGGTGGGGGTTGCCGCCGGCGTGTTCTTCATTGCGCTGCCGTTCTTTCCAAAGGTATTGGCTGCAATCCTGGCTATACCGGATCCGGTGTTCGGCACGTACCTGGTCATTCTGCTGGCGACGCTGTTTATGGTGGGTGTGAGGATGGCCCTGCAGGGCGGACTCGATTACCGGAAGTCGTTCATTATCGGAATCGCTTTTCTTGTTGGAGTGTGTTGCCACTACGGGCTGGTATTTCCGCGGGAGATCTCGGAATTTGCCGGCGGCCTGTTCCGCAACGGCATGAATTCCGGAGGGTTGACGGCCATCATCCTGAGCGCATTGGTGGGAGCGACCCGTCCGCGCAGGCGTTGCCTCAATACCGAACTGGATCCATCGGCGTTACCCCTGATCAAGGGTTTCCTGATCAAGTTCGGCGAGGCCAGCGGGTTGGCGGCAGAGATGATAGGCAGCCTGCAGGCCGTTGCCCAGGAAGCGGTTCTTACCTTCATCCGCCAAGACGAAACGCTCGGCAAGCAAGACCGGCGAGGGCTCATACTCAGCGCCAGCCGGGAGGGCGGGGGCGCCGTGCTGGAGTTTGTCGTTGCCGCAAGGGACGACAATATCGAGGACCGCATCGCATTGTTGGGCGAGCAGCAGGAAGAGCAGGCCCCCGAGCAGGACGACCCTTCCCTGCGCCTCCTGCGGCAGTTGTCTTCCTCCGTTCATCATCAGCAGTTTCACGACACGGATATCGTTACTGTGCGCGTTGGCGCCCCCGGCGGTTAGGCGCGGCGATCGACTGCGCATTGGGCTCAACAACTTGAGCGCTTCAGGAGCAAGGAGAAGTGTCAGGGAATTCGAGTATGATTGCGCTCGCGGGCCAAAAGACCTAACCAGGAGGAACTATCACCATGGCTACATCTGCGGAAAGAATCAGGGCGCTGGTCAACGACAACATCGAAGTGGATGGAAACGCCCTGGATATTCCGGACAACATGGATTTCAGTCTCTCTGCCGCGGGCGTATCGTCCATGGATATGGTGGCGTTGGGCAAGCTGATTGCCAAGGAGTTCAACATTACCTTTACCCTGGACGACTGCACCGCCCTCGACAACCTCACAAAGGTAGTCGCATTCGTAGACAGTAAGGCTGCGTAGCGTTCTCGCGAGTGACCGGCGGAACTTTTCGTATTTCTTCCGGTTTGTTCGCACGATAACCCGGAGCCGGCGCGGCCTTGGCTGAGCAAGCCAATGAGCTGACCAGGTTGTCAACACCTCGCTGGGTGCTGCCTGAGCCGCACTCCACCCATGAGGTTCCCGTCGACGATGACACGGTCATCATTCTGCGACGTCACGGCAATCGCGATGGCGCCCGGCTCATTCTGACTCACGGCAACGGACTTGCGATAGACCTCTACTATCCGTTCTGGTCGCTGCTAACCAACGAGTTTGATGTCGTCGTCCATGACTTGAGGAACCATGGCTGGAATCGGGTCAGCGCGCTGGATAGGCACAACATGCCCACGCTGGCCGTTGACCATGACTGCATCCTCGAAGCAGTTACGTCGCGTTACGGAGAGAAACCCGCGGTAGGCGTATTTCATTCCGTGGCGGCGCTGGCGGCGCTCTTGTCGCCCGCCAAGGGCAGGGACTACGCGGGGCTGGTGCTTTTCGATCCGCCGCTTTGCAAAGCCGGACGCAGTTACTTTGACTTTGATGCCGCGGCGATGCAAAACGCTGCCCAGGCTCGCCGGCGCACCGTCCGCTTTGAGTCCCTGCGCCAGTTTGTTGAATTGGTCGCAATCTTTCCCTTGTACCGGCAGGCGCTGCCCGGCGTAATCAGCCTGCTTGCCGACACCACGCTGCGCCGGCGTACTGACGGTGACGGCTATGAGTTGCGCTGCCCCTGCGAGTATGAAGCGCAGATCGTCGAATATGCCTCGGTCTTTGCGGTGACTATCAATTTCGACTCCTTCCATTGCCCGATCAAGGTGATTGGCGCGGATCCGACCCTTCCCTTTTCCTACCTCCCGAGTATGGACTTAAGCCACATCATGAGCGTTGACTACGACTTTGTGCCGGACGCAACCCATTTCCTGCAACTGGAACAGCCGGACGTGTGCGTGGCCTCGATGCGCGGGTTCCTTGACGAGATTTCATTCACCTGATCCTTCGGGAACGACTGCGGGATCGTGCTGTCCCGCCCTGCGATCCCCCTCCTTTGGGGAGACGCATGAATTCATCCTGAAGCTCGATTCGGGCATCCTGCCCTCAACGCTCCCCAAAGGAGGGGGATCGCAGGGCTTCAGCAGGCGTTGGGCGCTGGGCCGTCATCATTGGGGACGCATTCGTGGGCGATGGCGGCGGCGAATTCCGGGGTACCGAGGTTCTCGAGCCGCCAGCGCACCTCGGGCAGCTGCGGAAACCGAAATTCACAAAGCCTTTGTCCGTTGCACATGGACGGAGGAATCTCGAATTCCGAGATGTGGAGAGAAAACCCCTTCCCGAGCGCCTTTACCAGCGCCTCCTTCATCGTCCACAGGCGAAAGAAGAGCTGCCGCCTGCGCTCGGCGTCGGTGCCGGCCAGCTGCGACTGTTCTGCGGGGGTAAGCACTTCCGCGATCAGCACATCCAGTTTGCGGCGCCGGCCGCGCGGTTCCACGTCCACGCCCAGCCTCCCACGACCGGTCAGCGCGATGAGTCCGTGGCGCCCGCTGTGGCTGACGTTGAAACTGATCGAAACGGGCCGGCCACGTACCCGAGCCGCCGGTTTCCCGTAGTCTCCGTCCTCGAACGTCAGTTCCCCGTTGGCGCAAGCCAGCTGCTCGCAGAGCATCACCCGCAGCGCGGCCCGGCACAAGGCGAATTCGCGGCGCGGCCGATCAAGCCGGAACCTGCTCCAGCGGGCCTGTTCCTCTTCGTCCAGCCAGGCGAAAGCCGACCGTTCATGAGGCGCCTGCGGGCTGAGGTCGACATGGAAGATTTCGGCATGGCCCGCCTTGCGAAAGGGGCGCCACCAGCGGTCGCTCGGAGAAGGCCGCCTGGAGGCATCAGCCTGCAGGTCATGCCCCGACGCCACGGTTGGATGGTCCTGTTTTTTCATGGGCGGTCAGGTGGCATAATCGGCGCTGATTCTATTGCCGAATCCTAGTATGCTGTCCCGCAAATAACTACCATAATTCGCGGCCCTTTTTCCTCCCCGGCTGCGTTGCTCCTCCTTATGTGGGGCCTGCCACACTGCGTCGTCGCGCCTTGCCGGGAAGAAATCATGCCTCGCGCCTTATGGCAGTTATTTGCGGGACAGCACACTACCGGAGCGCCAATGAACAATATCGTCGGCAGCAAGGCCCTGGTCTTGCGCTATTTCGACGAATTCGAGAACGCGGACGCGGACGGCATTGAGCGAGCCATTGTTCGTCATGCCGTCGAAAATCTTCGCTTCCGCGGTGTTCACCCCTTCAACGAGATTGAGGGCGCGAATGAGATAGCCGACAAGGTGTGGCGTCCCTTGCGAGAAGCATTTCCGCGCATGCAGCGGCGCCAGGAAATCTTCATGGCCGGCCCCAACTGGGTCGACGGGACCATGTGGGTCACCAGCATGGGGAAGTTCTTCGGATTGTTCGACAACGACTGGCTGGGTATTCCGTCCACCGGCAAGATCGCCATGCTGCCCTATTGTGAGTTTTTCCGCATAGAGGACGGGAAAATCGCGGAAACCGCGCTGTTCTGCGACATCGTGAGCGTAATGCAGCAGGCCGGTCTCAATCCGCTCCCGATTCAGACCGGCTCGGGCATTCTCCACCCGCCGCCGAGAACTCAGGACGGCCTGTTGCTTGAGCCCCAGAACGAGGCGGAATCGAAGAAAACGCTGGAACTCATCCTGCGCATGTGCGACGACCTTGTCGAGAAGGACGGATGGCAATCGCCGAACTCCTCGTTGGCGTCGACCTGGCATGACGACATGATCTGGTTCGGGCCGGCGGGCATCGGCTCGACGTACACGATCGAGCGCTACCAGGTGCAGCACCAGGGGCCCTTTCGGGCTGGCCTGAACGACATCGTGTTCAACGGGCATGTGCTGGAGCATGCCGAGGGTTGTTATGGCGCATGGTTCGGCTGGGCCAACTTGAGCCTCAAGCAGGGCGAAGGGTTCATGGGCCTGCCGGCCTCGGAGCGGCCGACAGAGATGCGCGTGGTGGACATGTACCGGCGCGACGGCGACAAACTGGCGGAGAACTGGGTGTTCATCGACATGCTGCATTACCTCAAGCCTCTGGGCGTGGACCTCCTCGAGCGCTGCCGTTCGATCACCCGCACCTGAATGGGGATTGCCACCGAAACAACGCTGCGCAACAAGAGGCGCTACGCCGGGCTTGTCGCCGACTACGCGGATTGCGATCCCGCCCGTATTCGGGCCGCACTGAGCGAGTTCCTGCACCCCGATGTAGCGGTGAATGTCGTCCACCCGATCAACCGCGTGGACGGTGCGCAACAGTTTCTTGAACGGGTCATGGAACCGTTGCTGCACTCCTTTCGGTATCTGCACCGGCGCAGCGACATGCTGTTCGGTGGCGAGTACCAGGGCGCCGAGTGGGTGGTCAGCCACGGCCATTACATAGGCGAATTCGTCAACGACTGGATGGGAATCCCTGCGCCCGGCGAGCCCATCTGGCTGCACTACGCGGAGTTTCACCGAATGGAGGCAGGCCGGTCGGTGGAGTGCTACCTGTACCTGGATATGCTGGACCTTCTGCGGCAACTGGGAAGATGGCCTTTGCCGCGTAGCGTCGGGCACGAAGGCTTTATTCCGGGGCCCGCCACAGGCGACGGAATGCTGGTCTCGCGATCGGATCCGGAACAGTCACGCTTGAGCCTCAAGACTGTGGAGGACATGCTCGCGGAACTCTGGACCGAGGCCGAGGGCTGGCGTCCGTACTGGCATCGCAATATGTGCTGGTACGGCCCGTCGGGATACGGCAGCTATTTCGGGATGGAAGGCTTCTGCCGATTCCAGCAACCCTACGAAGGAATCTTTGAGTCCGGCCGGTTTTCCAGCGCCTTTCGCAAGTCCGGTAACGCACGCCTGGACGAACGCGTCAAAGGCCATTACACGCGTTTCGCCGATGGCGCGTACGTGGCTTCCGGGGGCTGGCCTTCACACGGCGGATTCATGGTGCGCCCGTGGCTGGGGGTCGAGGGGAAAGGACAGATGTTTACCGTTCGTCTGTGCGACTTCTGGCGCAGAAGCGGAGACCTGCTGGTCGAGAACTGGGTCCTGATCGACCTCATCGACATGCTGCTGCAGCTGGAATTCGACGTATTCCGTGAGGCCGGCATCAAGCTTCAACTCCCCTGACCGGATCCGGCTTAAGGCCTTCCTGGCCGCCCGGCAAGCAAGCCCTATATCAGGTCGTAAAGGATTGCCAGCGCCACCACGCAAAAAATGAAATAGACCAGCAGGAACCAGCTGGAACGGTCAATCTTTCCGGGAATCATGTACCAGCCGTCCTTCTTTTCCGGCAGCCCCTTGCGGGCGAATTCCTCTTTCTGCCCCTGCACTGTCCATAGCGACCAACGCTCCTGGCGGCCGTCGAGCAGGAAGCTGGCCGCCAGCGACACGCCGATACTGACGACTCCACCAAGGACCGCATACCAGGGCCAGGCTACGTCCATAAAGGTCTCGACGTACCAGAGCGCGACGAAACCCGCGGCGACACCCGATAGCACGCCACGCTGCGTGGTGTGCCTGGAGTAGAAGCCCAGGCCGAACATGGCAAGTTTCGACCCCACCAGGAAGACGCCCACCTTGCTGAGTATTTCCAGCACGGAGGTGTCCGCCCTCTGCGCCACGATGATGGCCGGCACGACTGTCAGCACGCCCCACATCAGCGTGAACCAGCGGGAAGCGCGCAGATAGTGTTCCTGCGAGCGTCCTTTCCTGAAGAACTTCTCGTAGAAATCCAGGGTGGTGACCGTCGCCATCGAATTGAGGCTGGAATCCAGGCTGGACATGGCTGCCGCCACGATGGCCGCGGTGATGACTCCCATCAGCCCCGGGATGCCGATCGTGGCTACGAAGTCCAGGACGATGCGATTGTCGTTGTCGAATTCCTTCCCGCCGTAATAGCTGTACAGCAGAATGCCGATCAGGAAGAATACGACGTAGACGAGAAACGCCGCGTAGCCCATGAAGGCATAAGCTTTCTTGGCGTCGCCCAGGGTCTTGGCGGCCAATGTGCGCTGAATCATCATCTGGTTTACGCCGTACACCACCACGTGATACACGGACATGGCGATTACGCCGGTCCAGATGGTGGCGACCACGGACGGATCGAAGGTGTATTCGAACGGATTGGCCCTGCCGATTTCCTTCAGTCCCTGCAACGAGCCCAGGAACCCATCGGGAAGGTCGGCAATGAGGGCCACGGCCACGATGGCGGCGCCGATGAACAGGATGGCGCTCTGGATCAGGTCGGTCCAGATCACCGCGGAGATGCCGCCCAGCATCGTGTAGGTGACGGCCACCACCGCGATGATCAGGATGGCGTTGACGACGTCCATGCCGGTGATGAGCTGCAGCACCAGCGCGGTGGTGTAAAGCATGATTCCCGAGTAGGCGATGTTGCCGAAGAGAAACACCGCCGACATCAGCGTGCGGGAGGCCAGACCGAAGCGGCGTTCCAGGTAATCGAATATCGACGCGACCCCGGTGTTGTAGAAGAACGGCAGGAACAGCGCGTTGACGATGAAGATGACAATTGGGTAGTTGATGTGGATGAAGATGACCGCGAAGCCGTCCTTGTACGACCACGCCGGTCCGCCCAGGAAGGTGATTGCGCCGAAATAGGTCGCCACCACTGAAACGCCGATGACCCACCAGGGCGTCGTGCGCTGCCCAAGGTAGTAATGCTGCGCGGTCTGAACGCGCTTGCTCAGGAAATAGCCGAGAACCAGCGTGCCCGCCAGGTAAGCGACCACTATGGTCCAGTTCAGCGTGCCGAAGTCCGTCATCTTCTAGTCACTTACGGGAGTGGGGGCACTGCCCTCACAGCGTCCCTCCCTCTACGAAGGCGGGACGCCTTCGCTCCCGGTCGAAAAAAGGCCGGGCTCCACCATGGCGGAACCCGGCCTGTAAGCAGTGGTTGGTCGGTCTAGTACCGGTAACCCACCGTCAGCCCCCACATGCGGGGATTGGCGTAATCCGTTATCGCCACGTCGCCGCCGAAACGCGTGGCCTTCAGCAGCGTGGCTTCGTCTTCCAGGTTGGTGACCCATACGCGTGCGGTCCAGTCCTGGTTTACCGACATCCAGGTAACGCTCAGGTCCGTCTTGGTAAAGGCATCCTGGTTACCGAAGAACCAGTTGGAGTCGTCCACCCGGTAATCGGAGGAATAGTAGACCGTGATCGACGGAGTCAGCGTGCCCGAGCCGCCAAGGTCCACCAGGTAGCTGCCGAGCAGGGTCGCCGTGAAATCGGGCGAGTTCTGAACCTGAAGCCCGTCCAGCTGGAACTGATTGTCGATTCCGCTGATTGTTTCTCCGCCCTCCTGGAACACGTTGGGCAGCGCAAAATCGCCGTACTCCGACTGCTGCATGTTGACGCGGGCGCCCAATTGCAATTGATCGGTAACCGCCCAGTCCAGTTCGACTTCCAGCCCCATCGCGTCAATCTCGCCGGCATTGTCCGTGAACGCCAGGGTGGTGACGCCGGTATCGACGAAACGGGTGGCGAGCAGATCCTCGAACTGATTTACATAGAAGGCTGCGTTCAGACGCACGCTGCCATCGGCCAGCAGCGACTTGGCGCCGAGCTCAAAGGCAGTGACCGTCTGTTCGTCGTAGGAGTTGGTGCCCTGAAACGCGCCCTGCTGGTTACCGGCCAGAAAACCCGTAGAAAGGGTGGCGTAGAGCATGGCGTCTTCGCCCACATCCATTTCCGCGCCGGCCTTCCAGGTGGCTTTGCTCCAGTCGCCCTCGCCGTCCGGCACTTCAAGCTCCGTGAACGAATATGTAGAGCGGTTGTTCGGGTCCTGGCCGTAAATCTGCCAGTCGCGCTGATCGTCCGTGTAACGAACCCCGGCCAGCACCCGGAGGGTATCGCTGATTCCGTAGGATGCCTGGCCGTACGCTGCCGTAGAACTCGTGTCCACGCGGATCTGGTTGGTCCAGGTGGCGTGCATGTTGATGTCCGGCGGGCTGACGGGCGTGTTGTCCACATTGCTGGCGAAGTCCTCCCACAAGAAGGCGTTGGTCAGGTCTTCCTGTAACAGGAAAACACCGACGACCCATTCCCAGGGACCATCCGAGTTGGAGGTGAGCTGAATTTCCTGCATCGTGGTCTCGGACGTGATGTCATTGCCGCAGGCGTTCCCGTGGTAGGCGGACAGGTCGCAATCGGCCCAGCGGAGTTCCTCGTAGTCCATGAGCGCCACAGTAATCTTGAGATCGCCGAAGTCCGTGGACCAGTTCAGATCGCCGGCCACGGTCAGGTCCGACAGGTCCCGCTCGGGCACAGTGTCCTGCTCGATCGCGTACGGGTTGCCGGTAACCTGCTGCGCCGTGTCCGGCCCCGGCGTGGCCATAAAGTCGAATCCGGCGCCACCGCGTCCGCAGGTGCCGGCGCACTCATCCGAACGGCCGATGCGCGGGCGCATCGTGCCCGAAACGCCGTTGGTCATGCCGGTGCTCAGATTAACGGGAATGCCTTCGACAAAGTAGCCGAAGTGGCCGTTGCCGTTGGAATCGTCCTGCCA
Source organism: Gammaproteobacteria bacterium (assembly GCA_963666765.1). Lineage (GTDB taxonomy): Bacteria > Pseudomonadota > Gammaproteobacteria > Steroidobacterales > Foliamicaceae > Foliamicus. The sequence goes on from OY762933.1 coordinate 2,499,544, forward strand.
ACTCTCCACCCGAAGCGTGAGGTCCAGGGTGTCGCTGGGCGCGAACAGCAACTGGCCTCGGAAGTAGGTCATGTCCGAGTCCTTCAGTCCGCCATCGTCCCCAATAGTCAGGTTCTCGACGAAGGGATCGCGGGTTTCCGTCTTCAGCGCAAACCGAACGGCCGACGTATCGCTCAAGGGCGCGTTGAAAAAGCCGTCGAAGCCGGCCAGCGAATAGTCGCCGCCGGAAACCGCGAAGCCGTAATCCGTCTCGGTCGGATCGGGCTTGTTGCTGATGACGTGAATCAGGCCGCCGAATGAATTGCGCCCGAACAGCGTTCCCTGCGGTCCGCGAAGCACTTCGACCCGATCCACGTCCACGAAGCCGGCCAGGGCCTGGCCGTGGCGCGGCCGGTAGAGGCCGTCGGTGTAGAAGGAGATCGCAACGTCATTGGCCTCCACCTGTTGCGTCCTTGCGCCGCGCAGCGCGGGCCGCGGGTCGGCGCCCGACATGCCGAGCTGAAGACCGGGAGCAAGGATTTCCAGCCGGAAGGCGTCCGTTATTCCCAGCGCCTTCAATTCGTCGCCGGAAACGGCCGTAACCGCGACCGAAACATCCTGCAGACTCTGGTCGCGTTTCTGCGCGGTTACTACAATTTCTTCCAGCGCACCCTGCGCGTGTGCGCCGGTTGCCGCGCCGAAAGCGGCAAGTACCGCGAACGAAATCGCGGTGCGGGTCAACGTGTCCCTCAGCATCATTTTTCGTCCCCTCAGACATCGAAAATGCGAACCGCATACTATACCTGTACGAGCGGATAACGCAAAATACGCGCGCCGGATAACCCGGTGATATTCTTCAAGTACATTGGCAAGAAAGGGGACCAGCATGACAAAGGACGTGGAAAGCGGCCTGCCACAACTGACCAGGGCGCATATGCCGGCCGACTATTCCATTTCCCTGGCGCAATACACGCGGGGCGGCACGGACCGTTTCCTGGCCGAGGGCCGCGAAGATATGCCTGCCCAGTCCATGCGCGGTTTCGAAGACCAGTACCGCAACATCATCGACTACATCGTCCGCATCACGCACCGCATCTGGGAAGAGAAGGACATCGGCTACATCTACGACACCTACGCGCATAACAGCCGGGTGTACGACGACTACGGGCTGCAGTACGGGCGCGACAAGATCGTTGCCGATACCACCCACACCATCAACGCCTTTCCGAATGTCCGCCTGGTGGCGGACGAAATCATCTGGGCCGGCGACGAGGACGTGGGCTTCTACACTTCGCACCGGACCATCATTCAGGGCGACAACACCGGCTACAGCCGCTACGGTTCGCCCACCGGAAAGCGCGTGTCGCTGTGGTGCATCGCCAACTGCGTGTCGCGCGAGAACGAGATCTTCCTGGAGCATGTGCTCTACAACACCTCCGCGATGCTTCGCCAGATGGGCCTCGATCTGACCGAAGTGGCGCGTCAGATGGCCGAATCGGGCGGCAGCGCGCTGCCGGACGATTACACCGCCGGCGAACCGGCCCGTCAGCGGGGCCAGGCCAAGCCGGCCTGTCCCCCGGTACCGAAGGCGTCCGGCGAACTGGACGTGGAGGACTTCATAAGGAGCCTCTATCAATGCGTGTGGAACCGCCGCATGCTGGGCACGCTGCAGGGCCGGTATGCCGACAACCTCGTTTTCAACGGCCCCACGGATCGCGCTTTCTCCGGCCTCGGGCCCTACCAGGCCTTCGTGCTGTCTTTGCTCGCTCAGTTTCCCGACCTGGCCCTGGACGTGGACGAGGTCTACTGGATGGGCAATCCCGACGAAGGCTACCTGGTCTCCACCCGCTGGAACGCCTACGGCGCGCACCGGGGCAACGGCGTATTCGGCCCGCCCACGGGCCGCGAGGCGCGTATCCGCGGCATCACCCAGCATCGCATCGAGGACGGGCGCGTCACGGAAGAGTGGATGCTGTTCAACGAGCTGGACGTCATGATGCAACTGCTCGGCGCCCCGGCCCCGGCTGACGCTTCCGAGAGCGAGGATGAGGCACAGGGCGAATGAATTCCTTGATAGGTCGCTTTGCACCTCTCTTGCCGGGAGTGTCGGCGACAGTGGGCGCCGATGACCCGGCGCTCACATCGCCGCCAAGCTCCATGGATGGATTCATGCGGCTCCCGGCAAGAGGGGTGCAAAGCGACCTATCGTCAGCGCAGATTTGAGAACAACAACATGATTCGATACCTGAAGAAAGGCATTGCCGCCGGGCAGCAGAGCGAGCGTGATGCGCGCGTTCAGTCCGCGGTCGAGAGCATACTGAGCGACATTGGCGATAGGGGCGACGAGGCCGTTCGGCGGTATTCGCAGCAATTCGACGGCTGGTCGCCGGATTCGTTCCGCCTGAGCCGCGAAGAGATTGACGCCTGCCACGGCCGCCTGGACCCGCAGGACATCGCCGACATCCGCTTCGCCCAGGAGCAGATCCGCAACTTCGCGCGGATTCAGCTTGAAGCGCTGAATGATGTGGAGGTGGAAACACGCCCTGGCGTGGTGCTGGGCCACCGCAACATCCCGGTGGCGAGCGTGGGCTGTTACGTGCCCGGAGGGAAATACCCGCTGGTGGCCTCGGCGCACATGAGCATAGTCACCGCTCGTGTGGCGGGAGTCGAACGCGTGCTCGCTGCCTCGCCGCCGTTTGAGGGGGCCCCGAATCCTGCGGTCGTGGTGGCGATGGATCTGGCCGGCGCCGACGAAATCTACTGCCTGGGCGGTGTTCAGGCCATCGGCGCCATGGCTTTGGGGACCGGCACGATTTCCTCCGTAGACATGATCGTCGGTCCGGGCAATGCCTTTGTGGCCGAGGCCAAGCGGCAGCTGTTCGGCCGGGTGGGCATCGACCTGCTGGCCGGCCCCACTGAAACCCTTGTCATAGCTGACGATTCGGTGGACGGTGAATTATGCGCGGCGGACCTGCTCGGCCAGGCCGAGCACGGCCCGGATTCTCCCGCGATCCTGCTGACCAATTCCGAAGAGCTGGCGCATGCCACCGTGGCCGAGGTCGAACGCCAGCTTACCGTTCTGCCCACCGCCGGGATTGCCGGGCAGGCGTGGCGCGACTACGGCCAGGTGATCGTCTGCGACGATTACGGGGAAATGCTGGCCAAGGCCGACGAAATCGGCTCCGAACACGTGCAGGTCATGACCCGCGACCCGCAATATTTCCTGGACAACATGCGCAACTACGGGGCCTTGTTCCTGGGGCCGGAAACCAACGTTTCGTACGGCGACAAGGTGATCGGCACCAACCACACCCTGCCGACCCGCAGGGCCTCGCGCTATACCGGCGGTCTGTGGGTGGGCAAGTTCATCAAGACCTGCACCTACCAGCGCATTACCGAAGAAGCGTCGGTGGAGATCGGCGAATATTGCTCGCGGCTGTGCGCCCTCGAAGGCTTTGCCGGGCACAAGGAACAGGCCGATATCCGGCTGCGGCGATACGCCGGCTGAATCACCACATCAGGACCTCGTCATGTTGCAATCCACCGAAAGGATCCTCACCACCCACGTCGGCAGCCTTCCCCGCTCGGAGGCGATAACGGAAATGGTTTTCGCCGAAGAGAAGGGCGAGCGCATGGAGCCGGCGGCGCGGCACGCGCTACTGTCCGAGGCCGTGGACGCGGTCGTGGCGAAACAATGCGAGGCCGGGGTGGATGTGGTCAGCGACGGCGAAATGAGCAAGATCAGCTACGCCACCTACATCAAGGACCGGATCACCGGATTCGAGGGCGACAGCCCTCGGCGACCGCCTGCGGACCTCGAGGAGTACCCGGGTTTTCTTCAGCGCCAGGCGGCCAGTGGCGGCACGCCCACATACCGTCGGCCGCAGTGCGTGGGCGAGATCCGGGTAAAGGACGCGGCGCCGCTGGAAGAGGACCTCGCCAATTTCCGGGCGGCGGTCGATCGGCGCCGGCCCGCGGAAGCGTTCATGAATTCCGCGTCGCCCGGAGTGATCGCGCTATTTCAGCCCAACCGGCACTATCCGGACCACGAGGCCTACCTGTACGCGCTGGCGGAAGCCATGCGGCCGGAGTACGAGGCTATCGTCGCCGCCGGTTTCCTGCTGCAGCTGGATTCGCCGGACCTGGGACTGGGAAGGCACATGATGTTCAAGGGTCAGCCGGACGACGATTACCGGCGTCAGGCCGAACTGCACGTGGAAGCGCTCAACCACGCCCTGCGCAACCTTCCGCCGGACCGGGTGCGCCTGCATGTCTGCTGGGGGAACTACGAGGGGCCGCATCACCACGATGCGCCCATGGAAATGGTCCTGCCAATCGCGCTGAAGGCCAGGCCCCAGGCGCTGCTGTTCGAGTCCTCAAATCCCCGTCACGCGCACGAGTGGACCGTCTTCGCCGAGGCCTCATTGCCCGACGACAAGATCCTGGTTCCCGGCGTGCTCGATTCCACCACCAACTTTGTCGAGCATCCCCGGCTGGTGGCCGAACGCATCTGCCGCTTTGCCGATATCGTCGGACGCGAGCGGGTGATCGCCGGGACGGACTGCGGATTTTCCACCTTTGCCGGCTTCGGCGCGGTCGATCCGGACATCACCTACGCCAAGCTGGCCGCCATGGCCGAAGGCGCGGAAATCGCCAGCAGGCGCCTCTGGCCCTGATGGGGAGGGAGGGCGGGGACGCCGTAGTTTCACTGCCTCCCGTAAGCGCCAGAGAGGCTGACCAACTTGACAAGAGTGCGGCATTGCCGCACTCTTGTCATTGTGCGCGTCGTCTTTACAAAGACGTATGAGCGCGCCATCAGCAAGCTCCTGCAGGAAGCGGAAAGGCGTGCCATGGAAGCGGCCATTGCTGCCGACCCCGTGGGCGCGCCCGTGGTCCGCGCCACCGGGGGAGTTCGCAAAATTCGCTGGGGCCGAGCCGGCAGAGGCAAGAGAGGAGGAATCCGCACAATTTATCTGTATCAGCCGCGAGATGGCGCGATCTTTCTGCTGACCGCCTACGCAAAGTCCGATCGTCAAGACCTGAGCGCGGCGGACAGGAAGGCGCTATCGCGGCTGGTGGCCAGGATTCAGAAAGAAGAGGTGAAGTGATGAGCGAGGAAAGAACGGAATTGGGCAGCGAGTTGGAAGCGGCACTGGAAGAGGTTCTGGAGCATGTTCGTGGAGAAACGCCTCTTCCCTGCCGCATTGTGGATGATCCAGCCGCAGATAACCTCATTGCGCTGCGCAAGCGACTGAAGCTGAGTCGCCGCAAGTTTGCTCACCGTTTTGGTCTCGACGCCCGCGCCCTCCAGGATTGGGAACAGGGGCGGCGAGTTCCGGATCGCGCGGCGCGCGTCCTGCTGACCGTCATTGATCGGGATCCTGAAGCTGTTGTGAGGGCGCTTAGCGAGTAACGCTTCTGGCCCCTGGGAGGGAGGGCGTCCTCTCTCCCAGGTTTACGCGGTGAGGATGATCTTGCCGAAGTGGTTGCGCTCGTCCACCAGTTGATGCGTCTTCGCAAGCTCCGCCAGGGGCAGGACCGGACCGACAGGCGCCTTGAAGGCGCCGTCGGCAAACAGGGGCAGGGCTATTTCACGGAAGCGGGGCATGGTGTAGCTCAGAAAGCGTTCGCTGGTCGAGATGCTCATACTCAGCAGCGCCAGGTTGCGAATCCCGATGGCGGGGCATCAAGGCCCCGTGCTGGCGGACACCAACGTCATCCTGGAGTGCTACCGAACCGCTTCATGGCGAGCCCTCGCCGCGCACCGCCCAGCCGTCCTTGTGCCGAACGACGTGTTGATTGCGTTTTGCCATGATGTTCACCAGCCTGACTGGGTTTACGATTTCCATGCTCATGATAATATGTAAACCCGAACGAAACAACGGAGGCGATCATGTTCGGTGAGCGTCTGAAACTCGCCCGCAAGCGCTCCGGACTTTCGCTGCGCGCACTGTCCGACGCACTCGAAAAGCGCGTCAGCGCCCAGGCCATAGGCAAGTACGAGCGCGGCCAAATGATGCCGGGTTCCGACGTGCTGGACCTCCTGGCCAATGTCCTCGATGTCTCGCCGCAATACCTCATGAGCGACCAGGTGCTCGAGCTGAGCGACATGGAATTCCGCAAGCGTTCCGGAACCACCGCCCGGGAACGCGCTGCCGTTGAGGCCGCGGCGATCGAACAACTTCAGCGTTACTGCGCCATCGAGCGGATCCTCCGGCAAGCGAGCCCCGAATGGCAAGTCCCCCGGCTCAGTCGTCGGTTCCTGGGATGCCTTGAGGAGGCGGAATTTCTCGCCATGGAATTGAGGAAGGAATGGCGGCTGGGCATCGACCCCATCCCGAACATGACCGAACTGCTGGAAGAGCGGGGCATCAAGGTGCTCCTGATCGAACTGCCGGACAGTGTTTCCGGCCTGACCTGCTCGGTGAGGCAGTCCCACGACGATACCCGGGTGTCCGTGATTGTCGTCAACGCCATGCATTCGCTGGAGCGTCGGCGTCTGACCCTTGCCCACGAACTCGGGCACCGCGTGTTCGACCCGGACTCTCCGGTCAGCCATGAGAAGGCCGCCACCGAATTCGCCGGCGCGTTCCTCGTGACCCGCGCGCACCTGCAACACCAGTTCGGCCCGCACAGGAACGCGTTGAGTTACGACGAATTGGTGCAGTTCAAGCGCGAGTACGGCGTCAGCGCCGCCGCTCTGCTGGTGCGCCTCAACCGATACGGGATCATTGACAAGCAGACCCTGACCTATGCCTTCCAGACTTTCGCTAAGCGGTGGCGGGTGGAAGAGCCCGAGCCGATCGAGCCGGTTGAATTGCGTGGCCAGATCGAAAAGCCCCGCCGGTTCCAACGCCTTTGCTATCGGGCGCTAGCCGAACGCTACATCTCTCCAGGCAAGGCGATGGAACTGCTGAGACTGCCGCTGCATCGAATCGAACAATCCATGAAGGGACCGGAACTCGTCGATGCTCACGCTGATCGCTGACTCGTCGTGCCTGATCGATTTGCACAAGGTGGCCCTGCTGGTTCCGCTCGTCTTCCTGCCGGACAGGGAACTCCGCGAGCGCTTGCACCGGTTGCACTCCTAATCCATCGCCGGGACAGGAGTGCTCATTCAAGGTATAGATTGGAATTCTTGGGATACTCGAAAAAAGCGAAGGGAACCTTATACTTGGATTTGGCCTGGGGTCGAGGAACACGGCAACTTGGTGCATTCGACGTGATCGAGGGTCTGCACAGATGACTTGGAAAGTGACAACCGTTTTCTTGGCATTGATCGTAGTGCAATTCCCTGTATTGGAGGCGTTTGCCCAGGTTGAAGCGGTTCCTGTCCAAGCGCAACAGGCAACCGCGAATGCACTGAACTGGAGTTCGCCGCTCGTAGTCGTTCAATGCGTTTGGATGTTGCTCGTAACCGTGGGCGCTGCGGCATACGTGCGCCTTGCGGCAAAGAAAAACGGTTGCGCAAACTACGAAAAGGAATTGCGCGGACTGAACCTTCCCCGAGGTTCGCTGCGGGGCATTCTCGCGCTGGCGACGATCGGCTCGTTTGTCAATGTAATGGTGCTTGGCGGTCCGGCTTTGGGCGACAATTTCGACAGTGTTCTGGCTGCGTTCGGTACCTTGACCGGTTCAATTGTCGGGTTTTATTTCGGGACCAGGGGAGCAACACCACAGCCACCGTCTTCTTAGGATGCAAGGATAGCCAGCACTCGGTATGTGCTTGCCGACTTTTTCTGTTAGCGGAATCAGGACCTATGAATGTCGACGTAAACCGGTCGAGGCTTCATTTCGCCTGAGGAGCTTTGCCCATGATCGCCTCAAATCTTGTCGGATCAGAAATTTCAAGGACCAGTTTCGCAATCCATGCCTTTGTGTACAGGTAATCCTTATGAGCGTTATCGAAAACGCAATAGGACGAGTCCGTGTGTTGTGGCCGTTCGCTGCTCTTCTGGCCGAATACGGGAAAATTGAAGTGATACGGAGAGGGATTCCTGTAGTCCAAATTGATCCCCGAACTGACGTACCAGATAGTCTTCCAGGTTCAACAGCGCCGCTTGGCATTCACCGTAGAGTGTAGGATCGATTTGTGGAATATGGCGATGTTCGATCTTGTTGCGCAGCCCCAACAGGAATTCGAGATTCTTCCTCTCTGGAGGATTGTGGTCTTGAAAAAACTCCTTCAGGCACTTGCTGAAATCCCAGTGCTTCGGTTCGCCGTCAACCCTTTCGTAGCGCACGCCCTTCTTGTGGGTGGATGTCCGAGATTGGTACCAGGGCTTTCGCTTCTGTTTGTAGAAGCAGGCGTGAAAGAATGCCTGCCAATCCAAGATAATCAGCACGACAAATAGCGCGGATCTAAACTTGGGACCCGGACGGTTGTATGAATCGACTGCAGCAATTGCTGCTGCACGGTATTTCTCGATATTGCCTTTCGTCAGTCTCGGGAGTTTCGCTGGCACGCTCACGTCCCGGAGTACATTGGCGGCACTCCTGCACTGCTTGTGTCAGTAAGCGGTCTGCTTCCAGGCCTGAACGAGCACGTACTCCTGACGCAGAAACTCCAGGCTTGGTTCCAATTGCTCCGGCGAATCGGGGTGGCGGTGTGTCCAGTAGGGTTTGGCAAGGCCAGGTCCCGCTATTTGGGCCGAGAGCGGTGGATGGTCACTTAACCGGCAAGGTTCAGATCGCCTAAAACCTGCCGGATATCGGCTTGCAGGGATTCGGCCATGGGCTGGGCAACCTCGACAGCGATGTCCGCTCCTATCGTCAACTTGTCTCCAGCACGGAGCTTCGTACCCAGCATCAATCAATGCTGCGCAAAGTGCACGCGACGCCGTGCACACGTCCAGGAGGAATTTCACGAAGTTTCCTTGGCAAATATTCCCTCGTGAATCTCCTCGTCGGCCACGGATCGGTAGGCATAGAAAAGACAGGCCTGAATGTCCTCATGTTCCAGTAATGGGTACTGGTCCAACAGTGTTTCCACCGTGTCTCCGGCCGCGAGCTTCGCCAGAACATGTTCCACAGCGAATCGCATGCCGCGAATAATAGGCTTGCCACCGAAAACTTCGGGTCTAACAGTAATGCGTTCGAGCAGTTCAGTTTTTTGGGTCATTGTTTTCTCCTTCATTGAATCCGATCGCCACGCGACTACCTCGGCACGGCCAGAAGCATAGCGTCCAGCAGTCGCTTCTCGCGGCTGTCGCGTGGATAGAGTGCGGACAGCGCGTTCGACAGCGCAGGAAGTCAGGCGCCCGTTCCTGTTCGGCGAAGATCAGCGTTCGCAGGGCATTCGCGTGACTGCCGGCTTGCAGCAACATCGCGGCATGCACGCCGTCGAGCGCCGTGGCGTCCGGCGATTCCAAAACCGCATCCGCACCAACATGGCCAACAGCTCGCCGCCCCTGGAAAGTGCGACCCTGCGGAACCGCTCGGTTTGCGTTCCGACCAGACCCGCGACCCAGGAATCCGAACCGTTGGCGCGCACGGTCTCCACCCGCGTCGGCTCGCTGAACAGCGGGCCGGTCAGGATCTGCCCGTCACGGATGGGTGGATTTTCGCTCGTTGGCGCCATCAATCGTCATATCCCGGGACGGTTCCGGAAGTCGTCGGCAGCCCCAGCTTCTTTCCCGCGGCGATCATCCGCTTGTCCAGGCTGTAGATGGCCTCCGAGCCGCGGTTCCACGCGATGGCGAGGTGCAACGCGTCGGCGGCCCGCAAACCGGTCTCGAAGCGGTTGAGGCAGTCTCGTGCCCGATCGAAGTCGTCGGGATTTGGCAAGATCACGATGAACGAATCGCGGACCATGCCTTCGAATCGCGCATCTGCCTCGTGCGCCGCCGCCGAGTCCAGGCCGCCCATGCGAACTTCACGGGCGAGCAGCGAGGCGAATTCGACGCGGGTCCATTGACTGACGGCGAGATCCTGGGGCGGAAGGGCGTCGAAAAAGCCCGCGATCGGGTCGCTGGTGGCCTCGGGCAGGATGAGGGGCGCGAGGAAACTGGTGTCGAAGTAGAGCATTCGAGCAAGCCGACGACCTCAGAGCCCTTCGTCTCGTGCCTCGCGCAGCAGATCGGCGGCGGGGCGCCGCAACGGCGGCATGGACGCCCGGAACCCAGCCAGCTCCCCGAGCGGCAGCGGCTTCTTGGGGCCGACGGCGGGGGACAGATGCGCCACGGCCTTGCCGCGGCGGGTTATGAGTACTTCCTGGCCGCCCTCTACTTTGTCCAGAAGTTCGCTGAGGCGCGCTTTTGCCTGCGCCAGGTTAACGGTGACCATGACAACCTCGCTTGGTCATAAAACTGGTCATATGATAGCGGTGTTCGATCAGGCAGGCTACAGGTTCGCCAATGAGGGGCTCCTGCCCGCGAATCGTGCCGACGCGGTTTGCAAGCCGATCCGCACTGTCGCCAAAAAACCTTCGACTCGTGACGCGGTCACAGAGCGGGCTTGCCTGGTTTCGCAATCTTTGGGGACTTGCGAAACAAAATCCGCATCCCACGAAGTCTTGTGGCATGCTGCCAAGTATGGACGCGGCCCTCAAAGAGGTTCTGGAGCATGTGCGCGGAGAAACGACTCTTCCCTGCCGCGTTGTGGATGATCCCGCCGCAGAGAACATCATTGCGCTTCCCGGGCCTACACGGTGAGGATGATCTTGCCGAAGTGGTTGCGCTCGTCCACCATCTGATGCGCTCTCACGACATCCGATAACGGCAGGACCGGACCGACAGGCGCCTTGAAGGTGCCATCGGCAAACAGGTGCAGGGCCATTTCGCGGAAGCGCGGCATGGTGTAGCTCAGAAAGCGCTCGCTGGTCGAGATGCTCATGCTCATAAGCGACAGGTTGCGCACGCCGATATTGAGGTTGAAGCAAACCTGGCGCCCGCCGGTGCTCCCGTACATCACGATCTGTCCGTCCATCCCCATGCTGTCCATCAGCGATTCGGCGGTTTCCTCGCCAATGGTCATCAACCCGATGTCGATGCCCTGCTGATCCGTGTCGCGCCGCACCAGCGCCGTCACGTCGTCGCGCTTGTAGTTATAGACGGCATCCGCGCCCCATTGGCGCGCGATCTCGAGCTTCGGGTCCCGGCTGGCAGTGCCGGCAACCCAGCAGCCACGCCACTTTGCGATCTGAAGGGCGGCGCTGCCCACGCCCGAGGCGATCGCCTCGATCAGGATTCGCTGGCCCTTCCCGAAGCCGGCGACCGCATCAAGTGCGTGCCAGGCGGTCAGCCAGCTCACTGGTATAGCGGCGCCTTCAATGAATGAAACAGGGTCGGGAAGCGGCATCAGGTGGTCCGCGTCGAACAGGACCGCCTCCGCATGCGAACCCCGGGCCCGGCCGAACACGCGATCGCCGGCCGCGAATTCGGTGACGGCCTCCCCGCACTCGGCCACCACGCCGGCGCATTCCATGCCCATCACGAAGGGCAGCTCCTGACCGGAATAGGTTCCCGCACGCATGCGGGTCTCGGCGAAGTTAACGCCGGAGGCCCTTACCTCAACGAGGACCTGGCGCGGCCCCGGCTGCAGGTTGCCGAGTTCGCGCCATTGCATGACCTCCGTGCCGCCGAATTGTTCGACCAGGAAACCGTGCATGGCAGGTCGTGAGGATCCCGGGCGCGCGTTCAGGAGGGCGCCCGCTCAGGGCGCCCCTGCGTCCAGCCACAGCCGCATTTCGCGCGCGAACTGCTTCCAGGCGAGATCCAGAATGTTCACCTGGACCTCGGGAATCTCGACGTAATGCGCCCGCGGCAGCAGATCGGCGTGTGCCCGCCGGGTGTCGTCCAGCAGTAGTTCGTGAGTCTGAAGGATCGCGACCGGGTGGGTGAGTTTGGGCAAGCGCTCTTCAAGCGGGTAGTTCCAGACGGCGTCGTAGGCATGCCAATGCTTGTCCAGCGGATGGAGAGCCTCCACGAAGACCCGCGCCGCACGCTCCAGCGGCACCTCTTTCGACCGTTCGGCCACGAGCACCCTCCAGCAATCCATGATCCAGGCGCCGTCCTCGGTCAGCTTCCTGTCGCGGGGCAGTGCCTTGAGAATTTCCCTGCGTTTTTCCAGCGAACGGTAGGGAACGCCGCTCATCACGATGCGACGCACCAGGTCCGGCCGGGTCAACGCCAATTCGGTAGCAATCAAGACCCCTGTGTGCAGGCCGAAGATGTCGACTGCGCCCTTGCCCCCGGCGCCGAATCCCAGTCTGTACAGCGCATCGGCCATTGCGCCCGCGTAGTCCGCCATGGTCGGCACATCGGGCGGGCCGTCCGAATTGCCGTAGCCCGGCGTGTCGAAGGCCAGCGACTCCCGATCGCGGCCCATTTCCCTGAGCAACATGTCGTACTCGTATGCCGACTTGTGGTTCTGGTGAAAGAACGCCAGGGGCGTCCTGTCGCTCCCTCCGGCGTCCGGCCAGGCACGGTGGTAGTGAATCTGACCGAAGCGGCCGTTCACGTAGCCGCGCTGATAGTTCGACATGGGCGTTTACCAAATTCCGGGAAACACCAGCCCCATGAGGGCCGCTCAAGGTTTCCCGCTCATCACGAAGAAAAAGCTCCGGCCGGCGAAACGGCCGGAGCTTTCCCGAATGATGCTAGAAGTCGTATACGACTCTCAGACCGAAGGTGCGCTTCTCGGCGGGGGTGACCGCCACGCCCTGGCTGAACAGGAACGCGAACAGGAAGGTGCCCGAGAAATCGGACCAGCGCGCTGCGGCGAGGTAGTTGTCGTCGTCCAACAGGTTGCTGACGTATCCCTCGATGCGAAGGTCGTCCATTTCAAACCCGCCACGCACGTTTACGCGCCAGAAGTCGCCCATGGTGGAGAAGTTGGCTTCCTCGTTGTACGCCTCGCCAAAGTACTCGCCGTCCACGCGCACGTAGTAATCCCAGTTACCGCTCGCGAGGCTGTCGGTCCAGACGCCGGAGATGGCGCCCGACCATTCCGGGTAACGCGCCGGGCGGCTGCCGGAGCAGTCGCGGGGGCCGAACCGGTCGCCCGGCGTAATGGGGGGTTTGAACGGCGAGAAACCGCAGGTGAGTGTGCCGTATTCGCCGTCCGCGTAGTTCAGCACGAAGGTGCCGGAGAAGTTCTCTCCCAGCGAGAAGCCGCCTTCCAGTTCCAGTCCCTCCAGTTCCGCGTCGCCGGCGTTCAGCTGGAGATTGAGCACGCGCTGGACGCCTGTCTGTTCCACCACGGTAACGCCCTGGCGGGTCTTGAGATTACTCCAGTCCAGCATGTAGAAGACCGCCGAGAAGTAGAAATTGTCGAACTCCTGCTTGAAGCCGACTTCCATGTTCTCAAGCTCCTCTTCCTCGTTGAACAGCGTAATGCCCGGGATAACCGCCCTGACCTGGTCTCTTGTCACTTCGTCCAGGGAGCCAAAGTCCGCATTGAAGATGCCGGGCAGCGTGCCTTCGGAATACGTTACCCAACTGGTTCCCCGGTCGCCGACATCGTAGGACAGCGTTATCCGCGGCAGGAAACTGTTGAATGACTCCTCGTCGTATCTCGCGGCCTCGATTCCGCCGCCTGGATTCGGCACGCCCTCGTTACTCGGGCTTGACAGGGAAATATCGTCCGATTGATAGCGCCACTCCACGTCCAGCGTCAGGTCGTCGGTGAAGTCATAGGCAAAGGACCCGAATATGCCGACGGTGTCGTTGCTCTCGGTGGGAGGAACGGCGTTCATGAAGTAGTGCGGACCCGGGAGTGTTACCGGCTCTGGCAGCGGTGTGCCATCGGGCTCCGCAACCACTTGCTGGCCCACTCCGCCGTCGGAACCCCACACCGTGTTACCTCCGCTGCCCGTGGTGGCGTTATCCGCGGTAAAGAAATTTGCCCCGAGTGAATAGCGCAGCTTGCCTTCCTGTGGCGAGCTCAGGTTCAGCTCGACCGTCAGGTCATCGGCAACGACCGGATCCTGAGACAGGAAATTCTGCGCGGCGGTAAGGTCGAAATCACGCACCCAGCCGGCCCGCATCGTGCTCCATCCGACCACGGAACCCAGGCTGTGGCCATCCAGCATGCCGCTGTCGAAGTCATAGTTGAGGAGCAGCGCGGCCCTTTGCTGGTAGCGGGTCAAACCGGACGTGGCCCTGAGCGGCGCGCCGGGCAGCTTGGGCCGGCAGATGCCGTCGCGCGGGTCGCAAATGACCGGGCTGCGGAAGGAGGCCTGATCGGAGGCGCTGATCGCCGTGTTCGGAGCGATGAAGGAATCCACGTCAACCATTGGAAGCGCGCCGCAGAAATAATCGGACGGCGTGTCGGAGCCATCGCCCCCTGCAGTAATGCCGTCGCTGTAGCAATTCGGCCCCGCATTGGCTGAGACGCCCGCGCCGCCAAAGCGAGCGGAAAAGGCCGTGCCCAGCAACATGCCGGCCGCGGGGCCGTCATCGTCGTGGGACCACAGATAGCGGAACTTGGCCGAGAAGTTTGAGGTAGGCGTCCAGTTGAGCACGGCCTGTATGGTTTCCGTGCTCTCTTCGCCCAGCGCGCCGCCATCGGCATTGGAAACGTACTGACCGTCGGTCCCGTACACACGCGCCGAGATGCGGTACGCCAGCTTGTCGTCCACCAGCGGCCCCTCGTGCGAAATGGTGACGTCGCGTCCGCCCCACTCGGCAACATCGGCGATCACGCGGCCCGCGTATTCGAAGCCCGGCGTCTTGGTCACGTAGTTGACCGCCCCGGCGAAGGTGGACCGGCCAAACGTGGCCGACTGCGGCCCCTTGATGATTTCGACGCGCTCGATATTGGAAAAATCGATGCTGGTAACACCATCCGATACATAAACGCCATCCAGGAACACCGTGCCGACCTGCTGTGAAGGGGGGTTCGCGTTGGTGTTCATCCCGCGAAAACGCACCCTGCTGCTGAAGCGGCCCGGAATCTGGCCGCCCTGCTTGTGAAAATGCATGCCGGCGGTCTGGAACGAAAGGTCCTCCAGGCTGGTGAACCCGCCGCGGATCAAATCCTCCGACGAAAAGGCGGTTATCGCTATGGGAATGTCCGCCAGCGCTTCCTGGCGTTTACGCGCCGTAACGATGATCTCTTCCAGTGCGGATGCCTCCTGCGCGGCGGCTTGCGGAGCCGCGCCCCAGGCGACGGCGCCCACGGCCACGGCCAGGGCAATCGAAAATGTCCGATGAAGTCGGTGCATGTTTATCCTCCCAATCAGGATTGCGCATTCCCCGAATACCTGCCTTTCCGTCCCCCTGGCATCCGCCACCGAACGTTTGCAGGATTCGTATTGGCGGAGAATAGTTGCAAACGAAGCCAGGTGCAACTGCCCCGCTTGCGTTCAGTGCGTTGTTTTTTACGCGATCTTCCGGTGGCGCAGGATCTGATCCATGAGCGCCAGCCGGTCGAATATCGTCCATTCGCGCGCCACTCGGCCGCCGGTCAGCCACCAGTGGGTGACGCCCATGATGAAAAGCGGTGCGCGCGCCGCCGGCAGCCCTTCGAACTCCTGCGTGTGTTCCGCCGCCGCGGTCCAGCGCGCCGCGAGCGTCCATCCGCCCCTGCCCCGGGGTTGCAGTCCGGCGTGGTCGACGCTCAGCCGCAGCACCTTCAGGCTCTCCCGCAAGGCTGCGTAGTGACTGAAGATGTCGCGCGCTCCGGCCACTTCCAGGTCCGAATCGCTCAGGACTGCGAACGGTGCGTAGGTGGCTTCGCAAGACTCTGACGGACCCTGCCAGAGACCCGGCAGAACCTTGCGGGCGAAGCCCCACGGATCCTGTTGCGGGTCCGGCGAAGTGGAATCGGCAGGGGGAGGGCGCCCATCCAGAACGCGCTGCCGTTCGTCGGCCAGCCACAGCAAGTGCTCCTCCGGGGGACTGCGGGCAGCTTCACGCCTCGCCACCTCCTGCGGATCCAGGCCCAGTTGCCTCACCAGGCTCAGGTTGTCCCGAACGAGCCATTCCTTCGTGATCATTCCGCTTTTGACCACGCAGTCGGCGAAAACGCAGGCCGTGACTTTCTTGCCGGTGGCCGGGCCGTAGGGGTTGGCGCCCCGGCTGGTCATCGGGCTGCGGATGCGGTGCGAGGACAGCCATGCGCCGTCTTCAAGCGGACTGCAGACCACATCCTCGCCGATTACCAGCCGGTCGGGGAAGGCGGCCTGCATGGCCCGAGTGTTCTCCGTGACCTCGCCCGCGCCCCGCATGATGCCGCCCAGCATGTGGATGCGCGCTTCGGGCCCGTAGTAGCGCATCACCAGTTCCGGGTTGCGGTCTTCCCAGATCTCCCGCGTGATGCGCAGGATGTAGTCGACAATCTCCCCGGAGCTAGTGTGCTGTCCCATAAGTTGTCGTTTCAATCTACCGGGTAGAGTCGCGGAAACCAACGTTCCACAACATCAAGCGGGAAGCCCAGGCGCACCGGCGCGCGCGGGCCCTTGGAAACAAGCAAGCCCTTATTCAACAGCGTAGTGAGGATCTGGCGACCTCGCCGTTCCTGGTAACCCGTGATTTCAGGCGCTTTCCCGCGCGCGAACTCTCCCATCAGCAGCGCTTCGCGCAGTAAGGACATTGAGCGCGCAGGCAGGCGCCCGGCCGCCACTTCATCATCGGCGTAGAGTTTCATCCGCCGCAATAATTCTCCGGGTTGCAGGAGCGAATGCATGAACTCGACCTGGTCGATGCAAGTTCGCAGGAAGAACGCGCAGAATTTTTCAAGCTGCGCCGCGGACCTCTCCCCGCGGCCGTCGTACTCGCCCTGCCTTGGCGCGTCGGCGCCCGCGAGCCTGTTCTTGTATTCGGTCACGTTTCGGGCCAGCCCACGCGATATGGACCAGAGACTGCTGCCGACGCCGGAGCGCAAGAGCATGGCGTGCGACATTAGACGCGCCACTCGTCCATTCCCATCGTAGAAGGGATGGATCCACAGGAATCTATGATGCGCCGCCCCTACCGCAATGATGGTCTGCGTCCTGGACAGCCAGTTTCTTGTATAGGCATTTTGAAAATGATTCAGAAAGCGCGGCAAATCCGCTGCCCGCGGAGCTATGTGCCGACCCACCGCCACTCCGCCATCGCGGATTTTTCCGGGCGCAACATGCACCTTCGCTCCTGTGTCAGGGTTTTCGAACCAGAGCAACTCGTCGGGCAACCGTTGGCAGAATTCCCGGTGAATCCACTGGAAATACGCAGTCGAAATTGGCAACTTCTGGGGATCGTCACCGGAGTCAATCAATCTTTGAACCTCGATGTGCGCGCGAGCTTCCCGCTGCAGAACGCGCCTTTCCGGGTCCGGCGAGTACTGATTCTCCAGAGCTGCATCGATCTCCCGGGGGTGCGTATTGTGTCCCTCAATGAGATTCGAGTAGTAGCAATTCATGGAGCGCACGAGATCCCCGATGCTTTCTCGCACGGTATGTTGAATCTGCCCCGCAAGCTCGCTTGCCTTTCCTACGAGTTCTACGGCAAGGTCGGTTAGGCCGGCCTGAGCATCGCGAGGCAGCATTGGTTCCATCATTCCCACATGCATGGCGCCGCTTATGGTGCCGGTTGAAATGCCGGAAGTCAATCTATATAAAACAGTGACTTAGTAAATAATCAAGCAGAATAATGGGCAAGTAAGTGCCGGTATTTGTGCCGGATCCTGAATTGACTTCTCCGTACCCCCTCGTTCAGTCCTGACGCCAGGATCAGTTGGGACCAGTTGTTGCGCCACGTCTCAGGTGGCCGCTATATTGGCCGCCTTCCGGTTGGATGAGGCGGGATGCCGGCTGTGAACTTGGTCACGAAAGAGCAGATGCGGGCGCGACTGGTTCGTTACCGGGAGCTGGTACCCTGCCGCACCGCGTTTATCGACACCCGCACGCCGGGTAGCGAGTCGAAGGAGAATTTCACCATCATCGGACCGGGCGTCGCCGAGAACCCGGACCAGCATGTGCACATACGCGAGCCGCACGGATTCAATATCGGCGCCGCGCGCCAGCCGCCCGGTTGCGTGAACTCCCAGCACAGCCACGAGACTGCGGAAGTTTTCTGGATTCACTCCGGCCGCTGGCGTTTCATGACCGGCGAACATGGCGAGGACGGCGAAGTTGTGCTGGAGCGGGGCGACGTCATCTCCATTCCTATTCACGTGTTTAGGGGTTTCGAGAACACAGGCAGCGGCGAAGGATTCATGTTCGCCGCGCTGGGCGGCGACGATCCCGGGCGCGTCACCTGGTCCCCGTACGTGTTCGATGACGCGCGCAAGTACGGCCTTGTGTTGCTGGAGAGCGGCCGATTGATCGACACGCAGGCCGGCGAGACCGTCCCTGCCGACGAACCTGTCATGCCCGCGACGACGCCTGGACAAGTTGCGGAACTAAAGCGTCTGGACAGCGAAGCCCTGGAGTCATGCGTGGCACGCCGCTCCGAAACGAAGGCCGCCGCGGAATCGGTTCTGGCAGGACAGGCTCGTTGCGGAAGCGTTACGGAATTTCCCCTTATCGGGAATCGTAACGAGGCGGAGGGCGTGCCCAAGGCCCCGCTGTCCTGGCATCATGGCTTTCATCTGCGGCGCATCCAGTTTGACCCGGGAGCCGCCTTGCCGCCTCATTCCCGCCTCGAAGAAGAAGTGTGGACCATTCACGAAGGCTGCTTGCGAGTTCGATTGGAAGCCCATGCACTTGATCTCGGTCCCGGCGACACACTGACGGTCCCCCTCGGCCTTGCTCGGTGCGTTGAGAACGCAAATCCGGAACCGGCGGAGGCTTTCGTGGTTCGCGGTGGCGACTCTCCGTCGCCCCCGCAGTGGCCGCCACGCAATAAGGTCTGAAAGTTCGGGTTACCTGAGCGCGGCTTGCCGTTTGTGTGCCATGCGTATGGCGTCTTCAAGCTTGTCCGGTCTGATTTCGTACCTTGCAAAGTCCTGAATGTTGTCTTTCCGCAAATGCAGTTGGCCCTCGCCAATGTTGCCGCGATGTTGCCCTGCAGAGTAGTACCTGTTTCTTGCGACTTCGTTCGAGGAAAGAACCCAATATCGAATGACGTCACGCCAGACCGCTACCCACACGAAAACATCGCAACAATCAGGCTTGACCTGCTGGAAATTCATCCAGAATTCCTTATTCGAGTCTGAAGCAAGCGCCTTTACATAAAGCGGAGCGTCCACATTTGCGTCAACCGCGCGCGACGCCTTGACCTCCACACGAATGCCATCAAGGTAAAGATCGTATTGTCCCGAGTATTCCGGGTCGGATTTTCGGGATGGTTTTTGCAATTCCGGGACCAGTTCCTTCAGATGACCTTGCGCCCATGTTTCTCCGAAAGTCCGGGGCGCGCTGATCTCGAAAATATAGAGATACAGATTGCGGGCGAAGTAGCTGTCGCGCAGTTCGTGGTACCCATCCAGCGTAAGGACATCCATCGCGAGGAGCGTGGAAATCAGATATTCGTACTCGTTGAACGGATATACGGAAACTAGCGAATCAAGCCGGCTCCGAATCTCCTCCTGTTCGGGCAATTCCGCCAGTAGTGAATCGAGTTCTTCTCTGAGATGTTCCATGGCTCTACAGTAGCGATCCTTGCGCGGTTTCCTGCGGCACACTTGCCTCTTCGTGTCGTGCGCCCGCCAAATCGGTTTCAAACGGATGTCCGTTTTGCCATCCCTTGCGCCCGGTAGCGCGAAAGTGCTCAAGGCGCCTGATGGTGATCTCAGCGTAGATTGGATCAATGTCAATCGTGAAGCACTTTCTGTTCAGAATCTCAGATGCCAGCAACGTGGTGCCGGAGTGCGAAAAAAAGTCGATCACCAAGTCACCCGGAGCGGAACTCGCGCGAATGATTCGATCAATGCACTTGAGCGGCTTTTGCGCGTAGCAGCCGGAGATGTTCTCCTCCATCCGATAGAAGACTTGCTGGATATCGACCCATACGTTGCCTGCCCGGATCGTGTTCGACCGGCTCCTCTCCAAGTTTTCGGACATCTTGCCATTGATGCGTTTGTAGTAGCCGCGCAGAATCTTGGGGATATCCGTGTATTCGGCATCGACATTGAATGCTGGCTTGCCCTTGGTGTAATACAACAATTCCTGCCGAACGGCCATCCAGTTTTTCTGCGTGCCGTAACCGCGCTGGTTGCGCATGGTGATGAAGCTCCGCGTCTGGAGCGGGTGGTCGCGCATCATCAGCAGGAAGTCCGGCAGCGGTTGGAAGCCGTTGTTCTGATCCGCGCCCATCCAGACGTAGAGCGATGCGTCGTCCGCCAAGGCTGAATATGTGTGGGACACCCACTTGCGGCACCAGGCAATGAACTCCGCGATGGTGCGCCGTTCCAGGGCGGCGGTGTTATACGGAGGATCATGAATCGCCAAGTGCGCACGTTCGTTATCCATTATCTTCGCTATGGCTTGCGGGTCCGTGGCGTCGAGGCACCCGACGCGATGCCCGCTAACCCTGTCCACCCACACATCACCTGGCCGCAGTCGGCAATGCGGCTGAAGTTCTCCGCGTACTTCGGCCGATTCGTCAAGTCTGGGAAGCGGATTGTTTCTCATGCAACTCCCACCCGAATCTGTCCAAGTTCCCCCGCAAAGGAATTACCGGGGGGAGTATATGTCGATTCCGATTCCGGGTTACTGTGGCGAACGCCGAATTGACAGCTTGCCTCTCTGATGCTTTAGCGGCGACTCAGGGCATGTCCGGTGCCTCTTCCAGCATTGAATTGGTTGCGGCCCCCTCAGGCGGCGCTTCTTTGTCGCACTCCGGCCGGTTGTCGCCGCAGCATTGTCGCCAGGTAGCGCCCGGTGTGCGAGCGTTTGACGCGCGCCACTTCCTCCGGCGGGCCTGCCGCCAGCAGGTCGCCGCCCGCTTCTCCGCCTTCCGGCCCCAGGTCGATGATCCAGTCGGCGGTCTTGATGACGTCCAGGTTGTGCTCGATCACCACGACGGTGTTGCCGCCGTCGCGCAGCCTGTGCAATACGGTCAGAAGCTGCGCGACGTCGTGGAAGTGCAATCCGGTCGTGGGTTCGTCGAGCACATACAGGGTGCGGCCTGTTGAACGCTTGGCCAGTTCGCGGGACAGTTTCACCCGCTGCGCTTCGCCGCCGGACAGGGTCGTGGCGCTCTGTCCCAGCCGGATGTAGCCCAGGCCCACGTCCATCAGCGTCGCCAGCTTGTGCGCCACCTTGGGCACGTTGGCGAACACCTCGGCCGCCTGTTCGACGCTGAGTTCCAGCACCTCGTGAATGTTGAGTCCGCGGTAGCGGATCTCCAGCGCCTCGCGTCCGTAGCGCCGCCCCTCGCACACGTCGCAGGGCACATAGACGTCCGGCAGGAAGTGCATTTCCACCTTGATCAGCCCGCCGCCCTGGCAGGCTTCGCAGCGTCCGCCCTTGACGTTGAAGCTGAACCGGCCGGGTTTGTAGCCTCGCGCCCGCGCCTCGGGCGTCATGGCGAACATTTCGCGGATGGGCGTGAATACGCCGGTGTAGGTTGCGGGGTTGGAGCGCGGCGTTCGCCCGATGGGATCCTGGCTGATCTCGATGACCCGATCCAGCCGTTCGGTTCCGCGCAGCGCCCTGAACCGGGCGCCGGGACAGGGTTTTCGTTCGATCGCCGCGATGACGCCGGGCAGTAGCGATTCGTTTACCAGCGAGGACTTGCCGGATCCGGACACGCCGGTGACGCAGGTCATCAGGCCCAGCGGCAGCGTCACATCCAGTTCCCGGAGATTGTTCGCGCAGGCGCCTTCGATTCTGAGTTCGCGGCCGGATTGAAACGGCTGGCGCAGGTCGGGCACCGGAATGCTGCGCACGCCGCTCAGGTATTGCCCAGTCAGCGACGCGGATTCCCGTTTGATTGCCGCAGGCGGACCCTCCGCCACCACTCGGCCGCCGTGATCTCCGGCCCCCGGCCCCAGGTCCACGACGTGATCGGCGCTGCAGATGGCTTCCTCATCGTGTTCGACCATCAGCACCGTGTTGCCGAGGTCCCGCAGTCTTGCCAGCGTTGCCAGCAGGCGCTTGTTGTCACGCTGGTGCAGGCCGATGCTGGGTTCGTCCAGCACGTACATGACGCCCACCAGCCCCGAGCCGATCTGGCTGGCCAATCGTATGCGTTGCGCTTCGCCCCCGGAAAGGGTCTCGGCGCGCCGGTCCAGGTTGAGATAGCCAAGGCCCACGTCGGCCATGAACCGTAATCGTTCCGCCAGTTCCCGCACGATGCGCTCGGCGATTTCCTGCCGCCAGCCCTTCAGGCGCAGGGTCGTGAAAAACTCCAGCGCCGCTTCAACGCTCATGGCGCTCAACTCCGCGATCGAGCGCTTCGATACCAGCACGTTGCGGGCCGCTTCGTTCAGGCGCGCGCCGTCGCAATCGGGGCAGGGCGTCGAACCGAGATAGCGCGACAGTTCCTCGCGCACCCGCGGCGATTCCGTTTCCCGGTAGCGGCGCTCCATGTTGGGAAGAACGCCCTCGAACGGCCTCGTGCGGGTGAACCGGCGCCCGGTCTGGAAGCGGAAGGTGAACTTGATCCGGGTCCGCCCGCTTCCGTACAGCACTGCCTGGCGGATCTTCGCGGGCAAGGACTCGAAGGGAACCTCCGGGTCGAACCCGTAGTGACGCGCGAGGCTCTCCAGGATACTGAAGTACCAGGCATTGCGGCGGTCCCAGCCGCGCACGGCGCCGCCCGCCAGGCTGAGGTGGGGGCGCACGACCCTCTCCGGGTCGAAAAAGCGCTTGGAGCCCAGGCCGGCGCAGGACTCGCATGCGCCGGCGGGGTTGTTGAACGAAAACAGCCTGGGTTCCATTTCAGGTATGGCGAAGTCGCACATCGGGCAGGCAAAGCGGCTGGAGAAAAGCACGTCGGCGCGCGCGGATTCGTCGATGAAGCCCACCAGGGCGATTCCGCCGGTAAGGGTCAGCGCGGTTTCGAAGGATTCGGCCAGCCGCTGGCGCAGTTCGTCGCGCACCCGCAGGCGGTCCACGACCACTTCGATGGTGTGGTTGCGCCTGAGGTCCAGTTCCGGCGGGTCCTCCATTTCGCACACCGCACCGTCGACGCGCGCGCGAACGAATCCCCGGGCCACCAGGTCGGCGAACAGCTTGCGGTGTTCTCCCTTGCGGTTGCGCACCACCGGCGCCATCAGGTTGATAGCCGTGCCCTCGGGGAGCCTGAGCACTTCGTCGACCATTTCGCTGATGGTCTGCGCGGCAAGCTCGCGCCGGTGAGTCGGGCAGCGGGGTACTCCGGCGCGGGCGAATAGCAGGCGCATGTAATCGTAGATCTCGGTTACCGTCGCCACGGTGGAGCGCGGGTTGTGCGAGGCCGAGCGCTGCTCGATGGCGATGGCCGGCGACAGCCCCTCGATATGGTCCACGTCGGGCTTGCTCATGACGCTCAGGAACTGCCGTGCGTAGGCCGACAGCGATTCCACATAGCGCCGCTGGCCCTCGGCGTAGATGGTGTCGAATGCAAGCGAAGACTTTCCGGATCCGGACAGGCCGGTAATCACGATCAATTGATCGCGAGGCAGCGACAGGTCGATCCCCTTCAGGTTATGGGTGCGCGCCGAACGGATGCGAATGTCACTCATGGCAGCCCACCAATATAACCCTGCCGGCCCGTGCGGCGAAACCCGCGGGTTGACAGCCGCGTTACTTCGAGACTCTGTCCTTTGACGGTCCGGTCAACCGGTATGGGATGAACACGGAAACGGGGCCGCCGGCCCTGAAGTCCCGCGTATTGCGCGTCACCAGTGTCCGGTCTTCCTGAATCGCGATCGCTGCCTGAATGGCGTCGGGAAGCTTCCATGAGTAGGCGCGCCTCAGCCGCGCCGCAGCATCCGCCACTTCGACGGTAACGGGCAACGCCGCAAAACGGTCAAGCAGTTCCCGTGCCAGCGGCAAACCCGTCTCGGCAAAACCGGCAAGCGTTTCCGCACGGGTAATGACGGAAATGGCGCATTCGCTTGCGTGAGCGGAAAGAAACTCAGTCGCTGCCTCAACACCGTTGAAGTGATCGATCACGATGACCGAATCGAGCAGATATCCCGGCACAGTTCAGGACCATTCCTTGCGAATGCGCTCCTGGTATTCCAGGCCGTCCCCGTCCCGCCAGAGGCCGGCCGTTCGCTCCAGAACTTCCTCAAACGGCACGCCCGCGCGGCGCTGTTCCCTTTTTCGGAACTCGCTTACCGCCCGGCGAATCAGCGAAGACATGGACACACGGCGCACGGCCGCCTGCTGATCCAGCCATGCCTTCTGCCTGTCGTGCAAGCTGATTACGGTTCTGATCAGCGCTTTGCCCATACGCCTTAATGATATCAATAAATCGGAGTAATGATATCGCACGTGAATACGTTTCATCCTCCGGAAGGCGCGATACTTTTCTCGGTGCAGGAGTAACGACCCGCCGCGCGAAAGATAAAGACTGCGACGAAAGACGATGCGTTTGCCGCATTTGCGCGAGCAGGCCCCCATTATGTTGGTACTCGCGGCAAATTTCGGGGGCGTTTGCCGTGAGGCTTCCGTCGAGTAATGGCACAATAGTTGTGTTCCGGTGGAAGAAGGCCGGAATTGTTCGGGAGAGTGAGAAATGCGTGGAGTAAACAAGGTGATCCTTGTAGGCAACCTGGGGCATGACGTGGAAGTCCGCCAGATGACGAACGGAAACCCGGTAGCGAACATTCGGATCGCCACAAACGAGCGATGGACCCGGCGGGACACCGGCCAGGTCCAGGAGCATACGGAGTGGCACAACGTGGTGCTGTTCGGGCGTCGCGCCGAATTGGCCCATCAATACCTGCAAAAGGGTTCGCGGATATACGTCGAGGGACGGCTGCGGACCCGTTCCTGGCAGGATCGCGAAGGCCAGGAACGGCGCAGCACCGAAGTCGTGGCCGATGACATGCAGTTTCTCGACAGGCGCGGCGGCGACGGCGACTACGAGCAGCGCCGCTCCTCCCCGCCGGCGCAGAGCAACGCCCAGCGAAGCAGCTTTTCAGGTGCAGGTGCAGGTGCGGGTGCGGGCGCGGACTCCGACGTCATGGACGACGAGGTGCCCTTCTAGCGCTTCGGGCCTCGCCGCGAGCTACGGCTTCCGGGGCCGCGGTCCTGCACCAACTCGATTCCTCAAGGCATGAGCGGCAAACTCTTCATACGGACCTTCGGGTGCCAGATGAACGAGTACGACTCCGCGCGGATGGCGGACGTGCTGCGCGAAAGCCGCGGGTACACGCTTACGGGGGATCCCGAGGAGGCCGATGTCGTACTGATCAACACCTGCTCGGTTCGCGAGAAACCCCAGGAAAAACTGTTCTCCGAGCTCGGCCGCTACAAGGCGCTCAAACGCAAGCGGCCCGAAATGAAGATCGGCGTGGGCGGGTGCGTTGCAAGCCAGGAAGGCGAGGCCATAGGCAAACGCGCGCCTTACGTGGACGTGATCTTCGGCCCGCAGACCCTGCACCGCCTACCGGGCCTGCTCGCGCAGTCGGCCACATGCTCCGGCCCGGTAGTGGATATTGCGTTTCCGGCCGAGGAGAAATTCGCCGAACTGCCGGCGCCGCAAAGCACTTCCCCCGTGGCCCACCTGTCGATCATGGAGGGCTGCAGCAAGTTCTGCTCGTTTTGCGTGGTGCCGTATACGCGCGGCGAGGAGATCTCCAGGCCGGTGGCGGACGTGCTCGCAGAGGCAATTCAACTGGAGCGCCAGGGCGTGCGTGAAATCAACCTGCTGGGCCAGAACGTCAACGGCTACCGTGGAGTTGCGCCTTCCGGCGGGCTTGAGGACCTGGCTGGATTGATTCGCTATGTATCGAAACTCGAGGGCATAGGCAGAATCCGCTTCACGACCTCCCACCCCATGGAATTCGACGGCCGGCTGATCGACGCGTACGCTCGCTTCGAAAAGCTGCCTTCCTACCTGCACCTGCCGGTGCAGAGCGGTTCGGACAAGGTCCTTGCCCGCATGAAGCGGGGCTACACGGCGGATGAATACCGCGACAAGATCGCCCGCCTGCGGCGCGTGCGTCCCGGTATCAGCGTGGCTTCGGACTTTATCGTGGGCTTTCCCGGCGAGACCGAAGAGGATTTCGCCGATACCCTGGCGCTGGTCGAGGACATCGGTTTCGACCAGTCCTTCAGCTTCATGTACAGCCCGCGTCCGGGCACGCCCGCCCAGAAGATGGAAGAGCAGGCGCCGCAGGACGTGAAGCTCAGGCGGCTTCAGCGGCTGCAGGCCCTGATCGGCAGCCAGGCGCGGCGGATCTCCAGGCAAATGGTCGATACTTCAAGGCGGATTCTTGTCGAGCGTCCGGCGCGGCGCGGCGAAGGCCTGCTGGCCGGCCGCACGGGCAACAATCGCTGGGTAAACTTTGACGGTCCGCCCTCGCTGATCGGGCGGTATGTCGACGTCGTGATTACCGAAGCCTTGCCCAATTCACTGCGCGGCCGGCTGTTGCCGGAATCCCTTGCGGCCTGAGGCTATCCCGCGCCCTGAATAGTCAGACCCATACCCGCGAGCTTGTCCTCCGTCCCGCGAACAACGGCGCGCTGGCCAACCTGTGCGGGGAATTCGACAAACACCTGCGCCAGATCGAGCAGGGTCTGGACGTTCGGATTTCAAGCAGGGGCAACCGCTTCCGCGTGCGCGGTTCGAAGCAGGCCATCGATGCCGGCGCCGCGGCGCTGACCGAGTTGTATCGAATGGCCGGGGAGGAAGCGCTGGATGCAGCCCGCATTCAGGCCTGCCTGAGCGAATGCGCCGAAGGCGCCGGGAGCGACATGGCGGCCAACGGCGACGATCACGACGGCAATCCGGTTGACGGGCAGGACGGACCCGGGGAATCACAGCCGGTGGTCGTCACGCCAAGGATCCGCGTGCGTCCGCGCGGCGCCAATCAGCGCCGCTACGTAAAGGAGATTCGTTCGCGCGACCTCACCTTCGGCATCGGTCCCGCCGGGACCGGAAAGACCTGGCTGGCGGTGGCCTGCGCGCTTGAGGCCCACAGGGCGGGACACGTCGAGCGCATTGTTCTGGTGCGTCCGGCGGTGGAGGCCGGGGAGCGGCTGGGCTTCCTGCCCGGCGATCTGGCCAGCAAGGTGGATCCCTACCTGCGGCCGGTATACGACGCGCTGCATGCGATGCTGGGGCCGGAGCGTGTCGCGCGCTGGGTGGAACGGGCCGTGATCGAGGTGGCGCCGCTGGCCTACATGCGCGGCAGATCGCTCAACAGCAGCTTCGTCATCCTCGATGAGGGGCAGAACACGACGCCGGAGCAGATGAAGATGTTCCTGACGCGGTTCGGCGCCGATTCGCGCGCCGTCGTTACCGGGGACATCACGCAGGTGGACCTTTCCCCCGACCGCGAGAGCGGCCTGCGGCACGCGCTCAGGATACTCAAGCCCGTTCAGGGCATAGCCACCGTGTATTTCTCCCCGCGCGACGTGGTCCGGCACGCCCTGGTGAAGCGGATTCTCGAAGCTTACGGTTCGCAGGACGAATCATGATTCGGGTTGCGGTGCAGGATGTCTCGGACGCGGGCCCCGCGCCGGAAGCGGATCTGTCCGGCGCGGGGATACGGGAGCTGGTGCGCGCCAGCCTGGCCCGTTTCGCGCAGGAGGGCGAGGTGACCGTGCGGCTGGTGGAAGAAGCCGAGAGCCGAGAATTGAACAGGCGGTGGCGGGGCATCGACCGGCCCACCAATGTGCTCGCCTTTCCGTCGGATCGCGGGCTGGGGGAAATCGGCGACATCGTGATCTGCATGCCGCTGGTGCGTTCCGAGGCCGGAGGGCGAGGTTCCACGCCCACCGCGCATCTGGCCCACCTGGTCGTGCATGGATGCCTGCACCTGGCGGGGCTGGACCACCATGAGCCGGAACAGACGCGGGCGATGGAAACGCTTGAATCGGAACTGCTGAAGCAGGCCGGCTGGCCGGACCCCTGGGCGGAGGAGCGCGCGTGAGCGGCCCGCAGGGATTCCTGGGCCGGCTTGCCGGACGTCGTCGGCCAACCCGCGCGCGGTTGCTGGAACTCCTGGCGGAGCTGGGAAGCGGGAAGGAAATCACGCCGGGCGAGAAGGCGATGATTGAAGGCGTGCTTGAGGTCTCCCAACGCGAGGTGCACGAGGTAATGGTGCAGCGATCCAGCATGGTGGTGCTGCGCATCGATGACAGCCGCGAGCAACTCCTGGCGACGATCATCGGTTCGGGCCACTCGCGTTTTCCGGTAATCGGCGAGAACCGTGACGAAGTCGTGGGCATCCTGCTGGCCAAGGACGTGCTCCCGGCCCTAACCGAGTCGCGTGAACAATCGCTGGAGATCAAGTCCCTGCTCAGGCCGGTGACGCTGATTCCGGAAACCAAGCGCCTGGACGACGTGCTGGACGAGTTCCGCCGCGGCCGCAATCATCTGGCCGTGGTCGTCGACGAGTACGGGGGGACCGCGGGGCTCCTGACGATTGAAGACGTCCTGGAGCAGATCGTCGGAGAAATCGGCGACGAGCACGACCTGGAGCAGGCCCCGGAGCTCGTACGCCAGGACGACGGCAGCCTGCTGGTCAGCGCCAAGATGCGCATCGAGGATTTCGACGAAAAGATCGATTCGCAGCTGGACACCGGCGAGTTCGACACGGTCGGCGGCCTGGTCATTCATCGCCTGGGCCGATTGCCCAAGCGGGGCGACTCTGTCGAAGCGGGGGGCTGGCGCTTCGAGGTCATCTCGGCCGACCGGCGCCGCGTGAAGAGGCTCAGGGTCAGCCGGCCCTGAGCCGGGCGCCAGTGCCCGCGCCGCTGTGAGCGGCTAGAGCGTGTTGAGGTAGGCGATCAGGGCCCGGCGGAGATCGTCCCCGGGAAGACCCGCAAAGCTCATGCTCGTGCCCTGAACCATGTCCGCGGGGCGTTGCAGCCACAGGTCAAGGTTTTCTTCGCTCCAGACAAAGTCCTCGGCGCGCAGGGCGTCGGAATAGACTGAACCTTCCGCGCTTGCCACCGGCCGATTGACGATGCCCGCAAGGTGCGGACCGATCTTGTCGCCGGGATCCGCCTCCGTTGCGTGGCAGGCCTGGCAGAGAATGTAAAGCCGCTTGCCGCGCGCAAGAAGCTGGGGATCGGGCGATTCGCTCGCAGCCGCCTCCTGTCCCGAGGGGGCATCCTGCCCGGCAAGCGCGGTCGGCAGGGTCGCGAGTCCGCAAAGCAGGGAGCCGCACATGGCGGCTGTCGCCAAAAGTCTTGAGTCTGCTGAGTTCTTCATGCTTTCTGCAGTATTTCAAAGGCCGCCCGCTCGCCGCTCTCCAGTGCCGCTTCCATCCCGAAGTCCATGCGCCGGGTATGTTCTCCCGCGAAGTGCAGGCGGTGGTGCGGAATGATCATTTCCCTGGCGAACCTTGAGATCTGGCCCGGACGGAACAAATGGCGGCAGCCTTGGATAAGCGGATTCTTTCGCCAGCCGTACAGGTCCACAAAGCGCATCGCGCCCTTGGTGGCAGGGCGAATGCGGGCGATTTCCGATTCGATCAGGGCAAGGGCCTGATCATCCGGCATCTGGTCGATTCGCGCCGACGAAGGGCCGGTGAAGATTACCGAGCACCGGTGTATGTCTTCTCCAGGCAGCTTGTCCAGCACCACCAGCGTCTGAATGGTCTCGTCCGTGAAGAACGACGGTTCCAGGCCGTCGTCTTCCCAGTACGGCCTTTCAATTACGCCCCAGGCGCGGGTCGTGCCGCGGTAGCCCAGCGTGAGAACCCCTTCGGCCTGGCGTCCGGCAAATCCCGGCGAAACCGAAATATTGCGCAGGGTCGTGAACGGTATGGCGGCGACCACGAAATCGGCATTGTAGCGGCTGCCGTCCAGGCAGCGGATTTCCGCCAGGGAGCCGGACATGTCGATTTCCGCAACCACCTTGCCCAGCCGGACGCGGTCTCCCAACGCCGCGGCCATGGCTTCCGGCAGTCTGGATGTGCCGCCTTCGATAGTCCGCACCGGAAACGCTTCCTCACCTTCCTGGCGTGTGGCAGCCAACCCGAACGGCGTGTCCACGCCCTCAGTCTGCGTCTGCGTCCTTCCGAAATTCGCGTCGAACATGGTTCGGGTTCGCTCCTGCATCATGCCGAGGCTGGAAGTCATGCGGAGATCCATGGGAACAGCCGCCAGTCTGAGGGCGGCATCCGACACGCCGTTTGCCTCAAACAATTCCTGCATGGAGATGTCGTATGCGGCAAATTCGGGGGAAAGCCAGTCGTCCAGGTTTTTCAGCGGATTAAGCCGGGACAACAGGCCCATGCCGACCATGATGGGCGGCATTTCCCGTTCGTCGTCGGACATCCTGTTGACCGGCGAATCGGCCCATTCGCCGGACCTCACCCATGTTCCGTTCACATAGTTGGACATGGGCATCAGGCTGCGAATGTCCGGGAGCAGATTGACGTCAAGCCGCGAGCACAGATCGATGGCCCGCGCATACGAACGGCCCACCTCGCTGGCGCCGTATTCAGGGCGTGTTTCGACGCCGTCGGCAGTACGGGCCCGGCCGCCGAAACGGTTCGACCCCTCCAGCAGGATCACGTCGATGCCGAAGTCGGACAGAAGCAGCGCGCAGTTGAGCCCGGACAGGCCGCCTCCGATCACGACGGCCGTGGTCTTCTCGGCGGCGAAGCCGTTTGCGGGCTTCAGGAACGGGTAGGACAGAGACAGGGCGGAAAGAGAGAGCGCTCCCTTGAGGACCTGCCTTCTTCTGATGCTCATTCTCGCTCCTCCGAAGGCGTGAACGGCGGCTGACCGCCCTTGCGGATTCTACCTGCGGCCGGGAGCGCGATGCCCAGCAACAGGCAGAGAACGACCACCGGCCACTCTCCGTAGCGCACGTAAGGCGTCGTGCCCGCGAGCCTGGGCACGCTGACGTCCAGGAAGCCGGCTTCGTACTTGGGGAGACGGTCGATGATGCGGCCGCGGGGATCCACCGCCGCCGTAATGCCGGTGCCCGTCACGCGCAGCAGATAGCGCCCGGTTTCCATCGCCCGCACCCGCGCCATGTCCAGATGCTGCTCGAGCGCAACGGTATCGCCGAACCAGCCGTCGTTGCTGACGTTGATCAGAACTTGCGCCGCCGGCGCCCATCTTCGCTGCTCCGATCCGAAGGCCGCCTCGTAACAGATGCTCACTCCGCAGACCGCGTCTCCGGCCATGAGCGGCGCCTGTTCGGAAGGTCCCGGCAGGAGGTCGCTGGCGGGCAGGTTCATGCCGAGCAGCCAGTCCCGTATGCCGTCGGGCACGGGAAAGAATTCCCCGAACGGCACCAGGTGGTGCTTGTGATAAGTCCCTTCGCCATCGCCCAGCACGATCAGGGAATTGTGTCGCCCCGCTTCCGTTTCGGTGAGGATTCCAAGCGCCAGGGCGATCCGCCGGGCGCGCAGGAGCCGGTCCATTTCGTCGAGATAGTCGCGGACGAAATCCTGCGTCTGGGGTACCGCAACCTCCGGCCAGACGATAAGCGCCGGACCCGGGCCCGCGCTTTCCATCGGCTGCCCGAAGCTCAATTGTTCGTATGTGTCAAGGGTCGGCAGAAACTGTTCTTCCAGCCACTTTCTCTCCTGGGGAATCCCGCCCTGCACCAGCCTCGCGTGCAGTTGCCCCAGGGCCTGACCGTCCGGCGCGGGCAGCGGAATCTGCCCGAGACCCGCGCCGGCGCCAATCAGCGCAAGCAGCCCCGTTGCGCGCGTCACCCTGTTCGAGGCGATGCGCCAGACAAGCAGGCAGGCGCCGGCCAGCATGGCCGTCGCAAGGCCCACCAGGTACATGCCGCCCAGGGGCGCGAGGATTGTCGGGAGTCGGCCCGCAAACGCCGGAGCGGTGAGGTAGCCGGCGCTCATCCAGGGGAAACCGGTGAACACCCAGCCCCTGAGCCACTCGGCAAGCACCAGGACGCACGGCAGTACGAGCAGCAGAGCCACCCAGGGTCGCTTCGGCTGCATGCGCGCCGCCCAGTATCCACCCAGGGCGTACCAGCACCCCATAATGGCCGCCAGCAGGACGACGAGCGCAATGGCCAGCGCAACGGGTCCCCCGCTGACGATGCGCACGCTGTGGTAGATCCAGTAGCAGCCGGCCGAGAAGGCGCACAGCCCGAAGGCGAAGCTTCCCGCCGCGGCCGCTCTCGGGCTCTTTGCGGCCCGCACTCCCGACCAGAGGGACAAGAGGAGGGTAAGGCCCGCGAGGCCGATGATCCATCGAAGCAGCGTCCACTGGGGGTAGAAGCAGAACGCCGCAGCCCAAAGAAGCCCGGCTAACGCGCCTGTGGGAATCGTCCTCTTCACGGCGGGCAGCGTGCTATGCTCTAGGCGCGGAGCGGGATTTGTTCCCGGCAGGATGGGGGCTTTCGCACATGTTCAGGAAAATCTGCGGCTTGTATCTTTTTGCCGTTGCCGTACTGGTAGCTGTCCACACGGTTGTCGAGCCTTTGTACCATGCATCGGGACCCGGCCAGTCCTACAGTCCATTCTGGACCATAGTGAATCCGTTGACCGCACTGGCAATTGTATTGGGCGCAGTTTTCAGCTACACGCGCAAGAGGGGCGTGGGAGGCGAGGATGTCACGCGGGAGTTCCTTGTGGCCAATACGCTGTTTTACGGATTCCTGTTCGTGGGAATCATGTTCTTCTGTAACTGGTTCAATCTCCTGAGTCCCGCTTTCACCGCGATAGGAGACGAGACGGTTTCGCTGGTGTGGATCCTTGTCGACGCCGGCGTGCCGCTGCTTGCAGGCGCCGCCGGGATTCATTTGCTGCGGAGCAGCTAGCACCAGGCAGGCGGACAGCGGTGCGGATCCTTGCGCGCGCAACGGCGCTTGCACTGCTGCTTGCCGTATCCGCTCCTTCGGCCCATGCGTTTGAATGGAGCGACAGCGAACTGCACCTGCAATACGGGCAACTCGACGTTCCTTCCTTCGCCGGCGGCGGCAAGGCGAAACATCTGATCACCACCCTGCAAAACGCGCACGGCTGGAAATACGGCGATAACTTCTTCTTTGTGGACATGCTGGATTCGCGCGAGGCCGGCTTCCAGGATTTCGATCTCTATAGCGAGTGGTACTCCAATTTCAGCCTGTCCAGGATCGCCGGCCGGAAAATCGGCGGCGGGCTCGTCAGGGACATCGGCCTGGTCCTGGGAATCAACTGGGCCGATGACGCAAACGTCGTCAAGTACCTGCCGGGAGTCCGCCTGTCGCTGGATCTCAAGGGATTCGCGTTCGCCAACCTGGACATCACCGGCTATATCGACGACAGCGAGGGCGTCGCGTCCGGCGGAGCGCCCCGGGAGAGCGATTCGTTCATGGTGGACCTGAGCTTCGCCCGTCCCTTCAGTCTGGGCGAGCGGAGTTTCAGCCTTGAAGGCCACATCGAGTACATTGGCAGCCGCAGGAACCGCTTCGGCGATCGAGTCGATGGCTGGCTGCTGGCGCAACCTCAACTGCGTTGGAGGGTCACTGAACGATTATGGCTGGGAATCGAATACCAATACTGGATGAACAAGCTCGGCGACGGAGCAACCGACGAGAATACGGTCCAGGCGCTGCTCGTATGGCAGTTTCAGCCTTGACGCCGGCACTTCTGCTGGGTCTGTCCGCTCTTGCGGTGCAGGCGGAGGCGTCCGACGCGCCGCGGGTGTTTCGTGACTGCGATGTATGCCCCGCGATGGTAGAGGCGCCGCCGGGCGATTTCATCATGGGCGCGGAGGGCGGCGAGGAAGGCCGCCCTGACGGGCCTCCGCATGCGGTCAGCATCAAGCGTGCGTTCGCGATCGGCCAGTTCGAAGTCACCAACCGGGAATTCGCCGCATTCGTTGACGATACCGGGTATGAGACCGAGCCACCTTGCGCGGTGCGGGTCGGTGACGAATGGCTGGCGCACCCCGAAGCTCACTGGACCGATCTCCAGACCGGCCAGGAGTGGCAGGCGGACCACCCGGTGGCCTGCGTCAACTGGCTGGACGCGCGCGCCTATGTCGCCTGGCTGGCCGAAACGAGCGGCCAGCCATACCGGCTGCCCAGCGAGGCGGAATGGGAGTATGCGGCGCGCGGCGGCGTGAGCGGCGATTTCCCCTGGGGGGCGGATCCGCATGAGGCCTGCAGCCAGGCCAACGTGTATGACTCGAGTGCTCAAGCCATGCACGGTTACAGCTGGCAACCCGCGGATTGCGATGACGGTTTTGCAATGCTGGCTCCGGTGGGCCGCCTGCAGCCGAATGGCTTCGGCCTGCACGATGTGGCCGGCAATCTCTGGGAATGGGTGGAGGATTGCTACGAAGCGCCATATCCCGCCGATATTCCGACGGACGGAAGCTCGTTCGGCCCGCCGCCCGGGCAGTGCGACCGGCGCAGCGTACGGGGCGGCAGCTGGACTTCGCGCATCAGCCGGCAACGGCTTGCGTTCCGCGGCCGCGATCCTGAGGACCTGCGTTATTCCATCTTCGGCTTTCGCGTCGCCCGGTCCCTGCCCGAATGAGAGTGCGGCGCTTCGGGGCACGGTGTGAAATAAACTTGTCCCTTCGAAACATAGCCTGGAATTTCTCCATGAACCGATCAGCCCTGTCTTTACTTCTGGTTTTCCTGATTGCGCCGGCGGCCATCGCCGACGACACGCAGCCGGAGACGCTCCGGGACTGCGAGCAATGTCCCGAGATGGTTGTGGTGCCGCCGGGCGCGTTCGTCATGGGAAGCGAGGAAGCAGTCAGCGAGCGCCCGATGGGACCCCCCCACGAAGTGACCATCCCCCGCCCGTTCGCGCTCGGAAAGTTCGAAGTCACCAACCGCCAGTACCAGGCGTTCGTGGACGCTACCGGTTACGAGATGTCGAAGGGTTGCCGTGGCCAGATCGACAATGAGTGGGCGGATGACCCCGAAGCCCACTGGACCGATTTGCGGCTGGGTCAGGAGTCCCTTCCCGAGCATCCCGTCGCCTGTGTCAGCTGGCTGGACGCCCGAGCGTTCCTTGCCTGGTTATCGGAGATCAGCGGCCAGGACTATCGTCTGCCCAGTGAGGCGGAGTGGGAGTATGCGGCGCGCGTCGGCGCCGGTGACTGGTTCCACTGGGGAGAAGATCCCGACGAGGGCTGCACGTACGCCAACATGTATGACCTGAGTGCGCACGCCGTGCACAACTTTATCTGGCCCCTAATCAATTGCGACGACGGTCATTCGACCCTGGCGCCGGTCGGCAGTTTCGAGCCCAACGGATTCGGTCTGCATGACATGACCGGCAATCTCTGGGAATGGGTTGAGGATTGCTACGAGGTGCTGTACCCGGAAGACACGCCTACGGACGGCTCGGCCTACAGTCTGCCGCCGGGCCAGTGCGACAACCGCAGCGTGCGGGGCGGCAGCTGGCTCACCAACCCCGACTGGCAGCGTACCACCTTCCGTGGCCGCGACCCCGAAGATGCGCGCTACAGCTTCTTCGGCTTCCGTGTCGCCCGCTCGCTACCGGAATAGCAGGTTTCGCAATCCCCCGCCTTTCTTCGTAGCGAGGGTGTTTCCGCGCTCAACGAGCATGGTTCGATAGCCGGAGAAGCACGCGTGCATCGCCCGTTGCTGTTTCTGTTGACGTTGTTCAGTCTGACTGGCGGAGCGGCGGCTGCGGAGGGCGGTTCCCAAGCAGCATTTCGGGACTGCGACCGGTGCCCGGAAATGATCGTGGTGCGCGGCGGCGAGTTCGTCATGGGAGCGGAAGGCGGCGAGGAGGGCCGCCCGGAGGGCCCGCCCCGCACAGTGCGTGTCGAGCGGGACTTTGCAATGGGCAAATTTGAGGTAACGAACGCACAGTTCGAAGACTTTGTGTCCGCCACGGGCTACGAAGTCACACCGGGCTGCCGGGGCAAATTCGACGGTGAGTGGCAGAACCATCCCGAAACGAATTGGGCCGATCTGCGGCTGGGACAGGTGTCGGAACCGGAACATCCCGTGGCCTGCGTAAGTTGGCTGGATGCGCGCGCCTATGTCGATTGGCTCGCCCGGATCAGTGGCCGGCCCTACCGGCTTCCCGCCGAAGCGGAATGGGAATATGCGGCCCGGGCAGGATCGCCCGGAGCATTCACCTGGGGAGAAGATTCCGGCCCGGCCTGCGGGTATGCCAACGTATATGACGCAAGCGCGGCCCCCGTGCATGATTTCGGTTGGCAGGCCGCGGATTGCGACGATGGTTATCCGACGCTTGCGCCGGTCGGCATGTTCAGGCCGAACGCCTTCGGCTTGCATGACGTGGCCGGCAATGTCTGGGAATGGGTGGAAGACTGCTACGTAGAGCCTTATACGGCCGAACTGCCGACGGACGGTTCAGCGATAGCCGTGCCGCCGGGCCAGTGCGAGCGGCGAAGCGTGCGCGGCGGCAGCTGGATTACCCGGCCGGACCGGCAGCGGCTGACATTCCGCGGCCGCGATCCGGAGGACATCCACTACACCTTCTTCGGCCTCCGCGTCGCCCGCTCCCTCACTTCCCCGGAAAACTAGAGCGCGTATAGCAACACCCCTCTGCCGGGAGTGTCTGCGCCAGGGATGGCGCAGCCAAGCTCCAGGATGGATTTATGCGTCTCCCGGCAGAGGGGTGTTGCTGTGCGCGCGCAGGGTTAGCGCCAGGCGTAGTGATTGAGAGGCTAGATTCAGGCGGCCTGTTCGTAGCCGAGGACGGCTTTCGTTTCAAGGAATTCCTCCAGTCCCTCGCGACCGGATTCCCGGCCGTTGCCGGACTGCTTGTAGCCGCCGAAAGGGGCGCTGAAATCGCCAGAATTTCCGTTGAGACAGACCTGGCCCGCTCGCAGTTGCGCCGCGACCTTCCTCGCCTGTTCAAGGTCCTCGCCCCAGATGTAAGCTGCCAGGCCGTATTCCGTGTCGTTGGCGATCGCAATCGCCTCGTCCAGGTCGTCGTAGGGAATCACGCACAGCACTGGCCCGAATATCTCCTCGCGCGCGATCGTCATGTCGTTGCTCACGTTGCCGAAGACCGTCGGTCTGACGTAATAGCCTCGTTCCAGGCCGCCGGGCCTGCCCGGACCGCCCATCGCCAGCGTCGCGCCCTCCTCGATGCCCTTTCGGATGAGTCCCTGCACCTTGTTGAACTGGGTTTCGCTGACCAGCGGGCCCATGGTCGTGTCCTCGGACCCGGGATCGCCGATTCGCGCCCGTGATGCGGAGGCCACCGAGATTTCCACGGCCTTGTCGTGAAGATCGGCCGGGACCAGCAGCCGCGTAGGAGCGTTGCACGACTGCCCGGTGTTCATGCAGACATTGCGCATGCCGTTGATCACTCCCTTTTCCAGCGAGGCCTCATCCAGGATGAGATTGGGCGACTTTCCTCCCAGTTCCTGGCTGACGCGCTTGACCGTTCCGGCAGCGGTCGCGGCCACCGCGATTCCTCCCCGGGTGGAACCGGTGAACGAGACCATGTCGATGTCGGGATGTCCGGCGATCGCCTGACCCACCCCGGGCCCGTCGCCATTGACCAGGTTGAAGACGCCCGCGGGTACGCCCGCGGCTTCCATGACTTCGGCAAAAACCACCCCGCTGAAGGGCGCGATCTCGCTGGGCTTGAGCACCATGGTGCAACCGGCCGCCAGCGCCGGAAGGACCTTAAGCGTGATCTGGTTGATCGGCCAGTTCCACGGCGTAATGAATCCGCAGACCCCGATCGGCTCGCGGCGAATCATCGTGCCGCCGCGCCGCTCCTCGAACTCGAAGTTCTCCAGGAGCCGCCGAGCGGTCTTGGCGATGACCACGCCCATGGCGGCCTGCGCCTTTGTGGCCAGGCTCCTGGGCGCACCCATCTCCGCCCTAATTGCATCCGCCATGTCGTTGTAGCGGGACTTGTAGGCGGCGATGAACGAGTCGATCAGCTCGAGACGTTCCCGCTTGCCGGTCTGCGAATAGCCGGCAAAGGCCGTTCGCGCAGCTGCAACTGCCCGATCGACGTCCGCCGCGCCTCCCAGCGAAATTACCCCGCCGGGTTCCTCCGTGGCCGGGTTGATCACGGCCAGTTCGCGCGGCTCGACCGGGTCGACCCACTCGCCGCCGATGAAAAACTTGCGGTACTCGTATTCGGCCATTTCTGCCGCTCTCCTTTGGTAATGCGCCAGGCACGCGAGGATACACCGCCAGCAGCCCGCGGCGGAACCCCGCGTCGCGCCGAGACCGGGCAGGCGCGCGGCTGGCAAGGCGCGAGGAGCGCGCATATCGGGCATATGCAAGCGACGAGCAACGCAGTCCAGCCGCGATGCATGGCCGGTCGAACGCAGCGGGGCTTCCGCCGCGGGCTGCTGAGGGCCCCGTGCTATCCTGCCGCGCTACGCTCTATGCCGAGGCGCCGAAAGAAATGCAAACCATGCTTGGCCGACTGACCCGTGTTGAGGGTTCGGTCCCGCTTTCGCTGCGCGCGGGCTGGGGCGTCGGCGCCCTGGGAGTGGCGCTGCTCTTCAACACCTACTCCGCCATCATCCTCTTCTACCTGACCAGGGTGGCCGGGGTCGCGGTCATAACGGCCGGGGCGCTCATGATGATCGCCAAGGCCTACGACCTTGTGACGGACCTGCCCATGGGCATCCTCAGCGACCGTACCAGGAGCCGCTTCGGGCGCCGCCGGCCCTGGCTGCTGGTGGGCGCCTTTGTGTGCGGCGGAGCATTCGTAATGCTGTTCAGCACACCGGCCGAGTGGGCGGATTTCGAAAAGGCGGCCTATGTACTGGGAGGCCTGCTGGTCTTCAATACCGGTTACACGCTGTTCAACGTGCCGCATATAGCCATGCCCGCGGAAATGTCCACAAACTATGACGAGCGAACGGCCATCATGTCATTTCGCGCCGTGGCCATCATGATAGGAACCTTTACCGTAATTGGCGTTGGGCCCACCCTGGCGGCGCAATTCGGAGGCGGCAACGAAGGTTACGAAATTGTGGGCTGGATGTTCGGCGTCCTGGCGCTTGTGGCGATGATTGCCTGTTTCTTCGGAACGGCCGGGGCGCGCGCGACCGAGCACGTAACACCCCGCCAGAGTCCATGGGAGCAGATTCGCACGGCCGCATCCAACGTGCATTTCCTGAAGCTTGCAGGTTTCAAGCTGCTGACGCTGCTGGCCACTGGTGTGGCGGCAGGGAGTGTCCTGTTCTTTATCGTGGACATCCTGGGACATTCCCAGGATGTCATGCTGTGGTACGCGCTCGGCGGCAACCTGATCATGCCGCTGCTGGCCGCCCCGCTCTTCTGGGTGCCGTTCTCGCGCAAGGTGGGCAAGCACCGCGCCCTGATGCTGGCAACCTTCGGCTTCATGGTGGGAGCGCTCTGGTGGTTGTTCGTCCCCCCGGGCGAGCCCGTGTGGCTGCTGTTCGTAAGGGCCATGGTGCTTGCCTTCTTCGGTATGGGCAAACTGCTGCTGGGCATGTCGCTGCTTCCGGATGTTCAGGAGTACGACTACCTTGCGACGGGCCTGCGGCGCGAGGGCGTGTTCGCCGGCGCATACAACATGGTGGAAAAGGCAGCCTTCATGGGGGCTCCCATGCTGATCAGTTTCATTCTCTGGCTGCTGGGCTACCAGTCGACCGTTGACACCGAAGCCATTCAGCAGGACCCCAGCGCGCTGACCGGGATTCGTATTTCCATTGCGGTCGTTCCTGCGGTCTGCAACCTGATTGCCGGCATCATTCTGTTGCGCTGGACCCTGACTCGGGAATACCTGGAGGAAATGCGCGCCAAGCGCGATTCCGCTCACGCCGGGAGCGAAGGCGTCTCGCCCTCGTAACAGCACTCAATTGAGTGGGGGCGGGCGCCGTGAGGGCAACGCCCTCGCGTCCAGGCGGACGCGTACTCTCCCTGGCTCAGGCGGCTTGGCCGCTCTCCACGGCGCGCGCCGGAGTTGCCGGAAGCAGCGGTATCGGGTCGATCACCCAGCCTTTTTTCCTGCGCCGGGCGGGACTGGGGATGGCGAACGCGGTGTGCTCGCCGGCCTTGCGTACCTTTTCCATATCGATGCGCCAACCTCGCGCCTCCCATCCCATGAGCCATTGACGGTAGCGGCCCACGGCGTAGTCCGATGGAGTGAGCAAATCCCTGGCGCTGGTTTGTGGCGCGGTCTTCGGATGCAGGGTAAGCAGGATGTCCCGGTCCTGAAAAGCCACGTACTGATTCCGCTCCATCATGGTTTCGTCGTGGATTTCCTCAAGCATGAAGTTGCGCATGTTGATCATGTACAAGCCGGTGCGGGTCTCCTCAATCGGCAGGCGATACAGATACTGGTAGATCTTCATCACGGGGGTGGGGTTGATGTGGGTCCACACGGAAGCCGGCCCGTGATGTCCCGTCCCGACTGTGATGGTGTGGTTTTCGTCCCTTTTCGAGGTTTCCCGCATCCTCCTTTCGGCGAGCGGTGGTGCGTAGACCTCGTTATAGAACCCCGTGCCCCACTCTGATTCCCTGATGTCCAGTTCGCTTACCTTGTAGTTGGGGTCCTCGCCCTTCATCCCGTGGGTGTCGTGGACAAATTCGTTGTGCGCAGGATCGATGCCGTTTTCCACCGCGCGCTTGAAGTCGACTTCCCATTCGAAGTACTGGCAGGTAGACCGCCATCCCTCTTCTCCCCATTCGGGAATCTCGAGGATCGGCGAGCGTTCGGACTCGTCGAGGTCGCCCAGGAAACAGAACACCAGGCCGTAGCGCTCTGTGACCGGGTAGGAATCCACTCTCGCCCGTCCGGGCGGCTTTTCTTTCATACCGATAGACGGAACGCGCACGCATTGCCCGTCGCCATTGAAGCGCCAGCCGTGGTATGGACACTGCACGCAACTGTCGGCGACCAGTCCGTCGCCCAGGGAACCGCCCCGGTGGCAACAGGTATTGCTCAGGCAGTGCGCACGGCCTTTCTCATCGCGCCACAGCACGAAGTCCTGACCCAGCATGCGTCTTTTCAGCGGTTGGTCTTCGAGTTTCTCCGACTCTACCGCGGGATACCAGAAGTTGATGAACATGGCGGTATTCCTGGTTTACGGCAGCCGGCGCATCGCGCTCCGCGAACGCCGGCATGCACCTGGGGTCTGGTGGCGAGGGCATCCTGCCCTCGTTGTAACGGGTTCAGGCGGCCTGGTCGGCTTCCACGGCCCGCGCCGGAGTGGCCGGCAGCAGCGGGATCGGGTCGATCACCCAGCCCTTCTTCCTGCGCCGTTGGGGGCTCGGTATGGCGAACGCCGTATGCCGTTCCTGCTCGCGCACCTTGTCCAGATCAATGCGCCAGCCGCGCGCTTCCCATTCCTTCAGCCGTTCCCGGTAGCGCCCGATGGGGTAGTCCGAGGGAGTGAACAGTTCCTTGGTATTGACCCGCGGCGTGATCTTCGGATGCAGTTCATAGAGCACGTCCCGGTCCTGGCTCGCCACATACTGGTTGCGTTCCATCATGGTTTCGTCATAGATGTCTTCCAGCATGAAGTTGCGCATGTTGACCAAAAACAGCCGCGTGTTTTCCTCGTCGACCGGCGCTTCGTACAGGTACTGGTAGATGTGCATGTCCGGCGTGGGATTGATGAAGGTCCACACGGAAGCCGGTCCGTGATGGCCGGTGCCCACCCTGATGGTGCGGTTCTTGGTCTCCCCGGACGCCTCGCGCATTTTTTTCTCGGCCAGCGGCGGCGCGAACACCCTGTTGAAGAACCCCGTGCCCCAGTCGGTCTCGCGCATGTCCAGCTCGCGGACCCTGTAGTTCTCGTTCATGCCCTTCATTCCATGGGTGGGGTGCACGAACTCGTTATGCCCCGGGTCGATGCCGTTTTCGATTGAGCGCTTGTAATTGAACTTCCATTCGAGCACCTGGCAGGTGGAGGACCAGCCCTCCTGGCCCCACTCATTGATCTCCAGGATCGGCGGCCGTTCCGACTCGTCGAGGTCGCCCAGAAAACAGAAAACCAGCCCGTAGCGTTCCATGACCGGATAGGAGTCCACCCGCGCCCGCCCTGGCGGCTTGGCCTTCATGCCGATGGAGGGCACGCGCACGCATTGCCCGTCGCCATTGAAGCGCCAGCCGTGGTATGGACATTGCACGCAACTGTCTGCTACCAGGCCGTCGCCCAGGGAACCGCCACGGTGGCAGCAGGTATTACTGAGGCAATGGGCCTGACCGTCCTCGTCGCGCCACAGCACGAAATCCTGACCCAGCATGCGTTGCTTTAGCGGCTTGTCTTCGAGTTTCTCCGACTCGACCGCGGGATACCAGAAGTTGATGAACATGGCTTTGCTCCTGGATTACAGAGCAAATAGTTTATACCGGAACCTGCCAGGCATCGTAGTGGAACAGGCCCAGCGATTCTTCATTGCGATTATTGCGCTCGGCAAAGCGGTCCGTGTCCGGGGCAAAGAACCGGTGAATGATTTCCGCGGACTCCAGCATCACCAGCGTGGTGCGCTCCACACGGGCGGCCTCGTAGCGCTGAAACGCTTCGGCAACACTGCCGGATTCCGCCATGCATCGGGCCAGCACGACTCCGTCTTCAATCGCCATTACCGCACCCTGCCCCATGAAGGGCAGGGTGGGATGCGCAGCGTCCCCCAACAGCGAAATCCGCCCCACGCTCCAGCTTTCCAGCGGCCGCCGGGAAAACAGGCCCCACTTGTAGCAGAGTTCAGGCGGAGTGGCTCCAATGATTGCCCGCACCAGGTCGTGGAATTCCGAAAACTCGTCCAGCACTTCCCGTACCGTCGATCGTTGCGACCAGCTCTCCACCTGCCAGTCGTCCCGTTCCACGAAGGCGACGTAGTTCACCGTTTCGCCGCCACGGATCAGGTAGCGCACGAATAGATGCCCCGGTCCGATATAAGTGCCTGAGGGAGGGTCCACCGCTTCGGCCGGCACCTTGGCGGCGGGCGCCAGACCCCGCCAGGCGACGTAACGGGTGAACTTCGGCAATTCCTGCTCGTGCATCTGCGAGCGAACGGGCGATTTCACGCCGTCGCAGCCGACCAGGGCCCGGCCGGAAGCGCTGTTGCCGTTGGTGAACCAGGCGGTGACGCCCCCGGAATGCTGGGTAAAACGCTCGAATTCGTGGCCCAGGGCAATGCAATCGGGATCGTTCGCCCGCACGGCGTCGGCAAGCATGTCGTGCAGGTCCGCCCTGTGGATCTGGCAGTACGGCGCGCCGTACTGCTGAAGCGTCAATTCGCCGCGCTCCCGCCGCACCAGAATGCGGCCCGTCCGATAATGGTGCACTGCCTGGTACGAGGGAGGGTCCGCCAGCTCCTCCAGTTCCCTCTCAAGGCCCAGGCCCATCAGCGCCTTCGAGCCGTTCGGGCTCAGCGTAAGCCCCGCTCCGACCTCGCCCAGTTCCGGCGCCTGCTCATACACTTTTACGGCGACGCCGGCGCGCTGCAGCCCCAGCGCGCAACTCAGGCCGCCGATCCCGGCGCCGATCAACATGACAGGCTGCTCACTCATCCGGCGGAATTGTATGCCCCTATCGATGTTTAGCGATGTTCATGAGCCGCATTGCTCGCCGGATACAATGCGTGGCCTGATGTTCTGCGGGAATTACCTATGCGCAACGCCACAATCGCTGCCGGCCTGCTGGCCTCGTTCGTACTGATGTCCGCCGCGCAGGCGCAAACAGTGCTCATTACCGGTTCCAACAGTGGTATCGGACTGGAATTCGCCAGGCAATACGCGGACCGGGGATGGACCGTGATCGCCACCCACCGGCGCGACATGACGCCCGATACCCTGGCGGCGCTTGAAGAGCAGTACCCCGACGTTCGCGTCGAGAAGCTGGACGTGACCGACCACGCCGGTATCGACGCGCTGGCGGAAAAGCTGGCCGGCATGCCGATCGACGTGCTCATCAACAACGCCGGCATCACCGGCGATTTCACCAAGCCGAGGCCGCAGACCCTGGGCACGCTGGACTATGACATGGCGGTGCACTTTTTCCGCACCAACGCTTTGGGTGCGCTAAAGGTGAGCGAGGCCTTCATGGACAATGTGGAGGCCAGCGACCAGAAGAAGATCGTGGCCGTCAGTTCGCTGGCCGGCTCCTTTGGCGGTGACTCCGGCGGCAAGGGCGGAATCTACTGGTACCGCACCAGCAAGGCCGCACTGAACATGATGATGGTTGGGGTCGCCGCCGATTCGAAACGCAAGGGTATTACCGTCGCGCTGCTGTCGCCCGGACAGGTAAAGGTGGAAAAGGTCGCCGAAATGGTGGAGCGGGCGGGAATCAAGGGCTTTATCGAGCCGTCCGAGAGCATTAGCGGCATGATCGAGGTGATCGAGAACCTTGCGCCGGAGGATTCCGGCACATTCATCCGCTACAACGGCGAGCGCCAGCCCTTTTAGGCCGTATTCGCATCTCGATTTCTGATGTTGCCAAAACCCGCGGAAGTGTCCTCGTCGGTGGTGAGCGAGGGCGCTCAGTCCGGCACGGCCCGCTAGAGAAAGGTTACGCCGCCGTCCACCATCAGGGTCTGGCCGGTGGTCATGCGGCTCAGGTCGCTGGCCAGCCACAACACGGCGCCCACCACGTCCGAACTGTCCAGCGGCCGCCTGATCGCCTGCTGCGAGGTCGTCGCGCCGATTGCCCTGTCGTACTTGTCGCCGAAGAACTCCGCCGATGCCTCGGTCGATACGATATTGGGCGCGACTGCGTTCACGCGCACGTTATAGCGTCCCATTTCCCTCGCCAGGCCCCTGGTAAGTCCGATTACCGCGGCCTTGGAAGTGGTGTAGTGGATGACGTTGGCCATCCCGTATGTCGCGGCCAGCGAGGCGATGTTGACGATGGAGCCGCCATCGCCGGATTTCATGTGCTGCGCCGCCGCGCGGCTGGC
Organism: Gammaproteobacteria bacterium; assembly: GCA_963666765.1. Lineage (GTDB taxonomy): Bacteria > Pseudomonadota > Gammaproteobacteria > Steroidobacterales > Foliamicaceae > Foliamicus. The sequence continues at coordinate 2,544,288 of OY762933.1, forward strand.
CAGCCACACCCCCTTCACGTTCACCGCCATGGTGGCGTCCCACAGCTCTTCCTCGACTTCGTCAAACCGCGTGAGCTTCAGGTTGCCCCACCAGCCAGCGTTGTTCACCAGCACGTCGATCCGGCCGTAGGCGTCGGCGGTGCGAGCGGTCATGGCCTGAAGGTCGGAAAGCGAGGTCACGTCCACACTTGCAGTCAGCACGTCCGCGCCCTGTTCGCGAGCAAGCGCTTCGCTTTCGTCGCAATCCTTGAGATCGCAAAGCATCAGGCGGGCGCCCAGGCGGGCAAACTCCACCGCGTAGGCCTGTCCAAGCCCACCGGCCGCTCCGGTAATGACTACCGACCGTTCGTCAAATCGCATTTCGTTTCCCTCACCCGCCGCAAAGAGGCGTGATGCTAGCATCTTGTCGCCATGCCCGCTGCGAACCTGTCCTCGCCCCCCCGCGTTCCCCTGCCTTCCACCACGCTCATGCTGCTTCGCCGGAGCCGCGGCGGGCTGGAGGTGCTGATGCTCAGGCGTATACAGGGGGCCGCTTTCGGCGGCGCGTGGGTTTTCCCCGGGGGCGTGCTCGATGAGCAGGACCGCGATTCCCGGCTCTACCGCCGCTGCCTGGGACTCAGGGACAATCGCGCCAGCCGATTGCTCGCGCTTCCCGTGGACGGCCTGGCCTACTGGGTGGCTGCCATCCGCGAGACTTTCGAGGAGTCCGGCCTGTTGATCGCGGTGAACGGCTGCGGGCAGGCGCGCCGCGCAACGCTCGCGGAACGCAAGGCTCTGATTGAGGGCAGGGTCGGTTTCGGCGAATTGTGCCGGCGGGGGAACTGGAAACTCCCGGTCAGGCGCCTGCACTATGTGTCTCACTGGATTACGCCCAGTGCCGCGCCGCGGCGCTTTTCCACGCGTTTTTTCGTGGCGGAGTCGCCGGCCGGACTGAAAGCGAAGGCAGACGGCAGGGAGGTCTTGCGTGCGAGGTGGTTCAAGCCGGACAGGGCGCTGAAGCAGGACATTCCTCTTGCTCATCCGACCCGGCATTTCTTGCGAATACTGCGCGACATGGGGAGTATCGAACATACGATGAACTGGGCCTCGGCCGCGGGCTGCGGTTCCGTCCCGGTTACCCGCCCGGAAGTGCGCCGCATAAACGGAAAGCTGATGTCCTGCCTTCCCACGGGCGAAGTGCTCGGACCGTTCAACATGGGGCATTACCCTCCTGCGCCAGGGAATTCGCAATCCGGTGCTGGAGTGGACTTTTCCGCACCCGCCTTGCAAGTTCCTGCCCCGGGCCGCGCCGGCTGCGCGTAAGAGGACGCATGCGAATGCCGGCTGACGCCATCAGGCCCGGAGAACTGGTGCGCCTTGCGCCGTCGATCCGACGCCTGACCGCCTTCAATGCCGGGACAATGACGGGGCCGGGCACCAACACCTGGATCCTGGGCGAAGACGAGATTGCGGTCCTGGACCCGGGACCCCCCTCGCCCGAACACATCGAAAACATCCGCAACAAGGCCCCCGGAGAGGTGCGCTGGATACTGGTCACCCACACCCACCCTGACCACTCGCCGGGCGCCGCGATTCTGGCGGAGCGAACCGGCGCTTCACTGATCGGGCCGCCGCCGCCGCCGGGAGAGCGCCAGGACCAGTCGTTCAGCCCGGCGGTGCAGCCGAAGGACGGTCAGGAGTTCGACCTGGGCGGGTTTTCCCTGACGGCCGTACATACGCCCGGCCATGCATCCAACCACGTCTGCTGGTGGCACCCGCCGCAGGAAGTGCTGTTCACCGGCGATCACATCATGCAGGGCTCGACCGTTGTCATTGCGCCGCCCGACGGCGACATGAGCGCCTATATGGCCTCGCTTGGCCGCCTGCTCGACCTGCCTGTGCGCGCCATGGCCCCGGGGCATGGCCATTGGATCGATCGCCCGCGGGAGGAAATCAGGGGACTGATTGCGCATCGCGAGCGACGGGAGAGCAAGGTGGTCTCCGCCATGGACGCGCTGGGTCCGGCCACGCTTGAGGCTATTCTTCCCAGGGTGTATGACGATGTGCCCGGCCGCCTGCATCCGGTGGCGGCTCTCTCCCTTGAGGCCCACCTTCTGAAGCTCGAACGGGACGGCCGGGCCATGCGCGAGTCGGGCTTCTGGCGGCTGGCGGCGGGCGCGGCGCCATGAGCGAGCCGATCATCCGTCCGTCCCGGCCTGAGGACACCCCGACAATCGTCCGGTTCAATATTGCGCTGGCCGAAGAATCGGAGGGCCTGCACCTTGATCCCGCCACGGTCGAGGCCGGCGTGCGGCGAATGTTCTCCGACCCGGCCCTGGGCCGGTATTTCGTGGCCGTTTCCGCCGACGGAGAACGTCTGGGGCAATTGATGATCACCACTGAGTGGAGCGATTGGCGCAACTGCATGATCTGGTGGTTGCAGAGCGTATACACGGCGCCGGAACACCGGGGCCGCGGCGTGTTCCGATTGCTGTGCGAACACGTGCTTGACGACGCCCGCGAGGCGGGATGCCGGGTGCGTCTCTACGTCGAGCGCGGCAACAGCCGGGCGATCGCGGCCTATCGGGCCCTGGGGTTCGATCACTGCGGGTACGACGTGATGGAGCACGCGGAATGATCACGCGCCCTCAATGGCGCCGCCTGGTGACTGTCGTCAGGGGCGTCGCGGGGTTCAAGGTGGTTTGGCTGAGCACCGTGCTGGGCGCCGCCTCCGGCAGGGTGTGGCTGGGCCCCGCGGCGCTGCTGGCCTTTGCCGGAATGCAGCTGATCTTCTCGAACAACCGCAAAAGGGAACTGCTGGTCCTTGCGAGCGGCCTTGCAATGGGCCTGGTCATGGAGACCGTCGTGGTGCGGGCGGGCTGGGTCGGCTATGCGCCTGGCTGGCCGTATCCGATGATTGCCCCTGCCTGGATTCTTGCCTTGTGGGGCGCGTTTTCGCTGATGAGCATCGACGGGCTGGCCTGGCTGCGGGGCAGAAGATTGCTGGCTGCCGTCCTCGGCGCATCCGGGGCGCCGCTTGCGTATTACACGGGAATCGCCCTCGGGGCCGGTTCGGGGGCCGAGGTCGCTTTCTACGTGACCGTGGGGTTGTTCTATGCAGCGGCGACGCCGCTGCTGGTGGAATTGGGAAGTGCTCTGGAAGGCGGCGAGGCCGCCCCCGGCGGGAGGAAGTTGCCGGGGGCGACCTGACCTTGTTCCCGGGATTGGGGGGAGGTCTCTTGGGAGGGGAGATCCGGGAACAAGGCGCCGCTGCTTTTCAGGCCGGTCTAGCCGCCCAGGATGGACGAGAAGGCGGCAAGCGGGCTTACAAAGGCGACCGCGAACAATACGGCCTCACCGATGACGCCCAGACTTCCGGCGCCATTTCTTGAAATCAGTGTCATATCTCTTTCTCCTTTGCATCTCTTCTTGATGCACTGCACAAGATACGGGCGAAGGAGGTTTTTTCTTCTCACCACGGTAACGATTCGTAACATTTTGTAACGCGGTTTCTTTTTCCCTCCAAAACGGCGAAAGCGCCCATAAAATCACTGAGGCATGACCGCCCGGATATTCCTGATCGACGATGACGCCAAGCTGGCAATGTTGCTGCGGGCGTATTTCAGCCGCTTCGATCTTGAGCTGGAATCAGCTCTTGAAGGCGACAGCGGGCTGAAGAAGATGCCGGCCTTCGATCCGGACCTGGTGATACTGGACGTGATGCTTCCCGGGCGGGACGGCTTCGAGCTGTGCCGGGAAATTCGCAAGACCAGCAGCGTGCCCATCATCATGCTGACCGCGCGCGGGGATGTGACCGACCGCGTGGTGGGTCTGGAGGTCGGCGCGGACGACTACGTGCCCAAGCCGTTCGAGCCGCGCGAACTGGTGGCGCGGATCCAGACCATCCTGCGGCGCGTCCAGCGCTCATCCACCCATTCGGGGGTGGCGGAGCACGGTCCGCTGCGGCTTGATTTCGATCGGCGCGAAGCGCAGCTGAACGGCGACCTGATCGATCTTACGGCGATGGAATTCAACCTGCTGCAACTGCTTTCGGCGGAACCGGGGCGTGTCTTTACGCGCGATGAAATTCTCTCGGAATTGCGCGGCATCGAACCGAACTTCTTTTCACGCTCGGTCGATATCAATATCAGCCGGCTGCGCCAGAAGCTCGACGACGACCCGTCCAGCCCCCGCTTCATTCGAACGATTCGCGGCGCCGGCTATGTATTCCTCAAGGGTCAGGGAGAAACATGAAAAACCGATTCGTCCGTGCGCTCAAATGGCTCGCGCGCAAGCCCGTAGAAGCCTGGCGTTCGCTTCCCGTGCGCCTGATACTGATCTTCGTTGCGAGCCTGTTCGTCATGATGGCGGGCGTTTCCATTCTGGCGGTGCTGTTCCCGCCCCAGGAAAACATGACCGTGCTGCGCGTTTATGTCTATACGATGATCGCCGTTGTTGTCGGCGGCTGTTATTTTGCGGTGCGGCGGCTGTTTTACCCCCTGCAGGACATACGGCTGGGCGCCCGGCGGATCCGCGAAGGGCAACTCGACTACCGGATTCCCATTCGGCGCCAGGACGAGCTCGGACGGCTTTCGGATCGTATCAACCGCATGGCGGACGAAGTCCAGCGGATGCTGGACGGCCAGCGACAGTTGCTGCTGTCTTTGAGCCACGAGTTGCGCACGCCGCTCACCCGCGCCCGTCTGGCGCTGGAGTTCATTCACGACAAGGACGTACGTTCGCACCTGGAGTACGACCTGGCCAGCATGGAACGCATGATCACGGAGTTGCTGGAAGGTGAACGACTGAACACGCGCGGCAGGCAGATGTCCCGCTCGCGGGTCAACCTGAACAAGCTGATGGCTGAAGTCATGCGCGGCGATTTTCCCAACGACCGCCACCGCGTTTCGCTGAGCGTGCCGCCGGCTGCCGTGCATCTCAGCGTAAACGCCGCCCGGCTGCGAATGCTGGTGCGCAACCTGGTGGAGAATGCACTGCGCTACAACCCCGAGGAAGGCAAGCCGGTTGACGTCAGCCTGCGTATGGAAGATAACGCGGCGGTTATCCGCGTGCAGGATCACGGGCCCGGCATCGAGCCGAAGCACCTGGAGCAGGTCACAAGCGCCTTCTACCGCGCGGATCCGTCCCGCGGCGCAGGCACCGGACGTCATGGCCTTGGCCTGTACCTTTGCCGCTTGATCGCCGAGGCGCACGGCGGAAAGGTGGATGTGGCCAGCCCTCCGGGAAGCGGCGCCTGCATTACCGCCCGCATTCCCGGCGAGCCGCCGGACTGAAGCGTGGAGAGCATCCCGCCCTCCGAGGACGAGATGTCCTCGCTCCCAACAGCCCTCCACACTGGATACCTACTTGTGCATAATTGACCGATTATCGGCCGCACGGCCGATGGGGAGGAAATCAAATGAAATTCAGAATTGCCGTTATGTCCGTGCTGGCTGCGGGCGTGATCGTTGCCCCGCGTCCTGCAATCGCGCAGGAAGCCATGCTGGAGGAAATTATCGTCACCGCGCGCAAGCGCGAGGAGTCCGTGCAGGACATTCCCATCGCGGTCAGCGCCTTCACCGCCGACGACATCCGCGATCTGGGCCTGCAATCCGTCGATGACCTGGCGTTGTTCACGCCGGGCTTCTCGTTCCAGTCCGGCTTCGGGCGCAGCCCCTCCCAGGACCGTCCGGCGGTGCGCGGGCAGACCACCATCATTAACGGCATCGCCGGCGTAAAGGCGGTTTCCACCTTTGTGGACGGCATGTACGTGGGCGGCAATGTATCGTCCGTTGACCTCGCCAATATCGAGCGGGTGGAAATTATCAAGGGTCCGCAGTCGGCGCAGTACGGACGCGGCACCTACGCCGGGGCGATCAACTACGTCACCCGCCGTCCCACCGACGAGTTTGCGGGCGAAGTGTCGGTGAGCGGCGCGCAACACGAGACTTCCAGGTTCACCGCCTGGGCCAGCGGACCGCTGGTTGCCGATCGTGCCTACTACCGGATTTCCGCCGGATTCGATTCCTACGGGGGCGAGCACGTCAACACCGTCACCGGCGACGAAGTGGGCGACGAGGAAACCACCAACTTTGCGGCCAAGCTGTTCCTTACGCCCAGCGAGAATTTCGAGGCCACCTTCGCGCTGGCCTACCAGAAGGTGGACGACGGCCATCCGGCCCTGTCGCTGCAGGGCCGCGAGCACAACAACTGCTGCTACCGCGGTCCGCCGTCGAACAGTCCCGACATCAGCGGCGTGACCGGTCCGCGGGCGCGCGAGTACTACATCGGCGAGGCGGTGCGCGACCTCCCGGTGGCGCTTCTGACCGAAGAGCTCGACTCCGTGGGCGGCGCCGGCAATCGCCTTGATCGCCTGTCCATGTCGCTCACCATGCACTACGACCTCAATAACGGCTGGCGGCTGTCCAGCCTGACCGGAAACATCGACGACGAGGCCGATGCTTTTCTGGACGGCACCTACGGCGGTTATGACTTCGGCGTCGCCTGGGTGAACGGTTATCCGCCGTTTCTGCGTCCAAGTCTGGGGCGGTTGTTCTGCGTAACGATCGGCTTTTGCGGGAACTTCCAGCGCATGTTGCGCTACGACCAGACGGATTTTTCCCAGGAGCTACGCCTTGCCTCGCCGGCGGACCGGGCTCTTCGGGCCACTATCGGACTTTACTACTACAGGGGCAAGCGGCACGAGCTGATGGATTCCAAGGTGCTTACCAAGCAGTCCGAGTCGCTCGGATTTGGTCTGGTTGGCGGGACGGTGCGACCCAATTCCACCTTCGATAACAACGACGTAACCAACACCGCGGTGTTCGGGGGCGTGGAGTGGGACATCAACGACCAGTGGGCCGCCACCCTGGAAGCTCGCTGGGCAACGGACGACACTCAGGTGCGCATATACGACACCAACGACATCAACCAGCTCAACGGCGACTTTGAGGAGAAGTTCACATCTTTCAACCCCCGCGCAACGCTGAGCTATCGTCCGGACGAGGCCACCAACCTGTACCTCAATATCTCCAAGGGCTCCAAGCCGGGCACGTTCAATAACCAGGTCCCGGCCGGTCCCGACGGGCAGCCCGACGAGTCTTTCCGCGCCGTGGACGAAGAGGAGGCCTGGAACTACGAGGCAGGCTACAAGGGGCGGCTGCTGGACGGGCGTATGGTCCTGAACGTGGCCGCGTACCGCACCGAAGTGACCGACCAGCAGCTGACCACGGTGATCGAGACGGCAACCGGCAGCAGCGCCTCGCTGATTGACAACGTGGGCGAAACTTCAATCAACGGCCTGGAAGTGGAGTTGCAGACGCTGGTGAATGAGCGGCTCTCGGTGAATCTGGGCTATGCCTGGACGAATGCCGAAATCACCAGTTACATCAACACCGACCAGGCGGATATCAACGGGGCTAACGGTTCGCTGTACGACCTGAGTCGCCTCGGTTCGGCAGCGGGCAAACAGGTGCCGCGCATTCCCGAGCACGCCGCCTCGGTGGTTGCAAGCTACGAAGGCGAGACGATGGCGTCGGGCTTTTCCTGGTTCTGGTTGGGCAGCGTGACGTATGAAGGCTCGCGCTTCAGTCAGATCCACAACCTGATCGAGACCGGCGCCATGACCCGGGTCGGGCTGCGGGTAGGCGTGCGGCGCGATTCTCTGGAAATCGTGGCGTGGGCCAGGAACCTGTTCGACGACGACGCGCCCCTGGACATTCTTCGCTACATCGACCGGCGCACCGGCGGTTTGCCGTCCCATGCCCGCATCCCCGGCTATGTCGCGGAATTGGGCAATCCATCCAGCACCCCGCGCGGCTTTGCCATCTCGCTGCCCCGCGGCCGGCAGGTAGGCGTAACGCTCACCTACGGCTTCTGACGGCCCAGGTTGAGGGCGTCACGGCCTCAACCCAGGACGGCGGGACGGCCTCTTTCCCAGGAGGGCGTATCGCTCTCTTTCCGGGAACGGCTCGCGATTGACGCCCGGCATGCCGTGGGTCAAACAGTTCATCAGGTTCGTTTGTTGGGATAGGATTCCCCGCGGAGTTAATGCGCCTCCCGGGCGCGCAAGTTTGAGAAATTTGCTTTAGTGCCTGTTGAAATCTACATGGTGGTTGGCTTCCTGCTGGCGGCCTACGCGGTCGTTGCCAACGACTCCATTCAAACCCTGGGCACTTTCCTGTCGTCCAATTCCCACCGCCCGTGGTGGGTGCTATGGTTATTCGCATCGGGCATCCTGTGCGCCGTACTGGCATTCGGCTGGTTTACCTATGACGGCGACGTGTCCTACGGCCGGCTGGTGAAATTTCCGGTCCCTGAAGGCGGCATAAGCTGGATTCACGTCATACCGCCGGTGGCGCTGCTGATCCTTACCCGCGTCGGGGTGCCTGTAAGCACCACTTTCCTGGTCCTTACGGTGTTCACCATCAGCAACCTGCAGGCGATGCTGATGAAGTCGATTCTCGGATATGTGGTTGCTTTCATCGCGGCCATCGCTCTGTTCCGGTTCGTATTTCATCGGGCCACGGAGTACTTTCATCGGACCCGCAAGCAATCCATTCCGGGCTACTGGGTCCTGCTGCAATGGTCGTCCACGGGTTTCCTCTGGAGCCAATGGCTGATCCAGGATCTGGCCAACATCTTCGTTTACCTGCCGCGGCAACTGTCCATCCAGTGGCTGGCCTTCGGCGTCATGGCGCTCATCGTCATGCAGGGCTACATTTTCTACACCTTTGGAGGCGTCATCCAGAAAATCGTCCTGTCCAAGACCGATACGACCGACATTCGCGCCGCGACAATCATCGACTTCATTTACGGCATAGTGCTCCTGGTCTTCAAGGAAATCAGCGATATTCCGATGAGCACCACCTGGGTCTTTCTCGGATTGCTCGCCGGCCGCGAATTCGCACTATCCACGTACCTCGCCGCCACCGATTTTCGGCGGACATTCAAGACGGTTTCCACGGACGCGCTCAAGGCGCTGTCGGGCCTCATCGTGAGTGTCATCCTGGCGCTCGCTCTGCCCTACCTCAATCGAATGGTGTTTGGCGGCTAGGCCGGTGACGAGCGCATACAAGATTGAGATAAGCTGACCCGGAAGGTGACATATGCGAACACGATGTTGTCGGCTCGCCTCATGGTCAGGCGTCCTGGCGTTGGTTCCTTGCGCCGCCGAAGCGGCTCAAGCCGATTGGCCGATTCGGGGGTAGGGTACGGTGCCTATTGAGCCTGGCGGACTGCTGGCGGGCTTCTTCGGCTTTCTGTGGTCGTCCTTTCTGCTTTTGTCGCCCATGCTGTTGCTTGGGTTGTTCCTCTCCGGGCTGATACACGTCTTTATTTCGCGGGAAGCCATTCTTCGATGGCTGAAGCACGATAGCCTTAAGTCCGTGAGCACGAGTGCGGCGCTCGGCGTTCCGGTACCGCTTTGCAGTTGTTCGGTGGTGCCGGTGGTGGCGGAAATGCGCAGGAAGGGCGCGTCGCGCTCGTCCTGCATGTCGTTCCTGATTACGGCGCCGGAAACGGGCGCGGATTCCATTCTCGTGACCAATGCCTTCTTCGGCTGGATAGCGGCCGTGGTGCGCCCGATCATCAGCTTCGTGACCGCGGTGGTCGCCGGCGTCTTGAGTATCAGACTGATACGCGGCGACGACCCCGAGGCCGGGACCAGCGATCATGATCACAGCCACGATCATGACCATGATCACGACCACGGCGAGCACAAGCCGCTGTTGTCCGGCAGCGACGACTGCTACGTCAGCCCCTCCGAAATGAAGCGCATGGCCGGGCGCTGGGCGCAAAACCTGTACCTGGCCGCCAGCAGGCTGAAGTCCGCCTCCCGGCTCAAGCCCGATTCCCATCATGACCCCAGGTCCTCGGGCGCCCGGCCCGGACGGGCGTCCACGCCGCGGGCAGCCGAAACCTCGGTCCGGGACGGCTTGAGTTTCCGCAAGGTGGTCCGGCATATTTTCCGCTACGGGTTTGTCGAGATCGCCGACGACATACTCTTCGCCCTGCTGGTGGGCGTGGCCCTGGGCGGCGCACTTTACCTGGCCATTCCGGGCGACCTGATGACCAGCGAATATGCGCGCTGGCTGTCCTACCCGATCCTGGTCGTGGTTGGCATTCCGCTTTACATCTGCGCCTCGGCCAGCACGCCGATCGCGGCGGCGCTGGTCGCCAAGGGCTTCAGTCCCGGCGCGGCGCTGATTTTCCTGATGACCGGCCCCGCCACCAACACCGGAACCATCGCGATCATCATGAGCCAGTTCGGCGTGCGTTTCGCATCGGTTTACGTCAGTTCGGTAATCGCGGTTACGGTCGTGCTGGGAATCCTGGTCGATATCCTGCTCCTGGCGACCGGGCTGGGCATCACCGTCAACCTGGCGCCGTCCGAATCCACCACGATCCAGTTCCTGCAATGGGCGTCGGCGTTCGCGTTTTTTGCGCTGGTTGTGTGGCGCTTCCGCGATGGGGCTCTGAAGAGCGGCTACGAAGACCTGCTGATGAACATCCGGCCGGTGTCCTCACGATGGAGGAGCACCTGGGCGCGCATGACGCGCAACCGCTAGGCCTAAGACGCGCATGTCTGAAGGGTTTGCCGGCAAGGCCGCAATTGGTCCCCCGCAACTGGACCTGAAAGTACACTCGCAATAGCAAACCGTTTCGGAGTATTATCCGAATTGGATTAGCTGTTTCGGAACTGATGCCGAGTGAGTCTGTATAGGCGCGAGCTTTCTCTGGCCCTGCCGGGCGGCCAGTCGGCGTTTCTTTGGGGGCCTCGCAAGGTGGGGAAATCGACGCTTCTGGCGCAAGAGTTCCCGAAATCGGCGCGCTTCGATCTGTTGGATACCCGGATGCTCATTCAGTTTATCCGGGAACCCTGGACATTCACCGAGCAGGTTCGGGCGCTTCCGGATGGGCAGCGCGGTCGCGTGATCCTGGTGGATGAGGTGCAGAAGGCGCCTGCGATACTCGATGAAGCCCACCGGTTGATAGAAAATGAAGGACTTAGCTTCGTTTTCTGTGGCTCCAGCGCCCGCAAGCTGAAGCGCGGCGCCGCCAATATGCTGGGCGGTCGGGCCTGGCGATTCCGCCTGCACCCGCTAACCTGGATCGAGTTACCGCAGTTTGATCTTCTCAGGGCGCTCAACCGCGGCCTGGTTCCTTCCCACTACGACAGCACGCAATATCGACGCGCCCTGAGCGGCTACGTGAACGATTATCTCAAGGAGGAAGTGTTCGATGAGGGATTGACCCGAAATGTCGCCGCGTTCTCACGTTTCTTCGATGCCCTGGGCTTCAGCCATGGCGAGGTCCTGAACTTCTCAAGCCTGGCGCGGGACTGCGGCGTTGACTCCAAGACCGTTAGAGAATACTTCCAGATTCTTGAGGACACGCTTGTGGGGCGCATGTTGGAGCCGTTCGCGCGGCGGCGGTCGCGCGCGATCATCATCCGTGCGCCCAAGTTCTATCTTTTCGATGTGGGAGTGTCGGGCTTCCTGACCGGTCGTCGAATCGAACGTTGTCAGGGGATCGATTACGGCCGGGCGCTGGAGCACTTCATTCTTATGGAACTGCTGGCGTACCGCAGTTATCGGGACCGCGATTTTCCGATCCGCTACTGGCGAACCAAGTCCGGCCTCGAAGTGGATTTTGTTCTTGGACGCAGGGGGCAAGTCGCGATTGAGGTTAAGGGTGGCCGGGTCCGTGCCGACAGCCTCAAGGGTATTCGGGCATTCGCCGAAGAACATGGGCCGTGCACCGCCATCGTGGTTTGCAGCGAGCCTGCGCCCCGTCACGCTGAAGGGGTGCGGATTCTGCCGTGGGAGTACTTCCTGCGTCGCCTCTGGGCGGGCGATTTCGTATAAGTTCCCACCCGGCTTGGCGCTGACGCCGTGGTCAGGACGCAAGCAGGGGCTGCTTGCGGAAGGAGATCGCGGCCACGCAGGCGATAAGGGTCAGCGCCAGACAGAAGAAAGCTTCCCGCGCGCATGACGGCCGCCGTAGTGCAGGCCCAGCGAGCATCGACCATACTCAAACATCATCTTATAATTCCGACTAAGGCTGATCATGGTCTTCCTGGTGGGTATCGGTCTCGCATACGCACTTCACTTCGTCGAAGCGGGCGTCATGTCTGGCGGCGAAGAGCACGAAGGCCATTAGCCCCGATAAGGAGACTCGCACGACATGCTGGTGAAACTTTCCACGTCGCTGAAGAGCGCCTATCAGGGCTGGTCTGTCGCCAGCCGCGTAGAGCGTTTTGGCGGCTGGCTCGAGAGACGAGGAGCGGGAGGCGCTTATGACCATACCGAGACAGTAAATGACTACTACTCGCTGTGCAGCGAGTTCATGCAGTTCGGGTGGAACGAATCGCTCCATTTTGCGCCCCTCAGGCCGGGCGAAAGCCTTGAGAACTCCATCGTCCGGCATCAGCGGCTCATGATCGGCAAGCTTCAGTTGAAAGAGGGAATGACGGCGATCGACGTTGGGTGCGGAGTCGGTGGTCCAATGCGCCAGGTTGCCCGTGAATCCGGCGCTCGCGTCGTCTGCCTCAACAACAACAAGCAGCAGCTGGAGAAGGCGAGGCAAAAGAACATGGAAGCCGGTCTTGATCACATGGCGGATTACGTCCATTGCAGCTTTATGGACATGAGCAGATTTGAGCCGGACTCCTTCGATGCGGGCTATGCGATTGAGTCCACCTGCCATGCGCCGGACAAGAAGGGCGCATTCGCCGAGATATTCCGCGTGTTGAAGCCCGGGGCGTTATTCTGGGGCCAGGAAATGTGCCTGACGAACGCGTTCGATCCCGATAACGCCTCCCACGAGGCCATCAAGCGCGAACTCATGCGCGGTATCGCATTGAATGAGATCGCAACCTTCGCGGAGGTTGATCAGGCGCTGGAGGGGGTCGGATTCGAAGTGATCGAAGGAAGGGACAGGAGTATGCAGGCAGGTCCAGGCACGCCCTGGTATCAGCCGATGGAGGGAGAAACGGGGACATTCCGGAACCTCCTGCGAAGGACGCCTGCGGGTCGAAAAGCAATGATCGGCATGCTGAAGCTCACGGAGGCATTCGGACTCTTCCCGAAGGGTTCCACCGCTGTGGTCCGGCTGATGGACCAAACCGCGCGAGCTTATGTTGCGGGCGGCAAGACCGGGATATTCACGCCGCTGTATTGTTTTCTGGCGCGCAAGCCAGCGTGAAACCATACGCGCCGACGCTACAATATGCTACGCGGGGGCGCTTGACCGCGGCAGCGGGTCGCGCCAGCAACAAGGGGCCCTGATTGAAGGTCAGCCATGAGACTCGCCGAAGAAACCTTGCTGCTGCTGCTGGATGAGGACACCGGCTACCTCATTCCCTTGCCGGAGTGGAAGCTGGCATGCGTGCTATCCGGCGCAGTGCTTATGGACCTGGCGCTGGAGAACCGCATCGATACGGATCCCGAGAAGCTCGTGCTGATCGATGGTTCTCACACGGGCGACGAGTTGCTGGATCCCTTCCTGGGGGACATCGTCTTCGAGACCGAAGTGCACAGCCCCCAGTACTGGGTGGAAAAACTGGCGCCGCGGGCGGAGGAAATCTACGAGAAAACGCTCGAACGGCTGGTTGAGAAGGGAATTCTCAATTTCCAGGCCGGCGGCTTCTGGACGCTCACTGCCAAAGTGGGCGCCTCGGGCCGCTATCCTGTTACCGAGGGCGAGGGCGTCGAGGAAATCAAGCGGCGTGTGACCAGAATCCTGCTGAACGAAGACGAGATTCCGGACCCGCGCGACATCATGATCATCGGCCTGGTCCGGACCTGTGGCGGGTTTGCGCACCTTCTGGAGGAGGAGGAACTGGCGCGGACTAAGGAACGGGCCGATTTCATCAAGGATATGGATTTCATCGGCCAGTCGATCTCCAATGCAGTCAACAGCATCTACACGCCTCCGGCCAGCTTGCGGGTGGCAAGCCGCAGGCCGCTGCCGGAACTGAAGCTGACGGACGCGCTTCGTTCAAAGGCTTTCCGGGCCGGCAATTCCCCCATTTTTTTCGCCGAGCAGAGTGAACGCCTGGGGCCGGTGTTCCGGTTCAAGGTGCCGGGCAAGAACGTCGTCGTGTTGGCCGGGGCCGAGATGAACCGGTGGGTCAACCGGCGCGGCCGCTACTACTTGCGCACCAGGGATTACCTGTCCCAGTTTGAGACGGTCTGGGGCGTGGCGCGCAGCATCGCAAGCATGGATGGCGCCGATCACCTCCGCATGCGCAAGGCCATGCGCGCGGGCAACTCGCGCCACGTCGTGCGGACCGGCTTTCCGACATTTTTGCGCTCGGGCGGCGCAGTATGGGGGATTGGGGCGTAGGCAATGTCGTGCCGGGCGAACTCACTGCGCAAAGGCTAATGGGCGTGCAGATTTCCCAGCTCGCCTGCAGCGTCGATTGCCACGAAGTAGTCGATGATCTGCTCATGTACCAGAACCGCGCGCTGATGACCCACATCCAGGGAATATTGCCCAAGTTCATGCTTCGCACGCCCGGGATGTTGCGTGCGCGGCGGAAAATTCTCGGACTGTTCGCGGAGATTCATTCCAGCCACACCGAGGGCCAACGTGCCGGTAAGCGCCGCGACCTGATCGACGACATGTTGGAATTTCACCAGTCCGATCCGCAGTTCCTTCCGGAAACCGATGTCGTGTTTGTTTTTGTGGCGCCGCTGATCGCGGGGCACTATATGGGGAGCGCGATTTCGTTTGCGCTCTATGAACTGTTGAAGAATCCCGATATACGGGAAAAGGTCACGGCGGAGGCGGACGCCCTGTTCGCGAATGGCGATCCGACCAAGGAGGACCTGACACGCGAAGCAATCGACGTTTCGCATCGGTTCGTCATGGAAACGATGCGTCTGCACCCGGTCATTCCGCTGCAGCTGAGAAAGGCGATGAACACCATCGATATCGACGGAATGGAGATTCCGGCGGGGACCACCATTTACGTGTGCCATACCGCTGCGCACTACATTGAGAAGAATTTCAAGGATGCCAGGAAGTTTGACATCGACCGCTACCTTCCCGATCGAGCCGAACATCGAACGCCGGGGGCTTTCGCGCCGTTCGGGCTGGGCACGCACCTTTGCCTGGGAGCTCGCTTTACCGAACTTCATTTGATGGCGAACCTGCTGCTGATTGCGCATCACCTGGAACTTGAGATGATCCCTTCGGATTACCAGCTGAAGCTCAGCGCCCTGCCGAAACTCAGCCCCGACAAGCATTTCAAGTTCCGGGTGGTTCGGCAACGCCACCCCTTGCACTAACAGCTCGTTATCCCTGCCCGCCGTAACCAGGCGAGGGCCTGTGCCGTATGCAGGTTACGTGGCGGTGTCGCGCTGAATCCGGACGCGCTGCCCGGCACTTACGAATTCCTGGCCTACGGTGATCAGTGTCACTTCTTCCGGCAGGCCCGAAACCCAAATACCGTCCGGATCTTCCCGCACCACATCGATCTCGTAGAAAAGCACCCGTTGCCGGTCGTCAACGGCGCGCACCCCCATCTCTCCGCTGGAGTCCAGCACCACGTAGGACATACCGACCTTATGTGCCAATTGTGCGTTGAGCGATACCTCCAGTTCAGCGCTCAAACCGGAAGAAATCGAAAATTCCGGGTTCGGAACCGTGACCTCGATGGGATAGGTTCGGGATTCATCGGCTGACTGTTTGCCGACAAAGGTGAGCGAGCCCACGGCCGTGGACCCAGTCGGCATCCTGATGCCGACTTCGGAGCCAAGACGCAATTGCGGGTACTGCTGCTCGGTTACCGCGGCCTCCACGTAAATGGGATCGAGGTCGAGAATCGTGGCGCAGGGACTTCCCATCTGAAGGTAGTCCCCGACTTCCGCATGCGTTTCCTCGACGAAACCGGAGAACGGCGCAACAACCGCGGTCTTGCTCAGTTCCAGTTCGCTGGCCAGAAGCTGGCGGCGCGCAGAACTAAGCTGGGCCTTGGCCCGGGCGACTGCAATCTCCTGTTGCAGGCCCTGTTCGCGCAGGGTTTTCATCCCTTCGTATTCGAGCGTTGCCAGATCGACTGCATCGCCTGCTTCGCGAACACGCAGTTCGCGGTCATTGATTTCCACCTGGCAAAGAACATCGCCGGAGAAGACCCGGGCTCCGATATCGACCGGGCGATTGTCCACCCGCCCGGCGGTTTCGGCCCGAACCGTCACCGCATGCCGGGTTCGCGTACGTCCTCTCAAGGTCATTGTGCGAGATTGCTGCGAAGCCCGGCTGGTTCGCACCCGCACAACCATGTTTTCCTGCAGGCCCGCCACGTCTCTCTGTGCGGCCAGCGAGGGCCGATCGTCCGGCCGGTCGTCACTGAGCACACCTGAAAGAATCCAGGCCAGGGCCGCCACAAGCACGATGCCGGCGATCAGCAGTTTTCGCATCTTCGGGTTTATCTTCATAAGCATTTGTGCATGGGCGAATTGCCTGGGGAAAGGTTACCGGACACGGGGACGGTCCGCCGAACCATCGCCGGCAAGCCGGACGCCGCTCCATCTTCTTGCGACCTGCGGGGTCCGGCCCAGCCGGGAAAGCAAGGTTTCGCGGATTCCCTTCATACGGCTCGGCAACACCAGCATGGCCGGGGTAACAATCAGCGTCAGGACCGTGGCGAACGTCAACCCGGACACCACCGCCTGCGCCAGCGGCACCCAGTAGCCGGAAAGCTCTCCCCCGGAAATCCAGGTCCGGTTGATGAAATCGATCGATTGATGGCTGGCCAGGGGCAACAGACCGATCACCGTGGTTACC
The DNA here is from genome assembly GCA_963666765.1 of Gammaproteobacteria bacterium. GTDB lineage: Bacteria > Pseudomonadota > Gammaproteobacteria > Steroidobacterales > Foliamicaceae > Foliamicus. Next base: position 2,561,061 of record OY762933.1, read on the forward strand.
GTTGTGAGCAAAACCGGACGCAGGCGCTGCAGGCCGGTCAGCACGATGATTTCAGCCACGTCCCGTCCCGGATTCTCCTTGCATCCCGCATTGTAGGTGTCGATCAGGACAATATTGTTGTTCACCACAATGCCTGCCAGTGAAACGACGCCTACGCCGCTCAGAATCGCGCTGAAGGGTTGATTGGTAATCACCAGGCCGAGGAAGACGCCGGCCGTCGACAGCACGATGGCCAGCATGATCAGCAGGCTCTGGTACAGGCTGTTGAACTGCGTGACCAGCAGCACGAACATGAGCAGGAGAGCGAAAGAGAACGCTTTCGAAAGAAAGTCGATGAATTCCTGTTGCTCCTCGTTGGCGCCGCGGAAACGGATCGCCACTTCCGGATCCAATTCCTGGTTGTCCAGCCAGGCCTGTATTTCCCTCATCTTGGTGTCGGGCAGCACGCCCGGCGCGACTCCGGCACGGATCATGTGAACGTCCTGCTGGTCCGTGCGCTGCAAGGCGTCCAGACGCGGAGTCGCCCGCCGCACTACGAAGTTGGACAGCGGAACGGGGCCCTTGGCGGTAACGATGCGCAACTCGTCCAATTCGCTGATGCCGCGGTTCTCGGTGGGATAGCGAATCCGGATATCCAGCGCATCGTCCGCGTCGTCCGGTCGATACTCGCCCAGTTTGGCGCCGTTCGTAACCAGCTGTATGGCCAGTCCGACAGCGGAAACGTCCGCACCGTACAGGCCCGCGGCGGCGCGGTCCACTTCCAGCTCCCATTCGATTCCCGGCACGGGCAGGCTGTCTTCGATATCTCGAAGTCCCTCCACTTCGCTGGCCATGTAATCGCGTACTTTCTCGACCACGGGCACCATGCGGGAACGGTCGCGCGAGGCGAACTGCACGGCAACGGGCTTGCCGGCGGTGATCTGTCCCTCGAAAGGTCGAACCTCAATGATCACTCCGGCGAATTTCTCGGTTCGTTGCCGAATCTGCTCCAGCACTTCGGTCCCCGACAGGCTGCGCTCGCTGCTCTCGAGCATCTCGATGAACATGGTGCCGATGCGGTCTGTTGTGGAACCGCCCTGAAACTGCATCCGCTGGCCCTGGGCCTGGCCTGCGCCCGTCGTCGTGAACATGTTGATGTTCCTTATGCCGGGAATTTCGAGAATGGCTTCCTCGATTTCCGCAACGAGCCGGTAAGCCTCATCAACGTCCAGGTTTCCGCGCGCACGCACGAAAATCTGCGCGTAGGTAGGGTCGTTTTCATTAAAGAACAGTACCCCCAGATTGCGCGATCCATGCAGCGCGAAAATGCCCCAGACTACGGCGATCACGGCCAGAACCGTTACCAGGGGATGACGCACGGCAAGCGTCAGCAGCGCGCCGTAGCGCCGGGCAAAGCCGGTCAGGCGGCCAAGGTCGCGGTCCCACATGCTCTCTTCCGCGACGGGCGCGGTGATCGCCCCTGGCGCACCCCGGCGGAATCTTGAGCCCAGCACGGGCACGAAGATGAGTGCATAAAGCAGCGACCCGATGAGAACCCACAGGAGGGTGATCGGCAGGAAACCCATGAACGCACCCGCCACGCCCGGCCAGAACATCAGCGGTACGAAGGCTGCCAGGGTGGTAGCTGTCGAAGCGGTGACCGGCAGGAACATCCTCTTGGCTGCGCCCGCGTACGCGGCTTCATTGGGGATACCTGCGACAATTCGCCTCTCGGCGTCCTCGGTAACCACGATGGCGCCGTCGATCAGCATGCCGAGACCCAGCAGCATGCCGAACATGACCATGAAGTTGAACGAGTGCCCGAGCAGCCACAGGAAGATCAGCGCGAACAGGAAAGACACCGGTATGGCGCCGGCCACGATCAGGCTGCTTCTGACACCCATGGCCGGGATGATGACGAGCATCACGAGCACCAGGGCGGTCACCACGTTGCCCTGCAACTCGACGATCTGCTTGGCCGCGAACGCGGAGGTGTCCTGCGAATAGAACATGTTGACGCTGGCAGGAAGTTCGTCGCGATATTCCTCGGCCACTTCCCGGACCGCGTCGGCCGTGGCGATGCTGTTGGCGCCGGAGCGGCGGTACACGAAAACCGAAATGGATTGCGCGCCGTTGGCGTGCGAATAGCTGGTGCGGTCCTTGAAGGTTCGGCGCACCGAAGCCACGTCGTTCAAGGTAACGACCGTGTCCCGCTCGATCCTCACCGGAAGATCGAGAAGGTCTTCCGGCGATTCGATTACGCTCGGCACCTTCACGGAAACGCTGCCCTGACCGGACTCCAGCGCCCCGGCGGCAATCAGCCTGTTGTTGCGGGTCAGCGAGGAATACAGCTCTTCAACGGACATGCGGTAGGCTTCAAGCTGCTCCGGCCGGATAACGAGCTCCATGAATTCCTCGCGGTTGCCCTGCAGGGCTGCGAGCCGCACCTGCTGGACGGACTCGACGCGGTCCTGGAGACGGCGCGCGACAGCGTAGAGCGTCTCCTCCGGCGTGTTTTCGCCTACGAGGTTGATCTGCAGTACCGGATAGTCGGTAGTGGCCGTTTCTTCGACGATCGGCTCCTCGGCGGTTGACGGGAATTCCGGTTTGGCCCGATTCACGGCTTCACGCACGTCGGCCAGGGCGATGTTCAGATCCGTTTCCGTAGTAAATTCAACCGCCACGGTCGCCATGTGTTCCGCGCCCGTGGCGGTGATCTCCTTCACGCCTTCTACCGCCTTGAGTTCGATCTCCAGCGGCATGATCAGCAGCCGCGTGGCGTCTTCCGGAGAGATTCCCTCGTGTACGATGGTAATCACGAAGAATGGCACTTCGATGCGCGGTTCGCTTTCTACCGGGATGGATACCCGCGCGACAATGCCGAAAATCAGGATTCCCAGCATCACGAGCATCGTTGACCGGTGGCGGTCTAGCGATAGATCAATGAGCCGGTCTTTCATGGAAGCACTCGCCGATTGGTGGAAACGAATTTCCGCCGACTGCGCTTTGAAACTGCTGCAGCCGCAACGCGCGCCATGTCAGCTTGATTGTTCAGTCCCATCGGCCCCCGCGAACCCACCAACCGGCGGTTTTCGAGTATAACTGAATCCGCCTTAAGCGAATTTCTTTCCTGAAATGAGCCTGATCCCTTATTCCGACGCGCTAAGCGCCATTGCCGCGAGCTGTGTTCCCGGACCGGAAGTACCGGTGGCTGCCTGCGATGCCCTCGGAGCGGTGCAGGCCAGGACGGCGATCGGTGTGCTGCCGTCCCCTGCGTTCAACAACGCCGCGATGGATGGCTTTGCGGTGCGGGCGGAAGATACCGCCGGCGCGACGGAGAGCTCGCCGGTGGACCTGCCTGTGGAGGGCGAATTCAGGGTGGGCGCCCTGGCGGAAACCGCCGCGCCGGGGCCGCGATGCGCCATGCGGGTAGCTACCGGTGCGCTCACGCCGCCGCCGTTGAACGCCGTGATCGCACAGGAGCGCGCTGATGTGTTGGGCGGAAGCGGCAGGAAAATCCTGCGCGTTACCTCGCCCGTGGACCGTGGACGAAACCTTCGCTTCAGGGGCGAGGAATATCCCGCTGGAGCGGCATTTTCTTTTTCCGGGACACGCCTGCATGCGGGCCATATCGCATTGTTTTCCGCGGCCGGAATAACGGAGCTGGCGGTGCGCAGGCCGCCCCCCCTGGGGATCATCACGACCGGCGACGAGGTTCGTCCGCCCGGCGCCGACCTGGCTTCCGGTCAGATCGTCAACGTCAATTCCGGCTGGCTGAACGCCTGGTGTGCCGAGCGGGGACTGCCGGTTGCCGTGAGCCGCCACGTCGCCGATAACACGGCTGATCTGGCGCGGGAGCTTTCGGGCGCGGGGGAAGCGGGCGCGCGGCTGCTGATCACCAGCGGATCGGCCTCGTCAGGGCGCCGTGACTTATTGAAGGCGGCGCTTCTATCCGTCGGAGCGCGCATCGTTTTTCACGGCGTCGCCATGCGCCCGGGCAAGCCGGTCATGCTGGCGCTGCTTGCCGACGGCACGCCGGTACTCGGGCTTGCCGGCAACCCGCTGGCAACCGCCGCAGGCATGCGCTTCATCGCCTGGCCGGGAATTCGGCGCATTCTGGGATTGCCGGCGGAGCCGCCGCGGCCGGTCAGCCTCGCGGACGCCGTGGAGTTACGCAAAGGCTTTACGCATTTTCAGTTGGCAAAACGCACGGGCGACGACGGGAGTTTCAGCCTGGTGCACCCGCAACGACCGGCCCAGGCCGGCGCGCTGGCCGCAGCCGATTGCTGGTTGCGCCTTCAAGGCGGCCGCACCGAGGCCGGCGCACCCATCCCTAGTTATGCCTTGTAGTAACCAAGCCGGGAGGGCGCCCCTTGCGAGCGAGGGCGTCCCGCCCTCCCATGGCCAACCGGAGCCAAAACTCCCTACGCTTCCCGCGCGGCAGCGCGGAAATGCTTGAGGCCGTAAATCAGGAACAGGCCCGCTATCGGTGAAGCGACCGCCCCGACCAGGGCGATCGAGCTGCCTACGGCCTCGTTGTAGCCGAACACGCTGTCGATGACGAAGCCCACAGCGGTGGGTCCCGCTATGGCGGACAGGATGTTGAGCGCCAGCATCCAGACCGCCGAAACTGTAGCGCGCAACTGGTTGGGCGTCACCAGCTGCAGCGCGGCCGGTCCGCTGGCCACGGCGAAGCATCCGAAAAAGGCGTAGGGGCAGAACAGCACCATCGTCCAGAACGGGCTCTCGAGTTGCGTCGTGATCAGGCACAGTGGAGTGAGCGCCGCCGCTGCGATGATGCCGACCCAAAGCGGTGCGTCCACCCGCCCGCGCCTTCTCAGGAAATCGGTGAACCAGCCGCCGGCGAACACCGCCGCGGGGGAGCAGAGCAGCAGTATCCATCCCAAATACTGGCCGGACTCGGATGCGGTGTAGCCGAGGTTCCGGATCAGGTGGGTCGGCCCCCACAGCAGCAGGTTGGCGATCGGAGCGGCCAGGATGGCGAAGCCGAAGAAATGCGCCAGGAACATGCGCCGCCGCTTCGAGAAAAACGCGATCACGTCGGGCCATGGAATCTTCTGATCCACGCCCTGCATCAGGCCCAGCCGCGGGGGCTCGCGCATCGTCAGCGCGAGCAGGGCGACCAGGATGCCGGGCAGGCCCACGATCATGAAGGCAAGCTGCCAGGGCTTGAACTGCGTCAGCACGCCGGCCAGGCCGACGGGGAGACGGTCGAAGGGAATCGCGGCGACCAGTTCGATGACCTGTGCCCCCACCAGAAACGCCACGCCCGCGCCGATGAAGGCCGCGCACTGGAAAACGCCCAGGGCGGTGCCGATCCGATCCTTCGGGAAGAAGTCGCTGATGAGGGAGTACGCGCAGGGCGACAGCGTGGCCTCTCCCACGCCCACGCCCACCCGCGCCAGCGCCAGGTGCCAGAAGTTTCGCGCCAGGCCGCAGGCCATGGTCATCAGGCTCCAGAGAAAAATGCCCGCGCTCACAATCAGTCGCCGGCTGCTGCGGTCCGCCAGCCGGCCGATCGGCAGCCCCATCAGGGCGTAGAAGATCGCGAAATACAGTCCTCCCAGCAGGCCGATGGCGAAGTTGTCGATTTCCAGGTCCCGCATGATGGGCGGGACCAGCAATGACAGGATCAGGCGGTCCAGAAACGAGAAGATGAAGGCGATCATCAGCACGCCGACGGCGTACCAGGCCACCAGCGGACTGGGCCGGCTCGGCGCGTTATTCATGCGCTACCAGGGCTTCTCGATATCGACGTCGGTCAGCGCATCCCCGGTCGGCACGCCCAGCAGCAGCTTGCCGGTGGGCGTCATCCCGTTGTCCCAGTTGATGCCGCCGTGCGTCGAGATCGTGCGCATGTCGCGGTAATGGCGCTGAACGGGGTTGTTGCCGGTTTGCCCGGTCACACCCATCATGTTGGCCAGCCGGGTGATGGCGCTCAGGCAGAGCTTGGCCGCCATGGCCGGCTCCCGCCGTACGCGCAGGCGGTCGATGCCTCGTATCCTCCTGCCTGCGCTGCCGGCCTCATGCAGGAACTGTATCAGGCTGTCGGTGATCAGGTCGGCCACCCGCAGTTCCTCGTAGGATTCCGCGACCCGGATCTGCACGGGAATCTGGTTCACGATGCTCTCGCCCAACATCGCCCCCGTACGTTCCCGGGTCTGTTCCAGGTAGTGTTCCAGGCCGCCGCGGGTGGCGCCCAGCATCGGCCCGCACAGCAGCGTATAGAAAAGCTGTTGCAGTTCCGTGCGATAGATGTAGCTTTCGTGCAGCTTGGCGCCCGGCGGTTCGGTGCCGGCCAGTTCTTCGGACAGGACGGTGCGGTACTCCGGCACGAAACGGTCCTTGACCAGGATGTCCTTGCTCCCGGTGCCCTTCAGTCCCTCGGCATGCCAGGTGTCGACGATCTCGTAGTCTTCCGGAAGCAGGTGCGCCATGCGGAATTTGATCGTCGAGCCTTCGGAGGAACGGCCCTTCACGCTGTAGCGGCCGCCGACGACGGCGCAGTTTGCGTGGTCCACGCCGCTGGCGAAACGCCACTGTCCGTTCAGCACGAAGCCGCCGTCCACGGGGTCCATCGTTCCGCCGCCGGCAAAGGCGGTTGCGATGATCGTGTCGGGGTGGTCCGGCCAGAATTCCTCCTGCGCGCGAACCGGAAAGCGCCCCAGTATCCAGGTGTGGGACATCACCACGGACGCCACCCAGGACGTGGACCCGCAGCCGCGGCCGAGTTCGCGGGACACGTCCACATGCGCGCCCCAGTCCATCTCGAATCCGCCGTAGCGCCTGGGCGTGAAGATCTTGTGGATCCCCGCCGCCTTCAGATCAGCCACGGTTTCATCCGGCAGCGTCCGAAGCTCGTCGGTAGCCTGGGCGCGCTCGCGCAATACGGGCACCAGCTTGCGCGCCTCGCGCACCAGTTCCTCGCGTGTCGGAATGTAGCTGGGTTGCGCCGCGGCCGCGCTCGTGCTCTTGGTCTGCGCCACTGTGAAGACTCCTTTGAGAACTCCCGTTGATTACCGCCGGCGGAAAGCTCCCGACCGGGCGGAATGGGCAAGTTTAGCCTCAAACCGGCGAATTGAGCGCCTGCAGGCTTGGCTTACAATGCGTCCTGGGAGGATTGCGCATGAAACGACTTCGCAGATTGGGGGCGCGGACCCGGTCCGCTGCGCCGTTGCCGGTCATGGCCCTGGCGCTGCTTTGCGGCCTGCCGGGCGCGGTTGCCGCCACACAGGAGGCGCCGGCCGCGGAGGGCGGCCCGCCGACTGTCCTGATTACCGGTTCGAATCGCGGAATCGGACTGGCCTTTGCGGAATGGTACGCGGAACAGGGCTGGAACGTTGTCGCTACCTGCCGGCGGCCGGAACAGGCGGACGACCTGAACGCCCTGGCCGCGGAACATGCCAACCTGAGTGTCGAGCTGCTGGACGTCACCCGGGAAGACCATATACGTGACCTTGCCGATCGCCACGCGGGTCAGCCCATCGACCTGCTGATCAACAATGCGGCGGTCCTTGGCCCCTTGCCCGAACAAAGCCTGGGCGGCCTCGATTACGACCGGTTTGAGCAGACCATGGCCGTGAACGTATTCGCTCCGCTGCGCCTGTCGGAGGCGCTGGCGGACAATGTCGCCGCCGCCGGTGGAAAGATCGTGGCGATTACCAGCGGCGTGGCTTCGTTGACGCTGATGAGCCGCATGCGCGGTATGTATTTTTATCGCATGAGCAAGTCGGCGCTGAACATGGGCTGGCGGGCCTTGCGCACCGACCTGAAGCCGCGAGGCGTTGCCGTTCTGCTGGTTTCGCCCGGACAGGTGGACACCGCCCTGCTGCGGGAATCCGGCTATACGGGCGAGGCGCTCACGACGGAAGAAAGCGTGGCGGGAATGGTGGAAATCATCGCCGACGCCACACTTGATGACCCCGGACTGCCGATCAATGTCGACGGCCGGGTTCTACCCTGGTAGGAGAGTACCAATGAAAAAGACCACTATGTTTGCCTGCGCCGCCATGGCGGTTTCGTCCATGTGCCTGGCGGAGCCCAGCGGGGACTCGCAATTCGCCGGCGCCAGCAGCGGCCTGGAAGGCCGTGAGCACGAACTGGGCCTGGCGCTTAGCGTAGTGCTCAAGACGATGCACGAGGACGAGTCCTACGTGCATGAGCTCAATGACGCACTGGTCAAGGCGCTGCTGTCGCAGATGCAGTTCGCCAAGGACCGCGGCATGATCGACGACCTGATCGCGCACGAGGTCGAGACGCTGGAGCCGCTGCTGAAGCGCATCCGCACGCACTACGAGCGCACCGGCGACCTGGAAATGGTGATGGTGGGAATGATCGACCGCACCTCCTGCCACTACCAGCTGATCTTCGAGACGGAAAGCAAGCCCGGCTACCGTGCCTGGCAGTCGCCTTGGTCACGTGTGCTGACGCAGACGCAACGCCTGGGCCAGCACGACCTGACCGAAGCGGAAGTGCACGACATCTGGGTGCGGCAACGCCTGCAGGCCTATGCCAACGTGATCGGAGTGGGTCTGGAAGTGTCCGAACTCGGCGACGACGGCCGCGTCTGGGTGCGCGCCGTAGAACGCGACGCCGCCACAGCCGGCCAGTAGGCCCGCAAAGGCGGGATTACACCGGGAACGAGGGCGGGTGTCCCGCCCTCACCCCCGAAGTTGCCTTCTAGCGGCCGCTAAACTCCCGGGATACGGCCAGGAATAACGAGTGCTCGGGTCGCGCGTTGGCGCGGTGGCCCGGCGCGTAGGAACGCCAGGCTTCAAGCCGGATCCGCCAGGCGTTCCCGGTCGTTGCGTTCGAGGGCAGGGCGGTTTCGTAGCCCAGCGTAAAGTCGATTTGCCGGCCGCTCGGATCCGCTCCGATCCACACTGTCTCCCGAAGTACGTCGCCGGCCCGCGTCCTGCCGGTCGGATAGTCCAGGAAAATGCCGCCGGATTCGTTTCTGAGCGGTTGTGAAACCAGCAGCCAGGCCCGCTCCTGCCTGCCAAAACCCGTACTGTCCCATTGCAGCCCCGCGCTGAACGCGCTGCTCAGCAGGCCCTGCGTTTCCCGGAAGAGTCCCCGTGCCGACTCGCCCGAGGTATATCCCGCCTGCGCGACGGCCATCAGCCTGAGTCCTCTTGCGAAGTCCCGCTCCACCAGCAGCCGTGTGAACCAGGTGCGTCCGGAGAGCCCCCCGTAGGCTCCTTCGGCGCCTGCTCCGAGCAGCCGTTCCGATTCGCCGAGCAGTCCGACCTCGGCCACCAGGCGCCGGCTGCCGCCGTCAAGGTCCAGGTTGAGGAAAGCACCCTGTGCTCCTCCGGGCGCCGCCAGGCGGTCGCCGCGTGCAAGGCCCGGGTTCTGGACGTACAAGCCGCCGCGAAGCGTTGCGCCATTGCCCGGCTTGAGCAGATCGCGCGCCACCCCCAGGCCGCGGGTTCCGAGAGCGACCCAGGCGTTCCGCAGGTGCGTCGAGGGGCCCAAATCCCCGCGCGCACTCTCCTGATCGTAGAGTGCGTCGGCGAGGCTCGCGGCCGACGAAACTGTCCATTCGCCCAGTACCGCGGCCGAAATTCGCCCGGGGCCGAAAGACCGCTCGACGAATCGGGCAAACCGGCGATCCGCCCTGTAGGCATCATCCAGCGGCCAATGCGCGTTGAAGCTCTCCATCGGGATGAAAAACGGGGCGTTCATGCTGTCGAACGCCGCCAGTTCCCGCCCGGCGACCGCGTTCTGCAGCGCATCGCCCCAGGCGGGACCCGCCGCCATGGCGCTCCGCCCCAGGGCCAGCGACGGTCCGTCCAGGGCATGGGAAAGAGAAGCGCTCATGGCGCCGATGGGGCGTGTGGCCTTTTCGACGTCCAGAAGCCCTTGTCCGTATATGTCCTGGTCCGCATAAATTCCGGATTTGTCGGCTGCCGCGAACAGCCGGCTCACCATCTCGGTGGAACCCAGTTGCCCGCGAAAAGCCTCTTCCATCAGCGCCAGCGCACCGGCTACCTGGGGTGTCGCCAGCGATGTTCCCGATGCGGTCAGGTAATGGTTCCCGCTGCGCGCGGCCGGTCCGTGAATTCCGGATCCCGGCGCCGCAATGCAGTAGTCCGCCGCGACGCCGCAGCGATTGGAGTACGAGGCAATGGTTCCGTCCGGATCGGTGGCCACGACCGAAATGAAATGGCTTCGCAACTCGGGGAAATAGTGGGGCGTGGCGGCGGTCAGACTCGGTGAGGAAGCGTCGGCCAGATTCCCCCGCGCGTCGCGCTTGCCGTGGGAATTGCCCGCCGCCCACACCAGAATGATCTTGTCCGCATCGGGGGTGCCGGCTTGCACCAGACTGTCCACGGTGCGTCCGAACGCGGCGCGGTATTCGGCGGCCGTATAGTCGGTCACCACGCCTTCATAGCCGAAACTGTGGTTGATGATGCGCGTGGCGCTTCCGATTCGCCGGTACACGCCCTGGCTTTGCTCGTCCAGGCTGCGGAATGATCCCGGGTTGCTCAGGCTAACAGGGCGGTACTCGGGTGTGCCGGACCCAAGTTGGATCCCAACGACCAACAGCTCCGCCTCGTAGGCGACGCCGTGCATGCGGTTACCCGATCTGGCGGCCGCGATTACGCCGCCCACCGTGGTTCCGTGCGAGGCGGTGTCGCGAATCGCGCTGAAGGAGCAGGTCCCGTTCGGGCAACTGTTGGAGGCTACGCCGGAACTTGTGTGGAGCTTTCCGGCGATTGCCTCGTGAGTTGGATCGATACCTGTATCGATGATTCCCACAGTCACACCCTGTCCGGTGTATCCGCGGGCATAGGCGTAATCCGCTCCGATCTCGGACAGGCTCCATTGGGTCTGAAACTCCGCGGAATCGGCAAAGGAATTGCGCTCGCCTTCCTGCGCCGGAGTCAGGCCCGGATCGTCAGGAAAGCTGAGCGGATCCGGTCTGTCGGGTTCAGGCGGAGCGACGGCCGGCGGGGGCGGGGGCTGCCGCGTTCCGCCGCTGCTCCCGCAGGCGGACACGAGGAGTGTCGATAACAGAATCAGGGCCACACTTCTTGTTTTAGTCATTCACTTCACCTTTGAACTACCCCACCAGCCCCGGCATATCATTCGACCGCAAGTATAGCAATCGGCCATTTGCACAGCGCAATCGGCTGTCCGGCGAAAAAGAGAGGCTTTTTTCTATGCAAGCATTCACCTTGAGGCGCCTGGGGCTGACCCTTGGTTTGATCTGTTTGTCTGTCGCGGCAACAGCCGACGAGCCGCCTGCGGCCTACAAGACCGGGTGGGGTCCGCACGGCGTTCACGTCATCGAGAACCACCTGTTGCCTGCCGAGCCCGGCCAGCGCGGCCTGCGCGCGAGGATCGTCTATCCCGACGGCGCGGGCCCGTTTCCGCTGGTGGTGTATTCGCATGGCTTCGGTTGTTACCGCGAGAGTTACGCCGGGCTCACCGACCACTGGGCCTCGCACGGCTATGCGGTCGTATTGCCGGAGCACCCCGACTGTCCCACCTCGGAAGGCAAGCTGACCCCCGAAGATGCCCGCAACCTCTTGTACATCCGTATATCCGACGTGGCGCGGGTCCTGGATGCGCTTTTTGCGCCCGGCCAGGAAATTCCGGGGCTGACGGGCCGGATTGACTACGGCCGGAAGGCGATTGCCGGTCACTCCTTTGGCGGGATGATCGCGCAGGTGGTCTGGGGCCAGCCGCTAAAGGACCTGCACAGTACGGAGAAGGTCGCTTACGCCCTTGGTTTCGATGCCGCCGTCGTCATGAGCGGCGTCGGTCAGATGCCGCAGATGGCGGACGGTTCATTTGACGCTATGCCGGGGCCGGTACTCGTTACCGGCGGCACGCTGGACCTTGGAAATATCGGCGGACCGACGGTATATCCCTGGGAGTGGCGGATGTCGGCGTACGGCCTGAGCCCGCCCGGCGACAAGTACTCCGTGGTCCTGGAAGAAGGCGATCACTATCTGGGAGGTCTGATCTGCCGGGAGGACCGCGGTGGGCCGGACAATCGCGGCGGCGCTCACGATATCGGCGGGCTTGAGATCCTGGCCGGCGTCACCACGGCCTTCCTGGACGCCTGGCTGAACAGGGACGCGGCTGCGAAGCGGTTCCTCGAAGACTTCGAGGCGAACGTCGGCATCACCGACGGACGCGCCCGCTTCGCCCGGAAATAACGCGCTTCAGTCAGCTACCTCCCTCGCAGCTAAAGCCTTTTCTCTCCTCCTCCCCTGTGGAGAGCGTTGAAGCCAGGATGGCGGAACCGAGCCAGGGATGGCGCCTCTCAACAGGGGAGGAGGAGAGAAAAGGCGAGGATGGGTCAGGGTTGGCCGAGGGCGACGCTGTCGCGCCAGGCCTCGATCATGCTTGTCTGCAACAGGAACGCGTGCGCCCGTTCCGGGTCCGCCGCGATTCGCATGAATTCCGCCTGACGCTTGCGCTGCGCGTCCGGATCCAGCGACTCCATGCGTTCCTTGTTCTGGATCGACTGCTTCTGAATGAATTCGGTGGCGATCGTGCGGCGCTGGTGGTCGTATACGTCCAGAAGGTCTTCGCCGGCGCCCTCGCGCAGGATCGAGATCAGCTTCTCCGCCAGCACGATGCCGTCCTGGATGCCGCCGTTCATTCCCATGCCGCCCAGCGGGTTGTTGATGTGCGCGGCATCCCCCGCGATCGTGATATTGCCGACGCGATAGGTTTCCGCGACGCGCTGATGCACCCAGTACAGCGTGCGGTGCACCACCTCGTAGGGCTCGTCGCGGGGCACCACCGCGTTCAGCCGCTCCTGGGCGTATTCCGGCGCCAGGAACTTCTCGTCCGGTTCGCCGGGAACCGTGGGCAGCAGCACCCGCCACAAATCGGACGTGCGCAGCAGCACGCACCATTCTTCCGGATCCGCCACATAGTTGACGTTGCTCAGGTTGTCCATGTGCGCGGCGAAGTCGAAAGGCGTGCTCAGCACCAGGAACTTCTCGGGATAGGTGAACCCCACGTAGCGCATCGTCAGGCTCTTGCGCACGGCGCTGTTGGCGCCGTCCGCCCCGATCAGGTAGCGGCCGGTGTACAGCTCCTCCTGTTCGCCGGTGAAGCACAGCATGCGAACGCCGTCGCCGTCCTGGCGCGCGCCGATGACTTCCCGCCCGAAGAGCACCTGGGCGTGTGGATAGTCCTTGAGCATTTCGCACACGACCTGGGTGAGCTTGTATTGCTCGCACTGCAAGCGGTACGGATGCCCGGTTTCGTCGGACAGCAATCCGAGGTCGAAAATCGCCGCCTCGCCCGTCGAACGGTCGCGGTACTGGTAGTCGCGCGTTACCAGCCCGAGAGGAATCAGGCGCCGGGTGAGATCGAGATCGTCCAGCAGGTCCAGCGTAGGGGGGTGGAAGGTCGAAGCCCGCAATTCGAGCGGCAGCGTATCGCAGCCCTCCACCAGGATCACGGACACTCCAGCGCGCGCCAGCGCCAGGGCCGCCGTGCAGCCCACGGGGCCGGCGCCGGCGATCAGGACTTCGGCGTGTCGCTCGGGCATGGCGCGGGTATCTTACCCGCTTGCGTGTTTCTTTTGAGGGCGGGACGCGCTCGCTCGCGGGGGTTGCGGGCATAATGCCACCTGTTTTTCGCCGGGTCCCGGTTTATGTTCATTATCTTTGCACTTGTGCTGCTGGGCGCGATGGGTTTCAGCATCGTACTGCCGTCCATCATGTTCGTGGCCGAGGACTTCGGGGGCGGCCAGGCCATGGCCGGCTGGATTGTCGCCAGCTATGCGATCGGCCAGCTCATAGCCACGCCGATCTGGGGGCGGCTGAGCGACCGCTACGGCCGCAAGCTGGTTCTGGCTCTGTGTGCGGCGAGCACAATGATTGCATTCCTGGGCCTGGCCTTCGCCTACGATGCGCTAACCCTGTTCGTGTCGCGCCTCGTCGGCGGTCTTGCGGGCGGTTTGTTTTCCGTCAGCCAGGCCTGGGTGGCGGACACGACCACGCCCAGGAACCGGGCAAGGGGAATGGGAATCATGGGCGCGGGCATCAGCCTGGGCTTCATTCTGGGACCGTTTGTCGGGGGAGTCCTGGGGGGCGAGACGGCGGATACCGCCAGTCTGTTGCAGCCCGGGCTTCTGGGCGCGGCGCTGGCTGCGCTGCTTCTGGTGGTCATCCTGCTGTTCATGCGCGAAAGCCTGCCGCCCGAAAAGCGCGTGGCTTCCCAGCCCCTGGGCGCGGAGTTGCGGCAATGGGGCGAAGTCGGCGCGCGGCCCGTGGTCAAGCGGCTGCTGGTTCTGGGGCTTCTCTGGATGACGGCGGCGGGCATGTTCGAAGTGATGATGCCCCTGTGGGTCGGGGACACCCTGGGATGGGGGCCGCGCCACGTGGGTGTCCAGTTCCTCTTCCTGGGGCTATGGGTGGCCATCGTCCAGGGACTGATCGCAGGCAGGCTGTCGACCCGGTTCGGCGAAGTCGCGGTCATTGCCGCCGGCATCGTCCTCTATGCCGTGGGAATGCTGCTCCTCGCCTTCCTGGGTGCGGTTGCCGGACCGGAGTGGCTGCAGATCGGCGCCGGCGTGCTGGCGGACTTTACCGGCCAGCCCTGGCTCGTGCTCGGCCTGGGTCTGCTGGCCAGCGGCAGCGCACTGCTGGTGCCCAACATCTCAAGCCTTGTATCCAAATATGCTTCGCCGACCGAACGCGGCACTGTCCTGGGCCTGTTCCAGTCCTCCAACTGGCTGGGCAGGACCATATCGCCTCCCATCGGCGGCATGCTGTTCCAGTCCGAGGGCGCGAACGCTCCGCTGTTCGGTTCTGTTGTAATACTGATCCCGTGCCTTGCGGGACTGCTCGTATGGTTTGGCGGCTCGCGGGCGCAGCCGCATAAGGAGGTCGAAACATGAGTGATGGCAATGTAACGATTACGCGGCACTTCGTAAGCATTCGCGGCAGGTACGGCGAACGCCAGGTGCACTATCGGCGCGCGGGCGACGGGCCGGCGCTGGTGCTGCTGCACCAGTCGCCCCAGTCGTCGCTCGAATACGTATCGCTGATGAAGGAGTGGGGCCGGCATTTCACCGTCATCGCTCCCGACACGCCCGGCTATGGCGCGTCGGACCCGGCCGAGGGAGAAGACCTGACCATGGCGGATTTCGCCGACTGCGTGGCGGAATTCATCCGCGCACTCGGCATCAGCAAGACTGGCCTGTACGGCTTCCATACCGGCGCCGCGATGTCGGTGGAGACCGCGGCCCGGCATCCGGACCTGGTGACCGCGGTGGCGGTCAACGGTTACGGCGCCTTCAACGATGAGGAACAGGCGGAGTTGCTGGCCAACTACCTGCCGTCCTTCGTTCCGGCCTGGGACGGCTCTCATCTCACCTGGCTGTGGAGCCGCCTGCGCCAGCAGCTCATGTTTTTCCCCTGGTACGACCTGAGCGCTGCCGCCCGCATGTCATACGACCTGCCGTCGGCCGACCGTCTGCAGCGGGAGGTGCTGGAATTCCTGCGCGCCGGCGACAACTACCGCAAGGCCTACGGCTGCGCTTTCTCGCACGACGGCGCCGAGGCGGTCGTGGAGCTGAAGGCGCCGGGTCTGGTTACCGCATGGGTCGGCGACGTGCTGGCCTCTCAGCTGGAACGCATCCCTCCGCCCCCGGACGGAGTTGAGGTGTATCCGAGCCCGACGCCTCAGTCCGCGCTGGAGGATTGCTTCAAGCTGCTGACCGCCCATCCCGCGCCGGTTCCGCCGGCCTCGCCGCCGGCGCAGGCGCTGGATGGACGCTTGTGGAGCGAGATGGTCTCGATTCCGGGCGGACAGGTTCGCGTTTACCGCAACACCGACGCCGACGGCACTACGGTAGTCGTGCAGCATGACGCGGCCGGCTCCGGGCGCACGGTGCAGGGACTCGCCGAGTCCCTGATCGGATCGCACCCGGTGCTTGCCGTGGAACTGCCCGGGCACGCCGACTCGGACAACACCATCGGCGAGGGCGACGTCAGCGTGGCGGATTACCGCGATGCACTGGCGCAGGTTCTGGACGCGCTGGGCCTCGAGCAGGTGAACGGTTACGGCGTCTGGGGCGGCGGGTCGGTCCTTCTCGACCTGGCCATCGAAAATCCCGGCCGGGTAGGGCGGCTGGTCATCACCGGCCTGATCGATCACACCGAGGAGGAACAGGCCGATCTGCTGGCGAACTACACGCCCGAAATCGTTCCCCAGTGGCACGGCGGACACCTCCTGGAGGCCTGGCACATGATGCGTGACCAGGGCATCTACTTCCCCTGGTACTCGCGCAAGGCGGAGTCGATGCTTCAGGGCGAGCCGTACCTGGATCCGGGCATGGTGCACCGCCGCGTGGTCGAGGTCCTGCGGGCGCCGGTCATGTGGCGCAAGGCATACCACGCGCACTTCAGGTACCGCGCCGGGCAGCGCCTGGCGGACGCTGGCATCCCGGTCCTGCTGGCCACGGCGGAATGGGACGTGGCGCGGGAACTGAGCGAGCGCCTGGCGGGCGAATACGCGCACTGCGGTGCTCTGCTGCTTCCCGATAACCCGGCGGACTGGGGAACGGCCGTCACGCCGTTTTTTGAGGGGGACGCCTGATGAACTCTGAATCGACCTTGCAGCCTTTCGGCCCCGGCGACGTTTTCGCCGGCGCCACGCTTCTCAACGATCCGGACGACGACCACGCCGGCCGCGGGCGGATCATCCAGTACGACGCCGGACTGAACGAGAAGGGCGTACTCTGGATCGATGACAGCACTCACCTCGTGGGAGGGCTGAAATTCGATCCCGATGGGGTGCTCTGGGCGTTCGACAGCAACGCCCACCTGGTGATTCGGGTCGGGCCCGACGGGCAGCGCCTCCCGCACATGGATTTTGCCGAACGCTCCTTCTCCAACGTGAACTTCGGCCCCCAAGGGCAGATTTACCTTTCCGAGCACCTGGTGGGGTCCGAAAGTCGCCTGCCTTTGCAGACGGTGCTTGCACGGATGCCCGGCAGCGACCGGTTCGGCGACGGCCATGTCTTCGAGTACACGCAGCAGGGCGAACTCGTGGCGGAGCACGCAACCGAAACGCACGGCGGCATGGGCGGCTTTCTCGGGGTCACGCATTCCACGCTGGCGCCGGACGGCAAGACGCTCGTGTATGTATCGGAGACCGGCAAGAGGATGATGCGCTTCGACCTGGAGGCTTCCCGGCAGCTGCCCGACATCCTGAACCTGCCGGAGGATGAGCGCGGCGCCATGTGCTTTGCGGTGAGCTACGCGCCGGACGGCGCCCTGCTTCACATGCGTGGAAGCGCCGTCGAGTTTCTGAGCGAGCAGGGCGAACGGGAAAGAGAATTGCCCCTGCCCGGATTCGGCTGGGCCACGATGTGCCTGTCGGCCGACGGCGAGCATGTGCTGGGCGGCAATTTCTTTACCGGCCAGATCGTGAGGATGAGCCTGGAATCGGGGGAAATCTCGGCCAGCGCCAAGGTCGGCGTCGAGCGCTCCCTGGCCGGAATCGCGGAGTTCGCCGGCGCGTGAGCTCCAGCGCCGGGACTGTCGGCGACGCGGGGGTAGAGCGCTCCAGGGAGCGAAGGCGTCTCGCCTGCGTTGAGGGCGCCGACGCCCTACCGCCCCGGGAGGTGTGAACCGCATGCTGGGCGTGGACAGCAGGCTGGTCACCCCGGCCACGATCAAGTGGGTGCGGGTAGGGCTTGTTGCGGGCATCGCGGCGATGCCCATGACCATATTGCTGTATTACGTGCTCGGTCTGGCGGTCGATGCCGCCTGGCAGGGCAGCAACCTGGTGCGCCAGTGGTTCTGGGTGCTGGCCGCGCTGGTGCTCGCCAAGGCAGCCCTTGCCTGGGTTTTCCGGACAGGGCAGTTCCGGGCGTCGGGCGAAGCCAAGCTCAACGTTCGCGACCGCATCCACAAAAAGGTCGTCGAGCTGGGCCCCGGCCTGCTCGGAAAGCGGCGCACGGGAGAAATCGCCAATATCGCCACCGAAGGCGTCGAGTACCTCGACTATTACTTCAGCGTTTATTTCGTGCAGATCTGGGTGGCCATCGCCATACCCATCATGCTCTGCGCGGCGATCTTCTGGGTCGATTGGGTGGTCGGCCTGTGGATGCTTGCCGGGGTTCCGCTGACCCCGCTGTTCGTCGGGTCGTCGGCGCGCGGCTTTCGGCGCATCAGCGCGCAGAACGAGGCCGTCAAGAACCGCAACAGCTCCCAGTACCTGGATTCGATTCAGGGAATGACCACGCTCAAGATGTTCAATCAGGACCGTTCGCGTGGCGAAGAGATGGCAGCCGGCAACGAGGTGCAGCGCCGCAGCACGATGAAGCTGCTGGCGGTGGCCCAGTCGCAGTTCGTTTTCCTGGAACTGGGGTTCGCCCTTTTTTCGACGGCGGTGGCCATGGCGGTGGCCCTGTACCGTTACTCCGGGGGTCACCTGACGCCGGGCGAAGTGGTTGCGCTGGTGCTCATCAGCCTGGAGTTCAGCCGCACGCTGCTGCTGATCGGCGAGTTCTTCTTCGCCGGCGCGCTGGGCCGCGAGGTGGCGCGCAAGGTGCGCGAATTCCTGGACGAGACGCCTTCCGTGCGCCGGTCCCGGAAAGAGGCTTCAGAGAAGCTGCCCGCCGGCGATCTGAGCATCCGGCTCAGGGACGTTTCCTTTACCTATCCGGGGGCGGATTCCCCCGCCGTCCGGAGTTTCTCCATGGATCTGAACCCGGGGGAAACCGTCGCGCTGGTGGGGCGCAGCGGTTCCGGAAAGACAACCGTGACCAACCTTCTGCTGAGAACGCTGGACCCCGACGCCGGCAAAATCCTGTTCGGCGGCATTCCGGAACAGCAGCTGTCCCTCGCGCAGATACGCGAGCGGATTGCGCTGGTTCCGCAGGACCCCTTCCTGTTTTTCGGGACGATCGCGGAAAACCTGCGGGTCGCCGGGGCCGACGCATCCGATGACGAACTCATGGCGGCGCTCAAGGGCGCCGAGCTGTTCGACTTCGTGCAGGCTTCGCCGGCCGGAATGGATACCATGGTCGGCGATCAGGGCATGGCGCTCAGCGCCGGGCAGGCGCAACGGCTCGCCATTGCCAGGGCGATCCTGAAGGATGCGCCGATCGTGATTCTCGATGAGCCGACCTCGCAGATCGACGTGGAAACGGAAGCGGCCCTGCACCTGGCCCTCAAGCGGCTGACGAGGGGCAAGACGGTGCTGCTGATCGCGCACCGCCTGAGCACAATCGAGCAGGCGGACCGCATCGTGGTGATGGAAGAAGGCGCGGTTGCCGAGCAGGGCACGCGAGACGAACTGCTGGCTCGCGGGGGCATATACGCGGGGATGGTCCGAACCAAGCAAGAACTGGAAAGCATGGCCGGGCCGTACGGCGAGGGTCGATTGGCCGAGGCGGGAGCCTGATGGCCAGGGCAAGCAACGCGCGGATCATTCGGCGGCTGCTGACGCACATGCGGCCTTTCAGCTGGATCATGTGCATTTCACTGACGGCCCGGGTGGTCAAGATCGTTTCCCAGGCCGCCGTGCTCGGCATCGCGGCGGCCAGCGTCGGCATCTACGTGGCCGCGCACGAACCGGGGGCGGTCGCCTGGGACGTGATCTGGAACAAGGTGAAGTGGATTGCGGCGACAGGCACGATCGTGGGCGTTGCCTCGTATATCGAACAGTACACCGGGCACTACGTCGCCTTTCACATCCTGGCCGCCTTCCGCAACAGCTTCTACTATGCCATGCTGCCGCTGGCGCCGGCCCGCACTTCCAGACTCCAGTCGGGTGACGCGGTCAGCCGGGTCATGTCGGATTGCGAGCGCATCGAGCCCTTCTACGCCCACACCATCGCTCCGGCGGTTGCGGCAATCTGCGTGCCCGGCGTCATCCTGGCCTGGTGCTACAGCGTGCATCCCTCTTTTCTGGCTGTCCTTGCGCCTTTCTACGTGGCCACGACCTTCGTGTTGCCGTGGCTGGTGGCGAAACTGGGCGGCGACGGCGTGGCCTACCGCGACAAGCTGGGCCTGGTCAACGCCTACGTGGCCGACAGCATCCAGGGTGTGCGCGACACGGTCGCCTTCGGCTACGAGAAACGGCGCGGCGAGGAGCTGTGGCGTATCGGCGCCACCATGCAGGAGGGACAGGACAAGCTCTACGGCGCGGACGCCACCCAGCGGGCGCTGGGAGAGATATTCGTTACCGTCGGAATACTTGCCGCCGCCTGGTGGGGGATCGAACTGACCATGGATGGGCGGATCTCCGCGCTGGTCGATCTGCCGGCCATCGTCGCCGTATCCGTGATCGGCTTCTACACTTCCATCGGGCTGGCCAACAATTACACCGATTTTCGCGTTTCCATCATTGCGGCGCGGCGCCTGTTCTCGATGATGGACCAGCCGCCGGCGGCGCGGGAGTCGTCGGATGCATCGGCGGACGGCGCCGGCTCGGCCTCGCTGCATTTCCGCGGCGTGTCGTTCGAATACGATTCCGATGACGCCGAGTGGAGCCGCGGCGCCGGCGTGCTGAAGGACTTCTCGCTCGACATCGAGGCCGGCCGGCACGTGGCCCTGGTCGGCCCCAGCGGTACGGGCAAGACGACGCTCATCAACCTTCTGCTTCGCCATTGGGACGTCGACCGGGGCGAGGTTGCAATCGGCGACAAGCCCGTCGCCGATTTTCCCCTGGACGCCCTGCAGAAGCAGTTCGCCGTGGTGTCGCAGCGCAGCTACACCTTCAACGAGTCCATCCGCGACAACATTCTTTTCGGACGCCCCGACGCCGGCGATGCCCGGATGAAGGCGGCGGCGAAGGACGCCGGACTGAGCGACTGGATCGCCACGCTTCCCGACGGCTACGACTCGCCGGCGGGCGAGCGCGGCAGCAAGCTGTCCGGCGGCCAGCGCCAGCGTATCGCCATTGCCCGGGCGATCCTCAAGGATGCGCCGATCGTGCTTCTGGACGAGCCCACTTCCAGCCTGGACGTGGAAACGGAAAAAGGCGTGATGCGGGCGCAGCGCCGTCTGTGCCGGGGCAAGACCACGCTGACCATTGCGCATCGCCTTTCGACCATAGTCGACAGCGACGAAATCCTGGTCATGATTCAGGGCAGAATTGCGGAACGGGGCAGCCACGAGGAATTGATGGCCTGTGGAGGTTGGTACTCGAAGATGTTCACCCTGCAGCTCGACGAGGTGGACGCAGCCCTGGTCGCATAGGAGAAGGCCATGAGCATGATGGAACGGCACATCGCGATTGCCGGCGGCGGAGGGGGGATCGGCGAGGCGCTGTGCCGGTCGTTCATTCGCCAGGGTGCCAAAGTGCTATTGGCCGACAAGCTCGATCCCAGGAGCCTGGAGTTCGGCTTCCGGCCTATGGAAGAGGCGGACGCGGGGCAACTGCGATACGAGCAATGCGACATTACCCGCAGCGACCAGGTGCGGGAATTCGGGGGCGCAATCGAGAGCTTCTTTGGCGGAAAAATCGACGTGCTCATCAACTGCGTGGGCATCAACATGCGCAAGTCCCTGCTCGAGCTGGCCGAAGAAGACTGGGACCGCGTGATGGACGCCAACGTAAAGGGCGCATTCCTGTTGTTGTCGGCGCTGGCGCCGATGGTGAAGTCCGGCGGCGCGATCGTGTTTCTGTCCAGCGCCGCCGCCTTGCGTCCGGGCAGGATCGATGCGGCCTATGCGTTGAGCAAGTTGGCCCTGAACCACCTTTCATTGATGCTGGGGGCCGAAGTCGCGCAACGCGGGATTCGACTGAATGCCGTGTGCCCGGGGCCGATCATGTCCGACCGGGTAATCGACGAGCGTCTGATCGACCCCATCACTTCCGAGCACCGCACGGCCGAGGAAGTCAAGAAGGAGCTTCTCGAAGAAATGCCGCTGGCGCGCCATTTCGGCGACATTCCGCCGGTGGAGTCGGTCGTCGATGCCGTCAACTTCCTGGTCAGCGACGAGGCGAAGTTCATCACCGGCGCGATTCTGCCGGTGGACGGAGGAAAGTCGCTGGCGGCGCTGTAAGTGCGCGGGCAAGTCCCACGGATCTTGCTCAGAACTGGTAGGAAAACTGCACCGTTACGGTTGTCGTATCTTCGCCGCTGCCGCCTTGCCTTGCGGAATAGTCCCTATCGCGGCCCCATTCCACACCAAGCGTGAGCGGCTCGAAGAGTTCCAGTGACACGCTGGCCAGCAGTCGCCGGGCGGGCAGCTCCAGAGCAAGTAACTCACGGGTCGCCTGCCAGCCTCCGGCCACGGTCACGTTTCTTCCGGCCACATCGAAGTCATAAGCTGCTTCCAGGAGCCAGCCGGACGGCTTTGCGCCGCGTCCCGAAAATTCGAGTTCGCCGCCCGAGTACGACTCAAGCGCACCCAGGTACTCGCCAATCAGGGTCATGGCGCCGAAGCGGAGGCTGGCTTGCGCCGACCAGGCTGCGACCCGGCTGACGGAACTTTCGCCGCCTGCGGTATCCGAAAGCAACCCCAGAATGCCGTCGGCAAAACCGATGTCGCTCGTAAACGAGAGATTCAGGGCTACTCCTGACGACGCCCGCACCGCGGAATAGGCAAGGGCCGCCCCGTAACCTGCAGCGCCGCCGGCCGATTGCAGCCCGTCGTCGCCGTCGAAGCCGAACACCGAAGCCTGCAGGCGCCCGGCGGTCCATCCCAGCGCCAGGGCGATTTCGTTGGTTTCGCCCAACTCGAGCGTCAACGGTTCGGAAATCATGCGCGTATCGAATACGCCGAAGGGGAGAAACTGACGGCCGGCAGTTACGGACCACGGACCGTCCGGGGGGCCGATGGCAAGTGTGGCGTACTCGAGGTAGGTTGCTTCCGAGCCGTGGATATGCTGTCTCTCGCCGAGATCCGTATGCTCGTACAGGAAACCGGTCTCGATGGCTGCCCAGTCGCCCACAGCCGCTGCAAAGGCCAGGCTGGCTTCCGAAATGGCCGACCTGGAGTACGCGCCCTCCAGTTCGGGCCGCGTGAATACGGAGTCCAGGTCCGCATGGCCCCCGATCGCCAGCCACTCGCCTGCAGGCTGCTCCTGTGCCCCGGCAGCGCAGGTCAGCAAACCGATAAAGGCCAGGATTGTGCTCTTCAGTTTCTGGGGCCTCGTGAACCGCTGGGGCGTATGCCGGTGTGGCGGAAGGCAGTGAATGGATCGTTCGGGTATCGCTTCCGCCGACGAAAAATGCTAACACACCGGGGGGTTGCGGACCGCTGGTCTTTCGGTGGCGCCCAGTCGGTCGATGACGCCGGCGCGCAGGGGATAAAATTCCGGCTCCGATTGGGAGTCTGCCGGGAGAAGAGTCGATGGCGATAAAAACGCGGGATGTGGAATACGGTCACGGGGACAAGGTTTTCGAGGCGCGCATGTACTGGGACGACGGGCGCGGTCCGGCGCCGGCGGTGGCGGTAGCGCATGCCTGGAGCGGGCGCGCCGGGCACGAGTGCGAGGCGGCGGAGAAGCTGGCGGGCGAAGGCTACGTCGGGATTGCGCTGGACGTTTACGGCAAGGGTGTTCTGGGCCAGAGCGTTGAAGAAAACATGGCGCTGATGAACCCGCTGATTGAAGACCGGCAGCTGCTGCAGGCCCGCCTTCTGGCGGGGCTGGACGCCGCCGCTGCGCAGCCGGAAGTGGACGGCGGGAACATGGCCGCGATCGGATACTGTTTCGGCGGACTCTGCGTGTTGGACCTGGCGCGGGTCGGCGCGCCATTGAAGGGCGTAGTCAGCCTGCACGGCCTGTTCAATCCGCCCGGCAACACCGACGGCAATTCGATCAGCGCAAAGGTGCTGGTGTTGCACGGCTGGGCCGATCCGATGGTTCCGCCCGACACCGTGGTCGATCTGGCTACTGAAATGACCCGGGCGGGCGCCGACTGGCAGATCCACGCCTACGGCCACGCGCTGCATGGTTTCACCCATGACGCCCCGGCTGTGGCGGACGGCATCGGCTACAGCGAATCCGCCGACCGGCGGTCCTGGCAGTCGGTGCTGAACTTCATGACGGAGTTGTTTGCCTGAGCAGATAGATGGCTTCGTATTCGACCAATGAGTTCAAGAACGGGCTGAAGGTGATGCTGGGCGACGAGCCCTGCGCCATCATCGGAACCGAGTTCGTCAAGCCCGGCAAGGGACAGGCGTTTACGCGGGTCAAGCTTCGTTATCTTCGCACCGGCCGCGTGATTGAACGCAACTTTCGCTCCGGCGAATCGATTCCCGCCGCCGATGTCGTCGACCGCGAAATGGACTATCTGTACAGCACCGGTCAGGACTGGGTGTTCATGGATACCGAGACCTACGAGCAGTACGAAGCGAACGAGGCGGCGATGGGGGGCTGCGAACGCTGGCTGGTGGAGCAAAGCCGCTGCCGGGTCACGCTGTTCAACGGCGCGCCGTTAACGGTCACCCCGCCGAATTTCGTCGAGCTCAAGGTAACGCAGTCCGATCCCGGGATGAAGGGCGACACCGCCACCGGGGGAGTAAAGCCGGCGACCCTGGAGACCGGGGCCGTGGTGCGTGTGCCGCTGTTCGTGGAAGAAGGCGCCGTGATCAAGGTGGACACGCGCAGCGGAGAGTACATCGGCCGCGCCTAGCGGTTGGCCCGCGGCAGATCAGACTTCGACGGAAATCCGTTCTCCCAGGGCCTGTCCGCAGCGTACTTCTTCCGCGGGCCCACGTTCAGGCAGCCAGGCAAGCAGATTCCGTGTCGCCACCAGCACGACCGTGGAGCCGAGGTTGAAGTGCGCGAGGTAGTCGCCGCGCTCGCGCCTGGCGCCCAGGGGGCCCGGAAACCTCCACCGGGTCGGCACCGGCGGTATGCTCGAGTCTGTGCGGATATCGAACGCGGTGCTGATCGAGCCCACGTTGAGCGCGCCCACCATCACGACGCAGAATTTTCCGCCGCCCGTGTCGAAATGCAGCGCCACCCGCTCGTTGGTCGCCAGCACCCGGGGCGCAGCTTCGATAAAGGCGGGGTTCACGGAAAGCCGCCTTCCGGGCAGGTACACGATTTCCCGCAGTTGGCCGCCCAGTGGCATGCGCACCCTGTGGTAGTCCGCCGGCCGCAGGTAGATGACGGCAACATGACCGTCTTCGTAGGGCGCCGCACAACGTGAACCGCCCAGCAATTCCTCGATGGAGTAGATTGCTTCCTTTGCCCTTGAAGGAGCCGTGCCGTTGACAGCCCCGATTCGCGTCAATATTCCGTCGGCGGGACTGACGACGCATTCCTCCCCGCCCTCCGGTGTTCGTGCGCCTTCCCTGAGTTCGCGCGAAAAGAACTCGGCAAGGCTGGCGTATCCCCGGGGCACGCTCCGTGCGGCCTCCTCCGTGTTGATGGAGAACAGCCAGGCGAAGACCCGGATCAGCACTCCCCCCGGTCCCCTGAAGCGCGATGCATGCGCCGTCAGGCGGCTGAGCGTCAGCAGCGGCAGAACGAAGTGCAGGCGTACAAGCAGTCGGGCAAGCAAGTTCAGTCGTCTCAGGCGGGATCGCCGATTGTAGCCTCAGGCGATCGAAGTTTCGCGAAGATTCGGATAAACGAAGATGCGCTTTTGCGACCTTGTCGATGAGTTGGCCGCCCGCCTGGCAGCCGGGCGGGTCCACTTCGGACACGGCATGGGCAGTGCGCACGAAGAGGCGTTGGCGCTGGCGAACTTTGTCTGCCGGTCGGGGTTGTGGCAGCGCCGCTCGCTGCTTGGGCGGCAGGTGTCGCCGTCCGTCCGTGCGCGGGCCCTGAGGATTGCCTTCCTGCGAACTTCGCGCCGTCTGCCGCTGGCCTACCTGACCCGCCAGGCCTGGTTTGCGGGAATGCGTTTTCACGTTGACAAGCGCGTCTGCATTCCCCGCTCACCCCTGGCCGAACTGATAGAGGACGGCTTCGGGCCCTGGCTGCAGGCGGGCGGACCTCGGCGCGTCATCGATCTTTGCACCGGTTCGGGCTGCATCGCCGCTGCCTGCGCATTCGCCTTTCCCGGAAGCGAAGTGGTCGCGACCGACATTTCGGCGGCCTCCCTGTGCGTGGCCGAGCGCAATCTGCGCCGGCTTGGCCTGCTGGGCCGGGTCGCACTCCGCGAGGGGGACCTGTTCGCCGGCGCGCGCGGGAAATTCGATCTCATCATTTCCAATCCTCCTTATGTGCCGACCGCTGCGTACCGTTCCCTGCCTCGCGAATACCGGCACGAGCCGCGACTGGCGCTGACGGCAGGCGCCGACGGGCTGGCCATAGCGTCCCGCATCCTGGGCGACGCGCCCGGATACCTCGCCGGGAACGGGCTTGTGGCGCTGGAAGTCGGCGAGGCGGCCGGCGCTCTTGCCGCCTCGCGGCCGGAACTGCCTTTCTTCTGGCCGTCGCTGGAAAGGGGCGGGGAGGGCGTCCTGCTGCTGCGGTCGGAGGACCTGGCGGGTTGAGTCGGGAGCGAAGGCGTCTCGCCTTCACGGAGGGCGGGACGCTGTGGGGGCATGCCCCCACTCCCGGGTTATTCGGGAGGCGGTTTCTTGAGGAGCTTGGCCAGCATCCTGGCGATCTCCAGGCGCATCACGCGCCGGTCCAGGATCATGTCCAGGGCGCCGTGGTCCAGGAGAAACTCAGCGCGCTGAAATCCTTCCGGCAGTTCCTCGCGCACCGTTTGCCTGATCACGCGGGGACCCGCGAAACCGATCAGCGCCCCGGGTTCGGCGATCACGATATCGCCCTGCATCGCCAGACTGGCCGACACGCCGCCCATGGTTGGGTTGGTCAGCACGGAGACGTACGGAAGCCCCGCCTCCGCCAGCTTGTGCAGCGCCGCGGTTGCCTTGGCCATCTGCATCAGCGAGTACAGGGCCTCCTGCATGCGCGCGCCGCCGGAAGCGGAAAAATTGACCAGCGGCATGCCGTGCTCCCGGCAATAGTCTGCGGCGCGAACGAATTTCTCGCCCACCACCGAACCCATGGAGCCGCCCATGAAGCCGAACTCGAACGCGCTGGCCACCAGCGGCTGTCCGTACAGCTTGCCTGCCATCGTTACCAGCGCCTCCAGTTCCCCGCTGCCGTCGCGCGCCTGGGTGATACGATCCTTGTACCGCTTGGTGTCCCTGAACTTCAGCGGATCCTTGGGCTGCAGCCGCGGGGCGAGTTCCCTGGCCGTGTTGCTGTCCAGGAACAATTCCAGCCGGCGCCGGGCCGACAGGCGCATATGGTGCTCGCATTTGGGACAGACATGCTGAATGCGCTCGACTTCCGAGCGGTACAGTTGCGTGCCGCAGGCATCGCACTTGACCCACACGCCCTCCGGCACGCTCTTTTTCGGCCGTCGCGTCGTGATCCGCGACGGCATTAATCTGCGCAGCCAGGAAATCGCCATAAGACTTTGATTTTAGCCTAAATATCTTCCGGCACTTGCAGAAGCGCATCGAGACCGGCCGGGCTTCCCTGAGGGAGCAGGGCCGGCGGATACTCGATCCGTTGAAGATACAGGCCCTGGGGAGGCGCGGCCGGGCCCGCGGCCGTGCGGCTGCGCGCCTCAAGAACCTCGGCGATCCAGGCGCCTTCCTTGCGGCCACGCCCCACGAGCGCCAGGGAGCCGGCGATGTTCCTTACCATGCGCTGCAGGAAGCCGTTTGCCCGGCAGATGATCCATACCCGTTGTCCGCTGCGGCGCACCCGGATATCCATGACATTCCGAACCGGGGACCGGGCCTGGCAGTCGGCGGCCCGTAACGAGCTGAAGTCGTGTTCGCCGGCCAGCGCCTGCGCCGCCTGGTGCATCGCCTCGGCGTCCAGCCTGTCCCGGATCAGCCATGCGCGGTTGCGTTCCAGCGCCGAGCGCACGCTGCGGTTCAGGATCAGGTAGGCATAGCTGCGGGCGACTGCCGAGTGCCTCGCATGGAAATCGCCCGCCACCTCGCGAACCCAGAGCAGATTGATGTCGTCGGGCAGGTAGGTATTGGCGCCGAACAGCCAGTCGCGCCGGCTGCGCCTGGCGCTGGTGTCGAAATGCGCGACCTGTTCGATGGCGTGGACTCCGGCGTCGGTGCGCCCGGCGCCCATGCATCGCACCTCCTCGTCGGCCACCCGGCTCAGCGCCCGGTTGACCGCATCCTGAACATTGGGGCTGCCGCTTTGCGACTGCCAGCCGTGGAAGCCGCTGCCGTCGTACTCCAGCCCGAGGGCAAGCCGTGTTAGTGTCGTGTCACGCCCGTATCGTCGCATCAGCGTGTCTCCGCACGACACTGGGGTCATGCGCTCTCGGGGTTCTCCGGCGTAAGCCTGTCGCGCATCCGGCGCAGCGCTTCGGCGACTTCTTCGCCGTACTCGTCGTCCCTGGCTTCAGCTATGTGGGCGAGAACCTCGAGCGCCTCGGCGTCCTGGCCCATTTCCTGGAGTGCGCGCACCAGGTCCATGTGGTTCTCGGGCTCGAGTTCGCCCAGGGCCTCCGAAAGAACTGCGTCGGGCTCCACCGTTATTTCGCCGTCGGCCCGCCCGGGCTGTTCCTCTCCGCCGCCGTTCCGCCCCCGCGAAGCGTCGCCGGCTTTTTTTGCATCCTCGCCGCGAAAAAACCTTCCGGCCACGGCCGGCGCGCCGAGCATGATCCCCGATAAAACACCAAAGGTCAGCACGGCGAAGACCAGGGACAGGCCCCAGGCCCACAGCGAGAACAATCCTTCCTGCGGGATCGCGGGCGCAGCCACAAGCGCAATGAACAGCGAAACGGCCAGTGTCGTGTTCCGGCCGTATGGTCGCATCACGACACTTGGATTCGGAGCGCGATCCTGCCTTTCATACTCGTGGGACAGCACACTGGTTTCGCGTTACGGAATCAGACCGCGTTGTCGCCGATCATGAGCTCTGCGATCTGCACGGCGTTGAGCGCCGCCCCCTTGCGCACGTTGTCCGCGACTACCCAGAAATTGAGGCCCTTGTCGTGCGAGATGTCCTCGCGCACCCGTCCGACGAAGACGGCATCGGAGCGGGTCGCGTCGATCCCCGGGGTGGGATAGCCGCCGGCCTGGTCCTGGCTCATGACCACCACGCCCCGGGCGGCCCGAAAGAGCCCGAGCGCCTCCTCGACCGCGACCTTGCGCTTCAGTTCCACGCTGACGGCTTCGGAATGGCCGTAGAACACCGGCACGCGCACCGCCGTGGCGCTTACTCTCAATGCCTCGTCGCCGAGGATCTTGCGCGTCTCCCACACGATCTTCATTTCTTCCTTCGTATAGCCGTTGGCCTGGAAGTCGTCGATGTGCGGCACCGCGTTGAATGCCGCGCTGGGCGTCTCCGCCGCCTCTTCGGGGCGGCCCTTGCCGGCCATCATTTCCGCCGTGTGCCTGACCAGGTCCTCCATCGCACGGCGTCCTGCGCCGGAGACCGCCTGGTAGGTGGCCACGCCGATCCTCTCGATACCGATAGCGTCGTGCAGGGGCTTGAGCGCAACGACAAGCTGGATCGTGGAGCAGTTCGGATTGGCCACGATTCCGCGCTCGCGGCATTCGGCCAGGGCGGAGGGATTCACCTCCGGCACCACCAGCGGCACATCGTCGTCATAGCGAAACGCCGACGAGTTGTCGATCACTATCGCTCCCTGGCCCGCGGCGCGCGGCGCATGCTCGGCCGCGGTTCCGGCGCCGGCCGAGAACAGTGCGAAGTGCACGCCGGAGAAATCGAAATCGTTCAGCGCCTGAACCGCGACCTGGCGTTCGCCGAACTCGACAGTCTTGCCGATCGAGCGTTCGCTGGCCACCGCGTGGAACTGGTCCACCGGAAACTCGCGCTGCGCCAGGATCTGCGCGATGGTCTCGCCGACCAGCCCTGTGGCGCCGACCACAGCGACGTTGTAGCCGCTCATGTCAACTCCGCGCCGCCGAAGTCCGGCGCGATGACCCGGCATGCGAGGAAGCCTGGCGCTCGACATCGCCGCATTGCGCGCGGTCGCGCAGGTAATGGTCCATGAGCGTAATCGCCAGCATGGCCTCGGCGATCGGCGTGGCGCGCAGTCCCACGCAGGGATCGTGCCGCCCGCCGGTGCTGATTTCGGTCGCCGCGCCGGCGCGGGTCACCGTCGCACCCTTCTTGCGTATGCTGGAGGTGGGCTTCATCGCGATGCTCACGAGCAGGTCCTGTCCCGACGAAATGCCGCCCAGGGTGCCGCCGGCGTCGTTCTTCAGAAAACCGCCGGGCGCAATCTCGTCGCGATGCTCCGAACCGCGCTGCTCCACGGCGGCGAAGCCGGCGCCGAACTCCACGCCCTTGACCGCGTTGATGCTCATCAGCGCGTGGGCGATGACCGCCTCGAGCTTGTCGAACACGGGTTCTCCCAGCCCGGCGGGCACTCCCCGGGCGCAAATGTTGATTCGCGCGCCGATCGAGTCGCCAGCGAGCCTCAGTTCGTCCATGAACGACTCCAGTTCCTTCAGCCGGGCGGGGTCGCCGCAGAAGAACGGGTTGTCGTTGATGATCTCGGGGTTCGGACACTCGAGCCGGATCGGTCCGAGCTGCGCCACGTAGCCGTAGATCGTGATGCCCGCCCGCTCGCTTAAGTACTTGCGGGCGATCGCTCCGCCGGCGACCCGCATGGCCGTCTCCCGGGCGGAGGCGCGTCCCCCTCCGCGGTAGTCGCGAATACCGTACTTCTGCTGGTAGCTGAAGTCGGCGTGCCCCGGCCGGAACTTGTCCTTGATGGCGGAGTAGTCGCGGGGCCGCTGATCGGTGTTCTCGATCATCAGTCCGATCGGGGCGCCGGTCGTTACGCCCTCGAATACCCCCGACAGGATCCGCACCTGGTCCGCCTCCTTGCGCTGCGAAGTATGGCGCGAGCGCCCGGGACGCCGCCGGTCCAGGTCCACCTGTATGTCGGCTTCGCACAGTTCCATGCCGGGCGGGCAGCCGTCCACGATGGCGCCCAGCGCCAGGCCGTGGCTCTCGCCGTAAGTTGTGACGCTGAACAGGCGTCCTATGGTGTTGCCGGACATGGTGCAATCCGCGCGCGGGAGGACAGGGACGATATTTTACGCTTGCACACATTCGCCCGGGAGGGAGCGCGTCCCGCCCTCCGCGAAGCCGGGACGCCTTCGACCCTTGCGGGATGCCCTCTCTCCCGGACGCCTTCGCCCCCAGGCGCATATAATTCCGCGCAATGCAATCGCCGGTGCTTGAGCGGCTGGTGGGCGGAGCGGTGCTGGTGGCGCTGCTCCTGTTGCTGGCCTTGGTAATCGGCCCTCGAGAGGGGGTCCGTATGCCGGACGAAGGCGGGGCTGAAGTCCCCCGGGCACAGGATGCACCCGGATTTTTGGAAGGCGAAGCTTCAGCCTTTCCTGCTGATGAGGGCAGTGACGGCGAGCGCGTTGCCGCCCCGGAATGGGACGGCCAGCGTCCCGAGCCGGACGCCGAGCCTCCGGCGCCCACGGCCGGCGGTCCGGAACAGGCAGGCGCCCAGGCCCCGCCCGATCCTTCAGCCGCCGCCGTTTCCGCAGCGCCTGCAGGCCGGTGGGCCGTTCAGGTCGGCAGTTTTTCCGCGCGCGACAACGCCGACCGCCTTTCCGACTGGTGCCGTGAACAGGGCTACGGCGTTCGGGTCCTGGCCCTGCCCGACAATGGCCGGACGCTCTACCGGGTCCGCGTGGGCCCCTATGCGTCCAGGAACGAAGCGCGTTCGGCGGTCGCGGAACTGGCCTTGCTGGGACGCTCGGGATTCGTGTCGGACTGGCCGGAGTCGTCGCCGTGACCCTTTTCGACTGGATCGCGCTGGCGGTCTTCCTTTCGGCCGCCTGGCTCGGAATGAAGCGCGGCTTTCTGGGCGCGTCCCTGAGCCTGGGTTCCTGGGTCGCCGCAATCTTTCTCGCCTTTGCCTTCGGCGACCTCGTCGTGTCGACGCTGCTGTCGGACTGGCCGGCGAAGATCGAGTCCTGGCTGGCCGGCAACCCGCTGGCCGGGGCGATCTTCCGCGGCCCGTCGGTGGCCGAGTCGATTGCCCTTTGGGGCGCGCGCCTGGGCATCCTCGTCATCGTGCTGGTGATCGGCACGACCCTGGCCAGCCTGGTGTCCAGGGCCGTTGAAGGCAGCGTGCTCGCTTCCGCGGATCGCGCCTTGGGCGTATTATTGGGCGCAGCCAAGGGCTGGCTGATTGCAGGTGGGCTTCTGCTTTTGTGCACACACGTGGGGCCGGAGAGTTGGGTGCAGGGTTCGATGACCCTGCCGATCCTTGAGCCCGTAAGTCACGCCCTGGGCCTGCTGCTCGCCGCATTGGGAGGCCGCTGATGTGCGGGGTAGTCGGCCTGATGAGTCACGGCGCGGCCGCGGCGGAGATCTACGATGCGCTGATCATGCTCCAGCACCGGGGGCAGGACGCGGCCGGCATCATGACCGACGATGAGGGCATGTGCCGCAAACGCCGGGCCCGCGGGCTGGTGCGCGAGACCTTCCGCACCCGCCACATGCAAAGTCTTCGCGGTTCCGCCGGCCTGGGCCATGTGCGCTATCCCACCGCCGGCTCCGACAAGAACTCCGAGACCCAGCCGTTTTTCGTCAACAGCCCTTACGGAATCGCCCTGGCCCACAACGGCAATCTGACCAACGCCCATGAGCTGGCCGGAGAGATGCGCCAGCGCGACCGCCGCTATCTCAACACCGATTCCGACAGCGAACTGCTGCTCAACGTGTTCGCCCACGAGCTCCTGCGCACTTCGCGCCGGTCGATGGACACCGACGCCGTGTTCCGCGCGGTGCGCGGGGTCCACAAGCGCTGCAAGGGCGCCTACTCGGTGGTGTGCCTGATTCTCGGTTTCGGCCTGGTCGCTTTCCGCGACCCCTACGGCATTCGTCCGATGGTCGTCGGGCGGCGGGAATCCGCGAAGGGGCCGGAGTACCTGGTGGCGTCCGAGAGCGTCGCGCTGCAGCAGCTCGGCTTCGAGTTGCTGCGGGATGTCATGCCGGGCGAGGCCTGGGTCTTTCCCTATGGAGAGGAGGCGCTGACCCGCCAGTGCGCGGCCCGCACGCAATACACGCCGTGCATTTTCGAATACGTGTATTTCGCCCGCCCCGATTCGCTCATGGACAAGATCTCGGTGCACAAGGCGCGGCTGAGAATGGGCGAGCGCCTGGCGGAAAAGATTCAGCGCGAGCACGACACCAGCGACGTGGACGTGGTCATCCCGATCCCGGACACCAGCCGCACCAGCGCCATGGAAGTGGCAAGCCGGCTGAACGTCAAGTACCGCGAGGGCTTCATCAAGAACCGGTATATCGGCCGCACCTTCATCATGCCGGGCCAGGACGAGCGCAGGCGCTCCGTGCGTCAGAAACTCAACCCGATCAACCTGGAGTTCCGCGGCAAGAACGTGCTCCTGGTGGACGACTCCATCGTGCGCGGCACCACCTCGCGGCAGATCGTCGAGATGTCCCGGGAGGCGGGCGCCAGGAAGGTTTATTTCGCTTCGGCCGCGCCACCGGTCCGCCACCAGAATGTGTACGGGATCGACATGCCCGCGCCCGACGAGCTGATCGCATCCAATCGCAGCGTGGAAGAGATCCAGAAGCGCATCGGCGCCGACTGGCTGATCTACCAGGACCTGGGCGACCTGATTTCCGCGGTGAATTTCCGTCGCGCGGAGATCACGGGTTTTGACGTGTCCTGTTTCAACGGCGAGTACGTGACCGGCGGAGTGGACCGCAAGCTGCTCCTGCGGGTCGCCCGGGAGCGCGCCGACAAGGTGCGGGCCAAGCGCCGGTCGCGCAAGCGGAAAGGCAAGAGGGCCGCAAAGGTGGCCGCCGCCCGGACGGTAGCGCCCGCTCAGCCGGCGAAGATAGCCGAATTACCCGCCCTGGAAGTCGAACGGGGCTAGCCGGAGCCCGTTCTCGTCGTGCTCCAGCGCCCAGCCGCGCTGGTACCAGTCCCCCAGCACAATCCGCGTGGCGGGCTTGCCGTCCAGGTCAAATTCATGCACGGCGGGGCGGTGCGTGTGGCCGTGAATCATTCGCCGCAATCCGTTCGCGCGCATCGCCTCGGCCACGGCGGATGCGTTGACGTCCATGATCTCCATCGGCTTGCCGCCGGTCGAAATGCGGCTGGCGTCGCGCGCCTGGGCCGCGAGCGCACGCCGGGCCGCCAGCGGCAGGGCCAGGAACTGGGCCTGCCACTTCGGATCGCGGACCATGGTTCGAAATTCCTGGTAGTCGTGGTCGTCTGTGCAAAGGGTGTCGCCATGCATCAGGAGCACGCGTTCGCCCTCCAGTTCGACCACGCTGCTTTCCGGCAGCAGCGTTACTCCCGTGCGCCGCGCGAAATCGTCTCCGGCCAGGAAATCCCGGTTGCCGTGAACGAACCGCGCCGGAACCCCGCCAGAAGTCAGTTCCGCCAGGGCGTCCATGACTGCGCCGGCCAGCGGGTCGTCGTCGTCATCGCCGATCCAGGCTTCGAACAGGTCGCCCAGGATGTACAGGGCATCGGCCCGGGCGGCGCGATGCTTCAGGAATTCACGGAAGGCTTGGGTTGCGTGGTTTCGGGTGGCGTCCAGGTGGAGATCGGAGATGAAAAGGGTGCTCATTCCGTCACGCGCAATACGCGCTCGATGATCACCGGCGCCGCCGGCACCTCGGCGCGGAAGGGACCGCCCGGACCGGTGGCGCGGTCGCCGATCGCATCGACCACCTCCATGCCGCTCACCACCCTGCCGAACACCGCATATCCCCAGCGTCCCGGCCGCGGATTCAGCGCCACGTTGTCCTGAAGATTGATGTAGAACTGGTTTTGCGCCGAGTGCGGGTCCCCGGTGCGGGCCATGGCAACGGCGCCGCGTAGATTGGAGCGGCCGTTGCCGGATTCGTTCGGCAATGTCTCGGCGATCGCACGCTCCTGGAAATCGACCGACCATCCGCCGCCCTGAATCACGAAATCCTTCACGACGCGATGGAAGATCGTGCCTTCATAAAAGCGGCTCGCCGAGAGGCGCAGGAACTGCGCCACGGTCAACGGCGCGTCGTTGGCGAACAGCTCCAGCGTGAAGGCGCCGGCGGTGGTTTCCACGCGCACCCGCGGAAAGGGATCGAAGGCCTCTTCCGCCTCGGCAGGCTCCTGCGCCACGGCTGCGCCGGCGCCCAGCGCCAGCAGGCACAGCGCCACAGCCCACCCCCGGGAAAGAGGGCGGCCCCCCTGGGAGTGAGGGCGTCCCGCCCTCTGAATTCTCGTATACCTCATTTTCCCTGCTCCCTACGAAACTCTCGTGTTGTATATCGCGGCATCCAGCGTGTTCTGCAGCAGCATGGCGACGGTCATGGGCCCCACGCCGCCCGGAACCGGGGCAATCCAGGCTGCGCGCTCGCAGGCCTCCTCGAATTCTACGTCGCCGCGCAGCGATCCGTCGCTCATGCGGGTAATTCCGATGTCCAGCACAACCGCGCCGGGCCGTATCCATGCGCCGGGGACCAGCCCTGGCTTGCCCACGGCGCTGCACAGAATCTCCGCATCCGCAACATGCTTCTCGAGGTTGCCGGTGAAGCGGTGGCACACCGTTACGGTGGCGCCGGCCAGCAGCAGTTCCAGGGCCAGCGGCCGCCCCACCAGGTTGGAGGCGCCCAGCACCACGCAATGTTTGCCCTTCGGCTTGACGCCGATCCTTTCCAGCATGCGGATCACGCCCACCGCGGTGCAGGGCCGCAGCCGGGGCTCGCGCAGCGCCAGGAGGCCGAAGGTCAGCGGATGGAAGCCGTCCACGTCCTTGGACGGGTCAATCCGCTGGATGACGTTCAGGGTGTTGACCTGTCCGGGCAGCGGAAGCTGCACCAGGATGCCGTCCACGTTCCCGTCGCGATTGAATTCGTCGATCAGCGCCAGCAGGGCCGGCTCGTCCGTGTCCGCCGGAAGATTGCGGTCGATGGACAGGATTCCGGCGGAGGCGCAGGCGCGCCGCTTGTTGCGAACGTAGACCTGCGAGGCCGGATCCTCGCCAACCAGCACGGTAGCGAGCGCTGGCGCGCGGTGGCCCGACGCCTGGCGGTCCGCCACGGTCTGTCGGATTTCCTCGCGAATCGCCGCCGCGATGGCCTTTCCGTCTATCAGTTGCGCGGTCATGAGGATTTCGCAGCGATTTTACCGACTGGCGAGCGCGCTAACCAGCGCGGCGGCAATACGGCCACCGGTCCCCGTTCAGGTGACGCGGGCCTGCAAGGTTGCTATCATCCGGTGCTTCTTGAGCGGTCCCCGCGGGCCCCGCATCCGGGAGAGGAAAGCATGCGATTTTCGATCATTCTTTGGGCGATGGTGCAGGCGATGCGATTGACCAGGCTCATGTACGCCGAGTTCAGGAATCGCCTCAAGGAACGGAACGTCACGGCGCAATTCAGGCTGCAGGACAACTCGCAGGGGCGGTGGGTGCAAATCATGGACGGCAGGATCCGCTCGGGAAGCGGCATTCACGACAACCCGGACTTCGCCGTTGTATTCAAGAACCGGGCCATTGCCGAGGAATTCCTGACGCCGCCTTTCGACCAGCTCGTGCGGATCGACGCCGCCAAGAACTTCAAGCTGATGGTGGAAGGATCGGACGAGGCATCGGTCTGGTTCATGATCACGCTCAACCGCATGCAGTCCATCCGCTGGAAGATCGGGACCGACATGGGCGACGGCGTGGTTCGCTATACCAACGGCACCAACGGCGGACCGATCTTCGTTTACGTCAAGGAGGGCAAGATCGTCCGGATCACGCCCGTGGACTTCGACAAGGACGACGCGCCTTCCTGGACCATCAGGGCGCGGGGCAAGGAATTCACGCCGCCGCGGCGCACCACGCTGGCCGCCCATGGGATGTGCCAGAAATCCATGGTCTATTCGAAGAACCGGATCCTTTACCCGATGAAGCGGGTGGACTTCGATCCGGACGGAGAACGCAATATCCAGAACCGCGGCAAGTCGGAGTTCGAGCGCATCAGCTGGGACGAGGCGCTGGACATCGTGGAAAAGGAGATCAAGCGCTCCAAGAAGCATGGCCCCGGGGCCGTGCTGGTGGCGCACGGCTCGCATCACCAGTGGGGCAACCTCGGCCACTACCTGAGCGCCTTCAACCGCTTCTGGAACCTTGTCGGCTGCTCGAAGCTGCACAACAACCCCGACAGCTGGGAAGGCTGGTACTGGGGCGCCATGCATCACTGGGGTAACAGCATGCGCCTGGGCACGCCCGAGTTCTACGGCACGGTCGAGGACTGCCTGAAGGAAGCCGAACTGATCGTCTTCTGGTCGAGCGACCCGGATGCCAGCTACGGCTACGAGGGCACCGTCCGGCGCGAGTGGGCAAAAGAGCTGGGCATCCCCATGGTCCATATCGACCCGTTTCTGAATCACACGGCGGCCCATCTGGGCGGCAAGTGGATCTCGCCCAAGCCCGGCACCGATTCCGCGCTGGCCCAGGCCTTGTGCCACGTGTGGATCACCGAGGACCTCTACGACAGGGAATTCGTCGAGAAGCGCACCACCGGCTTCGACGAATGGAAGGCCTACATCCTCGGCGAGTCGGACGGCACGCCGAAGACGCCCGAATGGCAGGAGGCCGAAACGAGGATTCCGGCGCGCGAGGTCCGGGCGCTGGCCCGGGAATGGGGCAGCAAGAAGACCTATCTCGGCGCCGGCGGCTGGGGCTGTGGCCTCGGCGGCGCCGGGCGCGGGCCGATGGGCATGCAGTGGGCGCGGATGATGACCATCCTGGGCGCAATGCAGGGCTTCGGCCGGGCGGGCGTCAACTTCGGCAATCTTCAGTTCGGGGCCCCGCTGGACTTCTCCTTCTACTTTCCCGGCTATGCGGAAGGGAGCATGTCGGGCGAACTGGCCTACAGCGCCAATGCGGCCAACAACTACCAGCGCATGCCGCATGTCGTGACCATGAACTCGTCGCGCCAGAACATTCCCAAGATTCGCCTGCCCGAGGCGATCATGGAAGGCAGCGCGATGGGCTTTCTCACCGACGTTTCCTCCGTGCGGGGCCAGTTCCTGCGATTCGGCTACCCGGCGCCCGGTCACGCCAAGATCCAGATGATGTACAAGTACGGAAGTTCTTCCTTCGGCACCATGGTCGATTCCAACCGCTGGGTGCGGATGTACCAGTCGGAAAACCTGCCCTTCGTGGTCAACCAGTCGGTATGGATGGAAGGCGAGACGCCGTATTCGGACGTCATTCTTCCCGCCTGCACCGTGTTCGAGCGCTGGGACATCGGCGAGTACTACAACGTCGGCGCGGGCTACGTGCATCACATGTTCTCGATGGTCAATCACCGGGTGGTGTCGCTGCAGCACAAGTGCATCGAGCCGCTGGGCGAGTCGAAGTCCGACTACGACATCTTCCTCGCCGTGGCCGAACGCCTGGGGCTCGGCGCGATGTACTCGGAAGGCGGCAATACCGAGCTGGACTGGTGCAAGCGGGTGTTCGATTCATCGGACGTGGCCAAGCACACCACCTGGAAGGAGTTCCTCAAGAAAGGCTACTTCGTGGTGCCCGCGGACCCGGAAGATGCGCGCGCGCCCACGGCCAATCGCTGGTACTACGAGGGGCGGAAGAAGGACACGCCCGAGCCGTATCCGCTGCCGGCGGATTACGTGGGCGAGTTCGGCGAAGGACTGCAGACGACTTCCGGCAAGTTCGAGTTCCTGCCCGAAACCCTGAGCCAGATCGACGATCCGGCGCGGCCGCCGCTCAACAAGTACCTGAAGAGCTACGAGAACGCCGAAGCCGAACCGGCCCTGGCGGACTTTCCCCTGCAGCTGCTGACGCCGCACACCCGGTACCCGTTTCACATCATGGGGGACGACGAGGGCTGCACGCTGCAGGACATCCGTGAGCACCGCGTAACCGTGAACGGCCACTCATACCTGGTGGCGCGCGTCAATCGCCAGGACGCGGAGGCCAGGGGGATCAAGGACGACGACCTCATACGCCTGTGGAACCTCAGGGGCTCGGTGGTCTGCGCCGCCCAGGTGACGGACCGGCTCAGGCCGGGCGTGGTCAGCGCCTGTACCGGGTCGGCGCAATACCGGCCGGTGGGCGAGCCGGGCAATTCGACCGATCTCGGTGGCTGTGTGAACATGCTGAGCCCGAAGAAGACGATTACCGAGCAGTCCAGCGGCATGGCGCCGAACACCAGCCTGATTCAGTTCGAGAAATGGACCGGCGTGGATACCTGGCAACGGTCGGAGGCGGCGTAATGGCAGCGAAATGGAACATGATCGTCGACATCGCGCGCTGCGATAACTGCCGCAACTGCTTCCTGGCGACCAAGGACGAGCACATCGGCAACGAGTTTCCGGGCTATTCCGCGCCGCAGCCGGAACGCGGGCACAGTTGGGTGGACATCAAGCGCCGTGAGCGCGGCAGCTGGCCGGCGGTCGAGGCGCACTTCATGCCGGTGATGTGCAACCACTGCGATGACGCGCCCTGCATGAAGGCGGCAAAGGACGGCGCCGTCACCAAGCGCGCCGACGGCATCGTGCTGATCGATCCGGTCAAGTCGAAGGGACAGAAGGAGATCGCCGATGCCTGTCCCTACGGCGCCATCTACTGGAACGAGGAAGAACAGGTCCCTCAGGCCTGGTTCTTCGATGCGCACCTCCTGGACAAGGGCTGGGACAAGACGCGGATCGAGCAATGCTGTCCGACCAACGCTTTCCGGTCGGTGAAGGTCGAGGACAGGGAGATGCAGCGGATCAGCGAGGAAGAAGGCCTGGAAGTCCGCAAGCCGGAACTCGGCACCCGGCCGCGTGTGCATTACAGGAACATGCACCTGATGACCCACTGCTTCGTGGCGGGGTCGGTCGTCGTTGACGCCGACGGGGTTGAGGAGTGCGCCCCGGACGCGGAGGTCGTGCTGGAACAGGACGGCAGGGAACTGGCGCGAACCACAAGCGATACATTCGGCGATTTCCGCTTCGACAAACTTGCGAAGAACAGCGGCCAGTATCGCGTGCAGATCAAATCGGATGCATCCGGCAGCGCTTCGGCAACGTTCGAACTCGGCGAGGAGTGCCTTTACATCGGCGCCATTTCACTGGCGAACTAGGGCTAGGGCCTGTTCACACTATGCGATGCCGCTCTGCCGGGGCTGTTTTCCTGCCGGGCGGCGTTGCCGCGCTCTTGTGTGGGCCCGCCACACGGCGCTTGCGGCGCCTTGCCGGGCAAGAAAACAGCCCCGGCAGAGCGGCATCGCATAGTGTGAACAGGCCCTAGTTCTCGTCGTGCTCGCGAATGGCTTTTTTCAGTTTCGGTGACGGCCGAAAGAGGACCCCCAGTCGAACCGGGACGCTGATCAGCGCGTCATCATCGTCGATGTCCGCTCCGGGCAGGCGCACCTTCATCGGCTTGTATTGCCGGGGCATGAGCCGTCCGAATCCTCTGAGCGTGACCTCCCGATTCTCGGCCAGCCCCTGGCCGACCACATCGATGAATTCATTGATCGCCTTACGCGCCAGCTCGAAATGCGGAACGCTCCTTCGCGACTCGCGGGTAACCATTCTGGGTGCGGGCGCCTGGGGGGGCAGGTTGTCGCGGAATTGCAACGCCACTTCCCTGATCATGTCGCGACGTCCAAGCTTCCTGCTCTTCCCGGACTTCTTCAAAGTCATGTTTGCCGTCGCCCCCCGACTTGGCCCCTGGCAATCTGTATAGTAATCCTCCCAAATGGGTTATGGCAATGGCCTTGTTTCGCCCACAAGAATCATGGGATAAACAACATGCGCTCACGTGAAAAAAACACTCCCGTTGTGCGTGCCGATATCGAAAAGCGGTTCAGGGAAAACCTGAACATGACGATATTCGGCGCCGGCGCCATGGCAAAGGCCATTCTGGAGGTTTTCAGCCGCAATCTGGTCGAAGGCGCCACGATTGACCTGCGCACGGTGGGGAAGTTCGAAACGAAACTCAAGGCCGCCC
Organism: Gammaproteobacteria bacterium; assembly: GCA_963666765.1. Taxonomy (GTDB): domain Bacteria; phylum Pseudomonadota; class Gammaproteobacteria; order Steroidobacterales; family Foliamicaceae; genus Foliamicus. The sequence goes on from OY762933.1 coordinate 2,601,932, forward strand.
GGATGCACCACATGGTGACCGGCGCCGCGAACGGGCGCATGAGGATGACGCCGGCCCGCCGGGTGGTGCGGTTTTCGCCTTCCAAGAAGCTGCGCGCGCGCATGATCGCCCATCACGAGGCAAATCGCGGGAAGCTCTGATTGAGACCGCTTGCGGCTTGCGCCCGGGCCGGCGCCGTCAGGTCAGGTCGAAGCCGCGGTAGCCCTTTTCAACCACCCGCTCGCAATGCTCCGCGTAGGCGGGAAAGCCGCCCGCGTAGGGCATGAAGCCGCCCGGCTTGCCCGGGATATTGGCGCCCGTGTACCAGGACGCGCAGTTGCCGCGTATGGACTGTTGCGCCGCCTCGTCGTTGTGCGCGGCCCAGTCGTCTTCCTCCCGCGCCTTCGCTTCGATTGCGTCCAGCCCGCGGTCGCGCATTTGGACGAGGCAATCGGCGATCCAGTCGACATGTTGCTCGATACCGGTCACCATGTTGATCAGCACCGACGGGCTGCCCGGTCCGTTGATCATGAACAGGTTGGGGAAACCCTGCGTCGCCAGGCCGAGATACGCGCGCGGGCCCTCCGCCCACTTCTCCTTTAGCGGCAGGCCGTCCCGGCCTCTCAGGTCCACGGCCAGCAACGCTCCTGTGATGGCGTCGTAGCCGGTGGCGAACACGATGGCGTCCACCGCATGCACCGTGTGGCCGACGCGAACGCCCTCGGGCACGATGCCGTCAATCGGCTCGCGGCGGATGTCCACCAGCGTCACGTTGTCCCGGTTGTACGTCGGGTAGTAGTCCGTATCCACGCACATGCGCCGGCAGCCCAGCGGGAAGTCCGGCGTCAGCAGGTCGGCCACCTCTTCGTCGTCCACCAGCTCCCGGATCTTGCCCCGCACGAAGTCGGACGCCGTCCGGTTGGCGTCCTCGCTGAACAGCAGATCGGCGAAGGCGCCCTGGAACGCCAGCCCGTAGTTCCGCCACCACCGCTCGTACACTTCTTCCCTTTCCGCGTCGGAAACGGCCAGCGCGGACCGGCCCGCCGGCTTGAACGGCAGCGCGGTAAAGCCCTTCTTCGATGCCGCGCGAATCTCGCCGTATCGGGACCTGACCTCGCGCAACTCGTGCGGATCGAGCGGACGGTTGCTGGCCGGCACGGCGTAGTTGGGCGTGCGCTGAAACACAGTCACATGCTCGGCCTGCTCCGCGATCAGCGGAATCGACTGAATGCCGGACGACCCCGTGCCGATCACCGCCACCTTCAGGCCCGTGAAATCCACCCCCTGGTGCGGCCACTGTCCGGTGTGATACCACTCGCCCGCGAAGCTGTCGCGCCCGGGAATGTCCGGCAGACTGGGCGTGGAAAGAACGCCGCTCGCCATGACACAGAACCGCGCCCTGTGCGTCTGCCCGTCGTCGGTCGTGACCGTCCAGTGCGACGGCGCATCGGCCGACGCCTCCTGGAACCGGGCTGCAGTGACCCGCGTGTTGAACTGGATGTGCCGGCGCAGGTCGAACCGGTCGGCCACATGGCGGATGTACGAGAGAATCTCAGGCTGGGACGCATACCGCTCCGACCACTCCCACTCCTGCTGAAGATCGTCGTCGAACTGGTACGAGTAATAAATGCTCTCGATGTCGCAGCGGCACCCCGGATAGCGGTTCCAGTACCAGGTGCCCCCCACGTCGTCGCCCGCCTCGAACGCCTGTACCGAAAAGCCGAGGCGGCGGAACTTGTGGACGGCATAAACGCCGGCGAATCCCGCCCCCACCACAATCAGATCTAGTGTGCTGTCTCGCAATTGCGTTGCCTTTCAGCGTGTCCCCTGCGGCCTGTGGCCGCGTTGCGCTCCTTGGCAATGGGAACCACCATTCCCGGCGGAACGCGCCTTGCCACAGGCCGCAGGGGACGCGCTGAAAGGCAACGCAATTGCGAGACAGCACACTAGCATCGCGCGCGGATCAGGGTCCTTCGCCGGCGGCCTGTTCCGCAGCCTCGGCCGTCCAGGCTTCCCTTACCGCACGCCCGCGCTCAAGCAGGGGATTGAATTTCTCGTAATCCACCTCCTTCTGCCTGAGCCGGTCAAGATAGGCCCCGGGCGTCAGGGGCGACTCGGCCCAATGGATATACCGCCATCCTTCCGGCTTCTTGCGAAGGACCGCGCTCATCCGGATCTCCTCTCCCAGGGGGAGCCTGCCTCGCATCTTCATTTCGAAATGCATGTACCACACGACAATGGCGAGATCGTCGGCGATGAGCTTGACCGAAATGTCATACATCTCCTCGCGCAGGGCTTCCAGCACCGGGTTCGGCAAGGGCGGAGCCAGATAGGCCCTGAGCGGCTCCCAGCCGATGAACCAGCGTTCCTGTTCCTCGGCCAGGTAGAAAGGCGCCTCTTCGTCCTGATCCCAAAGGTCCAGCACCTTTCGGAAGTCCTGCGTGTTCCAGACCTCCGCGGTTTCGTGAATGAAGGCCTCGATGGCGGCGATTTCGTCCTGCTCGGCCGCTCGGGCCGAGTCTATGTCAAGTGCTGTCATGGTCAATGCCACCCCCAATAAAAAAGTCGCCCGCGGCGACCCTAACAAAGTTGAGCCCACAATCTTCCCCTTTCAGATGCTCCGGCGGCAAATCGTAAACGATGAACCGGCCCCGGGGCCTGCGCGCTTGCGATCATGCGCCGCCAGTTCCTGAACGACCTTGCCGTCGAGGGGCTGGAGGACCGGCTTGCCCGTTAACGCTTTCCCCTAAAGACCCAGCGCGACAGAACCGTGTGGAGCAGGAAGGCCGTGATCATGCCGTCCGCTGCCGGGACGGTCGTCAGCGTCAGCAGGCCCTGGTTGGCGGCGGCGGCTGTTCCGGTTCCTGCGATCCATGCGAACAGGGCGGAATATCCGACGGAGGGTCGCGCGGACAGGTGCTCCAGCCTGTAGGCCGAGCGGCTCAGGAGGAAGAAATCGGCGATATAGACGCCGGCAATCGGGGTGGTGGCAATTCCGAGAACCAGCACGAAGGGCAGAAAAACGTCCATGATGCCCAGCACCGCGCCGAGCGTGCCCAGCGCGCCGGACATCGTCGCCAGCTGTTTGTCGGAGAACCGGCGGAAGGAGGCGGCAAGCGTCAGGACCGCGGAGTACAGGTTGACGGTATTCGTGGTCCAGGTCGAAAAGACCAGGATGAACAGGGCGGGCAGGGCCACGCCCACGATGACCATGATCTTCATGATGTCGGTTTCGGCGAACGCGAGTGCCGGAATGCCGGATGCCAGCATGATGAGGGGATAGCCGGCAGCGAGCCCGGTGACCGATTTCACGCCCTCCCGGCCGGACCGTGCGTATCGCGTCAGGTCCGGCCCCGACACCGCCATGAGAATATTGGCCCCGATTACCGTCGATATGGCCAGGCCCACCGACATGTCACCGCTTCCCCGGGCGGTCCAGAGGTCCTGCAACTCGATGCGCTGCAGCACGAGATAGACCACGTAGAGCATGAACAACACCAGTAACGGCACCGCCAGGCTGGAGAACCGTTCGATGAAGCGGAAGCCGTACATGGCGGTCAGGCTCATGGCCACGCAGCCGAAAAAGGCGCACAGGGCCCTGGGTACCGTGATTCCGTAGAACGCGTCGATGGCCTCGCGGATGGCCCCGCCGAATATGTCGCCGGTGGCCGCGAAGTAGCCGACGTAGGTCACTGCCAGCAACGGATTGACCAGAAAGCGGACCAGGCCGCGGCCGAACGAGAATTGAATGATCATGTAGGTCGACAATCGGGTGCGCGCGCCGATGATCGACGTAACAATCATCATCAGGCCCACGATCGCGCATCCGCCGAACAGGGCAAGCGTTGCCTGGCGCAAACCGAGCGCCAGGCTGATTTCCGATCCGATGTAGAAGATGGGGAGGGTTACGCCGATCCCGAACACTACGACCGCGATCCGGAAGCCGCCGATCGTGGCGTGGTCGGGTACCCGGCTGCGCGTGTAGTCGTTTGCAGGTATTGGGTCCGTTTTCATGTTCTGCCGCACGGCAGGTCACTGCCTGGCGAATGCCCCGCTAGCGTAGCGGGCGGGAAGCGCCCGCAAAACTACTCTTTCGAGCGGGTTCTCTGGCAACCGCGGGCCGGTAGGATTTTTTTGTCGGCCGCAGGAGTTCAACAGTGCCCATGAATGCCCGAACCAAGGTGATGTATCTCAATCCGATAGGAATGTCGGCCTACGACGAAGTCTTCGCGGACATGGCGCGCAAATACAGGTGCCCGGACACCGAGGTGTATATCGCTTCGCTGAATCCGGATTCGATCGCTCCGGAAATGAACAACTTGGAGTATCGCGCCTACGAGTCGCTGATCGTGGCGGACACGGTCAAGGCGGCGAGACAAGCGGCCCTGGACGGGTTCGATGCCATGGCTATCGGATGTTTCTATGATCCGGCGGTGTTGGATGCGCGGGAAATTTCCGGCGAGACAGCCATCGTCGGGCCCTGCCAGGCGTCGATTACGGCAGCCTTGAACGTCGCCAACAACTTTTCGATCATCATCGGGCGCACCAAGTGGGAAGACCAGATGAAGCAGACTGTGCATGAGTATGGCTATGGAACGAAGCTTGCGTCTTTCGAGACTGCCGGGCTTCGGGTGGAAGAGTTCCACCGCAATCCCGCGGAAACCAGGAATCAGCTCGAGCTCGCAGCGGTGCGCGCCGTTGAAGAAAGCAAGGCGGAGTCCATCATCCTGGGCTGCACCCTGGAAGTGGGTTTCTATGCGGAACTGCAGGAGTTCCTGCGGAAACGGTTCTCCGCCAACGTTCCGGTCATCGATTGCTCCATCGCAGCGCTGAAGGCAGCGGAAAGCGCCGCCTGGCAAAAGCGAATCGGCTGGACGAACAGCCGCGTATGGGGCATGGAGCCGCCGCCGGAGAGCGAACTTGAGCGGTTCGGAATCTTCCGCGGGGACTACGAGTTCGGAAACCTGATCAAGGTGCCGGCGGACTGACCCGACCCGCTTCGAGGGGCTTCAAGACTACACTTCCGAGTAGTTGGCAACCCCCATTTCGGCGGCTACTGTTTTGCCTGAAAGCAACGTGGCGATGAGTCCGCAACGGGGTGCCGAGCAGAGCGCTTCGACCGGTTTCATCGTCTCGAACCTGACGGCCGGAGGAGCTCCATCATGAAGAACTTCGCACTTTCCTTTCGAGGCGCGCTTGGCTTGGGGGTGACTCTGGCGCTTGCCATGGCGCTGTCGCAGCAGGCGGCGGCACAGGCCATGCTGGAAGAAATTGTCGTTACCGCCCGCAAGGTCTCCGAGAACATACAGGACGCTCCGATCACGGTAAACGCCATGACCGAGGCGCAACTGGAGGACGCCGGCGTTACGCAGACCGCGGACTACATCCAGTTCATTCCCAACGTGACCCTGGCCGAGTCGCAGACCATCGGGACTTCCTTCCTGACGGTGCGGGGCCTGAGCCGCGTGCGCAACGGCGAATTGCCCGTTGCGGTTGTCGTGGACGACGTGCTGATCGTCAACGCGCGCCAGTTCATCGGCCAGGTGTTCGACACGCAGCAGATCGAAGTGGCCAAGGGCCCCCAGGGCGCCCTCTACGGCCGCAACGCCTCCAACGGCGCGATCATCGTTACGACCAAGCCGCCCAGCGAAGAGCCCGAGGGCCATGTGAAGCTGAGCTACGGCACGGCGAACGAAGTCGGCGTGGAGGGTTCCTACAGCGGCCCCATCAGCAAGAACGCGGCCTTCCGCCTGTCCGGCCGTGTGGTGAACCGGGACGGCTATTTCCGTAACGTGACCCGCGACGAGGACGTGGACCCGTACGAGGACCGCACGCTCCGGGCCCGGCTTTCCTGGTCGCCCAGCGACACGATATCCGTTGATCTCAAGGGGCAGGTTTCCAAGCACTCCGGCAAGGGGATCGGCTTTCACTGGCCGGGCGCCGCCCAGTTCGAGATTTTCGGGGTCTTCCTGGGTACGGCCGAGGAGCTGGGCGTTACCGTTGACCAGGTCGTCAGCGAAGGCGCCAACCTGACCGGGCTGCCGTACGTGGCCAACAATCCCGACCGCGGAACCCGCGATGCTTCCAGTTTCTCGGTGAAGGTTGACGCTTCATTCGATTTCGCGGACGTCAAGTCCGTGACCACCTACGATGAGCTCCAGACCTCTTCGGTGGCCGACCGCGCGCCGTACCTTTCGTACTTCGACGGCACGCAGCATTCCTTCGTGGACGTGGACGGCTGGAGCCAGGAAATCCGGTTCAGCTCCAACTCCGACGGACCGCTGAGCTGGCAGTTCGGCGGCTATTACCTTTCGTGGGATCGCTTGCGCTCCACCGTATCGGGAATCGACAAGGGCCAGGGAAACCTCCGCGTCATCGATGTGCCCGAATGCGAGGACAGCACCAACCCGACCGGCGTGGACCCCGGCTCCTTCCTTTCCTTCGTCGAGGACAGCTATGCCCAGGCCGTGTTCGGCAGCGTGGAATGGGCAATGAGCGATCGGTTCACGATCGACGTGGCCGGGCGTTATGACCGGGAAAACCGCGAACAGCTTGTGAACCCGTACAACACGGCGGGGCGGGTGTACAGCCAGGCCGACGCGTCCGGCGTAAATCATCCTTATGGTGCGGGCGCCTGCACGGGAGCGGCCGGAGAGATGGCCAACGTGAACTGCGGCGCCTACGCGACCTTCAGCGAGTTGCTGGCCAACACCCGTCCCTCCCGGGATGTCGCGGAGGCCGAGTTCAGCAAGTTCCAGCCCAAGGTCACGCTGGCGTTCGCCGCCACCGACGAGATCAACGTCTACGGAAGCTGGGGCATCGGGTATCGCGCGGGCCAGTTCAACTATCCGGGAATCGGGATCATCAGCGCCACGGCGAACGAGTTCATCGAGCAGGAAGAAAACTCGGCCTTCGAGATCGGCGTGAAAGGCGACTACGGCAATTTCCGGTTCAACGCGGCCCTGTTCGCGTCTTCGGTGGACAACACGCAGTATTTTCCCTTTGACGGCCTCGCCTTCGTGCAGGTCTTCGAGGACATCGACGAAGCGGACCTGGACGGCTTTGAACTGGAGGCTGCGTGGCGGCCGCTTGAAAACCTCGACCTCTATGCTGCCTACGGCAAGACCAATGCCGAGATCACCGCATACGCGGAGCGTCCCGGCACCGTGGGCAACGACCTTCCCTACGTCCCCAGGGATACGTTCAACGCCGGCGCCCGGGTCCAATTCGATCTGGACGCCGGGTTGACATTTTTCGCCCGGGCCGACTACGAGCGCCGCGGGGAGCAGTACTGGACGCCGGAGAACACGCATCCGCGGGACACCTTGAGCCTGGTCAACCTGCGGGCCGGAGTGGAAGGCGCCAACTGGACAACGTCTCTGTACGTGAACAACGCGGCGGACAAGGAGTACAACTCCGAAGTCGTCACGCCGCTCTTCGTTCATCCGGCGCCGCCGAGGGTCTGGAGAGTCGATTTCCGTTACAACTTCTGAACCTGCCGGGCCGGCCACACGGGTAGCTGCCCGGCGGTCGGAGAAATGGATTCGTTTACGCAGGAAGTCATCCAGGACTCGCTGAACGCCATTTCCGAGGAGATGTTTGCCGCCATGGCGCGCGCCGCCATGAGTTCGGTGATCTACGAGGTGCTGGACTTCGGCGTTGCCGTAACCGACGCCGAAGGCAACCTGGCGAGCGTGGGCGCCGGCATTCCGGGATTCGTTGGAATGCTGGCGCCGGCGGTACAGGCGGTCCTGGGCAGGCATCCCCGGCCGTCGATCGCCCCAGGCGATATCTTCATCGCCAACGATCCCTATGAGGGCGGCGTCAGCCACGCCAACGACGTGGTGCTGGCCATGCCTGTGTTCTCCGGCGACCGGCTGATCGCGTGGACCGCCAACAAGGGGCATTGGGTCGACATCGGCGGCATGACTCCCGGCTCCATGTCTCCAAACGCGAAGGAACTCTTTCAGGAAGGCCTGATCCTGCCTCCTCTCAAGCTGTTCGAGGCCGGCAGTCCGGTCGAGGCGGTGTTTTCGATCATTCGCGCGAACAGCCGCTTGCCCGACCAGGCGCTGGGAGACTTGTGGGCCGGCGTGGCGGCGCTGAGGGTAGGGGAGCGCAGGCTGCGGGAACTGTGCGGCAAGTACGGGCGAAACACGCTGGTTGACGCGATTGGCGCGTACATGGACTACGGCGAGACCATGGCGCTGAGCGGACTGGCCGCGCTGCCCCGCGGCGAGTTCCGCGGCACGGACCGCCTGGATAACGGCCGGGAAATCAGGGCGCTGATTCGAATACGCCGCGGTGAGATGACCATCGATCTGCGCGACAACCCGGACCAGGACGATGGACCCGTGAACGGCACCCGCGACGCCACGCTGGTCGGCGCCCGGGCGGTCTTCAAGTCCATTACCCTCCCCGAACCCTGGGCCAACGCCGGCTGCTTCCGCCCCCTGAAAGTGCTTACCAGGCCAGGCTCGATCTTTCATGCGCTGCGGCCCGCGGCGGTAGGGCTCTACTACGAGAACAAGATGCGTTCCAAGGACCTGATCCTGAAGACGCTCGCGCCGCACATGCCCGAGCGCATTCCGGCGGGCCACTTCGCTTCCATCTGCGCGACCGTGATCCGCTCGCGGACGCCCGGCGGCACGGACAAGACGTTCGTGGAACCTCAGGTAGGCGGTTGGGGAGCGGGCCACGACCGTGACGGCGACAGCGCGCAGTTCTCCATTTCCCACGGCGACACCTTCAACTGCCCGGTGGAAGTCAACGAGTCCCGCAACGGTATCCGGGTGCGGCGTTACGCGCTCAACTCCGCCCCTTCCGGCGCCGGCGAGTTTCGTGGCGGCAAGGGCGTGGAGTTGCACTACGAGATGCTCTCGGACCGCGGATCGCTCACCGCCGGATATACGCGCTGCACGGTTCCGCCGTGGGGACTGGCCGGGGGCGGGGACGGATCCGGGAACCGGGTGGAGATCGACCGGCGCGGGCACACCCGGGAAACCGGCGCCGGTTTTGACAATGCCCCGTTGCGCAGGGGCGACGTCGTGCGAATCGTGACCGGTAACGGAGGGGGATACGGCAACCCCGCGCGCCGCAGCCGGCAACAGGTACTTGAGGACCTGCGCAATGGCTACGTGTCGGTGGAAGAGGCCGTAACCTCCTATCGGCTGTCGCCGCAAGAGGCCGCGGCTGCCGCGGGGTCGTGACCGGCCGTTCCTCAGCCCCGGGCAAGCGTCAGTTGACGGGCGACGCCGGTGTGGCGCCGGTCTACGGTCCGGCGCGATACTGGTACGTGACCGTGGTTCTCATGCTGGCCTACGTTCTTTCGTACGTGGACCGTTCCATTCTTACCCTGCTGGTCGAACCGATACGGCGCGACATGGGGTTCAGCGATGTCCAGATCAGCCTGCTGCACGGTCTGGCGTTTGCGCTTTTCTATTCCCTGATGGGATTTCCGATCGGCCGCATCGCCGACCGGCGCCATCGCGTCGGCATCATCGCGATCGGCATCACGGTCTGGAGCCTGATGACGGCAGTATGCGGAATCGCCCGCAACTTCGGGCAGTTCTTCCTGGCGCGCGTGGGAGTGGGCGTGGGAGAGGCGGCGCTCAATCCCGCCGCCTATTCGATCCTCACGGACTACTTTCCGCGCGAAAAGCTGTCACGCGGAATCAGCACCTACGTGATGGGGACCTACATGGGGTTCGGCATCTCCTACCTGGTTGGCGCCTGGGTGCTGCGCGCCGTGGAGGACCTGCCGGACTTCGAAATCCCGATGCTCGGCACGTTCCATTCCTGGCAAATGGCCTTTTTTCTGGTTGCCGCCCCCGGGATACTGCTCCTCGCGCTGTTGACGACCGTTCGCGAACCCTACCGCCGGGACCGCCTTTACAGGCACGGCGCGGGAAAGCAGAGCCTGCCGGTGCGGGAGTTCTTCACCTTCGTGTACAAAAACCGCCGGACTTTTCTCTGTCATGCCGGCGGTTACGGTTGCCTTGGCGTGCTGGTCAACGGGATGGCCTTGTGGACGCCCGCATTCCTGACCCGCACCTACGGTTGGGAGATGGTGGATGCAGGCATGGCCTATGGTCTGATCCTGCTGGTATTCGGAGCCGTCGGCATCTATTGCGGGGGGTGGCTGGCGGACCATCTTGAGGCGCGCGGCCAGCGTACGGCAACCTTTCGCACCGCCGCAGTCTGCGCCTCCTGCGCGGTACTGCCCGCCACCCTGTTTCCCCTGGCGAACACGCCTTCCGCGGCGTTGTTGCTGATGGCGCCGATGGTTTTTCTGTCCGCCGCGCCCTGGGGCATCGCGGTGGCCTCCATTCAGCAGATCACGCCCAACGAATTGCGCGGGCAGGTCTCCGCGCTGATGTACCTGTTCCCGGTCAACCTGATCGGTATCGGGCTGGGTCCCACCGCGGTGGCGCTGATCACGGAACGAGGCTTCGGAAACCCCGCCGACCTCAAGTATTCGATGTCGATTGTGGGCTGCGTCGCCGGCGTGATGGCCGCCGGCATCCTCAGCGCGGGCATCCGGCCCTTCCGCGAAAGCCTTCGCCGCGCCGAGCACTGGAAGATCTGACCGCCGGCCGGCCCCCGAATTCAAATGAGATTGTGTTCCCGGGCGACCCGCATCGCTTCGGTGCGCCGGTTTACGGAAAGTTTGCGGAACACGTTCTTGAGGTGGAACTTGACCGTGTGCTCGGTCATATACAGGGCCCTGGCGATCTGCTTGTTGGAGCGGCCCAGCGAGAGCTCCCACAGCACCTCCATTTCGCGCGGACTCAGGGAGACGCGGTTGGACGCATCGGGGCGCTTTTCGGCCGACTGCTGAATCAGGTTGATCGCTTCGCCCACAAAGCGCCGGGTTGCCGTCTCGCCGGGCTTTCTCCGCCAATAGCTCTGGGCGTGGCGCAGCAGCGCCAGCATTGAGCCAGGTCGTGCGATCGCGCCCGTCAGTCCCTCGGGCCTCGCCATCGCAATGGCCTGCGCCAGCAGTTCGAGGGCTTCGCGGCGCCGATCAAGGCGGTAGAGCTGCGCCGCGCGGGTGACGCGCACGCGCAGCAGCAGGAATTCCGCACCCAGCTTTTTGCAGCAATCTTCGGCGTCCTGCAGGAAGGCCTCTCCATCGGCGCGGTCCGTGTCTCCGCAATAGCCGGCGAGCGCCAGCATGGCATGCACATGGTTGCGCCACCAGAAACGCTTCTCCCGCCACAGCCCCGGGGGGTGTCTGTCGCGGACCTTCCGGGCAATCACTCCTGCGGCCAGCCGGTCGCCTTTCTCCACCGCCACATGCAATGCCATGGAATCCGCGTGCCTGCCGAGGCGCTCCATGGAGCGCTCGCGCGCCAGGCGTCTGGCCCGGTCAATGATGGCGTTTGCCGCTTCGATGTCTCCGTGCAACAGGGCGCGGTCAACCGTGGTTTCCAGTCCCAGCGCATAGATCTCGAACCATCCGTCGTAGCGCGCCGTATGCTCAAGGGAAATCTCGAATCTCTGCCAATCCTCGTCGCTGAGTTCGTTGCGCCAGAACAGCAGCGCACCCAGGGCCACATCCGACAGGGACTTGAGCCCGCTGTCGCTGCCGAAGTTGTCGGACGCCATCGAACTGCTCTCGCGGGCATCGGCAAGCGCCTGGTTGATTCGGCCCACATGGAAATTGTTGACTGCGGCATGCACGTAGCAGTAATTGAGACCGAGCACGGAGTCGGCCTGGCGCATATAGCGCATGGCGGCGCGCAGGGTGGTCTCGGCGGTGCGGAATTGTCCGCAATAGATTTGCGTCACCACTCTCTGGCAGGCCAGCACGCCGTCGGTGATTCTGTCGGGCTCTCCGTTGGGCAAGACGTTCTGCTTCCGTTCGGCCACGGCATGCAGGGCAGCTTCATCGTCCTCGTACGCGCAAAGCAGTGCGCCGATATTGAGAGCGTCGCGGGAAAACCACTTGCCCCAGTCCACGTCGCCGTTCATTCTTTCGCGCTGCGCGCAGGCGCGGTCGAAATGGCCCCTGGCCGACGCCACGTTGCCCATCTTCAAGAGCAGGTATGACTTTGCGATTTCAAGCCGCGGGAACAGCGTGACCTGGTCCTCGGGAACGAGGCTCAGGAGGTTGCGCAGGTAGCCGATCCCTCCGAACAGGATGAGTTCCCAGCCGCCTGCCGACTCGATCAGCTGCGCCGCCCTCGTCATGTCCCCGGCCAGGACGGCGTGTCGCACGGCATGCTGCGTATCGCCATCGTGCTCGAACCACAGCGACGCCCGCGCGTGCAGTTGCTTCACGCGGTCCGCTTCGCGCTCCCCCAGCAAGCCCGTCAGAAACTCCGCGAACAGGTGGTGGTAGCGATACCATTCGCCCTCTTCATCGAGCCGCACGATCAGTGCGCTGAGATCGCTCAGCGAGTGGAGTATCTTCGAGGCATCGCCGCCGCCATACACCGCGTTGGCGAGTTCGACGTTGAACTGGTCCAGAATGGCCGTACGGGTCAATAGCTGCTGGTGCTTGTCCGCCAGCCCGCGCACGACCTGCTCGGAGAAGAAGTCCGCGATGTGTCCCTCGCGTCCGGTCATGGCGCGCATGTCGAACGAGCTGCCGCCCACATAGGCCAGGCGGGCTAGCTGCACCGCCACCGGCCATCCCTCCGTCGTGGACTGAATGGTTCCCAGCACTTCGTCGTTGCAGATGTTGCCCAGGGCCTGCTGCATTTCGGAATGGGAGAACCGCAGCATCTCGGCGCCGATTTCAATTCCCCGCCCGGTAAGGCAGAGTTGCGCAACGTTGAATGCCGGCCGGTGACGGGCGCTGATGATCAGGTGGAAGTTGCCGGGCGCATTGTCGATCAGCATGTCCATCAAGCGGTCGATCGATTCGGATTCCAGGCGGTGGTAATCGTCGAGGATCAGAACCACGGGTTTGCCGGCGGCCTCGACCGACGACAGGAACCGGACCAGAACCGATTCCAGCGGCAGTTCGGTAAGCCCCTGTTCCGCGAACATTTCGAGCTGCCCCAGTTCCACTCCCGCTTCCGCGAGCGCGAAAATGGAGTAGCACAGAAAGCGGTAGGTGTCCGCGTCCTGCCCATCCAGTGTCAGCCAGCCTGCCTTGCATCCCGCCCCGGCCAGGCGCCCCCGCCACTGCGTCAAAAGCGTGGTCTTCCCGTAGCCCGCCGGCGCAATGACGATGGACGCCTGGTAGTTCAGAAGATCGTCGAGGGAGTCGACCAGGTCGGAACGCTCGATCAGGGAATGATGTCCCAGGGGCGGCCTCAACTTGCCGCGCAGCACCCAGGGACCGGTGCCTTTTGCGCTTTTGCCTGATTTTGCTTTAACGCCCATGTCTAGTGTCGTGTCCCACAAATACCTTCGCTAATCTGCGGCCCTTTTTCCTCCCCGGCTGCGTTGCTCCTCCTTATGTGGGGCCTGCCACACTGCGTCGTCGCGCCTTGCCGGGAAGGAAAAATGCCTCGCATCTTAAGCAAAGTTATTTGTGGGACACGACACCGGGAGGACCGAACGGGGGTCCGCAAGAGGTTTTCAGGTTATCAAATCATGTGGGACGCACCAAGACGCCCGCGCGACCAAAACCACCACCCAGAATCACGCTCAGCGCCCCTGCGACCACGATGGAGTCGAGTGCCGCTACCGAAGTCAGCGTGAACAGGCCGAAGTGAGAGGAAGCCCCTGCGCCCACTGCCGCCATCCAGCTTGCCAGGGCCTTCAGCGAGAGGCGCGGGCGCTTGCTCAATTCCACATCGTCGAAGCGTTTGCGGAAAAGCAGGGTATCGACCAGGTAGATGCTTGAGATCGGAGGAATGGTGATCCCGAGCAATACCAGGTACTCGATCAGATAGTCGCCGGCCCCGGCCAGGGCCAGGAGCGTGCCGAGCGTCCCCACCCCCACAATGAGCACCCTGAGATCCAGACGTCGAAAGACCGTTGCCAGCGCCAGCGCCCCGGAGTACACCGAGAGCACGTTCGAAGACCAGGCAGCCAGTATCAGCAGCAGGAAGGCCGGAATGCCGATTCCCAGCGCGATCATTACTTTCAGCAGGTCCGGTTCGCTGTACGCGATGGAAGGAATGGCGGTACAGAACAGAAGGATCGGAAATGAAATGGCCAGCGCGACGAAGGCCGAGCCCAGCGCGGCGCGCCTGGAACGCGCGAACCGCGCGTAATCGGGCTGTATCGTCACGCCGGCAATATAACTGCCAACGATCGCCGAAATGGCGGTGGTGAGCGTCATCGGAGTACCTCCGGTGGGCTCGATCCACTGATCCAGTTGCGGCAGGGAGAGCCAGGCCGCCATCATCAGGAAGGCAAGCATCACCGGAACCAGCGCCAGCGCCAGCTTGTCTATGCCCTTGAACCCGGTAATGGTCACGGCCACGATTAGCCCGCCGCCCAGGACCATGTAGAGCTCCACCGGCCAGTCGACGCCGAATACGCTGCGGCCCATGAGATTGGCGGCCCTGCCGAACAGCGCGCTGGTTACGCCGAACCAGCCGATCAGGGTCATGGACACCACGGTGCTGGCGATTCTTCCGCCCCAGCGGCCGAACGCGAATTCGTTGAGCATGTATGCGGACAGCCCGGATTTCTGGCCGCAGAGCCCGGTGAGCGCGGCCATTGAACCGAGAATCAAACACCCGCAGATGAACGCGATTGCCGCATCGCGCAGGCCGAGGCTGGCGCCGAGGTTGGCCGCCATCAGGAAGGCCGGCACCGCAATGGTGCCGCCCACAATCACCAGCGCGATATGCCAGCCCGTATAGGTGGCCGAGACGGGGACCTGAGACTTGGAAAAATCCATCCGCGGGGCCTCATCCGCTGAACCCGAACACCTCGTCCGCCCGCTCGCGGGTGAGATAGCCGTTCTTGATGTCCTGTTCGATTTCGGCGCGCTTGCGTTCCCTGGGATCGCCGTAGCCGCCGCCCGTGGCCGACACCAGCCGAATGCAATCGCCCTGCTCCGCGCGGACCATGGTGCACATGGAGTAGCGCTCCTCTTCCCCGGACTTGCGCAGGATCTCGGCGTAGTTTGTGGATCCCTCAAGGCCTTCCTCGATCGGCCAGGGACGCGCTTCCGTGCGGCTGGCGGCATAGGTGAGAAACACTTCCGGCGAGACCACGCGGTAATCGAGAACCACGCCCTTGCCGCCCCGGTACTTTCCTTCCCCGCCGGCTTCGTTGTGAAATGCGTACTGCTCGACCTGCAACCCATAACGGGTTTCGAACAGTTCCACCGGCACGTTGAAGGTTTCGCCATTGCCGCAGCAGAACTGCCCGCTGTCGCCGTCCACTCCATCCGAAGCGCCCCAGCCGCCCACCAGCGGCTGACCCATGACGAACAGGTCTCCGGTGTCCGGGTGCATGCCGGATATGAAATTGGCGCCCACCGTGCGCTGGTGTCCCGCGGAAAGCCGGTCGGACAGGGCCGGAGCGAGCGCCTTCCACATCACGTCGATGGCGGCGATCAGCGACTCGTAATAGAGCGAGACCGGCGCCGGAGAAGTTGCGCTGATGACCGTGCCTTCCGGGCAGATCACTTCCAGCGGCCGGAAGCAGCCGCCGTTGGCCGGGATTTCGGTGTTGGTGATGGCCTTGAACAGGCAGCGCGCGCCGGTGATCAGGCCCGTGTAGGCGCAATTGATCGGCCCCTGGGCCTGCTCGCTGGTGCCGGTGAAGTCCGCGGTGATCCTGCCGTTTCCGATGGTTACCTTGCACTGGATTTCGAAGGGGCCGTTGCCGAGCCCGTCGCTTTCCACGATGTCCGTCGCCTCGAAGGAGCCGGCCGGCAGCTTGCGAATCTCCTCGATAGTCATGCGTTCGCCGTAGTCGAGCAGGTCCTCCATCGCCTCCAGGACGGATTCCACGCCGTACTTGGAGGCCAGTTCCCGAATCCGGGCCGCGCCCACACGCGCCGCCGCCACACCGGAATGCATGTCGCCGATGGTGGATTCGGGAAGGCGGACGTTGTCGCGAATGATCTGCACCAGCGCCTGGTTCAGCTCGCCGCCCGAGTAGAGCTTGAGAAACCGGAAATGAAGCCCTTCCTGGTAAATCTCCGTCGATTCCGTCGATACGCTGCCTGGTTGGGCGCCCCCCACCTCGGTCCAGTGGGCCTTGTTCACCGTGAACGCGATGAGCCTCCGGTCGTGGAACACCGGCACGATGATGACCACGTCCGAAAGATGCGTCCCGCCGCCGCAATAGGGGCTGTTGGTGATGAAGGTGTCGCCCTCGGCGATGTCGCCCGGTTCCGGGTAGTGCTTCAGAAGGTCCTGAACGGCCGTGTCCAGCGTGGCCAGAAAGGCGGTCACGCCGTTCCCTTGCGCCAGGAGATTGCCCCTCGCATCCGTGGCGCCCACGGCGAAGTCGGTGGTTTCATAAATGATGGGGCTCATGCTGGTGCGGATGACCGCCTCGAACATTTCGTCGCCCAGCGCCACGATGCAGTCCTTGATGACTTCCCGGTCGAATGACGTGGAACTCATGGTTCTCCTCCGGCTATTTCAGCTCGATGTGATAGTTGCCGTAGCGGTCCAGCGAAACGGTTCGGCCGGGGGGCACGGGAAGCGTCACCGAGACCTCCTGGATGACCGCGGGACCTTCCACGTTCATGGTCGAGTCGAGCAGCCCGCCGTCGTAGATCCGCGCCTCATGCCGCCCGTGCGGATGAAAATCCACCTCGCGCCTGCCCAGCAGGGCCTCCTTGAGCGTTTTTCCCGAAGGCTTGCGTTCCGCAAGTTCCGGCTTGTCCACCTCCGCCGTCGCCACCAGGTGAAAGTTGACGATCTGGACCGGATTCTCGAGCCGGTACGTGTAGCGCTGCTCGTGGGCCAGGTGAAATTCCTCGATCGCCGCCTCCAGCTCCTCCGCCAGCGCCTGCCCGCTCAGTTTCAGCGGCACCTTGACCGTATGCTCCTGGCCCTCGTAGCGCATGTCTCCGTGCTGTTCGAAGGCGAGTTCCGCAGCGGTGGAAATGACCCCGTCGCCGATGTAGTCCTCCTCCGCCTTTTCCCGCAGCCGCGCGAAGGTCTCAAGGACCCGCCGGTGGTTGTCGGCATTGAAGTACAGGGGCCGCGTCTGGACGTAGTCGCGGCGCAGATCGGTCAGCAGCATGCCCCAGGCGGAAAAGACCGAGGAATTCACCGGCACGATCACCTTGCGGACCTTCAACTCTTCCGCCAGGGGCAGGGCATGCATCGCGCCGCCGCCTCCGAAAGCGATGAGCGCAAATTCGCGCGGATCATGGCCCTTGTTGGTGGACACCAGCCGCAGGGCGTTGACCATGTTGGCGTTGGCGATCTGCACAATGCCGCGGGCAATTTCCTCGCGGCTCAGCGATAGAACCTCTTCCAGCGATGCGAAGGCGCGATTCACCGCCGACCAGTCGGGATCGACTTCCCCGCCCACGAAACTGTCGGGATCGATACGGGCAAGAACCAGGTTGGCGTCGGTGGTGGTGACGCGCGTTCCGCCGCGGCCGTAGGCGGCCGGACCCGGGTCCGCGCCTGCCGATTGGGGACCTACGTGGAGTTTTCCTCCCGCGTCCACCCAGGCTATGGACCCGCCGCCCGTGCCGATTTCGACGATCTCCGACACAGGCGTCTGGATCGGGTAGCCGGGGGACTTGCGGGTCTTCTCAATGTGATACTCGGTGGTTACGCGGACCCTGCCGTTTTCGACCAGCGCGCACTTGGCCGTGGTGCCGCCGATGTCGAGCACGATCAGGTTGGGTTCGCCGATGAGCTTGCCCAGGTAGGCGGCCGCGAATATGCCGCTGGCCGGTCCCGATTCGACCATCGCGATGGGGTTGCGCTTGGCGGCTTCCGCTGTCGTGATGCCACCGTTGGATTGCATCATGTACGGGCCGCGCCGGAAGCCGCCCTGCTCGAGGCTCGACTGCAGCCGTTCGATGTAGGCCTCGGCGATCGGATGCACGTAGGCGGCCAGCACCGTGGTATTGGTTCGCTCGTACTCCCGCCATTCGCGGGATACTTCGTGGGACGCGATAACAGAAGCCTCCGGCCACTGGCGCCGGATTTCTTCGGCGGCCTGCTGTTCGTTGGACGGGTTGATGTAGGCATGCAGAAAGGCGATCGCGATCGCTTCCACGCCTTCGCTCTTGAGGTAGTCGATCTGCTCCGGAAGCGAACTTAAGTTCACGGCTTCCTGAATTTCCCCGTGATACGTGGTTCTTTCCGGAAGTTCCAGCCTCAGATACCGGTCCACGAACGGCTTCGGCTTGCGGAAATTGAAGTTGAAGAGGTCCGGCCGGTTGCCCCGCGCTATTTCC
This sequence comes from Gammaproteobacteria bacterium, assembly GCA_963666765.1. Lineage (GTDB taxonomy): Bacteria > Pseudomonadota > Gammaproteobacteria > Steroidobacterales > Foliamicaceae > Foliamicus. The sequence goes on from OY762933.1 coordinate 2,620,212, forward strand.
AGCACGTCGCGAAAGCCCCGTGTCGTGATCAGCGCGGTCTTTGCGCCCTTGCGCTCCGTGAGCGCGTTGATGACCACCGTGCATCCATGGGCAAAGAAATCAAGCTCGGAAGGCTCGGCATTCAGCTTCTCGAGGCTCGACATGACGCCGAGCTCAAAGTCCGGAGGCGTGGTGTCAACCTTGGAACAATGGACCTCGCTGCCGTCCTTCCCCACGCGGTAGAGCACGAGGTCGGTAAACGTCCCCCCCACGTCGCTGGCGGCACGCGCAATAGGCCTACCTTTCATGAGAACTAGGTTAGCGACGAAACCCTGCGAGGAAACCCACCCGTTTGGGCAGGTTGGTGCGCCCGGGGCGGCGCAAGGCGGTTATTTGGCCGGAAGGCTTGCGGTGAACGCGGCTGCTTCTCCCACCCAGCTCTTGAGGTCCCACTCGGACTCTATTCCCGCCTGCTCCACCAGCGCCCATCCCTTCATGACGCGGCCCGTGATGTTGGCCGGTTGGGTGTGCGGACGGACTCGCTCAATCAATAATTCGTCTTCAGTCACATTTCCTCCCGCCAGTCGGCGCGAGGATTTTATGCGCGACGTTTCGCTGCGGAATCAAGGGTAAGATTGCTGATGCAACCACTGATGCAATTCCTTGGTGAGGCTTGGTTTTGACCAAAAAGCGCTATCAGATTTCCGTAACGACTTGTGCCGAGAGCGGGGTTCTTGTAGGGACGAGTCCCGACATTCCCGGCCTCACGCTGGAAGCGGAATCTCGCGATCAACTTTTGGCGGCGGTTTCCGACGTTGTGCCTCAGTTGCTGACGCGCAACCTCAAATTGCCGGAGAACCAACTCGCAGAATGCGTAGTAGAAGTGATCTTCACCAATCCGTCCGCCGATCCCACGCCGGATTCCGCGATGGCGCCATCGTGTCCGCGCATTTTGGTTGAGCATGTGGACGCAGCAATCACACATTCTTGATGGCGACCTATGAAAGGGCGGTAAGAAAAAGACTAAGAAACGCAGGCTGGAGGAAACACCGGCAAGGCCGAACAAGCCATCAGATATGGCGCAATTCTGAAAGGCCGGAACTGGACATAGTAGTTCCAAGCAAGATCAAGAGCCGACATACGGCAAACAGCGTCCTGAAGCAGGCAGGCCTCGCGAAACTTCCCTGAGAAGCCAGACAGGTGAGAGGCCCCTACGAGACTCGGCTCGGTATGTGGAAGCGGCGCTCAGCATCGTCGACCGCCGCATACCATTGAGCCAAAAAAGAGGCCTATTCGGATCATGGATTTGCGAAAAACCGCAAATATGTGATCCGAATAGAGGAATTATTCAGATCATTCCAATCGAATCAGAACGGAAAGATCCTTCATGCCCTACATCTGGGAACTCAAGGACTCGCCGAGGAGGATCGATGGCAGGATCCATACGCTCGCGGAATCGCCCGTCTGATGGTTCTGTCCGGCCAGGATTTCGCCGAACCGCTGACCGTTGAGGGCTTGTGCTCCTGGCAAAGCCAATTCCTGGGCGAAAGGATGCGCAACGCCGGACGCTGGCGTACCGAGCCAATCTGGATCGTCTCCGGCGTTGCCGGGAAAGAAAAAGTGCACTTTGAGGGGCCTCCGGCTTCGCGGGTTGCCGGCGAAATGGAAACCTTTGTCGAGTGGTTCAACGCCAGCAGTTCATTGCCGGGATGACATGTTGCGCCGGCTCCAACAGCGCCCATCCCTTCACGACGCGGGCAATCGTGCGTCAGGCGTTGGCGACTATCAAGCGGTAGCCGAGGTCGAGTTCGGTTTCGCTGAGCAGTGCGCCGTACTTGCGCCGCCACTTCCCGGATTCGAGGTCGGCGCTCAATTGCGCCAGCCCGCGCTCCGTATCGGATAACCTGGAAAAGGTGGACATCGCGGCGCGTGCGCGTTCGTCAAGATAGGCTTCGGGGCGTCGCCAGCAGGCGCCGAGAAAGCCGTCCGTGCAATCGTGCGGAATGGGTACCGTCTGCACCATCAGGGATCCCAGTTCGCGCCTGAAGTCATCGACCGAGGGAAATATCGAACGGTCGATCTCGAGGATTTCGGGGAAATAGTCAGTCAACCAGAATCCCGGCGACGCAGGGTCCCACGTCAGCACGACGACCTGGCCGCGCGCAACGCGCCGGAGTTCCCGGAGCCCCTTCGCCCGGTCGCGCCAATGATGCACCGACAAGACCGTCAAAGCTGCGTCGAAACTGTCATTCCCGAACGGCAGGGAACTCGCCGTAGCCTGGACCGCCGCCGCGCTGCCCTCCGGCCGTTGCGCGATCATTGTCATCGACGGCTCCACCGCGACCACGTGCCGGTCGGTCGGCTCATAAGAACCCGCTCCCGCGCCGACGTTGATGACGGATTCAGCATCACCGAGCGCGCCCCATATCGCCTTCTCGATGCGCGGATCGGGCCTTCGAGAACCCGCGTATCCGCCCCCGATCCTGTCGTAGAGCGCGGTCATCGCGGCAGGATAACAGGTGCGGAATGAGGGCCTTGGACTCTGGAAATGCCAATTTCGGCCTATGCTAGGTTAGCTTGCCTTCAAGCCCAAACCCGCGAGGTTTCGCAATGAAATATGCCGCACCCTTTCTCCTGGCATTCCTCTTCAGTCATCCGGCGCTCGCCGAGTGCGTGGACGGTGATTGCACCAATGGCCAGGGCAGCATGAAGTACGAGGACGGCTCCCGGTACATCGGCCAGTGGAAAGACGGAAAGCGCCATGGCTACGGAAAACTGAAGCTCGCAACCGGCAGTGAATTCGTCGGCGACTGGCTAAACGATGAACGCAAGGGGCGCGCTGTATACACGTTCGTGAACCGTGCCAAGTACGCGATCGAGTGGACCGGCGACGAGCCTCAAACCAATGGCCCCTGGGCTTGGTCGGACGGCGGCAAATACGTTGGATTACATGACGATCGCGAGCATGGGCACGGCACCGTCATGTACAACGACGGTGGCACTTATGTCGGCGGCTACAACCACGGCGACAAACAGGGCGTGGGCACGTTCGTTTATCCCAGCGGCGGGATCTACTTCGGCGATTGGTTCGAAGGCAAGCCCGGCGGCCTGGGCCGTTTCATCCTGCCCGACGGCGGTGTGTTTTACGGAGAATGGAAAGACGGCATGCCCAACGGTCAGGGACGGCTGACCCATCCGGATACGTCCATAAAGGAAGGACTCTGGGTAGATGGTCAGTTCGTTGACAGTGGTTCATCACCGCAATGAAGGACATCGAAAGAGCTTGGGCAACATGCTGCTTTATTCATTCGGCGCCCCGATAGACCAAGCCAAGCACCAGCGCGAACAGGCCGAACTGCACGATGAGATACGCGGTTTCCATTGCGATGAAGCCGCCCGCGTTCGGCACATTCTGTTTCGCGACCAGAGCCAGAACATGCGACGTCCAGAAAAACAGCCCCATCAGGCCCGCGAATTGAAAGGCTCGTACAAAGCCGGCGCTGCGCGAATGAAATAGGGGATAGATCACTGCCAGGGCCACGCCCTGAATGACAATCGCCGCCAGGCCTGCGAGGACATTCGGCTCACCCTCGAAATAGCCGAAGGCCTGATACTGCTCTTCGAAGAGCCCAAGATGCCAGCCTAATGCGAGTGGGAAAACAATCACGACATAGCCTGCCGCTGCCAGGAGCATCTTTGTCATTGCTCGATCCTTACCTGCCCGGTGCGCGTTTCATTCGCGGCAGGATAGCAGTCGCCCGGACGCAGCGCCGAGCACGCTACGTTATGGAAAGCCTTTTGGAAGATTAAGCGACAAATTTTGACGTGGTTGAGTCCCTGGATGAAATCATGGCCGACAAGCTGCTGGCTTTGGCGGCTTCACGGAAGAGGGTGCGACATCGCGACATCTGGGACCTGGCATGGCTCAGGCAGCGGCGAGCTGAAGTCCGGCCGGACTTGGTGAAGCGTAAGGTTACAGAAGTGGACCCCAAAATTCGGACAGGGTTGTAAGGTGGGATTTGCGCTGATGAGAGGACCATACGACGATGGCGAAGCGACGCAATTTTTCACCGGACTTCAAGGCGAGGGTGGCTTTGGCGGCGATCCGCGGGGACGGCACGATTGCCGAACTGGCGGCCCGTTACCAGGTGCACCCGAACGTGATTGGCAACTGGAAGCGCACGGCGCTTGAGGGACTGAAGACGACGTTTACTCGGGGCGTCAATCGAACGGATCGGGGCCACGAGGAGGAGATCACACGGCTTCAGGCGAAGATTGGCGAGCTGGTGGTGGAGCGGGATTTTTTAGCCAAGGCCTTCGATCGCTGAGCGTGGATCGGAGGCGAGGTTTGATCGATTCGCAAGACGACCGGCTCAGTGTGGTGCGCCAGTGCGCTTTGGTGGGCATCGCCCGCTCGAGCTTTTACTACCGCCCGTCGGGCGAGTCGGAGGAGAACCTTCGGCTGATGCGGGTGATGGACGCGTTGTATTTGGACTGTCCGTGGTATGGCTCTCGGCAGATGACCCGTGCGCTGCGTCGCGGTGGCCACCGGGTGGGCCGCAAGCGGGTTCGGCGATTGATGCGGGTGATGGGATTGCGCTCGGTGGCGCCGCGGCCGAACACCTCGCGGCGGGCGCCGGGACATCGGGTGTATCCGTATCTGCTGCGCGATCTGGCCGTGCGCTGGCCCAACCAGGTGTGGTGTGCCGATCTGACGTATCTGCCGATGGCGCATGGATTTTTATACTTGGTGGCGATCATGGACTGGTATTCGCGCAAGGTGCTGTCCTGGGCGCTGTCCACGACCCAGGACACGGTGTTTTGCGTGCATGCGCTGGCCGAGGCCATCGAGTGTTACGGACCGCCGGAGGTGTTCAACACCGACCAGGGCAGCCAGTTCACTTCTACGGCATGGACCGGAGAGTTAAGCGCCCACGGCATCCGCATCTCCATGGACGGCAAGGGCCAGTGGAGCGACAACGTGTTCATCGAGCGGCTGTGGCGCTCGCTGAAGTATGAGTGCGTCTACCTGCAGGCGTTTGCCGATTTTCGTGAGGCCCGCGACGGGGTCGGGACCTGGCTGAGGTATTACAACGAAGTACGCCCGCACTCCGCGTTCGGCGGGCGGACACCGGCAGAGGCGCATGCCGGTGTCCAACGCCTGGATCGGGCAGCATAGTCAAATGATGGCATGAACGGCAGCTCTCAGGCGGATTGCTCAACCATCGCCACGCCCGGCGCTGTGGATTTTGTGGACGAGTCCTTCGGACCGGCCCGCGCCCTGCGGGACGCGGGGACAGCCCGTGGACAACACCCAGGTGTTGACCACCGCCTGCCCCCACTCGCGAGCCTCTCGCCCACAAATTCCACAGCGTCAACGACAAACTCTTTTGACAAAAGAGCAGACGTATACTGATCAACTTGGCAGCATCTGATGAACAGCAGATTCCACCTTAAACTGGCTGCCAACCTGTCCAAGGATTGGGGTCCACCTCTTACCGACTATGGAGTGGAAGCTTATCCGGCGTTAATGGACGCGCTGATCGAAAAGGTGCCGAGAATCATCGGCGGCAAGCCATTCCGCGAACAAATGAAGCGCTTTTTGCCGGAGGATCGATATCAGCGTTCCCTGGGCAACCCAAGAGCCGAACGCTATCTGACAGCTACCATTCTGGAGCTCTACCGGGAGTTGAAGAGCGGACTCGCCTGACAACCCTTGTGGTTTCCACCGCAAGGGGCGCCTTGAGCGCGCCGTTTGTTGCAGTTGCGAACCATGCTCAACCTAATGAACTTTGCAGATTTCGCATTGACATGTCGGGTCCGTAAAGTGGCGCACCCCTACGGCCCTGCCATATTTTCGGTCTGCCCGACTGTAGATTTTGTCGAACAGAAGCGTTTCGCCGTTTTCCAGGTATCGTCTTAACGCGTAACTACACAAGTCGGCGATCTGCACCATGCTGGTCAATTGACTATCGACAAAAAACGGAGTTTCGATGATTCTCTCGATGTTCGTCCAAAGCGTGCCTTTGGCGTGAAAATTCCGCATCAGCAGCGTGTGTTTTCTCTCTACGGTCTCATTATTGTCATGCACGAGAAGCCCGTAATTGCGTTGACCCCTTGTTTCATCCGTGTTTCGAAGATACTGCTCAAACCTTGAGACAATCTGCTCAAACGCTTGCTCATCCACGGAAGATTTGGCTCGTAATGGATCAAAGTGGACTTTATCTATGCACTCTGCAAACAACCGGGCGAATCCCCATTTTGATACACATTCCGCCACCTCCCAAACAAGAGCATTGCGTTCTTGTAGCGTCAAGTGCACATATGCGTCGGTGTGCGCATAGTTCTTTTTGGCTTGTCGAAAGGATCTGGTTTTGCCGGTCCTTTGAAGCTGGAGGAGATGGCCTATTCGAGCTTTCCTGACCTCCGCTGACCGGCGAAGTCTGCTGAGGCTTTCGAAGTCCCTGATGCGAGACTGTTCCAAGTACTTCCTCAGGAGCCAGGCCGTGTGTATTTCCGCATACGGCAGGCCGTATCGATTCCTAATGGCCACAATCTCACGATCCGCATCCCGCCAACGCCAGATCGGTAGTGACACGCCCGCCAGAACGAAATGGGACGTGTTTCCCGGAATATCCGAAGTGCCGGACTCATCGATGTAGCAGAGATACATCATCCGGCCTTTCGGATTCGGGCAAAAAAAAGCGACTGGGCTTTTAGGGCCTTAGACCCTAAGAAGAGACGCTTGGCGACTCATCCCAGACGCGGTTCAAAAAGGTAATGTAATGGTCAATCGAAGTCAATACGAAAAAGGACATACGAGAAAGGACACCAATAGTCCTCTTAAGTCAGCATGTTCCCTTCCGGTTCCTGCCGAAACCGAAAGGTCGCATGACTTGTTGACCGGACAACTTAAGTTGCCGATTAGAGGACTTTTACCAATGCCGGTGACAGCGCCGAGCGCGCCGTTTGTTACAGTTGCGGCCCATGCCCAACGGCGGATCCGACTGCTGCGGAACCTGCTGGTTCAATCGAAAGAACCGCGGCGAGCGCGACTGGCACAGATACGCGGACAACACACTGTCCGACCATTGCGAAATCAGGGACCTGGCGGTCGATGATCCCTTCTACACCTATTGCGCCAACCACCCACATCGCAGGCCCGAACGCGACCCCATACCGATCGGCCCCGTAACGCGCCACGGCGGCTGGAAAGAAGACCAGCCCGAATACGAGTATCCGCGATATGTCTGGAAGCGTTCGCCGGACTCCGAGGAAGTTCGTCAACACCTCCTGTCTCTGCTCGACTCCATCTTCGAGCACATGCATGACGACCGGTATCCGATAGGAGATGGCCTGGGAGAACTGGTCGTATGGCAGCTTGGCGAATTTCGGGAGCAGCGCGCCGTGGAAAGGCTCACCGAACTGAGCGAGGACAGGCTCGGTGTGCTGGTTGATGTAGCGAACGAGGCGCTGGCGAAGATTCGTCGAAACGAGTAGCGGAGGTGTCGGGGAAGGTCGGAAGGCCGATCAGCGCGCGCGGTCAGGCGGTCAGTAGGCGTAGGCGTTTGGCGATCTCGTCCGGGGGCAAGAAGACGGTGTCATCGGACTGCCAGGCCCGAAGCGCTCGAGCCAGCACGAGCGCAGGACAGGCCTCCCCAGCGTGCAGTTCGTCGATGATCCAGAGCACGCCGTGAACCCGCAGGCCATTGTCGATGCCTACGTTGCGCAACAGGCGGTCGCCCGTGAGCAGGATGCCGGAGTGGATGTCGGCCGTGACGTAGCAAAAGCAATCGTTTGCGGATAGAGCGGGATGCAGGGCCTTGAGGGCGAGGGCTTGGGCGACTTCATTGGGCGGAAGGTCGTACGTAATCATGCCGCCAGAGTCCAGAGCTTGCCAATGGGCGGCGGAGAAGTCGAGGATCTCGGACTCCCGAACAGGCAGCGGAACAACGAGTCGATACGGGAGGTTAGCCAGCACGGACAGTAGTCTGCCCTTGTGGAGGTCGATCAGGCAGGAGGCGTCGTTGACGACTAGGTCGGTCACTGAGCCATGGGTCCGGTGATTTGTCGTTCTACGTAATCGAGGGGCTTGTCGAGGAGTGCCGCGGCTCGGACAGGGGAGATCAGTTCTTCCCCGACCGCGCGCGAGACCAAACTTTTGAAGCGGCGGGGCTTTTCGAATGCGGCGAAGCCGGAGTCTTCGCCGATGGGCGATGGTTCGCGCTTGCGCCAGGTACGAGCGTAGGTCGCGAAGGCGTGCCGCACAGCTGCCGCTGGCAGGATGGCGAGCTGACCGAGACGGACAAGCAACGCCGCCGCCGATACTCCATATGCGTGCTTGAGCCGGACGATCTCGTAGTAGGTGATGCGGTTGCGTCGGGTGCCGGCCTCCTCGGTAAGGCGCCGTGTCGGCATCAGGAAGGCGCCGGCGAAACGATTCATTGCGGTCTCCAGGTTGACGGCGGGATTGCCGGTCGATCGGATAATCCGGTGGGCGAGCTCGTGGGCAAGGGTGAAGCGCTTGCGCTCGACGTTGATCCGGCTGGACACGACAACGGCTTCGGCAACGTGCTTGCCACCACGCATAACGTGGCAAGCGAGCCCGTTGACGCGTTCCGGCAGGTCGTCCTCGACCACTTTTATGCCTTTTTCCTCAAGTAGTTCGCAGAGGCTCGGAATGGGATCCATGCCGAGGTTCCACAGGTTGCGTAGGGCGTCAGCCTTGTCGTCAATTTCGGACTCGCTGGCGACGCTGTCGTAGCGGCGCCGCTCGACCCATTCGGTGCCGGGGCGCAGGTCGAGGATGTGCTCAATAGCAAGGTAGCGCTCAAGGTTGTCGATTAGGATCGCCTCTGCCCGCGCGCGATCGCGGGCGGAAGTGGCCGAGTGCTTGCGGAATTCAAGCCCCTCAAGAGCTTCCACTTGGGCGCTCATGAGGAAGTCCAGAGAGACGTCGAGGACCTTGGCGAGGGCGACGAGAACTGCCGATGAAGGCAGCATCCTGCCGGCCTCGTACTTGCTGATGGCCTGGGCGGTGACCTTAGGGGTCATCCGCTCGGCAAGCGCGCGCATCGAAAGGCCCGCACGTTTTCGCGCAAGCCGGAGTCGTTGTGCGAACATATCTTTGATCCTCCTATTCAACTAGAGGTTGACATATTATGATGTCTTTATGGTATTGTAAACCACTACTGAGCCCGACACGCGGGCACTGCGTTCGGGGATGCTAGGGCAGGTAGAAGGAGACTGTTATGGAGAAATTCGAATTTAAGGTAAATGGGGAGACGTTCTTCGCGGAACAGCAGAAGGTCGATGCCGCGGTGCTCTTGCGGGAGGCGTACGCTGGCAAGGCGATCGGCAAGGACCCGAATACCACCGGGTACGCGCTGCGCGTCCCTGACAAGGACATCACGTTCGTGTCGGGCGAAATCGTGAACTTGGGCGAGTACAACGTGTTCCGGGCGGCGCCTAAGAAGGGGGCGCCGTTCGCATGAGCAGCAATGTCGCACGCATGACGTCGGAACTGACAGAACTGGGCTACCAACCCAGACCGTTCACCCAGCCGCAGGAACAAGGCGGCGCAGACGGCGTCCAGTTCGAGTACCGCATCGAAGGTGGTAGCCGGACCGGGGAGACTGTGACTCTGGCGGTGGCGATCAACGAGAACGAAGGCCGGTGGCCCGAGGTAGCGCCGCACTGGGTATACGTGTCACCACCGGACGGCGTTCTAGCGGAACAGGTGAAGGGATCGGCGTCGCCGGGCGTAGTTGAGTACTACGACGGCGCGAACGGAGAGACGTGGATGGCGATCAGCGCGCCGCCTCGTGATTTTTGGGATGCAATCGATACGCCAGAGGGCAAGAACATGGAGACCTACCTCAAGCGGCACATTGGCAGAGTCTGGGAGGCACGTTGAACTACCGGGTCGTAGTCCGGGAGGCGCTGCACGGGAAACTGGTGGATCACCTGTCGAGCGGGTTCCGGTGGGGGGGACTGCAGGAAGAGGCCTGCTTGGCGCTGTGGCGCCCGGGCGATGGTTACAACCGCTATACGGGGATCTTGGATGAGGTCGTCCTGCCGGAGGACGGCGACCGTGACCTGCACGGCAACGTGACCGTGCAGGGTAGCTACCTGAATCGATTGGTGGACCGCGCGGTGCAGCGTAACGCGGGGGTGGCAGTGCTGCACAGCCATCCCGGCCCGGGATGGCAGGGGCTGAGCGGGATGGACGAGGACACCGAGAGCACGATCATTGCCCCGTTTGTGCGCGAGACCGGCCTGCCGCTGCTCGGGATGACGATGGGATCGGATGGAGTGTGGAGCGCGCGGTTTTGGCAACGATTGGGGGCTGGACGATTCAAACCTGCGCACTGCACGGAGGTTCGCCGAGTGGGGCCGCGCGGCACGCGATGCGACTCGCCTCCGGGAGCGTATCCGCCGTATGCGCGCCGTCCTGGGCTTGTGCGTACGGTGGACAGCTGGGGGTTGGCAGCGCAGGCGCGGCTGGCGAGGACGCACGTCTGTGTAGTCGGCGCTGGGAGCGTGGGTTCGCTCGTCGTCGAGGCGCTGGCCCGGACGGGGTTTGAGGAAGTGACCATCATCGATGAGGATCTGGTCAAGGAGAAGAATCTCGACCGCCTGATCTATGCTGACAGGCACTGCGTGGGCGTGATCAAAGTAGACTTGGCGACCGCGCGCGCGCGCCGGGTGGCGACGGCGCGCAAGCCGGTGGTCCGCGCGGTCCCGCTGTCGATACGCACGGAGCGCGCGTACCGCATGGCGGCGGACGCGGACGTCATCGTCTGCTGCGTGGACAATCCGGAGGCGCGCGAAGTCCTAAACCACATCGCCTACGCGAATTGTCTGCCGCTCATTGACGGAGGCGTGCTGGTCGACTCGACAGAGCGATTGCTGTCTGCGAAGTGGCGGGTGCATCTTGTTGGCCCTGACATGCGGTGCCTCCGCTGTCGGGGCCAATACACGACTAGCGATGCGCGGGACGAGCGGGCGGGACTCAGGCGCCGGGGGCGCTATGTCGACCACGAAGAGGACGGGGGTCCGGAGCCGGGACAGAACACTATGGTGTTCTGCAGTGCGGTGGCGACCGAGGCGATGCGCATGCTGGTGCGGTACGTGATCGGGGAAGCCTGGTGGCACGACGCGGACCCCAAGGCGGGCGGGTGGGCGTTTGAGCATCGCTTTATCGAAGCGGAAACGGAACGCTTCGAGCACCCGGGCCGGTGCGTCGCGAGCTGCGAGTTTGCCCGTACGCGGCTTGGACGGGGTGCGCGCGGACGGCCTCCGTACCCGTTCGCCGAAGAACCGCAGGATGGCTTGACGCGGCGGATCGGCCTGACCTATCGGAGCGCCAGGATGAAGATCGCGCGCGCGATCGCGGCGCTCAAAGGTACCTGAGGGCAAAGCGGTTCTGTCGGTGTAGAGGGCGATGAGGTTACTGCGCGGGGAGTGGCGCCTCGCTCGTTCGGTGCGAGTGCGGGCGGTACTTCCCCGCCAGTATGGATCAACATGACGCCGCGAGCGGAGGGAAAGCAAATGAGGAAAGAGGAAAGTGCAGCTAGGAGCTCAGACATCCCCAATAGGCTGCGGATGTACCGGGAGCGGATGCAGGAGGTCAAGCAGAGGCTCGACGTTGTTGCGACGCTCCTCGGGGGTGCGTTGGTTTATGACCACCCTACGGTGGAGTGCATCTATCTGCAGCTTCGAAACGTACTCGAACTTATCGCTACGGCATCGTTATCAGCGAATCCGGGCGCAAACAGCGAATTGGAGAGGAATGGCAGGAGGAAGTGGCATGCCGGCGACATACTTGAGGCGGTGAAGGCTGTTAACCCGGCCTACTACTTTCCCAAGCCGACGCGGCTGGTTCCGGATCATGGTTCCGATTTAGGCAACATGGAAGGATACAGAGGGGAGCAGCGAGATTTCGAAGGCGACTATCTGACCCGAGAGCGGTTCACGAGCCTGTACGACCTGTGCAGCGCCACCTTGCATACGCCCAACCCCTTCGACAGGAGGGCAAGACCGAGGGATCGTAGGGCGAACGCTAGATTGCTTCGCCAAGCCGAAGTATGGCATCGCCGGATCCAGAACTTGCTGTGTCATCATCAGTTCTTTCTACCCGGCGACGACGAAAGGATGTACGTTTGTCATGTGCAGGAGGACGGTACTTTCAACATAGCTATCTTTCAAAAAATGGAAGACATTAGTGCGGACCATTCGACTCTCGCCGAAGTGGCCGCAGCGAGGGCAAGAATGCTGGCCGAGGACGGGAAGGAAGTGGTGCCGCATACGGAAGCCAAGTAGATGTCTTGTTTAACCGCAAGGTGCGGGCCTGTTCGGTGGCCCATGCTTTTTCGGGGCTTGCCACAGGCCGATAGCCTATGCTGAACTGAACCGCTAGGGCCATGAGGCCGCCGTCTCAGGTACTCGGCTGACCCAAGCAGAAAGAACCGACCAGGCTACCTGCTAACCAGAATCCGCACGCCCAAGGCGCCGAGCACGGCCGCACCCACGCGGTCAATATAGATTTTCGCCCACATGTAACGCTTCGCGACGGCTTGCGTGCTCATGCCGAAGGCGAGCGCCGTATAGAAAGTGATTTCCACAAGGAAGTGGTTGGCGACGATGACGATACTGTCGGCCAGGCCTGGTCCCGCCGGGAAAACGGTGACCAGAACGGCGGCGGCGAACAGCACGGATTTCGGATTGAAGAGATTCACCAGAAACCCCTGCCGGAATGCGCGCCCGGTCGGCCTGATCACGGCCCTGGCAGGGACGCCGGCACTCCTCCACATCCTGAACGCGATGTACAGAAGATAAGCAGCCCCTGCGAGCTTGGCGCCGACATACAAGAAGGGAAACAGCTCGAAGACCACGCCGAAACCGAGCAGCGCCATCATCGTCCAGATTGCGGCCATCAGGCCGAGTCCCGCGCCCACCGCGATTCCGGTAGCGCGTCCTACGCTCAACGACGTCTGGGTCGCCATCAGCATCGCCGGCCCGGGGCTCGCGATAGCGACTATCAGGACGACGTTGAATGTTGCGAGTTGGGTGCAGGTCATGTTCTAGCTGCTTGGATTGTCAGGATCGCACTATATCCAGGCCATGATTGCGCGAAAATCATGACTTGATCGCCATACTCTGCGTCCCACGCCATCCAGAGAGCGAGTCTGGCCTATGCGCTAAAGGCGCTTTCGTTGAGTCTGCGAGCCCCTTCCATCAAATCATGCGCTTGTTCGATCTCGTCGATGATTTGAGCATGGATTTCGCCAACCCTGGCCTGTTGTGCGAGGGATCGAATTGGCACGGGAAGGTTCGCAATATCTTTGGCGCGGATGAATCGAATTGCGGAGCCGCCTGCCATTGCATTCAGGAACTTTCCTACAGCGGGTTGTGAAAGGTAGCGCAGGAGATAGATTGGGTCCGGAATGCGATCCCGATCCTCAAGGCGCAGAATCACTGTGGATTGGCCAGCCAGAAGGTTCTCGTCCGCCTCTTCTGTCACGATCGCAACTTTACCGATGGTCCCTTTGACCCCCAGTAGAATGTCGCCTGGCCTGAGTTCATGTTTTCGTGCCTTGCTTGCCGAAGCAGCGTCAAGCTGCTTTTCCTTGGAGCCGTGCGCTACTGTACCGTCGGGCTCGAAATCGGATATCAGCACTTCAAAACAGGATGTCGCTTGCTCGTCGCGCGAGTTTTTGGTGGGGACAGGGAAAATGATTCTGCAAAGGTTGCCCAATCTCACGACTCGTGAGTCTTCAAGGAGCCGATCCAGAGCCTGAGTTTGGTAGCGGGCTGGATTGAGAACGTAATCGTTTTCTCGAATAACCGACTTCTCCACATCCGCTACCTCGTCGTGCTTGGCAGAGGATGGAGTGAGCGTCACTCTGGCGAGTTCTCGACCCCTTGAGAATCGACTCCTCTTCGAAGATTTCGTGATGAACTTACTGCTGTCTGCCGCTACAAGCCGCACCGAATCCGACTTTGGAGAGCGGTCTGGTGGAATGGACAGGAGGGCGCACCCGATTGAAGTATTACGAAGGCAGCGCGGGGGAAACTCGATAACGTAATCGAGCCCCATCCAGTCCACCAGCCACTCCCTGAGTTTTCTGCTCCGCCCGCCGCGAAACAGCAGTCCCGAGGGCGCGAGAGCGAGAACATGTTGCCCAGCTTCAGCTGCTCTTGCCACTGCGGCAAATTCTTCCGGTAAATTCAGACTCTCGCCTTCGATGATTACGCTCCTGGACCATCCCTTAACCCAGGCACCGAGTGGGGGAATGATCACCTCAAGTGCAGCGTCGGCAACTCCGATCCCGGAAACGAGGTCCCGCGGATCCACCAGCGTTCCCTGTCTCCCTGCAACGAACAGCGCTCGTTTCAGAAGCTTGTATGCCCGCTCGGACTTGGGCCGCAGAGTGACTTTCTGCGTTTTGCGTGTCAATTCGAAAATTGAAAGGGCAGGTGCGTCGAACGGGAGACAAACAGACCCTGACTTGCGACTGAGCTCACGTATCAAAGTGAGAAATTCGCCCGGAAAATCAAGCTCTCGGCCCAATTGGTTTCTCGCCCGTGCGAGAAACCACCGACCCTGTTGCTCAGGGCTCATTTCGGATTCTGCGAGTGCCTCCAGCGTCTTGTTGATCCAACCTGACGGAAGCAGAGACCAACCGGGCGAATCAACGTTGATGAGTTCGGAAGGATTGCGGGTCTTTTGCCGATCAAGAGAAGCCAAACCGGCCCTTAAGAGTTCGCCTACCAGAACCTGCTTGGAGCCAGTACCGCTTCGTGCGATATTTCGGAACTCATCATCTCGTTGGACTAACTGGTTCAGCACACACAGTTGGGAAAGTATGGATACGAATTGGCCGGGATCAATTTTGAAACGGATAACATCCGCCAGAATCCAAAGATCCATGTCTGGTCTGACGTTCATCTTTTTCTTCCGCGCCTTTGGTAGGAATTTAGGCGATAAGTCGTAATTTCGAGGCCGTTAGGTGCCGCGACAAGCACTATGCCTCCCTTGTCTATTGCCGCTGTAAGAGACTTGCGGATCCGATCCATAGCCGAAATTGCGTGCTGGGCGCCTTTACGGTTCAGGTAGATCTTCTTGCCATCTCTGCAAGGCACGGCTCTGCCAAACCTAGTCGCGACATCGATGAGCTGCTGCTCGATGCCCCGCTGACTCATGCGTTTTTGGATGTGACGAGTTTTTGACATTTGCTGTCCTCCTTTTGTAGCGGCGCAATAATATATATAGATCTATCGCATGTCAAGTAGTATTACGATACTAATATTCGTATCAAGGGATTTATAGCGCTACCGCCAAAAAGAGCGACAGGGGATTCTCAAGCTCGAAAAACCCTAATTGGATCGACGAGACCGGTGCTACGAAGCGGATATCGGTCCTGGACGCCGGGCCCCCGCAACGCTCAGGCGAGGACGCTCAATGAGCGCCCAAGCTTCACAGGTCGGGTGCCCGTATCAATATGCTCTGTAAAGAAGGTGGCGCCGAGCAACGTCACTTTCCATTCGACATTGCCCCATACTTCCAGATCTCGTAGTCCAGCAGCCGAGGCGCGATGCCGAGCGCCCTCGCGGCGCCTCGGACCAGCCGCTCCGCCTCTACTGCCGAAACCTGCGGCCTGTGCAAAGCCGTGGCTACGAATCCACGGACATGGACGTCACCTTTCACGAATTCGTCGTGGCCCGAATACGTTAGGAACATGTAGATGGTCCGGTCCCCGATCCCGGACAGAGGCCTAAGCGCGCACTTGATCTCATGGGCGCTCTTGGATTGGGCATCCTGGAGCGTTTCGATTCCGATTGCTCGCAATTCGATCGCTGCTCGCTTGACGTTCTCCGACTTCAGTATCTTGGTTCCGGGGCTGCGGTAGCGCGACCGTACGATCTCTTCCTGAAATCCGCCTGGGCCCATTGCCTTGTAGTGGTCGATAAGGTCCGTCAACGTCTCCTGCTTTTCCACTGAGGGAAGACTTGTCCGATCCGAGCGGACCCTGCGCAAATTGAAGCGCGCGCAATAACGCTTGATGACGGGCACCACGTGCGTGTAGTAACGCAGTTGGGGTGTGAAGAGTGCGTCAATCAGCGCAATGGACAGGTGAGCCGGGAAGAACTCGTCGCTGAGTTCCGCATCCTTGAGGTCGATCAGGCGACGCACATGGTTAAGGACCCGCAAGACATCCGAATCGCCTGTTGTCATCTGCAAATCTCCTGATTTCAAAGCCGCATGGAACTCATCGGTCCATTGCGGACGATCTGATGACATTGTGCTTCATCGCCCCGATGCCCGTTGCGCAGACCGGGCGAACTCAACATGTCTGGCGTGTGTTTCCGCGGTCACTGGAAGGGCAGCCATTGCTATTCTCGCCCCGATCGCCTCCATCTGCTCGCGCGTCAGGCCTGGACTCGACGGGGCGCTAAGGGAGAAGTCGATGTAGCGGTGCAACTCAGCCAGGCTCATGCAGACTACGCCCCGCATTCGCCAGCTGCGGAACCGATTCGCCATATCCTCGTGCTCTTCAAACCGCACGAACTTCTCCGCCGTTTTCAGCTCGGCGTCGCCCACGAACACGGCGACAGGTCGGATTTCCCAAGGGTCAACGACGCCGAGTTGGACCACGGCCCTCGCGTGCCCTTCGTTCTGCAGCAGTGGATTGTAGAAAGAGAACCGCTTCGACTTGATACCCACCATGCGGGACCAGCGGTCCGCCATATAGGTCTGTGTCCACCGTTGCTGCCCGGGGCTTGCGAATATCCACCCGTTCATGTCCTTGGTCTCGATCACGAATACGCCACCGGGCGATATGAGGATGTGATCGATCTGTGCCGTGCCTCCCCCGGACGGGAGCAGCACGTCATTGAACATTGGCCAGTCAGGATAGTGCCTCGTCAACACTGATCGGACCCGGAGCTCGCCGGCGTTTGCCGTCGGCGCGGGTGCCCGAGTTGCCGTAGCGGGTCTCGGACCGTGCCGATGAGACTCTCCTGTCGGTAACGCGACGCCGGAATCAGGCGCCGAAGTTGGGGCTTTGCGTTTGCGGCGAAACAGAAACAGCAGTAGCGCCAGAACGAGTACTCCCCCCATCCACGGGACCCATGCGCCGATCGCTTCGTCCCATCCAGACGAAACCACCGCCTCATGGACGACGATTCTCTGACCCTCTTGCACATAGTTCGGTTCTTCGATGCGATTCCATTCCTGCAGTTGCTCGACTGTGACGCCATACTGCGCGGCAATTTCCGAGAGCGATTCTCCCGATTCGACGTACACCACTATCGTCTCGCTCATTGGCCGCGCGCGGTCGCTTCCCTCGGTATCGGCGACACGGATTCGCGACACATACGAGGCTCACCAAGAATTGTTCTAATCAGCCACCGAGATGCCGCCCTGGGACCTCAACCGCCGGTTCAGACGTGCGAGCGGTTCCGAGAATGCTTCCTCCAGCTTGACGATGTGCTGGCACAGCCACTCGATCATCGCTGGCCAGTTCTCATCGTCAAAGCCATCGAACGGTTGTGAGTGAGAAATTCGACTCGACTTCTTGTCGTCCAGCCTTTGCCATTGGAGCTGCGCGCCAAAACGCTCTTCGATTTCCTGCCTCTTCCGTTCGAGCCGATCGTAAATCCATTTGTTCTCGTCCGCCTCAGCGCGCGCGAGGTAAAGTTCAACGCGCGCCTCGCTCTTCAAGAAAATCAGGTTGAATCCGCAGCCTGACACACCGGTGGCGCTTGACAACCAGTGGTCCTTGGACGGACTGATGTTGGCGTATCGCGCAATGTTGCGGGAGCGCAGTTCCTCCAGCGTCCTTGTCCAGAAAGCCCGCCGCATTTCTTGGCGGCGCTTTTGGGTGCCCTGTACCGACTTTTCTTCGGATTCCTTCGCCGCCATTCCGATCATGTAGTCCGCCGCCTCGGGTGTCGGGATGATCTGTTGCAGGTCGATCAGCAGCTCCTCCCCGAAGCTGTACGGCAAAACCCGGAAGCACTGCGCCCGAACCCCGTGTCCGATCAGCCAAAGCACGGTCGCCGTGACTTCCTTGCGGAAGTTCGCCGCGACCAATATCAGCCGTTGTTCGTTGCCAGCGTTCAGCACCGTGTCGTCGAGATCTTCAACATCGAGGAATTCGCACAGGTTCGCCGCGGCGTTCTGGCCGTTAAACCACCGGTCGAGGTACTTCTGATAAATCTCGACGATCTCCGCCTTTTTCAGACTGGAGCAATAGGCGACGTACTTGAGCGCCTGCCACACGACATCGCGGCCTGAATCGTCGAGCTTGTTTTCGATGACCACCAGCCGGCCTTCCTTGTCTAGTGCCAGCAGATCGAGCCGCTCGCGGGTGTTCGCGAAGCCGTCGAATTCCTTCTGGATGACCAGAAGTTCCTCGCCAAGCGCCTCCGGCGTTTGCACCAGCCACTCCTGAAGGTGGGGCCGCTCTTGCACGCCCAGATCGACAAAGCGCCGTTTCTCAAGCCGGACGAGGCGATTCTCCGACAGGTTCACCTTAAACATAGGGGCTCAAATACTGAGGATGACGGACGGCAGATTATGCCTCCTGGCTGAACCTTCTCAATCGCGGATTTGACCGCATCAACCTTACGCGCGACGCGCGGCTAAATCGCTCTCGGGCTGCTGGACTACGAGATCTGGAAGCATGGCGCAATGTTGGGTGGAGATCGACAAAAAGACCGGGCTCCAATTGGTCCAGGGGCTGTCTTTGCGGCGACCAAACAATGGCACCGTCACTATCAACTTCGTGTGGCCACCATTGGACAGACTGGACCGATGTCACTTCCGCTGAAAGGCGATGTCCCCTGTTGGTGCATTCTCAAAAATAAAGAACCCCGGACAGCCGGAACAAGCTCCGCAGGTATCTCCATTGGCGTCTGATAGGGAGAGCATTTGGATAGGGGAAAGCCCAAAAAATTACGCAATTCTCTTCTTTCAGCAGCCCAACACTAGTGAACCTTGGCAGAGAGGACAAGGGCATGCTCGAAGCAGTTATTTCCCGACATCTGTCGTCGAAATACGACCAACTGCTGCTTAGGGCCTCGCGAAACCGACCCATTGGCTTCTAGAAGAAAAATTGGTCATAGTTCATATTCTATGGTAACCTTAAAATCTCTTGTGGTCATAATCTTTATACGCATAGGGCCGGACTGATGGAATACACAAACAAACAGCTTGAGAACCACGTAAATCGGATAAAGCTGAAGCAACAGCAAAAGTCCTCGTATGCTCAACAGATCGACAATTTGAAGGAGAACGTAGTCAAGGCTGTGAACTCGATGGAGAACACCAGCGTAATCAAGGTCAAACGTGCAGGTTCATGGAAAAAAGGCACTGCTTTAGCACCGAGAGCAGACCGCCCGCTTGATGTTGATTTGGTCTTCTACATGGACGTAGAGGAAAACACCTCTTTTGATGCTGAGGAACTCCGAGAGGAGATCATAGAGGTTCTATGTAAAGCCTATCCAACCAAGAGCCGCGCTGACTTTTCCGGTGGGCAAAAGACTATTGGAATCGTTTTCCGAGGATCTGGCCTTGAAATCGACATTGTCCCATTTATTCCCGAAAAAGGTAACACAACATACGGACGACAGCCCCGCAAAAAACTCAATTCTGGTGAATTCAAGACCAGCGTCGACAAGCAGCTCGCGTTCTCGGTTGATCTGAAGAGTAAATACCCGATATACACGCCAGTCGTTCGAGTACTAAAGGGGTGGAGAAATTATCAGGAACTGGAGCTTTCTTCGTTTTCGATCGAACTAGGCGTAGCTCACTTGGCCAAAACCGGAGCACTGACGAACGCTTCCATTTCGTCTGGATTAGTTGCCTTCTTTGAGCTCTTCGGTAACGGCAACCCTATACAGGTTTTCTTTTCAGGAGCTATTGGATCAAGACCAAATGGCCATCCTTGGATCGCAGATCCAACTAACAATCAAAACAACACCCTCCGGCTATACCAGACGGACTGGCAGGAGGTAGTAGCGGCTGCCGAAATTGGTTTCGAAACCATTTCATATGCACGAGTAGTCCGCGAGAGCGGCAAAACGTTAACGCTATGGCAAGAGGTGTTTGGACCTAGCTTTAGGGTAACCGAGTAGCAGAGATGATTACAGTAACTCGAACATATACCAAGACGGACATTAGGATTGCATTCGAGATGTTCGCCGCGGACCTCAATATGCTTGCTCTCCGAACGCAAGCAATGGAGCCAAAGCGGGCTACAGACTGTGCCGCAGATGTTTGTCTTATGGCCCAAGAAGATTGCGTGACTACGGTTCACGTCCAATTGCTAGACACTAGTGACAAACTCGTAAGGGCACACAGGTATTCGGTAGAGCAAGGTATATGGTCGGACTCGCAACGCCCCGGGGAAAACAAATGGCCACGGTTGCCGGATGGATTACTGACTGTAATTGTTAAGCCATCTGACACCGTCAAGCTAGACAAACTGAAAACGTCGGGAAGATTGCGCCTCCAGTGGACGAATTCTAGACTGTCAACTGACTACTCAAGAATGCGAAGCGATGGCAGCAGACTCTATTCCAGTAACACATACGGGTTGCGGCGCAGCTCGTTCATCAACTGAAGGTAGAAACCGATGTCTCAAAATACTCTTGACGCACAGATTGAGCTTCCCTCAGGGAACATCAATTCAGTCTGTAGCACCCTGATCGGCTTTGAGCAACGTTATCAATCGATTAAGAAACACTTGCTCATTGCATTACTTCCGGAAAAGGTAGAGGAGTGGAGCAGGAGATTCCACAATGAGGTAATACCACTGTGCGATGTGATTCGACAAAGGTACCCGCTCTTTCTGTTTTGTGGGGACGTTGGGACTGGAAAGACCATCACTGCCGAGTGTGTAGCGAACCGGTTCACCAGCGATATGGATAAGGAGGGCTTCCTTCTGAAGCTCAGCACACGAGTGAGAGGTCGCGGTCTGCATGGAGAGATGAGCCAGCTAATTCAGGAAGCGTTTGAGAATCTGAAAACTCAAGCAGGCAAAAGACGCTTATCTTTTCTTTTGATCGACGAGGCCGATTCTATTGCAACTCTTCGAACTACTGAGCAAATGCACCAGGAAGAAAAGGCTTCGGTAAACACTCTGATCCAAAAGATAGACAACATACGTGAACTCGGCGGGCGTGCCGTGATTTTTTTGTGCACCAATCGACCCGACGTGATTGATCAAGCAATTGTCCGCCGGTCAGCGTTAACAGTTCAATTTGACCGTCCTACAAAGAAGGAATGCCTAGACTTGTTGGCTCACGATCTACGAGGCACCGGGTTATCAGAGCAAGATCTAGATCGCCTCGCGTCTATGACATCGCCCGGAGGCATTCACGGCGACTTCGGGTACACGTATTCGGACTTTCGTATGCGGTTCCTGCCCGAGGCGCTTGTTAGGTCCTTTCCGAACCAGTCGTTAACTTTTGACGTGTTGGCAGGCGCGATAAAGGCTACGCCTCCCAGCCCCAGGATGCTGTGAAGTGAGCAATGACGATAAGACAATGGATCGGGATATTCTCAAGAAACTAAAGAGAAAGGCCGAGCTTTGTCGATTCTGTCACTCGGAGATGAGAAGTAGATACACTGTATTTCGGAACCTAAAGGAATTTTCGATAACTCTATTGTCTTTGCTTATTGCCGCGTTGTCTGGACTTTACTATCGAAATATTCTCGCCAGCGAATACGTGCTTTATGCGATTTTCCTCATCCCGCTCATGGTGGCTCTAATTCAAGCGCTGGACCACACAGTCTTCCATTGGACAAGCAAGGTTGCCTCCCACCAAGCCGCTGTAACTACATGGGGGAGTTGGATAAGGGAGGTCGACTTTTTGGAACACGATTTTCGTCAACACCCCAATGTTGAATCTGATCACAAATTTCTGGGCATCGAGAATGCATATCGCAACTGCATGGAAACCACTGGACAAATTCCAAATCGTTTGTTTCTCAAGTACAAGCGCGACTTTAGACGGCATTTGCTCAAATCTCAGTCTATAGATCGAATGCAGCTTAGCGATCTTCGCTTTTGGAAACGCATATGACCGGAAACGAAGAACAAACGGTAGTACGAATTGAGCGGCTCAGATTCGTTGAATTACTTCTCTATTTCGGTGGGTCTGTCAATCGGGACGATCTAATCAATCGTTTTGGCATATCTAAAGCTACAGCGTCCAATTTGTTGTCTGCATATGGTCAGTTGGCGCCGAACAATTTGACCTACAACGTCCGGCAGAAGCGCTATGAGATCGCGCCTACCTTCAAAGCTGTTTTTAGTGGGCGCATGCCCACGGACCGTGTTCCGGTATATACGATTCCTAAACTACATGAACCGATTAGCGACAAAGAGATAGAAAAACTTGCTCTGATTTCTAGGGCAATACAAGCTGGAAGGTCGCTCTCGGTTGACTATACCTCTGCGTCAAGCGGACGAACGAAGAGAGAGGTTGTTCCGGTTGCTTTCGGGGACAATCTGCTGCGGTGGCATTTGCGTGCGTTCGATCGCAATCGTCAAAGGTTTTCGGATTTTGTTCTCCAGAGGATCTCTAATGTAGTCGAGCTTTACGAAGATTCAATTCAACCTTATGAGCACCCAAACAGCGATACGCAATGGCACGCAATTGTCGAACTGAAGCTGCGTGTTCATGCCGAAAATGTGGATGATGCTTTTTCGTTTGCTCGTGAAGGCGGGGTAGACAGCGTCAAGTTGCGAGCCGCGATGGCCGGATATTTCCTTCAACTTTGGAACGTAGATTGCTCAGAGAACGCGAAACTGAGGGGGAAGCAGTATCAATACTTGCTCGAAAATTTGGCAGAAGTTTCGGAAATTGCAGACTTGACACTCGCTCCTGGGTATAGAGAGAAAGCCTAAGTTAGTGTCCTGCCAGTGACCGCCTAGATTTCTAACTGACCCGCTACCGAATTTCTTCACTATTTCGTCGCAGCGGAACCGTGAAAGTACGCTTTACAAGAAGAAGGCATTTTGGCCCGGATACTTCATTCATATCGAACTAGAGAAAACAAATGAACATAGAGATTCCATCCTACAAGTCACTATTCGTAGAAATGTATTTTCGAGATACTCGGCTGAGCTCTGGCACGGCTACGCTGGTAGCAAATGACAAGGAGTCACATTGCGCTCAAATAACAGCTAGGCACAACGTAACCGGACGGCATCAAGATACGGGCGAATGTCTGAGTAAGCATGCTTCAGTTCCTGACGGCATTGTTATCTATTTTCATGGGAGAGAAGAATCAGTTGGCACGAAATGGAAACAGCTCAGACTTCCGCTGTATAGGGATGATGGCTCGCCGTATTGGTTTGAGCATCCCAGACTAGGCGCGAGTGCTGACATTGTCGCACTAAACCTGAATTGGGGAGACGATATCACCAAGTATCCATATTATTTGGAGACAGACTTGGATAGTGTCAGCATGGTCATTAGCCCTGCGGAAACCGTTAGCGTTATCGGATTTCCTTTCGGCCTTTCACATAGTGGGAAATTTCCGATATGGGCGACGGGCTTTATCGCACAAGAGATGAGTCTAGTTTCTGATGAGAATCCTGCGTTTCTAATCGACTGTCGAACTCGTCAAGGTCAATCAGGCTCTCCCGTTATTGCATTTCGTACCTCTGGCTATCGCCATATGCACGAAGGGAGAATAACGACCACTTTGTCAGCAAATAAAGTATGGGAATTCTTAGGTGTCTATTCAGGCCGAGTAAACGCCGAGTCTGACTTAGGGACAGTATGGCACGTTAATGCCATAAGGGAACTTCTTTCTGTAGCCGCATTTGATATGGAGAAAAGGGCTAACCCGGCTATCGCATAACCTCCGCCGAACGGCGTGTTCGGGACAACTCGTAGCGTAGCCGTTTCAGTTGTCCTACGAAGCGCGACTGGGAACAACCACTTCGTAGAGCGGTTCAAGCTGAAATTCCATGCTTTCCTGAACCGCCTAGGCCGTTAGGTCGCCGGCAATTGGCGAAGCGTGAGCCCCATATCACTGCCCCGGTCACGCGGGACGATGTGATGAGGTTCCCTGCAAATTAACTTCCTATATGACTTCCAATAACGTCTATAATAACTTCCATGAACTTCCAAATATATGAATTCTTGTGAGCAACTACTATTCCTTCTCAGCCATTCGGGGGGTTCAGGCTGGGCTTCCCTATTACACCGTGATGATTGCTCTTTCACAAGTCCCGAGGCTGTTCTGCTTCGATGACGGTGGCCTGCCGGCAGACCTGCGAGCGCAGCGCATTCTCTCCAAAGGGAGGGTACCGCAGATTGCGAGTTACCTGGCGGACAATTGGGATGATTACATTCTGTCGTCGCTGTGCGCATCGGTTGACGGTGAGATTTCTTTCCGTGCCGCTTCGGAATCCAGAGAGTTTAGGAACGTCGGCGTTCTGACAATTCCCATGAACTCCCGCATTTTGCTCAATGACGGCCAACATCGCAGAGCCGCAATCGAAGAAGCACTAAAGACTCGTCCTGAAATAGAGAATGAGACCATCTCTGTAGTGCTGTTTGCTGATCGTGGGCTGGAACGTAGCCAGCAAATGTTCGCTGACCTAAACAAGAATGCGGTTCGCCCATCGGGCTCACTTAACGTGCTGTTCGAT
The DNA here is from genome assembly GCA_963666765.1 of Gammaproteobacteria bacterium. Lineage (GTDB taxonomy): Bacteria > Pseudomonadota > Gammaproteobacteria > Steroidobacterales > Foliamicaceae > Foliamicus. The sequence goes on from OY762933.1 coordinate 2,644,874, forward strand.
CATCGCAATCCTTTAGCGCGCCTTTCAGCTCATGTCTTGCGCGAAATTGATTTTTTTCGGCGTTTTACCGATCTTGAGCACATTTCGATCTCCAATCGGTCGACGTCGCTCTATACGCTTTCCAGCCTAAATCGCGCAAATGAATGGTTAGCTGGCAAGGAAGCAGACCGTTTCGGCGAGAATACGGCGAGCAGCGCCGTCGATTTCTGGTCTGCGCTCTACACCCATATGAAGGATTGGCAGCGTCTAGACGCTGGAACACTAAAGGCTTCTGACTTGAGGCAGAATACAGTGCATGCTCATGGCGTTCTGCTCCAAGGTCTAGGACTATTGGGCGGAAGACTTCTGAAGGAACGTCCCCACGACTGGCGTACAGCGTTGGGAAAGCTAACTGAAGTCGCTTGGTCCCGACGCAACACGAGCACTTGGGGTGGTCGAGTAATGGATGGATCCAGAATGAATGGCCAACGGCGCGCCGTGTTGCTGGGAGCAAATGTCCTTTGTCGGACCACAGGGCTGGAACTCGACGAACGGGGGCTTATGGCAGAGGAAAGCCTCCAGAAGGTCGAGGCCGTTTGACGTGACTAAGCTGTTTAAGGACGACGGCAGAGATTCTGTCGAGTGCATTTCAATTGCGTCGGTCATAGACCAAATCTGCGAAATCTACCTGGCTGACTCCCGCCCATGGGTAATTGGGTATAGCGGCGGTAAGGATTCCACGTGTGCGCTGCAACTGGTCTGGTCGGCTATTTCAGGTCTTGAGGATAGCGCGCGGAAGAAGCCTGTCTACGTGCTCAGTTCCGATACTCTTGTGGAGACGCCGGTCATTGTTCATTACATTGACTCAGCGCTCCAGCAAATGAACGAGACCGCTCAGTCCACAAATCTGCCGATTGTGGCACGCAAAGTCGTTCCGAATGTTCGTGACAGTTTCTGGGTCAATCTGCTGGGGCGCGGGTATCCAGCACCGTCAAGCCGATTTCGGTGGTGTACAGAACGGCTCAAGATCAATCCGGCTAACGCCTTTATCCAAGAGAAGGTGGCGGAGTTTGGCGAAATCGTAATGGTGCTCGGCGTGCGTAGAGATGAAAGCGCTACGCGTGCGCAGGTCATGTCGCTCCACAGCATCAAAGGGAGCCCGCTTTCACGCCATACAACACTTGCTAACGCATTCGTTTACGCGCCCATTGAACGGTTCAGCACCGACGATGTATGGACCTACTTGCTTCAAAACCCATCTCCCTGGGGCGCCGACAACCGGCAACTGCTTGCCATGTATCGGAACGCCCAAGCTGGAGAATGCCCTCTCGTAGTGGATCAGAAAACTGAGAGCTGCGGTAACTCTCGCTTCGGCTGTTGGGTCTGCACTGTAGTTACCAAAGACAAAGCAATGGAGGCAATGATTGACAAGGGTGAGGAGTGGCTGGAACCACTCTTGGAATTACGGGACACTCTAGCCGAGACGCAAGACCCAGCCAAGAAGTCCAAAGTGCGTGATTTTCGTCGTCGGAACGGGCAGGTTAGCTTCAAGGCCGACAGCGCAGAGGTAATACCTGGTCCCTATAAGATCAGTTTCAGAAAGGCGTTCCTGCGTAAGCTGTTGGAAGCACAAAAGCAGGTGAATGAGAACGCCCCTCCAGGCGAGAAAACCGTATTGATACATGACGAGGAGTTAAGGGAGATACGGCGGATTTGGCGCATGGAATTTGGGGATTGGGAAGACAGCGTATCCTCAATAGTTCGAGCGGTGTTGTCGCGGGACTTGCCAGTCCAAGACGACGACACTTTCCACTTTAATGGCGAGGATGCCGACATTCTTTTCGGCGTTTGCCAAGAATTCAATGTTCCTCCAGAACTATTGGCTCGCCTTCTCGAAGTGCAGCGCTCGGTACGCGGGCTAAAACGGCGCGCGGCGGTGCATCAGAGGGTCGGCGCCGTAATGGAACGGGAATGGCGAACCGAGAGTGAAGTTGTACGCGACCTTAAGGCGCGCAATAATCCGGCTTTTGGTCTGGAAATCGCGTCGTCGGAATAGAGTCGAGCAGCATGATCTTGCATCGCTTGACACTTAACGATTTCGGCCTATACGGCGGGGAGCACATTTTCGACCTTACTCCCAATTCAGATGAGGGGCGTCCCGTAATTCTTGTTCGCGGCCACAATGGTGCCGGGAAAACCACCTTTCTTGAAGCAATTCGCCTTGCGCTCTACGGCAAGCGTGCGCTGGGCATGCGCGTGGCGCGGGCCAGTTACGAAGACTATCTCAGCCGCCGAATCTATGAGCGGTCGCATGACCGACGTGCATACGTAAAACTTGCCTTCCGGCGCCAAGAGCAAGGCATCGTGCATTTATATGAAGTCACGCGTTCTTGGGCGGCGCGCGGGGCATCGGTCATAGAAGCAATCGAGCTAACCTGCGACGGAGAGTTAGTGAGCGACATCGCTGCGGAAGACTGGGACCATTACCTGGAGGACATGATCCCTGCGGGTGTTTCACAACTCTTCTTCTTTGATAGCGAAAAAATTCAAGATATTGCCGACGGTGGTTCGACGTTGGCTCTCCGCGACGCGATCAAGGCTCTACTCGGCCTTGACCTTATCAATCAGCTGAGAAGCGACCTTGTCGTATATAACTCGCGCCGGGATCCAGCGAAGTCTGGTGTCGACATAGTAGCAATTGAGCGCGACCTGAATGAAGCGAAATCTGAATTGGTTCTTATTGAGGAAGACGCGGCGGAGTGCCGGGCCGCAAGGCATCGAGCACAATCCCGTATCGCACGAGCACAGAGAGTTTTCGACGACGAGGGTGGGGTTGCGGCGATTGACCTTGCAGGCCTTAAGCAGACCTTGCGGGAGGTAGAAAAGCGGATCGAACTGCTTCACGGTGAATTGAAACGCATTGCCGAAACCGCTTTGCCGCTTGGCCTTGCACCCAACTTGATAGCTAATTTTCAGCAAAGGTTGACCGACCTCCGCTCACAATCTCAGCAAGAGGCAGTTCGGGATTTCTTGCAATCCTTTGCTAATGACGAGAAAACCAAGAGATCAAGGCAACCAGTCTGGACGGAAGATCACTTCAATGCCTTGCAAGCTCATTCCGCGAACGAGTGCGGTGACGACTATCCGTTGAAGTTGGACGCGGAGCCTGATTGGATTGTTGAGCGACTGAATCGAATCGACGAGAGTGCTCGTGCGGCCGCCGCTCTTTTAGGCACAGAACTCGACGATGCTTACCGAGAGCGCTCCCATCTCAAAACGCAAATCAAAGGGTTTGATATAGCCACGGCCAAGGACGCACTTGAGGCGCTCAAGAAAGCCGAATATCAGCTTGGTGCAGTCGAAACCAAACTCTCGGACAAGGAACGCATGATCGTATCAATTCGCCACCGGATTGAAACCCTTGCATCCGAGCGTGACCGCGCTATCAACATAGACTTGGATATCCAGCGTGCTCTTCATAAGGTTGACCTCGCACAACGAACCCGTGCAGCGCTGGCGGTTTATGAAACGCGGGTTCTGGAACGCCGCGTCGAAAAACTGTCATCATATTTTGTTGAGTGCTTTAATGGATTAAGTCACAAGAAACGTCTTTTCAGTAAAGTTCAGGTTGATCCTGAGACATTTGAATTCTCTCTCATCGGGGAGGACGGCGGTGAATTCAGCAAAGACGCATTGTCGGCAGGCGAACGACAGATATTCGCGATTTCGATGTTGTGGGCACTAGGCAAGACAAGCGGACAAGAATTGCCCATGATCATAGATACGCCCTTGTCACGCCTCGATAAGGCACACCGAAAGGCCATGGTCGCTGACTATGTTCCGCATGCGAGCCAACAAGTAATCCTGCTTTGCACGGATACGGAACTGACTGAGGATCTTGATGCACTCGTAGCACCACATGTAGCGCGACGTTACGAAATCGGCGTCAGATCGGGTAGCCGCAGGACTCAGGTCGCTGACATAACCGTGGACACAGCACGTGCACATTAGCAAGTTCAAGATCTCAACCGAAGCAACAGCGCGATTGCGAATGCTTCGCATTCGCGCTCGACTTACACCAAATTTGATCTGCCGAATGGCCATGGCAGCTTCATTCGAAGCTGGAAAAATCGGTCCTGTAGCAGAAACTGAAGAGGGCCAGGAATTCAATGCATATACATTATTTGGTGCTGACCAACCGATCTACACCACACTGCTCCGCTGGATTGAAACAAGTGATGGGGAAACAATTGAAGACGGAGAACTCTTGAGGCGTTTGCGAAGTCATATCGATCGAGGACTCGGTGCTATTTCGGCACGAGTGAAATCACCAGGCGACACCGCCCGCTTGCTGAGTGGAGACACCGCTGCGACGTGATGACGCCGATTTACCTTGATCACAATGCCTCGACGCCTACAGAGCCATCGGTTATTGAGGCGACGATGAGGGCGATGGTGGAACTGTGGGCCAATCCGTCCAGTTCGGAACACTCCGCCGGCTCCGCCGCCGCCGCAGCCGTAGAAAAAGCCCGAGAATCGATCGCCACCACCATTAACTGTCGAGCCAAGGAAGTTGTTTTTTGCAGCGGGTCGACCGAAGCAAACAACCTGGCCCTCTTTGGCAGTTTTGCCGCACTCAAATTTCACGGAAAACACCATATCGTCACTACGGCAATCGAGCATCCATCCATTCTTGCGTGCCTTGACCAACTGAAGGCGGATGGAGCCGAGGTCACAATGGTTCCGGTGAGTGCAACGGGTCGCGTAAGAGCGGCCGATGTAATGGCGGCAATAAGGCCTGAAACAGGTCTTGTATCGGTCATGGCCGCCAATAACGAAACCGGAGTCTGTCAACCGATTGAAGCCATCGGCGCGCTTTGCACCGAGTCCGACGTTCTCTTCCACACAGATTATTCACAAGCCACTGCTTATCGTGCCTTGGACGTAAAAACGGCAAACGTGCATCTCGCCAGTTTCTCGGGACACAAGATGTATGGTCCGAAAGGAGTTGGTGCACTTTATGCGCGACTCCGCAAGCCTCGCGTCGGTCTTGAACCCGTACTGCATGGCGGTGGCCAGGAGCGGGGCCTGCGTTCGGGGACTCTAAACACGCCCGCGATTGTTGGACTAGGCCGAGCATTTGACGAAGTTCGGCGACAAAGCGCTGCTGACGCGCAATCCCTTGCCAAACTCCGCAGTCGGTTTATTCAAGGCATCACCGCGATTCCTGGTGCAAGGCTAAATGGAGATCAGCACGACACGCTTCCGAACACAGTGTCGATCTCGATTGAAGGTATTGAGCCTCTAGCTTTGATGCAAACGCTTAGAAAAGAACTTACCTTCTCGGCCTCAAGCGCCTGTTCGACAGACAAAGTGGAATCGTCTCATGTTTTACGCGCAATGTATGGTGAGGGGTCCCGCACAAGAGAAGCGTTTCGAATCGGCATGGGGCGATCAACAACAGAAGCCGAGATTGACTTTGCTCTCTCGGCATTTGTTTCCGGTGTTGAACGACTACGTGCGGGCCAACTTGGACCACTGAGTATCGAGCGCATCCCAGACGCGACCGTAGTCAATTAGGAACAATTCAAGACTACGCGGCGCGACCGTTTCAGATTTCAAATATTCGAGTCCGCGAGCCGCATAGCGGTTCAAGAGATCAATGCCCTTGTCGCTCAACCCCATGGCCGACTTCGGCTTTAGCAGTTTGACTACCTCGCGCTCTATTTGGTCACGGTCCGTGACATCGATATTATTTCGTCGAATTTCCGCATCTACAAGAAGCCCGGCGATCAGGTCAGCGGTTTCCCTATAGACTTCTGGGTATCCCGAGCCAGCCGCAAGAAAGCTATTTGGAACTATGGCATCTTCTGAGCCAAGTTCACCAGCCTTCAGCCCTAGCATGAGGCAAGCATAGTACTTGTCGATGTCCATGAATCGCACGCCTTGCAACTGCGAAGCGGATTCGGAAATATGCTTGAAGAATAACTTTGCGTCATTCGGCAGTCGCAGACTCACGATGCAGGCGCCTCCTCTGCTAGACGTTTGAACGCCTCCAGTCCATATTCGCGGCGAATTTCTCCACCTGGGCCTTTGCTGAGGCTAACGAAGCGCGTGTCCGTGCGCTCGTAAAAGGATTCCGAGAACCCGGCCTGTTCACTAGTAAGCACAAACATGACCATCTGGTCAAAAAGGTCAGGAATGATGCGACCGACCTCGCGGCGAACTTCAAGATCAAGGGAAACAGCTGGGCTGTCGACAATGAAAGGCAGTTGAAATGGCGCTTCGGATAGCAGCGAGGTAAGAAATGCATAGGCCACTGAAAGGCTTTGGCCTTCGCTTACGCCTTTGCGCTCCGCGACGCGATCAGAAGCCAACCTCAATGCCCCATCGATTCTGGCAATTTGCAACTTTTCCATTTGAACCAAGCTCGCAAGTCGCTCGTTTGTTCCATTTCGAATCCGTTCGCGCAGCACTTGAAGAGCCCTTTTCTCAATCTTGCTTAGCTGTCTGACTAGAACATCGCACTGGCGCGAAAGCCTGTACGAAGCTGACGCGACATTAAATTTCTTATCGCACTCGTCCCTTTTATTCTTAGCAACGGGAATATCTCTTGTTTCAAGTTTCTCAATCTTGGGGCGGAGATGCTCTAGGTCAGTTTCAATCTCCCCTAGTCTCCTGGCTAGTGCAGCAACTTCTCCATTGTCTGCATTGGCCAACTCCTCAATGAGCTTTTCCTTTTCGTATGCATTGACCCGTCGAGCGTCGACGTGTGTCGTGAGTGCGTTACAGGCGGATTGGAAGGAGATTTCCGGCTCCCCCTCATTTCTCAGTCCCTTTTTCATGGTGGAGATCGCAGCAATCTGATCCTTGGCCAGATAGTCTTCCTTGCGCTTATCAATGGCGGCGCGTTCTTCATCACCAATCGGACGCCCACAGATGCAAACTTCCCTGTTGGCCACTTCGGAAAAGAATTCCGAAGAAACACTCTTAGGCAGGCGTGCATCGGTGAGCGTCATGCTCAGTTCGTTTAGCCGGGTACGGATCGCCGTCGACAGTCTCACTGGTGATCGGAACGCGTTCATGGCACCAGATACTGCAATTTGCAAGTCGGTACGAATGGTTGCCCCTTCGGATTCGATCGTCTTCTCTCTTGCCGTTAGATCACCGTTCTCGGCCAAATAAGTGCTTATCTTTGCTTCCACTGTGTTTTTTTCTTTTTCCAATTCTGACTGTTTGGTCTTCGAATTAGAAAGCGTTTTCTCAAGCCCAGCCAGCACGTTCTCAGCCTTGGCTAAGGCGTTTCGCGTTTGAGTAAGCCCTTTTTGAGATTTAGCGTGGGATAAGGAGGCCGCTGCATATTGGCGCTCTCTTACCACTTCCTTGACGCGGTGCTTTAGGGTATCCAAATCATCGAGTTGATAAAGTGCCTTGATGGCACGGTCTGCTTCGGCTCTGTCGTCCGCGCGGATCTCCTTGGCCAGCTCACCATCGAAAACAAACAATCGCGTGAAATTCGGCTTGAGACGGTGTTTGAGTGGCACAGGTAGGGCTCGACCAGGATCAACTCCGCCGCCGCGTTCTTTTGTGCGCGACGTCCAGTACGAAAAATCACCGCTATTGAAATCTAAGGTTAGTATGAGCCGGTACTGCTTGTCGTTGATCAGCAACCCGAGTTCAAAGCCACCATCTGCTACCTCATCATCAGCACGAAACTCACGCACATCCCCAGGTGTGAATTTCTGTCCAGATAGCACGGCCCGGATTAGTTTCATCGTGGTGGTCTTCCCGGTGCCGTTCGGCATTTGGATGAGCGACCAACGATTTAGTGGCGAACCTAGATTGATCGATAGTTCGCCGACGCCAATGCCTCGCAGATTACGGTATCGCCAGTCGGTGACCCTAAACTTCATCGGGGGGATCTTTAACCTCAATCAATTCAAGCAGAGCTTCGATGTCCGAGTCGTCGACATTTGCACGCATGGAATTTGCAATGAGGGCGGAAAGCCGATCGCAATACGCCGTAGTCATCCCGTCCTCCTTAACGACATACTTGATTGCGGCACTCAGCGGCGAGTTACCCATACGAACCCTCCTTAATACCTTCGCTCGGCTGAAGTCTAGTCGCAGCTAGACGCTCAAACCAGTCTCGCCGATGTGCGTCTGTCAAAATTGGGCTTCGGGGTTCGCCTGTTTCGCCGCCTCCGACTTTAATGAAATCGACTACTGTCGCGCGTTTTCCCGGATTCTTAGGGTCGATACGTAAGCAACGTCCTACGCGCTGAATCGTTTCGATTGGAGCTTTCGCCGTTGCAAACAGGACTATGTTTCTGATCGACTGAATATCGATTCCCTCCGATATCCGCTTGCAAGCGATCAAACAATCGAGTTCTCCTTTAGTGAAACGCTTCAAATTTCTTCGGTCGTCGTCACCGTAATAGGTGTGGAAATTAACTCGCTCCCTCATTAACAAATCTTGAAGAAGCGCACCATACTTCGCTTCTTCAACAAAGATAATGCATCGCCCGAGAATTTCTGGATTCATTCCCACATAATCCTCAAACAGCGGGATCTTTTCTTTGGACAGTTTCTTGACCTTTGCGAGGTCCATGTAAAGTTGCGTTCGATCGGTGTAGCCCTCTTTCTCACGCGCTGCGTGGCGACTCCAGGCGGCTTGCTGAGCAGCCTTGTCGTCGTCCGAGTAAACAAACTCGATAGGGTGATAATCAAATTCACACAGTATTCCGCGTTCAATGGCCTCGTGAATTTCAAACCGAAAAATGACCGGGCCAATTTCTGCTTCGATAAATTCGTTTCCTTCCTGATCGTATTCGCGGCTGGGCGTTGCGCTCAATCCGAGCCTGTAGGGAAACTTCTGCAATAGCCCGGCTAAGCTCTGAACCAACCCTTGCTCTCCAAACCCATGCACCTCGTCGCAGATGAGCAGAGTGGAGTCAATCTTGGAGGCCGGCAATCTCGGGATAAGCTCAGCGAGTTTTCTGCGGTTGATTAGAATAACGGATGGTTGACCCCCCAATCTGAACTCTTGGGACTCGTAGTGAGTGTCGTATTCTCGGTAGATGAACCGTGAAGCCCCACGCTTTAATAGTTCGAAATACCATTGGTCGAGAAGATCATTGCCGTAGGCCGCCACGATTGTCGTGGAAGAAAGTTCCCGGCGCCGCAGCTCCGCTTCGATCTTGAGCGCAGTCCGTGTTTTACCCGTGCCCGTCGCCATCGCTAGGACGCCTGCTTTGTGTTTAAGAAACTCAGCGCAGGCGTCGTCTTGATGGCGCCATTTCAACTCGTCCGCAGTGGGTTCGCGCTCCGCACGCGGCGAGTACGGTCGACGGCTCTTGTCAGTAAATTTGATCAATCGCTTTCTAATGGCACTCGGCAGCTTGTAGCAACGCACATTCGGATCATGCTCACCCCAGAGACGCTCGAAAACATCTCTGATATGTGCAGCATGGGCTGCATCTCGGTCTTTCGTCCACCCCAGATGGACGTGCAAGGTTTCAAAATTTCGAAAGCCACGTTCAGTCTCGTTCTGAGAACCATGAAAGGCGACAAAGTCGCCCTGACTGTCAGTGAACACGCCTAGTTTGGGATGAAAGTCCCCATTGAGCCGTGATGTCGGTATCGCGATCTTGATGTCGAGCAATTCATCAGCAATCATCCAGGACAAGACGTCTAGCGGGGTCTGTATCGCGGCAGCAGCGAGATCATCAATGGCGGAATTTAGGGCTTTTTTCAGCTCAGGATTCTCACGCGCATCATGCCCTTGCTTTACCGCACTCCAGTCTGAAGAAGACAGATAAGGGCTGGTGATAAGCCGCATTTTGCCGCCACTCGACGCGAAAGGCACAAGCCCTTCAGCAACTTGCGTCATCCAACCCGATGTGAAATAGCCAACTCCACGGTCGTAGCGTACGGAATTAGACAGCCCAGGAACGTACAGCGCCTCCACGATGTTGTCGCGTGATGTGTCTAGGGACTCTGGAAAGACAACTGTTCGCAACCTGCCAATGTGCCTCATCGGCCCGTCGGTCAATTCTTTCATCTTAGGATTTCCAAATTCTCACCTGGGCGTGGCCTGCATACACGCATTGGCTATGACCTGTATGGCCGGAGAGAATGCGATTCGTTGAGAGTCGGTCAACTACTGATTGAGTTTCTAGTATATGAAAGATGATGCGGAGAATCTGGGTTTCTCCCTTTACAAGCGCACGCGGAGGGGTTGTGAGCGGATAAAGAGGCAAAACGGCAACCGAAAGTTTCGTGCGTCCACAGAGAGGTCTTCGGGCTGTTCCTAGTCAGGCGCGAACCGTCCGTTTCCTGATCCAAGGACGGAGATAGTTTCCAACCAAGACGTCCTCGACGAGCGTCCCATCCGTCGTCGGTTCCGAAGTGTCGCAGAGCTTGGTACCTGCGATTACTGGCGGGCCGGGCCTCCTTGATCACAGCAGTAAGCTCCGGATTCTCTCAACTTGGCTGGCGAGCCAACTCGGTTCACCTCGTTCCCAAGGAAACAGATGAACATCGTTTGCTTTAGAGCGATTATGAACGGCGCAGAGAAACAGCTGATTCGCTGCTAGAGTGGGACCACCGAGAGAGTATGGGAACAAGTGATCCGAGTGGACGTCTTCTGGGTTCTCTAGTGGACAAACTGAGAGCCAAACCTTATCTGCCATGCACGCTGCGGCGTGCCGACCAGCAGTTGTCGAAAAACTGCGGGGACCGCGAATCAGCTCTCCGACCTTTTTTGCTCGCTCTTTGTAGAAATCTGGATGAACCAAAACCATAGCTTGAGGCGGCGCGAGCGCTCCCTTCCTATACTCCGCCAGAATGTCACTCCACTCCCAGTTTTGGAACTCTTCCAGCGCCAAGAGGTATTCTTCGCCTCGTTCGATCCGGCACCTCAGCGTCGTCAGGTCCATTCCGCTGGTTGAATCGAGGATCACGAGTTCCAGTCGATATCAACGTCGGCTGTGGACGTCACGCCTCCGTAATGTCTTAGCGTAAACAGCAACTCGAGCGGGTTCTTGTGCAATGATTCGTTCAGTTTCATTCCGGCCGTTCTGAGTACATCTTTGTACTCTCGGAGAGTCCCAGGTGGTGCCTGCTTGTCGGTTACCACAACCTCCTGAATGTTGAGACTGCGATTTCGAAGCCTGATTCCGCCGCATTGTTCAATCGGGAAGGACAAAGTGCTGCCCCTCCGCACTTTAAGCACTACCGTCTGGCGTGCCGAGCGGCGACCCGCTGGTGTCAGCCTGAAGGCCTCAAGTTCGAACTCGGCGCCATTGCCCCGCAGGAGGTCAGCAATGTTGTTGCTGCCTTTGGGAAGCTGCCGCTTAGAGAAGATTTCCTCCATCACGTTGATTGCCAGCCTTTTGGATGTGCTCTGGTTTTTACCGTGAAGACTAACTTTCCAAGAGAAATCCCAACTGGTTGAGTCAAAATGTAACGTTCTCAGTATGTCTTTCCAGGATCTAGGCGCGCCGTGCACAGCAAGGTGCCTGAGTATGCCCGCCCAAAACGCGTCCTCCATGATCTTCTGATGATGCGAATCGTCTCCGAAGAACACTGAGCGATCCACAGGCGTTCTGATCACGCTGGCAAGAGCGATTCGTGCAAGGCACATCTGCTCCGCCAATTCGTCTGGTTTCATCTCTGGCTGGTTTTTCTGGGCCGAGTAGTAGAAACCGAGCACAATCTCCTTGAGTTCAATGCAAGTATAGATGTGACCTCCCGGCGAAATTCTCGGTGGCGGCGACCCGTCGATGTACTGAATGCGATCATAGAAGGGATTCGGCTGCCCGCCGAGCCTGGACGCCATGCACAGGGTGACGACTGCATCCATGGACTTTTTCTGCTCGGTTGAGCGAAGCTCCTGCGGCGAGTAATAGTTCAAATCGAAGGCGTAAGACAACCACTCTTTGTGGAGCGCTCCAAGCGCGGTTGCAGACGTCGTCACCTGAGCGAAAATCCGTGCGAGCGCATCCGCTGTGTAATAGAGCGCGCCTTGATTGAGGAGAAACACGACCGGGACGGGATTGGAAGATTGTGCAGATTCGGACAACCCGGCAATGCGATGTTGGCCATCGAGAATCCAGAGTGGTTTCTCATAGCCCGAAGGCGCCGTATCGATCCGCAGTTCCCACACCGGTGTTGCGTTTCCTGCGATCAGGAGAGGCTTAACCCTTGGCGCAATCCGCGCATTGGGATTCTCTCCAATCAAGATCGGGTTCGGCATGAACTCACCGCTGTTGTTGAACAGTTGGCGGATATCCTCGATCTTCCTAGGAATCTGTGGACGCTGCCATTCCTTCACAGGAACTGTGGAGACGTTGCGGGCGATGTCAGCATTCGTGGTCGTGTCGCGGTAGCTTGGCACATCCGCAATTTCCGAGATTTGGTCCGCCTGCATTAGTGCCAGATAGAGCGGATAGTTCTGTTCTCCAGACTCGATTATCTCCTTTAGTGCATATATTTGAATCACGCTACCATCTCCTTTCTCGTGGGAGCTCTTTGAGCCGGTTTGGGTCTCTTGCTGTGCATGAAGTGTCTTGGATCGAGCGCCTACATTGACATTACCTGTGCCGGCGCTCTCGTTAAAGTGGAAGAATCTCCATCCAAGAAAGTGTCACAGTTCGCGACCAATAATGGCGCGATAAATGGCACCAATTTGTTTAGAATTCTTCAAAATATTGTTTTATAAGTGTTTTTAGTCAATTCTAAGAATGGGCCGTGAGGGAATCGAACCCGCAACCAATGGATTAAGAGTCCACTGCTCTACCTAGTTGAGCTAACGGCCCGTTGTGTGCGGGAAGTGACTCCCGCGGAAGGGCTGCAATATTGCCACAGGATTGCTCGCGTGGAGCGGTTCAAGTGAGGGCGGGACGCCCTTTTTTCCAGGGAAGGGTGGGGTGGACGATGGGATTCGAACCCACGACGACCAGATCCACAATCTGGGGCTCTACCAACTGAGCTACGCCCACCACCGTTGATGCTTGCCGCCCGGCACGCCGCTTCGTGCCGTTTCGGCCGATGGCGCGCCTGGCAGGACTCGAACCTGCAACCACCGGCTTAGAAGGCCGATGCTCTATCCGGTTGAGCTACAGGCGCATCGACTGGTTAGTCCGGGAAAGCGGCGGCCCTTTGGCGCTGTGGTCGGGGTAAACGGATTTGAACCGTTGACCTTCTGCTCCCAAAGCAGACGCGCTACCAGACTGCGCCATACCCCGCCGCCATGCCGAGCCAGCGGGTGGGATGATAACACTTGGGGGTTTTTGGAGGGCGGGACGCACTCGCTCCTAGGTCAAGTGGCGGGTTCGGCGTAGGCGTCGATGTTGCGGGGATCGGGGGAGCGGTCGGAGAGGATGAGCTTGTGGCGGTAGAAGCGATCGACGCCCGGAGGTCCCATGCGGGATCGGCCGAGTCCGGAGAGATTGAAGGGGTCCTGCTCGAATTCGTGCACGGTGCCGGACAGTGACGCTTCGTTCACGCTGATTACGCCGCCATGCATGCGGCGGGCAACTTCCAGGCCTTCTTCCTCGGTCCCGGCAAATACGCTTGCGCTCAAGCCGTAGCGTGAGTCGTTGGCCAGTTCCACGGCCTCGTCGAGGCTGTCGAAGGGCATGACGGGCAGCACCGGCCCGAAGGTCTCGTCGGTCATGATGCGCATGCTGTGGTTGACGCCGCTCAATACGGTGGCCGGATACCAGGTCCCGCCTTCTTCGATGGCCTTGCCGCCGCAATGCACGGTGGCGCCCTTCTCGACGGCATCGTCGATGTGCGACTGGATGGTCGCCAGTTGCTTCTCGAAGATCAGCGGGCCGATATGTCCCTTGTCGGGCGCTTCGGTATTGGTGGTGACCTTCGCGGCCAGTTCAGCGAGGCGCGCAACCAGCGCGTCGTGCAGGGGGCGGGCGACGTAGATGCGCTCGACCGATTGACAGGCCTGGCCGGTGGCGGCCACCGAACCGCGCAGGAGCACCTGGGCGGTGCGTTCCAGGTCGGCCGATTCCAGGACGATGGCGGGGTCCTTGCCGCCCATTTCCAGGAACGCGGGAATGAAGTTGCTTGCCGCGCGTTCGCCGACCAGGCGGCCGGTCCGCACGCTGCCGGTGAAACAGACGGCGTCCACGTTGTCGATCACCGCCTCCCCGGTCGCCCCGGCGCCCATCGCGTAGTCCACGACATCGGCAAGACCGGGAATCCGGGCGAAGCAATCGCGGACGGGGTCCGCGTGCCTGGGCGTGATCTCGCTGGGCTTGTAGAGGATCGCGCTGCCCGCGATCAGCGCCGGAACCGAGTCGATCATTCCGAGCAGGAAAGGGAAATTCCAGGGCGAAATAATGCCGACCACGGGAAAGGGAACGAGTTGCGTGCGCGCATTGATGGTGGGTATCGAACTGTTGCGGGTAGCTTCGTTCTTGACCAGTTCGCGCGCGAAGCCGGCCATTCGGTCGGTCATGTGCCGGAGGTTGTCGATCTCGATGTGGGTGATCAGGACCCGTCCGGTGTCGGCGACCAGCGCGTCGAAGATCGCCTGGCGGTTGTCCTGGATGGCATCGGCGAAGGCGTTCAGCGCCTCGACCCGCTTTTCCAGGCCCAGGTCCAGCCAGGCGGGCTGGTTCATGCGCAGGCGGTCGACGGTCGACGCTACCTCATCGGGGGTGGCGGGCTTGATGACGTAGTCGCGTTCGCCGGTGCGGGGGTTTCTTACCTTTATCGGGGCGAAAGATGCGGTTGCGGACATGGGCGGGTTTCCTTCCGGCGTGAGTGAGGCGGGCATTTTGCCATGATGGTGTGCCTGGAAGGGAAGGGGGGCTACTGGGTGCGGATTCGCACGGCCAGGTAGGCGCGCCGGCCCCGGGGGTCGGATGAGCGGGGATCGTAGCTGCCGGCTACGGCCACGTAGGGCGGGTCCTGGTCGAGCAGGTTGGCGACGCCGAGCGTGATGGTCGTCTCCTGGCCGGCCCCGGGGAAACTGTCGAAGGACCAGCCGGCGTTCGCATCGAGCGTGGTGAAGTTGTCGATGGAACCGCCGCCGTCGTCTTCATAGCCGCCCACGTGGCGCAGCAGGCCGTTGACTTCCCAAGGCCCGCTGGCCCAGGACAGGCCGGCCGTGGCCCGGAATTCCTGGTTGGGCACGCCGACATTGGCGCGGTTGAGCTTGCCCAGGGCATCGATTTCAACGCCGGCGTTGGTCACGTCATAACTCAGAAGCCAGGTTGCCTCGACCCATCCCGAGAGCAGTCCCGCGCCGGCAGCCACGCTGGCGCGCGCCGAGAGATCGATGCCTGTGGTTTCGATCCGGTCGGCGTTAATGAACGCCACGTTGACGATGGAGATGGTGCCGGCGGAAGTTCTCTCGATGCGCGCATCGAACGGGTCGGCGTTGACGATTGCCTGGGCGTTCTCCTTGCGCAGCACGTCCTCGAACTCATAGCGCCAGTAGTCGGCGTTCAGCGCCCAGGATGCGCTTTCCTGCCAGGTCACGCCCACGTTGTATGCGGTGGACGTTTCCGGTTGCAGCGTGGGGTCGCCCAGGGTTCGGCGCCCGGCGAAGGTCCTGGATCCGTCGTGATCGACGATATTGCTGAAATTGGTTTGCGCGCCGCGGGTCTGAAACGGCGACGGCGCTCGGAAGGAGGTGCTGTAGGAAGCCCGCAGCGACAAGGCGTCCGCGGGCTGGAAAAGGAACGTGACTTTCGGGTCCAGGGTATTGCCCACGCCGGACCCGTAGTCCTCGTAGCGCAAGGCGCCGGTCACCTCAACCGCGTCGCTCAGCGGCAGCCAGACCTCGCCATAGACGGCATAGACATCGTTATCCGCGTCGAAGTCGGGGTTGCCGATCAGGAACGCCCAGCCGTCCTGGCGGGTCACGGTGTCGTAGCGGAAATCCAGCGATTGTTGCCGGTGCTGGGCGCCCACGGCATAGCCGCCCCCGAAAACGGGCAGATCGCCGCTGATGTTGGCTTCAACCGTGGTCAGTTGCGATTTGCCGAGGCCGATGTAGTCGCCGATGATGAATTCGTACAGTTCCCGCCCGTTGGCGAGCGGCGAGCCGGGGGCCGCCGCGAAGTTGGAACTGAAGGGGTTGAAGAACAGGCAGCCGTCCTGACCGGGCGTCCGGTCCGGGCCGGCCGCGCAGCCGCTGCCGCCGAAGCCGTTCAGCGCGGCCTGAAAGTTCGCCGCGTGCACATCGCGCGGGTTGAGCACGGCGTCGTTGGCGCCGTACACGACGGAGAGGTTCCAGGACGCGGAACCCGTGAGCTCGCCCTTGAGACCGGCAGCGATCCTCAGCGTTTCGTGCTCGTAGTAGTTGAACTCCGGCGGATGCCCGTAACCGTAGGGTCGTCCCTGGAAGAACACGTCTTCCTGGTACGGATTGGCCGGGTGATACGCGGGCACCACGGGCGTATTCAGCACCGGAAAGCTCGGCGACACCTCGCGGTTGATGTCGTTTTGGGCGTAGCCGAACTCGGCCCAGAAGTCGGCTTTCCCGCCCGGGCGCCAGTCGCCCTGGCCCCACAGCTGCAGCCGCCGTTCGTTGGGTATGGACGTGAGTTGCGGGCCGTAATCGAAGCGGCAGATCTCGCTGCCTCCGGAAAGTTGCTGCAGGAGTCCCGCGTATTGCGCGCAGCCCGGATCGGCCTCCGTGCGTCCCAGCGACGGCACATTGAAGCTGCCCGGGTTGCCGAAACCGCTGGTGGCGGGCCGCAGCCAATCGACTTCGGCCAGCAGCAGGCTGGTGCGGTTCAGGTAGCTGGCGGCGACCAGGAACTCGCCGTCGCCCCCGCCGAATTCGCCGCCATAGACCGCATCGACGGTCAGGTCGTCCTGCGAACCGTCGTTGGTGCGCGAGCGGTACTCGGTCTGCAACTCGAAGCCCGTAAAGCCGCTGCGGGTGATGAAGTTGACGACACCGGCCACCGCCTCGGAGCCGTAAATCGCGGCGGCGCCGTCCTTGAGGATCTCCACGCGCTCGACGGCGAGCATGGGCGCCAGGGCCGCAAGGTCCACGAAACTCGAACCGTCATCGGTCTGCGCCGAAGAAAGCACCTGCCGCCTGCCGTTCACGAGCACCAGGGTGGAGGCCACGCCCAGCCCGCGCAGATTGATGTTGGCGGTGCCCACCGTGTAGTTCTGGGTCAGGTTGTCGGAATTGTTCTCCGCGCCCGCGTTGATCGAGAGGACTCCCACCATGTCGCGGATGTCATTGAGCCCCGCATCCAGCAGGTCCTGCCCCTGGTAGCTGGACAGCGGCGAAGGCGAATCGCTCTGCCGGCTGATCCTGCTGCCGGTCCGGGCGGTGACGACGATCTCGTCAAGCGCTCCGTCCTGGTCGGTTTGCGCCACGCCGTCCGGGGCGGCCAGAGCCAGCGCGGACGCCAGCGCCAGCATCAGCGCCAAACCTGTCGAATTTATCTTCCCCCGCAACATTTTCGGCCTATAGGGCGCAGCTGCCTTGCGGCGTGCCGACGATCACGACCTCGGGGCGCTGGCGGGCGAACAGGCCCACGGTCACGACGCCGGGGACCTGGTTGATCTCGCTTTCCAGTTCCTCCGGGTCGAGGATCCTGAGGTTGTGCACGTCGAGGATCTCGTTGCCGTAATCGGTGATCATGCCTTCACGGTATTCCGGCTGGCCGCCCATTGCGACGAGCTTGCGCGCCACCGCGGAACGCGCCATGGGGATGACCTCCACGGGGAGCGGGAAATTGCCCAGCAGCTTGACCCGCTTGCTTTCGTCCACGATGCAGACGAAGCGCCGCGAGGACGCCACCAGGATCTTCTCGCCGGTCAGCGCGCCGCCGCCGCCCTTGATCAGGCGGCGGTGCTCGTCGGTTTCGTCGGCGCCGTCCACGTAGAGGTCCAGCGTCCCGCACCGGCTCAAAGGCGACACCTCGAAATCGAGACCGCGCAGCAGCTCGGTCGTGGCTTCGGAGCTCGATACGACCTTCGAGATCCTCTCGCGAACCTCCGGGAGCAGCGCGATGAACTCGTTGGTGGTGCTGCCGGTGCCTACGCCCAGCAGGCAGTCGTGCGGGATGTGTTCGATCGCGGCCCGCGCGGCATGGCGCTTGGCCGCCAGCGCTGCCTCTTTGCCGGTTTTGTTTGATCGCAAGCGGCTTTATCCGTGTCGGGGGCGAGAAACTGCCTCGCGGGTTGCTGGGTGTGGCCATTATATGGAGCGTCGGCCGCGGCACCTCGATCGCGGCCCGGCAAGGATCAGCGCCGGAACTCGTGGATTTGCCGCTCGGTGATTGCGGCGTCCAGGGGCACGTCGGTGGGCTTGGTGTGGAGCTTGCCCACTTGCTGGAATTCGTAGGCCAGGCCCAGCAGCAGGGGCCGCCGCCAGTGGGTTTCGGCATTGCGGAATGCGAACGCGCGGTCGTAGTATCCGCCGCCCTGGCCGAGGCGGTTGCCGCCGGCGTCGAAGGCCACCAGCGGCGTCAGCACGACGCTCGGCCGCCTCGCGCTTATCCAGCGGCCGGGGCGCGATTGCGGCTCCAGTATTCCCCATCGGTTTGCCGCCAGCTTGTCGCCGGGGCGATACGCCGCGAACCGCATGTGCCGTCCGGCAACCACCGGCAGCAGCACGCTCATGCCCCGTCCCAGCGCCCATTCGATGATCGGATCGCAGGACATTTCGCCGCGCTGGGCGAGATACGCGGCAATGCAACTTGCGCGCCGTATCGCCGGCAGGGCGCACGCCCGCCGCCCGCATTGCTCGGCGGCTTCTTCGAGCCGGGCGGTGCTCAGGCTCGCACGCCTCCTGCGCATTGAGGAGCGCAAGTCATCAATCGGCATATTCTGGCTTTGTGCCGAGGGCGGGGACGCCCTCGTTCCCAGGGGCTCTAGCCGGCTGCCTGGGCCTCGGCGCCGTCGGCAGCCGCCTTCTCGAGGCGCCGCTCCACGCGCCGCCTGACGCTGCGCACGCTGTCGCGGGTTTCCGTGGCGCTGCTGTCGCTGTCCCGCTGCGCTTGCAGCAGGTTGGTGGCAAGTTTCAGGGCCGCCAGCATGAACACATTGGTGATGTCGAGCAGGGGGTCCTGCCGCTGCACGTTTTCGATCTGCTCGTCGAGCAGCGGCGCTGCGTTCTTCAGTAGTTCGCGGTCCGCAGGATCGCAGGCGATTGTGTAGTCCTCGCCCAGGATTCGAAGCCTGACGGTCTCGAACTTTTCGGTCACACGCTACGTTCCATGCTGCGCAGCCGCTGAACCATCTCGGCGACCTGCTGGCGTGCTTCCTCCCGGGTATTGAAAAGCTTGGAGCGTTCGCCCTGCAGCTTCTCGCACTGCGCAAGCAGCGCGGCATTCTCGCGCCGCAACTGATCGTTCAGCTCAAGCAGGTCATCGACGCGCTCCGACAGCAATTCGATCTCTTCGTGCAGGTTTTGTTCCTGAGTCATGACGCGCGAATATAGCACGGACGACCGGCTAAAATCGGCAAATGCTCAAGGCCGAAGACTTCGCCCGCCGGCGCCGCGCCCTGCTGGGCGCGCTCGGTCCGGGCTGCGCCGCCGTCGTCCCGGCAAGCCCGGTAAGGGCCCGCAGCCGCGACGTCGACTATCCCTACCGCCCGGACAGCAACCTCCTCTACCTGACCGGCTTCGCCGAACCCGAGGCGGCGGCCGTTCTGGTGCCGGGCCGCGACGAGGGCGAGTTCGTGCTGTTCTGCCGCGACCGCGATCCCGAGCGCGAACTCTGGGACGGCAAGCGCGCCGGACCGGAAGGCGCGGAGAAGGAATACGGCGCGGATTGCGCCTATCCCATCGGCCGGCTGGACGAGCTCATGCCGAAGCTGCTGAAAGGCTGCGACACGGTGCACTACGACCTCGGCAACAACCCGGCTTTCGAATCGCGCCTGGGCGGCTGGCTGAAGAAGTTGCGCGACCAGTCCAAGGAGCGCAACAAGGCGCCGGTGCAGGTCGCCGCGCTGGACTACTACCTGCATGAAATGCGCCTGTGCAAGCAGGCGGCGGAACTGGACTGCATGCGCAGTTCGGCGGCGCTGGCGGTGGCTGCCCACAAGCGCGCGATGCGGCGCACCCGTCCCGACATGTACGAGTACCAGGTGGAAGCGGAAATCATCTACCGCTTCAAGCGGAGCGGGGCTACCCACTCGTATCCCCCGATCGTCGCCTCCGGCGCCAATGCCTGCATCCTGCACTACAACGAGAACGAGAGCCGGATGCGCGACGGCGACCTGCTGCTGGTGGATGCCGGCTGCGAACTGGAGGGCTACGCGTCCGACATTACCCGGACCTGGCCGGTAAGTGGCGCCTATACGGCGGAACAGCGCGCCGTCTACGAGATCGTCCTTGAAGCGCAGCGGGCGGCGATCGATACGATGGCGCCCGGCGTGGCCATCCTCGACCCGCACCACGCCGCCATCGGCGTGATCACGCGCGGGCTCAAGCGAATCGGACTGCTCAAGGGCAAGGTGTCCGAGCTGGTGCGCGACGGCGCCTACCGCGAATTCTTCATGCACCGCACCTCGCACTGGCTGGGGATGGACGTGCACGACGTGGGCGACTACGAGGCCGGCGGCGCGCCCCGCAAGCTGGAGCCCGGCATGTGCTGCACGGTCGAACCGGGCATCTATGTCGCTCCGGACAACCGCAGGGTTCCCAAAGGATTCCGCGGAATCGGCATTCGCATAGAGGACGACGTGGCGGTGACCGACTCCGGGCACGAGGTGTTGACGGCCGCGCTGCCCAAAGACCCGGACGAGATCGAAGCGCTGGTCGGATCCGGCTGATGTACGCCGTCCTGGTGGCCGGCGGCGGGCTCACGGGCGCCAGCCTGGCGGTGGCGCTGTCCGACCTGGGACTGAAGGTCGCCGTCGTCGAGGCCGTGCCGCCGGAGAACCCCAGGCAGCCCAGCCTCGACGACCGCAGCAGCGCCATTGCCCGGACCGGGGTGCGGATTCTTGAGGGCCTGGACGTCTGGCCGCGTCTTGCCGAAGCGCCCAGCCCGATCCTTTCGGTGGAGGTCTCGGAGCGTGGCTGCTTCGGGGGCGCCCGGATCGAGGCCGCGTCGCAGGGCCTGGACAGCCTGGGCAGCGTTGTCCGCAACCGCGTGCTGGGCAAGGCCCTGTGGGACCGGCTGCGCGAGTCGGATTGCGTCGACATCTTCTGCCCGGCCACCGTAAGTTCGGTAACGGTGGAGTCCGGGCGGGTGAGCGTCAGCGTCCAGGCCGGCTCCGCAGAACCGAAGACGGTCAGGGCCCGCTTGCTGGCGGTCGCGGAAGGCGCGCGCTCGCCGTTGCGCGAACAATTCGGAATTGAAGCGGAACACAGGCAATACCCGCAGGTCGCGCTGACGGGCCTGGCCGAGGTCCGCAAGGTGATCCGGCCGGACACCGCGTGGGAGCGCTTCACCGCCGATGGTCCACTGGCCCTGCTGCCCGCGGGCGGGCGCCGCTACGGCTTCGTCATCGTGTCGAACCGGGGCGCCGAGAATCTCGGGAAGATGAGCGACGCGGACCTGCTTGCCCATTTGCAGGAACTCATGGGCTACCGCGCCGGTGAGTTCGTGGCGGTGGGGCCGCGCGCCATTTATCCGCTGGCGCTGGACCGGGCGGAGCGGGTCACGGCGCCCCGTTCGGTGCTGGTGGGCGCCGCCGCCAACAGCGTCCATCCGCTGGTAGCCCAGGGATTCAACCTGGCGCTGCGCGACGTCGCGGCGCTGTCGGAAACGCTGGCCGCCGGCGGGCGTCCGCCGGCCGATCCCGGCGATCCGGTGCTGCTGGCGCGCTATGCGGGATGGCGCCGGCGGGACCAGGCCAATGTGGTGCGCTTTACCGACAGCCTTGCGCGGCTGAGTCAGAGCGCCTGGCTGCGCCCGCTGCGCGGGCTGGGCCTGCAGGCGTTCGACGTCCTCCCGCAAGCCAAGCCCCTGCTGGCGCGCTTCGCGCTGGGGCAGGGCGGGCGCATGTCGCGCCTGGCGCGGGGACTCCCGTTGTGAGTTCCGCCGGTTTTCAGGCCGCGGTCGCCGGTGGCGGAACCGTTGGCCTGGCCTGCGCACTCCTTCTTCACCGCCGCTGCGGCTGGCATGTCGCGGTGGTGGAACGCTCACCGCCCCGCGATCGGGAAGGCAGGGGACCGCAACGCGCCCTGACGCTCTCGCCCGGGGCGGTGGAATTGCTCGCCGAGTGCGGGTTGCCCTCGTCCCCGGGGCATGCGTTTTCGCGGATGGTCGTCTGGCGGGGCGAGGGCCCACCGGCATCCGGGAACTCGATCACCTTCGACGCGGCCGAGCTTGGCGTGAAGGCGCTGGGCTGTGTGGCTCACGAGGCGCCCCTGCGGCGCGCACTCTGGGACCTGGCGGATGATTGTGCGGGGATTCGGGTGTATTCCGGCGCGGAGCTGGCGACCGTGCGAATCGGGGAGGAGTGCGGATACCTCGATCTTGACAACGGCGAGGAGATCGGCGCCGAACTCCTGGTCGGCGCCGACGGAGCGCAATCGAAGTTGCGCTCGGCGCTGGGGATTGAATTCCATTCCCGCGGATATGGCCAGACCGGGCTGGTGTTCGAAGCGGATTGCAGCGAGCCCGGTGGGGACACGGCCTGGCAACGCTTTTCCGACGGCGGCACCCTGGCCTTGCTGCCCTTGAGCGAGAGCCGGATCAGCATCGTCTGGAGCCTGCCCGATGAGCGGGCGGAACGACTCAAGAAGCTCGACGGCGAGGGCCTCAGGGACGCGCTGAACGAGGCCGGCGCGTCGGTGGCCGGCGAACTCGTTCCCGCTACGCCGATTGCGTCGTTTCCCTTGCGCCGGGGCCGGGCGGCGCAAGCCTGCGGAGAACGCTACGCACTGGTGGGGGAGGCGGCGCGCACGGTGCATCCCCTCGCGGGCCAGGGGCTCAACCTGGGGCTCGGCGACGCGGGTGCGCTGGCTCGCGTGTGCGGCGAGCAGGGCGATGCGCTGATCGGCGATGCCCGGGTGCTGGACCGCTTCGCCCGCGAGCGGGCCCGCTACGGGGAGGAAATGTCACTCGGCATTCACGCCATCAACGCCGCTTTTGAGGGTGCGTTCGCGCCCCTTGCGGCCCTGGCGCTGGGCGCGGTGGATCGGCTGCCCCCGCTCAAGCGCCGGCTGGCGGCGCGGGCCATGCGCTGACGCTTAATCGCCCAGGCTTGCGCGCTCCCACTCGCCGTCGCTGAAGCGCAAGCGCGAACTCGGCCAATAGCCCGGGTCCAGCTTGACCGTGGCGACCTTGGTCGCTCCGGTAGGCGTTATGCCCTCAACGCGAACGATGGGCGTATCGCCCAGCCGCTGCAGCGCGCCGGTGAACTCGTTCAGGTTGGCCACCGGATGGCCGTCCAGCCTCGTAATCTGCAGGAAACGGATCGGCAGAAGATAGCGATGGGCGGGCGAGCCGTAGGTGTAGTGCTGGATGGTGACGCCCTGCGGCCGGATCGCCAGTTGCGCCGCCATGCCGCGCGGAGGGTCCTGAACCAGCGCGCCGGCCCAGAACAATACCTCGCGCAAGCCTTCCCAGCCGAGTTCCACCGTATCGAAGTTCAGTTCCACCTCTTCGCCGTCGCGCCACACCAGCAACTGGGCCTGCGGCAGGCCGGCGACGGCTCGCTCGACTTCCTGCGGCCGCGTGGCCATCCGGCCGTTGATCGTCAGCAGCAGGTCGCCTGGTCGCGCATGCCCGGCGGCGGGCGTGCCGGCCACGGTTCGCGAGACCAGCAGGACCTGGCGGCGTTCCGCATCGTGCTCTTCCACCCTGAGCCGCCAGTCGTCCGGCAGCCCGCGGCGCAGGGCCACCGACAGCGGCGCCCGTTGCCATTCGATTTCCAGGGAACGCCAGGCCGCCGCCCGCCGGAGGTAATCGAGCATCACCTGAACATGTTCAATCGGCAGGCCGGCGACGATTTCGTTGGGGCGGTTTCTCGACCCCGAGGCAAAACTGCTCCACAGCGCCACTACTCTGGACCGGGAATCCAGCAGCACGCCCGAAATCTGCGTGTCCGCATTCTCCACTTCCAGTATTTCCAGGTTGGCCTCGCGAAACCCGCCGAAATTCGACGGCGACAGGTTGATGAGTTTCAGGTCCCCGGCTTCGTAGGAGCGGATGACCGGCTCCAGGTCGGGGCGAAAGCCGGCCAGGAAGATTTCCTCGCCCGTGTCGGGCGGTCCGGGAGCGAAGGCGGCCTCCCGCAGGGGCGTGTCGCCCAGCAGCGCCGGGTCGTACTCGAGCACGGCAAGATTGTGCACGGGGTGGATGGCGGCGACCCTGGCCGTGACCTCAAGCGTGCCGTTGAAAGTCAGCACCGCGTCGCCGACGGTCTCCGGCACGGTATTGCGGTCCACCACCACCCAGCCCCTCTCGGTGTCCACGATCAGGCCGGCGCCGTAATAGTGCTGCCCGTTGACCGCCGACACCACGTACGGCATGTCGAAGCGCACATGCACGAGCGAAGGCGCTATCCGGCGCAGCCTCGAATCTTCGAACCTGCGCGGCTGCGTCATCCGCGGTTCGGACGGCTTCGCCGGCGGCGCGGACTCAAGCGGCCGGCACGACCAGTCCTGACTGGCCTCGGCCTGCCGGCAGCGTTCGGCCGCGAACCAGCGGCGGCCGGTGCGGGCGCTGCGCAATTGGTCGGCGCGCGGGTTGCGCGGCGTGCTGTAGCGGATCTGGGCCACGTCTTCATGTCCCAGCGCCGACAGGGCCTGCTCGACGTCATCCAGCGTGCGCAGGGGCAAACCGTTGATTTCGCGCAGGATGGATCCGTTCTCGATCGAGGCCAGCCCCAGCAGGTAGCCGGGTTGGGCCACGTAAATGGTGTTCAGCGGCACATTGAAATGGCGGGCCTGCTGGTATGAGGTCGGGTGCAGGAAAGTCCCGCCGAAGGTGATGTACTCGCGCGGAGTGACTGCGTGCAGGTCGCGTACCTCGACTGCGACTTCCATGATGCGGCCCCGGCGCTCGATCAGCAGCGTTACCGGCTGGCCGACGCGCTCATCAAGCACCGTTTCCAGGCGCAGGAAGTCGGGGAACTCCTCATCTTCAATCCGCAGGAGGATGTCGCCCGGCGTCAACTCGGACGAAGCCGCCGATCCCTGCAGCGTGGAGCGCACGATCAGCAGGCCGGCGCTTTGCGGAAAGGCCGCGCGGGCGTCGGCCTCGGCTTCCTCTCCCAGCCCCAGCCGGCGCAGTTCGTCGTACGGCAGCTGCTCGAAGGTGGTCAGCAATCCGCCGCGTGGCACCGGCTTGCCTTCCTGTATGAGGGCCAGTGCCCGGCGGACCCGCTCCAGCGGCAGGAAATAGCTGCTCTGCGCCCGCACCTGGCCACCCGCGTTCAAGGCCACGGCGCGTCCTTCGATGTCGATTACCGGGCTGCCCGAGGACCCGCCGGAGGTGCCGGAAGCCGCCTGTATGTAGAAGGTGTTGAAATCGTTGTAGCGGCCGAAACCGTAGTTGGGGGCGGTCCGGTCAAGGCGCGCGATGGTTCCCGCAAGAATCGAGAACCGTTCGCCCGCATCATTGCCCACCACCCGGATTTCGCGCCCCAGTTGGGCGCCCTCGGGGGCCAGCTTCAGACCCCGGGGGCTGATGTGGCGCAGGCCGGCCGGATCGTAGCGGAAGAAGCCGAAATCGTGCACGGGATCGGCATACAGGCGCTCCAGCTCGATTTCCTCCTGGTTGGCGAACAGCGCCTCGCCCCGTACCGGGCCGGTGGATACGATATGCCGGTTGGTGAGGATGATGCCGCGGCGGGCATCCACCACGAAGCCGGTTCCGTCCAGCAGCGTGTTGGACTCGGTGTCGAAGGGCCGTGTCTTGTTGACTCTCAGGGAAACAACCGAGGGGCGGATCTGCTCCAGGGTTTCTCGCCAGGCAGCCTCGTTATCCTGCGCCTGCGCGCTCAGGCAAAGCAGCGTCAGTCCCGCCGCCGCCCAGATCAATCTCATAGCCGTAGTTCTCCTCGAATTCCCGCTGCAGGCGCTCTCTATCAAAATGATGGTTCTGCGTTCCCGCGCTGCCCGCCTTGATGGCGCCCAGCAGCGCCGCCAGCCGCCCTGTTTCTTTCCAGTTCCATCCTCTCACGATACCGTAAGCCAGGCCGGCCCGGAAGGCATCGCCGCAGCCCGTCGGGTCCACGACTTTTTCGACCCGCGCCGGCGGAATCGCCTCGCAGCGCCCGGAGAGGTAGATCTTTGCGCCCTGCGCGCCTTCGGTCACGATCAGCGCCTGGGTTTCCGCGCAGATTCGCTCCCGGCCCCAACCCGTGGCGCGCTTCAGCATTTCCGCTTCGTAGCTGTTGACCGCAACCCAGGCGGCCATGCGGATGAACTCGCGCAGTTCCCGGCCGTCGAACTTGCCCAGCCCCTGTCCCGGATCGAACAGGAACGGCATTCCCGCCTCGTGCATTTGCGTGGCGTGATCGAGCATGGCCTGGCGGCCGTCGGGCGAAACAAGCCCCAGTTGCGCGCCCGTGTCCGCCGGCAGTTCCCGGCAGTGCGCGTGGTCCATGGCGCCGGGGTGGAAGGCGGTGATCTGGTTGTCGTCCAGGTCGGTAATGATGTAGGCCTGAGCGGTGAGCTGATCGGGCAGTTCGCTGACCAGCGCCGTGTCTATCCCGAGTTTCCCGAAACGCAGGCGGTAGGGGCTGAAATCGCTGCCCGCGGCGGCCAGCATGAGCGGCCTGTCGCCCAGCAGCGCCAGGTTGTAGGCGATGTTGCCGGCGCAGCCGCCGAATTCGCGCCGCAGTTCGGGCACGTCGAAGGCTACATTGAGAATGTGGACCTTGTCGGGCAGTATGCGTTCGCCGAAGCGCCCGCGAAACAGCATGATGTTGTCGTAGGCGAGCGAGCCGCAGACGACGGTGGTGAAGGCTGCAGGCACGGGACCGGCGCCCTCCGCTACTGGACCGGCCGCCTTGCCGGCGTCAGGAGGCGCTCAGGGATGCGAACTCGGCGCCAAAGTCCCCCTGCGGCTCCCCGTCCTCGGCGTGAATCTCGAAGACCCGGTTGAGCGCCGCTTCATGCGCCAGCGCCGAGACGCAGACCCGCGCCACGTCGGCGCGCGTGATCCAGATACCCTCCGCGCGGCCGTCGCCCTGCTCGAAGATGACGGTCTGGTTGCCGCCGGGATCGTCACTGAGGCCGCCCGGACGAACGATGGTATAGGGCACTCCGCTGGCGACCACGGCTTCCTCGCCCCTGCGCTTCCAGATCAGGACGTTGTTGAACATCCGGTTCAGATAGTGATCGTCGTCGGTCACGCCCCGCGAAGACACCAGCACGTATTGGCCGACCCCGGCCGCCAGCGCTGCTTCGGCGAGGTTTCGCGCACCCTCGAAATCGACATGCTCCGGGGTGTTGTCCGGCCCGCCGCCCGAGCCTGCGGCGGCCGCGTTGATCACGGCCCCGACGCCATCCAGCGCGGCGGCGATACTGGCCGTGTCCTTGAGATCGCCCGCCACCGCTTCCACGTCCGCGCCCAGGCGCTCGGCGGCCCTGCCCGTGTCGCGCACGAAGGCGCGCACCGCGTAGCCCTGCTTCTTGAGTTCCGCGACCACCAGCGATCCGGTCCCGCCGGTGGCGCCGGCCACCAGCACCAGCGGCTTCGCGTCCGCCTGGGGCGCCGCCTGCTCCGCGGGAGCCTCGGCGTTCTGCCCGCAGGCGGCGGCGGTCAGGGATGCCGCCGCCAGGAGGCCAATCAGCTTGAACGCGCGCATGGTCAGGATCCGCTCAGCGCCGCAAATTCGCCGGAAAAGTCGCTTTGCGGTTCGCCGTCTCTCGCGTAGATTTCAAACACCTTGTTGCGCGCCTCCGCGTGCTCAATCGCTGCCACGCAAACGCGGGCCACGTCGGCGCGGCTGATGATCATTTCCTCTCCCTGAATGTCTCCCTGCTCGAAGATGATCGTTTGCGTGTTGCCGGACTCGTCGTTCAGGCCGCCCGGGCGAACGATGGTGTAGTCAATCCCGCTTGCCGCGACCGCCTCTTCGCCCCGGCGTTTCCAGACCAGGATGTTGTTGAACAGGCGGTTCAGGACGTGATCGTCGTGCGTCGCACCCATTGAGGAGACCAGCACATAATGGCCCACGCCGGCCGCCGCCGCCACGTCGGCCAGGTTTCGGGCGCCTTCGAAATCGACATGCTCGGGCATGTTGTCGTCCGCCGCCGGGACGCCGGAGCCGGCCGCGTTGACCAGCACGCTCACGCCGTCAAGCGCGGCGGCGATGCTGGCCGGGTCCCTGAGGTCGCCGACCGCGGCCTCGACGTCCGGCCCGAGCCGCTCGGCGGCCTTCTCCGCGTTGCGCACGAAAGCGCGCACCGGGTAGCCTTGCGCCTGCAGTTGCGCCACGACCAGCGCCCCCGTCTTGCCCGTTGCGCCCGCCACGAGAACCAGGGGCTTCGCGTTGCCGTCCGCCGCGGATTCTGCCGCCTGCGCGTCGACTGATTGCCCGGCCATGACGGTCAGCAGGCAGCCGGCAAGCAAGCCGGAAAGTGATTTGAGTGTGCGCATGAAATTCTCCCCATGGATATGCGGGTGCGTATCTTAACCAAACGGCGCTATGCGCGCAGCGAGCGCAGCCCGACCGCCTCGCGGATGTCGCGCATGAGCGGCTCGCTGATTTCGCGGGCCCGCTCCGCGCCGCGCCGCAACTCGGCTTCGACGTCGCCGGGGTTGGCGATCAGGCGGTCGTATATCTCGCGCCCCGGCGCCAGCAGGGCATCGAGGTATTCGAACAGCTCGTTCTTCATCTCAGCCCAGCCGATTCCGGCCGCGTAGCGCTCGCGCATGGCCGCGGTCTCCTCGGCGCCGGCCACGGAGCGATACATGTCGAACAGCAGGCTGTCATCCGGGTCCTTGGGCTCGCCGGGCGCCTGCGAGTTGGTCCTGACCCGCATGATGTATTTGCGCAGTTTTTTCGCGGGGCAGAAAAGCGGGACCACATTGCCGTAGCTTTTCGACATCTTGCGGCCGTCCGGGCCCACCAGTACCGCGCGGTGCTCGTCGATGTCGGCTTCGGGCACCGTGAGCAGGCGGCCATAGTGATGGTTGAAGCGCTGGGCGATGTCGCGCGCCATTTCCACGTGCTGGCGCTGGTCCTTGCCTACCGGCACGCGGTCGGCGTGGAACATCAGGATATCGGCGGCCATCAGGATGGGATAGCAGAACAGGCCCATCGTGACGCCGCGGTCCGGGTCCGCCACGCCGGCCTCCCGGTTGGCGTCGGTCGCCGCCTTGTAGGCATGCGAGCGGTTCATCAGTCCCTTGGCGGTCAGCGTCGTGAGTATCCAGGTCAGCTCCGGGATCTCGGGAATGTCCGACTGCCGGTAGAACACCGCCCGCTCGGTGTCCAGCCCCGCCGCCAGCCAGGCCGCGGCTACTTCGAGACTGGACTGCGCCACTTCGGCCGGATTGCGGTTCTTCACCAGGGCGTGCAGGTCGGCGAGGAAGAAGAAGCTGCTGCCCCTGGCGTCGCTGCGGCTGGCCCGGACCGCCGGCCGGATGGCGCCCACGTAGTTTCCCAGGTGGGGCGTGCCGGTGGTGGTGATCCCGGTCAGCGTAATGAGTTTCTTTTCGTTCATGACGGACGGGAACTATAGCCCCGCGGCCTGGCCGTCCTTGCGCGGATCGGACGCGCCGGTGAGAACGCCGCTGCGCCCATCGTGCATGACCGCCTGGTAACCGCCGAACACGCCGCGGGCGTTGCTCATCTTGTGACCCATGGCGGAAAGCTCATCGCGCACTTGGGGACTGAAGCCCGGCTCCAGGGCCAGCCTTCCTCCGTCGGGCGCCGCGGCCCGGCCGGTGGGCTGGCTGGAGCCGCCGTGGTAGGCGCGCGGGGCGTCGCCGGCGGCCTGCAGGTCCATGCCGAAGTCCACCACGTTGGCGACGACCTGGGCCTGCGCCTGCGGCTGCATGTCGCCGCCCATGACGCCGAAGGCCAGGCGGGCGCCGCCGGTAAAGCGCGCAAAGCCCGGGATGATGGTGTTGAACGGGCGTTTGCCCGGCGCCAGGGCGTTGGGGTGGTCCGGGTCGAGATTGAACAACTGGCCGCGGTTGTGCAGCACGAAGCCCAGGTCGGCCGGCGTCATGCCCGAACCCATGCCGCGGAAATTGGACTGGATCAGCGACACCAGCAGGCCGTCGCGGTCGCCGGCGGCCAGGTACACCGTTTGCGGCGAGTTCAGCCTCGGGTCGCCGTGCCGGACCGCGGTCGCTGCCCGTTTCGGATCGATCAGCTTGCCGCGCTCCAGCGCGTACTCCCTGGAAATGAGTTCGTCCACCGGGACCTGAGCAAACGAGGGATCAGCGTAGAAGCGCGCACGGTCCTCGAATGCCAGCTTCTTGGCCTCGGTGAGCAGGTGCAGCTGCTGCGCCGAGCCGAAGCCCGCGGAGGCCAGGTCGTGCTGTTCCAGGAGGTTGAGAATCTGCAGCGTGGCGATTCCCTGGGTGTTGGGGGGCAGGGCGTAGATTGCATTGCCGCGATAAGCGGACGCCACCGGCCGCACCCATTCGGACCGGTGCGAAGCGAGGTCGGCCTCGTCCAGGTAGCCACCGTTTTCCTTCATATAGGCGGCGATCTTCCATGCGATCTCGCCCCGGTAGAACGCCTCCCTGCCGCCCGCCGCCAGCAGTTCGTAGGTTGCGCCCAGGCGCGGGTTACGGAAGATCCGGGCCTTGCCGGGCGCTTCGCCGTCCGGCATGAAAGTGTCGGCGAATCCCGGGTAGTCGGACAGCGCACGTGCATTGGAGGCCCAGGCCGCTGCCGTCAACTGGGCGACCGGAAACCCTTCGTGGGCGAGAGCGATGGCGGGCGCCAGGAGCTCGGCGAAATCCTTTCGGCCGTAGCGCTTGTGCAGCTCGTGCCAGCCGTCGACCGCTCCCGGAACCGATACCGGCAAGGGCCCGCGCGAGGGTATGTATTCAAGCTCGCGCGCGCGCTCGCGAAAGACGTCGATGTTCAGCGAGCGCGGCGCCCGGCCGCTGGCGTTCAGTCCCGTGGGTGCGTCCTCGTCCGGCTCCCACACCATGGCGAACAGGTCGCCGCCGATTCCGCAGCCGGTGGGTTCGGTGAGGCCGAGCACCGCGTTCGCGGCAATCGCCGCATCGACGGCATTGCCTCCCGAGCGCAGTATTTCGAGACCGGCCTGGGTGGCGAAAACCTGGCTGGTCGCGACCATGCCGCGGGTGCTCAGTGCTTCGGAACGCGAGGCGAACGGCTGGCCGGCCCCGCGTTCGTAAACGGCTTTCACAACGCGTCGGCCAACTCGTTCATGGCTTGCGCCAGCTGGAAATCGAGTTCGGTAATGCCGCCCGCCTCGTGGGTGTTGAGATGCACATCCACCTTCGACCACACGTTGAACCATTCGGGGTGGTGGTTGAGCCGTTCGGCCGCCAGCGCCGCGCCGGTCATGAAGGCGAACGCCCTGCGGAAGTCCGCGAAACGGAACGAGCGGTGCAGCTTGCCGCCGTCCAGGTTCCAGCCGGGCAGGTCCTGGAGTCTTGCTGCGACCTCTTCCGCTGAAAGC
The DNA here is from genome assembly GCA_963666765.1 of Gammaproteobacteria bacterium. GTDB lineage: Bacteria > Pseudomonadota > Gammaproteobacteria > Steroidobacterales > Foliamicaceae > Foliamicus. Next base: position 2,676,384 of record OY762933.1, read on the forward strand.
AAATCAGCCATGGGATCCCCTCACGTAAACAGTGTTGCCATGCCGGAATATTAAGTCTATCTGCAAAGCATTCGGCTCAGGCGCGACTTCCGCGTGTCCCGTGACACGTGGACACGGCTGAAGCAATCACCTGGGTCAGCCTCCCGGATGGCTCCCAGTGAACCCGTATAGGACCGTAACGATTTGATTCCATTCGGGATTCATGCTATAGTGGGGTCCACTTCAATGGACTGAACGGAGCCTCGAAATGGATCTTCACCGCACTGTTTGCGCCGCCCCGGTTTGCGACGCTGAGTTTCCGGCTGCTGTGGCCAGCCCGGTAAAGCTTCCCCCTGCCGACGCGGTTGAGGCCCCCTCCGCCGGCAAGGCGTCGTATCCCCACCCCGATGCCGAGGTGCGCATGGCCGAGCGGCAACGCGAAGAGGAAGCGCTCAAGGCGCTGGAAGCGCAGATCACCCGGTTGTGGGGACACATCAACGCTGCCACCGCGCAGTTTCTCGCCCTGCTGGCGGAGTTCGACCGCAGGCAGGGCTGGGCCCAGCACGGCATTGCAAATTGCGCCCATTGGCTGAGCTGGCAATGCGGCATCGGCCCGGTGGCCGCGAGAGAGAAGGTGCGCACGGCGCGGGCCTTGACGTCGCTGCCGAAGATCGCGGAGGCATTCGGCGAAGGCCGTCTGTCGTATTCGAAAGTGCGCGCGCTCACGCGGGTGGCTACGGCGGACACGGAAGACACGCTGCTGAACATCGCCCTGCGCGGCACGGCTGCGCATGTCGAGCGCACCGTGCGCGGGTTCCGGCGGGTGCAGCGCGAGAATGAGCGTGGCGAGGCCGAAGCCATTCAGGACCGGCGCTACCTGGACTGCTGGAGGGAGAGTGACGGCAGCGTGCGACTGAACGCCCGCCTTGCGCCCGAAGTAGGCGAGATGCTGCTCAAGGCGCTGGAAGCCGCCCACGCGCAGCTCGAGGAGCGCGCCGGCGATGCGCAGAGCGGCGATGTTTCCGCGGAAACATCCGAGGCACAGTCTGCGCGGCGGCAACGGTGGGGCGAAGTTCCCGAAAATGTTTCCGCGGAAACATTCGACCCGGGACCCGCGCTGCCGCCGTGTTGGGATGCCGCACCGGAAAATGTTTCCGCGGAAACATTCGAGGCGCAGTCTGCGCGGCGGCAGCGGTGGGGCGAAGTTCCCGCAAATGTTTCCGCGGAAACATCCGACCCGGGACCCGCGCTGCCGCCGTGCTGGGATGCGGCGCCTGAGAATGTTTCCGCGGAAACACCCCGGCGTAGCGTCAGTCAGCAGCGCGCCGACGCCCTGGAGCACATCCTCGGGCGGTTTCTGGCCGGGGGCGGTTCACGCTCGGCCCCAAGCGCTCACGAGCTGGTGGTCCATATCGCCCACGACGCACTTTGCGATGTGCCCGAGAGCAGCGGCGCGTCGCTTGACCACGGCGGGCCGGTGGCGGTGGAGACGGCGCGGCGGCTGGGCTGCGACGGCGCCTTGGTCGGCGTGGTTGAAGGCGCGAAGGGCGAACCGTTGGCGGTCGGGCGACGGACCCGCGCCGTGCCGCCCGCCATTCGGCGCGCGCTGCGCGTTCGTGACGGCGGCTGCCGCTTTCCGGGCTGCGATCGTTCCCGCTACGTGCATGCCCATCACATCCGGCATTGGGCCGATGGGGGCGAGACCAGCCTCGACAACCTGGTGACGCTATGTTCTCAGCATCATCGCCAGGTGCACGAGGGGGGTTATGGCGTTCGCATGAACGCGGGCGAGATTGAGTTCACGCGTCCGGACGGCCAGACCATCCCGCCGGCGGGCCTGCCGCACAGGCCGCACGGGGAATGTTTCCGCGGAAACAACTGCGCAAAATCCCCAGACACCTCCGCAAAGTCCGGAAGCAGCTCCGCAAAGTCCGGAAGCACCTGCGCAAACTGCGCAAACTCCGAAAACACTTCCGCGGCCGACGGCGCCCAGCGGCTGGCGGCCTTAAACGCGGCCCGCGGCCTGCGCATCGACGCCCACACCGCCCGTTGCGGCTGGACCGGCGAGCGTATGGACTACAACATCGCTATCGACGGGCTTTGCCTTCAGGCGGGGTATCCGTGACCGGCATCGTTTGGCCGCAGGCGGGAAGTTGGGGTCGCCGCCACCGGTTCGGGCGGGGATTGTCGCGCGAAACTTGATTTATTCGTCGCTTTTTGGGAAGCTAGTTGGTTGGCGTTTCAGCACACGAAACGCTGTTTTGCTCGCGTTTCAAGCCACCAACTGAACTTCCCGCGTCGGCAGGTCGGCCGGCGCAGCAAAAGGCGGCACTGCATTCGGTTTGAGTATCGGCCAATGAAAGCACACAAGGAATCCCTGCCTGGACGGCGGAACTTCGGGCCGCCGCCGAAGCAGGGCCTGTACGATCCCGCGCTGGAGAAGGACAGCTGCGGCATCGGCTTCGTGTGCGATATCAAGGGCCGCCAGAGCCGCGGCGTCGTCGAGGACGCGCTCGGCATGAACTGCTCCATGGAGCATCGCGGCGGTATCGGCTACGAAAAAAATACCGGCGACGGGGCGGGCGTTCTACTCGGCCTGCCGGACCGCTTCCTGCGCCGCGCCGCGGCGGAAGAACTGGGCGTCGAATTGCCCGAGCGCGGCCACTATGGCGTCGGCAACGTGTTCCTGCCCACCGCCCCCGAGGAACGGGAACGCTGCCTGCGGCTCCTGGAACGTGAAATCGAGAGTGCGGGGCAGCGGCTGCTGGGCTGGCGGGAGCTGCCGATCGATCCCGACGGCGCGGACATCGGCAACGCGGCCCGGGACGCCATGCCGCACATGGCGCAATTGTTCGTTGGCGCCGGGTCAACCCGCGCCGACGCCGGCGACGCCCTCACCGGCGACGAGTTCGAGCGCAGGCTCTACCTCATCCGCAAGCACGCGACCCATCTGCTGCGCGGCGACGAGGACCTGGCGCAACGGCAGTTGTTCTACATCTGTTCCCTGTCCTCCAAGGTCATCGTGTACAAGGGCATGCTCACGCCCAACCAGATGGCGCCCTTTTTCACCGACCTGACCCGGCCGGACTTCGAGTCGCACCTGGCCATGGTGCATTCGCGCTTCAGCACCAACACCTTCCCGTCGTGGGACCGCGCGCAGCCCAACCGCTTCATGTGCCATAACGGCGAGATCAATACCCTGCTCGGCAACGTGAACGCCATGAACGCTCGCGAGGGCGTGTTGAGTTCACCGCTGTTCGGCGACGACCTGTCCAGACTCTTTCCCGTGGTGGAGCCCGACTGTTCCGATTCCGGGTCCTTCGACAATGTGCTGGAGTTCCTGCTGATGACCGGCCGCAAGCTGCAGGAAGCGGTGTTGATGATGATTCCCGAAGCCTGGCAGCAACATGCCGGCATGGACGCCGCCAAGCGCGCCTTTTACGAATACCACTCCTGCCTGATGGAGGCCTGGGACGGTCCGGCCTCGATCGCTTTCACGGATGGAACCTATATCGGCGCCGTGCTTGATCGCAACGGGCTGCGGCCGAGCCGTTACTACATCACCGACGACGGCCGCTGCATCATGGCCTCGGAAGTCGGCGTGGTGCGGGTCGCCCCGCAAAGCGTGGTGGAGAAGGGGCGCTTGCAGCCGGGCCGCATTTTCCTGATCGACTTCGAGCAGGGCCGCATGATCCCGGATGAGGAAATCAAGGCCGAATGGGCGTCCGCCCGTCCTTATGCCGACTGGCTCGAAAAGCAGCGCATCGAACTGGAGGAACTGCCGCCCGCCCTGCCGCCGGCGCCGAATCCGGCCACCCTGACGGCGCGCATGAACGCCTTCGGCTACACCGTCGAGACCATGGACATCATGCTGCAGCCCCTGGTCAGGGAGCTGCGCGATCCGCTCGGCTCCATGGGCAACGACGCCGCGCTGGCGGTGATGTCCGACAAGCCGCGCATGCTCTACGACTACTTCAAGCAGCGTTTCGCCCAGGTCACCAACCCGGCCATCGATTCCATCCGCGAAGAGGTCATCATGGCGCTGGAGTGCTACTGCGGCCCGGAACGGAACCTGCTGGAAACCACCGAAGAGCACGCGCACCGGCTGCGCATCCCGCATCCCATCCTTTCCAACGAGGAACTGGCCGCCATCAAGCGTCTCGATTACCGGGGCTGGAAGTCGGCGGCCATCGACATCACTTATCCGGCCGGATCGGGCGCGGCGGGCCTGACCGCCGCGCTGGAGGGCATCTGCGCCGAAGCAAGCCGGGCCATCGAGGAGGGCTACAGCCTCATCGTGCTCTCCGATCGCGCCGTGGGGCCGGATCGGACGCCGATCAGCGCCCTGCTCGCGGTGGGCTGCGTGCATCATCACCTGATCGAAACCCATGCGCGCACGCGCATCGGCATCATCGTGGAAACCGGCGAGGCCCGGGAAGTCCATCACCATTGCCTGCTGACGGGCTACGGCGCCGACGCCATCAATCCCTGGCTCGCCTTCGAGGCCTTGTGGGATTCGCTTGAGAAGGGCTACTTCGACGATGCGCCGCACGTCGCCACCCGCGCGGACGTCGTCAACGCCTACCGCAAGGGCACCGCCAAGGGCATGCTCAAGGTAATGGCGAAAATGGGCATCTCCACGCTGCAGTCCTACAAGGGCGCGCAGATTTTCGAAGCGGTCGGGCTGGCGGACGACGTCATCGAGCGGGCCTTCAGGGGCACCGCCAGCCGGGTGCAGGGCGTGGGCCTGGAGGTCCTCGCCGAGGAGATGGAACGCCGTCACGCGCTGGGCTATCCGGGGCGCAACGGCAACATCGCGGTGCTGCCCAACCCGGGCGACTTCCACTGGCGCCGGCACGGCGATACGCACATGTGGGACCCGCAGGCCATCGCCGACCTGCAGGTGGCCGCCCGGACCAACGACGAAAGCGCCTACTGGCGTTTCGCCGAGCACGTGAACCGGGAGAACACGGCCAACGCCAACCTGCGGGGGCTGCTGAGTTTCGTGAGCGGAGCCAACGGCAAGTCCATCGATCTCGACGAGGTCGAAGCGGAAAGCGAAATCGTCACGCGCTTCGCCACCGGGGCCATGAGTTTCGGCTCCATCAGCGCCGAATCCCACGAAACGCTGGCCGTGGCCATGAACCGCATCGGCGGCAAGTCGAACACCGGCGAGGGCGGCGAGGATTCCCGCCGCTATACGCCGCTGCCGAACGGCGATTCCGCGCGCAGCGCCATCAAGCAGGTGGCCAGCGGGCGCTTCGGCGTGACCATCAATTACCTGACCAATGCCGACGAACTGCAGATCAAGATCGTGCAGGGCGCCAAGCCCGGCGAGGGCGGCGAACTGCCCGGCCGCAAGGTGGACGAGACCATCGCCGCCATTCGCCATTCGACGCCCGGCGTGGGACTCATCAGCCCGCCGCCGCACCACGACATCTATTCGATCGAGGACATCGCCCAGCTCATCCACGATCTGAAGAACGGCAATCCCGACGCGCGCATCAGCGTCAAGCTCGGCGCCGAGATCGGCGTGGGTGCGGTGGCTGCGGGCGTCACCAAGGCGCGCTCGGACCACCTGGTGATCGCCGGAGATTCGGGCGGCACCGGGGCCTCGCCGCTCACCTCCATCAAGCACGCGGGGCTTCCTTGGGAACTGGGCATTGCCGAGACCCACCAGACGCTGGTCGTCAACAACCTGCGCTCACGGGTGGTGCTGCAGACCGACGGTCAGCTCAAGACCGGCCGCGACGTCGCCATCGCCTGCCTGCTCGGCGCCGAGGAGTTCGGTTTCTCCACCGCGCCGCTGATCGCGCTGGGCTGCATCATGATGCGCAAGTGCCATCTCAACACCTGCCCGGTCGGCATCGCAACGCAGGACCCGGTGTTGCGGGCGAAATTCGAGGGCCTGCCGGAACACGTCATCAACTATTTCTTCATGGTCGCGAAGGAAATGCGCCGGATCATGGCCGAGCTCGGCTTCCGCACGGTCAACGAAATGGTGGGGCGGGTGGATGCGCTCGATGCCGAGGCGGCTGTGGGTCACTGGAAGGCCAGGGGCATCGATCTGACGGAACTGCTGACGCCGGCGCAGGAACCGCCGGACTTTCTCGGCGCCTATGCCATGCACAAGCAGGACCACGGCCTCGAGCGTTCGCTGGACTACAAGCTGATCGAGCTGGCGGAACCTGCGCTGGCGCGCGGCGAAAAGGTCTACCGCGAACTGCCCATCAGCAATGCGAACCGTGTGGTGGGCGGCATACTCTCCAACGCCATCATCAAGCGCCGCGGCCCCGAGATGCTGCCGGACGGCGCCATCCACTTCAAGTTCCGCGGTCACGCCGGACAGAGCTTCGGCTGCTGGCTGGCCCGGGGCGTCACGCTGGAGGTCGAGGGCGACGCCAACGACTACGTTGGCAAGGGCCTGTCCGGCGGGCGTCTGATCATCTACCCGGACAGGGAGTCGCGCTTTACGCCTGAAGAGAACATCCTCATCGGCAATGTGGTGCTCTACGGCGCCACCGCCGGCGAGTGCTTCTTCCGCGGCGTCGCGGCGGAGCGGTTCTGCGTGCGCAACAGCGGCGCCCGCGCGGTCGTCGAAGGGGTCGGCGATCACGGTTGCGAATACATGACCGGCGGCCGCGTGGTCATACTCGGCCGCACCGGGCGCAACTTCGCCGCCGGCATGAGCGGCGGGGTGGCCTACGTCTGGAATCCGTACGGCGACTTCGCCGATCTCTGCAACCCCGAGATGGTCGAGCTGGAGCCGCTGGAGGCGGAACCGGACAGGACCGAGGTCCGGGAGCTCATCGAACGGCATCGGCGCTTCACCGGCTCCACCGTCGCGCAAGCGATACTCGATGACTGGCGGCGCAGCGTCGGGCAATTCGTCAAGGTCATGCCCGTGGACTACAAGCGGGTGCTTGAACAGCTCAAGACCGCTGCCGCCGCCTGACGGGCCTGAGCGCGATGGGCAAGACAACGGGGTTCATGGATTACGCGCGCGCGTCCGCGCCGTATCGCGACGCGAACGATCGACTGCGCGATTTCAGGGAGATCTACACCGGACAGGACGCCGGGAAGCTCGCCGTCCAGGGCGCGCGCTGCATGGATTGCGGAGTGCCGTTCTGCCAGTCGGACGACGGCTGCCCGATCCACAACCTGATCCCGGAGTGGAACGACCTCATCTATCGGGACCAGTGGCGCGAAGCGCTGGACCGCCTGCACAAGACCAATAACTTTCCCGAATTCACCGGCCGGGTATGCCCGGCGCCCTGCGAAGGCGCCTGCGTGCTGGGGATCACCGACCCCGCGGTCACCATCAAGGACATCGAGATGGCGATCGCCGACCGGGGTTTCGAGGAAGGCTGGATTGTCGCGGAGCCGCCCGCTTCCCGCACCGGCCGGCGCGTCGCGGTGATCGGCTCCGGTCCCGCCGGACTTGCCGCCGCGCAACAGTTGAACCGGGCCGGCCACATAGCCGTAGTGCATGAGCGCGCCGACCGCATCGGCGGCCTTTTGACCTACGGCATCCCCAACATGAAGCTCGACAAGACGGAAATCGTCGATCGGCGCCTCGACCTCATGCGGCAGGAGGACGTGGAGTTCCTTGTCAATGCGGCCGTCGGCGACGGCAGCGGCGGCTCCATCGACGTCCGCGGCCTGGCGAAGGAATTCGATGCCGTGCTGCTGGCGACCGGGGCCACCGTTCCCCGCGACCTGCCGATCCCCGGGCGCGACCTCGATGGCGTGCACTTCGCCATGGACTTCCTGACGCAAAATACCCGCAGCCTGCTGGACTCCAAACTCGCCGACGGCAACTACATTTCCGCGAAAGACAAGGACGTGATCGTGATCGGCGGCGGCGACACGGGTACCGACTGCATCGGCACGGCGCTTCGCCACGACTGCAGTAGCCTGGTCAACTTCGAATTGCTCCCGCAGCCGCCGGCGTCGCGGGCGTCGAACAATCCCTGGCCCACCTGGCCGGTGATCTTTCGCACCGAATACGGCCACGAGGAATCCGCGGCGAAGTTCGGCAAGGACCCGCGCGTTTACCTGATTTCGTCAACGGAATTCGTGGCGAATGCGAACGGGCGGGTTTCGGGACTCCGCACCGTCGACGTGCAATTGAAGGACGGCAAGTTCGAGAACGTGCCCGGCAGCGAGCGGGAGTGGCCGGCCGATCTTGTGTTCCTGGCCATGGGTTTTCTGCGCCCGGAACACGCCGTCTCCGATCCGCTGGACCTGGCCTACGACGCGCGCGGCAACTACCGGGCCGACTACGGCAAATACCAGACCAGCGTGGAAAACGTGTTCGCCGCCGGCGACTGCCGCCGGGGCCAATCGCTGGTGGTGAACGCGATCAACGAAGGCCGAGAAGCCGCCCGTGAAATCGACCGCTACCTCATGGGTTCAACCGAGCTCCCGTAACCCGGCGCACGGATATACGCGCCTAGGCGGTTCCCCAGCCGGGGCGAAAGCCCAGGGGCAGGCCGGCTTCCGGGGTGAAGCCGTACATCTCGGTGCTCGGCAGCGCTTCGTTGACCACGTCGCGCACCTTGAGCAGCCGGTCGAGGTCGATGCCGGTGTTCAGTCCCATGGACTCCAGCATGAACACCAGGTCCTCGGTCACGATGTTGCCGCTGGCGCCGGGGGCGAAGGGGCAACCGCCGATGCCGCCCAGCGAACTGTCCAGCGTGGTGATGCCTTCTTCCAGCGCCGCCATGGCGTTGGCCAGTCCCAGGCCGCGCGTGTTGTGGAGATGCACGCCGGTGAGCTTCTCTTCGCCGATCTCGGACCGCACCGTGCGTACCAGCCGCCGGATCTGCGCGGGGTTCGCGTAGCCGGTGGTGTCGGACAGCCCGACTTCCCGGCAACCCGCCTCGACCAGCGCATGGGCCAGCTCCAGCACCTTGCTCTCGGGGACGGGGCCTTCCATGGTGCAGCCGAATGCGGTGGCGATGCCGGCCTCGAAAATCGGGCGGCGCTCTTCGGGAAGTTCGTCGAGCATCTCGTTGATGCGCCGGACCTCCTCCAGCATTTCGGCGTGGTTCTTGCGAACGTTCGCCTGGCTGTGCGTCTCGCTGGCGGAGACCGGGATGCTGACCTTGTGGGCGCCGGCCGCAACCGCCCGCTCCACGCCCTTGAGATTCGGCGCCAGCGTGGTGACGTGCAGGCCGGGGATGGTCACGGCGTAGCGCACCAGTTCCTCGCAGTCGGCCATCTGGGGCAGGAGTCTGGGAGGCACGAACGAGCCCACCTCGATTTCGGGCACGCCCGCGGCGGCCTCGGCCCTGATCCAGGCCTTCTTGGCCTCGGTGGGCATGATCACGTCGAGGCTCTGCAGGCCGTCGCGCGGCCCCACTTCGCTTACGAGAATATCAACGGACATGCCGGGCGCTGCTCCCTGGCCGGTTCTCAGTTCTTGCGGCTGGCCGCCTGCGCCCGGGCCTGACTCTTGCGGCCGATCCGCGTCAGGTGCACCCGGCTGGTCTTGCCGGCGCGCCGCTCGTTCAATCTTGAGACGAGACTCGTGACCTCTTCGCGCACCTCGTCGGCCTTGCCCTGCTTGTAGCCCGTAATGGTGGTCGTTCCCTGGGTCAGTTCGTAGCGATACCAGTCATCGGCGTCGGATCCATCCGGCGATGCAGTCTGTTCCAGGGCGACGATCTCAAAGGGCCGGGCTGCCGGCATTACGCTCGTGTCATCAGTCATAAGCGGCATATTTTACACCGCCGTCCATCCCGGCCCCTTGCCGATGCAGCCGACAAAGTGGCGTTCAACCGGTCAAAAGGGCTACATTACGCGGCGGAGGGGTTTTGGCATCCATTCATGAACGATTCCGACCGGCATGCACGCGTCACGCTGACGGGCCTTGCTCCGCTGGAAGTCCTCCGGGGAGGGAACGGTCCGACGCTCGTCTGGCTGCACGGCGAAGAGGGCCAGCGCGGCTGGCTGCCGCACCATGCGCGCCTGGCGGAGCGCTTCACGGTACTGGCCCCGACCCTGCCCGGCATCGGCGCGTCGGAGTTGCCCGATTGGGTGAACGGGGTTCCCGACATGGCGAAGGTCCTGCTGGCCGCTCTCGACGCTGGTGGCGTTCGCGAGTGCATCCTGGGCGGGGTTTCCATGGGCGGGTGGATCGCGGCGGAAATGGCTTCGATGGATCCCGGACGGTTTGCGGGGCTGGTACTGGCCGGTTCGCAGGGCACGGCCACCGGGGACATGAATACGCCGGACCTGTTCCTGATGCCGTACCGGCGATACATTTCCTTCGGTTACAACGACGCCCGCTCCGGGGTCTTTCAGGACCTTTGGGCGGGCGAACTCGACGATGACGCCGTGACCCAGGACCTGGAAGTGATGGAACTGTCGGCCCTGCTCGGCTTCAAGCCGTACATGCACGACCGGTCCCTGCTGCCGGCCCTGGCGCGCTATTCGCAGCCTGCCCTGCTGGTGTGGGGCGCGAACGATGTCATTACGCCGCCGGCAGTCGCCGAGCGTTTCCTGAAAGCATTGCCCGCGGCCGAACTTGTCACGATCGCGGACGCCGGACACTACGCGCACCTCGAGCGGGCCGGCGCATTCGCCGACGCCGTCATTCAGTTCGGCGCGCAACCGGGGACGGACTGAAACATGTTCCAGCTGCACTACTTCGTGAACCACCCCTATCTGGGTTATCCGCATGAAGCGGCGGCCGAATTCGGCGCCGTGATGCTCAAGTTCTCCAATCGCCACTTCGACGGCGAGCGCGCCGCCGAGCTGTTCGAGCGCTACCACGAGGAGTACGTGGTGGCCGAGCAGGTGGGCTTCGACTCCATCGTGGTCAACGAGCATCACAGCGCGCCGGCGGCTATGTCGCCCTCGCCCAACATATTCGCGACGGTGCTGGCGAAGGTCACGTCGCGGGTGAAGATTTTCATCGCCGGAAACATCCTGCCGGTGAACGGCAACCCGGTTCGTCTGGCCGAGGAACTGGCGTTGATCGACCTGTTCTCGAAGGGCCGGCTTATTTCCGGTTTCGTCCGTGGCGGGGCGGTGGAGTCTCTGGCCATGTCGGTCAATACCCTGCACAACCGGGAGATCTTTGCCGAAGCGCACGACCTGATCCTGAAGACCTGGACCGAACCCGGCCCCTTCGTGTGGGAGGGGAAGCACTATCACTACCGTTGCGTCAATCCCTGGGCGCTGCCCATGCAGAAGCCGCATCCGCAGATCATGATCCCGGGGTCCACCAGCCGCGAGACGGTGGAGTTCGCCGCCGAGCGGGGCTACCCGTACGTGGCGCTGGCCACCCGCCTGGAGGCCACCGACAAGCTGTTCGCCGACTACAACGAGATCGCCGAACAGGCCGGACATGTTCCGACGCCGGGCCACCGCGGTTACTTCACCCGCGTGCACGTGGCGCCCACCGACGAGCAGGCGCTTGAAGAGGGCAGGGAACAGTTCGGAGGCCGCGTGGCCCAGATCACCAGCATGGTGGATATGAAGATACATCCCGACGTGGCCGCCTGGATGGCGCCCCCGGGCTACGTGAGTCGCGAGGCGGCCATTGCCCGGCGCAGGTACATGGGCGGAACGCCCTATGCCTTCTTCACCCAGGGCTACGAGAAGGCGCTCGAGACGCGCCAGATGATTATCGGCAGCCCGGACACGGTCGTGCGGCAACTGAACGAACTGCGCCTGAGGTTCGGGGTGGGGCACCTGGGCGTGTCCCACTTCGCGGTGGAAGACTATGGCCGCACCCGGCGCAACCTGGAGCTTCTCGGCGAAGAGGTGTTTCCGCGCCTGCGGGAACTGGCCGCCGAGGACTGAGTATCGCCGTTCCTCCCCAACAGCATGAGCCCGGCTACGTGGGCCGGCTGCCCCTGTCGCTCAAGGCGGGCTGGGGGGTGGGCTCGATGGGTTGCCTGGGCATGCTGTTCATCGTCAACGTCTTCGTCCTGTTCTTCCTGGTCAATCACCTGGGAATGGACCCGGGCATGGCCGGACTCATCCTCTTCATCACCCGGATATACGACGTATTCAGCGACCCGATGATCGGGTTTCTGAGCGACACCACGCGCAGCCGCTGGGGCCGGCGGCGCCCGTGGATGGCCCTGGGCGCGTTCGTGTCCGGTCTGGCGCTGATCTTCACGTTCAATGTCCCGGCGCTGGCGTCAATGAATGCGCTGGCGATCTACCAACTCGTCGTACTGATTGCCTATTTCAGCGGCTACACGCTGTTCTACGTGCCGTTCATGGCGATGCCCGCCGAAATGACCGACGACTACAACGAACGCACGTCGATCATGTCGTGGCGGGTGGGGTATTCCAATTTCGCCGGGATCCTCATCGCCGCCGGCATGCCGGCGCTGATCGACGTCCTGGGCGCCGACCGCAGGGCCTACGGGATCGTCGCGATACTGGTGGGCATCCTGATTGCCGCCACCATGATGATGACCGTGCTGTTCACGAGCCGCGCCCGGGAGTTGCCGAGTTCTGAGTCAGACCGCTATTCATTCCGCGACTATTTCCGGGCGCTGGCCAACAACCGGCCCTTCCTCACTCTCGCCGCGCTCAAGGGCACGCTGTACCTGGGCGTGGGCGTCAACGGCAGCGCCCTGCTGTTCTTCATGACCTACGTGCTGGAGCGGGGCGAAATGGGCGTGGCCCTGTCCACCCTGGCGGGCAACATCGCCGGCCTTTGCACGGTGCCGCTATGGGCCTTTTTCAGCCGCGGCAAGGACAAGCGCTGGGTTTACATGATCGCCATCATCGGCGCCGGCCTCATGCTCGTCTCATGGGCGCTGGCCACGCCGGCCGAAAGCGACCTGGTGTTTGTCATACGGTCCTGCTTTATCGGCATTTTCAGCGCGGGGGGCCTGACGATAGGATTCTCGATGTTGCCGGACACCATCGAGTACGACCGCATCCGGACCGGGAAGGTCCGCACCGCGCTCTACACCGGGGTCCTTGGTTTTGTCGAGAAAACCGGCTTTGCGTTGGGGCCGCTGCTCATGGGCTTTTACTTTTCCGCCGCGGGGCTCGTGGAAACCACGCTGGGCGCCGTCGAGCAGCCGGACAGCGCGATTACCGCCATCATCTTCGGCAAGGCCTGGATTCCCGCCACCCTGCAGGCGCTGGCGCTCTTCTGGCTGGTGTCCTACCGCCTCACGGAGAAGCAGCTCGCCGACCTGCGCGGCGCTACGTCGCTGACCGATGGTTCCTGAGTTTGCCCTTCAGCACTTTCCCGTAGGCGTTGCGTGGCAATTCGGGCAGGGTCTCGACCAGCCGGGGGACCTTGAAGCGCGCCAGGCGTCCCTCGCAGAAAGCGGATAGCCCCTCGGCGTCAAGCGACGCACCGGGACGCAGTACCACGAACGCCTTCAGCCGTTCTCCCCAGCGCTTGTCCGGCACGCCCACCACGGCGACATCGCGGACGTCGGGATGGCGCAGGAGTTCTTCCTCGACTTCGCGCGGGAATATGTTGACGCCGCCGCTGATGACCATGTCCTTCTTGCGGTCCACGATATAGATGTAACCCTCTTCGTCTCGCCGGGCCAGATCGCCCACCGATACCCAGCCGTCGCGAAAGGCCTCGGCGGTTTCGCGCGGCTTGCGCCAGTAGCCGTTGAACAGGAACGGGCTCGAGGAGAAGAGTTCGCCGACTTCTCCGGGGCCGACCTCGCCCTCTTCGTCCAGCAGCTTCACTTCGGTGGTCGTGAACGGCTGTCCCACGCAGCGCTGCTTGCGAAGCTGATCGGCGGGGCGCAGGTTGCAGACGATGCCGGCCTCGGTGGAGCCGTAGGTCTCGTGGAGTATTCCGTCGCCGAAGTGGCCGACGATGCGCTCCTTGGTGGCCTGCGGCAGCGCGGCCGCGTTGGAGATGATGGACTTCAGCGCCGGCGCGGAATACTTCGCCAGCACGCTTTCTCCGAGCGCGAAGATGGCGTGGAAGTGGGTGGGCGCCATGAACACGCCGGTGGCGCCCTGGTCCAGCCGGCGCAGAACTTCCTCCGGGTCGAAGCGTGACAGGAGGTCCAGCTGCCCGCCCAGGAAAACCGCCGCAATGCTGAAGGCCAGTCCGCCGCCGTGGCACAGGGGCGTGATTCCCAAGAACCGGTCGTCGGGAGAATAGCAGCCGTATTCGGACGCCATGCCGTAGAACTGCAGGATCCGTGACCGGTGCGAAACCAGCACGCCTTTGGGCTTGCCGGTGGTGCCCGAAGTGTAGGGAATCGTGAAGACCTCCCATTCCTGCGCCGGCGCCAGTTCGGCCGGCGGCCGGGCGACGGCCAGCCGCCGTTCGAGATCGTCGCCGATGACAAACACCTGCTCGACCGAGGCGAAGGCGGTGTCGTGCGCCAGCTCGGCCCGTTCGGCATCGACGAACAGCACCCGCGCACCGGCGTCGTCGCAGATGCCGGTCACTTCCCGCGGGCCCAGGGCGGGGTTTATGGTCGCCAGCGGAATCCCGGCCTTGGCCGCGCCCGCCACGATCTCCAGGTACTCGATGCAGTTCCCGGCCAGAATCGCGCCGTGGGTTCCCGGTTCAAGTCCGAGCCCTTCAACCATCCAGGCGCTGACCCTGTCGATGCGCGACACCAGGTCGCGATAGGTCCGCCCATGCCGGCCATGGCGAACGGCGATCTTTCCGGGATCGCGGCCCATGGCGGCGCGGATGCCGCCGGCCACGGACAGGGGCCGGTACGAGGCTGGCAGGCCGGGTGCGCCGTTCGAGCCCGTCATTGAGTGGCGAGCCCGAAAACGCCGAGCGCGTTGTCGCGCAGCAGCCGCTGTCTGGATTCCGGCTTGAGCCCAAGTTCGTTGACTTCGGCCACCGCCCGTTCGGGGTCGATGACCGGCCAGTCGGTGCCGAACATCACCTTGTCGCGCCCGTAGGAATTCAGGTAGTGGACGAAGGGCGCAGGCCAGTAGCGGGGCGCGTAGGCGTCGCCGGCGGTATACACGTTGTCGTGCTTCCAGCACATGGCGATCATTTCCTCGGTCCACGGCACGCCGATGTGAATGCCGATCAGCTTGAGTTCGGGAAAATCGATGGCGACCGGGTCAAGGGCGATCGGCCGGCCCACCGAAGGCAGGCGCCGCGAGCGCGTGTAGACGAGGTTCTGACCGACCTGCATCATGATCGGAATATCGAGTTCGCAGCACTTGGCGTAATAGGGATACATCCGGGCCGCGTCGGGCGGCATCGCGAACCAGTGGGGGTAGAAGTGCGCGCCGACGAAACCCAGTTCCTTAACAGCGTATTCCAGGTCCTTCAGCCCCGCCATGCCGCGCGTGGGGTCGATCCCCGCCAGCCCCGAGAAGCGCGCCGGATACTTCTCGCACACCTCGCTGACGTATTCGTACGGCACCTCGAAAGAGTCCTGCAGGCCCATCTGCCCGGCCCGCACGGCAACCAGCAGCGACCGCTCGATGCCGGCGCGGTCCATGCGGCCGAGGTAGTCGGCGATGGAAACCCCGCCGCGCATGTCCGAGGGCATGCGCACCTGGTCGCTGAATGTGTCGTCCAGGCCGGTCCGGCCCTCGGCCACCGTCTGCGGCGTATAGAGATTGCAGACGATGTCGATGATGCCGGACATGCGTCGAACGCTCGCGTCTATCCCCCGCCGTTCTCCCAACTGAGAATGTCCCGGCCCAGCAGGCGTCCGAAGGTGATCGCGGGCGTCAGGGACATGCCCCCGACGAAGGCGTTGCCGCTGAGTTTGGCGAAGCCCAGCACCTCGCCCGCGGCGTACAGGTTCGGGATCGCCGAGCCGTCTTCGCGCAGGACCCTCAAGTCCGCGTCCACGTCGATGCCGGCGGGGCTGATCACGGTAAAGCCGACTGCCTTGACCGCGTAGAACGGCGGCGTTCCGATCGGCCGGATCATGTGCTCACGGCCGAACTCCGGGTCGTGCCGCGACTCCACCGCCTGGTTGAATTGTGCTGTGCTCCGCTCCAGGGTTTCCGGGTCCGCACCGATCTGCGCGGCAAGCCCGGCGAGGCTGTCGGCTTTCAGGAAATGCGCGTGCTTGCCGAACCGCGCCGCCATTTCCTCGCGGGTCTCAAGCGTGATCACCGAAGCGTTCTGGCGCATGGGCTCGTCGAATATCACGTAGAGGGTGAAATCCGGCAGCGCCAGCACCGCCCTTTCGATGTGGTCGATACTGGGATGGTCCTCGCGCACGAACCGTTTGCCCTCGCCGTCCACATAGAACTCCCAGGGTTTGCGGATGGCCGGGTTCAGACGCAGGTGGGCGCCCGACAGCGGGTCTTCGGCAACCTGGCGGAAGCCGGCGACGGTGGTAAGAAACGCCTCGCCCCCGGTCACCGAGGCGCCCAGCTCCTGCGCCGCGCGGATGCCGTCGCCGCGCGAGAACGGATTGCAGTACGAGGTCAGCGTGAACTGCGGCGTGATTTCCGCCCACATTTCGAGGTTTGCCGCGTAGCCCCCGCTGGCCAGAACGACGTTTTGTCCGTAATGGATTTCCGTTTCTCTCGCCGGCGTTTCGACTTCTACCCCGGTCACCGTGCCCGAATCGTCCTGGACAAGGCGCGTGAATTTCGTCTCAAGCCTGAGATCGATCCGGCCGTCCGAAACCAGTTCCTCGAACGGAGGCGTCATCGCCTCGAGAACGCTCACGCCCAGTTTTTCGCCCCAGCAATAGCGCCGCGTGCGGTAGGGCTCATGGGCGCTGCCGGCGACCGGATGGCCGGGCAGCGGCTCGAATCCCAGGTCCGTCAGCCAGTCCAGCGTCTCGCTCGCGTTGTTTATCGCCTTGCGCCCGAGCGCCGGATCCATGGTGCCGTTGCAGATGCGCATGGCGTCCTGGTAGTGCTCCTCGGCGCTGTCGTCGATCCCCGCGGCCTCCTGCAGCCGCGTGCCGGCCGCGCTCATCTGCCCCGATGACCAGTACAGCGTTCCACCGATGCGGTTGTCCGCCTCGATCTGCAGTACGCGAGCGCCGCGCTCGGCTGCAAGAATGCCGGTCGGCATTCCGGTCGAACCCGCGCCGATGATGATGACGTCGTAGTTTTCGCTCATGGTTGGTTCCCGTGTTCGTGTCCTGGGCCCGGCGCCTTGACCGGGCTGCGAATATGTTTCCACAGAATAACCGTGCTGGCTACTCCCGCCGGCTGGGATGGCCTTGAACGTCCCGGTCGCTGAAAATAGGCGCGATGAAAGCACGCAATCCTTACACCGGTGAGTTCGACTACGAGTTCACGCCCACCTCGCCAAGCGAACTGGAGGCGATTTGCGGACGTCTGCGCGAGGCCCAGCCGTGCTGGGAGAAAGCGGGCATAGCCGGGCGCGCGGAGACTCTGCGCGAATTCGGTTCCGCCGTAGCCCGTCACCGCGACGCATTGATCGAGAGCCTCGTCCAGGACACGGGGCGTTACGGAATCAGTGTCCGCGAGGCGAACCTGGAGCCGGTCATCGAACGGGAAATCGCCGCGGCGCTCAAGTTCGCGCGGGAAGAAACCGTGCGGGAAACGGAGTTGCCCGACGTAATCAATAAGCGCCAACTGGCCTCGTACGCGCTGGTGGGCAATATCACGCCGTGGAACTTCCCGTGTTCCATGGCTTTCCTTGACACCATCCCGGCGCTGATCGCGGGCTGCGCGGTTGTGGTCAAGCCCAGCGAGGTCACGCCACGGTTTATCGACGTCGTCGAACGCATCCTGAGGGATGTCCCGGAACTCGCCAACGCCCTGGCCTTCGTGCGCGGCGACGGCGCGCTCGGCGCCGAGTTGATCTCGCAGGTGGACTATGTCTGCTTTACGGGCAGCGTCGCAACCGGCAGGAAGGTTTACAGGGCGGCGGCCGAGCGGTTCATTCCGGCATCGCTGGAACTGGGCGGCAAGGACCCGCTGGTGGTGCTGCAAGGCGCCGATCCCGTCAAGGCGGCCGCCAGCGCCGTAGTCGGCAGTTGCATCGCTTCCGGCCAGATATGCACGGCGCTTGAACGCATTTACGTGGCCGAAGACTTGTACGACGAGTTCGTGGAGGCCGCCGTTTCCTGCGCCAGGCGGGTCGAAATCAATTACCCCGACATCCGCAAGGGATTCATCGGTCCCTTCATCCTCGAGGGGCAGGCGGGCACGGTGAAGCGGCACATCGAGGACGCAGTGAGCAAGGGCGCCGAAGCGCAAACGGGCGGGGAGATCCTCGACCACGGCGGGAAATGGTGCCTGCCGACCGTGCTGACGAATGTGGATCATTCCATGCGGGTCATGCTCGAGGAAAGCTTCGGACCCTTGCTTCCCATCATGCCCTTCGCCTCCATCGAGGAGGCGGTACGTCTTGCGAACGACAGCGAATACGGCCTGACTGCGAGCGTCTTCGCGGGCGACTCCGGGGAGGGCGAGGAAGTCGCCCGCGCCCTTGACGCCGGCGGCGTTTCGGTCAACCGCGCGGGTATCACGCTGATGGTGCGCGGTATCGAGCAGGATGCCTTCAAGGCCTCCGGCATGGGCAAGAATCGCATGGGCCGGGAGGGCATACGGCGTTTCGCCCGCAGCAAGGCGATCATGACCTACGCCGGCGAGGACGACGAAATCGCGCCCGGCCTGGCGGCGCAGGTCTTTACCGGGTGTTAGCGTTGACTGGACAGGCCCTGATGCGGTGGGTGCAGCAGGTCGCGCTCGATGCTGTGGGAGGCCAGGTAGAACAGGGCGGCCGATCCGAGGCTGCAGACGACGCACACGACCAGCAGTGCCGCGCCCAGGGAATTCACGCCGAGTGAATCGGCCAGAAAATCGCTGGCCACGCCTACCGACTGGGGGCCAATGACGCCCGCAATCAGGTTGATGATCAGGATCATGAGCGCTGAGGCGACGGCCCGGCTGCGAACGTCGGCGACGCCCTGTATGGTGGCGAACAGCACCGGCCCCTGCATCACGCCCACGCAGGCCGGCACGATGAGCCAAAGCAGCGCAGCCGTGGGATCGGGAACCAGTAGAACCAGTGCGTAGAACGGCGCAGCCACAAGCTGTACGCCGGCGCAAAGATAGATCGGCGGCTTCGCTCCGAACTTTGCAAGCCGGCTGGCCAGCAGGCCGCCCAGCAGGGTGCCGGCCGCGTGGGGCAGCGCCTTCGTAAACGCCAGCCAGGTGCCGATGGTGGCGACCTCGAGTCCGTGGGTGCGGGTGTAGAAGGAAGGCAGCCAGGCCAGCAGGGCGGTGCTGACCATGCCGTACAGGCTGCCGCCCAGGACCATGTAGCGGAACGTCCCCTTTGCCCACAGGCCACGGAAAGCCGGGTACATCCGCGGCGCCTCTTCCGCCACCTGCAGGCCGTCGCTGTGGCCGCGCGGCGGGTCGCGCAGGGTGAAATACACGACCAGAGCGATCAGCACGCCCGGGGCGCCGAAGGAAACGAGCGTGATCCGCCAGCCGTAGGCGTCGGTGATCCAGCCGCCGATCAGGAACGCCAGGAACACCCCCAAGGACGAGCCCAGTCCGAGTACGGCCATGGCCATGGCGCGCTCGCGGGGAGCGAAATAGTCGGATATGAGCGAATGGGACGGCGGCGTGCAGCCCGCTTCGCCAACGCCCACCAGCACCCGGAACACGGCCAGTTGCACAAACGACCGGGCCAGTCCGCACAGGCAGGTCATCAGGCTCCACAGCGCCAGCGCCACGGCAATGATCTTCCGGCGCGAGCGGCGGTCCGCAAGGCTGGCGATCGGAACCCCCAGCAGTGCGTAGAAGACGGTGAACGCGGCGCCGGTGATGAAGCCGATCTGGGTGTCGGTCAATGCCAGATCGGACTTGATCTGCGGCAGCAGGATGCCGATCACATAGCGATCGGCGTAGTTCAGCGTCATCACCGCCAGCAGCAGCCCCAGGACGTAGCGCCGATAGCGTCGCGAAGCGGCAAACGTTGATTCAGTCACCGCCGGACCTCGGGACGTGCCCCCGGAAGGGAAGGCGTCCCGCCCTCGTGGAAGGCGGGACGCCTTCCCTCCCCGGGGATGGGATGCATGTTCAGGCGATCACTTCGATAAGTTCGCCGACGGCGCCGCGCAGCGTGAATCCCTCGGGTTGGGCATTGCCGAGCAGGGGCAGGGCGCCTTCGCCCACGGGCGCAATGCCGCTGGCCTCGCACATTTCGCGGACCTTGCCGAGATCGTTGACCCGCATAGTCATCATCGCCAGCCCGGTCCGGTCCAGCGATGTGGGATACAGGGTGCCGCTGGCCGCCTTGAACTCCCACACCTCGATGCTGACCCCGATGCCCACGTTTCCCCAGAGGAAATAGCTGTCGTCCGGCGCGCCGATCAGCTCGTTGGTGTTGCGCTGGAAACATTCCAGCTGCGAGCTGCGCCTGAGCCCCAGGGCCTGCTCGTAGAACGCGTCCACCGGGCGCTGGTCGAGACTGGTGATGGCGGCGTTGTGAAACCCGGAATGCAGTCCCGGCAGTGTCCATTCCGGCCGGTCGCTGCGCACGTGGGCGGTAATGAACATCTGCTCTCCGCCCGGCCCGAAAGCGGCATAGCTCATCACGTCGATGTCACGGCGCCAGGTCGTGTTGCGGAAAAAGTAGTAACGCGGCGGCGTAATGACCGGGGTGTTCGCGGACGCGAGGCGATGGTAGGACTCGGCCGGGTCCCGCGTAACGCCTTCCATGACCAGCAGCCCGGGGTCTCCGGGACCGGAGTCGGGCCGCGGACGATTGGCCGCCGCCCCCGCCGGCGCTTCGAGCACCCGTACCTGCGCGCTGTCGGAGGGCTCCGGCATATGCAATATCGCGAAGCGCCTCCCGGCATTTCCGACGCCGGGCGCATTGCCGGCATCCGCCGTCAGCGTGCCTTCGTCGGCGAGGGTCAAGCCGATCACCTCAGTGTAGAAGCGGATGCTGGCATCCACGTCCGGCGAGACCGTCGTGAACACGACGATCTTGGCTCGAAGGGGGTTGGATTCTTCCGGAGATGCAAGCGCCTGGCCGGACTGGACACGGGGTGCGTCCTGCGCGGCGTTGCCCGCGCCGGCCTCTTCGGCGGCGGCCTGCTCGCCGGACGTGCTCCCGAGTATGCCGGCGGAAACCGCCATCGCCGACGCCTGTAAAACGTCTCTTCTGTTCATCTCCCGCCCCAGGTGCCTGCGTGGACCGCGAATGTATCATGCGGGCTCGCCGCGCAGCGATGACTATGACCGAAAGCCGTGATTTCTTCGTGCCGGGGCCGGTCGGAAAACTGGCGACCCGCAGCAAGGGCCTTGCGCCGGGGTGCGGCCGTGTGGTGGTGCTGGTGCAGGGCGCCAATTTGAGCGGCCAGGCGGGATTCGACCTAAGTTTCCCCGGCGGCGAGGACTATTCGCTGATGGACGCCCTGGCGGTCCGCGGACTGGCTGCCGTGACTTTTGCCCTGCGCGGCTACGCCCGGTCCGATGCGCCCGAAGACCCGCTCACGGTCGATACCGACGCGGCGATCGAGGACCTTGCGGGCGTCATCGACTGGCTGGCGGCCGAGGGTCACCCCCGTCCCCATCTTCTGGGCTGGTCATGGGGAGGGCGCATCGTTGCCCGGTACGGCGAACAGCACCCGGAGCGGGTGGCGCGCATGGTGCTGCTGGATCCGGCGCTCGGGGGCGGCAACCTGATTCCCTTCGAGCCGGAAGAGCCGTGGTGGAGCGGCGGCTGGGACTACTTCTTCGAGCGCGAAGCGCAGTACGGGTCGGAAAAAATGCGCCGCGCGCTGGCGGACTACGTGGCCGCGCATGAGCCGCGCTCGCCCAACGGCATTCGGCGGGAAAACGCCAGAGGCAGCATTCCCGCCGATCCCGAAGCGCTGACCTGCCCGGTGCTGATGATCTACGGCAGCGGCGCCGGCAAGGCCGCCTACATGCACGGGGGGATACAGCGGGCCGAGTACTTCGAGCGGCTGCCGACGGAGGACAAGGCCCTGGTGGTGGTGCCGGGCGGCGGCGACTACGCTCATCTGCAGCCCGCGCGGGCGCGAATTCAGGCCGCAATCGCCGATTTCCTGCTGAAAGAATAGCGGCGTCCAGTCCCGAGCATGAAGCCGGAGCGCGTACTCATCGTCGGCGGCGGCATCGGGGGCCTGACCGCCGCGCTGGCCCTGGGCCGGGCGGGGTACCGGGTGGCGGTGTACGAACAGGCGCCGGAATTCAGCGAGATAGGCGCCGGCATCATGCTGACGCCCAATGCCACCCGCGTGCTGCGCCATCTCGGCCTGGAGGCGGCGCTTGATCGCGCCGCACTGCGTCCGCCCGCCTCCGTGTACCGGCGCTTCGACGACGCTAGCGTGATCGGCGACGCGCCACTGGCGGAAGCGATGGAAACGGCCTACGGCGCCCCGTATTTCCACATCCATCGCAGCGACCTTCTGGATGTGCTGCTGGCCGCCGTGCGGGCGCAAGGCGCTGCCGAATTGAGTGCCGGCCGCATGGCGAGGGACTGTTCACAGGAGGGCGGGGAGGTCACCGTGCAGTTCAGAAACGGTGATGCCGCCGTGGGCGATCTGCTGCTGGCCTGCGACGGAATTCGGTCGACCCTGCGCGGCCGGCTACTTGCGGGCGCGGAACCCCGCTTTCGCGGCCAGGTGGCGTGGCGCTCGCTGGTGCCGGCGGACGGCCTGCCGGAGCGCGTGACCGCAAGAGAATCGGTGGTGTGGATCGGCCGCGATCGCCACATCGTACAGTACGTGCTGCGCGGCGGCTCGCTGGTCAACTACGTGGCCATCGCGGTCCAGGACCAGTGGACCGCGGAGGGCTGGACCCTGCCAGCCGATCCGAGCGAAGTGAGAGCCGGGTTCGCCGGCTGGCATGAAGACGTGCAGTCTCTGCTCGAGGCGACTCCCGCAGGCGCGCTCTACAAGTGGGGCCTGTTCGACAGGGACCCGCTGGAGCAATGGGTTTACGGACGCATCGCGCTGCTGGGCGACGCGGCTCATCCCATGCTGCCCTTCATGGCGCAGGGCTCGGCCATGGCGATAGAGGATGCCGTGATCCTGGCGCGATGCGTTGAAGACTTCGACGACCTCGAGGTGGCGCTGTCACGTTACGAGGCGGTGCGACGCGAGCGCGCCGCGCGAATCATCCTGCAATCCAGGGCGCAAACCGGCCTGTATCAGCGCCTGAGCGGCGACAAGAAGCGCCAGCGCGCCGCCAGCACCGACTGGGTCTACGGTTTCGACGCGACGAGCTGCGCGATCTAGTCGAAATCCAGTCCCGGGATCTCTTCCAGCGGCGGCGGTTCGGGAATGGAACGCACGTAGGCATAGATCAGCCGGAGTTGCTTGTCGCTGAGCACCTTCGGCGAATAGGCCGGCATCAGGTTCGTAAACCGCACCAGCCGCGCGAACGCTTCATAGGGATACCGCGTTGGAGCGATGCGATTGCCGGCTACGCCTCCCTGTCCTTCATGGCCGTGACACTGCCAGCACTGCTGGCTCACATACAGCGCACGGCCTTCGCGCACGTCGTCCCCGGGCTCTTCAGCCCACGCAAGCGCGCAGGCAAGCGTCCACAAAAGCAGGACCGGAACAGCAAGGCCCGGTGACCGGGCGATTCGCGAAAGCGCGCTCATCTCGGCTGACAGCGGACGTCCACGAACGCCGGCTCTCCGCCATCGACGACCTCCGCGGCGCGGGCCAGGGCCGGGCCCAGGTCGTCCGGGTCGGTAATCGGGCCTTCCGCCCACACACCCATGGCGCCGGCCATGCGGGAAAAGTCGATGTCGGGATTGCGCAATTCGTTGCCCACCCGCCAACTGCTGTCGATCCCGCGCTGCCGCCGCGCCGCCATGCGCTGCAGGTGCATGAATTCCTGGTGATACCCCTGGTTGTTGTGGGTCACCGTCAACAGCGGAATGCGGTGATACGCGGCAGTCCAGAATGCGCCCGGTGTGTACATCAGGTCACCATCCTTCTGCACGTTGACCGCGAACCGGCCCTCGGCGCGGTGGGCCAGCGCCGCGCCAATGGCCGCCGGCGCCCCATAGCCGAGACCGGCGCCGCCCGAACGGCCGATGTACTGATGGTGGCTTTCGATGGGCCATAGCCGTCGGGCCCAGCGGCTTTGCGCACCGTCGTCCGAGACCAGCGCCCAGTCCCGGTCCTTCACTACGTTCCACAGTTCGGCGTAGAGGCGGGCCGTGCTCACCGGACTGGCGTTCCAGCCGTAGCGCGCCGCATCCAGGGCCTGCGCGCGGGCGAGCGAGTGGGCCTCCCTCCAGCGCGCTTCCCTGGCGGCGTTGGTCGCGCGTCTCGCAGGCCGCATCCCCGAGAGTACGGCATCGGTCAACATCGGCAACGTGGCCTGCGCGTCCCCGGCGATGGAGAGGTCCGACGGATAGAAACGCTGGAAATTCTGGTAGTTGGACTTCGTGAACAGGTCGTTGGAGCCGATGCTGATCACGCGGGCGTCCGGCCGCGCCTTGCGCACGCTGTCGCGGTGGACCCGGTCGCGCACGGTGTTGATCACGCCCCAGACATCGAAGAGTTCCAGCCCGAGCACCACGTCGGCCTGGGCTACCGCGGTCGCATCCTGCGAGAGGTAGTGCGTGTTCGGGAAGTTCATGCGTCCGAACTGGTTGACCACCGGCGCCTGCAGGGCTTCGGCCAGCGCGACGAGCCGCTCCACCCCCACCTGGTCGCGGGCCATCAGGTCCGCCACGATCACGGGCGATTCCGCTTCCAGCAGCCAGCGCGCCGCCTCGGCGACCGCGGCCTCGTTGCCGGTGGGCGGCTGATTGACGGAAACGGAAAACAGGCTCAGGCGCTGATCGCCCGCCTCGGCCTCCTGCAGATGGCCGTCCAGCACCACGGCCACGGGTCCCGCCGGCGGCGTCATCGCGATCTTGAGGGCGCGGGCCATGGACTCGGCGTAGTGCTGCAGGGAAAGCGGCATGTCGTCCCACTTGATGTAATCGCGTATGACCCGCACGCAGTCCTGCGCGGAATGCGACCACTCCACGCCCGCCCGGCGCTCCGTCGCCTCCAGGTGGTTGCCCGCGAGCAGAATCATCGGCGCCCGGTCGCACCAGGCGTTGTAGACCGCCATGGAAGCGTGCTGCAGTCCCACGGTGCCGTGGCAGAGCACGCCCATGGGCTTGCCGCTGACCTTGTAGTAGCCATGGGCCATGGCCGCCGCCTGTTCCTCGTGCACGCAGGTCAGCAGTTCGGGCGCCTGGTTGCCGCCGTAGTTGACGATGGATTCCTGCAGTCCGCGGAAGCTGGAACCCGGATTGGTGGCGATGTATTCGAGACCGAGCCGCCGGATGACGTCCAGCATGAAATCGGAACCCGGATTGCGGACAAAATACTCGCGCGCCTGATCGGCGCTGTAGCCGTCCGGTATTTCCGATTCCATCGCTTCCTGGGCGGCCGTGGGCGGCAAGGCGCCGGGCGCCTGCGCATCGTCGGCCGCCCGCCGCGCCGAAGCCTTGCCTGCGGCGCCGGCGCCTGTTGCGGCCAGCCCGGCCGCCATTGCGGACGAAAGGAAATCCCTGCGGTTGACGCGCGCCGGTTCCTCCCGGCCGGATGGGGCTGGGTGGGGCTGGTTGTCGGGCTTCACGTTTCCTCCCCGGCATGACGCTGAAGGAATTCCATGATAAGGGCCGCGGTTGGCGACGCTTCCCGGTTGTACCATGGGTTTGATCGAAGATGCCGAAACGCTTTCTCAACGCGCGAACAACCCGTGATGGCGCCGGGTCCGCACTCGACATCAGGCGCTACGCGCCCGCGCTCGGCGCCGAAGTCAGGGGCGTCGATCTCGCGGGCGGCCTTGATCCCGCGACGTGCGAGCAGGTTCGCGCGGCCCTGCTCGCACACCAGGTGCTGTTCTTCAAGGACCAGACGGAGATTTCCCCGCGAACTCAAATCGAGATTGGCAGGATGTTCGGCGAGCTTCACATGCACCCCGCCGCCCCTCAGATGGCGGGCCACCCCGAAATCTTCGAAATCTACGTGAGCAGGAACTCGAAGATCGCCAACGGCGAATTCTGGCACTCCGACGTGTCCTGCGACGAAGTGCCGCCGCTCGGCACGATCCTGCAACTGCACATCCTCCCTCCGGTCGGCGGCGACACGCTGTTCGCCAACATGTACGCGGCCTATGACGCTCTATCGGAGCCGATGAAGCGGATGCTCGAAGGACTGAGCGCCCTGCACGAATCCGAGCACGTCTACCGCGAGCGCTACTCCGATCGTGGCGTGGACGACACCGCCAGGGAATATCCAAGCGCGATTCACCCCGTCGTCCGTACGCACCCGGAGACCGGCCGAAAGGCGCTTTTTGTAAACCGCACGTTCACGACCCGGATCAACGAACTCGAAGCGGCCGAGAGCGAAGCGCTGCTCGGATTCCTCTTCGATCACTGCGAAGGCATCGACTTTCAGATCAGGTATCGCTGGGAACGCAACGACGTCGCCTTCTGGGACAACCGCTGCGCGATGCACCGGGCGATCTGGGACTACTGGCCCGAACGGCGCAAGGGACGGCGCGTCACGATCAAGGGCGACCGGCCGACATGAACGTGGGGCCGGCCCGAAGGAATTTCCTGACCAGGGCCGCCGAGGCTTCCGGTTGTTCGATCACCAGGTAGTGGCCGCTGTCGGGCACCGTGGCGAGTTCGCAGCCGGGGATCATGTGTTGGATCCTGGAGAATCCGATCCCGCTGTCGGCCGGGGCGAAGGGCGTCATGTTGTCTTCTTCCCCCGCGATCAGCAGCGTCGGCGCCTTGATGCGCCGGGCCCAGGGACTCAAGTCCACATGGTCCATCATTTTCGTGCCGTTCACAAAGGTTTCGGGGCTGGTGTGGCTGAAAGCTTCACGCATCGAGGCCAGCTGCGCTTCGGCCTCCTCGCGCTCGTAGTAGGCTCTGCTGAAACCGGCCACGGCGGTCAGGTCCGAAACCGCCGCCATGCCGCTGTCGCGCGCCGCCCGTCGCCAGGTGGAGCGCATCATGCGGGCCGCATTGTCGTAGCGGGCCACAAAGCAACTCAGCACCAGCCGGTCGACCGATTGCGGGTAATTCGCAGCCAGGACCAGGGCCGCCATGGCGCCGAAAGACGTGCCGTGGACATGCACCGGCGCCAATCCCAGTGTCCCGATGAATTCATGCACCTGTTCGGCAATGCCTTCCAGCCCGCCTTCCCGCGGCGCGCCGGTGCTTTGCCCGTATCCGGGCAGGTCGAAATCGATCACCTCGAAGTCGGCGGCGACCAACGGTGTCAGGCGCTCGAAATTCCGGTGTCCGAATGCCGACCCGTGAATGTGCAGCACCGGCACGCCGTTGCCGACGCGCCGGTACCAGATCGTCTCTCCGCCCGGCAGTGATACGGTCGTCACGGTCGCCGGCTCAGTCAATTCGGCAAAGCCGCATCAGGCCGTCGATGTCCGGCGCCGATTCGAGGTCCCACACGGCGGCAAGAATCTCTTCCGCCCGTCCCGCGGGCAATACGGGTTCCGCCGCGGCACGAAAAATCCCGGCAAGTTCCTCGTCGCTCATCCGCCGGCCGGGGCTGCCGAGGAACGCGTCCACGGATGTGGACTCGGTGGCGCCGTCGCTGAACTCGATTTCCATCGAGCAGCCGTCAAAACTCTCGCGATTCTCGTCGCGGACCAGCTCCACGCGTGAGCGCAGCGCCAGGATGTCGGGGTCGGTGTAGGCGGACTCGCGCATCTCGTCCAGCGTGAAACGTCCGCGCCGCCAGGCCGCCGCGACGCAGAAACACAGGTCGAAGCGCGCGGTGAGTTCGCTGTGCGGATCGCCGAAGCGTTGCATGCGTTCGTCGCAGATGTCCACCACGATGGGCTCGACCATGATGCGCACCCGCTCCACCTTCCGGCCCCCGGCGCGCGGCAGCAGCTCGAGCGCGCACTCGATGGGCGCGTGCGTAATGGTTTCGGTGGGAACCGACTTGTAGCTCTGGCCGTGTATGCGCCAGGGGTCTCCCAGCGAATCGAGGATTTCTTCGATCTTCTCCGCCGGTTCGTCGGAATACGACTCGCGCATTCCCTTGTCGCCTTCGAAGGCGGTGGCGGGCGCGTCCATTCCGCGCCCGGCCAGGTCGGCCGCGTTAAGCCCCGACATGGCGGTGGCGCCGGTAATGTAGGAGAGGGTCATGCTGCCCACCGACTCATAGGCGCCGAAGGCCGTGCACATGGCAATGGCCAGGGCGTTGCGCATGCGCTCGCTGTCCAGGCCCGCCAGCAGCGAGCAGGCGGCGGCGGCGCCTACCCCGCCGGTCAGGCCGGCCGGCACAAAGCCGCGGTAGTAGCCGGTGGGCATCAGCGCCCGGGCGCAGGCCAGTTCCACTTCGATGCCCAGCGCCAGCGCCTCCACCATCTCGCGGCCGCTGTTCGCGCGGGACTCGGCGGTCGCCAGGACGGCGGGCAGGACCGCGGACGTGGCGTGCATGTAGCAGGGAATGTAGGTGTCATGGAAGTCAAGTACTTCGAACAGCGCGCCGTTCACCATCGCCGCGCGGGCCGGTTCCATCCGGGTGCCCAGCCACAGGACCCGCGCGTTGCCTTCGCCGCCGGTCGCGCCGCCCCACTCGTGGAGGATGCGAACGACCTCGTGACCGGTCGCGCCCACCGAAGCCTTGAGCTGGTTCAGCAACAGCCTTTTCGCCTCGTGGCGCGCGTCGTCGGGGACGCCGCCGCCCGCATGGTCCCCGGCAAAGGCAACCAGGCGTTCGGCCACCGTCCGGTCCGCGCTCATTCTCCGGGTACTCCGTCCTGCGCTACGGCGCCGTACATCCACTCCAGCAGGCCGGATTCCTCCTGGTTTTGCGCGCCAAGCGCGCTGATCGCCCGATGCGCGGCATACCCGCGCAGCCCCACGAGGGTCGGTCGGCCGGCGTAAACGCTCGTGTAACAGGCCGCCACCGGGTACGCGTGAATCGTGCGGATGGACCTCGCCCAATCCACGGCGACCCGGTCACCGAGCAGTTCACGGCCCGTGTCCCGCCCGCCCAGCACGATTTCAACCGTGGCCTGGTATTGCTGTTCGGGCGGATGAGTCTTGATCGGGTAACCCGCCTTGCGCTCGGCCTCCATGTCCGGGGCGTCGAACAGGCTCATCCGCACCCGCAGCACGCCGTCGAGGCCCGACCAGCGCCGGGCCAGGGCCCTGACGCATTCCCGGAACGAGGGTTCGTCCTTACGGCGGCGCATGAACAGGGCGTAAGCCGGTGCGGTTGGCGGACCCTGGGGCGTGGCGTCGCCCGTGCGGTCGGCATAGGTGCGGGTGTTCGCACCCACGGCGCGGTAGGTCGTGCTCCGGTCCACGATCAGTTCGATGTCGCCGAGCAAGTGCGGCTTTACGTCAGGCGGCGGCGTGGCGTCGAAGGCCGCCAGGCCGGCATCGTCCCGGTAGCGAACGTCCGATGTCCACATGAGTTGCTCGCCCCGGGGGCATTCGAGCTGCACGCCTCCCGCTCCGCCCAACAGGGCGGGATCGACATCGTCGTACTGGTAGTGCCGGTAGTCGTAAATCCCGGCGCGGCGGGAAATGGCGGGGCTGTGGACGTCCCGCCAGTAGCGGCGAACCCAGGTCAGCGGCAGTTCCGGCTTTTTCCAGCCGCAGGTGATTCGGGCAATGCCGGCCCGGTTTTCGATTTCGGTCAGGTTGGTCATTGCGCCCGATATCTTAGGGGCAGTTAACGTAACAGGCCCATTCGGCAATGTTTCCGAAGCGGCGGAAACCGCGCACTCGTATAACATGTACAGGGCGCTTTCCCGCAGTCAAAAGGAACAATTTCACATGACCATTCTCGTAGCCGGCGCGACCGGCAATGTCGGCCGCCCGACGGTTGCGGCCCTGCTTTCCCGGGGCGAATCCGTGCGCGCGCTGAGCCGCTCGGAAGACAAGTTCGGCACCCTGCCCGAAGGCGCGGAAGGCGCCGTCGCGGACCTGGAAACCGGCAGCGGCCTGGACGCGGCTCTCGACGGAGTGGACCGCTTTTTTCTGATTACCGCCAACGGGGAAACGGAAACCCGGCGCGGCCTGAACGCCGTCAATGCCGCGAAGTCGGCCGGCGTCGGGAGGATCGTCTACCTGTCGGTGCATAACCCCGACCAGGAGCCCCCGATTCCGCACAGCCGCAGCAAATTGCCCATCGAGGCGGCGATCCGGGAAAGCGGCGCGGAGTACACGATTCTGCGCCCGAGTTATTTCAACCAGACCGATCTCTCCGTGGTCCGCGTCGTCAAGGACTTCGGCGTTTACCCGATGCCCATCGGGACGATCGGCCAGAACCGCGTGGACACCCGCGACATCGCCGATTGCGCCGCGCGCGCATTGACCGAAGACGGGCATTCGGGGGCGGAATACGATCTGCACGGGCCGGACACGGTCAGCGGTCCCGGCGCCGCGGCGGTTTACGCGAAGCACTTCGGGCGCGAGGTCTTCTACGGCGGCGATGATGTGGAGAAATGGGGCGAGTCGGTCAAGGCGTTTATCCCGCCCTGGCTGCTGGAATCGCTGAAGAAGATGTTCCTGGCCCAGCAGGCGCACGGCCCGGCCGCCAGCGAAGGCGAGGTGGCCGCGTCGCGCATGGCCGTCGGCCATCCCCTGCGCACCTTCGACGCCT
The DNA here is from genome assembly GCA_963666765.1 of Gammaproteobacteria bacterium. GTDB lineage: Bacteria > Pseudomonadota > Gammaproteobacteria > Steroidobacterales > Foliamicaceae > Foliamicus. The sequence continues at coordinate 2,706,920 of OY762933.1, forward strand.
TCGTGGCCGAACTGGCCGCGTGATCGCCGGCGCCAGTGTCGTGTCCCGCCTGTATCGTCGCATCAGCGCTTCTTCCCAGGCTCGTGGCGAGGCGCGTCCCGCCGGGAATGGCGTCTCCCATTGCCCAGGGGCGCAACGCGGCCACGGGCCAGGGGAGAAGCGCCCTTCGGGAGCGGGCGTAGCGCGCCCCCGCGGCGTTGCAGCCGTTCGCAATACGGCGAGTATTCCGTGCCGGCTGCGTCTTGCAGGGACACGCTACGCCCGCTCTGATGCGACGATACAGGCGGGACACGACACTAGCGGCAGGTGATTCGCGCCGGGCCGCTCGGCACCGGCTGTTCGCAGAAGGGGCCGCGCCCGTAGTCGAGGGCGTAGGCGTCGTGGACGTATAGCGCACCGCAGGATTCGCATGCGGCAATAGTCAGTTCCTGCGTCTCCGCCAGGGCTCGCAGCAGGGTGGCGGCAAGTTCCAGGGACATTTCTCCGCCGGGCACCAGGTGGCGGTGCATTTCGAAGGCGTCGCACAGGCGGCGCCCCTGCGAAAGCAGGCTCAGCCTGCCCGGCAGCAGGCATCCGGACGAACCGCCGGGCACCACCAGTCCGGCGTGCATGAACAGGGACACCAAAACGGTGGATTCGCAGTGCCGGTCGCGGCTCTTGAAGAAATGCGCCACGCGGCTGGGCGGCCGCCCGCGCTTGCGGCGAGGCAGCCTGTTCCTTCCGTGCTCGGCCACGTAGCTGACATAGGCCTTGCGTATCCGGTCGCTGGAAAGCCCCGTGTAGCGTCCGATTGTGCTCGTGCGGGCCTGCAGGCCGAGCATGCGGATGGCCAGATCGAATCGGTCGAGTTCTCCCTCGTAACGGCTTTGGGTAACACGCATGGCACAGGTGTTCTAGCGAATTAGGATTAAGATTGCAATTCAAAAAATGGGCCATTCAGCCACTTTTTAAGGGTTGATCATGATTGCAGTGTTTGTCTGAATAGTAAATCAAGAAAAATCGCAACTACCACATGAACCGGCGAGAGCGCCTCCTTGTCTGACAAAGAAACAGAACCTGCGTCAACACGGTAGCAGCTGGAAGGAGAATACGGATGGCAGATGAGTCAAACGAACGAAAAAGGTTGGAAGAGATCTTTGAAATCAATCGCCGCTTTGTCGATTTGATTGCCCGGCATGAGGGCGATGCTGACGGCGGCAGGTACGGACTTGCAGAGGAGTATTGCAGAGAAATCAGAGCATTGACGGACTCGCAACGCGACGCGGTCGCCAGCGTGCCTTTGCTGCTGGTCACCGTTAACCGCGGCGACATCGAGAGGGCAGGGACGGTGCGTGACAGCGAAGACGGGGAGCGGCGGAATCCCGGCGGGAAAGATGCGGCGGAGCAGGTGTTCGGTGCGGCGCTGATGACCTGGCTGGCCCAGGATGCGCAGCAGAACCACACGCTGTCGTCGCTGTGGCTGGGCGCCTCCAGCCAGGAAGGCGAGCGGGTCGGGAATATGAATTTCGGTGAAATCCAGAGTCTCGCCCCGCACGCCGCAAGCATCCTCAAGGCGCGCTTTGCCGACCGTCCCGGCGTATGGAGAGAACTGTTGCGGGCCGCGCACTCCGATGACTCGAAGCGGCAGCTTCTTGCCCGTCTGGCCGTGCTTCCGCATTCCTATCCCGTCAGCAGGAAGACCGCCCCGGATCCCTGGCGCAAACGCCGCCGCTAAGGCTGCGAAAGCGCCGGGAAAAACCGCAAACCGGCTATACTCTGGGCCCTTGGAGGGCCTGTAGCTCAGTGGTAAGAGCAGGTGGCTCATAACCACTTGGTCGCAGGTTCGAGTCCTGCCGGGCCCATTACGCCGCCCTCGGCGAAAACCGGGTGGTCATAAGGTGGTTGAGCATGATGGATTTCGTTGACCAGGCCGTCGACATCCTGACGCAGCTGTTTCTTCTCGCGGTCGGGACCACGCTGCTGGTGCTGCTGGCGCTGCTGGTCGTGGACCTCGCGCAGACGGCCAACGCCGTTCGCAGGAACTACCCCGTCATCGGCCGTTTCCGGCGAGTCTTCGAGGTGGTGGGCGAGTTCATGCGGCAATACATGTTCGCCATGGACCGCGAGGAAATGCCGTTCAACCGGGCCCAGCGCACCTGGGTCGGCCGGGCCTCCAGCGCCGGCTCCATGACCGTGGCCTTCGGTTCGACCCGCGAGATGCGCTGGCCGGGTACGGCCATCTTCGCCAACGCGCCCTTCAGCCTGCTTGAGGAGGAATACCGGGACACGTCCGAAGTGACGATCGGCAAGGACGGCCCCAATCCGTACACCACCAACCGCATCTTCCATATTTCCGGAATGAGCTTCGGGGCCATCTCGAAGCCCGCGGTGATGGCGCTGGGAAAGGGCGCCGCGATGGCCGGATGCTGGATGAATACGGGCGAGGGTGGGCTTTCTCCCTGGCACCTCGAATCGGGCAACGACGTGGTATTTCAATTCGGGACGGCCAAGAATGGCGTGCGCACCCCCGAGGGCGCCCTGAGCGAGGAGCGCTTGAGGGAGGTGGGCTCGAACCCGCAGGTGAAGATGATCGAGATCAAGCTGAGCCAGGGCGCCAAGCCGGGCAAGGGCGGGATCCTGCCGGGAGCCAAGGTGACCAGCGAGATCGCCGGCATCCGGGGCATCCGCCCGGGCGAGGACGCGGTAAGCCCGAACCGCCACAGGGAGGCGAGCAACAACGGGGAGTTGCTGGACCTGATCAGCCGGGTGCGCGATGTCGGCGGAAAGCCCACCGGATACAAGGCCGTAATCGGCAATCCCCGTTGGCTGGATGAACTTTTCGAACTGATCAACCGGCGCGGGCCGGACAGCGCACCCGACTTCATCACCGTGGATTCCGGCGACGGCGGCACGGGCGCCGCCCCGATGCCGCTCATGGACAATGTGGGCATGGTGCTCAGGGAGAGCCTGATCATGCTGGTGGACGCCCTGGAAAAACACGGTCTTCGCGAGCGCGTGCGGGTGGTGGCCAGCGGCAAGCTCATCACCCCGACGGAAGCGGCCTGGGCGCTGTGCGCCGGGGCGGACTTTGCGGTTTCCGCGAGGGGCTTCATGTTCGCGCTGGGCTGCATTCAGGCGATGCGCTGCAACCAGAACACCTGCCCCACGGGCATTACCACGCACAACCGGCGCCTGCAGCGCGGCCTCGATCCGCCGACCAAGGCGGTGAGCGTGGCCAATTACCAGCGCCGCGTAGAGGAGGAACTGAAGATCATCGCGCATTCCTGTGGAGTCCCCGAGCCGCGCCGGCTGCGCCGCGAGCATTGCCGCATCGTTCAGCCGGACGGCCGCAGCCGGCTGTTGTCGGAGATTTATCCGAAGGCGGCGTAAGATATGGGCATGACGGTATCGATACGCGCATGCCTCGCCTGCCTTATGGGCGCCATCCTGCTCGCCTCGGGGCCGGCTGGCGCGCAGACGTCCCGTTCCCAGTCGGTGTTCGGCGCCGACCCGAACCTTTCCGACGGTGCGCTGGCGTTGCGCCTGGGCGACTTTGAGGAGGGCATCCGGCTGACCCTGGAAGGCTTGCGGGCGCCGGCGGGAACAACCCACAGCATTCGCACCCGGTCCTCCGCGCATAACAACCTTTGCGCGGGTTACGTGATGTCGGGCAAATTCGGGCAGGCGCTGGAGCATTGCAACGAAGCATTGCGGCTGAAACCGAACAACTGGCACGCCTATTCCAATCGCGCCGTGCTGTACGCTCTCACCGGGAGCCTGCGCAAGGCGGCCGAGGACATCGAAAGAGGCAAGCGCATCAACCCCGATGCAAAGCGGCTCAGGGAAGCGGAGGAATTCCTGAGCGTGCGCAGGGCGGCGCTCGGCCAAAGCCCGAAACCGGGTTGATGGCCGCATCGGGGAAACGGTAGTCTTCCGCCAGCGTCGACCCACGATCCAGATGCCGCGCCCGCTCATGCTGACGAGAAAGGACCTTATCCGGTACGGACTGGCGGCCGTTGTGCTGGCGCCGCTGGAGCGCGCGCTGGGCCAGGCGACCGAACCGGGCCCGGCCGGCGCCCCCTTCGACGGCGAGATCGTGCTGGGCGTGTCAGCCGCGTTTTCCGGGCCATCGCGAGGGCTGGGAACCGAACTCTACCGCGGTGCAAGCGCCTTCTTCAGCCGGGTGAACGAATCCGGCGGCATCAACGGCCGCAGGATCGTGCTGAAGATGTACGACGACGGCTACCAGCCCGACCCCTGCGTGGAAAACACCATGAAGCTGATGCTGGAGGACCAGGTCTTCCTCCTGTTCGGTTACGTGGGCACGCCCACCGTCACCCGCGTGCTGCCGCTGCTCAAGAAATTTCAGGACGAGAACATCTTCATGTTCTTTCCCTTCACCGGCGCCCAGCCGCAGAGGCAGCCGCCGTACGGCGAGTTTGCCTTCAACCTGAGGGCCTCCTACGCGCAGGAGACCGCGGGCCTGGTGAACAACTTCGTGCGCATCGGCAAGGAGCGCGTCGCCGTTTTCTACCAGGCCGACGCCTACGGGAGAAGCGGCTGGGCCGGCGTGAGGGCCGCGCTGGCCCCGCACGGCCTGCGGATCGCCGGCGAGGCCACCTACAGCCGCGGCGCGCCGTTCACCGGCACCATGCGTCGCCAGGTCGAAATCCTCAAGGGGGCCGCGCCGGACGCGGTCATCTGCATCGGGGCCTATGCGGCCTGCGCCGCCTTTGCGCGCGACGCCGTCGATCTCGGACTCGAGGCGCCGATCGCCAACCTGTCCTTCGTGGGCAGCGAGAACATGCTCAAGCTGCTGGTCGAGGGGCGCGAGGACAGCGAGGCCTATACGCGGCTGCTGGTCAACTCGCAGGTCGTTCCCAGTTACGAGGACCTGTCGCTGCCGGCCGTGCGCGAATACCGCGAACTGATGGCCCGCTACGATCCGCAGGTTCCGCCCGAGCTGGTCAAGGAGGAGTACGCGCCCTTCCCCAACAGTTTCGGCAGCCTGGAAGGGTTCCTCAACGCCAAGCTCCTGGCGGAAATAATCCGCCGGCTTGAGGGCGAGGTGGACCGCGCCAGGCTGGAGGAGGCGGTCTTCTCGGTGCGGAATTTCGATCTGGGCGTCGGCGAGCGGGTTTCGTTCGGGCCGGACCGGCGCCAGGGATTGCAGACTGTTTACTACACGGTCGTCGAGGACGGCCGTTTCGTTCCCCTGGAGGATTGGCAAGCCAAGTTTGGATGATATGAAGATTCAGAAACTTTTTCAGCGAACGCGATTCGGCATATTCGCCGTATTCGGCGGAATCGTGCTTTCCACCTCGGCCCTTTGCCTGTACACGGTGGATACGCAGTTATCGGCCGAGTACGAGATCAACAGCAAGAACATCGCCAAGACGGTGGCGGATTCCAGCGTGGACATCCTGCTGAACCGCGACATGGCCACGCTGCAGTCGCTGGTGGACCAGTTCGTCGAGATTCAGGGAATCCGCTACATCTATATCACCAGCGAGACCGGGGAATACCTCGCGCATACCTTCGTGCCGGGTATTCCGGACGAGATACTGCAAAGCGATCACCGCAATACCGAGCCCATCGACCGGGAACTCCCGGGCCTGGGCAATTTTGTCGAGGTCGGCAGCCCGATTCTCGCGGGCGTGGCCGGGACCGTGCACGTGGGCATGGACCTGGACGTGGTCTCGCTGAAGATCACCAGGGCGATAGGCCAGCAGGTCTACCTGGTTTCCATCATCCTGGTCATCGGCGTGCTGGCTTCTATCTGGCTGGTGAACCTGGCGGCCAAGCCGCTTGGCGAACTGCTTGCCTATGCGGTCGAACTGGCCGGGGACGAGGACGAGGAATCGGTGGCGGACCGGGCCGTGCTGGCCCGGGATGACGAAGTGGGCCACCTGGCGCGCCTGTTCCTGTACGTGGCCCGAAACGGTCCCAGGCCCGAAACGCTGAAGGCCGTGCAGCAGGGCTAGTCAGGGCACTGGCAATGAGAACCATACGCCTGCCGCGCACCGTCATCGCGCTCTTCTGCACGACGCTGCAGGTGTGCCTGGGCACGGTGTACGCCTGGAGTTTTTTCCAGACGATTCTGGTGAGACAATCCGGCTGGACCTTTACGCAGACGGCCTGGGCCTTCAGCATCACGATCTTCTCGCTGGGGGTTTCGGCGGCCTGGGCCGGCCAGGCGCTCCCCAGGCATGGCCCGCGGCGGCTCGCGCTGATCGGTTCCTCGCTGTTCTCCGCAGGCTACCTGCTCGCGGGATGGGCGCTGCACCTGGATTCAATCCCGCTGTTCTACCTGTTTTACGGCGTCGTCGGGGGAGCGGGCATCGGCATGGGTTACGTCACTCCCGTGGCTACCGTGGCCAAGTGGTTTCCCGACCACAAGGGCCTGGTTACCGGGATCGTGGTCATGGGATTCGGCGTGGGCGCCTTTCTGCTGAGCAAGGGACTGGCCCCGCTGCTGGTGTTGCAGGCCGGCCAGGACCTGTCGCTGGTCTTTGTGTGGCTGGGCGTGATTTTCGCCTGCGTGCTGATTCCCTGCAGTCTGTTCCTGAGCAATCCTCCCGAACCCGAACAGGCCACGGCCGCTCCAACGGCGCAGCGCTTCAGCCCCGGCGCCGAGCCGGACACGGTGTGGCCGTACTTGAAGTCGCGCTCCTTCGTGGTTCTCTGGATCGTGTTCTTTTTCAATATCGCCGCGGGAATATCCGTGATCAGCTTCCAGTCGGAACTGCTGCAGGAAGTCTGGGGGCTGTCCGATCCCTCCCTGGAGCCGGCCATTCTTGCGGAGTACGGCGCAACGCTCATAGCCATAAGTTCCCTGTGCAACGGCGTGGGGCGCCTCTTCTGGGGTTTGCTGTCGGACCGTATCGGACGCGTTGCGGTGTTCCGGATACTGCTGGCCAGCCAGATGGTCGTGTTCGGCATCCTCATGACCGAGACCAACCCCTGGGTGTTCTCGGCGCTGGTGTGCTATGTGCTGCTTTGCTTCGGCGGCGGCTTCGCCACCATGCCTTCGTTCGTGCTTGACGTATTCGGTCCGAGGAAGATGTCGGCGATCTACGGCGCCATCCTGACCGCCTGGGCAGCCGCGGGCATTGCGGGCCCCGTCTACGTGGGCTACCTGAAGGACGTCTACCCGGACCGGGCGGTCCTGTATTGCTTCCTCATCGGCGTAATGATGCTGGCGGCCGGATACGTGTTCTCGTACCTGCTGACCGACAGCCGGATACGGCTGGGGCGGCCCACCCTTGAGGGCACGCTCCGCGAGTACGGGGTCCCGCAGACCGCGTCCTGAGGCCGATCGGCTCTTTAGCCGGAACGCCGTCGGTGGTACCATAACGGGGCCGCACAAGCGAATTTACCGGGTAAGCGCATGAGTACCGATAATTTGCTGCCGGACGACTATTTCGCCGGCGAAGAAGAGTATCCCGAAGGTTTCCAGGAAGCGATAGACGCCGTCATCAACGGCGGCAACAGGCTGCTGGAATCCAACGATGAACCGGACGCCTGGGATGTTGCCTCGGGGCTGCTGGCCGGTGCGGTCCATTTCTGGCTGTTTTCGCGCCAGCCCTGCAGCGATCCCCTGTGCGAGTCCTGCGCCTCGGTGTCGACTGCCGAGCAGCGCCTGGCCCGCCTCATGGAGGAGGTCAAGCAGCATTGCGAGGAGAGCGAGTACTTTCACACCCCCCTCGACCGTAACGCCGGCTCGGCCTGAGCCGGCGCCCGCGAGACCAGCGATGGCGCGAATTCACGTTACGGACCGGGCGGGCGAACCCCAGGTTGTCGAAGGCCAGACCGGCGTAAGCGTCATGGAGACCCTGCGCGAACTGGACAACGGCGTCGAAGCGCTGTGCGGCGGCATGTGCTCCTGCGCCACCTGCCACAGCTATATCGATTCCTCCTGGTGGGACAAGTTGCCGCCCAGGTCCCCGGAGGAGGAAGAGCTGTTGTCCGAACTGGAGTACTTCAGGGAGAATTCGCGGCTGACCTGCCAGCTCAGGTTCTCGGAAGAACTGGACGGCCTTACCCTCACCATCGCTCCCGAAGAGTAGGGGTTACGCCGGCTTGCGCCGCGTCGACGCGCAATATGCGGGTTAATCTTCCTCCCCCGGAAATGCCGGAGGGCGCCGCGGCCCTGCGCGAGGCCGTGCGTGAATTCCTCGACAAGGCATTGCGTGACGTGCCGATGAGCGAGCGGGCCCTGTCCTGGGACGCCTGCAACCCCGATTTCAGCCGCCGCATGGGCGAGGCCGGGTTCATAGGCCTGAGTTTCCCGGAGGAATACGGCGGCGGCGGACGCTCCCAGCTGGAGCGATTCGTGGTTCTGGAAGAGTGCCTGGCCGCCGGCGCGCCCACAGGGTTTCACTGGTTCGCCGACCGTCAGAGCGGCCCGCTGATCCTGCGTTACGGCAGCGAGGACCTCAAGCGGAAGATCATTCCGCGAATTTGCCGCGGCGAGCTCTGTTTCTGCATCGGCATGAGCGAGCCGGATTCGGGTTCGGACCTTGCCTCGCTGCGCACCCGGGCCACCAGGACTTCATCGGGCTGGCGGGTCAACGGAACCAAGATCTGGACCACCAACGCGCACCGCGCGCACTACATGATCGCGCTGTTTCGCACCGGCGAAGGCAAGCGCCGGCATGAAGGCCTGTCGCAATTCCTGGTGGACCTGCGGAATACGCCCGGCATACGAATTGCCCCGATCCGGGACATCGCCGGGCGCGAACACTTCAACGAGGTCCATTTCGAAGATGCCCTGCTGGCCGAAGATGCGCTGATCGGCGTCGAGAACAACGGCTGGGCGCAGGTAACCGAGGAGCTGGCCCTGGAGCGCTCCGGCCCCGAGCGGTATCTCTCCTGCCAGACCCTTTTCAACGAGCTCCTGCGGCTGCTTGGCGAGCGCGGGACCGACGGACCGGCCGCCGTGGCGGTCGGCCGCATCGTGGCGCAACTGGGGGCCCTGCGCGCCATGTCGCTTTCGGTTGCGGCGATGCTTGAGAGCGGCGGGTCTCCGGTTCTGGAGGCGGCCATGGTCAAGGACATGGGCACCCGCTTCGAGCAGTCGCTGCCTCGGCTGGCCCAGGAGATTGTCGACCTGCCGCCCTTGGGCGGGGACGAGGCCTTGCCGTACCAGCAGGCGCTGCACCTGACGACGCTCCTGGCGCCGTCGTTTTCCCTTCGCGGCGGCAGTGGAGAAATCCTGCGCGGAATCATCGCGCGCGGGCTGGGGCTCAGATGATGCGCGCGGACCCGCTGCTGGTGGAAACGGTGGAGCGCATGTTCGCCGAGAACCTTGCGCCCGACATGCTTGACGAAGCGCATCGCAACGGCGGCGAGCGGTTCATGGCGCTGGCGCGCGAGATGGGCCTGGACGCGGTAATGGTTCCGCAGGAACAGGGAGGCTATGGCGGCGGATGGCCGGACGCCTTTGTGATTGCCGAGGCCTGCGGGCGCTACGCCGCTCCGGGCGGCTTGCCCGAGATCATGATTCGGCCTGCGCTGGGCGCCGCCGATGAAGAAGACGGTTGCGCCGCGCTGCCGAGGCTGGCCGGAGCGCTGCTTCGCTCGGCGCAGATGGCGGGCGCGGCGCAGGGTCTTGTGGAACGCTCCGTCACGTATTGCGGAGAAAGAGAGCAGTTCGGACGGCCAATTGCCAAATTTCAGGCTGTACAGCAGCAATTGGCCGAACTGGCGGGATTCGCAGCCTGCATGCAGGCGGCATCGCAGCAGGCATTTGCGGCGGTTCAGAAGCACGGGCTGCCGGAGTCCGGGGACAGTCCCGCCTGGCTGGCGATCGCCGTCGCCAAGTGCCGCTGTTCGGAACTGGTGCACCCGGTGACGCAGATCGCGCACGGCGTGCATGGCGCGATCGGTTTTACCGAGGAAATGGGGCTGCAGTATTTCAGCCTGCCGCTGTGGCGCTGGCGTGCCGAGTTCGGCCGGGATACGGATTGGGCCGAGCTTGTCGGCAGGCGCACCATCGCCGCCGGTCCGGCTGCGGCCTGGGCAGCGATTACGGCCTGATTGCAGCAGGTTATCGCGGCGCCGGGCGATGCGCGCGCCCGTACAATTCACCGCCATGACGTCGTACCCGTTTGCCGAGATCGAACCCAAGTGGCAAGCGCGCTGGGAGCGTGAGGGAACCTTCAGGACGCCGGCTGAGCCCGACCATTCGCGGCCCAAGGCCTATGTCCTCGACATGTTTCCCTATCCCAGCGGCGCCGGCCTGCATGTGGGCCACCCGGAGGGTTACACCGCGACCGACATCGTCGCGCGCTTCAAGCGCATGCGAGGCTACAACGTCCTGCACCCGATCGGCTGGGACGCCTTCGGGCTTCCGGCCGAACAGTACGCCGTTCGCACCAACACGCATCCGCGGGTCACGACGCGCCGCAACATCGACAGGTTCCGCACGCAACTGAAATCGCTGGGGTTCTCGTACGACTGGACGCGCGAGTTCAGTACCGCCGATCCGGACTATTACCGCTGGACGCAGTGGATATTCCTGAAGCTTCATGAACGGGGCCTCGCGTACCAGGCAGAGCAGCCGGTCTGGTGGTGCCCGGAACTCGGGACCACGCTGGCCAACGAGGAAGTTGTGGAAGGGCGCTCCGAAGTCGGCGGTTTTGCGTGCGAGCGCCGGCCGCTCAGGCAGTGGATGCTGAAGATCACCGATTACGCGGAGCGCCTGCTCGACGGCCTGGACGACCTGGACTGGCCGGAGTCCACGCTGGAAATGCAGCGCAACTGGATTGGCAAGTCGGTGGGAGCGGAGATCGACTTCGAGTTGATCGGCCGCAAGGACAAGATCCAGGTATTCAGCACCCGACCGGACACGATCTTCGGCGCCACCTTCCTCGCCCTGTCGCCGGAGCATCCGCTGGTCGAGAAGCTGGCCACGCCGGAGCGCATCGAGGAGGTGCGGCGATATTGCCGCGAAGCGGCCAGCAAGAGCCAGCGCGCCCGCGCCGCCGCCGCGCATGACCGAAGCGGGGCGGATACGGGCGCGCGCGCCCGGCACCCGGTGACCGGCGAGGAAGTCCCGGTCTGGGTGGCCGATTACGTTCTGATGGGCTACGGCACCGGGGCGATCATGGGCGTTCCCGGCGAGGACCAGAGGGACTGGGAGTTCGCCCACGAGCACTCACTCAAGGTCGTACGTACCGTCCAACCGCCGGAGGGTCACGAGGACGCGGCCTTCAGCGGCGAGGGCCTGGTCATCAACAGCGATTTCCTGAACGGCCTGCGCATGGAAGAGGCCAAGCAGGCGGCGGTGGACTGGCTTGAAAGCCGCGGCCGCGGCCGCCCGAGGATTGCCTACCGGCTGCGCGACTGGCTGTTCAGCCGCCAGCGTTACTGGGGCGAACCGTTCCCGGTCGTGTTCGTGGACGGCGTCGCGCGTTCCTTGCCGGAAAGCCAATTGCCGCTGACGCTGCCGGAACTCGAGGATTTCCGGCCCAGCGGTTCTCCCGAGGGTCCGCTGGCCAAGGCCACGAACTGGCTGGATACGATCGACCCGGACAGCGGCAGGCCGGCGCGGCGCGAGACCAACACCATGCCGCAGTGGGCGGGATCGTGCTGGTACTACCTGCGCTTTATCGATCCGCACAATCCCGGCCGGGTGGTGGACCCGGAACTGGAGCGCTACTGGATGCCGGTGGACCTGTATATCGGCGGCGCCGAGCACGCCGTGCTGCATCTCCTTTATGCGCGCTTCTGGCACAAGGTGCTGTACGACGCGGGCCTGGTCTCCAGCGACGAGCCTTTCCGAAAGGTCGTGCACCAGGGCGTGATCCTCGGGGAGCGCGAATACACCGCCTACAGGAACGGCGGCGGGGTGCTGGTCTCCGCGGAGCGCGCGCGCCGCGTGAGCGGCTCGCAACCGGCAGCCTATGTCGAGAAGGACAGCGGAGAAGAGCTTGAGCCGGTAGCCGTGGGCGAGGACGAAGTGCTGAAAAAGGGCGAGAATTTTGTCCTGGCCGGGAATTCCTCCGTCGTCCTGGAATCGCGCGCTCACAAGATGTCCAAGTCGCGCGGCAACGTGGTCAACCCCGACGATGTCTTGAGCCACTGCGGAGCCGACGCATTTCGCCTCTACGAAATGTTCATGGGGCCGCTGGAGAAATCCAAGCCCTGGAGCACCCGCGGGGTGGAGGGGCCGCACCGCTTTCTCAACCGCCTTTGGGCATTGCTGGAGCGCGGGGTGGTCGAAGCGGAACCGGATGCCGAAAAGATGCGGCTCCTGCATCGCACCATAGCCAAGGTCACCGAGGACATCCGTACGCTGCGCCTGAATACGGCCATCGCCGCCCTCATGGAACTGGTTAACGCGGCGGCGCGCTGGGACGAACTGCCGCGGGCCGTCGCCGAGCCGCTGGTGCTGCTGGTCAGCCCCTTCGCGCCGCACGTCGGCGAAGAGCTCTGGGAGCGGCTGGGCCACGCGGAGTCACTGGCCAACGCGCCCTGGCCGGAGGCCCTGAAAAAATGGCTCAAGGAGGATACCGTCGAGATCGCGGTGCAGATCAACGGCAAGCTTCGCGCCAGTATCCGCGTGTCGGCCGGCGCGGAGCGCGACGACGTACTGGCCGCCGCTCGCGGTAACGAGCGCGTGGCAGCCCACCTGGCGGAAATCCCGATCCTGCGGGAAGTGTATGTGCCGGGCCGGGTGGTGAATTTCGTGGTGTGAACTTGAATCACGCGCCATTCATCGCCGCCCGGGAGCGAGGGCGTCCCGCCCTCGAAACCAGGATCAGCCATCCTTCGCCTTGCCTGGCAGGCCGCCTCGCCGTAGCCTGCGCGTTGTCGTTCATGCTCGCAGCCTGCGGCTTTCAGTTCCAGGGGCGACTTGATTTTCCGGCGCTGGCCGGGGGCGTATGGGTGCAAAGCGCCCAGGGTTCGACGCCTCTTCGGCGCGCCCTGGACGAGCAACTGCGCCTGGCCGAGGTCACCGTGCACGACGAGCCGGGCGAAGGCGTGGCGATTTTGCGCCTGCTGGAAGACGAGAGCGAGGAAAGCCTTGTGGCCATCTCCGCGAACAACCTGCCCACGGTCACGGAAATCAGCTACCGCGTGAAGTACACGCTCAGGCTGGGCGGCGAGCGGCTGATTGAGGAGCGCGAGTGGGAAGTGGACCACACGCGCGTGCAGGACGAGTTCCGGGTGCTGGGAATGGAGCGCGAGACCGAGGTCCTGCGCGATGCCCTGGCGGAAGACCTGGCCTGGCAGATTCTGCGCGACCTGGCCTCGCTGCCCGCTCCCGCGGCAGGCGGCGGTCCGTGATCAGCCTGCACAACACCCTGGGCGGCGAACGCCAGCCCTTTGTTCCCGGGAATCCTGACAGGGTAACCATGTACGTTTGCGGACCGACGGTCTATGGGCCTGCCCATATCGGCAACGCCCGCCCGGCGGTGGTCTTCGACGTTCTGGCCCGCCTGTTGCGGCGCCGCTACAAGCTGGTCTACGCCAGCAACATCACCGACGTGGACGACAAGATCAACCAGGCGGCCGCCGAGGCGGGAGTGCCGATCGCGAAGATTGCCCGGCGGTGGTCCCGGGTCTGGCGGGAGGACGTTGGCGCGCTGGGCGTGCTTGAGCCTGATCGGCAACCGCGCGCGACCGAACATCTGCCGCAGATGATTTCCCTGGTCGCGAGCCTGCTGAAGTCGGGACATGCCTACGAGGCAGAGGGTCACGTTCTGTTCCGGGTGGGCGCCGATGCCGCTTACGGCGAGCTTTCCGGACGCAATCGCGACGAGCAGCTTGCCGGCGCCCGGGTCGACATTGCGCCCTACAAGGAGGATCCGGCCGACTTCGTGCTGTGGAAGCCCTCTTCCGGCGAACTGCCCGGCTGGGAGAGCCCCTGGGGACGCGGGCGTCCCGGCTGGCACCTGGAGTGCTCGGCAATGGCGCTGGAACACCTGGGAGAGACGATCGATATTCACGGCGGCGGCCGGGACCTAATATTTCCGCACCACGAGAACGAGATTGCCCAGAGCCGCTGCGCCCACGGCGCCCCGCTCGCCCGTTACTGGGTGCACAACGGCATGATCCGCATCGGCAAGTCCAAGATGGCCAAGTCGCGGGGGAACATCCTGACGATCCGCGATTTGCTGCAACGGTTTCCCGGCGAGGTACTGCGGCTCGCCCTCCTGAGCGCCCGCTATCGGGACCCGCTCGAATGGAGCGATGAATTGATCGCGGCAAGCCGCAGCCGGCTGGACCGCTTGTACCGCGTACTGCTCGATTGCGGGGAGCCGGTAGCAGATGAATCGAAAGGCGCGTCCGCTCCCTCGCCGGAACTGGTTCGGGCGCTTGAGGATGATCTCAATACGCCGGCCGCGCTCGGCGTTCTCGCCCGGCAAGCCCGCGAACTCCGCTCGGGCGCTGTGGAACCGGCGGGGGCCGCGTCGCTTCGCGCCGGCGGCAAGCTATTGGGCCTGTTGCAGGAGGAACCGAGCGAGTGGTTTCGCGGCTCTCCGATTGACAATAACGCCACGGCCAACCTCGGCTCAGAGCTTGAAGCGCAAGGCGAGGCATCGCCTGGGCCAATTCCGGACCTGACAGCTGCGGAAATAGAAGAGCGAGTGGAAAAACGCACAAGGGCGCGCGCGAACGGCGACTATGCCGCGGCCGATCGCATACGCGAGGACCTCAAGGACCGCGGCGTGATCCTCGAAGACGGCCCCGGGGGTACGACCTGGCGCCGGACGGCGCTATGATTGGCTTATGAGCGATTTGTTTGCACCCCGGCGGACCGTGGCCCAGGTGGAGGAGAGCGCCGAGCTGGCGCCGAAATTCGACGCCAGCGGCCTTATCCCGGCCGTGGTCACGGACCATGGCAGCGGCGAACTGCTGATGCACGCCTACATGAACAGGCAGGCGCTTGAACTCACCATCACCACGGGTGAGGCGCATTATTTCAGCCGCAGCCGCAACAAACTCTGGCGGAAGGGAGAGACCAGCGGGCTCAGGCAGCAGGTGCGCGAACTGCTGATCGACGACGACCAGGACTGCGTCTGGCTGCGGGTGGAGCTGACGGGCGGCGCAAGCTGTCATGTGGGCTACCGGTCCTGCTTTTATCGCCGGGTCCCGCTGAGCTCCGGCGGCGGCGCGGTCGAGCTCGAATTCACCGAGAGCGACAAGGTGTTCGACCCGGAGCAGGTCTACGCCGGGCAGGAAAACCCCACCCGCTTGTGAGCGCTGAACTGCCGTCCCCGGGTACATTGCGGGACGCCCAGGAAGAGCTGCTCGAAGAACTGGGCTTCTTCGACAACTGGATGGAGCGCTATCAGCACATTATCGAACTGGGCCGCAATGCGCCGGAGTTTCCCGACGAGTGGCGGATTGAGGACAACCGCCTGCGTGGCTGCCAGTCCCAGGTGTGGCTGAAATCCTGGCAGGAGGAGGGGCGCCTGTTCTTTATCGCGGTGAGCGATTCCGCGATCGTTTCCGGGCTGGCGGCCATGCTGACCCGAATCTACAGCGGGCGGCGCCCCGGCGAAATACTCGAAACCACGCCCGATTTCATCGCCGGCGCCGGTCTCGACCGGCACCTGAGCCCGACGCGCAGCAACGGGCTGCATTCCATGGTCAACGAAATCCGGCAGCGGGCCGTAAAATGTCTTGGGTGAAAGTCATGGCCATCGGGCTGATCCGCGCGTACCAGCTTTGCGTGTCGCCCTTCCTGGGTCCTCGCTGCCGCTTCCTGCCGACCTGTTCCGAATATGCCAGGGAAGCGATTGACACTCATGGCCTGCTGCGCGGGTTCGGGATGTCCCTGCGCCGACTGCTGCGCTGCCATCCCCTGGGCCCCTCGGGCTGGGACCCGGTTCCGCCCGTCAAGGTGGACAGGCCCTAAAGCCCGTGGACCGGTCCTTTCTTTCGCTCTTGCGCTGCCCCAGGACCGGCGGCGAAATTCGCCTTGCCGGGGCGGAGGAGCTGGCGGCGTACAACGAGGCCCTGGGGGAGGGGAAGCTGAGCAATGCCGCCGGGGAGAAGCTCGAGCAGGCGATGGAAGGCGCGCTGGTGTCCGAATGCGGCCGCTGGCTCTATCCGGTTCATGAAGGCATTCCGGTCCTGCTGGTTGAGGAAGCCGTACCGCTCGTCGATACGTGCGCCTGACTCCCAAGGAACTGCCGGGGGCCCTCGAGCGGGGCCTGGAGAGCCTGTACCTGCTGTCCGGCGCGGAGCCGCTGTTGCTGGACGAAGCGGTTGACCGGGTCCGGGCGGCGGCGCGCGACGGCGGCTTTTCGGAGCGCGCGCTTCACGTCGCCGACGCGCGTTACAAGTGGAACGACCTGTACGCCGACGCCTGCAGCCAATCGCTGTTCGCCAGCCGCCGGCTGCTTGAGGTCCGCCTGGCGAGCGGCAAGCCGGGCGCCGCGGGCGCCAGGGTGCTCAAGGAACTGGCCGGCGCCATTCCCGAGGACACCCTGATCATGGTCGTCACCGGACTGCTGGATCGCAGCGCCCGCAGGAGTGCCTGGGTGGTCGCGCTGGAGAAGGCCGGCGCCTGGATCGACGCTCCCCAGCTGTCCGCCCGGGAGCAGCGCGGCTGGATCAGGGACCGTCTGGCCGGAGAGGGCTTCCAGCCCGACGAGGCGGCCGTCATGCTGCTGGCCGAACGAACCGAGGGCAATCTGCTGTCCGCCCGGCAGCAGATTGACAAGCTGGCGCTCGCCCACGACCCCGGACCGCTGTCGGTGGACGCGGTGATGGAGGCCATTGCCGATGCCAGCCGGTTTGACGTGTTTCAGCTCGGATCGGCCGCCCTGGGCCAGGACCTGCGCCGAACCGCCCGCATTCTTGCCGGGTTGAAGCGCGAACGCGCGCCGCTGACCCTGATCCTCTGGGTTCTGGTTCGCGACATCACTACTTTGGCGGACCTTTACTGGCGTACGGCGCGGGGAGACAGCCTGCCGTCGGCCATGGGGGCGTTGTCGGTATGGTCGAGCCGCAAGGCCGAGTTCCGCTCGGCGCTGAAGCGCCACGGCGCCCGTTCGATCGACTGGCTGCTCAAGCGTTCGGCCAGGGCCGACCAGGTCATCAAGGGCGCCCGTGCCGGCGAGCCCTGGGCGGAGCTTCAGTTGCTGGCCTTCGGTCTGGCGGAGCCGCATCGCATGGGCGCGGAATCATGAACGGGTGGCAGGGACTCGGTCTGCTTGGGGGCAGTTTTGACCCGGTGCATACGGGGCATATCGCCCTGGCGCGCCAGCTTGCCGATGCGGCAAGGCTGTCCGAGGTGCGCTTCGTGCTTGCGTCCTCCCCGCTGCACCGGTCCGCCCTGGTGGCTTCCGCGCCGCTCAGGCTGCGGATGCTCAAGGCGGCCGTTGAGGGAATCCCCGGATTCTCGGTGGAAGAGTGCGAGCTGGGTCCGTCGGCCACAGGCTATACGGCGGACACTCTCAAGGCCTTGAGGCGCGCGAATCCCGGGCGCACGCTCTGCTGGATGATGGGCTTCGATTCGTTCCTTACCCTGCCGACCTGGCGGCGCTGGAATTCGATATTTGGCCTGGCGCACCTGCTGGTGGGAGCGCGCGCCGGCCATCAGGGCCGGCTGCCCGCGGCTCTCGAGGCGGAAATCGAATCGCGCTCGGTTACCGATCGCCGGGAGCTGGAGTTCTCGCCCGCCGGCCGCATCATGATCTGCCGGAAGCCCGTGGCGGCGGTTTCCTCCAGCAGCGTGCGGCGCGCCGCCCGATCGGGGGACCTCGCACATGACCTGATTCCGGCTCCTGTAGCGCGGATCATCTCGAATTCCGGCGCCTATGCCGGGGGTGAGAATTGAGCGACCATCCCCTGGTAAGCCTGGCCGAAGGCATCCTGGACGAGTTGCAGGCATCCGAAGTGCGCCTTATGGACGTGCGCTCGCAAACGGGGATGACCGATTTCATGCTGGTCGCCACCGGCCGCAACCCGCGTCACATCAAGGCCCTGGCCGATCGCCTGGTTGAGCGAAGCAAGAAGGACGGGCACCGCGTGCTGGGCGTGGAGGGCCTGCAATGGTGCGAGTGGGTGCTGATCGACCTGGGCGACCTTGTCGTTCACCTCATGCGGCGGGATACGCGGGACTTCTACAAGCTGGAGGATTTGTGGGAGTTTGACAGCGCGGCCGCGGGCACCTAGCAGGCGAAGCCCGGGCCCGATCAAGCCATGCCCCCCCTATTGAAGAAGGCCCTGCGCTGGGCGGTCGGCGCCGTTTGCGCGGCGTTGCTGGTCGTGGCCCTGCTGCTGGGCGTGTTGCGCGTGCTCATGCCTCTCGTGCCGACCTTTCAGGAGGAGATCGCCGAGTGGACCAGCAACAGCCTGGGGTACCCGGTGGAGTTCGCCCGGATCGAACCGTCCTGGGGCCTTACCGGGCCGGAATTCCGGCTGCGCGGCGTGCGGGTCATGTCCGAGCGCGGCGGCGGGCCGCTGTTGCTGGCCGACGAGATCCTGGTGGGAATCAACCTGTGGACGCTTTTGCCGGGCGCGGGCCTCAACCTGGACCGCATGTCGATTGTCGGGGCCAGGCTGTCATTGCGGCGGCTGGGGCCGGAAACCTTCTCCCTGCAGGGGCGCGATCCTGCCTTCTATCCTGGCGGTCCGGCCCGCATGCTGGCGTTTGCCCCGCCCGAGATGCAGTTGCGGGATGTCTGGGTCGATTTCGAAGAGCCGGGCCGCAATGTGAGCGAGAACCTGTGGCTCGAGCGCCTTTCCATGACCATAGCGGACGGTCGAATCGTGCTGGACGGACGCATGGTCCTGCCGGAGGAATACGGTGACTGGCTGGGGGTGGGAGCGGACATTGAGCTTGTGCAATGGACCCGCGCCTTTCTGCCTGCCGGGCGCTGGCGCCTTCACCTGGAGGGCCGGTCTGTCGATCTCGCGAAGATGGTGGACCTGGTCACCGAGGTGGCCGATCTGCCCATTGTCGGCTCCGGCGATTTCAACGTCTTCGTGGACCTCAACGGCCCCGAAATCGAGCAACTCTTCGGAGAGCTTGACTTCGAGGACTTGTGGGCTGCGGGAGGACCCGGCGACCACGTTTTTGACCGCCTCGCCGGTCAGTTCGAATGGCAGCGGCAGGGAAACGCCGCCGTGCTGACCGCCTCCCGGCTTGAGGCAGCGCGAAACGGGGAGGACTGGCCGGACACGGAGGTCAGCGCAAGCTGGACGCTGGCGACCGCGGGAGAACTCGCCGCACTGCAGCTCGAAGCCGGCTTTGTGCGTCTCGAAGACGCGATCCCGCCGCTGCTCGGGATTGCCGGGCGCCTGGGAGTGTCGCCTGCGCTGCTGCCGCTTGCCGGCGACGTCAACGACCTGAGTTTGAGCTGGGACTCCGGCGGCCCGGCCCTGCCGGAAATCCGGGCCGACTTTTCCGGATTGTCCGTGGATTGGCGGGACCGCGGCCTGACACTGGCGGGAGTGGACGGCAGCCTGCGGCACGAATCCGGCGCCGGCAACGCCGATCTCTCGATTTCGGGGGACGGCGGTTTCGCTGCGTCCTGGTTGGACGGGGCCGTCAATCTGACCGGGGCGCAGGCGGAGTTGAGCTGGAGGACAGGCCCGGAGAGCTGGTCTATCGAAGGCAACAATCTCAGAATCGGCTCCGAGGGGATGGAGTTCGCCGGCCGGTTTTCCCTCGCCCTGCCCGAAGGCGGCAGCTCTCCCGTGCTTGAGCTGAGCGGGGGCGGCGACAGTATCGGGGACCTGCCTGCGGCGCTCAGGCTTCTGCCCTGGAAGAACACGCGCGGACTTCCCTTCGGCTGGCTCAGCCGGGCCCTGCACGCCGGCCGCGCCGGCGGCTGGAACATGCAGCTCAGCGGGCCGCTGGATTCATTTCCGTTCGGCGGCGCGGTTCTGCGGGTGGAGATGGCCCTGAGTGACGGGGTGCTGACGGTGCACGACGCGTGGCCGGACGTGGCGGACCTTTCGGGCACGCTGGTGCTGAACGGGTCCTCCCTGGTCATTCTCGACGCCGCGGGCGAGCTTGCCGGCGTGCGCTGGCGCGACGTGCGCACCGACGTCCGTGACCTCACCAGCCCGGTAGTGGAAGTGAACGGCGAAAGCGACGATCCCGTGCCGGCGCTGATTGCCGGCCTGGCGCGCATTCCCATGGCCGATCGGATTCACCCCATGCTGCTCGATGCCGAAACCTCCGGCGAGGCGGGTACGCGCGTGGAGTTCAGGCTGCCCGTCGAGGACAGGAGCGCCTGGGAAATCCATACCGAAACAGTACTGGGCGGCGCGGAATTGAAGCTGAACGCCCTGATACCCGCGGTGACCAACCTGCAGGGCAGCATTCGCTTCAGCCGGGCCGGAGTGCGCGCGCGGGAATTGCAGGGGCGTTTTCTGGACCAGCCGCTGGTCATCGAAGTGGACAGGGCGCCGGCCGGGACCGCCGGGTATGCGTACCGGGTGGACCTGGACGGAGCGGCGGCCGCCGAAGAGCTTGAGGGACTGTTCGCCTGCTGCGCTCTGGATCAGCTCAATGGACAATTCGCATGGCAGGGCAGTGTGCTCCTGCCTACGCTGGAAGCGGACCGGGTGAGGCCCATCCGGTTGCGCCTGGAGACCGACCTGCTGGGACTGGCCAGCGACCTGCCGTACCCGATGAACAAACTGGCCGATGACCCCGGGCCCACGCGACTGGAGCTTCTATGGGGATCCGGGGCCCCGCCGCGCCTGGCCGGCAGGCTGGGTTTGGGGCCGGGCGTCGCGCTGGAGTTTGCCGACGGCGGCGGCGGGTGGCGCATCGCGCGCGGGAGCCTGCACTTCGGCGATACATTGCCGCGTCTTCCGCAGGGCGCGGGACTGGTGGTGGACGGGCGGGTCGATTCGCTGCGCCCCGCCGACTGGGCCCGCGTGCTGGCGGATCAGGCCAACTCGCTTGACCTGCCCTGGGAGGTGGACCTGGTCGCGGGCGAGGTCTACAGCATGGGCAGCACCCTGCGGGACCAGTCGATTCGCGCCCGTCCCCGCTCCGACGGATGGCTGGTCGAGTTTCAGGGCGAATTCGCCGACGGGCGTCTGTTCTGGCCGCGCGCGGGAGACGGGAACGGGCAGTTGCTGGCGGAACTGAACCGGCTCAGGCTGACGCTGCCGGATCCGGCCCCGCAACCGCCGGCGAATCCGCGGAGCCTGCCTGCCGGCAAGGTGCTGCTGGGCGATCTCACGATCGGTCAGATGCGCCTGGGAGAAGTTCGCGCCCGCTACGAGAAGACCACGGGCGGACTTGCGGTGAACTGGTTTCGCACCGAGTCGCCGGCCTTCTCCTCGGAGGGCAGCGCGGCCTGGCTGGTGGCCGACGATGAAGGCGCGGAGCAACTGGGCCGGCTCGACATGGTCCTGGAAAGTTCCGATGTCGGGGCGGCCCTGGACCAGTTGGGATACGCGCGCGGCATTTCCGGCGACCGGGGCGAGATGACCCTGTCGGCGAACTGGGACGGACCGCCTGCGGGGGACTTTCTGGCGCGGTCCAACGGAACGGTCAACCTGGAAGTGGAGCGCGGCGAAGTAGCGGCCCTGGATCCCGGCAGCGGACGTATGCTGGGCGTGCTCAGCCTGGCGCGGTTGCCGCGCCGCCTGGCGCTGGATTTCCGCGAGGTGACGGAGGAGGGCCTGCCGTTTGACCGGCTGGCCGGCGATTTCAGTCTTCGCGAAGGGCAGGCCTACACCTGCAACATGGGCCTGCAGGGCGCCGTGGCCGGCCTCGCATTGTTCGGCCGGACCGGCTTGCAGGATCGCAGTTACGACCAAGTTGCCGTAGTATCCCCCAATCTGCCGGATTTGCTTTCGCTGGGCGGGGTGATTGTCGGCGGGACCGGTCTGGGCGCAACCATGCTGTTACTGTCACAGGCCTTCCGCGAACCCCTGCAGGCGATCTCGGCGAATTATTACCGGGTCGGCGGCAGTTGGGATGAACCGCTGGTTGAGCGTGTGCTGCGGGAAGAAATTGATCTGGGTGCATTTGAAGACTGCGCCCGCTACCTGGAGGAGCAGTTGACCGATATGCCTGTAGTGGACTGGGAAGCGTTGCTGAGCACGGCGGAAGACATCGCCTTGCCCGAGCAGGGCGTGGATGCGGAAAGCGGGGAGACCGTCCCCTCGGGGCCGGCGACGGATTCCATGCAAGAGGATGCGCCGGCCGAGGATACGGAGCGGCCCGAACCCGGCTTTGGCTCGCCATGAGCAAGGTGGCGGTCATACAGATGTGTTCGGGCGACGAGCCCGGCGAAAACCTGGGGCGCGCGGCGACATTGCTTCGCCGGGCCGCCGACCAGGGAGCGGCGCTGGCCGTCCTGCCGGAGAATTTCGCCTTGATGTCCAAGGACGCCGAACGCATGCGCGCCGAGCATGCCGAGCGCCCGGGGGACGGGCCCTGGCAGGAGTTTGCGGCCGAGCAGGCCCGGCGGCTGGGGATGTGGATCGTGGCCGGGACCATTCCCATGCTCGCCGAAGATCCGCGGCGCCCGGCTTCGGCCTGCTGCCTGTTCGACGGCTCCGGAACCCTGGCGGCGCGATACGACAAGATGCACCTTTTCGACGTGTCCTTGCCCGGTCGCAAGGAGTCCTTTCGCGAGTCGGCCACGACCACGGCGGGAAGCGAGCCGGTCGTGGCCGAAACGCCCTTCGGCCGGCTGGGACTGGCAGTGTGCTACGACCTTCGCTTCCCCGAGCTGTTTCGGGCCATGAGCGAGAAGGGCGCGGAAATGGTTGCCCTGCCGGCCGCCTTTACCCGTCCGACCGGAGAAGCGCACTGGTACGTCCTGGTGCGCGCCCGCGCCGTCGAGAACCTTTGCTACATGCTGGCATCGGCTCAACATGGAATCCATCCCGGCGGGCGCGAGAGCTACGGGCATTCGATGCTGATCGAACCCTGGGGGCAGGTTGTTGCGGAATGCAAGCAGGGCGACGGCGTGCTGTGCCATGATGTGGCGCTCGACAATCTTGACCGGCTGCGCAGCGGTTTTCCGGCGCTCGATCATCGCCAGCTGACGTCCGGCCTGCAATGAGCAAGTCTCCCGATCCTTCCACCTTCGAGCTCCAGCAGCAGGCTCTGGTCCGCGCGCGCGGCAGCCTGCTCGATTCGGCGGACCTGGGTGACCGCCAGCTCGACCGGGCCATGGGCGCACTGCTGAAGCCCGGCGTGGACTGGGGTGATCTGTACTTTTCCGAGTATTCCAGCGAGTCCTGGGTGCTGGAGGATGGCATCGTCAAGACCGCGAGCCACGATCGCGGGCGCGGTATGAGCGCCCGCGCCGTGAGCGGAGAAAAATCCGGCTTCGCCTATTCCGACGATCTGGACCCCGCCACCTTGCTGCGCGCGGCCGGGACGGCGGGCGCCATCGCCCGCGGCGGCGGCCGGAGACAGATCGAGCTGCGCCGCGCAGGCGCGAGCCGCCGGCTTTACGCCGCCGGCGATCCGGGCGAGGGGTATTCGGACGAGTCCAAGGTGGATCTGCTGCACGCACTGGACCGCGAGGCCCGCGGGGCCGATACCCGGGTGCGGCAGGTCATCGCCAGCCTGTCCATCGCCCGCAACCTGATGCTGGTCTGCTCATCCGACGGCCGGCTGGCGGCGGACGATCGCCCGCTTGTCAGGCTGGGGGTGACCGTATTGCTGGAGCAGAACGGCGAGGTGCGCCACGGCGTGTCGGGCTGGGGCGGGCGTCTGCCGCTCGCCGATCTGGTTGCCGGCGACACGGCCGGCGAACACGCTCGCGAGGCCGTGCGGCAGGCGGTGGTGAACCTGGATGCCCGGCCAGCGCCCGCCGGCGAGGAAGTCGTGGTGCTGGGTCCGGCTGGCCCGGCGTGCTGCTGCATGAAGCGGTCGGCCACGGCCTGGAAGGGGATTTCAACCGCAAGGAGGTCTCCGCCTTTGCCGGCCGCATCGGCGAAGCAGTCGCCACGGAGCAATGCACGGTGGTAGACGACGGCAGCATGCCCGGCCGCCGCGGTTCGCTGGAGATCGACGATGAGGGCACGCCCACCGGCCGTACTGTACTGATTGAAAACGGCGTGCTGGCGGGCTATATGCAGGACCGCCTGAATGCCGGGCTGATGGGCGTGAAACCCACCGGCAACGGGCGCCGCGAGTCGTACGCGCACCTGCCGATGCCGCGCATGACCAACACCTTCATGATGCCGGGTCCGCACGATCCCGAGGAGATCATCCGGTCGGTGAAGAAAGGCGTGTATGCGAAGAATTTCGGCGGCGGGCAGGTGGACATCACGTCCGGCAAGTTCGTCTTCTCGGCCAGCGAGGCCTACCGGATCGAGGACGGGAAGCTGGGCGCGCCGCTGCGCGACGCAACCCTGATCGGCGACGGCCCCACGGTACTGACGCGCGTGTCCATGGTGGGCAGCGACCTGGCGCTGGATCCGGGCGTGGGCGTGTGCGGCAAGGACGGTCAGAGCGTGCCCGTGGGCGTCGGCTTGCCCACCATCCGGGTCGACGGCATCACCGTCGGCGGCACCGCATGACTGGGGATCAATAAATCTCAAAATCTCACACAATCTAGGAAACGCAAATGACACAAGTAGCCATACTCATGGGTTCGCGTTCGGACTGGAAAATCATGGAGAACGCGGCCAATACGCTGGATTCGCTGGGCATAAGCTGGGAAGCGCGGGCGCTGTCGGCGCACCGCGCGCCCAGGGAACTTGCCGAGTACTGCGAGCAGGCCGAGGAGCGCGGGATCAAGGTGGTCATAGCGGGCGCCGGGCTCGCCGCAGCCCTTCCCGGCACCGTGGCGGCGCTCACCTCTCTGCCGGTGCTGGGCGTGCCGATGGCGACCGCGGCTTTCGGGGGCGCCGACGCCATGCTCTCGATGGCGCAGATGCCGGCCGGCGTGCCGGTGGGAACGCTGGGAGTCGGCCGTCACGGCGCCGTGAATGCCGCCCTGATGGCGACCGCCATTCTGGCCCTGGGCGATGCCGACATCCGCGCCGCGCTCAAGACCTTCAGGGCCGCTCAAACGGCGGAGGCGGTCCGGGGCAGCGATGTCACCCAATGAACTCAGCGAGCGCGTTGCCGACGCCCTGAGCTGCGCCCGCAAGCGGGGCGCCAGCCAGGCGGAAGCCTCGGCCTCCAACAACACGGGACTGACCTTGCGCGTGCGGCTGCGCGAGGTGGAAACACTGGAGAGCCACCAGGAACATTCGCTGGGCGTAACGGTGTATCGCGGCAAGCGGCGCGGCTCGGCCAGCACATCCGACCTGTCTGCCGGGGCTGTTCGGGAAACCGTCGACAAGGCCTTGAGCCTGGCCCGGTTCGCCGCCGAGGACGAATATGCGGGCCTGGCCGACGCGGAGCGACTGGCCACGGAATTCCCGGACCTCGATCTTTACCATCCCTGGGACCTGGATGCGGAGCAGGCCATGGAACTGGCGCTGGAATGCGAAGCCGCGGCGCTGGACGCGGACCCGAGGATCAGCAACTCGGAAGGGGCCGGCGTGGATACAGGCGAGTCGAGTTTCGCCTACGGCAACTCGCACGGCTTTCTGCGCAGCGGACGGTCGAGCAATCACTCGGTGTCATGCGTCGTACTGAGCGAGCAGGACGGGCAGATGGAGCGCGACTACGATTTCAGCGTTGCGCGGGCGCCGGAGGAACTGACGCCGGTGAAGAAGGTGGGAGAGAGCGCCGCCGAACGGACCATCAAGCGCCTGGGTGCGCGCAAGATCAGGAGCACGCGGGCGCCGGTGCTGTTCTCGCCGAGGGTCGCGCGCAGCCTCATCGGACACTTTTGTGCAGCGGTCAGCGGGCGGGCGCTGTACAACCGGGCCAGCTTCCTGCTCGACAGCCTGGACAAGCCGGTCTTCGCGGACTGCGTCAACCTGGCCGAGCGTCCGCATATTCCCCGCGGGCTGGCCAGCCGCGCCTACGATGGCGAGGGCGTGGCCACCGCCGATCGCGAGCTGGTGTGCGGGGGTGTCGTGAAAGGCTACTTCCTGGGCAGCTACTCGGCGCGCAAACTCGGCATGGCAACCACCGGAAACGCCAGTGGCGCCCATAACCTCCTGCTGGAAAGCACCGGCCAGTCGTACGAGGAACTGCTCGCGGAAATGGACGAGGGCCTGGTGGTGACCGAAATGATGGGGCAGGGCGCCAACACCGTAACCGGCGACTATTCCCGTGGCGCGGCCGGATACTGGGTGCGCGGCGGCGCCATCGCGCACGCCGCCCACGAAATCACCGTGGCCGGCAACCTGAAGGACATGTTCCGCAACATCGCCGCCATCGGCTCCGACGTGGACCGGCGCGGCGGAATCTACACCGGTTCGATTCTGATCCAGGACCTAAGCATCGCCGGCGCCTGAGCCGGGAAACAGCGGTTCGTTCTTCGCCAGCGCCGTGATAGGCACGACTTCTACCTGATCGGAGCATCGGTATCGCCTGCTTCCCGGATACAGGATAGCGAGGCCTCGCAAGCCCAGGTCGGCCAGAGCATGCCGGATCGAGGGAGTGATGCGTGGGGCGTCGGCCCGCTTGCACTCTACGCCGTAAAGGGCGGTTCCTTGTCGCAGAATCAGGTCGACTTCCGCTCCCTGGGATGTCGCCCAGAAATATGCGCCGTCATGGGGACACGCCGCGAGCGTTTGCTCGATAGCAAAGCCTTCCCAGGATGCGCCAACATTAGGGTGCCGCCAGAGCTGCTTTTCTTCCGTGACGCCCAACAACTGGTGCAACAGCCCGGAATCGCGAACGTAGATTTTCGGGGATTTCACCTGGCGTTTCCTGATATTGGCGAACCATGGCTGCAATTGCCGAACCATCATGGCGTCGGTAAGCAGATCCAGATAGCGCCGCACCGTCGCTGGCTTGCTCGCCATGGCGTGGGCCAACTGCGATAGGTTCAGACGCTGACCGTGGTAATGCGCCAGCATGTTCCAGAACCGCTCCATGGTCGCCGCTGGCGTCTTGACGCCCCATTGAGGGAAATCCCGCTGCAATAGCGTCAGGATGAAATTTCGGCGCCACGCCGCACTGTCATCTTCGCTTTTCGCCAGAAAGGACCGGGGCATCCCCCCGCGCCGCCACAGTTTCGCCTGGGCGTCTTGGCCAGTCTCGGCCAGCGTGAACCCGCCCAACGCCACATACTCCGTACGTCCCGCCAGACTTTCCGAAGTCTGGCGCATCAGATCGCCGGACGCGCTGCCCAGTACCAGAAACTTTGCCGGCGGCGGACTCCGGTCCGCCAGCACCCGGAGCACGGGAAACAGGTCCGGCCGAAGCTGCACTTCGTCGATCACGACCACATCGGTCAGCGCCTCGAGCGCCGTCATGGGTTCGTTCAGAACGGCGAGGTCGCGCGGCGATTCCAGGTCGAAGTAACCGGACGATGCGGGGTCAAGAATCTGCTGCGCGAGCGTTGTCTTTCCGCATTGACGCGGCCCCGTCAACACCGTGACGGGTGCCCGGCCAAGAGCGGTTTCTATCGCCCGGAGGGTATCGAGACGTTCCAGCATCCGCGTAGAATACCATGTAAATCATCCCTATTGAGGGTTTATTTGCATGGTCTTATGCACAGTGAGCGGTCGAGCAGCCACACCGTGTCCTGCGTCGCTTTGAGTGAGCAGGACGGCCGGATGGAGCGTGACTACGATTTTAGCGTGGCGCGGGCGCCAGTGTGTTGCGGACAAATGGAAAGCGCGAATACACAGTCACCAATTATTGCAAATTGTGCACCCTCAGCTATGGATATCGACGAATAGAATGGATCAAATTCCGTTGAGCCCGCGCAGCTGCGAACTTTGCGTGAACTATCTCTTAGGAGCCAAGCACGCTGTCAACGCCTACGCGGAGTTCATCGGCGCTGAGCCGCTGCGTGTAGTCGGGGTTGGTGTGGCCGAAGCGGATCATGCCTTCGGTGTCGATCAGGTAGGCGGCGGGTATGGGCAGCCCGTGATGGGTCTCGCCGGAGGCCTGTTCGAGGTCGACGCCGTATTCTCTGGCCTGGCGGTAGTAGTCGTCGGAAATGCGGAAGGCGAGTCCGAATGCTTCGGCCGCGCTCAGGCGGGCGTCGGACAGCAGTGTGTAGTCCAGGCCCTCGGCGTCGCCGTGCAGGGCCGAGGCCAGATTCTCCGGGCTGTCGGCGCTCAGGAAGTACACGTCCATGCCGCGTTGTTCCAGTTCGGGCACCACATGCCGCAGTTCGGCCAGATGTGCGTTGCAATAGGGGCACCAGCCACCACGGTAGAAGATGAGCATGGCCGGGCGTTCGAGCGCGCCGGGATTGAACACGAAATCGCTGCCGTCGGCGTGTCGGGCGGTGAACTCGGGCGACGCGACGCCGGCGGGCAGGGGCGAGGTTTCCTCGGCGCTGGCCGCGATTTCGGCGCGTGATGCGGGTGCGGCGAACGCCACGGCGAGAAAGAGGGCAGCAAGAATTCGTGGAAGATGGTTGCGCATGTCGAGGCTCCGGAAAAGTGAGCGCATTGTAATGCGCCGGCTGCCCGGGGCGGCCACTACAATTCGCTGCCATGACCCGCGGTTCCCGCAGCCTGGATGAATGGCTGGGCTACGTTGCCCGGCTGCACCCGAGCGAAATCGACCTGGGGCTGGAGCGGATTTCGGCGGTGGCCGGCAGGCTGGACCTCAAGCCGCCGGCGGGGCGGGTAATCACGGTGGCCGGC
Organism: Gammaproteobacteria bacterium; assembly: GCA_963666765.1. GTDB lineage: Bacteria > Pseudomonadota > Gammaproteobacteria > Steroidobacterales > Foliamicaceae > Foliamicus. The sequence continues at coordinate 2,735,537 of OY762933.1, forward strand.
ACCAACGGCAAGGGCAGCACCGCGGCGATGATTGCCGCGGTGCTCAGGCTTCGGGCCGGGCTGCGAACTGCGCTCTACCTTTCTCCATACGTGCAGCAATTCGGCGAACGGATCCAGATTAACGGCAGGTATGCGCGGGATGAGGAATTGTGCCGGGAGTTCGAGCGGGTGGAAGCGGCGCGCGGCGATGTCCGGCTGACCGAGTTCGAGTTCGTCACGCTGGCCGCGCTTTGCCTGTTCAGCCGGGAGCGCTGCCGGGCCTGGGTTCTGGAGGTGGGGCTGGGCGGACGGCTCGATGCGGTCAACGCGATCGACCCGGACGTGAGCGTGATTACGCGTATCGCGATGGACCACCAGGACTGGCTGGGCGACACGCTGGAGGAGATCGCCGTCGAGAAGGCCGGCATTCTGCGGCCGCAACGGCCGGCGTTTTACGGCGCCGGCAAGGCGCCGGATCCGATAGTGGAAAGGGCGGGCGAATTGAAGGCGCCGCTGCACGAGGCCGGTGTGGATTTTGATTTCGAACGCAGCGGGTCAACGTGGAACTGGCGCGGCCGGTACGTCCGGCGCGACGGCCTGGCCCTCGTCAAGCACTCAAGCAGCGCCGAACTGGCCAATACCAGCCTGGCGCTGGCCGCGCTGGAAAACCTTGATCCCGATTGGGTGCCGGATGCGGAGGATTACCCCGGCATTCGGGAAGCGGCCCGCTTGCCCGGACGCTTCGAGCGGCTCAAGGCCGAAGGCGTGGAATGGGTGCTGGATGTGGCGCACAATCCCGATGCGGCGGTTTGCCTGGCGCGCAGCCTGAAGGCGCTGCCGGCGCGTCCCGCTGTCTGGGTGCTGGGCATGCTTGAGGACAAGGACATCGAGGGTTTCCTGGCGGTGCTTCCGCTGGGGAACACTGACCGGGTGCTTGTTGCCCGGGCCGAGGGCCCCAGGGCATGTTCCGCGGATCGGTTGGCGGCAGTGGTGGAATCGCGTGGGTATGCGGACGTCAGGCGCTATGGGTCCGTAGCGGAGGCTTGCCGCAAGGCGGCGGAACTGGTGGGGCAGGGCGGCCGGGTTGTAGTTACGGGATCGTTCGGTACGGTCGGGCCGGCGCGGGCGTGGCTTCAGGGGCGCAGGGGATAGACCGGGCCGGCTTTTCCGGGAGGGTGGGATCCCCTTACTCGCGGGGCGGGAAGCGATCTTCTCGGAGAATGAGCGACGTAGAAGGGATATAGTAGATATATAGCTGTGAGATAAAGGGAGTTAACGAAAGATCATTTCAGGCCGTAGATACGCAGTACGTTGTCGCGCATCAGCTTGCGGCGCGCCTGCGGGCGTAGTTCAAGCGCGTCGATGTCCTGCACCGTGCGCTCGAAGTCCAGCACCGGAAAGTCGGTGCCGAAGATGACCTTGTCCTGGCCGAACGAATTGATGTAATGGCGGAAGCTGTCCGGCCAGTACTTCGGCCGGTGCGCGTCGCAGCCGATGAAAACATTGTCGTGCTTCCATGACATGGCGATCATCTCCTCGTGCCAGGGAATGCCTACGTGAATACCGATCAGCTTGAGTTCGGGGAAGTCGCAGGCCACTGCGTCCAGCGTGATCGGCCGGCCGACGCTGCGGCGCGGCGCGTCCTTGGCGTAGATCATCGACTGGCCCACCTGCATCTGTATCGGCACGTTCAGCTCGCAGCACTTGGCATAGAACGGGTAGTAGCGGGCATGGTCCGGCGCCAGCTCAAACCAGTGCGGGTAAAGGTGCGCGCCGATGAAGCCCATATTCTTCACCGCATCCTCGAACATGCGCACGCCTTCCATGCCCTGGGTGGGGTCGATCCCCGCCAGGCCGGAAAAGCGGTCGGGGTGTTCTTCGCAGGCGCGGGCGACGACCTCGTAGGGCAGGTGATAACAGCCCGGCAGTCCCACCTGGCCGGTATGCGGCGCGATCAGGAACGCACGCTCGATGCCGGCGGCGTCCAGCCGCTCGATCATCTGTTCCAGCGAGAGTCCGCTCATCAGCGGGCTTTCCGCTTTCATCTTGCCGACGAAGAAATCGCCCTGCCAGCCGGGCCGGTGCGACAGGGCCTCCGGCGTCCAGATGTTGACGACCGCGTCGATCGCCCGGTAATCGTGATTGGGTTCGCTCATGCGCCGCCTCTGTTCATTCGGCGGCAATTATCCTCCAATCGCATTCCGCTCGCAGGGGTAGCTCGCGGCGCGGGTCTTATACTCTTGACTCACTTGGGGGGCGGCCCTTCGGCCTGAGACCCTGTTAACGGGGACCCCTTGAACCTGATCCGGTTAGTACCGGCGGAGGAACGAGGTATGAAACTTTTCCGCAACCGCAACTTCATTGGCCAATTCGCCGCAGGCTCTCTTTGCTTGCTGCTCGCCGGCGCTCCCGCTGCCGTTCCCGCGGAGCAGCCGCAACAATCCTCGCCGGAGGAAGCGCCCGGCGGCGTGCTGGAGGAACTGGTGGTCACGGCCTCGTTGAAGGAGGTGCGCAGCCTGGACCTGCCTACCAGCGTTACGGTGCTGAATGCGGAGACAATCCGGGGCTCGGCGGTGCAGCACTTCGAGGAGCTGGTGCAGCTCACGCCCAACCTGCACTGGTCCGGCGGATCGTCCCGGGCGCGTTATTTCCAGGTGCGCGGAATCGGCGAACGTTCGCAGTACGAAGGCGCGCCGAACCCCTCGGTGGGTTTCCTGCTGGACGACATCGACTTCTCCGCCATCGGCGGCGTCGCCACGCGTTTCGACCTGGGCAGCGTGGAGGTCCTGCGCGGGCCGCAGGGCACGCGCTACGGCGCCAACGCGCTGGCCGGACTGATCTATGCGCGCTCGCGCGAGCCGGGCCGAGACGCCGAAGCCGAGGCCGAGCTCTCCTTCGGCAACGACGATATGCGGGCGTTCGGAGTGGCCGTCAGCGGGCCGCTGGGCGAAAGGGCCGCCGGCCGCCTGGCGGCGCACCGGTACCGGGCCAACGGCTTTCGGCGCAATGCCACGCTGGATCGCGACGACACCAACGGCCGGGAGGAGTTGAGCCTCAGGGCCAGGCTCAATTTCGATCCGGCGCCGGGTCTGGCCCTGCGATTGACGCTGCTGCATGTCGACCTCGCCAACGGCTATGACGGCTGGTCGATCGACAATCGGCTGACCACCTTCTCGGACCGTCCCGGGCGCGATTCGCAGGCGTCCACCGGAGCTTCGCTGCGCGCCGAGCTGGAACTGGGCGGTGGCCACCGGCTGGTGAGCATCACCGGCGGGGCGAGCTCCGATATCGAACACAGCTATGATGCCGACTGGGGAGAAGACGCCTACTGGTCGGAAATCGCCGGCTTTGCCATGCAGTACGACTACAGCTCGCGCACCCTGCGCGAGCGCAGCGGCTTGAGCCAGGAATTGCGCCTGCTCTCGCCGGCGGACGCCGGCCTGGACTACGCGCTGGGGGTGTGGTTCCTGAATCTCGACGAGGACAATGATCGCGTCGATCGGGGCCTTTACGCCGAGCCGGGTTACGCGCCCGGCCCCAGCGAGGACCGCTTCCGTTCCAGCTACGGCGCCGACAGCCTGGCGCTGTTCGGCGAACTTTCGCGCGCGTTCGCCGATAAATGGCGGGTCACCGTGGGCCTGCGCCGGGAACAGCGCGACGCCGGCTATGATGATTCCAACGGCGAGCGGTTCTCGCCGAAGGACGGCATGACGGGCGGGCATGTCAGCGTTTCGCGCCGGCTCGGCGACGAAACAAGCGTTTACGTTCGCGCAGCGCGCGGCTACAAGGCTGGCGGGTTCAACCTGGGTCTGGCGGGCCAGGGGCTGACTTCCGCGGAACTGGTCTACGAGCCGGAGTTTCTCTGGAACTACGAACTGGGCGCCAAGGGGCTGTGGCTGGACGGCCGGCTGCGCGGCGAGCTGGCCGTCTTCCATTCGCAGCGCGCCGACGTGCAGGTGGACACCTCGCGGCAGCTAGACCCGCAGGACCCCAATACCTTCGTCTTCTTCACCCAAAACGTCGGCCGCGGGTACAACCGCGGTGTCGAATTGACCCTGGACTACGCGCCGAACGAGGCGTGGCGCATGAGCGCCGCCGTTGGCTTGCTGGACACGGAAATCACGCGCTTCCCGGGCCGGCCGGAACTGGAAGGCCGCGACCAGCCGCACGCGCCGGGCTACGGCTACGCGCTCGGGGTCCGCTGGGGGCGCCCGCGGGGCTGGTTCGCTGCCGGCGAACTGACCGGCAGGGACGGCTTCTACTTCTCCAGCAGCCACGACCGCAAGTCGGACGCCTATTCGCTCTTGCACGTTCGGGCCGGCCGAGCCTGGAATGGCTGGGAAGCATACGCCTGGGCGCGCAATCTTCTTGACGAGTATTACGCGGTCCGCGGGTTCTATTTCTCCAACGTGCCGCCGGACTGGCCCGAACAGGAGTTCCGCCAGCAGGGCGACCCGCGACACTTCGGCGTTACCATTCGCCGGAACTTCTGAACACTCAATCATGCGCATCACCGCCGAACTCAGCCTGTATCCGCTGGCCAGCGACGAGCCCATTGCGCGAATCACCGGATTCATCCGCGATCTGCGCGAACAACCGGGCATTGAAGTGCTGACCAACCAGATGAGCACGCAACTGCGGGGCGAAATGGCGGATGTGCAGCGGGCCGTGGATGCCTGCATGGCGGCGGTAATGGAATCCGGCGACCGGGTCGTGCTGGTCGCAAAGTACCTGAACGCGGACCTGCCCCTCCAATCGCCTCCCGAGATCTAGGCGCGGCGCGGGCGCCCCCGAACCTGCCCTGAGAGCGGCGCATGGAATTCATGACGGTCCTGGAGATCGCGGGCGTCGCGCTCGGCTTCGTCTACGTGCTGCTGGCGATACGCCGCCATATCGCCTGCTGGCCGGCGTCCTACCTCGCTTCCGGGCTGTTCGTGGTGGTCTTTCTCGACGCCGGACTTATTTTCCAGCCGTGGTTGCAGGTTTTCTACATGGTGATGGCTGTCTATGGCTACCGCAAGTGGCGCAAGGGAGCGAAGAACCCGGCGAAGCTGGGATTCTGGGGCTGGCGCAACAACCTGGTCGCGGTGGCCGCGCTGCTGGCAGTCTCGATCCCGATCACGATCTACGGCGCGCAATACAGCGAATCGTCCCTGTTCTTCATCGATGTGGTCACCGCCCTGGCGGCGCCGCTGGCCACATTCATGCAGGCGCGCAAGTACATCGGCAACTGGATCTGGTGGATCGTGCTGGACTCGATCTACGTGGCGCTGTACCTGGAACGTGGCCTTTATTTCACCGCCGTGCTGTATGCAAGCTACCTGGTCCTGGCGTGGCTGGGCTACCGGTCCTGGCGCAAGGCCCTGCCGGCGTGAACCCGGCGCCTCGGCTCCCCGAACATCCCGAACTCGGGGACATCCGATTCATACGCCGGCTGTCCGGCGGCGGGGGCTGGAACGAGACCTGGCTGGCCGCGCGGGGTGAGGACGGGCTGATTGTTCGGCTGGACACGCCCGCGGTTGCGGCGCTCGGGTTGGACCGCGGCGCGGAGACCGCCGTGTTGCGCGCGATCGCGGGCCGCGGACTCGGTCCGGAACTTGTATTTTCCGATGCTACCGGGGGCGTGCTGGTAACGAGCTTGCTTCACGGGCGGGCCTGCACCCCGGCCATGCTTCGCAATGCACGGAGACTGCGCACGCTGGGAACATTGCTGCGCCGACTGCACGAGACCACGGCTTTGCCACCGGGAGCGCCACTGCTCGACCTGACCCGTTTCCTGGCCCGCTACGCCTCCATGGTGGGCGGCGCGTGGGCAAGGCGAACGGCGCGTGCCGCCGCGCGATCGATCAAGGCGGCTGCGGGAGGACGCCGCGGGCCGGCGCTGTGCCACAACGACCCGGTGGCTCAAAACGTCTTGTGCGGTCCGACGCTACGCCTGATCGATTGGGAGTTTGCGGCGCCCGGCGACCCGCTGTTCGACCTGGCGGTCGTCGTGGGCCACCACAGTCTGAGCGAAGTCGATGCCCGAACCCTGCTCGCCTCGGCCCGGGGCCGCGCACGGCCTGCGGAATGGCGGTCCCTTGTGCGCCTTGTGGAAGGTTATGAAGACCTGCGCCTTCTGTGGGAGGCGGCGGCCCGAAAGGCAATGGCATGAGTTCTCATGGCCGGGAACCGTGGCGACTGTCCCACCCGGGACAGCAAACTAGGACCCCGTCAAAACGAACAGCGCGAATCCCAGCGTGATGGCCGCAAGCGAAAGAATGAGCGTGGCCAGCACGCCACCCTGTATCCACAGGGCGCGATACAGTTCTCCCCGCGTAATCATGCTCTCAGTGACTCTGTTCAGGCGCGCACTGAGATCCGCAAATCCGGTCTGCGTTTCCGTTCGAAGCTCTGCCAGATCAATCCTCCAGTCAGCCCGAAGCTCAGCCGCATCTCCCTTATTTTCGGCGCGCAGTCCCGCCAGGCCCTCCTGCGTTTCGGCGCGCAGTCCCGTCAGGCCCTCGTGCATTTCCGTTCGCAGTCCCGCCAGGCCCTCGTGCGTTTCCGCCCGCAGTTCCGCTACGTCTTCTCTGGTGGCCATTTTGGTCTCCACCACGAGCCGGATGCGTTCCAGATCCTTGATGACCTGTGCAGTGGGTGCGGTGGCCTGAGTCACGACGGCAACCATGGCCTCCGCTTGTTCGGCGGGGCAGCCGGCCCTTTCGAGTGTCTGTATCGCCTCATGCGTATCGAACGATTCCCCGGTCATTGTGATCCTCCTTGAATATCTACCCGGACAGTCCCTGTGACCGATCCTTCTGAAGCACATTCTTACTGCTGACGGGGCCGTGCTGTCAAGCTCCGTGCAACTGCGCGGTTTGATTAGCCGCCCCCGATTCTTTATGCTCGCCCGCCATGACTGACGCGGCATTTGACGTGCGCGAGCGCGTAACCAGCATCATCGACGGCGAATCCGTGGGTGTGTCGCGGCGCGGGGTGGACTTTCCGATCGTCAACCCGGCCAGCGAGGAACCCAACGGCGTTCTGCGCGAGGCCGATGCCCAGGAAGTCGATGCCGCCGTGCGCTCGGCGCGCAAGGCCTTCGAGACGGGCCCCTGGCCGCGCATGGACGCCGACGAGCGCAAGGCGATATTCCGCTCCATGCACGAGGCGCTGCACAGGCACCGCGAGGAACTGGAGTTCCTGGACAGCCTCAACACCGGAGTGCCCATCAGCCAGGTCCGCGCCATGCACGTGGCGCGCGCCGCCTACAACTTCGAGTTCTTCGGCGAGGTCCTGAGCCAGGAATCCGGCGAGGTCTATACGCAGAACCCCAACTACCTGACCTACGTGACCCGCGAGCCGGTCGGCGTGGGCGCCATGATGGCGCCGTGGAACGCCCCGATACCGCTGGCTTCGATGCGGGTGGCCACCTGCATCGCCTTCGGCAACACCTGCGTGCTGAAGCCGTCCGAATACACCCCGCACTCGATGCAGCGGATGGTCGAGATCTTTCACGAGGCCGGCCTGCCGCCGGGCGTCGTGAACCTCGTCAACGGTCGGGGGCCGGTTACCGGCACGGCACTGGTCACGCATCCCGAGGTGGACATGGTGGGATTCACCGGGGGATCGGAGACCGGAAAGATCATCATGTCGGAGGCCGGCAAGTCGCTCAAGCCGGTGCTGCTGGAACTGGGCGGCAAGTCCGCCAACATCGTGCACGAGAGCGCCGATCTCGACCGCGCGCTGGACGGCTCGCTGATCGGCATCTTCTCCGGCAACGGCCAGCAATGCCTGGCGGGTTCGCGCATCCTGGTGCAGAAGTCGATTGCCGGCGAGTTCATCGAGCGTTTCGTGGAACGGTCCCGCAAGCTTCGCATCGGCGACCCGCTCAAGGCGGAGACCGAAATCGGACCGCTGTGCTTCGAGAACCACATGAACCGCGTGTTGTCGTACGCGAGCCTTGCGCGCGAGGAAGGCGCGAAGTTGCTGACCGGCGGGGGAAGGCCCGAGGGCATGGAGCGGGGCTGGTTCGTGGAACCGACGGCCGTTCTCGCCGACGACAACTCAGCACGCATCTGCCAGGAAGAGATCTTCGGCCCGTTCGCGACTTTCCTGGTGTACGAAGACCTGGACGAGGCGCTCCGCATCGCCAATGACTCGGAGTTCGGCCTGGTGGCCTACCTCTGGTCGCAGGACCTCAACGTCACGATGCGGGCGGCGCGCGAGCTTCGCGCCGGCACGATCTGGGTGAATACGCCGATCTACCGTGAGCTGCGGGCGCCCTTCGGCGGCTACAAGCAATCCGGCATCGGCCGGGACGGCGCCAGGGGCAGCCTGGAGTTCTTTACCGAGCCCAAGACGGTGAGCATCCCGCTCACCGACTTTCCAATGCTCAAGATGGGGGAATGAAAGATGACCAGTGACCTTCCGGTGCGCGTGCAACGCACCAATCTCGTTGTCGCCGACCTGGAACGCGCTTATCGCGTCTACCGCGACATTCTTGGCTTTGAGCTGGATTTCACCCTGGGGCACCGCCCTGAATCGTATTCGTTTACGGTGTTCCGGATCCCCCGGGAGGCCACGACCGGCTTCGCCGCGCTCAGTTCCAAGGACCAGGTCCGCAGCCTGGCGCTGACCGAGATCAAGGGCGTGGAACTGCCCGAGCCCAACCTGCCGAGCAGCCACGCGCTGGTGCTGGAAGTGGACGATATCGACGCCGTCGTGGAGGGCGCGCGCGCCGAAGGCCTGCACGTCTTTCCGGAGGAAACGCTGCGCACGCACGACGGCCGCGTGGGCCGCGAGATCGGCATGCTCGATCACGACGGCCACCTGATCGTGCTGTATTGCATCCTCGAAGCGTAGTCCGGGAGGGAGGTCGTCCCGACCTCCAGAGGGCGAGATGCCCTCTCTCCCTGGAACGGTGAATACCGTAGCGGAACTCGTTCAGGACCCGGACTTCATCCGGCTGCGCCGTCTTCAGCGGCGCTACGCCTTTGCCATTGCCGGCAGCGTGGTGGCGTTTTACGTCAGCCTGGGCGTGGTGATGGCCTACTGGCCGGAAGTGCTCGGTATTCGACTTGTGCCGGGCCGCTGGATCACCGTCGGGCTGGTCTGGAATGTGCTGGGTCTTATCGGCTGGTTTGCCGCTACGGCCACCTATGCGGCGCTCAGCACCCGCCGGCTGACGCCGTTGCGCGCACAAATCAGGCAGCGCCATGGCTGGAACAGTCCCGATGGCGCCTAACCTGGCTTCCATCCTCACGTTTGTCCTGATTCTCGGGGCCTCGCTGTTGATCACCTGGCAGGCGGGCCGGCGGACGCGTTCGTCTTCGGAGTTCTATGCAGCTTCGCACTCGATTGGCGGCTTCAGCAACGGGCTGGCGATCGCGGGAGACCATCTTTCGGCCGGAACGCTGCTGGGAGTGACCGCCGTCATCTACACGGACGGCTACGATGGCCTGATCTACATGACGGGTGGGGCAGTCGGCTACCCGCTGCTGATGTGTCTGCTCGCCGAACGGCTGCGAAACCTGGGCAGCTACACCTTCGTGGACGTGTTGTCGGCACGCTTTCGCGAAACGTCGATCCGCGTGCTGGCGGCCACCGGGACGCTCGTGGCCGCGGTTCTGTACCTGATATCGCAGATGGTGGCGGGCGGCGCGCTGTTCGAGGTGCTGTTCGGAATCCGCTATCCCTACGCCGTGGCCATGGTGGGCGGGCTGACCGTGCTCTATGTAAGCGTCGGCGGAATGCTGGCGACCACCTGGGTGCAGATGACCAAGGCCGTCTTGCTCATGTTCTCGATCCTGGTGCTGCTTGCCCTGCTCATGCTGAACCTGGGCGAGGGTCCGTTATCGTTGCTGGAGTCGGCGGCGCGCGTGCATCAGCGGGGCGAGGAGTGGCTGAGCCCGGGTCAGTTCCTGCCCGACAGGATCTCGATCTTCGCGTTTGTCCTGACCGGGCTGGTCGGCATGGTTGGACTGCCGCATCTGTTGATGCGCTTCTTTACCGTGCCCGACGCAAAACAGGCCCGCCGCTCCGCGGTGTTCGCCACCGGCTACATCGTGACTTTTTCCCTGTTGCTCTGGATTACCGGGCTCGGAATCATCGTGCTGCTGGCCGGGAACACGGAGATCCTGAACGAGCAGGGCGGAATGATCGGAAGTACCAACATGGCGATCATGCATGCTGCGCAGATCGTCGGCGGCAACGTCCTGCTGGGCTTCATGGCCTCGGTGGCGTTTGCGACGCTGCTGGCGGTGGTTTGCGGACTGGTGCTGGCCGCCGCCGCGGCGCTGGCGCACGACCTCTATACAGGCGTGCTCAAGCGTGGCCGCACCGACGACAAGACGGAAGTCCGGGCGTCGCGGATCAGCGTCGTGGCACTGGGCGTGGTGGCCGTGGCGCTGGGGATTCAGTTTCGGGGACAGAACGTCGCCTATCTGACCGCGCTCGCCTTTACCGTTGCCGCCAGCGTGAACACGCCGGCGCTGGTTGCTGCGCTGTTCTGGCGCGGCGCCAGCGCACGCGGGCTGATCGTCGGCGGCTGGGTGGGCATGGTCGTTTCGGTGGTGTTGCTGGCGCTGAGTCCGGCCGTCTGGGAAGGCGCCCTGGGGCTTGAGAACGCGCCCTTCCCGTGGATTTATCCGGGCCTGTTCTCGATTCCGGCCGCGGCCCTGGTAATCGTTGTAGTATCGCTTGCAGACCGCAGTCCCGGCGCGATGATTGGACGAAGCCGGTACGATGAACTGCTGGCGCCATCCATCCTCGGGCGGCGGGATACACCTGTGATACGGCACTAGCGCCGTGTCACGAAACTGAAAGGCAACGAACTCATGGGACAGCACTCCAGGGCGGACGTCGCGGCGATCTACCATTCGCCGCTGCTGGACTTGGTTTACAGGGCAGCCACGGTGCACCGTGAGCATCACGCCCCGGGCGAAGTACAGCTTTGCACGCTGCTGTCGGTGAAGACCGGCGGCTGCCCCGAGGATTGCGCCTATTGCCCGCAGGCGGCCCGTTACCACACCGGCATCGACCGGCACGGTCTGCTGAAGCTTGACGCGGTGCTGGAAGCCGCGCGGGAAGCCAAGGCGGCGGGAAGCACCCGGTTCTGCATGGGCGCCGCCTGGCGAGAGGTGCGCGACAACCGCCATTTCGACGAGGTGCTGGAGATGGTTTCCGGCGTCCGCGAACTGGGGCTTGAAGTCTGCTGCACCCTCGGCATGCTCACCGAGTCGCAGGCGCAGCGCCTCAAGGAAGCGGGCCTGTATGCGTATAACCACAACCTCGATTCCAGCCGCGAGTTCTATCCCGAGATCATCGGCACGCGCGTCTATGACGACCGCCTGGAGACGGTTGCCAACGTACACAAGGCCGGCATTTCCGTGTGCTGCGGGGGCATTATCGGCATGGGCGAAACAGTGGATCAGCGCATCGACCTGCTGCACACCCTTGCAACGCTGCCCAGTCCTCCGGAATCGGTTCCGGTCAATGCGCTGGTCCCGGTGCCCGGAACGCCGCTGGAGGACTGCCCACCGGTCTCGACCTGGGAAATGGTCCGGATGATCGCCACCGCGCGCGTGCTCATGCCGAATGCCATGGTGCGTCTGTCCGCCGGCCGCTCGCGCATGAGCGCCGAGCAGCAGGCCCTTTGTTTCCTGGCCGGCGCCAATTCGATATTCACCGGCGAAAAACTGCTCACCACGCCGAACCCGTCGTTCGACAGCGACGAGTCATTGCTGAAACTTCTGGGCCTTACCGCGAGAGAGCCGTACACGCAGCAGGACATCCACGTGTCTGCATGAGCGCGGCGATTCGGGCAGGGGCCCGGGAGCGAGGGCGTCCCGCCCTCCACGCGCCTCAATGAGCGCTGCAGTACTGCACGCCATACAGGAGGCGCTCAGGGAGCGTGAAAAGGCCGGCCTGCGGCGTAGCCTGGAAGCCGCGCCCGCCGGCGTGGACTTCTGTTCCAACGACTACCTGGGTCTGACCCGCGACCGGCGCCTGCGCCGCAGGATCGCGGCGGTCGCCGCCGAAGGCGCCGTGCCGCAGGGAGCCACCGGGTCCCGGCTGATTTCCGGGAACCACGCCGCGATCGGGAAGATGGAGGCGCAGCTTGCCGAGTTCTATTCCTGCGAGGCGGCGTTGGTGTTTTCCAGCGGATTTGCCGCCAACCTGGGCCTGCTGGCGAGCCTGGGCGGCGTGGTCGGCACGCTGGTCTGCGACCGCCTGTTGCACGCCAGCGCCATCGACGGCGGCCGCCTCAGCGGCGCGAAGCGGGTCATCTTCGCGCACAACGACATGCGCGATCTCGAAGCCAGGCTGGGGGCGCAGGAAACCGGAGAAAGGGCCGCGATCGTGGTGGAGACGGTGTATTCGATGGACGGCGACTTCGCGCCGCTGGACGAAATCGCGGTTCTTGCCGAACGGCATGATGCGGCGGTCGTTGTGGACGAGGCGCATGCCAACGGGGTGCTGGGACCCGCAGGGCGCGGCGGCGTGGCGGCCGCCGGACTCGAGGATCAGGTGCTGGCCCGGGTGGTGACATTCGGCAAGGCGCTGGGACTGCAGGGCGGCGCCGTGCTGTGTTCGAAGGACCTGCGCGATTACCTGGTGAATTTCGCCCGTTCCTTCGTGTTTTCCACCGGTGTATCCCCTCTCTGGGCGGCAAGCGTGCAAGCCGCATACGAACTGTTGCCGCAGTTGAATGCGGAACGCGAGCGCTTGCGGGGCAACGTGGCGTATTTTCTGGAGCGTGTGGCGGAATCGCCGTGCCCCTGGCTGCCCAGCGAGTCGTGGATTCAGTGCCTCATGGTTCCGGGCGCGGCCGAAGTGCGCCGGGTGGGCGCGGTGCTGCGGGAGCGGGGACTGGCGGCGCTGCCGATTCGCGCCCCCACGGTGCCCGAGGGCCAGGAGCGAATCCGCGTTTGCCTGCATGCATACAACACGCACGAGGAGATCGACCGGCTGTTCGCGGCGGCGGACGAAGCAATGCCTGTGTCCGGCGTCGCATAGCCTGAATTCGAGGACCGGCCTCGGACCGGACGGCGCAAATCTCGAGGGCGGTGGAAGCGCCGCGGACGGGAAATCCGGAATCGGCCGGCCGCCGAATGCATTGCTCGAAGGCTCGATATAATCTGCCCCCCTGCACTCCAACGGTACCCGCTCATGAAGAACATTCTTGCGATTTGCGCGCTGGCCTTCGCCGGCGCCGCCTTTGCCGCCGACGAGCCGCTTGCGGCCGGTTCGACGGCCCCCGACTGGACCCTTCCCGGCTCGGATGGAAACGAGTATTCCCTGGCCGAACTCCGCAAGGACGGCGCCGTGGTGCTCGCCTGGTTCCCGAAAGCCGATACGCCCGGATGCACGCGGGAGTGCCAGTCGCTGACGAAGAACGGCGACAAGATCCGCGAATTCAAGGTCAGCTATTTCATGGCCAGCGTGGACTCGATCGAGGACAACACGGCCTTTGCACAGAAGTACAGCGCCGACTTTCCCATCCTGTCGGACGAAACAAAGGAAGTCGCCAAAGCCTACCGGGTGATGAGCGCCTTCGGCTTTCCGAACCGCCATACGTTCTATATCGGCGCCGACGGCAGGGTCCTGGCCGTGGACCGCAAGGTCAACGCCGATACCGCCGCCGAGGACATCGTCGCCATGCTGGAGCAACTGGGCGTTGAAAAACGCGGCGCGCAAGCCGCTGCCGCCGGCCGTTAGCGCAATAATCCGCGCGCGGCTTCGCCACAGCGGGCGCCACGATCAGACGGGTTTCGGCCCGGCTGCCATTTGCGCACCGCAAACCCTGCCTGCGTGGCGCCAGGTGATACGCGGTTCCTGACCCCCTTTTCGAGGTCCTCCGGACAACCCGCGCACCTGGCTGCAGGGTGGGGAAGAGATGCAGGGATACACGATAGCGGGGATTGGCACGGGCGTTGGCAAGACGCTGGTTTCGGCGCTGTTTGCGGAGCGGCTGGGGGCGGCGTACTGGAAGCCGGTGCAGGCGGGCGGGCTTGTGCATACGGACGCCATGGAGGTGCGCCGGCTGGTCACGAATAAACGCGCTCGAGTCCTGCCCGAGGCCTATCGGCTGAAGGCGGCGATGTCGCCGCATGCCGCCGCCGCAAGAGAAGGCATTACGCTGCAGCGCGAACGGCTTCAGCTTCCCGAGGTGGACGCGCCGCTGGTGGTGGAACCGGCGGGCGGCGTGCGCGTTCCGCTGGCCGAGGGCGTGCTGAACACCGATCTCATGGAAGACTGGGGCCTGCCGGTGGTTGTTGTAGCGAACTATTACCTGGGCAGCATCAATCACTCGCTGCTGACTGTCGAGGCGCTACGGGCGCGGGGCCTGCCGCCGGCCGGGATCGTGTTCAGCGGCGAAGCCAATCCCGATAGCCGCAGCGTCATCCTCGACGCGACCGGCCTTTCCTGTCTTCTGGATCTGCCGCCGCTTCCGCGGCCGGTGTCCCGCAAGCAGGTTCGCATCCATGCCGCGAGAATCGCGTTATGAACAGCGATACTTCGGATTTTGACCTGGATTTCGACCGCCGGCATATCTGGCATCCGTATGAATCCATGCGCGATCCCCCGCCGGCCTACCCGGTGGCTTCGGCACGCGGCGTGCGGCTTGTGCTGGACGATGGGCGGGAGCTGATCGACGGCATGGCGTCGTGGTGGTCGGCGATTCACGGCTACAACCACCCGGCGCTGAACCGCGCCGCGCGCCGTCAACTCAAGCGCATGGCGCACGTGATGTTCGGCGGCCTCACGCATGAGCCGGCCATTCGGCTGGCCCGTCGGCTCAAGGAACTGGCGCCGGGCGATATCGACCGCGTGTTTTTCAGCGACTCCGGTTCGGTGGCCGTCGAAGTGGCGATCAAGATGGCCTTTCAGTACTGGCGCGCGCAGGGCGTTGAGGGCCGGACCCGGCTGCTCACGGTCCGCGGCGGCTACTATGGCGACACTTTCGGCGCCATGTCAGTTTGCGATCCGGTAACCGGGATGCACCACCTGTTCTCCGGCGCCCTGCCCGAGCAGTTTTTCGCCGACTCCCCGCGGGTGCGCTTCGGCGAAGCCTGGGACCCGGCCGACCTGGACTCGCTCAAGGAACTGGCGGCGCGGCATCATGACGGGATCGCCGCGGTGATCCTGGAGCCCATCGTGCAGGGCGCTGGCGGAATGCGCTTCTATCACCCCGAGTACCTGGAGGGCGCTCGCGCACTGTGCGACCGTCATGGTTTCCTGCTCATCGCTGACGAAATCGCCACCGGATTCGGGCGCAGCGGCGAACTGTTCGCCTGCGAGCACGCCGGCGTGGTTCCGGACATCATGTGCGTGGGCAAGGCGCTCACCGGCGGCTATTTGAGTCTGGCGGCGACGCTGACGCGGGCGCATGTGGCCAGGACCATCGCGGCGGCGCCGGGCGCGGCGGGCGTGTTGATGCACGGCCCCACTTTCATGGCCAATCCGCTGGCCTGCGCCATCGCCGTAGCGAGTGTCGATCTGCTTGTCGAATCACCCTGGAAGATGCGGGTTGCGCGGGTCGAGCGCGAGCTGCGCCGCGGTCTTGCGCCCTGCCGCGAATGGCCGCAGGTGGCCGACGTTCGCGTGCTCGGCGCCATCGGGGTGGTGGAGATGCGCAAGCCCGTGGATGTCGCCCGCACGCAGAGCCGGCTTGTGGAACGGGGCGTATGGGCGCGGCCGTTCGGCAAACTGATTTACCTCATGCCCGCGTATGTGATGACGAACAGCGACCTGCGTCAGCTGTGCGCCGCCGTCTGCGAGACGGTCGCTCTGGAACCCACCTAGAAACGGGTACCATCGGCATTCGAATGTCAGGAACACTTCGGGAGAACCCTGGGAACGAGGGCGTCGCGCCCTCACTTGCACATGAGTGACGAGCTGCTGTACGAAAAAGACGGCCCTCTGGTCGTGCTGACGATCAATCGGCCCCGGGAGCGAAACCTGCTGGGCCGGATCGGCGACGGCGCCTTGTTCGAGCAGGCAGCCGCGCGAGTACAGGCGGATGCCGCCGTGCGTTGCGCCATCCTTACCGGGGCGGGGTCGGCGTTCTCTTCCGGCGGCGACGTCAAGGCCATGCGTGACCGCAGCGGCGCCTTCGAGGGCGGATCCGCCGAATTGCGCGAAAGCTACCGCAAGGAGATACACCGCATGGTCCGCGCCCTGTGGAACCTGGACGTGCCGCTGATCGCGGCCGTCAACGGACCGGCGATAGGGTTAGGCAACGACGTTGCCTGTATTGCCGATATCCGACTGGCGTCCGAGAAAGCGCTTTTCGGGCAGACTTTTCTCAAGCTGGGCCTGATTCCCGGCGACGGCGGCGCATGGATCCTCCAGCAACTGATCGGCTATTCGCGCGCCGCGCAGTTGTTGCTTACCGGCCAACTCATCAATGCCGAGACCGCCAGGGACTGGGGCCTGGTGAGTGAAGTGACCGCCCCGGACGAACTGCTGACCAGGGCCCGCGAGCTCGCCGGCGAAATCGCGAAGCAGCCGCCCGTGGCGCTGCGCATGGCCAAGCAACTGCTGCGCGCCGGCCGACAGGACCGGTTCGGATCGGTAATGGAAATGTCGGCCAACCTGCAGGGCATTCTGCAGCGCACGCGGGACCATGACGAGGCGCTGGCGGCGTTCTTCGAGAAGCGCCCGCCCGAATTCACGGGAAATTGATTGCTGGCGCCGGCGTTGGTCGTAATCGCATTCCAGAGAAGCCGAGCCCACCGGCCCGCGCCTTCATTGACCCGTAGTCTCATCGTGGTTAGGATAAATGCCCCTTTTTGAGGCTGTCGCGCGCTCCGGGGGTTCGGTTGCGGCGGCAAATTAGGAGCAAGAAATGTCTGATAACTCACCGACCGGAAGTTACGTCCAGATGGACGCCGTGGATTGGGTAGATTTCCCGCAGGGTCTGTGCGCGGGCGATATCAAGTGGAAGCTGCTGCACGTCTCTCCGGAGGCGGGCGCCTGGACCGCGATCTTCGATTGCAAGGCCGGGTCTTCGTTCGCCAAGCACATTCACATGGGTCCCGGCGAATACTTCCTCACCAAGGGCCGCATGCATGTGCGCGGCGGCACCGACGAGGGCGGCGACACGGCGGTTGCCCCGGGCTACGGCTACGAGGCCTGCAACGCCCAGCATGATCACACCGAGTTTCCCGTGGACAGCGAGTTCTACATGACCTTCCTGGGCCCGCTGAACTTCCTGGACGACGACGGCAACACGATCGCCCTGGTAGGCTGCAAGCAGGTGCTCGACGCCTGGAACGCTTCAGCCGGAGGCTGATCCTCCATTCCTTGACGCTATGGCCCGTCGCGGACACGGGCCATAGCGTCACGTTGTGCGCCAACAGGCTTCGCCCGCCTGTGCTATTGTGTTGAACGGCCATGTTGGGGGTTCGCATCAAATACCGCGCGAGTATCCGGCGCCTTGCCGTTGTTGCGGCTTTCGCGTTGTGTTCGGCTGCACTGCACGCCAGCCATCACTGGGACGATTCAAGCTGCGCCGAGGACGCATGTGCGGTCTGCCTGTTCACCGATTCAGGTAGTACCGGGAACAGCGTTACGGCCTTTGCTCTAACGCAAGCTGCCGATTCGGCAGCCGTTCCTTCGCTCCGACTGCTGTTTCTTGTCCCCCGGCCGCGTGACGCCCATAGGACCCGAGCGCCACCCATCTCCTGATCGCACTACATTCAAATCGCGCGGTGTCCGCTGACGCCGCGTGACGGATTTGTGATTCACGAGATGGTAGATGAAACAGCTTGAGTATCTTTCTGCGGCGGCGCTGCTGTGCATCGCATCCGCGGCTTTTGGGCAGGAACAGGCGGACGAGAACCAGTCCGAGGCGATTGAAGAAATCGTGATTCTCGGACACCCGCTGTCGGCGGAAGGGCTAGCTACGCCCGCGCCGGACCGCACGATCGAGGCGGGATTGCGGGTAAGGTTCCAGTGATGGCCTTTTCCTGTCGTTCCCGCCGCCGCATGCGCACGCATAATGCAATAGTCCGGCCGCTCGCTTACGCCATGGCGGTCTGTGGCCTGGCTCCCGCCAGCGTGCCGGCGCAGCATGTGCATGGCGTTGTCGAACTGGGTGTCGTGGTTGAGGGCGGCACGGTAGCGGTATCGCTGATTGCGCCGCTTTCCGATGTCGTCGGCTTCGAACATGCGCCGGAAAGTGATGAACAGCTTGAAACTATTCGGGAGGCTGCCGCGATGTTGTCGAATGCAGACGCAATGTTCGGACTGGCGGACTCGGCGGATTGCAGGATTTCGGACACGTCTGTCGAGGGACCGGGGTACGTCGTTCAGCACCTTGCGGAAGACCATGCGGAATCGACCGTTCACGACGACCACGATTCCGAACAGCACGAGGAAATAAACGCAAGTTACGAATGGGTATGCGGCAATGTATCGGATCTTGATTCCCTCTCGCTGCGTTTCACGGAGAGCTTCGCGAGCGTCGAAACGATTGAGATTCAGATTCTCACCTCGGCCGGAGCGCACGTGACGACGGTAGAAGGGCGAGCGTCGTCGGTTTCCCTGTCGTCGCCCTAGCAGCCCGTGGCAAGACTCCCACTGCGTTCGCCCGGCGATCCATCCCGCCTGGACTGCGTTGCTTGTCGCTTGCATATGCCCGATATGCGCGCTCCTCGCGCCTTGCCAGGCGGGCGTCTCGCCGTTCTCGGTGCGACGCGGGGTTCTGCCACGGGCTGCTAGAAGCGATGTCGGGCACGGCCATCAACCCGGAGAATGCGATAGCCATATCGGGACTGCGTTTCGGCTACGGTTCGGACGATGACATCCTGGCCATTCGCAAACTCAATGTCGGGACGGCGCAACGGGTATTCCTGTTCGGTCCCAGTGGATGCGGCAAGAGCACGCTGCTCGCCATGATCGGCGGGGTACTGGTTCCGCGTGCAGGTACCGTCGCCATTCTGGGTGAGGATCTCGCCGGCATGAAGAGTGCGGCCCGCGACCGGGTTCGCGCGGACCACGTCGGCTTTATCTTTCAGCAATTCAATCTTGTGCCGTACCTCTCGGTTGTCGAAAACGTATCTCTGCCGTGTCGCTATTCCCGGCGGCGGCTGAAGCGCGCCATTGACGCCGATGGCTCCCTCGAGAGATCGGCAGCCCGGCTGCTTTCGGCACTCGGAATCGGCGAGGAGCTTCGTTCGCGAAAATCGACGGATTTGAGCGTTGGGCAGCAGCAGCGTGTCGCTGCCGCACGCGCTCTGATCGGGCAGCCGGAGCTGGTTCTCGCCGACGAGCCCACCTCGTCTCTCGACGCGGATCGTCGACGCGAGTTCATCAGTCTGCTCGTGTCCGAGTGCGGCCGGGCCAACAGCACCGTCATCTTCGTCAGTCATGATGCTTCGCTCGCGACACACTTTGACGTCGCGACCGATCTTCAGCGGACCAACGCCGCGAGGCTCCATTCAAATGCTGCATAACATCGGCAACGCACTGACGCTCGTCTTCAAGAGCCTGATGAACCGGCGTGCGACGGCCGCATTGACCGTTGCATCGATTGCCGTGAGCGCGGCCCTGCTCTCCGTGGTGGACCGGGTCAGAACAGACACGCAATCCAGCTTCGCCAACACGATCTCCGGCGCCGACCTGATTATCGGCGCGCGCAGCGGCGATCTGAACCTGCTTCTGTATTCGGTTTTTCGTATCGGCAACCCGACGAACAACATCGCATGGAGCAGCTACGAGAAAATCGGCGCCCGACCGGAGGTGGACTGGACCATTCCGATTTCCCTGGGAGATGCGCACCGCGGCTATCGGGTCCTCGGAACGGACCTCGGCTATTTCGATCATTACAGGTATGCCGATCGACGGCCGCTGGCGTTCCTGAAGGGTGGTCCGTTCACCGCACCCACCGATGCAGTTATCGGCGCGGAGGTTGCCGAGCAGCTTGGATACGATGTCGGCCGGGAAATCGTCGTATCTCACGGACTGGCGGATACGAGCTTTCTTACGCACGACGAGGATCCGTTTACGGTCAGCGGAATACTTGCGCGCACCGGCACGCCCGTCGATCGGACTGTGCACATCAGTCTGAGCGGCATGGATCTGATCCATTCAAATGGCGATGGCGACCGCGTGGCGATGCCCATCGCCGGTTACGAGCCGGGAGCAATTACGGCATTCCTCGTCGGGCTCGAGTCGAAGACATCCATATTCGCGCTGCAGCGGTACGTCAACGAGTTCGAGGACGAGCCGATGACCGCGGTCATTCCGGGCGTGGCGTTGCAGCAACTCTGGGGCCTGATCCGCGTTGCCGAATACGCGTTGCTGGGCGTGTCGGCGATGGTCGTGCTGGCCAGCGTACTCGGATTGCTGGCCACGCTACTGGTCAGCCTGAATGAGCGCCGCCGCGAAATGTCTGTCTTGCGTTCCGTCGGAGCGAGGCCCGGTCACATTTTTGCGTTGCTGCTTTCGGAGGCAGCAACGCTTGCGTTTCTCGGCGCACTGTCCGGACTGCTGTTGATCCAGCTCGGCATTCTGGCGATACGGCCGTTCGCACTCTCGGAATTCGGCATTCAGCTGAGCGTCGGGCTGCGGGCTTTTGATCTCTATGTGCTGACGGGTATCCTGGTCATTGCGGTTCTTGTCAGCATCATTCCGGCCTGGCGGGCATACCGGAATTCGCTCGCCGACGGTCTGACGGTAAGGCTCTAGTGCGCTGTCTCATAAGTTCGTTGCCTTTCAGCGTGTCCCCTGCGGCGTGTGGCAAGGCGCGTTCCGCCGGGAATGGCGCCTCCCATTGCCCAGGGACGCAACGCGGCCACAGGCTGCAGGGGCCGCGCCCTTCGGGAGCGGGCCTGAAGCGCCACTGCGGCGTTGCCGCCCTGGGCAATACAGGGCAGTATTCCCTGCGGACGGCGCCTTGCATTGACGCTTCAGGCCCGCTCTGAAAGGCAACGAACTTATGAGACAGCGCACTAGCAAGGAGGAAACATGACCATTTCGAACCGAGTCATTCGGCGGGGGCTCGCGGTGACGCTGGTCCTCGGCGGAATTGCTGTTGCGGACGATGCCCGCGAGCTCACCTGGGACGATCTGATTCCCGATTCGAGAATGATCGAGCAGCCGGGGGACGACTCGTTCGACGGCGCGTTTTCGTTGCCGACCTTGCCTACGGGCGTCGTTGAAGAGCTCGACGGTGTCCTGGTGAAGATTCCCGGATTTATCGTGCCGCTGGATATTTCCACAGAGGGCAAGGTGAGCGAATTCCTGCTGGTGCCTTATTTCGGCGCATGCATTCACTTTCCGCCGCCCCCCGCCAATCAGATTGTGTACGTAACGGCGGAAGAGCCCCTTGATCTCGAGTCGACCTGGGAGCCGATCTGGGCGACGGGCGAACTCAAGACAGAGTTTCGCGAGTCCGATCTCGCTTACTCGGGATACACGATGGCGGTTCAGACAACCGAAAAATATGAGTACTAGCCGACAAATGGAACTTTGACCCACCAGTTTCAGCCCAGGGCGCGGGCCGTTCCGCAGGACTCGTCCACAAATCCACAGGACGGGCTTTAGATGATGGGCGCTCAGTGCGCGGCGGCACCTCGGAGGGCGGCGACACGGCGGTTGTGCCGGCCTCTATCCGCTGAACGCCCTGCGCGTTCAGACACTCCTGCGCGGCGGTGTGCGCCGGGGCTGATTTCAAGCACTGGAGCGGTTGGTTCGGCAAGTTGCAAAACCGTAACGCAGCGTCCGGGGGACTGGGCGCGTCCTGGCTTACAATCGGGGCCTATTGCAAAAGCGGGGGCTTCCATCCTGTTGAATTCTTCCTTCCGGCACCTGGAAAATCGCCAGTTTGTGCGGCCATTGCTGGCAGCTACGCTGTTGCTGGCGGCGGGGGCGCTCCACGCCGACGATGACGATCACCACGACCACTCGGGCGCACTTGAGGAAATCGTGGTTCACGGGCATCCCCTGTCGGCCGAAGGGCTGGCCACGCCGGTCGATTCCGTGGAAGGCGAGGAACTGGAACGCAAGATGGCCGACAGCATCGGGGCGATAGTGGAAGGGCAGCCCGGAATACATAACAGTTCATACGGTGTGGCGGTCGGGCGGCCGGTGATACACGGGCTGGGCGGCGCCCGCGTGCGGGTCATGGAGGACCGGATCGACGTCATGGATGCCTCCGTGACCAGTGGGGATCATGCCGTGACCATTGATCCCTTCGTTGTGGATGGAGTGGAGATTTTCAAGGGTTCCGGCACGCTGCTGTATGGTTCCGGGGCAATCGGCGGAGTCGTGGATACGCACACCGGCCGCATTCCCCACGGCGCAAGGGATGTGCTGAGCGGCAAGCTGGACCTCAAGCTGGGCGACAACGCCAACGCGCGCAGCGGTTCCTTCCGGCTGGACGGGGGCGCCGGTCAATTCGCCTGGCACTTCGACGGCTTTGCCCGGCGGGCGGACGACTACGAGATTCCCGGCTACGCTGAATCCGCGCTGTTTCGGGCTCTGGAGGAGGAACATGGCGAAGAGCATGGCGAGGAAGGCCATGAAGACGAGGACGGAGATCATGAGGACGACGAAGAGGAACCCTTCGGCGTGGTGCCGGGCAGTTACATGGACGTCAGGGGCGGCGCCTTCGGCTTTTCCTACGTCGGTGATCGCGGATTCGCGGGCCTGGCCGTAAGCCGATTGGATTCCGAATATGGAATCCCTGCTCACGGGCATGAAGAATTCCATTCCGAGGATGAGCATGAGGAGCACGGACCTGCCGACGAGGAAGAAGAGGAAGAGCACGGGCACGAAGGCGAGGGATTTCCGTTTATTGATCTGAATCAGACGCGCGTGGATTTCGAAGCGGCTCTCCTGGATCCCTTGCCCGGTTTTTCGAGCTTCAACCTAAGGGCCGGCACGAACGACTACGAGCACTTCGAGATAGAACCCTCGGGCGAGATCGGAACGGTGTTCGACAGTCAGGCGTGGGAAGCACGCGCGGAATTGAGTCATGGGCCACTTTGGGACTGGACCGGCGCAATCGGCACGCAGATCTCCGGTCGCTCGCTCTCGGTGGTCGGTGAAGAGGCGCACGCGCCACCCGTGGATACTCGTTCCCTGGGCGTGTTCTGGGTCGGCGAACGGTCATTCGAGGACTTTGAACTTGAAGGGGGCGTGCGGGTGGAGACTGTGGAGCACTCGCCCGTGGAAGGCGCCGACAGGGACTTCTCGCTGGTCAGTGCCTCATTGGGAGCGATTATCCCGCTGCACGCCGACTGGACCGCGGCCGTGCAGGCCGATTACTCCACCCGTGCGCCGGTAGGTGAGGAATTGTTTTCCGACGGCCCTCACGTGGCGGCCCAGAGTTTCGAAATCGGCCACCCGGGGCTTGAGGAGGAAAACGCCCTCAACCTTTCGGTAACGTTGAATGGCGACGGTCCGAACTGGTCCGTTGCGGGAACTTTCTACTACACGTCGTTCGGGGATTTCATCTATCTCGCGTCCACGGGAGAAGTCAGGCGCGAACTGGTCGTGCTCCAGTTCCTGCAGGGCGATGCGGTATTCCGGGGGCTGGACCTGGAGGCGTCAATGACCCTGGCGGAATGGGGAGATGCGCGCTTGCGGCTGACGGGTCTTTACGATGTGGTGTCCGCCAAACTGGATACTTCAGGCAACGAATACCTGCCGCGCATTCCCCCTCAGCGGTTCGGCGCGGGTCTGGAGTTCACCTGGGGCGCTTTCCGGACCAACATCGACTACCTGCGCACTTCCCGGCAGGACAAGCTCGGCGACCACGAACTCCCGACCGCCGGATACGAAGACCTGCGCGCCTACATCTCCTATGACATCGAGAGAGGCTCGGTCCTGACGCAGGCGTATTTGCGCTCCAGCAATTTGACCGGCGACGAACAGAGAAAGCACACCTCCATCATCAAGGACCGGGCGCCGGCCCCGGACAGGACCATAGAGGCTGGAGTTCGCCTTCGCTTCTAGCATAATCCGCCGTTTTCGGCCATTTCGGGATTTGATCCGGAGCGGGAAACCACCAACGGGCTTGACCTTCAATCCCGTAATCGGCACGCTGGGCTAGCCGCGCCTTGCGACGGTTATTGTGCGGGTCAAGTTCTGATCGATTTAAAGGGAGGGCATATGTCGAGTCAATCCACCGTTCAGGAAGGGCAGGTCGTATCGGTCCCCGAGACAAGGGGCTACGTCATGAACCAGACGATGTTGCGGATCAGGGATCCGCAACGGTCGCTGGACTTCTATTCGAAGGTGCTCGGAATGACGCTGATCAAGGAGTTCCGGTTTCCGGAAATGGAGTTCTCGCTGTATTTCATGGGCTACGTCACGGAAGACGACGAACCTATTCCGGACGGCGCGGAGGCGCGCGCGGCTTATGCCTTCAGTCAAAAGGCGATGATCGAGCTGACGCATAACTGGGGTACCGAGAGCGACGACGATTTTCCGGGCTATCACGACGGCAACGCCGACCCCCGCGGCTTCGGCCACATCGGGCTGTCCGTGCCGGATGTCTATGAGGCCTGCAAGCGCTTCGAAGAGCTGGGCGTGGAGTTCGTCAAGCGTCCGGACGACGGCAAGATGAAGGGACTGGCCTTTATCAAGGACCCGGACGGCTACTGGATCGAAATCCTCGAAGCCAACAGCTGCGGCTCCATGGCCGTTCGCATGACCGGCTGAAGAAACGCGGCCGGACTCGCTCGCCCCTACCTGCCGGGAGGCATCAGCTTAAGCCTTTTTCCCGCCCCTCTCTTCCGGGAGGCGCCATCCCTGGCTCGGTTCCGCCATCCTGGCTCCAACACTCCCGGAAGGGAGGGGCGGGAAAAAGGCGAGGGAAGACGCCCGGAGTGCGGGTTTATGCCGGGATAACGCGGCCGGGGTTGAGGATGCCCTTCGGGTCGAGGGCGTTCTTCAGGCGCCGCATCAGTTCGAGCTCTTCCGGGCTGCGCGAAAGATGCAGGTAGTCGCGCTTGAGCACGCCGATACCGTGCTCCGCGGAAACAGAGCCGCCGTGGGCGCCGGTGAGCCGGTAGCCGATATCGAAGATAGTCTTAAGATCGCCCTCGCGGCGCGTGCTCACGAACAGGTGCAGGTTGTTGTCGCCGATGTGTCCGAATACGAGATTGATGGCGTCCGGTAACGCTTCCTTGAGTTCCGTATCGAACTCGTCCAGGAATTCCGCCATCTCGGCGATGTCCATGCTGACGTCCAGGCTGGCGTAGGGCAGCAGGTCGGCGGTGATTTCCGCTACGCCGTCGCGAATGTTCCAGAACGATTGCCGGTCCTTTTCCGACTGGGCGATTGCGGCGTCATCGATCAGCCTGCTCTCCAGCGCCCCGGCCAGGACTTCTTCGAATCGCCGGCTGTCCGTTTCCTGGTCCGAGCCTTCCGCTTCCACCAGCGCGTAGATCGGGTAATCCCGGTCGAAAGGCGAGCGCAGGCTGTCGCTGTGCCTGATCACACGATCAAAATAAGGCGACCACATGACTTCATATGCGCTCACCGAGCCTCCAAGTTTGCCCTGAAGCTCACGGAGCAGCGAGACGGCTGGATCGAACGAGCGCACACCGCACAGGGCCGTGCAAGTGCTCTCAAGCTTCGGATAGAGGCGCAATACCGCGCGGGTAATGACCCCGAGCGTCCCTTCCGTCCCCACAAACAAATGCTTGAGGTCGTACCCCGCATTGTTCTTGAGCATCTTGTTCAGGGAACTGATGACCGTGCCGTCCGCCAGCACCGCTTCCAGACCCAGCACCAGGTTGCGGGTCATGCCGAAGCGGATCACCTGGTTGCCGCCGGCGTTGGTCGCGATCGCCCCGCCGATATGGCAGGAACCGCGCGCGCCGAAGTCCAGCGGCAGATGAAAGCCTGCGTCCAGCGCCGCTTCCTGTATTGTCTGGAGCGGTGTGCCCGCCCAGACGGTGACCGTCATGGCGGCTGCGTCCATTTCTTCGATACCGGTCAGTCTTTCCAGCGACAGGGCGACCTCTCCGGCCTGCGGGGTGGCGCCGCCTGCCAGGCCCGTCATGCCGCCCTGCACTACCACCGGCTGGCCTTGTTCGTGGCAGGTTTTCAGCACGCGGGAAACTTCTTCGGTGGAGCCGGGCCGCACTACCGCTGAAGGCCGGAAAGCGTTCTCCGCGGTGAAATCCACGCTGTAGCGCTCGCCCACGGAATCCCCGGTCATCAGGGAATGGCCCTGCCGGCGTAGAACTTCGATTGTGTTCTCGCTGAGGAGTTCGCTCATACCGTCTCGCGGTTCGCGCCGTGTGGTTTGGCGACAATCCATTATGGC
Organism: Gammaproteobacteria bacterium; assembly: GCA_963666765.1. Lineage (GTDB taxonomy): Bacteria > Pseudomonadota > Gammaproteobacteria > Steroidobacterales > Foliamicaceae > Foliamicus. The sequence continues at coordinate 2,761,794 of OY762933.1, forward strand.
GCAAGCAACACGGCAGCGGAAATCCGCACGCTTGATTCGAGCGAGGATTTGTGGAAAATCAATAATCCGGTCGCAAATGGGAGACGCTAGGATGCTGAAGTTTTCGAGAAACTTAGCGTGGCTTGGGTCAATAGCTGCAGTGTCGGCTATTACCGTATCGTTGCTGCCCTCGGGCACAGCGATGGCACAGGAGGGCGCCGCCGGGGAATTCGAAGAGATTGTGGTTACCGCGCGGAAACGCGCGGAGAGCCTGCTGGAGATTCCCGAATCCGTTTCCGTGCTCACGGGCGCCGACATCGACCGTCAGAACATCAAGGGCCTGGAGGACGTGGGCTTTCAGATTCCCAATCTGAACCTGTCCATGCGCCTTGACGGCTTCCCCAACGTGTCCGTGCGCGGACTGGGGGCTTTCGGCAACACGCAGGGCGTGGGCTTCTATCTCGATGACGTGCAGCTTTTTTCCGATGCGTCCTCGCGCTTCGGAGATCTGGAACGCATTGAAGTGCTGAAAGGGCCGCAGGGAACGCTTTACGGCGGCAGCAACATCGGCGGCGCGGTCAAGTTCGTCAGTGCCCGCCCCGATCCCGAGTCCATGTTCGGCCGCGTCAAGGGCGTGGCGGGCGATCAGGGTGTCCTCGACATTGAAGGCAGCCTCAACCTGCCGCTGGGACAAGGCGATTGGGCGATGCGGGTATTCGGCTTCTGGGTCACCAACGACGGCTACCTGCACAACCCGAATCCACCCCGCCTGAACGGGATCGCCGGTGACAACGACGAGGACATCGGCAATACGGAAGAGTCCGGCGTGCGGGTATCGCTGGCCGGACCGCTGGGCGACAACCTTTCTGCTTACGTATCCGTGCGCTGGAACGACTTCGAAGGTCCGAACAACACCTGGATCCGGGAGTTGGACGAGAGCAACCTCACGCATCCCAATGTCGTGCCATCCAGCACCAACCCCCGCCACGAACGCGACACTACGTCAGGCATGGTGGAGTTGGTCTGGGAGCTGCCCGGTTTTGACATCACGTCGGTGTCCTCCTGGACCACGACTGAGAGTTTGCGCTATACCGACCTGGACCAAAGAGAGGAGTACCTGCTGTCGCTGTTGCGGCCGGAGGACATGGACGTGCTTACGCAGGAAATCCGCTTCACGTCCACGAGCGAAGGCCCGTTTCAATGGCTGGGCGGCGTGTATTACTCGAAGTACGACGAGAAGATGGACTCCGACCTGATCTGGTACGACACGGTCATCTTTGCGGACGGCAATATCAACGGGCCGCTGGGTTGCGCGGCGGGACTGACGTGCACCGGCGTCTGGGCGGGCGAGACCGTTACCGAAGCGGAAGAAACCGGCGAGGTTGCGATGACTCCGTTCGAGAAGCGCATTCGCGACAAGAGCCATCTGGCAGCCTTCATTAACGCCACCTACGATATGGGTGAATGGGATTTGAGTGTGGGACTGCGCGCCGACCGCTGGAAGAATGAAACGCTGCGCTTCAGCACCAACCACACGGGCAGCGACAGCGGCACGGAGATTCTGCCCAGGGTGTCCTTAACACGTTGGCTGAGCGAGGATTCCATGCTGTACGGTACGGTCGCCCGCGGTTTCGAGCCCGGGGGGTTCAATATCAGTGAGGACGTTCCGGACTACTTGCCCGCGTTCGATTCCGAGGACGCCACCAGTTTCGAGGGAGGCTGGAAGGGCCGCCTGATGGATGGCCGGGGGTCAGCGTCGATCGCGGCCTTTTTCATCGACTACAACCAGCGCCAGATCGAAACGCAGATTCCCGCCGAGGGGGCCGGCATCGTGGAGTTGATCAACAACGTGGGCGATTCGAAGCAGTTCGGCGTGGAGGCGGACTTCAGCGTGGCGGTGAATGACGCGCTTTCGCTGTTCGTGTCCGCCGGCTGGATCGAGGCCGAATGGGACAGCGGTACGAGCGTGGTGTCCGGGGCCGACGCTGACGGCAATCCGATAATGAAGGACATCGGCGGAGACACGCCGCCGGTCACGCCCGACTTCAACTGGAACGTGGGCGCCGACTACGTGCAGCCGCTGGCCAACGGAATGACGTTCAATGCCAGCGTGCAGGTCAGTCACAACGGCAAGTACACGGGACTGAGACTGTCCGATCCGGCTGGCGTGAGCGTGGTCAATCCAAGCTTCACGCTGGTGGGCGCTCAGTTCAGTGTTGCCAGCGAACGATGGGAGTTGGCGTTGAACGTTGAAAACCTCCTGGACGAGGACTACTACACCGACGTTCAGACCTTCCCGGATTTCTTCTTCCTCGACGGCGACGCGGACGAGATCATCGTGATCGGCACGCTCGGACAGCCGCAGCTCATAACCGCGAGCGTGAGCTACTCGTTCTGAACGGAATCTGAAGTTCAGCAGACGCGAAAGCCCGGCGACCCCGGGCTTTCGTTTCAGGAGCGGGGGCGGGACGCTTACGCGGCGGCGATGATGCGCTCCACCGCGCGCGTGAGCACCTTCAGCCCCAGCACGATGTCCTCTTCGCGCGTGTCTTCGGAGATGTCGTGGCTGCGGCCGCCGATGCTCGGCACGAACATCATCGCGGAGGGAATCAAAGGCGCGAGCATCGTGGCGTCGTGCCCGGCGCCGCTGGGCATTCGCAGGCTCGATGCGCCCAGGTCGCCGGCGGCCTGTTCCAGGTGGCCCAGCATGGACTCGTCCATGGGATTGGGGAGGATGCTGGCGCCGGCGACGACTTCCGCCGAAACGCGATGCCGCTTCGCCACGCGCCCTGCGCTTTCCTCGATGTATTGCCGAATGCGATCAAGCACGGCTTCCGACGGATCGCGATACTCCACGCCCAGCCGGGCCCGCCGCGTCACCACGTTGTAGGCGCCCGGGTCCATCGCCGCGATCCCCAGGTTCCATACGGTCCGGTCGCTGCCCTCTTCACGGCAGAAGCGCGCGAAGTCGTCGGCAAAGGCATATAGCGTCGCAGCCGCGTCCCGGCGCAGTCCCATCGGCGTCGTTCCCGCGTGGTCGGCCTGGCCGGTGAAGATGACTTCACAGCGGGCCACGCCCACGATGTCGGTCACCAGTCCGATTTTTCTGCCGGCCGTCTCCAGCACCGGGCCCTGTTCGATGTGCGCCTCCAGGTAGGCCGCGTGCCGCCCCGGCTCGCAGCGCAACAGCTCGCGCCCCGCGTAGCCGGCCGCCCGTAACGCGCCATTCAGGCTTTCGCCCCGTTCGTCGGTGAGTTTGCCGATGTCCGGCTCCGTCATTCTGCCGGTGAACGCGGCGCTGCCCAGTAAACCGGCGAAACGTCCTTCCTCGTCGATAAAGGAAATCACCTCGACGCCCAGGTCGTCCGATCGGCCGCTTTCGACGAATGCACGGGCGATCTCCAGACCGAAGATCACCCCCATCGAACCGTCCAGCCATCCGCCCTTGGGCACCGAGTCGGTGTGCGAACCGATCAGTATGTGACCGCGGCTGCCGGGAGTCCGACCGGCCAGGCTGCCGATTCCGTCAATTTCCGCTTCCAGCCCGGCGGAGCGCATTCGCTCAAGCAGCCAGTCGCGCGAGGCCAGGTCTTCGGGCGTGAGCGAGCGCCGGTTGACGCCGGTGCCAAGCTTGCCGAATTCCGCCAGCGCCCGGAGGTCCTCCAGCATTCGCTGCGGTTGGATCGGCAGCACCGCGCCACCTCCCGTCAGGGGAAGAGTTGTGCTATTTCTTGCGTTTCAGTTCGATCGTTACGTGGTTTTCTTCGCTGACCTTACCGTCCTGCATGCTCCACCAGCGGGTGGTCAAACGATCGTCGCCGCGGAAAATATATTCCGCCTGGTGCATGTGTTCGGATTCGGGCGAAGCCAGGTTGGTGACGCTCTCAAACCGCAACTCCAGGCGGTTTTCGTCATCCGTGGCGATCACTTCCATGCGCGGCTGGTTGCCGGCGGCGCAGTAGTGAGTCATCAGCACCCGGTTGCCGTCGGCGTGGTACATGTTGACCATTTCGTATCCGTCGGGACTGCCGGGCGCCATCACCTCCACCAGGGCGGAACCGCCCGCCGTGAGCCGGAAGGTGGAGCCGATCATGCCGGTCTCCGCGCCGTTCTCATCCAGCATGATCCAGTCGCCCTGCAGCGTCGCGAGTCTGTCCATCACGCTCTCGTCATCCGCCACGGCGTTTCCGCCCGCCAGCAATAGCGCCAGCAGCGCCGCGCCGCAAATTTCAGTTCTGTTCTTCATGGTGTCCTCTCAGTGTTGACTGGTCAGTCCAGCAGCAGGCCGCCGGATATGTTGGTAATCGTTCCGGTCATGTGTCCGGCGTCGTCCGAGCACAGGAAATCCGTCATCGCCGCGCACTCTTCGGCGGTGCCGAGCCGGCCCAGCGGCGCCCGTTCGGCGAGAAGGGTGCGCCGCTCCGGCCCGAGCCGGTCGAGCATGGGGGTATCGATCGGACCGGGAGCGATGACGTTGACCCGTATGCCATCCGCCGCCCACTCGCGGGCGAGGTAGCGCACGACGCCGATGATTCCGGCCTTGGCCGCGGTGTATGCGGGGCCGGACAATTCGTTGCCGCCGTTGATCGCATTGGTGGACGAATACATCAGCATGGCGCCGCCGGTCCGCTTCAGATGCGGATGCACGGCGCGGGCCAGCAGAAACGTGGAAGTGAGATTGACGTCCACCACCCGGTTCCAGTCCTCCAGCGACACGTCCACGAAAGGACCTTCGCCGGTAATCCCCACGGTATGCACCACCCAGCGCGGCGGTCCCAGTTCCTCGGCGCATTGCGCAACGGCGCCTGCGACCTGCTCTTCGTCGGTCGCTTCAGCCGGCAGCGCCAGCCCCGCCGGCGCCTCTTGTCCCGGCAGCACCATCGCGCCGACCCTCAGGCCGCGCTCCACGAATCGATGAGCTACGGCGGAGCCGATACCTCCCGCCGCCCCCGTAACCAGCGCACATTCCGCCTTGCTCGTCACGCGGCCTTGGGAACCACCAGCGCAGCCTGTATCCCGTCCAGCATGCTCCAGCGCAGGGAGGCCGAAGCCCGAACCGCCGCGATGGCGCGCTCCTGCAGCGCCTCGGTGGTGGCGTAGCGGTCGGTCAGCTCAAGCCCGATGTGGGCGTGCTCCTCGTCCCCCTCGATGTGCACGTGAAAGAACTCCATGTCCTCTTCGCTGAAGCCCATCTTGCGCATTGCGTTCACATAGGCCGGATAAAGAGTGGGCAGCTGCCCCTCCAGCGCGACCATGATGCCGGCGGCCGACTCCGCCAGGTGGCGAATCGTGGACAACTCCCAGATCCAGGCGCGCATCGCCCGCGTTGTCGGAAGGATTTCGTCGCGCAGGTCCGCATTGACCACCTCGTCGCGGGAAAGGCCGCAGGCCTCGGCGAACCTGACCAGCAGGTCCGGATGCCGTTTCTCCGGCGTATCCGGCATTTCCTCGCCCAGAAGGTTCTCCAGCAGGTGCTGGCGGGCGTCCAGGTCCGGGAGGCGGGCATAGAGCGCGGCGAACTGCTGCGGGATCGGTGCGATGTAGTAATAGTGCTGCACCGCGTAACGTCCCAGTTGCTCCCGGGACAGCGCGCCTTGCGCCCACATCCGGCTGAACGGGTGGCCGCCGCCGTGACGTGGCTTGCGGGCCGCTTCCAGTGCGTCGAAGAATTCTTGTTTATTCAGCATGTGATCGTTGTCTCCCTAGTGCATTTCCTCGCCGCCGGTCACGTTCAGCGAGTCGCCGTTGATGTAAACAGCCTGATCGGAACACAAAAACGCGACGGCATTGGCGGTATCGGTGACTCTTCCTTCACGGCGCATGGGATTACGCGTGCGGATATTGTCGATGTATTGCTCCAGCGTCAGCCCGAAGTGATTGGAAAAATAATCGTTCTGGGTGGCGCCCAGCCCGGTAGTGACGTGATTCGGGCATACGGAATTGACCGTGATTCCGTGCGGGCCCAGTTCCAGGGCGCAGGTTCGGGTCAGGCCGACAAGGCCATGCTTGGACGCCGTGTAGGCGGCCATGTGAGGGAAACTGGACTTGGCAGCCTGGCTTGCAATGTTGATCACGCGCCCGCCCTCGCCCTGGCTGATCATCTGGCGCGCGGCGTGCTTGGTGCACAGGAAGGGCCCCTTGAGGTTCACGTCCAGTACCGCGTCCCACTTGTCTTCCGACAGTTCGGTGCAGGCGGCGATCAGGTATCCGATGCCGGCGTTGTTGACCAGGATGTCCAGGCGGCCGAAGCGCTCCACGGCGTTCGCCACCGCCGCCTCGACCTGGGCCTCGACGCGCACGTCAAGCGGGAAAGCTGCGGCGACGCCGCCGTGGTCTCGAATGCCCTGCACCACGGTCCGCATCGAGTCCGTAGCTCCAATGTGATGATCGGGCATGTGTTCGCCCGGCGATTCGCCCAGGTCCGTGATCAGCACGCTGGCGCCGCACTCGGCCAGCTTTGAAGCGATGCCTTCGCCCAGGCCGCGCGCCCGCCCGGCGCCGGTAACGAGCGCGACCTTGCCGCTTAAGTCGTAGTTTTTCATGGGGTCGATTTTATCAGCAGGGAGTTGCCGGCCGTGCTGTCAGGCGTTGACATCAATGACCACGCGGCCGGAAATCTTCCCGTCCAGAATGTCGATCGCCAGTGAGGGCAGCATCGACATTGGCGCGACCCGGGAAATGCCTGCGAGCCGCTCTGGATCAATGAGTTCCGCCAGCGCGCCCCAGGCGCGCCGGCGCCGTTCCTGCGGGGCCATTACCGAGTCGATTCCATGCAGGGTCACACCTCGCAGGATGAACGGCATGACGGTGCTCGCCAGCTTGAATCCTCCGGCCAGGCCCACCGCCGCCACCAGGCCGCCGCGGCGGGTCTGCGCCAGTGCGGTGGCCAGCGTCGGCCCGCCGACGGCATCCACCACCGCCGCCCAGGTTTCCGATTCCAGAGGCCGTGACTCGCGGGCCAGTTCATCGCGCGAAATCGTTTCTGCCGCGTCCAGCGACTTCAGAAAAGCTGCGCCTTCAGCCTTGCCGCTTGCGCCGGTCACGCGGTATCCCAGGCGGGACAGCAGCATGACCGATACGGCGCCCACGCCGCCGGTGGCCCCGGTCACCAGCGCCGGGCCGTCATCGGGCGTGATTCCGGCGTCCTGTATGGCGTGAACAGCCAGCATGGCCGTATAGCCTGCGGTTCCAAGCATCATGGCCTGTTCGGCAGAAAAGGCTTCCGGAATGGGGACCAGCCAGCCAGCTTTGAGGCGCTGCTGCTGTGCATAGCCGCCCCAGTGTTTCTCCGATAGTTCATAGCCGTTCACAAGCACACGGTCGCCGGCTGCAAAGCGAGCGTCACGCGATTCCAGCACCTCGCCTGCCAGATCGATGCCGCACACCATCGGCAGGCGCCGGCAAATCCGCCCGCGACCGCTCACCGCCAGCCCGTCCTTGTAATTCAGGGTGGAATGGCTGATCCGAACGAGTACATCCTCGTCCGGCAGCTCTGCCACGGCCAGCCGCTCCAACCGGCCGCTGACCTTCCCGTCCCGCTCCCGCGCCACGATGGCGTTAATCGTCTCGTTCAATTGCCTGCCTCCTCAACACGATTTCAGATGGAGGCCGCCACACCCTCGGCGACAGCCGCCCTGTTCAGACGCCGGTCCAGGCTTATGAGTGGACAGCCTTCACGAATGGCAAGCGCCAGATAGCTGGAGTCATAGGCGGTCAGGCCGTGGCGGCGCGCCAACTCGAAGATGTCGCGATCAACTGCGTCGCCCGGACAACGAACAGGAAGCCGGCGCAGCCGCGCAAGAGAGCTCTCGGCGTGACTCGGCGTAATGCGGCCCCGGCGTTCGGCCGACAACAAGAGGTTTCTCAGCTCATCCCAAAACACCGTCGGGACCACAGCGGCTTCCGCCGCCAGGCGGTCCAGAGCGCGCTCGGCCACCTGCGCCTCTTCGTCAGGCAATATCCAGGCGGCGGCGACGGAGGCATCAGGCACGAATGCCATCAGCGCGAATGTCCCTCATGTCGCCAGGCCAGGATTTCGCGAGTGGTGACGGATCGCTGTTTTGCCCGCTCCCGCCGCAGCGTCTCGCACAATTCGGCCTGCTCTTGCGCCTTGTCAATCCGTGTCAGGTGAGCAACCGGCGTGGAACCCCGGCAGATAACCAGATCCTCGCCTGCTTCCACCCGGGCCAATAGCGCAGAGAGATGCGTCTTTGCCTCACCAATCTTTACGTGCCGCGTCATGTTCCCGTACTCACTAGCCGGTCAGAATAGACTCAGCCCTCTACTTGGTCAAGTGGTTGGTTCGATTTGGTTCGATTTTGTTGGTTCGATTCACGCATGCAATATGCGAATCAGTCAGCGAATGGGTTTTTGATCACAAGCTGTTCTATGATCTGTCCGTGCTGCATGTCCTCGCTGAACAGGTTGCGGCAACCGGCTTCCAGCGCGGCCGCTACGATCAGCGAGTCGTAAAAAGCGAATTGATAAAGGGCCTGGATGTGCAGGCCCCGCCGATACAACTCCCGACTGGGATTCACCTTCCATAGCGGGACCAGCGTTCCGGTCAGGAAAACGCCCGCCTGCTCAGGCGTTGCGGGAACCGGCAGTTTGCGGGTAATGGTGTTCAGTGTTTCCTGTACCACCTGAAAACTGATGATGGCGCTCCCGCTTCTTAACGCGCTGTGAACCAGTTGCCGGGCGATGCCGCTCTTGCGGTCGTCGGTCTCGTCAAGGGTGTAAATGAGAATATTGGTGTCAAGGAAGTCAACGCTCATTCATTTCATCCCTGGTGAATTTCCGGCCACCCGTACGCACCTGCTTTCTCAACTCCTCGATGAACGCCATCGCCTGGTCCGCCTGCCGCCGCCGCTGCACATAGTCTTCGAGCCAATCCCGGAACTTGGCGTTCAAGGTGGTGTGTTCAAGGACGGCCTGCGCGCGGGCCGCCTCGATAAGACGCTCATCGGCGCTTAGAGTGATGTTCTTCATGCACGCACTCTAGCACAAGTATCGTGCACACAAAACCAGTGCAGCATGGTCGCTCCTGGTCGCCTGTATTTTGTATGGTTTGCGCTTAGCGGCGGGCGAAGGAGTTGGTTCGCACGGCCCAGGCGGTCAGGCCCAGAAGCGCAAGCAGGACCCAGCCGGGCATGGAGAGTCCCAGCAGCGACCAGTCGACTTCGGCGCATTCGCCCGAGGCGGTCAGGGCTTCGCGTACGGCGGTCACGACGCCGAAGTTCTCCACGATGAAATCAAAACTTGCGCCGCAGGGCGGCACGGTCCCTTCGGGTTGGCTCTGTATCCAAAGATGGCGGACCGCCACGCCGCCGCCGGCCAGTCCGATCGCGCCGCACAGCAACGAATAGACATGGCGAAACCAGCCGGCCGGCCGATGCAGGGCCGCAAGCAGAAATGCCAGGCCCATCCCGACGACGGCGAAGCGTTGCAGGAGGCAAAGCGGGCAGGGCGCGTAGCCCTGAACGTGTTCGGCAAAGAGCGCGTAGCCGAACAGGAGGAAACAGGCGCTCGCGCCCAGGAGGTTAAGAGGGCGGGCGCCGGCGTTCAGCACATTGGTGATTAGTGACTTCATGTGAGTGGTATTGCCGTTGGGGGTTTGCGACGCGTCTTGCACGCGGCTCGCGTGAGGAACTTCAGGGAGCGAAGGCGTTTCGCCTTCGCTGAGGATGGGACGCCCTCGCTCCCAAGGCGTTCAAGTTGCGTTTTGGGGAGCATCGCCTGGGTGATTCTCGCACAATCGAGCCAGGGCGGCTGCGAATTCTCCGCCCTCTTCATCCGCCAGCGCCGCGGCGCGCAGTTCGCGCACGGCGCTTGCGGGATCGGCGCCGCGCTTAAGCGCAGGCAGGGTCTCGGCGATGGCCCGGTAGCGGCTCAGGCCCCGCTCGAATGTCTCGCCGTAGCCCTTGACCAGTTGCTGGCAGGCCGCCATTTCCACGGCAAGCCCGTAGTCCCGCGGGGCCAGTTCCGCCAGCAGGTCCAGCCATTCGCGAATGCGCGCGTCCTCCTCGCGGTGTCGCAGGGAGCTGAGACGCCAGACGCGCGTGCGCGCCATCGCGCGCATCAGGAGGTAGCCCCGGAAGCGGTCGGTGGAAATCTTCCTGCCGCCGGTGAAGGCCTGCAGAATCCGGCGGGTAAGGCTCCATTTCATCAGCGGAGCTCCCAGCCAGGTGGGCAGGCTGCCGCAGATTTCCTCCACCCGCGGGCTCAGGTAGTCCACGATCCGCATGAGCTCGCCACCGCTGCCGCCGCCACCGCTGACTTCCGCGCGCACGCGGGCGAAGCGGGCGGCGCGCGTCTTGAGGTCTGCGACCCGCGCGGTATCTTCGTAACTCATCCACAGCGCCAGGCCGCGGGCGGTTTCGCCGAGCAAGGTGTGCTGGCGGGCCGCGCTGTCCTGCTCGAGGATGGGCAGCAGGCGGTCAAGGTAAAGGCCCGCGTACGCGTGGTTCTGGTAATCCACCAGCCGATGCACGCCGATCCCCAGGACATTTGCGCAGGTGCTCGGAAACTCGCTGGATATCCGCGCCATGAGCGCCTTTGCACGCGGGTTTTGCGGCGCGGGAACCGGATCGAATGCCTCGCCGGAGGCGATTTCCGCCGGGGCCGGCGCGGACTGTGAAGACGGGTCGGCGGCGGTCGCCGCGGCGCGCGCCCTGCCGGCCTCGAAGGCCGCCAGGTTGCGCTCCAGGGCCCTGCCGCTCGCCCGTATCGCCTGCTCGCAGGCTTCGCCGGAAAAGGGCAGGGCGCCGGACCCTGCCAGGGCGCCCAGCACAACCGAACTGATCACGCTGCGGTGCTCACGGGCCAGGGCTTCCATGTCCAGAGCCACCAGGCGCCTGGCTGTGGCGCGGGCCACCTGCAGGACGGTTTCGCTGTCGGCCAGCCCGTCGCCGAGCGCCGATTTCTCGCCGATGGTGAATACCCGGTGGGTGGACGCCACCAGGGTGGTGCGGTCGCGCGTTACCAGTCCGCGCTGCATAGCGCGCCCGGCTTCCATCAGTTCCGACGCGACTACCAGGTCCACGTCGCCCGGCTGCGGCATCAGTGCAAGCACCGGGTCCGCGCCGGCTGCCTCCGCGCCCGCCCGCGGAAAGAACTCCAGGTAGTAAAGCGTGGCGCCGGTGCGCTGGGCGACTCCCGGGACCGATGTGGCCTGCGCGATGAAGCCGCTGGCCTCGGCCGCGTTCAACAGCCACTGGGTCAACACGCCCCCGCCCTGGCCGCCCAGAGCGGCGATCGCCAGCTTGAAAACGCGCGGCTGCGTCTCTCCTTCTACCACGCCATCGCCCGCTTGCGCTGGCTGCGTCTTTGCAGGAAGCCGATCAATACGCGCCGCAGCCCTTGCATGAACCGCTCGATCGCGCCGGGGTTGTCCACCAGTTCCGCATGGTAGAACGACGGACAGAGCACCGCCGCGTGCGCGACCTCGCCGCATACGCCGCAGCCCACGCAGTCGTAATCCACGGCCGCCACCGGCGCTCGCCGCAGCGGATCGGGATTCGGCTTCACGGTCAGGGACGGGCAGCCCGAAAGGCGGATGCAGGAGTGATCGCCTGTGCAGGTGTCGGCGTCCACGCCGTAGTGCTTGCGCGCCACCCGCTTGCCGGTCTTGCGCAGGCGGTTGAGCAGCGGCCGCGTGCGCCGCTCGCGATTGAGCTGGCACTCGCCCTGCGCCACGATCACCTTGGGCCCCTTTTCCCGCGTGCTCATGGCTTCGCGCAGGATCTTGAGCGTGTCCTTCATGTCGTAGGTATTGAGACTGCGCACCCAGCGCACGCCTACGCCGCGCACGGCGTCGGCGATCGAAAGGCGGGCGGTGCGGCGCGGTGCGTCGGCCTCCGACGAGGGGATCCACTGGCCGCCGGTGGCGGCGGCGTAGCCGTTGTCCACGATGATGGTCACGCCGTCGTGCTCGTTGAACACCGCGTTGCTGATGCCGCTGGTCAGGCCGTTGTGCCAGAAGCCCCCGTCGCCCATGATCGACAAGGGACGCTTGCTGCCTCGCGTATGCAGTGCGGATGCCGCCGCGCTGCCCAGTCCGTAGCCCAGGATGCTGGCGCCCAGGTTAAAGGGTTCGAGACTGGCGAAGGAATGGCAGCCGATGTCGGCGCTCACATGCATCGGTCCGACTTCCTTTTGCAGCAGCTTGAGCGAGGAGAACAGGGGACGTTCGGGGCAGCCGGTGCAAAGGCCCGACGGCCTTTCCGGCACCGCCGAAGCAAGTTGCGCGGCGGGAAGCAGGGGCTGCTCGGTCACCGGATTCAGCAGCCGGGGGCCGAACTCTTCCAGAAAGGCCCGAATGCCTTCCTTGAGCACAGGTCCGGTGTATTCGCCCGCCATGGGGAAGGGGCCCTTGCCGAGGACCTTCGTCTGCAGGTCGTCGCGGCGAAGGAACTGGTTGGCGGCCTGCTCGATATGCTCGGGCTGGCCCTCTTCCACGATCAGCAGAGCGCGCTTGCCGGCGGCGAATCGTACGAATTCCTCCTCGACAAGAGGGTAGGTGGCATTGAGCACGTACAGCGGCAGGCGCGAGGCGCCGAAGCCGTCGGCCAGACCCAGCAGTTCCAGCGCCCGCAGCACTCCGTTGTAGAGCCCGCCCTGGAGCACGATCCCGAGCTCGCTTTCCGGCCCGTCGATGAATTCGTTGAGCTTGCGCTCCTTTATGAAACGCACTGCCGCGGGCCAGCGCTGTTCGGTCTTCTCGCGTTCCTGCTCGTAGGTATACGGCGGCAGGATGATGCGCGAAGGGTCGCGCTGCGGGGCGGCCAGCGCGTCCGCGGCGGTGAACGGCGGCCGGCGATTGTCGCTGGCGATAAAGCTGCCGTACAGGTGGCAGGCGCGGATGCGCAGCATCAGCATGACCGGCGTATTGCTGGCTTCGGACAGCTCGAAGCCCTGCTGCACCGCAGTCACGATGCTGTCCAGCCGCGGCCTGGGATCGAGCAGCCAGATCTGCGATTTCATGGCGAAGGCGTGGGTGCGCTCCTGCATGATGCTGGCGCCTTCGCCGTAGTCCTCGCCGAGGATGATGAGCGCGCCGCCCTTGACCCCGGAGGAGGCGAGGTTCCCCAGCGCGTCACTGGCGACGTTCGTACCCACCGTCGATTTCCAGGTGACCGCGCCGCGCAAGGGATAGTTGATGGAAGCCGCAAGGGTCGCGGCCGCCGTGGCTTCGCTGGCGCTGGACTCGAAGCGCACGCCCAATTCATCGAGTATTTCTCCCGCGTCCGCGAGCACGTCCATCAGGTGCGAGACGGGCGCGCCCTGGTAGCCCGCCACGTAGGCCACGCCGGATTGCAACAGCGCCTTGGTGACTGCGAGTATGCCCTCGCCGCGGAATTCCTCGCCCGCGGTCAGGCGCAGCAGTTCAACTTCCCTGGCGAATGATCGTTCAGCCACCTTCCGGCTCCACCTCGGGTCAGGACGGCGCCAAGTGTACTATCCGGCGCCCTGGCCGCAGGCGGTTCAGGAGTCCAGGTTTTTCAGCCTTTCGAGTTGTTCGTGCAGGTTCTCAAGGTCGCGATTCAGCTCTTCGCGGCGGTCGCGCACGCCCTTGACGACCTCCGGCGGGGCCTTGGCAATGAATTGCGGATTGGCCAGTTTGCGCCCGGCCGCCTGCAGGGCCTTTTCGGCCTGGGCCTGGAGTTTGTTGAGGCGGGCGCGTTCGGCCGCGGGGTCGATGACGCCGGCCAGCGGCGTAAGCAGCCGTAGCTCGCCGTGCAGGGCGGCCGCGGCGGGCGGCGCCTCGGCATCGGCGGCGATCAGCGTGAGTTTCTCGATTCCCGCAATCGGGTAGAGAATCCCCGCGAGCGACTCCATCCGCTCGCGGTCATCTTTCCCTGCGCCCTGCGCCAGCACCTCCAGGCGGCGGCCGGGCGGCAGGTCCAGTTCACCGCGGATCTGCCGTATCCCCAGGACAAATCCCTGCAGCCATTCGATCTCGGTTTCCGCCTCGCTGTCCTCGGGAAACTCATCGGAGTCCGGCCAGGGCGCGATCATCACGCTTTCACCGCTGGTTCGCGCCAGCGGAGCGGTGCGCAGCCACAGCGCCTCGGTGATGAACGGCATGATCGGATGCAACGCCCGCAACACGGCCTCCAGCACGCGAACCAGGGTATGCCGGGCCGCCGCCGCGGCCTGGGGGTCACCGCCGTTCAGCACGATCTTCGCGAGTTCCAGGTACCAGTCGCAGTACTCGCGCCACACGAAGTCGTACATGGCGCGGCTGGCCAGGTCCAGGCGATAGCCGTCCAGCCCAGCCGAGGTCGCCTGAAGGGCCTTGCCCAGCCGGGAGATGATCCAGCGGTCGGCGGGTCCAGGGTGTGTTTCGGGTGAGGGCGGGCCGCCCTCGCTTGCGTTGGAGACCTGCATGAAGACGAAGCGGGCCGCGTTCCAAAGCTTGGTGCAGAAATTGCGGTAGCCGGCGGTTCGCTCAAGGTCGTAACGGATGTCCTGGCCGGTGCTGGCCATGGCGGCGAAACTGAACCGCACGGCATCGGCGCCGAATGCCGGGATGCCTTCGGAGAACTGCCTGCGCGTGGCGCTCTCGATCTGCGGGGCGAGCTGCGGCTGCATCAGGCCCGCTGTCCGTTTGGCCACCAGCGTGTCCAGGTCCACACCGTCTATCAGGTCCAGCGGGTCGATCACGTTGCCCCTGGACTTGGACATCTTATGGCCGTCGTGGTCACGGATCAGGCCGTGCACGTACACCTCCCTGAATGGCACGTCTCCCATGAACTTCAGCCCCATCATGATCATCCGCGCGACCCAGAAGAACAGGATGTCGAAGCCGGTAACCAGCACCGTGCCGGGATAGAAGCGCTTCAGTTCCGGCGTGTCCTCAGGCCAGCCCAGGGTGGAGAACGGCCACAGGGCCGAGGAAAACCAGGTGTCCAGCACGTCGTCGTCCTGCCGCAGCGGATAGTCGTCCGGCAGCTTGTGCCGGCGCCTCGCCTCGGCTTCGTCGCGGCCGACGAAAATCGCGCCGGCCTCGCCGTACCAGGCGGGTATCCGGTGCCCCCACCAGAGCTGGCGGCTGATGCACCAGTCCTCGATATTGCGCATCCACTCGAAATAGGTGGCTGCCCAGTTTTCCGGAACGAAGCGCACGCGTCCGTCCTCGACCGCGGCGATTGCAGGTTCCGCCAGCGTGGCCGCGCGTACGTACCACTGGTCGGTCAGGAAGGGTTCCAGTACGGCCTGGGAGCGGTCGCCGCGCGGAATCACATGGCGATGGCGGGTCACGCCCGTCAGCGCCCCCTGTTCCCTGAGTTTCTCCACCACGGCCTTGCGGGCATCGAACCGGTCCAGCCCCGCGAACTCCGCCGGCGCCGCGGCGCTGATCCGGGCACGGGCGGTGAGCACGTTGATCGCAGGCAGGCCGTTGCGCCGGCCGATTTCGTAGTCGGTGAAGTCGTGCGCGGGGGTGACCTTTACGCAACCGGTGCCGAACTCCGGGTCCACCGCCTCGTCCGCCACGATGGGGATTTCCCGCCCGACCAGCGGCAGGCGCACCATCCGGCCCACCAGGCTCCGGTAACGATCGTCGGAGGGATGCACCGCCACGCCGGTGTCTCCCAGCATCGTTTCCGGGCGCGTGGTGTCCACCTCCACGGCGCCTTCTCCGTCCGTCAGCGGGTAGCGCAGACGCCAGAGGTGGCCGTCTTCCTCGCTGGACACCACTTCCAGGTCGGAAAGGGCGGTCTGCAGCACGGGGTCCCAGTTCACCAGTCGCTGTCCACGGTAGATCAGGCCCTCGTCGTGCAATCGCACGAATACCTCCGTGACCGCCCGGCTGCGCGCTTCGTCCAGCGTGAAGCAGTCGCGCGAGAAGTCCAGAGACGCGCCGAGCCTGCGCAACTGGTCACCGATCCGCCCGCCGGACGACTCCTTCCAGGCCCAGACCCGCCGGACGAACTCTTCGCGCCCCAGTTCGCGGCGGCTCAGGCCCTCCGCTTCAAGCTGCCGCTCCACCACCATCTGGGTAGCGATGCCGGCATGGTCCATGCCAGGCTGCCAGAGTGTGCAGTCGCCGCGCATGCGGTGATAGCGGGTAAGCGCGTCCATCACCGTGTCCTGGAAGGCATGGCCCATGTGCAGGCTCCCGGTGACGTTGGGCGGCGGGATGACGATGCAGAAGGGCGGCCCGTCTCCCTTCGGAGCGAACCAGCCCGCCTGCTCCCAGCGGCGGTAGGCCTCGCCCTCCAGTTCAGCCGGGCGGTAGCGCTCCGCCGGCAGTTGCCCGCCCGGCGGACTCACGTTTCGCGTAACCGGGTGTCAGCCCGCATGACTCTGCCCGGCTACTGGCCCAGCAGGAACTCGGTAAGCAGGGGCACGGGCCGTCCCGTGCTGCCCTTGCCGCCTCCCGTCTTCCATGCCGTGCCGGCGATATCCAGGTGTGCCCAGTGCGCGTCCTTGACGAATCGCGAGAGGAAGCAGGCGGCGGTCGTGGCGCCGGCAAAGCGCGAGCCGATGTTGGCCATGTCGGCGAAATTGCTCTTGAGTTCCGGCATGTATTCGGGGCCCATGGGCAGTCGCCAGACCGGGTCGCTAGCCGATTCGCCTGCCGCGCGCAGCTCCTCGGCGAGGTCGTCATTGTTGGAGAACAGGCCGCTGTAGTGGCGGCCCAGCGCCATCAGGCAGGCGCCCGTAAGGGTGGCGACGTCAACGACCTTGGACGGCTTGTAGCGCAGCGAATAGTAGAGCGCATCCGCCAGTATCAGCCGGCCTTCGGCATCCGTATTGAGGATCTCGATGGTTTCGCCGGACATCGCCTTGACGATGTCGCCCGGCTTGGTGGCGCGGCCGCTGGGCATGTTCTCCACTGCCGCCGCCAGGACCACCAGGTTGATCGGAAGCCTGAGTTCGATCGTGGCATGCAGGGCCGCCAGCACCGAGCCGGCCCCGCTCATGTCGAACTTCATTTCGTCCATCGCACGGCCGGGTTTCAGGGAAATCCCGCCGGTGTCGAAGGTCACTCCCTTGCCGACCAGCGCAACGGGAGGCGAGTCGTCCGAAGCACCCTTGTAATGCAGCACGATCAGCCGGGGCTTCAGTTCGCTGCCTTCGCAAACCGACAGCAGCGAATTCATGCCCAGTTCCTTCATTTCCTCTTCCTGGAGAATTTCGGCGGTTATGCGGGTGCTCCGGCGCGCCAGCTTACGGGCTTCCGACTCCAGGTAAGCCGGTGTGCAGACGTTGGCCGGCAGGTTGCCCAGTTCGCGCGCATAGTTGCAGGCCCGTCCGATGGCGCGACCCTGCCTGAGGCCCAGTTTCGCCTGCGCAGCTTCCTGATCGCTACCGATCGCGACGGTGAGCCGGCGGTCCTTCGGCCGTGTGTCTTTCGCCCTCTTGCGGGTCGCCGTGTACCGATAGGTGGCGTAGACCCACTGCTCGGCGAAACTCCGCGCCTTGCCCTTTGCGTCCGTGCCCGGCACGTTTTCCAGCCCCATCAGGTTGACCACCGTTGCCGCGCTTGACCGCTCGGCCCTCTTTGCGGCGGCCCCCACCGCCTTGCGCCAGCCGGCGGCATCGAGCTTGTCTTTCGTGCCCAGGCCGGCGAGCAGGAGATGGCGCACGCCCAGGCTGCCGGTATGGGTAAGAAGCAGCGTATCGCCGGGCTTGCCCCGAACGTCGCCCGAAGCCATCGCGTCGCTGATCTGCCTGCGCAGGGCCGTGCTCAAGCCGGCGGTGGCCTTTGCGGGGGCGCCGTCCTGGTAAACGGGCGCTATCGCCAGGTCAGCTTGTAAACTGTTCAACTTCTCCGTGGTGATTTCGAATTGCATGCGGTCGCCTCTTGAAAACACAGCCAACGGCGCTGCTTCAGGGATTCGGCGCAGGCCGTAACGGTGGCTCATTCTATTGCCTTTGGGGCCGGCAACCTGCGCCTTTCCCCTGCCCGTCCTGTCGGGGAGCGTTGGAGCCAGGATGGCGGAACCGAGCCAGTGGGCGCCGATGACCCGGCGCCCACAGCGCCTCCCCGGCAGGACGGGCAGGGGAAAGGCGTCCTTGGCAGCCACTCAAGGGATGACGCCAGGGTTGCGGCACGGCGCTGATGCGCATCCTGGACCGCTATCTTTTCCGCGAGGGCCTGGTGGCGTTTACCGGCGCGCTGGCGGTTCTGCTGGTCCTGCTGGGGACTAACCAGTGCGTTCGCATACTGTCGGCGGCAGCCGAGCAAAGCCTGCCCCGCGAGGCCGTGCTGCCGATGATCGGCTACACCTGCCTGCAGTACCTGCCGGTGATCATGCCGGCCGCGCTGTTCTTCGGTTTGCTCCTGGCACTTGGGCGCCTGTACCGCGACAGCGAGTTGCCCGTGATCCGGGCCTGCGGATACGGCGCCCGTTCCCAGCTCAGGCCGGTGCTTGCGCTGGCCTTGCCGGCGGCCGCGCTGGCCTGCTGGATGACCCTGGACCTGGCGCCCGCCGCGCGCAGCGCAGTGGATGAACTGGAGCGGGAGGCGGCGTCCATGGGCGATCTGCGCCGGCTGGAGCCGGGTCATTTCGTTTCCATGGGCGGCCAGGGAGTGGTGTATTCCGAGGAGGCGGACGAGCAGGGGCAGCTCTACCGGGTGTTCGCCCACAGGCGCGTGGACGGGCGCATGCAGGTCATCGTGACCGATCGGATGGCCTTGCGGGAAACCGCGGACCCGCTGGTTCGAATGGTGACCTTCTACGACGGTGTGCTGTACGACGGATGGCCGGGCGAGGCGCAGCTCCGCATCGTGCGTTTTGCCGAGCACGGCATACCGGCGATCTTGCCCGACGCCGAGTCCGGAGCAATGAAAATGGACGCGGCGCCAAGTTCGGACTTGTGGTCGCAAGGCGATCCGGAATCGTCGCTGGAACTGCAGCGCCGCCTTTCCGCCCCCCTTGTCCTGCTGATACTGGCCGTGATGGCGCTTCCCCTGAGCCGCCGCCTGCCGCGCCAGAGCCGCTTCGCCTCGCTTCCCTGGGCGTTGCTGGTGTACGTGATCTATACCAACCTGGTCACCGCGGCGCTTTCCTGGGCCACGCAGGGAATCACGCCGCAGTGGCTTGGCGTGTGGTGGGTTCACCTGTTGCTGGCCCTGGCGGCCGCCGCGTATTTCGGGATAGGCGATTCGCACCGGCTCAAACAATTCAGCCGGCGAATCCGCGCCGTGCGCACGGCATGACGCTCCTCGACCGATACCTGCTGCGCGGCGTGGCGCCGCTGGTGCTCGTTTGCCTTTGCGCGCTCATGTCGCTGTCGCTGTTCGTGGATTTCGCCCAGCAGTCCCGCATGGCGGGCCAGGGCACGTACACGCTGCTCGACGGCCTGGCCTATGCCGCGTTGCGCATGCCCCAATTCGCGTTCGACGCCCTGCCCGCGGCCGCGATTATCGGGACGTTTCTTGCGCTGGGCAATTTTTCCGCTCACAACGAACTGACGGTGGCCAGGGCTTCCGGCGTTTCGGTGCTCAGGCTTTCGGTTCCGGTGTGGGCCGCGGGGGCGCTGTTCCTCCTGCTGGCCGTGTTCCTCGGCGAGTCGCTGGCCCCACCCATGCATGCCCTGGGCAAACGCATGCGGGCCGCTGCGCTCAACCCGACACCGGCGCTGACTCAGGGCGAAAGCGTGTGGATGCGCGACGGCGACCTGATTCTGAATCTCCGGCCCGGGGGCGACGGGGAGGGCTACGCGAGCGCGTTCCTGTTCCGTCTGGCGCCGGACGGAATCAGCACTTTCGGGCGGGCCCGGGCCGCCAGGATCAACGAGGACGGCAAGCTGGAACTCGGAGGCTATGAAGAGACCGTGGTCGGCGAGGAAGGCACGCGGGTGTCCTACAGCGATCTCAGGGTCACGGAAACCCGCTTGAGCCCCGATATCGTCGAACTCGTCGAGCTGCGCCCCGACCTGATGACAATCGGCAGCCTTTCGCGCTACGCGCGGTACCTGGAAGCGAACCAGCTCAGCGGTCAGCGCTTCCGGCTGGAGATGCAGTCGCGGCTGGCGACCATGGCTGCGGTGGCGCTGATGTGCGTGCTTGCATTGCCCCTGGTCTTTACCAATAGAAGGACGCTGGGAGGCAGCGCCCGCGCCGCACTGGGCCTGGGTATCGCACTGATCTGGTTTCTGGCGAACCGCGGGGTGGCCGAAGCCGGTCAGCTCTACGGGTTGCCGCCCTGGCTGGCGGGCTGGACACCCACTCTCGTTCTGGGCCTTGCCGTGTTCCTGCTCCTGATACGCGCCGACCGGCTGCGCCGGCGGCGGTCCCCGGATTGAGCGAATGTCGCATGCGGATATGGCGCTCCCTAGGGGAATCGAACCCCTGTTTCCAGATTGAGAGCCTGGTGTCCTGACCCCTAGACGAAGGGAGCGTATTGTGCGCTCAAGGCGCGGCGCGTTCGCCGTGCGATATTATAGGCAGCCGAAGCAGGGCGTGCTTCACATGCGCGCCGCGACATTCGCAGTCGGAGTCCCGTACTCGATCAAAACAACGGCGCTGAAAATCAATTCGGGCGAACCGCGCATTCAGGCGCGGCAGCTTCCGTCCAACGTTGCAAGGGTGCTACGCGGCCTGCACCGGGCCGGTTATCGCGCCTGTGTGGTCGGTGGCGGCGTGCGCGACCTGCTGCTGAATCTCAAGCCCAAGGACTTTGACATCGTTACCGACGCCAGGCCGGAACAGGTCAAGAAGCTGTTCCGCAGGGTGCTGCTCATCGGGCGCCGGTTTCGTCTGGCGCACGTGATGTTCGGACGCGAGTACATCGAGGTCGCCACGTTTCGCGGAACCGGCGAGGAGGCATCGGACCCGAAGGGCCTGGTGGTCAGGGGAAACAACGGACGCATCCTGCGGGACAACCGATTCGGGAGCCTTGAAGAAGACGTCCTGAGGCGCGATTTCACGATCAACGCGCTGTACTGGGATTACGCCGATGGGCGCATTATCGATCACGTCGGTGGCCTCAAGGACATTGCCGCCCGCCGGCTGCGCCTGATCGGCGAACCGCGCCTTCGCTATGAGGAGGACCCTGTGCGGATGCTGCGCGGGGCGCGCTTCGCGGCCAAGCTGAGCTGCAAGCTGGACGCCCGTTGCGCGAAGCCGATTCCGGAAATGGCCCGGTTGCTCAGGGCGGAGCCGCCCGCCCGCCTCCTGGAAGAAGTGCGCAAGCTGTTCCTTGCCGGACATGCCATTGCCAGCTTCGAACAGCTGCGCCGCTTCGGGCTGCTCGACGAACTGTTTCCGTTCCTGGGTCCGTGGATGGAGGCCGAGCCGAAGGCCGGGGAATTCGTTCGCGATGCCCTTGCAGCTACCGACAGGAGACTGAGCGAGGGTTCTCACGCCAGCCTGATGTTCCTGTTGTGCGTGTTCTACTGGGGACCGACTTCCAGGGCCGTGGCTGCCGGCGGCAGCAAGAGTCCCCGCTACAGGCAGATTACCGATGCCTTCCGCGGGATTGTCCAGGACAGCAAGTACGGACTGCGGCCGACGAAGAGAATGATGGCGGACATGGAGGACGTGCTCGCCCGGCAGGCTCTGCTGGAGGCACATCCGCGCCGGCGTGTGAACCAGACGCTGAAGCATCCGCTGTTCCGCCCGGCTTATCGCCTGCTGTGTCTGCGGCGACGCCTGGGTGAAATCGACGAACAGTGTGTTCTCTACTGGCAGAAGAGGGCAGGGTTGGCGCCCTCGCGTTCCTGGTCGAAGCGCCGCCGCGTGAAATCGGGCCGCGCAGGCAAACGGAATGCGCACGGAAATGAAAAAACGGTCCGATAGCGGCCGATACATCGCTGTCGAAGGCTGCATCGGCGCCGGCAAGTCCACGGTGGCGCATTTGCTGGCGGACCGGATGAACGGCGAGCTGATCGTGGAGGCGCCGCACGGCAACCCGTTCCTGGAGCGCTTCTACAACGGGGTCACGCAGGCCGCGCTGCCTTCCCAACTCTATTTTCTCCTCCACCGCACGCAACTCGCCGAACGCATCAAGAAGGACGACCTCTTCCCGACCACCCGCATCAGCGACTTCCTGCTGGAACGCGATCGGGTTTATGCCGAGTGCACGCTGGCGCCGGATGAATTGCAGGTTTACGACATGGTGCGCGAGGCCATCGCGATCGATCCGCCGGTGCCGGATCTGGTGCTTTTCCTGCAAACGCCTGTTCGAACCCTCCTGAAGCGAATCGCCAACCGCGGCATTCCGATGGAAAGGCGCATAAGCTCCGAATATCTCGAGCTGCTCAACGAGGCGATGGCGCGATTTATACTGGACTACGACGAGGCGCCGGTACTGATAGTGAACACCGAAGCCATTGATCTGGTCAACAACGATGCGCACATCGAACTGCTGCTCAACGAAATGGAACAGGCCCGGTCCGGCCGCACCTACTTTGATCCCAGCGGCCTGGTCGTTTGATCATCGCAGGGCGCCCCGGCAGAGCGGCATCGCATAGTGTGAACAGGCCCTAGGTCATCCCGCGTGTACGTTCAGCTGAAACAGCGCGACATGCGCCGGCCTCCGGTGAACGTGAGCACGCTGGCGCGGATGAAGAAAGAGCGTGAACCCATCGCCTGCCTTACTGCGTACGACGCCAGCTTTGCCCGCCTGGTGGACCAGTCCGGAGTGGACCTGGTGCTGGTGGGGGATTCCCTGGGCATGGTGATACAGGGGCATGACACCACCGTGCCGGTAACGGTGGAGGACATCATCTATCACAGCCGGCACGTGGCCCGGGCGCTGACCCATGCCTTCCTCGTGGCCGACATGCCCTTCATGAGTTACAGCGAACCCGAACAGGCGCTGGACAATGCCGTGCGGCTCATGCAGGAAGGCGCGGCGATGATGGTCAAGCTGGAAGGGGGCGAGGACCAGTGCAGGATCGTGGAGCACCTGGCGCGGCACGACATTCCGGTTTGCGCGCATATCGGCCTGCGCCCGCAGTCGGTCCACAAGATCGGCGGATTCAGGGTGCACGGGCGCGACCCCTCGCAGGCGGAGCAAATGGTGGCCAGCGCGCGCCGGCTTGAAGAGTCGGGCGCCGACGTGGTCCTGCTCGAATGCGTGCCGAACGAGCTGGGCCGGGCGATTGCGGAGCAATGCCGGGTGCCGGTCATAGGTATCGGAGCGGGGCCTGAGGTCGACGGCCAGATCCTGGTCCTGTACGACATGCTCGGCATCACCCAGGGCCCCGTGCCGAAGTTCGTGCGCAATTTCATCAACGGGGCCGACGATCCTCAGGCGGCCTGCGAGGCCTACGTGCAGGCCGTCAAGTCAGGCGAATATCCGGCCCCCGAGCACTGTTTTTCCTGAACTGACGCTTTCCGCGTATGCAACAGGCAGTTCTGTGCGGTCGCTCCTGCACCCTTCTGTGTACGGAGCCGGCAGCTAGACCGTGCAGATAGTCGCGAGCAAGGCGCAAGTCCGCGCGCAGGTCAGCCGCTGGCGGGAGGCGGGCGAGAGAGTCACGCTTGTCCCCACGATGGGCGCCCTGCACAAGGCGCATATGGACCTGGCCCGGCTGGCCGGCAGGCGTGGCCGGGCGATAGTGAGCATATTCGTCAATCCAACGCAGTTCGCGCCCGGGGAGGATTTCGAGCGCTATCCCCGCGACCTGGATGCGGATGCGGACCTGCTGCGCGAGGCGGGAGTTGACCTGCTTTTCGCGCCCGGTCAGGACGAGGTTTATCCCGGCGGCCTGGAAGACCCCACTCGGGTGGAGGTGCCCGGATTGTCGGGCGACCTGTGCGGGGTATACCGCCCCACGCATTTCTCCGGGGTCACGTCGGTCGTGGCTCGTTTGCTGCTGATGGTTCTGCCCGACGCCGTCGTGTTCGGGCGCAAGGACTATCAGCAGCTTGTGATTTTGCGGCGCATGGTTGAGGACCTGCATATACCGGTCGAAGTGATCGAGGGTCCGATTACGCGCGAGAAGAACGGGCTGGCCATGAGTTCGCGCAACCGCTACCTGACGGAAGCGCAACGGCGGGCAGCGCCGGCCCTGTATGCCGAATTGCGGCGTTGCGCCGCGCGCATCGAGGCAGGCGAGCGCGACTTTGCCGGACTGGAGCGGGAGGCAGCGGCGCGGCTGAAGGATGCCGGCTTTGCGCCGGACTACGTTGCCGTGCGCCGGGCCGGCGATCTCGGGCCGCCGCCGGCATCCGCCGCGGGCGAGTGGGTCGTACTGGCCGCCGCCTGGCTCGGTTCCGCCCGCCTGATCGACAACGTGGTCTGCGGCGCTGCATCCTGATCGCCTGCCTGCCTCTCAAGCGCCCAGCGAACGTGCTCGCGCACCATTTCACTGGGGTGAGACAGGCGCTTTCGAAGCGACTCCATCACCGCCGCAGAGCGGGTGGCATTACCCAGCGCGATTGCGAGGTTTCTGAGCCAGCCCGCATAGCCGGCGCGGCGCAGGGCGCTGCCGCGGGTGCGTTCCCGCCAATGATCCTCGCTCCACGCGAAAAGGCTGGTCAGGCGAGCGTTGTCCAGGCCCCGCCGCGGGGCGAAAGCGGCCTCTTCGCTGGGCCGCGCATGACGGTTCCAGGGACACACCAGCTGGCAATCGTCGCAGCCGAAAATGCGATTGCCGATACGCGGCCGCAGTTCCAGCGGAATGGGGCCCCGATGTTCTATGGTCAGGTAGGAGATGCAGCGCCGGGCGTCGAGTTGATACGGCGCCACGATGGCCTCCGTGGGACAGATATCCAGGCATGCCCGGCAACTGCCGCAGTGGTCGCCAACCGGGTCATCCACCGGTAGCGGGAGGTCGGTATAGATCTCGCCGAGGAAGAACCACGAGCCCTCGTGGCGGTTGATCAGGTTGGTGTGCTTGCCTATCCATCCCAGTCCGGCCCGCGCCGCCAGCGGTTTTTCCATGACCGGGGCGCTGTCCACGAAAACCCGGTAGCCCATGGGTCCGGCCATTGAGGCGATGCGCTCGGCCAGCCTGTGCAGGCGCTTGCGCATCAGGCGGTGGTAGTCCCTGCCGAGCGCGTA
Source organism: Gammaproteobacteria bacterium (assembly GCA_963666765.1). Lineage (GTDB taxonomy): Bacteria > Pseudomonadota > Gammaproteobacteria > Steroidobacterales > Foliamicaceae > Foliamicus. Next base: position 2,786,741 of record OY762933.1, read on the forward strand.
ACGCGAGATATAGGCCTTGTCCGGGTCGGCCAGCACCGCCAGCGCCGGGGCAGCCTCCCGTGACCAGTAGTGCATGCGCAAACAGAGCACCCTCAGCGTGCCGGGAAGCAGTTCGGCCGGCCGCGTTCGCTTGCGTCCATGGCGCGCCATCCATGCCATGGTGCCGTGCCGCCCCAACTCCAGCCAGCGCTCCAGGCGCGCCTCGGATTGCGCCAGGTCGATGCCCGCCACTCCGGCCTGCTCGAAGCCGAATTCGCGTGCCAGCGCCGGAAGCCGGGCGGCAATCCGCATGTGTTCGGCGGACGGTTGCATGGGCCGCAAGAGTATAGATTGACCCTCCACCGTTCGGATACGCGCAGCGATTTCGGGCTATATTCGAACTGATGAGTTATCGCACCGCTTACTCCACCGCCGCCGTCCGCGCGCTCGAAGCCGCGCTGATGGCAAGCGAGGGCATCAACAGCAACACGCTGATGGAACGCGCCGGTACGGCTGCCTACGCGCGCGTCCGCGAGGTTTTTCCCGATGCCCGGCGGTGGGCGGTCCTGGCCGGCGCCGGCAACAATGCGGGCGACGGCTTCGTCATGGCGCGCCTGGCAAGGCAGGAAGGGATCGACGTCAAGGTCATGCTGCTGTCTCCGGGCAGTCGTCCCCGGGGCGATGCCGCAACCCAGTTCGAGGCGGCGCGGCAAGCCGCTGTGCCGGCGGGACCGTGGGTGCGGTCCGGGTTGGACGGCTGCGACCTGATCGTGGACGCCATGCTTGGAATCGGGCTGGACCGCCCGCTGGGAGGGCGTTATCTCGAAGCCGTGCGGGCGGTCAACAATGGGGGAGCGCCAGCCGTGGCGGTCGACATTCCCACTGGCCTGCACGGCGACACCGGGGCCTCGATGACGGCTGCGGTCCGCTCGGCGCTGACGGTGACCTTCGTGGCTGAGAAATGCGGCTTGTTCCTGGGTGATGCGCCGAATTACGTGGGACGGCGGGTGCTGGAGCCCCTCGGACGGATCACGCCGGAAAGACTGGTGGAGCTGGAGACCGGGTTCGCGGGAGAGCCGGCGCTGCGCGTGTTTACCGGAGAGACGCTGCGGGCGATGCTTCCCCCCAGGGATGCCACCGACCACAAGGGCCGCTTCGGGCATGTGCTGGTGATCGCCGGGGGGCCGGGAATGGGCGGCGCGGCACGGCTTGCCGGCGAAGGCGCGCTGCGCGCCGGCGCGGGACTGGTGTCCGTGGCCACGCACCCGGAACACTCGGCCGCCCTGCTGTCCTCACGCCCCGAACTCATGGTGCGAGGCGTCCGCGGCGCGGCAGACCTTGCCCCCCTGCTGGAACGGGCTACGGTCCTGGCGGTCGGCTGCGGTCTGGGACAGGATGCCTGGGCCCGCGAGTTGTTCGCGGCGGCGCAGGGAAGCAAGCTGCCTGTCGTGGTGGACGCAGACGGCCTCGGTCTGGCGGCCGGCGCCGGCGCGAGTTCCGCCCCCAGAATCCTGACGCCTCACCCCGGCGAGGCCGGGCGATTGCTGGATCGCCCGAGTGCCCGGGTGCAGGCCGATCGCCTGGACGCCCTTGCGGCCCTGAGACGGCGCTACGGCGGCGTGTCGCTGCTCAAGGGCGCACACACGCTGGTGTCGGGAAGCGGCAAACCGCCCTGGGTGGTCGATGCCGGCAACCCCGGAATGGCGACGGCGGGGATGGGCGATGTGCTTACCGGGCTGCTGGCGGGGCTGTGGGCGCAGTTGCCGGAGGCCGAACCGGAAGACCTTGCCGCCACGGCCGCATTCGTGCATGCCCGGGCAGGAGACCGCGCGGCGCAGGGCGGTCAGCGCGGGATGATTGCCGGGGACCTGATTGAGGCCCTGCGCGCGGAGTTGAATCCCTGATTCGAACCGTCTGCGCTTATTTTGTCGCCGAGTAGAACTGGATGATTGCGCCGTCGGGCGTCTCTACGGAGAACAGGTCGATTGTTCCGTAGGGCTCCAGCCGCACGCGGCTGATCTCGTTGCGTATCGCGCCGCCCTGTTCCCGTATCCGGTTACGGGCCTGGGCGGCGTCCTCGACTTCGAAGCGGACCGCCAGGGTTCCGAGATTGGGGGCCCGGCAGCGGTCCGAGTAATCGAACCCGCTCATGCCCATGACTTCGATAAACTCCATGCGCCCGAATTCTCCCGGCAGCGTTTCCACGATGCCGGCACGGTAGGGAACCGTTGTGGTCAGGCTCAAGGGGATGCCCAGCGGCGTGGGGGTGGGCTCCGGCGCCAGGAACGGGTCGCCCTTGTAATAAGAACCAAACCCAAGGACGTGCGTGTAGAAGTCATGGGTTGCGTCCCGGTCCCTGACCATCTGCATGATGTTGAACGGGCCGGTCAGTGTTTCGAAAGCCGGAATGGAGTCGGGAAGGGGCGGTTTGAGCCGCTCGTAGCCCTGCACCTGCACGCCGTCCGGCCCGCGGTAGATCACCACCCGCAAATCGGAACCGCGGAAAGAAAGACTCGTAATCGGGGTCTCGGTCCACCAGCCGAGATCGATGGCCTTGCGGTAGATCTCAGGCATGTTTTTCATCCGCACCATCATGCTGAAATAGCATCCGGTGTCCCAGGTCCTGGAGCCGGGGCGCATCGGCACGCGCTGTCCCGCGTCGTCGAAGCGCACCAGCCGGATCAGCCCGGACGCGTAATCGGCGGGGCCGAGCAGCAGCGCCTCGCCCGATGCGGTCTCAGGCAATTCCCAGGCCGCGACCAGGGACGGATCGAGCGGGCCGCGCCACTTTGCCTCATATTCTCCGATCTCGCGAAAGAACCTTGCCGTGCGGTCCATATGGCTGACGCTGACGACAGCCTCCTGCCAGGGTTGCTCCGCTACCGGCGCAACGCCGCTCTGGTCCGCATGGGATGAAGCAAAGAACAGTATCCCGGCAATTGCGCACCCCACGAGCCTGACGGTATTGGCGCGGCGCCGACCGTCTTGGTGCGGACAAGCAAGCATTAAATTCATGGAAACAATAGTACCGTTTTCTGCTGTCGTCTTGAAATACAGGAGAAAGAAAAATAGACTTATGAGTTCCAAATATCTGGAATGCTTCGAATGATTGAGAGAGACGGCCATATCAGGGCATTGCGGCGGCTGTTCTCCAACAACGCCGTCATCGTCCTTTTGGGTCCTCGAGGGGTGGGCAAGTCGACACTGGCGCGTGACTTTGCGCGGCGCTGGCACTCAAATTCCTACTTCTTTGATTTGCGTTCGAGGGCCGATCGCGCCCGACTTGACGATCCGATGCTGACATTGTCCGATCTTCGAGGCCTGGTTGTGCTGGACGAGATTCACCGCGCACCTCCGGTTTTTGGCGTGCTGCGCCGCTTGTCGCTCAGGCCCTGGAACCCGGCGCGGTTCCTTGTACTCAGCAGTATCGCCCCGGAAAAGCTGCGCCCGCAGCTTGAGCTGCTGCCGAAATTCACCGCCTACTACGAGCTTCCCGGTCTTCTGTCCACGGAACTTCCCGTAGCCCGGTGGAACCGGTTGTGGCTGCGCGGCGGTCTGCCTTCCTCGTACGTGGCCGGCAGCGACAGCGAGAGCTATGAATGGCGTGACCGCTACGTTCGCGATTTCCTTGAGCGCGACATGCACAGGCTGACTGCCAAGCCACCAATCGACCGGATCGAGAGATTCCTGATCATGCTGGCGCACTCCCATGCGCAGGTCTGGAACGGATCCGAACTTGCGCGTTCGCTGGGCGTCTCGCATCACACCGCGCGTCGCTATCTGAAGATTCTTGAGTCGGCATTTATGGTGCGCGCATTGAAGCCCTGGAGCGCCGCCCTTCCCAGGCGCCAGGTCAAGTCACCCAGGGTTTATTTCCGGGATACCGGACTGCTCCATTATTGCCTCGGCATTTCCACCCTGCGCGAACTTGAGCGGCACCCGAGGTCGGGGGCGTCCTGGGAAGGTTTCGTCCTCGAGAACCTGATCCGTGTCCTTGGAAAACGGGACACGCAGTTCTATTTCTGGGCGGCGCACACCGGCGCCAAGGTGGATCTCATTGCCCAGAGCGGCGGGCAGCTCCGCGGCTTCGAAATCCGTCGAACCTCTTCACCCCGCATTACGCGCTCGGTGAAAACCGCGCTGGAAGACCTTTCGCTGACCCGGATGGATATCGTCTACGCGGGATCCGAAAGCCTGCGACTGGACAGGCGGGTCCGCGCGATTTCCGCCGAGCGCCTGCACGAGGATGTATGAGCCTTGACGGGCCCTGACGGCGTGCCGGGACCAGCGGCCGCTTTCAGCGCCGCCAGCGCCGACGGCCTCGCGGCGCTGGGACGGGCCATCGGCGGGGCGCTCCGGGAAGAGTCCGTCGATCGGCCTTCCCTGCTCATTGCGCTGGACGGAGAACTGGGGGCCGGCAAGACGACGCTTGCCGGCGCTGCGCTGGCGGCGCTGGGCGTGCAATCGCCGGTAACCAGTCCCACCTACGGGCTGGTGCACCCGTACACGGTTTCCCTCGACAGCGGCAAGACGGTCGAAGTGCTCCATGTGGACTTGTACCGCATGCGCCATTCGGGCGAACTGGATGAACTCGGTCTTCAGGACGGCTTTCAATCCAGGTCCGGGGAGGCCTGCCGGGTCATGCTGGTGGAGTGGTTCGAAAATGCCCGGGGGAACCTGGGCCCGCCCGACCTTTCGCTTCACCTGTCGCATGCGGACTCCGGCCGGCTGGTCAGTCTGCGGGCCAATTCAGGTTCGGGCGGACGGATTTTGCGGTCCGTGCGCAAGGCGGCGCACCCCGAACTGGAAGCAATGTGCGAAGCAAATTAAATTGTAAGAATAGCTTCTTAATATATTTGATTTTTTCCTTGACAAGCTATCCCTCGGGGCTATACTCGCCAGCGAGGAAAGCCGAGAAAGCAGCAGCCATGATCGCCCATCGCCTTGCCGTTGCGCTGGTTGCCGGGCTCTTGACCGGCGCCCTGAGTGCGGCGCCCGCGCGCATACAAAGCATCCGCGTTGCGGAGTACGATTCCAAGACCCGCGTGGTCCTCGAACTGGATCAGGCGCGCAGCCACAAGCTGGAGGTGCTGGACAGGCAGCCGAGGGTAGTCGTGGATCTCTATTCGGCCAGTCTCGCCGCCTCGCTTCCCGAACGCGGAACAGGGATTGTGCGGCGCATACGCCACGGCCGTCATCCGGGCGACATGCTCAGGGTGGTGTTCGACCTTCACGCTTCCGCTACCGCCACCAGTTTTGGTATCGCGGCAGGCAAGGATGGACGCGGTCATCGCATCGTCGTGGACATATTTCCCGGCGGCGTCGAACCGGAAACCGTAGCGGAAGAGAGGGCTCAGCCCGCTGTTCGGGACGTGCTGGTCGCTATCGATGCCGGGCACGGCGGCAAGGACCCGGGCGCTATCGGCAGGGGAGGATCGAGGGAAAAGACCGTGGTCCTTGCGATCGCCCGCCGCTTGGCGCGGCAGATCGATAAAGAGCCGGGCATGTCTTCCATGCTGACGCGCGACGGCGATTACTACATCCAGCTCCGCCGGCGTTACGCCCTCGCGCAAGAGCGCAACGCCGACCTGTTCGTTTCGGTTCACGCGGACGCCGTCAGGAGCCTGCGGGTCCGCGGCTCCAGCGTATACGTGCTTTCGGAAAAAGGCTCATCCGACGAAGCCCGCCGGCTCGCGCGGCGCGAAAACGCGTCGGACAGGGTTGGCGGCATCGAGATGGACGGCCTGCCGCCCACCGTCGCGGACATGATCATCGACCTGTCGCAGAACGCGTCCATCGGCGCCAGCCTTGAAGTGGGGGACGACGTGCTGCAGCACCTGCACGGCGTGGGCCGCGTGCGTAAGTCGAAGGTGCAGACGGCGCCGTTTGCGGTGCTCAAGGCTCATGACGTGCCTTCCATCCTGGTGGAGACCGCGTACATTTCGAATCCCCAGGAAGAACGGCTGCTCAACAGCGGCAGCTACCAGGAACAACTGGCGCAAGCCATGCTGGCGGGAATTCGCGCATATTTCTACCGAAATCCGCCACGCGGCACGCTGATCGCACAGCGCGTAGCGGCCGGCGAACTGCCCGAGCAGCAGTATGTCGCCCGCCGCGGCGACACGCTGAGCGGAATCGCCCAGCGCTTCAGGATTCCGGTTGCCGTTCTCATCCGCGCCAACAATCTGCCGAACGACCGCCTGCGCGTCGGCCAGGTCCTGAGAATCCCCGCCGGCTAGCGCCAACTAGAGCGCGGCGTTACACCTTTCCCGGCAGGAGCGTCGCGAAGTGGCTCCGAAGGGAAAGGTGTAACACCGCGCGCAGGGTTTGCACCAACTAACCCTGCACGACGTGGATGCTTGCGATTGCACTAAATTGGGGTATAGTGGGAACTCGTGGGAGATTGTGGTATACGCGGATAGGACATGTTTCAAGGTCCGGCGAATGTCACCTTGGACACCAAGGGAAGATTCGGCGTGCCGGCGCGCTACCGGCAGGATGTCGCCGAGGCCAGTGACGGGCGCCTGATCTGCACGGTTCATCCCGACCGGTGCGTGCTGATCTACCGGCCGGAGGATTTTGCCAAAGTCAGGACCGATGTGACCCGGCAGAAGGGTGGCCGGGACGCGGAAAGGCTCATAGTGGGCTACGCCAGCGAGGTGACGCTGGATGCAGCCGGACGCTTGCGCGTGCCTCCGGTTCTCAGGGACTACTGCGATCTTCAGCGCCAGGCCACGTTGCTGGCCCTTGGGCGCAGTTTCGAATTGTGGGATGCGGCCCGGTGGCGCGAGAGGGCGCTGGAAGTCAGCACCAGCGAGGCCATGGACGCAGCCTTGAGCGGCGTGCAACTTTGAGTGCGGGCGGAGCGTCCGAGCATGAACCTGCGCTGTTGGAGGAAACACTTCGCGGCCTGGCGCTCGATCCCCACGGCCGCTACGTCGATGCGACCTACGGCCGCGGCGGCCACAGCCGGGCGATTCTTGCGGGTCTTGGCGCAGGCGGCCGCCTGCATGCGCTGGACTGCGACCCGCAAGCGGTGCGGTCCGGCCAGGCGCTTGAACAAGAGGATCCCCGGTTTTCGATCGAGCACGGCAATTTCCGCCGCCTTGCCCGATCGGTCGAACGCAGGGGCTGGCGGGGCAGGGTCCACGGAATCCTCTTCGACCTGGGGGTTTCGCTGCCGCAACTCACCGACCCGGGCCGCGGCTTCAGCCTGCGTTCCGACGGGCCGCCGGATATGCGCATGAATCCCTCCGAGGGCCGGAGCGCCGCCGAGTGGCTGAACAGCGCGCCGCGAAGCGAAATCGCGCGGGTAATCCGAAGCTACGGCGAAGAGCCCCAGGCACGCCGGATCGCCGATGCGATCTGCCGAAACCGGCCGGTATCCAGCTGCTCCGGCCTGGCGCGGCTGGTGGGTTCCGTCGCGCGAAATGTCAGGCCCGGGATTCATCCCGCCACCCGAACTTTCATGGCCTTACGCATTCAGGTGAACGCCGAACTCGAGGCTCTCGAGGACGCGTTGCCGCAGGCGGTCCGGATCCTGCGTCCGCAGGGCCGCCTGTGCGTTATCGCCTTCCACTCCCTGGAGGACCGCATCGTGAAGCGCTTCATGCGCAATGCTTCGCGCTTGCCTCCTCCCCTTGCCCGGCTGCCGTCCGTCCCCTCGGCAGCCGGGCCTTTACTCAAGCTCGTAGGCAGGATGCAGCGTTGCGGCCGCGCCGAAAGCCGGCGCAACCCGCGCGCCCGAAGCGCCCGCCTGCGCGTTGCGGAGCGTCTGGCGGGCCCCAGCGAACAATGAAAATCCGGCGTTTCTCCTCCTTGCTGCTGCTGGGCCTCACATTTGCAACGCTGGCAAGCGGAATTCTCCTCACCTACGCGCGCCATGAACACAGGGCGCAATTCCGGGCTATGCAGGACCTCATAGGCGAGCGGGACCAACTTGAAGTGGAATGGGGCGCGCTGCAAATTGAGCGCGCGACCTGGACCGGATACCGCCGCATCGACCGCGAGGCGAGCGAACGCCTGTCGATGCGTCGGCCCGAAAAGCACGACATCGTGTTCCTGCAGGTGCAATCGGCGAATTCCGCCTTGCCCGGTCCGGGCACGCGGAGCAGGTAAGCCTTGAGCAGACGCGCTCAGGCCATTTCGCGCGGGTTTCGGACCCGCTTCGCAGTTTGCGCGGCGGCCCTGGCGGTCTGCGCGCTGATCCTCGCGGGCCGCGCCGTGCAGTTGCAGTTGCTGGAAAGCGAATTCCTGGAGTCGCGGGCAGATGCTCAACAGGTCCTGGAAGCAAGAATCGTCGCCCGGCGCGGACGCATCCTGGATCGCAACGGTCAGCCGCTGGCGGTAAGCGCTCCCGTAGACAGCTTCTGGGTCCATCCCGACAGCCTGGAGAAGTTGCGCCCCTACCTGCCGCGACTTGCCCAGGTTTTCGGCGGCACGGCCGGACAGCTTGCGGAAAGGATCGAGCGCGCCCGGGGCCGTGAATTCGTGTGGCTGAAACGCGGTTTGCCCCCCAGCCGCTCGCAGGCCGTGCTGGATCTCAAGGCGCCGGGACTGCAGCTGCGCAGGGAGTACCGCCGCTACTACCCGGCCGGGGAAATCGCCGGGCACCTGGTGGGATTCGCCGGTATTGACGAAAACGGCCAGGAAGGTCTGGAACTTGCATTCGATTCCTGGCTGAAGGGAAGAGATGGACGCAAGCAGGTCGTTCGCGATCGGCTTGGCCACCACGTGCGCGACATAGCGGGCACCAGCCCGCTGGAGCGCGGGCGCGACCTGAGGCTGGGGCTGGACCTGAGGATCCAGTACCTCGCCCACTCCGAACTCAAGGAAGCGGTCGGGCGACACAATGCGCGCTCGGGCTCGATCGTAATGCTGGACGCGCGGACCGGCGAAGTGCTGGCCATGGTGAGCCAGCCTTCGTTCAATCCCAACGACCGGGGGCGGCTTCAGCCCGGCAATTACCGCAATCGCGCGGCCCTGGACCTGTTCGAGCCGGGCTCCACCATCAAGCCGCTGGTCGTGGCGGCCGCGCTGGAGAGCGGCGCCTGGGCGCCCGGCGAGCCGATCGATACCGGGCCCGGCCATATTCGGGTGGGATCGAAGATCATCAGGGATCGCACTCCGCTGGGAGTGATCGACCTGGCCACCCTGTTGCGCCGTTCCAGTCAGGTAGGCGCGACGACCGTGGCCATGAAGCTGGAGCCCCATCGATTCTGGGAAACGCTGACCGGCGTGGGCTTCGGCCGGGCCACGGAAAGCGGGTTCCCGGGCGAGGCCGACGGATCGCTGGACAACTACAAGTACTGGAAGCCGGTGGACCAGGCGGTCATGGCGTATGGCTACGGCCTTGCCGTCACGGCCCTGCAGTTGGCCCGCGCTTATGCGGTGTTGGCAACCGGTGGAAGGACGCTTCCGGTAAGCCTGATACGCACCGAGGATCGGCCGGGCGGAGTGCGCGTGCTTTCGGCGCACACGGCCGCGTTGATGGCGGAATTGCTGGAACAGCCGCTCGGCCCCGGAGGCACCGCGATCGCGGCGCGGGTGCCGGGCTACCGGGTGGCGGGCAAGACGGGAACGACGGAAAAACTTGGCCCCGAAGGTTACGACTCGGAACGGCATACGGCCCTTTTCGTCGGATTTGCGCCGGCATCCAGGCCGCGCGTGGTCGCGGTGGTCGTGATCGACGACCCATCCGCTAACGGATATTTCGGCGGGCAGGTGGCCGCCCCGGTTTTTTCCCGCGTCGTGGCCGGCGCGCTGAGGCTGGTCGGTGTGCCCATGGACGACGTTCCACAGGCCGCCCGCCCGCTGGTCGCCGCCCGATGAGCGACGCCGGCGCCAGTGGCGGCACGGCGGATCTAAGCCGGCTGTTCGCGACGGTCGGCGCCGAGGCGCCGGCCATCGGCGTTCGCGGCCTGGCCATGCACAGCGACCGGGTCGTGTCCGGGGGACTCTTCCTGGCCTGCGCCGGCGCACGCCACGGCCTTGAGTTCCTGCCTCAGGCACTGAAGCGCGGCGCGATTGCCGTCGCCTGGGAACCAGGCGAGGGCGTGGCCGGGATCTCGTTGCCTGACGACGTTGCCGGGTTTGCGGTGCCGTCCTTGCGCCGCAAGGTCGGACGGATTGCCGACGCCTACTACGGGCGACCCTCGGGCAGCCTCGCGGTGAACTGCGTTACCGGCACCAACGGCAAGACGACCGTGGCCTGGCTGGCCGCGTGCGCAATGAGTTTTTTTGGCCGACCCGCGGCCGCCATGGGCACTCTGGGTTGGGGTCCTCCTCCCAAGCTGTGGCCTTCCGCGATGACCACACCCGACCCGGATGAATTGCACCGGCGGCTGCGGGTCCTGGCCGATAACGGCGTAGAACACGTGTTTCTTGAAGTGTCTTCCCAGGCGCTGGACCAGGACCGCATCAGCGGCTTGCGCGTGCGGCTTGCGGGGTTTACCCAGCTTGGGCGGGACCACCTCGACTATCACGGCGATTCCGATGCCTACGGCAGCGCCAAGAGGCGGCTGTTCGTCGAGCATCAACCGCAAGCGGCGGTGATCAACGTCGACGACCCCTTCGGGGCCGATCTGGCGGAACATTTTTCCGGCGCTGCCCTGCGCGTTGCCTGCGAAGGCGTCAATCCGGCCGACATTTCGCTGCGGCGCTCGCACCCTGATGCCGGGGGCCTGCGCCTGGAACTTGCCGAGGGCACTGCCCGGTTCCGGTTGAAAAGCCGGCTTCATGGCTGCTTCAACGGCGCCAACCTGGCCCTTGCCTTCGGACTGCTGCGGGCCCTGGGCGTGGACGGCGAGGATGCCGCGCGCGCCCTGGCGAACTGTCCCCCGCCGCCGGGACGCATGCAGCATTTCGGCGGCGGCGCCTTGCCGGACGCGTTCGTGGATTATGCGCACACGCCCGATGCGCTGGGGGCGGTCCTCGGCGAATTGCGGGACCGCAAGCCGCACCGCCTCTGGTGCGTCATGGGATGCGGCGGAGAACGCGATGCGGGCAAACGCGCGGAGATGGGGCGCGTTGCCGGCGCGCTGGCCAACAGGTTGTTCATCACCTCGGACAACCCGCGGGGCGAAGACCCGCGCGAGATTGCCGAGCAGATCCTGGAGGGAGCCTCCGGGCGGGCGGTGATGGAGCTGGACCGCAGCAGGGCGATACGCGCTGCCCTGCACGCTGCCCGGCCGGGAGACATCGTGCTGGTGGCCGGCAAGGGACACGAGGCCTTCCAGGTCAGCGGCGGACGAGTACTGCCGTTCTCGGACGCCTCGGTGGTGCGCGAGGCGCTGGCGAGTTATCCGGAGGCGGCGGGATGATCGCCGGCAGCCTGTCCGAATGGGCGACCGCCATGGGCGGCAAGTTGCTCGGTCCCGACGGCCATTTCGAGGGCGTCAGCACCGACAGCCGGTCACAGGCGCGCGGCGCCCTTTTCTTCGCACTGCGCGGTGAGCGTTTCGACGGCGCGGACTTTCTGTCCGCGGCTGTTTCCGGCGGCGCTACCGGCGCGGTCCTGAGCCGACCGCTTCCCGAGGATGTTGCCCAGATCATCGTCAAGGACACTCGCGGCGCGCTGGCCGACTGCGCGCGAACCTGGCGGCAGCGGTTCGAAATCCCCGTCATCGGAGTGACCGGGAGCAACGGAAAGACCACCGTCAAGGAACTGACCGCCTCGATATTGCGTGCCCAGTGGGGCAAGCAGGCAGTGCTTGCGTCGCGCCGCAGTTTCAACAATGAAATCGGCCTGCCGCTGACGCTGCTGGACCTCTCCGACACGCACAATGCCGCCGTGCTGGAATTCGGCGCCAGCCGGCCCGGCGATATCGCAAGACTGGCGGAAATAGCGCAGCCGACGATAGGCGCGTTGCTGAACGCTTCGCCGGCGCACCTTGAGGGCCTGGGCGACATGGAAGACGTCGCCCGCGAAAAGGGCGCGCTGATGTCGTCCCTGGCGCCGGAAGGCGTGGGCGTGATTCCCGCCGGCACGCCGTTTTCCGATTACTGGCAGGACCTGCTGGGTCAGCGGACGGTCCTGAGGTTCGGCGGCGACGGCGACTATCGCGCCAGCAACGCCACGGGAATCAACAGTGGGATCAATTTCGAACTTCATTGCCCGGCCGGCGTGACTCCCGTACGGACCCGATTGATCGGGGCCCACAATGTTCGCAACGCACTGGCGGCCTGCGCGCTGGCCGCCGCTGCCGGCGGCGGCCTCGCCGCGATGGCCGCGGGCCTGGCGGCGCATGAGGGGGTTTCCGGGCGCCTGCAGGTCCATGAAGCAGGCGCGGGAGTGCGTCTTATCGATGACTCCTACAACGCCAATCCGGCTTCCATGTCGGCGGCCATCGGCGTGCTTGCGGGGCAGCAGGGCGAACGTTGGCTGGTGGTGGGCGACATGGGTGAATTGGGACAGGATTCGGCGCAATGGCATCGCCGCGTCGGCGAAGAGGCGTCGCGGGCCGGAGTGGAGCGGCTGTACTGCGCCGGCGTACACAGCCGGGAGGCTGCGGAGGCCTTCGGTGCCGGTGCGCACTGGAGGTCAGGCGTGGACGGCCTGTGCCGGCTGCTGGCAGAAGATCTGAAGCCCGAAGTGATGGTATTGGTAAAGGGATCGCGTTTCATGGGAATGGAACGCGCAGTGGCCGTGCTCGGCGAGACGGCCGGAGCACTGGAAGGGGAGCACACGGAACATGGTTGAGTACCTGGCGCTACAACTGACGGGCTGGTATTCCGGATTCGGCATATTCGAATACATCACGTTGCGGTCGGTCCTGGCTGCGCTTACCGGCCTTGTACTGTCGCTGGTGCTGGGGCCCCTGGTCATACGCCGCCTCAGGCTCAGCAGCGTGGAGCAGCCGGTGCGCAACGACGGGCCGCGTTCGCATTTTTCGAAAATCGGCACGCCCACGCTGGGCGGAGTTCCGATTCTGCTTGCGCTGCTTGTTTCGACGCTCCTTTGGGCCGACCTTGCAAACCAGTATGTGTGGGTGGTAATGGGGAGCACGGTCTGTTTCGGTCTGATCGGCTTTGCCGACGACTATCGCAAGCTCGCCATGCGCACCTCCGCGGGACTGCCGTCCTGGCTCAAGTTCGTGCTGCAGTCGATTGCGGCGGTGCTGGTCCTGGCAGTGTTGAGCCAGGTCGGAGAGCCGCGTGATTCGGTCCTGATCCCCTACTTCAAGGACCTGTACCTGCCGCTGGGCGTCCTGTTTCCGTTATTCGCCTACATCGTGATCGTGGGCAGCAGTAACGCCGTGAACCTCACCGATGGGCTGGACGGACTGGCCATCATGCCGATTGCGATCGCCGCCGCGGCCCTCGGGTTGTTTTCCTGGGTAGCGGGCAACGCCATTTTTTCCGATTATCTGGGCGTTCCCCATGTTGCGGGCGCCGGGGAACTGATGGTCATCTGCGCCGCCATGGGTGGCGCGGGGCTGGGCTTCCTGTGGTTCAACAGTTACCCCGCCCAGGTCTTCATGGGCGACGTCGGGGCCCTTGCCCTGGGCGCCGCTCTGGGCACGGTGGCGGTAATCGTCCGCCAGGAACTGGCCTGGGCAATCGTGGGTGGCATATTCGTCATGGAGGCCGTGTCGGTGATGGTTCAGGTCGGCTCGTTCCGGCTCACCGGCAAACGGGTCTTGCGCATGGCTCCCATGCATCATCACTTCGAACTCAAGGGTTGGCCCGAACCGAAGATCATCGTGCGGTTCTGGATCGTCTCGGTAATCCTCGCGCTGGTGGCCGTGGCCAGCCTCAAGATCCGCTAGGCGCCGATATATGGGCGATACGCTGGTATTCGGCATGGGCGCGACGGGAGCTTCCTGCGCCCGTTACTTCGCCCGCACCGGCCAGGGGGCGGTCTTTTGCGATACGCGGGCTCGGCCCCCGGCGGAGTCCGAGATACGCCGCGCCATGCCGGCGGCCGCCTGCCATGCAGGCGAAGGTCTGCGCGAGCTGCCCGGGCAGGTTGACAGGCTGCTGCTCTCGCCCGGGGCGCCCACCGACCACGACCTGGTTCGCCAGGCCCGCGAGCGGAACATGCCGGTCATCAGCGATCTGGATGTCTTCGCCGCCGCGAATCGCGCCCGTCTTGCCGGGATCACCGGATCCAACGGCAAGAGTACCGTCGCCACCCTCCTGCTGGGCATGCTGCGCGAAGCGGGCCTGAGAGCCGGCGCCGGCGCCAACCTGGGGACGCCGGCCCTGGACCTTCTTGCCCAGCGGAATGAGGTGTGCGTGCTGGAGCTGTCAAGCTTCCAGTTGAAACGCTCGGCGCCGATTGCCCTGGAGGCCGCGGTGATCCTGAACATCACGCCGGACCACCTGGACGCCCATGCCGGCCTTGAAGATTACGCTGCGGCCAAGGCGCGCATCTATTTCTCCTGCAAGCACGTGGTTGCGCCCGCGGATGAACCCGAGGTGCAGGCAATGGCGCCGGCCGCGCAATCCTGTTCAAGGCTGGACTATGGCGTCGGCAGACCTGCGGCGGCGCGAGTCGGAATTGTCGGCCGCGGCCCGCAGGCGGAAATACGCTACGCCAGGACACGCCTGATGCGTGTAGGCGACAGCGCCATGCAACATGGTTTTCAATTGACCAATCTGCTCGCCGCGCTCGCCATGGGCAGGGTATTGGGGCTGACGCCGGCGGCCATGCGGCGGGCCGCCGGAAAATACCGGGGCTTGCCCCACCGGATGCAGCCCCTTGGCGAGTGGGCGGGCGTGCGCTGGATCAATGATTCCAAGGCCACCAACGCCGCCGCCGCGGCTGCCGCCGTGCGCAGCGTTCTCGATCCCCTGGTCCTGATTGCCGGTGGCGCCGGCAAGGGATTGTCCTATGAGGCGTTGCGTGACGCGCTGACGGGGCGCGATGTTCAGGTGATCGCAATCGGCCAGGAAGCCGGAAGCATCGCCAGGGCGGTGGGTGCGCAATGCCCGGTCTCACGGAGCGACACGCTCGACGAGGCGGTGGCGGCCGCGCGGGAACTCGCCCGCCCGGGGTCGACCGTATTGCTGGCGCCTGCCTGCGCCAGCTTCGACATGTTCAGCAACTACCGGGAACGGGGGCGTGCCTTCGAGCGCGCCGTTCGCGCGATTCAATAGTGCCGTGCGCACCATGAATTCCCGCTCGCCCGACGCCGTGGAAGCCCGCGTGGACGGATGGCTGCTGCTTTCCGCGGGGGCCCTGCTGACCGCCGGCTTCATCGCCCTGGCCAGCGCCTCACTGGAACTGGGCGCCCGCGACTACGGCAATCCCTTCTTCTTCCTGACGCGGCAGGGTGTCGCGGCCCTTATCGGCCTGTCCGGCGCCGTGCTGGCCTACCGGATTCCTTCCCGTTTCTGGGAGCGCCTGGGGGTTTTGCCGATGCTCCTGGCGATCGCGCTGCTCGTGCTTGTGCTGCTGCCGGGCATGGGCCGAGAAGTAAACGGCAGTACCCGCTGGCTGACCCTGGGCGCCTCGATATCGGTGCAGGTCAGCGAGCCTGTGCGGCTGATGGTCCTGATGTTCGTTGCCGGTTATGCCCACCGCCACGGGGCGGCGCTGCAGCGAGGCATGGGCGCCCTGCTGAAGCCGGTGGTCCTGGTCGCGATGGCGGCCGCCCTGTTGCTCGGGCAGCCCGACTTCGGTTACGCGGCGTTGATCATGGCCATGTCCGTTGGCGTGCTCTTTGTCGCCGGCGCCCGCTTCCGCGATGTGGGTGCGCTGGCGCTGGCGGGAGCGGCCGCGTTCGCGGCGCTTGCCTGGACTTCGCCGTACCGGCTCGCCCGCGTGAACTCCTTTCTGGATCCCTGGTCCGATCCGCTGAACAGTGGATGGCAACTGACCCAGTCGCTGATGGCCATCGGAACCGGACATCTGGCGGGCGCGGGACTGGGTGCGGGCGTGCAGAAACTCTTCTATCTTCCGGAGGCCCATACCGATTTCATATTCGCGGTGATCGCCGAGGAGGCGGGGTTGCTGGGAAGCCTGGCGCTGCTTGCGGTCTTCGCCCTGCTGGTGGCCCGGGTGCTCGCCGTGGCGCGTGCCTCCGCCCGGCGCAAGCGCATGTTCCAGGCCTATTTCGCGCTTGGTCTGGCCCTGTGCATCGGACTTCAGGTGCTGGTCAACCTGGGCGTGAACATGGGCGCATTGCCCACCAAGGGTCTTGCGCTGCCGCTGGTCAGCTACGGTCGGTCCAATCTCGTGATCACCCTGGTATCGCTGGGCATCCTGTTACGTATCGACCGCGAAAACGCGGCGCTGGAACCGGGCATGCCGTCGAAGAGCCGCCGATGAACGCAGCGGGGCTTCCGCCACGGGCTGCTGGACCCGTGATGATCATGGCCGGCGGCACCGGTGGGCACGTTTTCCCAGCGCTGGCTGTGGCCCAGGCCCTTTTGGAGCGTGGCGTGGACGTGGTGTGGCTGGGCAGCCGACGCGGGCTCGAGTCGCGCATCAAACCGCCGGCCGGCGTTGTGATGGAATGGCTGACTGTTTCGGGTTTGCGGGGACGCGGGTTGCTGGTCTGGCTGCTGGCGCCATTCAGCGTGGGCCGCGCGGTGCTTCAGGCCTTTTTCATTTTCCGGCGCGTCAGGCCCGGCGTGGCGCTCGGCATGGGCGGCTTCGTCTCGGCGCCTGGCGGCCTGGCGGCCTGGCTTGCCCGCGTGCCGCTGCTGATTCATGAGCAGAACGCCGTGGCCGGTTACGCCAACCGCCTGCTATCGCATTTCGCCTGCCGCATCCTGCTGGCCTTTCCGGGAGCATTGCCCGCCCGCAGGCCCTCCACCGAAACCGGAAACCCGGTTCGCCGGGAGCTGCTTCAGCTTGAGCCGCCCCAGGCCCGGTTCGCTGCGCGCTCCGGCCCGCTGCGCATCCTGGTTCTTGGAGGCAGCCAGGGCGCACGGATTCTCAATCGGACGGCGCCCGAAGGCCTGGCGAGGCTGGAGGCCGAGTGCACCGTGCTCCACCAGGCCGGGAGTTCGGAAGTCCGCGAGGTCGAATCCGCCTACCGGCGGCTGGGGGTCAAATCGAATGTCCGCGAATTCATCGTGGACATGGCGCAGGTCTATGCATGGGCGGACATCGCCGTATGCCGCGCGGGCGCGCTGACGCTGGCGGAACTGAGCGTGGTGGGACTGGGAGCCATCCTGGTGCCGTTCGCCCTGGCTGCCGACGATCACCAGGCCCGCAATGCGCAGTACCTGGTGCGGCGCGGCGCGGCTTCACTGATCACGGAGCGGGACCTGTCCGCCGACGCTCTGGCCCAGGCTGTCGAGAAATTCGCCGCCAACCGAGCCAGTGCTCTGGCGCGCGCCCTGCGTGCCCACGAACTGGCTCGCCCGGGCGCTACCGAAGACGTGGTGGATGCGTGTCTCAAGGCGGGCGCGCGGGCATGAGGAAGTTGCTGACCGAGCGGGTGCGCTGCATCCATTTCGTCGGAATAGGCGGCGCGGGCATGAGCGGGCTGGCCGAGGTGGTGGCCAGCCTTGGATACGAGGTGCAGGGCTCCGACCGGTTCGCGGGCCGGGCCACGCGGCACCTGGAGAGCCTGGGGGTCAAGGTGTTTTACGGCCATCGCGCCTCGCAGGTGGGCAACGCCGACCTGGTGGTTCGTTCTTCCGCAATACCTTCGGACAATGTCGAGCTCAGGGCGGCCGTCGCCGCACGGTTGCCGGTGGTGGCGCGGGCCGACGTCCTGGCCGAACTGATGCGCAGGCGAGACGGCATTGCGGTCTCCGGCACGCACGGCAAGACGACCACGGCCCATCTGATCGTGGAGATGCTGGACTGCGCCGGCGAGGACCCCACATACGTGGTCGGCGGGCAGGTGCGAAACGCCATGCGCAGCAAGCTGGGAGGGGGCTCCTGCCTGGTGGCCGAGGCCGACGAGAGCGATGCCTCCTTCCTGCACCTGCAGCCGGTCGTCGCGGTCGTCACCAACATCGACAACGATCATCTCGCTGCATACGGGGGCAACCTTGAAAGCCTCAGGCAGGCGTTCGTGGAATTCGCCCATAACCTGCCGTTTTACGGCCTGTTCCTGGCCTGCGCAGATGACCCGGGCGTGGCCGATATCCTGCCTAGGGTACAGCGGCGGATCCGCACCTACGGCTTTTCGCCGGATGCGGATTACCGGGGCATAAGGCTGCGCGGGGAGGGGCTCTGGTCGAGTATGGAGGTGGAACTGCCCGGCGGAGACCGCACGGTGCTGACCGTCAATCTTCCCGGCCGCCACAATGCCCTGAATGCGCTGGCGGTTGTGGCCCTTGGCGACGAGCTGGGCATCGACATGAAGTTTGTCCGCCAGGCGCTGGCGGAATGCCGCCCCTTGAGGCGCAGATTCGAATTGCTGGGCGATGTCGCCACAGGCGGCGGCCTGGTAACGCTGGTGGATGATTATGCTCACCACCCCCGCGAAGTCGCCGCTACCCTGCAGGCCGCCAGGGAGGCCTGGCCCGGACGCCGGGTGGTGGCGGCATTTCAGCCGCATCGCTATACCCGCACGCGCGATCTGCTGGACGACCTCGCCGCGGTCCTTTCGGGCGCCGACCGGGTCCTGGTAACGGAAGTGTATGCGGCGGGCGAGTCACCCATTGCCGGCGCCGACGGCAGGGCGATCTGCCGGGCAGTGCGTGCCCGGGGCGGCGCCGAACCCGTTTTCGTGCCTGACCTGAGGGGCCTTGCGGCCGCCCTGCGAAATATCGTGGCCGACGGCGATGTGGTACTGACGCTGGGCGCCGGCGACATAGGAACCGAGGCCGCCAATCTGCCTGCGCGACTGCGCGGGCCGACGATCGCCGTGGGCAAGGCCGGCGGGCGAGGTTCCCCGTGAGCGTTGCAGCGGCCCGCGAGCCCGACATGAAGCCTGACGCCGTGCGCGGGCGCCTCGCTTATGGCGAACCCATGTCCCGGCACACCCACTGGCGGGTCGGCGGCCCGGCCCGGCTGTTTTTCGTGCCCGCCGACCGGTCCGACCTGGCGGAATTCCTGCGTGCTCTGGATCCGGCTCTGCCGGTCTTCTTCGTGGGCATGGGCAGTAATCTGCTGGTGCGGGACGCGGGAATCGAAGGTGCGGTCGTGGCCCTGGGCCGGGCGTTTCGCGAAGTGACGCGGTCGGGACTCAGCGTCGAGGCCGGCGCAGGGCTCCCTTGCACGGCGCTGGCGAAGGCCTGCTCGTCGTGGGGATTGGGACCGGCCGATTTCTTTGCCGGAATACCGGGCACGGTGGGCGGGGCCCTGGCCATGAATGCCGGCGCCTTCGGTGGTGAAACCTGGGACAGCGTGCATTCGGTGGAAACTCTGGATCGCGGCGGCGTCGTGCACAGGCGGCCGCGCGGACAGTACCGCCCCGGATACCGGCAGCTTGACGGGCCGGCGGACGAATGCTTCCTGACGGCGCGCTTCGAGTTCGCAACCACCCCGCAGACGGGCCGGCTCCGTTCGCTGATGGCCGAGCGCCGCCGCCGTCAGCCGCTCAATCTGCCCAGCTGCGGCTCGGTGTTCCGCAATCCTCCCGGCGGTTTTGCCGGCGAGTTGATCGAGCGGGCGGGACTGAAGGGATTGCGGGAGGGCGCGGCGGAAGTCTCGACGAAACACGCCAACTTCATCGTCAACCATGGCGGCGCCACGGCCGCCGAGATCGAGCGCCTGATTCTCAAGGTTCAGGCCAGGGTCAGGGCGGACTGCGGCGTGACCCTGCAACCCGAGGTCCGGATCCTGGGCGGCGGTCCGGAAGCGGCGCCATGAGCGGGCCGCTGCGCCATGAGGTTGCCGGCGCGGCCGAGTTCGGCCGGGTTGCATTGCTGCTGGGCGGAGATTCGGCCGAACGGGAGATATCGGTCCTGACCGGAGAGGCGGTGCTTGGGGCCTTGCGGTCCCGGGGAGTAGACGTCGAGCCGGTGGACGCTTGCGGCGCGGAGCTTGTCGAGACCTTGCGGGGCGGCGGCTATGATCGCGTATTCAACGCCCTGCATGGCCCGGGAGGCGAAGACGGCGTGGTGGCCGGGCTGCTGGAAATACTGGGGTTGCCCTACACCGGCAGCAGCCAGTCGGCGCTGGCGCTTTCCATGGACAAGCATGTGAGCAAGCTGCTGTTCGTCCATGCGGGCCTGCCCACGCCCGGCTGGCGCATGGTCAGCGATCTGCCGGAGGCCGAACGCACGGCCAACGACCTGGGCTTTCCGGTCGGAATGAAACCGAACAGGCAGGGTTCCAGCATTGGTATTTCCCGGGTGGACGGACCCTCGGGCGTAGCCGCCGCCTTCCGCCTCGCGGCCCGCTACGACGAGAAGGTAATGGTTGAGACCTGGATCGAAGGGGCGGAATACACCGCCAGCATGCTGCAGGGAGAGATGCTGCCGGTAATACGCATTCTTCCGCCTGAGGGACAATTTTACGACTTTCACACCAAGTATGAGAGCGAGGAGACGCGCTATCTCTGTCCCAGCGGACTGGACCGCGGTCAGGAGGCGGAGATCAATCGGGTGGCCGAACTCGCGATCAGCGAACTCAATGTGAGCGGCTGGGCCCGCGTGGACCTGATGCGCGACCGCACCCGGGCGTACTCGGTGCTGGAAGTAAACACGGTGCCGGGCATGACTTCACACAGCCTGGTGCCGATGGCCGCGGCCAGGGCGGACATTCCCTTCGACGAGTTGTGCTGGCGGATTCTCGAGACCAGCTTCGACCGCGGCGGCGGCGCTGGCGGGCACTGATATGAGAAGGACACGAAAACGCCGCACAAGGATCGCCTCTCCGATTCTGGCCGGGGTGGTCCTTTGCGCGGCGGCGGCCTTTGGCTTGCCCGGCCTCAACCGTGTGCCCATTCGCACGGTGCAGATTCACGGCGAGATTCATCATCACACCCAGGAGGAACTGCAGGCGCTGGTAGTGCCCTTCACGTCATGGGGTTGGCTGCGCTTGCCGGCGGAACGGCTACAGAGGCGGCTGGAGGAACTCAACTGGATCGCTTCCGCACAGGTGCGCAGGGAATGGCCGCTGGAAGTGAACATCGAGATTACCGAGCGCAGACCCGTCGCCCGCTGGGGACGGAAGGCGCTGCTCGACGAGTCCGGTGAAGCGTTCGACCCCGGCGGGCCGATCAACCGGACCTTGCCTTTGCTGCAGGGTCCCGAGGGAAAGGAAAAAGAAATGCTGGAGCGCTACCGGGCGTTTTCCGCGCGGCTGGGCGCCCGCTCGCTGGCGCTGGACGAGCTGGTCCTGGACGCGCGCGGCGCCTGGCGTCTTGATTTGAGGGACGGACCTCAACTTCGGCTGGGCGCCGATTCCATCGATCTCAGGCTGGAGCGGGCCTTGCTGACCCTCGATGAACTGGCCGGCGAACCGGGATCGGAGATTGCCTATATGGACTTGCGCTATCCGAACGGACTCGCCGTGGCCTGGCGCAGTCTCAACACGACCGCGGGCACGCGGGGAGGAAGATCGCCATGACACGCAAGCGCGACCAGGAAATCGTGATCGCGCTGGATATCGGCACGTCGAAGGTGGCGGCCATCGTGGCCGCGGTGGGTGCGGAATCCGGCGAACTGGAGATTCTGGGTTTCGGCTCGAGCCCGTCGCAGGGGATGAAGCGCGCCTCGGTGGTCAACATCGAAGCAACGGTGCGATCGATCGACCAGGCCGTCGGTGAAGCGGAGTTGATGTCGGGGGTTCAGATCAGTGACGTGATCGTGGGCATTTCCGGGGATCACGTACAGAGCCTGACCTCACACGGGATTGTGGCGGTGAGCGGCGATGAGGTTTCGGATTCGGATGTCGCACGTGTAATCGAGGCGGCCCGCGCAGTGGTTGTGCCGTCGGACAAACGCGTGCTGCATGTATTGCCGCGGGATTACGTGGTCGACGACCAGGACGGGATCCTCGATCCCATCGCCATGTCCGGCGTGCGCCTCGAGGCGCATGTGCACATCATCACCGTGGGCGAGAGCGCGGCGCAGAACATCGAGAAATGCGTCCGCCGCTGCAATCTGCGCTCCGAGCGTGTCGTGCTCGAACACCTTGCCTCCGGCACTGCCATTCTTACCGAAGACGAGATGCAGCTCGGCTGCTGCGTGCTGGACATCGGCGCGGGCACCACCGACATCGCCGTATTCGAAGGCGGCTCGATTCGCTTTACGCACGTCATCCCCATCGCCGGCGATCAGGTGACCTACGACATCGCCCAATCGCTCAGGACGCCCACGCAGGCGGCCGAGCAGCTCAAGATCCGCTACGCCTGCGCCCTGGCCCAGATGGTCGATGAAGACGAGGAGATCGAGGTGGTCAGCGTCGGCGACCGGCCGCCCCGCAAGCTCTCCAGGCAGGCCCTTGCGCGGGTCGTGGAGCCCCGCTACGAGGAGCTGTTCCAGTTGGCGCACAACGTGCTGCACCGCGGCGGCTACCTCGAAAGCGCGGCGGCGGGCGTGGTGCTGACGGGCGGCACGTCGGCCATGCCGGGCGCCGTGGAGCTGGCCGAGGAAGTGTTGAATGTGCCGGTTCGCCTGGGTTACGCGCAGCGGGCCGGGGGCATGAAGGAAGTCGTCAGCAACCCGGCGCACGCCACCGGCGTGGGCTTGTTGCTGTACGCACTCAAGCCGCGCGACGAAGGCGCGGCGGCGGGGTCCAGGTCCGGAAAAGGTGGCCTGCGCTCGGCGCTCAAGTGGTTAAAAGGTCAATTCTGACCATCTGTTTTCGCTCACAAATGCGAAGGAGCACAGTTATGGAGGCAAAAGGCATGAATATAAGGCTGGTGAAGTCCGAACCGGGCGCGACGCCGCGTCTCAAGGTCGCGGGTGTGGGCGGGGCCGGCGGCAATGCGGTCAACGAGATGGTCAAGTCCAACGTCCGCAACGTTCAGTTTGTCGCCATCAACACCGACGAGCAGGCCTTGTCCAATTCCGGAGCGGACGTCAAGCTCACGATAGGCCGCGCGGTGACCCAGGGCATGGGCGCCGGCTCGGACCCCGGCAGGGGGCGGGAGGCGGCCCTTGAGGACGAAGATCGGCTAAAGGCCGTAATGGACGGGGCCGACATGATCTTTGTGGCCGCGGGCATGGGGGGCGGCACGGGCACCGGAGCGGCGCCGGAGATTGCCCGCGTGGGACGCGAATGCGATCTGCTGGTGGTGGGCGTGGTGACCACCCCCTTCGAATTCGAAGGTCCGGCCAGGGGGCAGATTGCCGGCGAGGGGATAGCGGCGCTCGCGGAGCATGCCCACTCGCTGATCACAGTGCCGAACGAAAAGCTGTTCGAGTTTTTTTGCGGTCAGGGTGATGGTGACGTGACCATGGAAGAGGCCTTCAGGGAGTCGAACAAGGTGTTGCGCAGTGCGGTGCGCGGCATCGCCGAACTCCTGACCTGTCCTGGGCGCATCAATGTGGACCTCGCCGATGTGCGCAAGGTAATGCAGGAGCCGGGAAGGGTGGTCATAGGCGCGGGCGAGGCGTCGGGACAGGACCGGGCGCGCGAGGCGCTCGAGCATGCGATGCAGAGCCCTCTGCTCCAGGGCGTCAATGTGCGCGACGCGCGCGGCCTGTTGGTCAACATCACCCACGGCAACGACCTGGGAATGCGCGAATTCAAGTCCCTGGGCGACTCGCTTCAGACCATGCTGGCGCGCGAAGGCATGGTCAAGTTCGGCGAGGTGGTCAACGAGTCCATGAAAGGCGCGGTGCGGGTTACCCTGGTCGCCACCGGCCTGAGTGGGTCGGATCGGGAAGGAGAGAAGCCCGCAAAGCCGGCGCGCAGCACCGTGAGCGCGGAGCCTCGCGCCACCGGCACCTACGGAGCTGCGAAGGAGGACTTCCGCCCAGGCAAGCCGCAACGCAGCATACTGGGACTGTCGCAGCAGCCCAGTTATGAGGGCCTGGATCGCCCGGCCGTCATGCGCACGCGCTCCGGCGGCGATGCGCGCGGCAAAGACCTGTTCAACCCGGTGCCCACGCATCTGCGTAAACAAGTGGACTAGAACCTGTCCGACCGCCGCCGTATAGCGGGTGTAATATGGCGGAAGGTACGAATTTGTATTTCGCCACGCGTGCCGGCGAAAAAGGGGGAGCTTATGCGCGCCTATTACCTGTTGTTTTCCCTGTTGATTTCCGCCCCTCTCGCGGCACAGCAGGAAGACGCACAGACCGACGGCGGCTACGGACTGGTTCTCGAGGAAATCATCGTTACGGCAACGCGCCGCGAGCGGTCCATCATGGAGGTTCCGCTGGCCGTTTCGGCCTATGGCGCGGAGCAAATCGAAATGAGCGGCGTGACCGACATCTATCATCTGATGCGTATTGCCCCGAGCCTGCTGCTGAGCACCGGACAGGGAGAAACGGTCGGCGCCACGGCGCGTATTCGCGGCATTGGCACCAACAGCGACAATCCGGGCTTTGAGCCTGCGGTGGGCCTGTACGTGGACGGCGTATACCGCAACCGCGCCGGAGTCGGCTACAACGAGCTGGGGGCCGTTGAACGGATCGAAATCCTGCGTGGCCCGCAGGGCACGCTGTTCGGGCGCAACACCTCGGCCGGGGTGGTCAGCATCATTACGGCCGATCCCGATCCCGATGGGTCCGCCTACGCGGACGTAAGCATCGGGTCCTATGACGCCACCCGGGTCGAGGCCGGCGTGAGCGGAGGCGACGCGGGCAGCGGGATATCAGCGCGGCTGGACGGCGTGTGGCACGAGCGGGACGGATTCCTCGAGGATGCCAACGACGAGCGTACCTACAATGATCGCGACCGCCTTTTTCTGCGCGGGCAATTGATGTATGAGCCGAGCGAGGACACGAGCTTCCGGCTGATTGCGGACCACACTACGCGTGAAGAAGTATGCTGCGCCGCTGTGGGCCTGGTGCGCGGTCCGACCGCTGCCGTCATTCAGGGCGTATCGGTGCTGCAGACCCGCAACCCCTCCATCGTGGGTATCGCATTCGATCCGTACGCCCGCAAGGCCACGGTCAGCCCCAGTTCCAGTTACTACCAGGGTATGGACGAATCCGGCGTTTCCCTGGAAATCAACGCCGACACGGCCGTGGGCCGCGTAACCAGCATCACGGCCCTTCGGGACTGGCAGACCGAGCGCGGAATGGATATCGATTTCGCCGTGATCGATATCGGCGAGCGTCCCTATGGCGAGTCCACCACGAGTTTCGAGACCCTGACGCAGGAGATCCGCATCAACGGCGAGGCCGGCCCGGTGGACTGGCTCATCGGCGCCTTTTACGCCGATGAGGACCTGAACTACACCGATGTCCTGGAGTTCGGAGCGACCTGGACGGCTTACGCTAATGCGGTCGCCGGCGGGGTCGCCGCCGGAGTAGGCGGGGGCTTTGCCCAACTTGGCGCCGGCATACCGACGCTTGAAGCAGGCGCCGCGCAACTCGCCGCGGGCGCGGCGGGCTTTGCCGCCGGGCTGGCGCCATTCCTTCCGCCGGGCTTCGCGGCGCCTCAGCTTGCGGCGAGCCTGCCGTCGTTTCCGGCCTTTCCGTTTCATCCGTGGACAAGCTATGAGCAATACGCGCAGGCATCCTTCTACGGTAACGGTTCCCGTGACGATTACGAGCAGAACTCCGAGAGCTGGGCGATCTTCAGCCACAACAGCATTGATATGGCCAACGACTTCGAATTGACGGTGGGTGTTCGCTATACCTCCGAGAGCAAATCGCTGAACGCCGACCTCAAGTCCACCGATCAGGTATGCCAGCCCTTCAGCCAGCAGGTGCTCGGGTACCTGCAATCCATGCGGGCCTACCTGGGCGGCCTGCAGGCCTACGCCGGCGGAGTGAGCCAGTATCTGCAGCAACTCGACGGTTTTGTCCAGCAGGCGACGCAGGCAATCCCGGCGCCCGCGGTCCAGGCGCAGGTCACTCAGGGTGCGGCGCAGGTTGCGGCCGGCGCCCAGGCGCTCCTGCCCGGCGTCGCGGAGGTGGCGCAGGGAGGTCAGTCCCTGCTGACCAATCCCGACGTGGGCGCCGGCATCGCGACGATCACGTCTTTTGCCTGTCTACCCTTTGTGGATCCCACTCTGAATGGCGTTTTCAGCGGCTCCCGGGATGAGGGCGAACTTTCCGGTACGGTGCGGTTATCGCGCCAGGTGGGCGACTACCTTGTCTACGGAGGTTACGCCCGCGGTTACAAGGCCGGCGGATTCAATATGGATCGCACCGGACTGATCAGCCCTATCCTTACGCTGTTGACCACCGGAGCCGCCAACGTTCCCGGAGTGCATGAGTGGATCTTCCAGCCGGAGACCGTGGACGCCTTTGATCTGGGCGCCAAGTTCGAGTTTGAGAACCGGCGCGCCACCATGGACGTCAACGTATTTCACGAGAAGTTCGAAGGATTTCAGTTGACCGCGTTTACCGGTCTGGCCTTTGAGGCGCTGAATATCCCCGAAGTCACGAGCAAGGGTGTGGAAATCGAAGCCCGCGGAGCCGTGATCGGAGGGGTCGAGATGTTCGGCGGAGTAACGTATGCGGACGTGCGCTATGGTGAAGGGCCCGAGTACGGAGTGCGTTCCGGGCAGCAGATGACCCACGCGCCTAAATGGACCGGCGTGGCCGGGGCCTCACTGCGTTTCCCCGTCGGCGCGCTTGCGGGCGCCTTCCATGTGGATGCCCGCTATACCAGCAGGCACAACACCGGCTCGGACCTTGACGTGGAGAAGCAGCAGGATGCTTTTACCGTCGTTAACGCCAGACTGATGCTGACACGTCCCGGGGAGTCGCGCTGGACCGTTGACGTATGGGCTCGCAATCTCCTTGACGAGGACTATTTCGTTACCGCGTTTGACGCACCTCTGCAGGGCAGCGGCACCGGGCCCGGGTCGTCGCAGACATTCAACGCCTTTCTCGGCAATCCGCGCGAATACGGAATCAGCGTCCGCTACGAGTTCTAGCCGCCCGTGGCGGAAGCCCCGTTGCGTTCGACCGGCGGTCGGCGTATGGGCCGCGGCGTCGGAAGGGACAGCACACTAGCCCAAGCTTGCATTATTCCCAAAAATGCCGATAATTCGGTCACTTATGGGTGATTTCATCCGGCGAGCGCTTGTCCGGCAAAAGACCCTGCGCGGCACTGTCACAGTTTGCGGCATTGGCCTGCACAGCGGTCGCAAGGCGCAAATGACACTACGCCCCGCCGCTCCCAACAACGGAGTGGTATTCAGGCGCGAGGACATGTCCCGGTCGCCCGACATCCCGGCGCGTCACGATTTCATCGTCGATACCCGCCTTGGCACGACCCTTGGGATCGGAGAGGCGCGGGTGGCGACGGTGGAGCACCTGTTGTCCGCCCTCGCGGGAACGGGCGTCGACAACGCCTGGGTCGAACTGGATGGCCCCGAAGTGCCCGCGCTGGACGGCAGCGCTTCGGCTTTCGTCCTGCTGGTGGAAGAGGCGGGCGTCGAGGAGCAGGAGACTCTGAGAAGCCATATACGGGTGCTGGAGGAAGTCCGCGTGGAACAGGGCCGGCATTGGGCGGCGCTGTCGCCCGGCGAGGGCTTCACGCTTTCCTACCGGGGAGATTTCGCCCACCCCGCTTTCGCCAGGGGCGGTCAGGCTCACGAGTTCGAGTTTTCCACCGGCGCTTACGTCGAACAGATAAGCCGCGCGCGCACCTTCGGTTTCCTTCACGAGGTGGCGACCATGCGCCGGCACGGTCTGGCGCTGGGCGGCGGCTTGCACAATGCCGTGGTGTTCGACGATTACCGGGTTGTAAACGAGGGCGGTCTTCGCTACGCAAATGAGCCGATACGGCACAAGCTGCTGGATGCGGTGGGCGATCTGTATCTTCTCGGTCGGCCCCTGATCGGCAGGTATCGGTGCTTCGGGTCGGGCCACACGCTGAACGCACGCCTGGTAACGGAATTGATGCAGCGGGCTTCCGCCTGGGAGGAGGTTACCGAAGTGGCCGCGCGCACCGGCGCTTTGCGCCAGCCGGGGGTGGCCGGGCAATTCGACAGTATTACGGAGCTGACCTGATGCGTACCCGCTTGACCGGCCAGCCGCCGTTGCCTGCGGCCAGTTCCATGTTGCCGGCCTCGTACCTGAGGCGGGCGGCCCATTCCGGGGCGGAGGCGAATACCGTCAGCGTGCCGCCGGGATCGAGGTCGCTGCCGGCAAAGCCTTCACGCAGGCCCGGCTGCAATGCTTCGCGCAGCAGGTCGGCGAGCGCCACCTGGTCGCGCGCCTGCGCCGCCAGGTCGCCGAGCGTGGATTCCAGGCTCTGGGGGCGGTTCTTGCGTGGCGGAGTACGGATAGGGCGCATGACGTAAAATCCCTGCATCGCGATATTGCCATGAACTTGAATATTCGAAACCTGCTGTTGAACCGTAACGTCATCTGGGCCATTGCCCTGGTTGTCTGTTCGGCCGGAAGCTATCTCGCCGGGAGCCTGTTGCAGGACCGGGCGATGCCTTCCGTGATTGTCCGCCTGGACAGGCTGCAGACCGCTCTTGTGGCGCAGAGCGAAGAATTTGAAGAGGCCCGCGTGAACGCGGAGCGCCGCATTGCCGAAATGGCTTCGCGCGTCGCGGAAATGAAGGCAGCGCTGGTGCAGATGGAAACCTGGCAGACGTCACTTGGGGAAATAGGCGGCGAAGCTTCGTTCAAGCCGGTGAGCGCCGACATCTCCGGCCCTGCGCCGGACCATGGGGCGGCCGTCGCCGGCGACAGGGTGGACCTGATCGCCGAACTGAACCTCCTGACGGCCCGCATGGACCAGCGGTTCAGCGAGTTGCGGGAGGTGGCTGACGCGCTTACCCGGGAAGGCGCGGATTCCATGTTTGCGCCTTCGGGCTGGCCGGTGCAAACGCGCCGCATTACCTCATACCGGGGTTTTCGCAAGAACCCGTTCACGGGCAAGCGTCACTGGCATGATGGCGTGGACATCGACGGCGCCATGGGCGACCCCATTTACGCGGTGGCATCCGGGGTCGTTACCTGGTCAGGCCGCAGAAGCACTTACGGCGAGCTGGTGGAAATCAATCACGCAGGCGGCTACGTGTCCCGCTATGCGCACAACTCCATCAATC
The DNA here is from genome assembly GCA_963666765.1 of Gammaproteobacteria bacterium. Lineage (GTDB taxonomy): Bacteria > Pseudomonadota > Gammaproteobacteria > Steroidobacterales > Foliamicaceae > Foliamicus. The sequence goes on from OY762933.1 coordinate 2,815,723, forward strand.
TCGTTGCGGTGGGCGATTACGTGCAGCGAGGCCAGGAAATCGCCCGAATGGGCCGTACCGGGCGGGTAACGGGGAGCAGCCTGCACTTTGAAATTCTGCGTAACGGCGTTTCCGTGAATCCGATTGATATTCTCCGCAAAGCTCCCTGACTCCACTACCGATTTCCGGCTGCTGCGGGCCACAGCGCGCCCAGAGAACTGCCACACGGCACTAGCGGGCATTAGACAGTGAATCCGCTGCAATGGATCATGGGCAGCCGCAATCAGCGGTTGCTTTCCGGGTACGAGAAAGTCGCCCGCCGGATAAACGCGCTGGAACCGGAACTCAGGGAGTCATCGGACGCAAGACTGAAGGAACGCGCTTCCGCCCTGCGCCGGCGCGCCCGCGAAGGACGCTCTGCCGGGGAACTGCTGCCGGAAGCCTATGCCCTGGTACGGGAAGCGAGCGTGCGAACCCTGGGCCTGCGGCACTTTGACGTGCAGCTGATAGGCGGGATCGTGCTGCACGAAGGCAAGATCGCCGAGATGCGCACCGGAGAGGGCAAGACGCTGGTCGCGACGCTGCCGGCCTTCCTCAATTCCCTGGCAGGCGAAAGCGTACACATCATCACCGTAAACGACTACCTGGCGCAGCGTGACGCCGAATGGATGGGCCCGGTATACCGCTTCCTGGGTTGCACCGTGGGGGTGGTCGTAAGCCAGCAGCCTCCCGAGGAAAAGCGCCAGGCCTACCGCTGCGACGTGTGTTACGGCACCAACAATGAATTCGGGTTCGATTACCTGCGCGACAACCTGGCGATGCGCGACGAGGACCAGGCGCAGCGGGGCCTCGCGTACGCAATCGTTGACGAGGTCGACTCCATTCTGATCGACGAGGCCCGAACGCCGCTGATCATCTCCGGCCCGGCGGAGGAAAGCACCGAGCTGTACCGGCGCATGAACCAGGTCGCGCCCCGCCTGCGGCGGCAGGAAGGGGAGGATGGGCCGGGTGACTTTACGCTCGACGAGAAGGCCAAGCAGGCCTACCTGACCGACGAGGGCCACGAGCGCGTCGAGGGGCTGTTGAGCAAGGCCGGGCTGATCGCGGCCGGCGCGAGCCTGTACGACGCGGGCAACGTGCGCCTCATGCACCACCTTACCGCCGCGCTCAGGGCCCGCCACCTGTTCAAGCGCGATGTCGAATACATCGTTCGCGACGGCGAGGTGGTGATCGTGGACGAGTTCACGGGACGCACCATGCCCGGCAGGCGCTGGTCGGACGGGCTGCACCAGGCAATCGAGGCCAAGGAGAAGGTGGCGGTGCGCCAGGAAAACCGCACCGTGGCGTCGATCACCTTTCAGAACTACTTCCGGATGTACGCAAAGCTGGCCGGAATGACCGGCACGGCCGATACGGAAGCGTTTGAATTCCAGCAGATCTACGGTCTGGAAGTCGTGGTCATTCCGACCCACAAGAAAATGATTCGCCGCGACGACCCGGACCTGGTCTTTCTTACCGCCGGGGACAAATTCGAGGCGGTGGTCGAGGACATACAGGACAGCAAGGGACGGGGGCAGCCGGTACTGGTCGGAACCGCATCGATCGAGACATCGGAACTGCTGTCGGGCATGTTGAAGGGTGTGGGAATCTCCCACCAGGTGCTGAACGCCAAGCACCACGCGCGGGAGGCCCAGATCATCGCCGAAGCCGGACGGCCCGGCGTGGTGACGATCGCCACCAACATGGCGGGCCGCGGGACCGACATCGTACTGGGCGGGAACCTCGAAGCCGAATTGAAAGCCTTGGGCGAAGAGGCCCCGGGGGACGAGAAAAAGGCCCTGAGGGAAGACTGGAACAAGCGCAACCGGCAGGTGATCGAGGCTGGCGGCCTGCGCATAGTGGGCACCGAGCGCCACGAATCCCGGCGCATAGACAATCAGCTTCGGGGCCGTTCCGGGCGCCAGGGCGATCCGGGCGCATCGCGCTTCTATATCTCCCTGGAAGACAGCCTGATGCGGATTTTCGGCGACCCGAAACGTACCCAGGGCATGCTCTCATCCGTCGGGATGCGGGAAGGCGAGGCGATCGAGAGCAAGCTCCTTAGCCGCCAGATCGAGCGTGCCCAACGCAAGGTCGAGGCGCATAACTTCGATGTGCGCAAGCAATTGCTGGAATACGACGATGTCGCAAACGATCAGCGCCGCGTGGTGTACGAGCGGCGCGACGAGTTGCTGGGCACGGGTGACGTAAGCGATATCGTGGCGGGCATGCGTGACGAGATGGTGCAGGATCTGGTGGCGCAGCACATGCCGGAGGACGCCGCCGGCGAGGATTGGGACCCCGCCACGCTGGAGAAGGCGCTTTCGCTTGAACTGGGCGCCGACGCGCCGGTCACGGAATGGCTGAGGGCCAGCCCCGAACTGTCGCCGGACGCCGTGGCCGAACGCATCGACGGCGAGCTGGACAGGCTCTACAAGGAGAAGACGGCGTCGGTTGCGCCGGACGTCATGCGCCATATCGAACGCGTAGTCCTGCTGCAGCAACTGGACCATCACTGGAAGGAACATCTGGCAGCCATGGACTACCTGCGCCAGGGAATCCATCTTCGGGGTTATGCGCAGCGGAATCCCAAGCAGGAATACAAGCGCGAGGCCTTCGAGATGTTCACCGAAATGCTCGGCATGGTGGCCAGGCAGGTCACGGTGACCCTGTGCCGGGCGCAGTTCTCGGCAGCGGAAAGGCCCGTCGCGCAGGCGCCCGCGCCGAGCAGGCAGCTGAAACTCCAGCATGAGGAAGCGTCGGCGCTGGCGGCTCCCGCGAAAAGCGCGGCTGCAGGCCCGCCGGCCGGGGAGGCCCGCCCGAATCGCCGCCGGCCGCCGCCGCGCGCGGCGGCGGCGGTGCAGACCTACCGGCGCGCCCGGCCCCGGGTCGGCCGCAACGAACCCTGCCCCTGCGGTTCGGGCAAAAAATACAAGCGTTGTCATGGCGCCGCCGGTGTCGGCGCCTGATCAGGGCTGACAGGGCCTGCCTACAGGCGAAAGGACTCGCCAAGATAGACGGAACGCACCTTGGGGTTCTCGAGCAGGGTCTCCGGCGGGCCGGACGCGATCACAACGCCTTCATGCAGGATGTATCCCCGGCTGCAAATGCCCAGCGTCTCGCGCACGTTGTGGTCGGTAATCAGCACGCCGATGCCGCGCCGGGCCAGCTCGGCGATGATTCCCTGGATTTCATTCACCGAAATCGGGTCGATTCCGGCGAAGGGTTCGTCCAGCAAGACATAGCGGGGTGATCTCGCCAGCGTCCGGGCTATTTCCACCCGGCGCCGTTCCCCGCCGGAAAGGCTGATGCCCGCTGACTTGCGTACCCCGTGAAGCTGGAAATCGTCGAGAAGGCGATTCAGTTCATCGTTGCGGGCCGCACGGCTCAGGTCGGTTCGCAATTCCAGGATGGCGAGTATGTTCTGCTCCACGGAAAGCTTGCGGAACACCGAAGCTTCCTGAGGCAGGTAACCGAGGCCCAGCAGTGCGCGGCGATGAACCGGAAAACCGGTCACGTCGACTCCGTCCAGCCGCACCAGGCCGGCGTCGCAGCTCAACAGTCCCGCGACAACGTAAAAGGCCGTGGTTTTTCCGGCGCCGTTGGGTCCGAGCAACCCAACGACCTCTCCCCCCTGGACCTCGAAGGAAGCCTCGCGGACGGCCCGCCGCTCGCCGAAGCTCTTCGAGATGCTCTCGGCTCTGAGTGTCTTGTCGTAACACGACACTATGGCTCTTCGTCCTCGTCGGAAGTGAAGAAGTCAAAGGTAAAAAGGACGGGTTCGCCTTCCGGTGGATTGACCGTCACGCTCTCGTTGCGAAGATCGTAGGTGATCGATTGCCCGCTGACCCGGCTCGCCCGGGTCTGAAGGATCGCCCCGCCCATGAAGCTGACCAACTGCGATTCCGCGTCATACTCCACGCTTGCGGCATTGCCCTCGATTACCACGTCTCCGTCATTGCGCATCCGAACCGGGTTGCCGCGCACAACGGCGCTGCGCAGCCGGTCGTCCTCGAACCTGAGTTCGGCCGAATCGCAGGTCAGGCTGGCCGTCAGCGCGCGAAAGCGCACATTGCCCTGGAAGTTCCAGGTTGCATCCTTGAGGTCGAATGAGTCGCTGTCGGCCTGGTCGGCGCTGATTTCATACCCTCCCTCCTTTATCTGGACGCGCGTGAGAGTCATGCGGCCGGTAGCGGCATCGTAGCGTCCGGCGCCCGCGTCGATCTGAAGCTTGGACTCCGGTTCGCCGGAATCGTCCTGGGCGTGCGCGGCAGCCGGCAGCAGGACGGCCGCCAGCGCGATCACGCCTAGCTCAAACAGATACCTTCGCATCAGGGATTGCCGATCGAACGTACATCGGATTCAAGTGTAATGACCTGCTCGCCGATTTGCGCGTTCAGGCCGTTCGCCTCGAATTCGAAATCGCCGATTCGCAGCCGGACCGGCCGATCGGTCCGGGCCGTCATGCTGCCCGGTTCGAGGATGATGTGCTCGCCGAAAATGGCCGAGCCGCCCGCCCCGCCCCGGGGTTTGTGGACGTGCACCTTGCCGGTGAGCGTGATGCTGCTGCCGTCGTCCGGAATTGTGGCGCTCCGGGCCGTCGCGGTCCACTCTTCGGAGGGACCAAAGGTCATGCGAAGGTTTCCCTGCGCAACAATCTCGGAGTTTTCGGCAGGCATTTCCGCTGATTCCGCCATCAGTGACCAGGCTTGCGGGTCGCTCCTGCGGATCGAGACCGGTTCAAGTTTCAGCGTGGCATCCTGCAAAGACCGGGTTGCCGATCCGGAGGTCACGACAAGCGCCGCCCGGCCGTCCTCTCCGGCCAGCGTCATCCGGGCGTCGCGAAAGAAATAGTTCCCGCCAAGACTTGCCGGTTCCGGCGCCGAAATGGAGTCGCTACGGTAGGTGAGCAGCAGGCTTGCGAGGGCCAGTCCCGTCAGGAGCAACCCCGGGGCATAGCGGCGCATGCGGCTCATGATTGCGCCGCCAGCAGAAAGTCGCAAACTTCGCGTACGGCGCCGTGACCTCCGCGCAGTTCCGTGACCCAGTCGGCCTCCCGCAGGACATCCGGATGGGCGTCGGCTACCGCTATGGCCAGTCCCGCTTGCCTCATGACCGGCAGATCGGGCACGTCATCGCCCACAAAGGCGGCCTGACGCGGTTGAAGATCGAGTTCGGCGAGCATTTCCATGAGCGCCGCCTGCTTGTCCCGGCAGCGAAGCGCCGAACGCCGGATTCCCAACTCGCCCAGGCGCAGGCGCAGGCCGTAGCTGTCCCTGCCGGAAATCACCGCGACTTCCAGACCGGCCCGGATCATGAGGCGAATGCCGTGGCCGTCCTTGACGGAGAATCCCGTCGCCCACTCCTTCCCGCTCGCGTCCGCAATATAGATCCGCCCATCGGTCAGCACTCCGTCGGCATCCAGAGCCAGCAGGCGAATGCCGGCTGCCCGCTCGCGCAAGGACATCGGCGGGCGCATCAGACCACGCCGGCGCGCATCAGGTCGTGGATGTTGAAGGCGCCAACCAGGAAGCCATCCGCCACAACCAGCAGCGCCGTTATCTTTCGCTGCTTCATTTCCGCCACGGCGGCCGAAGCCAGCAGGTCCGGCGCCACCGATCGTCCGCCCCTGGTCATGACATCTTTCATGGAGGTCGACTTCAGATCGACTTCACGATCCATGGCGCGGCGCAGGTCGCCATCGGTGAACACGCCCAGGGGCCGCCTGCTCTCGTCGGTGATCGCGGTCATCCCCAGGCCCTTGCGGCTCATTTCCAGGAGCCCTTCGGCCAGCGTGGCGGTCGGCCCCACCCGCGGAATGTCGGCGCCTGTGCGCATCACGTCGGCTACCCGCACCAGCAAGCGCCTGCCCAGCCGTCCGCCGGGATGGGTGCGCGCGAACTCCTCGGGGGTAAACCCTCGCGCCTTCAGCAGGGCAACGGCCAGCGCGTCGCCAAGGGCCAGCGTCGCGGTCGTACTGGAGGTGGGCGCGAGGTTGAGCGGACAGGCCTCCTCCTTCACCTGGGTATTGAGGACCGCGGTGGCGTGCCGGGCCAGCGTGGAACCCTCCTTGCCGGTCATGGCGACCAGGGGAACGCCCACCCGCTTGAGCATGGGGAGAAGGCGCACGATTTCCTCGGTTTCGCCGGAATTCGACAGCGCGATCACGATGTCCTCAGGCGTGATCATGCCGAGGTCTCCGTGGCCGGCTTCTCCCGTATGCATGAAGAATGCCGGGGTGCCGGTGCTGGCCAGGGTGGCGGCGATCTTGCCGGCAATATGGCCGGACTTCCCCATGCCGGTAACCACGACGCGGCCCTCGCTCTCGAGGCATAGCCGGCAGGCGCTGTCGAAATCCCTGCCCAGGCGCTCTTCGAGATCCGCCACGGCCCGGGCTTCCATTCTCAGGACCCGGCGCGCCTCCTCGATGAACGGTGTCTTCTCAGGCATGGGCGGGCATGATAATCCGTGACGGCTAATCAGGGCCTGTCAACGCTATCACCAGCGCCAGATACAGCGCAAAGGGCAGCAGCAGACTGACGCTCCAGGCGCGCCCCAGCCGGCCCCGCCATCGGCACAGCGCGGCCAGGGCGACAAACCACAGGGTGAACCCCAGCAGCATCGGCACGTGCAGGGTCAACAATTGCGGGGAAAACCCGGAAGGCGCGATCGCGCCGGCCACGCCGACGACCACCAGAAGGTTGAAGATATTGGAGCCGATGATGTTGCCCAGGGCGAGCTCCGTCTCGCGCTTGATCGCACCGGCCACCGTAATGGCCAGCTCCGGCAGGCTGGTGCCGATGGCGACAATCGTCGCGCCGATCACCAGTTCTCCCACGCCGGCAATCACGGCGACCTGTTGAGCGGCCCGAACCAGCAGTTCCGCGCCCACCAGCAGCAGGAGCAGCCCCAGGGCCGCGTACGCGACGTTGCGCGGAAGGCTGCGCTGGACTGCCTGATCCTCGCCCGCCGGAGGCCCCGCCGTGTTCTTCAAGACCGCATTCCGGACCAGCAGCCAGGCCACCAGTGGCAGCGCCGCCAGCAGCAGCAGGGCGTCCACCCGCGAAAGATACCGATTTGCAAGCAGCGCGCAGGCCAGCAGGGTGATTGCGGACATGGCGCCAAGCTCAATCCTGCCGGCGCCCCGTTCGGGCCGCATGCCCATGAAGAGCACCGCCGCGCCGAGCACCAGACCGATGTTGGCGATGTTGGAACCCACCGCGTTCCCCAGCGCCAGTTCCAGGCTGTCCCGGTAGGCTGCAACCGCCGCCACGACGGCCTCGGGCATCGAGGTCGCAAAGCCCGCCAGGAAGACACCCACGAGCATCGGGGAGATCCGCAGGCGCCGGGCCCCGTCGGCGGCCCCCACGATGAACAGCCTGGCCCCGTAAGCCAGGAGCCCCAGGCCGGCCGCGGCTGCAAGCAGCCATAAGGCGAGAGTGGTCACTGGCAGCCTCTGCAATTAATTGAAAGTAAAATCCCGGCGATGACACCGGAGGAAATTTCCGCTCTGATTTCGGCGCACCTGCCCGGCAGCGAGGTCAGCGTCGCGAGCGAGGATAACACGCACTTCAGCGCTACCGTCGTCAGCGATGCCTTCGAGGGATTGCGCCCGCTGGGTCGTCACCGGATCGTGTATGAGGCGCTGGGCTCGCGTATGGGCGGGGAAATCCACGCCCTTTCATTAAGCACCCACACACCCGGGGAGTGGGCGCGCCTGCCGGGGCAGGGAAAAGAGTCGCCGCGTGGATAAATTTGTCGTGTCCGGCGGCGCAAGCCTGGACGGCGAAGTTCCCATATCCGGCGCCAAGAACGCCGCATTGCCGATACTGGCAGCCTCGCTGCTCAGTTCCGAACCGCTGGAACTGGCCAACCTTCCCGATCTGCGGGACGTGCACACAATGCTGCACCTGCTCAAGATCCTGGGCGCCACAGTCAATGGCTCGGCGCCCGGCAAAACGAGTATCGCGCTCGAGGAACCCGAGTCGTTTTCCGCGCCATACGAACTGGTGCGCACCATGCGTGCTTCGCTCCTCGTTCTTGGCCCTCTGCTGGGGCGCTTCGGGCGCGCCGACGTCTCGCTGCCCGGTGGCTGCGCCATCGGGGCCAGGCCGGTCGACATCCATGTCAATGCCCTTCGCAGCATGGGGGCGGAAGTCGAGATTCGGGGCGGCTATATTGCCGCGCGTTGCGCCGGCCTCAAGGGCGCCCGCATCGACCTCCCACTGCCCACGGTTACCGGAACCGAAAACATCCTGATGGCCGCGGTCCTGGCCGAGGGCGAAACAGTAATCGAAAACGCCGCCCGCGAACCCGAAGTGCGCGACCTGGCCGATTGCCTCAACGCGATGGGCGCGCGGGTTTCGGGGGCCGGGGGTTCACGCATCTCCATCAAGGGCGTGAAGAGGCTGCATGGCGCCAGTCGCGAGATTCTGCCTGACCGCATAGAGGCCGGCACCTACCTGGTTGCCGGCGCCATGACCGGCGGACACGTGGTCGTTCGGTTCGGCGGCGCGCTTGCACTCGGCGAAGTCATGGGTGCGCTTCGCAACACCGGCGCCAGGGTCCGTAAGGGCGATGGTTTCGTGGAGCTGGACATGCAGGGACGCCGGCCGCATTCGGTCAATCTCGTTACGGCGCCCTGGCCCGGCTTCCCGACCGACATGCAGGCACAATTCACGGCCCTGAATGCGATCGCCAGCGAACACGCGCTGGTTCGGGAAAGCGTTTTCGAACAGAGATTCATGCACGTGGCGGAGCTGAAGCGCATGGGCGCGGACATCGAGCCCCTGGGCAGGGAGGTTCTGATACGCGGAGTTCGCAAGCTGCAGGCTGCGCCGGTCATGGCTACGGACCTTAGAGCTTCCGCGAGCCTGGTGCTGGCCGCACTGGTCGCCGAGGGCGAAACCGTCATTCACCGCGTGTACCACGTAGACCGCGGATACGAGCGAATTGAGGAGAAATTAAGCGCTCTGGGGGCGGTTATCCGGCGCGTATAATCCGGCCATGATCCTGTATTCCAGTCCCATCAATCTTCATAGTCACCGGGTTCGAATAGTTGTAGCGGAAAAGAACATCGGTGTGCGAATTGTCCAGGTGCGAGACGGCAATCTTCCGCCGGATATTCAACTCCTGAACCCCTACAACACGCTACCGACTCTTGTGGACCGCGAGCTGGCGGTCTATCACTCGCGAATCATCATCAACTACCTGGACGAGCGCTTTCCGCAGCCTCCGCTGATGCCGGTTGACCCCAAGCGAAGGGCGCATTTCCGGCTGGCGCTGCACCGCATCGAAAACGATTTCTACGACCTGGCGGGACGACTGGACAGGAAAGCCGGCGAAGGCGAGCGGCGACAGCTAAGGGAGGCGATGATCGAGGTTTCCGAAGCGGTGGAATCCAGCCGCTTTTTTCTGGGCGACGAGTTCTCGCTCGTGGACTGCAGCCTCGCGCCGTTGCTCTGGCGCCTGCGCAGCTACGGGATCGATCCCGGTCCACGCGCCGAGGCTCTGTACGGCTATATGCGCAGGGTCTTCGGCCGACCCTCCTTCATGGAGGGCCTGTCCGAACTGGAGCGGGACATGCGCCCGCTGGCCGCCTGACGGCGACGCGCGCCGGGACCGGTTCACGCGGCAGGCTTGCCCCGGCATGAAAGAAGGGAACCTTTCGCTCAAGCCCTATCTTCTGCGGGCAGTGCACGAGTGGATTACCGATCGCGGCGACACGCCGCAGATCGTGGCCGACGCCGACCGGCAGGACGTTGCGGCGCCCAGGCAGGGAATCAAGGATGGACGCATCGTGCTGAACATCAGTTATCAGGCCACGCGCAACCTTGAACTGGGGAAGGAGTCGCTCAGTTTCGAGGCGCGTTTCTCCGGCGTCTCGCGCCGGGTATCGGTGCCCATGGACGCGGTGCTTTGTATTTTTTCACGGGAAACCGGCCAGGGTGTCGTGCTGACGGAAAAGCTGGGCGCCGCTTTCGGGGAATCCGCCGGCCCGTCGCCGCCCCCGCCGCCCCGCGGGACGCCGAAACTCAGACTGGTCAAGTAAGCGCGTCGTCCAGCAGCCTGCAAAGGCAGTGGATGGCAAGCAGGTGAATCTCCTGGATGCGCGCCGTTCGGGTATGCGGTACCCGCAGTTCGATGTCGTCCTTTCCAAGGGCCTTTGACAGCGGCCCGCCGTCGCGGCCGGTCAGCGCCACCACGCGCATGCCCGCCCGGTGCGCCGCACGCACCGCTTCGCCGATGTTGGGCGATGCGCCGGACGTGCTGATCGCCAGCAAAAGGTCGCCGCGCTTCCCCAGTCCGCTTACCTGGCGGGAAAAGATCTCGGTGTAGTTGCGGTCGTTGGCGATTGAGGTCAGCGTGGAACTGTCGGTCGTGAGGGCGATCGCCGCAAGGCTGGCGCGTTCGGTCTCGAACCGGTTCAGCAGTTCCGAGGCGAAATGCTGGGCGTCGGCAGCCGAACCTCCATTGCCGCAGCTCAGTACCTTGCCGCCCCCGTTCAGGCATTCGAGCATCAGTGCGGCCGCTTCCGCAATCGGGACGGCCAGCATGCCCGCCGCACGCCTGTTCGCCTCAAGGCTTTCGGCGAATTCGCGTGTGACTAGTGCCGTGTCAAGTTTATTTTGCCGCATCAGCGTCCATCAAATTGCAATGCGTTGCGGATCCAGCGGAGCCTGGCGCGCTCGGCGCCAGGCAGAACACCCACTACGTCAAAGCGCAGCATCATACCGTCGAATCGCGGATTGTCGCGTATGAAGCATTGCGCGGCGCGCATGAGACAGAGCCTCTTGCGCCGGGTCAGGGAAGCCTCGGGCGCGCCATGCCGATCGCTGCGCCGCGAGCGCACCTCGACTACAACCACTTGAGCGCCATCGCGCATGATCAGGTCAAGTTCCCCGTAGCGGCAGCGATAGTTGGCGGCAATCAGCTTCAGGCCGCGTGCCTCGAGGTAGCGGCAGGCCAGATCCTCGGCCGCCCGTCCCTGGCGCTGTCCGGCGCTCAGGGCGTTGGCGGGTCGGCCTTCAGCTTGCCTTCTTCGACGCGAGTCCATGCCAATTCCCTTTGCAGCCGTCCGTCGGGAGCGCGTGAGACCACGCCGGTAAGGCCGCGAATACCCGTGCCCAGCCTGTCCGGCCCGTCAAACAGGGACACCGCCAGCTTGAAGCTGTCGTAGCCCATTGCAAACAACGAAACATTGAATCCCGAGGAGGCAAGCCAGCCCGGAGAGAGTTCGCCATGCATCGCCTGCACGTGCCGGTCCGCAAGCAGAGGCAGCGCAGGCATTTCCACGCCGTTCAGGTCGCGATTGTCGAGATGTTCGGGGTCGAAGATGTTCTGAATGGCGTAAATCGGCAAATCGCCCGAATAGTTGTAACGCAACTGGGGGACCAGCAATTGGCCCTGAGCCGCGCGCGCCACCACGAAAACCAGGTCCGCGTCCTGACGGCGGCGCGGTTCGAAGCTCAGCCTCCTGCCCAGCCGCCTTTGCAGTTGCTGATGCCGGCGCGTGCTGGCGCCGATCTTCAGCAGTCGCCCGATCGGATCGGAATAGTCCACCGCCGTCAGGCTGTACTGCTCCCGCGCAATGATTTCGCCCCCGCCATCTTCATACTCCTCGGCGAAGCTGCGGTAGATGCGCCGCCCCCACTCGCTGCCGGGGTACAGGACAAGCGCGCGCTTCAGCCCCTGGCCGAGGGCGTGACGCGCCGCCTGCCGGCCCTCGTGTTCGGGCGCCAGCGCAAATTCCTCAAAGCCGGGAGGGGGAGAACCGGTACGCAGACGGTTCAGCGCCAGCGTCGGGCGTTCTCCGGCGACTTGCGCAACCCTCTCGACCGAGCCGGCCAACAGCGGCCCCACGATGATGTCGGCATCGTCCTCCACCGCACGTCCCCACTCCCGCGCCGCATCGAGGGGATCGCCGACTTCATAGAATGCGACCGCGGGGGCGGCGCAGGATGATTTGAGGGCGAATCGGGCGGCCAGGAAGCCGTCCCGCAGCGACCGCCGCGCCGTCGCGTATCGTTCCGATCCGGGCAACAGCATTGCGATGCGTGACGGGCGCGTTGTGGAGCGGCAGATCTCGGGGGTGATCGTGTCGCCCAGCAGGTTGATGGCGGGATGCCGCGGAAACCTCTCCTGCCAGTCCTTAAGGGCGGCGCCGGCTTCGGTCGGATCGACCCGAAGCTCGTCACTCAGCAAGGCAAGCTCAATCCACCCCAGCGGAACCCCCTCCACACCGTCGGTGGTCAGCTGGGAACGGTAGTCGCCCAGCAGAGACCAGGTGAGTCCGGCGCTATCGACGTCTCCCGCGGCAAACCCCGCGCCGAGCAATGTCAGGTCCTGCAATGCCTGAACCGGCCTCTGCAGAGCAAAAAGCAGTTCGGACCGGGTCCTGAGCAAGTCTCCGGCCAGGTCGGGATACCGGTCGGGCTCGATAGCCGAAAGTCGCTCATAGGCTGCGCCGGGACCGTTGACAATCCTTTCGCTTTCGGCTGCCGCGAGAGACCATAGGCCGATCCACTCGGCGCCCGGTTCGATCGCCAGAAGTTCGCTGAGCGCCCTCCTGTTGCGGCCCTCGCGCCCGGCTTCCCGCGCCGCCAGTATCTGGTATTGCTGCCGCGCTTGAGGAGGCGCCTGACGCATCATGGAAAGGTAGACTTGACGGGCGGCGCCGTAATCGCCTGCGGTGGAAAGGGTGCGCGCCTGTTCGCCCAGGGCCGCCAGCTCCTCGCTGGAAGCCCGCATCAGTTCCGCGGGGGTGCAGCCGGCGAATGCGATAAGCGCTATGCTTGCGAGCGCCGCAAACCGGGCGCAACGTCCCGGCGGATACGCTGCGGGGCGCCTGGCTGGGCGGCTAGTCACGGAGGTGATCATATGGCGGTTGCGAAAGTGGCGAGGCCGGGCGCGCCTGTAGAAGCGGGGGCCTTGTTTGTCGCCGCCACTCCAATTGGCAACCTGGACGATGTTAGCACGCGGCTCAAGACGGTACTTGGGCGCGTTTCCTGCGTGGCGGCGGAGGATACGCGCCGGACCGGCACGCTGCTCCGCAGCCTCGGCATCCGTGTTCCCCTGGTTTCGCTGCACGCCCACAACGAGCGTTCCAGGATTCCTGAACTCCTGGCAAGATTGCGGGCCGGGGAGGACCTTGTACTGGCGAGCGACGCGGGAACTCCCGGCATCAGCGATCCGGGAATGCGGCTGGTCCGGGAAGCAAGGCATGCCGGCATCCGCGTTACCCCGCTGCCCGGACCCTGCGCCGCGGTGGCGGCCCTGTCGGTGGCCGGCTTTCCCGCCGACCGCTTTCACTTCGAGGGGTTCCTGCCGTCCCGGCAGGCGGCGAGGCGCGCGCGGCTGAAGCAACTCGAGGCGGTTTCCGAGACCCTGGTGTTCTATGAGGCGGTGCATCGGCTGACGGCAGCCCTTGAGGACATGCAGGAAGTTCTCGGCAGCGAACGCAAGGCGTTTCTGGCGAGGGAACTGACCAAGGTTCACGAGAGCGCGTACGGCGACACCCTGGCTGAGCTGTGCGCGGCAGCAGCGGCGGGGGCGATAGTCGCCAGGGGAGAATTCACGCTGGTCGTGGCCGGCAGCGTCCCGCAGGATCAGGATGAACGGGCGCTGGATGCCGTGCTCCGCCCCCTGCTCGAGGAACTTCCGACCCGCCAGGCGGCCCGTCTTGCGGCGTCAATCACCGGGTGTCCGCGCCGCCTTGCTTACGGGCGTGCGCTGGCCGTGCGAGCGTCTCCAGGGCTGGATTCCTGAAGGCGCCGCCAGACGCCTTGTGCATATAATGACCGGCTGCTTTATCTCACGGTTCAGCGCATGCCCAAGACCTCTCTTTTTACTTCCGAGTCGGTTTCCGACGGCCATCCGGACAAGCTGGCGGACCAGGTTTCCGATGCCGTCCTCGACGCCATCCTGTCGCAGGATGAGGACGCACGCGTGGCCGCGGAGGTGCTGGTCAAGACCGGTTTTGTGCTGGTCGCCGGCGAGATCACCACGTCGACCTGGGTGGACCTCGAGGGGCTGGTGCGTGGCCTGGTCCGGGACGTCGGCTACAACAATTCGGAGCTGGGCTTCGATGGCTCGACCTGCGGTGTTCTGAACGCGATCGGGAAGCAGTCACCCGATATACGCCGGGGGGTGAACTCGGGCGAAGGCAAGCCGCTGGGCGCCGGCGACCAGGGCATGATGTTCGGCTACGCGTGCAAGGAAACGCCGGCTCTCATGCCGGCGCCCATCGACCTGGCGCATCGCCTGATGCGCAGGCATGCCGAACTGCGGGCGTCGGGCGAACTGGACTGGCTGCGGCCCGACGGCAAGGCCCAGGTCACGGTGCGCTACGAAGACTATCGGCCGGTTGCCGTTACCGATGTCGTTCTGTCCACTCAGCATGCCCCGCATGTCTGGCCCGACAACTATCCGCGGGGCGTTTGCCCGCCGGATTTCAGGGAAGCGATCGTCGAGCAGCTGGTCAAGCCGGTGCTGGGGCCCCATTGGCAGTCCGGCCCGATCAACTATCTGGTCAATCCGGCCGGACGCTTTGTCGAGGGCGGGCCGCATGCGGATTGCGGACTGACCGGACGCAAGATCATTGTTGACACCTACGGCGGGATGGCCCGGCACGGAGGCGGCGCGTTTTCCGGCAAGGACCCTTCCAAGGTGGACCGTTCCGCCGCCTACGCGGTTCGCCATGCGGCCAAGAATATCGTCGCCGCCGGCCTGGCGGAGCGCTGCGAAGTTCAGGTCTGTTATGCGATCGGCCAGCCGGAACCGGTGGCGGTCGACGTCGAGAGTTTCGGCACCGGCGCCGTCAGCGACGAACGCCTCAAGGCGCTGCTGCAGGCCCATTTCGACTTTTCCGTCGAGGGCATTATCCGGGACCTGAACCTCAAGCGCATGTCGTACCGTCCGGCGGCCGCCTTCGGCCATTTCGGCAGGGAGGACTGCGGTTTCAGCTGGGAGGAGACGGGCCGGGTGGCGCAACTTGCCGACGACGCCCGCGGGGCCAGGGTGGCTTAGCACACTAGCATGTCCCGGACTGCCCTAACGCGCCTGCACGAAGACTACCGGGTAGCCGACCTGTCGCTGGCCGACTTCGGCGAGCGCGAAATCGCCATCGCGCGCAGCGAAATGCCCGGGCTGATGGCGCTGAGGGCGGAATACGCCAGCGAGCGGCCTCTTGCCGGGGCGCGGATTACCGGTTGTCTGCACATGACGGTGCAGACGGCCGTATTGATCGAAACGCTTCTGGATCTTGGCGCGGAGGTGCGCTGGTCGTCGTGCAACCGGTTGTCTACCCAGGACCACGCGGCCGCCGCCATGGCGCGCAGGGGCGTGCCGGTCTTTGCCTGGAAGGGCGAGACGGAAGAGGAATATCTCGCCTGTATCGCCCGCACCATCACCGGCCCCGGCGGGTGGGTCCCCAACCTGCTGCTGGACGACGGCGGCGACCTGACCCTCATCGTCCACGAGGAGCACCCGCAGCTCGCCGGCAAGCTTCTGGGTCTCAGCGAGGAGACCACGACCGGCGTGCATCGCCTGTACCAGATGCAGGAGGAGGGCACGCTGCGCTGTCCGGCCATGAACGTGAACGACTCGGTCACAAAGTCCAAGTTCGACAACCTGTACGGCTGCCGCGAGTCGCTGGTGGACGGAATCAAGCGGGCCACCGACGTGATGGTGGCCGGGAAGATCGCCGTCGTTTGCGGTTACGGCGACGTCGGCAAGGGCTGCGCCCAATCGCTGAAGGGATTGGGCGCGCGGGTGTGGATCACCGAAATCGATCCCATCTGCGCCCTGCAGGCGGCGATGGAAGGCTACCCCGTGGTCACCATGGACGAGGCCTGCGGGCAGGCGGACATTTTCGTTACCGCGACCGGCAACAAGAGCGTCATCACGTATGACCACATGTCCCGCATGAAGGACCAGGCAATTCTCTGCAATATCGGCCATTTCGACGTGGAGATCGACGTTGCAAGCCTGAAGGATTGCGACTGGGAGGAAATCAAGCCGCAGGTCGACCACGTGATCTTTCCTGACGGCAAGAGGCTGATCCTGCTGGCCGGGGGGCGGCTGGTCAACCTGAGCTGCGCCACCGGGCATCCCAGTTTCGTCATGTCGGCAAGCTTCACCAACCAGGTACTGGCCCAGATCGAGCTGCTGACGCGCAGGGACTACGAGAACCGCGTATACACGCTGCCGCGGCGCCTCGACGAGAAAGTCGCGCGCCTGCATCTTCCCAAGCTGGGCGCTTCGCTCAGCCGCTTGACCCCGGAGCAGTCCGAGTATCTCGGCATTCCCGAAACCGGTCCGTTCAAATCCGAGCGGTACCGTTACTAGGGTCAAGCCTGTAACCCAATAAGGACTTTCAAAATGTCGGCATTCAACTCCCTTAGAGAATATGCACAAGCCATGGAAAAGCAGGGCAAGCTGCTGCGCATACCGGACATGGACCAGGACAAGTTCGAGCTGACGGCTTTCTCGTACCGCCTGGAAGACAAGATGCGGACTTCGGCTCCGGCTTTCCTGGTGGAACGCACGAAGATGAACGGCCGCTGGTATGACACGCCCGTCATCTGCAATGTGCTCAACAGTTTCAAGACGGTCGCCATGTGCCTCGGAGTGGAGGATCTCAGCGACGAAGAGCGCGAAATGAACCAGGTGGTGGAGAAGGAACTGCTTACGCACATGAACGAGGACTATCGTTTCGAGCAGATTCCTCCCGTGGAAGTTGACCCGGCCGGCGCCCCCTGCAAGGAGGTGAAGCTATTCGGCGAGGACGCCGACCTCGACCGCTTCCCCTGGATCCAGAACAATCCCGCCGACGGCGGGCGGTTCATCAGCACCGGCTCGGTGATCATGGAGGACCCCGACATCGGCCGCAACGTCGGCACCTACCGGCTGCAGGTCAAGGGTCCGCAGAAGCTCGGCATCTGCTTTACCGGCCAGAACCACGGCGCGATGATGATGCGCAAGGCCATCGCGCAGGGAAAGAAGAGCGTTCCCTGCGTGATCGCCACCGGCCTGGATCCGATAACCTGGATGATGAGCAGCACGCGGGTGGGCGAGCTGGGCGACGACGAATTCGCCCTGTCCGGCGGTTTCCGGGGCGAGCCGGTGGAGCTGGTCCGGGCCGAAACGAACTCGCTCATGGCCCCGGCGCACGCCGAAATCGTCATCGAGGGCGAAATCAGCACGGACAAGGAAATGGAGGGTCCGTACGGCGAGATGCTGGGCTACATCGGAGAACCGGCGCCCAATCACTTCATGACGGTCAAGGCGATCACGCACCGCAAGAAACCCTGGGTCTACAACATCTGGCCGGGGATCGGCGGGGCCTATCTCACCTGGCCGTGGCAGGTGGGGCATTTCGCCCGGCTGAAGCGAATCATGCCCAATCTCGTGAAGCTGCACATGCCCCCGGACATACCCAGCATGGTGATCGCCTGCATCAACAAGCGCCTGCCGGGCGAAGGGATCGAGGCGGGGCTGTTGATCATGGGCTACCGGATGATCGGGTTCAGCAAGAAGATGATCATCATCCTCGACAAGGACGTGGATCCCACCGACCTCACACGGGTGCTGCACGCGGTGACTACGCGCTGGCAGCCCTGGCCGGCCAGCCTGACTGTAAGACAGACCTTCTCTTTCATGATCGACCCGAGCACCAAACGCAACGCGCTTTCGAGCAAGATGCTGATCGACGCCACGCGGCAACTGCCCGCCGAGGGCGGTCCCCCGGAGTTCGCCGAGGACAACCGCACGGTCATGGAAGAACGCGCCGCGGACTCCTTCGAGCTGGTTGATCAGCGCTGGGAGGAGTATTTCGGCGGCTGAAGCGTGGCGGGAGGCACCGTGATTCCGTCTACACAAGCTCTGTAATGCTGAAAAGTCCGGTATTAAAGGTATATGCTGGAATGAAGAGAAGCAGGGAATGAGGTATTTCGGCACCGACGGCGTGCGCGGCACGGTGGGGCAGCATCCCATGACGGCCGAGTTCGCGTTGCGGCTGGCCGGCGCCGCCACCCGCGCCCTGCTGCCGCGCGGCGGCAAGGTGGTGATCGGGAAGGACACGCGCGTTTCCGGCTATATGTTCGAATCGGCGCTGGAGGCGGGTTTCGTTGCCGCCGGCGCCGACGTTCGCCTGTCCGGCCCCCTGCCGACGCCCGGCGTGGCCCTGCTCACTCAGGAGCTGGAAGCCGACCTGGGCGTGGTCATCAGCGCCTCACACAACGCCTACGGCGACAACGGCATCAAGTTCTTCAAACATGACGGCTTCAAGCTGGCGGCTGAGGAGGAGGCGCTTATCGAAAGCCATATCGAGGACGCCGCGGTGACGCTGGATTCCACCGCGCTTGGCCAGGTGCGGCGGGTGGACGACGCGCTGGAGCGCTACGAGCAGCACTGCCTGGATACGGTTCCGGGAGACATGTCGCTTGAAGGCGTGAAGATCGTGGTGGACTGCGCGCACGGCGCTTCCTACCGGGTGGCGCCGGCCACTCTTACCGCGCTGGGCGCCGAACTGGTGCCGCTGGGCTGTTCGCCGAACGGGCGCAATATCAACGACCGTTGCGGCGCCACGGAGCCGGACCTCCTGCGCCGCACCGTTACGGCGGTCGAGGCCGACGTGGGAATCGCGCTGGACGGCGACGGCGACCGCGTGATCATGGTGGATGCCGGCGGCGCGACCCTCAACGGCGACACGCTGCTCCTGATTCTGGCCCTGGCGCGCAAGCAGTCCGGCACTCTGGCCGGTCCGGTGGTCGGCACCCACATCAGCAGCATGGCGCTTGAACGGGCCTTGCAGGCGCAGGGCATCGCTTTCCGCCGCTCGGAGGTGGGCGATCGCCAGGTGGTGAACATGCTGCTTGATGAGGGCGGGGTCCTGGGCGGGGAGAGCTCCGGTCACATTCTCTGCCTGGACAAGTCAACCACCGGCGACGGCCTTTTGGTCGCCCTGGAAGTGCTGGCCGTGATGCAGGCGAGGAGCTGTTCCCTCGCGGAGCTGGCCGTGGACATGCCGCACATGGAGCAAGCGAACCTGAGCGTGCCTTCGAACGGCGCCGGCAGGCTGGGCGACCCCGATGTCAAACAGGCCCTGCGCGCGGCCCGCCGCCTGCTGGGCGACCAGGGCCGCATCGTGGTGCGTCCTTCGGGTACCGAGCCGGTCTTTCGAATCATGGCGGAGGGCAGCGACCGCAAGCGCGTGGACAAGGCAGCCGAAGGCGTGGCGCAGGCGCTGAGTCCCGCCCGCCCGGCTGCCTGAGGCGCAGGAGCATGGACGATCGGCGCCGGATCGTAGCCGGCAACTGGAAGATGCACGGCAGCCTTGCATCGGCGAGGGAACTGGCCGCGGCGCTGGCCGGCGCGAGTCATGAAGCCGCCCGCGGCCTTCCGGAAGTGATCGTATTTCCGCCGTACCCCCACCTGGATGCCGTGCGCCGGGTACTGGACGACGCGCAGTCGGCCGGCGGCATCGCCGTTCAACTGGGCGCGCAGGACGTATCCGGCCACGAGCAGGGTGCGCATACGGGCGAGGTGTCCGCGGGCATGCTGGACGACTGCGGTTGCAGCCACGTTCTCGTCGGGCACTCGGAAAGGCGATCTGCCTTCGGCGAAAGCGACGAACTGGTGGCGCGGAAGTTTCGCCGGGCGGCGGACCACGGGCTGATACCGGTTCTGTGCGTGGGGGAAACGCTTCCCGAACGGGAAGCGGGACAAACCGGGGCAGTCGTTCTGAAGCAGCTCGGGGCGGTAATGAAACTGTGCGGCGCCGGTGCATTCGAACGGGCGGTCCTGGCCTATGAACCGGTCTGGGCAATCGGTACCGGCCTCAGCGCAACACCGGAGCAGGCGCAGGAGGTGCATGCTCTGTTGCGCGGCGAAATTGCCCGCAGCAATGCTAAAATTGCCGCTGGCCTTCGCATTCTTTACGGGGGCAGCGTAAACGGCGCCAACGCGGCCCCGCTTTTTGCCCAGCCGGACATTGACGGCGGCTTGGTGGGCGGGGCTTCCTTGGACGCAAAGGATTTTTTGCGAATCATCACGGCGGTATAGCGAGGTAGCGTTCTGTTACAGCAATTGTTCCTGGCAGCGCACGTTGTGGTCGCTGCCCTGATTATTGTTTTTGTGCTGCTTCAGCGCGGAAAAGGCGCGGAAACGGGGGCGGCCTTCGGGTCGGGCGCATCCGGAACGGTGTTCGGCGCGCGCGGCTCGGCGAATTTCCTTTCGCGGGTCACGGCGGTCCTCGCCACGCTCTTCTTTGCCACCAGCCTCATCCTCACCGGGGTCGGCAAGCCCAGGCCCGAGGAAAGCCTGCTTGTCACCATCGAGCAGGTTGCCCCGTCCGACGAGGAAGCCGTGCCCGAGAATGATGATGAAGACCTGCCGCAGCTGCCGTCGGCTGAACCCGCGGAGCTACCCGGCGCCCCGCAGGAATGATGCAGCTCTTCTATCCTTGCCGATGTGGTGGAAATGGTAGACACGCTGTCTTGAGGGGGCAGTGGCGCAAGCCGTGCCGGTTCGAGTCCGGCCATCGGCATTTCCTCAGGCTGGCGCGCTGAGGGCGGCGCATGGCCCTTCTGCCGCCCACAGCGAAACTCGCAAGTTGGAATTGCGGTACGGGAGGCGCTGCAAATCCCGCCCTTGCGGGGAACGTTGGAGGCATGGATGCCGACACCGAGCCCACAGGGATGTGCTTGCCGGCGTGTCCCCGCAAGGGCGGGACTTGCAGCGCCGGCGGCCGAAGGAGTAGTTGTGCCGGCTGATTACCTTCCCGTACTGATTTACCTCTGCGTAGCCTTTGCCATCGCGCTCGCGTTGCTCGGCCTGGGTTTGCTGCTGGGTCGCCGGCAGCGCGACACGCGCAAGCTGGAGCCGTACGAATGTGGCTTTGACGCGTTCGAGGATTCGCGAATGCGCTTTGACGTGCGCTACTACCTCGTCGCCATCCTTTTCATCATTTTCGATCTTGAGATCGCCTTCCTGTTTCCCTGGGCGGTTGCATTGGACGCCATCGGCTATCAGGGCCTGCTCGCGATGGGGATCTTCCTCCTGGTTCTCGTCGTCGGTTTCGTCTACGAGTGGCGCAAGGGGGCCCTGGAATGGGACTAGAGCCGACTGGACCGCGCATCGACGGAATGGCGGATACGCTGGCCGAAGCGCGCGAGCAGGGGTTTGTCGTGACTTCGCTGGACAAGCTGCTGAACTGGGCCCGCACGGGGTCCATGTGGCCCATGACTTTCGGGCTGGCATGCTGCGCCGTCGAGATGATGCATGCGGGCGCCGCCCGCTACGATCTCGACCGCTTCGGCGTCATGTTCCGGCCCAGTCCCCGGCAATCCGACGTGATGATTGTGGCCGGTACCCTCTGCAACAAGATGGCGCCGGCCCTGCGCCGCGTCTACGATCAGATGCCGGAGCCGCGCTGGGTGATATCGATGGGCTCCTGCGCCAACGGCGGAGGCTATTACCACTACGCCTATTCGGTCGTGCGCGGTTGCGACCGCATCGTGCCGGTGGACGTTTATGTTCCCGGCTGTCCTCCGACCGCCGAGGCGCTGTTCTACGGCATCCTCCAGCTGCGCAACAAGATCCGCCACAGCAAGGCGCTGGCGCGTCCGAATTCCGCAGCCTGACCGAACCCGCTGATGTCCTCCCGCCTCGAGTCCATGGCAGAAGCCCTGCGCTCGCGCTTTGACGGCGTACTGCACCGGCGCGAATCGGCCTGCGGCGAATTGAGCTACGACCTCGACGCATCGGACCTGCCGGCAACCGCGAAGGCCTTGCACGATGAAGAGGATTTTTCCTGTACGTCCCTGATCGACGTGTGCGGCGTCGATTACCTGAGCTATGGCCAGGCCCAGTGGAGGACCGAGGCGGCGACCGAATCCGGTTTCAGCCGGGCCGTCGAGCCGGGCGCCAGCACGACCCGTTCCGCGTCGGAACGCGAACGGCAGGCGCGGGAGCAGCCGGCGCGGTTTGCCGCCGTCTATCACCTGCTGTCGCTGAGCAGGAATGTGCGCCTCAGACTGCGGACCTTCGCCGTGGGCGAGAACCCGCCGGTATTGCCGTCGGTTGCGGACATCTGGCAGTCGGCCAACTGGTTCGAGCGCGAGGCCTTCGACCTGTTCGGCATCGTGTTCGAGGGCCATGGCGACCTGCGCCGGATTCTGACTGACTACGGCTTTATCGGACATCCCTTCCGCAAGGATTTCCCGCTGAGCGGAAAAGTGGAAGTCCGCTACGATGAAGACAAGCGGCGGGTGGTGTATGAACCGGTCAGCATAGAACCGCGAACGCTCGTTCCGCGCGTGATCCGCGACGACAATCGATACAGGCCGGCGCTCAGGGCCGAGGCCGGCGAAGGCGCAAACGGCGCCGGGCAGGCGGACGATGGCTGAATTTCAGAGCTACACCATGAACTTCGGCCCCCAGCACCCGGCCGCGCACGGCGTGTTGCGGCTGGTCCTGGAAATGGACGGCGAGGTTGTGGTGCGCGCGGACCCCCACATCGGACTGCTCCATCGCGCCACCGAAAAACTCGCGGAGTCCAAGCCCTACAACCAGAGCATCGGTTACATGGATCGGCTTGACTACGTTTCCATGATGGCCAACGAGCACGGGTACGTCCTGGCGATCGAGAAGTTGCTGGGGATCGAACCGCCGCCGAGGGCCCGGTACATCCGCGTAATGTTCGACGAGATCACCCGGATACTGAATCACCTCTTGTGGCTGGGCTGTCATGGCCTCGACGTGGGCGCCATGACCATATTCCTCTACTGTTTTCGGGAACGCGAGAACCTGATGGACTGCTACGAGGCGGTATCGGGCACGCGCATGCACGCCACCTACTATCGGCCGGGCGGCGTGTACCGCGACTTGCCCGAGCGGATGCCCAGGCATCTGGCGCAACGGGATGCGAAAAAGGTTTCCGGTCGCGACAAGGCCCTGGACGAGGGTCGGGACGGGTCCCTGCTCGATTTCATCGAACACTTCACCCGGCGCTTTCCCACCCACGTCGACGAATACGAAACGCTGCTGACCGAGAACCGGATCTGGAAGCAGCGCACCGTGGGAATCGGAGTGGTCTCGCCCGAGAGGGCCCTGAACCTTGGCTTTACCGGTCCCATGCTGCGCGGCTCCGGCGTGGAGTGGGACCTTCGCAAGAAGCAGCCGTACGCGGCCTATGCGGACATGGATTTCGACATTCCGGTCGGAGTCAACGGCGATTGCTATGACCGCTATCTGGTGCGGGTCGAGGAATTGCGGCAGTCCAACCGGATTATCCGGCAATGCGTGGACTGGCTGCGCGCCAACCCCGGCCCGGTCATGGTGGACGACTACAAGCTGGCGCCGCCGAAGCGTGAAGAGATGAAGGAGAGGATGGAATCGCTGATCCATCACTTCAAGCTCTTCACCGAGGGCTACTGCGTGCCCGAGGGCGAGTCTTATGCCGCCGTGGAACACCCGAAGGGCGAGTTCGGCGTCTACCTGGTGTCCGACGGCGCCAACAAGCCGTTCCGCGTCAAGATCCGGGCGCCGGGTTTCGCCCATCTGGCGGCGATGGACGAGATGGTGCGGGGGCACATGCTGGCCGACGTGGTGGCGATGATCGGCACCATGGACGTCGTGTTCGGCGAGATTGACCGCTAGTGAGCGACCGGACACTACTCCCCCCCGCCGCGCGCGCCGCCATCCGCGAATCGGCCAGGCGGTTTCCGAGCGGGCGCCAGCGTTCCGCCGTTCTCGACGCGCTTCGCCTTGCCCAGGAGGACAACGGCGGCTGGCTGTCGGTGGAACTGATGGACGAGGTGGCCGAGGAACTCGAGCTGCCGCCGATTCAGGTATACGAGGTCGCCACCTTCTACTCCATGTTCCAGGTGCGCCCGGTGGGGCGGCACTGCGTTTCCGTTTGCACCAATATTTCCTGCTGGCTGCGCGGCGGCGAAGAGCTGCTTCAACACCTGGAAAGCCGGCTGGGGATTTCGGTGGGCGAAAGCACCTTCGACGGGCGGATCTTTCTCAAGGAAGAGGAGGAATGCCTGGCGGCCTGCACCGGCGCGCCAATGATGATGGTGGACCACAGCTACCACGAGAATGTCACCCCCGAAGAGGCTGACCGCATTATCGAGGGGCTGGGCTGACGGACATGGATCTGGTTCACGTCTGCATGCCGCCGCCCGGAGCGGAACAGCCCTGGCGGCTTCAGTCGTACGAGGGCCGGGGCGGCTACCGTGTCTGGCGCAAGGTCCTGGCAGGCGAGCTGGACGCGACGCAGATCCTGGACACGGTCAAGGCATCCGGGCTGCGCGGCCGCGGCGGAGCCGGGTTTCCCACCGGGCTGAAATGGAGCTTCATGCCCAGGGACTGCGAGCAGCCCAGCTACCTGGTATGCAATTCCGACGAGAGCGAACCCGGAACCTGCCACGATCGCGACATCCTGCGCTACAACCCGCACGTGCTGATCGAGGGCATGGCCCTGGCCGCATTCGCGATGGGCGCCACGGTGAGCTACAACTACATTCGAGGCGAATTCCTGGGTGAGCCCGTCCCGAGGTTTCTCGATGCGCTGGATGAAGCCCGCGATGCGGGCCTGATCGGCCGCGGCCTGGGCGCGGCGGGAATCGACTGCGAGCTGCATCCCTTCGTGGGTGCGGGCGCGTACATCTGCGGCGAGGAAACGGGATTGCTGGAGTCGCTGGAGGGCAAGCCCGGCAAGCCCCGCTTCAAGCCCCCGTTCCCTGCGCAAAGCGGCCTGTACGGCCGTCCCACCACGGTGAACAATACCCAGACCCTGGCCTGCGTGCCGGCCATCGTGGGAAAGGGCGCGGAGTGGTTCAAATCGCTGGGTCCGCCCAATTCAGCCGGCGCCATGATCTATTCCGTGTCCGGGCACGTGGAGCGTCCCGGCAACTACGAGGCGCCACTGGGCGTTTCCTTCAACGAACTGCTGGAGCACGCCGGCGGGGTCTGGAAGGGCCGCAGGCTGAAAGCGGTCATACCCGGCGGGTCTTCGGTACCGGTGCTTCCGGCGGCAATCATCAGGGAATGCAACATGGACTACGACTCGCTGAGCGAGGCGGGTTCGGCGCTGGGCACCGGAGCCATGATCGTAATGGACGACCAGACCTGCATGGTGAGCGTGCTGAGGCGCATCGCGCGCTTCTACTACGCGGAGTCCTGCGGTCAATGCACGCCCTGCCGCGAAGGCACCGGCTGGCTGTACCGGATGCTTACGCGCATGCTTGAAGGTCAGGCCCGGGTTTCGGACCTGGATCTGCTGCTGAGCGTAGCCAACAACATCGAGGGCCACACGATCTGCGCCCTGGGAGACGCGGCGGCATGGCCCGTCCAGAGCTTCCTGAAGCATTTCCGCGGTGAATTCGAGGCCAGGATCCGTGAATCCCGCACCGTTGCCGCGCAGAGGGAGGCGGCCTATGCCTAGTGTGCTGCACACTAGCGTTCGCTTTACCGTTAACGGCCAGGACCTGGAGGCCCCGGCCGGCGAAATGCTGATCGCGGCAACCGACCGGGCCGGGATCTACGTGCCGCGCTTTTGCTATCACCCCAAGCTGAGTGTCGCGGCGAATTGCCGTATGTGCCTTGTGGACGTGGCGGGCGCGCCCAAGCCCATGCCTGCCTGCGCGCTGCCGGTCGCCGAAGGCATGGAGGTGGAAACCCGGTCCGATCGGGCGATCGCGGCCCAGCGCGCAACCATGGAATTCCTGTTGATCAACCACCCGCTGGATTGCCCGGTTTGCGATCAGGGGGGCGAATGCGAACTGCAGGACCTGGCGATGGGTTTCGGCCGCGATATCTCCCGATTCTCGGAAGGAAAGCGGGCAGTGCCCGATCCGGACCTGGGCCCGCTGGTTTCCACCGACATGACCCGCTGCATCCACTGCACCCGTTGCATACGCTTCGGCGAGGAAGTCGCCGGCGTGCAGGAGCTCGGGGCCACCGGCCGCAGTGAGCACATGGAAATCACCACCTACGTCGAGCGGTCCCTGAAACACGAGCTGTCCGGCAACGTCATCGACGTGTGTCCGGTGGGGGCGCTGAACAACAAGCCCTACCGATTCAACGCCCGCGCCTGGGAAATGAGCGCCCACGCCACGGTGGCGCCACATGACTGCGTGGGCTCGGCGCTCTACGCGCACGTTCTGCGTGGGCGGGTGCGGCGCATCGTGCCACGAGAGAACGAAGCGGTGAACGAAACCTGGATTTCGGACCGGGATCGTTTCAGTTGCGAGGGGCTGTACGTGCAGGACCGGCTGCAAAAGCCCCTGGTGCGCCGGGAAGGACGGCTGATCGAGACCGGCTGGGAAGAGGCGCTGGAGGCGGCCGCGGCGGGATTGACGCGCGTGGCGGAGGAGCGGGGCGGCGAGGCCCTGGGAGCGCTGGCCTCGCCTTCGGCAACCGTCGAGGAAGGCTCTCTCCTGAGGAAACTGATGAGCGCACTGGGGTCGGCCAACGTCGATCACAGGCTCAGGCAGCGCGATTTTCGCCGCACTGCGCCGGCCGGCCCGGCGCCGTGGCTGGGCAGCCGGTTCAGCGACGTGGAGTCGCTGGACTCGTTGCTGCTGGTGGGGTCGGACCTGCGCAGCGAAGCGCCGATCCTCGCCCACCGGGTTCGCAAGGCGGCCATGGCGGGTGCCCGGGTCAGCTACCTGGACCTGGCCGAGCGGGAATACCTGCACCCGATCGGCACGAGGAGCGTGCAGCATCCCCGCGATTGGGCCCGCGCTCTCGGGCAGCTGGCCGGCCGGGCGCTCAGGGGAAGACGCCGGGCGTTGTGGCTGGGCGGTCTCGCCATGCGCCATCCCGCCTACGCCGAGTTGCTTGAAACGGCCGCCGAAGCGGCCTCGGGCGCCGTACTGGGCCATGTTACGCAAGGCGGAAATGCCGCTGGTCTGCACCTCGCCGGTGTCATTCCCGGCGACGCGAATGGAAGCGGGGCCGCGGGCCTGAACGCGGGCCAGATGAGTCGCAAGGCGCTTGCAGGAATGGTCCTCATGAGCATAGAGCCGAACCTCGATTGCCTGCGCGGCGCCGGCGATGCGATCCGCGAAGCCGACTTCCTGCTCGCACTGAATCCCTGGGCTTCGCCCTGGCTGCTCGGCAACGCGGATGTCGTGCTTCCCATCGCGACTTTCCTGGAGACTCCCGGAACCCTGGTCAACGGCCAGATGGACTGGCAGGGCTTTGGCGCCGCCGCTCCGCCTCCCGGCCTGGCCCGGCCGGCCTGGAAAGTGCTCAGGGCGCTGGCGGATCGCCTGGGGCTGGACGGTTTCGGCTATGCGGATACGGCCCAGGTCCTGGCGGACCTGAGACAGTGGATTGAACGCGCGCCTGCCGCCGCCGACCGAACTTCCCGGGGCGCCGCAATCGGCTCCCTGGCTCTCGATGACGAAGACTATGCCGGGCTGGACTGGCCGATGTATTCGGTTGACGGGCTGGTACGCCGGTCCGCGCCCTTGCAGCAGGTTGCCGCGATGCACAGGGCTGCCTGAAGCCTGGCATGGCCGATCTGCTTGCTGACTGGCTTGGTTTTTTGCCGCCTGAGGCGATTGGTGCGCTGATCGACCTGCTGGCGGTTCTTGCGGTCACGGTCGTGGTGATTCTCTGCGTGGCCTACGCCACCTACATGGAGCGCAAGGTAATCGGCTTCATGCAGTTGCGCCAGGGACCGAACCAAGTGGGTTTTCGCGGACTCCTGCAGCCGTTCGCCGACGTGCTGAAGCTGCTGGTGAAGGAAATCGTCATTCCCGGCCGCGCCAACCGCTGGCTGTTCCTCACCGCGCCGGTCCTGTCGCTGGTTCCGGCGCTTGCCGCCTGGGCGGTGGTGCCCCTGTTCCCCGGATTCGCCGTCGCGGACCTGAACGCCGGGCTGCTCTACCTGTTGGCCATGACCTCGCTGGGCATCTACGGAATCATCCTGGCGGGCTGGGCCAGCAACTCCAAGTACGCACTGCTCGGGGCGATGCGCTCGGCGGCGCAGATGGTCGCCTACGAGATCGCCATGGGGTTCGCGCTGGTGGGTGTGCTTATGGCTGCCGGCAGCCTGAACCTGGGGGTTATCGTGGAGAAACAGGCAGGGGGAGTGGCCAACTGGTTCATCCTTCCCCTTTTGCCCCTGTTCCTCGTGTATTTCATCTCCGGAGTGGCCGAGACCAACCGGGCGCCGTTCGATGTGGCCGAAGGGGAGTCGGAAATCGTGGCGGGTTTCCACGTGGAGTACGGCGGCGCCACATTCGCCATGTTCTTCCTGGCGGAATACGCCAACATGATTCTGATCGCCACGCTAACCGCGGTGCTGTTCCTGGGCGGCTGGGAGTCGCCCTTTGCGGGTCTCGTCGACAGGCAATGGGCAGTGGTGGGGATACTCGCGGCGCCGGGCCTGTTCTGGCTGGCCGCCAAGACCTTCCTGTTCCTGTTCGTCTTCCTGTGGTTGCGGGCCACCTTTCCCCGTTACCGCTACGACCAGATCATGCGTCTCGGCTGGAAGGTGTTCATCCCCGTGACGCTGGTGTGGATCGGCGTGGAGGCCGTCATGTCCGTACTACAGGTTGGGCCTTTCAAATGAATGATTCCAGGAGCAGGCCAGGAGCGGGCGACCGCATCCGGGCGGTATTCCGCACGTTCGCGCTCTGGGAGCTGCTGCGGGGATTGCGGGTAACCCTGAAAAACTTCTTCCGGCGCAAGGTCACCTTGCAGTATCCGGACGAGAAGGCCCCGCAATCGCCTCGGTTCCGGGGACTGCACGCCCTGCGCCGCTATGCCAACGGCGAGGAACGCTGCATCGCCTGCAAGCTGTGCGAGGCGGTTTGCCCGGCGCTGGCGATCACCATCGAGTCCGAAGTTCACGAAGACGGCACCCGTCGCGCGAGCCGCTACGACATCGACCTGTTCAAGTGCGTGTACTGCGGCTTCTGCGAGGAAGCCTGTCCGGTGGACGCGGTCGTGGAGACCCGGATTCACGAGTACCACATGGAGAACAGGGGCGAGAACATCCTCACCAAGGAACGGCTGCTTGAGATCGGCGATCAATACGAAGAACAGATTGCCGCCGATCGCGGCGCCGACGCTTCCTACCGCTGAACCGCGTCCTCATGCAGCAGCTTCCGGAAATCTTCCCGCTCATTCTCTTCTACGGCTGGTCGGGTATTCTGATCGCCGCCGCAGTGGGCGTGATCACGGCGCGCAATCCGGTCCATTCGGTGCTGCTCCTGGTCCTGTGTTTTGTCATCTCGGCCGCCATCTGGCTGCTGCTGCGCGCGGAATTCCTGGCCGTGGCCCTGGTGCTGGTCTACGTCGGCGCGGTAATGGTGCTGCTGCTGTTCGTCGTAATGATGCTGGACATCAACGTCGAGAGCATGCGCGAGGGGCTCACGCGCTATGCGCCCCTGGGCGTGGTGGTCGGCCTGTTGCTGGCCGCGCAGCTCTCATCCGTGTGGTGGCTGCGGCAGTCCGGACTGGAAATCGAGGCGCCGGAGGATTCGCTGGTTTTCGAGCAGGGCAACACGCAGGCGCTGGGCACGCTGCTGTATACCGAGCACCTGTACGCCTTCGAGATAGCGGGCTACATCCTGCTGCTGGCCATTGTCGGCGCGATTACGCTCACCCTGCGCCGCCGCCGCGGCTTGCGCGTGCAGAAGGTATCGGAACAGGTTGCGGTGCGTCCCGCCAATCGCGTGCGGCTGGTCAGGATGCCGGCGGAGAAGGACGAATGATCGGCCTCGCCCACCTGCTGACCCTGAGCACGATCCTGTTCGCGATCGCCGTGTGCGGCATCTTCATCAATCGCCGCAGCGTGATCCTGCTCCTGATGTGCGTGGAACTCCTGCTGCTCGCGGTAAATTTCAATTTCATCGCTTTCGCCTACTTCCTCGGCGACCTGGCCGGGCAGGTGTTCGTGTTCTTCATCCTGACCGTAGCGGCGGCGGAGGCGGCGATAGGACTGGCGATTCTGGTAGTGCTTTTCCGCAACCGGATCAGCGTGAACGTGGAAGAGTTCAGCTTGCTCAAGGGATGATGTACGAAGCAATCCTGCTTGCGCCGCTGGCCGCGGCGGCGGTGGTGGCGCTGGGTGCGAGGGCGCTGCCGCGCAACCTGCTGCACGGGCTCCCGATCCTGGCCGTGGGACTGTCCGCCTGCCTTTCGATCTGGGCCCTGCTGGAGCAACTGAACGGTGAACCGGTAAACGTAAAGCTGCTGGATTGGCTCAGCATCGGCGGGTTCGAGTTGAGCTTCGGCTTGCTGATCGACCGCCTGACCGCCCTGATGATATGCGTGGTGACCTGGGTCTCGCTGGCCGTTCATGTGTACACAGTCGGCTATATGCGGGATGATCCCGGCTACGCGCGGTTCTTCGCTCTGATCGCGTTCTTCACCTCGGCCATGCTGCTGCTGGTGATGGCCGACAACTTCATGCAGCTCTTCGTGGGCTGGGAAGCCGTGGGATTGGCCTCGTACCTGCTGATCGGCTTCTGGTTCAAGCGGCCGTCGGCGAATTTCGCAAGCCTGAAGGCTTTTCTGGTGAATCGCGTTGGTGACCTGGGACTGCTGCTGGGCATCGCACTGATCGGCGGCGCGGCGGGCTCGCTCGATTACGCCGTCGTTTTCGGCGGCGCTCCCGGCCTGGCCGCTCAGGAAATCACCGTCTGGCCCGGGGGCAGCCTGCCGGCGCTGGACCTGGGTTGCGTGCTTTTGTTCGTGGGGGCCATGGGTAAATCGGCGCAGATGCCGCTGCACATCTGGCTGCCGGATTCGATGGAGGGCCCCACGCCCATTTCGGCCCTGATCCATGCCGCGACCATGGTCACGGCGGGCGTCTTCATGGTGGCCCGCATGTCGCCGCTGTTCGAATACAGCCCGCTCGCGCTCTCCGTGGTGCTCGCGGTTGGCGCAACCACCGCCCTGGCGACCGGACTGGTAGCCATCGTGCAGCAGGACATCAAGCGCATCGTCGCCTGGTCCACGCTTTCCCAGCTCGGCTACATGATGGCCGGCCTGGGCGTCTCGGCCTATTCAGTGGCCATCTACCACCTGTTTACCCATGCGTTCTTCAAGGCATTGCTGTTCCTGGCCGCGGGCGCGGTCATCGTCGCCCTGCACCACGAGCAGGACATCCGGCGCATGGGCGGCCTCTACCGGCGGATGCCGATCACCTACGCAACCGCCCTGATCGGCGGTCTGGCGCTGGCCGGCATACCGGGTACCGCCGGCTTCTTTTCGAAGGACGCGCTGATTTCGGCCGTGACCCAGTCCGCCGGCCCGGTCAGCGCATACGCGGGCTGGTGCCTGCTGGCCGGGGTGGCCGTTACCGCGTTTTACAGCGCCCGCTTCGTGCTCGTGGTGTTCCATGGCCGCGAGCCGGAAGGCGCGTCCCATGTCTCGGAACTGGAACCGCGTGGCTTGTGGATGCTGGTCCCGCTGGTTTTTCTTGCGGTCCCCTCGCTGCTGATCGGCTGGTTCACCTACCAGCCGGTGGTCCTGGGCGAGTATTTCGCATCTTCCCTTGTTGACCTGCGGGGGAGCGCTTCCGGCGCGCCGGACCTGGGCGCGGGGACGCTGGACTTCTTTGTCCATGGCCTGTACTCGCCGGTCTTTCTGCTGGCCTTGATTGGAGGACTTTCCGCCTGGGTCCTGTATGAATGGCGGCCTGGCTGGCGCAGCCGGGCCGCGCCGGTCCTGCGCGTTCCAGGGCGCGTGCTGGAACTGGGTTACGGCTTCGATCCCGCGCTCGAGCGGGCCATTATCCCCGGCGCCCGGGGGCTGGCCAGAGTCGCCGCTGACCAGGCCGACGCGCGCTTTATCGACGGATTGCTCGTAAACGGGCTGGCGAGGACGATTCGCTGGGGGTCCCGCGTCATGCGGCGTCTGCAGACCGGACTGCTCTATCACTACGCCTTTGCGATGGTGGCGGCCATCTGCCTGCTGATCGCCTGGGTCATCCTGGTGCTTGACTGATGCCCGAAGCAGGACTGCTCAGCCTGATCGTGTGGTTCCCGGTGGTGGCCGGACTGCTGATCCTCGGACTGGCGCGAAGCGCAGCCGTTGCGCGCTGGTCGTGCCTGGCCGTTGCGCTGCTGGAGTGGATCCCGGGCTTTTTCCTCTGGCGCGCCTTCGAGCCGGGCGGCGGCTACCAGTTCGTCGAGCGGCACGATTGGATCGAGCGCTTCAATGTGGAGTACTACCTGGGTATCGACGGCATCGCGCTGGCGCTGATCCTGTTGACGCTTCTGCTCACCCCGGCGGCCGTCGTGGCCGGCTGGCGCGCGATCGACCGGCGCACCGGTCTCTATTACGGCGCGCTGCTGATTCAGCAGGGGCTGATGCTGGGCGTGTTCTGCGCGCTCGACAGCCTGCTTTTCTACGTGTTCTGGGAATTCATGCTGGCCCCCATGTTCCTCATCATCGGCATATGGGGCGGCGAGAGGCGGATTTACGCAACTGTCAAGTTCTTCCTGTTCACTTTTCTGGGCTCGGTGTTCATGCTGGTCTCGCTGGTCTACCTGTACCTGAAGGCCGGCAGCTACGCCATTCCCGACCTGCACGCCCTGCCGCTGACGCTCACCGAGCAACAGTTCCTGTTCTTCGGATTTTTGGCCGCCTTTGCGGTGAAGGTGCCGATGTGGCCGGTACATACCTGGCTGCCGGATGCGCACGTCGAAGCGCCGACCGGCGGTTCGGTCATACTGGCGGCCATCCTGCTGAAGATGGGCGGCTTCGGCATGCTGCGATTCAGCCTGCCCGTGACGCCGGACGCCGCTTACCAGTTCGCTCCGCTGATCGTGGCTCTTTCGCTGGTCGCCATCGTGTATATCGCATTCGTTGCGCTGGCCCAGCGTGACCTCAAGAAGCTGATCGCCTATTCGTCGGTGGCCCACATGGGGTTCGTGACTCTGGGCATGTTCATTCCCATGGCCTATGCAGGCGCCGGCGACGAGCAACTCCTGGCGCTGGGCATGGGCGGGGGCATGGTGCAGATGATCTCCCACGGCTTCATTTCGGCAGCCCTTTTCATGTGCGTCGGCGTGCTCTACGACCGCGTTCACTCGCGCCGGATCAACGATTTCGGAGGCGTGGCCAACACCATGCCGGTTTTTGCGGTCCTGCTGGTTTTGTTCGGCCTGGCCAACGCGGGGTTGCCCGGGACTTCCGGATTTGTGGGCGAATTTCTCGTCATCCTGGCGTCGTTCCGCGCCCAGCCGCTGGTCGCCCTGGGTGCGGGCACTATCCTGGTGCTGGGCGCGGCATACAGCCTGTACATGATCAAGCGCGTGGTGTTCGGCGATGTGGCAAACGAAAAGGTAGCGGCCCTTGAGGACCTGGATACGCGGGAACTGATTGCGCTGGGGGGCATGGGCCTTGCCGTCATTGTCCTTGGCCTGTACCCGGACCCGCTGGTGGAAATGATGGAGCCGTCGCTGGATGAGCTGGCCAGGCAGGTGCTGGCCGGAAAGGTGGCGGCATGGTGATCGACCTGGCCGACTGGGCCCCGCTCTACCCGGAACTGGCGCTTGCGCTGCTGATTCCCGTTCTGATGCTGCTGGACCTGGCGGTAGGCGGGAAGCGGCCATTGGTGACGCAGGGGGTCTGCCTCGCGGGACTGGCAGTGGTGGGCTGGACCTGCATCGTGGCGGCAGACGGCGGCATGTTCGGCGGCGCGTTCGTAATGGACAGTCTGGCGCGGCTGCTGAAATTTGCCGGCGTGCTATTGAGCGGCCTGGCGTTTGTATATGCGCCGCGTGATCTGCGCGAAGCCGGAGCGCTGCGCGGCGAGTATTTCGTACTGGGCCTGTTTGCGCTGCTGGGCGTCTTCGTAACGGCGTCCGCCGGCAGCCTGCTCACCCTGTATCTCGGGCTGGAACTGCTGGCGCTGGCTCTGTACACCCTGGTGGCCCTGCAGCGCCATTCCGCCCGTGCGGCGGAGGCCGCGATGAAGTATTTCGTGCTGGGGGCGATCGGCTCCGGCGCGATGCTCTACGGGATGTCCCTGCTGTATGGACTTTCGGGTTCGCTGCTGCTGAGCGAAACGGCGGCCCTTGCGCCGGAGAGCGTTGGAGCTTACGTGCCGCGGCCCTGGTGCTGACCGGGGTGGCGTTCAAACTGGGTGCGGTGCCCTTCCACCAGTGGGTGGCGGACGTATATGAAGGACCGCCGCTGGGCGTGGCCGTGCTGCTTGCGACCGTCCCCAAGCTGGCCTCCTTCGCCCTTATCGTGCGGCTGCTGGTTGACGGCATTTCCGCCTCGCAGGAGCAGTGGAACCTGCTGCTGATCGTTATGGCGGTCGCCTCCCTGTCGCTGGGCACCATCGTGGCCATGGCCCAGACACAGGCCGCGCGGCTGCTGGCCTGGGCGGCGATCGCGCATGTCGGATTCCTGCTTCTTGGCGTCGTTGCGGGCGGCGGCGAAGGCCTGAGCGCGGCGCTTTTCTACACCCTGATTTATGTGCTCATGGCGGCCGGCGCCTTCGGGGTGGTCATCGCCCTGGAAAAACAGGCTGCTCCGCTGGACAGCCTGCGGGGACTGTACCGCCGCCACCCCGGGATGGCGTTCATCATGCTGCTCGTCATGCTGAGCATGATCGGGATACCGCCGCTGGCGGGCTTTTTGGCCAAGTGGCAGGTGCTGATGGTGCTGGTGGACCAGGGTCTTACGGCGCTTGCAGTCGTCGCGGTGGTCTTCGCCGTAGTCGGGGCCTACTACTACCTGCGGATCATCCGGCTGATGTTCATGGAGGCGCCCCGCGAGCAGGAGCAGCTGAAACCCGGCTGGGGCACAAGCGTGATGCTGGGCGCCAATGGCCTGGCGCTGGTGGTGATCGGTGTGTGGCCCAATCCGCTGCTGGAACTGTGCCGGGCCGCCTTCGGTCCGGGGTAGGCGGCGCTTGACGAAAAGGATCATGCTGGTTGCGGGCCCCCTGGCGGCCCTGGCGGCGGGTCTCCTGATGCGGGAATCGGGACCGGCGGTGGCCTGGACGGTAGCGGTCACGACGCTGTGCGCGGCCTGGTGGATCACCGAGGCGGTGCCGATTCCGGTCACCTCCCTGATTCCCATAGCGCTGCTCCCCCTGGTAGGCGCCATCCCGCCCTCGCAGGCTGCGACCGCGGTGGGCGATCCGCTGATCCTGTTGCTGATGGGCGGATTCATGCTGTCCACCGCAATGGAAAAGAGCGGAGCGCATCGCCGGATTGCGCTGGGGATGATCAATCTTTTCGGCGCCAGCGACGGCCGCCGGCTGGTGTTCGGCTTCATGGCCGCGGCCGCGGTGCTCAGCATGTGGATCTCCAACACGGCCACGACCCTGATGCTCTTGCCGATTGCGCTGGCGGTCATTCAGGGCTGCGGCGACAAGCGGCTGGCCCTGCCGCTGCTGCTGGGCATGTGCTATGCCGCCAGCATCGGAGGTACGGGCACGCCGGTCGGCACGCCGCCCAACCTGATCTTCATGCGCGTTTACCAGGAAAGCACGGGCATCGAACTGGGATTCACGCAATGGATGAGCTGGGCCTTGCCGGTGGTTCTCGTCATGCTGCCGATTGCGGGTTTCTGGCTGACCCGGGGCCTCAAACTGCGCGCGCCCGTCCAGTTGCCGGCGGTCGGCAAGTGGCGCAGCGAGGAGGTGCGCACGCTGGTTGTGTTTGCGCTTACCGCATTGCTGTGGGTGACCCGGCGCGAACCCTTCGGCGGCTGGTCCGGACTTCTGGGGCTTGATCAGGCTAATGACGGCAGCGTAGCGCTGCTCGCGGTGGTAGCGATGTTTATCGTTCCGAACGGGGCCGGCGGGCGCCTGCTGGACTGGAAGACGGCCGTGAGCATTCCCTGGGGCGTTCTGCTGCTGTTTTCCGGAGGCATCTGCCTTGCCGGCGCTTTTGCCAGCACCGGCTTGAGCGCCAGCCTCGGCTCATCCCTGGCTTCGCAAGCGGACTGGGCGCCCTGGCTGCTGATATTGCTGATCTGCCTGGCGGTCACCTTCCTTACGGAGATCACCAGCAATACCGCCACCACCTCGCTGTTGATGCCGATACTCGCCGCTGCCGCCATCGCCGCCGGAATGGAGCCGCGCCTGATTATGGTGCCCGCGGCGATCAGCGCCAGTTTCGCCTTCATGCTCCCCGTCGCCACCGGCCCCAACGCCGTGGTGTTCAGTTCGGGGCGCCTCACCGTCCCGCAGATGGCCCGCGAGGGCCTGGCGCTCAACTTCCTGGGCGCGCTCGTGATCTCAACGATGTGCTACTGGCTGCTGAGCTAGGGCCTGTTCCCACTATGCGATGCCGCTCTGCCGGGGCTGTTTTCTTGCCCGGCAAGGCGCCGCAAGCGCCGTGTGGCCGGCCCACACAAGGGCGCGGCAACGCCGCCCGGCGGGAAAACAGCCCCGGCCCTTCGGGTTGAGTCTGTCACACCACCACTCGGCGTTGCGACTCGCTTATTTGGAATCACCAAACTACGCTCCTCGCGCCTTGATTGGCGCCGGGACAGACTCAACAGAGCGGCATCGCATAGTGGGAACAGGCCCTAACGGACTGACCGTCGTCGCGCCGGTTGCGTCAGCGGAAATCCTTGTCGACCGAGTTCTCGTACAGTTTTCGCATATACAGGATCGGCGCCAGCGGCGCTTCGACGTAGCGGCAGATGCGCCAACCCTCGGGAAGCCTGCGGAACAGGGCCACGGCGCGGTTGTCGGCGCCCACCGGCTTTGCGTAGCCCTCGGCTTCCGCGTCCCAGTGGAACTGGTAGGAGACCCAGGCCAGGTCTTCGCTGACCGGGACCGCCGCGACGTCCCAGATGCGCATCTTCAGGCGCGGGATCATCCGCATGGTCTTGTCCCAATACGCGCGGATCGCGTCCCAGTCGCGCAAGGGCTCCTCAACTTCCTCCGGCAGGTAGAAGGGGTCGGGATCGGAGGTGTCCCACAAGTCCGTCATTGCACTGAGGTCCATGCGGTTCCAGTTTTCCCGCAACTGCCCCAGTACGGCGGTGACGGCGTTCTGCAGATTCGGTTCGTTATTCATGGCCGGAATTATGCCAGTTGCGGTTCGGACGCCGGCCCGCCGCATCTATCCGGGCTATACGGCCTGACGCCCGCGATTCGTGCCGCTTCGGCACTAAAATGGGCTGCCCGCAATAAGGCGCGCGTCAGAGGATCGGAACTTGCCGGCGAGAATCGGAGCAGAGTTCACACAAGCACTCAAGGGATCCCCCGATGGAGCATGTGCGCGAATTGCTTCGCATAGTATGAACAGGCCATAGGGCGCGGCGGGAGAGGCAATTGGATACGAAAGGTTTTCGCGCGGCGCTGGGGCAGTTCGCAACGGGCGTCACGGTGGTGACGGCGAAGGCGGAAGACGGCGACCACATCGGCCTTACGGCCAACAGCTTCAATTCCGCCTCCCTGGACCCGCCCATGGTGCTCTGGAGCCTCAAGAACGATTCAACGAACTTCGATGTATTCGCCGAGGCGAGCTACTTTGCGGTCAATGTGCTGGCGGTCGACCAGGTGGAAGTCTCGCAGCGTTTTTCCCGCTACGTCGAGGACCGTTTTGCGGGACTGGACTGCGCCGAGGGCATTGGGGGAGTGCCCGTAATCGCGGGCTGCGCCGCCACCTTCCAGTGCCGGAACGTGCATCGTTACAGCGGCGGCGACCATGCAATCTTTGTGGGTGAGGTGCTGGATTTCGAGGTCAACAACCGGACCCCACTCGTGTTCCACCGCGGCGACTATACCGTCACGATGCCGCGCCCGGCCGATGGCCCGGAGGAAGCGGAAATTGCCGGCGGCTATGTCGATGACTTCCTGCTGCCACTGCTGGCGCGGGCCTACCGACTTTTCGGCCTGCCGTTCTACGAGCACCTGAACGAACGGAAGATTCCCCGCGACGAATGGCGGCTGCTGGCCACCCTGAGCGATCAGAGCTGCACCCGCGAGGAACTGGCCTGGATCATCCGAATGCCGGAGGACATTCTCGACAGCACGCTCAGGGCCCTGTTTGACCAGGAGATGATCGCGGAGGACGAACCGCGGGTGAAAGGAGGCCTGCCCCGGCTGGTGTGCACCCCCCGGGGCAGCCGCCGGGTCGTCAAGCTGCTGGCCGTGGCCAAGGCTCGCGAGGCGGATGTGCTGGCGTACTTTCCCGAATTGGAGCGGAAGGAATTCAAGGACATGCTGCGCAGCATGATTGCGCGGCTGGGGGGCAGCAAGCGCCCTCGCTGAGCAGGCGCCGACGGTATGGGCCTGACGATTTTCGCCGCCTACCTGGTGCTGGTCGTGGTGCTGGGCCTAGTCGCCTCCCGCGGACAGCGCGCCAGCGAGGATTTCTGGGTTGCCGGCCGGCGTTTCGGCGTTCCGGTGCTGGTCCTCGCCAACGTAGCGGCCATCATGCACGGGGGCTCCATACTGAGCGGCGTCGCGTTCATTGGCGCGTTCGGAGGCGTGGCGGGGCTGCCCTTTCTGGCGTTCGCCGTCGGCATCGCCATCGTTTTCTTCTTCTTCGCCCGCAAGTTGCGCCAGTCCGGCGGCTTTACCTTGCCGGACTACCTGGGCGACCGCTATGCAAGCCGGAAAATGCGCGCCTGGAGCGCGATCGTCGTTGCGGTGTCCAGCGTCGTGTACCTGGTGGCCCAGCTGCGGGGCATGGCCTTCATACTGGAGCGACTGCTCGAAATCCCCTTCCTTTGGGGACTGGCGCTGGGCAGCCTGATATTCGTGGCCTATGTCGCCCTCGGGGGGCTGCTGGCGGTGGTGTGGACCAACATCGCCCAGTTCTTCTTCATGTGGGCCGGGCTGCTGCTGATCGCGCCGGTGTTGCTGCAGGAAGTCGGCGGTTGGACCGGGGTAATGCAGCAGGTGGAGCAGGCTGCGCCCGGCTGGACCAGCCTGCGCGGGGTGTCCTGGGGCTGGGGTTACTTCATTTCCTGGCAGGTCATCTGGATGCTGGCCTATTGCACGCGTCTCGAGCTGGTCACCAAGATGTACGCCGCGCGCGATTCATGGGTCGCGCGGGTATCGCTGCCGTGGACCATGCTGATCGTGATGGTGTTCCTGCTCTACGGCAACATGTACCTGGGCGCCGTGGCCCGGATCACGGTCTGGGAGGGCCTGGCCTCGCCCGATCAGGCTTACGTCGCGCTGGTCAGCCAGTACCTCGCTCCGGCGCTGGCCGCGTTCGCGCTTACCGGAATCGCCGCGGCCGCCATGTCCACCACGGACTCCCTGCTGCTGATGGCGGGTTCGGCCCTGGCCCATGACCTGGTGCGCAAGTGCTTGGACGAACCGCGTGGGGTCGAACGCGACGAGCGCAGCTACGTGTGGATATCGCGCGGGGCCATCGTGGCCGTGGGC
Organism: Gammaproteobacteria bacterium; assembly: GCA_963666765.1. Taxonomy (GTDB): domain Bacteria; phylum Pseudomonadota; class Gammaproteobacteria; order Steroidobacterales; family Foliamicaceae; genus Foliamicus. Next base: position 2,855,096 of record OY762933.1, read on the forward strand.
GCCGTGGCGTTCGTGCTGGCGATACCCGATGTGGCGCTTATTCTGCGGATCGTGTCCTTCGCCGTGGCGATCATAGGCGCCGCATTCTTCTTCCCTCTGATTGCCGGCATGGTGAGCAGTCGCGTAAGCGCCGAGGCCGCATTGACCTCGTCGGTATGCGGCGTGTTGACCACGCTGATCTGGATTGCCGGCACGCTTGCCGGACAGGGCTGGGCGCAGGTTCTGCATCCGGGCATTCCCGGTCTGCTGGTGGCCGGCCTTACGATGGCGCTGGTCAATTCCTTTACGCAGCCCGCCATCGCCATAGGCGGGGTCGCGGCCGCCGCCGAAGAGGGCCGCGGACCATGATTCTCGGGCTGCCACTGGAGAGTTTCCTGATGCAGATCGTGCTGCCCGCGATCGTGATCGCGGCAATGTTTGTGGCAAGCTACCGGGGCAGGGGCAGCGGCGGAGACCGCGCCAAGGGAGACAACAAATGACTTCGATTTATCGCAGAACGGGCGCCTGTGTTGCGCTGCTTGCCATGATCTCGGCTTGCGAAGCACCGCAGACTGAAGTTGAGGAGGCGGCCGATCCCAAGGCCGGGATGTGGGCGCAGTCGGTCGAATTGACGCCGGCCGGCCCCTGGGAGCAGGGCGACCAGCGCGGCAACGGCAATACACAGGGTCCGGGAACCTGGATGCGCTGCGCCTTTCACATGAGTCAACCCGGCGCGAAGGTCTACGAGCTCTCGCACCCGCGCTCGATGTCCATGCCCCAGTCGCCGTTCTCGCCGCCGCTCGAGTATGTCTACCGTCCCACCGTGGGCATCCCGTATACGGCCCATGCCTTCAACGGCGAGCACCTCACCGGCGGAGAACCGGGCGCCCAGGGAACCCAGATGGACGCACTGGGACACTTCGCCTGGCTGCCGGAGCCCTGGCTGGGCGAAGGCGATCTGCCTGCCGATTCGGCCATGTACTACGGGGGATACGCCCAGTCCGACGTCAAGCCGACTCCCGACTCCTCCTTGCTGAAGCTCGGCATCGAGCATGCGCCGCCGCTGGTGACCAGCGCCCTGCTGCTGGACGCTCGCAGCCACATGGGCGGGGGCGAGCCCCTGGAGCCGGGGCAGGTTATTACCGCTGCCGACATCGACGCAATGCTGGCCGCCCAGGGCCTGGCCGGGCGCGGCATTCTTGCCGGAGACGTGGTGTATATCTACACCGGCTGGAGCGACAACTGGAACCAGCCGCAGTACTACGCGATGGGGCCGGGTCTGGGGTACGACGCGGCAAGGATGCTTGGCGAGAAGGGTGTGGTGCTGGTGGCGCTGGACAATCCGTTCACCGACCCGGCCAACGACGGTCAGCTCATGGGCCAGGCGGGTCCGCCCGAAGGCACTCCTGAAGGCCTGCCTTTCGTGATCCACCACCACAACCTCACCCAGTCCGGCGTGCACAACATCCAGAACGCAAACCTTGCGGAACTTGCCGCGGACCAGGTGTGGGAGTCCTGCACCATCATCCTGCCGCTACGCTCGGTGGGCGCCTCAGGGTCACCCGTGCGGCCCATCGCCATCGGCTGACGGGGCTGGCCGGTGCCGCGGTAATTCCCTTGGAAACGGCACTGGATCCAGCCCGCAGGCTTCTCCGCGAAGTATTCGGGTTTCCGGCCTTCCGGCCGGACCAGGAGGAGATCATCCGCGCGGTGTTGCGCGGGCGCGATGCGCTGGTGCTGATGCCCACGGGCGGGGGCAAATCGCTCTGCTACCAGATTCCCGCTATGCTGCGGCCGGGAACCGGCATCGTGATCTCGCCGCTGATCGCGCTCATGCAGGACCAGGTGTCCGCCCTGCGCCAGCACGGCGTGGCCGCGGCCTTCCTGAATTCCAGCCTGTCCCATGAGGAGCGGCAGCGGACCAGGGCGGCGCTGCAGGGCGGCGAGCTGGACCTGCTGTACCTGGCGCCGGAGAGGTTGCTGCAGGAAGGCGGCGGCACGCTGGCTCTGCTGCAACGGATCGAAATCTCGTTGATTGCCATCGACGAGGCCCATTGCGTATCGCAATGGGGTCATGACTTCCGCCAGGACTACCTGGGACTCGATGTGCTCAAGGACTGCTTTCCAGGGACGCCTCGCCTGGCGCTGACGGCCACGGCGGACGAGGCCACGCGCGAGGAGATCGTTGCGCGTCTCAGGCTGACTCAAGCCGAGCGGTTCATCAGCGGCTTCGACCGGCCCAATATCCGCTATACGGTGCGCATGAAGAACGGCCCCGGGGCGGATTTGCTGGCCTTCCTGCGTGAACGCCGCGGCCAGGCGGGCATCGTCTACTGCCTGTCGCGGCGCAAGGTCGAAGCCACGGCCGAACGGCTCAGGAATGAAGGGTTCGACGCCCTGCCTTACCATGCGGGCCTGTCCGCCCAACAACGGAGGCGCTGCCAGGCGCGGTTTCAGCGATCCGATGGCGTGATCGTCGTGGCGACCATCGCCTTCGGGATGGGAATCGACAAGCCCGACGTGCGGTTCGTGGCGCATTGCGACCTGCCCAAGAGCATCGAGGCCTATTACCAGGAAACCGGGCGGGCGGGACGCGACGGCGAGCCCGCCGAGGCCTGGATGACGTACGGCCTGCAGGACGTCGTCAGGCTGCGGCAGATGGTGGACGAGTCGGAAGCCGACGACCACCACAAGCGGGTGCAGCGATCGCGTCTGCAGTCGCTGGTCGCCTGGTGCGAGAACACGGGTTGCCGGCGCAGGACACTGCTGGCGTACTTCGGCGAGCATTACGCCGGCCAGTGCGGCAACTGCGACAACTGCCTGAACCCTCCCAGGACCTTCGACGGAAGCGTTGAGGCGCAGAAGTTTCTCTCCTGCGCGGTGCGCGCCGGTCAGCGCTTCGGGGCTGCCCACCTGATCGACGTGCTGCGCGGCAGGGAAACCGAAAAAGTCCTCAGGCATCGCCACCAGAAACTCTCCACCTTCGGCATCGGCAGTGATCTCACCGCGCGCCAATGGCACGCCGTGGCTCGCCAGGTTGTGGCCCTTGGCTTCGCGCTGGCGGACGCCGACCGCCACGGGGCGCTGGTGCTCACCCCCGAGGCCCGGCCGCTGCTGCGGGGCGAGCAATCCCTCGAGTTGCGGGAAGAAGTGCGCCTGGCCCGGTCGAAGCGTGCCCGCAAGGCACGTCCGGCGGACTGGGAAATGCAGGCGGACGATGAGCCGCTCTGGCAGGCGCTCAAGGCGTGCCGGATGACGCTTGCCGACGACGCGGGAGTGCCGCCGTACGTAATCTTTCACGACGCAACGCTGCGCGAGTTTGTCCGGATGCGCCCGCTTACCCGCGAGGCAATGCTTGAAGTACACGGGGTGGGGCAGGCAAAGCTCGAGCGCTACGGCAGTACCTTTCTTCAGGTCATCGCGGCGGAGACCGGCGCGGGAAGCGGAGAATTGCAGGCCGACGGCGTCTGAGCCCCTTGCGGCCATGCGCTGAGCGGTACGGGTCGGGAGCGCTGGCGCCTGCGTTATGCTTGCGCCAAACGCCCCTTGGGCTTGAAGGCATGAAGAGACCGAACGGCGATTGCACATTGATGAGCGAAAGTAGCGCGAAACCGCGGGCGGGAAGAAGGCGGCGACTCAAGGGCTGGCTCCCGCTCCTTGGCGTTGCGCTGTGCATTCAGATTGCTGAGGCCGCTCCGGTCAAGACCGGCAATACCCAGGCGGAACTGCTGGCGGAGACATCCAGCGTCCGGCCTGGCGAACCCTTTACATTGGGGCTGAAACTGAGCCCGGATCCGGGCTGGCACACCTACTGGATCAATCCGGGCGACGCCGGCAAAGCGGCAAGCTTGCGGTGGGACGCGCCGGAAGGGCTTGAATTCGGAGATCTGGAATTCCCGGCGCCAGGTTTCGTGCCTTTCCTTTCCATGATGAGCTATGGCTACAACGAGCCGACCTTACTGCTGGTGGACGTGGTCCAGACCAGTCCCGTTTCCGGTGACCGTCTGTTGATCAGGTCACGCGCATCCTGGCTGGTTTGCGACGACAAGGTGTGTATTCCGGAGCGTGCCGAGTTGGAACTGGAGGTTCCGGTCAGCAGCGGCGACGCACCGGATTCCGGCCGTGAAGCATGGCGGGTTGCGGAGTTTGCCCAGGCCCGGGCGCTGCTGCCGCAGGCGATGGAATGGCCGGCGGCTTTCTTCCAGCGCGGCGACGAATTGGTATTCGATATTTCCACGCCGCTTTCGCTTCAACAGGCTTCGGGCCTGTATCTTTTTCCCGAAGCGACGGGGATGATAGACCACACGGCGGAACAGCAGGTAGGACTCTGGAGCGACCGCGTCCGAGTAACCGTGCCCACCGGGCCGCGCGTGGCGCGCTACGAGGAAACCGGCCTGGTCTTGTCCGTGGACATGGAGAACGCCCCGCGGCAGGCATTCAGCCTGACGGCAAGGCGCGTCCAGGATACGGACGGGCGCGAGGAGCAGCCGCCGGCCGGATTCGGTTCGAGTCCCTGGAGCGGCGGCGGGCCTGCGGTTGCCGGAGACGGTTCAGCGGGCTCAGGCCAGGCGGGCGGGTCCGGCGCAGCCCTGTTGCAAGCCATCGGCTTTGCGATCCTCGGCGGCCTCATTCTCAACCTGATGCCCTGCGTGCTGCCGATTCTGAGTCTCAAGGCCCTGGGCGTGGCGCGGATGGCCGGGGAGAATCCCGCAGTAGCGCGTGGTGCGGGGCTGCAGTTTCTCGCCGGTGTGCTGGTGAGTTTCCTGGTCCTTGCGGCGCTGATTATCGCCTTGCGCCAGGCTGGTGAGGCCGTGGGCTGGGCGTTTCACATGCAAAACCCGCTTATCGTCGCGATCCTGGCGCTGGTTATGGTGGCCGTGGGACTGAATCTGCTCGGGGTGTTCGAGGTCAGTTTCGGGGCGGGTGCGCTGGGCGGCAAGGCCACTCGGGGCAAGGCCGGCGAGTTCTTTACGGGGGTTCTCGCGGTACTCGTGGCCACGCCCTGCACCGCGCCCTTCATGGCGCCTGCGCTGGGCTACGCAATTCTTCAGCCGGCCACGGTGACGGTCAGCGTGTTCCTTGCGCTGGGGCTGGGATTCGCACTGCCTTATTTCGTTGTCGCATACCTGCCCGGCGCTCAGCGGCTGCTGCCGCGGCCCGGCGCCTGGATGGTCAGTTTTCGCCAGGCGCTGGCGTTCCCCATGCTGGCTACGGCGATCTGGCTCTACTGGGTGCTGGGCAACCAGGCCGGCGTCAATGCACTCACTCTTGCGCTGATTTCCGCCCTCGCCCTGGGCCTGGGGGCGTTCGGGTGGCGGCGAAGGACCCCGGAGAGTTATTCGCGCCCCTGGCGCGCAGCGAGCGTGGCGGGGCTGGCGGTCGTCCTGCTCAGCCTGTGGGCGGTCCCCAGGATCGTCGTGGACGTCGAGGCCACCCCGGCGGCTTCGGGCGAGATTGCGTACTCCGAGGCCACGCTCGAAGATCTACGTTTGCAGCAGGAGCCCGTTTTCGCCTACTTCACCGCCGACTGGTGCATCACCTGCAAGGTGAACGAGCGTGTGGCGCTCAAGAGCGACGTGGTTCAGGAGTTTCTTGCGCGCGAGGGCGTGCAGGTGATGGTGGGCGACTGGACCAACGAGGATCCCGCGATTACCGAGGTTCTGCAGCGTCACGGCCGGGCCGGCGTGCCGCTGTATCTCTATTTCAAGCCCGGCTCCGCGGAAGCCCTGGTCTTGCCGCAGATCCTCACGCCGAACCTGGTGATCGAAGCGATCGAAAACGCCTGATCTGCCTCAAAGGCGCTCCGTTCGGGAACCTCAACCCTTATCCGCCGACTTGCCGAATCGCCTCTCCAGCGCCTCGTCGAGTTTTTGTCCCCGTAAATTCCTGGCCAGGATTTCCCCCGATTCGGCGTCCACCAGGAAGTTTGCCGGCACGCCTGTGACCCCGTAGGCCTCCGTTGCCGGATGATCTATGCCCATTCCCGCGTTGATCCAGGGCAGGTCCTCTTCCTCGGAGGCTTCCACCCAATCTTCGCGCAGGTCGTCGACCGTGAACGAAAAGATCTCGAAGCCCCTGGGCCCGTAGCGTGCATATGCCCTTTTCATGTGCGGGATTTCCACCCGGCAGGGGCCGCACCAGGATGCCCAGAACTCCAGGAGAACGACTTCCTTGCCTTCAAGGGCGCCTGACACGCTCACAATTTCCCCGTCCAGGGTCGCCGCTTCAAAATCCCTGATCCGGGCGCCCGCGGCGAAAGATGCGACTTTGGCCTGATCGGCGGCATATGCCTCCTCAAGACCAAGGCTTTCGATAACCCATGGATCCTGCGGGATCATTTCCGCCAACTGGCGAACCGCCTCAGCGATCCACGCGCCCCGGTGCCAGGTGGACTGGATCGTGAGCTTGCGCGCCAGGGGATCCTCGTGGCCAAGGGCCACCTGCCGGCGACCCTGGTTCTCGACCCGAAGCAATTCCTGGAACAAAGCCCCCGACTTTGCCGCCCGTGCGTGGCGCTCCGCCTCGGTTTCGCCTTCCACATCGTCTGCCGTTCGCTGGTAGTCGTCCAGCAATTCAACATATTCCGGCGACAGGCGCCAGGAATTCACCACGATATCGTTGTAGTGTCCGTTTCGCACAACGAAGTCCGCCCGGCGGTCCATCTTCAGCATCAAATCACCGGGCTCCAGCACGAACGACCGTCCCTTGACCGGCGCCATGCGTTCGCCTTCCTTGCCGGTGGCGTTCAATATGTAGAAGTAAACGTTGCGCGGCGTGTCCACCGTTCCGTCAAGAAAGACCGTGCCGGCGACTATCGGGGCCTCCGCGACGATGTTCAGGCTGTCCCTGATATCGGCCGGACTGTCACCGGCGCCAGTTCCGGGTCCGGGCTCCCACAAGACGAAACTGCCGCTGTCGCAGACCGCGGAAAGGTCGCCGGTGATCGAATAGCGATTCGGATCGCCCGCCTGTCGGCCTTCCTTGTCCGGCTGCATGCAGCCCGCCACGGCCAGCGCGATCAACGCAGGAATCAGGCGGCGGCTTGTCATTGTCGTTTGTCGTTGCAGGCGGGCCGTCCTCGCTCCCCCTCCGGTGGGCGGGGACACTCGCCGTCACTACATGAAGTTCGCGCGGTACCAGTCGTTGACGTCGTCGCCGGTGGTGAACCACACGCCTTCGTGCTTCGTCATATAGCGGAAAGCGCGCGCCAGGTGCTTGAACTTGTTCGGCTGGCCCACCCAGAAAGTGTGCAGGCATATGGGCATGCAGCGGGCGTTGGTCGCGCCTTCCTCGTACAGGACGTCGAACTGGTCGATGATCATGTCGCCGAAGGCCTCGGACGATACGCCCACATTGCCGAACGCCGGAATGTCGTTCAGTTCCACGGTGTAAGGCACCGCAATCAGGTTGTTCTTTGGCGTGTTGAAACGGAAAGGGTGGTCGTCGGCGGTGTAGTCGCACAGATACTCCACGCCGAACTCTTCCAGCAACCGAGGCGTGTTGTCGGTGTGGGTAAGGAAGGGACTCAGCCAGCCCTTGGTGGGCCTGCCGATCGTCTCCTCCATGGCGGTCAGCACGGCACTCAGTATCTCCCGCTCGCGGTCCTCGTCGATGTTGCTGATGAAGTTGGCGGGGGCGTTGTTGACGCCGTGGCCGATCCAGGCCCAGTTGCGCGCCATGCCTTCCTCAAGAATGCGCGGGTATTCGCGGATAATTTCGGAGTTCAGACAGACGGTCGCGCGGGCATTGCATTCGTCCAGCAGGTCGGTCATGCGCCACAGTCCGACACGGTTGCCGTAGTCCCGCCAGCCGTAGTTCAGCGGGTCCGGATTGAATTGCTGGGTTCCCGGAACCAGCGCGGTGCCGGGTATGTCGGCCGGGAAATGCTCGATGTTCAGGTAGGGCATTACCGCTACGCGGGCCCCGTCGGGCAGCCTGAACGGTTCGCGGTCGATCAGCGGCACGTAATCGTAGTGCCGGGATTGGGTCAGGTTCGCCATTTTGGTCTCCTCAGTATGGGTTTCTTGGCTGAAGCGGGTTTGCGCGGCTACAGCCCCTGCAGGTATTCCAGCGCTTCGGCCTTGGACACCACATCGCCGTACTTGGCGTGGATATCGAAGAGGTTGGCCTCGTGCGGACCGTCGTGGCGGTCGCCGACGCATTCGCGGACCACGATCGGACGGTAGCCGTGCTGGACCGCATCGACGGCCGACGCGCGGATGCAGCCGGAGGTGGTGCAGCCCAGAATGATGAGCGTGTCCGCACCCCTGGCAGCCAGGATGGATGAAAGGCTGGTGCCGAAGAAGCAGCTTGCGTAGTTCTTGGTCAGCACCGTTTCTTCATCCGGTGGCGCGACTTCGTCGCAGAACTCCGAATACAGGTTGCCGGGCACCAGGTCCTTGAGCACCGGGGCCTTCAGCGTCCAGACGCCGCCGTCCTCGTAATTCGTGGGGTTATAGAGAACCCGGGTGTGGATCACCGGCACGCCCTTGGCGCGGGCGGCCTCAATCACATCGGGGACCTCTTTCAGGCAAGCCACTACGCCAGGTGCATAAAGCGGCGAACCCTCGGTCGTATAGCCCTTCAGCAGGTCGATAACGATAACGACCGGCGTCTTGCCGAAGCCGAGACGATTGTCCCAGACGCCCGCGTAGTTTGTGTCGGCAGTGTGCGCCATGATGATTTCCCCTCTTGCCAAGCGTTTCCCGGTTGCCGATGCGCTGAACCTCCTGGGGTTGCATGGAGTTCGGCTGCCGCGGCAAGGCCGAATAGTATCACCGGTATTGCGTGCGCCGCGCGCGCACCGCATGCACCTGAGTGTTGCGCCTGACCGGGTTGTCAGGCGCGGCCGGCCGGACCGGCTGGCTAGCCGGCCTCCATTACAGGACTTCTTCCAGCAGCCCCGTCTTGACGTGATAGACGAAGCCGCGGATCTTGTCCTTTACCGGGATGAAGGGGCATGCCTGGATGCGGCGAATCGACTGGCGCACGTTGTCCTCAAGATGCGGGAACGCCTCCAGCGCGAATGAGGGACGAAGACCGGTGTCCGCTTCGATCGAGTCCTTCACGTCGTCGTCGCGGAAGGTCAGCATTCCGCAGTCCGTATGCTGAACGAGAATGATCTCCCGGGTGCCGAGCAGGCGCTGCGAAATGACCAGCGAGCGGAGCACGTCATCGGTTACCACGCCCCCGGCGTTGCGGATCACATGCGCATCGCCCTCCGAGAGGCCGAGCATCTTTCCGGTCTCGATGCGGGCGTCCATGCACGCGACAACGGCGGCCTTGCGCCCCGGCGGCAGCGGCACGTCGGCCTTGTCAAAGTCGCGGGAGTAGCGCTTGTTGTTTTCGATGCAGTAATCTGCAAAAGTGCTGGCGGTCATTAGGGGGATACCTCAGCTACGGCTTCTGTGTGTCGCGGACCGGAAGTTTACAGTATTTTGCCTACCCTGCGACCGCCGGTTCGGTGCGGAAAGCACCTCTGGATATCGCGCCGCAGGCGACGTTTCCGGGCGACTCAAAAGCCGTTTTCCTGTATAATTATCCGTCTCGCGGTTGCGGGGTGGAGCAGTCAGGCAGCTCGTCGGGCTCATAACCCGAAGGTCACAGGTTCAAATCCTGTCCCCGCTACCACTTTGGTTTTGCGACGGCCCCGCGAGGGGCTTTTTTGTGCATGGCAAACATGATTCTGGACAGGTTGAACGGACTGCTGGCGCCCTGCGTGGAGGCGATGGGGTACGAATTGGCGGACCTGGAGCTGAAACGCGAGCGCCGCGGCCAGGTGCTGCGCCTTTTTATCGACCAGGACGCGGGAATCGGCCTTGCCGATTGCGAGCGGGTGAGCGGCCAGGTCAGCGCCCTGCTCGATGTCGAGGACCCGATACCGGGGCACTACAACCTGGAAGTCTCATCGCCCGGCCTGGACCGCAGGCTGGCAAAGCCCGAACATTTTGACCGTTTTGCGGGGCGCCGGATTCACGTGAGAATGCGCAGCCAGCATCTCGGCCGGAGGAATTTCGGCGGCACGCTGCTGGCGCGCGAAGGGGATGTCATCGAGCTGGACGTCAACGACGGGACCGGCAAGGTTCAGCTGAACCTCGAAGACATCTTCGTGGCGAGGCTGGCGCCTGATATTCGCTTCGAGGACTGACCGGTGTTTGGCAGCAAGGAAATTCTTGAGGCCGTGGAGCTTCTGTCCAATGAGAAGGCCATCAACAAGGACGTGGTCTTTTCCGCCGTGGAAGCGGGACTGGCGGCCGCGCGCCGCCGACTGCTCGCCGAAGACGTGGAGATTCGCGTCGCCATCGACCGTCACACCGGCGAGCAGGAGTATTTTCGCCAGTGGGAGGTCATGGAAGAAGACGCCGAAGATATCGAGGCGCCCACGCGCCAGCTGCGCCTCAGCGAGGCCCAGCGCATTGATCCCGAAGCGGAGCCCGGCGGCGTCGTGGAAAAGCCCATAGACGGAATGGACCTGGGCCATATCGGCGCCTATACGGCAAAGCACGTCATCAACCAGAAAGTGCGCGAAGCCGAGCGTGCGCTTATTCAGGAACGCTATCAGGGCCGCATAGGCGAATTGCTGAGCGGCGTAGTCAAGCGCGTTGATCGCAACGGCGTTTACGTGGACCTGGGAGGCGGCGTCGAGGGTTTTGTGCCGCGCGAACACATGATTCCGAGAGAGCCGATTCGGCCCCAGGACCGGGTCAAGGGTCTGCTCTACGAGGTGGCTACCGAGACCCGCGGCCCGCAACTGAAGCTCACCCGCACCAGCCCGGAATTTCTCATGGCCCTGTTCAACGTGGAAGTTCCGGAAGTGGGTCAGGGCCTGATCGAGATCCTGGGCGCGGCGCGCGATCCGGGTGCGCGCGCGAAGATCGCCGTTCGTTCCCGGGAACCCAGGATCGACCCGGTGGGCGCCTGCGTGGGCATGCGCGGATCGCGCGTGCAGGCCGTCACCAACGAAATCGCGGGCGAGCGGGTGGACATTATCCTGTGGGACGAGAACCCGGCGCAGTTCGTGGTCAACGCGATGTCGCCGGCCGATGTCGTGCAGATCATGGTGGATGAGGACCACCGCCGGATGGACATCGCCGTGTCCGAATCCATGGTGTCTCAGGCAATCGGCCGCGGCGGACAGAACATACGCCTGGCCAGCCGCCTGACCGGCTGGGAGTTGAACGCCATGACTCCCGCCGAGATCGAATCGAAAATCGAAGGGGAAAACCGGCAGCTGATCGAAATGTTCCGGGAACAACTGTCGGTGGGCGAAGATGTCGCCCAGGTGCTCGTGGACGAAGGAATCACCGACCTCGAAGGCATCGCCTACTCCCCGGTCTCCGAGCTTTACGCGATTGAGGAATTTGACGAGCAGCTGGTGGACCAGTTGCGCGGCCGGGCGCGCGACGTGCTGCTCATGGATGCCCTGAGCCGCGAAGAGGAAATGGAACAGGCTACCCCGGCCGACGACCTCTTCGAAGTGGAAGGCATGACTCGCGCGCTCGCTTACTCGCTGGCCAGTCAGGGCGTTTCCACCCGCGAGGACCTGGCCTGGGAGGAAGCCGACTACCTGGCCGAGCATGTTGAAGACCTGAGTGAAGAGACTGCCGGTCAACTGATCATGGCGGCGCGCGCGCCGTGGTTTGCCGAGCAGGAGGAAGCGCAGGAGGAAGCGCAGGCGGAAAATGACTGACCTGACTGTCGCCAAACTTGCCGAGAACCTCAAGGTGCCGGTGGAGCACCTGATGGACCAGCTCGAGCGCGCCGGGCACAGCTTCGACGACGCCAGTCAGACAGTGCCGGACGTGGCCCGCGAAGAATTGCTGGCCTTCCTTCGCAGCCGTCACGGCCACGGCGGGTCCTCGACCAAGGACTCCGCGGTACCTCGCGAAATCAGCATTACCCGCCGCGAATCCGTGGAGGTGGTGCAGGTTGACCAGGGCCGCCGCCGCGCCGTTCAGGTGGATTTTCGGCGTAAGCGCAAGTTCGTAAACCGCGCGGCGCTGGAGCGCGAGGCCCTTGCGCGGCGCCAGGAAGAGGAGGCGCGCAGGCTGGAAAAGGAAAGCCAGGCCGCAAGGGAAGCCGAGGCCAAGGAGAAAGAGAGGCAGCTTGCCGAGGAGGAGGAGCGCAAGGAGAAGGAGCAGGCGCAACAGGAGCAGGCGCAACAGGAGGAGGCGCGACAGGCGGAGGCGCAGGCCGAGGAGGAAGCCAAGAAGCAGGCCGAGCAGGAGACCGAGCAGGAGGCCGAGCAGGAACAGGCGCGGGAACAGGCTCGCCTGGAGAGGGAGGAGGCCGAACGCCTGGCGGAAGAGAAGCGCAGGGCGGAGGCGGCGCAGGCCGCCCGGGTCCGCGAAGCGGCCGCTCGCAAGCAATCGAAGGTTTCGAAGGTCGCGCGCCCGAGAAAGGCGCCGCCGAGGGAAGAACTGCACGTCGCCGCCAACGTTCGCCCGCGCCGCACGCGTCGCCGCAAGGCAAGGCGCCATGCGACTGCCAAGGTGGAGAACGTCAACGCTTTTGTGCGGCCGGCCGCGCCCGTCGTGCGTACGGTGGAAGTTCCCGATTCGATCACCGTTTCCGATCTGGCGCGCCAGATGGCGGTCGGCGCGGAGAAAGTAATCGCCAAGCTCATGCAGGAAGGCGTGCTGGCCGGCATCAACGATTCCCTGGACCAGACTACGGCGATGATCATCGTCGAAGCCATGGGCCACGAAGTTGTCGCCCAGGCCGAGACGAGCGAAGAGACGGTACTGCTTCAGCGGGCGGTGACGATTTCGGGGGAGGAGGAGCCGCGGGATCCGGTGGTCACCATCATGGGTCACGTCGACCACGGCAAGACATCGCTGCTCGATTACATGCGCAGCAGCAGTATTGCCGGTTCCGAAGCGGGCGGCATCACCCAGCACATCGGCGCTTACCGGGTGCAATCGGGCGACAGTGCGATTACCTTCCTGGATACGCCCGGCCACGCGGCCTTTACCGCGATGCGCGCCCGGGGCGCCCGCCTGACCGACATCGTCATCCTGGTCATAGCCGCCGACGACGGCGTGAAGCCGCAGACCGAGGAGGCAATCAAGCACGCGCAGGCAGCCGGGGTGCCTATCGTGGTTGCGATAAACAAGATCGACCGGGAAGACGCAGACCCCACCCAGGTGCGCAACCAGCTCAATGTCCTGGGCCTGGCGCCCGAAGAGTACGGCGGCGATACGCAGGTCGCGGAGATTTCGGCCCTTACGGGCGCGGGCATCGACGATCTGCTGGAGAAAGTGCTGCTGCAGGCGGATTTGCTGGAACTCGAGGCGAAGCGCAAGGGCGGCGCGCGCGGTGTGGTGATTGAATCGACCGTAGAAACCGGCCGGGGCCCGGTAACCACGCTGTTGGTGACGGAGGGGCGCCTGCGCAAGGGAAACATACTGCTGGCAGGCTCGGAGTACGGGCGGGTTCAGTCGTTGCGCGACGAGAGCGGCAAGCAGATCGAACAGGCCACGCCTTCCGTGCCGGTCGTCGTGCAGGGACTCTCCGGTGCGCCGGAGGCCGGCCAGGACGCGGTCGTGTTTCCGTCGGAGCGCTATGCCCGGGAACTGGCCGAATGGCGCGCCCGCGCCACCCGCGAGCAACAACTGGCGCAACGCAAGGGCCAGCCGGCTTTCTCCGGCGCATTTCCCGGCGAAGACGAGACCAAGACCGTGCGCCTGTTGGTCAAGGCTGACGTGCGCGGCAGCGTCGAGGCGCTGTGCGACGCACTTGGGCGCCTGGGCCGCGAGGAAGTGGAGGTGGAACTCGTGTCGTCGGGCGTCGGCGGCATAACCGAATCCGACATCAACCTGGCGGCAACTTCCGAGGCTTCGGTAATCGGCTTCAACGTGCGACTGGATCCCGCCGGACAGCAGGCACGCAAGGCCACCGGCGTGGAGGTGCGCTATTACAGCGTGATCTACGAAGTCCTCGATGACGTTCAGGAAGTCGTCAAGGGCCAACTGGCGCCGGTGATGCGCGAGTCCATCGTGGGCAATGCCGAGGTTCGCGAAGTGTTTCATTCACCGAAATTCGGCGACATCGCCGGCTGCCTTGTGACCGACGGCCTGGTGAAACGCAACAATCCCATTCGCGTCCTGCGGGATGCCGTGGTGATATTCGAAGGCGAACTGGAGTCCCTGCGCCGGTTCAAGGACGATGTCGAGCAGGTTCGCGCCGGAACCGAATGCGGTATCGGCGTGCGCAACTACAAGGATGTGCGCGAAGGCGACGTCATCGAGTGTTTCGAGAGCGTGGAGGAGGCCAGGACCTGATAGGCCCCCGCACCGGAGTAGCTGGACACAGCTGCTGACGGACGTGCCCCGCGAATTCACACGCGCGCAAAGACTGTCCACACGGGCGCTGCGCGTTTTCGCCACCATGACGTATTCGGAACTGCGCGACCCGCGGCTGAGCGGAGTGCAGTTCACTCACGTTGCGTTCTCCCCGGACCTGAGCGTCTGCCGCGTCTGGTATCTCCCCGGGGCCGCCGGCGAGGAAACGACCGCCGCCTCGCTCAAGGCCGCCGGCGGTTACATGCGCAAGCGCCTCGGCGATTCCTTTCGACTTCGCCGGCAGCCGGAATTGCGGTTCGTGCCTGACGAGAGCGTGGCCAGGGGCAAGGCGCTGGAGGGCCTGATCGAGGACGCCGTGCGCAGGGACCGGGCGGCCCGGGAGTGACCAACTCCGGGCGCAGGAAGCGCGACGTAACCGGGCTGCTCCTGCTCGACAAGCCGCCCGGAATGACATCCAACGCCGCCTTGCAGCGGGTCAAGCGCCTGTTCGCCGCGCGCAAGGCGGGACACACGGGCAGCCTGGACCCGATCGCCACCGGAATGTTGCCGCTGTGCCTGGGCGAGGCCACGAAGCTGTCGGCCTTCCTTCTCAAGGCGGAAAAAACGTACCGGGTAACCGCCTGCTTCGGGACCAGGACCGACACCGGGGACGCGGCCGGAAAAACCGTCGGCGAGACCGCGCAACGGCCAAAGGGACGATCGCAACTGGAGGCGGTCCTGAACGGTTTCATCGGGGAAATCGAGCAGGTTCCACCCATGTATTCGGCGCTCAAGCACAAGGGCAAGCGGCTCTACGAACTGGCGCGGGCCGGACAAACCGTGGAGCGGGCGCCCCGGCGCATCCGGATCCGGCGGTTGGAACTGGAGGAGTATTCTCCGTCGGAACCCGTCTTCCTGGTGGTCTGCGGAGGAGGCGTGTATGTCCGCACCCTGATCGAGGATGTTGCCGAAGCAATCGGGTCGCTGGCCCACGTCAGCGCCCTAAGGAGGCTGGGCGTGGCGCCCTTCGAAGAATCGGGCATGGTGACCATGGAGCAAATCGAGAATCGCGCGGAGAAGGGGCATTCCGGGCTGGATGCACTGCTTCTGCCGGCCGATGCCGCCGTTTCGGCCTTGCCGGCGGTCAGGCTTTCGGCGAGCGAGAGCTTCTATCTGCAGCGGGGAAACCCCGTGGCCGCGGCGCGCGGGGTCCGGCCCGGCCGGGTTCGACTGTATGCCGATGCCCAGGGCTTCATCGGCATAGGGGAAGCCGGGGCGGATGGCCAGGTGGCCCCGCGCCGGCTGCTAAGACCCCAGGTCGGCACGGTTTGAACGCGAAATCAGAGTACAATACGCGGCTTGAATACGGACTGAAGACTTACCGCATGCCACTTACCGCCAGCGACATCAGCGCCACCGTGCAGGAATATCAGCGCGGTACGGCGGACACAGGGTCCGCCGAAGTGCAGGTCGCGTTGTTGTCGGCGCGCATCAACGCGCTGTCCGGCCATTTCCGTGCGCACAAGCAGGATCACCACTCCCGCAGTGGCCTGTTGCGCATGGTCAATCGCCGCCGCCGGCTGCTCAAGTATCTGAGAAACAAGGATCAGGAACGCTATTCGAAGCTGATTTCACGTCTCGGCCTGCGCCGTTGAGCGGGCGGGGCGCCCACACAAGTCCGTCGGTGCTGAAGAACTTATCCCGGAACCTTTAATCGAACCTGGAAGGATTGGACGCACGGCTCCAATTGTGGAGCAGGATGAATTGCGCGCCAGGGGCGCGCCAAAACCAAATAAAGCGAGGAAACTGTGCCTATCGTAACGAAGGAATTCCAGTACGGCAGCCATACGGTAAAGCTGGAAACAGGAAAAATGGCGCGCCAGGCAGATGGCGCGGTGGTAGTGAGCATGTCCGAGACTGTCGTTCTGGTAACCGTCGTCGGCGCCAGGGAGGCGGACCCGGGGCGGGGCTTTTTGCCCTTGACGGTCAACTACCAGGAAAAAACTTATGCGGCGGGCCGGATTCCCGGAGGTTTCTTCCGCCGGGAAGGGCGTCCCACCGAAAAGGAGACGCTCACCTGCCGCCTGATTGACCGCCCCTTGAGGCCGATGTTCCCCAAGGGCTTTTTTCACGATGTTCAGGTTATCGCAACCGTACTGTCCAACAACCAGGAGGTCGATCCGGACATTCCCTCCATGCTGGGCGCGTTCGCGGCCATGGCGCTTTCGGGCCTGCCCTGCGCGGGGCCCATCGGCGCGGCGCGGGTGGGATGGAATGACGGAGAATTCATGATCAATCCCACCGCCACGGAATTGGAGTCGTCACGGCTCAACCTGGTGGTTGCCGGCACGGAGGGCGCCGTGCTGATGGTGGAGTCCGAGGCCGGCCTGTTGCCGGAAGAGACGATGCTCAACGCCGTCCTGTACGGGCATGAACAGATGCAGGTGGCGATTGAAGCCATCAGCGAGTTGGCCGCGGAGGCCGGCAAACTCGCCTGGGACTTTCAGCCGGTGGCGGAAGACGAAGGAATCGCGGCCGAAGTGGCGAAGGCTGCCGAAAAGGATATTGCCGCCGCCTACACCATCACCGAGAAGACCGAGCGCAACGACGCCCTTCGCGAGATTCGCGCGCGAGTCAGCGAGTCTCTTTCCTCCGACGATGCTGAACCGTCACGGCTGAAGGAGATTTCCGGCGCCTTGAAGCAACTTGAGAAGCGCCTTGTTCGCGAACGTGTGCTTTCGGGAGAGCAGAGGATTGACGGACGCGACAATTTCACGGTTCGTCCCCTTGATATCGAAGTGGGCCTGCTTCCGCGCACGCACGGCTCGGCGCTGTTCACCCGCGGCGAGACGCAGGCGCTGGTGGCCGCCACCCTGGGCACCGACCGCGACGCGCAAATCGTTGAGGCGCTTGACGGCACTACCCGCGACCGGTTCATGCTGCATTACAACTTCCCTCCGTATTCGGTGGGCGAAACGGGATTCATGACCGGGCCCAAGCGGCGCGAAATCGGTCATGGCCGGCTGGCCCGGCGCGGCATAGCCGCCGTGCTGCCGGAGATGGAGGAATTCCCCTACGTGATTCGCGTTGTCTCGGAGATCACGGAATCGAACGGTTCCAGTTCCATGGCCAGCGTTTGCGGGTCAAGTCTGGCGCTCATGGACGCGGGCGTGGAACTGAAGGCCCCGGTCGCCGGCATCGCCATGGGCCTGGTCAAGGAAGGCGACCGCTACGCGGTCCTGACCGACATCCTCGGCGATGAGGATCACCTGGGCGATATGGACTTCAAGGTGGCCGGCGCCGAGGAAGGCATCACCGCCCTGCAGATGGACATCAAGATCGACGGAATAACCAGGGAAATCATGGCCGAGGCGCTGGAGCAGGCGCGCACCGCGCGGCTGCACATACTCTCGGCGATGAACGAGGTCATCGCCGTGTCCCGCGAGAAGATCTCCGACTGGGCGCCGTCCATTTTCACCATGCAGATCGACCGGGAGAAGATCGGCGACGTGATCGGCAAGGGCGGCGCGGTGATTCGATCGATTACCGAGGAGACCGGGGCGGAGATCAACATCGAGGACGACGGCACGGTCAAGATCGCCTCCGTTGATGGCGAGTCGGGCAGGGAAGCGCGCAAGCGGGTCGAAATGATCGTTGCCGACGTGGAAGTGGGTCAGGTCTATGACGGCAAGGTGGCGCGGCTGATGGACTTCGGCGCCTTTGTCACCATCGTGCCGGGCAAGGACGGCCTGGTGCACATTTCGCAGATTTCCGACGAACGCGTGGACCGCGTCAGCGACCGTCTGTCGGAGGGCGACGCGGTACGGGTAAAGGTGCTGGAAGTGGACCGCCAGGGGCGGATTCGCCTGAGCATGCGGAACCTGGACGGCGAAGGCGAGGATTCCGTTGCGCCGGCTCCCACCCGCAACCGCGTGCAGGAGATCGAGGTCGGCAAAGTTTACGAGGGAACCGTGTCCAGCGTCATGGACTACGGCGCCTTCGTTACGGTGCTTCCGGGCACGGACGGCCTGGTGCACATTTCACAGATGTCGGACCGCCGTATCGAGCGCACCAGCGACGTGGTGAGTGTGGGCGACAAGGTAAGCGTCCGGGTAATGGAAGTCGATGGACGCGGGCGCATCCGGCTCACAATGCGCGGCCTTGAGGATGGAGGCGCCGCCGGCGGAGACACTGCCGGCGAGGATGCAGGCCGCCGCCGGTCACGCCGCCGCCGCCGCGTTTCCTGACCTGACGGCGCCGCTTGCCCGCTGCCGCTGCAAGTACTGACGGCAGGCAGTGAGTTGAGAGTATCGGGCGTGCCTGAGAGGCGTGCGACGCGGCTCCGGCGATGCTCAAGACCCGGCATTTGGTCGAAGCCGGCGTCCAGGGCGACCTTGACAGCAGCCGCGCTTCTGGCTTGCGTCGCGTGGCCCGGGAGCGGCGCCGCGCAGATGTACGTTGGAGTTGCGCTGGGCGGCAATTTCTCAGGCGACGTTACCGTGGCGAGCCGCGGCAACGACAGGGCCAGCATCTGCGACGAGCACATCAACCCGAGGGCGCTTGAGCTGCCTCAGTGCATTGCGCCCAACCGGGGCGCGGGCGACGGATGGCTTGCGCCGTTCGACGGCGGCAGCGGGCTTTCGGTGGAGGCGGAACTGGGATTTCGCCTGTCGCCGCGGTTCCGGATTGCCGGGATCTATGCGCGCAACGCAACCGACTTCAATCAGACGGTGGCTTCGACGGATGCCACCGGCGCCGACTTCGACAAGATCAGCAACGAGCTGTCCATCGGTCAGGAGACCCTGGGATCGGCAATTTCCGACGAGCTGTTCATCGTGGCCTACCGGGACTGGCCGAACCGCAGCCGGTGGACGCCGTATTTGGGCGTGGGCGCCGGCTTTTCCCGAACGCGCCTGGATTTCTCGTGGTTGTGGGCCAGAAGCGCGAATCCGCAGGATATCGCCACCGGCGCCGGTCAGCCCAACGCCGAGGAAATCCGCCGCAACCTTGCCGGAACGGCAAGCACGGGCCGACGGGTGCTGCGCGACCGCATGGCAGGCTACCTGGTCGTTGCCGGCGCCGAGCGCCGCCTGTCGGACGTCCTTTCCGTGGGTCTGAAGGTGCAGTGGAAGCGTTTCGACGCATTCGAATCCGACGCCTACACCGGCGACCTGCTGCGCAGCCACCCGCCCAACCTGCGCCTGGACGGCAGCGAACCGGTCGCCACCTGGTCGCGAACCAGCGACACCGGTCGTCTCTCCGCCCTGCTCACATTCCGCTACGATCTCCGCTAGCCGGCCAATCACCACTGAGCGCGGAGACCCGCGCCGTTCCGCTGGAGAAATTCAACTTGGGCGTTGATGCGGTC
The DNA here is from genome assembly GCA_963666765.1 of Gammaproteobacteria bacterium. Classification (GTDB taxonomy): domain Bacteria; phylum Pseudomonadota; class Gammaproteobacteria; order Steroidobacterales; family Foliamicaceae; genus Foliamicus. The sequence continues at coordinate 2,874,725 of OY762933.1, forward strand.
AACTGGCGCCTCATTCCGGTGGATGCCCTGATGCTGCCATTGACTGCCAGCGTAGGTGGTAAGGCAACGGTTGCAGCCGGACCTTAATCAGACGGCGCATTGTGCTATTCGCGTCTGACTGTCTCCTAAGAGAATCTTCCCGAAACTAGACTCCTGGAGTCAGATCGTCTGAGGGCTTGGGCGCACGAGCTTTTTCGCGTCGGTATTTGGAGTCAGCAATGAAACGGGCGACGGTTTCGGCGGGCAGGCGCGCGCAAATGTATTCCTGCTGCTCCTCGAACGTCATCCCGCCTATTTCCTTACTGATGCGCTCCCTTATGGAACGCATCAATCGCACGGCGTCGAACGGTTTCTCAATCTGATCCTTACTCGAGAACCTTTCACGGTGCTCTTGTTTCCGGGGACTTGTAATCTCTGCGTTCATTGGACTGAGCTTGGGGGCGAATCGGCACAAAGACAGGATATACTGAAAAAACTGCACTCAGGAATAGGTGGTTCTTGCTTCGGCCTAGATTAACAAGTGAGAATTCACAACATTGGGAGGGCGACCCACGGGTCGCCCTTTCCTTTTGAAATGAACTCGCAAGACTGCAATGTGCAGGAGGCTCGGTAAGTTTCTATAATCGCCCGTTCACGTCATCTGGTGAATGGGCTTATACGCATGAAGAAATATCGCTTCGGTTTAGATGTAGGCACCAATTCCCTCGGCTGGAGTGTTCTGGAACTGGACTCAGGCGTGACTCCCTGCGCGATAGCCGCTGCAGGATCACGCATATTCTCCGAAGGGAGGGACAGCAAGAGCAAAGCTACTCTTGCGGCGACGCGTCGGGAGAAGCGGTCGGCTCGCCGTCGCCGCGACCGGTTCAAGCAGCGCCAGCGATTCTTGCTGCATGAGTTGACCCGAGCCGGATTGTTTCCGAAATCAAAGGAGCGGCGTAAGGAATTACAGGTTCTGAACCCGCTGGCCTTGCGTGCAAAGGCGTTGACGGAGCCATTGAAGCCGCATGAAGTGGGCCGGGCCCTGTTCCATCTCAATCAGCGCCGCGGCTTCAAGAGCAATCGTAAGGACCGTAGCGAACAGGCACCCGGCGGAATGGTTTCAAGGTCGGCGCGATTGCTGCTGCAACAGATGAGTTTGATTGAGCCGGAGATGGCGTCGGAGGAATACAGGAAACTGTCGAGGGAAGAAAAAAGGCAAGTTCGCCAGGCTGAGGCTGACGCACGGAATCATGCTCTACGAAAGTTGGCGAATAAAGGCGAACTGACCTATGGGTCCTTTCTTTACGGGCGTCAGCATCAGCGCAAACCCACCCGCGCCCGTCCGGGAGCGGGTCATGACGGAAAACTCTATGACGTATATCCGACGCGCGAACTGTACGAAGACGAATTCAACAAAATCTGGCAAGCCCAGTCGCAGCATCACCTAAAGTTGATGACCGAACAGGTCCGACAGCGCGTCCATCGGGCAATTTTCCACCAACGTCCCTTGAGACCCCAGAAGCGGGGGAAGTGCACCTACCTGCCAGGAGAAGATCGGACCTTCCGGGCCATGCCCAGTTTTCAGCGTTACCGCATATATCAGGAAGTAAACAGCCTGGAATGGTGGGACGGCTACGCAAACAGAAAGGTTCGGGAATATCCGGACGCCCGGGATGAAATTGTGCAGTTACTGGAGAGAGTGGCCACAAAGAGCGGTTTAGTGACATTTGGCAAGATGAAGGGTGTGCTGAAGAAGCTCAACTATGCGGAGGGCAACTTCAAGTTCAATTTCGAGACGCAAAAGCGCAGGGGCTTCGATGGCAACCTGACCAGCAACCTCATGCAGCATGAAGACTGCATAGGTGAAGATTGGCACTCTTGGCCGCTGGAAAGGCAGGATGAGTTGATCGACGCTATCCTCAATGGGACGCCCGGGCAACAGGAGCGTGACCGCAAGCGGTTAGAGGGGGCTGGCAGCCTACCTTCGCCAGACGGCGCGAGGGACGACAAGGATCTCCGCCGCTATCTTACGAAGCGCTTCGGGCTTTCTGAATATGCGGCAAACAATTGCCTCAGTACGCCTTTGAAGGACGACACCGCACACATTTCCTGTGAGGCTGCACGGCTGATTCTGGCAACGATGCGCGACGGTCTTGCCGACTCCGAAACCGGGGAATTCGCGCTTCCACTCCAAAGCGAAGCCGCCGCCGCGGTGGCCCAGAAAGTTTCCGGATTCGTGGATTCGTTTCGCAGGAAAGGCGATGACGGCAGATATCAACTGCTGGACAGACTGCCGTATTACGGAGAGGCTTTTCGTGACGGGCGGCACATTATTCCCGGGACCGGAAAAGAGGAAGATGACGACAAGACCCGCTGGGGCGGCGTCACCAATCCTACAGTGCATATTGCGCTGAATCAGATTCGGCTGGTGGTGAATGAGCTGATTGACCGCTTTGGGCATCCGCACTCCATAGCTGTGGAACTAGGTCGGGAATTGCCGGCAGGAGAAGAAAAGCGGAGGGAGATTGAGAGGGAGCAAAAGAATAATCAGGACAGGAACCAGGGATTCAATGAAAGGCTGCGGGAACTTGGTCAGACACCTAACGCAAGTAATCGCTTGCGCCTGCTTCTGTGGGAGGAACTGAGCGATGACCCTAACGGGCGTTGCTGTCCTTTTTCCGGAAACAAGATCGGAATAGCCGACCTGTTTAGTGGACGCGCCGAGATCGAACACCTTATTCCCTTCAGCCAGTCATTGGATGACAGCCGCGCCAATAAGGTAATTTGCACTCGTGAAGCAAACCGCGACAAGGGCAACCGTACACCTCATGAAGCTTTTGGCGACAGTCCCAATGGTTATGACTGGGGAGAAATCGTTGCCCGCGCCGAGCAATTTACCGATTCCAAACGTTGGCGATTTCAGAAAGACGCCCGGGAAATCTGGCAGCAAGGCGATGCTGCTGATTTCACCCGCCGCCATCTGAACGACACACGCTATATCGGCAGACTCACTCGCGAATACTTGGAGAGTATCTGTCCTGTTGACAGGATTGATGTGCTGACAGGCCGCCTGACCGGTCTGCTGCGCGGTCACTGGGGCCTGAACAGTGTATTGCAGGGTGGCGGGAAGGGTGCCCATAGAAAAAACCGCGACGACCATCGCCATCATGCCGTGGACGCAATTGTTATCGGTATGACAAGCCGGAGCATGCTGCATAGGGTTGCGACTGAGGCTGGGAAGCTTGAAGAGATGGAGCAATTGTCCAATCAGTCGCTGGGCAAACTATTCCCAAGCACAAATAGCGGGAAGAGTGCAATCGATCCATGGGACGGGTTTCGGGCTGAAGTGGCGGATACCGTCCGGGACATCGTCGTCTCACACAAGATTAGGCGCAAACGACTGCGACCGGGAACCACCGACGGCCAGCTGCATAACGAGACCGCGTATGGGATTATCGAGAAAGCGGAGAAGGGCAGCGTGTACGAGGTTGTCACCCGTAAGCCGACTTCAGCATTCAAGACACTCAAAGACATTGAACGCATCAGGGATCCTCGATTGAGGAGAGAATTCGGCGGCGCGTTTGAGGCGGCGGAGGCTGGTCAGGAGGCCAAGGCAGTGCAGAATCTCGCGCACCGCAAGGGAATCCGACGTCTTCGACAGACTGAAACCCTGTCAGTTATTCCGATCCTGGATGCGGCGGGGAAGCCCTATAAGGCATATAAGGGAGACAGCAACTGGGGTATTGAGGTTTATGCGTTTCCTCCAGGGCATGGAAAGGCTGACAAGTGGGAGGGTGTGGTGATTTCACGCTTTGAAGCCAACCGCGAAAACTTCAAACCCGGCCAAACACGTAGGCCCCACCCTGCTGCGAGGTTGGTCATGCGATTACAAATCAACGATTGCTTGGAAATGGAACATGGCGGTGGAAGAAAGCTGTATCGGTTGCAGAAGATCGGTCGGAGCGGACAAATGTCGTTCGCGCAGCTTCATGAAGCCAATGTAGACAGCCGGAACAGAAGCAAAGAGGATCCGTTCAAGTATCTGCTTGTAAACGCCAATCCGCTCAAGAAACGCAAAGTACGAAAAGTGCATGTCAGCCCAACCGGACGCGTAAGCCATGAGCAACGCCGCCCGCCGCGCCAACGTCACGCTTGACTACAAGGCCTGATGGTCGGTCAAGTCGTAGAGATTACTGATCCAGGGCATTGGCTGAAGAAGTCGAGAGGCTTCTTGCAGGTTCACAACCATGGCGAGCAGATTGGGCAGGTGCCGCTTGATGATATAGCCGCAGTCCTCATTTCCGTGCCCGGTTCAGCCATTTCAACACAATTGCTTGACCAGTTGGCGCAGCGCAATATTCCTCTGGTTGTATGCGGGAAAAACTACCTCCCAAGCACCTGGACTATTCCCGCCCAAGGCGCCGTCAGACAATTTAATGTGATGCAGGCGCAGACCAAGCTATCTCAGCCGCGCCGCAAACGCTTCTGGCAGCACATCGTGCGAGCAAAGATCAACAATCAAGCGGAGGTATTGAGCCGTGCCGGAGAAACCAACCAGGATATTCTGCTCATGGTTCGGAAAGTCAGATCAGGAGACCCGGATAATCTTGAGGCGCAAGCGGCGCGCGCCTATTGGCAGAGGCTTTTTGGCTCCGATTTTCGCCGGGACCGAGCGGTGCCGGGGTTGAATGCCGCACTAAACTATGGCTATACCGTGCTGCGGGCCTGCGTTGCGCGCGGGGTTATGGGCGCAGGGCTGCATCCGAGCTTCAGTGTGCACCACAGGAATCCGCAGAATCCCCTCAACCTCGTCGATGATCTGCTTGAACCCTTTCGACCTATTGCAGATCACATGGTATGGCAAGCGAGTGAAGCCTATAGGGGTGATCTCACCGCTGAAGGCAGAGCACGGCTTGCTTCCCTGCCCACGCTACCCTTGCCACTGCCGGAGGGATTTTCTCCTCTTTCGCTGGTGGCAGTAAGAATGTGCCGCGCTTTTTCCCGCTACTGTCAGGGAGAGCCGATGGAGAAACTAGCGCCGCCTCTTCCGGTACCGCTGCATTCATCTACATGAATAGTCGTAACCTTAGTCCTTATCGCATTATGTGGCTTTTCGTGATGTTTGATTTGCCGGTGGGTACCAGTAGGGAGCGTAAACAGGCAACCAGTTTCCGTAACAGCCTTCTGGATCTTGGCTTCGAGATGTCGCAGTTTTCCGTTTACCTCAAGTACTGTCCCTCAGGGGAAAAAGCGACTGCTGTGAGCGATAAAATTCCATCTTTGCTGCCGCCCGGCGGTAAGGTGGACGTATTGTGCATTACCGATAAACAGTTCACGAATATGCGGCGCTACTATGCCCGCAAACGAAGAAAAAACGATGGCGCGGCCAAGCAATATCACCTGTTCTAGCCGGTTTCCATCCATGGAAACCGGCTCATTCTCTTTGTTAAACAATCACTTGTAGCGCATGAAGTCTAGCAGTCAGGAATAGGTGGCGCTAAGACAACACCCTCCCGCGCACCCTATCGGCCCTCATAAGTCTAGCAGTCAGGAATAGGTGGCGCTAAGACAACCACCAACGGAGACAAGCACTATGAAAATCCAGTCTAGCAGTCAGGAATAGGTGGCGCTAAGACAACGAAAGCATTACGGACCGGCCTGGAGTGGCGAGTCTAGCAGTCAGGAATAGGTGGCGCTAAGACAACTTATATCATTTACTGTTTCTTCTATCGGGAAGTCTAGCAGTCAGGAATAGGTGGCGCTAAGACAACACCAACAGAAGTGGGCCCCAAAATTCGGACAGTTTTGTAAGGTGGGATTTGCGCTGATGAGAGGACCATACGACGATGGCGAAGCGACGCAATTTTTCACCGGACTTCAAGGCTAGGGTGGCGTTGGCGGCGATCCGCGGGGACGGCACGATCGCCGAACTGGCGGCCCGTTACCAGGTGCACCCGAACGTGATTGGCAACTGGAAGCGCACGGCGCTTGAGGGACTGAAGACGACGTTTACTCGGGGCGTAAACCGAACGGACCGTGGCCACGAGGAGGAGATCACCCGGCTTCAGGCGAAGATTGGCGAGTTGGTGGTGGAGCGGGATTTTTTAGCCAAGGCCTTCGATCGCTGAGCGTGGATCGGAGGCGAGACTGGAACCCGCGAACCTCGTTTCCCCCGCCCACGCGGGGATAGACCCTACAGCGACAATCAAGATGAGAACTCGTGTTGCCGGTCCACTTCAGTTCCGGGTTTGCGGGATTGCGCATCGTTACGTCAATGTATGTTGCGCCCAATTGTGATTTCGCCGGAACGGTGCATGAATTGTTCCCCCGGGACTGGCCATTATCAGCAGGCATCCTTTGCTCCTTGGGCGGCGATAGCCTAACCGCCTTGCAGAATGCCGTCCAGGTTGCTCAGCGCTTGCTGCATGGGGATGGCCACGATGCCGTCCAGGTGCAGTTCCTGCTCGCCGCCGTAGAAGACGTAGCATCTCGCGGAGGGGTAGTCTTTTTTGAATTCACGCAGTGATCGGGTGTTCGTGAGGTGGACGTGCCGGGAACGCTTTACTTCGATGGCGAGCAGACCGCGGGGACCGTACAGCACGAAATCGACTTCCATTTGGGCGCGGGTGCGCCAGTAATGGAGCCGATAGCCGCATTCCTGATAATCGTTGGCTGCCCGCAGTTCCTGGAGCACCAGCGTTTCCAGCGCAGGGCCGTCGATTTCGGCGTCGGAATCCAGGGGGCCGGTAGGTCGAATCGTGCGGAAAACGCCTGCATCGAACAAATAGAATTTGTGTTGCGATATGAGTTTGCGCCGAGCCCTGCGGGAGAACACCGGCAGCCTTACGGCAAGCAGCAGATCGTCGAGAATCGAGAAATAATTCTCGGCTGCAGGCCGGGAAACCTGTGCTTCGCGCGCAATGCCGCTGATGTTCAACGGCTGCCCCTGGGACAGGCTGGCTGTTTCGAGGAAGCGGGCGAAGTGGCCGATGTTTCGCGTCAGGCCCTCCTGCATCACCTCTTCGCGCAGGTAGGTCTGCACGTAATCTTTGAGGTAGCGGTGGGGGTCCGGGTCGTTGAACCGGGCCGGCAAGTGCCCGAAGCGAACCGATTGGCCCAGGTCGAAGGCGTCTCCCTGCTCCGCTGCGGTCAGCGGGTGCATGAAATACGTCCTTGCCCGCCCCGCAAGAAGATTCACTCCCTTGCGGCGTAGCGCCCTGGCGCTCGATCCGGTCAGGATGAACCTCAGGCTGCGGGACTCGATCAGGTCATGCACTTCATTGAGAAGTTCGGGGACGCGTTGCACCTCGTCGATAACCACCCAGTTTCGATATTGGGGAGGAATCAGTGTCCGGATGCGCCCCGGCTCGGCGGACAGAGGATTGTAGAATTCCGACCGCAACAGATTGATGAACAGCGCGTCCGGCAGCCGGCGCTTGAGCCAGGTGGTCTTCCCGGTTCCGCGCGGGCCGAACAGGAAAAAGCTCCGGCCCGCTTCCAGGGGTTTGCCGATGAGCCGCTTGAACTCCTTGAATTCCATCGTTCGCTTCTGTTGCGTCGCGTAGTCGAATCATAACGCGATAAGATGACAATTTTATGTGATATATGAAAATATCCGGGATATTATTGGTATCTCAGAGCAATTTAAGCTTGGCACCCTGGCCGAGGGCGGGACACCCTCATTCCCGGCGCTTAGCTGGCCTTCAACAGAACGGTCATCAGAAGTTGTCTCATTAGTTCGACAAATCCGAAGTAGGGCTTCCCGAATTGTCAAATCGATACTATCCGCGGGACATCGCCGATTCAGTACGGCGGATGGCGAGGCTCTGGTTCTATCGGGACCAGTCCCGCGAAGTGGATTTCCATAGTGTGGGCGATTATCGCCTGCCAGGTGGGCAAATGTCAGAATCAATGAGGGCGGGGCGCCCTCCCTCCCACGGGGGCTAGCGGGTAGTGCGGTCGCGGTACTGGCGCTCGGCCATTTCGCGGTGCTGCTGGGCTTCGACCGATAGCGTCGCCACCGGGCGCGCCTGAAGCCGTTCCAGGCCGATTTCCTCGCCGGTTTCCTCGCAGTAGCCGTAGCTGCCGTCGTTGATCCGCTCCAGAGCGGCATTGATTTTCTTGAGCAGCTTGCGCTCCCGGTCGCGCGTTCTGAGTTCCAGGCCGAATTCGGACTCCTGGGTCGCCCGGTCGCTCGGGTCGGGGAAATTGCTCGCGTCGTCGCGCATGTGATGCACCGTGCGCTCCACCTCGCCCATCAATTCCGCCTTCCAGGCGAGCAGAATCTTGCGAAAATGCTCCAACTGGGCGTCATTCATGTAACTCTCACCCTTTTTCGGGCGATAAGGAGGAATGCCGTGTATGAGTTGGTCTTGCATGGTCTTGCGAGCGCGCGGAATTATAGCGTTTTGCCTGCCCTGCAAATTAGTCCCGATTGTTCGTGTTTCAGGTGAGGGTGGGACGCTCTCTTTCCGGTGTCTGGCCTTTCCCCTGGCGCGGCGTTCAATCCGCGGGCGGATCAGGTTCCCAGCCCGGCGTACGGTGCTCCACCGTGACCGTGGTGTACAGGCCGCCGCGGACGTTGAAGCGGGCGCTGAGGCGCATGTGGCGTGGCCGCAACAGCGACACCAGCTCATCGAGGATTTCATTGCTGACCGCCTCGTGGAACGCGCCGCGGTCGCGGAATGAATTCAGGTACAGCTTCAGCGATTTCAATTCCACACAGACGGCTTCCGGCACATAGTTGATCGTGAGCTCCGCGAAGTCCGGCTGGCCGGTCTTCGGACACAGGCAGGTGAATTCGGGCGCGCGCACCCTGATGGTATAATTGCGGCCCGTGCGCGGGTTCGGGAAAGTCTCCAGGATGGAGTTCATGGCAGGGGAATTTACACCAGTTGCCCGGCCTTTGAGAAGCGCTTGCAATGCGCCTTAAGCGAATCCGCCTGGCCGGGTTCAAGTCCTTTCCGGACCCGGTCAATATCGAGGTTCCCACGAACTCCCTTGCCGTAGTCGGCCCGAACGGCTGCGGAAAATCGAACATCATCGACGCGGTCCGCTGGGTGCTGGGCGAAATCTCCGCTCGACAGTTGCGCAGCGGGGCGATGGCCGAAGTCATCTTCAACGGTTCTTCGCGGCGCACCGCGCTGGGGGCGGCGACCGTCGAGCTGTTGTTCGACAATACCGAACCAGGTCCGAATTCCAGGTTCGCGGACTACAGCGAAATCACCGTGCGGCGCACGGTTCGGCGCGACGGTATCTCCGAGTACTTCCTGAACAACTCCCGCTGCCGCCGCAAGGACATCACCCAGATGTTCGCCGGCACCGGCCTCGGCATAGGCGGTTACGCGATCATTGAGCAGAGCATGATCAACCTGCTAGTGGAGGGCCGCCCCGACGAACTGCGTGCCTATCTTGAGGAAGCGGCGGGCGTTTCGGGTTATCGGCAGAGGCGGCGCGAGACCACCTTGCGCATTGCGCGCACCCGCGAGAATCTTGAGCGGCTGGCGGAACGGCGCGCGGAACTGGACAGCAGTTTGCGGCGGCTGAAGCGCCAGGCGTCGGCAGCGGGGCGCTACCGCAAGAACCTGAACGAGAAGAGGCAGGTGCAGGCGCAACGCCTGGCGTTGGACATTCGCGCCCTGGATCGCCTGCTCGAGGGGACAAAGGTCGATGCGCGCACCCGCGAAACCCAGCTTGCCCGGGTCGAAGCGGAGTACCGGGGGCTGGAGGCGCGATTGCTTTCCGCGCGCGAGCAGCAGACAGAGGCGCAGGCGGCCTTTGACGAGGCAAACCGCGCATATTACGAGCTGCAGGCGGAAATCGCGGGGTTGGAGGATACGGTTGGCGCCCAGCAGACCCTGAGCCGTGAGCGTGAGGCCGAACTCACGCAACTGGCCCAAAGGCTTGAGGAACTGCGCGCCGAACTCAAGGAGGAGGCAGGCGCCCGCGAGCGACGCAGGCGGACGCTGGCGGAACTGGCGCCGGAGCTCATGGCGGCGCGCGAGGAAGAACGGAGCCTGCGCGAGCAATCCGAGCAGGCCGTCGACCGCCAGTCGCGCTGGGAGGCCGACCGGCACGCGGCGGAAATGCGCCTTCAGTCGCTGCGCCAGGAACGCGAGCTGTTGCTGCGGGAGCGGCTGGCAGGCCTTGCGTCGCTGCAGGAAGCGGCGCGCCGGCGCAGCGGCGAAAAGGCTGTGGAATGGCTGCGCCGGAGCGACCTGGCGGATCGCCCGCGCCTTTCCCAGCAAATGAAAGTTTCGCGCCGCTGGCGCCGGGCCGTGGAACTTGTGCTGGGGGACTTTGTCGAGGCTACCAGCGTTGAGGGTCTGGCGTCCCTGGCGCAGTCCGATGAACTGGCCCCCGGCCTGATGCTCGTGGAAGGCGGCGAGATTTCGGCGCAGGGCGGAACACTGCTGGGCGAGGTGCGGGGAGCGGGCGCCGCCGCCGGCTGGCTGGCCTGCGTTCGCACCGCGCCGGATGTATCCACCGCACTTTCCATGATTGCGGACCTCGCAGAGGGCGAGTCCGTGATCACCCCGCAAGGTGTGTGGCTGGGCCGGGGCTGGCTGCGGGTGGCCGGCCGGGAAGGCGAGGGCGCGCTGGAGCGGGAGGAAGAGATCGCTGCGTTAAGGAAGGTCCTGGAGGACACGGAGAACTACGCGGGGCTGACCCTGGATGCTTCTTCGAAGGAATCCGAACGCGCCGATTTGCAGGCCCGCCTGGCAGAACTCAACGAGGACCTTGTGACCGCCGTCGCCGATCAGGAGTCGGTTGCGGGGCGCAAGCCCGATGCGGCCCTGGACATACAGGCGATGCGGGCGCAGACCGCCAGGGCCCGCGAGCGCAGCCGCGACCTGGAGCGCCGCGAGGCCGAGCTCGAGTCGCAGCGACAGGCGGCCGTTCGCGCCTGCGAACGGATCGCCGCGGACATAACCGATATTGAAGGGCGAATCGGGCGGCTCAAGACGCTGCGCGTGCAGTCCATCGAGGCGCTGGATAAGGCCAGGTACAACCTGAAATCGTCGCTCAGGCGGAAACCCGAGATCGACCGGAGCCTTGACGAGGCCCGCAGAGCGCGCGAACAGGCCGACAGCACGCTGGCCACGGAGGAATCGGGGCGCGCGGCAATCCAGCGGCGGCTGGCGGAGAAGCGGGAACGGGTGAGCGAATCGCGCGTGGAAAAAAGGGAGATCGAGGTGCGCCGCGACGGCCTGTCGGAACAGATGGCCGGTACGGGCCACAAGCTTGAGGCGATCCTCGAGGAGTTGCCTGCGGACGCGAATGCCGGGGAGCTGGACCTGCAACTGGAGAAGATCGAACGGCGGATCGAGCGGATTGGGCCGGTCAATCTCGCCGCGGAGCAGGAACTGGGTGAACTGAAGGAACGCAAGGACTATCTCGATTCACAGGACGAGGACCTGACCGGCGCCCTGGAGACGCTGGAGAACACCATGCGCAGGATCGACCGCGAGACCCGCACGCGGCTGCAAGAGACCGGCGAGGCCGTGAGCAAGGGCTTCGACATGAATTTCGCGCGGCTGTTCGGCGGAGGCCGGGCCGGCTTGGTTTTCGACGGCGACGATATCCTCACCGCCGACATTCGCTTCGCCGTGCATCCTCCCGGCAAGCGAAACGTGCGCGTCAGCCAGCTTTCCGGCGGCGAGAAGTCCCTCGCGGCCATCGCCTTCCTGGTAGCCGTGGTGCAGTTGAACCCGGCGCCGTTCTGTATGCTGGACGAGGTGGACGCGGCGCTGGACGATGTCAACGTGGTGAAGTTCTGCGAACTGATCGGCGAGATGTCGCAGGCCGTCCAATGCCTTGTGGTAACGCACAACAAGAGCACAATGCAGGCCGTCGATTATCTTCTGGGCGTGACCATGCAGGAGCCCGGCATTTCGCGAATTGTTTCCGTCGACCTCGAAGAGGCCGTGCGTCTTGCCGCCGCCTGATCGGCCCGCAAATCCGTCTCCCGCAAGCAATGCAGAAAGGGCGAAGTGGCTGCGGGAGGAAATCCACCGGCACAACCGCCTGTACCATGAACAGGACAACCCGGAGATTCCCGATTCCGAATACGACGCGCTCTACCGGGAACTGCGCCGGCTTGAACACGCGCATCCCGAACTTGTAACACCCGATTCGCCCACGCAGTCGGTGGGAGCGGGCCCCAGCCGTGCGTTTGATCCTGTGGAGCACGGCGCGCCCATGCTGTCGCTGGAAAACGTTTTCGATGCCGGGGAGATGGAGGAATTCGATCGCCGGCTCGCCGGGTTGATTGATGACGAGGGCGAACGTGAGTATTCCGCCGAACCCAAGCTGGACGGCGTCGCCTTGAGCCTGCTCTACGAGCGCGGAATACTGGTGCGGGCGGCCACACGCGGCGACGGCCGTACGGGAGAAGACGTCACCCACACCGCTCTGACCATCCGGTCGCTGCCGGTGCGGCTTGCCGGCAGAGACATCCCTCGGCGCGTGGAAGTGCGCGGCGAAGTGTTCGTGCCCCTCCATGCGTTCGATGCCTACAACAGGCGGGCGGGGGAGGAGGGCGGCAAGGTTCTCGTAAACCCGCGTAACGCGGCAGCCGGCGCGCTACGCCAGAAGGACCCGGCGCTGGCGGCGCAACGTTCGCTCGACTTCTTTGCCCACGGCGTAGGCCGTGTGGATGAGGTGCCCGCAACCTCCCGTCAGTCGGAGTTGCTTCGGAAAATGGAGTCCTGGGGCCTCAAGGTCTGCCCTGAGGCCGAATGCGTCGCCGACGTGTCTGGTTGCGCCGGCTACTACGAACGGATTTTCGAGCGCCGTGAGGACTTCGACTACGCGCTGGACGGCGTGGTCTTCAAGCTGGACCGCTTCGATTTGCGCGATCAGGCCGGCGCCTCCTCGCACGCCCCGCGCTGGGCTGTAGCTCAGAAGTTCCCGGCCGAGGAAAGGCTCACCACCGTGCGCGCAATCGAATACCAGGTGGGACGCACAGGCGCCGTCACTCCTGTCGCTCGCCTTGAGCCGGTTTTCGTGGGCGGCGCCACGGTCAGCAACGCCACCCTGCACAACTACGGCGAGCTCCTCCGCAAGGACGTGCGCGCCGGCGACACCGTGGTGGTGCGCCGCGCCGGCGATGTCATCCCGGAAGTCGTTCGCTCGCTGCCCGAGCGCCGAAAAGGCGACCCGCCGGTCCCGGCCCTTCCCGAACGCTGCCCGGAGTGCCGCTCCGAGGTTGTCCTGCCCGAAGACGAAGCCGTGGCCCGCTGCAGCGGCGGTCTGATCTGCCCCGCCCAGCGAAAAGCCGCGATTCTGCACTTCTTGTCGAGAGACGCTTTGGATATTGAGGGCTTGGGCGAGAAATGGGTTGAAGCGCTCGTTCGAGACGGGCTCGTGGGAGGCGTTGAGGACATCTACAGACTCGGGGAAGAGAAGCTTGCCGCGCTTGCGATTAAGTCGCCCGTCGGAAAGGACTCGGCACAGAAGTTTTTGAGCGCAGTCGATAAGGCCAGAAGAAGCGGGTGGCCGCGCGTCCTGTGCGGGCTGAATATCCCCGGTGTGGGTCAAAAGAGAGCTGAGAGTCTAGCAGCAGAGTTCGAGAACCTGAATGAGGTGCTGGACGCCGAGGTGGAGCAACTGCTGAAGGTTCCCTTGTGGACCCAAGCCGCTGCGGAATCGGTTGTAGCGTTTTTTGACGAGGAACGCAACCGGGAACTCCTATGGCTGCTGATCGACTCTGGAGTGAATTGGGCCAGATCGGAAAACAGTGCCCCGCGGCCGGGCGCGAATCTGGGCAGTGAGCTGGGCGTTCCGCCACTTTTTGACGGCAATCGTAGGGGCGGGGGATTGCTGAAGGCCGCAGTACGTGTTCTGGTATCTCCCAAGGTCCTTGATATCAAGGACTTGGGAGCCAAGTGGATGGATCAGTTGGCGGATCAGTTGGTGGATGCGGGGTTGGTACGCGATGTGAGGGACCTGTTCCATCTTGACTTGGAACGGCTCTCCAGTTTGGAAGTCAGCCGCTTCTTTGGAAGGAAACGTGCCAAGGATCTGATCACCGACATCGAGAATAAAAAGCAGACGACGTTGGCGCGCTTTCTGTTTGCGTTGGGAATTCGTGACGTTGGACGTGTGACGGCCGAAACGCTGGCCCTTCATTTCGGCAGCGTGGATGCGCTGCGAGAAGCAGGGGGCGATGCACTCCGTGAAGTGCCGGATGTTGGTGAAATTGTCGCCGGTCGAATAAGCGCATTCTTTGTGAACACGAGAAACCTGCGGGTGATTCTGGCTTTGAGAGACAGCGGTGTGACATGGTCGGAGCATCAGGCTTCCACTATCACTTCCAAGGGGTCGCTTCAGGGAAGTACCTTTGTGCTCACCGGCGCGATGGAAAGCATGACGAGGAGCGAAGCGAGGGAGAGAATAAGAGTCTGCGGTGGGCGTATTGTAAGTAGTGTATCCAGGAATACGGACTATCTGGTTGCTGGGGCCAATCCCGGCAGCAAACTGGTCAAGGCGAGGAATCTCGGAGTTGAGGTTTTGGAAGAGGAAGAACTCCTTGAGATGTTGGAAGCAGCGAAGCATGGGCCTGCTGACGTTTAACGCAATAGACGTTGAGACGGCAAATGCGGATCGTGCGAGCATTTGTCAAATCGGTGTTGTGCATGTAAGAGATGGGCAAATAGCTGATCGGTGGCAGACTCTCATCAACCCCGAGGATTGGTTCGATCCATGGAATATCAGCATCCACGGAATTGATGAGAATAGTGTTTACGAAAGCCCTACGCTTCCGGCAGTACGCAATGAATTGCGTCGTCGATTGCGGGGACAGATACTGGTGAGTCACACGTCATTTGATCGAGTCGCCTTTGAACGAGCGATGCAGCGCTACGAATTGGAACAACTTCAGGTCACATGGCTGGATAGCGCAAAAATCGTTCGCAGAGCTTGGCCGGAAAAATTCGGGCGTAAGGGATGGGGACTCAAGAATGTTGCCCGTGAACTGGAAATTTCGTTTCAACATCACGATGCCCTTGAGGATGCAAGAGCAGCCGTAGAAATCGTGCTTCAGGTCTGCTCCGAGCGGGGCATTGGCATTGCGGATTGGATTAGGGAAGTCAAAAGGCCCATTTTCATAACCGACAGGGTAAAGAGCAGGGCCAGCAAACGAGCGCCGATGCAGAGTGAACGACGGGCGGCAAATCCCGATGGGCCGCTGTACGGCGAGAGTATTGTGTTTACCGGTGCGATTTCAATCCCCCGGCCTGTGGCTGCCGACATGGCTGCCCGCGTCGGATGCAGCGTCAAGACCGGCGTGAGCGGTAAAACGACATTGCTTGTGGTGGGCGCTCAGAACATGGATCGGTTGGCAGGTTACGATAAAAGCACGAAGCACAGAAAGGCGGAGTCCCTGATCGCCCAAGGGAAGAACATTCACATCCTGTCGGAGCAAGACTTCAGAGCGCTTGTCGCGCTGGCCGAAGAATGAACATTCTGCTTCCGTGCGTGGAATTCGCAGTTCCTCTACCTGCCGCCGAGCAACACCCAGCAAATCCTACTGTCGTGATGAACGGCGATGTCGTCGACAGCCACACCATTGTTTAGGGTGATGCAGAAGCCAGCGAGAGTATGCGAAATATGAGCGAGAAAAAACCACAGAACGCCCGTGACCTCTTCGGCCATCTTTGCCAAGACTACTGCGCGCTCTGCTTAGGCTCCAGGAACTCCGGATCGTATTCGGCAACAGAGATGATGTGGCGCTGTTGAACGCACTGACTGGCGGGCCATTCATGTATGACATGCAACGCGCGTTTGGTCAGGATCTGCTGTTGCGGCTGTGCCGACTGAACGATGACGCGGAGACATCGGGGCATCGCAACTGGTCGCTCGCGGCGCTTGCGAAGTGCATGGAGAATGAGGGATTCAAAAGCCATGCAGACCTGGATACGCTTGTGAAAGCGGCGAAGAAACGGTCGAGTTTCGCCCGCCCATGGCGAAACAAGGTCTTCGCGCACTCGGATGCGTCTCTCGCTCGCGATCAAGAGGAGGGGCGCACATTGCCGGATGCCACTCTGCGGAAAGTTGACTTTGCGCTGGCCGCTGTGGCTACAGCACTGGAACGGGCCGCCGAGCAGTTGGATGAAGCCGCGCCGGGGCGAGAGGTTGCAGCGATGCGCGCTGGCCAGTTTGTTCATCGTGCGCGTTGTGTTGCGAAAGCTGCGAAATTCATGGACGGGGTGATTGCCCGCGAAGGCAACACGGTCTTCGATGACCAAGGTGCAGCGAGTGCCTTTCTGCAGAAAATCGGTCGCAAACCCACCCAGGAGCAAGTAGCTCATGTGGTTGCGCTTCGGGAGGTGGCAACGTGGTTCAATACGTAGGGCGCGCCTCTCCCGCAATGAGTGCCTGGAGGCGGGCATCACCCGCCGCGGAAAGGCCGTGGCACATCTGTCACCTGCCGTTGGCCCCAAAATGCCGCTGCCACTCGGGGAGTTGGCCCGGTTTCGGGCATCCATGCCTTTCTTGCGGCGACCCGCCGCCGATCTGCTGCGCGGGGCACGAGACGAGGGTCTCTAAGGTCGGCGGCTTGCCCGACCTGAACTCGGAGCATGCGATCAGGACAGGAACTCCGCAGGGCGAACTATCGGTATTCCCCTCCAGGGGTTGAGTTCCAGAAGGTCGGAGTCGCCGGTCAAAACGCAGTTGCTTTCCGAGTCCCAGGCCAACGCCAGGAACTGATTGTCCGCGTGGTCCCGGCAATCGCTCATCTCGGACAGAACCGGCGCCAGAATGGTTGCCCTGGGAACCGCTCGAATGAATGAAGCGTTTGCGATCCTCAAGGGATACGTATGGATCAAATTTGCTGCGAGACATGACTTCCGCCAGCTCTTCCATACATGCTTCAGACACCATGACTTCGCATTCCGAAAGCGCTCATTGAACCGCGCGGGCAGACTCTTTGGAGCTCACGGGGGTTGTCACGGATTCTCGGTCTCTTCGTTGAGGATTGAGACGTACTGCTGGTAGAAGAACAAGCGATTGCGGCGCTTCCCGGTGATTTCTTGCGCGATCCCGTGTCTGACAAGCACCTCCATGGCCGCAGCCACGGTGGGGAAGGACAACTCCGTATTGCGGCTCGCCATTCGCAGCGACAGGATCGGTTGCGACTTGAGGGCGTCGAGCACACGCAGCACGGAGCCTGTCCGCCGCCCTCCGGCAGTCTGGACTCTGATTCGGTCGCTTTGAAACATCTCCGTGAGCCGCTGGGCGGCAGACACGGCGCCGCCCGCCGTCATTCGAACCCCTTCGAGGAAGAAGGTCAGCCACGCCTCCCAGTCGCCGGTTTGTCGCACGTGATTCAGCAATTCGTAGTAGGTGCTGCGATGTTGCTTGAAGTACAGGCTGAGGTACAGAAGAGGCTGCTTCAGCACGTTGGCATGACACAGAAGCAGCGTTATAAGCATGCGGCCAACGCGGCCGTTTCCATCAAGAAAGGGGTGGATGGTCTCGAACTGCACGTGGGCGAGCCCCGCGCGAAGCAGCACCGGCAGCCCGTCGTCTTCGGCATGCAGGAAAAGCTCAAGCGCCGTCATGCAGTCGGGGACAGCGCTGTGGGGAGGCGGTACGAAGACGGCGTTTCCAGGCCGAGTCCCACCGATCCAGTTTTGGGAGCGGCGAAATTCACCGGGTGCTTTTTCGCTGCCCCGGCCGCCCGACAGCAGCAAAGCGTGTATTTCTCGGACCAGGCGATTTGAAAGCGGAAAACCTTCCCGCAGGCGCTGTACGCCGTGGTTGAGAGCCGCAACATAGTTGGAGACTTCGCGTACGTCGTCAACCGGCACCCCGGGCGCCTCGTCAAGTTCGTAAAGAAACAGATCCGATAGCGATGACTGCGTGCCCTCTATCTGGGACGAAAGTACTGCCTCCTTTCGCACGTATGCGTACAGGAATAGCGACTCGTCCGGCAGCAGCGTTGCGACGCTGTCCAGCCGGCCCAGGGCAAGCACGGCCGACTCCAGCATCTGCTGCAGCGGACCGTGAAGCTCCAGGGCGGGCTTGGGCGGTAGCGGGACGGGCACGAAGGCGCGGACTTGTTCGCCTGCGACGCTGGTCACGTAATAGTTGCCGGTTTCTTTCCGCTGCATCAGGCACGGCCCTTATTTGCGGTTTGTTAATAACAGAAGGCGTTATTAAATTTTCGCGTCCAAATTACAATAATAGTCACGATCATGCAAGAGCGACAGTAAGACAACAGAGCGGCAGCAAGACACCTCTCCAAGCAAGGCCGTCCAAATCTGCAATTCTTTAATAACAAGATTCTCTATTTAACTTTTCGCGCTAAATCAAAATAGCCTTAATAGCTGCTGCGCGAGCGCTTGTGGCTCGGCAAGGACAAGAATTCCGCGGGACGAACTATCGGTATTTCTCTCCACGGGTCGAGCTCCAGCAGATCGGAGTCGCCGGTCACGATGCAGTCGCTCTCCGAGTCCCAGGCCAACGCCAGAAACTGGTTGTCGGCGTAGTCCCGGCAATCGGCCACCTCGGACAGAACCGGCGCCAGGGTAGTCACTCTGAGAACGGCCCGAATGAAGCGTTTGCGATCCTCAAGGGATACGTATCGATCGAATTTACCCCGCGCCAAGACTTCCGCAAGTTCTTCCATGCAGGCTTCGGACACCATGACTTCGCATTCCGACAGTGCCCGTTGAACCGCCCGGGCAGCCACAGAGTCCGCAATCAGGAGTCGGCTGACCCACACGTTGGTGTCGATGACAACCCGCACCTGCTAAAGACTCAATAGTTCATCCAACTTCTCTGCCGTCAATCCTCGCTTTCGTGCGAGGTCCGACACGCGGTTACACAAACGCTCGAACTCATCAAGGTTGGCTGACTTAAGGCGCCGGTAGTCGAGGGGGGAGATAACCACAGCAACTTCACGGTTCTGACGGCGGATGGTTACAGGTTCTCGCTGAACCGCATCCAGCAGTGCCGCCATTCTTTGCTTGGCTTCGGAGGCGGAGACGTAGCGCATGGCTTGTACATCCTCAAAAATGTCTAGAAAAGACAAATTGGACAATTTTAGCCCCCGCTTGTCAAGTCGTAGATGAACAAGAGCGAGCGGATACTCTCCTGCGGGGTGCGTTGCGGTTCGCCAGGCAAGCTGTCAGACTTCGCGCTGGCTTGAGAAAACCCCACAAGGGGCGTTAACGGTGACGATTCTTCTTGGAGTGAATGTCGACCATGTAGCTACCTTGCGCCAGGCGCGAGGCGCCGCTTACCCCGATCCGGTGGAAGCCGCCCGGCAGGCGCTGGATTCCGGCGCCGACTACATAACGGTGCACCTGCGCGAGGACCGGCGCCACATCCAGGACCATGACGTGGAGCGCCTGATCGGGATGCCGGACGTGCGCGTGAACCTGGAGATGGCCGCCACGGAGGAAATGCTGGTGCTGGCGGAGCGATGGCGCCCGGAGGATTGCTGCCTGGTGCCCGAAAAGCGCCAGGAACTCACCACCGAGGGCGGGCTGGACGTTGGCCGGCAGCTCCAGGAGCTTACCGTCGCCAGTGCGCGACTGGCTGCCGCCGGCGTGCGCGTTTCCCTGTTTGTCGATCCGGCCGAGGCGCAGTTGCGCGCCGCCTCTGAAACCGGAGCGCCGGTGGTCGAGTTGCATACGGGCCTGTACGCGGACGCGGGCGGCGCGGCCTCCCAGGCGGAGGAGCTGGCGCGTATCCGGCGCGCCGCACAATTTGCCGCAGGGCTGGGGCTGGTGGTGAACGCCGGACACGGGCTGCATTACCGCAACACGGCTGCGGTGGCGGCGATCGGGGAGATTGCCGAACTCAACATCGGTCATGCTATCGTTGCCCAGGCGATATTTGATGGTTTCCCGGGGGCCGTGCGGCGAATGAAGGGCCTTATGAGGTCGGCCCGCGGGAGGGAGCAGGCATAGGTGCGGCAACGATGATTTACGGAATCGGGACGGATCTGCTGCGGGTCGATCGCGTGGAACGCGTCTACCGGCGGTTCGGCGACCGGTTCGTCCGCCGCGTACTGATGGATTCCGAACAACGCGAATTTGCCGCCTCACGGACCCCGGCGCGGTTTCTGGCGATGCGATTCGCCGCCAAGGAGGCGATCGTAAAGGCGCTGGGTACGGGTTTCCGGCACGGAATGTGGGTCCGCGACTCTGGAGTGCGGCATGACCGCAGAGGCCGCCCCGAGATCATTTTTTCAGCACGCGGCAAGGCTGTGTGCGCGGCCGCGGGCGTCAGCGGCGGTTACCTGAGTTTGACGGATGAAGCCGGCCTGGTTGGGGCAACGGCAATACTCGTTTCGTGATGGGACACTGGCAGTCGGGGGACAATTGATGAGTACGAAACTGGTTCTGGACATTGAAACGGTACCTGATCCGGAAATTGGGCGGGGGCTGTACGGACTGGATGACCTGGACGAGGGTGAGGTGATGCGCGCCATGCTGCATCACTATCAGCAACGCACCGGCCTGGAGTTCCTTCCTCCGATCCAGCACAAGGTGGTGGCGATTGGCGTGGTGCTTCGCAACGAAGAGGGGGTGCGGCCGCTGGTGCTGGGTGACGAGGACGCCAAGGAATCCGAACTGATCAAGCGTTTTTTCCGCGGCCTGGGGCACTACGTTCCCGATCTGATTACCTGGAACGGCGCCGCTTTCGACCTGCCGGTGCTGAACTTCCGCGCACTTCGCCACGAGGTCCAGGCCAAGATCTACTGGGAAACCGGCGTCAGCGACCGGGCGTTCCGCTTCAATAACTACCTGTCGCGTTTCCACTGGCGTCATACCGACCTGATGGATGCGCTTTCCGGCTTCCAGGGCCGCGGGCGTCCGAGCCTGCGCGAAGCCTGCGCCTTGCTGGGCCTGCCCGGCAAGAACCTGATGGAAGGCTCAAGCGTCATGGATGCCTACCTGGAAGGGCGGATCGGCGACATTCGACGCTATTGCCTCGAGGACGCGCTGAACACTTACCTGGTGTCGATCCATTTCGACTATTTGAGGGGCAACCTGTCGCAGGACAGCCTGGATGACGAGTACGGACTGCTGATCGACGGGCTCAAGGCCAGCGGCGAACAGCATCTCGCGGAGTTTGCCCGCAAGCTGGAAGCCGAACCCGAGAACCAGGAAGAGGCTTCGGGCCCGGAAGCTTCAAAGGATGCGGGCTCCGACGAGGAGCCTCCGGCGCCGGATCCGCAGCCGGAGGAAGCCGCCAGGGAAGAACCGGCGACCGTTCATTAGCCACCCTGAACGCATGAGCGATGGCTGCTGAAGTCCTCATCGAGTTGTCGCGACAGACCCTGCAGCTGATTGAGGACGGCAAGGTCCAGGCTCGATGGCCCGTATCCACATCCCGGTACGGGCCTGGAGAGCTGGCCGACAGCATGGGAACGCCCCGCGGCCGGCATCGCATCCGCGCCTGCATCGGGAAAGGGCAACCCTCCGGGGCGGTGTTCGTGGGGCGTCGCGCTACCGGCGAAATCTACTCCGACGAACTGGCCCGGCAACATCCGGAAAGGGACTGGGTACTAAGCCGGATCCTGTGGCTCTGCGGTGAACAGCCAGGGTATAACAGGCACGGCCGGGTGGACAGCATGCGACGCTATATCTACATCCACGGCACGCCCGATTCGGAACCTGTGGGCGTGCCGCGTTCGCACGGCTGCGTGCGGATGCGAAATTCCGACGTAATCGACCTGTTCGATCGGGTCGGCCCCGGCTGCCGCGTGGACGTACGGCCATAAGGGGGACAGCACGCTAGTGGGGCCCCTGATGATCGACATTGAGGGCGATGTTCTGACGGCGCCGGAGGCAGACCTGTTTCGCCATCCCGCGGTCGGCGGCATCATTCTGTTCAGCCGCAACTATCGTTCTCCCCGCCAGATGCGGAGCCTGGTCGCCGCCGTTCGATCCGCCGCCGGGAGGCCCGTGCTTGTCGCCATCGACCAGGAGGGCGGCAGGGTCCAGCGTATGCGAACGGGTTTTACCGTCCTGCCGCCGGCGCGCGTACTTGGTGAGGCCCACGATTCCGATCCCGGCCGGGCCAGGGAGTTGGCCTGCGGGCGCGGGCGCCTGCTGGCGCTGGAGCTGGGGGCAGTCGATATCGATTTCAGCTTCGCGCCGGTCGTGGACCTGGATTACGGCAGGAGCGAGGTGATCGGCAACCGCGCCCTGCATGGCGGTCCTGAAGTCGTGGCGGCCCTCGGCGAGGCCTTTGTGCAGGGCGCTTCCTCCGCCGGCATGGCTTGCGTTGCCAAGCACTTTCCGGGGCATGGCTGGGTCGCGGCGGATTCCCATGCGGAATTACCGGTGGACGGCCGGGACTACAGCGAATTGCGGGCCGATATGGCCCCGTTCGAGCGGCTGATCGGCGCGGGCGTAAGCGCCGTCATGACAGCGCATGTGCAGTATCCCTCGGTGGACGATCCAACGCCATGCTATTCGCCACGGTGGATCCGCAAGGAATTGCGGCAGCGCCTGAATTTCTCCGGTGCGGTCTTTGCCGACGATCTCTCCATGCACGGCGCGGGCCAGGCCGGCGATCTGGGGCAGCGCGTGGCGGCCTCCCTGGAGGCCGGATGCGACATGCTTCCCATCTGTAACGACCCGGAGGGCGTGCGTGAGCTTCTCGGAGACTGGCGCTACGCTGCCGGCCCGGGTTCTGCGGCTCGCCTTGCCCGGCTGCGCCGCAGCGCCTGAACGATGATTGGCCTTCCCGCCGGATGCGCGGCGCCGATCGGGCCCTGATCGTCAGTGTCGTTTGACGGGCTGGCGCTGGTATCAGGGGCTCCGCCGGAGCCTCTGGGTCTGGGCCCGCCGGTGCGGTTCGCGCCGCAAGGCGATCAGCCCTTCGGTTCGCCATCTGCGCCGGTGCAGGTTCGCCGGCTGAATGAAACGCCGGTTCTCTACCTGAATCGGCATGGCGAGGAATACGCGATTGCGCCCCATCGGATCAACTATCGCGCCAATCTGCTGGCCCTGGCCGAGGCCGGCGCCAGGGGGATTATCGGAGTTCATTCGGTGGGAGGCATTACCGCCGAGGCCGTTCCCGGGACCCTCGTTATCCCGCATGACCTGATCGACTACACCCACTCGCGCGAAACCAGCTTCGCCGGGGACAATGCGGGCAAGAGTGCGTTTGTCGAGTTTGCGGATCCCTTCGACGCGCAGTTGCGCGGCAGCCTGGTCGCCGCCGCGCATGGGACGGCGTGCCTCGTGCGGGGCGTCTACGGAGTGATGCAGGGCCCAAGGCTGGAAACCGCCGCGGAAATCGACCGGCTGGAGCGCGACGGATGCACTCTCGTGGGCATGACGCTCATGCCGGAGGCGGTGCTGGCGCGCGAACTGGGTATTCCTTATGTCTCCCTTTCACTGGTTAGCAACTATGCCGCCGGCCGGAACAAGCCGGGCGATACGGCCGGAATTCTCGAGCAACATGCCGCCTGGCTGGACACGGCGCTTGAACGAACGCGGGAATTGCTGGTTCGCTGGCTTGGGGATACGGGTTTCCGTCCCCAAGCGTAGAGTAGCGTCGGGCGCCCAGGCCCGGCACAGGCCACAAATCCTCTCATTCAGCCGCTTGAGGGCGCGGGCGATAGCGGAACAGGCGCGCGATGGCGCCGAAGCGCGGATGGTCGAAGTAATGGATTTCTCCCAGCAGGAGGCGGCGGCGTTCCTGAATCCGATATTCGCCGTCTCCCTCGTCAACCTCGGGCATCCGCAGGTCGAGCGTGAGATGCACGAAGCGCTCCTCTTCCAGTGACGCCAGGCCGCTGAAGGGCAGCGGCGAAGCGGCAAGCGTATTCAGCCGTAGCGGGATCGGCTGACCGGTCCACTGCGCCGGCATGGCCCAGGCGAAATGCGCCAGCGGCCGGTACTCGGCGCTGCGGCGCATTGACAGCCAGATGCCTTCAAGGGTGAATTGCCCGCGGGTCAGCGCAAGAATGCCGGCGGGCGGCTCAGGTGTCGCCGGACCCGAGTCCGGCAACTCGACCGGCGCGGGATAGACCGCGGACGGCGGCAGAACCGGGAGTATTTCCACAAGGTCCTCGGTGCTGTCTTCCGGGTCCAGTTGCATGAAAACGATCATCTCCAGGGCGATTCGGAAGTCGTCGTCCTGGGCCTGCAAGGGCCCGGCGACGAGCAGGACGAACGCCATGAGGCCGACCAGGGCGGCAATTCCGCAGCGGCGCATACCGCTTGCTTTGATGCGACGGTAGTGACCAGACACGATACTAGTGTACGGTTTCGGACCGGCAGGCTTGCTCCAGCGTCGAAAGCAGGCGCTCCACATAGCGGAAACGCCGCCCGGGACGCGACAGGTCGGCCCGGAACGCGAGGGCCCCGTGGGGGCGCAAGGCGAATTCCTCCGGCTGCTGCTGGGCCAGGGCCGCCAGCTGCAAGGGATCCAGCGGCGTGTCGCTATGGAACTCCGCCTCGCCGCCGCGGGCCGCGGCCTGCAGCATCCGTATGCGCAATTTCCGCATGCGCTGCTGTATCCCCGCCTGCCGAAAAAGGTTCAGGGCCTGTTCGGGCGCCGGACCGAACCGGTCCACCAACTCGACCATCAGCGCGTTCAGGTCGGATGAGTCCGCGGCGGTCGAAATGCGCTTGTACCAGCTCAGGCGCTGGTTGACGTCGGGCATATAGTCTTCCGGCAGCAGGGCGCCGAGATGGAGTTCGATGTCGGCGCGCGGTTGCGCAGCGACGCCCGTACGGCCGGCCGGATCTGCGCGCAGCTCCTCCACGGCCCGGCCCAGCATGTCGTTGTAGAGGCTGAACCCAATCTGCTGAATTTGCCCCGATTGTTCTTCGCCCAGCAATTCACCGGCGCCCCGGATCTCCAGGTCGTGGGTGGCGAGCAGGAAACCGGCCCCGAGTTCTCCGGCCGCCTTGATCGCTTCCAGCCGCTTGTGCGCGTCGGCCGTCATTTCCTTTTCATGCGGGCGGATGAGGTAGGCGTAGGCCTGGTGATGGGAGCGCCCGACCCGGCCGCGCAACTGGTGGAGCTGGGCCAGGCCCAGCCGGTCCGCGCGGTTGATCAGCATGGTGTTGGCATGGGGAATGTCCAGTCCGCTCTCGATGATGGTGGTGCAGACCAGGACATCGAAGCGGCGGTGATAGAAGTCGGTCATGACCCGCTGAAGTTCGGCGTCCGGCAACTGGCCGTGGGCCACTTCCAGCCGCGCTTCGCCCAGCAGCGCCTGCAATTCGCGCGCCATGCGGTCAATGTCCTGAACCCGGTTGTGCACGAAAAAGACGGTGCCGCCGCGGCGCAGCTCGCGCTCGCAGGCCTCCCGGATGAGGCTGTTGCGCCACGGCGTTACGAAGGTCTTGACCGCCATGCGCGCCGCCGGCGGCGTCGTGATCAATGACAGGTCGCGCAGGCCGCCCAGAGACATGTTCAGCGTACGGGGGATGGGCGTGGCGGTGAGCGTCAGGACGTGCAGGCCCGCCCGCAGGCTCTTGATGCGTTCCTTCTGACGCACACCGAAGCGATGCTCCTCGTCGACTATCAGCAGACCCAGCCGCTTGAAGCGCACGCGGGGGTTCAAAAGGCCATGGGAGCCCACGACAATGTCCGCGCGTCCGTCCGCGAGCCGCTCCACCACTTCCTCGTTCCTGCGGCCGGCGCCGAAGCGGGTCAGCATTTGCACGCTGACGGGCCAGTCGGCAAAGCGATCGGCGAGCACCCGGTGATGCTGCTCGACGAGCAGCGTGGTGGGCGCCAGGATTGCCACCTGGTAGCCCTGCAACACGGCCGCGAAGGCGGCGCGCAGCGCCACTTCGGTCTTGCCGAACCCTACGTCTCCGCAGATGAGCCGATCCATGGGCCGGCCGGCGGCGAGGTCGTCGAGCACCTGCTCGACGGCGCGTTCCTGGTCGTGCGTCAGCCGGTACGGGAAGCGGGCCGTGAATGCGCTCATCTCCGCGGGCGGGGCCTCGATAGGGCGCATGCTGCGCGCGGCGCGCTGGGCCTGCAGTTCCAGCAGCTCGGCGGCGACGTCCCGCAACTGGCGTTCCGCGCGCCGCTTGATCCGGTCCCAGGCGTCGGAGCCCAGCCGGTGCAGGGGAGCGTGCTCGATACTGCCGCCGGTATAGCGGGTGATGAGCTGCATGTCGGATACGGGCACATAGAGGCGGTCGTCTCCGGCGTACCTGACGCGCATGAATTCGGCCGGCGCACCGCCCACGTCCATGTGCTGCAACCCTTCATAGCGCCCGATTCCGTGGTCTTCATGCACCACCGGCGCCCCGGGTACAAGGTCTGCGAGGCTTTGCAGGATCGCCTCGGGCGCGGGCTGACTCCGCCGCCGGCGCCGGGTGAGCGGCCGTTGCCGGCCGAACAGTTCGCGCTCGGTGAGTATGGTCAGGTCCTCTCCGAGGACGATCCCATGGTCCAGCGGGCTCTCCGCCAGGCACAACGGCGACCTGGAGGCGAGGAAATCGCCCCAGGACGCTACGTCCTGCGCCTTGAGCCGCCTGCCGCGCAGCAATTCGCGTACCAGTTCGCGCTGACCGGCGGTCTCCGCGGCCAGCAGCACCCGCCGGCCGGCCGTATCGGTATAGGCCTCGAATGATGTGCGGTCGCTGCCGGGAGTGAGCGGCGCCTTGGGCGCCGGCCGCGCGGTGACGTTCTGCGAATTGGCCCGAGGTCCGATGTCCGGCAGCGCGTCGGCGTGGCAATCGACGCTGCGAAGGCCCGCTACGGCGGCCTGGTGCAAACCGGGCGGCGCGAAGAGTTCCTGTGGCGGCAGGCACGGTTGTTCCAGGTCGCCGTCCCGCTGCCGATATCGTTCGGCTATGGCTTCCCACTCCGACTCCAGGGCGCTTCCCGTGCCCGGCAGAAGGATCACGGCACTGTCCGGCGGAAGGTAGTCCCACAGGGTCTCGGTTTGCTCGAAGAAGAGCGGCAGGTAGTTTTCCGCTCCCTGCGGCGCCACGCCCTCGCCCAGCTTGCGGAACACTTCGGCGCGCGCGGGATTTTGCGGGAACCGCCGCCGGAACCGTTCCCGAAAGGCGTCGATACTGTCCGCGTCCAGCGGCAGTTCCCGGGCCGGCAGCAGCCTGAACGAATCGAGTGTTGCGGTGCTGCGTTGCGAGGCGGGATTGAACCTGCGGATTGAGTCGACCTCGCGGTCAAAGAACTCGATCCGAATGGGCGCCGGTGACCCGCTGGGAAAAATGTCCAGCAAAGCCCCGCGGACCGAGTACTCCCCCGGCTCATTGACCAGCGGCACCCGAACATAGGCAGCTTCCTCGAGTCTCCTCTTGAGGTCTTCCACGTCCAGCTCCTGCCCGGTATGGCAGCTGACCCCCAGCCATCGGCGGAACTGCGCGCGCGGCGGCAGGCGATCCAGCAGCGTGGGCGCGGCGACGAACAGCGCCTGCACCGATTGATACGCGTCGTCGGCCAGCAGCCCGGACAGCGTCTCCAGGCGCCGGGAAGTGATCTCCGGGTGCGGACTGAAAAGGTCGTAGGGTAAGGTTTCACGGTCCGGCAGTTGCGCCATGCCGTTGTCGCCGCCGCGCAGCCACGCCACCTGCTGCATGAATTGCTCCACGCGGCCGGGGTCGGGCGTGACGATCAGGATGCACGGCGCCGCGCAGCCGTCAATCAGTTCGGCGCAGACCAGCGGCGCCGCGCCTGCGCTGACGCCGTGCAGCCTGAGTCCGGCGTCGGGCCCATCAGGCCAGACAATGCGCCCAATTGCCCCTGAAGCGGGGCCGGCGGCCCTTAATTCGTCCATACGGCGCGCATTATGCGCGTATCACGGCATTAGGTTCGTGGGAAAATGTGACGATGATCCGGCCGCTAGCGCTAGCCATTGCCTGGCGATACCTGCGCGCACCGACGCGCAATCGCTTTGTTTCCTTTATCGGACTGGCTTCCGTTGTCGGTCTGGCCCTGGGGGTGGCCTCGTTGATCGTCGTGATTTCAGTAATGGACGGTTTCGCGGCGGAATTGCGCGACCGGCTGCTCCGGTTTGACGCTCAGGTGAGCGTGGTCGCTGAAGACGGGCTGCGCGACTGGCGCGAAACCGCGGAAGAACTGGCGGCATTGCCCGGGGTCCGGCGCGTCGGGCCGGTGGTGGAGCTGGAGGCCCTGCTCGTATCCAGGCGGCGCTATGCCGGAGTACAGTTGCTGGGAATAGCCGCCGACCCCGCAATGCAGGCGGCCCCGTACAGCCAGTCGGTCATTGCAGGATCGTTCGCCGATCTCCACACTGAAACGGGCGGGCTGGCGGTCGGACGCTACCTTGCGGATACGCTGGGCGTTCGCGTGGGCGACACCGTCCGGGTGCTGATCCCGCGGCCCAACGGCGCGGCTCCAAGCCTTCGGGACCTTCCGGTCAGCGCGGTATTCGTCGCGGGCAACGCCGGCCCCGACAGCAGCCTGGCGTTGGCCGGCCTGCCGGTCGTATCGGAACTCGCCGGGCTTGAGGGGCGGGTCAGCGCGCTACAGGTCAGCGGCAGTGACCCGTATGAGACGCCGGCGTTGGTGGAAACCTGGGCGGCAGGCTCCGAACGGGCCCGCGCCGGCGCACTGACCACGCGTTCCTGGATGCAGCAGCATGAGGCATTGTTCCGGACGACGGAGCTGGAACGCCTCGCCATGGGTGCGCTGTTGTTCACGATCATCGCCGTGGCCGCATTCAACATCGTCGCGACGCTGTATATGTCGGTCAGCGAACGCCGCAGCGAGATCGCCATCCTCGCCACCCTCGGGGCTCGAACGCCCACCATCATGGCCGTTTTTTCGTTGCAGGGCCTGTTGGCGGGAATTGTCGGCGTGGGCCTCGGAGGTGCGCTGGGCGTTTGGCTGACGCTGAATGTGGACGCCGCGATGCAGTTCCTTGAGAACCTGTTCGGGTTTGACTTCCTGCCGGCGGAGTCCTTCTACCTCACCGGCGTGCCATCCGAATTGACCGCGTCGCTCGTCATTGCCGTGACCGGGCTGGCGCTGCTGCTGTCGACGCTGGCGTCCTGGTACCCCTCGCGGCAAGCGGCGCGGGTCGACCCGGCCAGCATCCTGCGCTACGAGTAGGCCTGTTCCCGCTATGCGCGCGTTCGAATTGTGGATGGCCTCGGCGCAGCTCAGGGCGAGCCGCCGCGGGGGGTTTGTTTCGCTGGTATCGATGCTTTCGATGCTGGGGGTCGCGACCGCAGTGGCCCTGCTGGTGGTCGTGCTGTCGGTGATGAACGGTTTCGACCAGGTGGTGCGCGAGCGAATACTCAGCGTGCTCGCGCACGGCAGCTTTCATGGTCCTGCCGGTGACTTGAGCGAATGGCGTGAACTTCGCGAAGCTGCCCTGGCAAACCCGGAAGTGGAGTCGGCGGCGCCGTATATCGAAGGGCAGGGCGTGCTGAGCGCACCGGACGCCGTTGCCGGAGTGCAATTGCTGGGCTTTGAACCCGGCGAGCCGGCGTTCCGGGCGCTGGGCGGTCTTGCCGGCGACACGGGGCTCGAAGGGCTGACGGGCGGCGCCTGGCGGATTGTGCTGGGCAGCGAACTGGCGAGGCGTCTTGATGTCAGTAACGGGGACGACGTCCTGCTGCAATTGCCGCAGGGCTGGAGCACGCCGGCGGGAGTCGCGCCGCGGATGCGACGCCTGCGAGTGGCGGGCGTCTTCCATGCGGGAATGAACGATTTCGACCGCTCGCTGGCATGGATACATTATGAGGACGCGCGCCGCCTCTTTGGCCTGGGCGAGGACGCCAGCGGGCTTCGGGTGATGCTTCAGGATCCCTGGAGGGTGGAAGCGGTGATGCCGGAAATTGCAGGCGTTAGGGCCGGGAATCTGTTTGTGCGCTACTGGACCTGGGAACACGCCAGTTTTTTCTATTCCATCGCGATGACCAAACGCATAACCATTATCATTCTGACGCTTCTTGCGGCGATCGCCGCCTTCAACATTGTGTCCAGCCTGGTAATGATCGTGCGTGAGAAAACACCGGACATCGGCATCCTGAGGACGCTTGGATCCACGCCCCGCTCGATCATGGCGATGTTCGCCGGGCACGGGGGCTTATCGGGCCTGCTGGGCATCGCGCTCGGGCTCGCCGTGGGCATCCCCCTGGCGGTATGGGCGGGGCCGCTCACGTCGGCCGTAGAGCGCTTCCTGGAGACCAGCATCGTCAGCCCCGGATACAGCCTGGATGAAATGCCCAGCCGCATCCTGATCCCGGAAGTCATCATGGTGTGCGCGCTGGCGCTCTTGCTGTCCCTGATCGCAACCATCTATCCGGCGCTGCGCGCCGCCCGAACCGACCCGGCCGCGGCCACCCGCCTGGACTCCTGACGTGAACGAAGCGAAGCCTGCGGCCCATGCAACGCCGTTGTCCTGCCACGGGCTGGTCAGGCATTTTCGCGAGCAACGCCGGGTCGTGGAGGTGTTGCGTGGAGTGGATCTGGAAATTTCCGCGGGCGAGCGCGTAGCGGTCGTGGGCGCTTCGGGATCCGGGAAAACGACGCTGCTGCAGTTGCTCGGCGGCCTGGATACGCCCACCCGCGGCTGGGTCGAGCTCAACGGCAGGAATTTCAGCGCGATGCGCCCCGCGGAACGCGGCGCCCGCAGAAATCGCCACATCGGCTTCGTATACCAGTTTCATCATCTGCTTCCGGAATTCAGCGCCTTGGAAAACGTGGCGATGCCGCTGCTGATCCGGAGATCCGGGACCTCCGAAGCATTGGCGGATGCGCGCGAGTTGCTTGAGCAGGTGGGGCTGGGCGAGCGGCTGACGCATCGACCGGCCAAACTTTCCGGTGGCGAGCGTCAGCGCGTGGCCGTGGCTCGCGCACTGATTGGCCGTCCATCGGTCGTGCTTGCCGACGAACCGACCGGCAACCTGGACCCCGAATCCGGGGAACGGGCGTTTGAACTCCTTCTGAAGCTGAATCGCGACACGGGGACCGCGCTGGTGGTCGTGACCCACGACCTGCAGCGCGCCCGGCGTATGGACCGGGTCCTCGCCCTGCGCGACGGTCTGCTGGCCGAAGCAGGCGGCTGAAACTCTCTCCCCGCCGCGGTTGCTGATGTTGCCGCTGGGCATGGCATGGCTGGCCGGTGTCTGCCTGGCTTTCCTTTTCCTTCCGCCGCCGCCCGATCCATCCCTTTTCGTCGCCCTCCTGGCGGCGGCCGCGCTGTGCGCGTGGACGATGCGGGGCAGGCTCCTGGGCGTCGTGTTGCTGGGCGCGGCCGTTGCCCTTTCGCTGGCCGGGACGCGATTGCACCAACGCATGCCCGACTCCGACGGCCGGGTGGACCGGATCGTGACCGGGGTGATCGACGATTTTCCCAGCGCCGAGGGCGGGATCTGCCGCTTTCGTATTCGGGTAAGCGATATCGCGGACCAGGGGCCGCCGCTTCAGCGCATCCTGGTGACCTGGTACGAATGCCACCAGCCCCCCGGCGCCGGTGAAACGTGGCGCCTGAATCTGCGTCTGCGTGCCCCCAGGGGGCTTTACAACCCGGGCGGCTTCGATTTCGAGCAGTGGGCGTTCCGCCAGAACCTGAGCGCAACGGCCTATGTGCGCGATGAGCCGGCGCCGCAACGCGTGGCCGGATGCGAATCGGGTCCGCGGCTGTTGTGCGCGCGGACGGCCCTTGTGGGGCGGCTGCAAACCTGGCTTGAAGGCAATCCCGGGCTGCCCCATGTCATCGCCCTGACCACCGGGGCGCGGCATTTGCTGGCCGATGACGACTGGGAGACCCTGCGCCGGACCGGCGCCGCGCACCTGTTTGCGATATCGGGTCTGCATGTGGGTGTCGTGGCCTGGTTCGCCTGGCTTGTGGGTTCGGCTCTGGGCCGAATTGTCCGGTGTTTTGCCGGCGGGGTTCAGCCGCGCCATGCGGCCGCCGCGATTTCATTCCTGGCGGCCCTGAGCTATGCGGCGCTGGCCGGGTTTGCTGTTTCCACGCTGCGCAGCCTGGCGATGATCACGGCCGTTCTGGTTTTTACGCAGATGCGCCGGTATGGAGGATTCGGCGCGGCCCTGGGCGCCGCCCTGATCGTGGTCCTCGTGCCCGACCCGTTCGCGGTGCTTTCGGCCGGATTCTGGCTGAGTTTCGGCGCCGTCGCCCTTCTGGCGCTCAGCGTGCTGGGGCTGCGCGAGCCGGTCTCCGGTTCACCCGGCCAAGGCCGTTCGACCGCATCTTCAAGGGTGCGCCGGCTGGCCGTCGCCCAGTGGCGCATCACGCTGGGGCTGGCGCCGCTGGTTCTCGTCTTCTTCGGCGAGGTTTCACTGATCGGCGCGGCAATCAACCTGGCGGCGATTCCGCTCTTTTCCCTGCTGATCGTTCCGGGACTGTTGTCGGCACTTCTGTTGACCTTCGCCTGGCCTTCCGCGGGCGTTTTCCTGCTGCACAGCGGCGCCGGCCTGCTCGCCCAGGTGATGTCGATGCTCTCCCGGCTCTCCGAGTTCGAACTGGCATCCTGGGCGCCGCCGGAGTTCGGCCTGCTGCCCGCCGTCCTGGCGATCGCCGGGATCGTCTGGTTGCTGGCGCCCAGGCCGGCTCCGGCACGCTGGGCCGCGCCGCTGTTGCTGCTTCCGGCGGTGCTGGGACTGGACCGGAATCACCAGCAGGCCGATCTTGCGGTCACCGTGCTGGACGTGGGCCAGGGTCTGGCCGTGCTTGTGCAGGCGCCGGACTACAACCTGCTCTACGATGCCGGGCCCCGGTATTCCTCCAGTGACGCCGGCGACAGCGTCGTCGTGCCCGTCCTCGCCTCGCTGGGCGCGCAGCGGCTTGATGCGCTGGTCATCTCGCACGGTGACAGCGACCACGCGGGCGGGGCCGCGAGCGTCCTGAAGGCGCATCCCGAAGCGCAACTCGTCGCTCCGGCCCGTTATGGCCTTCAGCCGAACCGCTACCTGCGCTGCGTTACTGGCGAGGCGTGGGCCGCCGGCCCGGTTCGCTTCCGGGCGCTGAACCCGGACCCGGGCGCGGGATCGCGCGGCAATGACGATTCCTGCGTGCTGATTGTGGAAGCTGCGGGCGTGCGGGTGCTGCTGCCGGGCGACCTGGAATCCTCCGGCGAGTCCCGCCTCGTGGACCGGGGCCTCGAGGGACCGTTCGACCTGGTCGTTTCGCCCCATCACGGGAGCGCCAGTTCCTCTTCGCCCCGCTTCGTGCAGGCGGTGGGTGCGCGGCTGGTGGCGCATTCCACCGGCTACTTCAATCGCTGGGGATTCCCCAGGGATTCGGTCGTCGCGCGCTGGGCCCGTGAAGGCGCCCGGCAGTGGGACACGGGCGCAAGCGGCGCGATCCGGTTCGAGTCGCGCAAGGGCGGTCCGCTGGAACTTGCTGCGGAATGGCGCCGCGACCATGCGCGGCTGTGGACCTATCCTCCGCCGGCCGCAATTGACTAGCAGCCCGTGGCAAAAGCCCCGCTGCATTCGACCGGCGATCCATCCCGCCTGGACGGCGTTGCTCGTCGCTCCAATATGTTCAATATTCTCGCTCCTCGCGCCTTGCCAGGCGGGCGTCTCGCCGGTCTCGGTGCGCCGCGGGGTTCTGCCACGGGCTGCTAGAAGTTCGGCGGCGCCGGGTAAACTCGAAGCATGCGGCCCCAAACTCCGATGAAGCGCCTCGGCTCGCTGGCAGTTCCGTATTGGCGCGGCTTTCTGCTTGCGGTCCTGGCCATGGCGATATTCGCCCTGACGGAAATCGGCTTCGCGGTTGCCGTCGAAAGGCTGACGGGACTGCTGGTAAACGCGGGAGGCGCCTGGGCACGATGGTTGCCGATTGGCGTGCTGGGGCTGTTTCTGATACGCGGCGTTGCTGGCTTCGTGTCGGCCCATCAGCTGGGGAGAATCGGCCGCTCGGCGGTTGGGGAGCTCCGGGCAATGCTGTTTGAGCGGTTTCTGCACATGCCGGTGCGGGCGGTGGAAAAGCGGCCGCGCGCGCAATTGCTGTCGCGCATGCTGTACGACGCCGAGCAGGTGGCGGACGCGGCCTCGACGGTAATCACCACCATCGTTCGCGACAGTCTCACCGTGCTGGGACTGGTCGCCTACATGGTCTACGCCAGCGCAGGCCTGTCCGCGGTGGTCTTCGTGGTCGCTCCCCTTATCGCGCTGACGGCGCGGGTATTGTCCCGGCATTTCCGCCGCTACAGCAGCCGGATCCAGGAGAACATGGGGGAGGTCTCGCGGATTACCGACGAGGCCTTGCGCGGACTCCGCATCATCAAGGTTTTCGGTGGCGCCGAGCGGGAGAGCAGGCGCTTCGCCCGGGCCAACGAAAGCAATAAGAGGCTGCATCTCAAGCTGATCATGGCGCGTGCCGGAGGCGACGGCCTCACCATGCTGCTGGCCGCGGTGGGCGTAGCCTCGGTAGCCTGGTTCGTCGCCCAGTATTCCGTCACCGAAGGGCTTGAGGTGGAGAAATTCACCGGTTTCATGGCAGCCATGCTGTTGCTGATGACGCCGCTGAAGCATCTCACCAACGTGAATGCCTCCCTGCAGCGGGGACTGGCGGCCGCGGAATCGGTATTCGGCCTGCTGGACAGCGCGGTGGAGGTGGACACGGCCGCCCCGCCCGGTGGGCGCGCCGGAAAGCGTGCCAGGGGCGAGTTGGAATTCAACCATGTTTCGTTTTCCTATGACCGCGACGGCGCGGCGGCGCTGCGCGACGTATCGCTGGAAATTGAGCCGGGCGAGCGGGTCGCGATCGTGGGACGTTCGGGCAGCGGCAAGTCCACCCTGGTTAGCCTGATCCCGCGCTTTTTCGAACCCGACGCCGGCGAACTGCGGCTGGACGGACGTCCCCTGAACGACTGGCCGCTGCCGGCCCTGCGCGCACAGATCGCCCTGGTGACGCAGGACGTCATGCTGTTCAACGACACGCTCGCCAACAACATTGCCTACGGCTCGCTGTCGGGCGCCGGTGCGGACGCCGTGGAAGCCGCGGCCCGGGCCGCCCACGTCATGGAATTCGTGCAATCCCGGCGGGACGGCCTGGACGCACGGGTGGGCGAAGGGGGGCTGAGCCTGTCCGGCGGAGAGAGGCAGCGCGTGGCCATTGCCCGCGCCCTGCTCAAGGATGCGCCCGTGCTGATCCTGGACGAGGCCACGTCGGCGTTGGACAGCCGTTCCGAGCGCCACGTGCAGGAGGCCCTGGACCGGCTGATGAGCGGCCGCACCACGCTGGTCATCGCCCATCGACTCAGTACCGTGGAACACGCCGACCGCATCGTGGTGCTGGAACGCGGGCGTATTGTGGAGGTTGGCCCGCACGCCGAACTGCTGGCCCGGGACGGCCAATACGCCAGCCTGCACCGGCTGCAGTTCCGAAACAGCGGGAATGCTGCTTGACACGGCACTAGAGGCGTGGGAGCGGCGTGGCTGGCTCAGCGCCCTGCTTTGCCCGGCGGCCGGTCTGTTCGCCGCCGCAGCCGCCTTGCGGCGAACGGCCTACCGAAACGGCTGGTTGCGTTCGCTTTCCGCGGGCGCTCCGGTGGTCGTCGTCGGTAATATCACCGTGGGCGGAACCGGCAAGACGCCGATCGCCGGCTGGCTCGCGCAGTCCCTGGCGAAGGCGGGCCGCAGTCCCGCAATCGTCAGCCGCGGGTATGGGGGACGCAGGCGCCGCACGCCGGTGATGGTCACGCCGCAGTCCGATCCCGGCGAGGTCGGCGACGAGCCGGTAATGCTGGCGAAGCAGGCTGAATGCCCGGTGTGGGTCTGTGTCGATCGGGCCGGCGCGGCGCGCCGGGCCGTGGCGGGAGGCGCGGAAATCGTATTGTCGGATGACGGACTGCAGCATTATCGAATGGCGCGGGACCTTGAGATTTGCGTCGTCGACGGCGACCGTGGCCTGGGCAACGGCCGTCTGCTGCCTGCGGGTCCGCTGCGCGAGCCCCGCGCACGCCTTGAGGAAGTGGACGAGGTGCTGGTCC
This sequence comes from Gammaproteobacteria bacterium, assembly GCA_963666765.1. Classification (GTDB taxonomy): domain Bacteria; phylum Pseudomonadota; class Gammaproteobacteria; order Steroidobacterales; family Foliamicaceae; genus Foliamicus. Next base: position 2,910,610 of record OY762933.1, read on the forward strand.
AGGGCGCGCAAAGCGGTTTCCCGGGGCTTGAATTCGAGTTGCGGATCGACCGGGCGCTTCGGCTTGACGGCGCCGAACAACGCCGCCTGACGGAATTCGCCGGCCGGCGGGTGCTTGCGCTTGCAGGCATCGGCGCCCCGCGGCGTTTTCACGCGGCGCTGAGGGCCTGCGGGATAGACGTGGAGCCGGTGCGGGCGCCGGATCACGGGCGCGTTTCCCTGGGGCCGCTGCTGAAGCGCGGCCTGCCGGTGATCATGACCGCCAAGGACGCCGTAAAGTACCCGGATCATGTGGAAAAGGACCTGTGGTGGACGCCCGCAGAGGTATTCATGCCGGAAAGCTCGCGCGAAAGAATCATTCGCAGGATTCTTGCCCTGATGTGAACACGCCCTGATGCAACACGTTTTTCATATCGTCATTCCTGCGCGTTACGCATCCAGCCGCTTGCCGGGAAAGCCCCTGACGCCCCTGGGCGGCCGGCCATTGGTGGAGCATGTCTGGCGCAGGGCCGCGAAGAGCGGGGCGAAAACCGTGGTGGTCGCCACCGACGACGAGCGCGTGGCCGCATGCGTGGAGGAATTTGGCGGGCGCGCCTGTCTGACCCGCGCCAATCACGCCTGCGGGTCGGACCGGGTGGCGGAGGTGGCGGAGCAGCTTCAGTTCGGACCGGACGAGGTGGTGGTCAATCTCCAGGGTGATGCGCCTTTGATCGATCCCGCGCACATTTCCGCTGTGGCCTCCAGGGCTTGTCGCGACGATCTCGCGACGCTGGCGTCATCGCTGCCGGACCCGGCCGAGGCCGCCAACCCCAACGTGGTCAAGGTGGTCCTGGACGCCGCCGGCAGGGCCCTTTATTTCAGCCGTGCAGGCATTCCCGCCAGCCACCCGACCGGCGCCTCCCGGCCGCGCTTTCTGCGCCATAGCGGTCTTTACGCCTATCGCGTTGAAGTTCTCAGGCGGCTGACGGGCGAGGCGCCCTGCGAGCTGGAGCGTGTCGAGGGGCTGGAGCAGCTTCGGGCCCTGTGGCTGGGCATGAGCATCGGAGTGGTAGTCGTGGACCCCCCTCCCGGACCGGAAGTGGACACGCCCGAAGATGTACGCAGGGTGGAGCGGCTTCTCGCGTAGCGGCGGACCCCGACACGAGGCTCCGTATAATATTTCGCTTCCGCCAACAATTTCTCAGCGAGGTAATCCATGAGCGTTCAAGCATTGCGCAAAGAAACCGAAGCCCGGCCCGGGCCTCCGCCCGGGGCGATGGGCGGACCGCCGCCGAATGCGTGGACCGGTGTCGACACCGGCGTCGAAGGGCGGGAGGACGAACTCGGCAAGTCGATCGCCGTAGTGCTCAAGACGCTCAAGAATACCAAGCCCTATCCGCACGAGATCAACGACGCTCTGATCAAGGCCCGGCTTCAGGCCATTCAGTTCGCCAAGGACCACGGCGTGATGGAGGAATACGTGGCCCACGACATCAAGACCATGACGCCGCTGAACGATCGCATGAAAGCTTTGGTCGAGAAGACCGGGCAAGACGAGATCGCCCTGATCGGCATCTTTGACCGCACGGCCTGCCACTATCAGCTCTGTCTGGAAACCGAATCCAGCCCCGGCAAGCGCCGCTGGCGCTCACCCTTCGCCCGCGTCCTGGTCGCCTCCCACAGGATCGGGCAGTTCGATCTGACCGAGGAATGGATTCACGAAAACTGGACCCGGCCGCGCCTGCTTGGATACGCGGAGCACATGGGCGTGGAGATGCGCGTTTCGCATTGGCAGCCCGACGGCTGGCTGACCGCCGAAGTCGACTGAAGAGCAGGGCCGCCCGGCGGCCCCGGATCAAGGCATTTCCCTGATCAGGAGGGCGGCGGGGCGTCCGCCGTGGGCCGGCGCCGTCGCCGGCGCCGCCGGCGCCGCGAGCCCTGGCCGCCTGCACCGTCCGCTTGGGAAGCAGATGCCTTCTGCTCGTCTTTTGGCTTGGAGTCTTTTGGCTTCTGCTGGCCCTTCGCGCTGGAATCCTTCGGCTTCTGCTGGCCCCTGGACCTGGAATCCGGTTTTGGCCGCCGCGCGCCTTTCGCCCTGGAGTCGCTTCCTCCCCTGCCGCCGCGCTTCCCCTTCGAGGGATGCTTGCCCTTGCCTCTGGACCGCGACCGCCTGGGAGGATGAGTTTTCTGCTTCTCCTTGCCGGCGTCCGCTTTTTCCTCTTTCTCGCCAAGCCCGAAGAGTCGCGCGAAGAAACCCTTCTTCGGGTTCTTCTGGCGGCTGCGCTGCCTTGCGGCCCTGGCCTTGCGTTCGGGTGGCGCGGAATCCGGCAGCGTTCGTACCACTGCGGGCTTCTCGGGCGGCTTGGGGCGGACCGGCGCCAGCAATGCCGGGGGCGGAGCGGTCACGGTCGCCATCTCGTAACTCGGCGTGTCGTCGTCTTCCTTTCCCCGAACCCTGCGCAACGCGAATTGGGGCGTCTCCATGGCGGAGTTGGCCACCAGAACGACACTCACCTTGAATACGTCCTCGATCTGCGAGAGCACGGCCCGCTTTTCGTTGAGCAGGAAATTGGCGACGACCAGCGGCAACTCCGCCACCACCTTGGCCGTGCTTTCCTTGCCCGCTTCCTCGCTGATCATCCGAAGCACATGCAGGCCCAGCGATTCCACGCCGCGGATTCGCCCGGTGCCGCCGCACCTCGGGCAGGTCTCGTGGGTCACGTCAACCAGAGAGGTGCGCAGTCGCTGGCGCGACATCTCCAGAATTCCGAAGCGCGAAATCTGTCCGATCTGGATCCTCGCCGGCTCGTTGCGCGTGGCCTGGCGCAGCCGTTCCTCCACCTGGCGGTTGGCGCCGGAAGAACGCATATCGATGAAGTCGATCATGATGAGGCCCGACAGGTCGCGTATGCGGCACTGACGGGAGATCTGGTCGGCCGCCTCGAGGTTGGTCTGCAGTGCGGTCTGTTCGATATCTTCGGCGGACGTGGCGCGGGCGGAGTTGACGTCGATGCAGATGCCCGCTTCGGGCTGGTCGATGATGATCTGGCCGCCGGAAGGCAGGTCTACGCGGCGGCGGTATGCCGAGTCGATCTGGCTCTCGATCTGGTAGCGGTTGAACAGCGGGGCGTCGCCCTCATGGCGGCGCAGCCGATCCAGGAAGTGCGGCATGGTGTGCTTCATGAAACTGCGTATGCTCTCGTAGGCTTCGTCGTCGTCCACCACGACTTCGCCGATCGAGTCGGACAGGTAGTCGCGAACCGCCCGCAGGATCACGCTGGATTCCTGAACCACCAGAAAGGGACCGTCGCGTTCCAGCACGGCAGCTTGATGGCTTCCCAGGTCTGCAACTGGTTGTCCAGGTCCCATTGCAGCTCTTCGGTGCTGCGGTCGTGGCCCTGGGTACGGATGATTACGCTCATGCCCTTGGGAATCTTGAGTTTCCCGAGCCTTTGCTGAACGGCCTGGCGATCTTCGCCGCGCACCTGGCGCGAAACGCCGCCGCCACGCGGATTATTGGCGTTCAGGACCAGGTAGCGGCCGGCCAGCGAAACCAGGGTGCTGAGCGCCGCGCCCTTGGTGTCCCGCTCGTCCTTCTCCACCTGCACCACCAGCTGCTGGCCTTCGTCCACCAGCGCGGCGATGTTCAGCGGCTTGCCGGGTTCCGGAGCCCGCAGGAAGTACTCGCGGGATATGTCCTCCAGGGGGAGAAAGCCGTGGCGCTCCGCGCCGAAATCCACAAAGGCAGCCTCAAGGCTGGGTTCTATGCGCGCAATGCGCCCCTTGTAGATATTGCCCTTCTTTTCTTCCTTTTCCCTGTGCTCGATGGCAAGGTCATAGAGTTCTTGTCCATCGACAAGAGCAACGCGCACCTCTTCTTGCTGGGTGGCGTTTACCAGCATTCTTTTCATTGTGAATCTCGTGTGTGTTCGGGCGGAGCCACACGGCAGCCGCGCCTGGCGGCGCCCACAGGGCGCGCAGGCAGCAGTGCCTGAAGAGGTCATTCATAAGGCAAACGTCTCGTGCACGTTCTTAGTCCCTGAAATCTGTCCGGTAAGACCGGCTTTCCTCCGCCGCAATTGGAAACAGGTCGGGCAGGCCATTCCTGCCGTTTGCGCAGAAAGCTGCGCGGGCACCTTCCTCCAGCGCCGGAGATTACTATAGCACGGCATGCCCGGCGACCGATACATAGCTCAATACCCCGGCGGCATTGCCTTTTGCCGGTGAAAGACAACCTGCTTGTCGTTTCCGAGGACGATGCCGGCAGGCGTCTGGACAACTTCCTGGCGGGCCGTCTCAAGCCCATGCGCCTGGCGCGGGTGCATCGTATGATCCGGCGCGGCGAGGTACGGGTGAACCGGGGCCGCAAATCCTCGGGCCACCGCCTGCGCGCGGGTGATGAGGTCAGGTTGCCGCCGTTTCTCAAGCGGCGTTCCCCGCCGCCCGTGGCGGCGCGGGCGCGCTGGATAGAACGGCGCCTGTTGTACGAGGACGACGGTATGCTCGTTCTCGACAAACCAGCCGGACTGGCGGTGCATGCGGGTGGTTCGATCCGCCTGGGGGCGGTGGAACTGCTGCGCGCCGCCCGGCCTCGCGAGAGTTTTCTGCAATTGGCGCACCGACTGGACCGGGGCACCAGCGGCTGCCTGCTGCTGGCCAGGAAACCCCGCGCGCTGCAGGCCCTGCACAAGGCATTTCGAGACAATGAGGTCCGAAAGACCTATATCGCCCTGCTCGGGGGACGCCTGAAGGGCAGGGAACGCAAGGTGGAACTGCCGCTGGAACGTTCGCGCGGCGAGGGGCCCGAACGGCGGGTCCGGGCGGGTTCGGGCCAGTGGGCGCAGACCCGCTTCCTGCCTCGCCAGGGCTGGCGGGAGGCCACGCTGGTCCGCGCAATTCCGATTACCGGACGCACCCACCAGATTCGCGTACACGCCGCCGCTATCGGACACCCGGTGCTCGGCGACGATCGCTATGGGCGGACCCGGAGCGGTCCCGAGCAGGCGATCGGGCTCAAGCGGCTGTTTCTGCATGCCTCCGAAGTCAGTCTGCGTCATCCGCTGACCTCGCGGGCATTGCGCCTGCATGCGCCCCTGCCGGAAGAATTGCGTGACGTTCTGGCGCGCCTGGGTCCCCCGGAGTTTGGCGCCTCGGCCCGAAAAACATAAAATGCGCCGCTTTTGGGGCCTGCTTTGGAAATAAGACAATTTCTCTGCATGGCGCGCTACGAAGTCGCCGGCGGCTTCCGGGTGGCCGCAATGCAATTCGATGGCGAACGGCTGGGTCCGTGGGCGCGGCTTTGCGGTGCCGGGAAGGGCGGCGCCCTGTCGCTTAATGCCGTGCGTTTTCGCAACAAGTCCCCGGTGCGGCCACTGGACGTTTTTGTAGCGCCCATCGAAGCCGCTGCGCCAAAGCCTCCGCAGAACGAGAATCTTCTTGTCGCCGAGCGTCCCCGCTGGCGCAAGGTCGCCACCTACCCGCGCGAGTTGCTGGGCGATCTGTGCTCTTCACCCCTGGTGCTGTGGTCGGATGGGACCTCCACCAAGGCCGGGTCCTTCGACCGCGTTCTTGCGCCCGAGGCGCAGGAACTGGATTCTTCGTTGATTCTGATCGAACTCGACCGTTACACCGTGGACGTGACGCGGCGTCCGGTTTCGGATGAAAACGTTGTGCGGGTGCGGTTCAGCCACCTGGAACGCGAGTACCGCCTGTTGCTGTGCGAGGACGTAATGCGCCGCCGCTACGCGCGCTATTCCGTCGGAGCGTACGAAATCAAGCGCCCGACCGCGGCATGCATAACTCTTGGGCCGCCGGGCAAGCAGGGACGCATCAAGCGGGTCGCGGCGCTGATACCGCTTGAGGACTGAGCGCGCTTCCTGGCAGCCCGTGTCAGAAGCCCCGCTGCGTTCGACTGGCGATCCATCCCGCCTGGACTGCGTTGCTCGTCGCTTGCATATTCCCGATATGCGCGCTGCTGGCGCCTTGCCAGGCGGGCGTCTCGCCGTTCTCGGCGCGACGCGGGGTTCTGCCACGGGCTGCTAGAAGAAGAAAAAGCGCCGCCGCCGCCGCTCCTCGTCAACCTGCTCGCCGGGAAAGTTCGTAGCCAGCATCTGCTCGGCGCCTGTCGCCAGGTCGTCCATCCCGATCCTCCGGTACGCCTTGACCAGAATCTTGAGCGAGTCGGCGACCTCCGGCGAGCCATGGTAGTTGTCGATCGCGAACTGGGCCCGGTTCGCGGCGGCGATCCATGCGCCCCGGCGCAGGTAATATTCCGCGACATGGTTTTCGTAGCGGGCCATGCGGTTTCGCAGATACACCATGCGCCGCCGTGCGTCCGCGGCATACTCGCTGTCGGGATACCGGGTAGTCAGCTGCGTGAAGGCATCGAATGATTCGCCGGCGGTCAGGACGGGGCGCCGGGAGTAGTCGATCCGGAACAGCCGTCCAAAGCGTCCGGGTTGGCGCGCAAACAAGGCCAGGCCGCGCATGTAGATGGCGTAATCGACATTCGGATGGCGCGGGTTCTCCCGTTCGAACTCGCGCGCCGCTTCCACCGCGCTGTCCTGGTCGTTCAGCCGGTAGTGGCAATAGATGATCTCAAGTTGGGCCTGGCGGGTTTGCGGGTTGAACGGAAAGCGCGCCTTTAGCGTGCCGAGGAAACGCAGGGCCTTGCGGAAGTCCCCGCCTTCGAGCGCGGCGTGCCCGCGCTCGTACAGTACATTCGCGGCCGAGAGTTCGTCCCGTTCGTCGCCCCGGCCGCAGCCGGCCAGCGCGGCGCAGGCTGCCGCCACGAGCAGAATCCCGGCGAGGTTACGAGCTGAGATCATTTCGGTGCGCAAGAATATTCTCGCTGCGGACAAGCGTGCAGTATAACGAGCGCCCCGGCCGCATGTCAGCCCCGGCCTCGTTTCCCGCAATGTTGGCAGGGTGCAAGAGAAAGGCGGCTGGCTTTTCTGCGAAGATGCGGGGCATGTGGAGTGTGGTTCGATGAAGCGCCTTGTGCGGGAACGGGTGGTGATCCCCGAGGGTCTCGCGGGCCGGCGGCTGGACGCGGCGCTGGCGCAACTGCTGCCGGATTATTCGCGCAGCCTGATCAAGGCCTGGATAGAGCGCGGGCAGGTCAGCGTGAAGAGCGGCAGTCCGTTGCGTCCCCGTTCCCCGGTCCAAACAGGCCAGGAATACGAGATTCGCGGGGAACTGGCCGCGGCAGGCGCAGTGGAGCCGGAGTTCGTGGAGTTTGGCGTGCTGCATGCGGACCGGGACCTGATCGTGGTGAACAAGCCTGCCGGCCTGGTCGTGCATCCCGGCGCCGGGAATCCCGGCGGCACGCTGCAGAACGGTTTGCTGCATCGATTCCCGGAACTTCAGGCTGTGCCGCGCTTCGGGCTGGTGCACCGGCTGGATGCAGGCACCACCGGACTGCTGCTGGTGGCCCGCACGGCCGCTGCGCACCAGAGGCTTACCCGGGATCTGCAGGCCAGGCGGATCGGCCGCGAATACCGGGCGGTAACGCGCGGCTGTCCGGTGGCCGGCGGGACCATAGACCAGCCGCTGGGGCGGCATCCGCGCGACCGCCTGCGCATGGCCGTGCGTCCCGGCGGGCGCAGGGCCATTACGCATTTTCGCGTTCTTGAGCGCTTTCGCGACAACGCGTTTGTCGCGGTCCGCCTGGAGACCGGGCGCACGCACCAGATTCGGGCCCATCTGGCGCACGCTGGGTATCCGCTGGCCGGAGACTTCCTTTATTCCCGGGGCGGAACCGGGTTCGACCGTCCGGCGCTGCATGCCGCTCGGCTCGAGGCAAGGCACCCGGCGGCGGATCGCGAATGCGCCTTCGAGGCTCCGTTGCCGGACGACATGCGAGGTCTGCTGACGCGCCTGGCGGGAGAGCGGCGTGAATGGGATGAATTTTCGTGGAGCGGTTGATTCGTCCTGAATGGCCGGCGCCCCGGCCGGTTCACGCCGCCAGCACCCTGCGCGGCTTGAGTCCCGGCGAGGCGTGGCGGATGCTGCGGGTCCCGGGCGACCCGCGCTGGCTGTCGCAGGTTCACGGCAGGGAAGTGGTGGACGCCGACGGCGACTGGACCGAAGCAAGAGCGGACGGCTGCGTGGCCTTTACCGCGGGCAAGGCGTGCATGCTGCGCACGGCCGACTGCCTGCCTATCCTGTTGTGCGACGATGCCGGGACCCGTGTGGGCGCGGCCCACGCCGGCTGGCGCGGCCTTGCTTCAGGCGTGATAGAGGCGACTGTGAGCGCGCTGTGCGAGGGCGGCGACAGGATGGTCGGCGCGCCGGAACTGATGGCGTGGATCGGTCCCGGTATCGGCGGGCCGGCTTACGAAGTCGGCGCCGATGTTTTTTGGGCAGTCACTACGAGCACGCCGAATTCGGCGCAGTTCTTTGCCCGCAGGGACACCACGCACTGGCTGTTCGACCTGGCCGGTCTGGCGCGGCATCAGTTGCGCAGGCTCGGGATCACGCGCGTGTACGGCGCGCGCTGGTGCACGTTTTCCGATCACGACCGCTTTTATTCCTACCGCCGCGACGGCGGCTCCGCCCGGCACGCCACCTTTATCTGGCTGGACCGCGGCGGTTGAATTCGCGCCGCCGGGCGCTATATCCCGGACATGGATCAATTCACCAATCGCGTTCGCGAAGCGCTGTCCGAGGCGCGGGGCGCCGCCGTGGATGCCGATCACCAGTTCCTCGAACCGCTGCATGTTCTTCAGGCGCTGCTCGAGCAGGACGGCGGCGCCATTGTGCCGCTGCTGCGGCGCGCGGGCGCCGATCCCGGCAAGCTTCGGGCCGATCTCGGCGAGGCGCTTGCGCACATGCCCAGCGTCCAGGGGCAGGAGGGCGATCTGCACGCCTCGGCGGCGCTGGCGCGGGTGCTCAACCTGGCCGGCAAGCTGGCGCGCAAGCGCGGCGATACGCTCGTAAGCAGCGAGATCCTGCTGCTTGCCGCGGCAAGCGACAAGGGCGAGCACACGCGCCTGATGAAGGACGCCGGCCTGGATCCGGCGCGCCTGGAGGCGGCAATCGACCAGGTCCGCGGCGGAGAGACCGTCAACGAGGCGGGCGCGGAGGAGCTGCGCGGCGCCCTGGAAAAATATGCCATCGACCTGACCCGCCGGGCCGAGGAAGGCAAGCTCGACCCCATCATCGGCCGCGACGAGGAAATTCGCCGCACGATGCACATACTGCAGCGGCGCACCAAGAACAACCCGGTGCTCATCGGCGAGCCGGGGGTGGGCAAGACCGCGGTGGTGGAAGGGCTGGCGCAGCGTATCGCCAACAGGGAGGTGCCCGAAGGACTAAAGAACAAGCGCCTGCTGGCCCTGGACCTGGGCGCAATGATCGCGGGCGCGAAGTATCGCGGGGAGTTCGAGGAACGGCTCAAGGCCGTGCTGAAGGAACTGGCCAGGCAGGAGGGTCGGATCATCCTGTTTATCGACGAGTTGCATACGCTCGTGGGGGCCGGCAAGGCCGAGGGCTCCATGGACGCCGGCAACATGCTGAAGCCCGCGCTGGCGCGCGGCGAATTGCATTGCGTGGGCGCCACGACGCTCGACGAATACCGCAAGAACCTGGAGAAAGACGGAGCGCTGGAGAGGCGCTTTCAGAAGGTGCTGATCGACGAACCCAGTGTCGAAGACACCATCGCAATCCTGCGCGGTCTGAAGGAACGCTACGAGGTGCACCACGGCGTCACGATTTCGGATGCCGCCATCGTGGCGGCGTCCACCCTGTCTCAGCGCTACGTCACCGACCGCAAGCTGCCGGACAAGGCCATCGACCTTATCGATGAGTCCGCCGCCCGCATTCGCCTGCAGATGGACTCCAAGCCCGAAGCCATCGACCGCCTGGAGCGGCGCCTGATCCAGCTGAAGATCGAACGTGAAGCCGTGAGCAAGGACGACGATGAAGGAGCGCGCCAGCGGCTGGCGGACCTGGATGCCGAGATCGGCGAGCGGGAGGGGCAGCACGCCGAACTTTCGGAAACCTGGAAGGCCGAGAAGGCCCGGACGCAGGAGGCCGCGGGACTCAAGGAGCAACTGGAACAGGCTCGTCTGGCGCTGGAGAAAGCCGGCCGCGGGCAGGATCTGCAGCGCATGTCCGAGCTTCAATACGGTCTGATTCCGGAACTGGAACGAAAGCTCGGGGATGCGCAGGAAAGCGGGAATGAAGATGCTGCCGACGCAATGCTGTCCAGCCGGGTCGGGGAAGCCGATATCGCGGCGGTGGTGGCCCGGGCCACAGGTATTCCGGTTGCGCGAATGCTGACCGGCGAACGTGAGCGGCTCAACCGCATGGAGGATGAGCTGCATCGCCGGCTGATCGGCCAGGACGAGGCTGTGCGCGCCGTGTCCCGCGCGATCCGCCGCTCCCGCGCCAAACTCTCCGACCCGGACCGACCCACCGGTTCGTTCCTGTTCCTGGGCCCCACCGGAGTGGGCAAGACCGAGTTGTGCAAGGCCCTGGCGGAGTTCCTGTTCGACAGCGAGTCCGCGATGGTGCGCGTGGACATGTCCGAATACATGGAAAAGCACGCCGTCTCGCGGCTGGTCGGCGCCCCGCCCGGCTACGTGGGCTACGAGGAGGGCGGGCAGCTTACCGAGGCGGTGCGCCGGCGTCCGTATTCCGTCCTGCTGCTGGACGAACTGGAGAAAGTGCACCCGGACGCGCTCAATATCCTCCTGCAGTTGCTTGACGAAGGACGTTTGACCGACGGACAGGGCCGAACGGTGGATTTCCGCAACACCGTGGTGATCATGACTTCCAACCTGGCTTCCGACCAGATCCGTTCGCTGGCCGAATCCGGGCACGAGGAGATCAGCAGCGCCGTGATGGCCTCCCTGCGATCGCACTTCAGGCCGGAATTCCTCAACCGTATCGACGATATCGTGGTGTTCAGGCCACTTGCGCGCAATGAGATTCGCGCGATCGTGGATCTGCAGCTGGATCGCCTGGCGGCGCGGCTCAGGGAGCAGGACCTGGGGCTGGAAGTCCGGGATGACTTACGGGCGCGGCTTGCCAATCTCGGCTACGATCCGGCTTACGGCGCCCGCCCGCTGAAGCGTGTAATCCGCGATCATGTGGAAAACCCGCTGGCGGAATGGCTGTTGTCGGCCGACGCCACGGCGGGGCAGACGCTGGTTGTGGCCGAAAAGGACGGGGAAACCGGCATCTCGGTCCGCAATCGCGCCGTAGCCGCATAAGATATCGGCCCTGCGGTTCGGCCGCGGGAGTGGAAACGCTGCAACGTCTGCGAGGGCCGTCGCATCGTTCCTGTATTTGGTGATGATGATCGGAAGAATCAAGCGATGCAAAGATTAAGCAGGAAGTTCATGCTCGTTTTGCTGGCGCTGCCAGCGGTCGCGCTGGCGGAGGACCCGCTGGACATTTCCGCCGCGGAAGGCGGGTTCGAGTATGTCACGAGTGTAGAAGGCATTCACGAGTACACGCTGCCCAACGGCTTGCAGGTGCTGCTGTTTCCCGACAACGCGCAGGCGCGGGTAACCGTCAACGTTACCTACCGTGTCGGCTCCATGCACGAAAACTACGGTGAGACGGGAATGGCCCACCTGCTGGAGCACCTGCTGTTCAAGGGCACGCCGGACAACCCCGACATTCCCAAGGTCTTTAGCGAGCGCGGCATGGGATTCAACGGCACCACCTGGCTCGACCGCACCAATTATTTCGAGAGCTTTGAACCCACCGAGGACAACCTGGAGTGGGCCTTGCGCATGGAAGCCGACCGCATGGTCAATTCGTTCATCGCCTACGAAGACCTTCAATCCGAATTCTCGGTTGTACGCAACGAAATGGAGCGCGGCGAGAACAGCCCGGGCAGGATGCTGGATCAGCGGGTTCGGGCCACGGCCTTCGAATGGCACAACTATGGCAAATCGACGATCGGCGCCCGCTCCGACGTCGAGGGCGTGGACATCGGACGCCTGCAGGCCTTCTACCGCATGCATTACCAGCCCGATAACGCCACGCTTATCGTGGCCGGCGATTTCGCCCCCGGGGAGGCTGCCGCGATCATTGCCGACTCGTTCGGCGCCATACCGGCGCCGGAACGGGAGTTACCCCGTATCTATACCGTCGAGCCGGTGCAGGACGGCGAACGCCTGGTGACCTTGCGGAGAGTCGGAGAGCAGAGCCTGGTCATGGCCGCCTATCACATACCCGCCGGCGTGACGATGGAGAATACGGCCCTGGATGCCGTGTCACGGATCCTGGCCGATTCCAGCCGCGGCCGGCTGTATCGCAAGATGATCGAACCGGGAATCGCCGCCGGCGCGAGTGCGCGCGCCGATGCCTTCGCCTTCCCGGGGCTGTTCACGCTGAGCGCAACCGTTCCGGTGGACGGCGACACGCAGGACGTGCTGGACACCCTGCTGGAGGTCGCGGAAGGCATTGCCGCGGAGCCGATAACCGAAGAGGAACTCGAATGGGCCCGCCTCGCAATGGTTTCCAACTACGACAACGCCATAAAGAACGTCGGCTCGCTGGCCCGCATACTGTCCGAGAGCATCGCCGCGGGGGACTGGCGTTACATTTTTCTGTACAAGGACCAGTTGGATGCGCTGACCCTCGAAGACCTGAACGCGGCCGCGACAAAACACTTCAAGCGCAGCAACCGCACTGCCGGCATGTTCATCCCCACCGAGAGCCCGGACCGGACCTCGGTGGCATCTCGGCGCGACCAGAATGAAGAACTGGCGGCGCTGGCCGGCCGGCAGTCGGTAAGCGCCGGCGAGGAATTCGTTCCCACCCCGGAGAACATCGCAGCCCGCACCGTCAGGCACGAGTTGGCCGGCGGCGGATCGCTCTGGGCGATTGAGAAGAAGTCGCGCGGTGACCAGATCATCGTCTCGCTGAACCTGTTTTTCGGCAGCGAAGAGAGTCTGGCGGGGAAACACGGTGTGCCGGACTACGCTGCCGGTCAATTGCAGCGTGGCACGACGCGCTACTCGCGCGACGAACTGGCTACCGAATGGAACCGCCTGAAGAGCGACCTGAATCTTCGGGGAGGAGGACAGCGAATCAACGCCTCTTTGCAGACGGACGAGGCCAATTTCGACGAGGCGCTGGCGCTGATGGCGCATGTGCTGCGGGAACCGCTTTTCGACCCTGAACAACTGGAGGAAGCGAAGCGTTCCGCGCTGGCAAGAATTGCGGGCGCGCGCGGTCAGCCCCAAAGCGTTGTTTCCGTTGCCTTATCCAAGGCGCTCAGCCCATACGGCCCGGACCATTTCCGCTATGCCATGGACCTGGACGAGCAGGAAGAAATGATCCGGAACATGAACCGGGATGCCCTGGCCGAGTTCTGGGATTCCCACGTCGGCTTTGGGGGGGCAATCGCACTCGTCGTCGGAAAAATCGACGCTGCGGCACTGGCCGGGCGCCTCAACGAGCTGTTCGGCGATTGGGAGGCGGCGGTGGAATACCTGCCGGCCCCCAGCCTCCATCATACGGTGCAGCCGCGGCAGGATTGGCTGGATACTCCCGACAAGGCCAACGGGATCATGGTTGCCGCCCTGCCGGTTCCGCTTAATGTTCGGGACGCGGACTACCCCGCGCTGGTCATCGGCACGCGAATCTTCGGTGGTGGCGGCTTGAGCAATCGACTGATCGAACGCCTGCGTCAGAAAGAGGGCTGGTCGTACGGTGCGGGAGGCGGTATGAACGCGTCCGACCGGGCGGGAGACGACAACGGAGCACTGTATATTCAGGCCATCGCTGCCCCGGAAAACCTGTCCAGGGTGCAGGCGGGAGCGCTGGAGGAACTGCAGCGCGTCCTGGACGATGGCTTTACGGCGGAGGAGCTTGAGGACGCCGTGGACGGCGCCATTTCAGGCAACCTGAACTCCTGGTCCAGCGATGCCGCACTTACAGGCATCCTCAGTTCCGGCGCGGAACACGGACTGGACGCCCTGTGGTACGGCGCCCTGCATGAGCAGTACAGGGCGCTGACGCTTGAGGACGTCAACGAGGCCTTCCGCAAGTACTACAGACCGGATGACTTCGTGATCCTGATCGGCGGCGACAAGGCCAGGGCCGAAGCCGACGCGTCCGCACCGGCCGCCGGGTCGTAAATGGAGTGGGGGCAATGCCCCCACGGCGTCGCGCTATTCGGGAAGGCGATACGCCTTCCCTCCCGTAGGGGTTTCTAAGCGGATTTCAGTTGCGCGATGCCGTGCGCGGTACGCGTGCGGCGCGAGCGCCGGGTTTCCTGGCGGATGGCGAGGTTGGCGGCTCGCACCTGGGGATCGACGTAGCCGCGGGGATGGTCCAGGTGCAGGCAGGTGACGCGGTGGCGGATGCGCTTGCCGCGGATGCCCGCGTTCTCCAGGCGCTCCCCCAGTTCCCGGTCCTCTCCCCCGTAGCCCATGCGCTCGTCGAAACCGTTGGCGGCAAGGATGTCGGCCTTCCAGCCCGACGCGTTATGACCGTTCCATCCGGCGGCGGCCGGGGAGATGCGGTCCAGCATCGTACCGAAGCCCTGGCCGGCAGTTAGCTTGAGCAGCTTGTACGTCGGCGGCATGCCGCGACCGCGCAGCCATGACGCCGAGAAGCAGTTGCCTGCCGCGATGTCGTCCGGCTGGATGTTGTGGGACAGCCCAAGCGGCAGTCGCAGCAGTCCGCCGGAGAGGAATCGCCGCGGTTCGGCGAGGTCGAGGTGCCGGGCCACGAATTCCGGCTGGGGAATGCAGTCCCCGTCGGTGAATATCAGGTACTCGCCGCGGGCGCTGGCGATGGCCTTGTTCAGTATCCGGCACTTGCGAAAGCCATGGTCCCGCTGCCGGACATGCTCGATCTCAAGCCCGGCGCCGCTTCGCGCGGTGCGTATGACTTCGGCGGTGTCTTCGCCGGAGCCGTCATCGGCCACGATCACTTCAAAGTTGCGATGGGTCTGATGGGCGAAGCCGCAGAGTGTCTTTTTCAGCCACTCGGGCTGCCGGTAGGTGCTGAAAATGACCGTTACTTCACACGGCCGTCTTGTCATGTTTCACCGGCGGCGCGCTCCGCGGGTGCGTCGTCATCGGCGCGGGGAAGGATTTCCGGATCCGGCACCACGACGCCCACGGAGACGACGAGCTTGATCGCGTCCTCCACGCTCATGTCGAGAGGAATCAGGTCCTTCTGAGGGGCCACCACCAGGAACCCGGAAGTCGGGTTCGGCGTGGTGGGCACGAAGACGCACACCGAGTCCGGCGTGTGTTTGGCGAGCTGGCCTACCGTGCTGGAGGTTTGGAACGCGATGCAGTAGATGCCCCTGCGCGGGTATTCGATCAGGAGAACCTTGCTGAACGAGCCGCGCTTGCCGCTAAGGACCATCTCCAGGAAGCCCTTGGCGGCCGTGTAAATGGTTCTCACCAGCGGGATCCGGCGAAGCACCGCTTCCCACAAGCCGATGATGCGCTTGCCGAACACGTTGGCCGCCACCAGTCCGGTGACGAACAGCAGCACCAGGCTGAGCACCACGCCAAGCCCGGGAATCGGGAACCCCAGGAGCGCTTCGGGACGATAAGGCTCCGGAATCAGCCTGAGCGTCTGGTCCGCCAGGTCGATAAGCAACTGCAGCACAAGTACGGTTATGCCTACGGGAACCCACACGAGCATTCCCGCCACCAGCACGCGCCTCAAGCGCGGCCACCAACTCTTCATGAGGCGGCTGCGCCGGACGCCGAACTTTCCCTGGTTCCCGAGCTTGAGGAAGATTCGGCCTTGTCCTTGCCGTCGCCTTTTCCATTGCCGGAAGCCGTCTTGCCCGCGCCGTTCCCCGCGTCCTTGTCCGCGTCCTTACCCGCGCCTTCCGGCTTGTCCCGCCCGCTGTTCTTGAAGTCGGTCTCGTACCAGCCGCTGCCCTTAAGCCGGAAGTACGGGGCCGAAACGAGCTTCTTCAGGCCGGCCTGATTGCATTCGGGGCAATCGCTCAGGGGCGGATCGCTCATCTTCTGCAGCGCGTCCAGCCGGTATCCGCACTCGCGGCATTCGTATTCGTAGATAGGCATGGGGACAGGAAATGATCCTTTGGGCCGGGAGAAATTTTATAACGGCCTCAAGCCCAATTCCCGCAATTGCCGCGGTTCGACCGCGGCGGGCGCGTCGGTCAGGGGACAGGCGCCCGACTGCGTCTTGGGAAAGGCGATCACTTCGCGAATCGATTCGGCCTGGGCCATCAGCATGACCCAGCGGTCCAGGCCGAAGGCGATGCCGCCATGCGGAGGGACGCCGTAATCCAGCGCCTTGAGGAAGAACCCGAATTGCTGGTCGGCCTGTTCCGCCGACAGCCCCAGCAATTCGAACACGGCCGCCTGCATGTCCCGCTGGTGTATGCGTATCGAGCCGCCGCCGATCTCGTGGCCGTTCAGCACCAGGTCGTATGCGCGGGAGGAGGCATCAGCAGGCCTTTCGAGCAGCTCGGCCGGCGCCGTCACGCCGGGAGCGGTAAAGGGGTGATGAAGCGCTTTCCAGCGGCCCTCGTCTTCGTCGAGTTCGAATCCCGGGAAGTCCGTGATCCAGACCGGCGCCCAGCCGCCGCCGATGAGGCCCCGTTCCCGCCCGAGCCGGTCGCGCAGGGCCGACAGCGTGCGGTTTACAACCGCGGCCTCTCCCGCTCCGAAGAGCAGCAGGTCGCCGTCGGCGGGGGCGGTCTTCTCTAGCAGCGCCGCGATCTCCTCGTCGGCCAGAAACTTGAGCACCGGCGATTGCATGCCGTCGCGGCCGTGCGCCGGTTCGGCCGCCTTGATCCAGGCCATGCCCTTCGCGCCCATTGCCTGCACGAATTGCGTCAGTTCGTCGAGCTCCCGGCGGGTCAT
This sequence comes from Gammaproteobacteria bacterium, assembly GCA_963666765.1. Taxonomy (GTDB): domain Bacteria; phylum Pseudomonadota; class Gammaproteobacteria; order Steroidobacterales; family Foliamicaceae; genus Foliamicus. Next base: position 2,927,420 of record OY762933.1, read on the forward strand.
CGCGCCGCCGCCGGGAATCTTCAGCGCCGCCACGCGGCAACCCGGGTCCCGGGCCGGGCCGGAGAAAACCTTGAACTCCGCATCCTTGAATATGCCGCTCAGTTCCACGAGTTCCAGGGGATTGCGCAGGTCCGGCGCATCGCTGGCGTAGCGTTGCATCGCCTCGGCGTAGGTCATGCGCGGGAAGGGATCGGGCAGTTCCACGTCCAGCACGCCGGCGAACACTTCGCGCACCAGCGCCTCCATCAGGCCGATGACGTCCTCTTCTTCCACGAACGACATTTCCACGTCGAGCTGGGTGAATTCGGGCTGGCGGTCGGAGCGCAGGTCCTCGTCGCGGAAGCAGCGCACGATCTGGTAGTAGCGGTCCAGGCCCGACATCATCAGCAATTGCTTGAACAACTGCGGGGACTGCGGCAGGGCATAGAAACGCCCGGGCCGGTTGCGGGCCGGCGAAAGAAAGTCGCGGGCGCCCTCCGGCGTGGCGCGGGTCAGCATGGGCGTTTCCACGTCCACGAAGCCGCGCTGGTCCAGGAACGCGCGAATCGCGGCGAAAACCCTGTGACGCAGGCGCAGCCGGTCAAGCATTTCCGGCCGGCGCAGGTCCAGGTAGCGGTATTTCAGCCGAAGTTCCTCGCTGGCGCCTTCGCCCTGGTGGAAGGGCAGGTCACCCGCGGCAGAGAGAATTTCCAGCTTTTCCGCCACCAGTTCGACCTCTCCCGTATTCAGATCGGGATTGGCCGTGCCTTCGGGGCGAATGCGGATGCGCCCGGTAGCCTGGAGCACGCTTTCCGCGCGCGCCGCTTCCGCAACCGCGAACACGTCCGGCTGGTCCGGGTTGCACACCAGTTGCAGGATGCCCTCACGGTCGCGCAGATCGATGAAGATCACGCCGCCGTGGTCGCGCAGGCCATTGACCCAGCCGCACACCTGAACCTGTCGCCCGTCGGCATCGGCGCGGAGTTCACCGCAGTACTGAGATCGCATGTTCATTGATTAAGCAAGCGCCCTTGGAATGCCGCAGATTCGCGGCAGAAAACGGTTGGAGTCGAAATACGCCTAGTGCGGTGTCACGCCGCTAGTTGGCGCTGAGTTCCTGCTGCATCGCAGCCATGCGCTCGCGCTCCTTCTTGCCCGCCGGCATGCCCAGGCAGAGCGCCACGACGCCAAGCGAGACAGCGGCCACGGCGACCACCTGCCAGCCGTACTTTTCCAGGTTGACAAAGAAGTCGTCCACCCAGCCCCAGCGGCCCACGAACTCATACGCGTTCCAGCTGATGATCGCGGTTGCGATTGAATACCGCAACGCCGTGGCCACACGCCGGAAACGCAGCAGGCGTCGCAACAGGTAGAGCGCCCAAACGACGTTCAGCGCGGCAATTCCGTAGGTCACCGGATGGCGGTCGCCGAGCACGTTTTCGTCGTAGATCAGCAGCAGGAACAGGTAGAAGAACCAGATCAGGTAGATGGTCTCCAGCGCCGTAATCGCTGCGAAGTTGCGCTTGTGTCCCTCGGTGGGCTTGCCGGTTCCCATGCCCAGCCAGCGCTGACACCAGCGGAAGAAATTGCAGCGGGTCTCGCGATTGAACAGGAAGTACACAAGGGTAACGAGCATCACGCCCAGGGAGGACATCATGACCAGGTATTCCGGGTTGGTGGCCACCTCTCCGGCCTCATCCAGCAAGGGCGCCACGCCCAGCCAGCGCGCGTAGTACACGAACGAGAATTCCACCCAGCCCGTCCACAGCAGCCAGGCGGCGAAATAGCCAAGCCAGGTGCCGCTCACCTCGCTGTCCTGGCGCATGCCGTACCACAGCAGTACGGCGCCAACCAGACCCATGGCGCCGGCGAAGTAGTACATGCCCGGCTCGCCCAGGGATTCCTCCATCTGGATCATCACGGAATGCCCCAGCCCCTGCGATATGAAGAACACCGCAAACGGGAACAACCCGATAAAGGGAGGGCGCGCAAACGCCCATATCAACCAGCCCCTGGCACCCGCGGTACCAGTGCTTTGCGTGCTCATTCTCCAGTCTCCGGCAAGCTGCCGCAAAAAACCTGTACTATACCCCTTCGTATCGGGATTCGGCTTTCAACCAGGGGTAGCGAGGCACAGTCGGTGAAGATCAGGAACCTGACGGAATGGGAAGGCCGCGAGCTCACTCCGTCGCCGTGGTTTGACGTGGATCAGGCCCGCATCAACGCCTTTGCGGACTGCACCGTGGATCATCAATTCATCCACGTGGATCCGCAGCGGGTGGCGCGCGAAACACCCTTCGGGTCCACCATCGCGCACGGTTTCCTGACGCTCGCGCTTTCGGTCCACCTCGAGTCTCCCGAAATGGCGGAAATCGAGGATGTCGGCTTCGTCATCAACTACGGCCTGGACAAGCTGCGGTTCATCAACCCGGTCCCGGTGGATTCGCGCGTACGGGTGCATTCCACGCTCACCGAGGTCCGGGAAAGGGCGCCGGGCCGGGTGGTGATCCGGCTTGAGAAAACCATGGAAATCGAGGGCCAGGAAAAGCCGGCCTGGGTGGCGCAGCAACTCTTCATGCTGATATCGCAGGACGCGTGAGCTCTTTAGCCCGATGGACGAGCTGTTCAACCTGGAGGGCCGGACGGCGCTGATCACCGGCTCCACGCGGGGCATAGGCAAGGCCATAGCCACGCGTATGGCGGAGCATGGCGCGCGGGTCACCGCGTCCAGCCGCAAGGCGGATGCCTGCGAGCAGACCGCCGAGGAACTGAACTTGAGGTTCGGCAAGGGAACCGCCATATCGGCCCCCTGCAACGTATTTCACAAGGACCAGGTGGAGGAACTCGTGACGCGCACCCGCGCGGCCTTCGGCGCCATCGATATTCTGGTCTCAAACGTGGGCGTGAACCCACACTTCGGCCCGTTGCTGGAAACTTCCGACAGCGCTCTGGAGCGAATCTGGCGCTGCAATGTCACCGCCAGCCTGTGGCTGAGCCGGCTGGTCGTGCCGGACATGCAAAGCCGCGGGCACGGCCGCATCGTGCTGATCTCCTCGTACGTCGGTCAGACCGCGCACGGCAAGATCGGCGCCTATGGCATGTCCAAGGCCGCGGAAATCCAGATGGCGCGCAACCTGGCGCTGGAGTACGGCCGCAACGGCATAACCGCCAACGCGGTCTGCCCCGGATTGATCAGGACCGATTTCTCCAGGGCGCTGTGGAGTGATTCGGGCGCCCTCGACAGTTTCCTGGACACTACGGCTCTGGGCCGGATGGGCGCTCCGGACGAGGTGGCCGGACTGGTGGTGTTCCTCGCCTCGCCCGCGGGTTCCTACGTTACGGGGCAGGCGCTGCTGGTGGACGGCGGCGTACACGTTTGATTGCTCTTGCCGGGTATGAGGGGGGATTCGCTCCGCATGCGCGCACTGATCTGCAGCCGCTATGCCGAACAGCCGGACCTTTCGCTGGGCGAGACATCCGAGCCGTCTCCCGCCAAGGGTGAGGTGCTGGTGGACGTGCGCGCCGCCGGTCTTAATTTCTTCGATCTGCTGATGGTTCGGGGGCGCTACCAGAGGCGCCCCGAAGTGCCCTTTATTCCCGGCGGGGAAGCCGCCGGCGTGGTGGCGGCGCTGGGCGAGGAGGTCGATGACCTGGCGGTAGGGGACCGCGTGGCGGTACACGGGCAATCCATGTTCGCCGAGCGGGCCCTCGCGCCCCGCCACCATGTTGCGCGTTTGCCCGACAACATGAGTTTCGCCCGGGGCGCGGGCTTCTGCATCACCTACGGGACCTGCTACCACGCCTACAAGCAGGTCGCGAAGCTCAAGACCGGCGAGACCGTTCTGGTGCTCGGCGCCGGCGGGGGCGTGGGTATGGCGGCGGTGGCGCTGGCGCGCGCCATGGGCGCGCATGTGATCGCGGCCGCGGGCAGCGATTACAAGCTCGAACTGGCGCGTTCGATGGGCGCAAACGAATTCATCGATTACAGCGGCGACGACTTTCGCGCCAGGCTCAAGCGGCAGGCCGGCGGGCGCGTCGACGTGGTAGTGGACCCCGTTGGCGGATCGTATTCCGAGTCCGCCTACAGGGCCTGCGCACCCGGCGGGCGTTTCCTGGTGGTGGGGTTCGCATCGGGCGAAATACCCCGGTTGCCGCTCAACCTGGTCCTGCTGAAGACCGCGGCGGTGCTGGGCGTACCCTGGGGGCCCTGGACGGACCGCCACCCCGGGCAGGCCCGCGAGAATCTGGAGGCCCTGTCGGAACTGGCGGCAAGCGGCGCCATAGGCTGCCCCATCGAGCGGGAGTTGCCGATGTCAGACTATATGGCGGCCTTCGACGCCTTTGCCGGCCGCAAGGTAACCGGCAAGTGGGTGCTTGAGGTGCAGGGAGGCAGGGCATGACGGTGAGAGTCAGCGATCGCGGTCCGGTCCGGCTGCTGGAAATGCACTCTCCGCCCGTGAACGCGCTCGGAGCAAAGCTTCGGGCGCCGCTCATGGAGGCAATCCAGGCCGCCTCGCGGGACGACTCCGTTGGCGCCGTGCTGTTGTTGAGCGGCGTAAAGACCTGGTGCGCGGGCGCCGACATCAAGGAGTTCGGCCTGTCCGAGCTGCCCGCCCCCGATGCTTCGCTGAACGCCATCTGCGACGCTCTGGACGCCTGCCGCAAACCCGTCATAGCGGTAGTGGGCGGGGCGGCGTACGGCGGCGGGATGGAGCTGGCGCTGGCCTGCGATTACCGCGCCGTTTCCGGGCGCGGCCGCTTTGCCCTGCCCGAGGTCAATATCGGGCTGCTGCCGGGCGCCGGCGGCACTCAGCGGACCCCTCGGCTGATCGGCGTGGAGCACGCCTTGCAGATGTGCCTTGACGGCAAACCGGTAAGCGCCCCAAGGGCGGTTGAGATCGGCCTGGCCGACCGGCTGCTTGAAGGCGAGCCGACCGACGCGGCCTGCGCCTACGCGGAGGAATTGCTCGGCGCCGGCGCGGTGGCGCGCAAGATTTCCTCCGGGCCCGGAAAGCTTCCCCTCCCGGGAGAGGCGGCGGGGGCCTTCGCCGGCGCGCGGCAGATGATTGCCCGCAAGATGCGGGGGCGTCATTCGCCCGAACTGATCGTGCAATGTATCGAGCAGGCCGTGGACTGCCGCGACGACTTTGCGGCCGGGCTGGCCGAGGAGCGCCGCCGCTTCGTCAGTTGCCTGAAGAACCCGCAGAGCAAGGCGCTCTCGCACGTTTTCTTCGCCGAACGTGCCGCGGCCAGGGGCGCCGGCCGAGCTGCCGCCCGACCAGTGCAGCGGGGCGCCGTGGTCGGCTGCGGAACCATGGGCGGCGGCATCGCCATGAATTTCGCGATCGCCGGCATTCCGGTAACCGTGCTGGAAACGGGGCAGGAAGCGCTGGAGCGGGGCTTGAGCGTCGTGCGCAGGAACTTCGAGCGTTCGGAAAAGAGCGGCCGGCTGCCCCCTGGCGGCGCCGAGCGCTGCATGGGGCTGATTACGCCCACCACCGACTACGGCGCCCTCGCCCGGGCGGACTTTGCGGTGGAAGCCGTTTACGAGAACCTGGACCTGAAAAAGAAGATATTTGCCGCCCTTGACGAAACCCTTGCGCCCGACGCCATCATTGCCAGCAATACCTCTTATCTCGACATCGACAGCATGGCCGAAGCAACCGGCCGGCCCGGGCAGGTGCTGGGAATGCATTTCTTCAGCCCCGCCAACATCATGCGCCTGGTGGAGGTCATTGAGGGGCGGCGCAGCACGCCGGAGACTGTCGCCTGCGCCTTCGCGCTCGCATCGCGCATGAAGAAGGTCCCGGTCTGGTCGGCCAACAGCAACGGCTTTATCGGCAACCGCATGCTGGCGGGATACATGTACGAGGCCTTCGAATTGCTGTTCGAGGGCACGCCGCCCGAGTCGGTGGATGCGGCCCTTCGCGACTTCGGACTTCCCATGGGCCCGTTCCAGATGGCCGACCTGGTGGGCCTGGACCTGGGTTGGCGGGCCCGTGAGCTGGCCGGCAAGCCGGCGGATGAGCGCAAGCCGGGCGAACGGCTGGCAGACGCCCTTTGCGAGCGGGGCCGCTTCGGACAGAAGAACGGTCGCGGCATCTACAACTACAGCCCCGGCAGCCGGGTTCCCGAGTCTGATCCCGATGTCGCCGGCCTGATCGAGGACCTGGCCCGGGAGCTGGGCTACCGGCGCGGATCGCCCGCGGAGGCCGCGGAGATCGTCAAGCGATGCATGTACCCGCTGGTGAACATCGGATCCGCGCTGCTCGAGGAAGGCGTTGCCAGGGCGGCATCGGACATCGATATCGTCTATGTCTACGGCTATGGCTTCCCCGCCTGGCGCGGCGGTCCCATGCACTACGCCGAGCACCAGGGACTTAACGCCGTGCTTGCGGACATCCGCGACTTCCATGACCGGTTCGGCGCGCGCTGGGCTCCGGCGCGGCGGCTCGTCGAGGCGGCCGCCTCCGGCCGTGGATTCGGCAGCCGCTAGGGAATGAAGAACGGGCGCAACACGGCACTCGCGTCGCGTGACCCGACACTGGCCGGACACTCGCCGGTCATGCAGCAGTATCTGCGCATCAAGGCGCAGCACGCCGATTCGCTCCTGTTTTACCGCATGGGCGACTTCTACGAGTTGTTTTTCGAGGACGCCATCCGCGCCGCGACCCTCCTGGACATCGTGCTGACCAGCCGCGGCCAATCGAACGGCGAGGCCATTCCCATGGCAGGCGTTCCGGTTCACGCGGCCGATTCCTACATAGCCCGGCTGGCGAAAATGGGCGAGTCCATCGCCATCTGCGAGCAGATCGGCCGTCCCACGCCCTCCGGCGGTCCGGTGAAGCGGGAGGTTGTGCGCCTGGTAACGCCCGGCACTCTGACGGACGAAGCGCTGCTCGACAGCGGGTCCGACAACCTGGTGGCGGCGCTGTGCCAGAAAGACGGCGGCTACGGCCTGGCCTGGATGGAACTGAGTTCCGGCAGTTTTACGGTCACTGAATGTGTCGGCCTGGAGGAACTGCAGGGCGAACTGCAACGCCTGCGGCCCGCCGAATTGCTGTTCAGCGAAGGGGCGCGGCTGCCCGAGGCGCTGCCCGGCCGCCCCGCGATGCATGAACGGCGACGCTGGCAGTTCAGCGCTTCCTCCGCGCGTCGTTCCCTTCAGGACCAGTTTCGGGTGCATAACCTCGACGGCTTCGGCGTCGAAGACATGGACCGGGCGGTAGCCGCCGCCGGCTGCCTGCTGGATTACGTGAAGGATACGCAGCGCGGCGCCTTGCCTCATGTGCGCACGCTCAGCGTCGAGCGCCCCGGCGAGGCGCTGCTGATGGACGCCGCCACGCGGCGCAACCTGGAATTGGATCGTTCGCTGTCCGGCCGCGACGAACATACGCTGGCCGGCATCGTGGATCGTTGCGCCACGCCCATGGGCAGCCGGCTGCTGCGGCGCTGGATACATCGCCCCCTGCGTTCTCACAACGTGCTGCGGCTGAGATACCAGGCGCTGGACGAGTTGCGCAACGCGCAGGAGGGCTGGCGCGAGGCGATCCGCGCGGTCGGCGACCTTGAGCGGGTGCTGGCGCGCCTGGCCATGCGCACGGCCCGGCCGCGCGACCTGGAACTGCTCCGGTCCGCCCTGAAGTCCGCGCCCGCGATGCGCCGGCGCCTCCGCTCGCTGGACGCGCCGCTGTTGCAGACCCTGTCCGGACGGATGGAAACTCCTCCTGAAGGACTGCAGCTCCTGGAACAGGCGCTTGCCGGGCATCCCGCCCCCAGGATTCGCGACGGTGAGGTGATCGCCGCCGGCTACAGCGCGGAGCTCGATGAGTTGCGCGAAGTCAGCAGCAATGCCGACGCCGCCCTGCAGGACCTGGAGCGGGAAGAACGCGAGACCAGCGGCATCGCCAACCTGAAGCTGGGATATAACCGGGTGCACGGTTACTACATTGAGCTTCGCCGCAGCCAGGCGGAGGAAGCGCCCGAGCACTACATACGACGCCAGACCCTCAAGCACTCCGAGCGCTACATCACGCCGGAGTTGAAGCGCTTCGAGCACCGGGTACTTGGCGCCCGCGAGCGCGCCCAGGAACTGGAGGTGAGGCTCTACGAGGAACTGCTGGAGAAATTGTCGCAGTGGCTGGCGTCCTGGCAGGAACTGGCGGCCGCGGTAGCCGAGACCGACGTGCTGGTGAACCTGGCCTCCCGCTCGCTGGAACTGGGCTACGCGAGGCCGGAACTCACCGATCGCCCGGGGATTCGTCTCAAGGCCGGCCGCCATCCGGTTGTCGAGTTCGCCCTGGAGTCCGAATTCATCGCCAACGACCTGGCGCTGAGCGACGACACCCGCATGCTCATCGTGACCGGCCCGAACATGGGCGGCAAGTCCACCTACATGCGGCAGGTCGCGCTGATCGTGATTCTCGCGCACATCGGTAGTTTCGTTCCCGCGGCGGAGGCGGAAATCGGTCCGCTGGACCGCATATTCACGCGTATCGGGGCCGGCGACGATCTCGCCGGAGGACGCTCTACATTCATGGTGGAGATGACCGAAACCGCCAGCATTCTTCACAACGCCACCGGGCAGAGCCTGGTGCTGATGGACGAAGTGGGCCGCGGCACGAGTACTTACGACGGGCTATCGCTGGCCTGGGCGGCGGCAGGCTATATCGCCGAGCGGCTGCGCTGCTTCACCCTGTTCGCCACCCACTACTTCGAATTGACCGCGCTGGCGGAAACCGCTCCGGCTTGCGCCAACGTCCACCTCGACGCCGTCGAGCACGCCGGCACGCTGGTGTTCCTGTATTCCGTGCGGGAAGGCCCGGCCGACCGCAGTTACGGCCTGCAGGTAGCGGCGCTGGCCGGGGTCCCGAGGCAGGTGATCGCGTCAGCCAGGCGGATGCTTGACGATCTCGAGCGGCGTTCCGGCCGGCTGATCGAGCGCGAACGCGTGCAGGCCCAGTTGCCGCTCACGCTTAATCCCGGGGGAGAGGGCGTTTCCGACTTCCGTGACAATCTGCCGTCCGGTCCCGAGGACCGGTCAGCGGCGGAGCAGTTGCTGGCCGCTGTCGATCCTGAACATCTCAGCCCGCGTGAGGCGCTGGACCTGCTGTTCGAATTGAAGCGGGCAACAGGGGGAGGAAATGAACGAGCGGGAGATTAGCCGTCTGGTGCGGGAACTGGGGGCTCTGCTGCTTGAGCGGGGCGAGACGCTGTCGCTGGCCGAATCTTGCACCGGCGGCTGGGTAGGGCAGGCGGTCACCGGCCTTCCGGGAAGCTCGGGATGGTTCGACGCCGGCTTCGTGACCTATTCCGACGCAGCCAAGACGCGGCTGCTGGGAGTCAGTGCCGACACGTTGCGCGAGTTCGGCGCGGTCAGCGCGGAGACGGCCGTGGAAATGGCTGCCGGCGCGCTTGAACTTGGGCAGACCCACTGGAGCCTCGCGGTGACGGGCATCGCGGGGCCTTCGGGCGGCGCCGCAACGCGCCCGGTAGGCACGGTGCTGTTTGCCTGGGCCGGCCGCAACGGCCTTCGGGAGGCGGAAAGCAGGCATTTCGACGGCGACCGCCGCGCCGTGCGCTTGCAATCGGTGGCTCATGCGCTGGAAGGGCTGCTCAAACGCGTCAACGGTGCGGTGCGCCACTGATTGCAAAGGTCCATGTTCGGCGCTTTCGGGCGCGGATGCCAATTTCAGGTGCGGGCCGGAGAATTGCCGCGGTGCATTTCCTCGCGGCTGTGGAATAATCACCGTACCAGGACCTACGCGGGAGCACTTGAGCACTATGAATGACAATCGCAAGCGCGCGCTGGCGGCAGCGCTTTCGCAGATCGAGAAACAGTATGGCAAGGGCTCCGTAATGCGGCTGGGCGGCGAGGGCGCGGTGCACGACATCGAGGCCATTTCCACGGGCAGTCTGGCGCTGGACCTGGCCCTGGGAATCGGCGGGCTGCCGCGCGGCCGGGTGGTGGAAATCTTCGGCCCCGAAGCGTCCGGAAAGACGACGCTGACGCTCAGCGTGGTCGCGCAATGCCAGAAAGCCGGCGGCACGGCCGCGTTCGTGGACGCCGAGCATGCCCTGGACCCGGTGTACGCGGGACGCCTGGGCATCAACGTGGACGATCTCCTCGTTTCGCAGCCGGACACCGGCGAGCAGGCGCTGGAGATCACCGACATGCTGGTGCGCTCCGGCGCGGTGGATGTGGTGGTGCTGGATTCGGTCGCCGCGCTGACCCCGAAAGCCGAGATCGAGGGGGAAATGGGCGATACTCACGTGGGGCTGCAGGCCCGCCTGATGTCTCAGGCGCTGCGCAAACTGACCGGCAACATCAAGCGCTCCAATACCATTGTGATCTTCATCAACCAGTTGCGGATGAAGATCGGCGTGATGTTCGGCAACCCGGAGACCACCACCGGCGGCAACGCGCTCAAGTTCTACTCCTCGGTGCGCCTGGATATCCGCCGCATCGGCGCGATCAAGCGGGGCGACGAGGTGATCGGCAACCACACCCGCGTCAAGGTCGTCAAGAACAAAATTGCGCCGCCCTTCAAGATGGCCGAATTCGACATTCTTTTCACCGGCGATCAATACGGCATCTCGAAGGCGGGCGAACTCATCGACCTTGGACTGGCGAAGAACCTGATCGCCAAGTCCGGCGCCTGGTACAGCTACAAGGACGCCCATATCGGCCAGGGCAAGGAAAAGGCGCGCAGCTATCTGCACGGCAATCCGGACGTGGCGGAAGAGATCGAAGCGCAGATCCGGGGGGCCGAAAAAGCGGCGGAGGAACCGGTAGAGGCTGCGAGTGCCTGAACCTGCGGCCGGTTTCGATGGCCTGCTGGACACCGCCCTGGGCCTGCTGGCCAGGCGCGAGCATTCCTTGCGGGAATTGCGCTCCAAACTGACCTTGCGGGGCCACGAGGCCGCAACAATCGAGGCCGTGCTGGACGAACTGGCGGCGCGCGACCTGGTCAGCGACGAACGATTCGCGGAGGCCTTTCTGCGTTCGCGCCTGGAGCGCGGACAGGGGCCCCTCAAGATACGCGCGCAACTGAGGGAGCGGGGCGTGGGCGCGCCCCTGATCGACTCGGTCCTGAGCGAAGCTGAAATCGATTGGGACCGGCGTGCGGCCGCTGCGCGCAGCCGGCGCTTCGGAAATGCGCCGCCCGGGGACCGGGAGGACATGGCGCGGCAGGCGAGGTTCCTGCGCGGGCGCGGCTTTTCGGAGGGACAGGTGGCGCGGGCCGTATTGAGCGAGGCCGGACGATGAAGACTGCCGAGATCCGCTCCTCCTTCGTCGAGTTCTTCACGGCGCGCGACCATCGGCATCTGCCCGGCTCGCCGCTGGTTCCGCGCAATGACCCGACGCTGCTGTTCACCAACGCCGGGATGGTGCAGTTCAAGGACATATTCCTTGGCCGTGAGAAGCCGCCGTATCCGCGGGCCGTTACCGTTCAGCGGTGCCTGCGGGCCGGCGGCAAGCACAACGACCTCGAAAACGTCGGCTACACCGCCCGCCACCACACCTTCTTCGAGATGCTGGGCAATTTCAGCTTCGGCGACTACTTCAAGCGGGAGGCGGTGCGCCTGGCCTGGAATTTCGTGACCCGCGACCTGGGCCTGCCCCGCGAAAAGCTGCTGGTCACGATTTTCGAGGACGACGACGAGGCCGCCGAATGCTGGCGCGAAGAGGCGGGACTGGACGATTCGCGCATAACGCGGCTGGGAGAGAGCAGCAATTTCTGGTCCATGGGCGATACCGGCCCCTGCGGCCCCTGTTCGGAGATCTTCTACGACCACGGCCCGGGAATCGAGGGCAGCCCTCCCGGCAAGGGAGCGTACGAGGGCGACCGCTTCGTGGAAATCTGGAACCTCGTGTTCATGCAGTTTGACCGCGACGACGATGGCAGGCTCACGCCGCTGCCCAGGCCATCGGTGGATACCGGCATGGGACTGGAGCGCATGGCGGCGGTGCTGCAGGGCGTCAGCAGCAACTACGAGATCGACCTGTTCCGGAGGCTGATTGCGGCTGCCGCGCAGATCACATCGACCGCCGACCTCCAATCCAATTCCCTGAAGGTCATCGCCGATCACGCTCGCGCCGCGGCGTTCCTGGTGGGCGATGGCGTGTTCCCGTCCAACGAGGGTCGGGGATACGTGCTGCGCCGGATCATTCGCCGCGCGCTCCGCCACGGCCACGATCTGGGCGTGAAGGAGCCCTTTCTGCATCGCATGGTCGGGCCGATATACGAAGAGATGGGTGCGGCATACCCGGAACTGGCGGAGTCACGGGAACTGGCCGAGCGGATGCTCGGGGCGGAAGAGGAACGATTCGCGGCCACGCTGGAGCAGGGAATGCGCTACCTGAACCGGTCTCTGGAGAAGGTCAGGGACAAGGTGATTCCGGGCGACATGGCCTTCGTCCTGTATGACACCTACGGGTTTCCCGTCGACCTGACCGCGGACATTGCGCGGGAACGCGGAATGTCGGTCGATACTCCCGGCTACGAAGCGGCCATGGCGAAGCAACGCGAACGGTCCCGGGAGTCTTCGGCCGCGAACGTTCGGCAAAGCAGGTTGCCTGGGAAAGAGGGCGTCCCGCCCTCAGTTCTCTCAAGCGAGTTCACGGGTTACGGGCGCCTGGAGGACAGCGGCCGGGTGCTCTACATCGAGGCCGAAGGCAAGGAGGTGGAAGAGGCCCCAGTGGGTACCAGTGCGGCGGTCGTTCTGGCTCGCACGCCCTTTTATGCGGAGAGCGGGGGACAGGTCGGAGACACCGGAATGATCACCGGCGAGGGCCTTTGCTTCGAGGTTGTCGATACACAGCAGGGCCCCGCAGGCAGGGTCCACATCGGCGTTGTCTCCGCCGGCAGTCTGCACAAGGACGCGGAGGTGAGCGCTGCCGTGGATGCCCGGCGCCGCCGCGCCATCGTCCTCAATCATTCGGCGACCCACCTGATGAATGCAGCATTGCGAAGGATCCTGGGCAAGCACGTCACGCAGAAGGGCTCGCTGGTTGCGCCGGATCGGCTGCGGTTTGATTTTTCGCACTTCGAAGCGGTTTCCGCGGCCGACCTTGAACGCATCGAGGATGAAGTCAACGCGCAGATCCGCGCGAATGCGCCCGCGGAAACCATCGAGATGCCGCTCGACGAGGCCCTTGAGGCGGGCGCCCTCTCGATGGCCGGAGAAGACTACGCGGATAATGTTCGGGTCCTTCGACTGGGCGACTACTCCACGGAATTGTGCGGCGGCACGCACGTAGGGCGAACCGGCGACATCGGGCTGTTCGCCATCGTGTCCGAATCGTCCGTTGCCGCCGGGGTGCGCCGGATCGAGGCGTTCACCGGAGCGGGGGCCTTCGAATGGATGCGTGACCTGCGCCACCGTATGGGCCGCCTTTCGGGACTGCTCAAGGGCGGCGCCGACGATTCGGAAGACAAGCTGAAGGCGCTGATTAAACGCGCCAGGGAACTCGAAAAAAACCTCGCGCAGGCGCGCGCGCGCCTGGCGGAGGGAGGTGGCTCGGGGACTGTGCCGGTCACGCGGATCGCCGGAATAAACCTGATCGCCATACAGCTCGATGGCGACGCCGATATGGACACGATGCGAGGCGCGGTCGATCGCTACCGCGATCGATACGAACCGGCCGTTGTGGTGTTGGGCGCGCGCGATGGAAGCAAGGCGCGGATAGTGGCCGGTGTGAGCAAGGGGGTCGAGGACAGCGTGCCGGCGCGCGATCTGGCGCGGGCGGTTGCGGAACTATTGAACGGCAAGGGAGGCGGCCGGGCCGATTTTGCGCAAGGCGGCGGGCCGGACGGCGGGAAACTTGAAAAGGCGCTCGGAAGCGTGCCCGATTGGCTGGCGGAGCGCCTCGGGGCAACTTCCGGTTAACCCTTTCGAGCTCGGAGCGCAATACAATGGCGCCGATCGGGCCTGGATGGAATGACATGAGTCTGCTTCGCGATCAACCCAGCTTCACACTGGGGGTTGAGGAGGAATACCTCCTGGTGGATGCGGAGACGCTGGAATTGGCGGTGGATCCCCCGGCCGGATTCATGCCCGCCTGCCAGGAACAGGTCACCGGCCAGGTCGTTAACGAACTCATGCGGGCCCAGGTGGAAACCGCGACCAAGGTGTGCGCCGACGTTGCCGAAGTGCACCGTGAACTGACGCGGCAGCGGCGGGAAATCAGTTCGGTGGCCGAACAGTTCGGGATGCGGATCATCGCTTCTTCCACGCACCCCTCGGCCCTGTGGCGGGACCAGAAGCAAACGCCGTCGCAGCGCTATGTTGCGCTGCAGAGGGAGATGCAGGCTACCGCCCGGCGCATGTTGATTTGCGGAATGCACGTTCATGTGGGCATAGAGGACAAGGACTTGCGCGTGGACCTGATGAACCAGTTCCGCTATTTCCTGCCGCACCTGCTTGCTCTCAGCGGTTCGTCGCCCTTCTGGGAGGGCGACCACACCGGACTGAGCAGCTTTCGGCTGACCATCTTCTCCGGTTTGCCGCGTACCGGCCTGCCGGAAGAGTTCAATGGCTGGAGTGACTACGAGCGCCACATCGAGACCCTGGTGCAAGCCAATGTCATCGAGGATTCCTCGATGATCTGGTGGGACATACGGCCCAGCGGGCGCTTCCCCACGCTTGAGACGCGCATTTTCGACCTCTGCACTTTCGTTGAGGACACGGTATGCATGACGGCCTTCACCGTCTGCCTGATTCGCATGCTGTGGCGGCTGCGGGTCAGCAACAGCCGCTGGCGCAGCTACAACCTGTTGCTGCTGGAAGAAAACCGCTGGAGGGCGATGCGTTACGGGCCCACCGACAGTCTGCTTGACTTCGGCAAGGGCACGATGGCGCCGTTTTCCGAATTGCTGGACGAACTGATCACAATGGTGCGCCAGGACGCGGAGTTCTTTGATTGCAAGGAAGAAATCGAACACGCCCGCACGATTCTCGATCGCGGCACCAGCGCCAGCATGCAACTGGCCGCCTATCGCCGGGCCCTGGATGAGGGCGCGACCCAGCAGGAGGCCTTGCGCGAGGTCGTGCGCTTTTTGGTGGAGGCCACCATGGATGGCTGCTGATTCCGCAACTTATCCGGCAGCCTGCCGCTTGTCGGTGGCGCCCATGATGCGGCGCACCGACCGGCACTGCCGCTATTTCCACCGGCTGCTGGCGCCCGGCGTGGGCCTCTACACGGAAATGGTCCATGCGCAGGCGGTCGTCCACGCCCGGGACGACCGCTTCCTCAAGCATCATCCCGCGGAACGCCCTCTGGCGCTGCAACTGGGCGGCAGCGAACCGGAACTGCTGGCGCAGGCAACCGCGCTTGCCGCCGATGCCGATATCGACGAGATCAACCTGAACGTGGGCTGTCCCAGTTCGCGGGTGCGGGCGGGACGCTTCGGCGCCTGCCTGATGCATGAACCGGAGCGCGTGGCCGAATGCGTAGCCGCAATGCGCGAGCGTTCGGGGGGCCGGCCCGTAACCGTCAAAACCCGGATCGGCACCAATCACCGCCCCGAGTTCCCGCAGTTGCTGGAATTCGCCCGTGCGATGCAGGACGCGGGCGTCGCCGCCCTGATCGTGCATGCACGCATCGCCGTCCTTGAAGGACTTTCGCCGAAGGAGAACCGCAACGTGCCGCCTCTGCGCTACGACACCGTTTACCGGCTGAAAGACGCCATGCCGGACCTGTCCATCATCATCAACGGCGGGATCCGCGGCATTGGCGAGATTGCTTCGCACCTTGAGCGGGTCGATGGCGCGATGCTGGGACGGGTTGCCTATTCCAATCCCTGGCTTCTGACCCGGCTGCCCGGTGCGTCGCGGCGGCGCAGGACGCGCGTGCAGGTGGTTGAGGCCATGGTGGAATACGCCCGGAGCGAGGATCAGCGCGGAACAAGCCTCGGCTCCATCACGCGGCACATGGCGGGCCTTTACTCGGGCAAACCCGGGGCCGGGGCCTGGCGGCGGTTGCTGGCGCGCCATGTGTCGGCGCCTGCCAACGAGGCTCAGGTACTGTTGGACTGCGTGCCGGATCGCCTGCGCTACGCTGCCTGAGCCCCCTGGAACGAAGGCGTTTCGCCTTCACGGAGGGCGGGACGCCCTCCCCGCTAGCCCAGGGCGGCGGCTACTCGGGCGTGTTCGGAGGTAAGTTCAGAGGGTACGCGGTCGCCGTACTTCGCCAGGTGCTCGGCTATGCTTCGCATCTCTTCGCGCCAGCCTTCCGTGTCCACCTCGAGCAGACCGTCCATGGCCTCGGGAGCGATATCGAGGCCCCGAAGGTTGAGGTCCCTGGGCCGTGGCAGATTGCCCACCGGCGTCTCGCGCGCATCCGCGCGGCCCTTGCATCGGTCGAGAATCCACTGGAGCACGCGCAGGTTTTCGCCGAATCCGGGCCAAAGGTACTCGCCCGCTTCGTCCTGCCGGAACCAGTTGACGTGATAGATCCCGGGAAGCCTGCCGCTGCGGCCGCTGAAACTCAGCCAATGCTTCCAGTAGTCGGCGAAGTTGTAACCGCAAAATGGCTTCATGGCCATCGGGTCGCGCCGCAGTCCGTTGCCGGAGTCGCTGGATGCCGCCGTGGATTCCGACGCCATGGCGGCGCCCATCAGTACGCCGTGGCGCCAGTCGCGCGCCTCCATGACAAGCGGCGCCAGCCGTGCGCGGCGCCCCCCGAAGATCAGCGCGGAAATGGGCACGCCCGCCTTGTGCTCGGCCATGGGCGAATAGCTGGGGTTGCACCGCGCCGAAACGGTGAAGCGGGAGTTGGGATGCGCGGCCTTTTCGCCGCTCTTGACCGGTTCCCCCTTCCAGTTCAGCGCCGGGACGCCGAACTTGCGGCCTTCCCACCACGGCTCCATATCGCTGGTCAGCCCTACATTGGTGAAAATTGCGTCCCTCTGGAGCATCTCGAAGGCATTGTGGTTGGTTTCGCGGTTGGTGCCGGGCACGACGCCGAAATAGCCGGCCTCCGGGTTGATGGCGCGCATTCTCCCGTCGCCGTCCAGGTGCAGCCAGGCGATGTCGTCGCCAATCGTGCGCACCTTCCAGCCCGCAAGTGCGTCGGGCGGAATCAGCATCGCCAGGTTGGTCTTGCCGCAGGCCGAGGGAAATGCGGCTGCCAGGTAGTGTTTCTCGCCAGCCGGGTTTTCGATCTCGACAATGAGCATGTGCTCCGCCAGCCAGCCTTCCTGGCGCGCCTGCCAGCTTGCGATACGCAGGGCATGGCATTTCTTGCCCAACAGCGCATTGCCGCCGTAGCCGGAACCGTAGCTTCGGATGCTCAATTCTTCCGGGAAATGCATGATGTAGCGACGCTTGGGATCGAGTTCGCCGATCGAGTGCATCCCCTTTACGAATTCGCCCTCGCGTTCGATCCGATCAAGCGCCTGTGCGCCCATGCGTGTCATCAGGTACATGTTCACCGCAACGTAGGCGCTGTCCGTCACCTCGATCCCGCAGCGCGAAAGCGGCGAGTTGATCGGCCCCATGCAATAGGGAATCACGTACATCACGCGGTCCCGCATGCAGCCCTCGAACAGCCCGTCCAGCAGCCGATGCGCATCGTCGGGAGGCATCCAGTTATTGTTGGGGCCGGCGTCGTCGCGATCCGCCGTGCAAACGAAGGTGAGGTTCTCTACCCGGGCCACGTCGGAAGGATCGGAGCGGTGCAGGTAGCAATCCTCGAACTGTCCGCCGTTCACGTGAATCAGCTTGCCCTCGCGAACCAACTGGGCCAGGAGCGCTTCGTATTCTTCGCGCGAACCGTCGCACCAGTGGATGCGTCCGGGCTGCGTAAGGCGAGCAACCTCCTCCACCCACTTGCGGGCGCTGGAAGCAGTATTGGGAATCACTCCGGTTATGTAACCGTTCGGCGCGTGAAGAGCGCAAGAATATACGATTTACGCCTCCGGGTGGGCGCCTTTTGCACGAATATTCGGCAAGCAGCAGTCCGCCAACATTGAATTCATGGCGATAATGGCCGTTTCCTGAAGAGTGTCCGACCCCGCCGGGACAGTGCCGAAACCGTGAAGAACGCGTTGTACTTTTGCTCCGAATGCGGGGCGGAGAGCCTCAAGTGGCAGGGGCAGTGCGGGGCTTGCGGCGCCTGGAACACGCTGCGCGAGTCGCCTGCGGCGCCCGCACGCCCAGGCGGAAAATCCCGCAAGCCCGCCGCTGCCGAGGTCGTGCGGCTGAACGAAGTGGCCGCGCAACCCGGCCAGCGCATGCCCACGGGGCTGGCCGAGTTTGACCGGGTCCTTGGTGGCGGCCTGGTGAAGGGTTCGGTCGTGCTGCTTGGCGGCGATCCCGGGATCGGAAAATCCACCATTCTTCTGCAGGTGGCCGGCGGCAATCCGGCAAGCGCGCATACGCTGTACGTAAGCGGCGAAGAGTCCCTGGAACAGCTTTCCCTGCGTTCGCGCCGCCTCGGTCTTGCCGAAGCCGGCGTACGCGCCATCGCCGAGACTTCCCTGGATGCCGTGCTTGCGGCGGTCGAGTCGGAGCGGCCCGCGTGGCTGATTATCGATTCCGTCCAGACCCTCAGCCTGAACGACGTCAATTCCGCTCCCGGCTCCCCGGTGCAACTGCGCGAATGCACGGCGGCCCTGGTGCGCCTGGCCAAGACCCGCGGAATCGCGGTAACGCTGGTGGGCCATGTGACCAAGGAGGGCCAGATTGCCGGGCCGCGCATGCTGGAGCACATGGTGGACGTGGTGCTGTATTTCGAAAGCGAATCCGGAAGCCGCTTTCGGGTCCTGCGTTCGGTGAAGAACCGCTTTGGCGCGGTCAACGAACTGGGTGTGTTCGTGATGGATTCTGCGGGACTGAAGCAGGTGCGAAATCCCTCGGCGATCTTTCTTACCGGGCGTCAGGCCGGCGCGCCCGGCAGCGCCGTTACGGCCTGCCATGAGGGCAGCCGGCCGATGCTGCTGGAAGTCCAGGCGCTGGTATCCGACGCGGGCGCCGGCCTGGCCCGCCGTGTCAGCCCGGGCATGGACCATAACCGTCTCGCCATGCTTATGGCCGTCCTGGCCCGGCATTCGGGCGTGGCGGCTTACGACCGCGACGTATTCGTGAACTTCGTCGGAGGCCTGCGGGTTTCGGAGACCGCCGCCGACCTTGCGGTGGCGGCGGCGGTATGGTCCAGCGTCCAGAACCAAGCTCTGCCCGATGGTCTTGTAGTCTTCGGAGAACTAGGACTCTCCGGCGAGGTACGCCCCGCTCCCCACGGCGAGGAGCGCCTGCGCGAAGCGGCCAAGCTCGGGTTCAAGCGCGCCATCATCCCTCGCGCCAACCGCCCCCGAAAACCCATTGGTGGTATTGAAACTACCGCCGTAAAACACCTGAACGAAGCCTTGGCCACCTTATCAAACTCAGCCACAAGCCAGTAAGCAATGCCCGTATCGCTACGATACGGAGCACGAATGTCGGGAAGAATCCACAGGGGGTTAAACGACACGTCATAGGTTTCTTGACGTAAGTGGATGAATGGGCGGTTCAGCGATCGAATGCGGCGGGCAACAAATTTGGCGTCTGTGCTGTACGCATAGGGTTGAATTAAACTCCGGGCAGTCAACCGCGGAGAATCTGACTCATGGTACGCAATGAAGTTGTGAAGTTGCTCCGGACGCACAAGTCCGAGATCATGTCGCGGTTTGGCGTGGCCGGCCTAGCAGTATTCGGGTCCTTTGCGCGCGGTCATGCGACGGAAAAGAGTGATGTCGATATCCTTGCTCGCTTTGAGGGACCGGCTACTTCAAGGCAGTACTTCGGGGTTCAGTTCTACCTTGAGGATCTGCTGGGGCGTGATGTTGATCTGGTAACCGACAAGGCGCTTCGGGAAGAGTTGCGCCCGCGTATTGAGCGGGAAGCGGTGCATGTCTGAGAAAAAGCAGCCGCTACGGGAGTGGGGACTGTACGCTGCCGACATGATCGAGTTCTGCGAGAGGGTTCTTTCCTATACTCATGGCTTGGACCAGCAGACATTCATTGCCGACAGGCGTACATACGACGCCACACTTCGGAACCTGGAACTAATCGGCGAGGCTGGGTCCCATGTGCCTGCAAAGGTGCGCGAAGCCTATCCTGCAATCCCGTGGCGGCAAATCATTGCTTTGCGCAACCGCTTGATCCATGCGTATCTGGGCATCGACGACGATGTCTTATGGGACATCATTAAAACGGATGTGCCTCTGCTTCTGGCTGAATTGCAGGTCCTGAATCGCCAGGAGAGCAGGTAGTTACTCCCAGGCGGAGGGATAATCTTCGGCGAGGGGGTTGGGCCGCGATGGCTTGGCGCGACGAATTCGTAGCAGAGCACAAGCTGCCGGGGGGCTATGCGGAAAATGTCCGGCCTTATGTTCGAGAGGTAGCGGAACGGATTCTGCGCGCGCACCGTGAATCAGGGCGGCCGATCATTGTCGGCATCAGCGGCGCGCAAGGATCCGGCAAGACCACGTTTGCGCGTTTCCTCTCGAAATGGCTGGGGGGGATGCAACTCTCCGCGGTCTGCATTTCGCTGGACGATGTCTACCTCGCAAAGGCCCGGCGCCGGCGGTTGAGCCGCCGGGCGCACCCGCTGCTGGCGACGCGGGGCGTTCCGGGCACGCACGATGTTCCGCTGGCTCGCCGGGTTCTGGATGCGCTGACGCATCCCGGTGCGGCTCGAAAGGTCGCCGTGCCGGTATTCGACAAGGCGACCGACGATCGTGCGCCCGAGCAGGACTGGCGGCGAGTCGATGCTCCGGCGGATGTCGTGCTGTTCGAGGGTTGGTGTCTCGGGGGCAGGCCGCAGACGCCGGAATCACTGAGCGATCCAGTAAACGAACTGGAAGCGTCGGAGGACGGCAACGCTGCCTGGAGGACAGGCGTCAACGAGCGCCTGCGCACGGATTACGCGGAGTTGTTCGCGTGCCTGGACCTGCTGATCATGCTGCGAATTCCCTCCTTCGAAAGGGTCCTCGAATGGCGCTCGCTGCAGGAAGACAAGCTCCGTGAGCGGCTTCGCGACGGGCCCCGCGTCGACGCGAAGCCGCCGGGAATGTCGGATGCGGAAATTGCCCGTTTCGTCCAGCATTACGAGCGCCTCACGCGCCATATGCTGAAAACGATGCCGGACTATGCGGATGCGGTCATCGACATTGACGGGAACCACCGCATGACCGGGCTCAGCTGGCGGAAGCGGTCACAGTAGCGGGCCAGTGCGGTGCGGATGAGCCAGGGCTACTGCTTGGGATCGTCCATTCGTTCCACGGCCAGCGGATCGTCGCCGATTACGTGGTAGACCATCCCGATGGATTCATCGTTGTCATAGGCCCATACGACCATATCGGCCATATCCCCGCGTGTGACCGGACCTGTTGGTTCCGGCTCCAGGTTCAGTCGGATAATTCCCGACCTTGGATTGGAGGTAAGTTGCGCGGGGCGGACGATGGTGTAATCGAGATCGCTGGCCATGATGCGCTTCTCGGCCTTGTCCTTGATGTCGATTGCCCAGGCGTGAGATTCCCGATGTTGTTCGGGCACCATGACGATACTCTTGCCGGGACCGACAATCGTCACGACGATCAATCTGTCAACGCCTTCAGTTTGTGCCGCATCCAGGATGTTGGTGGTGCCAGTGACATCAACCGGGACCTCGCCAGGTCTTGAGCCCAGGGTCGAAATGATCGCCTTGAACTTCCCGGATGCGATTGCCCGGTGCACATCGTCAGCGTTCAGGGCGTCGCCGACGAAGTAATCGACGTCCAGCGGTTCCAGGTTCTCCAGATTGGACGTGGGTCTGACGAAGGCGGTGACCGCCTCGCCCCGCCCGACGAGGATTTTGGCAATTTCCAGTCCTGTGTTGCGCGTGGCGCCGAAAATCAGGACCCCATCATCGCCATGGGCCGGCGGCGCCAGCAGGATGACCGCGGACACCAGGCCCAAGAGACTTTTTCTCATTGCCGGACTCCGATTTCCCGTGCCGGGATTGTCGCACAGCCCGTCAATGGGGGCCGGACCGCATCAGGGGTAAGCCGGTTTCCTGAAGCGCAGGGCGGCACGGTCGGTCTTCCCCCGTACCTGCGGAGCCATGGCAATGACGTCATGCGGGTCGTTGTCGTTCGACAATACGTCGCTCTCGGCGTCGAGTCGAAAGCCCGCCGCCGTGAAGTCTGCCTTGACCAGGGCAGGGTCGACGCGGTGCAAGCTCGCGACCACGTTATCGGGGGTGCCGGGTTCGGCAACGTGGTCAACGACCAGCACGACACCTCCGGGTTTTACCGCGGAGTACAGTTCGGCCAGCATCAGGGGGCGGTCTATTCTTTCCCAGCCACGCTGGCCATCGAGGTAGTACACGTCGTGGTAGCACAGGATAAGGAGCGCAACGTCAAAGGCATCGGCCGGCAAGGTCAGCTTGTTGTTTTCGCCCAGGACCTGTTCTACCGTCGGCAGTCGGCCATCCGCGTAGCGCTGATCGATCTCTGTGCCGGCTATCGTGGCGTAGGTCGTGTTGTTGTGCGCAACGACCTTGCCCGTGGGGCCGACGACGGAAGCCGCGAGTTGGGTGTAGTAACCGCCGCCGGAGAACATATCCAGGACGGTCATGCCCGACCGCAAACCGGCCAAGGCCAAGATGGCTTCGGGCTTGCGGCCGGCGTCCCGATCCCGATCGCGCGGCAATCGGCGGGGATCCTCGATTGCGGCTGCGATCGCGGCGCCGCCGGCGGATTCGGCGCCGGTTTGCGCCTTATCGTCGGCGCTGCCGGTGTGATACGGCGCGAGAAGCAGCGCCAGGAAAGCGCATATCAAGTTGATCCGCGGCCCCATAAGACAGTTCCCCGGGCTAGAGCGGGTCGCGGATGAAAGTCGGCTGGTCGCGGGTCGAGCGCTCGGGGTCGTAGCGGTATCCGGCCTCGGAAAACGCCAGCAGGCCCTTGGCGAAGCGCATCCGCCGCTCGATGATGAAGCGCGCCATCATCCCCCGCGCCCGTTTGCCGAGGAAGCTCACGAAACGGTACTTGCCGCTCCTGAAGTCCAGGAAGCGCGGCGTGATCACCCGTCCGCCCACGCCGGAAAGATCAAGCGCGCTGAAATACTCCCTGGATGCCAGGTTGACCAGCACAGGGGTGCCGCTGGCCGCCACCGCTTCCCGAACGGATACGGTCAGGCGATCGCCCCAGAAGTCATAGAGATTTGATCCGGTCGCCGTGCCCAATGGCGTGGACATTTCCAGCCGGTACGGCTGAATCAGGTCCAATGGCCGCAGGACTCCGTGCAGGCCGGAAAGAATGCGTAGGTGCCGCTGCGCCCAGCCAAGATCACGTCCGGAGAATTCCCACGCGCGCAGGCCCTGGTAGGCATCGCCGTTGAACGCCAGTACCGCCGGCCGGGCGTTCCTGCGGCTGAACGGCTGCTTCCAGGCCGAATAGCGATCGACGTTCAGTTCCGCCAGCTTGTCGCTGATGCCCATCATGCGCGAGAGTTCAGGCGCCCTGAACTCGCGCAGGCGCTCCACCAGTTGCGCTGAATCGTCGAGGAAATCCGGGACGCTGTGGCGGCCGCGCGGCAGGCGCGATTCAAAATCCAGTGACTTGGCGGGGGAGAGGATAGCGAGCATTTCTAGAGTCCGGTTTGTGTGGCGGATGTCGTGGGACCGGCCTGCGCCGCGGCCCGCATGACGCGCACGCGGTCGACGGCGTTCTCGGAGGTTTCCAGCACTTCCATGGGGAAACCGCCCAACTCCAAGCGTTGTCCCTGTTGTGGAATGGTACCCAATTTATCCAGGATCAGGCCATTGAGCGTTTTTGGGCCGTATGTCGGCAGGCGCCAGCTCATGCGCCGGTTGAGCAGCCGTATGTTGGCGCCGGCGTCCACCAGCCAGCCTCCGTCGCCGTCCGGCTGCACCTCGTCCTCCTCCGCTTCCTGAGAACTGTCGCCGATCATGCCGCCGGAAATCTCGTGCAGCAGATCCTGCACGCTGACCAGTCCCTGGATGTCGCCGTACTCGTCCACCACCAGCGAGGTGGCGCCGGCGCCGCGGTGGAAATCGGAAAACAGCCGGGTCAGCGAGGTGTGCTCGAACACGTAGTGGGGCGTTTCAATCGACGCTTCCAGCCGGCGCCGGTTCAGACCGTTCGAGCCGTTGGCCTGAAACAGCTTTCGCACATGCAGCATGCCCGCCACGTTGTCGAGTTGACCGCGATAGCAGGGCAATACCGAGTGGGTGCTGGCACGCAGCTGTTGAATGATCTCCGGCCATTCCTCGTCCAGGTTGATTGCCTCGATCTCGCCGCGCGGCGTCATGATGTCTTCAATCGTCAGAGCTTCGAGTTCGAGCACCGCCAGCAGCATCTGCCGCCGCCGGCTGGGGATGCGGCGGCCCGACTCGGCAACCAGCGTGCGAAGTTCCGCCACGGTTAGATCCTGCTCGTCGTCCTTGTCCGGGCGCACGCCCGTCAGCCGCACCAATATTCCGGCAACCAGGTTGATCGCCCAGATAATCGGCCAGGTGAGTTTCTGAAGCGGGTAGTACACGCGGCTGGCCACAAGCGCCAGTTTTTCCGGGCGCGCCGCGGCCCAGGTCTTGGGCGCGACCTCCGCGAAGATCAGCACGATCAGCGTCAGCAGGATGGTTCCGGCTATTGCTCCCATCACACCGCCCACTCGCAACGCGAGCAACATCCAGATGAACGCGGCGTAGAAATGGGTCAGGTTGTTGCCGAACAGGATCAGGCTGATCAAGCGGTCAGGACGGGCCAGCAGCTTGTCCGCCAGTTGAGCGCCGCGGTGGCCCCCGCGGGCACGGTGCCTGAGCTTGTACCGATTGATCCGCATGAGCGCGGTCTCGGTGCCGGAGAAAAAGGCCGACAGTGTCAGCAGCAAAAAGAAAATGCCCAGAAGGGCTGGTAGTGGAATATCGTCGCTACTCAAAACGAGTTACGAAGTAGCCAAACACGTCTGCAAGGAAAACATGAG